>CAVPST010000001.1:0-489798 GCA_963708505.1 uncultured Thermoleophilia bacterium
CGTCGGCGCTCGAGTCGGCCGCGGCCGGGGGCGCCATGACGGGCGCCGCGACTGCGAGGGCTGAAACGGCCGGCGGTGTCGGTGCGGTGGGTGCGACGGCCACCGCGGGTGTCGTGACCGCGGGGGACTGAGGCGGCGCAGGCGGCGCCACGACCGGCGGTTGGGGCGGCACGACCGTTTGTGACGCCGCCTGCGTCGCCTCTGCCACACCTGACGCAATCGCGGCTGCGTCGACCTGGGTTGCCTGCGTGACTCCCGCGGAATCGCCCGGGCTGGCGACGCGCACGGAGATCGCGATGTTGCAGCCGACACACGTCGTCACGGATGCGATGTCGACGGGGGGCGGTGTCACGTCCGGGCAGTCCCACGTCCAGTTCAGGACGATCGTCGTCGTGTCCGGCGTGGTCTGCGGAGGATCCACTGGAGTTGGGTCGTCCTTGCAGTTCCACGTCCAGTTCCAAACGATGGTCGTCGGGGCATTCTGAGCCGGTTGAATTGTAATACCACTCGAATTATCACCCGTAGTATTACCGCCGCCAGTCGTCGCCGGTGTCGTGGTCGCCGGAGTGACCGCTGGCGGCGTCTGGCTCTGCGTTGGATCGGCCTGGCTCTGCGCCGGATCCGCAGCGGGTACAGCCGGAGTGCTCGAATCCGCCGGTACTACCGGCGGTATCTCGGGCGAAACTACTGGTACTACCGGCGTTTCCGACTGATCGGGAACCTGCGGCTGCGCCGGCGCCACCGTGCCCGGATCGACCGGTGCCGGAGTGCCGTCGTCGCCCAACGCAGCCGGTGCGGCGGCCAGTCCGAGGACCACGGCCAGCGCACAGAAGCAAACGCGATGGGTGTGACGAGAGCGCAGGGGCATAGTCGATCGGAGAGATACGTACCCACGCTTGTAGCTACGTATTCAAAAACTTTCTTGGAATGTCTCCGAAATTCGCGTATGGTGGAGATGTGGTGGGGGAGCAGGGGGCGCTTGCGGCGGACCGCAGCAGGATGATCGAGCGGTACCTGCCGCTCGCCCGCAAACTGGCGCGCCGCTTCGCGCAGACACCGGACCGGCGCGAGGATCTGGTCCAGGTTGCCGCGCTCGCGATCATCCGTGCCGTCGACCGCCGTGACCCTGCGCGCGCGGCGGAGTTTCCCGCGTACGTCGTTCGCTGCGTCGAGGGGGAACTGCTCCGCCATCTCCGCGACCGGGGCTCACTGATCCGTGTCCCGCGCACGCTGCCTCGCCCCATCGTCGAGCCCGTGACTCTGACCGACTTCGAGCCATGTGAGGCAGCCCAGACTCTCGAGGAGTTGAGCCTCGATCGCGCGCTCGTCGCGCGCGCCGCGCGTGCGCTCGATCCCCGCGAGCGGCAGATCGTCCTGGAGCGGTTCTTCCTCGAACGGACGCAGGCGGAGGTCGCGGCGTCGCTGGGCGTGTCACAGGCCCACGTCTCGCGCCTGCTCGAGACGGCTCTCGGCAAGATGCGGTGCCGGCTCGGACGGGACGAATCTTTGTACCACGCGCAACGAATCGCTACCCTCGGGGCGGATGAGCTCGAACGCCCAGCGCGAGGCGGAGCGCGAGCCGTCGCACAGCGGCCGGCTGCTCCTGCGCATGCCGAAGACCCTGCACGCCGAGCTGGCGGCGCGATCCGACGCCGAGGGCGTCAGCCTGAACCAGTACATCGTGTCGGCGCTCGCGCGCGCGGTCTCCGGTGAGCAGCAAGCACCGGCAGCGCCTGAGGCTCAGCGCGACCGGTCGCTCCGAACCGCCCTCGTCGTGAACGCCGTCGTCGTCGCGCTCGCCGCGCTGACGGCGATCGTCGTCCTGATCGCCGCCTGGCGTTGATCTAGACGGCAGCCGGGCTGCGCGCGTCCTCGCGCCCGAGCCAGGCTGGGATCGGGTCGGGTAGCCGTGCCTCGAGCACGGCGGCCTCGGCTCCGCGATCGCGTGACCTGAGGAACTCGGCGAGAGCCACGAGCGGCGGGATCTCGAGCAGGCGGAAGTCGGTCCCCTCGAGCAGCGCCAGAGCCTCGCGCAGCAGTTCTTCGGCCTCGGCAGGCCTGCCCTGGGCGCTGCGAACCAGGGCGAGCGTCGTCATCGTCGACGAGCGCGACGTCAGGTCGTGCGGGCTCACGAGCGCGGTCGCGGCCAGCGCATGGCGCTCGGCCTCGTCGACGTCGCCCTCTGCGAGTAGCACTTCGGCGAGCGCGCGCTGGGCCTCGCAGAGATGGCCATGATCCTCGATCGTCGCGAAGACACGGATCGCCTCGCGGAACGCCCGCGCCGCCGGTCCGAGCTCTCCTGCCACGACGTCGATCCAGCCGATGATGAGGCCGGCCCACGCGGCGTCGCCGGCCGCTCCGGCGTCGAGGTAGAGCTTGCGCGCCTCTTCCAGCGCCGGGCGCGCCTCGTCGAGGCGACCCTGCATCCGGCGGAGCGAGCCTGTGGCGAAGCTCGAGCGCGCCCGGGCAACGACGCCGTCTTCGCTGCGCTCGAGCGCAGCGGCGAGCGCAGCCTCGGCACCGTCGAGGTCGAGCTGCGCTGCGAGCAGCCACTGCAGGTTCACCATTCCGCGCACCCAGAGGTCGTACCGTCCGCACTCTTCGGCAAGCAAGATCGCCGTTCGCGTATGACGTTCAGCCGCGCGCAGGTCGCCGGGCCACCACGCCGCCGCGGCGAGCCGCCGCAGCGCGTCGGTTCGCGCGTCGATCTCGCTCTCGGGCAGGAGCTCGAGCCCGGCACTCGCGAGCCGGTCGGCCTCGGCCGGATCGCCGTCGCGAAGCATCGCCACCTCGGCGAGCGCTGTCAGGGCGAGGCCCTCGAACACCGCGGCGCCGGCGTCGCGGGCCTCGGCGCGAACCCGCGTCATCTCGGAGGCGACGGCGGTGAACTCGTTCAGACCTCGCGCGGCCGCGGCGGCCAGATACCGGCGTTCGAGGGTCGGCTCGAGCTCGAGTGACCTGCGGAAGAGCCGGCGGGCTGCTGCGAAGGCATCCCGGCGAAGCGCAAGCTCGCCCGCCTGCTGCAGCGCCGCAGCCGTCCGTTCCGCGAGCTCTCCCGCGACGCTGCCGTCGAGCTCCTCGAGCAGGACGGTCGCGTGGTCGAGGTGATGAGCTCGGATCTCGACCAGATCGTCGCCGTTTCGGCTCTCGAGCCAGTCGGCGAAGAGACGGTGCTTCTCCGCGCGCTCGGCCTTCGTCATGCCCGCATAGGCGACGTCGCGGATGAGCACGTGCGTGAATTGATAGGCCCGGTCGCCCGGAATGGCCGAGCGCTCGGTCACGGAGACGAAGTCCCGGTCGCAGAGGACGCTGAGCAGGTCGTCCCGGACGAGGTCCGGTGCCAGGTGGTCGAGCGCCCCGCGCCAGAACACACGGCCGATCACCGCGGCGTGTTGCAGCAGCCGCTTCTCGCGGGCCGGCAGGAGGTCGATGCGTGCCGCGATCAGGGCCTGGACGCTGTCCGGGATGCGGTCCGTGTGCCCGTTGCCGTCGGCCTCGAGCAGCATGCGCGCTGTCTCCTCGAGGAAGAGAGGGTTGCCCTCGGCACGCTCGAGGACGAGTGCACGAAGCGCCGCGGGTGTTTCACCGGCCGGAAGCAGATCGTCCGCCAGCTCCGCGCTCTCGGGCGCGGGCAGGGCTGCGAGCTCGATCGCCGAGGCACGCGGGTTGCCGCCGCCCCAGGTGGCGCGTTCTTCGAGCAGCTCGATCCGGGCGAGGCAGACGATCAGAACCGGCACGTCGCGCAGCGACCGCGCCAGGTGCTCGATCACGTCGAGCATGCGCTCGTCGGCCCACTGGACGTCCTCGAACACGAGCACGAGCGGTTGCGCGTCGGCCAGCTGCTCGGCCCAGCGCAGGGCTGCCCAACTCGTCTCGGTCGACGCGTCCGCGTCGTCGGCGGCACCGAGGACGCCGAGCGCGACGCCGAGGAGGTCGGCGACTGCCTCGCTCTCGCAGCACATCCGCAGCTTCTCGAACGCCTCGGCGGCGGGGTCGTCGTCCGTGATTCCCGCGGAAGCCTTGACCATCGAGGCGATCGGCCAGAACGCGATCCCCTCGCCGTACGGAAGAGCCCGGCCGGTCAGCACCGTTGCGCGTTCGACCCCTGCGGTGAACTCGTCGACGAGCCTCGACTTCCCGACGCCCGGGTCGCCGAAGACCGTCACGAGCGTGGTGCGGCGATCGCGCACGGTGCGGTCGTATGAGTTGTGGAGCAGCTCGAGCTCGTGTTCGCGGCCGACGAAGCGCGCCTTCGGCCGGCGTCTGCGCATGTCGAGCACGCGAACGACGCGCCAGGACCAGGTCTGCTCTCCGGGGCGGATCTCGACGGCTCCGGCGTCCTCGACGTCGATCGCTCCGACGGTCAGGCGCCGTGCGACCGGCCCGAGAGCGATGGTGCCGGCCATGGCCGACTGCTGCAGGCGCGCAGCGACGTTCACGGCCTCGCCGGTCGCGAACGTCGAATCGACGTCGTCGACGACGAGCTCGCCCGATTCGATCCCGACGCGCGCCTCGAGCCCGAGCTCGTGCACCGACTCGAGCACGTCGAACGCTGCGCGAACGGCGCGCTCCGCGTCGTCCTCATGCGCCTGGGGCACCCCGAAGGCGGCCATGACGGCGTCCCCCGCGAACTTCTCCACCGTCCCGCCATGAAGCCGGATGCGCTCCGAGGCGCACTCGAAGTAGCGAGTCACCTGCCGGCGGACGACCTCTGGGTCACTGCCCGAGAGCAGGGACGACGAGTCGACGAGATCGACGAACAGGACGGTCGCGAGCTTGCGTTCCATCAGGTGATTGTAGAAAGCGGCGCGTGGTTGCCGAGGCCTCCGTCGGGCCGATCCCGGCGCTTGCGCTCCGGCCGGGCAATGCTTTAGAGTTTGAAGTGATGAGCGCGCGCCTTGCGATTCCGGTTATCGACGCCAAGTTCGCGCGCCCTCGACAGGGCTAGCCGGCTTCCTACCCTCCTCGCCCCGCCGGACTAGCCCACAATCAGGCGAGGAGCAGGCTGCATGAGCCTCAACGGTCTCTACGACGCGGCGTTCGAGCACGACTCCTGCGGCGTCGCGTTCGTCGCCCGGCTCGACGGAACGCGAAGCCACGAGACGGTGGAGCGCGCGCTGGCCGCGCTCGGGCACCTCGAGCATCGCGGCGCGGAAGGAGCGGACGCCGGCACCGGTGACGGAGCGGGGATCCTCGTCCAGCTGCCTGACGCGTTTCTCCGGGCCGCGGTCTCGTTCGAGCTGCCCGCGCCCGGCCGCTACGGCGTCGCGGTCTGCTTCCTGCCGCAGGAGCCGATTCGCCGGGCCGAGCTCGAGCGTCTGCTCGAGGAGGCGGTCGTGGCGGAAGGGCACACGGTGCTCGGGTGGCGCGATGTCCCGGTCGAGCCCGAGGTCGCCGGCGAGCAGGCGCGCCGTTCGGCGCCTGCGATCCGCCAGCTCTTCGTCGCGGCGCCGGAGTCCTTCGACGGCGACGCGCTCGCACTCGACCGCAAGCTGTACGTGATCAGGAGGGTCGCCGAGCGGGCCGCCGGGCCCGAGCTCGTCCTCCCGAGCTTCTCCGCGAGGACCCTCGTCTACAAGGGGATGTTGACGGCGCCGCAGCTCGAGCAGTTCTATCCGGACCTCGGCGACGAGCGGTTTGCGAGCGCGCTTGCACTCGTCCACTCGCGGTTCAGCACGAACACGTTCCCGAGCTGGGAGCTCGCGCACCCCTATCGGCTGATCGCGCACAACGGCGAGATCAACACGCTCCGCGGCAACGTCAACTGGCTACGGGCGCGTGAGTCGCAGCTTGCGTCCGAGCTCCTTGGCGACGACCTGCAGAAAGTGCTGCCGGTGATCAGGCCGAGCGGCTCCGACACCGCGGCTTTCGACAACGTGCTCGAACTGCTCGTGCTGGCGGGCCGCTCACTGCCCCACGCGCTGATGATGATGGTTCCCGAGGCGTACGGCGGCCGCTCGGATGTGAGCGAGGAGCTGCGCGGTTTCTACCGCTTCCACGAATGTCTCACCGAGGGCTGGGACGGGCCGGCCGCCATCGCGTTCACCGACGGAACGCTGATCGGCGCAACGCTCGACCGGAACGGCCTACGGCCCGGTCGCTGGCTCGAGACGAGCGACGGCTGGGTCGTGCTCGCCTCCGAGGCAGGTGTGCTCGACGTGCCGCCCGAGCTGGTCGTGCGCAAGGGGCGGTTGCAGCCCGGGAAGCTGTTCCTCGTCGATCTCGAGCGCGGACGGATCGTCCCCGATGAGGAGGCGAAGCTCGAGGTGGCCTCGCGCCGGCCGTACGGCGAGTGGTTCGAGCGAGAGCACGTGCGGCTCGCCGATCTCCCGGAGCGCGAGGCGGCGCTGCGCCGCTTCGAGCCGCTACGGCACCTTCAGCTCGCGTTCGGGTACACGCAGGAGGACCTGAAGGTGATGCTTGCGCCGCTCGCGGTGAACGGCGAGGAGGCGATCGGCTCGATGGGCAACGACACGCCACTCGCAGTTCTGTCCGATCGCAGCCCGCTGCTCTATTCCTACTTCAAGCAGCTCTTCGCACAGGTCACCAACCCGCCGATCGATCCGATCCGCGAAGCAGTCGTGATGAGCGCCCAGTCTCGCGTCGGCTCCGAGCGGAACCTGCTCGACGAGACGCCGGCGCATGCGCGACAGCTCGTGATCGACAACCCGATGCTGCGCGACGACGAGCTCGAGTCGCTCCGTCAGGTCGACTCCGGGATCTTCAAGGCGCAGACGATCGACTTCACCTGGCCTGCCGAGGAGGCCGCGGACGGGCTCGACCCGGCGCTCGAGCGCATCTGCCGCGAGGCGGATGCGGCGCTCGCCGACGGCGCGAACATCCTCGTCCTGTCGGACCGGGCCGTCGGGCCGGATCGGGCGCCGATGCCGTCGTTGCTCGCCGTCGGCGCGGTTCACCACCACCTCGTCCGGGCGGGGACGCGCCTCCAGGCGGGCCTCATCGTCGAGTCGGGGGAGCCGCGCAGCGTCCAGAGCGTCGCCGTCCTGATCGGCTACGGCGCGGCCGCCGTCAACCCCTACCTGATGCTCGCCACGATCGGCCGGCTCGCGGACGAGGGCCGGCTCGATCTGCCCAGGGCCGAGGCCGAGGCGCGCGCGCTCGAGGCGGTCCGCAAGGGCCTCCTGAAGACGATCTCGAAGATGGGCATCTCGACTCTGTCCTCGTACTGCGGCGCGCAGGTGTTCGAGGCCGTCGGGCTCTCGACAGAGTTGTGCGAGCGCCACTTCACCGGGACGCCGTCGCGCATCGGCGGCATCGGCACGCGCGAGCTGGCCGAGGCGGCGCTCCGGCGGCACGCGCGCGCCTACCCGGGCACGGGCGACGAGCTGTTGCCCGTGATCGGGCTGTATGCCTGGCGCGACGGCGGCGAGCACCACCAGTGGAACCCTGAGACGATCGCGCTGCTGCAGCACGCAGTCCGCGGCGGCGGACGGCCGACGTACGACGAATACGCGGCAGCCGTGCACGCCGACGATGCGCGCCGTTCGACGCTGCGCGGCCTGCTCCGTTTCCGCGACGCAGGCGCGCCGCTTCCACTCGACGAGGTCGAGCCGGCCGCCGAGATCGTCAAGCGGTTCTCGACAGGCGCGATGTCACTCGGGTCGCTCTCGCGGGAGGCGCACGAGACGCTCGCCGTCGCGATGAACCGCATCGGCGGCAGGTCGAACACCGGCGAGGGAGGAGAGGATCCGGAGCGGTACGGCGACGAGCGGCGCTCCAAGATCAAACAGGTCGCCTCCGGCCGCTTCGGAGTCGACATCGACTACCTGACGAACGCCGACGAGCTGCAGATCAAGATGGCGCAGGGCGCGAAGCCCGGCGAGGGCGGGCAGCTCCCCGGCCACAAGGTCGACTCGTACATCGCCGGCGTCCGTCTGACGACGCCGGGGGTCGGCCTCATCTCGCCGCCGCCGCACCACGACATCTACTCGATCGAGGACCTGAAGCAGCTGATCTACGACCTGCGCTGCGCAAACCCCGAAGCGCGGATCTCGGTGAAGCTCGTCGCCGAGGTCGGCGTCGGCACGATCGCCGCCGGCGTCGCCAAGTGCAATGCCGACCACATCCTCATCTCCGGCCACGACGGAGGGACCGGCGCGTCGCCCATCTCCTCGATCCTGCATGCGGGCGTCCCGTGGGAGATCGGGCTCGCCGAGACGCAGCAGACGCTCGTGCGGAACGACCTTCGGTCGCGCGTCTGGGTGCAGACCGACGGGCAGCTGAAGACAGGCCGTGACGTCGTGGTCGCGGCTCTGCTCGGCGCCGACGAGATGGGGTTCGCGACCGCACCGCTGATCGCGACGGGGTGCGTGATGATGCGCGCCTGCCATCTGAACACCTGCCCGGTCGGGATCGCGACGCAGGATCCCGAGTTGCGGCAGCGGTTCGCCGGCCGCCCCGAGCACGTGATCGAGTTCTTCTTCCACGTCGCCGAGGACGTGCGGCGCATCATGGCCTCGCTCGGGATCGCCCGGTTCGAGGATCTCATCGGCCGTGTCGACCTGCTCGAGCCCGACGAGGCGATCGCCGAGTGGCGGGCGCGTGGCGTCGACTTGTCGAACGTCCTGTGCCCGCCGGAGGTCCCGGCCGGCACGGCACTTCGCCGCACGGAGCCGCAGCGCTCGCCGGTTGCCGATGCCTTCGACCACCGGTTGTTCGGAGCCGTGACCGGAACGTTCGCCGTCCGGAACGTCGACCGCGCGGTCGGCGCGCTCCTTTCGCACCAGATCGCGAAGAAGCACGGACGCGCCGGACTGCCAGAGGGCACGATTCGCTTCACGCTCCATGGCTCGGCGGGGCAGTCCTTCGGGGCGTGGCTCGCGCGCGGCATCGAGCTCACGCTCGTCGGAGAGGCGAACGACTACGCAGGCAAAGGCCTCTCCGGGGGCGTGCTCGCGCTCCGGCCTCCGGACGAAGCCGGCTTCCTGGCCGAGGAGAACGTGATCGTCGGCAACACCGTGCTCTACGGCGCGACGGCGGGCAAGGCCTTTTTCCGCGGTCTCGCCGGCGAGCGGTTCGCCGTTCGCAATTCCGGCGCGTCGGCCGTCGTCGAGGGTGTCGGCGACCACGGCTGCGAGTACATGACGGGCGGCCGCGTGGCCGTGATCGGCCCGACGGGCCGCAACTTCGCGGCGGGCATGAGCGGCGGGATCGCATACGTCCTCGATCAAGACGGGCGGTTCGCCGACCGCTGCAACCAGTCGCTCGTCGCTCTCGACCGGTTGGGGGAGGACGATGAGTCCGAGCTGCAGGCGCTGCTCGAGGAGCACGCGATGCGTACGGGCTCGCCGGTCGCGCGGAGGTTGCTCGACAGCTGGGACCCGCAGCTCTTCGTCAAGGTCATCCCTCACGACTACCGTCGCGCGCTCGCCGAAGCGGACGACCTCGTCGGTCTCGAGCGGAGGGCCGCCTGAATGGGTCGCACGGGGGCGTTCATCCAGGTCGGGCGCAGCGAGGCACCGGAGCGCGACGCCTCGGAACGCATCGGCGACTTCCGCGAGTTCGTCGGGACGCTGCCGCTGACCGAGCTGCGCGAGCAGGCCGCCCGCTGCATGGACTGCGGCGTCCCGTTCTGCAACCACGGCTGTCCGGTCGGCAATCTCATCCCGGACTGGAACGATCTCGTCTACCGCGACGGGTGGCGCGAGGCGATCGACCAGCTGCACCGGACGAACAACTTCCCCGAGTTCACGGGGCGGCTTTGCCCCGCGCCGTGCGAGGCCGCCTGCGTGCTCGAGATCCAGGAGGGGAATGCCGTCTCGATCAAGCAGATCGAGCGCGCGATCGTCGACCGCGCCTGGGAGGAAGGCTGGGTCGTGCCGCAGCGGTCCTGTCTCGAGACCGGCCGCCGCGTCGCCGTCGTCGGGGCGGGGCCGGCCGGGCTGGCCTGCGCGCAGCAACTCGCGCGCTCGGGCGAGTCAGTGGTCGTGTACGAGCGCGACGAGGCCGCGGGCGGCCTCATTCGTTTCGGCGTGCCGGAGTTCAAGATCGAAAAACGGCTCGTCGAGCGTCGCGTCGAGCAGTTGCGCGCGGAAGGCGTCGAGTTCAGATTCGGCGTGGACGTCGGCATTGACGTCGAGGCCGAGGCGCTCCGCAGCGAGTACGACGCCGTCGTGCTCACCGTCGGCTCTCGCGTGCCGCGCGATCTGCCTGTTCCCGGCCGGGCGCTCGACGGCGTCCACTTTGCGATGGAGTACCTCTACGACCGTGCTCGTGCGATCGCCGGCGGCGCGACCGGGGGCATCAGCGCGGCGGGGAAGCACGTCGTGGTGATCGGGGGCGGCGACACCGGCGCGGACTGCGTTGCACACGCGCATCGCGAGCGCGCTGCCTCCGTCCTCCAGATCGAGCTGCTCGGGGAACCGCCGCTGCAGCGTCCCGACGAGGTCACGCCGTGGCCGCGTTGGCCGATGAAGCTCCGCACCTCGTATGCCTTGCACGAGGGAGGCGACCGCGAGTTCTCGCTGACGACGACGGCGCTGGCGGGATCGCACGGACGCGTCGAGGAGCTTCGCTGGCAGCGCAACACCGGCGTC
Source organism: uncultured Thermoleophilia bacterium (assembly GCA_963708505.1). Classification (GTDB taxonomy): domain Bacteria; phylum Actinomycetota; class Thermoleophilia; order Gaiellales; family Gaiellaceae; genus PALSA-600. Next base: position 10,557 of record CAVPST010000001.1, read on the forward strand.
CCGCCCTTCGACCTCGTCCCGGGGACGGAGGAGTCGAGGCCCGCGGAGCTCGTGCTACTGGCACTCGGCTTCCTTGGGCCCGAACCCGCGCTGCTCGAGGCGTTCGGCGTCGAGCGCGACGAGCGTGGAAACGCGGCCGGGGCCTTCGCGACGTCGGCGGACGGTGTCTTTGCCGCGGGTGACGCTCGCCGCGGGCAATCGCTCATCGTCTGGGCGATCCGCGAAGGCCGGGATTGCGCGGCCGCCGTGCGCCGCTTCCTCGACTTTCGTTTGGATAGCGAGTCACCCAAGCCAGGAGTACGATCCGCAGCATGAAGAGAACCATGAACGACGTTCACGATGTGCAGTGTGCGGTTGCGGCGACCGCGGAGATCATCGCCGCCAAGTGGACGCCGCTGATCATTCACGACCTGTCCGAGGGCCCTCGCCGATTCATGCAGCTCGAGCACGCCTGCCCGGGGATCAGCCCGCGGACACTGTCGGAACGCCTCGACCTGCTCGAACGCCACGGTGTCCTGATCCGGCGGAGCTATCCGGAGTCGCCGCCGCGCGTGGAGTACGAGCTGACCGAGAAGGGCCTCGCGCTGCTCCCGATCGTCCGTGAGATGCGGAAGTTCGGCCGCGCATGGCTCGTGACGCCGCCGGCACGGCGGCGCGCTGCGGTCGCGCGCAGCTGATGATCGCGATTCTGGGCGCGGGCCGGCTCGGCGAGTCGCTCGTCCGCGCTCTGATCAGCTCAGGCTGGCGCCCACCGGATCAGCTGGCCGTGACTACCAGGCACCCCGAGCGTGCGGCCGAGGTCGGGGAGCGCTACGGCGTCGCTGCGGGTACGGACAACGCCGCCGCGGTGACGGGCGCGGCGCTCGTCGTGATCGCCGTCAAGCCCCAGGACATCGCAGAGGTGCTGGCCGAGATCGCTCCCGTCGTCTCACACGATCAGGTGATCCTGTCGGTCGCGGCGGGCGTCACGACGGCATTCATCGAGTCGCATCTCGGCAAGGAGGCGAAGGTGGTCCGGGCGATGCCGAACGCTCCTGCGCTCGTCCACGAGGGGATCGCGGCGATCGCGGCCGGGCATTCCGCCGGCGAGGCCGATCTCGCGCTGGCCGAAGAGGCGCTCTCGCACGTCGGCGATGTCGTGCGCGTCGCCGAGCATGACCTCGATGCGGTTACTGCGCTCTCCGGTTCGGGCCCGGCCTACTTCGCGCTGCTCGCGGAGGCGATGATCGAGGCAGGGCTGCTGCTCGGCCTGAGCCGAGACATCTCGACGAGGCTCGTCGTCCAGACGATGTTCGGAAGCGCGAAGCTGCTGCGCGACGAGAACATCCACCCGGTCGAGCTGCGGGAGACGGTGACGTCTCCGGGCGGCACGACGACGCGTGCGATCGGCGAGCTCGAACGCGCGGGCGTGCGCGCAGCGTTTCTGAACGCGATCAGTGCTGCGGCCGAACGCTCGCGGCAGCTCGCCCAGCAGGATTGACTTCAGATCGCAAAGTAACTTTTACTTCTGAAGCTTGACAACTCATCTATCTGCCTGCAGACTGCGAAAAGGATGAGTGCCGCCGATCGCATGCGCATGACCTCGCCGACTTCGGCGACGACGCTGCGCGGCTTCGTTCTTACGCTTATCTCGATTCTCCCCCAATAGGGGGAGTACGCGCTCACGCGGCCGTAGTCGCCGCACACACCGACGTCAGACGGAAGTAGTGCGCCCGCGATGCGGGCCCGGACGAGGAGTGACGAGTGCGCAGGATCGAGATCTTCGATACGACTTTGAGAGACGGCGAGCAGTCGCCGGGCATCGCATTGCGGCCGGAAGAGAAGGCCGAGATCGCCCTCACGCTCGAACGCCTCGGCGTCGACGTGATCGAAGCGGGCTTCGCCGCAGCCTCGCCGGGCGATTTCGAGGGAGTCACCGCCTCGGCAACCGTCGTCTCAGCGGCGACCGTTGCCTCGCTGGCACGGACGAACGGCGAGGACATCGACGCCGCGGTGGCTTCGCTCAGCCGCGCGCCACGGGCGCGAGTGCACGTCTTCATCGCGACGAGCGCGCTGCACATGGAGCGCAAGCTCGGGCTCCAGCCCGACGAGGTGCTCGAGCGCATCGCCTGGTCGGTTGCGTACGCCGCAGAACGGTGCGACGAAGTGGAGTTCTCGGCCGAGGACGCGACGCGGTCCGACCGCGGGTTCCTCGCCGAGGCGTGCGCCGCGGCCGTCGCCGCCGGCGCGACGGTCGTCAACCTGCCCGACACGGTCGGCTATGCCTCGCCGGCCGAGTACGCGGACATGTTCCGTGATCTCGTGGCGCGCTGTCCGGAGCTTTCGTCCGTCGCGCTCTCGGTGCACTGCCACAACGATCTCGGCCTGGCCGTCGCGAACTCTCTCGCCGGCGTCGGAGCGGGTGCGACGCAGGTCGAGTGCACGGTCAACGGCATCGGCGAGCGCGCGGGCAATGCATCGCTCGAGGAGGTCGTCATGGCGCTGCGCGTCCGGGCGGATGCGTTCGAGGCCCAGACCGGTGTCGATCCGTCGTGCATCCGCGAGGCTTCGTCGCTCGTCTCTCAGCTGACCGGGTACCCCGTCGGCCCGAACAAGCCGATCGTCGGCGCAAACGCGTTTGCGCACGAAGCCGGGATCCACCAGGACGGGATGCTCAAGGACTCGGGCACCTACCAGATCATCGATCCCGCCGTGCTCGGGACGCGGATGACCTTGCCGCTCGGAAAGCACTCGGGCCGTCACGCGTTTGCGCGGGCCTGCGCCGACTCGGGGCGCAAGCTTCCCCGCGAAGAGATCGACGCCGCCTTCCGGCGGTTCAAGCGGCTCGCCGACCTCGGCGCGCCGGTTTCCCTCGACGACGTCTTCCAGGAGGTCCGCGCATGACTGCAACTGTTGCCTGCCTCGCGGGCGACGGCGTGGGCCCGGAGCTGATGGCTGCCGTTTCCCGCGCTCTCAGCCGCGTTGCCAAGCTCCACGCGCTCGAGCTCGACGACGTACATCTGCCGTTCGCAGGCGAGGCCGTGACGCGGTCCGGCCACGCGCTGCCGCCCGCTACCCGGACGGGCTACCGGGATGCAGATGCGATCCTCGTCGCCTCGCCCGGCGCCCCGGCGCTCGATGGTGTGAAGGCAGACCTGCAGCTCGCCTGGCGGGTGGTGCGCATCCAGCTCGGCGAGGGCCGCGACGTCGTCGTGGTCGGTCCGGTCGGGGACTGGGCCAACGAGGTCGCGCTCCGCCATGCATTCAAGAGCGGCGCCGGTCGCCGCGGTCGCGTGCTCGCCGTCGGCGATTCGCCGGCCTGGCACGAGGCCGTGTCTGCCGAATCGGAGAAGTGGAGCGCGCTCGAGGTGGAGGAGATGTCGCTCGGCGGAGCGCTCGAACGCGTGCGGGCGCGCCCGGAGACGGTCGACCTCGTCGTCACCGAGAGCCACCTGACGACCGCGCTCGTCGATGCGACGGCGCACGTGGCCGGGTCGAGCTCGTCGGTCGCGCAGGCCTGGCTTCCCGACGAGGGGCCGGGACTGTTCGTTCCCGGGTCATCGGAGCCGCAGGACGACGCAGGCTTCGGCGTCGTCGATCCGAAGGCGATGCTGCTCACCGCGTCGCTGATGCTGGCCGAGGGCCTGAAGCGGCGCTCCGCTTCGCGAACGCTCGAGCGTGCGGTCAACGCGGCCTCCCAGCGTGACGAGACGAGCGCACACGACACGCAGTCGTTCACCGACGCGGTGATCGAGCTGATGCCGGCTGCACGTACCGACGTCGAGCACTTCGATGAGGCGTGGCATTGAGCGCACCGCGTCGCATGCTCGGCTCCGACGCCATCTTGCGTTCCCTCGAAGCGGAAGGAGTCGACGTCGCGTTCGGGATTCCCGGCGGGGCGATCCTTCCGACCTACGACGCGATCGCCCGCGGCACTTCAGTGCGGCATGTCCTCGCGCGCCACGAGCAAGGCGCGGGCCACATGGCCGAGGGCTACGCGCGCGCCTCGGGCAAGGTGGGGGTCGCGATCGCGACGTCAGGTCCCGGCGCGACCAACCTCGTGACGCCCATCGCCGACGCGTGGATGGACTCGACGCCGCTCGTCTGCATCACCGGACAGGTGCGCTCGTCGCTGATCGGCACCGATGCGTTTCAGGAGATCGACGCCACCGGCATCACCATGCCGATCGTCAAGCACTCCTGGCTCGTGCAGGACGTCGAGGAGCTCCCCGGTGTGCTCAAGGCGGCGTTCCACGTCGCCCGCACCGGGCGGCAGGGGCCTGTGCTCGTCGACATCGCAAAAGACGTCCAGGAAGCAGAGTTCGACTTCGTCTATCCCGACGAGGTCGACCTGCCGGGCTGGAAACCGCCGCGGAAAGTACATCCGCGGCAGCTCCGGGAAGCGGCTCGTGCGATTGCCGTGGCGCAGCGGCCGATCGTCTACGCCGGCGGCGGCGTTCTCAACGCCGACGCATGCGCCGAGCTCCGCGAACTCGTGGACTCGGCGCGGCTTCCCGTGGTCGTGACTCTGATGGGCAAGGGCTGCTTGCCGGACTCCCATCCGCTCAACTACGGCGCGCCCGGGATGCACGGTTCGAAGTACGCGAACTGGGCGCTCAACAAGGCCGACCTCGTGATCGCGGTCGGTTCGCGGTTCGACGACCGCGTCACGGGCAAGGTGTCGGCGTTTGCGCCCGGCGCCAAGGTCATCCATTTCGACGTCGATGCCGCCGAAGTCGGAAAGATCCGCCACGCGGAGATCCCGGTCGTCGGCCCTCTCAAGCTCGCGCTCTCACAGCTCACCGGCGAGGTGCGGGCCGCCCAGGCGGAGGTCGGGGTCGACCACGACCCGTGGCTTCGCCGCCTGGAGGACTGGCGCCAGCAATTCCCGTTTCGCTACTCGAAGTCCGAAGGAGTCCTCAAGCCGCAGACGGCGATCGAGGCGCTGCGGGATCTGGCCGGCGGTCTCGACAACGACGTGATCTGGACGACGGGCGTCGGCCAGCACCAGATGTGGGCCATGCAGTACATCGTCAGCGACCGGCCACGGTCGTTCATCACCTCCGGCGGGCTCGGGACGATGGGCTACGGGATTCCCGCCGCGATCGGCGCCAAGGCCGCGCGCCCGGACGCGACGGTCGTGTGCATCGACGGCGACGGCTGTTTCCAGATGACGTGCCAGGAGCTCGCGACCGCGGCCCTCGAGCGGCTGCCGATCGTGGCGGTCGTCATCAACAACGGCTGGCTCGGGATGGTGCGGCAGTGGCAGGAGATGTTCTACGAGGAGCGGTTTGCGCAAACCCACCTGACCCACGCGGTGCCTGACTACGCCCAGCTCGCCGAGGCGTACGGGTGCGCCGGGTTCACCGTCGAGACCGAAGACGACCTCGAGGACGCCCTCGCCGCGGCGTTCAGCGCAGGCAGAACCGCCGTCGTCGACGTCCGCTGCGACCCGGAGGAGAAGTGCTTCCCGATGGTTCCGGCTGGGGCGGCCGCGGTGGACGTGATGGAGGCGCCCGGCGAGGAGGTCGTCCCGGCATGAGCGTGGGTTCCGCGTGAGCACACATACGATCAGCGTCCGGCTGGAGAACAGCCCGGGGGCGCTCGCGCGTGTGTCGCAGCTCTTCTCGCGGCGCGGCTACAACATCCAGAGCCTCGCCGTCGGCCCGACCGAGCGCTCCGACATCTCGCGCCTGACGCTCCGCGTCGACTGCAGCGAGCACTCGCTCGAGCAGATCTCGAAGCAGATGCACAAGCTTGTCAACGTGCTGCGCGTCACGGAACTGCGCTCCGACGAGGCCGTCGAGCGGGAGCTCGCGCTGATCACCGTCGCCGTCTCGCCCGACCGCCGTGCCGACCTCGTCGCCCTGAGCCAGGCCGCGGGTGCGCGGGTCGCCGACATCGGACGCGATGCAATGACCTTCGAGCTCGCAGGCCGCCCCGAGCAGATCGAGGCGTTCGAGGAGCTCGTTCGCCCCTATGGCGTCCGTGAGCTCGTGCGTACGGGCCGGATCGGGCTTCGCCGGCCGAGCGCCGGCGTCCGCCCGGCAACCGCCTCCATCGTCTGACCGAAAGGAACTTCAATGGCCGAGATCGTGAAACGTGGCAACCTCGAGCTGCTCGCCGGAAAGGTCGCCGTGCTGGGATACGGCAGCCAGGGGCACGCACACGCGCTGAACCTCCAAGACTCGGGCGTCGAGGTCGAAGTCGGCCTGCGCCCGGGCAGTCCATCGGCGGAGGCCGCCGAGGAGGCCGGGCTGACCGTCCGGTCGGTCGCCGACGCCGTCCGCGGCGCGCAGCTCGTGGCCTTCCTCGTCCCCGACGGCGCACAGCCGAAGCTGTACGAGGAAGAGGTTGCGCCGAACCTCGAGCCGGGGGCGGCACTGCTCTTCGCACACGGCTTCAACGTTCACTACGACCGGATCGCCCCTCCGCCCGGGCATGACGTGATCATGGTGGCGCCGAAAGGCCCAGGGCACGTCGTGCGCAGGCTCTACACCGAGGGCTACGGAACACCTGCCGTAGTCGCAGTTGCGCAGGATGCGAGCGGAAATGCTCTCGAGCTTGCGCTCGCGTATGGCGCGGCTCTCGGCGCCGCACGGGCGGGGATGGTCGAGACGTCGTTCGCCGAGGAAACCGAGACCGACCTGTTCGGCGAGCAGACCGTTCTCTGCGGCGGTGTGACTCAGCTGATCCAGCTCGGCTTCGAGACGCTCGTCGAGGCCGGCTACCAGCCCGAGGTCGCGTACTACGAGTGCCTGCACGAACTGAAGCTCATCACCGACCTGATCTGGGAAGGTGGTATCGAGCGCATGCACTTCTCGATCTCCGACACTGCCGAGTATGGGTCCCACGCGGTCGGCCCGAAAGTCGTCGACGAGCATGTACGCGAGAACATGCGCGCCGTGCTGGCCGCTATCCGCGACGGGTCGTTCGCGAGCGAATGGATCGCCGAGATGGACCGGGGGCAGCCGTCCCTCGCCGAATACCGCCGTGAGCTTGCCGGCCGGCAGATCGAGACGGTCGGTGCACGCCTCCGCGCGCTCAATGTTCGTGAGGAGGAAGCGGAGGTACATGGCGTCGATTGACGTCCCGATTGCGCTTCTCGGGTACGGAACAGTCGGCGCCGCTGTCGACAGGCTGCTTCACGAGTCGGCCGACGACATCGAGCGGGCAACGGGTCATCGATTTCGGGTCGTCAAGGCGCTCGTCCGCGATCCGGAGAAGGAGCGCGCCTACCCGGCCGCCCCCGGCGTCCTGACGGCGGATTTCGCCGAGATCGCTGGCGATCCGTCGATCGCCGTCTGTGCGGAGGTGATGGGGGGCTCGAGCCGGCGGGTGAGCACGTGCTCGAGCTTCTGCGCCGCGGCAAGCACGTCGTCACGGCCAACAAGCAACTCGTCGCGCGCCGCGGTGCCGAGCTTTTCGCCGCCGCGTCTGACGCAGGCGTCCAGCTCCGTTTCGAGGCGACTGTCTGCGGCGCGATTCCGGTGATCAAGGTGCTGCGCGAGTCGCTGGTCGTCACGAACGTCCACCGCGTGCTCGGGATCGTGAACGGGACGACCAACTTCGTCCTCACGGAGATGGAGAGCGGCTCGACCTACGAGGCCGCGCTCGCGGCAGCCCAGGAGCGCGGGTACGCCGAAGCAGATCCAACCGACGACGTCTCAGGCGCCGACGCGGCGGCGAAGATGGCGATCCTCGCGACGGTGGCGTTCAACTCCCGGGTGACGCTCGACGACGTCCGTTACTCGGGCATCACGACGATCGACCCTGCGGACGTGGCCGCGGCGCGACGCCTCGACATGGCGATCCGGCTCGTCGGCGCCGCGCGGCTCGTCGACGGACGCGTCGACGTCAGCGTCCACCCGGCGCTCGTCGACAACCAGCACCCCCTGGCCAAGGTCGACGGAGCGTTCAATGCCGTGATGCTGCAGGGCGATGCGATCAAGGAGATCACGCTCGAAGGGCCGGGGGCCGGCGGGGTCGAGACGGCATCGGCAGTGATCGCCGACATCACCAGCGTGATCGGGACGATGGGGACCGGGTTTCTCGAGAATGACGCCGCCTGGCGCGACCTGCCCACCTTGCCGGAGGGCGACAGCCGCTCTCCGTTCTATTTCCGCCTGCACGTCGAGGACCGGCCGGGCGCGCTCGCGCGCGTCGCCGAGGGTCTCGCCGAGCGCGAGATCTCCGTCGCCCGGCTTCTCCAGCACGCGAACGGCAACGGCGCGGCGCTGCACGTCGTCACGCACGAGGCGCGCGCCGGTGGGCTCGAGGATGCGCTGCGGGCGATCGGGCAACTCGCCGATGTGCACTCGAGCTCCGTGCCGTTGCCCGTCATCTCGGACCGGGGCGTCGCGGAGCTCGGATGGACATAGGAACCTTCTCGTTGGGCGAGGGCTCGACGCCGCTCGTTCGCGCGCAACGCGCGACGGCGCGTCTCGGGCGCGACGTCTTCTTGAAATGCGAGGGCATGAACCCGACTGGCAGCTTCAAGGATCGCGGGATGGTCCGGGCGGTCGCAGGAGCATTCGCCGACGGGGCGCGGGCAGTCTGCTGCGCCTCAACAGGCAACACGGCGGCCTCGGCGGCTGCGTATGCCGCACGGGCGGACCTCGGCGCGATCGTGCTGACGCCGGCCGGTGCGGCAGCGACGGCAAAGCGTGCTCAGGCGCGCGCCTGCGGCGCGCGTGTGGTCGAGATCCGGGGCAGCTTCGACGATGCTCTCCGGCTGGCGCGGGAGCTCGGCCGGCAGGACGGTTACGTGCTCGTCAACTCGCTGAACCCGCTGCGCATCGAGGGGCAGAAGACCGTCGTGACGGAGCTGCTCGACGAGCTGCAGTCGGCTCCACAGGTGATCGCCCTGCCGTACGGGGGCGGGGGAAACGTCAGCGCGGTCGCAGCCGCGGTCACGGACGCGGGGGTCGAGGCGCGAATCGTCGTCGGCCAGGCGGCCGAGCGAACGACCACCTGGGCGTCGGCGATCAGGATCGGCGAGCCGGCGCATCGCGCGAACGTCGAGGCACTCGTCGCCGCGGGCCAGGTCGAGGTCGTGACGCTCTCCGAGGGCGATCTGCGACGCGCGTGGGAGCGCCTCGGCTGCGAGGAGGGAGTCTTCTGCGAGCCTGCGTCCGCGGCCGGGCTCGCGGCGCTCGAACAGTGCTCGCCTGGGACGGGTGACGTCGTCTGCATCGTCACGGGCCATGGGCTGAAGGACGCCGGCACCGTCCCCGAGGATTCGGACGAGGCCGTCGAGCCGACGCTCGACGCCGTGCTCGAGGCGGTCGGATGATCAGCGCGCTCGCACCCGCCACGACCGCGAACCTCGGCCCTGGCTTCGACGCAGTCGGCGTCGCACTCGACCTCTGGAACGAGCTGCAGGCGGAGGAGTCCGAGACGTTCGCAGTCGACGTGTTCGGAGAGGGCGCCGGCGAGGTTCCCCTCGATCGCAGTCATCTCGCACTGCGCGCATTCGAGCTCTTCGCGCCCCCCGAGCGCTTCCGCTTCACCCTGCGCAACCGCATTCCGCTCGAGCGCGGGCTCGGGTCGAGCGCCGCGACGATCGCGCTCGGCCTGGTGGCCGGTGCGGCGGCCGCCGGTCGAGACACCGACCACCAGAGCCTGCTCGAGGCGGGAGCGCCTCTCGAAGGGCACGTCGACAACCTCGCCGCCGCGGTCTGCGGCGGCGCCTGCATCGCGTGGAACCGAAACGGCGCGCCGCACGCGACGCGCGTCGCATCCGGGCTCCCGTTCGTACCGGTGGTCGTCATCCCGGAGACCCGTACCAACACTGCCGCCTCGCGAGCCGGGCTTCCTGCGAGTGTGAGCCACGGCGACGCGGCCGTGACCGCCGGGGCAGCAGCGATGCTCGGAGCGGCGCTGGCGTCGGGGGACGCGGCGCTCCTGCGCGAGGCGTTCCACGACCGGCTCCACGAGCCCTATCGCCTCGAGAACGCCCCGCTCCTCGGCGTCCTGCGCGCGAGCCTGCCCGACGGGGCTGCGGGCGTGACGCTCTCTGGTTCCGGCCCTTCGGTCGTCGTCTGGGCCGAACCGGGCCGGGTCGCGGACGTCGTCTCCGGCGTCGCGGCTCTCGTCCCCGAATCGGCCCAGGTCCTCCCGCTGACCGTCGCCGACCGAGGAGCGCATCTCGTATGAGCGTGTACGGCGAGAGCAATCCGGCGAAGCGGCAGAGCGCCGCCCTCACCGACGGGGTGGAGCGCGCACCTGCGCGCGCGATGCTCAAGGGCGTCGGGTTCACCGATGCGGATCTCGCGCGCCCGCTGGTGGGCGTCGTCACGAACTGGATCGAGACGATGCCCTGCAACCTGAACCATCGGCGGCTCGCGGGCTACGTCAAGCAGGGCATTCGGCGTGCCGGCGGCACACCGCTCGAGTTCAACACCGTCGCAGTCTCGGACGGGGTCAGCATGGGCACGACGGGCATGCGTGCGTCGCTCATCTCGCGCGAGGTGATCGCAGACTCGATCGAGCTCGTCGCACGAGGTCATCTCTTCGACGGTCTCGTCTGCATCGTCGGCTGTGACAAGACGATCCCGGCCGCTGTGATGGCGCTGGCCAGGCTCGACCTGCCGGGCCTCGTGCTCTACAGCGGGTCGATCGCCGCAGGTCGGTACCGCGGACGCGACGTCACCGTGCAGGATGTGTTCGAGGCCGTCGGCGCGCACGCAGCCGGTTCGATGAGCGAGGCCGAGGTGCATGCGCTCGAGAGCGTCGCTTGCCCGGGTGCAGGCGCCTGCGGCGGACATTTCACCGCGAACACGATGGCGACAGCGCTCGACTTCCTCGGCGTCAGTGCACCGGGTTTGAACGAGATCCCGGCCAACCACCCCGGCAAGCCGCAGGCGGCCGTGCTCGCGGGCGAGCTCGCGATGAAGCTGGTCGTCGAGGACACACGTCCGTCGTCGGTGCTCACGCGGGACGCGTTCGAGAACGCGATCTCGTCGATCGCCGCGACCGGAGGCTCGACCAACGGCGTCCTGCACCTGCTGGCGATCGCCGCCGAAGCCGGCGTGGAGCTCACGATCGACGACTTCGACACGATCTCGTCGCGGACGCCGATCGTCGCGGACATCAAGCCGGGCGGCCGCTACGTGGCGACGGACCTCTTCGAGGCGGGCGGGGTCGCGCTCGTCGCACGGGAGCTCGTGCGCGCCGGACTGGCGCACGAGGATGCCGTTGCGGTCGACGGCCGCTCGCTCCGCGAGGTCGCCGCGGGCGTGCACGAGCGCCCCGGGCAAGACGTCGTCGTCTCGTGGGACGACCCGCTCAAGCCGACGGGCGGGCTCGCGATCCTGCGCGGCAACCTCGCGCCCGACGGTGCCGTCGTCAAGCTCGCCGGGCACGAGCGGTTGCACCACAGCGGCCCGGCCCGCGTCTTCGACTCCGAGGAGGACTGCTTCGCCGCCGTCAAGGCGCGGACGATCGAGCCGGGCGACGTCGTCGTCATCCGCTACGAAGGCCCCGCCGGCGGGCCGGGTATGCGCGAGATGCTGCACGTCACGGCGGCTCTGGTCGGCGAGGGCCTCGGCGACGAAGTGGCGCTCGTCACGGACGGTCGCTTTTCGGGCGCCACGCACGGACTGATGGTCGGTCACATCGCACCCGAGGCCTTCCACGGCGGGCCGCTCGCCCTCGTGCGCGACGGCGACACCGTCGTCGTCGACGTCGTCGAGCGGCGGCTCGACGTCGAGGTGCCAGAGGCCGAGCTTGCGAGACGCCGGGAGGAATGGTCACAGCCCGAGCCTCGTTACGACCACGGGGTGTTCGCGAAGTACGCCGCGTCGGTCGGCTCGGCGGCTAGGGGGGCAAGGACGGAATGATCCGGGCATGAGCGTCGACAGCCTGCGTTGCCGCATCTGCGAGTCGGAGTATCCGGCGGTGGCGAGCGGCGTCTGCGTGCGGTGCTTCGGGCCGCTCGAACCGGTCTACGACTGGGATCGCATTGCCCAAACCGTCTCGCGCGAGCAGATCGAGGCAGGGCCGCGCTCACTCTGGCGCTACCACGCGCTGCTGCCGGCGGACCCGCCGCCTGACGCCGCCAGCGGCCCGGGCTGGACGCCGCTCGTGCCGGCCCCGCGCCTCGCCGAGGCGCTCGGCGTGGGCGAAGTCTGGTTGAAGCTCGACCATGCAAACCCGACGCACTCCTTCAAGGACCGCGTTGTCGCCGTCGCCGCCGCCAAGGCACGCGAGCTCGGCAGCGACACGCTCGCCTGCGCCTCGACCGGCAATCTCGGTAATGCGGTGGCCGCGCGTGCCGCGGCGAGCGGTCTGCGCTCGGTCGTCCTCTACCCGGAAGGGGTCGAGGCGGAGAAGCTCGTGGCGACGGCGGTGTACGGCGGCGACCTGTTCTCCGTGCGCGGCACCTACGACGACTGCAGCCGCCTGATCGTCGAGCTTGCGGGCGAGCTCGACTGGGCGTTCGTCAACGTCAACCTGCGCGCGTACTACGCGGAGGGCTCGAAGACGCTCGCGTTCGAGATCGCCGAACAGCTCGGGTGGGAGCTACCCGACGCCGTCGTCTCCCCCGTCGCTTCGGGCTCGTTGTTGACGAAGCTGTGGCAGGGCTTCGGGCAGCTGGCACGGTTGGAGCTCGTTGAGAACCGCCTGCCGCGTATTTTTGGCGGCCAGGCTGCCGGGTGCGCGCCCGTCGCGGATGCGTTCGCCGAGGAGCGCGCGGTCACGCCCGTGCGCCCGGCGACGGTCGCGCGGTCGCTCGCGATCGGGGCGCCGGCAGACGGCGACCTCGCGGTCGCGACGGCGCGCGCCTCGGGCGGCGCGATCTATTCCGTCCCCGAGGACGGGGTCGGGCCGTGCATGTCGCTGCTCGCCGCGACCTCCGGCGTGTTCGGCGAGACGGCCGCCGGCGTAACGGTCGGCGCGCTGCAGGCAGCGGTCCTGAACGGCCGGCTCGGCGCCGGCGACCGGGTCGTCCTGCTCGTCACCGGCAGCGGGCTGAAGACGCCGGACGCAGTCGAGACGGCTGCCGGGATCCCGATCGACGCCGACGTCGACGAGTTGCTGGCCGAGCTCGGAGTCGCGGCGTGACAGCCGTCATCGCATGCCTTCCCGGAGACGGGATCGGTCCCGAGGTTCTGCAGGAGGCGCTGCGCGTCCTCGCGGTCTTGCCGGTCGAGGTGGAGACGGTCGAGCTTCCGTTCGGCGGCGCGGCGATCGACGAGTTCGGTGAGCCGCTGCCGGAGCAGACGCTCGAGACCTGTCGCTCGGCCCAGGCCGTTCTGCTCGGGGCGGTCGGCGGTCCTCGCTGGGACGGCGGCTCCGTCAGGCCGGAGGCCGGACTGCTCGGACTGCGCCAGGCGCTCGACGTCTACGCGAACCTGCGACCGGCGAAACACGGTGACGTCGACCTCGTCGTCGTCCGGGAGCTCGTCGGCGGCCTCTATTTCGGCGCCCGAGGCATTCGCGAGGACGGATCTGCCTTCGACACGTGTGAGTACAGCCGCCCTCAGGTCGAGCGCATCGTGCGCCGCGGGTTCGAGCTCGCAGCGAGCCGCAGTGGGCGACTCGTCTCGGTCGACAAGGCGAACGTCCTCGAGACCTCGCGCCTCTGGCGGCGCGTCGCCAGCGACCTCGCCTCCGACTACCCGGCGATCGAGTTGCGCCACGCGCTCGTCGACAGTTTTGCGATGGAGCTGGTGCAGACGCCGGAGGCCGTCGACGTCGTCGTGACGGAGAACATGTTCGGCGACATCCTGTCGGACATCGCGGCAGCGGTCACGGGCGGACTCGGCCTGGCCGCTTCGGCGAGTCTCGGCGACGCCGGGCCTGGGATCTTCGAGCCCGTTCACGGCTCGGCGCCGGACCTCGTGGGGACACAGGCGGCCAATCCGGCCGCGATGCTTCGGTCGCTGGCGCTGCTGCTCGAGCACGCGCTCGGGCGCCCCGATCTCGCGGCGGCGGTCGTGGCCGCGGTCGACCATGCCCTCGCGACCACGCCGACGGCCGACCTGGGCGGAACGGCGACCACGCGCGAGCTCGGCGATGCGGTCATCGAGGCGATCGAACTGGAGTCGTGGGCGGCACGGTGAGCCTCTCCGTTGGTTATCCAGGCCCTCGCGGCAGCCACAGCGATGCCGCCGCCGTCGTTCTCGCACCCGGCGCGCGGACGGTCGACCTGCCGTCGTTCTCGGCTGTCATCGAAGCCGCAGGCGAGGCGCGGGTCGACCTCGGCGTGCTGCCGATCGAGAGCTCGCTGATCGGGCCGATCGCGGAGACGCACGACCTGCTCTACGAGGCGCCGCTCTCGATCATCCGTGAGGCGACGCTGCCGATCCGGCACTGCGTGCTCGGCGTAGCCGGCGCCTCGTTCGACGGTGCCAGGACGGTCCGCTCGCACCAGGCGGCGTTCGACCAGTGCCGCGACCTGCTCCGGACGCGCGAACTGCAATTGATCGGCGCGGCAACGACCGCGGACGCCGCGCGTGACGTGGCCGAGCGAGGCGATCCTGCCGAGGTCGCGATCGCCAGCGTCGAGGCCGCCGATGAGTATGGGCTCGAGGTCCTGCTCGACGACGTCGGTGACGCACCGGGCGCGTTCACGCGTTTCGTCGCTCTCGCGCCGTACACGCAGGTCGTGGTCGGAGAGGGGTGGCGCACCGCGCTGTCGTTCGTCACCGACCACCGCCCCGGCGCGCTGCACGCAGCGCTCGGCGCGTTCGCCCACAGCGGCGTCAACCTCGTGCAACTGGTCTCGCGGCCGCTCCCGCGCTCGCCGTGGCGGTACCGCTTCGACGTCGTGCTCGACGGTCACGTGCGTGACACGACCGTCGGCCCGGCGCTCGCCGAGCTCCGGTCGCTCACGCGCGAGATTCGCCTCTTCGGCTCGTACCAGGCAGAGCGACGGTGAGCACGCTCTTCCGCAAGATCTGGGACGCGCACGTTGTCTCCGAGGATGCGAACGGCCGGTCACTGCTCTACGTCGATCTGCATCTCGTGCACGAGGTGACGAGCGCTCAGGCGTTCGAGGCGCTCCGTACGGCCGGGCGATCCGTCCGGCGTCCGGACCTGACGGTGGCGACGATGGACCACAACGTGCCGACGACGCCGGGCCCGGTCTCGGATCCGCTTGCGCGCGCGCAACTGGAGGCGCTCCGTGCGAACTGCGAGGAGTTCGGCGTCCGCCTGTTCGGGACGGGTAGCGGCCGAGAGGGGATCGTCCACGTGATCGGGCCCGAGCTCGGTCTCACGCAGCCGGGGCTGATGATCGTCTGCGGCGACAGCCACACGTCGACCCACGGGGCGTTCGGCGCACTGGCGATCGGCATCGGGACATCCGAGGTGGAGCACGTACTTGCGACGCAGACGCTTCCGCAGTCGCTGCCGAGGACGATGCGCGTCGAGTTCGCAGGCGACCTCCCGTTCGGGCTGACTCCGAAGGACATGGTGCTCGCCGCGATCGGTCAGATCGGCGTCGCCGGCGCGCAGGGCCATGTCGTCGAGTACACGGGCGCGGCGGTCCGCGCGCTCTCGATGGAAGGCCGGATGACGGTCTGCAACATGTCGATCGAGGCCGGTGCGCGCGCCGGGATGGTCGCGCCCGACGAGCGCACCTTCGAGTACGTCGAGGGCCGGCCGGGCGCACCGAAGGACTGGGAGCGTGCGCTCGACGAGTGGCGTCTCCTGCGCACCGACGATGACGCGGTGTTCGACAGCGAGCTCGTCGTCGACCTGGACGGCCTCAAGCCGCAGGTGACATGGGGCACGAACCCCGCGATGGTCGCGCCGGTCGACGGCGTCGTTCCCGACCCGGGCGACTATGCCGGCGACGAGCGCGAGGCCGTCACACGCGCGCTCCGCTATATGGCGCTCGAACCGGGGACGCCTCTCGTCGACATCAAGATCGACAAGGTCTTCATCGGTTCGTGCACGAACGCGCGTATCGAGGATCTGCGCGCGGCCGCACAGGTCGCAGCCGGGCGCAAGGTCGCCGACGGCGTGCACGCGATCGTCGTCCCCGGCTCGGCGCAGGTGAAGCGCCAGGCCGAGGACGAGGGACTGCGTGAGGTGTTCGAATCCGCAGGCTTCGAGTGGCGCCGGGCCGGGTGCTCGATGTGCCTGGGCATGAACCCCGACGTGCTCGCGCCGGGCGAGCGGTGTGCTTCGACGTCGAACCGGAACTTCGAGGGCCGGCAGGGAGCGGGCGGGCGGACGCATCTGCTGAGCCCGGCGATGGCCGTGGCGGCCGCGATCCGCGGGCGGTTCGCGGACGTGCGGGAGCTCGCATGAGGCCGTTGCCCTCGGTCACCGGCCGGGTCGCCGTGCTCGACCGTCCCGACGTCGACACCGATCAGATCATTCCCAAGCAGTTTCTCAAGCGCATCGAGCGCGCGGGGTACGGCGAGTTTCTCTTCTTCGACTGGATGAAGGACCCCGACTTCGAGCTGCACGCGACGCCGGGCGCCTCGATCCTGATCGCGGGTCGCAACTTCGGTTGCGGCTCGTCTCGCGAGCACGCTGTCTGGGCACTCGACGACTACGGCTTCCGCGCAGTGCTCGCCCCGTCGTTCGGCGACATCTTTCGCTCGAACGCTGTCAACGCGGGCCTGGCGCCGATCGCAGTTCCTCCCGACGAGCTGGCAGCGCTCAGAGACGCCGTCGCTCGCGAGAACGAGCTGACGGTCGACCTCGAGCGTCTCGTCATCACGCATCCGGCCGGGCTTCGTGTCCCGTTCGACCTCGATGCGCACGCGCAGGAGACACTGGTCCACGGCCTCGACGCGGTAGCGCGCACGCTGCAGCGCGCAGACGAGATCTCCGCGTACGAGTCGACGCACACCTCACGGCTCGACGTTCTCGCTCTCTAGACGAACCCCCTGCGTCTGACTCGAGTCAGACTCACGTCTGACACATGCCTTTGCGTCGAAAGTGGCGCAAGAGTGTGACGAGCCCTGCTCCGATCAGGGATTGCGCGACACCCGGTCCCTGGCCCGTTTGGACAACCGACCGCCCTGCGCGTTTCGCCTGCCTGGCACACGGTCACGTCAGACTCGTGTCTGACACGAGTCAGACTCGACTAGCCCGTGTTCCGGAGTGCGGCCGCGATTGCCGCGATCGAGCGGAGCAGGGGTACGCGTGCGCTCTCGTCCCCGCCGCGATACCGCCTGAGCAGCTCGACCTGGACTGCGTTCATCGGGTCGACGTAGGGGTTCCTGAGCTCGATCGAGCGACGCAGCACGGGCTGCCGCTCCAGCAGCCGCGAGACGCCCGCAGCGGCGAGGACGCCCGCGACCGCCTTCGCGTGCTCCTCTTCGATGGTCGCGTACAGGCGGTCGTCGGGCACGAGCGCCAGATAGCCGCGCGAGATCGGCAGGCTCGACTTCGCGAGTGTCATCTCGAGGTTGTCGACCACCGTGCGGAAGAACGGCAGCCGTTCGTAGAGATCGCGCAGCGTGTCGTCGCCGGCCTCGGCGAAGGCGGTGCCTGCTCCGAACCACGCGGGGAGCAGCACCCGGTTCTGCGTCCACGCGAACACCCACGGAATCGCCCGCAGCGAGGCCAGATATTCGGCATCGCCCGGCCTGCGCGCCGGGCGGGACGCGAGCTCGAGCATCGCCAGCTCGTCGACCGGCGTGAATGCCCGGAAGAACTCGCCGAACGACGGCTCCTCCCAGACGAACGCGCGGTAAGTGCTGCGGGCGGACACCGCCAGCCGGTCGAGCAGCGCGCGATCGTCGGCCGTCGGCGGCGCCGGGAGCAGCTCTGGGAATGCGGCAAGGAGCGTGCCGGCGAGCGCCGCCTCGAGGTTGCGGCGCGCGAGGCCCGGCAGGCCGTACTTGAACGAGATCGTCTCGCCCTGCTCCGTCACCTTCAGCGTGCCCGGCGGGTGGCCGGCCGGCTGCGACGTGATCGCTGCATGCGTCGGCCCGCCGCCGCGTCCCGCGCTGCCGCCGCGACCGTGGAAGATCGTCAGCGCGACGCCGTGCGCGCGGGCGGAGGCAGCGAGCTCTTCCTGCGCCCGATAGATCGCCCACTGGGCGGCGAGGTAGCCGGCGTCCTTGCCGGAGTCGGAGTAGCCGACCATCACCTCGGCGCGACCGTCGCGCGCAAAGCGCGGGTCGTCCAGCAGCTCCTCGACGATCGCGGCCGCCGCAGCGAGGTCGTCGACAGTCTCGAAGAGCGGAACGACAGCGAGGTCACCGTTCGCCAGGTCGAGAGCCTCCCGAACGTGTGCGACCGACGACGTGCCGGAGACGATCAACGTGTCGACCGCCTCGGGCCCGTGGCGCTCGCGAGCCGCGCGTGCGGCCGCGACGGCGTTCGTCGCGCGTTCCGAGCCGAGCTCGCGCGCGTGCACGCGCACATCGAGCTTCGCCAGGTGGAATCCGAACACCTCGACCATCCGCACGAGCCGGGCGACGCGGCCGTCTGCAATCCGCGCTCCGGCGTGCGCGCTCAGGCTCTCGCGAATCACGCGCAGGTCGTCGAGCAGCTCGGCGGGGTGGCCGTAGCCGTCGTTGCCGAGGCGCCACCACATGAACGAAAGCTTCCGGCGGTACGGCTCGACGGTGTTGCGCGCGCCGATCTCCGCGGCGTACTCCGGCAGGTCGCGTTCGTCGCGTACCAGTGACGCCTCGAGCTCGTCGCTGACGTCGATGAGCCCCCGTGACGCGGACAGCTCGACCGCGAGCGCCCGGACTTCGCTGCGATACCGCTCCAGGGCGAGCGATCTCGATCGTGCGAGAGCCGCGGCGATCGTCTCGGGGCCTGTGTTCGGGTTGCCGTCGAGGTCGCCGCCGATCCAGGTGCCGAACTCCAGCGGCGGCGGCGCATCGGGAAAGCGCTCCCGCCAGTCGCCCAGCAGCTCGACCGCCGCGGCCATGAGGCTGAACTCGAAGAACCAGAGACCGTGCCGGATCTCGTCGGCCACCCGCAGGCTGTCGTGGCGCACTTCGTCCGTCTGCCAGAGGAGCGTCACCTCTTCGGCGATCCGCAGCTCCGCCTCGCGCACCTCGGCCGGGGAGACCCGAGGGTCGTCGAGAACCTGCAGCTGCTCGGCGATGCGGATGTGCGCCAGCAGCACCGTGCGCCGCGTTGCCTCGGTCGGGTGCGCGGTCAGGACGAGGCGAATCGAGATCGGTGTCGCGCGCGCCCGGAGCTCGTCGCCCGGCAGCTCCGACAGCCGTGCGAGTGCGTCGGCGAGGGATTCGCGGGTGCTGCGGCCGGCGTGCTCGTCTTCGCGGCGCCGTCGCACGCGATGGTGCTGCTCCGCGAGATTCGCGAGCTGGAAGTAGAGGCCGAAGGCGCGCAGCACGAGCGTCTGCTCGCGCGAGCTCCAGGTCGGATCGACCGAGGTGACGTCTCCTGCGCGCCGCGCGGCGCGCGAGTCGAGCCGGATCTGCTCGACGAGGTCCAGCAGCCACTGTCCTTCCTGCTCGACGAGCACGCGGCCGAGGAGCGTTCCGAGCAGGCGGACGTCGCGCCGGAGCGGCGCCGCGCCGTCGCGGTCGGACGCGGCGCTCACCGCAACCGTCAGGACTGCAGCCCGAGCGCTCGCAGAACGTGGCGTGCGTCGGCGTCGACCTCCGTCACGCGCGCCTTCTGGTCGTCGGCCGCCTCTGGCCGCGCGCCCGTGACGACGAGCACCACCTGCGAGCCTGCCGGAACCGTTCCGTCCTTGATCGTCGCCATCAAGGCGCCGAGCGCCGCCCCGCCGGCACAGTCGGCCGCGACGCCCGTCGTCTCGGTGAGCAGGTCCGTGAGGTCGCCGATCTCCTCGTCGTCGACTGCGACGATCGAGCCGCCTGTCGATCGCGCGGCTCCGAGCGCGAGGTCGCCGTACGAGGGATTCCCGACCGCGAGCGACTGCACGGTCGTTGCTGCCTGGACGCGCGAGATGCGCCGGTCGTCTGCGAAGGCCTGAGCGATCGGGCTCGACCCTCGAGCCTGGCCGGCGACGAGCCGGGGGGCCGCCCCGGCGGCGAGCCCTGTGCGCCTGGCCTCTGCAAAGCCCTGCGCCAGCTTGGCGACGAGCGTGCCGGAGGCGGCCGGGCAGACCACGGCGTCCGGAAGCTCCCAGTCGAGCTGCTCGGCGACCTCGAACGAGATCGTCTTCGCGCCCTCGCTCGCATACGGGTGCAGATTTCCGCTCACGAAGCCCCAGGGGAAGAGTGCGCCGAGCTCGAGCTCGACTCGCCGGCAGTCGTCGTACGTTCCTCGGACGGCGAAGACGTGCGCACCCGGGTGACGCGAGGCGACCGCGGCGGACTCGCCTCCCTCTGGGGCGAGGACGATCGCCTCGAGACCTGTCGCCGCGGCTGCCGCGGCGACCGCGTCGCCGAGGTTCCCGGTCGACGAGCAGCAAAGCGTCGTCACGCTGTGGTCGAGTGCGGCGGAGGCGGCGAGCGTGGCGACGCGATCCTTGTACGAACCCGTCGGGTTGGCGCCTTCGAGCTTCAACCGGAGATCGATGCCGAGAGCAGCCCCCAGGCGCGGCGCTTCGACGAGCGGGGTCCAGCCCGCTCCGTATTCGACATGCGCGCCCGCCGGGAGCAATCCGTGGTACCGCCAGAGCGACGGTGCGCGGTCGGCGACGGACTCGCGGGTGACCGCGACGCGGTCCCAGTCGTAGCTCACGTCGGTCGGGCCGTCGCACCGACGGCACGAGTCGAGCGGCTCTGCGACCGCAACCTCTTCGCACACCCGGCAGCGCAACGAGTATCCGCTCATCGCGACCAGCGCCCCGTCCCTTTTCTGGAACCTAACCGGGGGGACGGGGGTGTCCGGCTAGGCCAGTCGCGCGCAGGCGATAACCGGAAGAAGGAAAATCGGCTTCTCGGCCAGCATGCGCATGGGCGGAAGTGTACTGCCGCCGGCCACTGCCGGCAAAAGCAGGATCTTGGCGGCCGGCGCGACGGCTGTGTCGAGGCCCTCGAGCAGACGGATGTCCTCGCCCTCGACGAACACATTGAGGAACGACGGCACCGCGCCGTCGTCGTCGAGGACCCGCGACTGGAGACCGGGGTAACGGTCGACCAGTGTCCGGAGCGCCTCGGCCACGGTTTGCGCGCCGTCCACGGCGACCAGGCGCTCGCCTCCCGCGTCGGGTCGCAGCACAGGCGGAATACGGATCTCCGGCATCGCTTCAAAAGATAAAGCATCGGCACCGCTACCGGAAGAACGCACGGCCGACGATGGCCGCCTCGACGCCCGCCGCCGCGAGGTCCTCGACGTCGGCGGGAGAGCGGATGCCTCCCGCGGCGAGCACGCTGAGTCCCGCGGCGGCCGCTTCGGCGGCGAGGCGCACATCAGGCCCCCTGAGCGTGCCGTCGCGGTCGATCGCGGTCACGAGCACGCGCGCACCCTGCGCACGCTCGATCGCCTCGGCGAACGAGACGCCGGCGCCGGCTGTCCACCCCGATGTGCGCAGCTCGCCGTCTCGTACGTCGAGCGCGAGCACCAGGGCGTCGCCGAGGACGAGCCACGGTGACGGGTCGGGCCACGCTGCGGTGCCGACGACGACACGATCGGCGCCCTCGTCGAGAAGTCTCCGCGCGTCGGCGAGGCTCCGGATCCCGCCCGAGGCCTGCACCGGCACGCCCGCGGCTCGTGCCACCTCGCCGACGAGCGCGGGGCGAACGACGCCCGAACGGGCGCCGTCGAGATCGACGAGGTGAATGCGCTGCGCGCCGTCCGCTGCCAGGCGCCGCGCCGCGTCTGCCGGGCCGCCGCCCCGTCTGACGACGCTCTCGTAGTCGCCTTGCTTCAAGCGGACCGTCTCGCTCCCCAGCACGTCGACCGCGGGGATCACCTCGATCGGACAGTCGAGCCACATGTTTGCATGTTAGCGTGCTAACATGAGAGCACGATGGCCGAACGGAGCCGACACCCATGGGAGACCAAGGAGATGCGAGAGCTCTTCAACGCGATCCTCGCGCTGGAGAGCCGGGCGGAGCTGGAACGGTTCTTCCGGGATCTGTGCACGCTGTCGGAGCTCGAGGCGATGGGACACCGCTGGCAAGTCGCCCAGCTGGTCGATCGCGGCCTGCCGTATCTGGAGATCTCGGATCGGACCGGAGCGTCGACGACAACGGTCACGCGAGTGGCGCACTGGTTGAAGCACGGCGAGGGCGGCTATCGGCTGGCGCTCGACCGCGCTCCCTCCTGAGAGTCGCCGTGCCGGTCAAGGGCCGGCTGCGAGAACCGGCGTTTCGCCTGCTCGAGGACGCGGGGCTCGGCCCGGAGCAGCCGGGCGACCGCGCGCTCGCCTTTCCCTGCCGGAACGCGCCGGTCGAGGTATTGCTCGTCCGGGCGGCCGACGTACCCGAATACGTTCAGGACGGCGT
Source organism: uncultured Thermoleophilia bacterium (assembly GCA_963708505.1). GTDB lineage: Bacteria > Actinomycetota > Thermoleophilia > Gaiellales > Gaiellaceae > PALSA-600. The sequence continues at coordinate 32,858 of CAVPST010000001.1, forward strand.
CGTCGACTGCGGGATCACCGGTCTCGATCTCGTGCGCGAGCGCGGCGCGGAGGTGCACGAGCTGCTTCGCCTCGGTTTCGGGTCGTGCCGGCTCGAGGTCGCCGTCCCGGAAGAGTCGAACGCTCGCTCCATCGAAGAGCTCGCGGGGGCAGCAGTCGCCACCGTCTACCCGCGTCTCGCGCGTGAACTGCTGCCGGTCGACGTCAGCCTCGTCGACGTGACCGGCTCGGTGGAGGTGGCGCCCCGGCTGGGGCTCGCCGACGCGATCGTCGACCTGGTCTCGTCAGGCAACACGCTGCGCACGAACGGGCTCCGGTCGCTCGGGGCGCTGCTCGAGTCCGAAGCCGTTCTCGTTGCGCGGGACGACGACGCGGCAGCCACATTCACGTCGATGCTGCGCGCGGTCGTGGAGGCGCGACAGCACCGCTACCTGATGCTCAACGTCCCCGAGGCGTCGGTACCTGCGGTCTGCAAGCTCGTCGCCCCGCGCGCGCCCAGTGTGCTGCCGCTCGCCGAGCCGGGATTCGTCGCCGTGCACGCGCTCGTCCCGTCCGAGGATGTGTGGCAATTGCTGCCGCAACTCGAGGCAGCGGGCGGGTCGTCGATCCTCATCCTTCCGGTCGAGCGGATGGTCGCGTGAGGACGCTCCCGGCCGGCTTCGCACCCTATGCGTGGGCGCCGCCGACCGACGAGGTGGCGCGGCTCGCCGGAATCGACCCTTCGCAGGTTCTGCGGTTCGACCAGAACACGCCACCGCTTCCCGTTCCGACGTCGCGGCCGGGGGCGATCGCAGGAGCGCTCGCACGCGTCAGCGGCTATCCGGCAGGCGGATATCGGGCGCTGCGGCGCGCGATCGCCGACTACGCGGGCGTCGAGCCCGAGAACGTCGTGCTGGGCGCGGGCGCGGACGATCTGATCCTGCTCGCTGCCCGTGCGTTCGCCGGCCCCGGCGACCGCGTGGCGATCCCCGCGTCCCCCACCTATCCGCTCTTCCGGATCGCGGCGGACCTGGCCGGCGCCGAGGTTTCCGACGACGGCGCTGCGGTCACGTTCGCCTGCAGGCCCAACAACCCGACCGGCGAGCTCGGCGGCCTGCCGGACGCGCGGCCCCTCGTCGTCGACGAGGCGTACTTCGAGTACAGCGGCTCGACCGCGGTGCCGCTGCTCGACGACGACGTGATCGTGCTCCGAACGTTCTCGAAGCTGTTCGGGCTCGCGGGGGCGAGAGTCGGCTATGCGCTCGCGGCGACAGAGGTCGCCGCGGAGCTGAACGCGCGGCAGGCGCCTGCACCGATCTCGACGCTGTCGACCGCACTGGCAGTCGCTGCGCTCGCGGACCCCCCCGACGCGGCGCCGGTGATCGAAGAGCGCGACCGTCTCGCGGCTGCGTTGCGTGCTCTCGGCCTCTCGCCGCTCGAGTCGCACACCAACTTCCTCTATGTCCCCGGGGTCGACGGGGAGGAGCTGGCGGCCTCGCTCCTCCGCCAGGGCATCGTCGTGCGCGGCTACCCGGATGCTCTTCGCATGTCGGTGCGCGACCGCGAGGACGACGACCTGCTCGTCGAAACGCTCGCCCGGATGCTCGACCGGCCCGCTCCGGTTGCGGCGGGAGGCAACCGCCGCGCACGCACGCTCCGCGCCACCGCCGAGACACGGATCGCCGTCCGCCTCGCACTCGACGGCGCAGCGCGGGTTCGGGTCGCGACCGGGATCGGCCTGTACGACCACCTGCTCGAGCAGCTCGCATTTCACGCGGGCTTCGACCTCGTGCTCGAGGGCGCGGTCGATCTGGAGACGGGGCCGCACCACGGCGCCGAGGATGCGGCGCTCGCACTCGGCGAGGCGATCGACGAGGCCCTCGGCGATCGTCGTGGGATCGCGCGCTACGGCGATGCGCTCGTGCCGATGGACGACGCGCTCGCGCGGGCGGCCGTCGACCTCGGCGGGCGGCCGCACGCCGAGCTTCGCCTCGAGCGCGATCCCGGCCTCGCCGTCCACATGCTCGCAAGCCTGGCCCAAGCGGCGCGTGCGGCGATTCACGTTGAGGCGACGGGTCGTGACGACCATCACGTCGCCGAGGCCGCGTTCAAGGCGGTCGGGCGTGCGCTGCGGGCGGCGGTCCGGGCTGAGGGAACGGGACTGCCCTCGACGAAGGGCCGCCTGTGAAGGTTGCGATCTGCGGCTATGGCGCCGGCAACGTGCGCTCGGTCGAGCTGGCATTTCGCCGCCTCGGCGCCGACGTCGTCGCCGACGCGTCAGCCGCCGACGTCGCCGTGCTGCCCGGCGTCGGCTCGGCCGCCGCTGCGCTGGCGGGATTGCGCGAGCGCGGCCACGACGACGTACTGCGCAACCGCTTCGAAGCCGGCCGGCCGATTCTCGGCATCTGCCTCGGGCTCCAGCTCGCGCTGGAGTCGACGGACGAGAGCGGCGGCGTGGCCGGCCTCGGCCTCGTGCCCGGCCGCGCCCTCCGTCTGCGCGAGCGTCGGGTCCCGCGGATGGGCTGGGCGCAGGTCGACGGGCTCGGCACGTACTACTTCGCCCACTCCTACGCTGCCGAGACCGAATGCGCCACCGCGTGGTCGGAGGGGATCGTCGCCGAGGTCCGGCTCGGGTCGTTCGTCGGCTGTCAGTTTCACCCGGAGAAGAGCGGCTCCGAAGGAGCGCGCTATCTCGAGGAGGTGCTGTGCCGCTTCCGCGTCTGATCCCGTGCCTCGACGTGGCAGGCGGCCGCGTCGTCAAGGGCGTGCGCTTTCAAGAGCTGCGCGACGTCGGCGATCCGGTCGAGCTGGCGGCTGCATACTCGGACTCGGGCGCCGACGAGCTCGTCTTCCTCGACGTCAAGGCCACCCTCGAATCGCGCGGAACGCTCCTCTCGCTGGTGCGCGCGGTGTCGGAGCGGCTGGCGATCCCGTTCACAGTCGGGGGCGGCGTGCGCTCGGTCGCCGACGGAGAGGCGCTCCTCGCGGCAGGCGCCGACAAGGTCGCGGTCAACTCCGCGGCGCTCGAACGGCCGGAGCTCATCGGCGAGCTCGCGGATGCACTTGGATCACAGGCGGTCGTCGCGGCGATCGATGCCGAAGGAGGTCGAGTTCGGGCGCGGGCGGGAACCGCCGCCACGAGCCGCGATGTCGTCGGCTGGGCGCGCGAGGTCGCCGGGCGCGGTGCAGGCGAAGTCCTGCTCACGTCGATCGATGCCGACGGCACGCGCAGCGGTTACGATCTCGAGCTCTCGGAAGCCGTCGCCGACGCAGTCGAGTTACCGGTGATCGCCTCGGGGGGCGCGGGCAATGCCGCGCATATCGCCGCAGCTCTGCGGGTCGCACAGGCAGCCCTCCTGGCCTCGATCCTGCACGAAGCTCCTGCGCGGCTCGTCTCGCTCCGCAACGAGGTTCGCGCGCTCGGAATCCCGGTTCGATGAGGCCCGCGATCGTTCAGGATGCCGCGACCGGACGTGTGCTGATGCTTGCGTGGGTGAACGACGAGGCCGAGCGACGGACCCGTGAGACCGGCGAGGCGTGGTTCTGGAGCCGGTCGCGCGAGGAGCTCTGGCACAAGGGCGCGACATCGGGCAACACGCTGCGTATCGTCGAGCTGCGTGACGACTGCGACGGCGATGCTCTCGTGCTGCGAGTGGAGCCGCGCGGTCCGGCGTGCCACACCGGCTCGGTTTCGTGCTTCGCACCGGAGCTCTGGCGGACGATCGCCGAGCGCGACGCAGAACGCCCTGAGGGGTCGTACACCGCGGAGCTGCTCGCTGCGGGCGTCGGCGCGTGCGCGCGCAAGGTCGGCGAGGAGGCCGTCGAGCTCGCGGTCGCCGCGCTCGACGAAGGCGACGACCGCGTGGTCGAGGAGGCAGCCGATCTCGTCTACCACCTCTACGTCCTGCTTGCTGCTCGCGGGCTCGACGTCGCCCGGCTCGACGACGTGCTGCGCGCCCGCGCGCTCAGCTGATCGTCGTTTTCTCGATCCCGGGCGCGGGCTCGGGGACCTTCGGGTCGAGCCGTTCGAGCTCCGCGACCAGGATCTCCGCGACTGCGAGATTCCGCGACCAGTTGTGGTCGGCGGGAACGACGTACCAAGGCGCCCAGTCGGTGGACGTCTCGCGCAGGACGTCCTCGTAGGCGGCTGCGAACTCGTCCCATTTTGCGCGGTCGTCAAGGTCGCTCGCGCGGAACTTCCAGCGTTTCTCGGGATCGTCGAGTCGCTCTTGCAGTCGCGCGCGCTGCTCGTCCCGCGACAGGTGCAGGAAGACCTTGACGATCGCCGTGCCTTCGTCGGTGAGCGTCTTCTCGAACCCGCGAATCTGCTCATACCGGCCGCGCCACACCGCCGGCGCTGCGAGTTTGCGCACACGTACGGCGACGATGTCCTCGTAGTGCGAGCGGTTGAAGATCACGATCTCGCCGCGCGTCGGACAGACGCTGTGAATCCGCCAGAGGTAGTCGTGCGCGAGCTCGTTGACCGTCGGCGCCTTGAACGACTGCACGCGGCAGCCCTGGGGGTTGACCCCCGTGAAGACGCTCCGGATCGTCCCGTCCTTCCCGGACGCATCCATCCCCTGCAGCACGAGCAGCACCGCGCGGGTCGATTCGGCGTACAGGCGGTTGTGTAGGACGCCGAGGCGCTCGACGTGCTGCTCGAGCCGCTCCGTGCCTTCCTTCTTTCCCGGTGCGCCGACGCGGGCTCCGGGGTCGCGGCCTGCGAGGTGCGGGTGGGAGCCGGGCTCGATGCGGAGGTCGTCGACCAAGGGATGCGAATCGGACATGCCCGTGATTCTGACTCAGACCATTCACGGACGAGCGAACGCCTGTGCCTCCTTAAAGCTTCAAGATGTAAAGTAGACTCAAGGGAGAAGATCGTGCAACTCGTTGTCGTCAAGGTCGGTGGAGCTGCTCTCGCGGGACGCGCGCTCCATCCGAACGAGCTCCTGCGGCGCACTGGGCGGGTCGTCGTCGTTCACGGCGCGGGTCCGCGGATCTCATCCGCCTTGGCCGTGGCGGGAATCGCGTCGCGGTTCGTCGACGGCCGCCGCGTGACGAGCGAGGAGGCGATGCCCTACGTCAAGGCGGCTTTCGAAGCAGAGAACGACGCGCTCTGCAGGCTCATCGGCGACCGTGCGTTCGGCCTGATCGGTGACGAACTCGGCCTCGAAGCCGAACGGGTGCCCGAGCTCGGCTGCGTCGGTGCGCTCAAACCGGTGGTTCCAGCGGCGCTCTGCGACGCGCTGGCCGCCGACCGCATTCCCGTGCTCGCGCCGATCGCGCGCGGGCCGCTGAACGTGAACGCGGACGATGCGGCGTCTGTGCTGGCCGTCGCGCTCGGCGCGGATCGGCTGGCGTTCGTCTCGGACGTCCCCGGAGTCCGAGTCGGACGGCGAGTCGCGCGCCTTCTGTCGGCGGACGACGTGGCCGATCTGGGTGCGCACGTCTCGGCCGGGATGGTCGCGAAGCTGCAAGCGGCGGTCGCCGCCGCCCGCGAGGGCGTCGAGGTTCACGTCGGCGCAACCGCCGTCATCGCTTAACTTTACTTTTTGAAGTATCGCCGCTAAGGTCTCGGCTGTGAGCGTCTGTGCTCGGCTGATTCCGATGTGTTGTCCGTCCCGGCTGATTGCCGGCTGACGGGCCGCGTCCTCGACCGCTCCTTCCTCGACCCGTCCCGACCTTGGCAGCCAAAGCCACCGATACGCCATCTCTCGAACTCGTCCTCAAGCGCAATTCGGTCGAGCGGCTCAAGCGCGAGAAGAGCCCGCTGCGGATGCTCGACGAGCTGCCGGCGCTGATCGCGACCGGGTACGAACGCGTGCCCGAGGAGGACATCGTGCGGTTGAAGTGGTGGGGGCTGTACCACGACAAGCCGAAGATCGGGACGTTCATGCTCCGCGTGAAGATCCCGGGTGGGATCGTCTCGCCGGCACAGCTGCGCGCGATCGGCGAGATCTCGAACCTCCACGGCCGTGGCGAGGGCGAGCTGACGACGCGCCAGAACGTCCAGCTCCACTACCTCGCTCTGGAGTCGCTCCCGGACGTCTTCGAACGGCTCCATGCAGCTGGGCTCACCTCGGCCGGCGCGTGCGGAGACACGGTGCGCAACATCACAGGCTGCCCGGTCGCAGGTCTGGCCCATGACGAGCTCTTCGACCCGACGCCGGTCCTCGAGGAAGCGGCGGCGCGCTTCTACGGCAACCCCGACTACTCGGACCTCCCGCGGAAACACAAGATCGCCATCACGGCCTGCGCGGACAGCTGCGCGGCGCCCGAGATCAACTGCGTCGGCCTCGTCGGTGCGTTGCGCGAGGGCGAGGAGGGGTTCGGCGTGCTGGTCGGCGGCGGGCTGTCCTCGGTGCCCCGGATCGCCCGCGAGCTCGGGATCTGGGTCCCGAAGGACGACGCCGTGACCGTGCTCGCCGCGATCCTCGACGTCTGGCGCGACGACCTCCGCTACCGCGTCTCACGCGTCAAGGCGCGACTGAAGTTCATGGTCGACGACCTCGGTCCCGAAGGCGTACGCGAACGAGTCGAACAACGGCTCGGCCGTACGTTCGACGACTTCCGGCTGCCGCCGGCCCCACCGCCGGGCAACCATCTCGGAGTCCACGAGCAGCGCAACGGCCGCTCCTACGTCGGCGTGCCCGTGCACCTCGGGCTCGTCACCGGCGACCAGTTGATTGCGCTCGGCGAGCTCGGGCACGAGGTGCGGATCACCCGACAGCAGAACCTCGTCCTGACGAACGTCGACGACGTTCCCGCGCTCGAGCGGTCGTTAGCAGCGCTCGGTCTGCCGCTCGATGCCTCCTCGCTTCGCGGGGACGCGATCGCCTGCACCGGTGAGCCGCACTGCAACTTCTCCGTCACGGAGACCAAGACGCGCATGGACGGACTCGTCCGGCTGCTCGAGGGCCGGTTCGGGAAGACGATCGACGGACTGCGCCTCCACCTCGACGGTTGCCCACATGCCTGCGCTCAGCATTGGGTCGGCGACCTCGGCTTCCAGGGCACTACGGTCCGCGACGCCGAAGGCCGGCGCCGCCAGGCGTACGACGTCTACCTCCGCGGCAGCCTCGACCGTCCTGCAGCAATCGCGCGGCCCGTGTTCCGCCGGGTGGCGACCGAGGAACTGGACGACGTCGTGCTCGCACTCGTGGGCGGCTGGGTCGACGAACGCGAGCCGGCCGAGACGTTTCGCTCGTACTGCGACCGTACAACCGACGACGAGCTTGCTCGTCTCGTGGGAAGGGAGGCACATGTCGGTCGATCTGCTCGATGATCTCGAGGCCGGCGAGCTGGCTGTGGAGTTCGAAGGCGAGGAGCCCGAGGTCGTTCTCGAATGGGCGCTCGAGCGCTTCGCGCCGAAGATCTCGATCTCCACTGCGTTCCAGACCGACGGTGCCGTGCTGCTCCACATGGCGTACGAGCTCGATCCGTCGATCCGCGTGTTCAGTGTCGACACCGGGCGACTGCCGCAGGAGACCTTCGAGCTGATCGAGCGGATGCGCGACCGCTACCCGGGTCTCCAGCTCGATCTGCTCTCGCCCGACGCGCCGTCGGTGAACGCCTTGGTGCGGAAGCACGGGCCGAACCTCTTCTATCGCTCGGTCGAGAACCGGCTCCTGTGCTGCCAGGTGCGCAAGGTCCTGCCGCTTCAGCGTCACCTCGCCGGTCTCGATGCCTGGATCACGGGCCTCCGCCGCGACCAGTGGGCGACCCGCAGCGATATCCGCAAGGTCGAGATCGACCACGACCACGGCGCGATCGTCAAGCTCAATCCGCTCGCCGAATGGTCCGAGGACGAAGTCTGGGACTACGTGCGCGAGCACGAGCTGCCCTACAACCCGCTCTACGACCAGGGCTACACGTCGATCGGCTGCGCTCCCTGCACGCGCCCCACGAACGAAGGCGAAGACCTTCGCGCAGGCCGCTGGTGGTGGGAGACGAACGCGCCCAAGGAGTGCGGCATCCACTGCGCCATCGAGACGGGCGGCCTCGAACACGAGCTGCGGGCACTGGTCGGCGATGACTGAGCTCGCGCTCAAAGGCGAAGCGCGCGAGGTCGTGCTGGCCGAGGTGCAGGCCGTCCGGGAGCACGCCGGCGACGACGGGATGAGAGAGCGGCTTGCCGAGCTCGTCTCGCTCGTGGACGACGGCGATCTCACAGCGGACGCGGCCGAGCTGCTCGAGTCGGTTCTCGAACTGGGCCTGCACACCGGGCGCATTCGGGCCTACTACGGGCCTGGAGGCGAACAGGCCGCCCTCGCCACGCTGCGCCGCCTGCCGCGGGGACGCGAGCGCGGTGAGAGCGCCGCGGGCGTGACCCAGGCGCTGGCGACCCTGACAGGTGCGCCGCTCGAGGCTGTGCGGATCGCAGCGGTCGCACCTGGTGCGTTCACGTTGTCGATCGAGGCGGGCGGCGTCGAGGCGAACGTGCGCCTCGACGCGACCGGTGTTCGGCTGACGAGTCTCGGGACATGAGCGCCGGTCCGTACTACATGGCGTGCCTCGACGTTCGCGGTCGCGACTGCCTCGTCGTCGGCGGGGGACGTGTGGCCGCCGAGAAGGCGCAGGGACTGCTCGACTGCGGAGCGGCCGTGACCGTCGTCGCTCCGGAAATCGATGCGGCGTTCAGCGACTCTCGGGCTTCGATCCACAGACGCCCGTTCACCGACTCGGATGTCGTCGGGCGTTTCCTCGTGATCGCCGCGACGAGCGACCGGCGCGTCAACTCCGCGGTGTCGGCGGCGGCCGAACGGCGCCAGACGCTCTGCAACGTCGCCGACGATCCGGAGCTCTGCAACTTCATCCTTCCGGCAGTCGTCCGGCAGGGCGCGATCGTGATCGGCGTCTCGACGGGTGGCGCGTCTCCGGCACTTGCCCAGCGGCTCCGCGACGACGTCGCAGAGCTGGTCGGCCCCGAACACGCCGAGCTCGCCGAGCGCCTCGCCGCCCTGCGACCGTGGGCGCGCGAGGCCCTGCCGACGTACGAGGCGCGGCGCGACTACTTCAGCCGGCTCGTCGGGGAGGCGTTGGCGTGAGCGTCGCGATCGTGGGCGCAGGACCGGGTGACCCGCGGTTGATCACGGTCCGGGCACTCGAGCTCGTGCGCGAATGCCGGATCCTCGTCTACGACCGGCTCGTCTCTCCGGAGCTCTGCGCCGAGGCAGCCCGGGCGATCCGGATTCCACACGACGGGCTCTCGCAGGACCGCGTGAACGAGATCCTGGTCCGGCACGGCCGCCGCGGCCGACCGGTCGTGCGGCTGAAGGGGGGAGACCCGTTCGTGTTCGGACGCGGCGCCGAGGAGGTCGCCGCGCTCGAAGCGGCGGGAGTCCCGTATGAGGTCGTGCCCGGCGTCTCGACGCTCACGGCGCTGCCCGGGCTGTCCGGCATCCCGCTGACGACGCGTGGAGTCGCCGACCAGGTGACGGTCGTCACCGGCACGCACGCGGGCGGCGCCGGACTCGACTACCGCCGTCTGGCTGCGACTCCAGGGACGCTGGTCGTCTTCATGGGGCTGCATCGGCTCGAGGAGATCGCTGCCGGCTTGATCGAGGCAGGGCGCCCCGCAGCCGAGGGCGCGGCCGTCGCCTCGCGGCTGTCGCTGCCGGACTACGAGCTGCGTGTCGGCACGCTCGGGACGATCGCGGCCCTCGGGGCCGGGCTGCAGGCGCCCGCGCTGGTGATCGTCGGCGACGTGGTGCGCCAGGCCGTTTCGTCCCACGGCCTCCAGGCGATAGGGTCCCGGGCATGACCATGCCTGGGCAGGCACTCCACGTGAAGAACGTCAACGAGTTCGTCGATGCGTTTCGTCAGGCGCGGCTGCGCCGCCACCGAAGTCTGCGGCGGAATCGTCTGAGAACGCTGCCGATCGATCGGCATCACGCCGACGAGCGGCGCACTGCGACCTGACGTCAAGCGAGGTCGATCGTCACCTCGACGCCGGCCTTGCGCAGGAGCGTCGAGAATGGGCAGCCCTCGTCGGCACGACCGAGGGCAGCGGCGATCGCGCTCCGCTCGGCGCCTTCGGCGGTTGCTCGCAGCGTGACCTGCGACCCGACGATCTGGTGTCCTTCGCCGGGCACCTCGTCCATGACGATGCGGCACGTCGACTCGATCCGGCCGGGCGGTGTGCCCGCCTCGGTGAGCTCGGTTGCGAGTGACATCGTCAGGCAGCCTCCGTGGGCCGACGCGAGCAGCTCCTCGGGGCTCGTCTTGCCGTCCGGGTTACCAACACGGCTCGGGAGCGAGAACGGCAGCCCCTGGAACGCGTCGCTGCCGGCGGTGATCGTGCCGCCTCCCCGAGCGACGTTTCCTTCCCAGACGATCTCCGCGGTGCGCTCGATGCGTGGCAATTACTCCTCCTCGGTGACGACGGCGGGCGTGCCGTCTGGGTAATAGGCCTCGGCCGGCGAGCCGGCGGGGCGGAAGACGCCGAGCAGGCGCAGCTCGGTCGGACCCGTGTTGGCCAGGCAGTGCACGAGCCGAGCGGGCAGATGCACGCACGAGCCAGCTCGAAGCGTCGCCTCTTCGCCCTCGACGTACAGCACCCCGTCGCCCTCGAGCACGTAGATCACCTCGTCGTACGTGTGGAAGTGATCCGGCGCCCGGCCGGGCGGGACGAGCCCGATGAACTGGGTCACCGACGTGCAGCCGACGTCCGGAGTCGCGCCGAGCACGAACTGCCGCCCGCCGGTGGCGCTGCCCTTCTCGGCCGCTGTCAGATCGACGACGGCGTGCGTCTGCGCCGCGGGAGGTGGGTCGTGCACGAGGACCGACACGGCACGGCCGTTGCCTTCGGCGCTCCAGCCGGTTCCGCCGGCGACGAAGAGCGACGTCCCGGCCTGGAGCGGATGCTGGTCGCCTTCGATCTCGATGTGACCCGAGCCGTCGAGCACGAAGAGCACCTCGTCGGCGGGGCTCGCGGCGCGCGTGCCGGCGAGCGGGACGACCCGCTGCGTCAGGAGCTCGCCGTCGAAGAGACGCCCGTCGCCGCTGTCCGTCTCGTGCATCGCGAAGCGCATCCGCTCTAGGTTATGCAGATGGGCTCCCTCGAGATCGTGAGGCGGTCGTATGACGCGTTCGCGCGCGGCGACCTGGACGGCGTGCTCGGCGACATGGATCCGGCGATCGAGTGGCATCAGGCGCAGGGTTTGCCGCACGGCGGGCTCTACCGCGGCCTCGACGAGGTGCGTGCGAACATCTTCGACCCGCTCGACGATCAGTGGTGGGACGACTTCTCGGCCGTCCCGGACGAGTTCCTCGACGCCGGCGACCAGGTTGTCGTGGTCGGGCGCTATCGGGGTGTCGGCAAACGGACGCGCAAACAACTTGACGTTCCCTTCGTCCATATCTGGACTCTGCAGGGCGAGAAGGCGATCCGGTTCCGTCAATTCCTGGACACGGCGGGTTGGGTCGAGGCGCTGCAGATTTGATCATTGACATCGCTTGGTGGAGCGAGGAAACTCGCTCCTCTGCGCCAACACCCCGTTTTGGATGGCCCGGATGGGCCAAGGAGGATTTCTAGATGAAGAAGGCCATCGGCCTCGCCTTCGCCGTTGTCGCCACCGCGGCGGTGGCGACGAGCGCACAGGGAGGCCAGAAGGTTGCAACGACGACTTTGGCGTCGTTCAACTGCAAAAGCACGATTACGCTGCCGTTCATCACCCCGCTGACCGGCGGTGCCGGCTTCCTCGGGGCCGAGCAGGCGAGTTGGGCCAAGTACGCAGTGAAGACGCTCCCCTCGCAGTACGGCCTGAAGGTCAAGCTCGCGCTTGGCGACACCCCCGTCGAGGCCGGACCTGCACCGGCGCTCGCGTTGGCGCAGAAGTACATCGCCGACAAGAGCGTGGTCGCGATCCTCGGACCGTCGACGTCGGGCAATGCGGGCGCGACGGCGAAGCCGTTCTTCCAGGCCGGCCTCGCCGCGGTCTCCCCGTCGGCGACGCACACCGACCTGACGATCGGCACGGCGTCCGATCCGCTGATCGGCTCACCCGCGTTCTTCCGCGATGTTCCGGGCGACTACATCCAGGGCCCGACGGATGCGCGGTTCATGGTTGACAAGCTCAAGGCGAAGAAGGTCGTCCTGATCGACTTCCAGGAGCCCTACTCGGTCGGTCTGGCCGACGCGGCGACCGTCGTCCTGAAGAAGGCCGGCGTCTCGACGACCCGCCTCTCCGCTCCGAACACGACGACCGATTACTCGGCCTACGTAACCAAGGTGCCGAGCGACGCCGACGTCGTGTTCTTCCCGACGCAGAAGCCAGGCGACGCGCAGACGTTCGCCCAGCAGATGCTCGAGCAGGGCAAGAAGGCGAAGGTCTTTGGCGGCGACGGTTCGAACGACCCGTCGCAGTTCAAGGTGCCCGGCTCGTATGTCTCGAACTTCGCTGCTCCGATCAGCCTCTTCCCGTACAACAAGGCGATCATCGCAGGGTGGCTCAAGGACAACCCCGGGAAGTCGGTCGGCTCGTTCGGGCCGCCCACTTATGGGGCAATTCAGATCCTGTTCAAGGCGATCAAGCAGACCTGCGCCGACGAGCACGGCGTCATCAAGAACCGGCGCGACGTGATCAGCCGGGTGAAGCACGTGAAGATCAAGAACTTCATCCTCGGTGGCAACTTCGCCTTCTCGACGAAGACGAACGACCCGCTGAACGCGAGGTTCTACATCTTCCAGATCCAGCCCAACGGCTCGTACAAGCTCGTCCAGTAAGGACGGGCCGAGTTGACAGCGGAGGGGCGGCCCGAGCTGACGGGCCGCCCCTCGACGCTGTAGAAGAGACCCGTGGACACCTTCATCCAGCTCACCGTCGACGCTCTGACGCTCGGGAGCGTCTACGCGTTGATCGCGCTGGGCTATACGTTGGTCTACGGCGTCCTGAAGCTGCTGAACTTCGCCCACGGCGACGTCTTCATGGTCGGCAGCTTCATCGGCTTCGGTGTCCTGCAGTTGCTCGGCGGCTCCTCGAACCCTTCCGTGCCGGTGTGGCTGTTGCTCCCGATCCTGATCGTCGCGGCCATGGCAGGGTGCGCCGTGCTAGGTGTCGTGATCGAGCGGTTTGCCTACCGCCCGCTTCGGGATGCACCCCGCATCGCGCCGCTGATCAGTGCGCTCGGCGTTTCGTTCTTCCTGGCGAACTCGATGCAGTTGCTGTTCGGCGCCCAGCCTCGGAACTACGACACCTTCTCGCTGTCGAACGGTGCGCTCTACTTGAGAGGGATCGACATCGGCAACGTGCGGGTGCCGCTGCTTCGGATCATCACGATCGCATCCGCGTTCGTCCTGATGTTCGTTCTGTGGTTCCTGGTCAGTCGAACGCGCACCGGCAAGGCGATGCGCGCGACCTCGTTCGATCGCGAGGCCGCTGCGATGATGGGGATCGACATCGATCGCGTGATCGTCTTCACTTTCATCCTTAGCTCCGCGCTGGCCGGCGCAGCCGGGGTGATGTTCGCGCTGCGGGTGCCGACGACCGTCTCGATCGGATTCGTCTCCGGGCTCAAAGGGTTCACCGCGGCTGTGATCGGAGGTATCGGCTCGATTCCCGGCGCGATGGCGGGAGGACTGCTCCTGGGCTTCGCCGAGGCGTACACGGCGGGCTACATCTCGACGAAGTGGTCCGACCTGGTCGTCTTCTCGATCCTGATCGGGTTCATGATCTTCCGCCCGCAGGGCCTGCTTGGGCGCGCAGACATCCGGAAGGTGTGATCAGCTGAGATGACCGACTCAACGCCTCCCGACCCACAGACCCCCGCCGACGGGCCGGCCGTCGGGCGCGACGAATGGGTCGCTCGGCACGCCGAGCGGCGGTTCGCGCGCGGCGGCATCCTCGGCACGATCGAGGAGCGCATTCGCGACGCTCCGTGGTGGGCGTGGCTCGCGCTCTTCGTCGCGGGGTTCTCGTTACTGCCCGTCGTCGAGTCGAGCGGCTACGTCCGTTTCGTCGCATTTCAGACCGTGCTCTACATGCTGCTGGCGCTCGGCCTGAACGTCGTCGTCGGCTGGGGCGGACTGCTCGATCTCGGCTTCGTCGGCTTCTACGGGATCGGCGCATATCTCTACGCCTTCCTGGACTCGGACCAGTTCGGGATCCACCTGCCGACGATCGTCTCCGTTCCCCTGATCGTTGCGATCGGCGCCGTCGTCGGGCTCCTGTTGGGACTCCCGTCCCGCCGCCTGACGGGCGACTACCTCGCCATCGTGACGCTGTTCTTCCTGCAGCTGTTCCAGACGCTGACGACGAACGGCGACAACGTCTTCGGGCACAACATCACTGGCGGGCCGTTCGGCCTGCTCAATGTCGATCCGTACAGCTTCTTCGGCCACCAACTGACGATCCAGCACCAGGGCGTCTTCGCCGTCTCGTACCTCTACCTCGCACTCGCGTGCTTCGTCGTCGTGTATGTCGCGCTGCGGTTTGTCAACCGCTCACGCACGGGTCGCGCCTGGCGGTCGCAGAGAGAAGATTCTCTCGCGGCGGAAGCAATGGGGATGCCCGTCCGTTGGCTGAAGCTCCTGAGCTTCGCGTTCGGCGCTGCGGTCGCGTCCTTCACCGGCACCCTGTTCGCAGCCCAGTCAGCCAGCGTCTTCCCGTTGGCGTTCTATTTCGTGCTGTTGATCACGGTCTACACCATGGTGATCCTCGGCGGCTCGGGCAGCCAGCCCGGCGTCGTGCTCGGAGCGGTGATCATCGGGCCGCTCCTCGAAGTGCTGCGCGACCCCGGCAAGTCTCGGGTGCTGTTCGTCCTCGCGCTGATCGGCGGACTGCTGCTGGCGTTCCGCCTGTCGCGGCGCCTCGGGCTCGTAGCGGGCGCGACGCTGCTCTTCGGATTCGTGGTGCACGAGTTCGCCGGTGTGGTCGACAGCAGCTGGGTCGCGGGCGAGCACGCCGGTGGGTTCCAGGGCGTCATCGACCACTGGGTGGTCGCGCCCGAGCAAATGGCCAGTTGGATCGCCCCGGTCTCTTACATCGGCGTGATCGCCGCAGCGCTGCTCCTGACCGTAGTCCACGGATGGGTGCGCCTCGTCCTGGTGCCGCCGACGCTCTACCTCGCTGCTTTCGTCTGGGAGAACGTGATGCTTGCGA
The DNA here is from genome assembly GCA_963708505.1 of uncultured Thermoleophilia bacterium. Classification (GTDB taxonomy): domain Bacteria; phylum Actinomycetota; class Thermoleophilia; order Gaiellales; family Gaiellaceae; genus PALSA-600. Next base: position 47,937 of record CAVPST010000001.1, read on the forward strand.
AGCCCGAGCCTGCGCGCTACATCGTGCTCGGCCTGGTCCTGATCTGCCTGATGATCCTCCGACCGAACGGCCTACTCGGTGAGCGCCGGGTGGAGATCGTCTGATGCCCGCCCTGCTCGAGCTGAAGGGTGTGTCGCTCGCCTTCGGAGGGCTGACCGTCGTCGACCAGCTCGACCTCCACGTCGACGAGAGCGAGATCGTCTCGGTGATCGGCCCGAACGGCGCCGGGAAAACGACGCTCTTCAATCTGATCACCGGGATCTATCGACCCGACCTCGGCGACATAACGCTCGACGGCGCCAGCATCGTCGGGCTCCAGCCGCACCAGATCTGTGGACGAGGCATCTCGCGGACGTTCCAGACGCTACGGCTCTTCCTGAACATGTCGGTCAAGGAGAACGTGATGGCCGCCGCGTACAGCCACACGAGGGCGGGCGTGTTCCGCGCGATGGTTCGAACGCCGGGGATGCGCCGCGAGGAGCGTGCGATTGCAGAGCTCGCCGAGCAACGGCTCGCCTTCTTCGGCAAGCGGCTGATGGGCTACCGCTGGGATCAGCCCGCGTACTCGCTCTCGTACGCGAACCGCCGACGCCTCGAGATCGCGCGCGCGACGGCGACGAACCCGCGCATCCTGCTCCTCGACGAGCCGGCCGCGGGGATGAACCCGTCCGAGACCCACGAGATCAGCGAGCTGATCGAGCAGCTTCGTAGCGAGGGGGGATACACGATCCTGGTGATCGAGCACGACATGCACGTCGTCGAAGGCATCTCCGACCGCGTCGTCGCCCTCGACCACGGCATCAAGATCGCCGAGGGGTCGTTCGAGCAGGTCGCCACGAACGAGAAGGTCATCGAGGCGTATCTCGGGCTTCAGACGGCCTCGCGCAAGTGAGCCTGCTGCAACTCGACGCCGTGGACACGTACTACGGCCAGATCCACATCTTGCAGGGGCTGTCGCTGTCGGTGGAACCGGGTGAGCTCGTCTGCCTACTCGGAGGCAACGCGTCCGGCAAGTCGACGACGTTGAAGACGATCCTCGGAATCGTCCGGCCGCGAAACGGGACCGTCAAGATCAATGGCGAGGACGTCACCTCCCGGCCGACCAGCTACCGCATCGGCCTCGGCCTCGCGATCGTCCCGGAGAACCGTCGTCTGTTCGCGCCGATGACGGTGCTCGAGAACCTCGAGATGGGCGCCTACCTGCGCGGCGGGGGAGCCAAGGAGGACTTCGACCGGGTCTACGAGCTCTTTCCACTCCTCCATCAGCGACGCGCCCAGTTGGCGGGGACGCTGTCCGGCGGGGAACAGCAGATGGTCGCGATGGGTCGCGCGCTCATGTCGCGCCCGAAGCTCCTGCTGATGGACGAGCCGTCGATGGGGCTGGCGCCGATTCTCGTCGAGCGCAACTTCGAGATCATCCAACAGGTGCACGCTGCCGGTGTGGCGCTGCTCGTGGTCGAGCAGAATGCAAATGTGTCGCTCTCGGTCGCGGACCGTGGCTACGTCCTCTCGACCGGCCGGCTCGTGCTCGAGGGCAAGGCCGCGGATCTCCGCGAGAACGAAGACCTACGAAAGGCTTATCTTGGCCGTTAGCACCGTCGCAGCGTGCCGCTCGCGCTTCCCGATCTTCGAGCGTCTCGTCTACATCAACTCGTGCTCCCAGGGAGCGCTCTCGGATTCCGTGCGCGCTGCCTACGAGGACTACCTCGACGGGTGGGACGACCGCGGGGCGCCGTGGGACTATTGGGTCGAGCGCGCGGAGACGGCCCGGTCGACCTTTGCGCGGCTCGTCGGCGCCGAAGCCGACGATGTCGCCGTCACCACCTCCCTCTCCGCCGGGGTCAGCGCATTTGCGAGCGCCCTCGACTTCGCGGACCGGCCGAAGATCGTCGTCAGCGACCTCGAGTTCCCGACGATCGGCCAGATCACGCACGCGCAGGAGCTGCGCGGTGCCGAGATCGTGCACGTTCCCGCCGAGGGGGCGGAGGTGCCGGTCGAGCGGTTCGACGAGGCGATCGACGAGCGGACGCAGCTCGTGGCGATCACGTCGGTCTGCTACCGGAACGGCGCTCGGCTCGACGTCGAGGAGATCGCGCGGATCGCACACGAGCGGGGCGCGCTCGTCCTGCTCGACACCTACCAGGCGATCGGGACGTATCCGCTGGACGTGCGCGAGCTGGGAGTCGACGCGCTCGGGGCCGGCGTCCTGAAGTACCTGCTGGGCTCTGCCGGGCTCGGCTTCCTGTGGACGCGGCCGGGCCTGGCGGCCGAGCTGCTGCCGACGCAGACGGGGTGGTTCGCCGACCGCAACATCTTCGAGATGGACATTCGCGACTACTCGCCCTCCGAGACGGCGCGGCGGTTCCAGTCCGGAACCCCGCCGGTTCCCGCGATCTACGGCGGGGTCGCCGGCATGGAGCTGATGCTGGAGATCGGGATCGCCGAGACGCGCGAGCACGTCAACGCGCTCAACGAGCGCCTGATCGCAGGGGTCGACGAGCTCGGCGGCACGGTCGTCACGCCTCGCTCGGCCGAACGTCGCGGTGCGCTCGTGTGTATCGCCTCGACCGACGCGCCGGCGTTGGTCTCGGCGCTCGCCGCCGACGGGATCGTCACCTCGGACCGCGACGGCAACCTCCGCATCTCGGCGCATGCCTATAACGTCGAGGAGGATGTCGACGCCGTTCTCGCCTCGCTCGCGCGCCATCGAGCGCTGCTTGCGTAGGACCACGAGTCTGACACGAGTCAGACTCGTGTCTGACGCGGCCGGTCACCGCGCGCGGGCTCGCGACCGGGCGGTCGCTCGTCCGCGGGCGACAGGTGTGGATCATTCGTCACGGTTCGCGTGGGCGGCGTCTGGGAGCCGGGTTGCGGGAACCCCGTCACGAATTCGTCCCAAAGTCGTTGCCACTTCGTGTGTCAGACACGAGTCTGACTCCTGTCAGACTCATCCGACTTGCGGAGAGCGGCCCTGACATTTTATAAAACCCACTGAGATGCTTCTCCGCGAGGTCGCCTACGCACGCCCCTCATCCCTCGCCGAGGCGATCGGGCTCCTCGGGGAGAACGACGGCGCACGCGCGCTCGCCGGTGGGCAGACGCTGATCAACGTGATGAAGGCGCGCGCGGGCTCGCCGGACGCGCTGATCGACCTCAGCGCACTCGAGGAGCTGAAAGGGATCGAGCTCGGGACCGACGGCACGCTCGAGATCGGCGCGATGACGACCTACTCGGAGATCATGGCCTCGAGCGAGGCGCGCGCCCGGCCGATTCTCGGCGAGGTCTGCGCGCAGATCGCCGACGTCCAGGTCCGGAACCGCGGCACGATCGGCGGCAACATCTGCACGAACGACCCGACGAACCATCTGCCGCCGCTCCTCGCCGCCCTCGGTGCCCGCATGACGATTGCCGGCCCCGGCGGCGAGCGCACCGTCGACTCGGCCGAGTTCTTCCTCGGCGTCTACCTCACGGCGGTCGGACTCGGCGAAGTCCTGACGAAGGTGACGATCCCCGCAGGGCGGCAGGACGGGTTCGCCGCGGTTACGCTCGGCGTGGAAGGGACGTGCATCGTCAGCGCAGCAGCGGCGCTCAACGGCTCGGTGACGATTGCGCTCGGTTGCGTCGACGCCGTCCCGATCGTCTTGAAGCCGGCGTCAGCCGACGCCGAGGTGGTTCGCGAAGCCGTTCGCGGTGCCGGGTTCCACGCGCCGTCCGACGTGCACGCCTCCGCCGAGTACCGCGGCCATCTCGCCGAGGTGCTCGCGGTCAGGGCAGTCGAGCAAGCTTCCCAGCGAACGAAGGGACACTAGTGGCCACGAGCGCCCTCGAGACGTCGCGGACGATCTCCGTCACGATCAACGGAACGACCTACGAGCGCGAAGTCGACGTGCGCAAGCTGCTGATCCACTTCGTGCGCGACGATCTCGACCTGACAGGGAGTCACATCGGCTGCGACACGGGCAACTGCGGAGCCTGCTCGATGATCGTCGACAGCACGCTCGTCAAGAGCTGCATGATGCTCGCCGTCCAGGCCGACGGCTCCACGATCGAGACCGTGGAGGGCCTCTCCGACGACGACGAGCTGACCAAGCTGCAACAAGCGTTTCGCACGCATCACGGGCTGCAGTGCGGCTACTGCACGCCCGGCATGCTGATGAGCGCGACCGCGCTGCTGCGCGAGAACCCGCATCCCTCGGAGGACGAGATTCGCAAAGGCCTGCAGGGCAACATCTGCCGCTGCACCGGCTACTGGAACATCTTCGAAGCAGTCAAGGCGGCCTCCGAGTGAGCAGCACCACCGTTGCTCCGGAGCAGGTCGAGGTCGCCGAGCAGACGTGGTCGGGCCAGAGCGTTCCTCGCAAGGAGGATCGCCGGCTCGTGCAGGGACAGGGAGTGTTCGTCGACGACATCAAGCGGCACGGCATGGGGTACCTGCACTTCGTCCGCTCGCCGTTCGCGCACGCGCACATCACCTCGATCGACGTGTCGGCTGCCGAAGCGTTGCCGGGCGTCTACGGAACGCTGACCGGAGAGGAAGTCGCGTCGCTGACCGATCCGTTCTTCCAGATCGCGTCCGTTCCGGGCGGCAACATCAGGGATTTCGCACTCGCGCTGGGCAAAGTGCGCTTCGTCGGCGAGTCGGTCGTCGCCGTCGTCGCAGAGACGCGCGAGCTGGCTCGCGACGCGTCCGAGCTCGTCGAGGTCGAATACGAGCCGATCGATCCCGTCACGGACGCGCGAGTCGCCCAGGAGTCGGGGGCGCCCGTGCTGCACGACGAGGCCGGCGGCAATCTGATGTGGCACGGCATCTACGAATGGGGCGACCTCGACGCCGCGTTTGCCGAAGCCGACAAGGTCGTGAAGATCGACGAGCTCCATTTTCACCGGTTCAACTCGACGCCGCTCGAGTGCGACGGTGCGCTCGTCGAGTACAACCGGGGCACCGGGCAGTGGACGATCCATACGAACAACCAGTTCCCCGGTTTCGCGGCGATCATGATGGGGCCGGCGATGCGCTGCGGGCTCGACAAGCTCCGCTTCGTTACGCAGGACATCGGCGGCGGGTTCGGCAACAAGATCACCTCGCACCCTCAGCTCGTCGTCTGCTGTCTGCTCGCCCGCAAGCTCCGTCGGCCCGTGCAGTGGACCGAATGGCGCACCGACTTCCACCTTTCGATGTCGCACGGGAACGAGCGCTGGTTCCAGGACACCGAGGTCGCGGTGAAGAGCGACGGCACGCTGCTCGGCTTCCGCACGAAGGCGCTCGACGACGCCGGAGCCTGGCTGCGGTACGAGCCGCTCGGCGGCGTGATCTGGGCGCAGGTGACTCCGGGGATGTACAAGTGGCGCAACATCCGCGTCGAGTTCACGCAGGTTGCGACGAACAAGGCGCCGGTCTCGCCGAACCGCGGGTACTCACGCATGCAGCACCTCTGGTTCACAGAGCGCGTGATCGACATCGTCGCCCACGAGCTCGGTCTCGATCCGGTCGAGGTGCGCAAGCGCAACTACATCAAGACCGAGGACATGCCGTACGAGACGCCGAACGGCTGCGTCTACGACTCGGGCGACTACGCGCAGATGCTCGACATCGCGCTCGACCTCATCGACCACGGCGGCATCGAGCAGCGCCGCACGGAGGCCGCGTCGCGCGGGAAGCTACTCGGGTTGGGCATTGGCTCGACGCTCGACTCGGGCACGAACAACTTCGGCCAGTCGCGCCTGATCAACCCCGAGCTGCAGTTCTCGGGCAACAACGAAGTCGCCACGGTCAAGCTCGACATCTTCGGCGAGATCGTCGTCACGCTCGGGACGACGCCGCAGGGGCAGGGCCACGAGACGACGGCGGCGCAGGTCGTCGCCGACATCCTGAAATGCTCGGTCGACGACGTGCACGTGCGCGCCGGGCACGACTCGTATTGGAACTCGCACGCCGGCTTCTCGGGGACGTACGCGTCGCAGTTCGCCGTCACGGGGCTCTCGGCGGTCAAGGGCGCGACGGACATGCTCGCCGCGGAGATCAAGAAGCTCGCGGGTGCCGTGTTCGGCGGCGTGCCCGAGGAGGCGCTCGAGCTCGCCGAGGGGACGGTCCGCATCAAGGACAACCACGAGGCTGCGCTCCCGTTCTTCGCCTGCGGCGCCATCATCAACGCGAACAACGCCGGCCTGCCCGAGGATCTCGGCGTGACGCTGAACTGCCGCTACGTCTACCGGCCGCCGTTTCAGGTTCCGGACGTCGAGCGCAAGTTCGGAAACCTGACGCTGACCTACGCTGCGCAGGTCCACGCTGCCGTGATCGAGGTCGATCCCGAGACCGGCTACTACGACATCGTCGACTACGCCGCTGTCGACGACTGCGGCAAGCGCATCAACCCGCAGATCGTCGAGGGCCAGGTGATGGGAGCGACCGCGCAGGCGCTCGGCGCGGCGGTCCACGAGAACTTCGTCTACGACGAGGACGGGAACCTGCTGACGCCCAACTTCTACGACTATCACGTGCCCCATGCCCTCGACATGCCGCCGCTCAAGACCGGCTTCGTCGAGAGCGCGTCCCCCTTCACGCCGCTCGGGACGAAGGGGATGGGCGAGGGCGGCGGTGCGGGCATCCATGCGATCTGCTCTGCGGTGCAGGACGCGCTTCGAGCGAACGGGGGAGCGATGGTCTGGGACAGCTGCAATCCGTACCACCGCGTCTGGGAGATGCTTCAGGGCTCCGATCCGGGCGCGCACGTGTCGGTGACGGAAGCGTGAACGTCTCGGGCGAGCGCACGTTCGCCGCGCCGCGCGAGGCGGTGTGGAGAGTCCTGAACGATCCGGAGTCGATGGCGAAGACGATGCCCGGGGTCGAGAGCTTCGACGTCCACGACGCGCTGAACTGGACCGCGAACGTGAAGATCCCGCTCGGACTCGGCGGTCTCAAGATGAAGGTCGACATGGAGAAGATCGAGGAGCGCGAGCCGGAGTTCGCGAAGCTGAAGATCAAGGGGAAGGGCGTCGGCGCGATGATGCGGATGGAGACGTCGTTCGACCTCTCGGACGTCGACGGCGACGGCACCGCGATGAAGTGGGCCGCAGACGTCCGGATCGCCGGGCCGGTCGGTTCGATGGGCCAGCGCGTGCTGCAGCCGATCGTCAACCAGCAGGTGCAGAACGTGCTGTCGGCGCTCGACCGCGAAGTGCAGAACGCCGTCAGCGGCGCGGCCTGACCCTCATGCCTGTTCCGTTCAGGATCGGGGTGATGCAGCTCACCATGGAGCCGCTCGACGAGATGCTCGCGTCGGCTCGGGCAATGGACGAGGCGGGGCTCGACACCATCTGGCTCGCCGAGGCGTACCCGTGGTGGCGGAAGCACGGAATGGAGGCCCGCTCGTCGACGGTCGCTTCGGCTCTGATCGCGCGGGAGACGAAACGGCTCACGGTGGGCTGGGGGATCATCGCCGCGTCGACGCGCCACCCGGTGCAGGTTGCGATGGACGCTCGGGTCGTGCAGGAGGCTGCCGGCCCCGGCCGGTTCATCCTCGGCTACGGCACGTCGAAGATCTTCCTCAACAACACGAAGACGCAGACGCGGAAGACCCTCGGCCCGATGCGCGATGCGGTGACGATCGTACGCGGCGTCCTGTCGGGCGAGGCGTTCGACTACGACGGCGACACATGGAGCGCCGACGTGCCGCCGCTGCAACCGAGCGCGCACACGCCGCGCGAGGTGCCGCCCGTCTACGTCGCCGCCACGGCGCCCAAGATGCAGGCGCTGGCGGGCGAGATCGCCGACGGCTGCTTGACACCGTCGATCACGACGCCGGCATTCGTCCGCTACACGTGCGAGAACGTCGGCGCGCCGATCGACATCGGCTGCACCGTCGTCGCCTCGATTCACGCGTCCGATCGCGAGAAGGGACGCGACGGAGCCCGCGAGATCGCCGGGATGTATCTCGCCAACAAGGTGCAGAACATCCAGGGCGCGGCAGACACGCTGCTCGACCTGGCGGGGCTCGAGCAGGACGAGATCCGCCCCGTTGCAGAGGCCATGGAGCGTGGCGGCCGGCTCGCTGCGAAAGAACAGGTGACAGACGCGATCCTCGACAAGTGCAAGCCGATCGCGGGTACGCCCGAGGATTGCATCGCGGCTATCGAGGAGTACAAGGAGGCTGGCTGCACGCACGTCATGCTCGAGCTGTGGGGCGAAGACCGCCTCGAGCAGATCCGGCTGTTCGGCGAGCGCGTGCTGCCGCACGTGCGGTGATCGAGACGGTGCTCGCCGAGGCTCGCGCGCGGATCGCGCGCTACACGCCCGCGGAAGCGACTGCGGCGGACGTTGTGCTCGTCGACACGCGCTCGGGCGACGAGCGCCTGCGTGACGGCATCATCCCCGGCTCGATCCACGTGCCGCGCTCGGTGCTGGAGTGGCGTTGCGACCAGAGCTCGGGTTACGCGAATCCGCAGCTCGCCGACCGGATGCTCGTGATCGTTTGCGCGCACGGCTACTCGTCGAGTCTCGCTGCGGCGGCACTCACGGAGCTCGGCGTCGACGCGGGTGATCTCGACGGAGGGTTCGAGGCGTGGTGTGCAGCCGGGCTTCCCGTCGTCGCGCCTCCGACGCCGGAGGGCGTCCCCGGGATGGGCGGGCCGGAGTGACAGTCGACCGCGAGCGTCTCGTCGAGACCGCGTCGCGGATGATCGGCGTGCACAGCTTCACGGGCGACGAGCAGGCGATGGCGGAGCTGATGGTCGAGCTCTACGACGAGCTCGGCCTCCAGGTGCAGTGGCAGCAGGTCGAGGACGGTCGCGCGAACGCCCTCGCCACGTGGGCCGGAACCGGCGGCGGCAAGTCACTGATGTTCAACGGCCACATGGACACCTCGTACTCGGGCCGCGAGCCGTGGCTCCGCGACGTGCCGGGGTTCCAGCCGAAGCCCTTCCAGCAGGAGGGCAGGCTGTACGGGCTTGGCATCTCGAACATGAAGGGTGCGCTTGCGTGCTACGTGGAGGCTGTACACGCGCTACAGGACGCCGGGACGCGTCTGCGCGGCGACGTGCTGATCGCCGCCGTCTGCGGCGAGATCGAGAAGACGCAGTACGGCGAGGCGCAGGGCGCGCAGTACCGCGGCTACGCGGCGGGCTCGCGCTACCTCGTCTCGCACGGCGGCGTGGCCGAAATGTGCCTGCTCGGCGAGCCGACCGAGGGCCGGGTCGTGCTCGGGCACTTTGGCACGCTCTGGCTGCGCATCCGCGCTCACGGCAACTTCATCCATACGGCCTTCAGCGAGGGCAAGCGCGACCAGAACGCGATCCTGCGCATGCACGAGGTGACGTCAGCGGTGCTCGAATGGATCCCGGCATGGGAGGACGATCCGTCGAACGCGTACCGGGGTGCGAAGGCGATCGTCAACGTGGGCGCCGTCGACGGCGGCTTCGGTTGGCGCGTCTCGCGGACGCCGCACCATGCGGATCTCTTCCTCGACATCCGCGTGCCGCCGACGAAGCCGATGGGCACCGCCCGCCGTGAGGTGCTCGAGTTCGTACGCTCGATCGCCGAGCGGTTCCCGGACTACGGAATCGAAGGGGAGGTCTACGTGACGGCTCCGGGTGCCGAGATCGAGGAGGGCCATGAGCTCGTGCAGGCGATCGACGCGGCGCACACCGAGGTGTTCGGCGAGGCTCCGGGACGCGACGTGACGCGCTGGTTCAGTGACGCGTCTGCGCTGACGCGGTACGGCATTCCGACGGTCAACTACGGCACGTCGACCGGCCTGATGGACGTCGAGCTGGGGGAGAATCTCGAGATCGACGCGCTCGTCAAGACGGCGGAGACCTACGCGCTCGTCGCGCAGAGGATCTGCGGATGAAGCTCGTCACCTACGACGACGGCAAGGTGGGCTACCTCGACGGCGACGAGGTCGTAGGCCTCGATGCAGCGAGCATGCGCGAGTACTTCGAGCACGACGGCGCTGCGGAGACGGGCGAGCGCCGTCCGCTCTCCGAGGTGAAGCTCCGCGCCCCGATCATCCCGAAGAAGTTCTTCCACACGGCCGGCAACTTCCGCGAGCACGAAGAGGAGTCGAAGAACGTCGACTGGTCGCACGCGATCGCCCCCTGGATCAACTTCTTCCAGAACGTCGACGCGATCGTCGGGCCGGAGGAGCCCGTCGTCTATCCGGAGCACCTCACGGAGGAGCTCGACTACGAGCTCGAGCTCGCGGTGGTGCTCAAGAAGGCGGGCAAGTGGTTCTCGCCCGACGAGGCGGCGGACTACATCGGCGGATACGTGATTTTCAACGACATCACCGCTCGCGATATCCAGCGGGGCGAGATGCGGTCGGGAGTCTTCAGCTTCTGCAAGGCGATCGACACCTTCTGCCCCCTTGGCCCCTGGATCGTCACGCCGGAGGAGCTCGGCGACCCGCACGACCTGAGTATGGAGTTGCGCGTCAACGGGGAGGTGCGGCAGGAGTCGCACTCGGGGCGGATGAGCGTGACGATCCCGGAGATCCTCTCGAACTTCTCCGCACTCGGCTATTCGGCCGGCGACGTCCTTTCGACCGGCACCGTTTCGGGCGTCGCCGGGTTCAAGTCGAAGGAAGAGCGGATGCGGCTGTACCTGAAGCCCGGTGATGTGATCGAGGCCGAGATCGAGCGGATCGGCATTCTGCGCAACCCGGTCGTCGGCTGGCAGGAGGCGCACGGCACGCCGCCGCCGCCGCGGGTGCGCCCGTGGGGCGAGGAGGCATGACCTGGCCCCGAGACGACCGGAAGCTCGAGCGCGTCCGCGCGCTGATGACGGAGCACGAACTGGACGCACTCGTCGTCCGCGCTCCCGACGACGTCTTCTACCTGACCAACTTCTGGGGGATGAAGGGCTACGACGCGTGTGTCTTCCCGCGCGACGACGAGCCGGTGCTGATCACGATCGAAGCGTCGGAAGAGGACGCTTCTCGCACTGCATGGACGGCCGACGTGCGCTTCATCCGCGGCTACGCGGACGACGATCCGCGGCCGGTCCCGGCGCGCACCCTCGACGCCGCGCTTCAGGCGGCGAAGGGCTACAGCAGGGTCGGCCTCGAGCTCTCCCTTGGCACCCAGGCCTCCGACCGGATGGTCGGTGAGCCGACGACCTTCACGAAGGGCTGGTTCGACGCGTGGCCGGACGCGGGCGACGCGATGCCGGTCCTCAACGCCGCACGAGCGATCAAGACCGAGCAGGAGCTGGAGCGTCTGCGCCTGGCGAACGACATCTGCGCCGCCGCGATGGAGCACGCCCGGGGCCTGCTGGGCCCGGGGATGAAGGAGAGCGAGGCCGCTGCGATCTGGCAGGGCTTCGTGCACGGCCGCGGCACGGGCTGGCAAGGCAAGATCGAGCTCGCGCTCGGCTACTCGCTCGTCTGGTCCGGCCCCGGCATCAAGACGTTCACGGCGACCGGCGACCTGCCGGTGCAGGAGGGGCAGCCGACCCTGTTCGAGATCTGGGTGTGCGCCGACGGCTACTGGTGCGACCACACGAAGCTCCTCTGCATCGGGGAGCTGCGCGAGGACTATCGCGTGCTCGAGGCAGGACTGCTCGACGTGTACAACAGCGCGATCGCGCACTGCAGGCCGGGCGCGAGCTTCGCGGAGCTCGACAGGCTGGTGCGCGCGGGAATCGCCGAGCTCGGCTATCCCGGCCAGCCGACGCATCCCATCTGCCACGGGGTCGGCGCCCGGGCGCATGAGCCGCCGTACGCGCACCAGGCGGGCGGCGGGGAGATCGCCGAAGGCATGGTGCTCGCGATCGAGCCGGGCTGCTACTGGGCCGGGGGCGGAGGGCTGCGCGTCGAGGACAATTTCGTGATCACAGCGACCGGCGCCGAGAAACTGTCGCCGTTTCCGGATGGGGTGGTGTCTTGTCGAACGAATTGATCTGGACGGGATCGCTGAACGACCGCTACGCGATCCGCGGCAGCGTCGGTCTCTACGACACGACGCTCCGGGACGGCGAACAGACCGTCGGCGTCGTACTCGACCCTGAGGAGAAGCTCGAGATCGCAAAGCTCCTGGACGAGCTCGGGATCGAACGGATCGAGGCCGGCTTCCCCCGCGTCTCCGACGACGACTGGCGCGCCGTCGAGCTGATCGCGCAGGCCGGCCTGAACGCCGAGGTTTGGGGGTTCTCGCGCGCCGTGCCCGCCGATCTCGAGGCGCTCGTCGAGCTCGGCGTCGGCTACTCGGTGATCGAGTCGCCCATCTCCGATCTGAAGCTCGATGCGATCGGCGTCTCCCGCGAGAAGATGCTCGAACGGATCGCCGGTGCGATGCGCTTCGCCGCCGAGCACGACATCCACGCTGCGTTCTTCGGCGTGGACTCGACCCGCGCGGAGCCGGAGTTCTTCCGGCGCGTCTACGAGACCGCGGTTGAAGCGGGCGCCCGCGAGGTCGTCGTCGTCGACACGCTCGGGATCGCCTCGCCCGAGGCCGTCGCCGATCTCGTCGGTGCGACGATCCAGTGGCTTGACGGGACGCCGGTGCATTTCCACGGGCACAACGACTTCGGTCTCGCAACGGCGAGCGCGGTCGCCGCCGTCCGTGCGGGAGCGACCTGGGTGCAGGGAACGATCAACGGGATGGGCGAGCGCGCCGGCAATGCGAACCTGGGCGAGGTCGCCCTCACGCTGCGCGCGCTCTACGGGGTCGAGACGAACCTCCGGCTCGACCGCATCCGTGCAGTCGCGGAACGCGTGCGCGAGCTCTCGGGTTACGAACTCGAGCCGTGGAAGCCGGTGACGGGCGAGACGCTCTACCGGCGGGAGTCCGGCGCGGTCGCGAGTCAGTTCCACGACCCGCCGTCGATCGAGCCGTACTCCTCCGAGCTCGTGGCGACCGAGCGGTCGATCGTGCTCGGCAAGAAGAGCGGGCTCGACTCCATCCGCATCAAGGCCGACGAGCTGGGCCTCGACGTTCCCGATGACCGGAGGGCGGAGCTGCTCGCGGCGGTCAAGAAGCTCGGCACCGAGAAGCGCGGGCTCGTCACGGACGACGAGTTTCGCCGGTTGGTGCGTGGCTGAGTACGACGCGGTCGTCGTCGGCAGCGGGATCAATGGTCTCGCGTGTGGAGCGCTGCTCGCGAAATCCGGCTGGAGCGTCTGCGTGCTCGAGCGAAACGATTGGTTCGGCGGAGCGATCAAGACAGCCGAGATCACAGCGCCCGGCTATCGGCACGACGTCTTCAGCGCGTGGCACCCGCTCTGGGTCGGCGGCCCCGTGCACCCGCAGCTCGCCGACGACCTGGCGCGTCACGGGCTGGAGTACCTGAACACGGAGCTTCCGACGGCGACCTGCTTCCCGGACGGTGAGAGCGCATTCCTGCTCCGCACCGCGGAGGGGAACGCGGCCGAGCTGGGCGACGAGTGGCACGCGGTGCTCGAGTCGTTTTTCCCGAGCGCCGACCTTGCGTTCGGCGTGCTCGGGACGGAGTTGTGGTCGCGACACGGCGCTGCGCTGCTCGCGCGGCTGTATCGGCGCCTCGGGCGGCGCGGTGCGGTCGAGTTCAGCGGCAATCTGCTCATCTCGGCGCGCGACTGGCTCGAGACGACGTTCGCATCCGAGCGCGCACACGGGCTGCTGGCGCCGTGGGTGCTGCACACCGGGCTGGGTCCCGACGCGGCGGCTTCGGGCTACATGGCGCAGGTGATCGCGGTCGCGGTGCAGGAGGGCGGAATGCCGATCCCCCGCGGCGGCGGCGCAGTGCTCGCCGAGTCCCTTGTCGCGTGCATCCGCGAATGGGGCGGTACCTGCGAGACGGGCGTGCACGTCTCGCGCGTGTTCGCCGGAGGGGTGCAGACTGCGGACGGCGAGCGGATCGGAGCACGACGCGCGGTCGTCTGCAACGTGACTCCGACCCAGCTCTACGGCGAGCTGCTCGCCGGCTTCGAGGGCAAGGCCGAGCGCTTTCGCTACGGCCGCTCCGAGATGCAAATCCACTTCGCGCTCTCCGAGCCACCGCTGTGGGAGGGCGACGAACGGCTCGCGCAGACCGCGATCGTGCACCTGACGCCGGGGCTCGACGGTGTCTCGCGCGCCGTCAACGAGGCGGACCGCGGGCTCCTGCCGGCGGAGGCAACCGTGGTCGTCGGGCAGCCGCTGACCATCGACCCGTCCCGGGCTCCCGCCGGCGCCGGCCTCCTCTGGATCCAGCTGCAGGAGCTCCCGTGGCGCGTCAAGGGCGACGCGGCAGGAGAGCTCGACGTCGGTGACGGCAGCTGGACCGACGATCTGCGCGAGCGCTATGCGGACCGCATTCAGGCGCGCATCTCCGAGCACGTCCCGAACCTCGAGTCGGCGATCGTCGCGCGCTCGGTGCTGTCCCCGGCCGACCTGCAGGCGTCGAACATCAACCTGCGGAACGGCGATCCGTACGGCGGGTCGCTCGCACTCGACCAGAACTTCCTGTGGCGGCCGCTCGGCTCGCAACCCGGCCACCGCACCCCGGTCGACGGCGTCTGGCACGTGGGCGCCTCGACGCATCCGGGGCCGGGACTCGGAGGAGGCTCCGGGGCGCTCGTCGCGCAGCAACTGCTCGCGCCGCCGCTCCGCCAGCGGTTGTTCGGAGGTCGCCGGGCGAAACGGTGAACGGATGGAGGTCTGAGTGTCCCCCTGAGCCGGCTACGTTCGAGCGCCGCTCTCACCCGAGTACGGCGCCAGCATGGGCGGAGTGTGGAGGCATTCGGCGAAGCTGAACGGCCGCGTGACGAGCTGCGGCACGCGGGCCGCGTCGGGATGGAGCGGATTCATCAACACGACGTCCGCTTCCGGGAGGACTCGCGAGCGGACCGCCGCCAGCAAGCTGCGGCGTTCCTCGAGCCAGTCGGTCACCCACTCGCGGATCGCGTCGTCGCGAGCGTCGTCGGGGACCCTGTCGGGAGTCGCATCGATCTCCGTCCAGCCCAGGACGTAGTCCTCCGGCGCATCGAGTGGATCGCCCGGTAGGTATCGCAGGGCCACGAGCACCGCCAGTCCCGGCTCCGAAGCGAAGTTGACCACCGGCACGCCCGGTGGTGAGTAGCGGCCGCCATGCTTCAACGTCCCTTCGCCGTCGAGCGCCGTCCGGCCAGTCCGAGTGAGCCGCCAGAGCCGCATCGGCCAAGAATCATGGCACGCCGCCGCTGCGCTGAGCGAGTCGGTCAGCGCAGAACCAGGAGGTCAAGCCAGTTGCTTCGGATGTCCGGGTTCGCCGTGTCCTCGGCCTGTCGCACGGCACGGCGGAGACGTTCTTTACCGCGGAGGAAGTCGTCCTCGGTGAGTTTGCGCATCGTCGTATCGGCGTGGCGGAACGCGTCCACCTGGTCGAGGAAGTCCGCGAGGCTGGCCGGGTACGTCTCACGAACCTGCTCGATGGCGTGCTGCTGGAATCCTGCGGCCGCGAACGCCTTGCACGTGTCCTTGACGGAAGGGAAGGTAGCGATCGTCCGAGCGGTCTCAGGGAACCATCGGACGACCTCGATCCCGTCGAGCCTGAGGTTCCCCGAGGGCTCGTATCTGTCCGGGAAGCCCTGCCGGATGAGGACAGGGGCACCGGGGCGGAGAACGCGGCGGATCTCGTGCGCGGCGACTCCCAGGTCTGGAATGTGGTGAAGGACCAGGGAGAGCCATGCGGCGTCCGCCGATTCGTCTGGCAGCGGTAGGGCGCTTGCATCTCCCTCGAGCACCTCGATGGCCGGTGTCCGCGGGATCTGAGCTCGCATAGCCGCCGACGGCTCGACTGCGAGGACGCTGACGTCGAACCAGTCGCTGAAGGCCGCGGAGAATGCACCGGTCCCCGCGCCGATGTCGACCAGAGTCATTCCCTGCGACGGGCGCAGGTGACGTCGTATCGCCTCGCGCCACTCCGAGAGTCCGTCGCGCGGAACCTCGCGGACCGCCTTGAACGCTGCCGCGGTCTGCTCGTCATAGCTGATCCTGGCCATTGCATTCCTCCCTGCGGTGGTTTCTTCCGTCGATCCGTTGGCGTTGTGTGCGCGACGGCAACAGAACTGCGCGCGTCGTCTTCCTCACGACCCGCAGCCTCCGCACCCGGCCGGCCTCGGTCAAACGGTGCTCAGGGGAACGGCGGGGAATCCTCGACGAACGGCGGCCGCAGGCGCCGGCGAACTCCGGCAACTCTCATCCGCCGTGAGTCCGTCCGCCTGATCGCCAGCAGCTCCCTCACGCACTGGAATGTCACCCGAGCTTGTCTGAGACGTCCGCCCGCTGTCTTGTGGTCGCTGTTTCGTTGCGTCCACGGCGAACTCGGTATCGCATCGGGCTACGCCGCGCCTGCTCCTGGCTCGCCGTCCCAGTAGTCATTGATCTGATCGTCAAGGTGGAACCGGAACCCCTCGTAATCCGGGATACGGACCATGACCTTGCTGTCGTCGGGGTAGAACGCGCTCATGGGTCGGCCTGTGGGACTGGAGAAGGTGATGAACCGAACGCGTTCCTTGCTGTGGTTCAGTAGCTGGCGGGCGCCGGCCGGGCCTTGGGGGAAGCAGACGATGTCGTTGGGGTCCAGCACGTCTTCGCCGTCGGGGTGGCGTACCGTCGGCGCGCCGGCGAGCACGAGCAGCCACTCCTCTCGGCACCACTCGTAGTGGTACGACGTCGTCGCGTCATCTGGAGCGAGTTCAACCAGCGTCGCGGCCCAGGTTCGGGCTCCCAGCAGCGGGCCAAGCTTCGTGCCGCGGACGCGGTACTCACCACTCGGCTCGTCACCCTGCGGTGGGTCTGCCGCGATCGAGACGACGTTGACGAGCGGACTGGCTTGCTGCGAGATCGGATCCCGTGCCGACTCTGATCTGTCACTCGTGTCCTCGCGCCAGGAATCAAGCGCGTCACCACGACGGAACATCACCCCGGGTGCTGCGGCGATCTTGTCCGAGTCGAGATAGACGGTGACGAACGCCTCACCCCACCCGCGTGCACCGGTCGAGAAGATGACGACCCTGCCCGGCCCGCGCACAGTGTGGGCGCCCCCCGGACCTGACCGGAACGCCACCAAGTCCCCCGGCTCAAGCGTCCGCTCTCCGCCGGGGTCGCGATGGATCGGCGCACCCGAGATCACGTACATCCACTCCTCGACCCCGTGGTGGTAGTGGTACGGGCCGCGCTTGTCCCCGCCCTGCATCTCATAGACGCTGGCCCCGATGACGCTGGCGCCCAGCCGCTCGGTCAGCGTCGAAGCCGCACAATGGAACTGGCCGCGCTCGAGAACCTCATCTAGATCGCAGCTGGCAGCGTTGACCTTGAACACCACGCCATGTTCCCACGTCCCAGATAGGGACAGCGATGGATTCCCGCTCTGACAACTGAGGAGAGTTTGATGAGAGCCGTCACCCTCGATGCCTTCGACACCGCTCCTGCCGTTCGCGACGACCTGCCCGATCCGACAGCCGCGGTCGGTGGGCTCCTTGTGCGCGTGCGCGCGTCCTCGGTCAACCCCGTCGACAACGCGATCGCGGCGGGAATGCTCCGAGAAATGGTCGTCCACGACTTTCCAGTCGTCCTCGGCCGTGACTACTCAGGCACGGTCAAAGCCATCGGCGCGAATGTCGATGGCTACTCGGTGGGCGACGAGGTCTTCGGCTTCATCTTGCACGCAGATCCAACCGTTCACGAAGGAAGCTGGGCCGAATTGATTGCACTCACTCCGGAAATGCAGGTCGCCCCGAAACCCGCGTCGCTGGACCTTGCCGCGTCCGGCGCCGCCCCGCTCGCTGGGATCGCCGCACTCGCGGCCGTCGACGCGCTCGCGCTCTCCGAGGGAGAAACGATCCTGATCGTCGGCGCGACCGGGGGCGTCGGCAGCTTCGCCGTCCAACTCGCCGCCCGCGTCGGTGCCTCGATCATCGCGCCCGCGTTCCCGGAGGACGCCGACTACCTGCGCGAACTCGGCGTCACCGAGCACGTCGACCGGGGCGGCGACGTCGTCGCCGCCGTTCGCGACGGCCACCCTGACGGCGTCGACGCACTGCTCGATCTCGTCTCCTTCGCGCCGGGAGCGTTCGACGGCGTGCTCAAGGACGGTGCGCGTGTCGCCTCGTCGAACGGCGCAGCCGGAGAAGGACCGGGCCGCACCGACGTGATGGCGGTGCCGAGCAACGACAATCTTCGCCGTCTGGCGGCACTGCTCGACGACGGCACGCTGCAGGTACATCTCCACGACACCTTCGAACTCGACCGCGTCAGCGACGCGCTCCAGACCCTCGCCACCGAGCACGTCCGCGGCAAGCTCGCGATCAGCGTTCAGTGAGCCACAACGCCTGAGCGCAATCCGGTTGGAGGTGCGCCGGAGCGCGGGATCAGCCCCTCGTCGCGTTAGGGTCGTGGCGTGCTCCTAGCGGCGAGCGTCCACTACCTGGTCCATTGGCCGACGCACGGGGGCTACAACTTCATCAGCGGGCCGCTGGCGGACATCACGCTGATCACTGCGTTCGTCGGCACCCTGTACCTCTGGTTGCGGAAGCACAACTGCCACGTACGCGGATGTTGGCGCCTTGCATGGCACCCCCATCCGGATCACGGCCACCCTGTCTGCAGGAAGCACCATCCCGACGGGAAGGGACTGCCTCCGTAGAGACGGAACCGTGAAGTGGCTAGGGTCGTCTGACGGTGCACGCGCGTAGCTCATTCATCGAGGTCGACGGCCATCGTCTGCACTGCGTCTCTGCGGGGGCAGCGGCGGGAGCGCCAGTCGTGCTGCTGCACGGGTATGGCGTCTCCGGCGCCTACATGCTGCCCCTGGCCGGCGTTCTGTCCCGGTCGTTCAGTGTGCTCGTGCCCGATCTGCCCGGCTGTGGGAAGAGCGGCCGTTCGAGCACGGTTCTCGGGGTCGGCGAGCTGGCAGGGCTCGTCGGGGACCTCCTCGGCGCGCTCGATTTGACGGCACCGACGATCGTTGCGAACTCGTTCGGCTGTCAGATCGCGACAGCGCTCGCAGTCGAGCGGCCGCAGAGCGTGGGCGCACTCGTCCTGATCGGCCCGACCGTCGACCCGAAACGCCGTTCCGGCAGGCGCCAGCTCCTGAGTGCCGTGCGTGCTCTGACCTCCGAACCGGAGTCACTGGTCATCGAGGGTGTGCGAGGAACCAAGCCGCAGGCTGCGTTCGACCTCATCGCAACCGCGCGCGTGATCCTCGCGGATCGCATCGAGGATCGCCTCCCCCTGGTCACTCAGCCGTCCGTCGTAGTCGTGGGCGAGCGCGACACCTTCGTCGATGCGGCGTGGGGACGCCGCGCCGCCGATCTCCTGCCCGACGGAAGACTCGTGACGGTTCCGGGCGCTCCGCATGCCGTGCACTACACGGACCCCGGGCTGATCGCCAGACTCGTCCGCGGGCTAGAGGTCGAGGAAGGGTCGGATCGCAGCGATGAGTTCGTCGGGAGCCTCGAGCATCGGCACGTGTCCGCACTCGAGGAGCACGAGCCGAGCCTGCGGGATCAGTCGCTGCCACTCCCGAGCCAGGCGTGACGGCACGAGCCGGTCGCGCGTGCCCCAGACCAGAAGTGTCGGCGCGGAGATCTCCGACAGTTCCTCCGTGAGATCGCGACCGTCGACCAGCGCGATCCCTCGCGCGACGGCGACCGGGCCTGTTCGAACGGCATCGCCGACGACCATCGGCAAGCGGCGGCGGATGTCGAAGAGCGCCGTCGTCAGCGGCAGCACGCGGCCTGGGAGGCTCCGCCCGCACGGGATGCCCGCGGGCGCGACGAGGACGAGCCGCGACACCCGGTCCGGCGCAATCGCCGCCAACTCGGCAGCGAACAGCCCACCGAGCGAATGGGCTGCGACATCGACGCGCTCGAGGCCGGCGGCATCCAGCCAATGCAACACCCACGACCCCATCGCAGCGCTCGGCAACGCAACGGGCGGCCGCGGCAACTCGGGAACATAGAGCCGGCGGCCGGCGGCGAGAGCCGGGAAAAGGGGCGACCACCACCGCCACGAGCCGCCGAGGCCGTGCAGAAGCACGAGCGGCCGACCGTCGCCGAGTTCGTGCTGACGCACGAGCCGATCACCGATCCGCACCTGACGGAGTTCTGGCTCGGCGCGCACAGGCCGAGCCTAGACCGATACGACCGCCGCCATCATCGCCGCTCCCGAAGCTGCGTAGCTTGGGCCGACCATCAGCGGGCGAGGCTAGGTTCGGAGTGACAGGACGATCGCGCCGTCCGCTCCCGCGACTACCTCGCGCAGCGCTTGTGCCGCCTGATCGAGCGGGCGGACGGACGCGATCGGCACGCTAAGCGTGCCGCGGGCCAGCAACTCCGCGAGGGCCGAAAGCTGCCGACCATCGGGCCGGACGTAGACGTCGGCTACGGCGACGCCCCGTTCATTCCGCGGCGGGTCGCCGGTGATAGTGGCGAGGCGGCCCCCGTCAGCAACCGCCTGCATGGTGGTGGCCGCCTGCCCAGGGGCTGCGTTGACGGCCTTGGGCGCGCCGCCGCCGGTGATCTCGCGGACGACCGCAGGCCAGTCGCCG
This sequence comes from uncultured Thermoleophilia bacterium, assembly GCA_963708505.1. Lineage (GTDB taxonomy): Bacteria > Actinomycetota > Thermoleophilia > Gaiellales > Gaiellaceae > PALSA-600. The sequence goes on from CAVPST010000001.1 coordinate 68,419, forward strand.
TGATAGTCGAGCACCTCCGACGCGCCGTAGCCGCCGATGCGCTCGGCCTTCTTCGCGCTCGCGGTCGCGATCACACGGGCACCCCGAGCCGCGGCGAGCTGAACGAGCAGGCCACCCGTAACTCCACCGGCTCCGTTGACGACGACCCAGCCCCCGCTCTCGATCCCGAGAGCCTCGTCGAGTGCCTGAGCGGCAGTGAGCGCCGGAATGGGAAAGGCTCCGCCAGCTTCCCATGACGCCTCTGGCGGCCGGATCGCGACGGTCGCCGCCGGCGCGAGCACCCTCCCCGCCCACGTCCCGTGCCGCCGGAGCGGCAGCGGATGTGTCATCACCTCGTCGCCCGCGCGCAACTCGGCCACGCCGGAGCCGACCACTGCGACCGTCCCGGCCGCCTCCGTCCCGAGCGCCATCGGAGCCGGCCCGCCGATCTGCCAACTGCCGATCCTGACAAGCTCGTCCCAGTTGCCGATGCCCGCGGCAACGACGTCGATAAGAACCTCGCCTGCGGCAGGCGTCGCAAGCTCGTCCACCTCGAAGATCTCGACGGGCTCGCCGAGCGCTGTGATCGCAGCCGCTCGCATCCTCTTCGGCGCACGTTACCGGCGTCGGTGAGGCGGCGCGCGCCGCTTTGGCACCTCGCCAGAGGGGTGCGACGCGAGAGGTGACAGATGACTTGCGTGCACCAGCGTCCCTACACCGAACGTCCAGAGACCGACCCGCTACGAGACGGCTTGTTCGGCCTCCTCGAGGCTCGCGAAAATCCCCTTGCCGCCGAGTTCGGTCTCGAAGATGACGCTCGCGAGCTCGAGATGCTTGAGGAGCGCATCGGCGGCCGCCGTCGGATCGTGCTCGACACACGCCTGCAGCAGGCGCTCGTCGAGCTCGCGGTGGAGTTCCTGCGGGCCGCCCTCGGACGCGAGGAGCGCCGGCCGGTAGCGCTCCGACCGCACCCACGGCGGACGGATGAGCGCGACGAGCCACTGCGACTGAGACGCCTCGTAGAGCGTGAAATGGAAGTCCGAGTGCGCCCGCATCGTCCGGCGCACATCCCCTTTGCCACGCGTCTCGTCGAAGCGCGCGAGATGACGCCGGGCGTTGGCGGTGTCCTCGTCGGTGAACCGCTCGGCCGCTCGCCGCACCGCGAGCGATTCGAGTGCGAGGCGAACCTGGAAGAGGTCGCGTAGCTCGTCGATGTCGAAGTCGAGGACGCGCGCACCCTGGTGCGGCACGTGCTTGGCGAGCCCGAGTGCCTCGAGTTGCCGAACCGCCTCGCGGATCGGCGAGATGCTCATCCCGAGCGAGCGGGCGAGCTCGTCGAGCCGGAGCGGCGTTCCGGCCGGCAGCTCGCCGAGAATGATCGACTCGCGCAACTGTTCGAGGGCGTATTCGGCCATCGTCCGGTGGCGCATCGGGCCTTCGCTCGGGCGCTCTTCGACGTACGACATCGTGCGGACCGTCCCAAACCCTTGATCAGATGTCAAACGCATGGGAGGATCGCTCGGTGGTGCCGCGCCTCTCCGTCTCCCAGATCTCGACGCTGAACTCGAGCTTCGCAGACGATATCCGCAGCTATCGGACCGCCGGTTTCGACGGAATCGGCGTCTGGGAGCTGAAACTGCCCGCCGACGGGGCAGACGCGGAGCCGCTCGAGCTCCTGGCGGAGAGCGGGCTCGAGTCCTCGGCCGCGGTGCCCGCCGTTCCGTCGATCCTGCCGTTGCCGCTCCTCGGCGGCCCCGAGGATCCCTCCGAGCGGATCGACGCCTACTGCCGTTCGGTCGAGCGTCTGGCGGCGTTCCGGCCGACCGGGCTCGTGCTCCTGACAGGCACTGCCAGTGGCCGCGACCCCGACGAGGCGCGTTCGGTCGTCGTCGAGGGCCTGCGCACGATCGCCGCCGTCGCGGAACAGGCAGGCGTCCGGGTCGGGCTCGAGCCGTACCAGCGCGTCGGCGGTGAGGAGTGGACGATCGCCACGTCGATTCCGGACGCGGTCGAGTTGATCCGCGAGGCCGGGGACCCCCCGGCGCTCGGGATCCAGTTCGACGTCTGGCACCTATGGAACACCGAGACGCTCTATGACGACATCGAGCAGGAGATCGGTCGCTTCGTGGGCGTCCATGTGTGCGACGTCCGCGAGCCGACCCGCGGCTGGGCCGACCGAGTGTTCCCGGGAGAGGGCGAGGCCGACGTGCCCCGCATCCTCGGCGCGCTCGACGCTGCGGGCTGGGACGGGCTCTACGACATCGAGATCTTCTCCGACGACGGTACGTTCGGATCCGCACATGCAAACTCGATCTGGGCTCTACCGTCTAACGAGTCGCTCGGGCGTGCACGCGAGGCGTTCGAGCAGTGCTGGTCAGCCATGCCCCCGTCCGCCGCGTCGCGGCGGCACACAGTGAAGGAGTGGAAATGAGAAGACTGAGTTCCCGTGCGGGGCTCATGCTGGTCGTCGCAGCGTTTGCGCTCGTCGCGCTCGCCGCGACGGCTGCGGCACACACGACGGCGAAGTCCGCCTCACCGATCGTGATCGGGTGGGCATTCGATAGCAAGGGAGCGATGGCGCCGTTCGACAATCCGGCGCTTGCGGCCGCCCAGCTTCGGGTGCAGCAGTGGAACAAGAAGGGCGGCGTCGCTGGGCGCCAGCTGCAGATCCGGACGTGCGATACCCAGGGCAACAAGCCGGCGGTCGCAAAGGCGTGTGCACTGAAGCTGCTGAGCGGTGGCGCAAACGTCATCTTCACGACCTGTGACGTCGATCTTGCGGCGCCTGTGGTGCAGGAGGCGATCAACCGGGGCGTGCTCGCGGTTGCACCGTGCATCGGCACCGACCAGATGGGTCCGAAGCGTTTCGGCCCCAAGGGAAAGCTCGCGTTCAGCTTCGGCAACGTCGCGCAGGACGAAGGCTCCGCGATGGCGCAGTACGCATGGGGCAAGGGCTGGCGCACCGCCGCACTCGCCACCGACGGCGTGATCGTCTACTTCAAGGACGTCGTCGCAGCGTTCAAGGCTCGCTGGCAGCAACTCGGCGGCAAGGTCGTCGACCAGGAGACGTACCACTCCCTGGGCGGCACCGACGTCAACAACGCGGTCAGCCGCCTGAACGGCGTCAAGGCCGACGTGATCGTCACTTCGACGGCAGGAGCGTTCGGCGCGCTCTCGACGCTGATCTCCGGCCTGCGGAGTGCCGACAACAACACGCCGGTCCTGAACTCCTGGGCAGGTGACGGCACGTACTGGCTCCCGAAGAGCCCGCAGGTGACGAACTACTGGTTCGTCACGTTCGCGTCGTCGTTCGGCGACGACCCCGTTGCGGCCGTGAACAAGCTCGCGAAGCAGGTCCACGCCGGCACCGGCGGCTTCGTGACCGGATCCGCCGCGATCGACGGTGTCGTGACTGCGATCAGGCGTGCCGGAGGCTCGACGTCCGGCGCAGCGCTTGCTGCGCAGATGGAGAAGTTCCACAAGGTGCCGACGCTGTCGGGCCTCGTGAGCTTCTCGCCGAGCCTGCACACCGTGTTCGGACGCCAGTACCGCGTGATCCGCATTCAGGACAACAAGCCGAAGGTGGTCGGGACCGTCGTCGCGAAGGTCGTCCCGAAGATCTAGGGGCTTGTCGGAGCAACCACAGACGGATGGAGAGAGGAGGCCCGGAGAGACGCTCCGGGCCTCCTCGGTGATGCGCTCGTTCGAAGGAGTTCGCGCGCTCGCGGGCGTTTCGCTCCAGGTCGGCCGCGGCGAGGTCGTCGGGCTGATCGGGCCGAACGGGGCGGGTAAGTCCACCCTGGTCAACATCCTCACGGGCTTCGATCGACCGGACGCGGGGACGGTGCATCTCGGCTCCGAGGACGTGACGCGCTGGTCGCCGCACCGGCGCGGGAGGCGGGGGCTGGCCCGGACGTTCCAGCACAGTCACGCGTTCAGGTCGCTCTCCGTTCGCGAGAACGTCGAGGTCGCGGCACTCGGGGTCGGTGCGCGTCCGCCCGAGGCGAAACGGCGTGCCGATCGCCAGCTCGAGCGGCTGGGCCTCGATCGGTATGCCGACGGTCCCGCGAGCGCCCTCAGCCATGGCGACGAGCGGCGGCTCGGTGTAGCCCGGGCTCTCGCGACCGAGCCGCGGTTCCTGCTCCTCGACGAGCCCGCCGCCGGGCTGCCCGAGGCGGAGGTGCCGGACTTCGCGGCGATGGTGCGTTCGGTCGGCAGCGAGGACCAGGTCGGCGTCCTCCTGATCGATCACAACATGGCGCTGATCATGGACGTCTGCGATCGCATCTGCGTCCTCGACCAGGGCACGACCCTGGCCCAGGGAACGCCCGTCGAGATCCGCGCCAACCTCGATGTCGCAGCCGCCTACCTCGGCGAGGCGCCGGTGGCAGAGGAATGAGCGGCGGCGACGGCGCAGCGGGTGAGCACGAACCAATCCTCGTCGTCGACGACCTCAGCGTGCGCTACGGGGGAGTGCACGCGGTCGAGGGCCTTTCGTTCGAGGTTGCGCCCGGTGAGATCGTCGGCTTGATCGGCGCCAACGGCGCCGGGAAGTCGTCGACTTTGCACGCGATCATGGGGCTGGCGCCGGTCACCGGCGGGGACGTTCGGCTGCGCGGCCGCTCGGTGCGGGGGTTCGCCCCGGAGGACATTGCGCGCGCCGGCATCGCGCTCGTGCCGGAAGGCCGACGGATCTTTGCGGAGCTCACGGTCGAGGAGAACGTCAGGCTCGGCCTCGCCGCGCGCAGGTCGCGCGGCGGCGAAAGGCAGGTTCTGGCGACGGTGTACGAACTCTTCCCGATCGTCGGGGAGTTTCGCCGGCGGCAGGCCGGCGCGCTGTCCGGCGGCCAGCAGCAGCAGCTTGCGATCGCCCGGGCGCTCGTCGCGGAGCCGGACGTCCTGCTGCTCGACGAACCGTCGCTGGGGCTCGCGCCGACGATCGTCGACGTCGTCTTCGAAGCCCTCGCGGCGATCAGGCAGCGCGGGCTCGCGGTGCTGCTTGTCGAGCAGCGCGCACAGCGAACCGTTGCGGCCGCCGACCGGTGCCACGTACTCGGGAACGGCGAGCTGCGGCTCACTCTCGGTCCCGGCGACGCGGGCGATACCGACGCCCTCGTCGCCGCCTACTTCTCATGACTGTCGGGGTCCTCAACATCGACTGGCAGACGCTCGCCGACGGTGTCGCGCTCGGTGCGATCTACGCGCTCATGGCCGTCGGAATCGGGCTGGTCTTCGGCGTCTTGCGACTCGTCAACTTCGCCTACGGGCAGCTGATCATGGCCGGCGCGTTCGCGCTTGCGCTCGCTTCCGACTGGGGCTGGCCCGTGTGGGCGGGGATCGCTCTGTGCCTGGCGGTGGTGCTCGTGCTCTCGGCCCTCATGGACCGGCTCGTCTTCCGGCCGCTGCGCGGGCAGTCACCGGCGGTCATGCTCGTCGCGACGTTCGCCGTCGCCTTTCTGCTGGAGAACATCGCTCTGATCTGGTTCGGGTCGCTCGGGAAGATCGCGTCGTCGCTCGCATACCTCAACCGGCCGGTGACGATCGGGAACGTCGACATCCGCAAGATCACGATCGTCGCGGTCGTCGTCGCAGCGGTCTGCCTGGTGCTCCTGTTCGTCCTGCTCGAGCGGACGACGATCGGCCTGCACATGCGCGCCTCGTCGATCGACTCCGAGACCGCGCGGCTGCTCGGCGTGCGCGCCAACCGCGTGATCGCGGTGGCGGTGCTCATCTCCGGCGTCCTGGCCGCGATCGTGGCCGTCATGCTGACGGTCCAGACGCCGCTCGTGACGCCGGACTTCGCGCTCAACAGCACGATCGTGGTGCTCGCCGGCGTCGTGCTCGGTGGAATGAACCGGCTGATTCCCGCGACTCTCGGCGGCTTCGTCATCGGGTTCGCGAGCGGCATTCTCGGAGGCGCGCTGCCGACGAATCAGAGCCAGTACCTCCCGACCTTTCTCTTCGTCGCCGTCATCCTCGTCCTGCTCGTCCGCCCCCGCGGCCTCTTCGACTTCAGACGGACCGTGGAGCGCGTGTGAGGTACCTCGTTGCGGTGCAGGAGGTCGTCGCGCCGGCGGCACTCGTCGTCGGTGCGGCGCTGCTCGGAACTGTCGTGTCGCAGTCCACTCAGACGTACTTCACCGACGCCCTCGTCAAGGTCGCGATCGTCGTCGCCCTCTACGTCTTCATCGGCAACTCGGGCGTCGTCTCGTTCGGCCACATCAGCTTCGTCGCGGTCGGTGCCTGGACCGCGGGCGTTCTCTCCGTCCCGGTCAGCGAGAAGCCCGCGATCATGCCGAACCTCGCGCATTTCCTTGCCCATCGCACCGTCGGGAACGTCCCGTCACTCGCGCTCGCCGCCCTCGTCGGCGGCATTTTCGCGCTCGTCGTCGGCACGCCGCTCATGCGTCTCTCCGGTCTGGCGGCGGGCATCGCCACCTTCGGCGTGCTCGAGATCACGCACAACCTCCTGCGGTACCAGGAAAAGATCGGGCCTGGCCTGAACGCGTTCTCGTCCGTCCCCGAGACGACCGGACTTGGGCAGGCGGCGGTCGGTGCGCTCGTCGCCGTGCTGATCGCCTTCGTCTATGCGCGCAGCCGCTTCGGTCGCCTGCTGCGAGCCACGCGGGAGGACGCTGCCGCTGCGCGCGCGATCGGAGCGTCCATTCACGTACAACGCCTGATCGCGTTCACGCTCTCAGGCGTCATCGCCGGGCTCGCAGGTGGTCTGTACGTTCACCTGCTGCCCATCCAGACAGAGTCGGTCTATCTCGACCTCACGTTCATCACGCTTGCGATGCTGGTCGTCGGAGGCGCTTCGAGTCTGTTCGGCGCCGTTGTCGGCGCGCTCTCCGTGAGCGCTCTCGACTCCTATCTCGCGGTCGCCGAGAACGGCTCCTCGTTCCTCGGCTGGCACATCGACCTGCCGACCGGAACGAGCGAGATCGTCGTCGGCGTCCTGATGGCCGCGGTCCTGATCCTGAAGCCGTCGGGCATCACCGGCGGACGCGAGTTCCGGTTCATCCGGAGGGGTGCCTGATGCGGGTCTGTGTCGCCGGAGCCGGTGCGATCGGCAGCCTGTTCGCCGCCCATCTCGCACGGGTCGCCGAGGTCTCGGCGCTGGTCCGCCGTGAAGGGCATGCACGCGGTTTGCGTCAGCAAGGGTTGCGCGTCAGCGGTCGCGGCGACTTCACGGCGAGGCTCGAGGCGGCGACCTCGCCCGATGCGCTCGACGTCCCGGATCTCGTGATCGTCGCCTGCAAGGGCACAGACCTCGATGCCGTCGGCAGCCAGCTCCACGGTCACTGGCCCGACGCGCTCCTGATGACCGTGCAGAACGGCATCGGAGCAGACGAGGTGATCGGCCGGCACGGCGACTGGCGCCAGCTGGCGGCCGTCACGTTCATGAGCGGCACGCGCCATTCCGACACGAACATCGAGTACGTACTCGACACGGCGACGTGGATCGGGCCGGCGCGCGGCGCGACGCCCGCCGACGCGCGCGAGATCGCCGATCTGATCGTCGCAGCCGGGCTCAAGGCCGAGGCGTTCGACGATCTGAGGCCCGCGCAGTGGTCGAAGCTCATCTTCAACGCGACCGTGAACACGGTCGCGGCTCTGACCGGCCTCCCACACGACGCCCATTTCGCGGCGCTCGACGACCCGGACGATCTCGGCCATCTCGTACGAGCGCTGATGGACGAAGGCAAGGCTGTCGCGGCCGCTGCCGGCATCGAACTGGGCGAAGACCCGTGGGAGATGAACGTCCTGGCGACGAAACGGGGAAGCGCGCACTACCCGTCGATGCTCGAAGACGTCGAGGCGCATCGTCGGACCGAGATCGACCTGATCACCGGTGCGCTCGTTCGACAGGCGCGGCGCCTCGGCGTGCCCGTACCGTTGCACGAGACGATGGAGCGGCTGATCAAGGCGAAGGAGGATTCCTGGGCATGAAGGTGTGTGTCGTCGGCTGCGGCGCCGTCGGGTCGTTGTTCGCGGCGAATCTGGCGACGCTGGACGACGTCGAGGTCTGGGCCTTCGATCTGGCCCGCGGGCACGTCGACGCGATCAACCGCAACGGGCTCCGGCTGAGCGGCGCGGGCGAGGTCGTGGGCAGGTTGACTGCGACGAGCGACGCTACCAAGCTGCCGCTGTGCGACTTCGGGATCGTCGCGACGAAGGCGATGCACACCGAGTCTGCGCTGGCTGCGACGGCGCACGTGTTCGCTGACGGTTGCGTCGCGACGGTGCAGAACGGCATCGGCAACGAGGAGGTGCTGGCGCGCCACGTCGAGCGCGTGATCCGAGGCACGACGTTCCCGGCGGGGAAGCTCGTCGAGCCGGGCGTCGTGCAATGGGACGTCAAGGGCGATACGACCTTCGGCCCGTTCGAAGAGCGGCCGGCGCCGTTCGACGAGGTCGAGCGGCTTGCCGACGCGTGCACGCGCGGCGGGATGCCGGCGACCGCCGTCCACGACGCGCGCGGGCCGCAGTGGCGAAAGGTGATCTTCAACGCGGCCGACGAATCCGCTCGGCGCGCTCACAGGGCTCACGCACGGGCGGGTGTGCGAGCGCCCCGATCTGCGTGCCCTCGCCTCGCGGCTGGTCGACGAGGGCAAGGCCGTCGCGTCGGCGCAGGGGATCGAGCTCGATTCCGATCCCGAGGAGCTGATCGACTTCGCAGCTCGGCCCGAGGTCGCCTACGGCCACAAGGCATCGATGCTGCAGGACGTCGAGGCGCGGCGCGCGACCGAAGTCGACTTCTTGAACGGCGGTATCTCCGAATTCGGGCGAAGGCTCGGTGTCCCAACGCCGACGCACGACGCGATCTGGGCACTTGTGAAAGGGGTGGAGGCAGCGTGGCAGCAGTGATGTCGAGGGACGAGACCGATCGTCGGTACGGCCTCGTGCGGGAAGCGATGGCGAGGGACGGGCTCGACGCCGTGATCGTCTCCGGGAACGAGTATTCGGGCTTCGAGGGTGCGGTCACCTACATGTCCGGGTTCGTGATCGTGCATCGCTACGCCTACGTGCTCTTGCCGCTCGAGGGCGACCCGGCGATCGTGTTCCCGCGCGAGGCGCGGTACGTCGGCGAGCACGGCACGACGTGGATCGACGAGCAGGTGTTCGTCGACCGTCCCGGCGATTGGCTGGCCGACCAGGTTCGGGGACAGAGAGTCGGCGTCTACGGCCGCGAGTACGTGATGACGGTCCGCGACTTCGAGTCGCTGAACGCGGCCGCCGGCCAGCTCGTCTCGTGGGACGAGGGCTTCGACCATGCGCGGGCGGTCAAGAGCGAGCTCGAGCTCGAGTCCGTACGAGAGAGCGTGCGCATCAATACGGAGGGCTTCTGGATCTTCCTCGAGGAGTTCGCGCCGGGGAAGACCGAGCGCGAGATCCTCGCGCCGTGCGAGGAGTACTTCGTTCGTGAGGGCTGCGGCCGGCTGACGATGGACATGGTCCTCACCGGCCCGAACGGCTCCGCGCTGCCCGAGTTCAAGATCGCGGGCGACTACCGGATCCAGGCGACGGACATGGTTCTGCCGTCGCTCGAGATCGCCGGTCCGGGCGGCCACTGGGTCGAGGTGTCGCGCGCGATCTGCCCGGGTACCCCGAGCGCCGAGTCGCAGCAGATGCTCGAGGCCTACGAGGAGTACTACGCCGCCGCGAAGACAGCGCTCCGGGACGGCGCCACGGCGCACGACGTCCATCGGGCCGTGGCCAAGGGGTTCGTCGAGCGAGACTTCATCCTCGGCCACGTCACGGGCCATTCGATCGGGATGACCATGATCGAGTGGCCGAAGATCGGCGAGGGCGACGAGACCGAGCTCCGCGAAGGGATGGTGTTCTCGATGCACCCACATGCGATCTCGCAGGACGGGCAGGCGTGCCTGTACATGCAGGACACCTGGCTCGTGACGAAGGACGGAGGCGTCCCGCTCGCCGACTTGCCGATGCGCATCTTCGACGGAACGGAAGTGAGGGCCGTAGGCTCGACGGAGGCCCCAAGAACCGCAAGTGCCGGCTCTGCCGGCGCTGGAGCAGTCCAGTGAGCGAGCTCGCGAAGCCGATTCTCGCAGGGGAGGGCAACTCGGACTACGAGCGGTACCTGCGCACCGACGCGCTGCTCGCGCTGCAAAAGACCGAGGACGAGTGGATCCACCGTGACGAGCTGCTCTTCCAGTCAGTGCACCAGACGTCGGAGATCTGGCTCAAGCTCGCATGGCACGAGGTCGAGGAGGCTACGCGGCTCGTCGAGTCGGGCGACATCGGCGGCGCACTGAGGCTGCTCCGCCGCGCGACCGACTGCTACAAGCTCGTCACGGCGGCGCTCGACATGCTCGAGCACATGTCGCCGTGGGAGTACACCGAGATCCGCAAGGTGCTCGGCCACGGCAGCGGCTTCGACTCGCCGGGATTCAAGGAGCTGCGGCGCGTCGCGAAACCGCTCGGCGAGGCGTTCCACTCGGCACACGAGCGCGCCGGGCTCTCGCTGATCGAGGTCTACACGCGCGGGCGCGAGTTCGAAGATCTGTACCAGCTCGCGGAGGCGCTGATCGAGCTCGACGAGCGCGTGATCAACTGGCGCGTCCGGCACTTCAAGGTCGTGCAGCGCACGATCGGCGGTGACGTCATCGGCACGCAGGGGACGCCCGTCGAGGTGATGGGCAGGCTGATCCACCACTCGTTCTATCCGGAGCTCTGGGACGTCCGGAACGACCTGACGAAGATGAACCTCCCGGAGCCGTAGGCTTGACGGAGGCTCAAACAGAGCGGAGGTGCCGGCTTTGCCGGCGCCGGAGCGAACAGTGACTTTCTCCGGCATCTCGCTGGGGTGCGGGAACTTCGGGGGGGTCGGCTCCGCCCCGGAGTTCTTCGGCCAGGGCATTCCGGAAGACGAGGCGTTCGCGATCATGGACCGGGCGTGGGCGAACGGGCTCCACTGGTTCGACACGGGCGATGCGTACGGCGGCGGGACCAGCGAGACGTGGATCGGGCGCTGGCGCGCCGACCGCGCGGCCACAGACCTGGCGATCACGACGAAGGTCTTTCACTCGACGACGGGCGATCCAGACGACACCGGCCTCGCGCCGGACCGGATCCGGCGGCAGCTCGAGTCGAGCCTCGGCCGGCTCGGAGTCGAGCGCGTCGATCTCTATCTGGCCCACGAGCCTGATCCACGGACGCCGGTTGCGGACACGATCGCCTCCTTCGAGCAGCTCGCCGGCGAGGGCCTCGTCGGCGCCTGGGGCCTCTCGAACTACGCCGCAGATGGAATCGAGGAGGCCCTCCGCCACGGGCGCCCGTCACTCATCCAGAACACGTACTCGCTGCTCGACCGCGCGGATGAGGAACGAGTCCTCCCGCTCTGCGCCGAGCACGGCTTCGCCTACGTCCCGTTCGGGCCGCTCTCCGGCGGCTGGCTGACCGGCAAGTACCGGCGCGACCAGGCGTATCCCGAAGGATCGCGGATGACCCAGCGTCCCGGCCCCTACGAACGCCTCGCCACCGACGCCGTCTTCGACGGCCTCGAGCGGCTCGACGATTTGGCCCGGTCACGCGGTGTCGACATGGCGACGCTCGCCTTCGCCTGGGTGCTGTCCGGCCCCGAGGTGAGCGGAGCCGTCTGTGGCCCGAACCGCGCCTCGCACCTCGATCCCGTGCTCGCCGCGCGCGGTCTTCACCTCACTCCCGACGAACGAGACGAAATCGGAGGCTTCTTCAGATGACGCAGGTCCGCATCCTCGACCACGAAGCCGTCAGCCGTCTGCTGCCGATGCGCGAGTGCATCGACGTGATGGCCGATGCGCTCGCATCGCTCGCACGCGGTGAGGTGCACAACCCGCTGCGTTTTGTCGTGCGTCCACCCGACGAACCGAGCCTGCTGGGTCTGATGCCCGCCCACCGCGGCGGCTCGGAGAAGCTGTGGGGCCTGAAGACGGTTGCGATCTTCCCCGGCAACAGCGCCCGCGGCCTCGACTCCCACCAGGGATTCGTCGCGCTCTTCGACGGCGAGACAGGTGAGCCGCGAACGGTCATGAACGCAGGTGCCATCACCTCGATCCGCACCGCCGCCGTCTCCGGCGTCGCCACGCGTCTGCTGGCCCGAGACGATGCGAAGGTGCTCGCGATCCTCGGCGCGGGGATCCAGGGGTCGTCCCACCTGGAGGCGATGCGCGCCGTGCATGACTTCGAACGCGTCGTCGTCTGGAGCCGGACGCCCGGGCGCATCGCCGGCGTGGACGAGGCACCCAGCGCCGAGGACGCGCTTCGTGATGCGGATGTGGTCGTCACTGCGACTTCGGCCGCCGAGCCGATCATCAACCGCGACTGGTTGAAGCCCGGCGTGCACATCAACGCAGTGGGCTCGAGCATCCCGACGACCCGCGAGCTCGACACCGCCACGATGCGCGACGCAGCCCTGTTCGTCGACCGGCGGGAGTCCACCGTCAACGAAGCCGGCGACTTCCTGTTCCCGCAGCGTGAAGGTGCGATCGGGCCGGAGAACATTCGCGCCGAGATCGGCGAGCTGCTGATCGGCTCCGGCGAGGGCCGACGGTCGAACGACGAGGTGACGGTCTTCAAGTCGCTCGGCCTCGCGGTCGAGGACCTCGCCGCAGCCGAGTACGTCCTGCAGCGCGCGGAGGCCGAGGACGCCGGAACCGTGGTCTCGCTGTGATCCCGATCGGCGAGATTCGGCAGGCCCGCCAGGTACTGGACGGCATCGCGTTTCGCACGCCGCTCGTCCGGCTCGACGTCGAGAGCGACGCCGAGATCTGGCTGAAACTCGAGCTCCTGCAACCGGTGCGCTCCTTCAAGATCCGCGGCGCCGGCAACGCGATCCTGCAGGCGACCGACGCAGAGCTTGCTGCCGGAGTTCTGACGGCGAGCGCGGGAAACATGGCGCAGGGAGTCGCCTATGCGGCTCGCCTCCGCGGCGTGTCATCGACGATCGTCGTTCCGGAGCACGCGCCGCAGACGAAGATCGACGCGATCGAGCGGTACGGCGGCCGTGTCATTCGCGTGCCGTACGAGGAGTGGTGGCAGGTGCTCGTGACAGGCCGCTACGAGGGCGTCGACGGCATGTTCGTCCACCCGGTCGCCGATCAGCGCGTCATGGCCGGAAACGGGACGATCGGGCTCGAGCTGCTCGAGCAGCTCGACGACTTCGACACGGTGATCGTCCCGTACGGCGGCGGTGGCCTGGTGACCGGGATCGCGAGCGCCGTGAAGGCCGACCGGCCGAAGGTGCGCTTCTTCTCAGTGGAGCCGGAGACTGGGGCGCCGGCGGCCGCGAGCTATGCGGCGGGCGAAGCGACGGCCGTCGAGTACACGCCGTCGTTCGTCGACGGCTCAGGTAGCCGCGAGCTGATCCCGGCCGTCTGGGCGCACGCAGCCGAGCTCCTCGACGGCGCGTTCGCGATTCCGCTCGATGACACGGCCGACGCCATCCGCACGATCGCCGAGCGCATGCGCGTCATCCCGGAGGGCGCGGGGGCACTCGCAACGGCTGCCGCTCTCGCCGGAAGGGTTCCGGAAGCGCGCAAGGTCGTCTGCATCGTCTCGGGCGGCAACATCGATGCCGCCGTCTTCGCCCGAATCCTGCAAAGGGAGGCTCCGTGAACGTCGACGCTGTTCGCTCTCGTTTCTCGTCGCTCCAGAACGGCTTCGCGTTCTTCGACGCACCCGGAGGGACACAGGTACCCGACGAGGTCGGTGACGCGATTGCCAACGCGCTGCGGGAAGCCTCCGGCAATCTCGGAGCTCCGTACGCGACAGGACGTGCCGTCGAGGGGATTCTCGAGCGCGCGAAGGCCGACGCGGGGACCTTTCTCGGCTGCACTGCCGACGAGATCTCCTTCGGGATGAACATGACGACGCTCGACTTTGCGATCTCGCGGGCGGCCGGACGCGACTTCGAGTCCGGCGACGAGGTGCTGACGACGGAGCTCGACCACGACGGAGGTGTCGCGCCCTGGGTCGAGCTGGCCGCCGACAAGCGGATGACGGTGCGGGTTGCCCGGGCGACGGAGCAGCTGACGATCGACTACGACGACCTCGAGCGTCAGCTGGGCGATCGGACGCGGATCGTCGCCTTCGCGCTGGCGTCGAACGCGACCGGCTCGCTCGCAGATGCGAAGCGCATCTGTGCGCTCGCACGCGAGGCGGGGGCGATCTCCTGGATCGACGCGGTCCACTACGCCGCACACGAGCCGATCGACGTCGCCGAGATCGGCTGCGACGTCCTGCTGTGCTCGCCGTACAAATTCTGCGGACCGCACCTCGGCATCGCCTATGTCCGCCACGATCTGGCGGAGACCTGGCGCCCCTACAAGGCGCGGCCGTCGTCGTCGACCCCGGTCGGCCGGCGCTTCGAGACGGGGACGCTGCCGTATGAGCTGCTCGCCGGATTCAGCGCGACGATCGCGTATCTCGCGACGATCGGCGGGATGGCGGCGATCAAGGAGTACGAGCGCGCCCTCGGCGCGCGGCTCGTCGAGCAGCTGCCGGAGAAGGTGACGCTCTACGGCCCGCCGACGATGGAAGGCCGCGTGCCGACGTTCCTCTTCAACGTCGAAGGCGTCGAGGCGGTCGACGCCGCGCACCGGCTGGCCGAGCGGGGGATCGGGCTCTGGTATGCCGACAACTGGTACTGCGTCGCGCTGGGCCCACGGCTGCCGGAGTCGTCGCTCCGTGCAGGGATCGCGCATTACAACACCGAGGCTGAGGTCGACCGTCTGCTCGACGAGCTGGCCGCTATCTAAGCGGCCCCAGCACCTGCTCCACGAGCAGTCTGTCGCTGAGCGCGTGGGCGTCGGGCCGCCCGAAGTTCGTCGTCGTGATCACTGCGACGACGCCGAGGTCGGGGAGGACGTGGACGCGGTTTCCGCCGGTGCCGGTCATGTAGAACGAGCGGTGCCCGTCGAGCTCACGGAGCCACCAGAGGTAGCCATACTCCGTCCGCTCGTCGATCGCAGCCTGAGGTTGTGTCGAGGCGGCAACCCAATCCGCGGGAACGAGGCCGTCGCCGCCTCGCAGGTAGAGCCCGCCGAGCGCGAGCAGCGACCGACTCGAGAGCAGCAGTCCGCCCGCCGTCGAGGTCTGGCCGAGCGGGGTCCGCTGCCACTCGGCGTAGCCGATCCCGAGCGGCTCGAAGAGCTCACGTGACGCGTATGCCGGCAACGGCTCGCCTATCGCCCGTTCGAGCGCGATTCCGAGCAGGACGACGCCGGCCGTGCAGTAGCTGAAGCTCCGGCCGTACGGCGACGCCTCCGGCCGCCGCGCCCAACTCGGGAATCCGCGGACGGGCAGATCGAGCGCGAATTGCGCCCAATCCTCGACTAGGTACATGCGCTCCTCGTTGCCGGCGGAAAACGTGTTCCAGTCGTCGCACTCGAGGCACGAGCTCATGGTCAGGACGTCCTCGACCGTAATCTGCTCCTTGCGGGCGTCCGCGTGGAGCACGGGTCGATCGCCGACGAGCAGATCGCCGATCCGAGTTGTCACGGAATCGATGTGGCCTTGCTCGATCGCGATCCCGACCAGCATCCCGAGAACGGTCTTGGTGCAAGACCGCGTGTTGCGCAACGTGGAGGCATCGCCCTCGAAATACCGCTCGACGACGAGCTCGTCCCGTCGTGAGACGACGACGCTCGTGACTGCGCCGTACGCGGCGACGTCCATGCGGTGAGGCTATGCCACCGCTGGAGCTAGTCGCCGGGCTCGGCCTTAGGACCGCAGCGGCTCGGCGGGTGACATCGTCACTTCGCCGTTGACGTCGACCTCGACGACCTGGCGCGAGGGCGCGTTCGCTCCGCGGAACCGATCGAGAAACGCCCAGCGCCGCGGAGCGGGAACGATGATCGCGTGCGTGTCGGTCCGCGTCTCGACGCGGAAGCCCTCGCGGGTCCGCGCGTCGAGGAAGGCGCTGAGCGCGGTCTTCCGGATCTCTTCCTGCGGATCGTTCTCCGGCTTCACTACTTGCCGCGGGAAGTCTTCTTGACCTTCGAGGTCTTCTTCGCGGCTTTCGTACTCGGGCTGAGCGGCGTTCCGGCAGCCGCGGCCCTCAGTTTCTGTTTCCTCGTCGCCATGGTGCGTCGCCTCTCTCTAGAGATGGATGCCCGTGCGAGCCACAGATCGTAGTCCAGCCGGCGGCGAGCCCACGAAGGCGTTGGCCTCAGGCGTTGGCCTCAGGCGTTGGCCTCAGGCGTTGGCCTCAGGCGACGGCGCCGGTGCTGGCCGACTCGCCGAAGACGGCGATGCGGTTGCTGCCGCGATGCTTTGCGTTGTACATCGCCGCGTCCGCCTTGCGGACGAGATCCTCGTCGGCCTCGTCGGGATCGAACGACGAGGTGACGCCGAAGCTGGCTGTGATGTTGAACGATTCGTCGGCGACGGTGAACGGCGTCCGCAGCGCACTGGCCAGGCGCCAGGCCAGTTGGGCGGCGTCCCGGGCCTCGTTCAGGCCCTCCGCGAGCACGAGGAACTCGTCGCCGCCGAACCTTGCGACGAGGTCGGTCGGTCGGACCGCGGAGCGCAGACGCTCCGCGAACGCCACCAGCAGCTCGTCACCGGCCTCGTGGCCGAACGAGTCGTTCACGTGCTTGAACGTGTCGATGTCGATGAAGAGGACACCAACGCCAAGTCCCAGCGGCGACATCTGCCGGCGCGTCTCCGTCAGCTGCTCGAGGAAGTGCTGCCGGTTCGGCAGCATCGTCAGCGGATCGTGGGTCGTGCGGTGCACGAGATCCGCCTCGGCGAGCTTTCGCTCGTCGATGTCCTCGATCATCGCGGTGACGTGGTCGGGACGTCCCGCTCCGTCACGGACGAGTGCCATCACCGTGCGGCACCAGAGCGGCGAGCCGTCGTGTCGGCGCAGTCGATGCTCGAGCTCACATCGGTCCTCGATCCCTGCCGCCAGCGCTTCGACGTGGCCGACGGTGACATCGTTGCCGCCCAGCCCGTCGTGCAAGGCCAGACCGCGGAGCGCGCCCGCTGGGTAGCCGAGCACCTGCTCGACGACGTGATTGGCCTCGAGGACGCGTCCTTCGAGGTCGAACGTCATCAGGCCGATGGTCGCGGCGTCGAAGACGGAGCGGTACTGGCGCTCGCTCGCCTCCAGCGCTGCCTCGGCGTGCTTGCGATCGGTGATGTCCACCATCACGCCCTGCCAGTAGAGCGTCCCCGTCGCCGCGTCCTTCACGACCGCAGCCTTCTCGCTGACCCAGACGATCCGGCCGTCGCGCGCCACCATCCTGTACTCCGCAAACAGCGACGACAGCGCGGCTCGCGCGGACGCGTCCGCCTCGATCATTCGTTCCCGGTCGTCGGGATGCAGGACATCGAGCCAGAGCTCCTCGTCGGTCAGCCACTTCGCGCGCTCGTAGCCGAGCATTCCCTCGACCTGGGGGCTGATGTAGACCGGCAGCGAGCAGCTTGCATCGTCTCGCTGCACGACATCGAGGTACACGACGATGCCCGGGATGTTCTCAACCAGGTCTTGAAAGCGGGTCTCGAACTCTGAGCCCGCCGCAGATGCAGGGCCGTCCGCCATGAGCTCTCCATGTCACTATCGGCACAGAGCGCCTCCGCCTTGACCGCCAACGGCGCGACCCGCGATGCGAGACTGCCGCGATGGGCGAAGCTCCGGTCAGCCTCTTCTCGCCGGAATCACACGAGCCCCTCGCGTCGCGGCCCTGGAGTCTCGACGCTGCCGCGGCGGCGATCCGCGAGATCGCCGCCGACTGCGAGGCGGCGTTCGAGTCGCCGTACTGGCCTGAGGTCGGCCGCGGACGCTATTCGCTCTGGACGGGCGACCCTGGCACCGCCCTGTATCTCGCGCTGTGTCTCGAGGGCGGCGCGACGCTCCCGGGGTTCGACGACAACGACTTCGTCTAGGGCTCGACTGGCAGCTCTGCCAGCCGGCGGGCGAGAAACCGCCGCTCCGGTTCGGTGCCGACGAGCTTGAGGGCGCTCCGGTAGCCGGCCGCGGCCTCCACGTTGCGACCGAGCCGTCGCAGCAGGTCGGCTCGAGTCGCCTCGAGGAGGTAGTAGCCCTCGAGCGTCGGTTCGAGCGCTTCGAGCCGCGCCAGGCCCACGGCGGGGCCGTCGGCCATCGCGACGGCGACCGCGAGGTTCAACTCGACGACCGGCGAAGGCACGATCGCGACGAGCTGTTCGTAGAGCCTCACGATTTCCGGCCAGTCGGTCTCATCTGCGTCCGCGGCGGCCGCGTGGCAGCTCGCGATCGCGGCCTGCAGCTGATACGGGCCGACGCGGTCCCGCCGGCGTGCATCCTCGAGCAGCGCCTGAGCCTCGGAGATCGCGACCCTGTCCCAGACATTGCGATCCTGCTCGTCGAGCGTGACGAGATCGCCGGAACCGTCCAGGCGGGCGAGACGGCGCGACGACTGGAACAAGAGCAGCGCGAGCAGACCCGAGATCTCCGGTTCGTCTTGCATCAGCTCGACGAGGGCCCGGGCCAGCCGGATCGCGTCGTCGCACAGGTTCTGCCGGACGAGGTCCGTGCCGGCCGAAGCCGAGTAGCCCTCGTTGAAGAGCAGGTAGAGGACGGCGAGAACGCCGGGCGTGCGTACAGGGAGCAGGTCGGGCGGCGGGACGCGGTACGGGATGCCCGTGTTGCGGATCTTCTGCTTGGCCCGCACGAGGCGCTTGGCCATCGTCTGCTCCGGCACGAGGAATGCCCGCGCGATCTCAGCTGTCGTCAGCCCGGTGAGCGAGCGCAGCGTCAGCGCAACTCGGGCATCGAACGGGAGTGCAGGATGGCAGCACGTGAAGATCAAGCGCAGGCGGTCATCCGGAAACTCGTCGGCGTCCGACATTTCCTCCTCCTCCACGACCAGCGGCTCGGCGCCGACGATTCGCAGCTTCGTCTCCTCGACGGCGCCCCGGCGATAGCGGTCGAGCGCCCGGTTCCGGGCGACGGTCGTCAGCCAGGCACCCGGGCGCTCCGGAACGCCGTCGCGTCCCCACGTCCTCAACGCCTGCTCGAACGCGTCCTGTGCGCACTCCTCTGCGACGTCCCAGTCACCAACGATTCGGATCAGCGTGGCGACGACGCGGCCCCATTCGTCGCGGAACGCCGCGGCGACCGCCGCATCCGCCTCTGTTCTCAGTCCTGCCAGAAGGCCCGGACCTCGATGAATCCGACCTTTGCGACGGGATGCTTCGAAGCCACCTCGATCGCCTCGTCGAGATCCGCGCACTCGAGGATGTCGTAGCCGCCGATCTGCTCCTTCGTCTCGGCGAACGGTCCGTCGGCGATCAGCACCTCGTCGTTCCGCACACGCACGGTCGTCGCGTCGCTGGTCAGGCCGAGCCGGTTGCCCTGCAGGCGCACGCCGCGCTCGTCCATCTCGCGGACCCACGATTCAGCGCTCTCTTGCATCCACGTCCCTTCTTCGTCGCTGAGCTCCAGGGTTTCGTCTCCGCCGACGAACAGCAGGTATTTCATCGTCGTTCTCCTCCTTGGGTCGCTGCCACGGTAGACAGAAGGTGAACCGCACGGCCCTGAGACCCGCGCGCCGGTCGATCTCCCGCTGTTCCGCGGTCGATCTCCGGCGCTCGGCCTCCGCGAGCATGTAGCCGTAGAACGGTCCCATCGTCGAGACGACGAACGGTCGTGGACGAGAAGGACATGTTTTTCGCGTCCGTCAGTCGGCCAGCGCTTCCGCCAGCCAGCGTCGGGCCTGCTGCACGATCACCGGGTAGGTGTGCAGGTAGTACGGCAGAGCGATCATCGCCTGCGAGAACGCCCATCCGCGCCCACGAGCCCAGGTCGCATCGTCGATTCCGAGACGATCGCGGAAGATCGGGCGTGCCTCGGCGTCGAGGACCGCCCACGCGACCTTCACGTCACACGCCGGGTCGCCGACGCATGCGGCGCCCCAGTCGAGGATCCCGGTGATCCTCCCGTCCTGGACGAGCAGGTTCCGCGCGTCGAGATCTCCGTGGATCCACACCGGCGGCCGGTTCCAGTCCGGTTCCGCAAGCGCCGCCTCCCATACCTCGATGACCTTGTCGCCGTCGATCGAGTCGGCCATCGCGGCGATCCCGGCGCGAGTTGCGCGATCGCGCGGGCCGAGAGGCCCGCCACGGCCCGCCGCCGGCGGCCCTCCCGTCGGCTCGATGCGGCGCAAGGACTCGAGGAGCTCGGCGAGCTCGACCGCCGCACGGGCCGGCTCGAGGTTGGCGCTCGCTGCGTCCTCGCCGTCGAGCCAGCTGAAAACCGCCCACTCGTGCGGATACCCGTGGCCCGGTGCGCCGCGGGCGACAGGTGTGGGAATCTCGAAGCGCAGGCTGCGCGCCAACTTCGGCAGCCACTCGAACTCCTTGTCGAGCGACCCGGACGGCCAGCCGAGGCGCCGCGGCAGGCGTACCGAGAGCGCGTCGCCGAGCCGGTAGATCGCGTTGTCCGTCCCTCCGGCCGGCAGGGCGTCGATCGGAAGGTCGGCCCACTGCGGGAACTGCGACTCGAGCAAACGGCGGACGAGCGCTTCGTCCGTCGCGATCTCGTCCGTATGCATCCTTTGCATCGGCCACCCTTGGAGGGTCAGGGGATGCGAATGTCGCTGTGGTCGCGCGCCGAGCGTCTCTCGTCATCGTTGAGCTCGGACTCCCTCACTGGCGTCACGACCGACCAGTGCTTGCCGACGGGACACCACTGAACCCGCCACCAGCCGAGGCGGATCGACTTCAAGGAAACGCCGGGAAGCCAGAGGGTCGTGAAGAGATGACCTTCGCGGCACCGGACGACAAGAATTCCTGCGACCCGGTAACCCCGAAGCCACATCGAGACCGGCTCGAGGAGCAGGAGGGCGAAGAAGATCATCCAGCGGCGACGAGCCCGTGAGCGGCTGCTCATCGTTCCAGGGTACGCTCGTCCTGCTGAGATGGCGTCCAGGAGATCGAACGACGAGGTGGGTGAATGAGCGTCGGCGGTAGAGCCGGCGCCCGCCAGCGCATGTTGCGGCGAGCGGGCTTGATCGCCGCCGCTCTCGTGGTCCTGGCGCTGCTGCTCCTCATCAGCAGCCACTGGATACTGGGGATCATCTTCGGGGTCGCGGCCGCAGTGGCGGTCTGGGTGTACCTGCAGGCGCGCACAGTCCGGTAGACAACCGTCTCGAGGACTCGGCGGCAGTAACGTCTGGCGCCGCTGGCGGTCTGACGAGCATGGGAACGCTTGCGCTCGCTCGCCGTTGCCGTCACTTGTTCGCGATCTGCTCGGCCTTCTTCCTGTTCGCGGTCGGCTGAACGGTCGATCGCGCCCCCGTGCGGGACGCGCGCTCGGCATCGGCCCGCTTTGAAGCCCGACGGTGACAGCCGCTCTCGGCAGATCGGCCCGGTGCTCGGGCTATTGGGGAAGCCAGCCCTCGTAGCGGGTCAGCCCGCTGCTCGGCGAACCGGGCGTACGCCTCCTTCGGATCGGTCGTCTCGTGCTCGACGCCGGCGCCGTGACGTACGGCTGCTTCGTCAACCGTGTACGCACCCCAATCCGGGCCCTTCGTTCGGTCGCGTGCGCCGACGGCGAGAATGAGGCAGGGCGCTTTGCCGGCGCCGACGATCGTGTGGTTCGTGCCCGGAGGGCAGTGCACGAAGTCCCACCGCTGAAGCTCGCGCTCTTCGCCTTCGATGATCAATAACGCTTCGCCGGCCAGAACGAGGAAATCCTCCTGGTCGGCTTCCCAGTGATACATCCCCATCGGCTCGCCGGGGCCGAGCAGGGTGAGGTTGATCCCGAGCTGCAGGAAGTCGGCTGCTCCTTCGAAGCCGGCACCCTCGAACTCACAGAGGACGCCGCGGCCTTCGCGCTTCCACCAGTGCGTTTTGCTCGCGTTGAGCACGAACCAACCCTGTCCTTTTGGAACAAGTCCATACTCCGTCGAGACGAGCTGCGACTCGGGAACCACTGACGCGAAGGATGCCATTCGGCCGACGCTCCGTCAGCCGGCGCGCCTGCTCAGTGGGAAACGGCGAGCTTCAGCGCGACCAGGAGGACTCCCAGACCGAGATTCATGGCGACGACCGCCAGCGTCTGCGGCCAGCGGAGCCGTTCGACCCGCGCGAACGTCAGGCCCTGGACAGCGAGCACGGCCAGGCCGAGCAAGAACGCGAGCCAGAGCGCCGCGTGGGCGGAGAGCACCCCGATCGCACCCAGCAGCAGGGCGGCCACGGGGGGCACGGCGGCCTCGATGATCGAGGCCTCGCGCCGCGCGATGCGGCGGAGCTCCTCCAGCGACAGATGCTCGTCGTGCCCGACGCTGTGCCCGAGCCCGTGCGCGTAGACATGGGCGAGCCAGAGAACGCCGTTGGTGACGATCACGAGCGCGGCGATGTGCCCGGACTCGTGCGGGTAGGCCCGCGCACCCGCGACCACGACCGCGAGCACGACGATCGTGCCGTAGATGAAGCCGGCCAGCCGCTCACCCGACACGGCTCTGCCGAGCCGTCGCTGCGCTGCGCGTCTGCACGTCGCCGGTCACGGCAGCATCATGCTCGAACCGTCGGTCGAGTCGGAGTCAACCCGCCACGGGCAAGTCCCTCATTCGTGCGCGCGATCCGCGTTCAAGCCGACGATCTCGTACGCAGTGACCGGTCGCGAGAATCCCTTCAGCTGCAGACCCGTCACTTCGTTCGATTGCACGAGATCCTCGACGCCTGCGTGAACGCGCTGGCTGACGAGCATCTTCCCGGCTTCCGCGACATCGCAGAGGCGGGCCGCCAGGTTCGTGACGGTGCCGATCGCGGCGTAGTCGAACCGGCCCTCGAACCCGACCCGTCCAAGTGTTGCGTAGCCCTGCGCAATGCCGACTGAGAAGCCGAGATCGTGCCCGCTACGGCGCCAGCGCTCGGCGAGGCCCGCGACATCGTTTCGCATTGCGACGCCCATCCGAACCGAGCGAATAGCCGCGTCCGAGCACGGTACGGGATCATTGAAGAACACCATCAGTCCGTCCCCGGTGAAACGCTCGAGCGTTCCTTCGAAGCGGAAGACGAGCTCTCCGAGCGCCTCGTGATACTCGCGCAGGACGGTCATCGTCTCCTCAGGCTCCGTGGTCTCGGCAAATGCAGTGAAGCCGCGCAAGTCGCAGAAAACGACCGTGATCTCGCAACGGTGGCTTTCGAGGAAGGACTCGTCGCCCGACGAGACCATCAGCTCAGCGAGTTGCGGCGACAGGAAACGCTTCAGGCGTCCCATGCGGTCGATCTGTGCGACCTGCTCCTCGACCCGCGACTCGAGCTCGCGATTCCACTCAGCGAGCTCGGATGCCTGCTCCCGGACTGTGTGAAAGAGGCGGGCGTTGTGGATCGCGAGCGCCGACTGGCTCGCGAATGTCTCGAGCAACTCCATGATCTCCGTGGAGAACTCGCCTGTGCGGCGGCGGCGGACGACGAGCGCGCCGAGAATCCGGTCTTCGCGAACGAGTGGGACCGCGAGCAGTGAACGCCAGCCTGCCCGAGACACCTGGACCAAGTGATTGTCCGGCGGAACTCCACCGATGTCGGGTACAGCGATCGAGACACCGTTCAAGGCTGCACGGCCGACAAGCGAGTCGTGGAGTCCGACCTTCGTCGCACGGAGCGCTTCGAGCAACTCTTCGCTCGTGCCGTAGGCGGTGTGCACTCGGAACTCCTGTGAGGCGTCGTCGAACTCGAAGATCGAGCCTCCCTCAGTGCCGGAGAGCTCGATCGCATGCCTCACGATCGTTGACAACACCTCCTCTGGATCAAGACTGGAACTCACGGCCTGGGCAACCTTGCTCAGCCCGTTCAACTGGTCGACGGAGCGCGCGAGCTCTTGTGTCCGCTGGTCCAGTTGTTGCATCAAGCTTGCGTTCCGCAGGGCAATTTCGCCCTGAGCAGCAAACGTCGTCGCGTGCTCGATCTCGCGCTCCGCAAATGGGTTGACCTCGTGCCGCCAGAGTGAGATGACCGCGATGACCTGATCTTCGCTCTGGATCGGTACGCCGACGATCGTTCGGAAGCTCCCGAGCTTCTGCCGAAGTCGTTGTTCCTCGGTGTCGTACTCGCGATCATGGGCGATGTCCTCCGACATCACCGGCCGGCGTTCCAGTGCGACCCGACCGATGAGCGTGCCCGGCCCAGGCGGTATCTCCCGCTTTCCGATCAACGACCGGTACTCCTCGGAACCGCCGGCGGCGCACGCGAGTCGAAAGTGATCGCCTTCCCTGACAAAGATCTGCCCGGCGTCCGCCTTACACAGGTGGATCGCCTGTTCAACCACTGTCTCGAAGATCGGCTGGAGCTCGAAGTCTGGTCGAGCTATGGCCAAGAGCACTTCGTTCGTAGCCACTTGTTGCTCGCGCAGCTGCGCGAGCTCACTCGACAAGGCCTCGAGCGACGAGTTGTGCGGACGCGATTCCGAACCCGAACCGGACAACCGTCCCTCCTTCGGCCGAGTCTTCAGCCTGGATTCCGACCCGTGCGCGGAAGCGACGCCGAATCGGCCCACAGCATGGCACCTTCAACAAAGAGGTGCCAGGCGACTACCGGCCGCCTGTCGAATCAGGCAAACCGGCTGATCCCGGCTGGTCGCGGGGGTACACGCGGCGCTTAGAAGATCGCCTTCACACCTTGACGGCTCGTGCGTACAGCAGGCCGGGAACGCCTCCTGCATCGGAGGCCAGGTAATGCGCCTCAACGATCCGATCGACGCGCAGGCCGGCCCGCGCGAGTTTGTCGAAGTAGCTGCCGAGCGGCCGATGGTAGGCGTGCGTCGGGAGCCAATCCTTCGGGAGCCGTTTGCGATAGCGATGGTCGAGCAAGTAGTCGGTCACGATCTCGACGTGGCCGTGGTAACACGGGTGGACGATCGAGAAGACGAACCACCCTTGATCCCGGAGCACGCGTGCGACGGAGCCGACGGCCGCTGCCAGATCGGGGATGTCCATGAGTGCCATATGGCAGACGACGCCGTCGAAGCTCCGATCCGCGAACGCCGCCAGGTCCTCTGCGTCACCCTGGGCGTACTCGATGCCGCGCGGATCGGCGGCCTCGTGCTGTCGCGCGTAGCGAAGCATCTCTGCAGATACGTCGACGCCTGTGACGATCGCGCCGAGGTGTGCGAGCAGCCTCGCATCCTGTCCCTGGCCGCACGCGAGCGAGAGTACGTTGCACGCCGTAGAGTCGCCGACGAGCTCACTGAGGATGGGATCGACGAGCCCGACCCCGTCAGGATCGAGAGCGCGGCTGTATGCGTCGGCAACCTCGTCGTATGCGGCGGTATGGCCGTCTGCCATGCGCCACTCATATCAGTGCGAGCCTCGAGATCCGCATTGGCATGATTGGCGCCGACATGGCACCGGAGCAGCCGGAAGCACTGCGACTCCACGTGGAGAAGGTCCTCGCTTCGCCGCCGGAGCGCATTTTCGCTGCCTTCGTCGACGCTGAACAACTCCGACAGTGGTGGGGGCCGGACGGGTTCGCCGTGGCAGGCGTCGAGCTCGATGTCGCGGAGGGAGCGGACTACCGGATCACGATGCAGCCGGCTCGAGGAGACGTCTTTCATATCCGTGGCACGTTCCGCGCGATCGAGGCGCCGCGCCGCCTCGCTTACACGTTCGCCTACGAGGAGCCCGATCCCGACGATCAGGAGACGCTCGTCACGCTGGAGTTCGTGCCGGCGGGCGCGGGAACACGCCTCGTCCTCGACCAGGGCCCGTTCAAGACCGAGCCGCCGCTTGGAGCTTCATCGCGTCGGCTGGACGGAAACCTTCGAACGGCTGGAACGTTTTCTCACCTAGCGAGTAGCCCCCGGGCCTCCCGAACTAGGATCGACACGATGAAGATCAAGGCAGCCGTGCTCGAGCACTTCGGGGCGCCGCTCGAGGTGCAGGAGCTCGACCTCGCGGAGCCGCGGCAAGGAGAGGTGCTGGTCAGGCTCGTCGCGTGCGGCGTCTGCCACACCGATCTCTACACAGCCTCGGGAGCGGATCCGTCGGGGTATGCGCCGACGGTGCTCGGCCACGAGGGAGCCGGCGTCGTCGAGCAGGTCGGGGAGGGCGTCACGACGCTCGCTGCCGGGCGATCACGTCGTCACCCTCTTCTCACCGCAGTGCCGCGAGTGCGTCCACTGCCTGAGTGACCGTACGAACCTGTGCCTGGCGATCCGGGAGCAGCAGAACAAGGGCTACCTGCCCGACGGGACGAGCCGGCTCTCCCGGGACGGTGAGCCGTTGCGGCACTTCATGGGCACGTCGACGTTCGCCGAGTACACCGTGATGCCGGAGATCGCCCTCGCCAAGATCTCGCAGGAGGCGCCGTTCGAGGGCGCGTGCCTCTTCGCCTGCGGCTTGTCGACAGGGCTCGGTGCGGCGATCAACACTGCTCGCGTCGAGGCGGGATCGACGTGCGTCGTCTTCGGCGCCGGCATGGTCGGGCTCGGTGCCGTGATCGGTTGCCGCCTGCAAGGTGCGGCGCGGATCATGTGCGTGGATCTTTCGGCCGATCGACTCGCGCTCGCCGACCAAGCACGGCGCGACCGACGCGCTCGTGGGCGGCCCCGACGTCGTCGAGCAGATCGTCGAGTTGACGGGAGGCTTCGGCGCCGACTACACGTTCGAGGCGACCGGCAACGTCGCCGTCATGCGGCAGGCGGTCGAGGCGGCACGCATGGGGTGGGGGCTGTGCACCGTCGCGGGCGTCGCCGGCAAGGGAGAGACACTCGACATCGTCCCGCGGTTCCTGATCACGGGCCGGCGCGTCGCCGGCTCGTCGTTCGGCGGCGTCAAGGGGCGTGACGGCGTTCCTGTGCTCGTCGAGCGCTGGTTGGCGGGCGACATCGACGTCGAGTCGTTCATCTCGCACCGGCTGACGCTCGAGGACGTGAACCGCGGGTTCGAGTTGATGGAGCAGCAGGACGGCATCCGGAGCGTGATCAGCTTCTCGTGAGCCGGGATGTGTGACTTCCACGAGCACTCCGGGCTCGAGCCGCTCGAGCACGACGAGTACGTCGTCGATACCCCCGTCATCCGCGAGTTCGTCGCGATGGTGAGAAGAGAGATCGACGCGACCGCATCGCCGGAGGACGCGGTGGCGGCGATCACGCCTCGGTTCGTCGAGCTGCTCGCGCGCACGGATTGGCTTCCCGAGCAGTACCAGCAGGACGCCCCGGTCAGCGGCATGGGAGGCGGGATCGGCCAGTGGCTGCTCTACCGGTCGGCCGACCGGTCGCTCTGCCTCTTCAGCCTCGTCGTGCCTCCCGGATCGCAGACGCCCGTGCACGACCACGGCGCCTGGGGGCTGGTAGGCCTCTATCGCGGCAACCAGGACGAGGAGTTCTACCGCCCGTCTGCCGGACGCCTCGAGCTTCTCCGGCAGCGGCCGCTCGAGCCGGGCGACTGGTACGCGCTCTTCCCGCCGGCCGACGACGTCCATCGTGTTCGAACGACGTCCGCCGTGACTTCTGTCTCGGTCCACCTGCTCGCCAACGACACGGGCTGTGTGCTTCGCCACCTCTACGACGAGGCGACCGGAGACGCGCGCCCATTCCGCTCGGGCTACGTCAACGCCGCATGCCCGGAAGGCGAGCCGATCGTCACGAACCGTTGACGTTGGCTCACGCCTAGCTGCCGGTCGCGCCAAGGCGACGCTCGGCAGATCGACGACTTCCACGCGGTCGCCGGAGCGGATGTGGCCCGGCTCGATCACCCAGCAATCCAGAGCGATGG
The DNA here is from genome assembly GCA_963708505.1 of uncultured Thermoleophilia bacterium. Classification (GTDB taxonomy): domain Bacteria; phylum Actinomycetota; class Thermoleophilia; order Gaiellales; family Gaiellaceae; genus PALSA-600. The sequence continues at coordinate 96,108 of CAVPST010000001.1, forward strand.
CGCCGTCGAACTCGCGGACGATCCGAAAGAGGACCGAAGGATCCTGCTCCAGCGTGTCGGGGTCGAACGTGGTCATCACGCAGCGCGAGCGTGCCTTGCGAACGCCGATCAGCGTCGAGCCGATCCGCAAAGCGCGACCGACCCACGCGCGCTCTCCGAGGCCAGGGACGCCGGCGATCATGATGTTCGGCCGGAAGCGCCGGTAGTCGACGTCGATCGCGTCGACCATGCCGTCCGTCAGCACCGTCAAGGGAAGGACGTCGTACCGCTGGCCGTGATCGGGTGCCGAGAAGCGGACGAGCTCGACATCCGGAGCCGACGCCGACCGGACCATGGCGAGCGACGAAGCGTCCCGCCAGGGACGACCTTCGATCAGCGGCTCTCCGTCGGCCCCGAGTGTGGCGCGGAGACCAAGCAGGCCCGGCCGGTAGCGCGAGGTGACGACGCGGCCGCCTGCTTCGCGCACGTGCACGAGTCGATCACCGGCAAATCCATCGAGCCCCACGTCGGTCTCCGAGATCAACTCGCCCCGCAAGGACTTGACGGGATATCGCCAGAGCGCAGCGACGTAGGGCGTCACGTCGCAAAGTAACGACGCCAATCGTCCACTTGTTCCGCTCGAGCCCTGCGCTGGGGGAAAGATCGTTCTCGAGGACGACGCGAGATCATCCTCGCCCCCGATACCGCGGCGCGGGGCCGTACTTAGCCTCAGGAACCATGAGAGTCGCGAAGACCGTGATCTGGGTCGAGGGCCCGTGAGTCCTCAGAAGCGCGCTCGATCAGCGGCGGTCATCGCCGCGTGGGTGCTCGCCGCCGCGCTGCCGCTGATCGGCCTCGTCTCCCTTCTGCTGCGGTCGCGGCTCGATCCGCACTTCGAGAACTACCGGGCCCACTTCGTCGTCTTCGGGATCGTGGGCGGCGTCGCGTTCGTGCTCGGCTTCGCGGCCGGCGAGGCCGCCAAGCGCCGGGGAGATGCGCGCGTCCTGCTGCTGTCGCTCGCGTTCATGGCGACCGGGGGCTTCATGGGGCTGCACGCAATCGGGACGGCCGGCGTCCTGTTCCAGAAGGAGTACGGCGGGTTCCAGGTCGCCATCCCGGTCGGACTGCTGCTGAGTGCCGTGTTCGCGGCCGGCTCGGCGTTCGTCGACTTGCGTCCAGAGTTCGCTCCGTGGCTGATCCAGTATCGAACGCCGCTGCGTATATCGGTGCTGCTCGCGATGGCCGTGTGGTTCGTCTGGACGGTCGCGAGCCTGCCGCCGCTGCGCGATGCCGAGAGCGAGGCCGCGCGCGGAAGCCTCCTCACGGTGATGGCGATCGTGGGCACAATCATCTACGCGGTCAGCGCCCTCCGGTACTGGAGCATGTTCCGCAGCAGCCGCAAGTTGTTGCCCGCCGCCGTCATCGCGTGCTTCCTCCTGCTGTCGGAGGCCCTGATCGGCGTCGCTTTCACCGGCGAGCGCAGGTGGCACGCAAGCTGGTGGGAATGGCACGGGTTGATCGTGACGGCCTACCTGATCGTCGGCTTCGCCGCCCGACGCGAATGGCGCGACGAGCGCTTCCGCGATCTGTACCTCTCGTCGACGCGTGAACGCCGTCAGGACATCAGCGTGCTCTTCGGCGACCTCGTCGGGTTCACCGCGTTTGCCGAGCGGTCAAAGCCGGCCGAGGTCGCCGAGGTTCTGAACGCCTACTGGGGCACCGCCGCTCCGTTGCTCACGCGCCGGTTCGGTGGCGAGATCGAGAAGTTCATCGGCGACGCCGTCATGGCCGCCTTCAACAGCCGTGGTGACCAGCCCGATCATGCCGAGAGAGCGGCGCGGGCCGCCCTGGCCCTGCAGGAGGAGCTCGCTGCGCTGACGGAGATCCATCCCGACTGGCCGCGCATGCGCGTCGGCGTCAACAGCGGCGAGGCGGTGCTGCGCGAGATCGGCGGCTCAGGCCACGTCGCCTACCCTTTGGTCGGCGATACGGTGAACACCGGCGCCCGCCTCGAGGGGCTCGCCCCGGTCGGCGGCATCCTGATCGGCGAGGAGACCTACGAGCAGCTGCCCGACGGCGCGGTCGTCGAAGCGAGGACGGGGCTGCGGATCAAGGGCAAGGACCACGCGGTCACCGCGTACGTCCTGCTCGCGCTTCCCTAGCACGGGCCCCGCGCGCTTCGGGTTTGCTGTGTAGACCTGAAACGTGACCTCACCGAGGAGCCGACATGATCGAGCGTCGCACGATCGTCTTCGAACACGAGTTGCTGGCCGGCGTCGAGCATCCCGCCTTCGAGGCGCGCGGTGCGAAGGACGGGCCGCTGCTCTGCCTCATCGGCGGCATACACGGCTGCGAGTACTCCTCGATCGCTGCGGTGACACGTTTGATGACCGAGCTCGACACGACCGAGCTGGCCGGCAGGATCGTCGCGGTACCGGTCGTCAGCATGCAGTCGTTCGAGCGCCGTTCGCCGTTCGTCGTGCCTGCCGACGGCAAGAATCTCAATCGCTGCTTCCCGGGCTCGCTCGAGGGGACGTACACGGAGGTGCTCGCTCGATCGATCTTCGACGAGCTGATCGCGCCGGCCGACGTGCTCATCGACCTGCACGGCGGCGATCTCGTCGAGGCTCTCGAGCCGTTTGCGCTCTATTCCGATTCCGCCGTCGCCGAGCGAGCTCGCGCCGTCGCCGTCGCGTTCGGCCTGCCGTATGTCATCCGTCAGGACAGGCAGGAATCGGCGCTCGGCGGCATGACTGCGGATGCGGCCGCCGCGGTGGGCATTCCGGCGGTCATCGCCGAGGCGGGCGGCCGCGGCCAGCTGGAGGAGAGCGCGGTCGCGCTGCTCGTCAACGGTGTCCGCAATGTGCTCAAGCAGCTCGAGATGTTGCCGGGCGCTCCCACAGCACCTGGCAAGGACCTGCGCTTGGTCGGAAGATTCGTCTGGCTCCGTAGCGCCCGGGCGGGCTGGTGGGACGCACTCGTCGCATCAGGCGACGAGGTGAAGGAAGGCGGAGTCGTCGGACGCGTCCGCGATCTCTGGGGCGAGGTGCACGAGGAGATCCGTGCGCCGTGCGACGGCGTCGTTCTCTTCATCACGACCAGCCCTGCCGTCGGCTGCCGACGGGATCTTGCTCGGCCTCGGCGCCGATCTGGGCCCGGTCTAGGTCTGGGCGGCTGCGGAGGCCGCGGCGCCGGGCGCGATCGAGCCCTCGACGCTGCGCATCCCCGGGATGAACAACGCGCTGAGGGTCGCGGTGGCCCCGATCAGCCCGGCACCGACGAGCGTCGCGCGGACGCCGATCAGACCCGCGACCGGCCCCGTGATGGCAAACGAGATCGGCAGCAGGCTGATCGAGATCAGCCAATCGAGGCTGGAAACGCGCCCGAGGAGCCCCGCAGGAACATGGCGCTGCTTGACCGTCGACCACATGATCGTCCCGGCCGCCTCGAGCGCGTTGAAAGCCAGGCAGGCGACCATCAACTGCGGGACGGTCCGCGCAACCCCGTAGCCGACGACGGCGAGCGTGGCCACCGTCCAGCACACGTAGATGCACGTCATGTCCCGCCTGGGCTGACCGCGTTGACCCATGACGAGCGCTGCTCCGACGGCGCCGACGCCGCCCGCTGCGAAGACGAGCCCGAGCTCGCTCGCCGACCCGTGCAACGTGTTCTTGACGACGAACGGGAGGAGTGCTTCGGTCGGCCCGAGGAATGCGAGATACGCGATCGCTGCCGACAGCAGCGTTCCCCACAGCCACACGTTGCTGCGCACGAACCGGAGACCGTCGGTGACGGCCGCGATGGTCGAAGCGGATGCCGGTTGGGCAACGCCCGCGGGGCGCAGTCCGAGGACCGTGATCGCGGAGACGAGAAACGAGCCGGCGTCCAGCGCGAACGCGCTGCCGACGCCGACGAGGCTGATGAGAGCACCCCCCAAGGCAGGGCCGACGAGCCGGAGCGCGATCGGCCGGACGAACTGGTCGAGCGCGTTCGCCTGCGCGAGCTCGTCCGGATCGACGATCGCCGGGCACGATCGACTCGAACGCGGGGATGAAGAACGCAGCGCCGATCCCGTAGGCCGCCACGATCACGACCAGCCCGGCGAAGGTGAGCGCGTGTGCGAGCGCGAGCGCCGCGAGCACGCCGACGACGAGAGCGCGGCCCAGGTCGGCGTACAGCAAGATCCGCCGCCGGTCGAGCCGGTCGCTGATCACGCCGCCGAACAGGAGACACGCGATCGTCGGCACGGTCATCGCGATCCCGACGATCGAGAGCGCAGCCGGCGTGTTCCAGAGCGAGTACGCGGTCCACGCGATCGCGACGAGAAAGACTCCGTCTCCGACGAGCGACACGGTCATCCCGGCCCAGAGGAGGCGGAAGTCGCGCGACCTCAGCGGGCGGAGCAAGCCGACGCGGGCGACGCCGCCCGGGCGGTCCAGCCCCTCGAAGTTATGCTGCATCGGAGTCGAACTGCGCGGAGATCGACTCTGTGTGGTTCGTCAGGTATTCGTCGAGCGGGCCATGAGGCATCGGCCGTCCGAAGACGAAGCCCTGGCCGAGGGCGAAGCCGAGCCGCTGGAGTGCGTCGATCTGGTCGCGCTGTTCGATCCCCTCGGCGATGACCTCGAGTCCGAGTCGCTCGCCGATCGCCATGATCGCGGCGGCCAGCCCGTTGTCGTCGACACCCCCGCCGAGGAACGAACGGTCCATCTTGATGATGTCGACGGGAAGGCGGCTCAGGTAGCTCAGCGAGGAGTAGCCGGTGCCGAAGTCGTCCATCGCAATCCGGACGCCGAGATCCTTCAGGCTGTGCAGACGCGTAACCGCACCGTCTGCGTCGGCGAGCATCACCGTCTCGGTGATCTCGAGCACGAGTGAGGCGGGGTTCAAGCCGGTCGACTCCAGGATCCCGCGGATGTCGTCGACGATCGAGTCCGACTGCATCTGCTTCACGGAGAGGTTGACGCTCATGCGGAGCTGCTCGGGGAGCGGGAAGCGGCTCTGCAGCTCGACCGCCTTGAGGCAGGCTTCCTCGATCACCCACCTGCCGATCGGGATGATCAGCCCCGTCTCCTCGGCGAGGGGGATGAACTGCGCCGGCTGGATCAGGCCGCGCGTCGGGTGGTGCCAGCGCAGAAGCGCTTCGACGCCGTAGTCCGCTCCGGTATTGAGATGGACGACCGGCTGGTAGTAGACCTCGAGCTGCTCGAGCTTCAACGCACGCTGGAGCTCGGCCCGCAGCTCGAGGCGTTCGACGACGCGCTCGTGCATCGCGGGCTCGAACAGCCGGTACCTGCCCTTGCTGTCGCGCTTTGCCATGTACATGGCGACGTCGGCATTCCGGAGCAGTTCCTCGGCATCCTGCGAGAGGAGGTCCTCGTCGCTCATGCAGATGCCGACGCTGGCGCGCGGGTAGACCTGCTTGCCGTCGATCTCCGTCGGCACCTCGAGCTCGCCCAACAGGCGCTCGGCGATCAGCGCTGCCTCGTCGGAGCCGGAGACGCCGTCGAGGAGGATCGCGAACTCGTCGCCGCCGAACCGCGCGACCGTGTCGGCGGGACGGATTGCCCGCTCGAGCCGCCGCGCGACCTCGGTGAGGATCACGTCGCCGGCCTGGTGGCCGAGGCTGTCGTTGACCGTCTTGAAGTCGTCGAGGTCGATGAACATGACCGCGATCAGCGAGCCGCTGCGGACGGTCGAACGGAGGGCGTGCGAGACGCGGTCGGCGAAGAGAGCGCGGTTGGCAAGGTCGGTGACCGGGTCGTGGAACGCCTGGTGTGCGAGCTGATCCTCGAAAGCCTTCCGCTCGCTGACGTCGCGGCTGTTGAGGACGATCCCGCGGATGTGCTCGTCCTGCAGCAGCTGGGTGTGCTGAACCTCGAACTGCAGCCAGCGGCCGTCTCGGTGCTGCAGCGCGCAGTCGAACGTGTGGGACTCAGCGTCGGCGGAGCCGCCCCCGTTGATGATCGGCTCCATGCGCGAGCGGTCCGCTTCGGCGAGGAGGCGGTCGAACCGCTGGCCCTCGACGTCTTCGACCGCGTATCCGAGCACGCGCTCGATGGACGGGCTCTGGTAGGTGACGGTGCCGTTCCCGTCCAGCACGGTGATCAGGTCGCTCGAATGGGCGACCAGCGACCGGAAGCGCGCCTCGCTCTTCTGCCGGTGCAGGTCTTCGGCTAGCGAAGCAGCCTCCACCGCGAGCGAGACCTGCGAGGCGAACATCTCGAGCGAGTCGACGATGTCCGAAGGGACGACGAACGGCGACTGGACGATGAGCGCGCCCTGATTCTCGTCGCGAACCGAGAGCCGCACGACGAGGGTGTTGAGGGCATCGCCGAGCCCGAGCGCAGCGAGCGCCTGCTCGGAGGGAGAGACGACGGCCACGTGCTCGTGCGGCGCCAGCTGGCGTTCGATCCAGTTGACCGCCTGGCGCGAGACGTCCCAGCTGCCGGCTCCGTTCGAGGCGGCGACCTGTGCGGTCTCGTCCGTCCAGAGGACGAGCCGGACCTTGGCCGCGTTCCCGACGATGTCGGCGGCCGAGGTCGCGATGGCGTCGTTGACGGTTGCCCGCCCGACGGCCTCGACCAGATCGAAGCCTGCGCGCCGCAGCGCGAGCTCACGCGCCGTCGCACGTTCCTCTTGCCGAACGAGCCCGGCCACGCGCAGCACGACGAGCAGGAAGAGGATCGCCGAAGCGCCGATGATGACGAGCAGATCCGGGTTCTTGATCTCCTCGGCGAAGTGAATCGCAGGCCCGATCAGGCAGGCGAGCGCAAGCAGTCCAAGACGCGCGGGGCTGAGCCGCACGCGCTTCTCTCGTGCGGGCTCCTCCAGCGTCTTCATGGACGGGTGCAGTGCGGCAGTACCCCACAGGACGAGATAGGCGATCCACCCGACGTCGTAGATCACCTGGTGGTTGTAGGTCCCCGCGAGGAGCGCGTAGTTGTAGGCGCAGTCCGTCACGAGCAGCGCGACGGTGCTCGCGCCGAGGAAGTAGAACGCGGGGCTCCTCGAGCCTGCCTGGACCGCGTAGCGGATCAGGGCGGCCAGCAGGAGGACGTCCCCGAGCGGATAGGCCACCGAGACGAGCTTCGCGGGGACCGTGAGACCGGACAGGTGCAGGTTCGGGGCGACGAGGAAGACCCAGGAGAGCAGCGCGAAGCCGACCGTGAGAATCAGCGAGTCGACGATCGCTGCCTTGTCGCGGCGATGAGGATCGCGCCGCCGGACGAGCAGCATCAAGCCGGTGAACAGGAGCGGATAGACGCCGAGGTACATGGCGTCGCCGGCCGAGGGGAAGCCGACCGTGCCGCCGAGGAGGTCGGGGTACGTGTAGGTGTAGAAGTCGCCGGCGACGTAGAGAAGCTGTCCCGGCGAGCAGCAGCGACCACGCGAGCCGCGCCTGCGGGCGGTGCAGCCGCATGCCGAGCGGCGATCGCGAGCGGTGACGACAGCCCGATCACGTTGATGACGAGCGCGTAGCCCTTGAACGGAGGCACGAAGACGTACGCGGCCGCCAGGACGGTCATCGCGGCGAGGTACCAGGCCCAGACGGTTCGCCGCCCGGGGCGCAGACGTTGGACGAGTGTCATGCGGCGGCCTGTCCGAGAGCAGGCTGCAGGTCGAACGCGTTGGCGAGTCGTCCGAGCACGTCGATCAACGCGTCGATCTCTGCATCCGCGTTCGCGGTGGTCAACTGGATCCGGAAGCCCACCTCGCTCCGCGGTACGAGCGGATACGCGGCCAGAGTGACGTAGATGCCGTTCTCGAACAGGAACTTGCCGACATCGCCGACCTGCTCAGGCTGTGCGAGCGGCACCTCGACGATCGGGAGCCCGTGCATGTTCGGCGTCAGAACGCCGAGCTTGTCGAGAGACTCGAGCACGCGCTGGGTCTTCGCCCAGAGATCCGTGCGCAAAGTGTCTCCGCGCCGGTCGTTCACCTCGAGCCCCGTGAGGGTCGTCGCAAGCGAGGCAACCGGAGACGGGCCGGAGTAGAGGTACGGCGGCGCGGCTGTCTTGAGCAGTCGCTTCATCTCGGGGGGACAGGCGATGAAGGCGGCGAGCGACGAGTAGGCCTTGGAGAAGCCGGCGACGAACACGATGTTCTCGTAGCTCTCGCCGAAGTGGCGCACGATGCTGTTCCCGCGCAGTCCGTACGGCGTCGATTCACTGTCGCTTCGCTCGCCGATCACACCGAAGCCGTGCGCGTCGTCGACGTACAGGATTGCGTCGTACTGGCGAGCAAGGGCCGCGTATCCGGGGAGGTCGGCGACGTTCCCGGTCATGCTGTTCACCCCGTCGATGCAGATCAGTCGCGCCGTCGACGTGTCGCTCCGCAGGAGGCGCTCGAGCTCGTCGAGGTCGCCGTGCTCGAAGCGCTTCAGCGTCGCGCCTCGAAGTGTCGCCAGCTCGGCGCCTTCGTAGATCGTCTTGTGGGCGCGCCGGTCGACGAACACGGTTCCGCTCGCGGCAAGCAGCGGGATCACCGAAAGATGAATCAGAGTGATCGTCGGAAAGACGAGAGCGTCGGGCGCTCCGAGCAGTTCGGCGAGGTGCTCCTCGATCTGCTCGTAGAGCACAGGGCTCCCGAGCAGGCGCGACCAGCTCGGATGCGTGCCCCACTGCTCGAGGTAGCCGGGGACGGCGTCGATGATCTCGCGATCGAGGTCGAAGCCGAGGTAGTTGCAGGAGGCGAAGTCGGCCAGCCAGCGGTCGCCGATCCGGATCATCCGGCCGTCGATCTCCTCGATCACTGCGTCCGTCATCGGGTTCGAACGCTCGAGTTCGGCCAGATCTGAGCACGCCGCAAGCCAGCGAGCGACCCAGTCGTCACTCGCCCTCCGACGGCCTTCACGCCGAGAGCCCACCGCAGACATCGACCTCTTATCGGCTCTCTGCAGGGAAAGCTTTACGCGGATCGACGGCTCGCCCGCAGCCGTCCTGGGGCTCAGCGATGATGCGGGCCGTTGGACGAACGTTTGCCGACAGCGGTGGTTCCGGTCCGGCCCAGGTGGCGGCTTCCCTCGGTGCGGTTCGGCGCGGTTCTGGCTGTCGCCGCGCTGATCGGATTCGTCGTCTGGCTGCTCCTCCGCGGGGGCGGGTCGACGGTGGCGCAGTCCCCGAATCCTTCCGGAGCGGGAGCAGTCCGGGCACCGGTCGCGCTTCTGACCTCACTCGCCGCGTCTTCGGCGCGTCCGATCTACTGGGCGGGGCAGCGGGCCGATGACCGGTACGAGCTCACGAGGACGACCGGCGGTCGCGTCTACATCCGATATCTGCCGCCCGGTGCTCCGGTCGGGTCGGGTCAGCCGTACCTGACGATCGGCTCGTATCCCGTGCAGGGCGCTTTTCGCGTGACGAGCGAGCTGGCGAACCAGAGCGGGTCGATCAAGGTGCAGACGACCGACTCCCGGGCGATTGCGTTCTACGACAGCGCGAAGCCGCTGAGCGTCTTCCTCGCCTATCCGGGCTCGGATGTCCAGGTCGAGGTCTTCTCGCCCGTCGCACACGAGGCGGCCTTGCTCGTCTCCTCGGGAGCGATCGCTCCGGTCCCGGCAGCCGGGGGATCTTCGGGAACGCCTGCTGTCGCCGTCTCGCCCGCCGGATTGAAGAGCGTGGCTGTGCAGGCCCAGCACGCGGTCTTCTGGGCCGGTGCCCGGCCGGGAGTGACCTATGAGCTCACCCGCGGAGTGGACGGCCGAATCTTCGTTCGCTACCTGCCGCCTCGGCGTCGCGGTCGGCAGCAAGCGGCCCTATCTCACCGTCGGCACCTATCCCTGTCGCCGGCGCCTACGCGGCGACCGCGGCTCAGGGCCGTCGAAGCGGCGCCGTCGCGCTGCACATCGGCCACGGCGGGATTGCGTTCTATCGATCGAGCCGACCGACCAACGTGTTTCTCGCGTTTCCGGGCGGGAACGTGCAGGTCGAGGTTTACGATCCGGCGCCGGCTGCGGCCCGCGCTCTCGTGAGCGCCAACGCGATCGCGCCGGTCGGCTGAGAGTCCCGGCGCGCGGCGATGCTGCTCGCCTGGCTGGTCTTTCCGCTCGTTCTCGCCGGGCTCTCGCTCGGGTGTGGCCTGCTCGTCGCGCGGGCCGTCCCGCTCGAGATCCCGGCGCCGCTGCTCATGCCGCTCGGTTTCGCGGCCATCTCGCTGGTGGGGCAGTTCGCACTGCTCGGCGGCGGGCCGATCGTCCCGTTCGCCGCACCCGTTGTCGTCGCGCTCGCGGTCGCCGGGATCGGTCTCTCCGTTCCGCCGCGCTCGCCCGTCCGCCACGTAGCGCCTGGCGGTCGCAGTGGTCGGAGCGTTCGCGGTCTTCGCAGCTCCGTTCGTCCTGTCGGGTATGGCGACCTTCGGCGGGTACATCAAGCTCGACGACACGGCGACGTACCTCGCGATGCTCGACCGCGCGATGCGCCACGGCTACGACGTCGGCGGACTGCCGCCGTCGACCTACCAGGCGACGCTCGCGACCAGCCTTGCCTACGGCTACCCCCTGGGCTCGCTCGTGCCGCTCGGAATCGGCCGGGAGCTCGTCGGCCAGGATCTCGCCTGGCTCTGGCAGCCGTACCTGGCGTTCCTGGCGGCAATGCTCGCGTCGGGCCTGTACCAGCTCGCCGGGGGGATCGTCAGGAGTGGCCTCTTCCGCGCGCTGGTGGCGGTCGCCGGCGCGCAGGCGGCACTTCTCTACGGCTACGCCCTCTGGGGCGGGGTGAAGGAGCTGGCCGTGGCGATGCTGGTCGTCCTGCTCGCTTGTCTCGTCAGGCCGACGGCCGAGGCGGAGCGCCACTCCGCGGTCGTTCCTCTTGCGCTCACCTCGGCCGCAGTGGTGGGCACGCTCAGCGTCGGTGGGAGCGTCTGGATCGCGGTCCCACTCGGCGCGACCGCTGTCTTGACCGTTCGCCGTGTCGGGTGGGAAGCCGCCCTGCTCAGGGCGGCCGGCTTCGTGGCGTGCGCACTCATTCTGGCCGTCCCGTCCGCCGTTCTCGCGGTCGAGTGGCTGCGCCGCTCGGGCGCCTTCACCAGCTCCGGCGAGCTCGGCAATCTCATCGGTCGACTCAGCTGGCTGCAGGTGTTCGGCATCTGGCCGGAGGGCGATTTCAGGGTGGCGCCGCACAACCTCGATGTCGTGCACGTGCTCGCTCTCGTCGTGGGTGCAGCAGCGTTGGTCGCGTCCGTGGTCGCGGCTCGGCGCGGCGCCTGGGGGCTTCCGGTCGCGCTGGGGTCAGCCGGGATCGCGTGCGTCGCGTACGTCGGCGCGGCCTCGCCGTGGATCGGGGGCAAGGCGCTCGCGTCCGCCTCTCCGATCGTGCTTGCCGCCGCTCTCGCAGGCGCTGCCGCCACGTTCGAAGGCGGTCGGCGGGTCGAGGGCGCGATCGTCGCAGGCGTCATCGTGACCGGTGTCGCCTGGTCGAACGTGCTGCAGTACCGGGCGGTCGATCTCGCGCCGGCCACGCGCTTGTCGGAACTCGCCCTGATCGGAAATCGATTCGCCGGACAGGGGCCGACGCTGCTGACGGAGTACGAGCCCTACGGCGCACGCCACTTCCTGCGGAACATGGATGCCGAGGCGGCGTCGGAGCTTCGCCGTCGGTTCGTGCTGCTTCGAAACGGCGGCGAAGCGTCGACGGGCGAGTCGCCAGACATCGACGAGATCGCGCTTCCCTCGATCCTCCCGTATCGAACTCTCGTGCTCCGCCGGTCGGGACTCGCCAGTCGTCCGCCGTCCGTCTACGCGCCGATCTGGAGTGGTCGCGTCTACCAGGTCTGGCAAAGACCCGAAGGCCCAAGCCCGATCCTCGAGCATCTCTCGCTCGGGAGCCGGCTGCAACCGGCCGCTGTGCCGCCGTGCAGCGACGTATTGCGGCTTGCACGACTCGCGGCCGGCGCGCACGGTGTTCTGGCGACGGTCGTCCGCGCGCCTGCGGTCGTGATCGAGACCGACGGCAAGGCCGGTCCGCCAACCGTCTTCGGCGCCTACGGCGAGGACCCGGACGCCCCGTACCTGACTGCGAGCCGCACGATGTCTGCCCCGTTCGTCGTCGGTTCGACCGGAACCTACGGCGTGTGGATCGCCGGTTCGTTCAAGGCGCCGGTCGAGGTCGACGTCGACGGGCAGCGCGTCGGACGTGCGTCCGGCGAGTTGAACTGGCCTGGAACGTTCGCCTCGCTCGGTGCGATTCGACTCGGGCGGGGATCGCATGTGCTGCGATTCCGGTACAGCGGCCCGAGCCTGCGGCCGGGTAGCGGCGGGACGCCACCGTTCGGCGTCGGTCCGATCGGGATCAGCTCGTCGACCGGCGACACTCCGGTCAGGTTCGTTCGTCCCGAGAGCGCCCGCACGCTCTGCGGCAAGAGTCTCGACTGGATCGAGGCGCTGCGCGGCTGAGGCCGCGGCAGCTCGGCGTCACCCGCAGATGACGTAGGCCTTCACGGTCATCGTGTTCGCCCGCGGTCAAGGCTGTACTGACCGCGCCGACCGCAGTCCAGACCGTCGCCGAGCTCGGGTACGACTGGACCAGCGTCACTCTCTGAACCTGGCCCGAGGTCACCTGAGCCCCACCGCCCAGCGCCTTGCCGCTCGCGCAGGTCGCCGTTGCCGTCACCGTCGTGCCCGCGGCCGGGTTCGTCCCGCTGACGACCGCCGTGCCGGCGACGATGGTCGCGCCGGAGGTGCCGCTCGGGCCCGTCGCGCCCTTGGCGCCGGTCACGCCTTTCGCGCCGGTGACGCCCTTGACGCCCTGCGGGCCCTGCGTGCCGGTCGGTCCCTTCGCGCCCGTCGGGCCCTTGGCGCCCGGTCACGCCCTTGGCGCCGTTTGCCCCGGTCGTGCCCTTCGCACCGGTCACGCCCTTTGCGCCGGTGACGCCCTTGACGCCCTGCGGGCCTTGCGTTCCGGTCGGTCCCTTGGCGCCGGTCGTGCCCTTGGCGCCGGTCGTGCCCTTGGCGCCGGTCGTGCCTTTCGCGCCGGTGGCACCCTTCACGCCCGTTGCTCCCTTGGCGCCGGTTGAGCCTTTGGCGCCGGTCGAGCCTTTCGCGCCGGTGGCACCCTTCACTCCCGTCGCTCCCTTGGTCCCGGTCGCGCCGTTCGTTCCGCTCGCTCCTGTGGTGCCCTTGACACCCTGAATTCCTTGCGGCCCCTGCGTTCCGGTCGGTCCCTTCGCGCCGGTCGCGCCCTTCGCTCCCGTCGCGCCGTTTGCCCCGGTCGTGCCCTTGGCACCGGTAGCACCCTTGACGCCGGTCGCACCCTTGCGCCGGTAGCACCCTTCGCTCCCGTCGTGCCCTTGGCACCGGTCGCGCCGCTTGCCCCGGTCGAGCCCTTCGCGCCGGTCGTGCCCCGGTCGCTCCCTTCGCTCCGGTCGCTCCCTTCGCCCCTGTCGCGCCGTTTGCCCCGCTCGCTCCCGTGGCGCCCTTGGCACCTTGCGGGCCTTGCGTCCCGGTCGGCCCCTTCGCACCGGTTGCGCCCTTGGCGCCGGTCGCGCCTTTCGCTCCCGTCGCTCCCTTGGCCCCCGTCGCGCCGTTCGCTCCCGTCGTGCCCGTGGTGCCCGTCGCTCCCTTTGCTCCGGTTACGCCCTTGGCGCCGGTTGAGCCCTTGGTGCCGGTCGCTCCGGTCGCGCCTTTCGCTCCCGTCGTGCCCTTCGTCCCCGTTGCTCCCTTGGTACCCGTCGCGCCGGTCGCGCCGGTTGCCCGGTCGCGCCCTTGGCCCCCGTGCTCCGGCGGCCCCTGTCGCGCCGGTCGCCCCCTTCGCACCGGTCGCGCCCGTGCCGGCCCCGGCGCTCCGTCGCGCCGGCGGCCCCGGCGGCGACCGGCTGCGCTCCGGTCGATCCCTTCGGCCCCGCGGGTCCCGTCGGCCCCGGCGTCCCGCTGCCCGATCCCGGTGCGCCGGTCGGGCCGCGCGCGCCTGCGGGACCGCCCGCTCCGGTCGGCCCACGTGCGCCTGTCGGACCGCGCGCTCCGGTCGGCCCCGCCGGCCCGGGCGGGCCGGAGCCCTCGGCCACGAGCGGGATCCGGTACACCTTCCCGCCCTTGCAGGATCCGAGCTTCACGTTCAGGTCACCGACGCTCTCGGCAGAGCCTTTGGCCTGGACGCAGACGACGAGGACCTGAGTGTCTTGCCCGGTGCGCGCCGGGTTCCCTCGAGTGTCCTGGTGGGATGCTGCCGATGCGCCGCCGACGACGACGAGGCCGGCGACAGCCGGCAGAACAGCCAGATTTCTCCGCAGGGAGCTCGGTGCCGCAGTCACCTGGCGCGCACCTTAGACCACCGGGATGTCGGCGCTCTCTTCGGCAAAAGTCCACGGGCGGTCGGGATCGCCCGTCCGCAGGCTCAGTTCGGGAGAGAGAAACCGACTCCTGGCCGCCTGCGTACTTATCCCTGTTAGCAGTTTCGAAAATGGAGGGGATACGTAATGTCCAGCAGGCTTTTGAGAACGTTTGCACTCGCGGTCGCGGCTGTGTTCTTCGCCGTCGTCGCGGGCGCAGGGTACGGCCGCTCGGCGGCCGACATCTACACCGTCCATCCGCTCGTGTCGGACAGCAGCGCGACTTCGGCGGCTGCAACGGATGCGTCGCTCGTCAACGGCTGGGGCCTGAGCGCCGGCCCGACGACGCCCTGGTGGGCGGCGAACAACGGCTCGAACACATCGACGCTCTACAGCGGAACCGGTGTGAAGGCAGCGCTCACCGTCACGGTCGCCGGTGCACCGACCGGAACCGTGTTCAACGGCAACGCTGCCGACTTCGTCGTCTCGGACAGTGGGAAGAGTGGCGCAGCGCGCTTCCTGTTCTCGACCGAGGGAGGCACGGTCCTCGGCTGGACGCCGGCTGTCAACGGCACCGTTGCCGTCGTCGGCGCGGACCGGTCGAGTGTGGGTGCGGTCTACAAGGGACTCGCGATCGCGTCGGATCGCCTGTACGCGACCGACTTCCACAACGGCCGGATCGACGTCTTCGACGCGTCGTTCAAGCTGGTCACGACAACGGGCGGCTTCAAGGATTCGAAGATCCCCAAGGGGTTCGCGCCGTTCGGGATTCAGGCGATCGGCGGAAACATCTTCGTGACGTACGCCAAGCAGGACGCCGCGAAGAAGGATGACGTGGCGGTGCCCGGGCAGGCCTACGTCGACGAATTCACTCCCGATGGCCAGCTCATTGCGAGTGTCGTGAACAGCGGCAAGAAGAACGCGCCGCTGAACGCCCCCTGGGGTCTCGCGCTCGCACCGGCGGACTTCAGCGTCTTCGGCGGGGATCTGCTCGTCGGCAACTTCGGCAACGGACGCATCAGCGCATACACGCAGCGTGGCACCAAGTGGGTCTACAAGGGCCAGCTGCGCGTCGCCAGCGGAGCGCCGATCGCGATCGACGGCCTCTGGGCGATCGCGTTCGGAAACGGAGCTGCGGCCGGACCGACGAACACCCTGTACTTCCTGTCCGGTCCTGCGGGCGAGAAGCACGGGCTCTACGGGTCGATCACCGCGGGCTGAGAAAGGGCGGGGTCGCGGCGGACGTACAGCCCGCCGCGACCCCGGCCAAAGTGGCGGCCACCGAACCGTGTTAGGCCGCTGTTAGCATGCCCGCCCACTCTTTACCCCGACGCCTCGTCGACCAACGATGAGGCGTCGGTTTCCCCTCGAGCAACTCACACAAGGAGACGTGGCATGCCCAAGCCGAAGCATTCTTCGGTCATCGCGATGACGCTCGCAGCGGTCCTCGGCACGGTCGGATTCTTCGCCGCCACCCTGCCCGCCAAGAGCGCCGTCAGCTCGGCCGCCACGGTCTCGCTGCGCAGCACCCCGCTCGGCCGGATTCTCGTGAACTCGCAGGGCCGCACGCTGTATCTCTTCGCGAAGGATCCGGCAGGCAAGAGCGCCTGCTCGGCGGGTTGCGCGAACGTCTGGCGGCCACTCGTCGACGTCACCAAGCCCAGCGCCGGGACCGGGATCAGAGCCGCGCTTCTCGGCAGGGCGAAGCGCGGAGACGGCCGGATGCAGGTGACCTACCACGGGCATCCGCTCTACACCTACGCTCGCGATACGTCTGCCGGCCAGACGAAGGGCGAAGCAGTCTCGGCCTTCGGCGCCAGGTGGTATGCGGTCTCGGCAGCGGGAACGGCCGTTCACGGCACGTCGACGACGACGACGACCGCGACGACCACACACCTCGACCACGACGACGACAACAACGACGACGAGTCCGCCTCCGGCCAAGGCGGTCGCCGGCCGCTACTGCGGCTTCACGGGCAACGGCTCCGGCATCTGCTTCGACGTCACAGCGGGCGGGCAGTTCTGGGCGAACGGCCACTTCGGTGTCCTGAACGCCACGTGCCAGCCCGGGTCGACGGGCTTCGACATCACGTTCGACACGACCGGAAGCGCTCCGATCGCCGCCGACCTCTCGTTCAACTTCACGGCCGTCGCGGGATCTGCCGCCGGAACAGCCGTCACCGGAACATTCGACACGGGCGGCCACGCCAGCGGGCATCTGCACGTGGCGGACACCTTCACGTACAGCGACGGGACGCAGTACAGCTGCGGGCTCGACACGGACTGGACCGCCCAGCTCCAGTCGTAGATGTAGCTAGCCTCGAGGCATGCGCACGCTGTACGAGCACGCAGGCGGTGACGCCGCATTTCTCGCGCTCGCACGCGCGCACCACGCCCGCTGTCTCGCGGATCCCGAGCTCAATCATCCGTTCTCGCGCGGCGACCAGCATCCGCAGCACGTCGAGCGGCTCGCCGCGTACTGGGCGGAGGTCATGGGCGGCCCGCCCGTGTACTCGCAGTCGTGCGGGGACGAATCGAGTGTGCTGCAGCTGCACGCGGGCAACGGCGACATGAGCGACCTCGGTGAGCGGTTCGTCGCTTGCTTCCTGCAGGCGCTCGACGATGCCGACCTTCCCGACGATCCGGCTTTTCGAGCGGCGTTGGGCGACTACATGCGGTGGGCCGTCGGCAACGTGCTGTCGTACTCGAGCGAGGACGCCGTCGTGCCTCCGGGCACCGCGATGCCGCGGTGGGGCTGGGAAGGCCTTCAGGTCGAGGCGAACTAAGAGCTAGCTCAAAGCCGGCTTGGGCTTGGGTATGAACGTCGTCTGCTCGTCGGCGATCCGGCGCGTGCGCTCTGCGTCGATCCGAACTTCGTCCACGTCCACGTCGGCGCGAGCCTCTTCGGTGATCCGTTTGCGGAGGACCGCCGTCTGCTCGCGCAGGCGATGCGCCTGGAGCCGGTCGCGCTCCCGCAGTTCGGCCGCCACCTCTTCGTAGACGGCGCCGCCGATCAGCAGGTGCGACAGCTTCATCACCAGGGCGACGAGGTCGAGACAGACGAAGAGCCCGAGCACGAACAGGACGTAGCGCCTGACCTCCGGATGCTGCTTCTCGATCGTCGACAGCGCCTGTGCGCGTGCGAGCAGGTCCTGGTCGTGGGCGATGGCGGTGACACGCGTCCGGGTCTCAACGGACTCGTTCTTCCGCCACTCGCCGATCTTCGCCCTCAGCCCCGCGATCTTTCTCTGGTTGACCGGGTGGTTGCGGTTGAGGGTCGCACGGGCGCTGCCCGCCTGACGCGCGTAGTACTGGCACCAGTGCCCGCACCCGGTGAGATGCGTGTGCGAGCACGACGCCTCGTTGTTCTCGCAGCCCGACAGACGCGCGAACTTGTCGATGCGATTCCGGAGCGTCGTCTCCTGGCCCTGGATCGCCGCGATCTGCGCGTTCGCGTCCTTGATCTTCGGCTCGTAGAACGAGAGCGCAGACTTCTGCGCGACCTTCTGCTCGACGGCGCTCGACTGCGACAGCTGGTTCGAGATCGAGGGCTTGAAGATGAACTGCACCATCGGCAGCCCGAGGACGAGGGCCAGCATCACGGACAGCGCGGCGCGCGGAACCGCGAGCGCCAGGTTGGCCTTGCGGCTCGTCCCGAAGCTCTTGTAGATCAGCCGGTCGACGATGCAGATGACGGCGGTCCAGACCGCTCCCAGCCACAGGAGATGCGTGATCGGGACGTTCCACCAGCCGCTTCCCGCCACGGTGACCGCGAAACCGGTGACGAGGGCCATCGCGACGATGACGAGCCCCTGTGCGTCGAGGAAGCTCCGTTCGCTCGGGACGAGCTCGAGGACGCGCTCGTCGGCGCCCGCGAACCAGGCCCAGCCGAGCCTGCGCCGGCGCTCCCTCCGCGAGGAAGGACTCCGTTCCGGCATGACCGTCTGCGTCGTGCTCATCTCGCTCCCCTGTGCGTTTCTGTGACCGCGGCGCGGGCCGAATCCGGCGGCTGTGACTGCCGACAGGACTTTCTAGCCCGGGAAGGCCTCCGGCCGACCGACCCAAGTGGGTCATCTGGCCGCCAGGTTGATTTCCGTACCTAGGTACGGGTTTATAGTCGGCGGCATGAGAGTCGGCGAGGTCGCGGAGCGCGCGGGAGTGAACGTCGAGACGCTGCGCTACTACGAGCGGCGGGGGCTGTTGCCGGCGCCGGACCGGACGCCGAGCGGGCATCGCCGCTACGACGAGGAGACGGTTCGCTTTCTCGGCGCGATCAAGGAGGCCCAGGCGGTCGGCTTCACGCTGGCAGAGATCGCCGAGTACCTGCGCGCGGCGCGTCGGTCGGGCGCGCCGCCGGAGGCGCTGCGGGTGCGGATGGCGTCGAAGATCGACCAGATCGACGCGCGCATCGCTGCGTTGCGGCGCATGCGCGACGAGCTCGCTCGCGTCGTCGGCTGCGCCTGCGCGTCGCTCGACCACTGCACGTGCGGCGCCGCCTACCTCGCCCGCCGCGGCGGCGCGCCGACGTCGCGGCCTTCGCTCCTCCACATCACCAACGGCGAGAGCGCCGGCAACACGCTGCGGCAGACCGCGCTCGGCGGCGCTGTTCTGTCCTGGCAGGACGTGCTGCACGAGGGGCCGGTGTCGGCGCTGCCGCGGCCTGAACTACTGCGGACACGCGCCCGCTTCCTCTCCGACTGCGGCTGGGGTCGCGAACCGGCGCTGCTCTCGTCGCTCGAGCGCCGCGACCGGCAGCTGCTCGAAGCGCTCCGCGGCGGCCTCCAGGTGGTGCTCTGGTTCGAGCACGACCTCTATGACCAGCTCCAACTCCTCGACGCGCTCGCGCTCGCCCATGTCGCGGAGGCCGAGCCCGCGTTGATCGTCGTCGGCTCTTTCCCCGGAAAGCCTTCGTTCGCCGGTCTGGGCGAGCTGACCGCGAGCGAGCTCGAGACTCTCTGGCCCTCGCGGCGCGCGGCCGCACCGGCGGCGCTCGAGGCAGCGGCGAGCGCCTGGGCGGCTTTCCAGGCGCCGGACCCGACGGCGCTGACGGTCTGGGCAACGGGCGAGACCGAAGAACTGCCGTTCCTCGCCCCGGCGCTGAGGCGGCTGCTCGAGGAACTGCCCGCGCCGGCAGACGGGCTCTCCGGGACAGAACGACGGGCGTTGCAAGCGGTCGCTGCCGGAGCGCGGACGCCTCCCGCCGCCTTCGTTGCGGCGCAACGGCTCGAGGAGGCGCCCTTCCTGGGCGACGCCTGGTTCTACCGAGCCTTGTCAGCCCTCGGGCAGGGAGAGGCGAGGCTCCTCGAAAGCGACGACGGCGCACCACTTCCGTCGCCTCCTCCGCTCGGCGACAGCCAGCTTTTCGGACGTCTGCAGCTGCGGCTGACGCCAACCGGAGAACACGTGCTCCGCGGCGAGGCCGACCGGGTCGAACTCCTCGGCCTCGACCGCTGGATCGGCGGCACCCACGTCACGGCCGACAACACGTGGCGCTGGAACACCGACGAACTGGAGCTCGTCCGGCCCTAGAGATTCTCAGGACTTCATGCGCATTGCGACGTCGTACCTCGTGACCGACGAGCGCGTTCCCGGCGTGTCTCCAGTCGGCATTGCCTCGAGAATCGCATCGGCGCGGCGGTAGTCGTCCTCCGTCTCGAAGAAGAAGATCACGATCGACTTCTCCGTCTCCGGATCGTGGAGCGCCACGAACTCCGCCGGCGGGAATCCCTCGGGGGGCTGCGAATCCGCGCTGCCCTGCATCTCCTCCATCCGTTCCTTGCTGACTCCCTCGAAGGTCACGACGCGTGCAACTGCCATCTCGCCCTCCTGCTCGATTACGGCAACCCTACGCTCCTGCCTCGACTCGCACGAAGGAATGGCGACGTCGCTCAGTCGAGTCGAAACACCTCCTGAAGCGGCGGCGGGCCGCTGTCGGGGACGCGCTCCTCGAGCAGCTCGGCCATGTGGTCCTGCCAGCGGCTGTTGACGTCCTGCGCGTCGAGGTAGCGCCCTGCCGCCTCGAGGTCGTCGCACTCGAAGTAGCCGAACATCTCGTTGCCCGCCCGGAAGATCGAATAGTTCCGGATGCCCGCCGCTCGCAGGGCGTCGAGCAGCTCGGGCCAGACCTCGCGGTGCGCTTCGACGTATTCGTCGATTCTCTCCGGACGCACCTTCAGGACGAACGCCGATCGCTGAGTCATGAGGCCTCCTTGGCGACGAGAACGAACAGATTGCGCGGCCCGTGCACGCCCTCGACGCGGCTGAGCTCGATGTCCGAGGTCGCCGACGGGCCGGAGATGAAGGTGATCGGTTGCCGCGCTCGCCCCTCGGCCTCGATCCGCGCGAGCGCCTCGGGGAGCAACTCGCAGATCTGCCTCTCCCGGACGAGGCAGATGTGCAGGTCGGGCACGAGCGTCAGCGCGCGGCGCCCCTCCTGCGGTCCACCGGTGAGGATGATCGTGCCGGTCTCGGCGACCGCGGTGGTACAGCAGGTGAATGCGCCGTCGACGTCGTCCAGCTCGTGTGCGTTCAGCCCGTGATCCTCGACGAGATCGATGCCGGCGGGCCGTAAGGTCAGCTGCGGCGGGATCGCCAGCAGGCGGACGCCGCGTTCGGCGCAGATGCTGCCGACCGCAGTCTCGATCTCCGAGGCGTCGATCCGCGAGACCACCGCGCGATAGTCGCCGACCCGGTCGCAGAAGAGCTGCGTCCTCGCCTCGGCGTCGAGCGAGCCCTCGCGGCGGTAGGAGCGGCTTCCACCCGCAGCGGCCGCGCCGTCGATCGCTCTCCGCACTCGGTCGAGCAACTCGGTCCGGGGGTCGGTCAACGCCGCCTCCACCAATCGCGAAAGCTTCCCTGCACCGGCCATTTCAGATCACGCGTCCGCGCCCAGCCGGCCAGCGGGAACGGCAGCTTGCGCAGCGCGCCGGTGTGAGAGCGGAAACGCGTCGGGGGCGTCGCGAGTCGCTGTGCCGATGCGTAACGGCGCTCGCCCCTGAACGCCCAGCCGGCGAGGCCCATCGCGATCCCTTCGGCGAATCCGCCCTTGGCCTCGACGGCCTTCTCGCGCAGGTGCAACAGCACGCGCGGAATATCGATCTTGACGGGGCAGACCTCGTAGCACGCACCGCAGAGACTCGACGCGAATGGCAGCGACGAGTGCTTGTCGATTCCTTCGAGCTGCGGCGTGAGGATCGCGCCGATCGGCCCGGGATAGACCGAGCCGTACGCGTGCCCGCCTGTGCGTGAGTAGACCGGGCAGACGTTGAGGCAGGCACTGCAGCGGATGCAGTGCAGGGCCTGGCGGCCGACGTCGTCGGCCAAGACGCGAGTGCGACCGTTGTCGAGCAGCACGACGTGCACTTCTTCAGGCCCGTCGCCTTCGCTCACACCGGTCCACAGCGACGTGTACGGATTCATTCGCTCGCCGGTCGACGAGCGCGGCAGCAGCTGCAGGAAGACCTCGAGGTCCGCGAACGTCGGCAACAGCTTCTCGATCCCGAGGATGGAGACGAGGACCGGTGGCAGTGTCGTGCACATGCGGCCGTTGCCCTCGGACTCGACGACGCAGATCGTCCCCGTCTCCGCGATCCCGAAGTTCGCGCCGCTGACCCCGACCCGCGCTTCGAGAAACTTCTCGCGCAGGTGGACGCGAGACGCCTCGGCAAGGTCGGCCGGGTCGTTCGACTCGAGGCCGGGCGCGATCGTCCGCGCGAAGAGGTCGCGAATCTCGGTTCTGTTCCGATGGATCGCCGGGACCAGGATGTGTGATGACCAGTCTCCGTCGAGCTGCAGGATCAGCTCCGCGAAATCGGTCTCGAGCGCGTGGATTCCTGCGTCGGCCAGAGCCTTGTTCAGCTCGATCTCGTCCGTGGTCAGCGACTTCACCTTGACCACCTCGCTCGCACCGTGAGCCCGTGCGATCTCGATCACGACCGCGTTTGCCTCGGCCGCATCGCGAGCCCAGTGCACCTGTCCTCCGGCCGCTACGACCGCGCTCTCGAATTCGACGAGGTAGCGGTCGAGATGCGCGAGCACGTCCTCCTTGATCGCCTGACCGGCGTCGCGCAGCTCCTCCCAGTCCGGGAGCTCGCCGACGACGCGTGCGCGCTTCGCTCGAATCGTCTCGGTCGCATGGCGCAGGTTCGACCGCAGCTGCGTGTTCGCGAGCTCGAGCCGAGCAGCTTCCGGAAAGCTCGTCACGTTGCGGCGAGGATCTCGGCCAGATGGATGGCGCCCGTCGGCGATCGTCGCCGCGACAGTCCGCCGCCGATGTGGAGCAGGCACGAGCTGTCGAGCGCCGTGCACCATCGGGCTCCGGACGCCTCGAGCGCGGCGCATTTGTCGTCGAGCATCGCGCTCGATGTCTCAGCATTCTTGAGCGCGAACGTCCCGCCGAAGCCGCAGCACTCCTCCGGGTCGGCGTGCTCGACCAGCTCGAGCCCACGGACGTTCCGAAGCAGTCGCAGGGGGGCGTCGCCGACCCGGGTGACCCGTAGCGAATGACACGTCGGGTGATAGGCGACCCTGGCCGGGAACTTGGCCCCGACGTTCTCGACACCGAGCTTCTGCACCAGCAATTCGGAGAGCTCGAAGACATTCGTCATGCCCCATTCACCTCGCACGGTCCCGACGCAGGACGACGACGGCGAGACGACTGCGTCGAAGTCTCCGAAGATCGATTTGAAGCGACGGCCGAGCTGCTCGGCGTCCTTGCGATACCCGCTGTTCAGGTGCATCTGTCCGCAGCACGTCTGCTCCGGCGGAAAGACGACCTCGTGCCCCAGCCGTTCCAGAACGCGAACCGTCGCCTGGCCGACCTCCGGGAACAGAGTGTCCGCGACGCAGGTGATGAAGAGCGCGATCCGCACTCGACCGTCAGAGCTGTTCGTATGCGCTCTCGACGGAGCTGACACCACGCTCGCCGGCCAGCGCCTCGGCGTAGCCTCCCGCCCGGAACGCCTCGACCGGGTCGTCCTCGCGCCCCAGGTCCCGGCGGAGGCGGGCGAGCAGCGGACGCACGTCTGTCTCGAACGCCTCGAGGACGATCCGGTGGCCGCCCAGCACGTCGCCTTCCGACTGGGCTGCTGCCAGTCGGGACTCGTCGACGAGCAACGCCTTGGCGTACGCGGTCTGGATGTTGAGCACCGACTGGATCATCGCGTCGATCTTTCCCTCGATGTTGTGGGACTGGTCGATCATGAAGGCGATCTGGCCGAGGTCGGCGGCATGCGCGATCTCTCGCATGATCCGGAAGAGCTCGAACGGATCGATCGAGCCGACGATCAGGTCGTCGTCGGCGTACTTGCGGTTGTTGAAGTGGAAACCGCCGAGCAGCCCCTCGCTGAGCAGCAGCGCGACGATCTGCTCGACGTTCGTGCCCTGCGCGTGGTGACCCGTGTCGACCAGGACCTGCGCCTGCGGTCCGAGCCGTCGGCAGGCCAGTGCGGCCGTTCCCCAGTCGGGGAGATCGGTGCTGTAGAAACCCGGCTCGAAGAACTTGTACTCGACGAGGAGCCGCATGCCGGCGGGGAGTGCGGAGTAGACGTGCTCCAGTCCGTCGAGCAAGCGTCTGTACCGCTCGGTCAGGTCGTCCTGGCCCGGGTAGTTCGTGCCGTCCGCCAGCCAGAGGCTGATCAGATTCGATCCGACCTCGTCGGCGATCGCGATGCACTCGAGGCAATGCTCGAGAGCGCGCGCGCGGACGGACGCATCCGGATTGCACAGGCTCCCGAGCCTGTACTCGTCCGAGCCGAAGAGATTGGGATTGATCGCGCCGATTCGGAGACCGAGGTCTTCCGCATAGCGACGGAGCGCCCCGTAGTCGTCCGTCGCGTCCCAGGGAATGTGCAGCGCGACCGACGGGCAGCAGCCGGTCAGGCGGTGGACGAGCGCTGCGTCCGCGATGCGCTCGTGAACGGTTCGCGCCGCGCCCGGCCACGGGTAGACGTGGAAGCGCGTGCCCGAGTTTCCGTAGCCCCAGGACGGGGTCTCGATCGCGAGTGCTTGCAGCCGCTCGAGAACGTCTTGCTCGTCCATCGTTCGAGAGTCTGCACGATCGGCGCCCGATTTACGAACTGACTTTCGATTCGAGACTTTACGAAAGTCAGTGCAGTTGAACCATTGACACATCTCGGCGCTGGGCGTTAGGGTCGGGCCCATCGAGGGCCAGCGTGACTTCCCAGGTTTGTCGCAGGATGGGCGGATGCGGCAGGTGCTGCAGATGCTCGAGAACCGCGATTCCGTTGCGGTTACGGAACTTGCGGAAGTGTTTTCGGTCTCGGAGGTCACGGTTCGCAGCGATCTTTCGCTGCTCGCCCAGCAGGGGCTCGTCTCCCGGGTGCGGGGCGGCGTGCGCGCGCTCAGCGACGGCCAGTCGGAGGTCGGTTTCGACTTCCGGCTCCGGCTCGAGGTCGAACGGAAGCGCGCAATCGCGCGCGCTGCAGCGGCAATGGTCGGCGAGGGCGAGGCAGTCGCGCTCGACGCGAGCACGACGGCCTACTACCTGGCACTCGAACTGCGTGCGAAACGCGAGCTCGTCGTCGTCACGAACGGCCTCCTCGTCGCGACCGCGCTCGCCGATGCCGCCGGGATCACCGTCCTCGTCACCGGCGGAACGCTCAGGCTATTCGCCATGTCACTCGTCGGCGACCTGGGTACCGATGTGCTCCGAACGACGCGGATCAACAAGGGCTTCCTGGGCGCCCGTGGCCTGAGCCTCGAGCGAGGGCTGATGGATCTGAATCCGGACGAGGTCCGCATCAAGCAGGAGATGGCCGACGCGTGCGAGCAGGTCTACGGAATCGTCGACAGCACCAAATGGCATCGAAGCGCGCTGCTCGCCTTCGTTCCGACGAGCGGGATCAGCGGAATCGTCACGGATTCGAGCGCGCCGGAGGAGGAAGTGCGGGCGTGGCGCGCCGAGGGGGTGGACGTGGTCACCGTCGACCCGGGCCCGCGCGAGCCCCTGACGGTTCGGCCTCGAGACCTTCGCCGCGCTGTTCACAACGACGGAGAGACCAGCTGATGGCGACGATGGCGGCGGTCGATCTCGGGGCTCAGAGCGGTCGAGTGGCACTCGGTCGGTTCGACGGAGGGACGCTCACCGTGACCGAGACCCACCGGTTCGCGAACGAGCCGGTCACTTCGGCCGGTGCGCTGCGCTGGAACGTCGGCGATCTTCGCCGCAACGTCCTGGACGGGTTGCGCGCGGCCGGGCGTGAAGCGGCTGTCGACTCGGTCGCCGTCGACTCGTGGGGCGTCGACTTCGGGTTGGTCGACTCCGACAATCGCCTGCTCGAGGATCCCGTTCACTATCGCGACGCGCGACGTGCCGAGGCGTTCGCGACGGCGTTCGAACGTGTTCCCGCACGCGAGCTCTACGACCGCACGGGGATCCAGCTCCTGCCGATCAACACGATCTTCGAACTCGCCGCGCTGGCCGCGGAGCAGAGTCCGGCACTCGCAGCCGCCGACCGGATCTTGCTCATGCCGGACCTGTTCCACCACTGGCTGTGCGGCAGCAGGACGACCGAGTTGACGAACGCCACGACCACCCAGTGCTACGACCCGGTCGAAGGGCGCTGGGCCGGCGATCTGCTCGAGCGTCTGGACATCCCGACCGACGTCTTCCCGGAGGTCGTTCCGCCCGGCACGCAGCTGGGCGGCGTCACGGCGGAGACCGCCGATGAGACAGGGCTCGGAAAGGCCACCGTCGTCGCCGGGGCGACACACGACACCGGTTCCGCCGTTGCCGCTGCGCCGTTCGCAGGGCCGGGGTCGATCTTCCTCAGTGTCGGTACGTGGTCGCTCGTCGGCGTCGAGCTCGACGAGCCGCTCATCACCGACGAGACCTTCGCCGCCAACCTCACGAACGAGGGCGGCGTCGCCGGGACGACCCGCCTTCTGCGCAACGTCGCCGGGCTCTGGCACCTGCACGAATGCCGTCGGACGTGGGCGGAGCAGGGTCAGACGTTCTCGTTCGAGCAGCTCGTCGAGCTCGCCCGGTCGGCTCCGCCGTTCGGGCCGTTCATCGACCCGAACGCGGATCTCTTCCTCGAGCCCGGCGACATGCCGCGGCGCATCGGCGACTACTGCGCCTCGACGGCGCAGAGGCGCCCGGCCGATCGCCGGTCGAGACGGTCAGGTGCGTGCTCGAGAGCCTGGCCCTCAAGCACGCGGAGACGGTCGACATGCTCCGGCGCGTGGCGGGTGTCGAGCCGAGCGAGCTGTACGTACTCGGGGGCGGAGCGCGCAACGCGCTTCTGTGTCAGTGGACGGCCGACGCGGCGGGCCTGCCCGTCCATGCGGGGCCCGAGGAAGCGACGATTCTCGGCAACCTGCTCGTGCAGGCGATGGCCCTCGGCGAGATCGCGTCGATCGACGAGGCGCGTTCGATCGTCCGCAGTTCGTTCGCGCCCACGATCTACGAACCGCGCGGCGACGAAGGTTGGGCCGAGGCCCGCGAACGATTCGCGCTCCTTGCAGGCAGCTCCTGGGGTGACGGCTTGAGCGACATGCTCGGCGTTCTGCGCGGGATCCCCGCTCCGGCCGACCGCTGGGACGATGCCGCGGCAGCGGGCCTCTCGGTCCTCGACGGGCTCGTCTACCGCTCGCGTCTGCTCGGCGCCGATCGCGCGCTCGCCAACATCGGCGGCGGCAACACGTCCTCGAAGGAGACCGCCGCCGATCACACGGGTCGCGAGATCCGGGTTCTCTGGGTCAAGGGCTCGGGCACCGATCTCGCCTCCATCTCTGCCGGTGGCTTCGCCGGCCTACGGCTCGACGACCTGCTGCCGCTCCGCGAGCGCGCCGAGATGGACGACGCGGCGATGGTCGACTACCTCCGCGCGTGCGCCGTGCGGGCCGATCAGCCGCGCCCGTCGATCGAGACGCTCCTGCACGCCTTCATCCCGGCGGCCCATGTCGACCACACGCACCCCGATGCCGTGATCGCATTGACGTCGAACCCGGACGGGCGAAAGCTCGCCGAGCAGGCGTTCGGAGACGAGATCGTCTGGCTCGACTACCAGCGTCCGGGCTTCGACATGTCGCGGCGCATCTCTCTGCTGCTCGAAGAGACGCCGTCCGCGCGTGCGGTGCTGCTCGAGAAGCACGGGCTCGTGACGTGGGGCGAGACCGGCGAAGAGAGCTACGAGTCCACGATCGAATTCGTGTCGCGCGCTGCCCGCGCGATCGACGACGCGGCACATGGCCGCTTCGGGCTTGGAGGCCGGCAAGCTGCTGAGCTCGACGACGCTACGGTCGCCACCCTTCTCTCGCAGTCACTGCCCGCCCTACGGGGCGCTCTGCTTGCCGACGCGGACGGTCTCGTGCTCGAGGTCGACCGAAGCACCGAGGCGGTGGCGTTCGCCTCCGCGGCGCGGACGGGCGAGGTGAGCCAGACCGGGGCGCCGTGCCCCGACCACCTGATCAACACGAAGCACAGGCCGCTGGTCGTGGCTTTCGATCCGCTCACCCACGCGGCCTCCGAGCTGGCTGACGCATTCCGAGCTGGCGTCAGTAACTACGCGCAGTGGTATCGCGACTACTACGAACGCAACGTCGACGACGAGACGGGGCAGTTCGCGGTCGACCCGGCGGGTCCCCGCGTCATCCTCGTCCCGGGCGTCGGGATCGTGACGAGCGGCGGCGACGCGGGACGTGCCCGCGTCTCGCGCGATCTCTATCACCGGGCGATCGCGGTCGAAGACGCGGCCGACGCGCTCGGCGGGTTCCGGTCGCTGACCGAGGCAGAGGCGTTCGCGATCGAGTACTGGCCGCTCGAGCGCTACAAGCTCGCGCAGGCACCGCCGCGCGGAGAGCTCGCCGGCCGGGTCGCGGTGATCACCGGCGGAGCGAGCGGCATCGGACGGGCGACCGCCCGGGTCCTCGCGGCGCGCGGCGCGCATGTCGTCGTGGCCGATCTCAACCTCGACGGTGCCGAGGAGCTCGCCGACCAGATTCGTTCGGAGTTCGGGCTCCGGCGTGCGCTCGCTGTGCGAACCGACGTGACGAGCGAGGATGCCGTCGCCGAGCTGATCCACACCACAGTGCTCGAGTACGGGGGCCTGGACATACTGGTCGCGTCCGCCGGGCTCGCGACGAGCGCGTCGATCACCGAGACGACGCTCGAGGATTGGGAGCTCAGCTTCGCGGTGCTCGCGCGCGGCTACTTCCTCGCGGCGCGGGAGAGTTTCCGAGTGTTGACTCAGCAGGCGACGGGGGGCTCGATCATCTTCGTCGCCTCGAAGAACGCGCTCGTGGCGGGAAGCAACGCGGCCGCGTACTCGTCGGCGAAGGCCGCCTCGCTGCACCTTGCCCGCTGCCTCGCGGAAGAAGGCGGTCCGCACGGGATCCGCGTCAACACCGTCAATCCGGACGCGGTGATCCAGGGTTCGAGCATCTGGTCGTCCGACTGGAAGGCCGAACGGGCCAGCACATACGGCGTCAGCGAGGACGAGTTGCAGACCTTCTACAAGGGCCGCACCAAGCTTGGTGTGGCCGTTTACCCCGAAGACGTCGCCGAAGCGATCGCGTTCTTCGCTGGTCCGCAGTCCAACAAATCGACCGGAAATGTCGTCAACGTCGACGGCGGCGTCACTGCCGCATACCCCCGGTAGTGCGTAGGAGGCGCACGGTGCACCGGTACGTCAGCCATTCCCCATACGCGAAAGGAGCCCACCGAATGCATGGGCGCAGATTGATGGTTGTGCTCGCGGCGATCATCACCGCAGGTGTCGCCGTCACAGCCGGGCTTGCCGCATCGAGTCACTCGACGGCGGGCAAGACCTTCTACTTCATTCCGAAAGACACCCTCAACCCGTACGAGGTGATCGCCGACCACGGCGGCGGCCTCGCGACCAAGGAGCTCGGCGACAAGCAGGTCGTGTCGTCGGGAACCGAGGACACCGCAGCGGCCCAGCAACCGGCCATCCAGGCCGCGATCCAGGCGCACGCTGACGGGATCGTGATTGCAGGCAACGACCCGCAGGCCGTTTGCCCGGCACTCCAGCAAGCTCAGGCGCAGGGCACGAAGATCGTCGCCTTCGACTCGGACGTCAACTGCCGCCAGCTGTTCATCAACCAGGCGGACACTCCGACGATCGGCCGCAGCCAGATCAAGCTGCTCGGGAAGCTGATGAACTACAAGGGTCAGTTCGCGATCCTGTCGGCTGCTTCGACGGCGACGAACCAGAACGCCTGGATCAAGTACATGAAGCTCGAGCTGAAGAAGGCCGCCTACAAGAACATGAAGCTCGTGAAGATCTACTACGGCAACGACAACCCTGCTCAGTCGCGGCAGGCAACGGTCAGCATGCTGCAGGCGTACCCGAACCTGAAGGGGATCGAGTCGCCGACGACGGTCGGGATCTCCTCGGCCGCGCAGTACCTCTCGCACTCCAAGTACAAGAACAAGGTCGTGCTGACGGGTCTCGGCCTGCCGAGCCAGATGAAGACGTACGTGCACAACGGCACGGTGAAAGCGTTCCAGCTCTGGAACCCCGAGGACCTCGGGTACCTCGCGGGCTACGCGGTCGCCGCGCTCGCCAATGGCGAGATCACCGGCAAGGTCGGTGAGACGTTCAAGGCCGGCAAGCTCGGCCACTTCGTGATCATCAAGGGGCCGGACGGAAAGCCGCAGGTCGTTCTCGGACCTCCGTACACGTTCGACATCAAGAACGTCGACAAGTTCAAGTTCTAGGACGAATCACCAGGGGCGCCGCGTTCGCGCGGCGCCCCTTTGGCCGACGATCGTGAGCGAGACACAGCATCCCCAGGCACTCCTCTCCCTCGAGCACGCCGAGAAGAGCTTCGGCGCCGTGCGTGCACTCGAGGACGGGGACATCGAGCTGGCAGGCGGCGAGGTCCACGGCCTCGTCGGCGAGAACGGCGCCGGCAAGTCGACGCTGGTCAAGATCCTCGCAGGCGTTCACCGGCCCGACGCCGGGCGCCTGCTCGTCGACGGCGAGGAGGCGATCTTCGACACAGCCAAGCAGTCACAGGCGGCCGGGATCGCGATCATCTTCCAGGAACCGACCCTCTTTCCCGATCTGACCGTCGCCGAGAACATCTTCGTCGGTGTGCAGCCGCTCAAGCGTTTCCGTCGCATCGACTCGAGGCGCATGCGACGAGAGGCGGCGGCCGTCTTCGAGCGGCTCGGCGTTCGCCTCGACCCCGACCGGCTTGCTCGCGGGCTCTCGATCGCCGACCAGCAGCTTGTCGAGATCGCGAAGGCGCTCACGTCGAACGCGCGAGTGATCGTGATGGACGAGCCAACGGCGGCGCTGACGACGACCGAGGTGGCGCGGTTGTTCGGCATCGTCGAGACGCTGCGCTCCCACGGCAACGCGATCCTCTTCGTCTCACACCGGCTCGAGGAGATCTTCGCGGTCTGCCAGCGCGTCACCGTCATGCGTGACGGCCGGCACGTGTTGACGAAGCCGGTCGAGGAGCTGACGACGCAGTCGATCATTCGCGCGATGGTCGGTCGCGACATGGACGCCCTCTTCCCGAAACTGGCAGTCGATCCCGGTCACGTCGTGCTGAAGGTCGATCGACTGACGAGCGAAGGCGTCTTCACCGACATCTCGTTTCAGGTGCGAAGCGGCGAGATCGTCGCCCTCGCCGGGCTCGTCGGCGCCGGGCGGACGGAGGTCGCGCGCGCGATCTTCGGCATCGACCGCTGGGATGCAGGGTCGGTCGAGATCGACGGACGCTCACTGCCTCCTGGGTCACCGACGGCCGCGATGGCTGCCGGAGTCGGGCTCGTCCCGGAAGACCGCCGGCAGCAGGGCCTGATCATGGACTTCTCGATCGAGCGGAACATCGCGCTCACCTCGCTCGACGGCATCCAGCGCGTCGGTCTGATCCCGCGCGGCGCCGAACGGCGCTTCGCGAAGGACTGGGCTCTGCGGCTCCAGCTGAAGTACGGCAAGTTGACGAGCCCCGTGTGGACGCTGTCCGGCGGCAACCAGCAGAAGGCGGTGCTGGCGAAGTGGCTGGCGCGGCGGCCGAAGCTGCTGATCGTGGACGAGCCGACGCGTGGCATCGACGTCGGCACCAAGGCCGAGGTGCACCGCCTGCTCTCCGAGCTCGCGTCGCAGGGCGTCGCAGTGCTGATGATCTCGTCCGAGCTGCCCGAGGTGCTCGGCATGGCCGATCGTGTGGTCGTGCTCTTCGAAGGCCAGGTCACGCGTGAGTTCACGCGTGCAGAGGCAACCGAGGACGCGATCATGCACGCGGCGACCGGGCTGGTCGAGGACGCCGCGTGACGGCCGTGGCCGAGGAACGGACCGCGGTCGGCCGGGGCGGAAGCTCGCGCTCGTTCGCCGAGCTGCTCCTGCGCTTCCGCGAGCTCGGGATCGTGCTCGCTCTCATCCTCGTCGTCGGCGCGACGACGATCGACAACCCCAACTTTCTCAGCGCGACGAGCGTGCAGCAGCTGCTCGCGAGCGCTGCGATCATCGCGCTCCTCTCGATCGGCGAGACGATCGTCATCATCACCCGGAACGTCGACCTCTCGATCGGGTCGGTGCTCGGCATCTCTGCCTACGCCACAGGTGTCCTGTTCCGCGACCACCCGCACATCCCACTCGTGCTCGTCTTCGTGGTCGCGCTCGGGATCGGCGTCACCTGCGGAGTCGTCAACGGCCTCGTCGTCACCGTCGCCCGCGTGCCGAGCCTCGTCGTCACGCTCGGAACGCTGTACATCATTCGCGGGATCGACGGCGCCTGGGCCGGCGGCAACCAGGTGAACGCGTCGATGCTGCCGAGCAGCTTCAACAAGATCGGCTACGGAACGATCGCCGGCGTTCCGTACCTCGGGATCATCGCCATCGTCGCCGTCGCGATCGCGACCTACGCGATGCGCACTTTCCGTACGGCACGCGACTTCTATGCGATCGGGTCGGACCCTGCCGCTGCGCGCCTGGCCGGGATCCCGGCCGACAGCCGAGTGTTCCTCGCCTTCGTTCTCAGCGGCGGCATCGCGGGCGTGACGGGCGCCTTCTGGCTCTCGTACTACGGCTCGGTCGACGCGATTGCGGGCGTCGGCTACGAGTTCCAGGTGATCGCCGCGGTGGTCGTCGGTGGGGTCGCGATCTTCGGGGGCAGCGGCACGGTCCTCGGTGCGGCGCTCGGCGCGCTCCTGCTCAACACGATCAACAGCGCACTCGTCGTCGTGAACGTGTCCTCCTTCTGGAGTCAGGCTCTCGCGGGCGCCTTGCTGCTCGCCGCGATCGCGTTCGACCGCCTGATCGCGATCCGCGTCGCGCCCGCGCTCCGCACGCGGCGGAGGGCGCGTGGCTGACGTCCAGCAGCCCGAGCCGCCCTGGAGGTCGTGAACGGCTCTGCGAATTGGAAGGGACTCGGCTTCCTCGTTCGCTGGGAAGCGCTGCTCGTCGTGCTGCTCGCGGCGACGATCTTCTACGGCGCCTCCGTGTCGCCGTACTTCCTCCAGTCGACGAACCTCTTCTTCATCTGCCTGAACGTGGGCGAGGTCGCGATCATGGCGCTGCCGCTGACGCTGATCGTGATCACCGGCGAGATCGACCTCTCGGTCGCCTCGATCCTCGGGCTGACCGGGGTCCTGATGGCCGAGTTGTTCAAGCACGGGTGGCCGATCTGGCCGGCGATGGCGGCCGCTGTCGTCCTCGGCGCCTTCCTCGGAGCGTTCAACGGCTTCCTGGTCACGCGGCTCGGGCTGCCGTCGCTCGCCGTCACGATCGGCACGTTGACGCTGTACCGCGGGATCGCGCAGGGCATCCTGCCCACAGACACGATCGGCGGTTTCCCCACGTACCTGACCAACATCGGAGTCGTGCCGATCCCGGGCACGCACATCCCGTACTCGATCGCCTTCTTCGGGGTACTCGCGGTCATCTTCGCGGTCGTCCTCCACGCGACGCCGCTCGGACGTGCGATCTTCGCAATCGGCGCCGGGAAGGAGGCGGCGTTCTTCGCCGGGATCCGGGTCCGGCGGATCAAGTTCTGGCTGTTCGTTCTCTCCGGGACGATGAGCGGTTTCGCCGGCGTGCTCTGGTCGCTCCGTTTCGCCTCGGCACGCTACGACTCGGGGGTAGGTCTGGAGCTGCTCGTCGTGACGATCGTCCTGCTCGGGGGCGTCTCGATCTTCGGAGGACGCGGCACGATCTTGGGCGTCGTCCTCGCGGTCGCCGTCCTCGGCTGTCTGCAGACCGCGCTGACCGCGGATCAGATACCGGCGCAGGATCAGAACATCGTCGTCGGCGTGCTGCTCATCGCGAGCGTCATCCTTCCGAACAGCGGCGACCTCTATCGGCGCGCACGCGCGCGGTGGCGCTCGGTGGCGGCCCGGCGACACGCCGCGGCCGCGGCGCCTGGGCAGGCGCGGTGAGCAGAGCCACAGCGCCGCGGGTCGGCATCTTCGGGATCGGCCTCGCCGCGTACTGGCCGCAGTTCACCGGCCTGCGCGAGCGGCTCGAGGGCTACCAGCAGGGGATCGAGGGCCGGCTCCAGGAGCTCGGCGCCGAGGTCGTCTCGGCGGGGCTCGTCGACACCGCCCAGTCCGCGCGTGAGGCCGGGGCAAAACTCGCTGCCGCGGACGTCGATCTCGTGCTGCTCTACACCGCGACGTATGCCACCTCGTCTCAGGTGCTCCCGGTCGTGCAGGCTGCCGGCGCGCCGGCCGTCGTTCTCAATCTGCAGCCGACGCGGACGCTCGATTACGAGGCGATGACGACCGCGGAGTGGCTCGCGAACTGCTCGGCCTGTTGCGTCCCCGAGATCGCCGGCGCCTTCACCCGAGCACGCATCCCGGTGCAGAACGGTCACCGGGACCCTGCTCGACGACGATCCGGCCTGGGCCGCCCTCGGCGCATGGCTCGACGCGGCGCGCGCGGTCCGCTCGCTTCGGTCGGCGCGTATCGGCTTCCTCGGCCACACCTACCCCGGGATGCTCGACATGTATTCGGACTTCACCCAGGTACACGCGCAGACCGGCGCGCACGTAGAGGTGCTCGAGATCGACGAGCTCGCCGCACTCGTCGAGGCTGCGGACGCCACCGCCGTCGAGGAGAAGGGCGAGGAGATTCGGGCGATGTTCGATCTCGCCGACGCGGGCGCCGACCCGATCGCCGCCGAGATCACGCCCGAGATCTTCGAGTGGTCGTCACGCGTCGCGGTCGGGCTGGACCGCCTGGTCGCAGAGTTCGACCTCGACGGGCTCACCTACTACTACCGCGGCGTCGACGGGAACATCGCCGAACGCGTGACGGCCGGGCTCATCGTCGGCAACTCGCTCCTGACCGCTCGAGGCATACCGGCTGCCGGCGAGGGTGACCTGAAGACGAACATCGCCATGTTGCTGCTCGACCGGCTCGGCGCGGGCGGCTCGTACACCGAGTTCTACGCGCTCGACTTCGACGACGAATTCATCCTGATGGGTCACGACGGGCCCGGACATCTCGCGATCGCCGAGGGCCGGCCCGTCGCTCGCGCGCTGAAGCTCTACCACGGCAAGTCCGGCGCCGGCCTCTCGATCGAGATGAAGGTGCAGCTCGGTCCGGTCACGATCCTCGGCATGACGCAGACGGCGGATGGGAAACTGAAGCTGATCGCGGCCGAGGGCGAATCGATCCCCGGTCCGACGTTCCGCATCGGGAACACGAACTCGCGCATCAAGTTCGCCTCCGCCCCGGCTGCGTTCTTCGACGCATGGTGCGCCGTCGGACCGACCCACCACGTCGCACTCGGCGTCGGACACCAGCTGGCGCGCATCCGCAAGGTCGCCGACCTTCTCGGCCTCGAACTCGCCGTCGTCGAGTGACGTGACCTTCCGCGACCTGAACGGCAACGGGCGTCTCGACGTCTACGAGGATCCGGCGCGGCCGATCGAGGAGCGGGTCGAGGATCTACTCGCGCAGATGACGCTGGAGGAGAAAGCGGGGCTGATGTTCCACCCGCCGATCCTGATGAACGCCGACGGAACGTTGATCGAGGAGAGCACCGATTTCTTCCAGGGCGATACGCGCGACCTGGTCGAAGGCAAGAAGCTGAATCACTTCAACATCTACTACGCGCCGGAGCCGCGGTTGCAAGCGGAGTGGCACAACCGTCTCCAGCGTCTCGCGGAGTCGACGCGCCTCGGGATTCCGGTCACGATCTCTTCCGATCCGCGCCACAGCTTCTCCGGGATCGGGCCGAGCTGGTCGGCCGGCGGGTTCTCCCACTGGCCGGAGCCGATCGGCTTCGGGGCGCTCCGCGACGAAGCCGCGATGCGGGAGTTCGGCGACATCGCACGCCAGGAGTACCGCGCTGTCGGGATCCACGTCGCGCTTCATCCGATGGCCGACCTCGCGACCGAGCCGCGTTGGGCGCGGATCATGCACACCTTCGGGGAGGACGCAGAGCTGGCCGCCCGGCTCGTCGTCGCGTACATCCGCGGGTTCCAGGGAGACGCTCTCGGACCGACATCGGTCGCGTGCATGACGAAGCACTTCCCCGGCGGCGGCCCGCAGCGCGACGGCGAAGATCCGCACTTCCCGTACGGCAAGGACCAGATCTATCCGGGCGGCATGTTCGACCACCACCTCCAGACCTTCGAGGCCGCGATCGACGCCGGAACCGCGCAGATCATGCCGTACTACGGCCGGCCGGTCGGGACGTCGGTCGAGGAAGTCGGGTTCGGCTTCAACCGCGACGTGATCACCGGTCTCCTGCGCGAGCGCTACGGCTTCGACGGCGTCGTCTGTACGGATTGGGCGCTGATCACGGACGTGCCGTTCCCGGACGGCTCGGTGTGGGGGGCGAAGAGCTGGGGTGTCGAGACACTCAACAGCGAAGAGAAGCTCGTGAAGATCGTCGAGGCCGGCTGCGACCAGCTCGGCGGCGAGTCGCTCTCCGAGCTCCTCGTCGAGCTAGTCCGCGACGGACGGATCGCCGAAGAGCGGATCGACGAGTCCGCGCGCCGGTTGCTTCGCGACAAGTTCCGGCTCGGCCTGTTCGACGATCCGTACGTCGACCCGGATGCCGCCGAGCAGCTCTGCGGCTGCGCCGAGTTCCGGGCAGCGGGCGACAGGGTGCAGAGGCGATCCGCGGTGCTCATCAGCAACGACGATCGCCTGCCGCTCGCGGGCGACCTGCGTCTCTACGTCGACGGGGTCGCGCCCGACGCCGCAGCTCGATACGGCGAGGTGGTCGAGCGAGCCGAGGATGCCGACGTGGCCGTCGTTCGGCGAATTGCTCCGTTCGAGCCCCGGAGCGGCGGGTTCCTCGAGATCGCAGTTCCATGCCGGTGATCTCGACTTCAAGGAGCCGGAACTCGGTGAGCTGCTCGCCCTGGCTCGGCAGGTCCCGACGATCCTCGTGCTGCATCTCGAGCGGCCGGCGGTCGTCCCGGAGCTGGTCGAGGCATGTGCGGCGGTCGTCGGCATGTTCGGCGCCTCGGACGAGGCCGTCCTCGACGTTCTGTTCGGCCGGGCCGCGCCCGAGGGCCGGCTGCCGTTCGAGCTCCCCTCCTCGATGGCCGCGGTCCGCGCACAGAAGCCCGATGTTCCGTTCGACTCGCAGGATCCGCTCTTCCCGTTCGGGCACGGCCTCGCGTACACGTAGGCCTCAGATCACTTCCCGACGGTGTTCCGGTACCGCCAGACGGCCAGAACGCTGAACACGGCGGCGATGCCGAGAGTCCAGAGCGTCCGCCAGCCAGATCGCGTCGCCGGCGGGGGTCCCGATGAAGAGCGCCCGCGCCGCGTTCACCATGTAGGTGAACGGATTGTGCTCGGCGATCGGCTGCAGCCAGCTGGGCATCGAGTCCACCGGCACGAAGGCGGACGAGACGAACGTAACCGGGAAGAGGATCGTGAACCCGTAGGCGTTCGCGGCTTCGGGCGACGACGCCACCAGCCCGATCAACGCGAATACCCAGGAGAAGGCGTAGCCGACGAAGAGGGCCAGCGCGATCCCGGCTACGACTTCCAGCGCCGAGGTCCCGAATCGGAACCCGACCGCAAAACCGACCACGAGCATGACCACGAGCTGGAAGGAGTTCGTGACGAGGTCGGCGAGCGTCCGGCCGGTGAGGACTGCGGCGCGTGACATCGGCAGCGACCGGAAGCGGTCGATCAGGCCCTTCTTCAGGTCCTCAGCCAACCCGAGGGCGGTCACGAACCCGCCGAAGCACATCGACTGGATGATGATTCCGGGGATCAGGTAGTCGACGTAGCTGACGCCGGGCGTGGAGATCGCTCCGCCGAAGACGTAGACGAAGAGCAGCACGAACATGATGGGCTGCACCGTGAACCCGACGAGCAGGTCGGGTTGGCGCGGGATCCGCAGCAGACTGCGCCGCGCGAGCACCAGCGTGTCGGCGATGGACTGGGACGTCGTCATTCCAGTTCCTCCCCCTCGGCCGCGTGACCGGTCAGCGTCAGGAAGACGTCGTCGAGCGTGGCGGTGACGACGGCGAGGTCGTCGACCGCGACGCCGGCCTGGTCGAGGCGCCGCACGGCTTCGACGACGGCGCCTGCGCGCTGACGGAGAGGGACGATGAGCACGGCCCCTTCCATGCGCGGAGATCCGTCGGTGAGCGGGGCGAGCGCCTCGAGCGCTGCGGGGCCGCTCGTTCGATCGGCCAGGCGAAGCTCCAGCCGCTCGCCGCCCGTCTCGGCCTTCAGTTCGGCCGGCGTGCCTTCGGCGATCACGCGGCCGCGGTCGATCACCGCGAGCTGGTCGGCAAGCCGGTCGGCCTCGTCGAGATACTGGGTTGTCAGGAGCACGGTCGCCCCACCGGAGACCAGGCTTTCGATGGTCGCCCAGAGGGCGATCCGGCTCCGGGGGTCGATCCCGGTCGTCGGCTCGTCGAGAAAGAGGACCGCCGGCCGTGCGACCATCGCCGCGGCGAGGTCGAGGCGCCGCCGCATACCGCCCGAGTAGGTGCGGACGAGCCTGCCGCCGGCGTCCGTGAGGCCGAACTCGTCGAGCAGCTCCCGCGCGCGGTCGCGCGCGACGGCACCGCCGAGGTGGTAGAGACGTCCCACCATCTCCAGGTTCTCGGCGCCGGTCAGGTTCTCGTCGACGGCCGCGTACTGGCCCGCGAGGCCGATTCGCTCCCGAATCTGGCCTGGGTTTCGGCGCACGTCCAGCCCCGCGACGCTCGCCGTTCCCTCGTCGGCCTTCAACAGCGTCGTCAGGATCCGCACCGCCGTCGTCTTCCCTGCCCCGTTCGGGCCGAGCAGGCCGTAGACGATGCCGGTCTCCACCTGGAGATCGACACCGTCGAGCGCGATCACGCTGCCGTATCGCTTCCGAAGCCCGGTGGCCTCGATCGCGAGCCCTGTTCCCCCCGCCACGCGACGACGTCTATCAGTTGGCGTCGCGCAGGCGTCGCAGCAAGGCGCTTGACAGGCGCTGCGAGTTTCGCTATAAAACGATTTATCTAGACAACTAGAGAAAGCAGACACTGTGATCGAGTTCCACCTCGACAATCGCTCCGGGATTCCGACGTATCTCCAGCTCGTCCAGCAGGTGCGGCAGGCCGTGCGGCTCGGAATTCTCGAGCCCGGAGATCAGCTGCCGACGGTGAAGGACGTCGTCGGCAGCCTGGCGATCAACCCGAACACGGTGCTCAAGGCTTATCGCGAGCTGGACCGCGACGGGCTGGTCGAGGGGCGGCGGGGCGTGGGCACATTCGTCTCGAGCGAGCCGCCGGCGCCGCCGCCCGACGGCGTGAAGGAGCTGCGCCTCGGGCTCCTGCGCTGGATCGGCCGCGCTCGCGCGGCCGGCCTGGACGACGAGAACATGGCGGCGCTGTTCGCCGACACCGTGCGACCGCCCGCCGCGAGGAGGGTCGCGTGATCGCGCTGCACGCCGACGGGCTTGGCAAGCGGTACGGCTCCAAGTGGGCGTTGCGTGACTGCGCGCTCGAGGTCCCATCCGGCTCGGTCACCGCACTCGTCGGTCCGAACGGCGCCGGCAAGACGACGCTGCTCCAGCTCGCCGTCGGTTTGAGCGAGCCGAGCGCGGGCAGCATTCGCGTCCTCGGCTATTCGCCCAGGGAGGACGCGGGCTCGATGCTCGCGCGCATCGCGTTCGTGGCGCAGGAGCATCCGCTCTATCGCAACCTGACGGTTGGGGAAACGATGACGTTCGGTCGCAAGCTCAATCCGAGCTGGAACGACGAGATCGCACTAGGGCGGCTCGAGCGGCTCGACCTTCCGCTTGGACAGAAGGTCGGAAGGCTCTCCGGCGGACAGCAGGCTCAGGTCGCGCTCACGCTCGCCCTGGCGAAGCGTCCCGAGCTGCTGATCCTCGATGAGCCCGTTGCGTCCCTCGATCCGCTTGCGCGCCGCGAATTCCTCCAGTCGGTGATGGAAGCGGTGGCAGAGACAGGTCTGACCGTCGTCCTCTCGTCCCACATCGTCACCGATCTCGAGCGAGTCTGCGACCACCTCGTGATCCTCTCCGCGGGGCGCACTCAGCTGGTGGGGCAGATCGACGAGATCCTCTCGAGCCATCGCCTTCTGACCGGGCCAAGAGCCGATCGGCCGACGATAGCGCGCGCGCACAACGTGATCCGGGAGAGTCACAGTGAACGGCAGACGACACTGCTCGTCCGGTCGAACGGACATCTCTACGACTCGTCCTGGCAGCAATTCGACGTCGATCTGGAAGAGATCGTGCTCGCCTACCTCGGACAGCGGCCCGACAAGCCGCGTGGCCAGGCTCAGCTGCAGGAGCAGGTGGCGAGATGACCTGGGTCAGCTGGCGTCAGCAGCGCACCGAGACACTGATCGCTGCAGCGATCCTCACGCTGCTTGCGCTGCTACTCGTACCGACCGGCATCCAGATGGCGGGGGCGTATCACCATGACGGGCTCTCGGCTTGTCTCGGCCAGAATCCGACGGAGTCGTGTAGTCGGGCAATCGATTCGTTCAGCTCCCGATTCGGGAAGCTCGGCAGCCTCACGGATTGGCTGACGCTCGTCCCGGGTCTCGTCGGGGCACTTCTCGCAGCACCGTTCGTGCTCGAACTCGAGAACGGAACGCATCGCCTCGCGTGGACGCAGAGCGTGACGCGGCGCCGCTGGATCGCCAACAAGCTCGGTCTCGCGATCGGAACGGCGCTGCTCTTCTCACTCGCGATGACGCTGCTCGTAACCTGGTGGCGAACGCCCTTCGTCCACTTGCAAGGCCGGATGGAGAACAGCGTCTACGACTCCGAGGGCATCGTCGTCTTCGGTTACACGCTCTTCGCACTCGGCCTCGTGCTCGCGATCGGCGTCGTCTGGCGGCGCGCGGTGACCGCGGTCATGGCCGGGCTCGCGGGCTACGTCGTCGCTCGGATCTTCGTCGACACGTGGCTTCGCGAGCATTTGATCTCACCCGTGACAGGAAGCTGGCCACTCGGAGGCGCGCCTGCGAACTTCAACCACGCCTGGCTCCTCAGCCAGTCCAACTCACTCGGACGTCGCGCCGCGCTGGGGCTCGACCCCTGCAAGATCGTCCAAGGCAACAAACCCGCCCTGGATTGTCTCGGCCGGCACGGCGCCGTCGCTCACGCCGTCTACATCCCGGACAGCCGCTTCTGGCTCCTGCAGGGGATCGAGACGAGCATCTTCGTCGGGGCTCGCCCTACTCCTGATCGTCGGCGCAGCCTGGTGGACGCACCAGCGCGCGAGCTGAAGTGGATCAATTGCGCAGCCGGAACGGCGGGTACTCGTCGGTGACGAGGATGACCGCGTAGGCGACCACGCGATTCGTCCAGCGGAAGACGCCGAGCACGAAATCGAAGAGGCCGCGGGGATAGCGGCCGGTGAAGAGAATGGCGAACCAGGCGACGATCACCGAGACGAAGGCCGCGATCCAGAGGAAGACGAGCAGGATGTAGTGCGGGATCGCCATGAGCCACTTGACGAGCGGGAGCCAGCGGTTGAGGCCTTCCTTGGCGTCCGGGTAGGGGAAGTCGAGCGCGACCCCCTGCTCCTCGTCGGTCGATGGGTAACGGTCATCCATCAGAGCGAGGTAGACGCCGACCCGGTTCGAGAACCGAAGCAGTTCGAGATTCCAGTCGAACCACCAGCGCGGGTACTTCTGGCGGAACAGGATCAGCAGGAACGGGGGCAGGAAGAGCAGCGCGCCCGTCCCGCCGGCGACCCGCGCGCCGTGCTCTCCGGAGGCGTAGGTGCTCTCTGTGCCGCCGATGCTCGCCGCGACGATGAGGATCGGAATGGCGACGAATGCTCGAAACGCTGTCGTCAGCCGGTTCAGCGCGCGTTCCGGGTACTCGACCAAGAACCGCACCGGGTAGCCCGGCTCGCTCGTCATCTGGCTGCTCGACTCCATGACACACCCTCCTCCAGTCGCTCGACACTCTCGGCCCGTTTTCCACGGACGGGATTACGGCTGAACCTACCCACGACGAGGAAGATTTGTTGTCAGCGGCGTCAGATTCCGTCGAACCGCGGCGTCCCGGTTCCGGCGATCGGTCTGTCCGGCGCGCGCCCGTGCCGCGACAGGTGCGCCGCAAGAAGGATCGTGCGAGTATCAGGACTGCAGACGGCAGGCGCGAAGTGAGCCTGGAGGCGAAGCGGCGATTTCAAGCACTGCCGAAAGCATTGGGCCGACGCCGGGCCAGCGGGTCCGCCACATCCTGATCATCGCCGGGCTGGTGATGTGCGGAGCAGCGTTCGCGAGCCTCGTCGGCTGGGACATCCGCACGTGGTTCAGCGACCTGTGGCACACGCTGAAGAGCATCTCCGTCGAGTACGTCGTGGCGGCCGTCGCCGCGCTGATCGTCCAGACAACGGCGACTGCTTTCGCATGGTTCTCGATCCTCCGCGGCGCCTACCCTGGCGAGGTGCGCTGGAGAGAGGTGTGGGCCGCGTACTCGGCCTGCGTTGCACTCAACAACATCTTGCCTGCGAACCTGGGCACGATCGTAATGTTCGTCATGCTCACGACGGTGATCGTGTCGGCGACATTTGCCGGCATGCTCGGCGGTTTTATGGTCCAGAAGATCTTCTTCGTCTTCGCGGGCACGGTCGTCTACCTCTACCTCTTCCTCACCGTTCCCGACTCGTTCGACATGGACTTCTCATGGATCAAGGAGCACCCGTGGGCGGTTGCGATCCTCCTCGTCAGCGGGATCGCCGTGATCGCGCTGATGGTGCGGCAGTTCTGGCCGAAGGTCTTGACGTGGTGGGAGGAGGCAAGGGAGGGGGGCCAGATCTTGAAACGCCCCAGCTCCTATCTCGGCCGGGTGGTCCTCCCCGAGTTCGCCGCGTGGGTCGCGGGCCTCTGCGTCGTCGCGATCTTCCTCGCCGCCTACGCGATCCCCGTCACGTTCCACTCGGTCATGACCGTGATCGGCAGCAACTCGATCTCCAACACCGTTTCGGTGACGCCGGGCGGAGCCGGCGTCAACCAGGCGTTCAACGTCGCCGCCCTGAGCGACGTCACCAATTCGCAGACGGCGACCGCCTACTCGATCGCGCAGCAACTTGTGTCGACGGCGTGGTCGATCGCCTTCGCTCTCGTCCTGATGATCTGGGTGTTCGGCTGGGGCGGCGGCAAGGATCTCCTACAACGGTCGTACGAGGAGGCGAAGAAGAAGGCGGAAGAGCAGAAGGCCAGGAAGGCAGGAAGTGCGGCAGCGCCGTCGCGCTCCCTGTAATGCGAGCGAGCCGATCAAGGCCGCGGCTGTGACGCTCTACGATCAGGATCGATGAGCGGCGAGGCCGAGAGGCACGGCCCGGGTTCGGCGCCGGCCAAACCCTCGGAGCGCACACCCACCCGGCCCGGGCTTGTCGGTCGGGTGTGGCGGCCCGCTCTCGCGATTCTCGGGCTCGTGGTCGCGGCGCTCTTCTTCGTCGTCTACCGTCAGGTGCTGACGATCGTGCAGAAGCCGAGCTGGCCGCCCACGGCAAGCGCGGTGACGTCTGCGGGTGCGCAGCTGGCGACCGAACGCTTCGCGGCACGGTCGGACCCGAAGCCTGCGGATGTCGGAATGCCCTACGCCTGGTCGACGGCCGCGACCATCGAGCCCTGGCCCGAAGGGAAGAATTTCTTCCCGCGGATCTTCGCCGACGTCGAGCAGGCCCACTCTTCCGTGCACATCCTCATGTTCGGGTGGCGGGAAGGGGAGATCGGCACCAAGTTCGCCGACCTCCTCGTGCAGAAGTTGAAGCAGGGTGTCGAGGTGCGAATCATCGTCGACGGGCAGGGAAGCCAGGTCTTCGGGCCCGCCGGACCGATGTTCACCCGACTGGCCGACGCGGGAGCACAGATCGTCGTCAACGACCTGCTCCCGTGGGACGAGGACGGCCTTTACCCCGACCATCGTCAGTTCGATTGGACTCAGGACGACGTCGGCCACGCCGACCATCGCAAGCTCTACGTGATCGACGGAACCGTCACGTGGATTGGTGGCGCCGGGATCGAAGACCACTTTGCGAACGGCAAGTTCCACGACGTGATGGTGCGAGTAACCGGGAACGTCGTGCGCCAGGCTCAAGCGCTCTTTCTGATGAGCTTTCGCGGCCACGGCGGTCCGCTGCCACCGCATCTCTCGAAGTACTTCCCGGTCCAGCCGGAACCCGGCACTGTCCCCATCGCGCTGCTTCAGGTTGCGCCGGGTGGATTTCAGTCGGCGACGCAGGCGATTCGAGCATTGATCGACCACGCGCGAACGCGCCTCGACATCATGAATCCGTACTTCACCGACGCGGACATCATCGGGCGCGTCGTGGCAGCGGCGAAGCGCGGCGTCAAAGTGCGGATTGTCGTCTCGGAGAAGTCGAACAACCCGCAAGCAACGGCTGCGCTCAAGCACCATTACGGTGAACTCCTTCGCGCCGGCGTGAAGATCTGGGAGTACCCAGGGGCGGTCGTCCACGCAAAGCTCGTGGTTGCCGACGACACCGTCGTCTTCGGCACCGTGAACTTTGATGCCTGGGCGCTGTACAGGAACTACGAGGTCGCGATGATGGCCCGCAGCGATGCCGCGGCGACACTCTTCGAGGAACGAGTCTTCGGCCCGGACATTGCGCGCTCGCACCCGGGCACCTCGCCCAGCGGTGTCGGCGCACGCCTCCAGGGTTGGCTCTGGGACAAGCTCGCTTACTTCCTCTAGCTGTGGCCGTTCGGCCAGGCTCGCCGAACGGCGGCGAGCACCGCGGAGCCTCCAAGCAGGACTGACGCCGCGATCGTCAGCCAGACGCCCCAGCCGGCACTGCCGCCGATCACGTCACTGTCCTCGACCATGTCGTGGACGGCAGTGGAGAACATCACCGCCGCAGAGCCGAGCACCGTGACGATGCCGAGCCACGAACCACGGGAGAGTGCGCCGACA
This sequence comes from uncultured Thermoleophilia bacterium, assembly GCA_963708505.1. Classification (GTDB taxonomy): domain Bacteria; phylum Actinomycetota; class Thermoleophilia; order Gaiellales; family Gaiellaceae; genus PALSA-600. The sequence goes on from CAVPST010000001.1 coordinate 140,673, forward strand.
CCGGCGAGTGCGACCAGCGCGAAGATGATGACGAGCCATCCGTTGTGAGGTCCTTCGACACCGTCGAGCGACACCGGCCCTGCGTTTCGCCAGGAGCCGAACACTCCGACAATCGCGACAACGATCGCGGCCCGGCAGATCCACGCGATTGGACGGCCGCCGATCTGCACGGGCCTTGGAATCGTCTCGTCTGCAGTCACCGATTCGGCTGCGATGCTAGCGACGTCGCTCCTCGTCGTCGAGCATGCGCTTCTCAACGCGCTTCACGATCAGGAACCCGATCGCCGAGAGCAGGATCGCACCGCCAGCCGCATAGAGGCCGTAACGGCTGAACGCGCTCGCCGCTGCGTCCCCCAGGTAGTACGAGATCAGTGAGACCGAGGTCGCCCAGACGATTCCCCCCGCCGCGTTCCAGAAGAAGAACCGCCACCAATGCATGTGCGAGAGGCCGGCGATCCAGGCGGCCGTCACACGAAGGACCGCGACGAAGCGACCGAAGAAGACCGCCTTGCCACCGTGCTTGGCGAAGAACCGCTCGCCTCGGGGGAGGTACCGTTCCGCGTAGTGATGCGTAAGTCGGTGGCGCTCGAGCAGAGGCCGTCCGCCCTTCCGCGCCGCCCAGTACCCGAGGTTGTCGCCGATGATCGCGGCGAGTACGCCCACCACGATCACCAGCACGATCGAGAGCGATCCCTGCGAGGCGAGCACCGAGCAGGCGATCAGCGCTGTCTCGCCGGGTACCGGTAGGCCGAACGACTCGAGCGTGAGCAGGACAAACAGCAGGAGGATCGCCCACTGGCTGTGCTGTTCGACGAAGGTCAGAACCGACGCCAGAGGCACGCTCACATCATCGCGCAACCGCCTCGCGAGCTCATCGCAACCCGGCATCGACGGGCAAGAGCGCACCGGTGATGCCGGAGGAGAGGTCGGAAGCGAGGAAGAGCGCCGCGCCGGCGACCTCGTCCTCCGTCACGATGCGGCCGAGTGCGGTGCCCTCCGCCGCCTGACGCATCGCCTCCTCGACGCTCAGCCCGCCCTCGTGCTCGCGTGTCGCAAGGCGCATGCGCAGCGCGTCTGTCGCGACCGGCCCCGGGCCGACTGCATTGACGCGAATGCCGTGTACGCCCAGATCGAGCGCGGCCGTGCGCACGAGCCCGAGCACCGCGTGCTTCGAGGCCGTGTACGCGCTCTGCGCCGGAGACGCATGCCAGGCGTTCATCGACGCCATGACGACGATCGTTCCTCCGCTTTTCGTCATCGCGCGTGCACCGTGCTTCAGCGTCGCCGCGACGCCCCGGACGTTCACGGCGAGCGTCCGCTCGAGCGCTTCGAGGTCGAGGTTCGACGTGTCGCTCCAGGGCGGGACGACGCCGGCGTTCGCCACCACGACGTCGACGCGGCCGAAGCGGCGGACGGTCTCGGCGACCGCGGTTTCCACGGCGCTCTCGTCGGTCACGTCGGCCGCGAGCGCCGCCCAGCCTGCCTCGCACGCACCCGTCGCGAGGTCGACGACCGAGCCGACGGCCCCGGCGCGCGCGAAGGTGCGCGCGATCGCCGCGCCGAGACCCTGCGCGCCGCCGGTGACGAGTGCGACGCGATCCGCCAGCAGGCCGGCGGCTCCGCCCCCGTCCGCCATCTAGCGAGCGGCGGCCGGGTCGCCTGCCGGCTCGCGCTGCTTGCGCAGGTGCGCTCGCCAGGTCGTCGCCCAGTTTGCCGGGTCGTCGAGGTTGGTCGCGTCGAGGCGGCGAATCGCCTGATTGTGCGGTGCGGTGCGCACGATCTCGGGGTCGCTGTACGCCTCGCCGACGACGTGGGCGAGAACGTCGATCCACTCGTCGATGTCCTCCTTCGACCACATCTCGCCCGCCTCGGGCGTGAACGGCTGTGGCACGAGCCACGGCTCGTGACTGAGCCAGAACGCGTCGATCCCGAAGTCGACCATGCGGTTCTGGACGTCGACGACCGTGACGCCCGTCTCCTGCTCCATCGCATCGAGGCTGTACCGCGTCATCTCGAGTCGCGGCGCCGTCAGGTGCGGGTGCGATTTCGATACGCCGGGAATCTCCAGGAGTCGCTTCTCCATGTAGTTGTTGGCGAGAACCGAGATGTCGGCTGCGCGGCTGATCCCGTCCGCCCCCATCGCGCGGGCCCACGTGTAGGCATAGACGAGCTGCGGGACGTTGCCCCAGGACTCGCGAACCTTGCCGACCGAGTCGGGCCGGTCGCGGTCGAGCCGGTACCGCGCGCCGTCGTGCACGACGACCGGCGCGGGCAGGAACCGAGCGAGCTCCGCGGTGCAGCCGTAGGCGCCGACGGCGGGGCCGCCACCGCCCTTCGGTGCCCCGAACGTCTTGTGGAGCATGTACATGCACGCGTCGAACCCCAGTTCCCGCGCCCTGATCTTGCCCATCACGCCGTTGAAGTTCGCATGGTCGTAGAAGCAGAGTCCGCCGGCGTCGTGGACGAGCTCGACCCACCGCTCGATCTCGGGGTTGTAGATGCCCATGTCGTCGGGGTTCCCGACCATGAGGCTCGCAGTCCGCTCCGACAGCGCCGCCTTGAGCGCATCGAGTGACGGATAGCCGTTCTCCTCGAGCGGCAGGGTCACGATCTTGAATCCCGCGGCGGCGGCCGTCGCCGCATTGCATGGATGGGCCTGAATCGTCGTGACGACCTCGTCGCGCAGATCGGCCTCTCCGCGCGACGCGTGGTACGCGCGTGCGATCACGGCGTGTGTGTACGCGGCGTGTGCTCCGCCACCCGGCTGGAACACGAATGCGTCCATCCCCGAGACGCCTCTGAGAATGTGCTCGAGCCCGTGCACGAGCGCGAAGATGCCCTGGAGCGTGTCGTCGTCCTGCTCCGGATGAAGCTCCGCGATCTCGGGGCGGGCCACGAACTCGGTGGCGAGCCGAGGGTTGTACTTCATCGTGCAGGTGCCGAAGAGGCTGACGCCCATCATCCCGAGCGTCTCCTGCGAGAGGTGGAGGTAGTGGCGCAGTACCTCCGGCTCCGACAGTTCGGGCAGCACAGGCGGCGTCGCGCGCCGCAGCGCGGCGGGGACGAGCTCACCCACGTCGCCGGCGACCGAAGCGACAGCGGGCTCCGGCTCGTCGAAGACGACACCGCGTCGGCCGGGAGCGCCCAGCTCCAGCACGAGCGGCTCGTCCCATACGGCGGCGTGATAGCGCCGGAGCGTCATGCGACCACCTCGGCCACCGCCGACGCGAGGCGGTCGAGGTCCGCCTGCGTGTGGCACTCGGTGACGCAGTAGAGCGCTGCCTGTCCGAGGCCGGGAAAGTCGCGGGACAGGTCCTGTCCTCCGAAGATGCCCCGTTCGCGGAGCCCGCGGTTGACCTCCGCAACCGTCTTTCCGCTGTCGGCGAAGTCGACGACGAACTCCTTGAAGAAGCCCTCGGGGAAGACCACCCGCACACCTTCGATCTCGCCGAGACAGTGAGCCGCGTAGTGGCTGCGCGCCAGGATCAGCCGGCCCACCTCCGCGAAGCCCGTGGGGCCCATGAGCGACATGTACGCGGCATTCGCGACGGCCCACAGGTAGACGGAGTTTCCGGTCCAGTCGTTGCCCTCTTCGCGACTCCCGTACGACGTCTGCTCGAAGAGAGCGATTCCGAAGCCGTGCTCGCCGGCGACCGTCTTGGTGATGCTGAGCAGCAAAGTCGGGTACTCGTGCGCGTAGCGCGGGTCGTCCGGTGAAGCGATGAAGCCGCCTGCGCCGCCGCCGCACGACATGTGCACGCCGAGCGGCTGCGTGCTGCCGACGACGATGTCCGCTCCGTAGTCGGACGGAGGGGCGAGGACACCGAGCGAAAGTGGGTCGACGCCGACGATGGTCTCGGCGCCGCGGCTGCGTGCGAGCGCCGCGATCTCGGCGGCGTTCGATTCGATGATGCCGAGAAACGACGGGTTGTCGAAGAGAATCGCGGCGGTTCGCTCGGACAGTCGCGCCTCGAGGTCGCCGACGTCGAGTCCGCCCGTGGCCGCGTCGTGTGCGACGAGCTCGATCTCGATCCGGCGCGACGGTTCGGCCGCGCCGCAGTAGGTGGCGATCACGGCGAGCCGCTCGGGGCTGATCGTGTCGGGCACGAGCACGTGCGACCGGCCGGTGATCCGCGCCGCCATCCGCACGGCAAACCCGGCGGCGCACCCCCAGCTGTAGACGGGCAGCCCGACGAAGTCCATCCCGACGAGCTCGCCCAACTGGCTCGCGAACTCGAACCAGGCCTGGTTGCGCCCGTGGTCGGACGACGGCGTACCCCACACCGGCGTCAGGAACTCGCTCCGGCGCACGATCTCGTCGCAGACCGCGGGCACGTGGTGCTGCCAGATGCCGCCGCCGAGGAAGCTGAGGTTCCGCTCGCAGTTCTCGCTCCGGCCGAGCAGCTCGACGAGGTGTCGCCGGAGGGCGGCTTCGGAGACGATCGCCGGCGGCAGCTCGAGCGGCGTCTGTAAGCGGTGCGCGGCCGGGATCTGGGCGAACAGCGACTCGACGTCGGGTGCGCCGACCGCGGCGAGCAGTTCGCGCTCGAGCGCCACTGTCGAGTTCGGCATGTACGGATGGGCGGTGCTCATGCAGCCACCCGGTAGACGAGCGTCCGCCTCGGCGCGACGTGAATGCGGCGGTACCCGCAGAACGCACGGTCGAGGTCGGGATCGCCGGTGTCGACGCGAAGGAGCGGCGGTTCGAGCGCGAGCAGCTTGCGGAGGCCGGCGACGATCTCGATGTTCTCGATCCCGACGCGCCGGATGAGCGTGGGGCTCAGCTGCTGGTTGCCTCGACCGAGAATCGCGCCTTGGCCGCCGACCACCCCGATCACGATCGTCGCCGGCTCGTCCGCGACCAAGTCGATCAGGTCGCGCTCGGCGAGGTCGCTGCCGAGTAGCCGGCCCGCGCGCACGGCATCGACGCCGAGGAGGGTCTTCTCGAGCCCGAGCGGCCGCAGCACGCGACGCATCGTCGTCCCCGGCCCGAGCAGGTAGATCCGGCGCGGATCCATCGAGTCCGCGATGGCCGCGCACACGGCGTCGAGCGCGTCCTCGTCAGGCGGTGCGCCTCGCGACTTCACGGCCTGCACGCGGAGGCTGTCGTCGGGAACACGGGCAGCGCCGTAGAGGCGGGTCGTGATCGCGTCGCCGCGCAGCTCGGCGTCGACGACCTCCGCCTCGCGCACCGGGCTGTGTGGATGCGAACCGACGAACTCCCCGACGACGTTGCCGGCGTTCTCGGGAGTCGTCGCGAATACGCCGGAGTGCATCTTGACGCCCGTCGGGATGCCCAGCATCGGCACGCGGTCACCGACGACGGCGTGAATGTCGCGAGCAGTGCCGTCGCCCCCGGCGAAGACGATCAGGTCGACCCGACGACGCACGAGCTCCGCGGCTGCGAGCCGCGTGTCGTCGGCCGTCGTCACGTCGGAGCCGCCGCCCGGCAGCACCTCGGTGTCGAACCCGTGCGCGCCGGCGAGATCCGCACCCATCCGACCTCGTGCAGCGACGAGGCGCACGCCGGCGCAACGATCGTGGAGCCGCGCGAGCGCCCGGCCGGCACGTTCCGTCGCGGCCGGCACTGCGCCGCGCTCGAGTGCCAGTGCGAGCAGATCGTCTCCGTCGGTCCCCTTCAGTCCCACGCGGCCCCCCAGGCCCGCGATCGGGTTGACGATCAGCCCGATGGAGCCCACCGCGCTAGGCCTCGCTCCGAAGCTCCGCCGCCACTTCGTCAGCCGCCCGGCGTGCAATCCGCACGAGCTCGGCGACCTCGTCCTCCGTGATCACGAAGGGCGGCGAGAACGAGATGGTGTCGGCAGCGGGAAGCGCCCGGGTGATCAGGCCGAGCTCGAGGCAGCGCTGGGTCACACGCGCTGGCGACCTTGCGCGCCGGATCGAACGGTGTCGCCGGATCCTTGTCCGCCACGAACTCGAGGGCCGCGATCAACGCGGTCCCCCGTACCTCGCCGACGAGCGGATGCTCGCTGAAGGCCGCGCGGAGCAGTTCCTGCAGCTGGGCGCCGCGGACGGCCGCTGCGTCGAGAAGACCCTCGTTCTCGATCAGGTCGAGGTTCGCCATCGCGACCGCAGCCGCGAGGGGGTGGGCGGAGTAGGTATAGCCGTGCCCGAACGGGCCGCCGGACGAGCCGTCGACGAGCACGCGCCAGACGCGCTCGGAGACGATGCAGCCGGAGAGCGGGAAATACCCGGACGTGAGGCCCTTTGCGACCGTGATCAGATCCGGCTGGATTCCGAAGAGCTCGCTCCCGAACCAGCGGCCGAGCCGTCCGAACGCGGTGATCACCTCGTCGGCGATCAGCAGCACGTCATGGCGGCGAAGCACCTCTTGCACGCGGTCGAAGTAGGTGGCCGGCGGTACGAGGACACCGCCCGCACCCATGACGGGCTCGGCGATGAACGCGGCGACCGTGTCGGGCCCTTCGGCGAGGATCAGCGCTTCAAGGTCGTCGGCGAGCTTCTGGGCGAACGCTTCGTCACTCAGGCCTGGCTCCGCTTGCCACAGCCGATGAGGCGCGGTCGTGTGCCGAATCATCGGCAGCGGCAGGTCGAAGTCGGCGTGCAGGCCGGGCAGGCCGGTCAGCCCCGCGGACATCACGCTGACGCCGTGGTAGCCGCGGTCGCGCGCGATGATCTTCTTCTTCGCGGGCCGGCCGAGAACGTTGTTGTAGAACCACACGAGCTTCACCTGCGTGTCGTTCGCATCGGAGCCGGTGCAGCCGAAGAACACTTTCGACATGCCCGGCGGAGCGAGGTTGACGAGACGCTCCGCGAGCAAGCCGGGCGTGTCGGTCCCCATCGACGAGAAGGCGTGGTAGTAGCCGAGACGGCCTGCGTGCTCGCTCATCGCATCGCCGAGCTCGGTGCGGCCGTAGCCGACGTTCACGCACCACAGCCCGGCCATGCCGTCGATGTAGCTGCGACCGTGGATGTCGAGGACGCGCGCCCCACGGCCGGCGACGATCATTCGCGGCGACCCCGTGCGCTCGTGCTCGCCGAGCTGCGTGAACGGGTGGAAGACGAAGCGGCGGTCGGCCTCCTCCACGGCCGCAGCGGTCACGTCGATCGTCACCGCTTACTCCCCTGACGCAGGTGTGTTCGACAGCCGCACATGTGTGCGCAACGCGTCATGCCACAGGCTACGTCCGTCGCGCGCGAGCTGTCAAGACACTCAGCCACGGTGGAACACGACCGTCTTCAGCTCGGTCATCTCGTCGATCGCCGCGCTCGGCCCTTCCTTGCCGATTCCGCTTCCTTTCAAGCCGCCGTAGGGCATGGGGTCCGAGCGCCAGAGCGGCGAGGAGTTGATCTGGATCGAGCCGCAGTCGACTTCCGCCACGAAGCGCAGCGCGCTCTCGAGGTCCGATGTGAAGAGTCCCGCGCCGAGGCCGTAGTCGCTGTCGTTCGCGAGCGCGATCGCCTCCTCGATCCCCGATACGGGCGTGAGTGCGACGGCCGGCCCGAAGAGCTCGCCGCGAGAGATCTCGAGCGACGGGTCGACGTCGCCGAGGATGCTCGGCGCGACGACGGCGCCGTCGCGCTCGCCTCCGGTAACGAGCGTCGCGCCCGCGTCGACCGCGTCGCGAATCGTCTGCTCGACCCGCATCGCCTCGACTTCCGAGATGACCGGGCCGAGGCCCGTCTGTTCGTCGAGCGGATGGCCGGTCCGCAGGCCAGCGACGAGCGGCGTGAGGCGCTCGATGAAGTCGCCGTAGACCTCGCGCGCGACGAGCACCCGCTGCACCGAGATGCAGACCTGTCCCGCATTGACGAAACCCCCGCTTGCCGTCGCCGCTGCCACCCGGTCGAGGTCGGCATCGGGGAGCACGATCAACGGGCAGTTCGCGCCCAGCTCGAGCGAGAGCCGCTTGACCCCCGCGACCCGGGTGATCTGCTCTCCGACCGCGGTCGAGCCCGTGAAGCTGATCTTGCGTACACGGGGGTCTTCGCACAGCACGCGGCCGAGTTCCGCGCCCGGCCCGGTCACGCACTGGATCGCGTTCTCCGGAAGCCCGGCTTCCAGCAGGGCGCGCGTGAGCAAGAGCGCGGTGAGTGGAGTCTGGCGCGCCGGCTTCAACACGACCGCGTTGCCTGCGGCGAGCGCCGGCCCGATCTTGTGCGTCACGAGCAGCGCCGGATAGTTGAAGGGCGAGATGGCGACGACGACCCCGCAGGGCTGGCGGACGGTGAATGCGAGCTTGCCCGCGCCGTTCGCCGCCGAGTCGACAGGCACCGTCTCACCGTGCATGCGCGCGCCCTCGGCGGCACTCGTGCGCAGCAGCGGAGCGATTCGAGCCGCCTCGGCCCGCGCCTCCGTGAGGGGCTTGCCGACCTCGAGCGCGATCGTGCGGGCGAGTTCCTCGACATCCTGTTCGATTGCGTCCGCGGCCTTGCGCAGGATCTCGGCGCGCTCGAACCCCGAGAGCGCCCGCATCGCCGCCGCTCCGCCCACGGCCGCAGTGACGGCGAGCTCGGCATCGACTGCGGTTGCGACCGGCACGACGCCGACGACTTCGCCGTCGTACGGGTTGCGGACCTCCTCCTCCCGCGTCGCACCGCGCCACTCACCTGCGATGTACATCGTCATGCCCGCACCGTCGTTTGCGGCCGACAGTGGACGTCACGAGAATGGTGCGCGTGAGCGTACGGCTCCCGGACGGGCACGGCCTCGAGCGCGGCGCGCAGCTCTCGCTGACGCTCGACGGGCGCTCCGTGAACGCGTACGAAGGCGAGACGGTCGCAGCGGTGCTGTTGGCGGAAGGTCACGTCGCAACGCGCACCACGCGAGGCGGGTCTCCGCGCGGCGTCTTCTGCGGCATGGGCGTCTGCTTCGACTGCCTCGTGGTCGTCGACGGCGTGCCGAACACACGCGCGTGCGTCACGTGGGTGCGCGAGGGCATGCATGTCGCGCGCCAGGACGGACTCGTGCCGGCCGCCGGGGCTCAATAGCGCGCCTCCACGAGCTGGACGTAGTTCCCGTCCGGCTCCTGGATGTAGACGTACCGCCACTCGCCCGTCCCGACATCGACCGACTGGAGCGGGCCGTGCAGCTGTACGCCTTCTGCCTCGAGCGCCGCTGCCGCCGCGTCGAGGTTGCCCACGCGCACGCCGAAGTCCATCGGGCCGAGGTGGCCCCACTCGCCGCGGCAGTCGTGTGCGGGAGGGTCGAGGACGCACGGCTCGATCGCGGCTCCCTGGGCGGACATCGGCATCGTCATGTGTTGAGCGGGAAGGTGCTCCGGGTCGTACCAGGGGGGCGTGAACCACGGCGCCATCGGGTCGAAGAAGTCGACGGACTCGAAGAGGAGCGAGTCGAACCCGAGCCGCTCGTAGAACGCGCGAGTCGCTGCCATGTCGGTGACCCCGAAAGCGACGTGATTCACGCCCTCGGCGCGGGCGGGACCGGGGAGGGAGCGCCAGAGGCCCGTCCACTCGATCAGTTCGAGTTTCGTGCCCCACGGATCGGCGACGTAGGCGATGTCGAGCGTGATCGTGGTGGGCGGCACATCCGCGCTCGTCGGTTCCATCAGGGACGTGCATCCCGCAGCGACGAGCCTGTCGTGCACCTCCTGCACCCCGCGCACGTGCAGGCAGATCTCGCAGACACCGACCTCGCCCCACGCCTGGCCCGCCGGAGGCGGCGGAGCGCCGTCGCCGTCGAGCACCTGCACGAGTTTCACGCGGCCGGGGCCGATCGGCGTTGCGCTGCTCGACTCGAGCATCGCGACGCGGGCCGTCGGCGTGCGGCCGGCGATCGTCTCGAGGCCCGGAACTTCGCCGGCATGGTCGAAGAGCACACGGTCGAAGCCGACATGGCGGCCGTAGAAGTCGATCGCGGCATCGGCATCCCCGACGCCGATGCCGACGTGGTCGACTCCCGCGAAGCCGCCCCCCGGAAGCCGCGTCACGCGGCCTCCACGGGCCGGCCCACCAGGCCCGCCTCGACGAGGATCTCCTCCATCCGCCGCAGGCTCTCACCGTCGCGCACGGGCAGCCGCGGGGGCCGCACCTCTCCGCCCGGCTGGCCGAGCATCTTCATCAGCGCCTTGAGCTGGCTCTGGTAGGCGCCGAACTGGCCGCCCCAGCCGCCGGGAAGCCAGAGCTTGGGGAAGAGCTCGTCCGTCCGGAGGGCGTGACGGCGGGCCGTCTCGACGTCGCCGCGCCACACGGCCTCCCAGAACTCCGCGTCCGGCGCACCCCAGAGGGAACCGCCGCCGATGAAGCCGTCGCCGCCGTGCTCGAGCAGGAACTCGAGGCCCGCGACGCTCATGAACGGCCCGAAGATGCGCACCTGTCCGACGACACGCTCTGCGGTCTCGAAGAACTGGGCGAGGTCGGGCGTGCTGTCCTTGATCGCCACCACGTTCCCGACCGCGGCGAGACGCTCGGCCAGGTCGGGGCCGATGTCGACGCTCGTTCCGTGCGGCCAGTTGTAGATCATCAGCGGCCCGTCGACGCCGGCGGAGATGTCCTCGAAGTAGCGCACCGTCTCGTCGGGATACGTCTTCGAGTACGGCGGCGGCGTCGAGCCGATGCCGTCGGCGCCGGCAGCGATCGCGTGCCGGCCGAGCTCGACGGCCTGCGCAGCCGTAAGCGACGTGCAGCCGATCACAACCGTTGCGCGCCCGGCGACCTGCTCGATCGCGGTCTCGGCGACGAGGCGACGCTCGTCCGGCGACTGGGAGAACCATTCGCCCGTGGTGCCGTTGAAGAAGATTCCGTGCATGCCTTCGCCGAGGTACCAGTCGATCAGCTCGCGCAGCGAGTCGAGGTCGAGCGCCCCGCCCGCGGTGAAGGGCGTCGGGCAGGCGGGCCAGTAGCCGCGCCAGTTCACATCGTCTCGGTTCATCTTCCTCTCCTCAGCTCGGGGTCGGCTGACCGGTCCGGCGGTCGACGGCGTACGCGGGCGGGATCGTGTCCTCGCCGGTCGCCATCGACTCGGCCAGCAGTCGTGCCATCAGTGGGCTCAGCGTGAACCCGGTGGTTGCGACGAGGGTGTGGTAGCCGGGCAGGCGGCGCGACTCGCCGACGACGGGCGCAAGGTCGTCGGTGAACGCCATCACACCCGACCACGTGCGCACGATCCGAACGTTCGCGAGCAAGGGCATTACGCGCGCCGCGACAGCGACATTGCCGGCCATGCTCTCCCACGTCGTCGAGTAGCGCCGCGGACGCGGCTCCGGCCGGGCCGGCCACCCGCCGCCGATGATGAACGTGTCGTTCGCGGTCTGTTTGAGCGTCAGCCTGCGGCCGATGTGCTGCACCATCGGCTCGAGCACGTGCTCGCGCGGCTCCGTCACGTTCAGGTGCAGGCCTTCCGAGCGGAGCGGCAGCTCCAGGCCGAGGAGTGCCGCTGTCTCGTTGGCCCAGGCGCCGGAGGCGTTGACGATCCGGTGGACGTCGATCCGGCCGGCGTCGGTCGTCACGGCGAACCGCTGCCCGCCGCCGTCGGGATCCACGTCGATCGCCGTCACCGCCGCGTTCGTACGAATCCGGGCGCCCGCCTCGACCGCGCGAAGTGCGAAGAGCGGAGCGGCGAGCGCGGGATCGGCGTGACCCTCCTGCGGGCAGAACGAGGCGCCGAGGAGATCGGGAGCGAGGTACGGGGCGAAGCTGCGCAGGTCCTCGCCCTCGTAGATCTCGATGTCGAGCCCGGCCTCCTCCTCGATCACCCGCTTCTCGTGCAGGAGCCGGAGCTGATCGTCCGTCTCCGCGACCATCAGACCGCCGGTGAAATGAATCCCGAGCGAGCCCGCGAGCTCCCGCTCGAGACCCTTCCAGACCTCCGCGGCCTCGGCGTGGAGCCGCACCTCGGTCGTCAGGCGGTCGCGAACGTTCTCCGTCTCGGCCGCTGTCAGCTGGTGAATCGCGATCTGGAAGTGGAAGCTTCCCGCATTCGTCCCGGACGCCTCGCGGTTCAGCTCCCCCCGTTCGACGAGGACGACCTCGACGCCCTGACGCGCGAGATAGTAGGCGAGCGCTGTTCCCGCGAGACCGCCGCCGATGACGAGCACGTCCGTGCTCTCCGGGAGCGCGCCCGCAAGGTCGCTCTCGGCGGGCCAGGTGCGCTCGAGCTCAGTCGTCACGGGTGAAATACCCTCCGTCCTCGATCGAGGCGTCGGCGATCGAGGCAATCGCCACCGGCCGGACTGGCATTCGCGGCGTCGCGACCGGCAGCTCGCGCAGCGGCCGGCCGTGCCGCCGTGCGATCGCAGCTGCGACATGGCGCTGGCAGTTTCGCCCCTGGCACATGCCCATCGTGACGCGGCTCACTGCTTTGACCGCGTTCACGTCGGTCGAGCTCGAGATCGCGCGGTCGAGGTCGGCAGCCGTCAGCTCCTCGCACCTGCAGACAACCGTCTCGCCGTCGGCGAGCTCGTAGATTCCCTGGCCGACGGCGTGCAGCGGCCGCAGGGCTGTGCGGAAGGCTTCCTTCCGTGCGAGGGCGCGACGAAGCGGCCTGGCGCGGCGCTCAGCGTCTTCGTGCGGGAGCCCACCGATATCGAGCACCGCGCCGAGCGCCGCGAGGCGGCCCTCGTAAACAGCTGCGTAGGAGCCCGTCACACCGGTGCCGTCTCCGGCCGCGGAAACACCCTCGACACTCGTCCGGAGCCAATCGTCCCGGACGACCACGGGACCGCCGAGATCCTCGTCGTCGTCGAAGGCGCAGCCGGCGAGTCGAAGCAGCTCGGTCGACGGCTGGAACCCGTAGCCGACGCAGAGCGTGTCGGCGCTCACCGTCTCATCCGTTCCGGGAACACGGCGCCACGCCGAATCGGCGGCTGCGTGGACCACCTGCTCCACCCGCCCTTCACCCTCCGCACGCACGACGATGCGACCGTAGCGGGGCGCCACTCGGTCGCGCGCGAGGCGAGTGCGGTACGCGAGCGCGTCGCGAAGGAGGCGCTCGTTGCCGCGCGCCGCGCGCAAGAGTCGCACGACGTCACGGGTGGACGGAGCCGGCCCGGCCTCGAGCACGAGCGTCACGTTCGCGCCGTACGCGCGCAGCTGCGCGGGAAACGCGAGTGCCAGAGGGCCGCTGCCCGCGAAGACGATCGACTGCCCGGGGACGACGCGCTGCGTCTTGACAAGCGACTGAACCCCGCCCGCGGTGATGACGCCGGGGAGTGTCCAGCCCGGGAAGACGACCGGGCGATCGTGCGCACCGGGTGCCACGATCACGCGCTGCGCCTCGACCGCGCGAGCCTGCTCACCGTCCTCGACGAGCACGACGCTTGTCCCGCGAATCGCGACGGCGCTCGTGCGCGGCAGCAACGTCGCGCCGGATCGCTCGGCCGCCTCGATCAGCCGGCGGCCGCGCGCGTAGTCATGCCCCAGCGACTTCGCACTCGTGACGCGGAAGCCCCGACCAGGCTGCTTGAAGATTTGACCGCCGAGGGTCGGCCGTTCGTCGACCAGGCAGACCGAGAGCCCCGCCCCTGCGGCCTCGACCGCCGCGGCGAGCCCGGCGGGGCCTCCACCGATCACCAGGACGTCGTACGGCGACGAGCGCATGTCAGCGTGCTGCCACGTGAGTGTGCGTGGCCGTGGTTCGACCACGGCCACGCATCTCTCCGACAGCTCCTACTTGCAGGCCGGCATCGCCGGCAGCGGCGCGCCGATCGTCGATTGGTAGACCTTCCCCAACTGCCCGCTCTTCTGCACCGAGCAGATGAACTTGCTCAGTGCACCTGCGAGCTTCGTGTTGCCCTTCTGGACGCCATACGAGCCGTATTCCACGTGCAGCGGCTTCGGGAAGGCGACTTCCTTCAGAGCGTTGCCGTTCGACTTGTTGAACTGGGCGAGCAGGTAGTTCTCGACGACGATGCCTTGCGCACGGCCAGACGAGACCTCGAGGAAGGCAGCGTTCTGGTCGGGGAACGAGTGCGACGTCGCGTTCGGGAACGTCTTCTGCACGAGTTGCTCCGCCGTCGACCCCTGGAGCGAGGTGATCGTCTTGCTCGAATCGTTCCACGCGGCGATCGTCGCGGGCGTCGTGTCGTTCTTCGCCGCCGCCAGGATCTGGGCGTACGGAACGTACGCGCGGCTGAAGCTGATCGACTTCTTCCGCTCAGGAGTCGCCGAGAGGCCGACCGAAACCATGTCGAACTTCTTGGAGACGAGGCCGGGGATCAGCCCGTTGAAGTCGAGGTTCTTGATGTTGAGCTTGACGCCCCACTTCTTTGCGAGCGCCTTGAGAAGCACGACGTCGTACCCCGCCGGCTGGCCCTTCGAGTTGAGATACATCTCGGGCTTGAACTGCAGCGTCATCCCGACCGTCAACGTGCCTGGCTTCATCAGGCCGTAGGGGTTGGACGCCTGCTTCCCGGCGGATGCGGTTGCAGCGACGGCAATCGCGGCAACGAGGACGACGATGACTATCGACGTCCGGCCGAACCATTTCCGTGCAATCACGTGCTTACCCTCCTTGTGTCGTGGCCGTGTCGGCCTTCGGTCGCAAATCGATGTACTGCCCGTCCAGGTGAGCCGGGTCACGCTCGAGCCGTCTCAGCCTGGAAGTCGCGGATGACCTGCTCGACGCGCCGTCGCCGCCGATGGTGCAACGCATTGGCGATCCGGCCCTGCGGCGGTGTCGTAAGCGTCTTCTCGATTGCCCTGAACACGAAGTCGATCGCGAACGCTGCGATGACGTAGAGCGCGGCGGCAGCCGTGTACAAGACGAACGGCTGGAACGTGACCGAGTTGATGTTCTGCGTCACCCTCGTCAGCTCGAGCAGCCCGATGATCGTGAACACCGATGTGTCCTTCACCATGCCGATGAACATGCTCCCGATGTTCGGGATCGCTATCTTCGTCGCCTGCGGCAACGTGATCCGCAGGAAAACCTTCACGGGTGTCATGCCCACCGCGAGGCCGGCCTCGCGTTGGCCCCGCGGGATCGCCTCGAGCGCCGACCGGTAGATCTCGGCGATGAACGCGCTGTAGAGCGCAACGAGTGCGATCACTGCAGCCTGGAACACGGTGAAGTTGATGCCGAGCAGGAGCGACCATCCGAAGTACACCCAGATGACGCTGACGAGCGCCGGCACTCCGCGGAAGATGTTGATGTACGCGACGCCGAGCCAGGAGAGCGGAGGCTTGCTCATGCGTGCGAGCGCAAGCAGGATGCCGACGACGACCGACAGCGCCATCGCGACGATCGACACCTCGATGGCGACCTTGAGCCCCCTGAGGAAGTCGTATTTGTGTTCCCAGATCAGGGACCACTGGTAGGTCGCCAGCATCAGAGCACCGCCGCCAGGAACTGCTTCGTGCGCGGGTTCGTGCACGTGTCGAGGAAACCGCGCGGGCCGGACTCGACGATCAGCCCCTCGTCCATGAAGACGTTGAAGTCACCGATTTCGCGCGCGAAGTTGAGCTCGTGCGTGACGATTACCATCGTCATACCCGACTCCGCGAGGAACCGCATCACCGCGAGCACCTCGCCGACGAGTTCCGGGTCGAGCGCGGACGTCGGCTCGTCGAAGAGCATGACCTCGGGGTCGAGGCTGAGGGCACGGGCGATCGCGACGCGCTGCGCCTGGCCACCCGACAACTGCCCGGGATAGTGCGCGGCCCAGTTGAGCAGGCCGACCTGCTGCAGCGAGGCCGCAGCCTTCCGCTCGGCCGCCTCACGACCGAGTCCCTTTGCCGAGCGCAGCGGCCGCGCGATGTTGTCGAGCGCCGTCAGATGTGGGAAGAGGTTGAACTGCTGGAAGACCATGCCGACGTGACGACGCAGTTGCAGCGGCCCGCCTCGCTTCACCTTCGTGCCGCCGACCCCAGGCCCGTACTCGACGCCGAGCACCCGCACCGACCCCTCGCTCGGCTCCTCGAGCAGGTTGATCGTGCGGAGGAGCGTCGATTTGCCCGAGCCGGACGGGCCGAAGATCACGACATGCTCGCCGGCATGCACGGTCAGGTCGACGCCGTGCAGCACCTGCTTCGCGCCATACGACTTCTTGATTCCGCGCAGCTCGACGACGGCGGAACTGCCGTCGGGCGGCAGGTGCGACTCCAGCGGCTCGGCGTCGCTCATCGTGCGGACCGTGGCGGACAGGGCGGGGGTCGTTCGCATAGCGGCTGAGATGTCCGCATCGTGAACCTGGGCGAGAACGGTGTCAAGCAGCCTCGCGCGCCGCTCAGGAAGGAGTCAGGCAAGCCAGCCTCCGTCGACGACGAGTACGTGGCCGGTGACGTACGACGCCAACTGCGACGAGAGAAAGGCCACAGCCGAGGCGATCTCCTCGGGGCGCCCGAGGCGTCCGAGGGGAACACGCGAGGCGCCGAGTGCGGTGAGCTCGTCCTGCGATGCGAGCGCGAGCGTCAGGTCGGTCTCGACCGTTCCCGGAGCGACGGCGTTCACGCGAACGCCGCTCGCCGCCGCCTCTCTCGCTGCCGCCTGCGTGAACATGCGAACCGCGCCCTTCGACGTGTCGTAAGCGGTCATCGGCCCGGTCGAGGCGGTGAACCCGGACGTCGAGCACACCGTGACGATGCTGCCGCGGCCGCGCGGGGCCATTGCCCGGAGCGCCGCCTGCACGACGAAGAAGACACCGCGGACGTTCACCGCCATCAGCCGGTCGTACTCGTCCGGTTCGACGTCCACGAGCGGCCGCGCGAACGCGACGCCCGCGCTCGCGACGACGGTTCCGAGCGGGCTTGCTGCATCGGCGCTTGCGACCAAGGCCCGCACCTGCTCGATGTCGGTGACGTCGAGCTCCTCGGATCGCGCCGACAGACCGCCGTCTCGCAGCTCGTCGGCCAGTTCCTTCGACGCGCGAGCGTCGAGATCCGCGACGACGACATCGTCGCCGCGTTCTGCCAGCGTCGTCGTGATCGCCCGGCCGATGCCCTTGGCACCGCCGACGACGAGCGATCCGCGGGGCTCAGCGGATATAGGTGGCACCGTTCACGTCGATCGTCGCGCCGCTCAGGTGCCGTGTTCGGCCGGCGGCGAGGAAGGCGATCAGCTCGGCGACCTCCTCCGGGGGCACCATCGTCCCCATCGCGAGTGCCGCGTTGACGGCATCGACCCCGCCGCGTGCGACGGCGGAGATCTCGGACATCGGAGTTTCGACGATCCCCGGCGCAAGGACGTAGACGAGGACTCCGTCCTTCGCGTGGTTGTGCGCGATCGTCTGAGCCACGTTCCGCACGGCCGCCTTCGAGGCGGCGTACGCCGAGAGCCGCGCGATCGCCGATCCTCGCTCCGCCGCCCAGCTGGAGAGCACGACGATCGTGCCGCCTCCGGCGTCGAGGAAGTGGCCAAGAGCCGCGCGCATGAGGCTCACTGGCTCGAGGACGTTGACGCGGAGCGTCTCCTCCCAGTTCTCGTCCCATTGCTCGTCGCTGCCCTCGAACGGCGTCTCGAGCAGGGTGCCTGCGTTTGCGACGACGACGTCGATGCGCGGCTGCCACGCAAGCGCTTCCGCGAAGAGGGTGCGAGCCGAGCCGGCCGCGCGCAGGTCGGCCTGGACGAGCAAGCGCCGCTCTGCGGGTATCTCCTCGACGGCCGCCTCGGCGCCTGCGCGGTTCTCGCCGTAATGGGCGACGACCGCCGCACCGCGCGCCCCGAGCGCACGGGCGGTCACCGAGCCGATCCCCCCTGACGCTCCGGTGAGGAGGACGACCTTCCCCTCGAGCTCGCCCGAGCTGCTCACGCCGACGCCTCCGCGAGGCTCTTGTAGACCGCCGGCGCCACGCCCTCCTCGAGCGAGACGTCGACGATGATCTCGCCTACGCCCGCCGCCGCCAGCTCCGGGAGCCGCTCGGCGAGCTCGGCGCTTCGGCCGCTCGCCTCGACGATGCGCAGCACGACCTCGAGCGAGGCGGCGTCGCGTCCCGCTTCGGCGGCGGCGGCGCGCATGACCGCGACCCCGCGCGCAAGCTCGTCGGGGTCGAGCTCGGGGAGCGATTGCTGCGCAAGCCAGCCGTCGCCGATCCGGCCGGCGCGGCGCAGGGCGACGGGCGAATGCCCGCCGACGAGAAACGGAACACGGTGCACGGGCGTGGGCAGACAGAGCACGCCGGCCGGCAGGCGGTAGAGCTCGGACTCGTACGGGCCCGGCGCGCCCGTCCAGCAGTCGCGAATCAGCGAGAGCCACTCGTCGAGTCGCTTGCCTCGGCCCGCGAAGGGGATGTCGAGCGCGTTGAACTCCTCCTCGAGCCAGCCGGCGCCGACGCCGAGCCGCAGCCGTCCACCGCTCACGACGTCGATCGTCGCCGCCTGCTTGGCGAAGACCACCGGCGCGCGCAGCGGCAGCACGAGCACGGCAGTGCCGATCGTCGCGCGCTCGGTGGCCCCGGCGATCAGCGCGAGCGCGATCAACGCGTCGAAATACGGCGTGTCCGTCGCCCACGTGGCGCGCCCGTCGTCGGCGAACGGGTACCGCGACCCGATCTCCGTCGGCAGCACGATGTGGTCGCTGACCCAGAGCGAGTCGAACCCAGCGGACTCGAACTCGGCCGCCATCGCACCGATCCCGACCTCCGCCGGAAGCGGACCGCTGTTTGGCACTTTGACGCCGATCCTCATCGCCATCCGGCCTCCGGGTCTGTGGGCGACCCGGGTCTCCGTCGGTCGCGACGCCCGCCTTCGAGAGTCCCGCCGACCTAATCACAATCCCTTTCTGTGCGTCAAGCGTTCAGGAGTCCGGCCTCCGCACACGCCGTGGGCGGGTTGGCGGGGGCCGTTGACCGCCGTCCCGGCGCGGCATATGGTTCGTTTTGAGCACGTCCGTGCGCTTGCCGAACACCTGCGAATGACCCATCGCCCAGTGGAGATCGCACCGCTTGCAGACGCGGTCGCGGCGATCGTCTCGGACGGCGACACGGTCGCCGTCGAGGGCTTCACCCACCTGATCCCCTTCGCCGCGGGCCACGAGCTGATCCGGAGCGGCCGGCGCGATCTGACACTCGTGCGCATGACGCCCGACATCGTCTACGACCAGCTGATCGGGATGGGCTGCGCCCGCAAGCTCGTCTTCTCGTGGGGCGGCAACCCGGGCGTCGGGAGCCTGCACCGTTTTCGGGACGCCGTCGAGCGCGGGTGGCCGAACGCGCTCGAGCTCGAGGAGCACAGTCACGCCGGCATGGCCAATCGCTACGCCGCCGGCGCGTCGGGGCTTCCGTTCGCCGTCCTTCGCGGCTATGCCGGCGGTGACCTCGCCGCACACACTCCGTCGATCAAGGAGATCACCTGCCCGTTCACCGGCGAGCGGCTGAGCGCCGTGAGCGCGATCGAGCTCGACGTCGCCGTGATCCATGCGCAGCAGGCCGACCGGGAAGGGAACGTGCAGCTCTGGGGCATCGTCGGTGTGCAGAAGGAGGCCGTGCTGTGCGCAAAACGCGTGCTCGTGACGGTCGAGGAGATCGTCGACGTGCTCGAGCCGCGGCCCGGCGCGATTGTGCTGCCGAAGTGGACGATCGACTACGTCTCGGTGGCGCCGAACGGCGCCCATCCGTCGTACACCGATGGCTACACCGAGCGCGACAACGACTTCTACGTCGCGTGGGACTCGATCAGCCGCGACCGCGACGTCTTCCGGCAGTGGATGGAGGAGCATGTCCTCGCAGCTTGAGCCGCGGACCCGTCGGGTGGCCTATACGGCCGCCGAGATGATGACGATCGCCGCGGCGCGCGCGCTACCGAACGGCGCGACGTGCCTCGTCGGCATCGGCCTGCCGGGGACTGCCGCGATCCTCGCCCGGCGTGTGCATGCGCCCGAGCTCGTGCTGGTCTACGAGTCGGGACCCATCGGCGCGAAGCCCGGGTACCTGCCGCTTTCGATCGGCGACGGGGTTCTGGCCGAGACGGCCGATACGGTCGTGAGCCTGGTCGAGATCTTCAACTACTGGGTGCAGCCCGGCCGGATCGATGTCGGCTTCCTCGGAGTCGCACAGCTCGACCGGTTCGCGAACATCAACACGACGGTGATCGGCTCGTCGTATGCCTCGCCGCGGGTGCGGCTGCCGGGCGCGGGCGGCGCGCCGGAGATCGCGTCGTCGTGCGGAGAGGTGATCATCGTCGCCCGCCAGACGCGCGAGCGCTTCGTCGAGCGGCTCGACTTCGTCACCTCGGTCGGTCACGGCTCCGGCGGCGACACGCGCCGCCGGCTCGGCCTGCGCGGCAGCGGGCCGTCGGCGGTGATCACGGATCTCGGCGTTCTCGAGCCGGATCCGGTGACACGGGAGCTCGTGCTCACCCGCGTCCACCCAGGCGTGACGGCTGCCGACGCGCGGGCGGCGACTGGCTGGGAACTACGTGTCGCCGAACGGCTCTCGACGACCGAGCCGCCGACCGCGGAGGAGCTGCGCGACTTGCGCGAGCTCGAGAGCGCGCGGCCGGGAGGCGAACGGTGACGACGAACGCAAAGGCGGCAGCGATCGGGCTCGCGGACCGGGAGACGGATTTTGTGCAGTCGTTGCAGCGTGGTTTGGCTGTGATCCGTGCTTTCGATGCTGACAATCCGACGTTGACGTTGAGCGATGTCGCTCGTGCGACCGGGCTTGCGCGGGCTGCGGCGCGGCGTTTCCTGCTGACGCTCGTCGATCTCGGCTACATCCGTGTCGAGGGCCGCCAGTTTCAGCTCAGCCCGCGTGTGCTCGAGCTCGGCCGCGCCTATCTGTCGAGTCTGACGCTTCCGGAGATCGCGTTGCCGCATCTGCGTGCGGCGACCGAGGAGCTGCGCGAGTCGTCGTCGCTTGCGGTGCTCGACGGGACCGACATCGTCTATGTCGCTCATGCTCCGGCGAAGCGCATCCTCTCGATCTCGATCGACATCGGCACCCGCGACTTCGCTTTCGCCACCTCGCTCGGACGGGTCCTGCTCGCGGGTCAAGACGACGAGTGGCTCGACCGCTACCTCGCCGAGGTCGAGCTGTCTGCGATCACGCCACGCACGATCAACACCAAGAGC
Source organism: uncultured Thermoleophilia bacterium (assembly GCA_963708505.1). GTDB lineage: Bacteria > Actinomycetota > Thermoleophilia > Gaiellales > Gaiellaceae > PALSA-600. The sequence goes on from CAVPST010000001.1 coordinate 161,618, forward strand.
AAGCTGCGCAGTGAGCTGATGCGGATCCGCCGCCAGGGCTGGGCCTTCGTCGACCAGGAGCTCGAAGACGGCCTGCGGGCGATCGCCGCGCCGATCCACGACGAGGACGGCAACGTCGTCGCGGCAGCCAACCTCGCCGTCCACGCAAGCCGCTGGAGCAACGACGCGATCCGCGAGACCCTCCTCCCGAGGCTCCTCCACACCACCGCCACCATCGACGATGCGATCACCGCGCGGCGGCAACGCGCCGGCGTTGCGGCTCCGACCGAACCGCGGCGAGGCAGCCACGGCGACCTGTCCACGGTCGATCGGGAGACGGATTTTGTGCAGTCGTTGCAGCGTGGTTTGGCTGTGATCCGTGCTTTCGATGCTGACAATCCGACGTTGACGTTGAGCGATGTCGCTCGTGCGACCGGGCTTGCGCGGGCTGCGGCGCGGCGTTTCCTGCTGACGCTCGTCGATCTCGGCTACATCCGTGTCGAGGGCCGCCAGTTTCAGCTCAGCCCGCGTGTGCTCGAGCTCGGCCGTCCTTATCTGTCGAGTCTGACGCTTCCGGAGATCGCGTTGCCGCATCTGCGTGCGGCGACCGAGGAGCTGCGCGAGTCGTCGTCGCTTGCGGTGCTCGACGGGACCGACATCGTCTATGTCGCTCATGCTCCGGCGAAGCGCATCCTCTCGATCTCGATCGACATCGGCACCCGCGACTTCGCTTTCGCCACCTCGCTCGGACGGGTCCTGCTCGCGGGTCAAGACGACGAGTGGCTCGACCGCTACCTCGCCGAGGTCGAGCTGTCTGCGATCACGCCACGCACGATCAACACCAAGAGCAAGCTGCGCAGTGAGCTGATGCGGATCCGCCGCCAGGGCTGGGCCTTCGTCGACCAGGAGCTCGAAGACGGCCTGCGGGCGATCGCCGCGCCGATCCACGACGAGGACGGCAACGTCGTCGCGGCAGCCAACCTCGCCGTCCACGCAAGCCGCTGGAGCAACGACGCGATCCGCGAGACCCTCCTCCCGAGGCTCCTCCACACCACCGCCACCATCGACCACGACCTGCATGCGGCCGCGATCGGGCTGGGCGCCTCGCCGACCGTCTGGTCGGTGCGCGGCAGCGGCTAACGGCCCGCAGCGGTGTGGCGGCCGATCGGGTGCATCCGCGCACGGTGGAAGTCGACCATGCCCGCCGCCTCGAGGAGCAGCTCCGAGATGCGCCAGCCTGCCTCGGTGCGCACGAACCTGTGGCGGTAGCGCCCCCAGAGCTCGCCGTCAGGGGAACCGTCGACGTAGCGATGCCAGGCGTAGAGATAGGAAACCGAGTGCGCGCGGTCCGGCTCGTCGAAGGTGATCTGGATGTTCGAGACGTGGTGGCTCGTCGCGAGAAAGGTGTGCTCGAGCCCGACGGCGATCGTCGAGGCGATCGCTTCGGCGCCCACGATCGTCGCCGCCTCCGGTCCGTAGTCGACGACCGCGTCGGCGGTGAAGGCCGCGGCCACCGCCTCGGGCTCGTTGTTGTCGAAGTGGAAGCAGTAGGCGTGGATGAGATCCGTGATCGCCTGCCGGTCGGCGAGCTCCCGCAAAAGGTTCGTCGTCTCCACGCTTCAGGCGTCACCGGGCCGGTCGGAAGTGCTCGCGGCGAGCCCGTGGCGGCGCATCAGGTCTGCGACCGCGTCTTCGGCGAAGCGGAGGCCGTCGTGGACGCCGAGCCGGTACGGGCCTGCGCCCTTGGCGTCGTTGAAGTCGACCTCCTCGGTGATGCGCGCGAGCAGCGCCTGCAGCCCGACCGCAAGGTCGTCGCCAGGGTCGGCGACGCGTTCGCCTTGGGCCGCCGCGAGCGAGTTGCCGGGCGGCTCGGTCACGCGAGGCTCGCCTTGTAGGCGGCCGCGAGCTCGTCGAGCGCCGCCGGATCGAAGCCGAGGACGTGGTGCTCACCCCAAAACAGCTGGGGCACGACGAGCTTGCCGGTGCGTGTCGCGAGCTCGTCGCGCGCGTCCTCGCTCGCACGGATGTTGCGGTCCTCGTACGGGATCTCGTTGTCGGAGAGAAACTCCCTCACGCGGCAGCACTCCTGTCAGGTCGGCGTGCGCGCCTCGGTGTTCAGCGTGTAGAGCACGACCCGTGAGCCCATGAGCGGACGCTACCAGGAGGCGAACGCTGCAGAATGGCGACGTGAGGTTCGCGATCGATGCAGTCGATGCACATGCCGAGGGCCAGCCCGGTCGGGTGGTTGTCGGCGGCCACGGCAAGCTCGCAGCGCCCGGCGAGACGATGTTCGAGAAGATGAAGTACTTCGAGGCGAACGCCGACTGGTTCCGGCTGCTGATGCTCCGGGAGCCGCGTGGTTATCCGCGCTCGTGCGTCAACGTGCTCCTGCCGCCGACCGACCCGCTCGCGGACGCGGGGTTCGTGATCATGGAGCAGTCGGCGCTCTTCGCGACGATGTCGGGAACGAATCTGATGGCCGTGACGACCGTGCTGCTCGAGACCGGCCTCGTGACGCCGACGGAGCCGGTCACGACGTTGTTGCTCGAGGTGCCGGCGGGCCTGATCGAAGTGCGGGCGCATTGCGACGGCGGTCGCGTGACGCTGGTCGAGTTCGAGAACGTGCCGTCGTTCGCGACCGCCGTCGACGTGCCGATCGAGGTGCCCGGCTTCGGGACGGTGCCTGTGAGCGTCGCCTGGGGCGGAATGGCGTGCGCGGTCGTCGATGCCGACGCACTCGGCGTCGAGCTCACGCCCGACCAGGCGCGGCCGCTGGGCGAGGCGATGGTGGCCGTGTGCGGCGCCGCACGCGAGCAGCTCGGCTTCCGGCACCCGCTGAACGAGCAGCTGAGCGAGGTCGAGGCGACGGTCGTGATGGGACGGCCGCGGGACCCCGCGAATCATGCGCGGCAGACGTGTGGGATCCCGACCGGACAGATGGACACGTCGCCGAGCGGCACGGGCACGTCGGCCGGCATGGCCGTCCTCCACGCTCGCGGCGCCCTGGCCGTCGGCGACGAGTTTCGCACCGAGGGAGTTCTCGGAGGAGTGTTTCGCTGTGGCATCGCGCGCGAAACGGCGATCGGCGACCTGATCGGGATCGTGCCGCGGATCGGCGGCCGAGCCTGGATCACCGGTTACGCCAGATACGTGCTCCAGGACGACGACCCATTCCCCGAAGGCTTCATGATGGGCGACATCTGGCCGGCCGCGAACGCAGGCTCGACGGCGGAGCAGCTTGCACAGGCCCGGAGGGGCTTGCCGGCCTGAGCGTTGCGTCGGCGGCGCTCCGCGTTCAGCCGAGATTCAGGCGCGTCGGAGCAACATCCAGGATCGCGACTCGCCGGACGTGCGTAGGCCCACCTTGACCGCTTGCCGGTGAACGCCACGGATCCATGACGCTGCTTGCTCTCGACGCGATCAAGTTCCACCGGTTCGGGCTGGCGGGACGCGAACCGCTGATCCTCATGTTGACGTCGTCGCTCCTGACCTTCACCGCCACGCGCTTCTACACGAGGGTCGCTCGGGTTCGCCGCTGGGAAAGCGGGCGAGTCGGGGGTGTTCACCTGCATCACATGGTTGTGGGGAACGTGCTGGTCCTGGTATGCGGGATGCTCGAAATCGCGTTCCAACCCCGGGACATCGGCGTCGACCTGCTCGCGGTCGGGTTCGGCGCGGGCGCTGCGTTCGTCCTCGACGAGTTCGCATTGTCCGTTCATCTCCGCGACGTGTACTGGACGCCCGAGGGCCGACACTCGATCGAGGTCAGCATCATCTGGACGCTGCTCGGCCTGCTCTTGCTGACCGGGACCTCGCCGTTCGGAATCCACGACCGGACCGAGGTTCCGCGGATGATCGGCTTCGTCGCGGTTGCCGTCAGCATCGTCCTCTCGATCCTCACCTGCCTCAAGGGAAAGCTGACGGCCGGGCTGTTGAGCATCTTCCTTCCGCCCATCGGTGTGATCACGGCGGCGCGCCTCGCCCGTCCCAGATCGATCTGGGCGCAGCTCTTCTACGACCGCGAGAAACAACTGCGTGCGCACCAGCGCTTCGACCCAGCGACGCCGATCGAAGGCTTTCGTCATCGCGTCGCCGATCTGCTCGGGGGCTCTCACGACGGCGCTGTCTGACCGGACGCCGCCGCCCGCACCGGTCTCCCGCTGGTCGTGGCCGGGAGGAGTTCAACCGGCGGCAGCCGTCGCGTTGTCGCTCGGGCTCGTCTCGGCGGCGCTCCGGCTACCACGTGCGCTGACGTCCCCTTTCTGGCAGGACGAGGTCGCCTCGGCGCGCATTCTCGACGAGCATTCCTTCGTCGGGATGCTCAGGCAGGTCGTGCGGACGGAATCCACTCCACCGCTGTGGTACGCGCTCGGCTGGCTGCTTCATCGAGCAGGCGTGCCCGTTCTCGACGTACGCCTGCTTTCCGTGGCCGAGAACCTTGCGCTCGTCACGCTGGTCGTTCTGCTTGCGGTCCGGCTCCTTCCGCTGCGGTTGGCGGCGTCGGCCGGAGTGCTCGTCGCCCTCGGCTCGGAGTTCTCCGCTCAGGGTCGGTGGATCCGCGCCTACGAATTGTTCGCGCTCCTGACGGTCTGTCTCGTGTTCACGGCGTACGCCGCAGCGTTCGAACCGACTCGGGCCCGCCTCGGCGCGCTGGCAGCGGTCGTCGCCGCGGGATCGCTCACGCACTACTTCTTCCTGTTCTCGGTCGCTGCAACCCTCGCCTGGCTCTGCCTCGAGCCTAGGGCTCGCCCGAGTCGGCGAAAGACCGGGACGGCCGTTGCGGTGGCGATGGTTCCATTCGCCGTCTGGACCCCGGCGTTCGTCGCTCAGGTCGACCACCGGCGATATGGGTGGATCGGCGCGTTCGACTGGCGAGCGGTTGTGGAGACGCCGCTACGCCTGTTCACGCCGTTCGGCGTCGGCTGGGCGGCCACGATCGCCGCCGCGGTCGCGTGCGGGCTCTGTCTCTGGGGCGCGGTCCGGCTGGCGCCGCGGGGTCCGCTCGGCCGGCTGTGCATTGCCGCGGCTCTGGGTCCGTTGATCCTCGCCGCGGCCATCTGGGCCTCCGGGCTGCGCATCTACGCCGTCCGCAACCTGATCGGGATCGGCCCGTTTCTTGCCGTCATCGCCGTTGCGGGACTGAGTGCCCTGCCATCGCTCGCGCAGCGTGTCGCCGTCCCGGCCGTTCTGGTTCTCGCCGTGGGCGGCTTTACGCTGGCACAACGGTCGCACAGCCCGGTCTTCAACCGCATCGCAGGCGCCCTGGTCGCCGAGGGCTGGCGTGCGGGAGACGCCGTTGTCGTCCTCGGCAACCGCAGCGAGTTCCGCTCGCCGCTCGAGTGGTATCTGCCGACCCATCCGACGCTCGTCACGGGAGCGGTGTCGCGACTGCGGCCGCCGGTGTTCGTGATCGGCAGCGCCCACACGCTCGCTTCGCACGGCGCCGACGTCGCCAGGCGCCGAGTCCGTGGGCTTGTCGTGGCACGCCTCAGCGGCCGAGGAAGTCTCGGCGCCGGGCTTGCCTCCGTCGCGAGCGTCTTCCGGTCAGATCCCTTGCGCGGCGGGTCGTCGCGCGAGGACCCGGCGGCTCTCGTCGTCGCCGCATCGGCGAGCTCCGGCGGTTTCCCGCGCTTCGGGCGAGGTTGCAGCCGAGCCGACTTCAAGAGTCAGGGCAGAACCGTCCGGGCCGAGTTCTGCCGTGCCGCGCTCGGTTCAGGTGCCGCAGTTGTCGTGCTGCACGGCTGCGGCGGGTTCTCGACCTTCGATCATCGGATCGTGACCGGGCTTCCCGCCTACGGTGTCTCGACGCTCGACGTCGACTACTTCGGACTGACTCCACCTGCCGGCGACAAGGGGTTCTGTGACGGCGGTGGGCGAGAGTTCAACGTGTTCGGCGTCTGGACGACGATCGCGATCGACGCCGCGGCGAAGCTTCGCCAGTTGCCCGGCGTGCGGCACGTCGGAATTGTCGGCTGGTCGTTGGGCGGGGGTGTCGCCGTCCGTGCTGCAGTCGCCGCTCACTCGGCGCGGCGGCCGTTCGGCGCGCTGGTCGGATTCTCCACGGGCTCCTTCGGAGCGGAGTCGGTCGCTTCCGAATTGCCTCCCACGATGCTTCTCTCCGGTGGCAGCAAGGACGCGATTCCGCTGCAGGAGACACTCCCGCTCTATCAGGCACTCAAGGCCGACCATGTGCCCGCCGCCCTGTTCGTCTACCGGCACGGCTCCCACAACTGGCCGGGCCGACAAGGCAGGCTGGGCATCGAGCATGCCGCAGCATTTCTCCGGCGCTACCTCTGAGCCGGCGAGGCGGAATCCGGCGCCGGCGGTCCCGCGTAGCAATGGGAAGCGCGTCATGGCTCCCCGGTGCGCACGATCGACCGGAGGTGCTGCCAGGAACGTCTCGAGGAGGGAAACAGATGACCGAAGCGAGTCTCTACGAGCGGCTCGGTGGCGCGTTCGCGATCGCGGCAGTGGTCGACCACTTCAGCGACGCCGTCGTGCGCAACCCGATCGCCGGCCAGGGATCGGAGAATCCGCAGCTCCGCGAATGGAGCAACAACGACCTGGCCAGGCTTCCGGGCCTCAAATTCATGCGCACCCTCTGGGTCTGCGACATCTCTGGGGGGCCTCAGCACTATGCCGCCACGAAGCCGGGGAGTACTCCTCTCGGCCTGGAAGAGGCCCATCGCGAGCTGAAGATCTCTCCCGCGATCTTCGACGAGGTCGCGGCTGAACTCGCGCGATCGCTCGACTTCTTCAACGTGCCCGAACGCGAGAAAGGCGAGGTGCTTGCTGCGTTTGCCGCGCACCAGGGCGAGGTGAACGAGGGCTACACCTCCTAGCCCGCCGAACGTTACGGCTGCGCGTCACGGTCGGCGGTGCACGAGGCTCTAGACGGAGGCAACCCACTCGACCAGGGTTCGCTCGTACTCGGGCGAGATCTGACCGGTCGGGAGGGTTGGCTCATGACCCGTGTTCGGCAATACGGCAATCTCGACGTGGTCGCCCCTGGCGCGCCTCCACGCGTCGATGCTCGGCTGTACCGGCGTCCAGCTGTCGTCGTCGCCGTAGAAGAGCAGTGTCGGCACACGTACTTCGGCAAAGATCGGTTCCGGCTCGAAGAACATCTCCTCGGCGAGCGTCGACCGCAGCTCATCCGCTTCCTGCTCGGGAGGCAGCTCGTCGGGCAGGAAGACGAACTCCCACCACGGCTCGCCGGCCGCCGCCGCAAGGTCGGCACCGAGTGTGGAGTCATCGTCCCCGCGAATCCAAGCTTCAGCGCGTGCGCGCAACTCGACGGCGCGTGCCGCGGCCTCGTCTCCGAGCCCGGCACGCCGGATCTGCTCGGCCACCGCGTAGCGCATCTGGTCGGCCGGTGTCACGCCGGTCGACGCCAGCAGGACGAGGAATGCGACACGTTCGAAGCGGGTCGCGGCAAGCGGGGCGACCCAGCCGCCTTGGCTGATCCCCCAGAGCCCGACGCGCTCCGCCTCGACTGCGTTGACGAACGCCAGAGCATCGTCCGCCTGAACCGCGAACAAGCCGCGGGATGGCTCGCCCGTCGATTCGGCCTCCCCCCGGCGATCGAACGTCAGCACACCGATCCCGGCGGGTGGCAACACGTCGTGCAGGTGTTGGTACGGGTACCAATCGCGCGCTCCCTGACCTGCCCCGTGTAGCGCAACGACGGCTGTCGACCCGGACCCAGGTGAGTACGACCCGACCAGAGTCGCTTCGCCCGACTCGACCCGAACCTCGACCGAACTCCCCACTTGGCAAGACTAACCCCGCAGACTTGGGGTCGGCCGGCCACAGTCTCAGTGGACGCTCGGCTGCAGGCAGAGCCTTGCCAGGTCATCCGTGACGAGCGGGGGCGCCGGACCGGTGTCAGCCGCGCTGCTCGAACCGCAGCGTGACGAGCGCGCCGGCATGCCGCACGTGCTTGATCATCCGCCCGCGGCCGCGGCGTTTCGGCGCTCGATCGCGTCGAGGATCGCCTCGTGCTCGTGCACGTTCTCGGCGAGCAGCGTCGCGCTCTCGCCGAGCACGATGCGCGTCAGGTCGCGCGGAAAGCTGCGATGCAGGTGGACGAGCGTCGCCACGAGGACGTCGTTCGCCGCGGCATCCTGAATCAGCTGGTGGAAGCGATCGTTGGCGTGGCGCCAGCGCTCGATCTCCTCGTCCGGGACGACGCGCCGCCGCCGGAGCGCACCTGCATCATGCGCGCGAGCGTCTCCCTGAACTCCGACTGGGCTTCGTGGAGCCCGTCGAGCTGCGCCTGCTGGATCCGCTGCGCTGCGAGCTCCGCAGCGAGACCCTCGAGCTCGGCGCGGACCTCGTACGCATCCCGGATCTCGCGGGCCGACGGCCCCCGCACGAGGGCGCCGCGATCGGTCTGCAGCTCGACGAGGCCGCTCGCCTGTAGCTTCCGCAGCGCCTCGCGGATCGGCGTCCGGCTGACGCCGAACTCCTCGGCGAGCGCCTCCTGCCGTAGCCGCGTCCCCGAGACGAGCTCGCCGCTCAGCATGCGCGCCTGCAGCGTCGCGGCGAGCTTGTCGACGAGCGCCGACCGATCCTCGACGGCGTGCGTCACGACGGCGGTCTCCCGACGCAGGCCGTCGCGCATCAGCTTGACGCCAACGATGCCCACGAACACGGCGAACACGATGCGAAGCGTCGCTGCCGGCAGCGCGAGCGCGAGCAGCGCGCCGAGCACCGCGCCGATCGAGCCGACAACGCCGAAGCGAACCGCGAGCCGGCGTTCCCGACGCCGCGGCGGCGCAGAGCGAGCGTCCCGGCGATCGCGGTCGGCAGGATCACGAGCAGTGACGTCGCCTCGGCCTCGTGCTGCGACAGGCCGACGGCGAGCGTCAGGAACGGCACCAGCAGCGTGCCGCCGCCGACACCGAGCAGACCCGAGGCGACGCCGGCGAGCACGCCGAAGGCGACGAGCGCGACGTAGAGGGTCGCCCCGGTCATCCGCGGACGACCATCAGCACCGCGACGGCGAGGAGAAAGAGCGCCGAAGACCGTCTTCAGGACCCGCTCGTCGAGCCGGGCGAGCATGCCGGTACCGATCTGCGCGCCGAAGATCGAGCCCGGCGGCAGCGCGATCGCCGGCCCGACCCTGACCTCGCCGGCAATCCCGTACGTGGCGATCCCGGCGATGCTGATCGGGATGATCGCGCCGAGCGAGGCGGCATGCGCGTCGCGCTGGCCGTAGTGGGCCCAGAGCACGAGCAGCGGCACCATCACGATCCCGCCGCCGACCCCGAGCAGCCCCGAGAGGAGGCCGCCGAGCGACACCGATCACGACGAGCTGCGCGGTCGAGCCGGGGCCCGACGCGGGCCGCTCGGCTCGCGGAGAGGCTCGCCTGGGCGCGCATGAGCGACGACTCTAACGCATCTGTATCCACTTGACCAGAAAGTGGATCCAAACATATCGCTTCCAGCTTCCGGTCCCCGGGACCTGGTCCCAACCACGGAAGGACGAATGCGATGAGCCGCATCAGCTTTCGGACCGCCGTACTCGCGGGCGCGGCGGTCGCCCTCCTCGCCGCGGCCGCCGCCACCGCTGCCGTCGGCGTCCACCGATCCGCGGTCAAGAACGGCGGCACGCTCGTCGTCGGTCTGACGGCCGGCGAGCCCGACGCGCTCGACCCGACGCTTGCGCGCACCTTCTCGGGGCGCGAAGTGTTCCTGACGTTCTGCGAGAAGCTGTACGACCTGAACGCGAAGGCGCAGATCGTGCCGCAGCTCGCATCCGCGCTGCCGACGATCTCGAAGGACAAGCTCACCGTCACGATCCCGCTTCGCACGGGGATCAAGTTCAACGACGGCACGCCGTTCAACGCGGCCGCCGTCGTGAAGACGATCGAGCGCGACCTGACGCTGAAGGGCTCGGCCCGCGCGAGCGAGATCTCGCCGATCATCGAGCGTCGACGGCGTCCGGCGCCTCGAAGGTCGTCATCCACCTCAAGACCCCCTACTCGCCGCTGACGGCGCAGTTCGCCGACCGCGCCGGGATGATCATGTCGCCGGCGCAGCTCGACAAGCTCGGCGACAAGTTCGCGACGCGACCCGTCTGCGTCGGCCCGTTCAACTACTCAGAGCCGCGTCGCCGGCGACAGCATCACCGTCACCAAGTCGCCGGACTACTACGACAAGAAGGACGTCCACCTCGACAAGATCGTCTTCAAGGTCGAGAACGACGCGGCCGCCGCGGCCGCGGCGCTGAAGGCCGGCGACCTGCAGGCGCTCGACGGCATCGACTCGACCCAGCTGCAGGGCATCAAGAGCGACTCGAAGCCTGCGGATCGTCAAGCAGACGGGGCTCGGCTACCAGGGGCTCACCCTCAACCTCGGCAACAAGAACGGGCTCGGCAAGCTGCCGTACTCGAACGTCGGCACGCCGATCGCGTCGAACGCCAACCTCCGGAAGGCGTTCGAGGAGGCGATCGACCGCAAGGCGATGAACAAGGTCGTCTTCGGCGGCACCGTGCTACCCGGCTGCACGCCGATCTCGCCGTCGAGCGCGTGGTACGACCCGAGCGTCAAGTGCACGCCGTACAACCCGAGCGACGCGAAGAAGCTCGTCGCGGCGTCCGGGGTCTCGAACCCGACCGTGCATCTGATGGTGCCGACCGGGACGGTCGCGCTCCGCCAGGCGCAGTTCATGCAGGCCGAGGAGAAGGCGGTCGGGATCAACGTCGTGATCGACTCGACCGACTTCGTCACCTCGCTGAGCAAGGCCGACGCAGGGAACTACGACACGTTCCAGATCGGCTGGTCGGGTCGCGTCGATCCGGACGGCAACATCTACCAGTTCGTCGCGACGACCGGCTCGCAGAACGACAGCGGCTACTCGAACCCGGCTCGACCTAGGTGCTGAACAACGCGCGGAAGGCGGCTACGACTCAAGGCGCGGCAGACGCTCTACCGCGTCGCCCAGCAGATCATCCTCAACGACCGCGCGCTGATCTACCTCTACCACCCGGTCACGCGCGCCGGTGTCCAGAACGAAGCTGACGGGCGTCAAGCTCTACCCGGACACGCTGCTCCGCGTCGCGAACGCGGCGTACAAGTAAGAGCGACGATCGTGCTGACCGGCTGACGATGGGCGGCTTTCTCCTTCGCAAGGTGGGAGCCGCCCTCGTCGTGCTCGTGCTCGCGAGCATGCTCGTGTTCCTCGGCGTGCGCGCGATCCCGGGCGACCCGGCGATCGCGCTCGGCGCCGAGAACCGCGACCCGGCGGTGCTCGCTGCGGTCCGCCACAAGTACCTGCTCGACCGCCCGCTGCCGGTGCAGTACGCGCACTGGATCTGGCTCGCGCTGCACGGCGACCTCGGCGTCGACCAGCGCGAGCTGCCCGTCGCGCACACGATCGTGACGCGCATCCCGATCACGCTCGAGCTCGCGTTCCTGAGCATGTTCGTCGCGATCGCTGATCGGCATCCCGGCGGGGGTGATCGCCGCGGTCCGGCGCGGCAAAGCGAGCGACTACGCGCGTCACGACGAGTCGCGCTCGTCGGCCTGTCCGTGCCGCACTTCTGGCTCGGCCTGCTGCTGATCATCTGGTTCGCCGTCGACCTGCACTGGCTGCCGGCGAGCGGCTACGTGACGTCTGCAGCACCCGGTCGCGAACCTCGAGCACATGCTGATGCCGTGCATCGTGCTCGGCGCCGGGCTCGCCGCGGTCCTGATGCGGCAGATGCGATCGTCGATGCTGACGTCGCTCGGCGCCGACTACGTGCGCACCGCGCGCGCGAAGGGGCTCAGCGAGTGGACCGTGGTCGGCCGGCACGCGCTGCGCAACAGCCTGATCACCGTCACGACGGTGATCGGCCTGCAGCTCGGCGCTCTCATCTCGGGCGCCGTGATCACCGAGACGATCTTCGGGATCGCCGGCTTCGGCGCGCTCACGATCGAGGCCGTCAACCAGCGCGACTACACGCTGATCCAGGGCGTCGTGCTCGTCGCGGCCGCCGGCTACGTGATCGTCAATCTCGCCGTCGACGTCGTCTACTCGCTGCTCAACCCACGCATCCGCGTCGCCGGAGGCCGGACGTGACCGCCGTCGAGGCCGTCGCGATCACGAACCCGCGGGCGCGGCGGCGCATGCTGCTGCGCAAGCGGTTCCTGCGCCGGCCGATGGCGGTGGCGGGCTCGTCGTCGTCCTCGTCTTCGTGGTGACGGCGATCTTCGCGCCGCTGCTCGCGCCGTACGAGCCCGGCGCGACCGACTTCAACGCGCTGCTCGCGCACTCGTCCTCGAAGCATCTGCTCGGGACCGACGAGCTCGGCCGTGACGAGCTCTCGCGGCTGATCTGGGGCGCGCGCGCATCGATGCAGGCGGGCTTCTTCGCGACGGTGCTCGCGATGGTGATCGCCGTGCCGATCGGGCTCGTCGCCGGCTACTACCGCGGCTGGGTCGACACGGTGATCGCGCGCGTGACCGACGTGCTGCTCGCGTTCCCGTTCATCATCCTCGCCGTCGGGCTCGCGGCGATCCTCGGACCGTCGCTCAAGAACGCGACGATCGCGCTCGGCGTCGGCGGCGGTGCCCGGCGCTGATCCGCATCGCGCGCGGCGAGACGCTCGCGCTGCGCGAGGAGGACTTCGTCCCGGCGGCGGTCGCGAACGGCGCGAACGACGTGACGATCATCTTCCGGCACATCCTTCCGAACATGACGAGCACGCTGCTCGTGCAGGCGACGTTGACGATCCCGGGCGCGATCGTCGGCGAGGCGGTGCTGTCGTTCCTCGGGCTCGGCGTCCAGCCGCCGACGCCGTCCTGGGGCACGATGCTGCAGGACGCGCAGTCGTACCTCACCCAGGCGCCGCGGCTCGCGGTCTATCCCGGGCTCGCGATCGTGTTCGCGGCGCTCGCGTTCAACGTCCTCGGCGACGGCCTGCGCGACATCCTCGATCCGCGGACGACGCGCTGATGGCCGAGCCGCTGCTGGACGTCACCGATCTCTCGGTCCGGTTCGACACCGACGACGGGCCGGTGCACGCGGTCGACAAGCTCTCGTTCACGCTCGGCCGCGGCGAGGTGCTCGGGATCGTCGGCGAGTCGGGCTGCGGCAAGAGCGTCACCTGCATGTCGCTGGTGCGGCTGCTGCCCGAGACGGCGGTGATCAGCGGCCGCGCGATGTTCGACGGCATCGATCTGCTCGCGCTCTCGCCGCGCGCGCTGCGCGCGGTGCGCGGCCGTGAGATCTCGTTCGTCTTCCAGGAGCCGATGACGTCGCTGAACCCGGTGCTCAAGGTCGGGCGCCAGATCGGCGAGGTGCTGACCAAGCATCTCGACGCGTCGCGGCGCGAGGCGCGCGCGCGCACGATCGAGCTGCTGCGAGCTCGTGCGGATCCCGGCACCCGAGCGGCGCCTCGACGAATACCCGCACCAGCTCTCGGGCGGGATGCGGCAGCGCGTGATGATCGCGATGGCGCTCGCGTGCGATCCGAAGGTGCTGATCGCCGACGAGCCGACGACGGCGCTCGACGTGACGATCCAGGCAGGAGTCCTCGACCTGATGCGCGACATCCGCGAGCGGCTCGGCACCGCGATCGTCCTGATCACGCACAACCTCGGCGTCGTCGCCGACATCGCCGACCGCGTGCTCGTGATGTACGCCGGGCGCAAGGCCGAGGAGGCGCCGGTGCGCGACCTCTACGCGCGAGCCGCAGCATCCGTACACGATCGGCCTGCTGGGCGCGATCCCGCGGCCGTACGAAGGCGACGGTGACGACGGCGAACGCCCGCCTCTGCGTGAGATCCCCGGCCGCGTGCCGTCGCTGCGCGAGCTGCCGACGATGTGCGCGTTCGCCGACCGCTGCCCGCGGGCCGACGAGCTCTCGCGCACCGAGATGCCGGAGCTCCGCTACGTGCGGCCGGACCACCTCGTCGCCTGCTTCCACCCTGGGCCGGAATGACCGCGAACGAAAGCCCGTACGCCCTCGAGGTCCGCAACCTCGTCAAGCAGTATCCGCGTCGGCGGCGGGATCGCGGGCGGCGGCTCGATCGTGCACGCGGTCGACGACGTCTCGTTCGAGCTGCAGCACGGCGAGCTGCTCGGGCTCGTCGGCGAGTCGGGCAGCGGCAAGTCGACGGTCGCGAACTGCGTGATGCGGCTGACCGAGCCGACCGCAGGCGAGATCCGCCTGCGCGGCGTCGACATCACGCACCTCTCGCGGCGGGCGATGCGGCCGTTGCGCCGCGAGCTGCACATGGTCTTCCAGGATCCGTACTCGTCGCTCAACCCGCGCATGAGCTGCGGCGACATCGTCGGCGAGCCGCTGCGGCTGCACCGGATCGCGAAGGGGCGCGAGCTGCGACGCGCGCGTCGACCGGATCTTCGACACCGTCGGCCTGCGCACCGAGCTGCGCTACCGCTACCCGCACGAGCTGTCGGGCGGGCAGCGCCAGCGCGTCGGCCTCGCACGCGCGCTGATCCTCGAGCCGAGCGTCCTGGTCGCGGACGAGCCCGTCTCGGCGCTCGACGTATCGGTGCAGGCGTCGATCCTCAACCTGCTGCGCGACCTCCAGCGCAACATGGGCTTCTCCTGCCTGTTCATCACGCACGACCTCGCGACGGTCGAGTTCCTCTGCGACCGCGTCGCTGTGATGTACCTCGGCAAGCTCGTCGAGCTCGCACCGCGCGCGGAGCTCTTCCGCAGCCCGCAGCATCCCTACACGCAGGCGCTGCTCTCGGCCGCTGTCGTCCCCGACCCGGACGTGCAGCGCACGGCGACAGCGCACGGTGCTCGAGGGCGACATTCCGAGCCCGCTCGATCCGCCCTCCGGGCTGCCGCTTCCGCACGCGCTGCCCGCTCGAGCCGCGCTCGGCGCCGCGGTCGACCGAGGAGGAGCCGCGGCTGATCGAGTTTGCACGCGACCACCTCGTCGCCTGCCATCTCGTCGCGCCGAACCGCCCGGCGCCGCGGCTCGTCGCCGAGACCGTCGAGATCGCGAAATGAGCTTCACGACCCGCCCCGAGCTGCGCGGCACGTTCGGCATGGTCGCCTCGACGCACTGGCTCGCGTCGGCAGCAGGGATGGCCGTGCTCGAGCAGGGCGGGAACGCCTTCGATGCTGCGGTCGCGACGGGCTTCACGCTGCAGGTGGTCGAGCCGCATCTGAACGGCCCGGGCGGCGACCTGCCCGCGCTTCTGTGGCCGGCGGGCCGGGACGAGCCCATCGTGCTCTGCGCGCAGGGTCCCGCGCCGCAGCGCGCGACGATCGCGCACTACCGCGACGAGCTCGGGCTCCGGCTGGTTCCCGGCACCGGACCGCTCGCCGCTGTCGTGCCCGGGGCGTTCGGCGGGTGGATGGCGATGCTGCGCGACTTCGGCACGCTGCGGCTGCGCGACGTCCTTCGCTTCGCGATCGGCTACGCGGAGGACGGCTATCCGATGCTGCCGCAGATCGCCGGCGCGATCCGGAGCGTCGAGGCTCTGTTCCGCGACGAGTGGACGACCTCGGCCGAGGTGTACCTGCCGGCCGTGAGTCCGGGCTCGCTCGCGCGAAACACGAACGCTCGCCGCGACCTATCGGCGCGTGCTCGAAGAGGCCGAGTCAGGCACGAGCGACCGCGACGGGCAGATCGACGCCGCGCACGACGCGTGGTACCGCGGCTTCGTCGCGGAGGCGTTCGTCGCGTTCTCCGAGCGCTCGTGGATGGACAGCTCGGGGAGCGGCACGGCGGCCTGCTCGCCGAGGACGACCTGCGCGACTGGCGCGCTCGCTACGAGGCGCCGCTCGCCGTCGACTACCACGGCGTCACCGTGCTGAAAGCAGGCCCGTGGAGCCAGGCGCCCGTCTTCCTGCAGCAGTTGCGGCTGCTCGAGGGATTCGACCTGCCCGCGCTCGGGCCGGGCTCGGCCGAGTACGTGCACACGGTGACCGAGTGCGCAAAGCTCGCGTTCGCGGACCGCGAAGCCTGGTACGGCGACCCCGACTTCGTCGACGTCCCGCTCGACACGCTGCTCTCACGCGCGTATGCGGACGAGCGGCGGCAGCTCGTCGCCGGCGAGTGCTCGTCGGCGCTTCGCCCCGGCGCACCCGACGGCCGCGTGCCCCGGCTTGCGAGCCTCGACTTCGACGCCGAGACGGCGGAGGCGGCGGGAGTCGGCGAGCCGACACGCGCGGGCGCGAAGGGCGACACGGTCCACCTCGACGTCGTCGACCGGTTCGGGAACATGGTCGCGGCGACGCCGAGCGGCGGCTGGCTGTGGGGGGCGCCGGTCGTCCCCGAGCTCGGCTTCTGTCTGGGCACGCGCGCCCAGATGTTCTGGCTCGAGGACGGGCTTCCGAACTCGCTCGAGCCGGGCAAGCGCCCACGGACGACGCTCTCACCGACGCTCGTGGCGCGCGACGGCGAGCCGTATCTCGCGCTCGGCACGCCCGGCGGAGACCAGCAGGACCAGTGGACGCTGCACACGCTGCTCGGCCACCTCCACTTCGAACTCGACCTGCAGGCGGCGATCGACGCGCCGAACCACCACACCGACGCGTTCCCGAGCTCGTTCTACCCGCGCGCGTCCGTGCCGCGGCATGTCGCCGTCGAGGAGCGCGCCGGCGAGGAGACGGTGGCCGGTCTGCAGGACCGCGGCCACGACGTCGAGGTGTCGGCGCCGTGGTCGCTCGGCCGCGTCAGCGCGGTGGGACGCGAGCGCGACGGCGTGCTGAAGGCAGCCGCGAACCCGCGCGGCGCACAGGGTTACGCCGTCGGGCGCTAGGTCCGGGAAGACGTCCGAGCGGGACCTTCTAGCCGCCGGCAGGCGTAGTCGATGTTGTGCGACCGAGACGCCTGCTCCTCGTGATCGTGCTCGCACTCGTGGCGGCTCCGGGCCTGGCGCGGGCCGTGCAGCGACCGGTCTCCGATCGGGGGCCGTGGCTGCTCGCATCTCTGCCCGAGATGGGAGCTGTGACCTGGCGCTGTGATCCGGCGCGGACCGGTGTCCGCGCGTATGCGCTCGGGTTTCGAGGCTCCGCCGCCGCCGCCACCGAGCTGGTCACCCTGCGCGTCGAGAACCGGGTGGTGCTGGTGCGGACGATCCAGCCGGGCCAGAGCCTCCGTCTGCCACACGTGAACGCAGCCGTCCAGCGGCTCACGGTCGTCCAGACCACGGAGCCGGGAACGCTTCGCGGGACCGTCTCCGTCGACTTCGCGTCACGGCCGGTCTCGCCCTCGCACTGTTTCCCGTGGCTCCCGCCTGCGGTCACGGTGCACGTCTATCCACGCTGAACGGGCGGACGCCAAGGCCGAGGGATGACACCGAACCAGCCGGCGCCGACTGCGTCACATTGAGTTCGGAGATGACACCTGAGCGGTGTCTGGTGACCAGACGCTGACGACGACGCTGTAGCGCGATCTGAGGATCAGCGCTCCCGAGGTGATGCGCGTGTCATGCCGCATAGGATCTCGCGGTGACCACGCCCCGAGCCGCGGAGTTGGTGAGCGAGTCGGTCGAGCGGAAGCCGCGGGTGGGTCTGGTCTTCGCGGCTTTGCTGCTCGTCGCGTTGTTGGCATCGCTCGATCAGACGATTGTCTCGACCGCGCTCCCGACGATCGTCGGTGATCTCGGCGGTGTCCAGCATCTGTCGTGGGTCGTCACCGCGTATCTGCTGGCGTCGACGGTCGTGACGCCGCTGTACGGGAAGCTTGGTGACCTCTACGGGCGCAAGCCTGTGTTGCAAACGGCGATCGTCGTCTTCCTCGTCGGCTCGGCGTTGTGCGGGCTCTCGTGGAACATGACGTCGCTGATTGCCTTCCGGGCGCTGCAGGGTCTCGGCGGCGGCGGACTGATGGTGACGACGAGTGCTGCGATCGGCGACATCGTGGCGCCTCGGGACCGCGGCCGCTACCAGGGGTACTTCGGCGCCGTCTTCGGCGTCTCAACCGTGATCGGGCCGCTGATCGGTGGGTTCTTCGTCGACCGCCTCTCCTGGAACTGGATCTTCTACATCAATCTGCCCGTCGGTCTGCTCGCGTTGGCGGTGATCGCGTTCGCCTTCCACGCGTCTGCGGAGCGGGCACGGCATTCGATCGACTACCTCGGGGCGGGACTCCTGGCGGGAGGGTTGTCCTCGGTGGTGCTTTGCACAAGCCTCGGTGGGACGACGTATGCGTGGGGGTCGATCCAGACGATCGGACTCGCGGTCCTCGGCCTGGTGCTGCTGGCGCTCTTCGTGTTTGCTGAAAGCCGTGCGGCTGAGCCGATCCTGCCGCTGGCGCTCTTCAAGAACCGGACGTTCTCGGTCACGAGCGGGATCGGGTTCATCATTGGCCTCGCGCTTTTCGGCGCGGTCACCTACCTACCGCTCTACATGCAGATCGTCAAAGGGCGAAGCGCCACGGCGTCGGGGTTGTTGTTGACGCCGATGATGGCGGGTGTGCTGATCGCGTCGATCGGGAGCGGAAACCTGATCTCGAAGACGGGTCGCTACAAGCCGTTTCCGATCATCGGTACGGCGGTTGCCGCTCTCGGCATGATCCTCCTCTCCCGGCTCGCTGTCTCGACGCCGCTTTGGCTCGTCGCGGTGTACCTGCTCGTGCTCGGGCTCGGCCTCGGGTTGGTAATGCAGGTCCTCGTCCTCGCGGCCCAGAACGCAGTTCCGTACCAGATGCTGGGGGTTGCGACGTCCGGCTCGACGCTTTTCCGGCAGATAGGCGGCGCGGTTGGCGTCTCGATATTCGGAGCGATCTTCGCGAACCGGCTTACCACGGAACTCGCCGAGCGGATCCCTGCAGGCGTCCACGTCCCCGCGGCGGCGAACCCCACACTCGTTCATCACCTGCCGGAGGCGGTTCGGCAGCCTTTCATTGAAGCGTTTACGGCGGCGATCACGCCGATCTTCGCCGCGGCCGCCGGTTTCGCGATCGCCGCCTTCCTCTTGACCTGGCTCCTGCGAGAGGTGCCTCTCCGCGGGACCAGCGCAACCGAAGGGATCGGCGAGAGCTTTGCCGCCCCGAGCGAGGGCCGGTCCGACCGCGAACTCGAACGGATCATCAGTTCGATCGCAAGCGGAAGCATGCGAACCGAGACCTACCAACGAATCGTCGACGACTCGCACGTCGAACTGACACCTGCCGAGGCATGGCTGCTCGGACGCCTCGCCACCAGCGGCACCCTGGAACACGGCGAGACGAAAGGCACTACGCCAGAGCAGGTCGCCGCGCTCACCGCCGACCTGCTCCACCGCGGCTACTTCACGTTCGACCCAGCAAGCGGCTGTCTCGAACTGAGCGAACAAGGCAGACAGGCCAATGCCGCCCTTGTCGAAGCAGGCCGCGCCGTGCTCACCAACATCGCTGCCGGCATCGACCCGCCGGAGGAGGACGTCGCCCCCATCCTCCGCCGCCTCGCGGTCTCGCTACTCGCAGACATCCCGAAAGATGTAGCCCGCGAGCCGCCCACAGCGACCGCCTAGCGATCGAACGCGCACTCGTCGCGGTCACCTATGGCGTGCGCCAGAGTTCTGCAATGACGCCTGCGCTTGGCTCAGCGCCAATCGGCGACAAGGGTCTGGGCAGTCTCAGCCTGAACCCTGCGATCGGCGACAATGGCCGACGTGCAGCCTGCTAGGCGTCCCCGCTACGACGCGTTCGCGTCCTGGTACGACGAGTGGGTTGCGGCGCCCGAGGACGATCTCGTCGCCGCGTCACTTTTCGAGCTGATCGGGCGGGTCGAGGGTCAGCGCATCCTCGACCTTGGGTGTGGCCAGGGTCGCATCGCCCGCGAGCTTGCCCGACGAGGGAACGAGGTCGTCGGGGTCGATCTCTCGGCCGAGCTTCTGATGATCGCCCGTGCCGGCGACGACGATCGGATCACCTACCTCTGTGCGGACGCTTGCACAACCGACTGGTGGGACAGGATGCCCTTCGACGGTGTCGTCTCCAGCATGGCGCTGATGGACATCGACAACCTCGACGGCGCTATATCCACGGCGGCGGCCACGACGCAACGCGGAAGTTGGTTCACCTGGTCGATCGTCCACCCGGCCTTCCCAGGCATCGACGAGATCCGGGCGAGCTGGCCCAGCGACGGCAGCTACTTCAACGAAGGCTGGTGGAAGACCGACGGCAAGAGCGTGCGCGGACGCGTCGGCTCAAACCATCGCACACTCTCCACCTACCTGAACACGATGCTCGAGCATGGGTTTGTGCTGGAGGCAACAGCCGAACCACCGTGGCGACGGAGCGTCTCGGACCCAGCCATGCCGTTCTTCCTCGTCACGCGGTGGCGCCGGACAAAGCCTTTTCAGCGCGTCAAACTCGGCTGCTCCAGTGTTCCGGAATGACGCCAGAGCGGTTCGAGAGTTTGCGAGACTCAAGCTGTGGCGGAAGCTCCGGTTCGGATGAGCAAGAACGGCCTCGTTGTTGATGGCGAGGGCTGGTTCGTCGTGAATGCCCGCGAGTCGCGCTGGAAGGATGAGGGCCCGCTCGGGTCGTACTGCACGTTCGAAGGCAAGCGGCGGTTCCCGCATTTCGGCATCAACATCAGCGTGCTCGAGCCTGGCGAGCGGATCGGGATGTACCACCGCGAGAACGCGCAGGAGGCATTCCTCGTGCTCGCGGGAGAGTGCACTCTGATCGTGGAGGGCCAGGAGCGGCGTCTGACCGAATGGGACTTCTTCTATTGCGCACCCGGCACTGAGCACATCATCGTTGCGAGTGACGAGCAGTCCGCGATCGTCCTCGCCGTCGGTGCCCGCGGGCGTGGCGTCGGCGGCGGTATCGTCTACAAGGTCTGCGAGGCCGCGGCGCGTTACGGAGCAAGCGTGGTGCGAGAAACCTCCGATCCGGCGATTGCGTACGCCAAGGTATGGGCGAAGCTCCCTCGCTCGAGGTTTGTCAAGTACCGGCCCGGCTGGCTCGAAGACTAGGTGTCGCGTGCGCGAGAGTCCTCTCACTCGAGGGGCTATCGACGGATCGACTGCGGCGGCAGCGTCGCGGTTGCGTCCATCTGGTGGCGAGTCGGCGTCGTCTTGGTGAACGCTGTTAGATTCGTTGACAGGGGACGCTCGGCGCCGCGAGGATCAATGGGTCGAGCCGTAGTGATCAACGGGGGAGCATCGAGATGGAGCGAGCGAACGTCGTTCTCGTTGACGGGGACGATCGGTGAATGGTCGAGCATCCCTTCATCTACGAGATCAGCACCTGGGTCTGGCTCGATGAGCTGAGCCGTCGCCGCGGATCTGCCGTCGACCTCGCCGGTGTACCCGGCGATGAGTGGGATGCAATCGCCGAGCTCGGCTTCGACGCGGTCTGGTTGATGGGCGTCTGGGAGCGCAGCCCGGCCGGGATCGCGATCGCGCTCGAGAACGAGGGGCTGGTCGAGAGTTTCAGGCGCGCGCTGCCCGACTTCGTCACCGCCGACGTCGTCGGGTCGCCGTACTGCATCCGCGACTACCGGGTGGACGCCCACCTGGGCGGGCCGGCTGGGCTCGCCGCCGCGCGTGCGGCGCTCGCGGAGCGCGGCCTCGGGTTGATCCTCGACTTCGTGCCGAATCACGTCGCGCCCGATCACCCGTGGACCGATACGCACCCCGAGTACTTCGTGCGCGGCAGCAACGAGGACCTGGAGCGCGACCCGGCCTCGTTCGTGCGAGTCGCCGGCGGCGTCCTCGCCAACGGCCGCGACCCCTACTTTCCCGCGTGGCCCGACGTGGTGCAGCTGAACGCGTTCTCGCCGGACCTGCGGGGTGCCGTCGTGGAGACTCTCGGCGGCATCGCCTCGCAGTGCGACGGCGTGCGCTGCGACATGGCAATGCTGATGCTGAACGATGTCTTCCAGCGGACCTGGGGCGAGCGCGCGGGGCCGCGTCCGGCCGACGAGTACTGGCCGGGCGTGATCGCGGCCGTCAAGAGCGGTCATCCCGGTTTCGTCTTTCTGGCCGAGGCGTACTGGGACCTCGAGTGGGAGCTGCAGCAGCAGGGCTTCGACTACTGCTACGACAAGCGGCTCTACGACCGGCTCGTCGCCGACGACGCCGACGGTGTGCACGGACATCTCAACGCCGATGTCGCCTACCAGCAGCGACTCGTTCGGTTTATCGAGAACCACGACGAGCCGCGTGCCGCGGCCACGTTCCCCGCCGAGCAGGCGCGTGCCGCCGCCGTGACTGCGCTCACCCAGACCGGAGCACGGCTCGTCTACGAGGGGCAACTCGAGGGTCGGCGCGTGCAACTGCCCGTCTTCCTGGGCCGGCGCCCGGAGGAGGCGGCTGACCTCGAGCTGAGGACGTTCTACGAGAAACTGCTGGCCGCGCTCGAGGACCGCGTCTTCCGCGACGGCGACTGGCAACTCGGCGTGCGAAGCGGCTGGGACGGGAACGACACCTGGCAGAGTCTCGTCGCCTGGGGCTGGCGCGGCGAGTCGCGCAAGCTCGTGGTCGTGAACCTCGGCGGGGAAGCCGCTTCCGGCCACGTCTCCCTGCCGTGGGACGACCTGCGCGGCCGGGTCTGGCGGCTCGACGACGCGGCCGGCGGCGAGAGGTTCGAGCGGAGCGGCGACGACCTCCGCGACGGGCTGTACGTCGCGCTCGCTCCATGGTCCTGGCACCTTTTCGACTTGGCACCCCAGAGACCAGTCGAGTGAGCCCCCCGACCGCGGAGCACGCACGTCTGGCCGAGGCCACCGGCCGCGCCGAGGACGACCTCTTCTCCGCGAACCCATGGTACGAGTGGGGCCCGTACCTGAGCGAGCGCGCCTGGGGCACCGTCCGTGAGGACTATTCCGAGAGTGGCGATGCCTGGGATTCGTTCCCGCACGACCACGCGCGGTCGCGGGCGTATCGCTGGAACGAGGACGGGATGGCCGGGATCTCCGACGTCCGTCATGAGCTCTGCCTCGCCCTCGCCCTCTGGAACGGCCAGGACGGGATTCTCAAGGAGCGGATGTTCGGGCTCACGGGACCGCAGGGCAACCACGGCGAGGATGTCAAGGAGTACTGGTGGTACCTCGAAGGGCTTCCCAGCCACGCCCTGCTGCACTGGCGCTACCACTACCCGCAGCGCGCCTTCCCGTACGACCAGCTCGTCCACCACGGCCGGGGCCTCGGCGATCCCGAGCTCGAGTTGCTCGATACCGGCGCGTTCGACGACGACAAGTACTGGTCGGTGGACGTCACCTACGCGAAGGCCTCTCCGACCGAGACCCTGATGCGGATCGTGGTCGAGAACCACGGCGCAGAGGAGGCGACGCTCGAGGTGCTGCCGACGCTGTGGTTCCGGAACACCTGGTCGTGGGACGACGGTGCGTCGCGTCCGCGGATCGAGGAGGCCGGCTCCGCGCTCGTGGTCGCCGACCACGTGCTCGCCGGCTACCGCCTCGAGGCCGCTCCCGGCCTCGGAGGCGCGACTCCCGAGACGCTCTTCTGCGAGAACGAGACGAACATGCCGCTCATCTTCGGGACCGAGCCAACCACCTCGTACCCGAAGGACGGCATCAACGACCACGTCATCTCGGGCGCCGCGACGGTGAACCCGGACGGCTTCGGGACGAAGGCCGCGCTCCGCTACCGGTTGACGGTGCCCGCCCAGGGAACGGCCGAACTCAGGCTCCGGCTCCACCGGCCCGCCGCGGGGCAGGACACTGTCAGCGCCGACTGGTCGGGTGCCGCCTTCGACACCGTGGTCGCCGCGCGCGAAGCCGACGCCATCGAGTTCTACCGCGCGCTCGCGCCGGCCGGCACCACCCCGGAGGCGATGCAGATCCTCCGCCAGGCCTGCGCCGGGCTCGTCTGGAGCAAGCAGATGTATCCCTACGACGTCCGCCGCTGGCTCGACGGCGACCCTGGGGAGCCGCCGCCGCCGGAGGCCCACCGGCACGGGCGCAACAGCAACTGGCGGCACCTCGACTCGTTCGACGTGCTGGCGATGCCGGATCCGTGGGAGTACCCGTGGTTCGCCGCCTGGGACCTCGGGTTCCACGCCATCCCATGGGCACATCTCGATCCGGCCTTCGCCAAGTACCAACTCACCGTGTTGCTCCGCGAATGGTTCCTGCACCCGAACGGCGCGCTCCCCGCGTATGAGTGGAACTTCGACGACGTCAATCCGCCGGTGCACGTCATGGCGGCGCTCCGCGTGTTCCGGCTCGAGGGTGGCCACGACCGCGAGTTCCTCGAGCGCATCTTCCAGAAGCTGCTCGTCAACTTCACCTGGTGGCTCAACCGTGAGGATGCTGATGGGAACAACGTCTTCAGCGGGGGCTTCCTCGGGCTCGACAACATCAGCCCGATCGACCGCTCGAACCTCCCCGCGGGTGTCCGGCTCGAGCAGGCGGACGGCACCGCCTGGATGGCGTACTACGCCCTCACGATGCTCGTGATCGCGATCGAGCTTGCCGAGGAGAACGAGGTCTATCTCGACATGGTGATCAAGTTCCTCGAGCAATTCGTGCTGATCGCTCGGGCACTGGAACGGCAGGGCCTCTACGACCAGGAGGACGGCTTCTTCTACGACCGGCTCGTCTTCCCGTCGGGCGAGAGCAGCCAGGTGAAGGTGCGGACGATCTCCGGCCTGATCCCCCTGCTGCCCGCAGTCGGCCTGTCGGCCGACGCAGCCGACGCTGCGAACCTGCTCGGCAAGCGGTTCGCACGGCTCCGCGAGAACTGGACCGAGACAGGCGGAAGCCTGGTCGGCCGCGTCCGCCAGTTCGGAGATCGGCGAACGGTGCTCGTCTCGGTGATCGACCCGGACGACCTGCGGTTGACACTCAGTGAGTTCTTCGACGAGGCTGCATTCCTCTCCCCGCACGGGCTGCGCGCTGTCTCGAAGCGCTACGAAGGCAACCCGTACACCCTCGACGGCATTCCCGGCGCGACGATCGACTACGAGCCGGCGGAGTCGACCACCAGCATGTTCGGCGGCAACTCGAACTGGCGCGGCCCGGTGTGGCTCCCCGTCAACTACCTCGCGATCCGCCAGTTCGTGATCTACCAGCGCTTCTTCGGCGACGACTTCAAGCTCGAGTACCCGACGGGCTCGGGAGAGCAGCACACGTTCGGGGAGATCGCGCAGGACCTTGCCGACCGGATCGTCGCGATCTGGCTACCGGGCCCGGACGGGCGCCGGCCTCTCAACGGAGGCACCGAGCGGCTCCAGACGGATCCGGCCTGGAAGGAGAACCTCACCTTCAACGAGTACTTCCACGGCGACAACGGGGCAGGCCTCGGCGCGACGCACCAGACAGGCTGGACGGCCCTCGTCGCCGACCTGATCCTCGACCCGCCCGGGTCGAGCTCGACTTCGAGCTGACCCGAGCCGCCAGCTGCAGCGTCTGCACGAAGAGGGCATGTGGCGCGCCGTCGTCGGCTGCGACACCGATCCCGCCTGGGCGCTCTACGAGTCGGTCGGCTTTCACCGCAGCTGGACGATCACCTCGTACGCACGATGAACAGCCCAGCGCGCATGATTCCCGCCGGCATGAATCGACCATGCGCACGCGGTTTAGAAAACGCCGTTCAGTGCGCATGAAGAACGCAGGCGTATGCACAGTGGAGCGCGTGACGATCCGGCCCAGGAGCAGGAATGGGTTCGACAGAACAAGACGGCCTATGTCGGGTTGATCGCAGTCGGCCTCGTCATGGTGCAGTCGTTCTTGTCGGCGGCTTCGCTCGACTTCTCGGCCAAGATCTGCGTGGTGGCGTTCGCTGTGGCCATCCCGCTGCTGGCCTCCCTCGTGATGGTCAGTGAGCAAGAGACGTTCAGGCGGCGCATGACGCCTTCAGTCCTGGTCCGACTCGCAAAGTCCGTGGCGCAAGCAGCCGCCTGCCTGGGAGTGGTTGCAGGCTTCTGGCACATGACCTGGATCGCCGGCGCCGCCATGGTCGGAGCTGGGATCGTGGGCGTCGGAGTTCATTCCGCCGGGGACTGGCGCCTCGAAGGCGACAAGCAGCCGGCACCGCCCGCCGCCGACTAGCACGGCGAGTCCGAGTGATGCGGCCGGCCAGCGCGTCGACCACACCGTCTTCTTCGGACGCGTGCAGGCCGCCTGGTCGGCCGGAGCCGGAGCGGCACTCGTCCGCCACCGTCGCTCGTACCGTGCCGTCCGGGATCGCCCGCTGCTTGCGTCCTCCGAGCCCACCGCCTAGAGCGCCGAGGCAGTTCCTGGCCCGAGCCGGAGATCACGACTCATCCTGATCCCCTGTCCGAATCGAGTCGACACGTCACCGGTGTTCTCGAAGCCGACCCGCTCGTAGAAGCCAAGTGCGTTCGGGTTCGCGATCACATCGACATGCGTTGCTCCCGCGTCGGCAGCGCGGGACGCGACATCGTCGACGAGCATTCGGCCGACTCCGAGGCCCATCGATTCCGGCTCGACGAACAGATCGTCGAGCTCGCACCGGCCGTCTTCCAACGGTTGCGCGACCGAGAAGCCCAAGAGGTGCCTTGACGCGTCGACGGCCACCCGCACACGCTTGTCTGCGATTGCCTGGTGCGGCGCCTCGATCGCGTCCGGGTTGGCGGCGAGTTGAGCCCGGTATTCCTCCCACACGTCCGACGATCGCCGTTGGAGCGTCTCCAGGGCGACCGCTTCGGCCGGCTTCGCGTCCCGAATCCGATCGACGATCGACGCTCTACCCTCCCGAGCCTCTGTTGTCCCCGGGTTCTCGGGGGCGTCCTCGGGTGTCCGGTCGGCCAGCCAGTCCGACCAGGTCCAGATGCGTCGTTCCGGGTCGGGCCGATCGTTGAGCATCGCGAGGTACTCGAGCATGTGGCCGTCCGGGTCACGGAAGTAGACCGCCGCCGCAGGCATCCAGCCGATCACGCTCGGCTCGTCGGCTTCCGTTGCGTAGAACGACAGCGGCGTCACGCCGAGTTGCCGCAGTCGGTCGTTTGCGCCGATCACGTCAGCGAGTGAGGTGGCGAAGGCGACGTGCAGCGACAGAGTGATCGGCGCCGGTCCGGACGTCCAGAGACCGAGCATCGATTTCCCGACGCCGCCGATCCAGAAGAAAGCTGCGCCGAGTTCGGGATCGTGCATCGCGAGCGGCAGGCCCACGGTCTCGCCGTAGAAGCCGATCGACCGATCGAGGTCGCTCACGATCAGGTGTGCCTCGAAGAGGCCGCCGACCGCGATCGGCACGGTCACGTCTCGTCCTGGATGAGGTGTGCGAACGGGTGGTAAAAGGCGTCGAGGGCGAGCTCTCTCGGCACATTGAACTGAACCGTCTCCTCGGAAGCCGAGTGCCGGATCTCGATGCTCGTCGTGTTGCCGGAGGCGTCCCAGAGCAGAGTAACCTCGAATCCGCTCCCCGACCGATGCGCCAGCTCGCGTGGTGGGGTGAGGATCGCCGTACGCATCGTCAGGGGCCCTTGGCGGCGATGACGTCCACCTGCTCGATGAGCGGCGGCTGCGCAAGCAACTCGAGTCCCTTCTCCCCAAGCGCTTGTGCGACCGCTCCTTCGAGGTGTGCGGTTCGCGCCGCCTCGTCGGGAAAGAAGTCAACGATTACGAAGGAAGCTTGGCCGGTCCTGACTGCGAACCAGGCGGTCGTCTGTGGCTCGTCTTCGACAAGCGGAAGCGCGTCGCGGAGGAAGCCGGCGAGGGCTTCTTCCCGGCCGCTACCGGCTTCGAGGCGGACGATAAGTCCTTTGGTGATCATGAACGGTTCCCTTCGCTGGTTGCTGAGCTCGCCACGTTCGCAGTCGCGACTGAGCGGTAGCCGTTCCTCGACTGAGCGCACTCGGTTGCCGCGACGTCGCGGTCGAGGGCGAGCGTGAAAGTGATGCTGTCGCGTACGGGGATCCCGTCCGTCTCCAGCCCGGGCGGATAGCCCTTGGACTCGGTGAACGTGTTCGGCTCGATCGAGCTCGCGCGGAACCCGCAACGTTGGTAGAAGCGGATGTTGTCGACGTCGGCTGTCGCCGTAGTGACCGACACGGCTCTCACGTCTTCGTCGCAGCCGGCCAGCAGGCGTTCGATCAGCGCCCGGCCGATCCCGCGCCGCTGGAAGTTCGGTAGTACGGCAATGCTCTTGAGCTCGACGGCATCCGGCCTCTCGCCGGGCACGAGCTGGGCGTGGCCGATGATCATCCCGGTGTCGTCGCGCGCCACGAGGACTCGGCCGAGCCCGATGTAGGCGTCGATCTGCACGGCCGAGTCGTCGGCCAGCTCGAACAGGGGGCGGAGCGATGTCCGCGGTCCGTCATGCCACGCGATCGCGCCGCGTACGTCGAGGCAAGTCACTTCACGAGCTCCCCGTCGACGTAGACCTCGACTTGTTCCGTGTAGAAGGAGATGAGTCCCGCGATCTTCTGGCTTTCCGGGAGCGGCATCCGATAGGACCAGGCGACGTCCGCGTGAACAGCTCCACCGGTTGCGATCGACCAATACTCGGCCTGGCCTTTGTAAGGGCAGTGGCTCGAGCTCTCGGTCGGTTCGAGGAGGTCCATGCGGACGTCCGTCTTTGGCAGGTAGTAGCGAACGGGGAGGCCGGTCTCGAAGAGGAGGCGAGGCTTCGTCGACTCGGCAACGGTCACGCCGTCCACTTCGATTCGGACGTGTCGCGAGCTGGGGAGGATGTCGATGCGCGTGTAGGGGTCGCGGGCGTGTGTGAAAACCTCCTCGTCTTCTTCGAACCAGGCGTCGATTGCGTTCCAGTCGAGCCGGATCGTGTCGCGGAGCGCTTCGAAGGGCGACTGCTCGTAGTGCAGGGCCGCGCCGGGGCGTTGCCGGCCGCCCGCCTGGATGCTGTAGATCTTCGCGTCGCCGCGGCTTGGCGAGTGCGCGAGTTCGCCGTCGGGAGTCAGCAGCTCGGTGCGGACGTCGGAGGCGTGGAAGTAGTAGGTCGGGTAGTTCGGCTTCTCCCAGACGAGGAGAGGGTGAGTGGTGTCGGCGACGAGTTCGCCGCCGAGGTACGCGCGGATGCGTTTCGATCCGTGCTCGACGCGGACGCGTCCGCGGGTTTGCGTCGTCTTGGTAGTCGTCGGTGTTGTCACGTGCCCTCTGCTTTCTCGGTCGTTGGCTCTACCCGAGTGTGCCGTTTGCCGCTGAGTCCAGGCTGTGCGCCGGCTGAGCCGCGGAAACGGGACTAGCGCGGAGCAGGTTGACGGTGTTCGCTTCGGTCCTGCACGAGACCGAGGATGCGCGTTTCCCCACCGATCTCGAGTTTGTGGAGCGAGATCTCAGTCGGAAGGAAAGTGCCGCGTTTCGTTCTGCAGGTGAGCTTGATCGTCGATGCGCGACCGTTACACAGAACCCGCTCGAGCAGCTCCTTCAGCTCCGCGAGCTCCGAGGGGTGGATGCGAGAGATCGGCGTTTCGAGAAGTTCTTCGCGCGTGTAGCCGAGTAGATCGCAGCCGGCGTCGTTGGCCGCCAGAATCCGGCTGTGCCGGGGATCCATGACGTACGCGGGTTCGCCTGCGTGCTCGAAGACCGTCCCCGACATGATCATGTGGTCGGCGCTCATTGCTCAGCCCGCCTGCAAGCCGATTGCGTAGCGCGGGGAGGTGGTGCCCGCGGCGCCGTTGTCGACGCGTTGTTGCAGCAAGCGTTGCCGCGCGGGAGAGATGCTCTCGATCAGCACCTGGCGGACGAGGTCGTTGCGGAAGCGGAAGCGGAGGCCGTCGACGCGGAGGATGCGCCGCTCGCACAGGCGCTCCAGTTCCTCGACGAGGTCGGCTGCTTCTACGCCGAGAAGATCTGCGAGTGCTTCGACCTCGAATGGCTGCTCGAGCACTGAGGCTGCAACCAGGACGCGATACGCCCAGTCTCCCTCGGCTCGGCACTGGGCGAGCAACGCCTCGGTCAGCATTTCGGACGGGCTCGCGTTGTGCTCGGTCGTAAGAGCCGCTGTGACCAGCCGCGGGTCGCCGCCGGTTGACTCGTGGAGTTCGGCAATCCCGACCGCTGCCAACTCGTCGCGTGAAAGCGGCTCCAGCTGGATGCGCGCATCGGCTTCCAGACGATGGGGCGGTTGAGCCGGCGATGCGCCGGTGGGCCGGGCGGTCGTCACGATCGCTCCCGGGAATGTCGCGCGTCGTCGCAAGTAGCTGAGTGCTGCGAGCGTTCGATGGTCGGCGAGGTGAATGTCGTCGAGCAGCAGGACGACTGGGGCGTGCACGGCCACGAGTGCAACCAGCGCCTCGAGCACCTCGATCTCGTCGGCGGTCGGCATCGGCGCGCCGAGGGCCAGCTCGGGCAGGACTTGCTGCAGAGCCGGCAGGCGTTCGGCATCGAGGTCGACGTCCGCGAGTGCCTCGCGAAGCGCAGCCGCGAGCGGCACGTAGGGCAGATTCCGTTCGAGCAGCGAACAGGTCGCAGATCCGATCCGGGCGGCGCCAAGCTGCGCGTGTATCTCCTCGAGCAGTCGGGTCTTGCCGAGGCCGGTTGTGCCTTCGATCTGGGTCAGCGTGACTCCGCCATCGAGTCCGCGACCAATGGCCTCCATCACGGTCTCGAGCTCCGGACGGCGACCGACGAGGCGTACAGGATCGCTTCCTGCGTTCGTGTGCGTTCCGCTGACCGACCGCGGCAGAAGTAAGCGGACATCGTCCTGGCGGATGAGGGCGACTTCGAGTGCTCGTGTTTCGGCGGTTGGCTCGAGGCCGAGCTCCTCGTCGAGCCGGGTGCGGTAGGCGCGGTAGCGTCCAAGCGCCTCGTGCTCGCGCCCGAGCGAATAGAGCGCGAGCATCGAGAGTCGTTGAGCTCGCTCGCTGAAGCGGTCGAGCGCGATGGCCGCCTCTGCGTGCGTGAGCGCAGCCGGAAAGTCCAGCTCCGCCAGCGCGGCATCGGCTGCGTCCAGGCGGGCGCCGAGGATGCGTCCCTGGTAGCTGCCGCGAAGGTCTTGGGCCCACGGCGCGTACGGCTCGTCTTCGAGCACTTCTCCCCGGACGAGCGATAACGCCCGCTCGAGTGACTGGCGGGCGATCCGAGTCGGTTCGCGTGCGGAGCGCTCGAGCAGCCCATCGAACACATCGAGATCAAGGTCGATCGCATCGGTGGCGAAGCGGTATGCCTCTGCCTCCGTCACGACGAGCTGGCGCGCGCGGTCGCGGTCGGCGACCAGGCGGCGTCGCAGGACCGAGACGAACGTCTGGATCGAAGCGGCGATGTCATCCGGCTGCCGGGCATCCCAGATCAACTCTGCGATGCGATCGGTCGGAACGTGGTGGCCGCGCGCCGCGAGCAGGATCTCGAGCAGTTGTTTCGGACGAACTCCACCAAGACCGCGCGGGCCGAGCGTGCGTTCGCCGTCGACGATCTCGAGAGCGCCGAAGAGGCGGATCTCGAGACGCGGACGGGATGGATCGTCGCCGGAGGCGTGCACGCTGAGTCTCACGAATGAACTGACATCGCTCCTCCCGATTCGTTACGTCTGACTCAGACGCGGATCAGATGTGACTCAGGGCGCCTTCGTAGCGTGGCCGTCCGACACGACCAAGCCGATCCGGCGCTGCCGGACGAAAGGAGACACCTTGAAGATCTTCTCGAAGCGGCGGGTGCTCGTAACCGCCGTGCTGACTGCGATTGCTGCGGCCGCCGCGATGGGCGGCCAGGCTCTCGCCGGCTCCAAGGACGGAACGGCCTCGGCAAGGGGACTCGGCCCGATCAGCGGACTGCTGCCCCGCGACCACCTGACCGAGGAGAGTGCGATCCAGGTCGATCTCAGCAGGGAATCGGTACGGCTGCCGCTGTACAGGGGGCGCGCAAACGGCGAGACCGTCTGGTACGTGCTGCTCGACGCCTCCGACCAGGGGATCGCCCACGACCTCGGCGTCAACTACGCGCCCAAGCTCGGCAACCTCGCCATCAACGACCCGGAGGCCGTGCAGACAGTGACGCTCGACTCGCCGACGCCGGATCAGAACAAGTTCGGCCAGGCGATCGTGAACTTCAAGGGCGCACCCGACTTCAGCCCGACTCGGATCGCCGAGCCGGGGCCGACGGGCTTCCCGCTGGCGAAGTTCCAGCCGGGAGCCGTGGCAGACCCGGGCTACAGCCCGTTCATCCGGATCGAGGGCTCGCAGACGGTGTACAGCGCTCCGATTGTCGCCACCGGTGAAGGTCCCTTCGATGTCGTTCATCACACGAACACCGGTGACCGCGTACTCGGCGTCCACATCGCCGGGCCGCCGAAGCCGGGCCAGTACGAGGACAACTGGGTCGACCTGTTGTTCGTGAAGGGCTTCGACGCAGGTCAGCCGATCGTCTACATCTCGACCGATGCCGGCCAGCCGCTGACGTCGGTGCTCGAGCGCTCGACCTACGTGCCGGCTCTCGACAAGGCGGCCTACAACGGCGGCGACGACTTCCTCGGCTCCGCCCGGGAGCGGCTGTTCGGCTTTGTCAACGGCCAGACCGGGGCGGACAACAAGGAGTCGCAGGGCTTCGTCCATCTGGTCAAGGACGGCCACGCCTCCGAGGACGCCAGCGCGGGCAACACGGCGCTGATCGACGCGTTGCGCAACGGCGGCGACCTGCTGAACGTCTTCGGCGATTTCCCGACCGAAACCGATCCGCGGCACGCTGACGCCTACAGCCCGCTCTGGGACGCCCAACTCGGCCTCTGGACGGACAAGGCGGTCAAGGCCGGCCTCAACACGCGCCAGATCGACGAGGTGCAGGTCTTCAACCTCGCCGCCACCCGTCCGGACCTCCTCACCGGCATCAACCCGGCGACGGGACAGCCGGCTCCCTATGGCTCGGTTGGCGTCGACATCAACTGCGCGGTGATCGGGTTCACCGACAAGGCCCCGACGGCCAACCTCGCCGACCCGGTCCCCAACTCGCAGTTCCCACCCCGCTAACCGCGAACCGGACGGCGGGCCGGGCAACGGCTCGCCGTCCACCCGCTCGCAGCAAGGAGACCTCATGAAGGACGACGCAGCGGTCGTCACCGCCGCCGTACCGGGTCCGAAAATGATCGTCGCGATCTCCGGAAGCCTGCGGCGCCACTCGCTCAACAGCGCCGCGCTTCGTGTTGCGGCTTTACGGGCGGGAAGAAGCGGTATCCACGTCGCGATCGACAATTCGGTCCGGACGCTGCCGCACTTCGACCCCGACCTCGAGGCCGACGTCCCCCACTCCGTCCGTCCGTTCCGAGCAGCCTGCGAACGCGCCGACGCGGTCCTGCTCGCCGTCCCCGAATACGCGTTCGGTATCCCCGGGGCGTTCAAGAACGCGCTGGACTGGACCGTCGGAAGCGGTTCGCTCTACCGCAAGCCGGTGGCGCTCTTGAGCGTCGCGCCGCTCGCGCGTGGGGGCGACGTCCGGCACGCGCTCGAGCGCGTCCTGACAGCACTCGACTGCGACGTCTCCCACCACTCCGTCCCGATCGCGGTGGCCGATCTCGATGGCGGCGGCACGATCCGCGACCGCCGGATCGCCGACGAGCTTCTCCGTGTCGTCGAGACGCTTGCTGCTCGCGCGCACTCAGGAAACGCTGAGTCGCCGCTCAGAGTCTCACGGCATACCTGAGGGAGCGCAATTCTGAACCCAAGGAGATGGCGATGGCAACTGCAGTGCAGACAGCAGACGGCGTCTACGAGCTCGACAAGACCCATTCGACGGTTCAGTTCGCCGTCCGTCACGTTGGTGTCTCGACCTTCCGAGCATCCTTCGGCGACATCGACGCTCACCTCGTGATCGAGAACGGGAGCCAGGAGCTCGAGGCACGTGTTCCTGTGGAGTCCGTTTCGATCGTCGAGCCACCCGAGTTCCGCGAGCACGTCGTACGAGGGGCGGATTTCTTCGCGGCCGACGCACATCCAGAGCTCACGTTCCGCTCCACGAGCATCGAGCTGGCAGACGACGGAACGGCGACCGTATCGGGCGAAGTCGACATCCGTGGCGTCTCTGGGGCCGTCAACGCCACCGGAACGTTCTTTCCGCCGACCAAGGACCCCTTCGGCGTCATCCGCGTCGGCCTCGAGCTCGCGGCCGAGATCGACCGCAGAGCGTGGGGGATGGACTGGCAGATGCCATTGCCAGACGGAGGCGACGCGCTCGGCTGGCAGGTCGAGATCACCGCGCACCTCGAGCTGACTAGGAAGTCGTGATGCGCCTGCTCGCGATCAGCGGGAGCTTGCGGCGTCGGTCGTATAACAGCGCCCTTCTCGACGCCGCCGCAGTGGAGGTCGGCCCGGACGTCGAGTTCATGTTCTGGAGCGACCTGGATGCGATCCCGGCATATAACGAAGACGTGGACAGAGCTCCGCTCTCTGTTGCTCTGCTCAGGATGGAGATCGCCGCGGCAGACGCGATCCTGTTCGCGACGCCCGAATACAACGGATCCGTCCCCGGCGCGCTCAAGAACGTGCTCGACTGGGTCTCACGACCCTTCGATGCAAACCCTCTTCGAGGGAAGCCGGTTGCGGTCATCGGCGCGAGCCAAGGTGTATTCGGCGCCGCCTGGGCACAGGCCGACCTGCGGAAGATCCTGCGAACGATTGGCGCGCGCGTCGACGAGCAGGAACTTCTCGTCGCGCACGCGCAACACGCCTTCACCCTTGAAGGACGGCTATGCGATCCCGCGCACGCGGCTGCGCTGACTTCTATCCTCGACGCGCTCGTCCGGCGCACTCGCCGACAGGCCGCCTGATCGTGCGCAGCGATGCCGACCTCTACCAACGCGGCTCCGCGACGCTGTTGGCATCCTGGGAGGAGTACGCGCGTGGCGCGGTCGCAGCCTCGCTGCAACGTCTCGCGGGCGTCGCTGCCGCCGTCTTCCCGAACGGACCTGAGCGCGGCGTCTACAACAACGCGCTTATCGAACGCCACCTCTCGGCCCAGGAGCGCGCAGATGCGCTCAACGCACTGGAGGCAGCTTACGCAGCCGCCGGTGTCGACCGCTTCGCAG
This sequence comes from uncultured Thermoleophilia bacterium, assembly GCA_963708505.1. GTDB lineage: Bacteria > Actinomycetota > Thermoleophilia > Gaiellales > Gaiellaceae > PALSA-600. The sequence goes on from CAVPST010000001.1 coordinate 196,411, forward strand.
CGTGGGTGCACGAACGTGAGCGAGGGATGCGAACGGATCTCGAGCGGCGCGGCTACACCCTGGACACCTCGACGCGCGCGATGGGCATGTCGCTCGACGCTATCCGCCAACGCCGGCCGGCAATCGAGCTCGCGCCGCCCGACTTCAACGAGCACCTGCGAATCGTCGGTGTGCCCGCCGGTTTCCTGCGCGCGGCCGATCCGACCGCCTACCAGGTCGTGCTCGTCCGGCTCGCCGGCGAGACGGTCGCCACGGCGTTGGCGTTCGATCTCGACGGCGACTGCGGGATCTACAACGTCACGACGTTGGAGCATGCCCGCCGCCGCGGTCTCGGAACCGCGCTCACCGTGGTTCAGTTACACGACGCGCGCGTGCGCGGCCGCGAGACCGCGAGCCTGCAGGCCACGCCGATGGCGGAGCGCCTCTACGCTGCCGCTGGCTTTCGCGACCTCGGGCGCATCCTCGAATACGTTCCTCCTTCAGCTCGAAAGCAGGGTGAACCGTGAGAGTCCGGGATGCGACACCGCACGACGTGCCTGCTCTCGAACCGCTCTGGCGCGCGTTCGAGGACGAGCTACCCGAGCCCCCATGGGTGGAGGTCGACATCGACGACGAGCTGCGAGACCTTGCGGAGACGATCGATCGCGAGACGGTCGCGGTCGTCGCGGAGAATCAGATGGGCGAGCTGATCGCATTCTCCGTCGCGCGAAGGTGGGGACGCCGGCTCGGGCGGATCACCGATCTCTACGTGATACCGGCCGAACGCGGGCACGGCCTCTCCGACCGGCTCATCGCCAGGATCGTCGAGCGGCTGCGCGCCTTCGGCCTGGACACCATTCAGCTCGAGGTCGTTGCCACGAACGAACGCGCCCGCGCGATCTACGCACGCTGGGGTTTCAGGGAGCAGGAGTTGACGCTCGTGACTCCCCTCGACGACCTGGCCCGACGCCTCGAGCGACCGTGACGTTGCACCCACGTCCGAGTCGAGTTCGCAACACAACCTGGGCGTACGAATATTCGGACGCCGAAACTTTGGCAAGGGTTGCAATCTCGGGTAGGCGGGAGTAGCGTCGCTGCGACCGGAAGGGCAGGGAGATGAGGTCAGGTTCTTCGCGGGAGGATCGGCTGCGGCGAAGCGGCGTTGTCGGTGAGGTCGCCACTCTCGCGCTGATCGTGTTCGTGGCCTCCGCGTCCGGACGGGAAGCCGGGCGTTCTGACGCCGATTCCGGTGTGTTCTTCCACTAGCCAAGGAACGACGGAGGAGGTCTCACCATGTGGGTACGGGTCGCAACATTCGAGGGCACGGACAGGGAGAAGCTCGACAAGCTCATGAGTGAACGGATGTCGTCGGGCGAAATGCCGCAGCCTGACGGCATGACCAACGTTCTCATCCTCGACGAGGAGGCGGCGAAGAAGCGGAAGTTCCTCGCGTTCTTCGACAGCCGCGAGGCAGTCGAGGCTGCCGAGGCTGGGTTCGAGCGGATGGGCGACACGATTCCGGAGGAGATCCGCGGGAAGCGCTCGAGCGTCCACCATTACGAGGTCGTGATCTTCGATGGCGACGTCGACGCGGCGAAGGCTGCTCGCGTCAGCCTGCTCGAAGGGCCGTCTGAAGCAATCGACGCCGGCCTGGAGAAGACGCGGAGCGACACGCTGCCGAAGGTTCGTGCGATCGACGGAAACGTCGGCGCGATCGGGCTTGCCGACCGCGACAACGGCCGCGTCTCGATCATCACGCTCTGGGACAGCGGGGACTCGATGCGCGCGAGCGCGCAGGAGGCCGATCAGCTGCGTCAGCGGAGTGCCGAGCTGAGCGACCAGCAGATCGCGAACGTCGCGCTGTACGACGTCTCGATGGCACAGACGGTGGCAGGCGCGCGAGCCTGAGCGTCGGCGAGGGCCGACCACGGCGGTCGGGCCCTCCGCTTGTTGTACTGGGGGCCGGCTGCCGAGCCGGCCCCCAGAGTGAGAACGCGGCTCTGCCGATCTGTAACCCGGCGTCCCTAGCGGACCAGACCGCCGGAGGGACGAACCACGAGCCAGCGTCCGCCGAACTCCACGACGTTCTGACACAGGATCTGTCCGGGCTTGCGGTCACCGATGTAGTAGTAGAGCGGCCTGCCGCCATATGTGAGCTGCCGCTTGCCATCCGGGCGCTTCGTGGTCCCGAGCAACTCTCCGCGGGCTCCGGCGCCGGCGCGAACCCTCCCGCTGACGACATACGGTGGCCACGCCGCGGCACAAGCGCCCGAGCAGGTGCTCCTGCCACGCGGATCGCGAGTGAACGCGTAGAGCGCCTTGCCGTGACCGTCGAACAGCACGACGCCGTAAGTCGATGGAGCTGCTGTGACGGTCGGCGTCGGACGGCCTGTAGCCGCACCTTGCCCCGTGGCGAGCAACACGATGACGAGGAGGGCGCGAACCGGCATGTTGAACAGTCTTTGCAGGAGTCGATGCGTTACACGCCTAACGGTCACGTGGAGCGCCGCGTCGCGCGAGAGGCCTCAAGCTTCCTGGTCGAATGCACAGCGACGGCGCCCCGTCGGCGTCCAGCTCCCTGGCCTACCGGGCCGCGATGACATCCTTGTCGGGTGTCCTCGTAACGAATTCGATCGTTCTCGATCGGATGCGGTGACATACGACCCGACCGAAGGAGCGACGGCACTGTGAACCTGTCCGAGCGGCAACGCGACCTCTGCACGACAAGCGTCTGGGATTTCTCCGACCTGCGCGCCCTCTACGTGAACTGCACGCTGAAGCCGTCTCCTGACGTCTCGAACACGCAGGGGCTGATCGATCTCTCGATCGCGATCATGGAGGCAAACCGCGTTGTGGTCGATCGGTTCCGAGCGGTGGATCACGCGATCGCACCCGGTGTCTATCCGGACATGAGGGAACACGGCGCGGTTGTCGACTCATGGCCCGAGCTCTACGAGCGCGTCCAGACGGCGGACATCTTGGTGCTCGGGTCACCGATCTGGCTCGGCGAGAAGTCTTCCGTCTGCACCCGGGTGATCGAGCGGCTCTACGGCAATTCCTCGCAACTGAACGAGCATGGCCAGTACGCGTACTACGGCAAGGTCGGCGGCTGCCTGATCACCGGCAACGAGGACGGCGTCAAGCACTGCGCGATGAACATCCTCTACTCGCTGCAGCACCTCGGGTATGTGGTCCCGCCTCAGGCTGACGCGGGCTGGATCGGCGAGGCAGGGCCTGGGCCGTCCTATCTGGACGAGGGGTCCGGCGGCCCCGAAAACGACTTCACCAACCGGAACACGACCTTCATGACGTGGAATCTCCTCCACCTGGCGCGGTTGCTCAAGGACGCCGGCGGTATGCCCGCACACGGCAATCAGCGGGCGCTCTGGGAGGCCGGCTGTCGCTTCGACTTCGCGAACCCGGAATACCGGTAGCCCAAGCTCATCCGCGTTACCGTCTCGTCGTGCTCGAGTTCCGCATCCTCGGACCGCTCGAAGTGATTCGCGACGACGGCCCTGCGGCTCTCGGAGGCCCGCGGCAGCGCTCGACACTCGCGCTCCTGCTCCTGGAGGCAAACCGTGTCGTGCCCATCGATCGACTCGCCGACGAGTTGTACGCCGGGCGGCCGCCGGTGACCGCGGTTACGCAGGTGCAGCGGCAGGTGTCTGACCTCCGCAAGCTGCTGGGTGCGGACGTGATCGAGACACGGCCGCCCGGATACCTGTTGCGCGTCGACGAGGACCAGTTCGACCTTGCTCGGTTCGAGCGGCTGACCGCGGCGGCCGAGCGTGGGCGTGGCGCGGAAGCGGCGACGCTGCTGGGCGAAGCGCTTGCGCTCTGGCGTGGGCCAGCGCTCGCGGATCTCGAGTACGAGCCGTTCGCACACTCCGCCGTCGCCAGGCTCGAGGAGCTGCGTCTCGCGGCGCTGGAGATGCGGATCGAGCTCGACCTCGAGCTCGGACGACACGCGAACACCGTCGCCGAGCTTGAAGCGCTCGTCGCGGCACATCCGCTCCGCGAACGCCTACGGGCACTACAGATGCTCGCGCTCTATCGCGCCGGCAGGCAGGCAGACGCACTCAACGCATATCGCGAGACGCGACAAGTTCTCGTTGAGGAGATCGGAATAGAGCCGTCACCGCAGCTCCAGGAACTTCACCGCGCGATCCTCGCGCAGGAGCCGTCGCTCGTTGCGGACGGTGCATCCCGGATCATTGTCGTCGCGGCGACATCCGACACATCGCTCGATCCGTTACTCGGCGTCGCGACCTCGATCCCCGGTGTCGACCTCATCGTCGTGCGGCTTGTCCCGGATGAGGGCGCCGTCGCAGACGCTGCGCGCGGGCTCGGCGCGCGCCAACTCACGCGCACCCGGACGGCGGCCTTCACGACAACTGATGCAGCAGCGGACGTCGTCCGCTTGGTGGTAGCGCACGATGCCGAGCTCGTCGTTGTCGACTCGAGCAGCGACCTGGACGCCCTCTCCGCGAAATCGCCAGCGACAGTCGCACTCGTTGCCGGCCCTGCGGCGGACCTCGACCGCGGCATCGCTGTCCCGTTCGGCGGCAGCGAGCACGACTGGGCGGCGCTCGAGCTCGCGGCCCAACTTGCCCGGGGGCCCATTCGGCTCGTCGGTACGCGTGCGCATCCAGGACGGCGCGACGCAAGTCGACTCCTCGCCGATGCGTCGCTCGCGTTGCAGCGCATCGCGAACGTGCAAACAGTGCCTGTACTCAGCGATGACCTGGTCACGACGGTTTCCGATGCCGGTCTCGTGGTCGCCGGCGTTTCGTCGAGATTCCGCGTCGACGGCATCGGAACAACTCGTCGCGCGCTCGTCGAAGCGGGACTCCCCGTGCTTCTCGTCCACCGTGGTCCGCGCCCAGGTGCACTGGCGCCTCGCAACGCGCACACAAGCTTCACTTGGACGCTGGCGTCAGGCTGAGCAGGTCGTCTCGCTGAGCGCGACATATCCGGCGAACGGGAGCGTGCCATTCCGGACATCGACGCCTCTGCCGTCGTCGTGCGGCCCGTCGCCGTCGTAGAGGGCGACCACCCCGATCGTGTCAGTGACTTTCTTGTCGTTGCCGATCATCGCGAGGAATAGGTTCTTCCCAACTGTGTAGCCGTACACCCGCCCATGCTGCGTGTTCCAGCGCGACGGCTTCAGCGCCTTGCCGAACGCGCGCGTCGCCTCCGCGAGCGTCGAGCAGGGGCCGACGCCTCCCGCGATGCGGTAGGCGGGGTTCCAAGTTGTGACGATGATCGCGTGCGGCTTCTTGCCGTCGAAGTACACGGAAATGTCCCGCTCGTGAAAGATCAACGTCGGATAGCCCGGCGCGCTAAAGACGTCCTGTCGCCATGGGGTACCGAGTAACCGCTTCACCTGCGGAATCGTCATCCCAAGCTGAATACCGGCGATCGACGACTGGGTCACAGCGGCTGGTGCGGTCACCGGTCGTGAGTCGCCGCGGTCAAGCGCTCCCCATGCTGCAGCCGCGCCGACGATGACGGCGACCGCGGCCGCGAGGATCGGCCACCGGCGTTTGCGCCTCGGAACCTTGCCGGCGAGCGCCGCGCGAGCGGTCTCGACGAGCTCACGACAGGTCGGGTAGCGGGCGTCCGGCGACTTCGCGAGTGCGCGCGCGACAACCGGGTCAAGCGCGGCGAGGTCGGGGCGGTGGTCGGAGATTCGGGGCGGCGTCTCGTTCAGGTGCGCAAAGACGACAGCGAGCTCGCTCTCGCGCTCGAACGGCCGGACGCCGGCCAGGCACTCGAAGAGCACGCACGCGAGCGCGTACACGTCCGCGCGTCCATCGACGCTGAGACCGGCGATCTGTTCCGGCGCGACGTAGTCGACCGTACCGACGAACCCTCGGTCGCCGGTGAGGCTCCCGACCGAGGAGACGTGCCGCGCCAGGCCGAAGTCGCAGACGTAGGATGTGCCGTCCTCGGCGACGAGGATGTTGCCCGGCTTGACATCGCGGTGCACGAGGCCGGCGGCGTGCGCGGCGTCGAGCGCTGCGCCTGCGTCGCCAACCACTCGGAGAGAGCGCGTGGTGTCGAGCCTTCGCTCGCGGCGCAACAGCTCGCGAAGGTCTGACCCGTCGACGTACGCAAGCGCCAGGTAGAGCTGGCCGCCCTCATCACCGGTCGCGAGTGTCGCAACGACGTTGGGGTGGTCGAGCGCCGCGGCGACCGCGGACTCGCGCAGGAACCGCTGCCTGAAGCGGTCATCGGCGGCGAGCTCCGGCGCGAGCAGCTTCAGCGCGACGCGATTTCCAGCCTCGTCCTCCGCAAGATGGACGACACCCATCGCGCCGCGCCCGATCTCGGGGCCGATGCGGAACCCTGCGATGGACTGACGAGCGGCCATGCCCAAACAAGCCTGACCGTTGACGGCACGAATCTCAACCCGTCGCGAGTGAGCATCCGAAGCAGCCGACTAAACCTATGCACCCTTGATGAACGCGGCAATCGCACTCCACTCGGCGGCGGCGAGCTTCGTCTGACCCTGAAGAGTCGGCGTGTACTGGAACTCGGAGATGTCGTCGGCGGTCACCGCGATGCGCTGTGCCGCACCGCCGTCGTATCGACAGTTCGCGACCTTGGCGCATGCTGCGCGTAGCTGCGCCTCTTCGCCGGTGACGATGCCCTTCGCATAGGCGACCCGACTGGCCACGATTTGGCCGGATGGAGCCGCAACGAGCTGGCATGGGTGCTTGCCGGCGTTCTTCAGGCGCTTCCCCAACTCGAGACCCTTGAGGTACTTGACGTATGAGGCGAACGAACCCCACTGACTGACGACGAAGATTCGCGCTTTCGGCAAACCCTGCGCGAGCGTCTGGAGGGCGTCGCTGAACCGCGAGCCGTAGTCGGTGAAGTTGCGCTCCGTCGTGCCGTCGCATTTCATCGCTCGGTCGATCACCTGCACGATCACGAGCTCCGGCTTGACCTTCAACCCAACTGCCATGTGGACCTGGTCGAAAAGGTCGTCGAGCTCGTGACCGGCGGCCTCAGGCGCGTTCGCTCCGCTTGCGATGTTGGCGACGTGCCCTTTGATGCCGGGATTTAGTGCGACGATGCGCGAGTAAACGCTGCGGACGGCAGGGTTCGTGCCCGTCGCCCAGGAGTCTTCGGGCGCAGCCCGGAACGGGTGGGCGGAATCGGCCCCCCAGCCAGCGGCCGTTGGAGTACCGAGGACGGCCATCGAGCTCGGGTACCGAGCGGCATGGTGAGCGGCAGCGGACGCGAGCGGTACGCCGCCGAGTACGGTAACGAGGGCTGCGATCAGCGCTCTTCTCATCGTGGATCTCCTTTCGAGACGGACCAGTACGAGACTGCGACGTTCCACTGGTCAGCGCGATACTCCGCCGCTCCGCTACCGAAGCGCTATCGGGTAGGCACTCCTCGAGGTCGCCCACGGGACCCTCCGGCGTGTCCACGATGCCCCTCGCAAGAAACGAACTTGTGCACCGGCTGGACGTGTGGTTCGTCCTACGACTGCGCAACTCGCTGGGGCTTTTGTCGTCTGACCATTCGTCACCGCAGGCGATCGCACGTCGGCTTAGTACCGGCCCGGATCCCTTCCCTGACGAAATACGCCCATCAAGGAGGAATGCCTCAGATGACACTCGCGGAGCATGAGCGCACGAAAGCCCGGCTCACGGAAGCTCGCCGACTCGTCCAGCAGGTCTGCAAAGACTCGGAAGAGAACATCGCCGTGATCAGTGACGCCGAAGACATCGCCATTGGGTTGACCAAGCTCTTGAAGGTCTTGGTGCAGCGCGAAGTCGTGTTGTTGTCACCCGCCTGAACCAGATCAGCAGGACACGTACCGCGTTGAGCTGAATCGCGGCGGCTCTGCTAGGCCTCGGCGTCTTTCGCGTTTCTGAGCGCGCGTTCGCCTGCGCCTTAGAGCGGCTGATAGCGCTCGGGGTCGGCGGTGTCGCGAGCGCACCAGCGTGACGGACGGACGCCTGCTCAACGGATCATCCTCAGCATCGGCCGCAGGTCTCGGCGCTATCTTCGTACCGAACGCTTTGCTTGCCGTGTACCGGTCGCCACGCAGGCTGCCCGGAGTACGGTGAGTTTGGGTTGATGCGTCGAAGATCGGTGCCGTCTGCGTTGATGACGTAGAGACCTGATGTCGTGCCGACGGCGATCTCGGTTCCATCAGGTGACCACTCGGGACCCTCAACTTGCCGCGGCCCGAACTGGTGGCATGAGTTCGTAGCCGGCGCGGGACTGGCGTCGCGGCCGGTGTCTGCATCGACCAGGCGCAGGCCGCCACACGAGCTGCCGTGGGTGCCGCCTCGATAGGCGATCACGCTCGAGTTCGGTGACCAGGCCGGAGCCCGGCCACGGGCGAGTCGGCGAGGGTGAAGACCGTCCACGTCGATCACGTAGATCGCAGAATGGTCGACTGCGCCGGCGGAGAAGACGAGACGGCGCCCATCGGGCGACCACGACGGCGACCGCACATTGGCGAGTCCGGTCGAGATGACGCGTTCGCCCGCTCCTGTCGGACGGATCAGCTCGATCTTCGAGGAACCACATGTGATCGCGATCCACCGCCCATCCGGCGACCAATCGACACCGCCGGGGAGTGCGAACCCGCTCCCCTGGCAGCTGTGACCGGTAGACAGATGTGTGAATCGACGCGTGGGCAACCTCAACACGTCGAGGCCCGCAAAGGGTGAGGTGCGACCGAGCGTGACCATCACGAGTGCGAGCTGCTTGCCGTCCGGAGACCACGACATGCCGCCGGGGCTCCCGCAAAACAGCGTTCGCGGGCACCTCCACAAGATCCGCAGCCGACCGTCGGCGCCGACTGAGGAGAGCCGCGCGACCCCGCCGGGAGCCGAGTCGATCACGAGCTCGCCGTTCGTGATCGGCTTCGGTGATCCGGTCCGAGATGCGAGATAGGCCGCGCCGGCCACGGCGACGCCGACGAGGGTTAGCGCGGCCACGCCGACCGCGAGCCGTACGGTCCGTCTGCCGACCGAGGGCCGCGATCGCTCGAAGCGCTGGCGCACCTGCTGCCAGTCAGGAGCCGGCACCTCGCTCGCGGGGGCAAGCAACTCGAGCTCGGCGAGGAGCATGCTCTCGGTCTCAACCACGGATCTCGACCTCCTCGAGCACCAGGCGAACGGAACGATGAGCCGCAGCAAGCGCCGCGCTGACGGTCCCAACCTCGACCCCGACGACCTCCGCGATGCCCCGGTAGTCGAGGTCGGCGTAGTAGCGAAGAAAGACGATCAAACGCTGCCGCTCCGGCAGCCGGGCAAGCGAAGGCGCCAGTTCACGAAGCCCAGGAGGCTCAACCAACGGCGCGTCGGCGAGAGCGGCGACCTCGACCAGCGGCCGCCGCGTCGCCTTCCGGGCCGCGTTGATCACCGATCGCCACACCCACGCCTCCAGAGCCGCCTCGTCGCGGAGACCATCGCGCGCCCGGATCGCGTCGGCGAAACCATCGTGGACAGCCTCGAGCGCCCGCTCACGATCACCGACGATTCCTCGGGCTACACGAACGAACGCCGAGAACTCTCGCCTGTAGAGCGCTTCAATCCCGGCGAGTCGACGATCACGCTGCGACACCTATCTAGTCTGATCCACCACACGCCGATTATGTTGAGCCGACATCCGCAATCGTCGGCGAATGGAAAGCAGCACGACTCAGTGGTCAGGCAGCATGGGTTCGCGTGATGGTGCTCCGTCCGCTTTGGGTGTGGCGTTTTCTGTTCCTTGGATTCGCCATTGCCTATCTCGCGAGCGGCAGCTTGCAAGCTTGGCTTACCGCCGTTGCTGCCGTTTCTCGCTGCTGCCGCGGTTGAAATCCAGTTCTTCGTGACGGGCGTTCGGGCAAGCAGGTCACGGCCGTCGGTCGCGGATCGCGGGCCGCAGCAGCGCGACCTCGATGAATTCGGCTGGGCAGCCCGCACCGTTACGGTCTGGGAGAGCGAGACCGAGCTCGTGCTTCGTCCGGGTCAGATGACTCGTGAAGAGATCGCCGAGTGGTTGCGGGTCCACCGCGATGAGGTGGCCGCCCTCGGCTCGGGACACCACGAGCTGGCACCGATCGAGACGATCGAGAGCCCGCTTTCGATTCAGGCGCTACCGCCGGCCATCCGATCTCGATCGAGGACGCGGGCACGGCTTCTGCAGGCTCTCGCGGTCCTCGGGCTCTTTGCCGGGCTTATCTTCCTCGATTCAAGGGGTACGCATTGGCAGCACCTCTCGGGAGCGAAAAAGGCTGCGACGATTTCGATGCTCGACCGAGAGGCCGCCCGCATCGCGGGCCACCCGACACGGGTGATCTGTGACGTATCCGGTCGCCACGTCGGCTATGTGCAGGACGCCGATGGACTGGCGGAGGTCGGGGGCCGTCGTGCCTGGTTGACGCCGCAGATCTGTTACCAGCTCTACCTGATTACACGAGACGGCCGTGCCTCAGGGCCAAAGTCGGGAGTGGCGATCGCCGTGTTCGCTCATGAGGCATGGCACCTGCGCGGCGAAACGAGCGAGGCTCTGGCGAACTGCTTCGCCTATCAATCAGGCGTCCGGGTCGGCGAAGCCCTCGGGCTTTCTGCGAAGAGTGCGCGTCAGTTGATGCGCGAACAACTCGCCGATAACGCGACTGACTTCGCAGCGACGCCGCAGTACATCATTCCGGCGGGCTGCCACCAGGGAGGCACCTTCGACTTACAGCTCGATGGTCGCCACTTCCCGTGATCAGGCTGAACGCCACCGCTTGAGAGTTTGCCCGGTCTGCAAGTCTCCGTGGAGCACACGCTCTATCGATGTGCGGCGGTCCTGGGTGTGAAGGTAACCATGCCCTCACGTGTGCGCGACTGGCTCCGCTCACCGATCGGAGTGCTCGTCGTACTTGCGGCAGTCACAGGGATCCTCCTGCGAATCTGGACGTATAGGTCGCTGATGGGCACGCCCAACGCGGATGAAGCCGTCGTCGGGCTGATGGCGCGGCATGCTGAGCATGGCCATCTGACCACGTTCTTCTGGGGCCAGGACTACGGCGGACCTCAGGAAGCCTGGCTGACGGTTCCGGTGTTCTGGTTTTTCGGGCCTTCTTGGTTCTGCTTGCGCTTGATCCTTGTCCTGCTGACGGCAGCATCGGCGATCGTCGTTTGGCGTGTGGGCCTGCGTACGATCGGCGATCCGGGGGCAACGGTGGCCGCGGCTCTCCTCTGGGTCTGGCCGCCGTTTGCGGTGTTCGAACTGCTGCACCAGCAGGGTTTCTACGCGAGCGACGTCCTTTACTCCGGGTTGCTGCTTCTGCTCGCGCTGCGGCTGGTCGAGCGGCCGGATCGCGTTCGCGTCGTGACGTTTTCGCTGGTACTGGGGTTGGCGCTCTGGGAGTCTGTGCAGCTCGTCACCGTGGCGGTTGGCGTGGTCGCGTGGATCGTCTGGAAGGCTCCGCGAGCGCTACGTCAAATCGCCCCTGCCACAGCCGCGTTCGTCTTGGGCGCCTCACCTTGGCTTGTCTGGATCGCGACGCACGGCTCGTCGTCCCTCACGCAAGGACGAGGTGGCATGCCTCTGCGCAGTCTTCGCCTCCTCGCATCGCCGTACCTGCCGATGATCACGGGCCTTCGAGCGCCGTTCTCGGGACGATTGTTGATCCCTTCGCTGCTCGTGACGTATCTCGTCTTCGTGGTCGCCGTCATCGCGTTCGCCGTGTCGGGCTGGAGGAGCCGGCGAGGAGCGGTGTCGCTCGTCTACCTGGTCGCCGTCGGATTTCCGCTCCTCTACGCACTCGCGCCCCACACCGCGGACGTGACCGGCAATCCGCGCTATCTGATGGTCATCGTCCCCGTCCTCGTACTGCTGATTGCGCAGCTTGCACGCACGACCACGGCCGCGGTTGCGGTGGTCGCCCTCGGTGTCGCGATCTCGTTCGTCACGTTGAAGCGGATGAACGACTGGTTTGGCGGTCCGCTTCCCCCGACAACGCAGGTGCGAGCCTTCGGAGGTCCAGGGCGCTACACGGTTCAGCTCGTGCCGCGCAACCTCAATCCTCTGATCCGGACGCTCCGCACGCTCCGTGTCAGATATGTGTACACCGACTACTGGCTCGCCTATCGGCTCGACTTCGACTCGAACGAGCAGGTCATCGCGGCTGAGAACCGTCTGACCGGGATCGCGTTCGATCGAGGAAAAGGCGTGCCGACACACCTCGACTCGCGATACGCGCCGTACGCTGGCGCGATCGCGCGCGCGAACCACAGCTTCGTCTTCTATCGGAAGCTCGTCGCAAACGCGTCCGTCGCGCGGGCTCTCACCCGCCACGGGTACGGACGCCACGCGGTCGGAGGGTTCGTGGTCTTCACGCCTCCGGCGTAGACCGATCGGTGGATGCCCCCGACAAGAATCGAACTTGTGCACGCGGTTTAGGAAACCGCTGCTCTATCCACTGAGCTACGGGGGCGGCGCGACGAAACTGTAGCCCTGCCCGCCCGGAGTCCTGCCGGGATCGTCGGGGCGCCCGGACCGGCCGGACGCCCCGAGCGACGAGCTGATTACGGGATGAAGTAGTTCGGGTTCGGCATCTTGAACGTCTTGTCGGCGAAGCCGCCGTTCAAGTCGCTGAACTGATCACCGAAGTTGGCGACGATGTCGTACCCGAGGCCCTCTTCGATGTGCTGCCGGGTCGCTGTCTTGTACTGCGTCGTCGTGCAGGCCACTGCGCCGCAGGCCGCCGTCAGGTACGGCGGATACGGGTCGATCCCGAACCGCGGCTTGGTGAAGAGCGCCGTCGGTGTCGGATAGCCATTGTGGATCGCCGGCGGCGGGAGCGCGTCGGTCGTCAGGTTCCCGATCGTGGCCGGCGCCTGCGTCGGCGGACGTCCGGTCAGGAAGAAGATCGCGTAGCCCTCGTTGGCGGCGTCGGTCGCCATCTGAACCATGCCCGGAACGGCCGGGAACAGTTCGCCGTTCACGAAGGTCGCATTCGTCGTCGAGTTGAAAGCCCAGTTGCTGAAGATCTCGTAGTTCCACGTCGCGAGCGTCGTGTCGTCGACGTCGAGGACGATCGCCGGAGTGCCGTGGAGCTTCTTGGCGTGCGACTCCTTCGCCTGCTTGGCGAGCCACTTCGCGCCGTCGGCCGCCACGTCGGAGGCCTCCTTCGCGTAGTTGCTGTCGGGTGCGAAGGTGCCCGTCTTGTTCTCGTCGCCGTAGTAGTTCGCGATCTGCTGGCGCAGGACGTCGACGTTCGTGACGTCGTCCGCATGCTTCGGCGTGATCGTCATGATCGCCGGCGCCGCGTGAACTGCGGCCGCCGCGAGCGCGAGGACTCCATGACGCAATGGCGATGAGCCACGGCGTCCGCCGCAGCGTCTTGAGCTTTCTCACTGTGGTTACCTCCCCTAGCTGATCAACAGGCCGCGGCGACTATACGACTGTTCCTCGCGCGGAGGCGCATCAGCCAGCGTCGCGGCGCCCATCCTGACGCCGTAGCGTCTTGCGCGAGACTTGCGGTCCTTTGTCGTAGAGTTGCAGCGTGCCGGGGAGGCTTGCCGACGTCGCGAAGCAGGCTGGGGTCAGCGAGGCCACGGTCAGTCGCGTCTTGAACGGAAAGCCTGGCATTTCCGATGCGACCCGGGCCGCCGTGCTGACTGCGCTCGACGTGATCGGGTACGAACGGCCCACGCACCTTCGGATTCGCCGGGCGCGGATGGTTGGCCTGATCGTCCCCGAGCTGCAAAACCCGATCTTCCCGGCACTCGCCGAGGTCGTCGCCGGCGCGCTGGCGCAGCGCGGGTTCAACGCCGTCCTCTGCACCCGCACGGGCAGCATGTCGGAGGCCGAGTACGTCGAGATGCTGCTCGAGCGGCAGGTGTCGGGGATGATCTTTGCGGGCGGACAGTACGCGGAAGCCGACGCGCCGCACGACCACTACGCGAGGCTGCTGAAGCTTCGCCTGCCGGTCGTCCTCGTCAACGCCGCCGCGGAGCATCTCGACTTCCCGCGAGTCTCGACCGACGACGCTGTCGCGATGGAGCAGGCGTATGCGCACCTCGCCTATCTGGGCCACCAGCGGATCGGCCTGATCCTCGGGCCGCCCGACCACGTTCCGTCCCTGCGGAAACTCGCCGCCTTCGAGGCTGCGCAGCTGCGCGGCAACGGCCAGGAGTTCCCCGCCGATCTCGTAGAGCGCACCAGGTTCTCACTCGAGGGAGGGCACGCGGCTGCGTCGCGACTGATCGCCCGCGGCGCCACGGGCATCATCTGCGCCAGCGACCCGTTGGCGCTCGGCGCGATCCGCGCCGCGCGCCGCGCCGGCCTCTCCGTGCCCGCCGACGTCTCGGTGGTCGGATATGACGACTCTGCGTTCATGAGCTGCACGGACCCGCCGTTGACGACGGTCCGCCAGCCGATCGAGGCCATTGGCCGGGCCGCCGTCGAGATGCTGGCGGGGCAGATCGAGGGCTCGGCGGTCTCCGCCGACGAGCTGTTCTTCGAGCCTGAGATCGTCGCCCGCGGCTCCACAGCCGCCGCGCGCAGCAAGGAGCCGTGATGGATTCTGCGGCGTTTACAGGAGGTTCTGCAGCCGAAACGCAATGACATGCAGAGTTTCGTTCGACTCTTGCAATCATTTGTCGAATCTGCCATGCTCGCGGCGTGGTACAGGCAGGTGGAACGGCGACGGCGTCGCACGCCGTGGAACCGGCTGGGGACACCCGGTGGTGGCGTGACGCCGTCGTCTATCAGGTCTACGTCCGGAGCTTCGCCGACGCGAACGGGGACGGGATCGGGGATCTCGCCGGCGTTCGCGAGCGGCTCCCGTACCTGCACGAACTCGGCGTCGACGCACTCTGGTTCAACCCGTGGTACCCGTCGCCGCTCGCGGACGCCGGGTACGACATCGCCGACTACCGGGCGATCGACCCCGCCTTCGGAACCCTCGAGGAGGCCGAGCGGCTGATCGCCGAGGCGCGGGCGCTTGGCATCCGCACCATCGTCGACATCGTCCCGAACCACGTTTCGAACCAGCACCCGTGGTTCAGCGAGGCGCTGGCGGCCGGGCCTGGATCGCCCGAGCGGGAGCGCTTCTGGTTCCGCCCCGGTACCGGCGCTGGCGGCAACCTGCCGCCGAACCGCTGGCAGTCGATCTTCGGCGGTTCGGCCTGGACGAGGGTCGACGACGGCGAGTGGTACCTCCACCTGTTCGCGCCCGAGCAGCCCGATCTCAACTGGGCCCATCCAGACGTCTGGCTCGAACACGAAGACGTCCTGCGCTTCTGGTTCGACCGGGGCGCCGCGGGCGTGCGCATCGATTCGGCTGCGCTGCTCGTCAAGGACCCTGAGCTCGGCGAGCAGACGGACGCGCCCGCGCCGGGCGAGCACCCGTTCGAAGACCGAGACGGCCTGCACGACATCTACCGGCGGTGGCGGTCGATCGCCGATAGCTACGCGGAGCCGCGGCTGCTCGTCGGCGAGATCTGGCTGCCCGACTCGGAGCGACTCGCGCAGTACCTGCGTCCCGACGAGCTGCACACGGCGTTCAACTTCGACTTCCTCAGATGTCCGTGGGATCGCGACCGCCTGCGCGCTTCGATCGAGGCTGCGCTCGCAACCCATGCTCCGGTCGACGCGCCCACGACGTGGGTCCTCTCGAACCACGACGTGACTCGGCCGGTGACGCGTTACGGCCGTGCCGACACGTCGTTCTCGTTCGAGTCCAAGCGCGAAGGGACGCCGACCGACCTGCAGCGTGGAACCCGCCGCGCCCGGGCTGGAGCGCTGCTTGCGATGGCGCTGCCCGGCTCTCTGTACGTCTACCAGGGCGAGGAGCTCGGCCTGCCCGAGGTCGAGGACATCCCGTCCGACCGCCGCCAGGACCCGATGTGGCTGCGCTCGGGCGGCGTCGATCCGGGCCGCGACGGCTGCCGCATTCCCCTTCCGTGGAGCGGAGACCGCCCTCCCTACGGGTTCAGCGCGAACGGCGTCGAGCGAACGTGGCTCGACCAGCCGGCGGACTGGGCGCATCTGACGGTCGCCGCACAGTCCGCCGAGTCGTCGTCGACGCTCGCGCTCTATCGCGATGGACTGCGGCTCCGCCGGAACGCCCCGTGGGGCGAAGGAGATCTGCGCTGGCTCGAATCCAGCGACTCGGCTCTCGCCTTCGAGCGCGGCGATCGCTTCGTCTGTCTCGTCAACTTTGGCCCGGAGGCCGTACAACTCCCCTCCGGCGCCGTCGTCCTACTCGCCAGCGACAACCTTGAAGGAGGTGCGCTACCGCAGGACACCACGGTCTGGCTCAGCAGGGTCGAGACCGAACACAGCGTCGGATAGGTCAAGAAAGGAAGGACGATGAAGTCCATTCGTATTTCCGCAATGGTCGCCGTGGTGAGCCTGCTGGCCGTCTGCGCGAGCGCGATCTCCAGCGCGGCCTCGTCGAAGTCGGTGACGATCAGCGTCGCCTCGCTCATCCCGGGCAGCACGCCCGCGGCCGTCCAGCAGTTCAACAATCAGGTCAAGGAGTTCGAGAAGACGAACCCCTCGATCCACATCAAGTCCGTCGAGTACCAGTGGACCGGGCCGACATTCGCGGCCAAGCTCGCCGCCGGCACCCTGCCGACGGTCTTCGAGGTGCCCTTCACGGATGCCCGGACACTCGGCGACAACGGGCAGCTCGCCGACATCACCGCCGAGGCGAAGGCCCTGCCCTACTTCAGCAAGTACAACCCGGCGGTCATCGCCGAAGGCACGACCGCGAAGGGGAAGATCGTCGCGCTGCCCAAGGGTGCTTACGCGCAGGCGCTGCACTACAACCGCAAGCTCTTCGCCGCCGCCGGCCTCGACCCGAACAAGCCTCCGACGAACTGGGCTCAGCTGCAGGCCTACGCCAAGCAGATCAGCGAGAAGACCGGCAAGGCGGGTTACGTCGAGATGGCCAAGGACGACAACACGGCCGGCTGGATCCTGACGACTCTCGTCTACGCGCTCGGCGGGCGGATGGAAGCCGGCCACGGAACGAGCACCATCGCAACGCTGAACAACAAGCAGACGATCACCGCGCTGAACATGCTGAAGAAGATGCGGTGGACGGACAACTCGATGGGCTCCAACTTCGACTACGGCTGGAGTGACATCAACCAGGCGTTCGCCGCGGGCAACGTCGGGATGTACATCAGCGGCTCGGACGTCTACACGAACCTCGTCTCGGCGAGCAACGTCGACCCGAGCATCTACGGCCTCGCGACGATCCCGCTCGCGAAGAACGCAACCGCCGGCGTCCTCGGCGGAGGCACGCTCGTGGGCGTCCGGCCCGACGCGAACGCCGCAGCGCGCGCGGCAGCGGTCAAGTGGATCGACTTCTTCTACGAGCGGCCGCTCGTCGACAAGGCGCAGGCAATTCGCAACGCCAAGACCCTGGTCGCAAGCAAACAGCCAGTGGGCGTGCCGGCGCTGCCGATCTTCAACAAGAAGCAGTACGTCGTGGCGAACAGCTGGATCAAGCCGTACATCAACGTGCCGCAAAACCAGATGAAGCCGTTCCTCACGAACATCTTCAACCAGCGGCTGATCGCGGAGCCTGCTGCGTCGACGCAGGCGGTGTATCACTCTCTCGACGCCGCAGTCGAAGCCGTTCTCACGGACAAGAACGCGAACGTCGTGCAGTTGCTGCAGCAGGCGAACGACACTGCTCAGAACCTGATCCGCCAGGGAAGCTAACTCCCCTCCCCGTGGGTGGCCGGGAGACCGGCCACCCACTCCGCGGCTCCGCCCGCGTGTTGCATGACCACGACCGAATCCGTCACACCGACCGTCGACCGCCGCGAAGCCGCCCGAGTCCACCATCGTGTGCGGCGAACGCCGATCACCTGGGTTAGAGGGGGCGGGCTTGCGACACTGATCTTCCTGCTGCCGCTGCTGCTCGTCTTCGGGGCGTTCTCGTGGTACCCGATCGTGCGCACGGTCGTGATGGCGTTCCAGCACACGAACCTCGTCCAGCCGGCGACCTGGGTGGGGCTCGACAACTTCCGGGCCGTCCTGAACGATCCGCTCTTTCCGATCGCCGTCAAGAACACGGCGTACTTCGCTCTGCTCGCGTTGATCTTCGGGTATCCCATCCCGCTCGCCGCCGCGGTCCTGATGAGCGAGGCCCGGCGGTTCAGAGGCGCGTACAGCGCGCTTGCCTACCTCCCGGTCGTCATCCCGCCCGTCGTCGCGGTCCTGCTCTGGAAGACGTTCTACGACGCGAGCTCCACGGGCGTCTTCAACACGGCCCTTGGCTGGGTGCATCTCGGGCCGTATCCATGGCTGCAGTCGCAGCAGTGGGCGATGCCCTCGCTGGTGCTCGAGGCCACGTGGGCGAACGCGGGGGCGACGGTGATCATCTACCTCGCCGCGCTGACCGGCGTGAATCGCGAGCTCTACGAGGCCGCGTCCGTCGACGGTGCGAACCTTTGGCAGAAGATCTGGCGCGTCACGCTGCCGCAGCTTCGTGGCGTGTTGCTCGTGACGATGATCTTGCAGATCATCGGGACCGCGCAGGTCTTCCTCGAGCCGTACCTCTTCACCTCCGGCGGCCCGGCGAACTCGACGCTCACGGTCCTCCTGCTGATCTTCGACTACGCCTTCGGCAACTCGCTCGGCGGCGACTACGGCGCCGCGACCGCGCTCAGCCTGATGCTCGCCGCCTTCCTCGCACTGTTCTCGCTGGTCTACTGGCGCGCCACCCGCGCCTGGAGCACCGAATGAGCAAAGACCCCGAGGGTCAGTCGCTCGTCTCGTTCGCCGAATGGCGGCAGCGCCGCGTCAGGTGGAGCTTCGGCGCCTCGCAAGCCCTGCTGCTCGTCGGCCTGATCGTGCTCGGTCTCGGTCCTATCCTTTGGCTCGCGAAGTCGGCGATCACCCCGACGAACGACACGATCACCCATCCGATGGCGCTGTTCCCGCACGGCTTCGCGTGGGACAACCTCCGTGTCGCGTGGTCGGAGGTTCACGTCGGGCGGTATTTCTGGAACACGATCATCATCGCGCTCGGCTCGTGGTTCACGCAGATCGTCGTCGCGACGACCGGGGGATACGCGTTGTCGGTGCTGCGACCGAGGTACGCGCGGTTCATCACCGGCTTGCTCTTGATGACGCTCTTCGTGCCTGCGGTGGTGCTGCTCGTCCCCCTGTACATCGAGATCGTGCATCCGCCGTTGATCCACCATTCGTTCATCGACAGCTACTGGGCGATCTGGCTGCCCGCCGGAGCGAGTGCGTTCAACGTGATCATCGTCAAGCGGTTCTTCGACAACCTGCCGCGGGAGATCTTCGAGGCAGCGCGCATCGACGGTGCCGGCCCGTTCACGCTCTTCTACAAGATCGTGCTGCCGATGTCCCGTCCGATCCTCGGAGTGGTCTCCATCTTCGCCGTGCTTGCGTCGTGGAAGGATTTCCTCTGGCCGCTGCTCGTCCTGAGCGACCCGAACAAACAGCCGCTCTCGGTACGCCTGCCCACGATCCAGTCGCAGACCGAGCTCGGCGTCTTCCTGGCCGCGATGTTCATCGCCTGCCTGGTGCCGATCGCCGGGTTCCTCATCTTCCAGCGATCGTTCCTGCGCGGCTCCGGCCTGAGCGGCGCCGTCAAGGGCTGAAAATCTAGGCCGACGCGAGCCTGCGCAGGGCTGCGACGAGTCCGCGCAGTTCCAGCCCACGCTCGGTCAGCCGGTACTCGGTGCGTGGGGGGCGTCCCTCGACGGTCGTGCGCGCGAGGATGCCGGCCTCCTCGAGCTCGACGAGCCGCGTCGCGAGCGTCGCCGGCGGGATCGCGCCGAGCGACTGCGAGAACTCGCCGAAGCGGACCGCGCCTTCGTGCGATGCCCAGATGATCGACACGGTCCAGCGGCGTTCGAGGAGGTCCGCCGCACGGCGGACCTCCTCGGGGATCGGCTTACAGCTCCGGCAGCGCATGCGCGGAAGACTCCGGCTCGAGTGCGAGCCCGAGCACCTCGTCGAGCGTCATCACCGGGTGGAAGGTCATCTCGGCCTTCACGTCCTCCGGGACGTCGTCGAGGTCGGCGCGGTTCCGCTCGGGGATGATCACGTCGGTCAGCCCGGCGGCGTGCGCGGCGAGCGCCTTCTGCTTCAGGCCGCCGATCGGCAGGACGCGACCCTGCAGCGTCACCTCTCCGGTCATGCCGACCGTGTGCTTGACCGGCCGCCCCGACAGGAGCGACGCGATCGCAGTCGTCATCGTGATGCCGGCGCTCGGTCCGTCCTTCGGAATCGCTCCTGCAGGAACGTGCAGGTGGAACGCGCGATCCTCGAACGCCTCCTCCTCGATACCGAGCTCGTCGGCGTGCGAGCGGACGTAGGAGAGCGCGATGCGCGCCGATTCCTTCATCACGTCGCCGAGCTGACCCGTCAGCACGAGCCCGTCCGGGCCCTTCATCGTGGTTGCCTCGACGAACAACACGTCACCGCCGGTTCCCGTGACGGCAAGTCCGGTGGCGACGCCCGGGACGGCGGTGCGCTCAGCCGACTCCTGGTAGAAGCGCTGCCGGCCGAGTGCTTCGCGTACGAGCGGCAGGTCGACATGCACGGGCGCCTCGACATCGCCGGAGACGATCCGCGTCGCGGTCTTGCGCAGCAACTTCCCGAGCTCGCGCTCGAGCTGCCGCACTCCGGCCTCGCGGGTGTATTCGGCGACGATCGTCTCGAGCACGGCGTCGCTCACCTCGACCTCTTCGTCGCGTAGGCCGTTCCGGTCGCGCTGCCGCGGCCAGAGGTAGCCGCGTGCGATCGCGACCTTCTCGTCGACGGTGTAGCCGTCGAACCGAATGACCTCCATGCGGTCGAGCAGCGGTCCGGGAATCGTGTCGGCGACATTCGCGGTCGCGATGAACACGACCTGCGAGAGGTCGAGCTCGACGTCGAGGTAGTGGTCGCGGAACGAGTGGTTCTGCGCGGGGTCGAGCACCTCGAGGAGTGCCGCGGACGGGTCGCCGCGCCAGTCGGCGCCGACCTTGTCGACCTCGTCGAGCAGGATCACGGGGTTCATCGTCCCGGCGTCGCGCAGCGCACGGACGAGGCGGCCCGGCATGGCGCCGATGTACGTGCGGCGGTGGCCGCGGATCTCGGCCTCGTCGTGGACGCCGCCGAGCGACATGCGTACGAACTCACGGTTCAGCGCGCGAGCGATGGACTCGCCGATCGACGTCTTCCCGGTCCCGGGAGGCCCGATCAGCGTCAGGATCGCGCCAGAGCGCTTGTCCTCCTCGATGCCGCGGTCCTCGCGCAGCTTGCGTACGGCGAGGTACTCGACGACCCGCTCCTTGACGTCTTCGAGCCCGGCGTGGTCCGCATCGAGCACCTCACGCGCGTTCACCGGGTCGAGGCGCTCCTCGGAGCGCTTCCCCCACGGCACCGCAAGCAGCCAGTCGAGGTAGGTGCGGATCATCTGCGACTCGCCGCGTCTGGTCGCCCATGCGCTCGAGCCGAGCGATCTCGCGCTCGGCCTGCTCGCGCACGGCCTCCGGAAGCTCGGCCTCGGCGAGCTTCGTGCGGTAGTCGTCGGCTGCTGAGCCGTCGTCCTCTCCCAGCTCCTTCCGGATCGACTCCATCTGGCGCCGCAGGATGTACTCGCGCTGCTGCTTCTGCGCGCCCGATTCGACGTCCTCGCGAATGCGACGGCGGACCTGCAGCTCGGCGAGCCGCTCACGCTGCAGCCGCAGCGACAGCTCCAGCCGCTCGACGATCTCGACGGTCTCGAGCAGCTCGACCTTCTCGGCGAAGCCGATGTCGGGTGCGTATGCCGATGTGTCGGCCAGTGCGCCGGCGCTGGTGATCGAGCGGACGAATTCGTGGATCCGAGGATCGGCGTCGCGCAGCTCGAGAATCTCCTCGACGGTGGCGCGGTATTCACGCTCGAGCTCGGCCGTCTGAACGCGCGGCGGCTCGTCGTCGGGCCGTTCCTCGACCTCGACGCGCAGCCGTCCATCGGCGCCGGTGTGGGCCGCGCCCGCGGTCCCGCGGTGGAGGCCGTTCAACGTGACGGCGCTCCCGCCGCCGGGAAGCCGGAGCACCGAGCCCACCTCGGCGACGGTTCCGACGGTCGCGTACTCACCCTCGTGCACCGGCACGAGGAAAACGCGCTCGGCGTCGCCGACGTCGACCGTCAGCGTCACCGACATGTTGGGGAAGACGACGGTGTCTTCGAGTGGGATCAGCAGCAAATTCGACAAGAGCAATCTCTCCTTGGTTTCAGCCGTTGTACGTACTTCAACGGTTGAAGTAAGATAGCCATTCCCCGTGGTCTATCGTCGCCAGACCATGGAAGAGCTCGTGATCCCGACCCGCTGGACGGACTTCGACGCCCTGGGGCACCTCACGCACGCTGCCTATCCGGTCTTCCTGGACGAGGCACGCGATGCCTTCCTTGCCGCGTCGGTCGGGTCATTCGCCGACTGGCCGTGCGTCGTCGCGCACGTCTCGATCGACTACCTGCGTGAGGTCAGGTATCCCGCGCCGTCCGTGACGGTGCGGACCTCCGTCCAGGCCCTCGGCGCCTCGAGCGTCACGTTCACGCAGCAGGTCGTCGACCGAAACGGCGAGGTCGCCGCCGAGGGACAGGCCGTCGTCGTCGCGTTCGACCCAGAGACGCGATCTGCGCGCCCGATCGGCGACGAGGAACGGGCTCTGCTCACGTCGGTTCGCGCGACTGAACAGGCACCGATCGGGGAAGATCGCGCGTGATGAAGTCGATCCTCGTCGGCTACGACGGCACGAGCTCCGCCGAGCAGGCTCTCGCGCGGGCGGTTGAACTGGCGCGCGCGTTCGGCGGCAAGGTGACCGTGGTCAGCGTCGTCGCCCCGCAGCCGCTCGACATGAGCGGCGCCTTCGGACTGATGCCGTACTCGACGTACGAGGTCGGTCACCCAGATCCACACACGGACGAGCTCATCTGGGACCAGCACCGCGAGCACGTCGAGGCGTATCTGAGAGAGGCCGGCATCGCCTCCGACTTCTCAGGGGTCGTCGGGGATCCGGCGGACGAGATCGTCGCTCTCGCCGTCAAGGTCGACGCGGACCTGATCGTGGTCGGCACGCGGCAGGCTGGGTTCGTCGAGCGCGTGTTCGCCGGCAGCGTCAGTCAGGGCGTGGCTCAGCGCGCGCCCTGCGACGTGCTGATCGTCCACACGCCCGACGATTGAGCTAACGCCAGGCCTCGAACAGCTGCTCGACCCGGCGCCGGCTTTCCTTGCGCGAGAGCACGTACAGCGTGTCGCCGCTTTCGATCAGCGTCGACCCTCGCGGCGGCACCGCCTGACCGTCGCGCACGAGCACGGCGACGAGTGCGTCGCGTGGGAGGCCGAGCTCGCGCACGTATCTCCCGGCCACCGCCGAGTCGTCGGCGACGCCGAACTCGAGCAGCCCGCTGCCGAGGCTGTCGACCGCGGCGATCTCGAGCGGCGGCTCGTAGGAGCCACGGCGGCCGGTCAGCTTCAGCAATCGGGCGAGCGGTTCGAGCGTCGGTCCCTGGACGAGCGCCGACGCGACGACGACGAAGAACACGACGTTGAAGATCGTCTTGCTCTGTGGGAGACCTGCCGCCTGCGGATATGTCGCGAGGACGATCGGGACGGCGCCGCGCAGGCCGGCCCAGCCGAGGAACGTCTTCGCTCGCAGGTCGAAGCCCTGGAACGCGGTCGAGAGCCAGACGGCGGCCGGCCGCGCGACGAAGAGCAGGACGGCGGCCACCGCGAGCCCCGGGAGGATCACCGAGCCCAGCTGTCGCGGGAACACGAACAGGCCGAGGACGATGAACAGGCCGACCTGGGCGAGGAATGCGAGGCCGGCATGAAAGCTGACGAGGTAGCGGCGAAGCGGCGTCGCCGTGTTGCCGATGAAGAGACCGACGATGTAGACGGCCAGGAAGCCGCTTCCGCCGGCGACGTCGGCGAGGCCGAAGCCGATGGCGCCTGCCGCGAGGGTGTAGACCGGCGCGAACTGCACCGCCAGGCCCGGCAGCCGCGCGAGTGCCCACGCCGCCGCCGCGCCGACCGCGACGCCGACGACCAGGCCGACGCTGAGCTGCCGTGCGATGAGCAGGATCAGGTCGGAGAGGCCGTATGACCGGTCTTCGACCACATGGATCAGCCCGATCGTGAGCGCGACCGCGATCGGATCGTTCGCGCCGGACTCGGCCTCCAGCACCCGGGCGAGCCTGCGGCGCACGTTCGTCACGCGCAGCGTCGAGAAGACGGCTGCGGCGTCGGTCGACGAGACGACCGCGCCCAGCAGGAGGCCGGCCGACCACGAGAGCGGCAGGACGGCGTGTGCGACGGCGCCCGTGATGACGGTCGAGACGACGACGCCGACCGTGCTCAGCGACGCCGCCGGAACGAGGACGGGCCGGATGGCGCGCCACGGCGTCGTGATTCCGCCCTCGAAGAGGATGATCGCGAGTCCGATGATCCCGACCGTGCGCGCGAGGTGCACGTCGGCGAAGTCGATGCCGCCGACCCCTTCGCTCCCGAGCACCATGCCGAGGCCCAGGAAGGCGACGAGCACCGGCACGCCCGCGCGGCCCGCAAGGGTCGCCGCTGCGACGGCCGCGAGCAGGATCGCTCCGACGATGAGGATGAGCGTGCCAGGCTCCATCCCCGTCGAGTCTCGCGGACCCGGCGCGCGGAGGCGAACTAGGCCGCGAGGTGCACGGTGCCGCCGACGAGGACCCGCTGGATCTCCAGCCGGTCGTCGAGGACAACGATGTCCGCCGGTAGGCCGACGCCGATCGCGCCGAGCCCCGGGTCACCCAGAATCTGGGCCGGTGTCGTCGTCGCGGCGGCAATTGCTTCCTCCAGCGGCGCACCGAGCGCGTGGAAGTTGCGCACCGCCTCGATCATGGTCAGCACGCTGCCGGCGAGCACGCCGTCCGGGCCGCGCACCGCGCCGTGGTCGACGAGCACGTCGACGTTGCCGAGGCTGTACGACCCGACCGCGGCGCCCGCGGCCGCGACCGCATCCGTGACGAGCGCGATCCGGCCCGCCGCAGCCCGCCACGCGACGCGCGCCGTCTCGGGGGCGAGGTGGATGTCGTCGAGGATGATCGAGACGAGGACGTCGTCCCGTGCGAGGGCGGCACCGGCGATTCCGGGATCGCGGTGCCGGAACGGCCGCATCGCGTTGAACAGATGCGTGACGCTCTGGGCGCCGCGATCGAACGCGGCATTCGCCTGCGCCGCGGTCGCGTCACTGTGGCCGAGGGAGACGATCGTTCCGCGCTCGCGCAGCCGGTCGATCAGGCCGAGTGCTCCCGGCAGCTCCGGTGCAAGGGTCATCAGCCGCACAGGCCCGCCGTCGAGCAGCCTGTCGAGCAGCTCGTCGTCGGGGTCGCGACGGGACGACGCCTCGTGCGCCCCGAGCCGGAAGGGGGAGAGGAACGGGCCTTCCAGGTGCACGCCGAGGATCCGTGGGCGAGCCTCGTCGATCGGCACCTCTTTCATCGCAGCGAGCAGCTGCTCCTCGGGGCTCGTGATCAGCGTCGGCAGATAGGCGGTCACGCCGGTCTCGAGCAGGGACGCGCCCGCGCGGAGGTAGCCGGTGGAGTCGGCGTCGAGGAAGTCGATGCCGCCGAAGCCGTTGACCTGCAGGTCGACGAACCCCGGCACAGCGATCCCGCGGCCGCGACCCGGCAGGCCGACCGCGACGACGCAGCCGTCGGCGATCTCGACGTCCCCGCGCTCGAGCCGTCCGCCGACCAGTGAGGCTTCGACTCCGAGGCGCATCGGGGCAGTGTACGAGTGGTCGGGCGCGTTGGTCAATACCAGTTGGCGCGGTTTGTGCCCCAATCCGCTTGTGTAGTGGCGAGTTGGTCTATACCATCGCGCTCGATGGCGGAGATCCGGCTCGACCACGTCAGGAAGGCGTTCGGCAGCTTCACCGCCGTCGACGACGTCTCGCTGGAGGTCGCGGACGGCGAGTTCCTCGTGCTGGTCGGGCCGTCGGGCTGCGGCAAATCGACGCTCCTGCGCATGATCGCCGGGCTCGAGGACGTGACGGACGGCGAGATCTCGATCGGAGATCGGGACGTCACCGACCTCGCCCCTCGAAGCCGTGACATCGCGATGGTCTTCCAGAGCTACGCGCTCTACCCGCACATGTCGGTCCGCCAGAACATCGGCTACGGGCTGAAGGCACGCAGAGTGCCCAAGCAGGAGATCGCCAAGCGGGTCGCCGACGTCGCGGATCTGCTCGGGCTCTCCGACCTCCTCGACCGCCGGCCGGCGCAGCTCTCGGGCGGCCAGCGCCAGCGCGTCGCGATGGGGAGGGCGATCGTCAGGCAGCCGCTGGCGTTCCTGCTCGACGAGCCGCTCTCGAACCTGGACGCGAAGCTGCGCGTCGGGATGCGGGCCTCCCTCGCCCAACTTCATCAGCGCCTCGGCGTCACTACCGTCTACGTGACCCACGATCAGACCGAGGCGATGACCCTCGGGCAGCGCGTCGCGGTCATGCGCGGCGGCAAGCTGCTCCAGGTGGATCGGCCGAAGGAGTTGTACGAGCGGCCGAACGACCTCTTCATCGCGGCGTTCATCGGCTCGCCGGCGATGAACCTCGTCGAGGCGACCCTCGACGCACACGGGGTGCAGTTCGGCCAGTTCCACGTCGCCTTCGGCGAAGGGGGCGCACCCTCCGGCCTCCCGGAGCGGATCGTGCTCGGCATTCGCCCCGAAACCTTCGAGGACGCCTCGTTCGCCCCCGGCCTGCCGCGGATCTCGGCCCGGATCGAGGTACTCGAGGAGCTCGGGTCCGATGCCCATGTGTTCTTCCACGTCGACGCCGCCCCGATCACCGCGGAGATCGTCGAAACCGGCTCGACAGAAGGGGTTCCGGACGCCCGAGCCCTCTTCACGGCCCGGGTCGACGCCAGGACGACGGCGCGCGTGGGGCAGACGATCGAGCTTGCCGTCGATCCTCGCCGCTTTCACTACTTCGATCCGGCAACCGGCGCGCGCCTGACCGGCAGCGCAGCCCCCGCGTACGCGGGCGTTCGGTGACGAAGCAGCGCGAGACCCGCGAGAGCGTCCTCGAGCTGGTCGAGTCGCTGGCGGTCGGTGCCGCGATCCCGTCCGAGCGCCAGCTGAGCGTCGACCTGGGCGTCTCACGGCTCACCGTCCGGGCTGCGCTCGACGAGCTCGTCCGCGAGGGGTATCTCGTGCGCCGCCAGGGCGCCGGCACCTTCGTCGCCGAGCCGAAGGTCGCCAAGGGGATGGACGCGAGCTCGTTCAGCGACGACATGCGGGCGCGCGGCCTGACCCCGGCAAGCCGCACGATCGAGCTTCGGGTGGTTCCCGCGGGGGCCCGCCTCGGCCGCTTGCTGCACGTGTCGCCGTCCGAGCCGATCGTCTCCGCCAAGCGCCTGCGACTGGCCGACGGCGAGCCGATGGCGATCGAGCTGCTCAACGTCCGTGCCTCCCTCGTGCCCGATCTGACGGCAGCCGACCTCGAGGAGAACTCGTTCTACGACCTGCTGATCGGCCGGTACTCGATCGAGATCGCCGGTGGCACCCAGACTGTCGAGCCGACCGTGACGAACGACGAGGAGTCGACCGCACTCGGCGTCCCGCTACATTCCCCGGCCCTGCTCTTCGAACGCGTGACCCGCTCGACCACGGGCGACGTCGTCGAGTTCACGACCTCGACCTATCGCGGCGACCGCTACCGGCTCGAAACCGAGCTCGGGCTCGGCGGCCGGCCCGCGCAACCCCTGGAGATCGCCCCAGTTGTTCTCCGCTGACCGCACGACGAAAGGTGAACAATTGGTATTGACATCTCCCTATCCACTGTGCGAGCATGGCGCCCGAGTGAGAAGTGGTCTTGACCAAACGAGCGGCGCCGGGACTCGCAGTGAGCGACAGGGCCGCCTGACTCTGGAGGGATCCAGATGAAGAGACGCAGCATCGTCGCTCTCGGTCTCATCGTCGTCCTTGCCGCAGCGCTTGCCGCCGCGACCTCGGGTGCGACGAAGAAGACGACGGCGAACAGCATTACCGTCTGGTTGCAGGTCGACGCGCAGACCGGCTGGCCGGATCTCGTCGCGGCCGCCAATCAGAAGTTCCAGTCCGACCATCCCGGCACGACGGTGAACGTCCAGTACCAGAACTGGACCGACCACCTGCAGAAGTTCGACGCCACCCTCGCGGGCGGCGGCGGGCCTGACGTGATCGAGATGGGCAACACCGAGATGACGAAGTACATGGCGGCGGGCGCGTTCGCGGCGCTCGACAAGTCGAGCTTCGACAACTCGTCCAACTGGCTGAAGGGCCTCGCCGCTTCGGGAGCCTTCGGTGGGAAGACGTTCGGCGTTCCCTACTACGCCGGCTCGCGCGTCGTCACCTACCGCAAGGACCTCTTCCAGCAGGCCGGCATCAAGAAGCTGCCGGCGACGACGGCCGAGTACGTGGCCGACGCCAAGAAGCTGATGGCGAAGAGCTCGGGCAAGGGCTTCTCGCCGATCTACATCGCGGGCGAGGACTGGTACGTCGCGATGGCGTTCGTCTTCGACTACGGCGGCGGCATCGCCCAGCAGGTCAGCGGCACTTGGAAGGGCCTGCTCGATTCGCCGAAGTCGATCGCCGGGCTGACCGCGTACAAGAACTTCTTCGCGGCCACCTCGCGGGCGTCGAAGACGAATGACGGGACCCGCCCGAATCCGTACGACGTCTACGCACAGGGCCAGGCCGCCTCGATGGTCGGGCCGAGCTGGTACACGTGCTGCGTCGGCAAGAAGTACACGGGCTCGACGGCGCAGTTCGTCATGCCGGGCCACGTCAAGGGTCAGGCGATCCCGGGCTTCCTCGGCGGCTCCGACCTCGCAGTCCCGGTCACGAGCTCCAACAAGGCGCTCGCGTCCGACTGGATCAAGGACTTCACCTCGACGGCCTCCGAGAAGGGCCTCCAGGCGAAGGGCAACATCCCGAACTCGACCAACCTGCTCGGTGGAAGCGTCAACGAGCGGGCCGCGGCCCGCAGTTGGTTCGTCCCGACGGCGAAGCACTGGGTCGACGTCGAGAACGGGAACATCCTCAAGAACATGCTGGGCCAGATCCTCACCGGCAAGCTGTCCGTGAAGCAGGCAGCCTCGTCGGCCAGCGACAACATCGCATCGGTGCTCAACCAGTCGTAACCGGTGCACGATCCAAGCCCTACGGCTGCCGCCGCCGAGACCATGCTCTTCCGGTCTCGGCGGCGTCGCCGTTTCTGGCGGCAAACGGCGAAGGCGGTGATCCCGTACGCGCTCGTCGCGCCGGTGATCATCGCGACCGCCGTGATTCTCGGCTATCCGCTCTACTGGCTGGCCAAGCTGTCGACCGAGCGGTACGGCCTCTTCGAGCTGATCCGCCACCAGGGCGTCTCGATCGGGCTCGCCAATTACACGTCGGTCCTGCACGACCCGGTCTTCTGGCGAACGCTGCTCCGGACGGTCATCTTCACGATCGCGAACGTCACGCTGACGATCGTGCTCGGGACGTTGATGGCACTGCTGCTCGTGCGAGTCAGCGCGGCCGTGCGGATCGTCCTGTCCTCGGGGCTCGTTCTCGTCTGGTCGATGCCCGTCGTCGTCGCCGTCCAGATCTTCTACTGGATGACGAACTTCCAGAACGGCGTGGTCAACTACATCCTGACGGCGCTGCATTTCGGCGACTTCAACCAGCACGACTGGTACGCGAGCACGTTCTCGCAGCTCAGCCTCTCGACGATCCTGATCGTCTGGGGCGCGCTGCCGTTCGTCGTGATCACGCTCTACGCCGGCCTCGCGCAGGTACCGCGTGACCTGATCGAGGCGGCCGAAGTCGACGGGGCGCGCCCCTGGCGGGTCTTCCGCGACATCACGCTGCCGATCCTCCGGCCGATCCTCCTGATCCTCACGAGCCTCTCGATCATCTGGGACTTCGGCGTCTTCACCCAGCCGTACCTGCTGATCGGCCAGTCGAACATCACGAGCGGCAACTACCTGATGAGCATCTACCTCTTCGAAGAGGGGTATCTGAAGAGCGACTTCGGGCGCGGCGCGGCGATCTCGATCCTGATGCTGCTGATCGTCGCCGTGCTGAGCGTCGTCTACGTGCGCAAGATGGTTCGGATCGGAATGGCCCAGTGAGCGCCCGCCGGCGCAAGGGCCGTCGCGCCCGGCAGCTCGGCTGGGACGCGGTCGGCCTGGCCGTCTTCGCCGTGATGGTCTTCCCGGTCTTCTGGATGATCTCGACGGCATTCAAGTCGGACGATCAGATCGTCAGCCTGAAGCCGACCTGGTTCCCGTTGCATCCGACGCTGGCCCACTTCACCGAGGCGATCAACCGCCCGTACTTCTGGCAGGACGTGAAGAACAGTCTCATCGTCGTCTCCGTCACCGTTGCGATCGCGATCGTGCTGGCGTTCCTGGCGGCGATCTCGCTCGCCCGCTACGGGTTCAGCGGACGCGTGCTCTTCGTGGTTCTCGTGATCGGCATCCAGATGCTGCCGCAGGCGGGGCTGATCATCCCTCTCTACGTCGTGCTCGCCCGCTACCACCAGACGAACGCACTGACGGGCCTCGTCGTCACCTACATGACGTTCGTGCTGCCGTTCTGCGTGTGGACGCTGCGCGGCTTCCTGCTCGGGATACCGAAGGATCTCGAAGAGGCGGCGATGGTCGACGGCTCGACCCGTCTCGGAGTCTTCGTCAAGATCCTGCTGCCGCTGATGGCGCCGGGCCTCGTCGCGACGTCGGTGTTCGCGTTCATCACCACGTGGAACGAGTACATCTTCGCGCGCGTGCTGCTCAACGACCAGTCGAAGCAGACCGTGACGGTCTGGCTCTCCTACTTCCTCGGGACGGGCCGCCATACCGACTGGGGCGCGCTGATGGCCGCCTCGACCCTGACCGCGATCCCGGTCGTCATCTTCTTCCTGCTCATCCAGCGAAAGATCGCGTTCGGCCTGACCGCCGGGGCGGTGAAGGGATGAGCGACTCCTACCAGCTCGCCTCGGCGTGCCTCTTCCCGAGCTTCCCCGGAGTCGAGCCGCCCGAGTGGATCAGGCGCTTTCTCGCGAGCGGCGGCGGGGGCCTCGTGCTCTTCGCGTACAACGTGCCTTCCGTCGACGAGCTCGCCGCACTGTGCGCGACCGTCCGCGCCGAGCGAGACGACGTGCTGCTCGCGATCGACGAGGAAGGCGGCGACGTGACCCGCCTCGAATGGAAGACCGGCAGCTCGTACCCGGGCGGCGCCGCGCTGGGCGTGCTCGACGAGCCCGACACGACCGAGGCGGTCGCGGCCTCGATCGCCTCGGAGCTGGCGGCGGCCGGGGTCAACTGGAACCTCGCCCCCGTCGCCGACGTCAACGTCCCCGAAAACCCGGTGATCGGTGCTCGCGCGTACGGCACGGATCCCGAGCTCGTTGCCCGCCATGTCGCCGCGTACGTTCGCGGGACACAGTCACGCCACGTCGCCGCCTGTGCCAAGCATTTCCCCGGGCACGGCGCGACCACGCAGGACTCGCATCTCGAGTTGCCGACCATCAGCGGCGACGTCGAGGACGGCCTCGAGCCGTTCCGTGCGGCGATCGCGGCCGGTGTCGAGTCGATCATGACCGCGCACGTCCGTGTGCCGGCACTCGACGACGCACCGGCGACGTTGAGCCGCGTGATCATCGGCGATCTTTTGCGCGGCGAGCTCGGCTACGACGGGCTCGTGCTCGCCGACGCACTCGAGATGAAGGCTGTCAGCGCGACGGTCGGGATCGAAGAGGCGGCCGTGCGCGCGCTGCAGGCGGGTGTCGATGCGCTGATCATGGGTCACGACCTTGGCGCGGACGACCTCTGTCGTGTCCGGGATGCGCTCATCGTCGGGGTGCCAGAGGAGCGGCTCGCGAGCGCGGCGGCGCGGGTGCGGCGCGTCGCGGGCTGGGCGAGCGGTGCGGCAGGCACCAGCGACCGGTCCGTGGGGGCCGACGCCGCCCGCCGTGCGCTGCTGCGTGTCGGCGACACGAGGTTCGACCGCGCGCCGAGGATCGTCGAGCTGCGTCCGCGGGCGAACATCGCGGCGGGCGAGCACGAGCATTCGCCGGCTGACGTGATCGTCCGCGAAGGAGACCCGGTTCCCGCCGCCGACGTGTACGTCGTGCGCGACGCGCACCTTCATCCGTGGATGCAGGCGGCGGCCGATGTCGACGGCGTCGTCATCGTCGAAGCCGGGCTGCCGGTGTGGCGACCCGAGCGGGCACGCGGGTACATCGCGTCGTTCGGCGCCGGACGGGCATCGCTCGACGCCGCGGCCGAGCTCCTGCGCGAGGAGGTGCCCGCGTGACCACGCATCTCGAGGCGGAGCTCGCCGAGCAGCCGGAGGCTCTTGCACGGCTGCTCGACCGCCAGCGGGCGGGGGCCGAAGAGGTTGCGGCGCTCCTGCGCCGCCCGGACGTCAACTACATCTTGATCGCCTCGCGTGGCAGCTCCTCCAACGCGGCGCGCTACGCGCAGTACGTGCTCGGACGCGCGAACCGCGTTCCGGTTGCTTTTGCGACGCCGTCGCTCTACACGCTCTACGAGCAGCCACCCAGGCTCGACGGCGCGCTCGTGCTCGGCATCTCGCAGTCGGGCGGCTCTCCCGACGTGAAGGCAGTGCTCGACGAGGCTCGGCGCCAGGGCAGGCCGACCGTTGCGATCACGAACGACTCGAACTCGCCGCTCGCGCTTGCGAGCGATCTCGTGCTGCCGCTCGAGGCCGGAGACGAGCAGGCGGTCGCCGCGACCAAGACGTACATCAACTCGCTCGGCGCGATCGCGCTGGTCTTCGCCGTCACGACCGGTGCCGGGCTCGCCGAGCTCGAGGCGGTTCCCGCGCAGCTCGCCGCTCAACTCGAGCTTTCGCGCGACGCGTCGGAACGGCTCGACTTCCTCGAGGGCGGGACGGTGGTTGCCCGCGGGGTCAACTACGGCACCTCGTTCGAGATCGCTCTCAAGATTCGCGAGCTGTCGGGTCTGCTCTTCGAGGCCTATTCCTCGGCCGACCTCATGCACGGTCCGGTTGCCGCGGTCGCGCCGGGATGGCCCGTGTTCGCGGTCGCCCCATCCGGGCCCGCGCTGGCCTCGATGGCCGAGGCGATCGAGGGCGTCTCCCAGCGAGGCGCGCGACTGCTCGTCATCTCGGACGATCAGGCACTGCTCGAACGCGCAGACGTCGCGCTCCCGCTCGTGTCCGGCGTGCCGGAGTGGCTGAGCCCGCTGATCGCGGTCGTACCCGGACAGCTTGCGGCGATGCGGCTTGCGCGCCTACGCGGAATCGATCTCGACCGACCGCTCGGCCTCGCAAAAGTAACCTTGACGCGGTAGATGACCGTCGTCACCGGTGAGCGCCGGTTCGCTGCGCCGCGCGATCGCGTCTTCGCGCTGCTCACGGATCCCGATGTGATCCTGTCGGCCGTTCCGGCCGTCCGGAGCCATCGCGTCGTCGACGCCGATCACTTCGAGGCGAAGGTCAAGGTGCCCCTGCCGCTTGCGCCGAGCATCACGATTCGGTTCGAGATCCTCGAACGCCGTCCCAGCGAGCATGCGGCCATTCGAGCGCACGGTGGCGGTGCCGACGTGACGTCGACCTTCGAGCTGCACGAGACGGACGGCGGCACGCAGATGGAGTGGCGGGCTCACCTCGAGGTAGCGGGCCTGCTCGGCCGGTTGATCGGGCACGGGCTCGACTCGGTCGCGGCCCGGCAGGCGACACGCACGCTCGACGCCGTCGAGCGCGCGCTCTAGTTCTCGCGCGGCTGCCAGCGGAACCAGAGCAGGGCCACGATCAGCCCTGCGGCACCCCAGACTGCGACGGCCGCGATCGAGCCTCCCTGCGACCACAGTGGCTGGTCGCGGATCATGATGTTGCGCGTCAGCTTCGTGAAGTACGTCAGCGGCAGTACTTCGGCGATCGCACGAAGGAAGCCCGGGAACTGCTTCGGCGAGAAGAACGTGCCGGAGATGATCGCCATCGGCAGGTAGATGACGTTGACCACCGCAGACGCCCCTTCGGCGGATCGCACGACGGTCGTCAGGCCGAGCCCCATCGCGGCGAAGCAGGTGGCGCCGACGACCAGCGCCCCGAACAGAGAGCCCAGACGGTCGGGGACGGGAATGTGGAAGAGCAGGCGGCCGGTCCCGAGCAACAACCCGACCTGGACGAGGAAGACGAGGAAGGTCGACCCGAGGACGGCGATGAGATACGTCGCCGCCGGCAGCGGCGTGGCGCGGATCCGCTTCAGCACGCCGCTCTCGCGGCGAATCACCATCGTGATCGCGAGACCGGCAAAGGCCGTCGTCGCGACGCCGTAGCCGACCATCCCGGCCTGGAGGAATTTCTTGGCGGGAACGTGCTCCTTCGAGATCAGGTCATTGCCGTAGATCGACCCGAAGATCAGGAAGAAGATGATCGGCAGCAGAAAGGTGAAGAACGCCGCCTCGCGGTTGCGCCAGAAGAGGC
Organism: uncultured Thermoleophilia bacterium; assembly: GCA_963708505.1. Taxonomy (GTDB): domain Bacteria; phylum Actinomycetota; class Thermoleophilia; order Gaiellales; family Gaiellaceae; genus PALSA-600. The sequence continues at coordinate 230,853 of CAVPST010000001.1, forward strand.
GCTGCTCCGTCCGCACCTCGTGGAGAAACAGCCTCACTCCGACGTGAGCTCCAGGTAGACGTCCTCGAGCGTCGGACGCCGGACCTCGAGGCCTTCGAGCTCCTCGCCGCGGGCCAGCGCCTCGCCGGTCAGCTCGTGCACGCGCTGGGTCGGCTCGCGTGTTCGCTCGATGTGCTCCTCGCCGGCGAGCCGGTAGCGGATCTCGGTCTCGACGGCTCCGCCCGTCAGTTCCGACGGCGCCCCTTCGCGCACGATCACGCCGTCGCGCAGCACGGCGACCCGGTCGGCGAGCTGCTCGGCCTCGTCGAGGTAGTGAGTCGTGAGCAGGATCGTCTTCCCGAGCGCTCGCAGGCTCCGCACCGTCTCCCAGGCGTTTCGGCGTGCGCCCGGGTCGAAGCCGGTCGTCGGCTCGTCCAGGAAGATCAGCTCGGGGTCGCCGATCAGCGCCAGGCCAAGGTCGAGCCGCCGCTGCTGCCCGCCCGAGAGCGTGCGCACGCGTGCGTCGCGTTTCTCCTCGAGCCCCACGATCTCGATCACCTCCGGCACGTCGCGCGGCGCCGAGTAGTAGCCCCCGAAGACGTCGAGGCTCTCGCGCACGGTGAGATTCGGGTAGAGCGACGACGACTGGAGCACGACGCCGACGCGCTCGCGCCAGGCACGACCGGCGCGCTCCGGGTCCGCTCCGAGGACTTCGACCGTGCCGGCGTCCCGCGAGCGGTAGCCCTCCAGGATCTCGACCGTCGTCGTCTTGCCGGCGCCGTTCGGGCCGAGGAGGCCGAACACTTCGCCGGCCGCGATCGTGAAGTCGATTCCGCGTAGGGCGACGTGGTCGCCGTAGGTCTTGCGGAGCCCGGTCACCGTGACCGCGCTCAGAGCTCGACCTCTTGGACGCTTCCTGTCTTGAAGCGCACCTCGCGTCCGGTGAGCTCGAGGACGATCTCGCTGCAGTCCGGCTGGTGCCCGACAACGACGACTGTCTCGCCTCGGCCGGCGACGGCTTCCCGCAGGTCGTCGGCGGTGGCGCCGGGGGCGAGGCGGTCGTCGACCTCGGTCTGCGTCCCGGCCGCGGCGGCGATCTCGTCGGCTGTCTCCCTGGCGCGGCGGAGCGGGCTCGATAGCACGGCGTCGATCTCCTGCGTTCCGAGCTCCTTCGCCAGGGAACGCGCGGCGGCGCGCCCCGCTTTGGTCAGCGGACGCAGGTGATCGGGCTCGCCGGGCGCTGCCTCGGCGTGGCGCACGACGAAGAGGCGCACGCGGCTAGCGTAGACGCGCCGCAAGCTCGCCAAGCACCTGAACCATCCTCACGTCCTCGTGCACCAGGTGCTGCAGCATGGCGCGCTCCACTCCGGCGTCCTCGTATTCGCGGAGCTGCTCCGCGAGTGTCTCGACCGTGCCGGAGAGCGGCGGTGAGTCGTTGCCCGTCAGTTCTTTGTACGCGGCGAGGCGGTTCTTCAGCTCGGCGGCGTCACTCCCGACGACGCAGCCGGTCATCATCGAGAAGCGGAGCGGCTCGCGGCCCGCCGCCAGTGCGGCTTCGTCGACGGCTCGCTTGCGCTCTCGTGCTTCCTCGACGGTCGGGAAGGTCGTGTTGTACTCGTCGGCGTGCGCGACGGCGGCCCGGATCGTGCGGGGCTTCGCGCGGCCGCCGACGATGATCGGCGGCCGAGGCTGCTGCACGGGCTTCGGCCAGACGTCGGCGGCTTCCGTCCACTGCCGCGTGATCTCGGCGAGCTGGCGGTCGAGCTCGTCGAGCCGGGCGCGCGACGTCAGGAACGGGAATCCGTAGGTCTCGTGCTCGGCCTCGAACCAGCCGGCGCCGATGCCGAGCTCGACGCGCCCGTTGGAGATGTGGTCGACGGTCGCCGCGCTCTTCGCGAGCACGGCAGCGGGGCGGAACGTGACCGGCGAGACCATCGTCCCGAGCCTGATGCGTTGCGTGTGGACTGCGAGCCCGGCCAGCGTTCCCCACGCGTCGAGCGAGCCGGACGGGTCGCCGCGAACGATCGAGCGGTAGTGATCCGAACGGAAGAGACCGTCGAGCGCCGCCTCCTCCGCCGCTTCGGCGAGTGCGACCCACTGCGGCCACGTGACGCCCTCCTGGCCTTCGATCATCAGGCAGATGCGCATCACGAGCGCGTGACGGCCGACGATTCGTCCGCCGAGAGGAAGAGCCTGCCGATCACGGTCTCACCGGGCTGCATGGCTCGATTCAACCATGGCGCCGCGCTGCACGGCCGTGGTCTGACCAAGGCTCGAGGCCTGCTCGGACGCGTCCCTCTTGAACGAATCGGATGTATCGACGCAGTCCCACGTCGGGTCGGACGGCAAAGGCCCGAACGAGCTCCGTCGGCCGGTGAAAGGGCTCGGGCCGCGCAAGCCCGACAGTCGCGCGATACCCGGACCACGGCCAATCCTCGGGTCGCGTAACGAGGCCCGCGGCGACGGGGTTGTTCGGGACGTAACGGAGCACCTCCCAGAAATGGCCCTCTTCCATCAGGTCAATTGCAAGAAAGCGGTTCTTGACCAGATGGCCAGTACCGGTGCGGCCTGCGCGCTGGTTCGACCACCGCGAGAAGCAGCCATTCAGCTCTTGCATGCCGGCGGAAAGCCCGTCCGACGTGAGCTTCAGGACAAGATGGAAGTGGTTTCGCATCTGACACCAATCGAGCACGATCCACTGCCTTCTTGCCGCCACGCGTGCGAGAAGCTCCAGGTGCCGCCGGAAATGAGTGTCGGTCGGAAAGATCGGTTGCCCGAAGTTCCCGCGCGACATGACGTGGTAGTAGCCGGTGGGATCGATCTCCCGTAGCGGGGCCACGAACCGACGATAGGCAGTCGTCAGCGCGGCGTCATCGTCTGTGGACGAGGTGTTACTGAATCGCCGAACTTGGTCTGACCACGGGTCGCGCCCCGCGCAGCCCCGCCCAAAAAGCCTAGGAACCGCGTCGCGCGGCCTTGGCCTCGGCCCGGCTCGCGGTCACGAGCGCGCTCGAAGAGGCGCAGATCGTCGCCCTCGTGAACGTCGAGTAGGGCTCGACCCACGACGCAACGTCGACCGGGGCGTCTCGCCGGCAAGAGGAGGTTCCGCTGCTCGCCGGGTCGGCTTCGAGGTCGAAGAGCTCGAGACCGCGCCAGAGTAGGCCGCGTGTCACGACCTTCGGCGTACCGGTATGGATCGACCGCAGCAGCCTATGTGTCGACACCGCGAGTGCGCGGTTACGCGCCTCGAGGTCGGTCACGACGAGTTTGTAGGGATAGGCGATCTCGGCCCGGATCGGAATTCGTGCGCCGCTGTCGCCCGCAACAAGTTGTTGACGTGGCGGATCGTGCCCAGCATGTTCTTGCCGCGACGATTGAGATTCAACCGGTAGCCGCCCCGCACGTACAGGTACCGCTCGTCTGTCGCGACGATCCGGCGCGGTGGGTGGTCGGGCTCGAGCCGCGAGAGGTCGCGACCTTCGATGCGGTCGGCACCGGTTCGCCTGCGATTCGAGCAGCGTCGGCCGAGCTCGGCGGTCGTGACCGCGAGCGATCGCCGGTCCATCGCTTCGCGACCGAGTGCGGCGCGCAGAGCGGCACCTCGAAGTCGACGCACTCGCAGACACGTCGTCGTCGGGGCGTCCACCTGGTGACGCGTACAGCTCGGGGTCGAGACCCTCGCCGTGGTCGGAGACGAAGAGAATGACCGTCTCGTCCCCGAGTCGCTGGAGGATGCGATCGAGCGCGCGGTCGAACGCCTGCACGCACGCCCCGTACATTCGCCGCACGGTCTCCTGCTGCTGGACGTCGAGACCCTCCCACCGGATGACGCGCCAGCCGAGCTCGAACCAGTCGTCGCGCGTCGGGTACGCCACCTCGTAGTGCGGACGCGTGCTTCCGAGGTAGTAGTCGTGGACGACGTTCGAGTGGAGGACGAGAAAGAACGCACTCTGATCGGTGTCCCGCTCGTCCAGAAATCGTTCCGCGCACGAAAACATCTCGGCGTGGTCGGACACCAACTCGTATTCGTCGAAGTCCGTGAACAGAGCCGCACCCTGGTGCGAGCACTCGATTGTTGACGAACGCAGCCTTGATCCGATTCGCCCCAACCGCGCGCCGAGTGTGGGGTGCTCCAGGCTGTGGTCGTGCGAGAAGTGCCTGTGCACGTTCGCGTCCCGGCCCGTGAAGAGGCTCGTACAGGCCGGAAGCGTCCAGGGCGCGGCGCTGAAACACCGGGACATCGTGTGCCAGCGTGCGCAAACGGTCACGCAGCAACGGCGCATCCGACGTGGGGCCGAACACGGAATCGAACCGGAGCGCGTCGGCGACGATCAGAACGATGTTCGCGGTCATTGCGGAAGCGGGCGTCGTCCGGTCGGAATGATGCGAACCTAGCAACAACGGCGGAGCGTCGGCACGCAGGGGACGGTCGGTAGGTTCTCGTTGTGCCGACGCTTCGCTATGTGATCGCCGACGTCTTCACGGACACGCCGTTGGCCGGAAACCAGCTAGCCGTCTTCACCGACGGACGCGACCTGGACGAGCAGACGATGGCGCGCCTGGCGCGCGAGATGAATCTCTCGGAGACCGTCTTCGTGCTCCCGGCGACGGTCGAGGATGCGGACGTGCGGATCCGGATCTTCACACCGGAGGTCGAGCTGCCGTTTGCCGGCCATCCGACGCTCGGCAGCGCATTCGTGCTCGGCGGGCCGCTGCAGAAGATCGTGATCCGACTCGAGACCGGTTCGGGTGTCGTCCCGGTCGAGCTCGAGCGCGACGGGCCGCGGATCGTCTTCGGCTGGATGGAGCAGCCGATCCCGACCTGGAACTCCGAGGCGAATGCTCCCGCCATCCTCGCCGCCCTCGGCGTCGAGTCGTCGGGACTGCCGGTCGAGCGGTACGACCTCGGGCCCGGTCACGTCTACGTCGAGCTCGGCTCGGCGGCCGCGGTCGCCGGCCTTCGACCGGACATCGGCGCTCTCGGGCGAGCCTCGACCGACGGGGTGAACACGTTCGCGCGCAACGGCGCAGGCTGGAAGACGCGGATGTTTGCGCCCAATTCCGGCGTCGTCGAGGACCCGGCGACCGGGTCTGCAGCCGGGCCGCTGGCCATTCATCTCGCACGGCACGGACGGATCGCGTTCGGCGAGCAGATCGAGATCTCACAGGGGGCGGAGATCAACCGCCCGTCGACGCTCTTCGCCGAGGTGCACGGCGAGGGCGATCGGATCGACCGCGTTCGCGTCGGCGGCTCTGCCGTCGTCGTCGCGCGCGGCGAATTCAAGTTCTGAGCTCAACGGCGCGGATCTCCGGCAACTCGACGGCGAGCGCACGCCAGAACCGCCCACCGTCCTGCGTCACGTACAACCGGTTGCGTGCCGCGTAGACGGCCTCGTCGGGATCGTCCTCGGAGATCGCGACCGCACGTCCGGCCGGCAGGCCGCGGCCGGACTCTCGCCAGGTCACGCCGGCATCCTGCGAGACGAGCATCGGTGGTCTCGCATCGACGACCGCGATCACCGTCGCCCCGGCGACAGCAGCCGCCAGCAGGCGGGGCAGATTGAGCACGGGCACGGGTGCCGGATCGAGCTCGCGGTCCCACGGTTCGACCTCCTCCGTCTCGAGGTCGACGGCGAAGCTGCCCGCCTCGGTGTCGACGACGGCGATCACGGCTGCGTCAGCACCGCGGCGACAACGGCAGTGGCACGGCGGGCGGCGCCGACCGGCGCGAAACCGGTGCTCCGCGCGACGACATACCCGGTCATGAACGCATCGCCGGCACCGGTCGGGTCGGTATCGATTCGACGCGCGACCACCTCGACTCGCGTGCCTCCGGAGTAGACCGTGGCGCCGCGGGACCCGTGCGTGACGATCACCTCGCGGACTCCGAGCGCGGCAGGATCGCCGAGCACTTCGGCTTCTTCGTCCGCGAGCTTGAGCGCCCACACATGGCGCAGAACATCGGGATCGAAGTCCGCGTCCAGTCGCAGCGGCCCGACCTCGGGCACGCGCACCAGCCCTTGTCCGTCGAGCGAGACGCGGCAGCGCCGCGCGAGCGCGGCCAGCGTCTCTGCCGGGAATTCGTGCCGCGCGAGCGGGGCGACGTGCGCCCAATCAGTCGACGGCAGCGCGGGGAGGTCCTTCGGCAGCCAGCTGTCGCCGAGTGTGTCGATCTGCATCTCACGCCGGTCGCCCACATAGGAAAAGGAAAACGTCGGCGTCGCGGCGCCGGCCACGTAACGGACGGGCGTGCCGAGGCGCACGAGCGGCGGCAGCAGCGTGTCGCGGTCGGCGACGGCGCAGCGGGCGACGATCCGCGCCGGCACGCGAAGTCGCCGCAGCGCGCGCGCACCGTGGTACGGCCCGCCGCCCACCGACGGCGGGCGGCCCGGGACGACGTCGCAGGAGAGGTTCCCGATCAGCGCGATCACGCGCTCGCGACAATAGGGCCTTAGCCGGTCGCGAGGAGGCGCCGGATCACGTACGGGAGGATCCCGCCGTGCCGGAGGTACTCGCGCTCCTGCGGCGTGTCGAGCCTGACGCGCGCCCGAAACTCCTTGTCGTCGGCGCGAACGGCCACCTCGGATGCCTCGGCGTTGTCGACGCCGGAGATCGAGAACACCTCTCGTCCCGTCAGCCCGAGCGTCGTCGGCGTCTCGCCGTCCAGGAACTGCAAGGGCAGCACGCCCATCATCAGGAGGTTCGAGCGGTGGATCCGCTCGTATGACTCTGCGATCACCGCCTTGACGCCGAGCAGGTTCGGCCCCTTGGCAGCCCAGTCGCGCGACGAGCCCGATCCGTACTCCTTGCCCGCGAGCACGATCGTCGGCGTCGCGTCGGCGAGATACCGCTGCGACGCCTCGAAGATCGTCAGCTCGTCACCCGTCGGCACGTGCACCGTCCACGTTCCCTCGGATTCGGGAACGAGCAGGTTGCGCAGCCGCACGTTCGCGAACGTCCCGCGGATCATCACCTCGTGGTTGCCGCGCCGGGCGCCGTACGAGTTGAAGTTCCGGCGCTCGACGCCGTGCTCGATGAGATACTGGCCGGCCGGCGATTCGGGCTTGATCGAGCCGGCGGGGGAGATGTGGTCGGTCGTGACCGAGTCTCCGAGCCATACGAGCACGCGCGCGCCTTCGATGTCCGAGACGACGCCTGGATCGCGCGACATGCCTGCGAAATACGGAGGCTGTCGGACATACGTCGAGTCGGGGTCCCAGTGGAACAGCTCGCCCTCGGGAACGGGTAGCGCGCGCCATTCGTCGTCGCCCGTGAAGACATCGGCATAGGTGTCTGCAAACTGCTCGGCGCGCACCGAAGAGGCGATCGTGTCGCTCACTTCGCCGCTCGACGGCCAGATGTCGCGCAAGAAGACGTCTTCTCCGCCGGAGCCCGTCCCGATCGGCTCGTGCTCGAAGTCGATGTCCATACGCCCGGCAAGGGAGTACGCGACGACGAGCGGTGGTGACGCGAGGTAGTTCGCCTTCACTTCGGGATGGATGCGCGCCTCGAAGTTGCGGTTACCGGAGAGCACCGAGCAGACGACAAGGTCACCGTCCGAGATCGCGCCCGAGATCTCGTCGGCCAGTGGGCCCGAGTTGCCGATGCACGTCGTGCAGCCGTAGCCGACGGTGTTGAAGCCGAGCGAGTCGAGGTGCTCCTGCAGTCCCGCCTGTTCGTAGTAACGCGTGACGACTTTCGAGCCCGGAGCCAGTGACGACTTGACCCACGGCTTGCGGTCGAGACCCTTCGCCACGGCGTTGCGCGCCAGGAGCCCCGCGGCGACCATCACCTGCGGGTTCGACGTGTTCGTGCACGACGTGATCGCCGCGATCACGACGGAGCCATGGTCGAGCTCGTAGTCGGCGCCTGCGACCTGCGTGCGCCGGTGGCCGGGTGCCGTCCCCGCGACGTCGGGTAGGTCCGGGACCGGCTCGGGCGCGCCTGCGGGCTGCTGTTCCGTCGTGGGATCGGAGGCGGGAAACGTGTCGGCGACGGCGCGGTCGTGCGAGCCGTTCGCGTAGTCGACGCCGAAGGACCCGAGCGTGTCGAGGAAGCTCGTCTTCGCGCGTGCGAGCGGCACGCGGTCCTGCGGCCTTCGCGGTCCCGCGAGCGACGGCTCGACCGTGCCGAGGTCGAGCTCGACCACCTGCGAGTACGTCGCGTGCTGGATCGGGTCGTGCCACAGCAGGTTCTCCTTGCAGTACGCCTCGACCAGCGCGATGCGCTCCGCGTCGCGGCCGGTGAGCCGCAGATAGTCGAGCGTCACCTGGTCGACCGGGAAGAAACCGCACGTCGCGCCGTATTCGGGCGACATGTTCCCGATCGTCGCGCGATCGGCGAGCGACAGAGCCGCTACGCCCTCACCGAAGTACTCGACGAACTTGCCGACGACGCCCGTCTTGCGCAGCATCTCGGTCACGGTCAGGACGAGGTCGGTTGCCGTCGCGCCTTCCGGCATGGAGCCGCTCAGCTTGAAGCCGACGACCTGCGGCACGAGCATCGAGAGCGGCTGGCCGAGCATTCCAGCCTCGGCCTCGATCCCGCCGACGCCCCAGCCGAGCACGCCGACGCCGTTGACCATCGTCGTGTGCGAATCGGTCCCGACGAGCGTGTCGGGAAACGCAATGCCGTCACGGTCCTCGACGACGCGCGCGAGGTACTCGAGGTTGACCTGGTGGCAGATGCCGGTTCCGGGCGGCACGACTTTGAACCCGCTGAATGCCTTCTGGCCCCAGCGCAGGAAGAGATAACGCTCGTGGTTTCGCTCGAACTCGAGCCCGACGTTCCGTTCGAACGCGAGCCGCGAGGCGAATGCGTCCACCTGCACCGAGTGGTCGATCACGAGTTCTGCGGGGATCAACGGGTTGATCCGCGACGGTTCACCGCCGAGGGCCGCCATCGCGTCGCGCATCGCCGCCAGATCGACGACCGCGGGGACACCGGTCAGGTCCTGCAGCAGCACGCGCGACGGAGAGAACGAGATCTCCTGCGACGGCGCCGCGTCGGCATCCCAGCCGGCGACCGCGTCGACGTCGTGCTCCGAGCCGGTTCGCAGCACGTTCTCGAGCAGGATGCGAAGCGTGTACGGCAGCCGCCCGACGTCGTGCGAGGCCTGCAGCCCGTCGAGGCGGAAGATCTCGTACGTCCGATCTCCGACCCGAAGCTGCGACGGCTTCGACCATGCCTCGATTCAACCAGAATGGCGCTAATAGACTGCTGGTGTGGGGTCGGAACGGCACATCGTCGGTCTGGGCGGCGGCGGCGATACCGCGGAGCAGTGGGGCCTGCTGCACGACTACGTGCTCGGGATCGTCGGCAAGGAACGGCCGCGGCTCCTCTTCGTCCCGACTGCGGCCGCTGACGACGCCTCGTACACGGTGTGGTTCTACGAGCAGTTCGCCGGCCGCGCCGACGTCTCGCACCTGAAGACGTTTCCCTGGCCGCCGCCGGACCTGCGCAACCTCGTCCTCTCTCAGGATTCGATCTGCGTGAGCGGCGGCAACACGGCGAACATGCTCGCCATCTGGCGCGTGCACGGCATCGACGCGCTGATGCGGGAGGCCTGGGAGAACGGCATCGTCCTCTGGGGTGCGAGCGCCGGGATGATCTGCTGGTTCGAGCACGGCGTCACGGACTCGTTCGGGCCGGAGCTCGACGCCACCGAGTGCCTGGGCTTCCTTCCCGGAAGCGCCTGCCCGCACTACGACGGCGAAGCGCAGCGCCGGCCTCGGTATCGCGCCCTCGTCGACAGCGGGCTGCCGGAGGGGCTTGCGGCCGAGGACGGTGTCGCGCTGCACTTCGAAGGGACCGACCTCGTCGAGGCGGTCACGTGCCGGCCGGGCGCGGCCGCCTACCGCGTCACGCGCTCCGGCGAAGAGCGTCTCGAGACACGGCAGCTCTGAGCGCAGCGAGGTCGGCCGCGTCGTTGTAGGCCTGGACCGAGACGCGCATCGCCCAGCCTCCGTCGACCTCGACGACCGGCACCTCGATCCGGTGTTGCTCGTACAGGCGTTGCTTGAACGCCGCACCGTCGTCGACCGGCAGCCGGAAGCCGAGCATCTGCGAGAAGCGGCCCGCCAGCGGCTCGAGTCCGCATGTATCCCGGAAGTCCTCGAGCAGAGTGTGGCAGCGCTCACGAACTGCCGGCCAGTCGTGCGACTCCTGAAAGTCGATCGCCGCCGGGACGGCGAGCAGGGCCGCTGGATCACGGGTTCCCTGCCAGCGGTGCCGCACGCTGAACGGCGCGTCTTCCGTGTAGTCCCACGAGATGACGGGCGGCTCGATGAGATGCTGGAGCTCGGGCCGCGCGTACAGGAACCCGGAGCCCTTCGGCGCGCACAGCCACTTGTGGCAGTTGCCGGCATACACGTCCGCGCCGATCGCGACGACGTCGACGTCGATCTGTCCGGGCGCGTGCGCGCCGTCGACGATCGAGAGCGCCCCGGCGGCCCGCGCCGCGGCGCACACGGTCGTGACGTCGTTGATCTGGCCCGTCGTCCACTCGATGTGCGAGCAGAAGACGATCCGCGTGTTCGGCCCGGGCTCGAGCTCCGCAAACGGCGCGCGGCGCAGCGTGGCGCCGGTGCGTGAGGCGATCCACTGCCACAGGATCTCGAGGCCGCCGTACTCGGCGTCTCCGAGCAGTACCTCGTCGCCGCGGTCGAGCTCGAGGCAGCGGATCGCCGTGTTCAGCGCCGAGCTCGCATTCGTCGCGAACGCAAGGTCGCCCGGCGGGGAGCCGACGTAGGCAGCGAGGCTTGAGACGGGCGGGCTCCAGCAACTCGGGCAGCCGTCGCTCACGCCCCAGGAACTCGACCGGTTGGCTCTCGAGCTCGCGCTGAAATCCCTGGTAGGCGTCGAACACCGGCCGGGGGCAGGCCCCGAACGAGCCGTGGTTCAGGTAGACGACCTCGGGATCGAGCAGGAAGAGATCCCTCACGGCGCTCGAGTCCTACGACGGCGGGTCGTGCGGGTGCGGATGGCTGTGCTGCTCCTCGCGCCACTGCTCCTGGTAGCGCTCCGCCTCCGCGAACTCCTGCTCCGTGCGCCTGCGGTCGGCGGCGGTCTCGTCGGCCGGGTGCTCGCCCGCGCTCTTCGTCCGCCGCATCGCGGCAAACGCGATCACGAGCAGCGGGATCGCGATGACCGCGACGATGATGATCGGAAGCACGGCCCCACCTTATGCATTCCTAGCACGCCCCAGCACGGCCAGAATCTCGGGTCGGGTCGAGCTCGCCGTGCTTGCCCTGCCGCTCACACCACCACAAGCGTGACCGAGACAGTCCGGGTTAGGAGCCTGCTACCTGCAACGCCGTTGATGTTCAGCTCGTAGGTACCGGGTGGTGTGCTCAGTGACGTTGCGATGGTCAGTGTTGAGGCCGAGGCCGCTGGGTTCGGACTGAAGGATGCGTTTGAACCGAGAGGGGTCCCGCTCAGCGTTAGGTTGATCGAGCCTTGAAAGCCGAAGCGGCTGACCTTGATCGTGTAGTTCGCACTGCCGCCGGCGGTAGCGAAGCCTGTGGACGGTGCTGCACTGAGGTCGTAGCCGGAGCGGACAACGAGACTTACCGTCGTGGCATGAGACAAGCTGCCGCTCGTGCCGGTGATGGTGAGATTGAACGTCCCGGTGGGAGTGCTCACCCCCGGGGTGACGGTCAGCGTCGAGGACGCCGCTGCGGAGTTGGGGCTGAACGCCGCGATCGCTCCGCCGGGAAGACCGCTGACGCTGAGATTGACGTTGCTCGAAAAGCCGTTCGAAGGCGTGATCGTGATGCCGTAGCTCGTGCCGACCGGAAGATCGATGCTTTGGCTGACCGGAGACGCGCTCAAACCGAAGTCAGGCATCGGTGGTGGCGTGATAGCCCCGATTGCTTCGATTCTTGCGTTGCTGTACCAGAGCCGGCCATCGACGCCGCGAGGTGATCTTGTTTGGACCGGCGGCAGGGGTCGGCGTCGAGTAGCGGGTCACAGTGCCGTTCATCGCAACGCGCGCGATCTGCGATGCGCCCTGCAAGGTGACCCACATCGCATCGTCCATACCGGCGGTAATCCCGGTCGGCTGCAAGCCGACGGTGTACTCCCTGAAGGTGAGCGTCGTCAGGTCGAATCGCGCGACCTTGCCGCGATTGAACTCGGTCACCCACATCGCACCGTCAGGACCTGCCGCAATCACGCGCGGGCTCGAGTTCGCAAGCGGCAAGGGCCACTCCGTGACCACGCCGGAGGGGGTGATGCGGCCGATCTTCGAGGTCTGCATCTCGACGAACCAGACGTTCCCGTCAGGGCCGAGATTCGGGCCGTGCGGGTATGCGTTCCCCGTCGGCAATGAATAGGTCGCGAGCACCGTGCCCGCAGTGCTGATCTTGGCGATCGTGTTCGCAGCGCTCTCGGTCAGCCAGAGGTTGCCGTCGGCTCCGACGGCGAGCCCGCCGGACGACCCGGCCTGCGGGAAGACGGTCATCGTCCCCGTCGGCGTCGAGCGAAGGAGCTTGGCTCCGTCCCCGAGTTGCATAGACACCCAGATGTTGCCGTCCGGGCCGTTGCGGATTCCGCCCTGAGACGCTGTGGCGACTGCTGGTGGCACCGGGTAGTAAGTGACCGTTCCGTCGGTCGCGGCTGCACCGATCTGCTGGTCGTGGGATGTGAACCAGACCCGGCCGTCAGGGCCGTTCGTGATCGAGGACGGATTGACAGCGGGGTACTCGGCGATCTCGCCGGTTGCGCCAGCGCTGCCGACGACGACCAACGCGAGGAGAAGAGGTAGGGCGCAGCGTCTCGTCTGCTGCTCCTTTCGATCGGTGTCTTACTGCCCGCAGCCACCGTTCAATGGGTTGCAACCGACCTATCCGCAGCGAAACCAGCGTATCTGTCATCACCAGACATCCACCGCGGCGCGATCCCGCGACGACGACAGCGCGAGCGACGAAGTGGGAAGCCGCCGGTGCTGCAGGAACTTCGAGCAAACCGGCGTCTCACTTTCCGCCCATTACTTAATCGCCCTTTAATCCTTGATCGAAGTCTTTGAACATGCAGCGGTTATAACGGGTGCGTGGCCAGGAATCCGATGCGGCTCGTCGAGCTGCTCGTTGTCGCGCTCGTCGGCGGGGCCCTTGCGCTCGGAGGTGCGGCGCTCCTCGGGAAGCTCGGGAACGACACGACGATTCAACAGATTTCGCCGCTCGCCCAGGGGACCGGCCTCGGCACCGTGGCGCTCCAATCGCCGCCGACGAAGGGACTGACGGCCGAGCAGATCTACAAGCGGGATGCGCCGGGCGTCGTGCAGATCACCGCGACGAGCGTCTCCCAGACGATCGATCCGTACAGCAACGCGCCTGCCACGCAGACCGAGCAGGCACTCGGCTCCGGCTTCGTCATCTCCAAGGCGGGCTACATCGTCACGAACTACCACGTGGTCAAGGGCGCGACGAAGGTCCAGGTCGCGTTCTCCGGCCAGGACCAGATTGCAGCGAAGGTGGTCGGAAGCGACCCCTCGACCGACACCGCGGTCCTCAAGGTTGACGCGCACGCGCGCGCTCTGACACCTCTTCCGCTCGGGAACTCCGACGCGGTCACCGTCGGTGACGAGGTGTACGCAATCGGCAACCCCTTCGGCTTCACGCGCACGCTGACGAGCGGCCTCGTCAGCGCCGTCCAGCGGCAGATCGAGGCGCCGAACACGCTCTCGATCGACCACGCGATCCAGACCGACGCGGCGATCAACCACGGCAACTCCGGCGGGCCGCTGATCGACACGGCCGGCCGCGTGATCGGCGTCACCTCGCAGATCTCCACGGGCTCGACCGGGCAGCAGGGCAACGTCGGCATCGGGTTCGCGATTCCCATCAACACGGTGCGGAACGTTGCCGCGCAGATCATCTCGTCCGGGAAGGCGCAGCACGCCTCGATCGGCATCACGATCGTGCCGCTCACCTCTCAGCTCGCCCAGCTCTTCAAGCTCCCGGTCTCGACCGGCTTGCTCATCCAGGGCATCCAGGCCTCCAGCGGCGCGGACAAGGCGGGGCTCAAGACCGGGCAAGACGAAGGTGATCGTCGGCGGCGTCTCGTACACGATCGGCGGCGACATCATCGTCGGGCTCGACGGCCGGCCGATCACGACGTATGAGCAGCTTCGCGACAGCATCAGCCAGCTCAAGCCGGGCGACAAGGTGAAGCTCGAGATCTACCGCTCAGGCTCGAAGAAGACCGTCACGGTGACCCTCGGGGAGGAACATCCGTGACCACGGCTCGGCTCCACGACTAGAGCCGACACAAAGGCCGGCCGCGCACCCGTCTGCCTGCCCGGGGCGCGGCCAGCCTCAGTCGGGAGGGAAACCACAGGTTTCCCTCCCGACCACCCAACCCTCCCTTCCGGGATCGCCGCCTCGCGCAGGCCGCTAATCCGCCTCCCGCCGGGCAAAGCCCGGCTTCGGCGGCGTGACGTTGGTGACCCGCTCGTATCGAGTGAGGACGAGCCACGGCTCGCCGCCGGAGCCCGGCTTCGCCGGGCGGGAGGCGATGAGCGGGCGGGCAAGGCGCGGCGTGAGGGAAGGGGTGGCCCGCGGAGGGGAACCGTGGTTCCCCTCCGCGTCTGGCTACCTTGTTCCGCGATGGAGCGCGGGCAGATCCTCTTCGAGGAGCAGGTCTCGGTCGACGAAGACCAGGAGCTGTGGGAGGACGACTCAGAAGGCGATCACGACGGCTGGTATTGCGTTCGCACGAACCCGTTCCCGTGTCCGGCGGCCGGCTGCGAGTTCGTCGCCGAGTTCATGACGGCCGCTCACCTGATTCTCGTCTGGCAGGAGTTCGACGACCCGAACCTGCTGCGGCACGCCGCGCGTGCACGTGACGTGGGCCGGAACCCGCGGATCACCGGTTATCGCTCCGAGTTCGGCCCGAGCGCGTCGTACTACGCGTGGGTCGCGGCCGGGCGGCCGGTGCACGGCGTCAAGACGCATTGATCCCGAACACGTTCGGGCGGTCCGCGCCGTTCTCGCTCGGGGTCGAGGAGGAGCTCCAGATCCTCGATGCCGGGACGCTGGCCCAGGTGCCGGGCGTCGACCGGATCCTGGGACGCGTCGAGGGGCTGGCGCTCCCCGGCCGTCTGAAGACCGAGCTCCACGCCTCGATCGTCGAGACGAACACGCCGGTGTGCGAATCGGTCGCGGAGGTCGAGGAATCGCTGACGGCGCTTCGGCAGGCTGCCGCCGCCGCTGCGGCCGCCGAGAGCCTCACGCTCGCCGCCGCCGCGACCCATCCGTTCGCCGAGCCGACCGCGCAGCCGATCGTCCAGGAAGAGCGGTACCTGTCGTTTCTCGAGTACGGAGGCATTTCGGTGCGGCGCCAGGGGGTGCAGGGACTGCACGTGCACGTCGGCATGCCGTCAGCCGAAGAGTGCTGGCGCTGTCTCGAGGCAATCTCGCCGTGGCTCCCGGTGGTGCTGGCACTCTCGGCGAACTCCCCGTGGTACGCCGGAGAGCTCACGGGGCTGCTCTCGAACCGAGCACCGGTGCTCGCGGAGCTGCCGCGCGCCGGCGGAGCGCCTGCCTTCGGCTCGTACGGCGAGTGGGAGGCGTGGGTCGAGCGCCTCGTGCGACTCGGACTCGCGCCGGACGAGACGAGGATCTGGTGGGACGTCCGGCCGCATCCGGCTCTCGGGACGCTCGAGGTCCGGATCGTCGACCAGCCGACGGACGTCTTCCTGTCGGTCGCGTTCTCGGCGCTGCTCCAAGCTCTCTGTGCGACGGCGCTCGCGGGCGCGCTGCCGGCCGCCCAGGGCCTGCTCGGCGACCGGGGACGCGCCGACTACGCGCAAAACCGGTGGGCCGCCGCACGCTTCGGGCCGGCGGCGGAGCTGATCCATCCAGAGGGCGAGGGGCTCGCGACGGCAGCTGACCTCGGAGCCGAGCTCCTGCGCCTGGTCGAGACCGAGGCTGCACGGCTGGGAGGGACGGAGGCGATTGCGCGTCTCGAACCGAACCGGTGCGAGGCGGAACTGCAGCTGGCGCACGCCTCGCCGGTCGCAGCGACCGCGGATCTCGTCAGGCGAACGCTAGATTTGGGGCAATGACCGTCGTCACAGAGACGCTCCAGGTGAGCGGCATCCGCTGCGAGCGGTGCGTGATGCGGCTGGCCAAGACGCTCGAAGGGGCGGACGGCCTCGAGGCTGCGAACGCGAACCTCGTCGGGCAGGTGCAGCTCTCGTACGACGACGAGCGCACCACTCGGGATGCGCTCGTCGAATTGCTGGCTCGCGGTGGCTTCCGCGAGCAGTTGTTCGTCTAGCCGGGCTCGTGCTCGAAGTCGACGTCGAGCCCGTAGTGCCGTCGAACAGCGCCTCCGTCGAACTCCTCGACGTCGACCTTCGGCGAGTCGGAGACCACGTGCTTGGTCACGGTCGCGTGCAGAACGCCCTCCTGCTCGTGCAGGAAGTCGCGCGGAATCGCGTGCTTCGTCTTGAAGATGTGACCCGTCTCGACGATCACGCAGTCGTCGCGTTCGGCGAGCACGGTGCCAAGCCGTTCTTCATCGCTCGTGACGACCTGTCTGCCTTCCATCGCGGGAAACCTCCCGGGTCGTAGAACACGTCCTCTCGGAGACCATTTCCCGGGAATCAAGCGGGCGCAAACGTCGTTGAACACGCTGCTAGGGTGGCCGGTCGATGAGCGAGAGCACACCGACAGCTGCCGACACTCGCAGGCTCGCCGAGGAGGCGCGCGCCCGCGTCCGGTTCGAAGAGGAGGCTCTCGAGTTGAGCGATCAGGTCTACCGCGTCGCCCGTCGTTTTGTCGGGTCGCGGGAGGAGGCCGAGGACCTCGTCCAGCAGACGTACGAGCGTGCGTTTCGCTCGTGGCGCCAGTACACGCCCGGCACCAATCTTCGCGCCTGGCTGCTCCGGATCCTCACGAATCTCAACATCGACCGCGGCCGGCGGCAGCAGCGTTCGCCGCAGACGACCTCACTCGACACGGACGCCGGCGACTACCTGCTCTACAACACGCTCGAGGCGCAGGGCGAGAACGTCGATGAGGAGCAGGTGGTCGAGCGGTTGTCGCAGGATTCCATCGTCGAGGCTCTGGCTGAGGTTCCTCACGACTTCCGCGATGTGCTCGTACTCGTCGACATCGGCGATTTCGCGTACGCCGACGCAGCGCAGATTCTCGACATCCCGATCGGCACGGTCATGTCGCGCCTCCACCGCGGCAGGCGTATCCTCAAGAAGAACCTCGCGGACACGGTGGTGACGTGATCGACTGGTGCGAGAAGTGCGAGGAAATGATGCAGCCGTTCCTCGACGGCTCACTGTCAGCGGCCGAGGTCAAAGAGGCGGAGCGTCACCTGGAAACGTGTAGCTGGTGCGCGAAGCGTTATCGGTTCGAGGAGCGGCTCCGCCACTACGTTCGCGTCGCGACGAGCGAGCCGATGTCGCCGGAGCTGAAGGCGAAGCTCGCCGCGCTCCGTACCCCGCTGCAGTAGCTAGACCTCACCGGTCGGCGGGAAGTCGACGTCGCCCGGCGGCTCGAGGTCGGAGCAGTCGACGAGCACCGGCTCGAGCGCACGCGCGCCCTCGTCGGGCACCGTGCTCCAGATCTCGCGCGAGAGCACGACCGGGTGGCTCCGGACGTTCTCATAGCTCGCGGCGACGACCGGCGCGTCGCCGCGGCGTTCGATCAGGCGCTCGACCGCGCGCGGGTCGAGCTGACGGCCCGTCGGCGAGCACGACCAGGGCGTGGGTGATCTCGTCGCCGAGTGCGGCCAGGCCGCAGCGAAGCGATGCACCGGGCCCGTCGGCCCAGCGGTCGCAGTCGACCAGTCGAGCACCCGGGGCTTCGAGCGGGTAGGCGCCCTGCACGACGACGACCGTCGCGAGGCTCGTCTGCCCGAGTGCCGCGAGCACCGCCGGGAGCAGCAGCCGTTGCTTCGGCGCGCCGTAGCGCGTCGCCGCGCCCGCCGCCAGCACGACCGCCGCGACCATTCAGCTCACAGCGACGGCTGCGCGCTGAATCTCGACCAGTGCGGTCGGCTGCTCGGTGCTTCGAGTCGCCGAGCCTCCCGATCCGCCGCACGACCGGAGCCCCCGCGACGACGTCGCCGAGCACGGCGTAGTCGGGAGGCAGCCCGGCGTCCGGCCCCGTGACGACGAAGAACTGGCTGCCGCTCGTCCCCGGCGCCTCCACCTGGGTTTTCGCCATGGCGACGGTGCCGAAGAGATACTGCGTGCCGGCTCGCGGACGGTCGACCACCGTGTAGCCCGGGCCGCCGGCCCCGGTCGCCGTCGGGTCGCCGCCCTGGATGATGAAGTCCGGGACGATCCGGTGGAACACGGTGCCGTCGTAGTAGTGGCTCCGGACGAGCGAGACGAACGAGGCCGCCGTGTTCGGGGACTCCTTGACGGCGAGCCGGATCACGAACGTGCCGCAGTTCGTGCGCACCGAAACACGGTAGGTCTTCGCCGGATCGAGCGCTGCCGTCGGTTTCGCGCGGTGCCGCGCGGCCGCGGGCGGCGGGTGGGCGGCCGTGCAGCCGGCCGGGGCAGCAGCGGCGCGTCGTCGTCGAGGCGGTCGTGGTCGCCGCGTTCTTCGAGCCGCCGCAGGCGGCAAGGAGCACAACCGCGGCAAGCAGGACGACGACGAGCTTCAACTGCAGCCACAGCCGAGCGCGCGCGCTTGACGAGCGCTGTCGCGATCTCGACCTTGTAGGCGTTCCTCGGGAGCGGTGTTGCGCTGTCGAGCTCGCCGTCGAGCAGCCAAGGCACGGGGGCGACGCCGGCAAGCGCGAGGCGCGTCGAGGCCCCGCGCCGCACCGCCGCAACCCCGACGAGCGGGAACGCCCAGCGCTTGCGCTCCATCGCCTTCAGGTAGATGGACGCGTCGCAGTCCGGCACCTCGACGGAGAGCACGAGCTCACCCGGCTCGAGCGTGGTCGTCCGGCGGTCGTCCTCCGTCGGCAGCCGGTAGAGCGACGCGATCGGCAGGCGCCGCTTGCGTCGTCTCGAGCGTGGCGTCGAGCGCGAGCAGCGCAGCTGCGACGTCGGAGGGATGTGCCGATGCGCAGAAGTCGTTGGCGAAGATCGCGTGCTCCCGGTGCTCACCCTCCCGCGCGAAGCACTCGTCGCCGCCGTGCAGGCGGCACGGCCAGTTGAGGCGCCAGTACCAGCAGCGGGTCGACTGGAGGAGGTTGCCGGCGAGCGTGCCCATGTTCCTCAGCTGCGGGCTCGCAGCCAGGCGGCAGGCCTCGCGGAGCGCGGCCGGGACCTGCGGGTCGCATTCCAGCTCGGCCAGCGTCGCGCCGGCGCCGATCCGGTTGGCGTCGATCCCGCGCGGGACGATCGCCCCGATGTCGACGAGCGTCTCGGCGTGCACGAGGCCCGACCGCAGCAGCGGCACGACCTCCGTTCCCCCGGCAAGTGCCAAGTTGTCACTTGCGTAGTCGTCGACGCTAGACGGCCCGCCGGAGCTCCAACCTTCTCCTTTGCGGCATCGCGCTCCCGCGCCTCGCGGAGCGCCCGCAGCATCTCCTCGCGGCTGATCGGCAGCCGGCGCACGTCCGCGCCGGTCGCGTCGCGGATCGCGTTCGCGATCGCAGCCGCGGTCGGGATGATCGGCGGCTCGCCGAGCCCCTTGGAGCCGAGATTCGTCAGATTTGCGTCCGGCACGTCGAGCAACTCGCTGACGATCTCGGGCACGTCGGCGATCGTCGGCAGCTTGTAGGCGTCGAGCGACGTCGTCAGGATGCGGCCGGTGCTCGGATCGTGCAGGCGCTCTTCGGAGAGCGTGTGCCCGATGCCCTGGATGATCCCGCCCTCGATCTGACTCGATGCGCCGAGCGGGTTGATCACGCGGCCGACGTCGTGGATCGCCGCGATCCGCTCGACCGTCACCTCGCCGGTCTCGACGTCGACGGCCACCTCGGCGACCTGCACGCCGAAGGTGAGCACCTGCATGCCCGTCGGGTTCGGCCCGCGCGCCCCTGCCCGAGAATCTGCGCATCCTCGAGGAGTGCGACCACCTCGGCGAGCGGCATGTCGGCGATCGCCGCGCTGCTCGGCGATCTCGACGATCTGCCGCTTCGCGTCCGCCGCCGCGGCACGCACCGCAGGCCCCATTGACGGTGTCGTCGAGGAGCCGGCCGAGATCGCCGCGTACGGCCCGCGCGCCGAGTCGCCGATCGACACGGTGACGTGATCGAGCGGAATGCCGAGCTCCTCCGCGGCAATCTGCGCCATCGCCGTGCGAGTACCCGTGCCGATGTCCTGCATCGCAGTCACGACCGTGGCGCGGCCGTCCGAGCCGACGCGAATCCACGCATAGCTCGGTGGGCCACCGCCTCCGTACCAGATCTGGGAGGCCATGCCGACCCCCCGCTTGACGGTGTCGGTCGAGCGCGCGCGTACCTCGTGCCGGCGCTCCCAGTGCGGCTCGGCGCGGCGATAGCACTCGAGCAGGTTCTTGCCGCTGTACGCGCCGCCTCCACCGCCGTCTTGGTCGGCGTGGTTGCGACGGCGGAGCTCGAGCGAATCGAGGTCGAGCTTCGTCGCCAGCTCGTCGAGCAATGCCTCGAGGCCGAACGTCCCTTCGACGAAGCCGGGGGCCCGGAACGCCTTCATCGGCGGTTGGTTGATCTTGGCGCCGTAGGTCGTCGTGCGCACGTTGGGGCAGGCGTAGAGCATCTGCATCGGCCCCTCGGTGCCGGCGACCCAGCCGCCCCAACCCACGGCGTTGACGAAATCGCCGCCGAGCGCCGTCAGCGTCCCGTCGCTCGTCGCGCCGACGGTCAGACGCTGGATCGTCGCGTTGCGGTTGCCCGCGGCGAGGTTCTCCTCGCGTCGCGTGAGCGCGCACTTGACCGGACGTCCTGTGCGCCGCGCGAGCTCGGCCGCGATGAACGTGACGTCGTCGGCGCCGTTCTTCGAGCCGAAGCCGCCGCCCATGTAGTGGCAGATCACCCGCACCTTGTCGGCAGGCAGGCCGAGCGCTTCCGCGAGCTCGTCGCGAACACCCCAAATGTACTGCGTCGAGATGTGCACTTCGATGCCGTCCGCAAGCCACTGGACGACGGCCTGGTGCGTCTCCATCGAGTTGTGCAGCACGACCGAGGTGCGGAACTCCGCCGAGACGACGACGTCGGCCTCGGCCAGGCCCCGCTCGTAGTCGCCACGTTCGCGAACGCGTGGCTCGGAGAGGAGGGAGCTCCGGCGCACCGCCTCGTCAGGATCGAGCAACGGCTCCCGCACGTCCCACTCGACGTCGATCGCGGCGACGGCCGCGCGTGCATGCGCAAAGCTGTCGGCGCAGACGGCCGCGACGGCTGCGCCCTGGTAGTTGCAGTCGTCGGTCAGCTGCGGGATGTCGCCGGGGCCGATCGCTGCGTGGACGCCCGGCAAGGCCAGCGCGGGCGCAAGGTCGATCCGGCCGACGCGCGCCGAGGCGTGCGGCGAGCGGAGCACCGCGGTGTGCAGCATTCCGTTCAGCCGCAGGTCGGCCGTGAAGGTCGCCTCGCCGCGGGCGCGCTCGAAGCCGTCGGTGCGCGGCGCGTCCCGGCCGACGATCGTCCGCGGCCCGGCCGGCCACTGCTCGAGTGCGTCCTCGTCGACGACGAGCCAGACCTCCTCGTAGCGGCCTTCGACCTCTTTCTCGGTGCGGATCAGTCTTGCCACGTACGAATCGCCTCCTCGATCTTCGGGTACGCACCGCACCGGCAGAGGTTCCCTGCCATTGCGTGACGGATCTCATCGGAGCTGGGTGCGGGCTTGGAGTCGACGAGCGCGACCGCGCTGACGATCTGGCCCGGCGTGCAGAAGCCGCACTGCAGCGCGTCGGCGCGCACGAACGAGGCGACCATCGGATGGTCGCG
Organism: uncultured Thermoleophilia bacterium; assembly: GCA_963708505.1. Lineage (GTDB taxonomy): Bacteria > Actinomycetota > Thermoleophilia > Gaiellales > Gaiellaceae > PALSA-600. Next base: position 252,684 of record CAVPST010000001.1, read on the forward strand.
CAACCCCTCGATCGTCGTCACCTTCGCGTCGCCGACCGCGTGGGCGAGCGTGATGCACGAGAGAGTCGGCACGCCGTCGACGAGCACCGTGCACGCGCCGCAGTGGCCCTCGCCGCACGCGACCTTCGTCCCGGTCAGCATCAGCTCGTCGCGCAGCGCCTCCGCGAGTGTCGTACCGACCTCGGAGCGAAGCTCGTACCCGTGCCCGTTGATCGTCAGCTCAGGCAGCGGTCGTCACCGCCTCGATGTCGGCCAGGTGGATCAGGCGGAACGTCAGGCGGGTCGCGACGCGCCGTTCCGTGTCGTCTTCGATCTCGGGCAGTTTCTGCCAGAGATCGCGCGCTGTCACGAGCAGCTCATGGATCCGCTCGACCGGAGCGACGTAGCCGTTTCGCTCGGCGCAGGCGTTGATCGCCAGTCCGAGTAGGCCGACCGTGTCTGCCTGCCGTGACCAGAGGAGCGGCGTCGACATCGACAGGTACTGGTGAATCCGTGCGAGCTGCAGGGGCTGGACGAGCGAGCCGCCGCCGACCGGGGTCGTCGGCTCGGGCAGCGGCCGGCCGTCGGCGAGTGCGTCCGCCGTGCCGCTGAGCATCGCGCGCAGCTGCTCGTCGTTGAACCCGGCGAAGCGCGCGGTCTTGATCGCGATCAGCAGCGAGCTGGGCTGCTGTCCATAGGGATAGTCGCTCGCGTAGACGACCTGCTCGGGCGGGAAGCGGTGGAAGAAGTCGAGCAGGTCGACGGGGCTCCAGGTCGACGTGTCGAACAGCACGCCCTTGCGACCGCTCAGGCAGCGTGCGAGCTCAGCCAGGTCGGCGATTCCCGCGTGCGCGATGATCAGCGTCGCCTCCGGGTAGCGGTCGACGAGCGCGCGGAGCCCGTGAGCGATCGGCGGGAGCCCGCGTCCGCCGTGGATGAGGATCGGCACGCGATGCTCCGCGGCGATCTCGAAGATGGGCACGAGCCGCTCGTCGTTCGCCGTGAACCGCTGAGCGCGCGGGTGGAGCTTGATGCCGCGCGCCCCGGCGGCGAGGCACCTCCGCGCTTCGTCGACCGGCGACTCGTTGAGATCGAGCCGCAGGAACGGGATCAGGCGGCCGTTGGAGCGCTCGGCGAAGGCAAGTGTCCGGTCGTTCGCAGCGGCGAAGGATGGATGCCGATCGGGCTCGTCGAGGCAGAACATGAACGCGCGGGAGATGCCGTAGCGCTCCATCAGCGCCTCGAGCTCGTCGTAGTCGCCGACCATCCCGTCGATGTCGTGGCCCAGATGAAGGTGGGCGTCGAAGACGGCGGCGTCCTGAGGGAGCTCGCCGCGGAGCGCCTCACTCCATTGCTCGACCAGGCCGAGTGCACGCGACAGCGCATCCACCGTGCTGATTCTAGATAGGGTCAGATCCGTGCCCGACGTCGTCCTCTACGCGGACACGTTCCGCTCGCCCGAGCTGCGGCATCAGGTGCCGATCGGCATCCCGGATCCGTTCCTCTACCTGGAGCTCGACGGCGTCAAGCACATCGTGATCGGCGCGATGGAGATTCCGCGGCTCTCCGAGGTGGGCGCCTACGAGCTGCACCCGTTCGAGGAGTACGGCTCCGACGACCTGATCGCGCAGGGCCTCTCCTATGCGGAAGTCAGGCGGGCCGTCCCCCTCCGGGCCACGGAGGCGCTCGGCCTGCGCAGCGCGATCGTGCCCGAGGCGTTTCCGCTCTGGCTCGCCGACGCCCTGCGCGCCCGCGGCGTCGAGCTGACCGTCGACGGCGACTACTTCGACGACCTGCGCCGGGTCAAGACGGACGCGCAGCTTGCCGGGATGCGGCGTGCCCAGCGCGCTGCCGAGGCCGGGATGGACGCCGCCCGCGACCTAATGCGGCGCGCGAGCGTCAACGGGGCGGGGCTCGAGCTCGACGGCGAGCCGCTTACGGTCGAGCGTGTGAAGGTTGCGATGAGCGAGGCGTTCGTTCGCCACGGCGCCTCCTCCGACGATTTCATCGTCGCACCCGGCCCGCAGGGCGCCGTCGGCCATGACATGGGCTCCGGCCCGATCCGGGCCGGCGTGCCGATCGTGATCGACGTCTGGCCCCGTGACAACGAGTCCTTCTGTTTCAGCGACATGACGCGAACGTTCGTCGTCGGTGAGGTGGCCGACGACGTGCGCGAGTGGCACCGGCTCTGCAAGGAGGCGCTCGACCGCGCGCTGTCGGAGATCAAGGACGGCGCAGACGGCCGTGCCATCTTCGACGGCACATGCGACATCTTCGAGGGTGCCGGCGAGAAGACGCAGCGGACGAAGGAGTCCGGCAAGCCACTCTCAGAGGGCTTCTTCCACGGTCTCGGCCACGGCGTCGGGCTCGAGGTGCACGAGGCGCCGGGCATGGGCCTCGCATCGAAGCGCCCCCTCGTCGCGGGCGACGTCGTCACCGTCGAGCCTGGGTGCTACCGGCAGGGCTACGGCGGCGTGCGGCTCGAGGACCTCGTGCTCGTGACCGAAGGCGGCGCGGAGAACCTGACGCAGTACCCGTACGATCTCGCTCCGTGACGGACGAGAGCTCGCACACGATCGAGACGATGCTGCTCGAGGAGCGCCGGTACCCGCCGCCGGCCGACTTCGCCGCGGCGGCGAACGCGCAGCCCGGCATCTACGACGAGCCCTGGGAGTCGTTCTGGGAGCGCGAAGGCCGCGAGCGCCTGACGTGGTTCGAGCCGTTCGAGACGCTCCTCGAGTGGGACCTGCCGTACGCCAAGTGGTACCTCGGCGGCAAGCTGAACGTCTCGTACAACTGTGTCGACCGGCATGTCGAGAACGGCATCGGCGACAAGGTTGCGTACTACTGGGAGGGCGAGCCCGAAGGCGACCGCCGCGCGATCACCTTCGCCGACCTGCAGCGGGAAGTCGTCAGATGCGCGAACGCGCTCAAGCAGCTCGGCGTGCAGAAAGGGACCGCGGTCGGCATCTACATGGGGATGGTCCCCGAGACGGCCGTCGCGATGCTCGCGTGCGCGCGGCTCGGTGCGCCGCACACCGTCGTCTTCGGCGGCTTCTCTGCCGACGCGCTCGCCGACCGGCTCCACGACATGGGCTGCCGGGTCCTGATCACGCAGGACGAGGCGTGGCGCCGGGGCACGAAGGTTCCGCTGAAGCAGACCGCCGACGAGGCGCTCGCCGACTCACCCACGGTCGAGAAGGTGCTCGTTCTGCGAAGGACCGGCGGCGACGTCCCGATGACCGAGGGTCGCGACGTGTGGTGGCACGACGCTCGCCACCGACGAATCCGCGTGTCCGCCGGAGCCGATGGACAGCGAGGATCTGCTCTACCTCCTCTACACGTCCGGAACGACCGCGAAGCCGAAGGGGATCGTGCACACGACCGCCGGCTACCTGGTCGGCGTCTCGACGACGCACCGCTACATCTTCGACCTCAAGCCGGAGTCGGTGTACTGGTGCGCGGCCGACGTCGGCTGGGTGACCGGCCACAGCTACATCGTCTACGGGCCGTTGTGCAACGGCGCGACGAGCGTCATGTACGAAGGCACGCCGGACTTTCCCGACAAGGACCGGTGGTGGGAGATCGTCGAGCGCTACGAGGTCGACATCCTCTACACGGCGCCGACGGCGATCCGGACGCACATGAAGTGGGGGCCGGAGTTCGCCGCGAAAGCACAACCTGTCGTCGCTTCGCCTCCTCGGCTCGGTCGGCGAGCCGATCAACCCGGAAGCCTGGGTCTGGTACCACGAGCACATCGGCGGAGAGCGGTGCCCGATCGTCGACACCTGGTGGCAGACCGAGACGGGGATGATCATGATCACGCCTCTTCCGGGCGTGACGACGACGAAGCCGGGATCGGCGACCCGCCCGTTCCCGGGCGTCGACGCAGGCGTTCTCAGCGAAGCAGGCGAGGAGGTCGGTCCGGGCGGCGGGGGCTACCTCGTTCTCAAGCGGCCCTGGCCGGCGATGCTGCGCGGCATCTACGGCGACGACGAGCGGTACCGCGAGACGTACTGGTCGAAGTACGACGGCGTCTACTTCGCCGGCGACGGCGCGAGGATCGACGACGAGGGCGATTACTGGCTGCTCGGCCGGGTCGACGACGTGATGAACGTCTCCGGCCATCGCATCTCGACGATCGAGGTCGAGTCCGCGCTCGTGGACCACCCGGACGTCGCCGAAGCGGCCGTCGCGGCCCGGAACGACGCCCAGACCGGCCAGGCGATCGTCGCGTTCGTCACGTTGAAGGGCGGCCGGGAAGGATCGGTCGAGAAGCTCGACGAGCTCCGCAATCACGTGGCGCAGAAGATCGGCCCGATCGCCAAGCCGGCGAACATCGTCTTCACCGGCGAGCTGCCGAAGACCCGCTCGGGCAAGATCATGCGCCGGCTGCTCCGTGACGTCGCGGAGAACCGGCCGCTCGGCGATACGACGACGCTCGCCGATCCGGCGGTCGTCGAGGAGCTCCGCGAGCGCGGACAGGCCGACCAGGGCGACGACGGCTAGCTCTGGTTCGAGCCGCAGTCGCGCAGACCGGCTGCGTCGAGCTGCTGGTTGAGCGGCTTTGCGAGCTCGCCGATCGCCAACAGTTCCGTGACCATCGCCTTCGAGTTGCCTGCACGCGCCGCTGTGAGCGCGCCGCGGGCGTGGGTGTCGATCTTCTTCATGCGGGCGAGGATCGGCGTCATCCGCGTCTTCAATGCCGGTGGCACCGGTACCGCCTCGATGCGCGTGTCCTGTACGAGGCTGAGCACCAGGAGACGACCGAGGGCGACCCCGTAGGCGACCGGGTCGTTGGCGGCCTGGGCAGCCTTCATCTGCGCCTCGAGCTTCTTGCCGGCCGGCGTGTACCCGCGGCAGATCGTGTTCACGTTCGTCCGGTAGGCCGCCGGGGTTGCTGCGGTGGCGGCGCCCGCGGCGAGGAGCGCCGTGAGGCCGATCAGGACGAGCATCCGCATGCGTGCCCCATCGGCGGCGGCGCCGGGTGCCTTTAGCCTTTGCACCGTGTTGGTGACGCTCGCGCTCTCCCTCCTGCTCGCGGCGGCTGCTCCGGCGCCGCCCCAGGCGGCGACCGTGCGCGTTCCCGTCGCGAACGTGTGGGAGGCACCGAACGCAGGTCACCTGCCGCTCGACCCGCACGTGTGGCCGACGTCCGCTCTGACGGTGACCGAGCGGCGTGCCCTCGTCGGTCACATGCCGACCCAGGCGCTCTACGGCGAGCGCGTGCTCGTGCTTGCCCGGCGGCCCGGCTGGACGCGGATCGCGATCCCGGATCAGCCGTCGCCGCTCGACCGGCGCGGCTACCCGGGGTGGGTCCGCACCTGGCAGCTCGGGCCTGCGTCGGCCGCGCCGCTCGTCGTCACATCGGTCGACGCCAGGCTCGCGAACGGCACAGAGGTCGGGCTCGGGTCACAGGTCCCGGCCGGCGCGGTCGCTGCCTCGGCGACCCGCGCGCTGCCGCGCACGCGTGCCGACCTGGTGCGCACGGCGAGGCAGTTCGTCGGCCTCCACTACCTGTGGGGCGGGCTCTCGGCGTGGGGCTACGACTGCTCCGGGCTGACCTGGGCCGTGTATCGCACGCACGGAATCACGATCCCGCGCGACGCCGACGCCCAGTTCGCCGCCGGCCGCCCCGTTCGCGCTCCGCGCTGCCGAACCCGGTGACCTGCTCTTCTACGAGCACCCTGTCGTCGGGCACGTCGCGATGTACATCGGCGGCGGTCAGATGATCGAATCCCCCAACTCGGCCAGCGAGGTCAGGATCGTCCCGGTGCGGACGAGCGACTTCCGCGGCGCAAGGAGGTTCTTCCCATGACAGACCAGCGTCAGCTCGGCGTCGACCTCTTCAACGGCACGTGGCGGCTGATCGAGTCGCGCGAGGACGACGACCTGATGATCGACTGCGCGCACGCCTCGGCGTACCACTGGGCGGTTGCGCCGGAATGCAAGCCCGAGAATCGAGCGCGCAGCGCCTGGCTGCTCGCCCGCGTCTACGCGGTTGCGGGCCGGAGCGAGCCGGCTCTCCACCACGCGCGGCGATGCCTCGAGCTGTGTGAGCAGAACGGCCTCGACGACTGGGACCTGGCGTTCGCCTACGAGGCGCTCGCGCGGGCGAGCGCGGCCTCGGGGGACTCGAACGCGGTCCGCCGTTTCGCGGAGCTCGCGCGCGCGGTCCCGATCGTGGACGCCGACGACCGGGCGCAGCTCGACGGCGACCTCGCGACGATCTAGCCGAGCCTCTAGCTCAGGGCTTCGAGGAACTTCGCGTCGTCGTCGAACGGCCCGATCACCGCGAGCCGCATCGCGTTCGAGCCGATCACGTCCTGCGCAACACGCTGGAGATCGTCGGCGGTGACCGCGTCGAGACCCGCGAGCATCTCCTCGGGCTCGACCGCCTCGCCTTCGAGCACCGCGCGGCGAAGGCCGAAGAGGATCAGCCCGTTCGGGCTCTCGGTCTGCAGCACGAACCTGCCCTTGGCGAGCGCACGCGCCTTCTCGACCTCGTCGTCGGGCACGCGTTCGTCGGCCAGCTTGCGAAACTCGGTGGCGATCACCTTGACGGCCTCGTCGGCGCGCGCGAGATCGACACCCGCCTGCGAGACGAGCGTGCCCGCGTCGGTGTACGCGCTGTTGACGCCGTAGACGAAGTACGCGAGGCCGCGGCGCTCCCGCACCTCGAGGAAGAGACGCGACGACATTCCAGTGCCGAGCACCGTCGCGAGCATCTGCACTGCGTACCGATCGGGATGCCCGACCGGGTACGACGGGACGCCCAGGCAGATGTTCGCCTGGTCGGAATCCTTCTGATGGATGTTCAGCTGCGGCTCGCTCGGCGTGGCGAGCTCCGCGGGCGCCGGCTTGCCCGAGCCGTTCCCGGCCATGTCGCCGAGCAGATCCTCGAGGCGCGGGATCAGATCGTCGCCGACCGCCCCGGCGACGCCCACGACCATGCGCGCCGGCGTGTACCAGTGATCGAGGTATTCGAGGAACGTCTCGCGCGTCGCGCCGCGGACCGTCTCGCGCGTTCCGAGCGTCTCCCAACCGAGCGGGTTCGAGCCGAAGATGAGCTCCTCGTACAGCGAGCCGACGTAGTCGCGCGGCGTGTCGATGTACATGTTCATCTCCTCGACGATCACGCCCTTCTCGCGGTCGAGCTCTTCACTGTCGAACTTCGAGTGGCGCAGCATGTCGACGAGCACGTCGAGTGCCGTGTCGCGGTACTCCCCGGCACAGCGGATGTAGTAGCCCGTGTACTCCTTCGAGGTGAACGCGTTGAACTCGCCGCCCATCTTGTCGACTTCCATGGCGAGATCGCGCGCCGTCGGACGGCGTTCGGTTCCCTTGAAGAACATGTGCTCGGCGAAATGCGCAATGCCGCGATTCGAGGCATCCTCGTAGCGCGAGCCGGCGGCGAGCATGATGTAACAGGCCACGGATTTGGCGTGGTCGAGCGGCGCGGTGATCACCCGCAGGCCGTTCGAGAGCGTGTCACGTTGGAAGACGGTCATGCGGCGATGGTATAGAGGCACCCATGCGTGGTGAGACAGAACGCGCCGTTCGCGTCCAGCCCGACTGGCTCCGCCGGGTTCCGACCGACCGGCGGCTTCCGGCAGGCGCGACGGTCGTCCATACCGGGTGCGGCACGTCGTTCCATGCAGCCCAGACCGGAGGGAGGGCGGTGCAGGCCCTCGAAGCGGTTCTCTCGCCGCCCGACGCCGACGTCCTCGTCGCCGTCTCACACGAGGGGGAGACCGCCCTGACGCTCGAAGCGGTGCGGGCCTTCAGCGGCCAGAAGTGGCTCGTCACCGGCCGGGAGAGCTCGCCGCTCGCGGACGCAGTCGACGAGGTGGTGGTCGTGACGCCGGAGATCGAACGCTCGTGGTGTCACACCGTGAGCTACACCTGCGCCGTGGCCGGCCTCGACGCGCTCCACGGCGCGGACGTCTCGTGGCTTCCGGCAGCGGTCGAGGAGGCGCTCGGCCAGGAAGTCCAGCCGGGTTTGCCGGGCCGGGTGCTCGTCGTGGGCGCGGGCCGCGACTGGCCGACCGCGCAGGAGGCGGTCCTGAAACTGCGCGAAGGCGCGCACGTCGCGGCCGAGGCGTTCGAGACCGAGCAGCTCCTGCACGGATACCTCGCCGCGGTCGAGCCGGGGACGCGGGCGTTCCTGCTCGAAGGTGAAGGTCGCGCCGCCGAACGCGCGCACGAACTGGCGGCCGTACTCGAGAAGATCGGCGTCGACGTGACCGTGCTCCCGACGCGGCACCCCGTGGTCGACGTGATCTTCTTCCACCTGCTGACGCTGGCCGAGGCAGCCGCGCGGGGCATCGACCCCGACCCGATCGGCCGCGAGCCGGGCTCGCCGCTCGCCGAGGCGACCGGCTCGTCGTACGAGCTCTAGCCTGCGAGGGTCGCGAGCGCGTCGAGCAGCCGGGCGACCTCGTCCTCGGTGTTGTAGTGGACGATCCCGATCCGCACGGCGCCGTCCGCGAGCCCGAGCCGGTCCATGATCTCGACCGCGTAGTAGTTGCCGTGCCACACGGCGAAGCCGCGCTCTCCCAGGTGCGCGGCCGCGTCGGCCGGCGAGATCGCCGCGTGCGTGATCGAGAACGTCGCGACCCGGTCCTCGACCGTCGGGATCCCGTGCAGCGTCCAGTCCGCCGGCAGGCCTTCGAGGAACTGCCCTGCGAGCGACCGCTCGCGCGCTGAGATCGTCTCCCAGCCGACGTCGTCGAGGTAGTCGACCGCGGCGACGAAGCCGGCGAGCAGCTCGTGCGGCTGCGTGCCGGTCTCGAACCGGTGGTCGGCCGGCCGAACCTTGTACGTCCGCCACGTCTCGGCGAGCTCGCCGCGGATGTACGCGAGCCCGAGGTGCGGCCCGTAGAACTTGTACGGCGAGCAGATCAACACGTCGGCGCCGACGGCGGCGACGTCGATCGGCCCGTGCGGGGCGTAGTGCACGGCGTCGACCCAGGCGAGCGCTCCCGCCTCGTGGGCGAGCGCGGCGATCTCGGCGACGGGCGTCACCGTCCCGACGGCGTTCGACGCCCACGGGTAGGCGACGACCCGCGTGCGGTCCGAGAGCAGCGAGCGGAGCTGGTCGAGGTCGAGCCGGCAGTCGTCGTCGACGTCGGCGAAGCGGACCTCGAGGCCGTTGTCGTGAGCGAGCTCGAGCCAGGGGGCGACGTTGCCGTCGTGATCCAGGCGGGTGCAGACGATCTCGTCGCCGGCGGCCCACTCGCGCGAGGCCGCGCGCGAGAGCGCGAAGTTCAGGGTCGTCATGTTGGCGCCGAACGCGACCTCGCCCGCGCTCGCGCCGAGAAAGCGCGCGGCCGTGTCGTTCGCCTCGGCAACCAGAGCGTCAGTCCGCTGCGAAGTCGGAAAGAGCCCGCCGAGATTCGCGTTCGATTCACGCAGGTACGACGCGATCGCCTCGACCACCGAGTCCGGAACCTGCGTGCCTCCCGGTCCGTCGAAGAACGCAAGCGGCCGGTCCAGGGCGGTGAAGCGCGCCCTGATCTCATCGACCGGCGTCAGGAGACGCGCCATGTGTAGTCCGGCTCGACCGACAGCGTTGCGCCGACGAAGCAGTCGCGCTGTGCCTTGGCGACGAGATCGGCGGGATCGTCGGAGCGCGGGGTGACCGTAGCGTCGACTTCGACGTTGATCTCGACGAAGGCGTAGCGGCCGTCCGCGTCCCGCTTGGTGATGCGGCCGTGCGCAGAGCCCGCGGCTTCGGTTTCATGGCCCGCTCGGCGGGCGTGGTAGGTGAACGAGTCGATCGAGCAGCGCACGAGCGCCGCCAGCAGGAGGTGATCCGGCGACCAGCCCTCCGGTGCGTCGATCTGCGCGCCGCCCGGGACCGTCATGCGGCCGCCGCGATCGACCTCGACGGCGTACTCGAAGATCTTCGCCTGCTGGCTCGCCACGGGCGCCACTCTATGCCGTCCGACCGTGGTCCTAGGGTTCGGCGCGATGAGGCTGAGGACGCTCTCGGAAGCTGAGTGCTACGCCCGGTGCTACGGCGGCCACAGCGACGAGCGGGTCACCGTGTTGCGTCCGTCGACCGACCGTGCGGCGCGAATCACCCCCGGTGAGAAGGTGCGCCGGCGCTTCGAAGAGCGGCTCGACAGTCGAGGGCCGGAGGCGGAAGCGGCGTGACGCGCACCTGCCGCACCTGGACGGCGCGCCGCCAGAATCAGGTCTCGAGCGCACGCAGACCGGCTCCGCCGCTTCCCAGCTCGTGGGTCTGCACCGCCACGTGGACGCAAGTCGTGCCACGCTGCAAGCCGCGTGGCCGAACCCGCTAGCGCCGTCCCGGATGTTCTTGCGCCAGGTCTGACCTGCGTCTTCTGCGGGATCAACCCGGGGCGAGTGAGCGCTGCCGCCGCGGCGCACTTCGCGAATCCGCGCAATGACTTCTGGCGGCTGCTGCACGCCGGGGGCTTCACCCCGCGTGTGTTCGAGCCGTCGGAGCAGTTCTCGCTGCTCGAACTCGGTTACGGAGTCACGAATGCTGCACTGCGCACGACGCCCGGCTCTGGCGACCTGCGTCGCGGCGACTTCGACGGAGCCAGGCTGGAACGGCTTGCGGCCGAGTTCGACCCGGTCGTGATCGCGTTCGTCGGGAAAGAGGCGTACCGAGGGTCGTTCAACGAGCGGCCCGAGCTGGGGCCGCAGTGGCGGACGCTCGGGCCGGTCGCGCTCTACGTTCTCCCGTCGACCTCGCCCGCGAACGCAGCCGTGCCGTGGGAGGAGCGGCTGCACTGGTTCCGGGCGCTGCGCGAGTGGCTGGCGCCGTCCCTCCGTGAGTCCGTCCGTGGCCTGGTCGTCGATCCGGCCGACCGCGTCCTGCTCGTCCAGTTTCGCAATCCGGTCACCGAGGCGACGTGGTGGGGCACGCCGGGCGGCGGGATCGAGGACGACGAGACCACGAGGCTGCTCTCCGGCGCGAGTTGGCCGAGGAGATCGGCCTCGAGACATTCGACGTCGGCCCGTTGGTCTGGGAGCACGAGCGCTCCTTTCCGTGGGCAAGGCTGCTCTACCACCAGCGCAGCCACATCTACCTGGTCCGGGTGGAAAGCCACGACCCGCGGCCGACGATCGATCTCACGGAGGAGGGCATCGCCGGCATGCGGTGGTGGACGCTCGACGAGCTGGCCGCGACGAGCGAGCGGCTTGCGCCGTCGGACCTCGTCGAGCGCGTGCGTACGATCCTCGGCGCGTGACCGCGGTCCTCGTTGCAGTGCATCTGCTCGCTGCCGGCATCTGGTTCGGCGGCTCGACAGCGCTCATCTTCGTCGGCGTGCCCGCGATCCGGACGCTGGACGGCGAGCCGCGCGGGCGCGCGATGCGCGAGCTGGGCCTGCGCTGGCGGCCGATCGGCTACGGGTCGCTCCTCGTCGCCGCGCTGACCGGCGTGGCACTCGCGTCGCGCGAGTGGGAGGACCGGACGGCGTTCCAGGTCGTCTTGTGGACCAAGGTCGCACTGTTTCTCTGCCTGCTCGTCGTCTCGTACCTCCACAACTTCGTCCTCGGCCCGCGCCTGCAAGCGGAGATCAAAGAGGGTCGCGAAGAGAAATCGCGCCGCCCGCTCGTCGTCGTCGGCTGGCTCAGCTATTCGCTGACGATCGCCCTGCCAATCCTCGGCGTCGCCCTCCAGCGCCTGGTCGCTTGACGAACCCCTGCGTCTGACGTGAGTCAGACTCACGTCTGACACACGGAAGTGTCACGAGAGGCGTACCGATTCGTGACGCCGCGCCCGGTTGCCGAGGTTTGGTGCGGTGTTGCGCGGCAATCGGAGTTATGGGTTGCAAGCCGTAAAAGAAGCCGGTTCGGCCCCCCGGTGGAACGGCCAGCTGCGAGCGGTTGCGTCAGACACGTGTCTGACTCACGTCAGACGTAGGGGTTAGCCGGGCCAGCGGTTCGTGATCGGCGTGCGCCGGTCGCGGCCGAAGGCCTTGGGCCGGAGCTTGACGCCCGGTGGCGCCTGGCGGCGCTTGTACTCGGCGCGGTCGATCATCGAGAGCGCGCGGTCGACGACCTCCGGGTCGAAGCCGTCCTGCGAGAGCTCCTCGCGTGAGCGGTCGAGCTCGACGTACGCCTCGAGCACGCGGTCGAGCTTCGGGTACGGAGGGAGCGAGTCCTCGTCGAGCTGGTCGGCGCGCAGCTCCGCGCTCGGCGCGCGCTCGATGATCGAGACGGGGACCAGCTCACGCTCCGCGCGCTCGTTGAGCCACCTGGTCAGCCGGAAGACGTCGGTCTTGTAGACGTCCTTGATCAGTGCGAAGCCGCCGGCGAGATCGCCGTAGAGCGTCGAGTACCCGACCGACAGCTCGGACTTGTTGCCCGTCGCGATCACGAGCCAGCCGAACTTGTTCGAGAGCGCCATGAGCAGCGTGCCGCGCACGCGCGCCTGCAGGTTCTCCTCGGTCAGGTCGCTCTCGCGCCCGCGGAAATGCGATGCGAGCGCGCCGTCGTACGCCTCGACCATCGGCTCGATCGGAATCTCCCGGAAGTCGATTCCGAGCGATTCGGCGAGCTTCTGGGCATCGCCGCGCGTCCCCTCGGACGAGTACCGGCTCGGCATCGAGACGCCGTGGACGCGATCCGGCCCGAGAGCCTCGACGCAGAGCGCGGCCGTGAGCGCCGAGTCGATCCCGCCGGAGAGGCCGATCACGACGTCGCCGAAGCCGTTCTTCTCGACGTAGTCATGCACGCCGAGCTCGAGTGCGAGCCGCATCTGCTCGAGATCGTCGACCTGCGGCACGATCCGGGCCGGCGCCGGGTCGTTCTGGGCGCGAGGCGCGCCGAGCTCGACCACGCTCGCCTCCACGGGCTCCCGGTCCCGGGCGAGCGCACGCCGGCGGACGTCGCGCAGCCTCCGCCCGACGGCCGCAACCGGGTCGACGTCGACGACGAGGAGCTCCTCCTCGAACCCGGCCGCGCGCGCGAGCACCTCGCCCTCGTCGTCGAGCACGACCGAGTGGCCGTCGAAGATCAGCTCGTCCTGGCCGCCGACGGCGTTGCAGAGCGCGAAGAAACACGAGTTGTCGCTCGCACGCACGCGCAGCATCTCCTCGCGCTCCCGGTCCTTGCCGACGTGGAACGGCGAAGCCGAGATGTTCGCGATCAGGTGAGCGCCCGCCAGCGCCAGATCGGTGGCGGGCGGGCCGGGCTGCCACACGTCCTCGCAGATCGTCGGCGCGACCAGCACGTCGCCAAAACGCAGCAGCACGAGGTCGCGCCCGGCCGCGAAGTACCGGTCCTCGTCGAAGACGCCGTAGTTCGGGAGGTACCACTTGCGATAGATGCTGCGCACCTCGCCGTGCGCGAGCACGAAGCATGCGTTGTGCAGGTCGGCGTCGAGGTGCGGCGCGCCGACGAGCGCCGTGATGCCGTGCGCGGCTTCGGCGATGGTGTCGACCGCTCGCCTCGCGGCACGCACGAAGCCGGGGCGGAGCAGGAGGTCCTCGGCGGGGTAGCCGGTCACGCACAGCTCCGGGAAAGAGGACGAGATCGGCGTCGGCGCCACGTGCCTGCTCGAGCCAGTCGACGACCCGAGCGGCGTTGCCGTCGATGTCGCCGACGACGCTATTGATCTGCGCGAGTGCTAGTCTCATCGGTTTTCGCCTCTCGGTCGAAAACTCTAGCAGCCCGCTCGTTCCGGACGGCCCGCCTCCAGAGCGCATACACGCAGACCGCGACCAGGAAGACCCCGAAACCGAGCCCGTACACGACCCGGAGGTTCTGGCTGCTGCCGATGAAGCTGAGCACCGCCGCGACCACGATCAGGCCGATCACCCAGATGCGGAGACGCGCCGCGCTCACGCGAGCAGCTTCCTGACCCGGCCCTCGACCGCGACCGCGACCGCCGCCTGGCCGGCCTCGTCGAGGTGGATGCCGTCCTCGTCGCTGTACGCGGCCACGCCGTCCAGGTCGAGGAGCTCGCAGCCGAGCAACTCGGCCATCTCGCGGAAGAAACGGCCCGTCAGCCTGGACTTCTCGCGGGCCTGCGCGAACGACCGCTCCGGATCGACGCGCCCGAACGGCGGTGGGCAGACGACCAGCGTGTGCGGGGCGCCGCCTGCAGGCCCCGATTCGCTGTCGCGAACCACCTTGACGAGCCGGCCGACCGCGGTCGCCGCATCGGGTGCCGGCAGCGAGTAGCGGTCGCCGAGGTCGTTCGTGCCGAGATAGATCACGACCAGGTCGAGCGGCGCGTGGGAGTGCAGGCACGGCAGGAGGTAGGTGAGCCCGTTCCGCCCCTCGGCGACCGGGCTGTCCATCGTCGCCGTGCGGCCGTTCAGGCCTTCGGCGATCACCTCGTACTCCGCTCCGAGCGCGGCCTGAAGCCGGACGGGCCAGCGGTCGGCCCGCGGGAAGCGCTCGCCGTCCGACCCCGGGATGTAGCCCCACGTGTTCGAGTCCCCGAAGCAGAGGATCGTCTTCATGTCGGAGGCGAGGATAGTTGTGCCGCGGCCCGGGCTTCGCCGGCGACGACGAGCCAGACCAAGTCGTCTCGCTGCCACAGTTCGACCGGATCGCCGAAGTCGAGCGGCTGCCGGTACTCGAGCACGGCGCGAAGGCGCCCCCGAAGCGGCTGCGCCAGACCTCCTCGACCGGAGCCCAGTACGCCGCGTTGTTGACGTGGCCCAGGCGGTCGACCTCGGTCGAGCGCAGCTGCCAGGTCGATTTCGCGGCTCCGTCGTCCGGCGGCGGCAGGTCGAGCCGCGTCGAGGCGCGCCGGCCCGCGGCCGAAGGGCCGTAGACGGAAAGGAATCGCTCACCGAGCCGCAGCGGGCGCAGGTCGCGGTCGAGGTGGATCCAGATGCTCTCCGCCTCGACCCGGCCGCCGCGGTCGCCGGTCACCGAGTACGCGCGCGCCGCCGTCGTCGCCGCAACGCCCGAGCACCATGTGCGCACGGCCGCACGGCTGTCGTCGCGGAACGGCTCCAGAACCTCGATCGTCGTGCGCCGCACGACCCAGATGTGCTCGTCGGGCGACCACCCCGCGTCGAGCACGTCGTCGGCGGCGATGTCCTGGAGGAACCGCGCGACGGCGTCGAGCCGCAGGCGCCCGGTTGCGTCGACGTCTGACGGGCGGATCGGCCTGGACGTCTCGAAGACGCGGCCGTCAGCCAACAGCGGCTGCGATCGCGTCGAGCGACTCGGGGTTCTCGAGCGAGGAGAGGTCGCCGGGATCGGTGCCGAGCGCCTTCGCCCGCAGGGCCCGGCGCACGATCTTCGCCGAGCGCGTCTTCGGCAGGGCGTCGACGAAGAAGACCCGCTCGGGCTTGAAGGCCTTTCCGAGCTCGGCGGCGACGTGCGCAGAGACTTCGGCGGGCGTCGCCTCGGCGCCCGGAAGGAGGCAGCAGAAGATCCAGGCCGTCTCGCCCTTCAGCTCGTGCGGCACGCCGATCGCGGCGGCCTCTCGAACCGCCGGATGGGAGACCGCTGCCGACTCGAGCTCGGCAGGCCCGATGCGCTTGCCCGCGATGTTGAGCGTGTCGTCGGACCGGCCGTGCAGGAACCAGAAGCCGTCGGCGTCGACCGAAGCCCAGTCGCCGTGGACCCAGACGCCGGGGAACCGGGACCAGTACGTCTCGATGAACCGGTCCGGGTCGCGCCAGAAACCTCGCGTCATCCCGGGGAACGGCCTGCGGCAGACGAGCTCGCCGACCCGGCCGGTGCCGATGAGCGAGCGGCCTTCGTCGTCGACCACGTCCATCGCCATGCCGAGCGCCGGGCCTCCGACCGAGCACGACTTGATCGGTCCGGCGGGCGTGGGCGAGAGGAAGCACGCTCCGACCTCGGTGCCGCCCGTGCAGTTGATCACCGGCACCCGCGAGCGGCCGACGTCTTCGAACAGCCAGCGGTAGGGCTCGGGGTTCCAGGGCTCGCCGGTGGTGACGAACGTCCGCAGCGACGAGAGCTCGGTCGCCGGCGGGCCGTACGGGAGCAGCGCGCGCGCCAGGGTCGGGGAGAGGCCGAGCGACGTGACTCGTTCCTGCTCGACGGTGCGCCAGAGCCGGTCCGGGGCCGGCCAGTCCGGTGCGCCTTCGGCGAAGACGATCGTCGCGCCGACGGCGCCGACCCCGACGACGGTCCACGGGCCCATGATCCAGCCCATGTCGGTCGCGAAGTGCACGACGTCGCCTGCGTGCACGTCCGCTTGGTAGGCGACCTCGCGCGCGATCGAGACGAGGAAGCCTCCCTGGACGTGCACGACGCCCTTCGGTCGGCCCGTCGTGCCGGAGGTGTACGTCAGGAGGTAGGGCGTCTCGGAGTCGACCTGAGCCGCGGGCAGTACGCCGGGAAGGCCGTCGAGCTCGAACGGCGCGACGACGACGTGCTCGACGCTCGGCGATTCGCGGCGTGCCTCGTCGAGGATCTCGAGCATCGGGACGGGCTTGCCCCGGCGCGACGAGGAGACCTGCGTGATCACGACCTTCGCTTCGCTGGCCTGGAGGCGCTGCGCGACGGCCGGCGCGGCGAAGCCGGAGAAGATCGGTACCTGTACGGCGCCGAGGTGGGCGATCGCGTGGGAGGCGACGGCCACCTCGGGCGACATCGGCAGGAAGATCGCGACGCGGTCGCCTGGCCCGACGCCGAGAGCGGCGAGGCGCTCGGCGAGACGGGTGACGTCGCGCGACAGCTCCGCGAACGTGACCTCGCGCCGGGAGCCGTCCTCGCCTAGGCCGACCGCGGCGACGCGCTCCGGCGTCGCAGCGGCCCAGCGGTGCACGCAGTTGTGCGGGATCGACACCTTGCCGCCGACGAACCAGGTCGCCCACTCAGGGCCGCGGGAGGCGTCGAGTACCTGTCGCCAGGGCTCGGCGAACTCGAGACCGAGATCCTCGACGACGATCGGCCAGAACCACTCCGGCTCCTCGGCGGAACGCCGGACGAGCGTCGGATAGTCGGCGACCCCGGCCCGCGCGACCAGACGTGTCACGTTCGCACCGGCAGCGGTGGCAGCGTCGGGGCGCCAGACGATCTCGGTCACGCGCGCATTCAACCAGCGGCTGGAGTTAGCGTCTGCTAACCTAGCAGGCACTAACTTTCAGGAAGAGGGGTGAGTCGATGCAGCGCTTCGTAACGCCGGAGAACAAGAAGTGGTGGACGCTCGGGACCGTGTCGGTCGGGCTGTTCGTGATCATGCTGGACAACACTGTCGTGAACGTCGCACTGCCGGCGATGCAGAGCTCACTGCACATGCAGTTGTCGGAGCTGGAGTGGGTGGTCGCGGGCTATGCCCTCACGTTCGCCGCGTTCATGCTCACGGGCGGCAAGCTCGCCGATCTGCTCGGACGGCGTTTCATCTTCATGCTCGGGCTTGCGATCTTCACCGGAGCGTCCCTCGCCTGCGGGCTCGCGCCCAACGGCAGCTTCCTGATCGGCGCCCGCGTCGTGCAGGGCCTCGGCGCGGCGCTCATGAACCCGGCCACCCTCTCGATCATCACGGCCACGTTCCCGCCGCGTGAGCGCGGTACGGCGATCGGCATCTGGGCAGGTGTCTCGGCGATGGCGCTCGCCATCGGCCCGCTCGTCGGCGGCCTGCTCACCGAGCACGTCAACTGGAACTGGATCTTCTTCATCAACGTGCCGATCGGCATCCTCGGGCTGGTCGCCATCCGCGCCTTCGTCGAGGAGTCGCGCGACACGTCGCACGAGCAGCGCCCCGACGTTCCCGGCCTGGTCTCCTCGGGAGTCGGCCTGTTCGCGCTGACCTACGCGTTCATCGAGGCCAACAACTACGGCTGGACTTCCACGCGGATTCTCGCGGCGTTCGCCATCGCGGCGATCGCCCTGGTGTCGTTCGCGGTGCTCGAGAGCCGACAGCGCCTGCCGATGCTCGACCTCTCGCTGTTCCGCAACAGGACGTTCAGCGGCGCCAACACGGCGATGCTCTTCGTCGGTCTCGCGATGTTCGGGACGTTCTTCTACGTCTCGCTCTACATGCAGAACGTGCTCGGCTACTCGCCCGTCGAAGCAGGCGCTTCGTTCCTGCCGATGACCTGCTTGATCATCGTGCTCGCGCCGCGGGCCGGGAAGCTGTCCGACCGAGTCGGCTCCCGCTGGCTGGTCGGGGGCGGCATGACCCTGCTTTCGCTGATGCTCTTCTACTACTCGACGCTCGGCGCGAACGAGACCTTCTGGGCGATTCTGCCCGGCCTCCTGCTGGGCGGATTCGGGATGGGCCTGACGATGACGCCGGTGACCGCTGCGGCGATGAGCGCGGTGCCGGTCGACAAGGCCGGCGTCGGCTCGGCGGTGCTCAACTCGGGCCGGCAGGTCGGCGGTTCGCTCGGGATCGCCGTCATGGGCGCGATCGTCGCGTCGGGCGCCGCGGGGAGCCACACGCCCGAGGCGTTCCTGACCGGCTTCCACGACGCGCTGCGTGTCTCGGGGCTGCTGGCGCTGGCCGGCGCCGTCGTCGCGACGGCGGCAATTCGCAAGCTGCCCCACCAGCACGCGCCGCAAGTGGCAGCGGTGGAGGCGGCTTGACCTCGACTCGGCCCCGCCTGACGGCGGAGGCCCGGCGGCAGGCGGTCCTGGACACCGCCTGCCGCGTCTTCTCGAAGACGAGCTACCGCGGTGCGACGACCGCGGAGATCGCGCGCGAGGCGGGAATCAGCGAGCCGATCCTCTACCGGCACTTCGGATCGAAGCGCGATCTCTACCTCGCGTGCCTCGACGAGGCCTGGAACGGCTTCCGTGAGATCTGCGAGCAGGCGGTTGCCGCCGACCCCGACAAGTGCCTGGGGGCGATCGCCGACGCGTTCATGGCGAAGCGCGCCCGGATCCGTCTCATCGATCTCTGGATCCAGGCACTGACGGAAGCTTCGGAGGACCGCGTGATCGCCGCCGCGCTCCGAGGCCAGGTGCGCGAGGTGCACGACTTCTTCGCCGACGTGATCCGGGACGGCCAGGCGCGCGGCGTCATCCATCCCGAGCGCGATCCGGTCGCCGAGGCGTGGCTCTTCGTGGCCGGCGGTCTGCTCGCGACCATGGACACGCGGCTCGGCGGCCTGCTCGGCGACGACCTCGCGCGGGTACGCGCGGAGCGTCGGCGCTGGATGCTCATCGAGCCGTAAACCGTCCCCGGACGCGAGAAAGCCCCGGCTGCGGCACCCGGGGCTCTCCCTGGTCAGGCGGGGCGCCTGGCTGGCGTTCCCGGGCTCCGACCCTGCGGCCGGTCGGTTACCTGGGTTTTGTCGCCACTGGCGCTCCCCATGCACTCCCTCCGACCTGGCGTCGGCTGCGGTGCAAGGTGGGCTCACTGTACGAGCCTGGAGGGGCCGTGTCAAGTACCTCGGTCAAGTGATTTTCGATTCGGCTTGTTGACTGGGTTTCCTCAATGTCTATGCCCCTTTTGGGGGACATGTCCCAATTGGGGGATTGCGGATCGGTCAAGTGTTCTGAATACTTCTGTCTGTCATGACGCCGCGCACGACCCGGAGCGATGCCGCTCATCCCAGAACGCCCGAGCGCGGGGCTGAGCGCGGGACTGAACGTGGAGCCCAGAGAGGCCCGAAGCTCGGCGACCGCCTGCGCCAGTTGCGCGTGGCCGCCGGCCTGACGCAGACCGACCTCGCGGGCGATCGCTTCTCGAAGGAATACATCTCCCAGATCGAGCGCGGCAAGACCCGGCCGACGAGCGAGACGGTCGACTGGCTCGCAATGCGCCTCGGGGTCGACGCCGGTTACCTCGCGAACGGGATCTCCGCCGACGAGCGCGCGAAGGCGGAGGCGATCCTCGCCCGCGCCGACACGCTGCTCGGCGAGCACGCATTCGACGAGGCGATCGCCGAGTACACGAAGTCGCTGCCTGCCGTGCTCGGCACGGGTGCGGTCGAGTTGCGGGTGCGGGCGCTGAACGGCGAGGCGATGGCGCGCGCCCAGAGCGGCGACGTCAAGACGGCGCTGACGATGCTCGGCGAGTCCCGCGCGCTCGTCGAAGGCGAAGGCTTCTCCGACATCGACCGGGCCGACGTGCTCTTCCGCCTCGGCGTTTGCCGCTACATGCTCTCGAGCATCGCGACGGCGGTCAGCCTCTTCAACGAGGCCCTCGCCCTCTCGGAGCGATCGGGCCTCCCTTCCGACGAGCTCCGGCTCAGCGTCTTCGCGTGGCGCTCACGGTGCCACCGCCGGCAGCGCGACTACGAGGCAGCGCGGGAGGACGTGGAGCGTGCACTCGAGCTCGCCGAGGCGATGCACGACGCACGGGCTCTCGGCCAGGCGTACTTCCAGGCCTCCATGCTGGCCGAGCGCGCGGGTCACTGGGTCCTCGCCCGCACGTATGCCGAGAAGGCGAAGGTGCAGTACGAGGAGCTCGCCGACCGCGCCAACATCGGCCGCCTTCTGAACAACCTCGGAGGGATCGAGTTTCTGCTCGGCAAGCCGGACGAGGCGGTCGAGCACCTGAAGCATGCATTCGCCGTTGCGCTCGAGATCGGGCGTGACGAGGACGCTGCGACCGCGGTCAGCTCGCTCGCCCAGGTCCACCTGCGGACCGGCGACGCGAAGCGCGCCGAGGAGCAGGCGCTCCACGCGCTCGAGCTCATCGGCGAGCGCGACGACATGCTCGACGAGATCGGCAACGCACGTCTCGTGCTGGGGCGGGCGCTGCTGTTGCAGGAGCGGCTCGACGAAGCCGAAGGCGCCTTGGCCGAGGCCGACGACGCCTTCGCGCAACTTTCATCTGCGTCACACCGCGCCGCTGCGTGGATCGCCCAGGGCGATCTCGCGGCCCGGCGAGGGGACGAGCGTCGCTCGGCGGTCTTGTACCGCCAGGCGGCGGAGGCGCTCCAGGACTTCCGCTTCTGAGGGAAGGAGGTGTTCTCTGTGGCCACGAAGATCGCGCTTCTCGCCCGGCGCCGCTCGACTCTCGTGTTCGCCCTGACTGTCGTCGCGGCGATTGCGGGTTGCTTCCATGGTGGCGGTCACGGCCCTGTCGGGCTGTGGGACGGCCCGCTCTAGGTCGTTAACCGCTCGATTCGCGCGCTTGCACGCTGGGGAGCCGGCAGCGCGCTCGAGTCAGCTACGCGGACATCAGAACGCGCAAGTCGTGCAGCACTTGGCTGTACTTGACCGAGGAGTCGTAGAGCACGCGCTCGCGGCCGGTCGGGTCGATCAGGGCCGTGTAGGCGACGTGGTCGACGACGTCCGGGCTCGAGCGAACCGCCAGCACGTGCCAGGCCGCCCAGACCGTCCGGAGCTCCGCCGGTGTGCCGAGCAGGTACCGGAACTGCGCGACGAGATGGCGCTCGGCGATGTAGCGGCGCACGGCGGCGCGCGTGTCGCCTTTCGGGTCGACGCTGACGGCCAGCACGCGAACGCGGTCGCGCTTCTTGCCGAGGCGGACCAGCGCCGCATTCAGGTTCTGGGCGATCAAGGGGCACACGTCCGGACAGTGGGTGTAGAGGAACGTGACGAGCACATAACGCCCACGCAGAGCGGCGAGCGTGACTGGCCGTCCCCAGGCATCGTGCAGCGAGATCGGCTGGGCCAGACGAGGCGGCGTGACGGCCGACCCGGCGAACGTCTGCTTCGCGGGCGGGGGCTTCGCGATCTTCTGCGCCTCGGCCGCTCCGCAGCCGGCCAGAACGGCTGCGGCCAGCATCAGCGCGGCGAGCGGCCAGAGGCGCGGCACGCCGCGAACGGTACCGGCCTCGGCGAGGTCGTCAGCCGACGCCGGCCGAGGAGCCGACCCGCTCGATCACGACCTGCGGGACGCGCGCGCGCGGCGAGAGGCGAAGGCACATGCGCACCACCTCGGCGCAGTCTTCGGGCTGGATCATCTCGCCGGCCTCCAGCCCCGACCATTCGGCCATCGGGGTGTCGACGAAGCCCGGGCAGAGCGCGATCGCGCGCACGCCGGCCGCGTCGAGCTCGGCGTTCTGCGATCGCGTCAGGGCGATCACGGCCGCTTTCGTCGCGCCGTAGACGGTGAGGCCGGGCGTCGGCGTGGTGCCGGCGATCGAGGCGAGGTTGACGATCCAGCCGCGTGAGCGCTTGAGGTGTGGGATCGCCTCCCGCGAGACGAGCAGCAGTCCGCGCAGGTTGACGCCGAGCTGGAGGTCGATGTGCTTCGTCTGCAGTGTCTCGACGGTCCCCGCAATCCCGATCCCGGCGGAGTTGACGAGCACGTCGAGGCCGTCGAACCGCTCGACGTGCGCCGCGACGACGCGTACGCAGTCCTCCTCGTTGCCCGTGTTCGCCGTGACGGCCTGCGCGCCGAGCTCTGCGGCGGCCGCCTCGACCTTCTCCCGGGTGCGTGACGCCAGCGTCAGGTCGAAGCCCTCGTCCCGGAGCATCCGCGCGATCGCGAGACCGATTCCGGACGAGCCGCCGGTGACGAGAGCGCTCGGCACGCGGTGGACTCTACGCTTGGGAACGTGATCAAGCTGACGGATCTCGCGACGGCCGGCGGTTGCGCCGCGAAGTACTCGGCCTCGCGGCTCGAGGAGCTGCTGCGCGGCTTCGTCCCGGCCGAGGCCGAGAACCTGCTCGTCGGTCTCGACCCGGCGGACGACGCTGCCGTCTACAAGCTCGACGACGACCGCGCGCTCGTCTTCACGATCGACTTCTTCCCGCCGATCGTCGACGACCCCGACGACTTCGGAGCGATCGCGGCGACGAACGCGCTGAACGACGTCTTCGCGATGGGCGGCACGCCGCTGCTTGCGCTGTCGGTTGCCGCGTTGCCGGAGGAGCTCCCGACCGAAATGGTTCGCGCGATCTTCGACGGCGCCGAGCGTCAGGTCCGCGCCGCCGGAGCGTTGCTCGCCGGCGGTCACACGATCCGCGACGCAGAGCCGAAGTACGGGCTCGCAGTCGTCGGGACGGTCGCGCCCGACGGGCTCTGGCCGAAGGCGGGCGCGCAGGCGGGCGACGCGCTCTATCTGACGAAGCCGCTCGGCACGGCACTCGTGCTCGGCGGCGCGAAGCGCGGGCTCGCCGACGCGTCGATCGCCGTCGGCTGGATGCGAACGCTGAACCGCGACGCCGCAGACGCGCTGCGTCCGTTTGCACCGCACGCAGTCACCGACGTGACCGGGTTCGGGCTGCTCGGACACGCGCACGAGATGGCGTCGCGGAGCGGCGTGCGGATCGCGCTGACGGCGGATCGGCTGCCGGCGCTCGAGGGCGCCCTCGACGCTGCGCGGGCAGGGGTCTCGACCGCAGGCACGCAGAACAACAAGGCGTACGCAGCGGTCGAGCTCGGTGACGTCCCGCCCGAGCTCGTCGAGCTGGCCTACGACCCGCAGACCGCCGGCGGGCTGCTCGTCTCGCTCCCTCGCGAGCGCGGCCCTGCGCTCGAGGCCGAGTTCGCGCGGGCGGGCCTGTTCCTCGCCCGCGTCGGGACGGTCGAGGACGGCACGGGCGTCAGCCTCTCCTAGAACGCCTCTACAGTGGTGCCGTGGACACGACCGCGCAGCCGCTGTCGCGCGCGCGTCGACCGGCGCTGTCGCTCCCGGCGTTCCGGCGCCTGGCCTGGTTCAGCGTCGCGATGCTCGTCATCATCGTCGCGACCGGGGCGACGGTTCGCCTGACGGGCTCCGGCCTCGGCTGCGAGCACTGGCCCGGGTGCGAGCAGCACCACTTCGAGCCTCGGAGCTTCCACTCGTACATCGAGTTCGGGAACCGCGTCGTCGCGTTCCTGACGATCCTCGCGACCCTCGCCGCGTTCGTCGGCGCGATCCGCGCCAGGCTGTCGCGCCGGCTTTGCTGGGTTGCCTTCGCCGTCTTCGCGGGCACGCTCGCGCAGGCGCCGCTCGGCGCGATCACGATCCACTTCCATCTGAACCCGTGGCTCGTCCTCTCCCATTTCCTGCTCTCGGTCGTCGTGCTGACGCTCGGCGTGGCGCTCGCGGTCGAGGTCAGTGCGCGCCCGTCGGTGCGGGTGCCCGGCTGGGCGCGCAGGTTGAGCGTCCTCGTCTGGATCTCGGGAGCGGTGCTGATCGTCAGCGGGACGCTCGCGACAGCCGCCGGCCCTCATCCGGGCAGCACGGTCGTCCGGCGCCTGTGGTCGTTCCAGCCGGCGGTGTACTGGCACGTGCGCGCGACGGCGGTGTTCGGGATCTCCTTCGCGATCGTGCTCGTCTGGCTCTACCGGACGAAGAGCCCGCACCTGCGCGCAGGGCTGATCGTGCTCGGGCTTCTCGCGCTTCAGATGACGGTCGGCGAGATCCAGTACCGGACGCACCTGCCCTGGTGGCTCGTGCTCGTCCACGTCACGACGGCGGTGACCGTCTGGGCCGCTCTGACCGCGTTCATGGTGAGGCTCTGGCGACCTGCGGAGGCGACATAGGATGGTCCCGTGACGGATGAGCTTCAGATCGAGGAACGGCCCGTGCTGGAGCACCCCGTCATGATCGCCGCGTTCCGCGGCTGGAACGACGGCGGTCAGGGCGCGTCTCTGGCCGGTGCGTATCTCGCGCAGGCGTGGGCGGCAGAGCGCTTCGCCACGATCGAGTCGGAGGGCTTCTACGACTTCCAGGCGACCCGGCCGATGGTCTCGCTCGTCGATGGTGAGACGCGGCAGATCGACTGGCCCGAGAACACGTTTCTCCATGCACCGCTGCCGGGCGCAGGACGGGACGCGATCATCCTGCTCGGCGTCGAGCCGAACCTTCGCTGGCGCACGTTCTGCGCCCACGTCACGGAGCTCGCATCGTCCTTCGGTGTCGAGCTCGTGATCACGCTCGGCTCGCTGCTCGCCGACGTGCCGCACACGCGGCCGGCTCCGGTCACGGGGAGCGCGACGGATCCGGATCTGATCGAGCGGCTCGGCCTGCAGGCGTCACGCTACGAGGGCCCGACCGGGATCGTCGGCGTGCTGCACGACGCGTGCGGTCGAGCCGGCCTGAAGTCGGCGAGTCTCTGGGCGGCCGTACCGCACTACGTCTCGCTGACGCCGTCGCCGCGCGCTGCCAAGGCGCTCGTCGACCGTCTCGGCGAGCTGCTGCACGCCGACGTCGACACCGCCGAGCTCGACGAGGCCGCCGACTCGTACGCGCAGCAGGTCAGCGAAGCCGTCAGCGCGGACGGCGAGACCGCTTCGTACGTCGAGGAGCTCGAGCGCCGCGTCGACGAGCTCGCCGCCGAGGCGAACATCCCGTCCGGCGATGCGCTCGCCGCCGAGCTGACGCGCTTCCTGCGCGAGCGGGAGAACGGCACGGACGACGAAGACGCCGCCCGCGGCCAGTAGCAACCTGCGGCAGTCGTAGTCGGCGCTTCTAGCTCTCCTCGGCCATGGCGAGGATGTCGTCGCGTGACATCTTGCCCACCAGGTCGGGGTGCGCCTCGCCGACGTGCCGCTCGACCTTGTGCACGAGCTCGTCGTCGCTCTCGGCGCGCACGACCTCGCCGCATTCGCAGTTGATGATCTTTGGCACGGATCCTCCTCGGTGTCGCGTTGATGATTCCTCATCCGTCGCCGACGATCGCAGCGTGCGCTTGTCCTAACCTTGTCGGAACCTTGGCGACCCGAATTCAGCTCTGCGGCCGCCTCGTCGCAACGATCGACGGCGAGCGTGTCGAGCAGGCCCTCGCGGGGCCCCAGGCTCGGCTGCTCTTCGCGCACCTCGTCCTACACCGCCTGCGCGCGAGCTCGCACCACGAGCTGATCGCTGCTCTCTGGCCCGAGCCTCCACCTGCGGCCGACTCCGCCCTGTACGCGCTCGTGTCCAGGCTTCGTCGGGTGGTCGGCGCTCAGCGAATCGAGGGTCGCGGCGACCTGCGCCTCGTGCTCGAGGAGGACGCGTGGATCGACGTCGAGGCGGCGCGCGCGGCAGTTCATCGCGCCGAGTCGGCCGTCGCCCAGGAAGACTGGCCGCACGCGTGGGTGGCCGCGCGCATCGCCCAGCACATCGCCGCGCGGCCGCTCCTCCCAGGCATCGACGCACCGTGGGTCGAGCAACATCGCCGCGACCTCGAAGGCACCTATCTCCGGTCACTCGAGCTGGCTGCGCTCGCGAGCCTCCGGGTCGGCGGCAGCGAGCTCAACACCGCCGAGCGGACTGCGCGGGCCCTCATCCAGGAGGCCCCCTATCGCGAGAGTGGCTACCGCTACCTGATGGAGGCGCTTGCCGCGCGCGGCAACGCGGCTGAGGCGCTGCGCGTCTACGAGTCGCTGCGGGTGCTCCTCACCGAGGAGCTCGGCACCGCACCTTCACGTGCGACGCAGGAGACTCACCGCGCCTTGCTTCGCTGAGCGGGGCGTCTAGCCGAAGGTGAAGGAGTAGCCCTGGATGCCCGGTGAGAACCGAAGCTCGAGGGTCGCGTCCGCCGTCTTGGTCGAGGCGCGCACCGTGTAGAGCCGCTGCGCGTCGACGTGCAGGACCCCCGTTGGCTTGCCGTCGATCAGCTCGCGGACGGTGCCGTGCCCGCCGAGCACGATGTACACGTTCTTCGCGTGGAAGTGCAGACGCAGGCTCGCGTTCCGTCCCGCGACGATCCGTTCCGGTCCGACATGCCATTCGCCGCCGTAGGCGAGCGTGTTCTCCGGGAGGCTCGGGGGCAGCAGGTAGTCGGCGGTGAGATCGGGCGAGATCGCCGACCCGACGTAGTTCGCGATGCGCGAGTAGCCGAGGTAGGTCTCGGGCGTGAGCAGCCCGGTCGGCGTCGTGTTCGGTTCGGCCTGCGCGTGCGCGCCTTTGGTGCCGAGCAGCTGTCGGATCAGGGCCTCGGTCTTGTCGTACTCGCCCTCGCCGAAGTTCGTGTGCCGGATGTGCCCGGTCTTGTCGATCAGGTATTCGGCCGGCCAGTACTGGTTCGCGTAGTTGTCCCACGTCTTGTATCGGTTGTCCTGCACGACCGGGTACGTGATGCCGAGGCGCTTCACCGCGGCGCGGACGTTCGATGCGACGTGTTCGAACGCGAACTCCGGCGTGTGCACGCCGACGATGACGAGGCCCTGCTTGTGATACGCCGCGTACCAGGACTTGAGGTGCGGAAGCGTGCGCAGGCAGTTGATGCAGGAGTAGGTCCAGAAGTCCACGAGCACGACCTTCCCGTGCAGTGATGCGAGCGTGAACGGCTTGCTGTTGATCCACACGCCGTCCGACTTGAGCGGAGGGGCGATGCCGTAGTCGGGGAGCCCTCCCGCCGTCGTGTGCACGACGGAGAGCTGCGCACGGCCACCGCGCACCTTTCCAAGCTGTTTCTCGCCGGCGGACGAGCTCGCGATCCTGTTCTCGAGCCCCGTCAGGCCGGGAACGTGGAGGCTGGTCAGGTGGTCGTCGAGGTGGAAGACGAGGGCGAGCGCGACGGCCGCGACCAGCACGCCCGAGACCATCCGCACCTGCGGGGCCCGCGCACGGATCCGGGCCGCCGCGCCGCGTCCGCCGTACGCGATCGCGAGCATCGGCACGCTCGCGCCGGCGGCATAGGCCAGCGTCGCGGCGATCGTCGAGACGCCGAAGTTCTGGTTGGCTGCAGCCGCAGTGATCGCGCCGAGGAACGGCCCCGCGCAGGGGACGAAGACGAGGCCGAGCGTGATCCCGAGGACATAGCCGCCGCCCGCGTTCGCGGGCCGCAGACGCGTGAACGACGCAAGTGCCCGCTCGAGGACGAGCGCCAGCTGCGGCACGAGCAGCACCGCCGCCATGGCGAACAGGAAGACGATGGCGAGGTTCCGCAGGAGGTCGTCCGGCAGGCCGAGCTTGTCCAGGATCCACGTGGCGAACAGCGTGAAGAAGCTGAAGCTGATGATCAGCCCGGCGATGATCCGGAGCGGTTTGCGCCCCGAGGCGCCGCCCGCGAGCAGGACCGGCAGGACGGGGAGGACGCACGGCGAGAGAGCCGTCGCGATGCCTGCGAGAAACCCGAGGGCGATCAGGAGCAGCACTGGTCTACCGACCAGTGTGCCCGGTTTGCGTTACGCGGCGTCTTCCGCGGCGGTGGGCGGATCGTCGACGGCGACGCCCCCCTCGACGGGCTTGCGGCGGCGCCTGCGGCGGCGCTTCGGGGGACGCGTCTCGCCGTCTGCCGGTGCCGGTGTCTGGGCCTCGCCGGGCTCGCCCGTGGCGGCGGCAGTCTGTGTCGTTGCAGCCTCGGTGCCGGGCTTCTTCTTGCGGCGGCGGCGCTTACGCGTCCGGGTCGGGCCCGTCTTCGGCTGCGGCAGGTTGTCCGAGATCCAGCCGGCGACCTCCTGGATCGCCCCCAGCCTTTCACGTGCCGCATCGAGCAACTGCGTCGAACGCGGCGTATAGCCCTCGGCCGAGGCGAGCAGAGCCGCGCCCACCTCCTTCGGCATCTCGAGCGCGGCGTTCACGAGCTTCGCCGCGTTCTCCTCATGGCGGTGGCCCCGCGAGTTGGCGAGCGCGCCGAGCAGCCGCTTCGCATCCGGATATTCCTGTGACGCCTTACGGTCGAGTTGCTTGCGGACGGCCTTGGACAGCCGCCAGGTCCACCGCGCGAGGATCTGGTCGGGGGCGTCCGGCTTCCCTTCGGCGATCGCGCGCAAGAGGATGCGCACGCCGGCGGCCCGGTCTTTCTCCCACGGCAGACCTTGCGTCACGAGCGTCACGAGATCGTCGAAGTCGGCCCGCTCGATTCTCATCGAGACTCGGTCGGCGAGTGCGATCAGGCGCAGTCGGCGGTTCGGATTCTGCGCAGCGCACGTCGAGAGGAACCGCTCCATCGCGCGCTTCGACGCTCCGCGTGCCGTCAGCTTCTCGACGAACGCGGCGCGCTCGTCGAAGCGGAGCTGACGTCCGGCGATCTCTCCCCAGAATTCCTGCTCGTCCTCGTCCAGGAACTTCGGATCGACGCGCTGCCACTCGCGCGAGATCACGACCTTGCGCCGAAGGACGTCGGGCGTCACCGGCACCAGCCACGACGCGGGCGTCAGCTTGCGGCGCGCACGTCGTTGCATGCGACGGCGGGGAGCGGGTGTTACGCGCGCACCTTCGCGATAGAAGTCTGCGTCGAGCAGGGAGTGCAGCGAGACGACGCGCTCGTTGTGCGTCGCAGCCTTCGGCGTGAAGTCGACGACGATGCCCGCCTCTTTGCGCGGATGGATGCGCATGATGCGGCCGATCCGCTGCTGGTACACCCGCTTCGACGCGGTCGGGGCCAGGTGCATGACCACCGTCGCGCGCGGGGAGTTCCACCCCTCCGCGAGCAGCATGGCGTTGATCAGCACGTCGATCTCGGCGCGCTCGTAGGCGGCCAGGATCTCGGCGAGCTTGACGGGAGGTGTTCGGCCCGAGACCGCCTCTGCCTTGATGCCGGCAGCGCGGAACGCCGTCGCCAGGTTGTACGCATGCTCGACGCCGGCCGCGTAGACGATGCCCGGCGTGTCGCCGAACCGCTCGCGGTAGAGCGTCGCCGCGGCCATGTTCAGCGCCTCGTGGTCGAGCGCCTGTGCAAGTGCGCGCTCTTCGAAGTCGCCCCCGACGATCGGCACCTGGTTGATCGCCGCGACCGGCGGCACGCGCAGGTTGCGCAGCGGAGCGATCAGGCCGCGACGGGCGGCGTCGGCGAGGGGCAGGTCGTCGACGGAGGCGGGGAACACGTCCGAGACCTGCTTGGCGATCAGCTCTTCCGTTGCCGTCATGCCGATGTAGATCGGCTCGGAGAGCAGGCGGATCGCCGCCGAGGTCTTCTCGCCGAGGGCCGTGTGCGCCTCGTCGCAGATGACCAGCTGATACGCGTCGCGCGCGACCTCCGAGACGTGACGCGCGAACCAGGCGTACGTCTGGATCGTGATGGGGTTGGCCGGCCGGGGGGCCGTGTGGGCCTCGAGTACCGCTTCGTGGAATCGCTCGCCGTAGCCGTGCTCGGTGAGCTCCCGCCGGAACTGGTCGACGAGCAGGCGCCGGTGCGTGAGGATCAGCACGCCTTCGGTGCGGGCCGCCTCGACGAAGCCCGATGCGGCGATCGTCTTCCCCGAGGCTGTCGGGTGGCGGAAGCGATACCGGCGGATCGCGCCCGGATCCTGGTCGACGGGCAGTGGCTCCGGAAGCTCGTCGTCGTCGGCGTCGGTGGCGAGCTCGAGCTCGTCGTCCGGCTCGTCGTCGTCCTCGGGGAGCGGCTCCTCGCGCGTGGCCGTTGCCGTTCCCGTTGCCGTTCACGCCTTTCTGGTTCGCCGCGATCAGCTCGGTGAGCATGCCGGCGAGCGCATCGACCTGATGGCGGCGGAGCTCTGTGCCGGAGGCGAGGTGCGGCGGCCGTTCCGAGAGGATGCGCTCGAGCCCGAGGAGCAGCGCGTAGCGCACCTTCCACTCGGGCGAGGGCTCGGTCCGGCCGGCTGCGATCTCGGCGAGTGCGTCGTCGAGCGCGCGGCGGCGTGCGGTCCCGGGAGCGAGAACCGCGTCGGGGTCTTCGCCCTCCCGGAGGAACGGCTCGCCCGCCCAGGTTTCGGCGCGGAGGGCGTCGGCCCGAATGGCCGCCGCGTCCTCCGACTCTGTCGGAGATTGCGTGATGGTTTCTGCCAATGCGTGCGGCACGACTGCCGTGCCGCCTCCTCAAAGGGTCGCGCACGCGTTGAGTCCTCGTCCGCGGTGCGCACTTGCACGATAGCCGATCCTGCGGCTGTTGGTAGCCCTACCCCGTCGGGGCGTTGCTTACGCCGCTGCGGCGAGCAGGGACTCGAGCCGCGCGCGCAGCCACGGCAACTCGTTCCGGTCCGCCTCGAGGACGTCGCCGTCGAACTGGATGATCACGCCTCCGGCCGGCGCGAGGTGATCGGCGGCGCCGGCGAGCAGCCTGCGGTAGTGGTCGAGCCCGTCGCCGCTCGAGAACACGGCCGCCGGCGGCTCGTCCTCGTACCCGGGAGTATCGGGCGCGAGGTACGGCAGGTTCGCGACGATCAGATCGAGGTCGCGCGGCAGGCCGTCCAGGAGATCGCCGGTGACGAGGTGGATCTGCGCGCCGAGCCGCTCGGCGTTCGCCGCCGCCAGCGTCAGCGCTCGGCCGCAGGTGTCGCTGGCCCAAACCTCGACCTGCGGCGCCCGCAACGCGAGCGTCACAGCGATCGCGCCGGAACCGGTGCCGACGTCGGCAACGCGTGCGGCGGTCGAGCCGAGGCGCTCCAGGGCGCGGTCGACGAGCTTCTCCGATGTCGCGCGCGGCGTGAAGACCCGGCCCGGGTCGGTGACGAAAGTCAGTCCATGGAAGCGCGCCGGCTGCATACCTCCAGTACAACGTAGCCGCGCGGATCGGATTCCAGGCCGCCGGACCGGTGGCTAGTCCGCCTCGCCCTGTTCGAATGCGGGATGGAAGGCGATCGTGATCGTCTGCAGGGCGTTCTCGTCGTCCTCGGCGGCGTTGATGCTGTCGATCAGCTCGTTGAGGAGCGTGCGCAGCGTGTCGGGGTCGACCTTCGCGTGCACCTGGGCGCTCCGAAATTCGCCCTGCTCGCCGTGGAGCTCGAAGCCGCGCTGCAGCTCGCGCAGCTGCGCGGCCTGCAGTTCGGTTGCGAGCCCGGCCGCGCGGATCTCCGGGCCGACCTTGAGATGCTTGGCCACAGGGCGATAGGGCTTCTCGCGCCCGTCCGTCTCGGCAAGCTCGATCAGGCCCGCCCGCTGAAGCATGCGGACGTGGAAATGCAGATGTCCGGGGTCGACGGCGAGCCGGCTGGCAAGCTCGCGGTTCGTCAACGGCGTGTCGGCCTCGCCGAGCACCTGCAGGACTTTGAGCCGCAGCGGGTGGCCGAGGGCCTTCAGCTGCTCGGGACGGTTGATCTCGAGGACGTCGAGGATCTGCGATTGCGGTGCCGGCGTGTTCATGCCTGGCCTAGTTTGGACCCTGCGGCCGGGTCGAGGAAAACTTCGACCGGAACAGGGGCGAGACGGGCGAGGCTCGCGGGGACGTCCTCCGTGACGGGTGCTGCGAATGCGGCGGCGACGGCGTCGGCTTTCTCTGCGCCCGTGACGAGGAACACGATTCGGCGCGCCGACCGGATCGTGGGCATGGTCATCGTGACGCGATCGACGAACGGATCGAGGCCGGCCGGCCCGCTCGCCGCTCGGCGGTCCTCGACTTGCAGTTGGGGCGACCCGGGAAACAGCGACGCGAGATGACCGTCGGGACCGAGACCTAGGAGCATCAGGTCGAGTATGGCCCCGTCGAGCTCGGCGTCCAACTCGGTCGCGCCCTGTTCCGGCGGCACCTCCCCGCGGATGCGGTGGATCTCCGCGGGCGGTGTTTCGAGCCGGTCGAGCAGAGCCTCGGCGGTGAGACGGTAGTTGGAGCGCTCGTCATCGGGCGGGACGCATCGCTCGTCCCCCCACCAGACCGAGACGCGGCCCCAGTCCGGTTGCAGCGACGCCGCAAGCTGATAGGCGCGGACCGGAGTCGAGCCGCCGGTGAGCACGATCGATCCGCCGCGGGCCGCCTGGTCGGCCAGCAGCTCCGCGACCAGGCGCCCGGGATCCTCCGAGGTGTGGAGCTCAGGCGGCGGCGCGGGCATCCGGCAAGGGTATGAGACCGCGTGCGAAGCCCGCCAGCAGGTACACGCTCGCGAGCCCGGCCCACTCGCCGTACGGGGCGAGCAGCTGGTCGGACTCCTCGGCTTCGACCCAGCGGCCCGCGAGGGCCGAGGCCAGCTTGATCAGGCCGAGGTCACGCTGCAGCCCTCGTTCGTAGCGACCGAGCCCCTCGAGGCAGACGATTCCGACCGACCACGGGCCCAGGCCCCGCTCGCGCTCCAGGCGTGCTGCTGCCCGATCGGTCGGCTGCGCGTGGAGGCGCTCGAGATCGAGCGAGCGGCAGAGTCGCACGAGTGCACCGGCGCGCCGGGCGCCGAGGCCCTGTTTCGCGAGCGCCGCGGGCGAGAAGCGCCCGAGCTCGGCGCAGGTCGGCGCGGCGTAGAGGTCGCCCAGTTTGGGCGAGGCGGCGCGGATCACCGCACGCTCGATCTCCCTCGCCCGGCTCGCTTTGATCAGCTGGCCGGCCACGGCGCGGAGCAGCGACTGCGCGACGGTGCCGGTGCGCATCGGGCGGAGCCCGCGGAGCTGCTTCAGCGCCTCGCCGAGCAGCGCATCCCCGGCAAATCGACGGAGGAACTCCGAGTGGTCGTCGTCGAGCCCGAGCGCGAACCGGACGCGCTCGACGCCGGCCTCGCTCTGCGCCGCGACGGAGACTGTCCCGTCCGGATGCTGCGTCGCCTCGACCCGCTCGAGCCTGCCGTCGACGCGGATCGTCTCGCGATAGATGCCGTTCGCGACCACGCGGCAAGCGTCCCCTGCGTGACGGCCCGAGAGCCGCAGCGAATACGGGCCCTTCGGGCGAAGGTCGGCGCGAATCACCCGCCGAGTGTAGAAGTACGCTCCGATGCTCGAGCGGATCGCGTCGCAGGCCTCGCTGAGGAGCCGCGAGCGAAAGCTCCGGCTGTTCCTCGACCTCTTCCAGCCTGGGCCCGAGACGACCGTCGTCGACGTCGGCGTCACCGACGCGCCCTTCGGCGAGGGGTCGACGGACAACTTCTTCGAGGCGCTCTACCCGTGGCCGAACCGTGTGACGGGCGTCGGCCCGACCATGCTCGAACGCTTTGCCGCGGCGTTCCCGAGCGTCACGGCGGTCCAGGCAGACGGCCGCGCGCTGCCCTTCGCCGACGGAGCGTTCGACCTGGGGTTCTCGAACGCGGTCGTCGAGCATGTCGGCGGCGGGCGGGAGGCGCAGCGGCAGTTCGTGCACGAGCTGTGTCGGGTTGCCGGGCGGGTATTCGTGACGACGCCGAACCGCTACTTCCCGCTCGAGGTGCATTCGCTGCTGCCGTTCGCGCACTGGTTGCCGCGCCGCGCGCGTGACCCGCTCCTGCGCGCGCGGGGGTTCGACGACGTCCTCGAACCGCTCGGGCCGCGCGAGCTCGCATCGCTGTTTCCTTACAGCGTCCGTGTAGTGAACCGCGGGATGACGTTGATCGCGGTCGGGCCCGAATGAAGACGGCGCACAGGCCGGTCTGGGCGCTCCATGTCCTGATCGTCGGCCTCGCCGTCCACAACCTCGTCATGTCGCAGCTCTACCGGGCCGGTGTGCGCGGCAACACGCTCTCCGCCGTCGCCGCCTGGAAGGACGTGCTGCTCGTCGGCGCGCTGGCGCTCGTGCTCGTCTCGACCGGGCGCCGCGGACTCCGGCTCGAAGGCCCCACCGACTGGCTCGCGGTCGCGTTCGGGGCGCTCGTCGTCCTGTATGCGCTGCTCCCGCAGTCGATCCTCGGTGGCGGGGCGACCCACAAGGGCGTCGTGTTCGGCACCCGGCACGACCTGCTCCCTGTGCTCGCGTACTTCCTCGGCTCGCGTCTCTCGCTCACGGGAGAAGAACGCCGCAATCTCTGCCGCACGGTCCTGCTGACCGCGGCCGGCGTCGCGCTCTACGGGCTGCTCGACGTCTACCTCGTGCCGCTCTCCTGGTGGCGTCTGTCGTCCGGCTGGTTCAGCGACCAGCTCGGATTGACCTACACCGGCCTCTCGGGCCTGCCCGAGAACTTCGTCTACAACCAGGGCGGCGGGGTCATCTTCAGGCGACTCACCTCGTCGTTCCTCTCGCCGCTCGCGACCGGCTACCTCCTCGTCGTGGCGCTGTTCTTCATCCCACTCCGCGGACGTCGCTACGGGCCGGCGCTCGCGGTGCTGCTCTTCGTCGCGCTGCTCCTCACGCACACCAGGGCTGCGCTGCTCGCGCTCGTCCTGGGTCTCGTGGTCCTGGCGGTGCTGCGGCGCGCGGCCTTCCCGGCCGTGCTCGCGGTGCTCGTCGCCGTTCTCGGTTTCGCGTTCGTCAAGTCGTATCCGCATGTCGCGCCGAGGGCGCACTTCACGGCGTCCGAGCTGCGTGAGCAGGAGGCAAACGCGCACCGCCATCCGCAGGTCAGCAACGACGCAACGAGCGCAAACGAGGCATCGACGAGCGAGCACCTCGCGAGCCTTCGCGCGGGAATCCGCACCGTTCTCCACCATCCGTGGGGGTACGGCGTCGGGAACGCCGGCGTGACGGCCGAGCGGACGAACGTCAAGGTCGAGGCGGGCGAGTCGACCTACACCGAAGTCGGCGTCGAGACCGGGTTGCTCGGCGCACTCGTGTTCGCGGCCTGGATCGTGGCGCTGCTCGTTCGGGTGCGCTCCGTCGCGTGGTTCGCAGCGGCATTCGCGGCGATGGCCTTCGTCGCGCTCCAGACCGACATGATCGGAATCCCCTGGCTCGGCGTCGCGCTCTTCGCGCTCGCGGGTGCAGAGGTGTCACGAGAGCGCAACTTCTCTGCGACCTTTGAGTAACGGACACTTGCGCGCCGCGCGAGCCTTCGTAGTCTGGAGAGATGCGGTTGTCGATCCTCGAGCTCGCGTTTCTGCTGCTCGCGGGGGCGTTCGTCGTCGCCGCCCTGCCGCGGTGCTCCGGTGGGAACGGCCCCGCGCGCGCAGTCGTTCGGGCGAGCTGGCTGCTCACTCCCGGTGCGCTCAATCCCGACGTCACGCAAGCGACGATCGCCGCGACGATCTGCCGCCGGGGCTGGACGCGCACGATCCGGCCGCCGGTGTCGTACACCAACGACCTGAAACGCACCGGGCTTCGAGCCTACGGGCTGCGCGGTCCACCCTCGGGCTATCAGGAGGACCACCTGATCAGCCTCGAGCTGGGCGGGCACCCGACCGACCCCAGAAACCTGTGGCCGGAGCCATACCCGCGCGCCGGCGACGTCGACAGGATCGAGAACGAGCTGAACGCGAAGGTCTGCGGCGGACAGCTCTCACTCGCCGAAGCCCAGCGGCGCGAGTCTGCCCTCAAGCATCGCGACGGTTGATCGAGGACGAGCGCGCGCCGTGCTCGGCCACCCGGTGTCCTCTTAGGCAACTCTCAGCACAGCCTGGTTGGCTTTGTCCGTGTTCTACCTCCGCTACCTGCGCAACGAGCTGCTGCGCCGCCGCGCGAGGACCGTGCTCACGCTGCTCGGGCTCGGCCTCGGGGTCGCACTCGTGGTGGCGATCTCGAGCGTCTCGAAGGGCCTCGACGACGCGCAGCAGCAGACGTTGAATCCGTTGGCCGGAATCGGGACCGACCTGACCGTCACGCTCGCGCCCCAGCAGGACCAGGGCGGCGGCTTCGGCGGGCCGGGGGGCGGCGGCGGCAGCCGCGACCTCGTCCGGGCCAATCAGTCCGTGCTGACGGATCTGTCGAAGCTCGGCAAGCCCGGCGCCCACTTCGTCCACGACTTCTTCCTGCCCGGAACGCAGCTCACCTTCGACCAGAAGGCCGCAGCCCAGGTCGCGTCGATCAACGGCGTCTCCCAGGTGACGGAAGGTCTCACCCTGCTGGCCGAGCACCAGGAAGGCGTGGTCCCGAAGATCGTCGCGAAGCTGAAGACGGGCGGCCAGACCTTCCAGATCAACCGCAACCTGCCCCGCCCGACGGCCGCGCAGTTCGCGGCGATGCAGGCGTGCTTCGACAAGCTGCGGAGCCAGAACGGCGGCTCGAGTGGTGGCTCGGGCGGCGGCCTGAACGGTGGCGCGAACGGCGGGGCCGGCGGCTTCGGCGGCGGTGGCGGCGGTTTCCGCGGCGGGGTCGACCGTGGCGCCTTCGCGAAGTGCCTGCCCGCGAGCCTGCGCAGCCTCCGGACGCGGTTCACGACACCCCAGCAGACGCTTCGCCAGGTGCTCGATCCGCCGCAGACGAACATCAAGACGACCTCGTACACGATCGGAGGCGTCGACCAGACGAACCGGACGATGGGCGTCGTCACCGAGTCGCAGGTCACGAAGGGCCGCTACCTCGCAGCCGCCGGCGGTCACGAGGCGCTCGTCTCCGGCGCCTACGCGGCGAAGAACGGCCTGAAGGTCGGCTCGAAGCTCGATCTGAACGGCACGTCGTTCACGGTCGTCGGGCTCGTCAGCCCGCCGCTCGGTGGTCAGAGCGCGGATGTCTACCTGCCGCTCAAGCAGTTGCAGAAGCTTGCGAGCCAGCAGGGGCTCGCCAACGTCGTCCTCGTTCGAGCCGCGTCGAGCGCGTCGGTCGGCAAGGTGCAGCAGGCGATCCAGACGGCGCTGCCGCAGGCTCAGGTCGCAAGCTCGAAGCAGGTCGCCGACCAGATCAGCGGCTCGCTCGTGGACGCCTCGAACCTCTCGAAGAACCTCGGAGTCGTACTCTCGATCGTCGCTGCGGTGGCCGCGTTCCTGCTCGCGGCGCTGCTGGCGCTGTCGTCGGTCGGGAAGCGTGTCCGCGAGCTCGGCACCCTCAAGGCGCTCGGGTGGACGCAGGGGCTCGTCGTCCGGCAGATCGCAGGCGAGTCGCTCGCGCAGGGCGTGCTGGGCGGTCTCCTGGGCGTCGGGCTCGGCGTGCTCGCTGCCCTCGCGATCGATGCCTTCGGGCCCTCGCTCGACGCGACATCCACGACCGGCAGCAGCAACCTTCTGGGTCTCGGCGTCAGCACCGCCCGAACCGCGACACGGTCGGTTTCCCTGAACGCCCCGATCGGCCTGCCGATCCTGCTCATCGGGTTCTCGCTCGCCGTCCTCGGCGGCCTCATCGCCGGCGCCGCCGGCGCGCTTCGGGCCGCGAGGCTTCGCCCCGCCGACGCACTGCGGCAGGTCGACTGATGTCCTCGGCTCTCTACGAACTGCGCGGCGTCGCGAAGTTCTTCCAGCGCGGACAGGCGACGGTGCGCGCGCTCGACGGCATAGATCTCGAGATCACAGCCGGTGAGTTCGTCGCGCTCGAGGGTCCGAGCGGCTCCGGCAAGACCACGCTCCTGCAGTTGCTCGGCGCGCTCGACCGGCCGAGCGCGGGCGCCGTGGTCTTCGAGGGACGAGATCTGGCGAGCCTGCCGGACCACGAGCTGGCGGTGCTCCGGCTGCGCTCGTTCGGCTTCGTCTTCCAGCAGTTCAACCTCATCCCGACGCTGTCGGCAGTCGAGAATGTCGAGGCGAAGCTGGCGCCGGTCGGTGGCACGCGAGAGCGTGCGCTCGAGCTGCTCGACGAGGTAGGCCTCAGCGACCGCGCCGACCATCTCCCGCAGCAGTTGTCAGGCGGCGAGCAGCAGCGCGTCGCGATCGCGCGCGCCCTGTCGGTCGAGCCGCGCGTCGTGCTCGCGGACGAGCCGACCGGCAATCTCGACACGGCGACGGGCAGCGAGATCATCGAGCTGCTCGCCAATCTGGCGGTCGAGCACGGCTCGACGATCGTCGTCGCGACCCACGACGCGAGCCTGGCCGCCCGCGCGCCGCGACGGCTCGCGATGCGCGACGGGCATCTCGTCGGCGGCGCCGCCCTCGCGCCGGCGTAGGACGGACGACCGCTACGCGCCGCTCTCGACGACCCGGTCGGCCAGGCCGACGTCGTCGGCACACAGGCGTTCCAGATCGACGCGGTCGACCGCGAGCACGCGGACGTCGGTCGTTGCCCGCACGCGGGCTGTCCGCCTGCCGTCGGGCGAGAACAGGGCTCGCTCGCCGATGATGACCCCGGGCCCGAGCTCGCGCGTGCCCTCGGGCGCCTCGACGACGACGGAGCCCTCGAGGATGACGTAGAGCCCCGAGCCGTACTGCCCGTGCTCGATCAGCACATGCCCTGCCGAGACGTGTGTCTCGACTCCGACCGTCTCGAGGCGGCGCAGATCGTCGGGGTGCACGCGCGTGATTATCGCACCATCGGCACCGGCGAGAGGAGTCGCGCGGGGACAAGCCGAAGGAGGTGGCAAGCAACAAGCGACGACCGAAAGGGGCAGAAATGCCGAAGAAGGCCACCGAGGCCGCCGCAACCACCAGGAAGCCGGCTGCACCGAAGACGACCACGCGACGCACGAAGAAGACGGAGACGATCGAGCTCGATCGGGAGCATGTGGCGACGCGCGCGTACTACATCCACCTCGCCGAGGGCGGGGACACGACCGAGAACTGGCTTCGCGCCGAGCGCGAGCTCGTCGCGGCGTAACGGGTCTGTAAGGAGTGGGGCGGCGGCGCGCCGCCCCACTCCGGACGGTCTACCCTGGAGGAGATGAGAGCCCGCGTGCTGGTCTCGCTCGGCGCGCTCGTAGGAGCGTCGGCTTGGTGCGTGCTCCTGCTCGTCGTCCGGCAGCACGAATACGGCGCCGCCGGGTACCCGTACCTCGTCTGGAACCTGACCCTCGCCTGGGTCCCGCTCCTTCTGGCCGCGCTGCTCGTCGTCACGTACGCACGCAGCCGGTCGGCCGTCGAGCTGCTCGCCGTGGGCGGCGCCTGGCTCGTCTTCCTGCCGAACGCGCCGTACATCCTCACGGATTTCATCCACCTCGGCATGGCGCACCGGCTCTTCGACACGATCGTCATCGCGTCGTTCGCCTTGACGGCGCTCGCGCTCGGTTTCGCGTCGCTGGTGCTGGTCCAGCTCGTCGTCACCCGCGCCGCCGGGGCGCTGCTCGGCTGGCTGACCGCGGTCAGCGCGCTGTTCGCTGCGAGCTTCGGGATCTATCTCGGGCGCGTACTGCGCTTCAACAGCTGGGATGTCGTCCGCCGTCCGCATCGCCTCTTCGAGCTGGCGAAGCTCCGGGCGGACGATCCGTTCGGCAACCGCTACCTGATCGGTTTCACGCTCGCGCTCGGCGGCGTGCTCGTGCTCGCATACCTCGGTCTCTACGGTTTCACCCTGCTCGTCTCGACGGCCCGGCGGGATCAGCAGCCGCTGGTAGGGTCGGAAACGCGTTGGCCAAGCCGGTAGAGCAGCTCGAATCGGTCGTCATCCGCTTCGCGGGAGACTCCGGGGACGGAATGCAGTTGACCGGCGGACGGTTCACGTCCGAGACGGCTCTCTCGGGCAACGACCTGGCCACATTCCCCGACTTTCCGGCCGAGATTCGCGCGCCGGCCGGCTCGCTGCCGGGCGTCTCAGGATTCCAGCTGCACTTCGCCGACCACGACATCCTGACGCCGGGCGACCGTCCCGACGTCCTCGTCGCGATGAACCCGGCGGCGTTGAAGACGAACCTGCTCGACCTGCCGAAGGGCGGCACGCTGATCGTGGACACGGATGCATTCACCGAGCGCAACCTCACGAAGGCGGGCTACGAGACGAATCCGCTCGAGGACGGCTCGCTCGGCGACTACCAGGTGCACGCCGTACAGCTCACGTCGATGACTGTCGGGGCGCTCAAGGAGATCGAGGGTGTTACGGCCCGCGAGGCCGAACGCGCGAAGAACATGTTCGCGCTCGGGTTGATGTCGTGGCTCTACGGACGTCCGGTCGAGTCGACGACCGACTTCCTGCAGAAGAAGTTCGCGAAGCGGCCGGAGATCGCGGCTGCGAACCTGAAGGCGTTCAATACCGGCTACGCGTTTGGCGAGACGTCCGAGTCGTTCGCCGTCCAGTACGCCGTCAAGCCGGCGAAGCTTCCTCCGGGGCTGTACCGACAGATCACCGGCAACACCGCACTCTCGTACGGCCTGATCGCCGCTGCCAGGCTCTCCGGCCTCAACCTCTTCCTCGGCGCGTACCCGATCACCCCGGCGTCCTCGATCCTCGAGGAGTTGGCGCGGCACAAGGCCTACGGCGTGCGGACGTTCCAGGCCGAGGACGAGATCGCCGCTGCGGGTGCCGCGCTCGGCGCGGCGTTCGGCGGCTCGCTCGGAGTCACGACCTCTGCCGGGCCGGGAATCGTCCTCAAGTCCGAGACGGTCGGGCTCGCGATCGCGCTCGAGTTGCCGCTCGTGATCATCGACGTGCAGCGTGCGGGCCCTTCGACGGGAATGCCGACCAAGCCCGAGCAGGCCGACCTGCTGATGGTGCTCTTCGGGCGCAACTCGGAGTCTCCGGTGCCCGTGCTGGCGGCGTCGACGCCCGGCGACTGCTTCTACGCTGCAATCGAGGCCGCTCGGGTCGCGCTCACGTATCGCACTCCGGTGTACCTGCTCTCGGACGCGTATCTCGCGAACGGCGCCGAGCCGTGGCAGATCCCGGACGTCGCCTCGCTCGAACCGATCGAAGTCGAGTTCGCGAGCGCGGACGGCGAGCCGTTCCTGCCGTACAAGCGCGATCCCGAAACGCTCGCGCGCCCGTGGGCGATCCCGGGCACGCCGGGGCTCGAGCACCGCATCGGCGGGCTCGAGAAGGAAAATGAGACCGGAAACGTCTCCTACGACGCCGAGAACCACGACCTGATGACGCAGTTGCGCGCGCAGAAGGTCGCGGGCATCAAGGTTCCCGATCTCGAGGTCGACCACGACGAAGGCGCCGATCTGCTGGTGCTCTCGTGGGGCGGCACATTCGGCCCCGTGCACGCCGGCGTCAGGCGTGCGCGCTCCCAAGGACACTCGGTCGCCCATGCGCACCTCCGCTGGCTCAACCCGTTCCCGGCGAATCTCGGCGACGTGCTCCGCAGCTACGACCGTGTGCTCGTGCCCGAGATGAACCTCGGCCAGTTGCTGCAGCTCATCCGGGCGCGCTATCTCGTCGATGCGATCGGCTACAACCGCGTCACGGGCAAGCCCTTCCGGGCGAGCGAGATCGCCGATGCGGTGGAGGCTGCGCTGTGACGAGCGAGCTCAAGCTGACCGCGAAGGACTTCAAGTCGGACCAGGAGGTCCGCTGGTGCCCGGGCTGCGGCGACTACGCGATCCTCGCCGCCGTCCAGAGCTTCATGCCCGAGCTCCAGCTGCCGCGCGAGAAGATCGTCTTCGTCTCCGGGATCGGATGCGCTGCGCGGTTCCCGTACTACATGCAGACCTACGGCATGCATTCGATTCACGGACGTGCTCCGGCGATTGCCACCGGCCTCGCGGTCTCGCGGCCCGACCTCTCGGTCTGGGTCGTCAGCGGTGACGGCGACTCGCTGTCGATCGGCGGCAACCACCTGATCCACGCGCTGCGGCGCAACGTGAACATCAAGATCCTGATGTTCAACAACCAGATCTACGGACTCACCAAGGGCCAGTACTCGCCGACGTCGGAGCAGGGCAAGGTGACGGGGTCGACACCGCTCGGCAGCGTCGACTATCCGTTCAACCCGCTTTCGCTCGCGCTCGGCGCCGAGGCGACGTTCGTCGCGCGCGCGATCGACACCGACAAGCAGGGCCTCACCAGCGTGCTCCGCCGCGCGGCTGCCCATCAGGGAGCTTCATTCGTGGAGATCCTCCAGAACTGCAACATCTACAACGACGGCGCGTTCGGCTTCGTCCGTGAGGAGAAGGAGAACCGGCTGTATCTCGAACATGGCCAGCCGGCGGGCGAGACCGGGATCACGCACGACGAGACCGACTTCGCCACCGCGTTTGCGCTCTCGCGCGTCACGCACGCGACGCACGGCGTCGTCCCGCTCGGGGTGTTCCGGGCCGTCGAGCGTCCGAGCTACGACGCACTCGTGCAGGAGCAGCTCGACCACGCAGGCGGGACCGGCGAGCTGCAAGCGCTCGTCGGCTCCGGCGACACCTGGTCGATCAGTTAAGGACGGACTTCGCGGCCTGGCGCTCGCGCGGGATCCGCACGACCTTCCACGCAAGTCCGACCTTCTCGAGTCCGGTGATCACCCAGCCGCCCGGATCGAGAGCGGCTTCGAAGCGCCGCATGCCGTGGAAGGCCGACGTCGGGAAGGCATGGTGGTTGTTGTGCCACGACTCGCCGAACGAGATGAGGCTCAACAGCCAGACGTTTCGGCTCTCGTCGGACGACTTGAAGTTCCGCCGGCCCCAGAAGTGGCAGATCGAGTTGATCGAGAAGGTGACGTGGTGGAGCAGGAAGATGCGGATCGCCCCACCCCAGAGGAGCGCCGTCAGCGCACCCTGCCAGGTCCCCACGATCGCATACCCGATCGCGGCCGGCACGATCAGCGATACGACGAGCCACACGCCGAACAGGCGGTTGATCGTCTTCATGCCGCGTTCGGCGAGCAGGTCCGGCACGTACTTCGAGATGTCGGCCCGGCCCTCGGCGACGAACAACCACCCGACGTGCGCATGGAAGAGGTTCTTCGCACCGGCCCAGATGCCGTTCCCTCCGCCGATGTGCGGACTGTGCGGGTCGCCCTCCTGATCGGAGAACTGATGGTGCTTGCGATGATCGGCGACCCAGGCGAGCACCGGGCCCTCGACGGCCATCGAGCCGAGAATCGCGAACGACCAGCGCAGCCACTGCGTCGTCTGGAACGCACGGTGTGTGAAGAGGCGGTGGTAGCCGACCGTCACGCCGACGCCCGTCAGGAGGTAGCCGATCGTGAGGAGCACGAGGTCGATCGGATGCAACCACTTGTCCCAGAGGAGCGCGACCGCGAGCACCAGCCCGACGAACGGAAGGGTCACGCCGAGCAGGTTCCCGACCTTGTGGGCACGGCTCATTCAACGGCACGGTAGCGTGCCTTGGCCGTGGGCGAGGTCATCTACCAGGTCTACGTGCGCTCGTTCGCCGATGCGAACGGCGACGGGATCGGGGATCTGCCTGGCCTGCGCTCGAAACTCGACTATCTGAAGTGGCTCGGTGTCGACGTCATCTGGTTGAGCCCGACGTACCCGAGCCCCAACGTCGACTGGGGGTACGACGTCTCCGACTACCTCGGCGTGCATCCCGACTTCGGTACGCCGGCCGACCTCGACGGCGTGATCGCGGACGCGCGCGAACGCGGGATCGACGTCTGGCTCGACCTCGTCCCGAACCACACCTCGAACCAGCACGAATGGTTCGACGAACGCCCGGAGTACTACGTCTGGTCGGAGGAGATCCCGAACGACTGGAAGTCGATCTTTACCGGCAAGACGGCCTGGAAGTACGACGAGCGGCGCCAGAGCTACTACCTGCATCAGTTCGCCCCTGAGCAGCCCGACCTCGACTGGTCGAGCCCAGAGGTGCGGCTGGAGTTCGAGCGGATTCTTCGCTACTGGTTCGATCGAGGCGTTCGGGGCTTCCGGATCGATGTCGCGCACGCGCTCGTCAAGGACAGCGAGCTGCGGGACGGCGAGGAGCACATGCGCGACCGCCCCGAGGTGCTCGAGATCTTCGCCCGCTGGCAGGAGATCGCGGCCGAGTACGACCCGAAGCCGAAG
Organism: uncultured Thermoleophilia bacterium; assembly: GCA_963708505.1. Taxonomy (GTDB): domain Bacteria; phylum Actinomycetota; class Thermoleophilia; order Gaiellales; family Gaiellaceae; genus PALSA-600. Next base: position 296,606 of record CAVPST010000001.1, read on the forward strand.
CTGATGGGGGAGACGTATGTCCCTCTGCCGAACCTCTGGCGCTACGCGCAACAGCTCGACCTCGTGCAGAACTTCGTCTTCGTCCGCTCCGAGCTCGACACCGACGTGCTGCGCCCGATCGTCGAGTCGGTCGAGGCGCGGCTCCCCACGGGCCGCTCACCGCTCTGGTTCGGCTCGAATCACGACCACTCCCGGCTCGCGACGCGCTGGGCGGGCGGCGACGAGCGAAAGGCGCGCGCTGCACTCTTCCTGCTCCTCACGTTGCGGGGGACCGGAATGCTGTTCCAGGGCGACGAGCTCGCGCTCCTCGACGGCGCCGTTCCGGCGGGCCGGATCACGGACCTCGCCGAACCGCCCCGTGACCCCGAGCGAACACCGATGCCGTGGACGGCGAGCGGTGCCGAATGGCGCGAGCCGTGGCTTCCGCTCGTCGACACGAGCCGCAACGTCGAGGCGCAGCAGGCCGATCCCGAGAGCACCCTCAACTACGTCCGCTCACTGATCGAACGGCGACGCGAGTTCGCGGACGCCGCGTACGAGACGCTTCCCAGCCCTCCCGGTGTGTGGGCCTACGCGCGTGGAGACGCAGTCTGCGTCGTCAACCTCACAGACCGTCTCGCAAGCTACGAGGGCCACCCGCTCGGGCCGTGGGAGGCCGTGGTTCTCTAGGCCGTCGAGACGCGGACCGCAGCACGCTGCATCAGCGCACGCGAAGCACTGTTGTCGGCGCCCACAACGGCATGGAGAGACTCGATCCCGGCGGCCCGCGCGTCCGCCGTGAGCCGCTCCATCAGCAAGGTGCCGACACGGCGTCCCTGCCACTCGTCGGCGACCTCGACCGCAACTTCGGCCGCGGAGCCATCCCGGACCAGTCGCGCGAGCCCGATCGGCTCACCTTTCACGTAGGCGACGAGGACGTGGTGGTCGCCGTCGATGCGCGCCAGGTGTGCGAGGTCGTACGCCGTCAGGACGTTCTTCGCGCCCCCGAAGCGGCGCAACCGTGAGCGAGGTCCGAGCCGGTCGAAGACCGCCTGGACCGTCGCGGTGTCAGCGTTCCGCAGCGGCCGAATCGTGACTCCCTTGACTACCTCCGCGCGCATCGAGCGCCCCCCTTCACGTCTTCGAGGCTAGAGGCGGCGGGGCGCCGGCACATCGGCCGCGTTGTCGAATCCGTGTCCTCCATGAGGAGGATCTTCGGCGTCGCGAATGGCCCGCCGCATCGGCCCGACGGGCCATCTTTGCGAGATGGCCCGTCCGGGCCAGTACCGTTCTCCTACATGGACCAGGAGATCCGGTTTCTCGACTTCGAGGGCCGTCGCCTTGCGTACTCGACACTCGGTGAGGGGCCGCCGATCGTCTTCGGCCCGCGCTGGGTGAGCCATCTCGAAGAGGAGTGGGCAGATCCGCGTCAGCGGGCCTTCTATCAAGAGATCGCGCGTACGCACCAGGTGCTGCGCTTCGACCGCGTCGGCTGTGGGCTTTCGTCGCGAGACCTCGACCCCCGACCGACGGTCGAGTCCGAGTCACGCCAGCTCGAGGCCGTGATCGACACCGTCGGCGATGCGGCGATCGTCCTCGCGTCGTCGTGCTCCTGTCTGGCGGCGTCGCAGCTCGCGATTCGCCGTCCTGCGGCCGTCGCGAAGCTCATCTACTTCGGCGGCTACGCGCACCGCGACGACATCCCCGAGGTGACGAAACGCTCGCTGATCGAGTTCGTCCGCACGAACTGGTCGCTCGGTGCGCAGATGCTCGCCGGGTTGTTCGATCCCCATGCGAGCGGTGACGAGATCGCCGAGTACACCCGCCAGCAGCGCAGCGCAGCGTCGTCCGCAGCGGCAGCGATCTTCCTCGAGCTCGATCTCGACGCCGATGTACGCGATGTCCTGCCACTCGTCGAGACACCGGCGCTCGTGCTGCATCGCCGCGCCGATCGAACGGTTCCCTTCGCGCGCGGGCGTGAGCTGGCGGCGCTCCTTCCGAACGCACGGTTCGTGCCGCTGAACGGCGATTCGCATCTCCCATGGCGGGACGATCAGCGAGAGCTCCAGCGCGCGCTGGCCGGCTTCCTGCACGGCGAGACACCGCCGCAGGACGACGACTCGCCGCTCACCTCACGGGAGACCGAGGTGCTGCGTCTCGTCGCGATCGGGATGAGCAATCGCGAGATCGCCACGACGCTGGTCCTCAGTGAGCACACGGTGCACCGTCACGTCGCGAACATCCTGCGCAAACTCGCGCAGCCGTCGCGCGCGGGTGCAGCGACGCAGGCGGCACGCGCCGGAATCATCTAGCCGGCAGCGAGCCAGGCGGCGATCCGCTCGCCGATCAGCTCGCCGCGATCCTCCTGCAGGAAGTGGCCCGCGCCTTCGACCGGCGGGTCGAGCTCCGAGTTTGGCAGCAGCTCCGCCATCACCTCTGCGGCGCGGCGCGTGAAGATCGGATCGCTGTCCGAGAAGAGCACGAGGGCGGGGCGGTCGAAGGAGCGCAGCCGGTCGCGTGTCGACAGCATGGCCGCCGCCGAGGGATGGTCGGAACTCGTCGCGACGAGCTCCGGGAACTGTGCGACTCCGACGCGTGACTCGGGAACGGGGAACGGCGCGTCGTATGCCGCGATCTCCTCGTCGGCGATCGGCTGCACCAGCGTGAGGCGGATCAGCTGGCCCGCGACGATCTCGGTCCCGACGCGCCGCATGAACGCCTGGAACCGCAGCCATTCCTCGCCGGGGGCGCGGGCGCCGATCCCCGTGTTCAGGATGACGAGGCGCGCAACGCGCTCCGGGTTTTCGACCGCGAAGCGCAGCCCGATGGGGCCGCCCCAGTCTTGCATCACGACCGTCGTGTCACGCAGGTCGAGCTCGGCGGCGAAGCGCGCGATCGACGCGACGTGCCCGTCGTACGAGTACCAACCGGCCTCGGTGGGCTTGTCGGAGCGGCCGAAGCCAAAATAGTCGGGTGCAATGCAGCGAGCTGCCTGCGTGAGTTTCGGGATGATCTTTCGGTAGAGGTACGACCACGTCGGCTCACCGTGCAGGAGCAGCACCGGGTCTCCGCTGCCCTCGTCGACGTAGTGCATCCGGAGCCCGTCCTGCTCGACGTAGTGCGGCTCGAAATCGAAGCCCGGCAGGTGGGCGAAACGCTCGTCGGGCGTGCGGTAGGCGTCGACCATCTCCGACCTCCAACCTACTCCGGCGGCGGCGCGAGCACGATGCGTTCCGACGCGTGGTGCGGCAGTTCGCTCTGCACGTACGAGCGCACCGCCTCCTCGATGCCGATGTCTCGCCCCTCGCGTTCCGAGAGGAACCATCGGTGCTCGAGCACCTGGTGAAACAGCTCGGCGGGAGGCAGTCGTCCCTGCAGGTCCTCGGGCACCGAGGTCACGGTCGGTTCGAAGACCTCCTGCCGCCATTTGGAGGCGATCACCGACTCGGAGAGCTTGCGTTTCTCGCGCCGCTCCTCGTCCTCTCGGTAGCACGCGATGTCGTTCAGCATCCGGCGCGCCTGCCGCTCCTGCGCGTCGAGGCCGGTCAGGCGCAGCAGCCGGTGCCGGTGGTGCCCAGGCTCGACCACGTGCGGGTCGAGTCGGAGGCGGTAACCGTCCGCGATCGCCTCGAGCTGGATCTCCTCGACGTCGAATCCCAGCTCGTTGAGCCCGTGCAGGCGCTCGTCCACCTTGAACCGCTCCGTGGGCCCGAACGTCTCGACGCGCGTCAGCTCACTCCAGAGCGACTGATAGCGCCGCACGACCTCGCCGCCGGTCTCGTCGGGGTCGAGGTCCGCTGGGAGCCCGACCTCGGCGTCCACGTCGAGCAACTCCCCGATGATGTTCACCTGCGCGATCTCGAGGTCGTAGCCGCGCTGGCCCTCGGAGAGTGCGCCGTGCAGCTCCCCGGTCTCGGCGTCGACGAGATACGCCGAGAGCGCGCCTGCGTCGCGCCGGAAGAGCGCGTTCGAGAGCGAGCAGTCGCCCCAGAAGAACCCCCGCAGATGCAGCCGTGCAAGGAGCTCCGCAAGTGCGTTCAGGAGATGGGTGCGCAGATCCGGGATCCCCTCGGCCGAGAACAGCGCGCGGTAGGGAAGCGAGAACTCGAGGTGTCGCGTGATCAGCGCGGCGTCGAGGCCGCCCGGACGGTCGGTGACGATGCCGACCGCCTCGACGACCGGCAGGTCCTGGCCTTCGAGCCGGCGTAGCAGCGTCCACTCACGGCGGGCCGGGCGCTCGGGCAGTTCCTTGATCGCATAGAGCGCGCCGTCGTACTCGACGAAGCGCACGACATGCCGGCTGATCCCGCGGATCAGGTTGACGATCCGCGCCGAGTCCCATTCCTCGAGCGGCAGGTCCCAGGGCAGATCGAGGAAGCTCGGGTGCCCCGTGCGCGCGACGAGCTGGAAGCTCCCGGCCATCACATCGATTCTGCACCTGGCAGCGACGGCGCGAGCGCACACAAGAGCGCCGGGCATACGCTCTCACGCATGGCGCTTCGCCGGACGGCGGTCGGGTTGGTGGCTCTCATACTGCTGTCCGGTTGTGGTCACGCGAAGTCCGGTGAGGGCACGGCGGATCGTTCCATCAAGCAAGAGCTGCTTCGTGGAGTCGACGAGATTCGAACGAACCGTGATCCGGAGAGGCTCGATGCCAGACTCGGTCGCGTCGTCGTGAGTCTCCGCGGCCTGCGCGGGTCGAGTGCGAGGGTGGAACGGGCGAGAGAGGCCGCAATCGTGGGGTTCGAACTGACGCGGAAGGGAGTCAGGAGCCAGATCGACTTCAGGGAGAATGACAGCGGGAACGTCGCGGCGGCGACGCGGGATGCACGACGCTCCGACCGGTATCTGGGTCGAGGCGCAGATCGGATTCGCGTGGCCGCGCTGGCATTCGGGATCCAGATCGCCAAGCTCGCCGGGCATTGAGCCGGGCCTACGTCATCGGTCACTCGTCCGTCGACGACCGAGCCCCATGGCGTAGTGCGCGTCGAACGGAGTAAGCTCGCGAGGACACCAGGGGGGCTCCGCTGGCGACGATCGAATTCGACAAGGTCTCGAAGGTCTTCGACGACGGTACGCAAGCCGTCGCCGATCTCGACCTGGCGATCGCGGACGGTGAGTTGATGGTGATGGTCGGACCGTCGGGCTGCGGCAAGACGACGGCTCTGCGGATGGTCGCGGGTCTCGAAGAGATCACGGACGGAGAGCTCCGTATCGACGACGAGGTCGTGAACGACCTCACGCCGAAGGAACGGGACATCGCGATGGTCTTCCAGAACTACGCGCTGTATCCGCACATGACGGTCGAGGAGAACCTCGCGTTCGGGCTAAAGCTCCGCAAGCTGTCGAAGGAGGAGGTCAAGCGGCGGGTCAAGGATGCTGCGAAGGCCCTCGAGATCGAGGAGTTCCTGGAACGGAAGCCGCGGGCATTGTCCGGCGGACAGCGCCAGCGGGTGGCGATGGGGCGCGCGATCGTCCGCGAGCCGCACGCGTTCCTCATGGACGAGCCGCTGTCGAATCTCGACGCCAAGCTGCGCGTGCAGATGCGCGCGGAGATCCATCAGCTGCAGCGGCGCCTCGGCGTGACGACGATCTACGTCACGCACGACCAGGTCGAGGCGATGACGATGGGCGACCGGGTCGCGGTCATGCGGAACGGCCGGCTGCAGCAGGCCGACACACCGCAGGTGCTCTATGACCAGCCGAACAACGAGTTCGTCGCCGGCTTCATCGGCTCGCCCTCGATCAACCTGGTCGAGTCGACGCTGGAGCGCAGTAACGGCAGCCTCGCTGTGACGTTCGGCACCCACCGGCTGGCCGTCGACGACCGTGCCGCGAGAAACCGCTCCGGGCTCGCGGACTACGTCGGACGGAAGCTGATCCTGGGCATCCGGCCCGAAGACCTGGAGGACGCGAGCCTGCAGCCGGAGACGCCGGCGGACCGGCGGATCAAGACCGTCGCCGTCCTGACGGAGCCGCTCGGTGCGGAGGTGCTCGTCCACTTCACGACCTCGGCCGTCGGCGTCGTCTCGAGCGCGATCGAGGAGCATGCCGCCGACGCCGACGTGCATTTCGGCAGCGGCGATGAAGACGAGGACGGGAAGACCCGTCTGGTCGCTCGCGTCAGCCCGAGGACGCGCATCGCCGAGGGACAGCCGATCGAGCTCGCGGTCGACACGACCCGCCTCTACTTCTTCGACCCGGAAACGCGCGAGCGGATCTAGCCGAAGGGCTCAGCCCTTGACCGCTCCTGCCGTCAGGCCGGCGAGGATGCGGCGCTGCAGCGCCAGGGTGAGCACGATCAGCGGCAGCGTGACGATGACGGTCGCCGCCATGATCTCGCCCCACGGGATCTGGAACGCGCTCCCCGTCTTGCCCGTGAAGGTCGTGATCGCAACGGTGATCGTGTGCTTGTCGGGGGTCTCGGTGAACGAGAGCGCGAAGAGGAACTCCTGCCAAGCCGCGATGAAGGCGAGCAGGCCGGCGGTCACGAGGCCGGGAGCGACCAGGGGCAGCATCACCTTGTAGAAGACCTGGAACGGCGTCGCGCCGTCGATGTACGCCGCTTCCTCGAGGTCCTTCGGCAGCGCGCGCATGAACGTCGTCAGGATCCACACCGTCAGCGGCAGCACGAGCACCATGTCGCTGAAGATCAACGCGTAGAGCGTGTTGTAGAGATGAACGCGGTTGATCATCGTGTAGAGCGCGCCGAGGATCGCGATCTGCGGGAAGATCGTCATCGAGAGCATCATGTAGAGCGCCGTCGAGCGGCCCCGGAAGCGGAAGCGGCCGAGTGCGTAGCCGGCGAGCGAGCCGAGCGCGAGCGAGATGATCGTGATCGACCCCGCGACGATCGTCGAGTTGATCAGCGCGCGCTGAAAGTCACTGCTGGAAAGCACGGCGCTGAAGTTCGACCAGGTCGGATTGCTCGGCCAGTACTGCACGGGCGTCTTGAAGAGCTCGGCGTCCGGAGTGAACGCGGAACGGATCGCCCAGTAGAACGGGAATGCGATGTACACGATGATGATCGTGAGCAGCAGGTAGAACGGGATGCGCTTGACGAAGCGCCTGCTCCGACGCCGCCGCGCACGTGCGCGAGCGTGGGTTTGAGCGCGCGCTCCAGCTTCGGCGACGGTGCTCACGGCTCTTCCACCCTGATGAACGTCACGTAGATGACGACGAAGAGCGCGATGATCAAGAAGATCGCGACGCTGATCGCGGCGCCGTAACCGACGTTCCCGACCGACACGATCGTGTTCTGGTCGTAGATCGCCATCGTCTGCGTGTCGACGCGGTTGCCGAAGAAGACGTAGAAGACGTCGAAGACGCGCAGTGCGTCGAGTGTGCGGAAGATGAGCGCGACGAGGATCGCCGGCCGCAGCAGCGGCAGCGTGATCCGCCAGAACTGAGTGAGCTTGCTCGCCCCGTCGACGTCCGCGGCCTCGTACAGATCCTGCGGGATGACCTGGAGGCCCGCGAGCAGAAGCAGCGCGACGAACGGCGTCGTCTTCCAGATGTCGACCGCGGCGACGCTGGCGAGCGCCGTGCTCGGCTGCGAGATCCAGGCGACGGAGTGATTGAGGATGTGCAGCCGAACCCCGGCGTCGTTGATGACGCCGAAGATGTCGTCGTACATCCACTTCCACATCTGGGCGGAGACGACAGTGGGGATCGCCCACGGGATCAGCATGACGGCACGCATCACGCCGCGCCCCTTGAAGTTGGAGTTCACGACGAGGGCGATGATCAGGCCGAGGACGAACTCGAAGGTGACGGTGATGAGCGTGAACTTCACGGTCACCACGATCGAGTCGCGGAAGATCGTGTCGTGGATCAGGGTCCGGTAGTTCTCCAGCCCGATCCACTTGGTCGGCTCGATCGCGAGGAACTGCTTGTCGGTGAAACTCTGGTAGATCGTCAGCCCGAGCGGATACAGGGCGACCAGCGCGACGACCACGAGTGCGGGCGCGAGCATGATCCAGGCGAGGCGCGTCTGCTTGCGCTGGAGCCGCCCGGATCGGCGGCGCCAGGGCTTGCGCCGGCCTGCACTCGCGATGTCGTGGTAGATCCCGGGCTGAGCCATCAGAGGTAGGCAGAACGCCGCGGGAGGACGGGGCTCGCCCGTCCTCCCGCGGACTCTTCTTCGAGTCGAACTACTTCAGCAGCGCCTTCAGTTGGGCCGCCATCCCCGGAAGCACCTGCGAAGCCGGTGTCCCGTTCTCGATCCGGTTGACGCCCTGGTAGATCACCTGCGAGCCCTGGGCGTAGTGCGTCTTCAGGAACGCTGCAGGCCGCGTCGCGCGTTGCACCGTTGCGATCTTCGGCAACAGGTACGGATTCGCCTTGACGACGGCCGGGTCCTTCGCGACCGACGGGATCGTCGGAACGTTCGAGTTGAAGATCGCGTCGTACCGCTGGACGATCGGGCTCGTCAGATACCGAACCCACTCGATCGCCGCCTGCTGGTGCTTCGAGTACTTCGAGACAGCGACCTGCCAACCGCCGACGGTCCCGACGGAGACAGCGCCGTTCTCGTTCGGCAGCACCGTGACGGCGAACTTCCCGTCGACCGGTGTTCCCTTGCTCGCGCTGTAGGCATACGGCCAGTTGCGCATGAAGGCGGCGTTGCCGTTGTCGAACGCGTTCCGGGCATCCTCCTCCTGGTAGGAGGTGACGCCGCGGGGAGCGATCGTGCCGACCCAGCTGCGGATCAGGTCGAGGGCTCCAGCGGCCTTCGCGTTGTTGATCGTCACGACGCCGTTGCGGATGATGTTCCCGCCGCCCGACGATGCGATCCATTCGAGGGCGTCGCAGGTGAGGCCTTCGTAGGCGTTCCCCTGCCAGACGTACCCGTAGAAGTTCGGGTTGGTCGCCTGCTCGCCGGCCTGGATCTTCTTGGCCATGGCGCCGAGTTCCGTCCAGGTCGTCGGCGGGGCCGAGTAGCCGTACTTCTTGAGCAGATCGGTCCGGTAGTAGAGGATCCCGAAGTCGCCGAACCACGGCATCGCGACGAGCTTCCCGTCGATGGTGTCGTTCTGGATGATTCCCTGCGCGTGCAGCTTGGCCTGTGAGCCGAGGGCCGGCTTCAGGTCGACGAGGAACGGCGCGAAAGCGCCTGGCCACACGACGTCGAGCATCGCAACGTCGATCGACGACGAATGCGACGAGAACGCCCGGGCGAGCTGCGCGTAGGCGGCATCGGAGGCCGCCGGATGCGGGACAACCTTCACCTTGATGCCGGTGGCCGCCGAGAACCTCTGGGCCAGCCTGATGTCGCGCGTGTGGCTCGACCCCACGGCGTTGTCGCCGATGAAGGTGATCGATTGACCACCGTACTTCTTTCTGATCGCGGGCGCGTTCGGGACAGCCGGCGGAACGATCGCGGCCGCGGAGGTCAGCTTCGTCGGCGTTAGCTTGGTGGGCTTCGACGTTCCGGCCGTGGCAATGCTCAACGAGACGAGCAACGCCACCACGGCCACTGCCCCTGCCACTGGAACCAGTACACGGACTTTCACGTGACTCACGTTCCTTTCTTCTCGGACTCGGCCCGTAGGCCTCGAGGCACCAAAAAAAGGGGGGTTGTGGCGAGCCTAACAGCGCGCCGTCGTCGGTGGTCCAGGAGCACTCGCCGGGCGGACAGCTGTGCGCGCGGGTTCGCTACCGCACGCTAGGTGGCAAGTCGTGCCTCGCGATAGCCGGGACGGGTGATCGCGACGGCCGCGACGGCGGTCATGACGAGCGCGCTCGAGCCCGCGACGGCGAATGCCAGCTCGGTGCCGCCGCGGTCGCAGAGCCAGCCCACCGCGAGCGCGCCGAGCGGCGCCAACCCGTTCCACGCGTAGTAGTAGAGGCCGAGAACTCGGCCCCGCATGGCGTCGGGGCTGGCGAGCTGGATCGCGGTGTTCGAGTTGGCGCTGTAGCTCGTGAAGCACACGCCGCACAGGAAGAGAAGCACTCCTGCGAGCGCTGTTGCGTGCACCGGCGCGATCACCAGCTCGCTCACGCCGAATCCGGCCGCGCCGAGCAGCATGAAGCGCCACCGCGCATTCGCCATCGTCGCTGCCGAGAGCGCGCCGACGAGCGCGCCTGCGCCGAAACACGCCGAGACGATTCCGAAGGTGCGCGGCCCCGCCGAGAGGGTGTCCTTCGCAAGCAGCGGCAGCAGGATGTTGAAGTTGAAGCAGATCGAGGAGAAGACGACCATCATTCCGAGGATCACGGCGACCGTGCGATTGCGGCGCGCGTAGCGGAAGCCCTCGCGGGTTCCTCGCCAGAGCGTCGGCCGGGTCCGGTCGGCGAGCGGGATAGAAGTCGCGGACGCGCATGGCAAGCAGTCCGGCCAGGACGGCGAGGAAGCTCACCGTGTTGACCGCGAAGCACCAGCCCGCTCCGACCGCGGCGATCAGGATGCCTGCGAGAGCCGGCCCGAAGATGCGCGCGATGTTGAAGAGGCTCGAGTTGAGCGCGATCGCGTTCGGCAGCTCATCTCGGCCGACCATCTGAAACGTGAGGTTCTGACGCGCCGGCGCGTCGAACACGACGGCCGTGCCGGCCAGGGTTGCGATGACGTAGATCTGCCACAGCTGGACGTGCCCGAGGAGCGCGACGGCGGCCAGCACCGCCGAGAGGATCATCTGGGTCGACTGCGTCACGATCACCGTCCGCCGGTTGTCGAATCGGTCGGTGACCACTCCGGAGACCAGCCCGAGCAGCGTGAACGGCCCGAACCGACACAGCGTGAGGACGCCTACGGCCAGACCGCGAGAGTGCGGGGCGAGCTGGAGCACCACCCACGCGAGTGCGATGTTCTGCATCCACGTCCCCGCCACCGACGCGAGCTGGCCTGCGAAGAAGAGGCGGTAGTTGCGGTGATTGTGGAGGGAGGCGAATGTTCGATTCGACGCGACTCGCAGCAACGTCAACGTGCACGCACCTCGAGGAGCTTCTCGAGCGCGGGAAGCGCGGCGACGATCGCGTCGCGCTCGCTGTCGGTCAGGCCCTGCAGGTGCTCCGCGAGCCAGGCGGTCCGGCGCTTGCGGACGCTGGCGAGGATCTTGACGCCGTCCGGTGTGAGCGTCAGCCCGATTCGCCGCCGGTCGGCCGCGCGCGTGCGCTCGATCAGCCCGGCCGTCTCGAGCCGTGCGACGTGCCCCGACATTCCCGGCGCCGACATCCGCTCGCGCTCGGCGAGCTCGGAGGCGGTGACGCCGGGGTTCTTCTTGATCTGAGCGAGGAGCGCGACCTGTCCGCCGGTGATGCCGAGCGACTGGGCTTCGCGGCGCAGTTCCCGTGCCAGCCGGAGCAGCACGGGCCGCAGCTGATCGGCGAGCGCCCTGGCGTTGGCGGTGACGTCCTGAGTCATCGGAATCATTAACCTCGTTAACTATATCAGATTCGGCCTGCGTCCGTCCGAAGCACCGCCTCTAGATCTGCCACAGCCCGTCGCCGACGAGCGATACGCGCTTCCCCGACTGGCGCACGCCGACGGCGTCGAGCGCGTCCGTCCCGATCATCACGTCGATGTGTGTTCTCGACCGGTTGACGCCGTGGCGTGCGCGGCCGATCGGCACCGTGCGCGTCTTCGCGAACCCCGAGCCGAATGCCATATGCGCGGCTGCGTTTTCGTCCAGCAGTCCGTTGTAGTAGATGCGGCCGGTCTGCCCGATGCGCGAGGAGGAGTCGACGAGCGCGATCTCACCGAGGCGGTCGGCGTTCGGGATCGCGGCGAGGTAGCGCGCGAGCCAGTCGCGGTCGGCGTCGCGCTTGGCGGCCAGGCGGACGAGGCGGCCGCCTCGAAACTCGCCGGCCAGATCCTCGATCACGCGGCCGCCGAAGCTCCGCGGCCGCGAGCACCGGAAGGTGCCCTCGGTGGCCGAAGCGTCGGGTGAGATGAAGCACTCCTCGGTCGGGATGTTCATCGCGATCCTGCGGCCCCAGTGATCCTGCTCTCCGCCTCCGCGCCAACGTGAGTGCGGCGCGATCCGCACACGCAGATCGGTGCCGCGGTCGCGGAGGTGCACCTCGGCGAGATCGAGCTTCGTCAACCGCGCGGCTCGTCTGCGAATGAGCGTCAGATGGTCGGTCCACCCGCGATGGCCGGGTGGATCGTCAGGGCCGAGACGACAGAACCAGAGCAGTTCGCGGGCGAGGCGCCGGATCGCCTTCGCCTCGTCGAGACCGGGGAAGACCCGAGCCGCCCAGTCGGCGGTCGGCCAGGCGCAGATCGTCCCGCGCAGCCGTCCGTCGCGCCGGATCGCCGCCATCTCCCGCCCCGAGGCGAGTCGCTGATTGTCCTCGGCGACGCGCTCGGGTGACAGTCCCGCGAGCACCTCGTGGTCGTGCTCTCCCATCAGCTGCACGACCGCGACGTCCTCGTTGCCGAGGGCGCGCATCCTCGCCTGCTGCCACGATGCGCGCCGGCCGAGCGACGTCCTCGGCGCGTACGTAATTCGCGCGGCCTTGACGCGCGCGTCGTCGTACTCGACGTCGACGGCGGCGGCGCCGGCACGGTACGCAGCTGCCGTGAGCGCGACCGCGAAGTCGCGGTGGGGCAGCCCGGCACGCACGAGCAGCGTGTCGCCGCGCCGAAACGCAACGCCGCTGCGCACGACCAACTCGGCGTACCGCTGCAATTCGGGCGGCGTCATCGGCCCTCGCATCCGGGCGCAAGCTAACCGGTACGGTCCCGGCGTGCCGAATCCGCTCGACTCGTTGAAGGCGCTCGGCGACCAGCTCCGCGCGCAGATCGGCGAAGAGCTCGACCTCGACATGCTGCGGCGGCAGGAGCCCGAGCGGCCGCTCGAGGAGCTGCTCCTCGAGCTCGACTCGCTTCCCGGCCTCGAGTCGGTGAAGGAACAGGTCCGTGCTCTCGTCGCGTTCCTTCGCGTGCAGGCGCGCCGCAAGGAGGCCGGTCTCTCCGAGGTGGCGACGACTCAGCACCTCGTCTTCCTGGGCAACCCGGGAACGGGGAAGACCACCGTGGCCCGGCTGCTCGCCCAGATGTATCGCTCGATGGGCCTGCTCAAGCGGGGCCACCTGGTCGAAGTCGACCGCGCCGGGCTGGTCGGCCAGTACGTCGGGTTGACGGCGATCAAGACGGAGCGCGTGATCCGGCGCGCGATCGACGGTGTGCTCTTCGTCGACGAGGCGTACGCGCTGGCGCGCGATGTCGATCGTCTCGACTTCGGCGACGAGGCGATCGAGACACTCCTGAAGCGCATGGAGGACAACCGGCACAGGCTCGTCGTGATCGTCGCCGGATACCCACGGCTGATGTATCGCTTCCTCGAGTCGAACCCGGGGCTGCGCTCGCGCTTCTCGCGCGAGATCGTCTTCCCCGACTACGAGACCGACGAGCTGGTCGAGATCTTCGGGCGGTTTGCGGCCGAGTCGGAGTACACGCTGGCCGACGGAGCCGAGGAGACACTGCGCGGAGTCTTCGAGCGCGCCGAGCGTGACGACTCTTTCGGGAACGCGCGGTTTGCGCGCACGCTCTTCGAGCAGGCGCTGAATGCTCAGGCCCTCCGTCTCGGTGAGGGAGAGAGTGAGGTCGATGCGCTGACGCCGGCGCAGCTGACGGATCTCACGCCGGCCGACCTGCTCGCCGGCGCCCGAGCCCTCGGCGAAGCGCCGCCCGCAGCCCCGGCGCGAGGCGCCTGGTTCGGCCGCCGTCGCACGTGACGGCGCCCATCAACGTCTTCGACTACGAGCGGCTCGCCGAGGCGACACTCGAGACCGGCCGGCACGGGTACTTCGCAGGCGGGGCGGGTGCCGAGTCGACGCTCCGGGGAAACGTCGCCGCGTGGGGGCGCTGGACGCTTCGACCGCGGATGCTCGTCAGCGTCGAGTCGTGCACGACGGCGACGTCGGTGCTCGGTCAAGCCGTCTCGATGCCGCTCCTCGTAGCGCCGGTCGCGTTCCAGCGCCTCGCGCATCCCGACGGTGAGGTCGCGATGGCTCGCGCCGCTCGCGACGCCGGCACGATCATGTGCCTCTCGTCGCTGTCGACGTCGACGCCGCGGGAGGTCGCCGAGGTCGGCGGTCCGCGTTGGTTCCAGCTGTACGTCTTCCGCGACGCGGGCCTCACGCGCGAGCTGGTCTCACAGGCTCGCGAGGAAGGCTTCACTGCGCTCGCCGTGACCGTCGATGCCCCGGTGCGGGGCGTGCGCGAGCGCGATCTGCGTTCCGGGTTCGGGCTGCCACCGGAGATCCGGATCGCGTCGCTCGGGCGCGGCGGGCTGACGCCGAGGGAGGTGTTCGAGCTCGTCTCGCCGGCGCTCACCTGGAGCGATCTCGCGCAGCTCGCAGCCGACGCGTCGATGCCCGTGCTCGTCAAGGGCATCCTGACCGAGGAGGATGCGCGGCTCGCCTGCGACCACGGGGCTGCGGGCGTGATCGTCTCGAATCACGGCGGCCGCCAGCTGGACGGCGTCTCGGCCACCGCCGATGTGCTGTCGGAGGTCGTGGACGCCGTCGAGGGCCGGGTCGAGGTGCTCGTCGACGGCGGCATCCGGCGCGGCACGGATGTCGTGCGCGCGCTGGCGCTCGGGGCGGTGGCCGTGCTCGCCGGGCGCGCCCCGCTGTGGGGTCTCGCCGTCGACGGCGAGACCGGCGCGCGCGACGTCCTGCGGATCCTGCAGGAGGAGATCCTGAATGCATTGCAGCTGATCGGCGCCAACTCGCCCGCCGACGTCGGCTCGGACCGGGTGGTCCGCGCACTACCCTGACTCGCGTGAAACGAGGCTTGGCACTGCTCGTCGTCGCCGTTGCGGCGCTGCTCGCGTTCGCACACGACCGGCCGAGGGCCGACGCGGCGAGCTGTGGGCTGCCCGCCGGTCGCCCGCTCTGGGTCGACTACGCGGGCCACAGCGCACCCATCGTCCCGAAACCAGGGCTCGTCCTCGCGGTCTCGTCCGGGACCGTGGTCCCCACGCAGATGCGGGCGGCGGGTGCTGCGACGATCTTCTTCGACCTGCACCTGAACGACCGCGTCGGCACGACGTCGGCCCCGGCAGACCCGGCGACGATCGCGGACAAGGCCAAGCGGCTGTTCGATTTCGCCGTTCAGGTGACCGGTTGCCCGACACCGTTGATCGCCGAGAACGAGCTCTTCGGCGCTCAGACGCCGACTCCGTGGAGCGCGACGAACGCTCAGTACCGGGCGAACGTGCTCGCGCTGCTCCAGCAGCTGAAGGCGCTCGGAGCGACACCCGCAATCACGATTGCGAATCCGCCGTATACCGGCGGCGACGCCGCGGACTGGTGGCGGCAGGCGGCGCAGGCCGCGATCCTCATCCGGCAGGTCTACTTCACCTCGCCCGGCCCGATCGGGTTGTCGAAGCTCGGGCCCGCGCGGGCCAGCCGCGCGATGCGCAAAGGCATGCGCGCGCTCGTCGCGCGCTTCGGAGCGATCGGGATTCCGGCCGGGCGCGTCGCGCTCGAATTGCAGTTCCAGTCGGCGCCCGGCCAGGGCGGCCGGCAGGGGCTGAAACCGAAGTCGGCGTGGCTCGAGTTCGTCAAGCTCGAAGCTCTCGCCGCGAAGCAGGTCGCCGCCGACACGCCGGTCGAAGGCATCTGGTCGTGGGGCTGGCCAAGTTTCTCTGTCGCAGGAAACGATCCGGACAAACCCGCCGCTGCCTGTGTCTATCTCTGGGCGCGAGATCCGAAGTTCTGCGACGCACCCAGCGTCGCCGGCGTGGCGTTCGACCAGTCTCTGACCGAGGGGCAGATCGCGCTCCCTCCGGGCACGCGGTGCACGCTCGGGACGGCAACGATCGCGAAGGCAGACGTCGGACGTGCCGCGGCGCTGACCGGTGATCTCGGCTCGGCCGCGACTGCGTTGCTCGAGCGTGTCGTGCTGCGAGCCGATGAGCCCGTCGACCCTGCGACCGTACTCGCGTCGGAACGGGCGATCGTTCGCGACCGGTTCGGCGGTAGTGCCTCGCGCTACCGCGCGGCGCTCACCGCGGCGGGCGTCACGCTTGCCGACGCCCGCGCGATCATCGCCGACCGGCTTGCGCGCGACCGCGTCAAGGAGCGGTTCCGGCCGAAGCCTGCGACCGCGCGGCAGGTGTCCGACTTCGTCTCGACCTACGCGTCGACGAACGTGCGCCTCGTCTCGGTCGACGCGCCGGCGCCGTGGCTCGACGGTGCCCGCAGAGGATTCGCGGTCGAGACGATCGCCCCCGAGCAGGTGTTCTCGCTCCCGGTCGGCGAGACGAAGTCGATCGACACGCTCGACGGCCGCTTCGCGGTTCGTGCGCTCGGGCCGGCTCTGCCCGTGTACGCACTTGCGCCGGCGCGGGCGCGAGACGTCGCGCGGGCCGTGCTCGGCCGCTTCGCCAAGGACGACGTCTACCAGCACTGGCTGCGAGCGCGGCAGACCACGCTGCTCGGCGACGCGGTCTGCGCGCGGGACGATGTGCCTGCAGCCGGCGACGTCGACCTGACGCTGTGGGCGACCTTCCTCGCGGCGTGATGAGAATCGCGCACGTGACCGACACCTCGACGGCCGACTTCACGACGGCGATTGCGTCCGCCTACGCCGTGCAAGGCGCGTCGGTCGATCTCGGCCGGGGCGTCCTCGGCGACACGCTGGACGCTGCGGCAGTCGTGCTGTTGCCGATGGCGACGATGAACCGTCACGGGCTGATCGCGGGCGCGACCGGGACCGGCAAGACGCGGACGCTGCAGCTCATCTCCGAACAGCTGTCGGAGGCCGGTGTCGCGGTCTTCGCGGCGGACTACAAGGGGGATCTCTCGGGCCTCGCCTCACCCGGCGCCGCAGACGGCCCGGCGCCGAAGCGGATGGCCGACCTCGGGCTCGCGTACGAGCCGACCGCGTACCCGGTCGAGTTCCTCTCGCTCGGAGGGATCGGCGACGGCATCCCGGTCCGCACGACGATCACCGACTTCGGGCCGCAGTTGCTCGGCAAGGTACTCGGTGCGAACGACACCCAGGAACAGGTGCTCGCGCTGCTGTTCCGCTTCGCAGACGAGCGCGGGCTCGCGCTCGTCGACCTGGCCGATCTGCGTGCGCTGCTGACGTATCTCGGTTCACCAGAGGGCAAGGCCGACCTCACCGGCATCGGCGGCGTCTCGGCGCAGTCGATCGGCGTGCTGCTGCGTTCGCTCGTCCAGCTCGAGGACGGTGGAGGCACCGAGTTCTTCGGCGAGCCGATGTTCGAGATCGGCGACCTCGTCCGGACGGCGTCGGACGGCCGCGGTGTCATCTCGTGCCTCGAACTCTCCGCGGTTCAGGACAAGCCGGCGCTCTTCTCGACCGTATTGATGTGGGTGCTGGCGGAGTTGTTCCAGCAGTTGCCCGAGGTCGGCGACCAGGACAAGCCGAAGCTCGTGTTCTTCTTCGACGAGGCGCACCTGTTGTTCGCCGACGCGACCAAGTCGTTCCTCGACTCCGTCGAGCGAACCGTTCGCATGATCCGCTCGAAGGGCGTCGGCGTGTTCTTCGTCACCCAGGCGCCGACCGATATTCCGGAGCAGGTGCTCGGCCAGCTCGGCGCACGTATCCAGCACGCGCTCCGCGCATTCACGCCACAGGACGCGGACGCACTGAAGAAGACGGTGCGCACCTATCCGACCTCCCAGTTCTACGACCTGCAGGCACTCATCACTCAGGTCGGGACGGGTGAAGCGGTCGTGACGATCCTCTCCGAGAAGGGCGTGCCGACACCTGTCGTCCACACGCGTCTCCGGGCACCGCGGTCGAGCATGACGGCATCGAGTGGCGTCGCCGCCGCGGCGCAGGCCTCTCCGCTCTTCGCGAAGTACGGCACGAGGCTCGAGAAGGACAGCGCGGCCGAGGAGCTGGCGCGCCGCGCCGGAGCCGCGCCGCCGCCGGAGCAGGAGGCGGGCGAACCGACGACGGCACCCGCGGCGAAGAAGGCGAAGCCCGCCGGGAACGCGCTCACGGACTTCCTCGGCTCGCGGGAGGGGAAGACGCTGCAGCGGGAGATCGTCCGCGGGGCGTTCAGCCTGCTCAAGAAGCGGATGTAGGCAGCGAGCTCAGAGCTCGGCGAGCGAGAGATACAGCTCGCGTGCGGCTGCGACCGCCAGCGCGAGGTTCTCGACCTGCATGCGTTCGTTCGGCGCGTGGATGTTGCCGGACGGAGTGTCGAACCCGGTGACGACGGCCGGGATCCCGAGCCGCTCGAGGAGCGCCATGATCGGCAACGATCCGCCGCTGCGCAGGACGAGCGGGCGGCGGCCCGTCGCTCGCTCGAACGCCGCGCCGGCGAGTTCGAGAACACGCGAGTCCGACGGCGTCGCGCCAGGGTCACACGACGCGACGACCTCGACCGAGAGCTCGGCCGACGTCGGGAAGCCCGTGGCGCAGGAGCCGTTCGATGATCGGCACGACCAGCTCGACCGTCTGCCCCGGAGCGAGTCGCATCGAGAGGTTCGCGCGGGCCGACGAAGGAACGACCGTCTTCTGCTGCACGGGTGAACCGCCCTCGATCCCGTTGATGTCGACGGATGGAAGCACCCACGTCCGGAGATAGAACTCGTCGGCGGCGGCCGAATCCGCCGGCACGGCGCCCTGCTCGGCGAGCACGGCCGCTCCATCCGGCAGCACGGTCCAGCCGCGGGCCTCCTCGTCGCTGACGCCGGTCGCACCGGCGAGTAGCGCAGCGGGGACGCGACCGTCCTGCTGGAGCACATTGCCGAGCGCCCCGACGAGTACGTGCAATGCGTTGAGCGCCGCCCCGCCGTACACACCCGAGTGAAGGTCGCGCCGGCCTGCTCGAACTTCGACGTGGAGATAGAGCGTGCCGCGGGCGCCGATCGTGAAGACGGGCGTGCCGTCGCTGAGCATCGCCGTGTCGAAGATCACGCACGCGTCCGCCTCGCCCGCGTGCTGGTCGAGGAACTCGACGATCGACATCCCGCCGACCTCCTCTTCGCCGTCGCAGCAGAACCGGACGTTGACGGGCAGGTTTCCTTCGTGCGCGAGGTCGAGCGCAGCGCGCAGCAGCGCCCAGAGCTGGCCTTTGTCGTCGGCCACTCCGCGCGCGTAGAGCCATCCGTCCCGGATCTCCGGTGTGAACGGATCGCTCTCCCAGAGCTCGAGCTGGAGCCGCAGGCTGCACGTCGAAATGGCCGTAGCAGAGGATGACCGGCGCCGTGTCCGCGGCGCGGCTGGCGGGAATCAACGCGTCGACGAGTGGGCGCTCGGCGTGATCGAGCACGGTTGCTTCGCCGCCTCCGCTCCGTACGAGTTGGACGATCCAGTTCGCAGCCGCGCGCAGGTCGTCGATCCGCGCTGGGTCGGCGCTGACGCTCGGGATTCGCAGGAACTCGGATAGTTCCGCGAGTGCGTCTGGTGCAAGTGGACCGCCGGGCACGCCGAGTGATCTTGCCTGACGCTTCGAGCACAAGACCCGCGGTTCCGCAAGACCGATGTGAACGTTCGAGTATTTTGCCCTCGGTTTGCTCGCGCTGCGGGCATACTGGACGGCCCCCCGGCCGTGTTTTCCGCAGTCAGCGAAAGGACTCAACGTATGAGCAAGCTCTTGAAGGCTTCAATCGCTCTCGGTCTGCTGGCCCTCGTCACCGTGGCGGTTGCCTTCGGTGCGAGAAGCCATAAGTCGGCGAGCGACACGCTCGTGTTCGCCTCGTCGGCCGATCCCGTCGCCCTCGACGGTGCATTGATCTCGGACGGCGAGTCGGGCCGCGTGGTCATCCAGATCTACGAAGGGCTCGTGGGCCTGAAGCCGGGATCGACGACGGTTGTGCCGGTGCTTGCGACGAGCTGGAAGTCGTCGCCGAACGGCCTGTCCTGGACCTTCACGCTCCGCAAGAACGTGAAGTTCAGCGACGGAACGCCGTTCAACGCGGCGGCGGTCTGCGCGAACTTCAGCCGCTGGTACAACTTCACCGGCTCGTTCCAGAACCCGAGCGCCACGTACTACTGGCAGACGGTTTTCGGCGGCTTCAAGACCTACGACCCGAAGTCGGGCGCGCCGAAGGGCAGTCTCTACAAGAGCTGCAAGGCGAGCGGCACCTCGACGGCGACGATCAACCTGACCGCGCCGTCGGCTGCGTTCCTCGCCTCGCTGGCCTTGCCGTCGTTCACGATGGAGAGCCCGACCGCGATGGCCAAGTACGGCGCCAACCAGGGCAGCGTCGACGCGGACGGCGTCTTCCACCCGACCGGCACCTACGCGACCCAGCATCCGACGGGCACCGGCGCGTACATGCTGCAGTCGTGGACGCGCGGCGACAAGCTCGTCCTCGTCAAGAACCCGAACTACTGGGGCAAGGCGGCTCACATCGGCACGCTGATCTTCAAGCCGATCGCCGACAACGCGGCACGCCTGCAGGCGCTCCAGAACGGTGAGATCCAGGGCTACGACCTCGTCGAGCCCCAGGACATCCCGACGATCAAGAGTGACAGCAACCTCCAGTTGCTCTCGCGCCCGGCGTTCAACGTCGGCATCGTCGGTATGAACCAGTCCATCAAGCCGATGAACAACCTCGCCGTGCGGCAGGCAGTTGCGTACGGTCTCGACCGCCAGAGTGTGGTCAAGGCGTTCTACGCGGGACGCGGGGTCGTTGCGAAGGAGTTCCAGCCGCCGAGCCTCTTCGGCTACTCGAACACCGTGACGCAGTACTCGTACAACCCTGCGAAGTCGCGGGCGATCCTCAAGGCAGCGGGCTTCAAGCTGCCGGTCACGATCAACTTCTGGTATCCGACGAGCGTCTCGCGCCCGTACATGCCGGATCCCGCGAAGAACTTCCAGGCGTTCTCGGCGAGCCTCACCAAGGCAGGGTTCAAGATCGTGCCGCACGCGGCGCCGTGGACCCCGGATTACCTTGGAGCCGTTCAGGCTGGCAAGGCGCAGGTCTACCTGTACGGGTGGACGGGCGACTACGGCGACCCGGACGACTTCGCCGGCGTGTTCTTCCGGACGCCGCAGAAGCAGTGGGGCTTCAACAACCCCGCGATCTTCAACATCCTGACGAAGGCGCGCGATGAGTCGAATCTGTCCAAGCGCATCGCGCTCTACAAGCAGGCGCAGAACATGCTGATGAAGTTCCTGCCTGGCGTTCCGTACGTCCACACCAGCCCGGCGCTCGCGTTCGACAAGAACGTGCACGGCTACGTGCCGAGCCCGGTCGACATTCAGTACTTCTCGAGCGTGTCGATCGGCTAGTCGGTCATTGCGTTTCTGTGGGGCCGGCGCCCGCCGGCCCCACAGAATGCAAACGGCAGGCTGAAAGGAACACATGCTCCGGTTCGTCGTCCGCCGACTTCTGTTGCTCGTCCCGATCCTGCTCGGGCTCTCGATCCTCGTCTTCGTCTGGATCAGGGCGCTACCGGGCAGCCCCGCACAGGCGTTGCTGGGCGAGCGGGCGACACCGGAGACGATCCGCCAGATCAACCATCAATACGGGCTCGACCAGCCGATCTACGTGCAGTACTGGCGTTATCTCGAGCAGACCGCTCAACTTCATCTCGGCACCTCGATCACGACCCGGGAGACCGTGCTGACCGAGATCGGGCAGCGGTTCCCCGCCACCATCCAACTGGCACTCGCGGCGGCGATCTTCGCGATCTCGATCGGCGTACCCCTCGGATTCTTCGCGGCGAAGGCGCACGGCGGACTGTTCGACCACGTGTCGCTCGGGATCTCGCTGCTCGGGATCTCGATCCCGATCTTCTTTCTGGCGCTGATCCTCAAGGAGATCTTTGCGGTTCAACTCGGCTGGCTCCCGACCGTCGGTCAGATCTCCGTCCTGATCAACATCCCGCACCCGACGAACTTCTATCTCCTCGACGCGTTACTCGCGGGGAACATGGCTGCCTTCTGGGACGTCACCCAGCACCTGATCCTGCCCGCGATCGCGCTGGGCTCGATCCCGCTCGCGATCATCACCCGGGTGACGCGGGCCGCCGTTCTCGACGTCCAGAACGAGGACTACGTCCGCACCGCGCGGGCGAAGGGACTCGCGCCGAGGGTCGTGGATTTCCGGCACGTCATGCGCAACGCTCTTTTGCCGATCTCGACGATCGTCGGCCTGCAGGTCGGCCTGCTCCTCTCGGGTGCGATCCTCACCGAGACGGTGTTCTCGTATCCGGGGATCGGCTCCTGGTTGCAGCAGGGGATCGCCGCGCGCAACTACCCCGTCATCCAGGGGGGAATCCTCTTCGTGGCGGTCGTCGTCGTCTTCATCAACCTGCTCGTCGACATCTCCTACGGCTTCATCAACCCGCGAATCCGGCTCGGCGGCCAATAGACATGTCGATCGCCGAAATCGAAGTCGCAGAGATCACCGTCGAGGGCCACGACACCGGCGGCCTGTGGTCGGAGGCGTTCCGTCGGCTGCGCCGGAACCCCAGCGCGATCGTCGGGTTCGTCCTCGTCGGCCTCTTCGTGTTCGTCGCGATCTTCGCGCCGCTGCTCGCACCGCACAACCCGCGAGAGCAGGACCTCCAGGCGATCTTCAACGGATGCTGCCCGGGGCCGTCGCGCGCCCACCTGCTCGGCGTCGACGACCTGGGCCGCGACGAGTTTTCGCGCATTCTCTACGGCGCCCGGCTGTCGCTCCTGATCGGCATCGTGGCGGTGAGTGTCGGCCTGTCGATCGGGATCGTGCTCGGTTCGATCTCCGGGTTCTTCGGCGGCTGGGTCGACAATCTCCTGATGCGGCTCTGCGACATCATGCTGGCGATTCCCGGCTTCCTGATGGCGATCGGCATCGTCGCCCTGCTCGGCCCTGGCCTCTACCAGGTGATGATCGCGATCGGCATCGTCAACATCCCGATCTTCACGCGCCTCCTGCGGGGCTCCGTGCTCGCGCAGCGGGAGAACGACTTCGTGCTGGCGGCCCGAGCCGTTGGCGTGCGCCGACGCAAGATCCTCGTCTCGCATGTGCTGCCGAACTCGATCTCCGTCGTCATCGTCGCGGGCACACTGGCGCTCGCGACGGCGATCATCGACGCCGCGGGTCTCGGCTTCCTTGGTCTTGGGCCGCAGGATCCGGCCACGCCCGAGTGGGGCACGATGCTGACCTCGACGGTTCGCTACCTGCAGACCGCGCCGATGCTGGCGATGTACCCAGGCATCGCGATCGTGCTCTCGGTGCTCGGCTTCAACCTGATCGGCGACGGGCTGCGCGAGGCGCTCGACCCGAAGCTCCGGGGGCGCGCATGACGACTCGGGAGCCGCTGCTCGTCGTCGAAGACCTGGAGGTCCGGTTCTGGACGAGCCGCGGCATCGTCCACGCCGTCAACGGGGTCTCGTTCGACATCGCACCGGGCGAGACGCTCGGGATCGTCGGCGAGTCCGGCTGCGGCAAGAGCGTCACGTCACTGGCGATGCTCGGCATCCTCCCGCGCGCGGGGCGCGTGACGGCAGGTAGCGCGCGCTTCGACGGGAACGAGCTGACGAGCATGAGCGACTCGGAGCTGCGCGCGATCCGAGGCAGGCAGATCGCGATGATCTTCCAGGACCCGATGACGAGCTTGAACCCGGTCCTGACGATCGGCCGCCAGCTGCGGGAACCGCTCGAGACCCATCTCGGGATGAACAAGAAGGAAGCGCTGGCGCGGGCGGCTGAGCTGCTCGACCAGGTCGGGATCCCCAACGCCAGGGCTCGGCTGAGGGACTATCCGCACCAGTTCTCGGGCGGGATGCGGCAACGGGCGATGATCGCGATGGCACTCGCGTGCGAGCCAAAGCTCCTGATCGCAGACGAGCCGACGACGGCGCTCGACGTCACGATCCAGGCGCAGATCCTCGACTTGTTGCGTGAGCTCGTCTCGGAGCGTGATTCGGCCCTGATCATGATCACGCACGACCTCGGCGTGGTCGCCGGCATCTGCGAGCGCGTCGAGGTGATGTACGCCGGCACGTTCGTCGAGAGTGGGCCTGCCGAGCAGATCTTCGGGACGCCGAGGCATCCGTACACCCTCGGCTTGCTGGAGAGCGTCCCGCGGCTCGACGTGCGGCGGTCGGTTGCGCTGAACCCGATCCCGGGGACGCCGCGGAACATGCTCTCGCCGCCGACCTCATGTCCGTTTGCGCCGCGCTGCCGCTATCGGAAAGATCACTGCGACAAGGAGCTGCCGCTGCTCGAGGAGCTCGAGCCCGGGCATGCGGCCGCGTGTTTCTATCCGGCGGAACGCCGACGCGTGGGAGCGCAGCCGGATGGCGGGAGCGGCGTGAGCATGAACGGTGCGACCCCGCTCGTCGAGATCGACGATCTCCGCGTCTGGTTCCGGCTGACGAGCGGGATCCTTCTCGACCGGCACGCCGGTGACGTGAAGGCCGTGGACGGCGTCTCGTTCTCGATCGGACGGGGCGAGACGGTCGGTCTGGTCGGCGAGTCCGGGTGCGGGAAGTCGACCCTCGGCCGCGCGATCCTCCGGCTCTACAAGCCGACCGGCGGACGGATCGTGTTCGACGGGCAGGACATCACCGCCGCGTCGGAGAACGACCTTCATCTGTTGCGACGGAGGATGCAGATGGTCTTCCAGGATCCGTACGCGTCGCTGAACCCGAGGCACTCGGTCGGGCGCATCGTCGGTGAGCCGCTGCGGACACACGGTGTCGGCTCGCGGAAGGACGTCGGCGCAGAGGTTACGCGGCTGCTCGACGTGGTGGGGCTCCCCGCAGACGCGGGCAACCGGTATCCGCACGAGTTCTCGGGCGGGCAGAGACAGCGGATCGGACTCGCCAGGGCGTTGGCCGTGAACCCGGACTTCGTCGTGTGCGACGAGCCCGTCTCGGCGCTCGACGTCTCGATCCAGGCGCAGATCGTCAACCTGCTCGAGGACCTCCAGCGGGAGTTCAACCTGACGTACCTGTTCATCGCGCACGACCTCGCCGTCGTCCGCCACATCTCGACGCGGATCGTCGTGATGTACCTCGGGAAGATCGTCGAGATCGCCCCGGCCGACGACCTGTACGAGAACCCGCTCCATCCGTACACGATCACGCTGCTCTCGGCGATCCCGATCCCCGACCCCGTCGTCGAGCGGAACCGGCAGGCCGATCCGGGTCAGCGGCGATCTGCCCAGCCCGGCGAACCCTCCGCAGGCGTGCCGGTTCCACACGCGGTGCCCGTTCGTCCAGGAGACACGTTGTGCCGACGAGGAGCCGGAGCTCCGTCGCGGTCGACGGCCACCTCGTCGCCTGTCACTTCGCCGAGGACGTGAAGGCGGGCAGGATCAAGCCGCGGCAAGCGGTTGCCGAAGCGGTTTGAGAGAGGATGGATCGGCCCGCCGCGCTCCGAGAGCGGCGACGGGCCGATGTGTCGCCGAGGAGAAGCCGCTCGGGCACTCTGTGCGACCTGCTCGCCGCGTTCATCCCCCGGACGGGGGTGATCGAGCGTGCGACCATCCGGCATGTGCGTCGCGTGTCGCTGTGCCTTGCCGCCGCCACACTGGCCGGCTGCGGCGGCGCAGCCTCTCAACGGCCGGCGGCCGTGGTGAGCGAGAGACAGTGGCGCAGCAACGCGACGATCATCGTCCGTCAGTTGCAGAATGACATCGCGGCGACGCAGCTCTGCGGGGGAGACGACGCGGGACTGCGCGCGCTGCTCTGCACGACGACTCTGTGCTCTACGGGCTCCTCGTCTCCTACAGCGACTTCGGCGGCTGTCGCTCGATGGTCGCTGCCGCCGGTGAGGCTGGCCGCTCGCAGATCGTGGTCGAACGATTGCTCGCCGCATCCTGCAAGCGGCTCGAGCGAGCATCGGCGCTCTTCACCGAGGCCGTGACGCGCGAACGACGGCGCCGGCCTCCTGGCCGCGGCCAACGAGTCTCGACGGGCACTGCCGCTGCTCGTCCGAGCCGCTGCTGCGCTGACGCGGTCGACGGGGGCAGGGATCGTGACGGCGTGGCGTATCGCGGGGCGGTACTTCGAGTCGTGCAACTGCGAGGCGATCTGCCCGTGCCGCCGGATCGACGGCGTGCCGGGCGGCCGCTCGACCTACGGCGAGTGCCTCGGGGTGCTGACGTGGGTGATCGACGAGGGCCAGGCGGGCCGGTGCTCGCTCGACGGGTTGAAGGTCGCCCTCGCCACCCGGTACCACGACGACGAGGCGGGCTCGCCGTGGAGCCACGTCGTCTACGTCGATCAGGACGCCGACCAGGCACAGCACGCTGCGCTCGTCGACATCTACACGGGCCGGTCCGGGCGGAGACGCCCTCGAGCATTTCCCGTGGGCCTGGAAGGAGAGCATTCTCCTCGGGGTCCGCAGCGTCGAGATCGACGTCTCGCACGAGCCGCGCCGGCAGTGGCTGCGCATTCGCGACCACGTGACGGTCTCGATCCGCGGCCCGTGGACCGGTCCGGAGGTCGTGAGCTGCGTCATCCCCGGGCACGACGAGCCCGGCGAGGAGCTGGTCACCGGCGAGCTGGTGGTCGAGGACGAGCTCCTCCGCTTCTCGTACGCCGGTAACTGCGGCTATGCGGCTCGCTTCGACTACGCCGGTTAGCCGGCTGTTAGCGCGACGCTCCACCCTCACGCTGTACGCGGCCTGCCTGACGCGGACGCGTGCTGTTGAGGGGCGCGGTGGGGGGACCGCGTCCCTCAGCACGTCTCAGCGGAGTGCGGCCCGGGTGAACACGCGCACCGACACGGCCGTCAGCGCCACGGCGAACACGGCGACGACCGCGAGGCTCGAGCCGGCCATCGCCGCCACGTTGCCGGAGTGCCAGATGCCGCGCAGGCCCGCACTGTCGTCGAGCAGCCCGTAGCGAATCAGCGCGAGTGCGTGGGTCAACGGGAGGAAGCGCGCGATCCACGCCAGGAAGCCCGGCAGCGCACCGATCGGGAAGAGCGAGCCTGCGAGGAACCAGGGAACGATTGCGATCGCCGGCAGGCGCGCGATGTACTCCTCGGCGCGCGGGACGCGGCTCGCGAGCGTCTCCGCCACCCCCGCCATCCCGGCGGTGAACAGCGTCGCCGCAGCGACGAACCACATGAGTCCCGTCCCGGTGACGTGGAACTGGATGCCTCTCGCGGCGGCGAAGCCGATCAGGACGGCGACCTGGAGTGCCGTCACAGCGAGCGAGACGGCGAGGTTCGCAAGCACGAGCAGCGCGCGCGGAACGGGGGCGGCCAGAAGCTCGCGCTGGGCGCCTGTCTCCCGGTCGCCGATCACGCTGAGCCCGGCGAACATCGTGTTGAGCGGGATCAGCAGGCCGATCGTGCCTGTGGCGACGAACGACTCGTATGCGTCGCCGGTGTGGAGCGCCTGTTTGAGCGCAGGCGCGATCACGAGCGCGAACAGAATCGGCGTCAGCAGCGGGACGAGCAGCTCGCGCGGTGTTCTCGTCGTCAGCAGGAACCGGCGACGCGCGAGTGTCGCAAGCGGTGGAAGAGCGTAGGCAACAGTCATGTCTTCTCCTCTTGATGGTCAGGCGGCGTCGGCGAGCGGGCCGCCGGTCAGGCGCAAATAGACGTCGTCGAGGGTCGGTCGCCGGGTGCTGATCGAGCTGGCGACGAGCCCGACGCGATCGATCGCGGCGAGTGTGTCGGCGGGCGTTCTGTCGTGCAGCGGCAGTGTCAGCGTCGATCCGATCGCGTAGCCGTCGCCGGCGACGACTCCGTGTGCTTCCAGCGAAGCCAGCGCGAGCTCGGCACTGCCGTCGACCCGCAGCTCGACGATCTCGCGGCCCAGCCCGGCTAGCAGCGCCGACGGCGTTGCGAGCGCGACGATCGTGCCCTCGTGAATCACCGCGAGCCGATCGCAGAGCCGTTCGGCCTCCTCGAGGTAGTGGGTCGTCAACACGATCGTCACGTCGTCCCGCTCACGGAGTCCCGCGAGTGCGTCGAGCAGCTCGGCGCGGATCCGAGGGTCGAGGCCCACCGTCGGCTCGTCGAGAAACAGCACCCGCGGGCTCGAGACGAGCGCCCGGGCGATCTCGAGCCGGCGTCGTTCGCCCCCGCTGTAGCCGCCGACCGGGCGGTCGACGAGGCCGTTCAGCCCGAGCGTCTCGACGAGCTCGTCGATGCGTCTGCGCGCCGTCGCAGGCTCGACCCCCCACAGGCGGGCATGCAGATCGAGGTTGCGGCGTCCGCTGAGCGAGCGGTCGACGACGGCTTCCTGGAAGACGACGCTCGACACCCGCCGTGCTGCGATTGCGTCGGTGCCGATGTCGAAGCCGCCCAGCCGGGCGGTGCCGACCGTCGGGCGGATCGTCGTCGTCAGCATCCCGATCGTCGTCGACTTGCCGGCGCCGTTCGGGCCGAGCAGGCCGAACACCTCGCCCCGGCCGACCTCGAAAGCAAGCGGTTTCACCGCCTCGACTCCGCCCGGATACGTCTTCCCGAGCCCCAGGACCTCCACGTCGTTCTCTGACATCTCGTCACTCCTCTCCGGCGGTGCTCGTCACATCCGCCGCCTCTCGTTCGTCAATCCACTGACGCACGGGAACGGAAGGATGTGACCGGGATGGACGACAACCTGCTGGCCGCGGAGTTCGAGCGACATCGAGCCCACCTGCGCGCGGTCGCGTACCGCATGCTCGGGTCGGTCAGCGAGGCCGAGGACGTGGTGCAGGAGGCGTGGCTTCGGCTGAGCCGGTCGGACACCGCGGCCGTTGCGAACCTCGGTGGCTGGTTGACCACGGTTGTCTCACGCGTCGCCCTCGACGCGCTGCGTGCGCGGCGCACGCGGCGCGAGGACTATGTCGGCAGCTGGCTGCCCGAGCCCGTGCTCGACACCGACGACAGCACGAATCCCGAGCACGAAGCTCTGCTGGCCGACTCGGTCGGACTCGCCCTGCTCGTCGTGCTCGACACGCTCACTCCCGCCGAGCGCCTGGCCTTCGTCCTGCACGACATGTTCGGCGTCTCGTTCGAGGAGATCGCGCCAATCGTCGACCGCTCGCCGGCTGCTGCCCGGCAGCTCGCGAGCCGAGCACGCAGGCGCGTGCGCGGAGCTGCACCCGATCCGGATCCCGATCTCGAGCGGCAGCGCGAAGTGGTCGACGCGTTTCTCGCCGCCGCGCGCGCGGGCGACTTCGATGCGCTCGTCGCCGTGCTCGACCCCGACGTCGTCTTCCGGATCGACACCGGCGGTGTCGCCCCCCAGGCGCGCGAGCCCGTCGTCGGCTCCGAAGCGGTGGCGCGGCAGCTGCTGGCCAGAGGCGCGCCGTTCGCGCCGCTTGCGCGCCCGGCGATCGTCAACGGCGCAGCCGGCGCCGTGGTCGCGCCGCACGGCACGCCGATCGCCGTCGTCGGCTTCACGGTGTCCGACGGCCGGATCGTCGAGATCGACGTGGTCGCCGATCCCGCCAAGCTCGGCCGGTGACACCGGTCGGTCCCGCCGTCGTACGCTCTGCGCGTGACCCCGTGTCCACGCTGCGGCGAATCGAACGGCGACGGTGCTCGGTTCTGCAGCGCCTGCGGCTCCGCCCTCGGACCTGCGAGGGACCGGGAGACACGCAAGACCGTAACCGTCCTCTTCGCCGACGTGACGGGGTCGACCGCGCTCGGCGAACGCCTCGACCCGGAGTCGCTCCGGCGGGTGATGGCCGCTACTTCGAAGTGGCGAGAGGATGCCTCGAGCGTCACGGCGGCACCGTGGAGAAGTTCATCGGCGACGCGGTCATGGCCGTGTTCGGCGTTCCGGCGATGCACGAGGACGACGCTCTGCGCGCATTGCGTGCCGCTGTCGACCTACGCGAATCGCTGGCCGTCCTCAACGATGAGCTCGAACGGGACTACGGCGTCTCGCTCCAGCTGCGCACGGGCGTCAACACGGGTGAGGTCGTGACGGGCACCGAGGAGCGCCTTGCGACAGGCGATGCCGTCAACGTCGCGGCCCGGCTCGAGCAGGCTGCGCGGCCCGGCGAGATCCTGATCGGCGAGCAGACACTCCGGCTGGCCCGCGGAGCGATCGAGGTCGAGCCCTGTTCGCAGCTCGATCTCAAAGGAAAGGCGGAGCCGTTCCCCGCCCACCGCCTGCTTCGCGTCGTCGCCGGAGCGCCGGCGTTCGAGCGTCGTTTCGACGCGCGCCTCGTCGGCCGCCGCCGGGAGCTCACGCTGCTGCGTTCGGAGTTCGAGACGGCGGTCTCGGACCGTCGCTGCCGCATGGTCACGGTGTTCGGCCCGCCGGGCATCGGCAAGTCACGGCTTGCCCGAGAGCTCGAGGTGATGCTCGCAGGAGAGGCGATCGTCCTGTCCGGGCGCTGTCTCTCCTACGGGGACGGCATCACCTACTGGCCGCTCGTCGAGATCTTCAAGCACGCGGGCGGTGAGGACGAGCTTGCGCGGGCGCTTTCGGCAGGAGCGCCGGAGGAGATCTTCTGGTCGGTGCGGAAGGCGCTCGAGCGTCGCGCGCACGAACGCCCGCTCGCAGTCGTCGTCGAAGACATCCATTGGGCGGAGCCGACGCTTCTCGACCTCCTCCAGCACCTCGTCGACTGGACGCGCGATGCGCCGATCTTCCTGCTCTGCCTGGCACGGCCGGACCTGCTCGACGAGCGACCGGGGTGGGGTGGGCGCCGGGTCACGCTCGAACCGCTGTCCGATGCGCAGTCCGACGAGTTGATCGAGGAGCTGCTGGGCGGTGCCCGCCTCGACGATCGGACCGCGTAAACGGATCCGGGCGGCAGCCGACGGAAATCCGCTGTTCGTCGAACAGTTGCTGGCCCTCGTCGCCGAGGGCGGCGACCCGTCCAGCGTGCCGCCGACGATTCACGCGCTGATCGCGGCCCGCCTCGACGCGCTACCGGACGAGGAGCGCGCGCTGCTCGAGCGCGCGTCCGTCGTCGGGCTCGAGTTCGAGTGGGAGGCGCTGACGGCATTGTCACCGGAGCGAACCCGGCCGCCCGGTGCGCAGCTCGCCGCGCTCGTCCGGAAGGAGTTGTTTCGCCCGGATGAGGCGATTGCCGACCTGTTCCAGTTTCGGCACATGCTGATCCGGGACGCGGCGTACGAGCGGCTCCCGAAGGAGCTGCGCGTCGAACTGCACGAACGCTTTGCGGACTGGGTCGAGGAAGGAAGCGAGCGAGTTCGAGGAGATCGTCGGCTACCACGTCGAACAAGCTCATCGCTGGCTCCTCGAGTTGGGGCCGGTGACGGACCGCGGCGTTGCTCTGGCGGAGCGTGCCGCGGGTCATCTGATCGCGTCCGGAGCACGGGCGAACGCGCGCGGGGACGCCCGGGCCGCCGCGAACCTCCTCGAACGCGCCGCGTCCTTGCTTCCCGTGGACGATCCTCGCCGGGTCCGAATCCTGCCTCCGCTGGGGCGGGCGCTCAGGGATTCCGGTCAGATGGAGCGCGTCGAGTCCGTCCTCGCCGAGGCGGTCGAGCTGGGGCAGGCGTCGGGAGAGCGCGTCCTGGTCGCCGATGCGAACCTCGCGCTGACCGACGTCCGCTTCCAGCGCGCCACGCTCGCGCGCGAAGAGGTCGTTCGCCATGTCGAGAGCGCGATCCGCGTGTTCGAGGAGAGTGGCGACGAAGCCGGTCTCGCACGGGCGCTCGGCTTCGCCGCCAAGCTGCGCTTCTGGGCCGGTGAGGCGGCCGCCGCGATCGTCGATCTGGAGCGGGCGGC
This sequence comes from uncultured Thermoleophilia bacterium, assembly GCA_963708505.1. Classification (GTDB taxonomy): domain Bacteria; phylum Actinomycetota; class Thermoleophilia; order Gaiellales; family Gaiellaceae; genus PALSA-600. The sequence continues at coordinate 328,122 of CAVPST010000001.1, forward strand.
CGGGCACGCGCGCAACGCGGGCGACCGGGCTCAGGAGGCCGAGAGCCTGGAATACGAATGCCGCGCCCACGTCTTCGGCCCGACTCCGGCCGCCGATGGGCTGGCGCGAATGGAGGAGATTCGTGCGCGCGCCGACGGGAACGGCCGGCTCCAGGTGAGTCTCCTCGAAAGCCGGGCGCGGCTTCTGGCGATGCAGGAGCAGTTCGACCTGGCGCGGGAAGTCATCGCACAGGCAGGCGCACTTGCCGTCGATCACGGACTCGACGTGCTCGAGGCACGCGCGGCCAGCTCCGCCGCCTACGTCGAGCTGCTCGCCGGCGACGCCCGCGCAGCCGAGCTGCACGCGCGCGCCGCCTGCGACCTGCTCGAGTCGGCGGGAGAGCTGGGTTATCTCGCCAGCGCGACGCCGTCATTGATCGGGTCCCTCATCGAACAGGGGCGTGATGAGGAAGCACTGGGGTTGACCGAGCGATGGCGGCCGGAGCGGCTCACGGTGCCGGAGGACGTCGATGCTCAGGTCGGCTGGCGGCTCGTACGGGCAAAGCTGCTCGCTCGACGCGGAGACGGCGCCGAGGCCGAGACCCTCGCCCGCGACGCGCTGGTGCTCGTCGCACCGACCGACTACCTCGATCTCCGTGCGCTGGCGCTCGCCGATCTCGGCGCCGTTCTTCGGATTGCCGGTCGCCGTGACGAGGCCGACGCAGGCATCCGCGAGGCGGTCGCCCTGTACGAGCAGAAGGGAAATATCGCGGCCGCCGCGCGGCTCCGTAACCTCGCGTCTGACCGAACGCTCGAGGTCTGACGCCGTCGCGCAAGCCTCTTGTAGAATGCGCTCCAAAAGGTGTTCGTGTGAACGGGTCGCACGCGAGATGCGCTGCCGCTACGAGGTATCTGAGGAATATCCCGCCGGTAGCAGTACGTAAGATCGCTGGCGTGCTCGCGTCTCGAGCCCCAAATCCACGGCCCAGGGGGAGGAACGAATGCGTCGCAAAGCCTTTCTTGCAGTTGTTCTAGCGTCGGGTATCGGTTTGCTAGCGGCTGGAGCAGTTGCTTCGTCGGCGATCTTCTCGACGAATACGGCGAAAGCGAACGTCATCACGGTCGTTGCAGGAAAACCGGGCGAGCTCGCGTTCCAGCTTTCCAAGAGCACAAAGCTCAAGGTCGGCACCTACATCTTCAAGGTCACGAACAAGGGCCTTGGCTTCCACACCTTCAAGTTCTGTTCGGTTCCGGTGAAGAACGCCGCGAAGAACGCATGCGTGGGCAAGGTGACGAAGACGCTCCATCCGGGACAGTCGGCGGTGTTCACCGTCGTCGTCAAGAAGGCCGGCAAGTATGAGTACCTCTGCAGCATTCCGGGGCACGCAGCTGCCGGGATGAAGGGGCTCATTGGTTTCGGCGTTGCGGTGAAGCCCGCACCCCCGGTCACTACCTCGCCGTCACCCACCACCACGAACACCGGTCCTCCCACCGCCAACGGCTGTCCGCCCGGCACGCCGCCAGGCACGACGGTCGGAAGCGATGAAGACGGCGATGAAAGCGATGCGATCGGCAAGGATGACGGAGACGGCTGTCTCTAGTCTCGCCTGCACGCGGTAGCTTCGATGGCATAGCTGGACTGGACGCGTGAGCGCCGGGGGAGTCTCTCCCCCGGCGCTTTACCGTCGGCGCCGGGTTATCCTCTCGCACGTGCTCCAGAGGCGCCGCCACGTGGGCGCGGTCGTGGCAGTGTTCTTGTTCGCCGGTGCCGCGGCGGGATGCGGGGGCCAGACAGCGAGCGAGTCCTGGACTTCGGCGAACCGGAGTGCCGCGAGCCAGCGGGCGGCCACGGCGACCAAGCTCGACGCGCGGACGATCCCGCGGCTCGAGGTGCGCTGGCGCTTCCGCCTGCATGCAAGCGGAAGCGCCTTCGGTGCGATCACAGCGAACCCGATCATTCGCGGAAACGTCGTGTATCTGCAGGACTCCACGTCGAGCGTCTACGCACTCGATGTTCGAAGCGGCGATCTGCTTTGGAAGGACGCCATCAAGGCGCCCAACGACGGCCCGAACGGCCTCTCCGTCTCCGGTTCGCGGCTCTACGGTGCGACGGACACGACCGCGTTCGCAATCGACGCGAAGAGCGGCAAACGCCTGTGGTCTCGAAGACTTGCCGGTCCGGTCGAGCAGTTCATGGCGATCGCGCCGGTCGTCGACCGCGGCCGGGTGTACGTCAGCACCCAGGGCTTCCCGCCGGGAGGCCGTGGCGTGCTCTACGCGCTGTCCGCCGAGACGGGGAGGATCGTCTGGCGCTTCCAGACGATCAAGCTGCCGTGGTCGCATCCGGCCACCAGCGGCGGGGGTGGCGCCTGGAACCCCGTGAGCGTCGACGAGCACGGCGACGTGTACGCGGGTATTTCGAATCCAGGCCCGTGGGGTGGGTCGAGCGCGTATCCGAACGGCGGCCTCTTTCCCGGACCTGCGCTGTACACGGATTCGCTCGTCGTGCTGGACGGAGCGTCGGGCCGGCTTCTCTGGTACGACCAGATAACTCCCCATGACGTGCGTGACTACGACTTCCAGGTCTCACCGATCCTCGCCACCGTCGACGGTCGCCACGCCGTCTTTGGCGCGGGCAAGGGAGGACTCGTCGTCGCTTGGGATCGCAAAGCGCACACGCGGCTCTGGTCGCGGTCCGTGGGCCTCCACCTGAACGATCTCGGATCGCTGCCCGTGCGGCCGACGACGGTCTGCCCGGGGCTGCTCGGGGGGGTCCTCACTCCGATGGCCTACGCAGCCGGCCGCCTGTTCGTCCCGGTCGTCGAGCTCTGCTCCCAGGAGAGCGCAGTCACCTCGAAGAACGCGTTCGCGCGACCGCCCTCGCAGGGGAAGGGGACGGTCTATGCGCTCGAAGCCGCGACCGGCAAGACGGTCTGGCAGGCGCACCTCGGGTCGGCGCCGTTCGGTTGTGCCACGGTGGCGCGCGACGCGGTGATCGTTCCGACCTATGACGGGCAGGTCGTCGCATTCGCGACGGCCGACGGGCGCGCGCTGTGGCGGACACAGTTGCGTGCGGGCAACAACAGTTGTCCGGCTGTCGGCAAGGACGTTCTCATCGTCGCGGGCGGCGCGCGGCACCCCGGCATCGCGCATCCAATCACCGAGGTCGTCGCCTACGGGCTCCCGCGTTGATCGAAAGTCGCGAGCTAGACTGCCGCGATGGCCGTTCGAGCCACGCTGGGGTCGATGTTCTTGATTGTGTCCGCCGCATTCGCACTCGTCGTGGGAGCGGCGGGCGCGACGGCCCGTGCGACAGCTCCCGCCAAGTGGCTTGTTTTCTCAGCGACGCAGCCCGGCCAGCACATTGATCAGCTCTTCCGGATTCGATCGTCCGGCGCCGGCCTCAAGAGACTGACGACGGGCCAGTATCCGTCGATCGCTCCCGCCTTCTCACCCGATGGAACGCGGATTGCTTTTGGGCGCGTCGGCGTCGGGATCCTGACGATGAACGTGGACGGCAAGGGCGTGCATCGCCTGACGACGAACGCCCGAGACAGCTTTCCGGCCTGGTCGCCGGACGGGAAGCAGATCGCTTTCCTGCGGCCCACCAGTGCGAAGTGGTCGATCTACGTCATGTCCTCGTCCGGTGGCCGTCAGCGACGGTTGGCCAAGGCGCCGTCGTCAGGTCGGCCGACGTGGAGCCCCCGGGGACTCATGATCCCCACCGGCGGTGACCTGGCGAAGATCGACGCCGCCAACGGCCACGTTCTGAAGTACTTCGGTGCCGAGATCGACGCGGTCTGGGGCCTGAATACTGTCGCGCTCTCGCCCGACGGTTCGCGCCTTACCTTCATCGGCGCGAGCGCCCCCGATCCAGGCGACAAAGAGTGCGGTGAGGGCAGCCCTTGCCAGCGCTTCGCGCTCTACACCGAAGACATCCTCCCGAAGACCAAGCCGCCCCGGCTCCTCGTCAAGAACGTTGGGCCGGCGACGTTCTCACCCGACGGGAAGCAGCTCTCCTTCGTCGCGCGGAACACCAAACTCGACATCAGGACGCTCGCGACCGGCCGGACGAAGTCTGTCCCGATCGGCGGCAATTACGCCACGGTCGCTGCGCCTCCGGCGTGGCAGCCGTGAGTCCGATCCGGTCGCAGGTCGTCGCGATAGGCGCGTGCTAGCGTGAACCGTCTGAGAAAGTTCGCGCTCCTGCTCGCCGCTTCTCTCGCGGCCCTTAGCCTCACAGCAAATGGATCTGCGCGTCCGCAGACGACGAACCCCGGGGGATACTTCACGATTCGGGTCGTGGTCACGAACAACGCCGTCACGATCAGCCCGAACCACGCGCGGCGTGGCCAGATCGGAATCTTCCTTGTGTCCAATCACGCGACGAGCTCGCGCGTGTTTACGCTCGGAGACGTTTCACTGACGCATCACCGCGGCACCGGCTTCGCGATCAAGCTCGCACGAAACCAGCAGAAACGGGTTCTGTTGACCCTCGACTACCGTGGGCCGCTCCCCGCCGCGGTCGGCAGCACCAGCAAGACCAAAGTCGTGGGCGCCTTCCTCGTCACCTGACGGGGATTCGGATGATCGGCGGCTCAGATTGGCGGTCATGAGACCGCGACGCTCGCATGCCAGGCTCACCCTCGTCCTGGTGGCGTGCGCGGTGGCCGCCGGTGGCGTGATTGCCGCGCTCCTCCTTACCCAAGACGGGCACAAGAGCACAGCCGTTGCGCCGACAACCGCTCGTGTCCAGACGACCGGGGTTGCGCCGACAAACGGGGACTGGGCCCCGATCACTGTCACCCGACCGAAGGTTCCGATCATTGCGGGAGGGATTCCCGTTGACGTCGATCCCTCGGTGTCGCGGTCCGACTTCAACACGACGCTGTTTCCCGTCGGCCCGAATCGATACCGGATGACTGTTTTCAACACCTCGAACCTTGGTGCCGTCAACTCGTTCCAGTGGTATCCGCCGGTCGGGACGCGCATCGTCAAGGTGCTCGGTAGCACCGTAGGTCGCTGCTTCCTGACGGGCTTGACCGGTTTTGGCGGCAATCAGTTCCCGACGATCGTTCTCTATCCGAACATCTTCTGCGACAAGCTCGATCTCAAGCCGGCGACCTGCATCTGCCGGGGGACGGCGGGGCCGTGTCGATCACGTTCGTGACCAACAAGCACATCGCGGTGAACGACGGTGAGCTCAGATTGCGCACGGCGACGCTCGTTTTCGACCGCATCCCTCTTACACCGAAGTCCGGCCCGCCGAGCACTCGCCACGTCATGCGCATCGCCACTCCGGCCGTGGGCTCAGGCGGGCTCAGTGCCGGCGAGCGAAACGATGCGCAACGCGCCTTGGATGCCCTGCAGGACTCGAACATCTCGCTCCAGCTCGCGACGATCACCACGAAATGGGCGCAGAGCGTTCCGGCGGCGTGCCGGGTCGGCCTCGTGTCGCGGAACCCCAACAGGTTCAAGGCCTATGTCTTCTGGGTCCCCTGGCTTGCCGCCGAGCCGTACATCTGGCTCAACATGAATCTGACGGATGACCCCGAGACGAGCACGTTCTCCCTCGGCACCACTCAGCCCGTTCTGCCCGGCGGCAGGCTGACCCGAAACGGTCGAAACGTGAATCGATTGTCGGTCGACACCACCTTGCTCTCGCGGTACGGCTCGGAACAGGCGAAGAAGGGTCACGAGATCCTTGTAGCCCACGCAGGCAACGTCTTGACGAAGCCGGGTGCGAACTGCGAGGTACTTGCGAACGGGAGCCTCAAGCTCCTGCCGGGCTGAGCTCGGCGATCAAGTTTTTGGCCCTGTCGCGCTACTCTTGGCTGCGATGAGCCGGGGTCGCAACCGTGGCCCGAAAACGGCACTGCTCGTCGCCGTGTTCGGGCTGGTCTTTGCGTCGGTGGTGGTTTCGGGTGCCGGCGCGTTGGTCTCGCGCGCCGGCGCGCCGGGTGACCGGCGGTTGACGATCTACAGCTTCGCCACCGGGGTGCAGTACATCAACACCGCCGACGATCGGGCGCGCGGACACGTCAACAACCCTCTCGACAGCACGGCGAACAAGCTGGCGCCTAAGAGCTCCGGGAGGAACGGGCCATTCGCAGGCGACATCGCCGTCTACGCGCTCAAGCTGTACGGCGACGGGGGCTTGACGCGACCTGCCGGTACAGCCGTGTACACCTGCTATTTCAACTACGACCGGCACGCTCTTTGCCAGGCGTACTACAAGCTCAAGGCCGGAGGCACGCTCGTCGCCTCAGGGCCAATCGACTTCAATCGTTCGACGTTCACGATCGTGGTGAGCGGCGGCACCGTGAGGTATCTCGGCGTCCGAGGCGAGGCCAGGGTCCGCGCCGCCCCAGGCAACGCTCAGAAAATCGATTTCGAGTTGATCGGGTGAGTCGCACGATGCGCTCACGGCGTCTGTTCGCAAGCATCGCCGTTCTCGCGGTGGCGCTTCCGGTGATCGCTGCGTCGGGGGCGTCACAGGCGTCGCGGAAGTTCACGGTCTACGCGGTTCCGACGACGGTGCAGTTCATGAACCACGCCGACGACCGGCTCCGCGGGATGAGCACCAACCCCTTCAAGCTGAAGGCGGAAGCAGTGATCCTCGGCAAGGGAGGGAAGGAGAAGGGGAATGGTCCCTTCCCGGGCGACGACATCCTCTACGGCTTCAACGTCTTCGCCGACGCGAAACGCGCCAAGCCGGTCGGGACGGCGATGTTCACGTGCTACTACGAGTTCGTCAAGCGCGCGACCTGTGACTCGTACTTCGACCTCGCCAAGGGCCTGCTGCTGGCCTCCGGGCAAGTGCGGTTCGGCGGAACCCACTTCACACTCGGGGTCACCGGTGGCACGAATACGTACTTCGGCGCGCTGGGGCAAGTGGACTCCGTGCCGGCCGCCGGGAACGCACAGCGGTTCGACCTCCGCGTGACCGGACTGCGGAAGTGAGCCGGAGAAGGCTCACTGCAGCACTGGCGGCCGTCGTGACTGCTGCGACGATCGTGATTGCGATCGCGAGCTGCGGGGGCGACAAAGCGGTTCGGCCCACTGCCGCGACGAACACGGCTCCGGCGACGCCGGCGACGACGCACCCACGTTCGTTCGTCGTTTACGCCAAGCCGAAGCGAGCGCAGTTCGTCAACCATGCTGACGACCGTGCGCGCGGGGACAAGTTGAACTCGCTCAACGCGGACTCGCTTCCAACACCGGCGAACGCCAACTCTGGGAAGAAGGGGGCCCGGGCCGGGGACAACGCGCTCATTACCCTCGTGCTGTATGCCGACCGCGACCTCACGCGCGTCGTCGGCACCGCCGTCTACTCGTGCACGTTCAACTTCGCCCAGGAAGCGGTCTGCGACGGGCAGTTCGAGCTCAACGGGGGAACGATCATCGCGCTAGGCCCGGCGAAACTCGACGGCAGCGAAATCGTGCTTGCGGTGACCGGGGGTACAGGCACGTACGCAGGCGCTCACGGGCAGGTGACATCGACCTCCTTGGGCGCGAAGAAGAACACTCAGGTCTTCCGCTTCGACCTCGTCTGAGCCTAGGACGGTTTGGCGGGCGGGACTCAACAGTGAGTCGTCGTCTTCCGCCCGTTCGGGCAGATGGTGCCGTACCAGCCGACATCTCCAAGCTTCGCGCCGGCGAGGTTCGCCTTCGAGAGATCTGCGCCCATCACCGTCGCGCCCTGCAGGTTTGCGCCGGAAAGATTTGCGCCGATCAAGTACGCACCGCTCAAGGTCGCGTTCACGAGGATGGCTCGGCTCAGGTTCGCGTGGCTGAGGTTCGTCCCGACAAGCGCAGCCGTGTTCAGGTTTGCACCGGTGAGATTGGCACCCTCGAGGTTCGCACCGGCCAGGTTCGCCAGCCCCAGGTTTGCGTGCGCGAGGTTCGCGCCGACCAGGCTTGCGCCCGCGAGATTCGCGCGGACCAGGTTGGCTCTGGAAAGGTTCGCGTGGGCGAGGTTCCCACCGTTCACAGTCGCGCGTGAGAGGTTCGCCTCGGTCGAAGCGGCGCCGGCGAGATTCGCAAAGGTCAGGTTGGCATAGTCCAGGCGTGCGCGAGTGAGTCTTGCGCGCACCAGGTTGGCCGTGGCCAGGTTGGCTCGAGTGAGCTTCGCGCCGGTCAGGTTGGCTCCGGCCAGATTGGCGTTGCGTAAATCCGTTCGGGCCAGATTCCGCCCAGCCAGGTTGGCGTGCGGGCAGGAGGTCCACCCATGCTTCGGAGCGACCTTGCAACTCGAACGCGTTGCCGTGTGGGTCGCTGCAAGCGCCACGCCCGAGAGTCCGACCGCCACGACGAGCGAAGCAATGGCGAGGGATGCCCGGCGCATGGCCGCGAAGCGTATCCCGTGCAGGCGCGTGTGAGTGTGGTTTGACCCCGTCCGGGACCGAGGAGTATAGTCTTGCGCGCACAACAAATCCTCGCACGGGCGCTCGTAATGGCTCCCGCCCGACACCGCGCAACAGGGAGGAACTCGATTGCATCGCTTTCGTTGGCCAACAGCGGTAGTCGCACTGACACTCGTGGTGGCGTTTGGAATCGTGGCGGGCGCCGCGTCATCGCAGCGCACGGCGACCAAGACGATCACCCCATCACCTCCCTGGACAGCCGCGCAGTTGAGCGCTCCTGCCGGGAATAACTGGCTCGAGTACTACGGGAGCCTGAACGGCAATCGGTACTCGTCGCTGAAAGACATCACGGCGTCGAACGTCAGCTCTCTCAAGCAGGTCTGGCAGATGAGCCTCGGCACCTGCACAGCGTCCGTCATCGCGGGCGATCCAGTCATCCCCGGCGCACCGCGCGGGGCGACCAACAACCCGACCAACTGCGGTTCGATGGAGTCGAACCCCGTCGCAGTCGACGGTGTGCTCTACACCATCAACGCTCCGCAAGGCCAGGTCTTCGCGATCGACGCGGCGAGCGGCAACATCATCTGGAAATTCACGCCCTCGTACGCGGGCGAGATCCTCAACAACGGTCGGGCCTTCAGCCCCGGCAGCGGTGGCCGTTTGCCGGGTGTCGCGGTCGGAGAGGGCAAGGTCTTCTTCGGGCTGCAGGACGGCCGCGTGATCGCGTTGGACCAGGTCACCGGGCAGGAGGTCTGGGAGAACTCCGTTGGGTCGTACAGGAACAACGCGAAGGTCTCCAACGCCCCGATCTACGTCAACGGCTTGCTTCTCGTCGGTGACGGCTCGGGCGACAGCGGCGGCAACAGCCCGTCGATCCAGGCCTTCAGGGCCGCGAACGGCGCCCGCGTCTGGTCGTGGAGCCCGGTCCCGTCGCCCGGTCAGCCCGGTTACAAGACCTGGACGATCAACGGCAAGGGCGGGAACGGCAGCACGCTCTACGGCGGCGGCGCGTTCTGGGAGTCCCCGGTCGTCGACACTTCTCGCAGCACGCTGATCGTCGGCACCGGCAACCCCGAGCCGTGGAACTCGCGTGGCCCGGGTCAGAACCTCTACACCGACTCGATCGTCGCGCTCAACCTCTACACGGGTCAGCTGAAGTGGTACTTCCAGCAGGTGCACCACGACCTGTGGGACTCGGACCTGCCGAACAACGGAGTCATGTTCACCGGCAAGTTCAAGGTCAACGGCAAGACCGTCTCGCGTCCTGCCGTCGCCTACGTCAACAAGGTCGGCATGACCTTCGTGCTCGACCGCGAGACAGGGAAGCCGCTGATCCCGGTCAAGGAGACGCCGGTTCCGCAGAGCAAGGCCGACGGCGTCAACACCTGGCCGACGCAGCCGGTCCCGGCGACGCAGAACGTCCTGTTCAATCCGGTACCCAAGAACGGGATCCCGTGCACGACGCCGACGGCGGCCACGAGCTCCGGCGTCCCATACGCCACGGCGACCGCGCCTGACGGGAAGCCGTACAAGCTCGGGTGCGCCTACACCTACTACGACACGACGCAGTACACGGTCATGCCGTTCGAGATGATGGACTGGCCTGCGAGCTCCTACAGCCCGGAGACCCACTCGATGATCACGTGCGGCGTCACCGGTCGGGCAACGGCCATGGAGCAGATCCCGGCTGCACAGCAGGTCCCGAGCGCGTTCGGTGGCCTCGGCGCGAACCGGCTCGGCGTCGGTGACGGCTCCACCCCGATCAGCAACTCGGGCAACTTCACGTCGCTCAACGTCGAGACCGGCAAGTACACGTTCCACCAACACTGGCCGGCAATCTGCTACTCCGGCTCGGCGAACACCGCCGGCGGAGTGACGTTCGTCGGCCACTTCGGCACCGGCGACGGGTCGAAGGGCGACGGTTACCTCGAGGCAGTCGACACGAAAACCGGCAAGTCGCTCTGGCAGTCGGCGCCGATGCCGTATCCGGTGGGGGCTGCACCGATCGTCTACAGCGTCAACGGCAAGGAGTACGTGACCGTCGAGGTGGGCGGCGCGGGGCACAACGATGTCACACGCCCCTTCGGTCTCCTCGACCCGCGGCGCGTTCGCGGCGACTACGTCTACACGTTCGCACTGCCGTAGGCGAAGACAGTTGTGTGAGGCGGTGGCCCCCTTCGAAGGGGGCCACCGCCTCTTCGTATTTGCAGGGCACGTCAGCCGGCTTCGCTGCCTTCCGCGTGCACGGTTCGTCTCTCGCGTAGCTTGAGGAGCGGAGTGGTGAGCATCGCTCGCATGACAGGACGCCGAGGTGACGTCTCGCCTGGCCTGTTCGCGCTGTGCGCCCTGGTCGCGATTCTGGCCGTTCTGCCGATCGTCATCATCGCCTTTCAGGCATTCCAGGGTGGGACCTCCGCAATCGGGGACGCCCTGGGCGCATCTTCATCGCGCACGCTGCTACGCAATACCGTGTTGGTCTCGCTCGTCGCGACGCCGATCTGCGGCGTGATCGGTGTCGGTGCGGCGTGGTTCGTCGAACGGACGCGGCTACCCGGCCGCCGGCTCTGGGCGCTGCTGCTGGTCGCGCCGCTGACGGTGCCGCTCTTCGTCACGAGCTACGCGTGGGCGACCCTGGGCGTCGCGCTTCAGGGGTTCCTCGGTGCAGCGGGGATCATTGCGTTCTCCTACTACCCGATCGTCTTCTTGCTCGTCGCCGTGTCGCTGCGCGGGCTGGACCCGGCGCTCGAAGATTCAGCGCGCTCGCTCGGGCTCAACCCACGTCAGGTTTTCTTCCGGGTCATCCTGCCGCAGCTTCGCCCCGCTCTGCTCGGCGGCCTGTTGCTCGTGGCACTCGATGCACTCGTCGAATTCGATGCTTTCGTCGCGCTGAGATTTCAGACGTTCTCGCTGGACGTCTATGCGCAGTACCGCTTGGGATTCAGCACGTCGGGTGCCGCCGCGCTGTCGTTCTTCTCGATCGTCCTGTGCCTCGTGCTGCTGTTCGGCGAAGCGCGGCTGCGGGGTGATGCGAACTACACAAGGGTCAGCCGCGGCGCTCGCAGGCCTCCCGTCCGCTATGAGCTTGGCCGCTGGACACTGCCGGTGCTGGCGAGCCTTGCCGCTGTCGTTGCGGTTGGTGTCGGCATCCCGGTCGGCATGCTCATCCGCTGGTTTACGGAGAGCAGCAGTGCCGCGCTTTCGACTGCAACAGGGAACCTGCAGTTTCTCTGGCCGGCCAGTCGCACGACGATCCTGCTCGGTGCGTGCTCTGCCCTGGTGGCGCTGCTCATGGCGCTGCCGGTCGCACTGCTCGCGGTCCGGCACGGGGGGCGTTTTTCGAAGCTCGTCGAGCGTTCGACGTATCTCTCGTTCGCGCTGCCCGACCTCGTGGGGGCGATCGCGCTCTCCTACGCAGCCGTTCACTACGCGCAGTTCCTCTACGGGAGCTTCGCGCTGATCGTGTTCGCCGAGGCGATCCTGTTCCTACCGTTTGCGGTCGTCGCGATGCGAGCCACGTTGGGGCAGATCGAGCCCGCCCTGGAGGACTCCGCCCGTGCGCTCGGTTCCGGCCCGTTTGCGACCTTCCGCCGGGTGACGCTGCCGGTGGCGCGGCCAGGGGTCGTGGCCGCGATCGTGCTCGTCTTCGCATTTTCTCTCGGTGACCTTGCGACCGCGCAGGTGCTTCTCCCGCTGAATCTCTACACGCTGGGTACCGAATTCCAGGCCAACAGCGGAACGGTCGCATTCGCGAGCGCCGCCCCGTTCGCGGCGGTGCTGATCGTGCTGGCGATGGCCGCCGCGTACGTGCTGATGAGCGGCTTCGGAACCGTGCGCGCATTCACGGATGACGAGCGTGGCTGAACTGCGCTGCGCGAGTGTCGCGAAGTCCTACGGGGCTCGCGCCGTCCTGAGTGAGGTCGACCTCGTCGTCCCGGAGGGAACCCTCACCGCGATCCTGGGCGCGTCGGGAAGTGGAAAGACCACGCTGCTGCGCCTCATCATCGGCTTCATCGCGCCCGACCGTGGGACGATCGCGGTTGACGGAAGCGTCGTTGCCGCCGCGGGCGGTCTGCACGTGCCACCCGACAAGCGAGAGATCGGCTACGTCGCGCAGGAGGGTGCCTTGTTCCCTCATCTGACAGTCGCAGAAAACGTCGCATTCGGCCTTCCGCGCGGGGAGCGGAAGAACGGATCGCGTACGAACGAGGCGCTCGACCTCGTCGGGCTCGGCTCGGGGTACTCCGCGAGGCGCCCCCATGAGCTCTCCGGAGGCGAACAGCGCCGCGTCGGCCTCGCGAGGGCGCTTGCGCCGAAGCCGCGGGTCGTGCTGCTCGACGAACCGTTCTCCGGCCTCGACGCAAACCTCCGGGCTGAGACGCGCGAGGCGGTCACGGCAGCACTGGCGGCAGAGGGCGCGACCGCGGTGCTCGTCACCCACGACCAGGCCGAGGCGCTGTCGATGGGACACGAGGTCGCCGTCCTGCGCTCGGGACGGCTTGCTCAGACGGCGACTCCGACGGTCCTCTACCGGGCCCCGGTCGATCTCGACGTCGCGCGCTTCGTCGGGGACGCCGTCATCGTTCCGGGGACGGCGCGTGCCGGAGTCGTCGAATGCGCGCTCGGACGCTTGTCCACGCCGAGCGTCGCCGTCGCTGGCACAGTGGAGGTGATGATCCGCCCCGAGCAGATCCGGCTCGTGCGCGGATACGGCCACTCGCGTGGCGCAGAAGACGCCGTTCCTGCAGACGTGATCGGCCACCACTACTACGGCCCGGACAGCCTCGTGCAGCTACGGCTCCGCGACGGCGCTCGAATGCCTCTCTCGGCGCGTACGTTCGACGTCGCCCTCCCGGACGCCGGCGAAGTCGTCGGCGTTGTCGTCTCCGGGCCGGTAGCGGTCTACCCGTTGCAGGACTCGGGACCGGCTGCGTGACGCGCGGTAGTGGACGCCGGCTGCTGCGCGCCGGCCCGCTGCTCGCGCTGGCCGCCTGCTGCGCGGCACTCGCCGGCGGCTGCGGAGGAGGCTCGGGGCACTCCTCGATCACCCTCTACAACGGCCAGCACGCCGAGCTCACGAACTTGCTCGTCGCCGCGTTCCAGAAGAAGACCGGGGTCAAGGTCCAGATGCGAACGAACGACTCCGCTGTTCTCGCCGACCAGATCCTCCAGGAGGGAGACGCCTCGCCGGCCGACGTCTTCATCGCGGAGAACTCTCCCGAGCTGATGGAGCTGCAGCGGCGTGGGCTTCTCGCCCGGCTGCCCCAGTCCATCCTGGGCGAGGCTTCTGCCGGCGACAACTCCCCGACAGGCAACTGGGTCGGGATGGCGTTGCGCGTCAGCAGTCTCGTCTACAACTCCTCGCTTCTGCCGCGGTCGCAGCTCCCCGCGTCGCTGCTCGATTTCGCCCAGCCGCAGTGGAAGGGGAAGGTCGCAATTGCTCCGACGGACTCCGACTTCCCACCGCTCGTCGGGGCCGTGATCGCCACGCACGGGGAGGCAGCGGCTCGGAACTGGCTCGCGGGCCTCAAGCGCAACGCCCGGATCTATCAGGACGAGGAGGCAGTCGTCGCTGCCGTCAACCGCGGCGACGTGGCGAGCGGCGTTATCAATTCGTACTACTGGTATCGCCTCCAGCTCGAGCTCGGCGAGAAGGCCATGCACAGCGCGCTCTACTACTTCTCACCGAACGATGCCGGTGCGGCTGTCAACATCTCCGGGGCGGCTCTGCTCGAGTCGAGCAAGCAGCGGAAGAATGCTGAGCGGTTCATCAGCTTCCTCGTCAGCAAGGACGGCCAGCAGATCATTGCGGACAGCGACGATTTCGAATACCTCGTCCGCCGAGACGTCGCGCCCAACGATGTGCTCCCACCGCTCGCAAGCATCGGCCACACCTCGCTCAGTGTCGCCTCACTCGGGAACGGCGAGCTCGCCGCCCGCCTGATCCGGCAAGCCGGGCTGGTCTAGCGGCTGCGCTGGCCGGCGTTCTGCCTGTCGCCGGCGCGCGCGGAGGTCATCCGCCGGTGAACACCCAGGCCGGCGTGACGGCTCCGTGTGAGCGCCGGAGGGATGCGATGTCCACCGTCTGCGAAGGAAGCGGCAGGCTCAACGGGATCGTGCTGCCGAACTTCCACAGTCCGATCTGAACGGTGCCCAGCTTCGAGCCTGGGAGCCGTGATTGCAGCTGCGCCAAGCGCCCGGCTCCGTCGACGCCGGCCACGATCCGCACCAGCGAGCCCGCGCGCACGCCTCGACCGGCGTGGAGCGCGGCGAGTTGTTGCTGCACGGCGATTCGAAGGGCTCCGGACTTGCCCGCCGCCTCGAGCGCCCGCGCCAGATCGACCGACACGACGTACTCGGTGAACGGCACATGGTCGATGACGCGATGTCCCGAAGACCGTGCCGCGACCGCACCCGTCGCGATCTCCTCGAGCAGCAGCTGCGGATTCATGCTCTCCAACACGACGGCAAGCGCCGGCGTCGTCGATCCCGCCGATCGTGAGTCGGTGAACTTCGCGGAGATCCAGAGATCGCCCTCTGGTAGCGCCGTATTCACAACGGGCTTGATCCACAGTTTCGTTGGCAAATAGACGAGATACGCGGTCCCGGACGCCCGCCGGCCAAGAGCTGGAACCTGGAGCGCCTCATACCCAAGTCCTTTCGGAAACGAGAACTGCCCTCGACCGACAATCACGCCGGGGGTCCCGCCGAACAACCGCGCGCCTGTCAACGTCAGAGTCGACTGCGCTGTGAGCGACAGCGTGTTCGTGGCGGCACTGCGAACGGCATGCAACGGATCGTCGCTGCCGCCACAGCCGGCGAACGCCACCAGCGCCAACACTGCCGCGCAGATCGAGACGGGAAGCGGCCGGTGCATCAAGCGAGGCCCAGCATGGCTCGGCCTGAGCCCACCTTCGTACGAGCCACGCGCGCAGTCTAGCCCTGCTTTTGCCGGCCGCTCCTCGAATACCATGGCCGAGATGAGGAGCATCGAGCAGGACGAGCAAGGCTGGCAGGGGATCGGCAGCGCCGCCGGCATCCCCGGCCGGATGCTTGCCAACGTCGAACGGGTGGTGCACGGCAAGCACGACGAGGTCGCGCTCGTGCTCGCCTCGCTGGCCGGTGAGGGCCATGTCCTGCTCGAGGACGTCCCCGGGACCGCGAAGACGGTGCTCGCCCGTGCGATCGCCCAGTCGATCGACGGCGCGACAGTCACACGTATCCAGTGCACGCCCGACCTCCAGCCGACCGATGTGACCGGCCTCTCGATCTACAACCAGCGGACGCGCGACTTCGAGTTTCGCCCGGGGCCGATCTTCGCGAACGTCGTGCTCGTCGACGAGATCAACCGTGCGATGCCGAAGACTCAGTCGGCGCTGCTCGAGGCGATGGCCGAGCGCCAGGTGACGGTCGACGGCGTGACGCGCGCGCTTCCCCGACCGTTCTTCGTGATCGCGACGGAGAATCCGATCGAACAGGAAGGCACGTTCCCCCTCCCCGAGGCGCAACTCGACCGCTTTGCGCTGCAGACGTCCCTCGGCTATCCGGCCGCCGAGGAAGAGGTGCAGATCGTTCGCGAGCAGCGGCGCGAGCACCCGCTGACCGAGTTGGAGCCGGTCGTCACCGCCGACGAGGTGCGTGACCTGCAGACGGCCGTCGCGGACGTCTACCTCGACGATCTCATCCTCCGCTGGCTCGTCGACCTCGTGCGCGCCACACGGACGGTCGAGGGCGTCTCGACGGGCGCCTCGGTTCGCGGCAGCCTCGCCTTGGAGCGCACTGCGCGCGCCTGGGCGCTCTTCCAGGGCCGTGACTACGTCGTGCCCGAGGACATCGAGCGCCTCTTCCTGCCCGTGCTCGGCCATCGCATCCTGCTGACGACGGCCTTCCTCGCCGAGACCCGCGGCCTCGGCCGCGACGCTGCGATCGAGCAGATCCGCGCGCGCAGCTTCGAAATGGCGCCGCGGCCGGAGCCGGACTGGCACGAGGGCCGGCCCGTCGCGCTTGGCCCGGCCCCCTCGTAGAGCGATGGGAGAGGCGTCCGCGGTCGACCGGCGCCCGTTCCCGCTCGTTCCGGGCCGTCGGCTGCAAGGGCTGCCGTTCGGCGAGCAGCGAAGCGCGCGCCGCGGGCCGGGCAGAGACGTGATCGGCAGCAGGCCGTACCAGCCGGACGACCACGTCGCGACGATCGACTGGCACGCGTCGGCGAAGCTCTCCGCAGCGCGCGACACGGATCAGTTCGTCGCGCACGTCTACCGTGCCGAAGAGGCACCACGCGTCGTCCTGGTCTGCGACCGCCGGCCCGCCATGGGCATCTACGGCGCCCCGTTTCCGTGGCTCTCGAAGGCGTCGGCGCTCCAGGCGGCCGCGCAACTCATCGTGCTCAGCACCGTCGCCGCGCGGGGCGAAGTCGGCTCGCTCGACTATGCCGGCGCCGACGGCCGCGGAGAGCCGTACTGGCTCCCGCCGGGCGGCCGGGGCGATCTGTGGCTGATCGAGCAGCGACAGGCTCCGGCGACCGGCTTCGACGCGCCGGAGGACAACCTCGAGCGGGCGATCGCCTTCCTCGGCCGGATGAGGTCGGGGCTCCCGGCGGGCAGCTTCGTGTTCGTTCTCTCCGACTTTCTCGCCACGCCCGCGGCGTCCGGCTGGCTCGACGCGGGTGCCAGTCGCTGGGACGTCGTCCCGGTCGTGATCCAGGACCCCGTCTGGGAGCAGAGCTTCCCCGCTGTCGGGTCGGTCGTCGTCCCGATCGCCGACCCGACCGGCGCGCATCCTCGCCCCGTCCTGCTCAGCGCGCGCGAGGCGCGGACGCGCCGGGCCGCGAACGAGGAGCGGCTGCGGCGCCTGCTCGACGAGTTCACGACGCTCGGTTTCGACCCGCTCGTGATCGCAACCGACCTGCCGGAGGAGATCGACGAGGCGTTTCTGCGCTGGGCCGAGTTGCGCAAGGCGGCGCGATGGGGGCGCTAGTCCGTGTGGCGATCGCCGCGTCTGCCGTGTCGGCCGCGTTGTTCGCCTCGACCGCGGCTGCGACGGCCGCGGCGCCGCTCTCGTCGACGGCCGAGCTCCAGCCGACCCGGGCGCGCTTCGCCGACCGGATCGCGGCCGACGCGACCGTCGAGGTCGACCGGGCCGCGGTCGATCCCGCGGCCGTTCGCGTCGTCGCGGCGTTCGCGCCACTCGACGTTCTCTCGGGGCCCACGGTCGAGCGGCGCGACGAGGGGACGCGGAGTGTTCTCCGGTTTCGCTGGGTGGTTGCTTGCCTCAGCCAGGACTGCGTGCCGACGGCTGCCGGCCGGGCATTGACGTTGCGTCCGGTTCGCGTGACGGCGACCCGACGGGACGGACGCCGGCTCGCCTCGACGATCAGCTGGCCTGCGCTCACCGTCACCGGCCGCGTCTCTGCCGCCGAGGCACGCGCCTCCGTCCCGCCGTTCCGGCTCGAGACGGCGTTGCCCGCCGCCACGTACCGCGCCTCTCCACGAGCGCTCGAGCTCGCCCTCTACGCGCTCGCCGCGGCCCTCCTGGCGGCAATCGTGTTCCTCGCCGCCCGGGAGCTCGCGCTCCTGCGCCGGCGCCGCGAGGAGGAGCGATGGGCGCGGGTCTCGCCGCTCGAGCGCGCACTGCTGCTCGCGCGCGAGGCGGCGCGGCGCGAGCCTGCCGACCGCCGCAAGGCGCTCAGCCTGCTCGCGCGGGTCCTCGGCGGCCCCGGCGGCGGGCTCGGCGCGACGACGTCGCAGCTGGCCTGGGCGCCGCCCGAGCCCTCGGCCGCGCAGATCGGCACAGTGGTCGCCGAGATCGAGCGCGAGGTGGGGGAGCGTTGAGCAGCGTCCCGCTGTCCGACGCGCCGAGCCTGCGCGGAGCCGTGCGCCGCACCGGCGTCGTGCGGGCCGTGCTCGCCGTCGCACTCATCGTCCTCCTCGGGACGATCGCGGCGCTCGCAGGGCACGCCGCGCGTGCGAACGCTCCACCTGCTCCCGGCCGGCTCGACCGCCATCGTCGTGCTCGACCTGTCCGCCAGCGTCTCCCAGGACACGTATTCGCGGATCGGCGCGACGCTCTCCGACCTCGCCGCGTCCAACGGACGCTACGGGCTCGTTGTCTTCTCCGGCGACGCGTACGAGGCGCTTCCCCCGAACACGCCCGCCGCAGAGCTGAAGCCGCTCGTCCGCTACTTCACGCTCCCGAGGCAGCAGCGGCCGGGCTTCATACCGGTGTTTCCCCCGAACCCCTGGACACGGACATTCAGCGCGGGGACACGAATCTCGTCCGGGCTCGACCTGGCCCGCAGGCTGGCGCTCGACAGCGGCGTTCACCGGCCCGGAGTCGTGCTGATCTCGGACCTCTCGGATGATCCAGCCGACCTGCGACGCACCGGCCTGACGATCCTTTCCTACCGCGAAGACAGGCTTCCGCTTCGTGTCGTCGGCCTCAACCCGGCGCCCGGGGATGCGGAGTTCTTCCAGAGGCTGATCGGCGGCAGCAACTCGATCAGCCAGGCGAGGCTGCCGCAGGAGGCGTCGGTCGTGTCGGGTCGCGGAGGGTTCCCGTGGGCTCTGGCGCTGCTCGCTCTCGTCGTCGCGGCCGTGCTCGCGCTGAACGAGCGCCTGCTCGCCCGTGTGAGCTGGAAGGGGGCGGCGTGAGGCTCCGGCTCGTCGGCGTCGCGGCGGTGCTCGCCCTGCTCGCGACGCTGGTCGTGCTCCTGGCGCTCGACCTAGGCGCGTGGCACCACGCCCTCCGCTCCGGCGACGCCCGCTATCGCGCCTCGCCCGCTGCTGCGCGCTGGCGTGCTGCTCCGATCCTCCCGTTCGGGACGGCCAAGAGTGTGCTCGCCGTCGGCGACGATCTCGCGGCGCGCCGGGCGATCCGGCTCTTCCGACTCAGCTACCGAGCGCATGGAACGCTGGATACAGCCGTTCAGACGCAGGGCGCGCGGGCCGCCGCCGAGCTCGCACTCGCAGACGTCGCGCGCGGCGGCGACACGAAGCGAGCGGCCCAGGCGAGCGATCTGCTCGGGCTGCTCGCGTTCGGCGACGTCAGCCGCGGGGGTGGCGCCGCCACACAGGCCGACCGCGCAGTCTCCGCGTTTGCGAATGCCGTCCGTCTCGACCCGTCGGACGAGGCCGCGAAGTTCAATCTCGAGCTGGCGCTTCGCCTCTTCCAGGCGCGGGGAGTGCGTCCCGGCGCGAGCCAGAGCACGGGCGGGCGCGGCACGGGGCGGCACGGCGCGGGGACGGGGCTCCCGGGATCGGGCTACTGAGCCGTGCTCGCCTCTCTCGTCTTCCTGACCCCGCTCGGCGGTCTCGTCGCGGTCGCCGCCCTGGTCGTCCTGGCCGCCCACGCCGCCGGTTCCCGGCGTGTGGGTCACGTCCGCTCGGCGCTCGGCCTCGACCCTCCGTCCCGCGGACGTGAGTGGGCGTACCTCGCGGCGCTCGTGTCAGTACCGCTTCTGCTCGCGCTGGTCGCCATGCAGCCGGCCTGGCGAACGAACACGGAGCGTCGCATTCGCACCGACGCTCAGGTCTTCGTCGCCATCGACACGTCGCGCTCGATGCTCGCGGCGGCTGGACCGACCTCCCCGACGAGGCTCGACCGGGCCAAGGCCGAGGCGATCGCGATCCGCGCGGCACTGCCGGATGTGGCAGTCGGGGTCGGGACATTCACCGATCGTGTGCTCCCGAATCTCCTGCCCAGCCCGAGCGAGCGCAGCTTCGCCTCGACCGTCCGGCAGGCGATCGGCATCGAGCAGCCGCCGCCCGCCGCGGCCTCGGTCAAGGCGACGACGCTGGCGGCGCTCGCCGACGTTCCCGCCGGAGGCACGTTCGCCCCTTCGGCCAAACGTCGGGTGCTCGTCGTCCTGACCGACGGCGAAAGCCGGTCGTTCGACCCGGGCTCGGTGGCGGCCGCACTCGGACGGACGCCGGCCACGGCGCTCGTGCTCGTGCATGTCTGGGGCGCCCGAGAGGCGATCTACGGCGCGGACGGCACACCCGAGGGCGCCTACCGGCCCGATCCGTCGAGCACGGCCGCACTGAGGTCGCTCGCCGGCGCGACCGGCGGCAGCGTGCTCGCCGAGGGCCGGGCGGCGGATGCCGCGAAGGCCGTCCGCGCGGCGCTCGGCACCGGCCCGACGGTCCGTGCCGGCGTCGAGCAGCGCACGCAGACGCTCGGCCGCTTCATCGCCCTCGCAGCGCTCCTGCCGCTCGCAGTCGTGCTCTGGCGCCGGAACCTTCACTGAACGATTCGTGTACAGGCCAGCGGCGAGGCCATATGATTCAAACCGCGAATGCTCGGTAGACCCTGGAGACGCGGTGGGTTGGGTGTTCTCCTGGTCGTTGCGGTCGCCGTCTCCATCTCGGGCGCCTATGCGGCAGGCAAGTTGTCGCCGTCGAACTGGGGCGGCTGGGGGAACACCCCGGATGAGAACCGGCACTCGCAGCTCACGCAGATCACGACGGACAACGTCGATCAACTCGGACGTCTCTACACCGTCGACTTCCGAGCGATCGACCCGGCAATTCGACGCGGAACGCAGTCCTATCCGCTCGCGATCGACGGCCGGCTCTACGTGACGACGAACGACGACAACGTGTTCGCGCTGAACGCCGTCACCGGCGCGGTGATCTGGCGCTGGAAGCCCGACAACGTCGCGATCTTCCGCAACTTCGGAATCGCTGCGAACCGAGGTGTCGCCTTCTGTGACGGGAAGTTGTTCCTGACGACGCTCGACATGTACCTCGTCTCGATCGACGCCCGGAGCGGGAAGCTGGTCAAGCGCGTTCCGATCTCCAAGGCCGTGACGGGAGCGTCTCCGAGCTTCGGCTATTCCGAGACCAGCGCTCCGATCTGCGCCGACCATCGCGTCGTGATCGGCGCGGCCGGCTCCGAGTACGGGGTCCGCGGGTTCGTGATGGCGTACAAGACGGATCTCACGCCCGCGTGGCCCGGCCCGTTCTGGACGATCCCGCCCGAGGGCACGAGCTGGCGCCGGCTCTCGCGCATCGTCGGCGGCGGCGTGGTCTGGACGCCTCAGACGATCGACACGAGCACGCACACGCTCTACTTCGGGACCGGCTCTGCGACGCCGCTGTACTTCCCGCAGTTCCGGCCCGGCGAGAACCCGCGCACGGACTCGTTGATCGCCGTCGACCTGCGCAGCGGGAAGATGAAGTGGTGGCAGCAGCAGATGGCCTTCAACGAATGGTCGTACGACACGTCGCAGCCGCCGCTCGTCTACACCGGCAAGGTCGGCGGGAAGACGCGCCGGATTGTCTCCGTGGGGACGATGGAGGGCGTGATGTTCGCCTACGACGCCGCGACCGGGGCGCCGATCTACCAGCGGATCAAGGTGATCGACCGCACCGAGCACCCACTGCTGCAGCCGGGGCGCCCGGTGGCCGTCTACCCGGGCTCGATCGGCGGGCTGAACTTCTCGCCTGCGTCGTACGACCCGAAGACGAACTACATCATCAACGCCGCGGCCGAGACGGCCTCGGTGATGACACAGGCGAAGCTGACGCCGACCCAGAAGAAGCGGAAGCTGACCGAGGGCGACGTGTTCCTCGGCCTCGAGAACGGCAACTTCGGGACGGTCCTGCCGGGCTGGCACGACCACGGCTCGATCAGCGCGATCGACGTGAACACCGGCAAGCGCGTCTGGAAGTTCACGACGCCGGAGCCCGAGCGCGGCGGCGTGACAACGACCGCAAGCGGTCTCGGCTTCGCCGGCGGCGGCGACGGCGTCCTGCGAGCGTTCAACACGAAGACGGGCAAGGTTCTCTGGACGTTCCAGACGGGGCACCAGATCGCCGCGGGCCCGACGGTCTACTCGGTCAACGGCAAGGAGTACGTGGCGATCTCCTCGGGCGGCACCCCGACCTCCTCCGGCGGCGGGAACGCAACCGAGCTCCAGGTCTTCGCCCTCGGCGCGTCGCAGAAGAATTCGCCGCCTCCCGCCCTGCCGTTGACCCGCGCTCCGGCGACGGCCGCGCCGCAGCAGGCGGCGGCGCCGGTGCCGGTCCGAGCGCGTACGGGCAGCGCGGTCCGGACCGTCAGCCGTGCGACTGCCCTCGGAAAGGCGCGAATCACGGCGCAGTCGGGCCTGGTCGTCCGCGCCTGGCTGGCGAACTCCTCGAACACGCAGACGGTCACCGGCCATGTCTTCCTCGGCTCGACGCCCGTGGCGGGCGTGCGGGTCGCGGTCGGCGGCTACGTCCTGCCTGCGCTGACCGCGGGCGACGGCAGCTTCCAGTATCCGGTCGACATCACGATCCCGCTACGCCACGTCGTCACGGTCGTCTCGGCGGACAAGGGCCAGGTCAACGGACGGCCGCTCAGCAAGGCCGAACGGACGGCCCTCGTCGGGGTCGAGGGCGGCTTCAGCGTCGCGTACGGCATCGGCGGCCTGAAGACGCGCGTGCAGAAGGACGGCACAGTCCTCGTCACCGGCAGGATCAGCTCGGCGGAGGGCGGCAACCCACCGGCGGTCGCGCTCTATACCTATCGGCTGACGGGCACCGTCACGAACAGTGCGGGCAACCCGGTCGCAGGCGCTGTCGTCGTATCACGCACCCAGGACCGCGACTTCTGGACGTTCTCGACCCCGAGCGACTCGCTCGGCCGCTACACGTCCTTCTTCGCCGCGTCGGACGAGACCGCCGCCGACCCGGTGCCGCTGAGCGTGCAGGTGGCCGTCGGCAACAACGCGTACGGGCTGCCGACCGGAGTGATTGCCAACTTTGCGCGTCTGAAGAGCGCATCGATGAACCTGCAGCTGCCGGCCAGCGGCACGGGACTGACGATCCCGCAGCCGACGTCGTACGCCGGGGCGGTGTACGAAGGCATGCTCGTAGGCGTCGCGGGGCCGGGCGTCGTGAAGCCCGTGGCCGCCCGCTGGCCGGACGCGCGCGGTAATTTCTCGTTCGTCCTGCCCGCGTCGGTGCGTGGCAAGACGGTCCACTTCTGGGAGAGCTTCCAGCCGCTCTTCCAGTCCTCGAAGACAGGAGTGGGCGGACCGATCGACCTCGACGCATGGCCGACGGGACTCCTCCCGACCGTGCCGCGAGACCTCACGACCCTGAGGGTTCCCGGCTAGCCCGATTCCTCGGCGGGCGGCAGCACGGCTCGTTGCCACCCACCCGACGCACGCCTTAGGCTTCGCAGATGGCTGCAACTCTGGCGCTCGTCGCAGCGTTCCTGTTTGCGCTGGCGGCCGCGCTTCAGCAGAAGGGCGCGCTGAATCTGCCGACGATCTCGCTCGCCCAGCCGATGTCGCTCGTGCGGCTCGTGGGTGAGACAACCTGGCTGCTCGGCACGCTTGCGTTGTTCGCGGGATATCTGTTTCAGGCCGGGGCACTCGATCGCGGCCGCCTCTCGGTCATCCAGCCGCTGCTCGTCACGACCGTCGTGTTCGCGCTGCCGCTCGGCTACTTCCTGACCAAGCAGCACGTGGGTCGCCGGGAGGTGATCGGGGCGGTCGTCATCATCGTCGGCCTCGGACTGTTCGTCTACTTCGGCGACCCCGCCGGGGGGAAAGAGAACGCGTCGAACCTCCAGTGGGCGATCGCAATCGGTCTGCTCTCGTTGCTCTCGGCCCTGCTGTTGGTCTTCGGCAGCTCGGGCGGGCTCTCGATGAAGGCGGCCGTGTACGGCACGGTCGCGGGAATCCTGTTCGGGCTCTCGTCTGCGCTGACGAAGCCCACGCTCGAGTTCCTTCACGAGAGCGTGGGCACGATGCTCTCCCACTGGGAGTGCTACGCCCTCGCGGTTGCCGGCGTGCTCGGGTTCCTGTTGCAGCAGGTGTCGCTCGGGACGGGTCGTCTCGCACCGTCCGTCGCGACCGTCTCGGTCGCGAACCCTCTCGTCGGGATCGTGATCGGGACCCTCCTCCTGGACGAGCGTCTGAGCCGGCCGGCCTGGCACATCGTCGTCGCCGTCATCGGTCTCTCCCTCGCACTCGTCGGCGCGGTCGTCATCTCGCTCGCACGTGAGGCCAAACCGGACGAACCCGCCCTGGACGCGGCGGACCTGTCCGTCGCGGCGGCGTAAGCCCCGATGACCGAGGGCGGGGGCACCATGCCTTCGAATACGTGAGCGGCACGAGGTGTGATCCCTGCCGGCGGTCATGTCCTGTTCTACGCTCTCGCGGCGGCAGCCAGCCCCCTCGTCCTGACGGCGACATTCGTCGTCATCCGCAGCGCCCGCCCGCGCACGAACGGAATCGCGTTCCTGAGCGGGTTCCTGCTCGGAACCACGGTCGCGTGCGCTCTCGGCCTGGTGCTCGGCCAGGCCGCCGTCGACCGACTCGACTCGCACGAGACGGTCGAAGGGGTTCTGACCCTCCTCCTCGGCGTCGCGTTACTGGCCGTCGGGCTCCGGGCGCGAAAGGCACCGCCGCGACCGGCAGCGCGGGGGAGCCGTGCGGGCGCGATTCTCGCGGGTCTCGGCAACGTTCGCCCGGCCGCCGCATTCTCGATGGCGGGGCTCCTCGGCTTCGGAGGGCCGAAGCGGCTCGTGCTGACGTTCCTCGCCATGGCGTCGGTCAGCGAAGCCAGCCTCGGAGACGCCGAGAATCTCACGTTGGTCGTCCTCTACATCGCCGTTGCCACAGCGCTCGTGTCGGTGCCCGTCGGCATCGTGATCGTGGCGGGTGAGCGCGCGGCGGCCATCCTCGAGCGCGGCCAATCCTGGCTGACCGACCATGCGGTCGCACTGCGCGTGTGGCTCTCCCTGGGGATCGGCGCTGCGCTGATCGTTGATGCGTTCCTGCGCTTGTTCGCGTGAGCGCGGCCGCCGTCGGGGCGCGACTAGGGCCCAGCTTGATCAGCCTTTGCGTCGTTGCTCAGCGGCTAGCTTCAGCCGGCCAGCGGCGGAGGGCGCGTCACTATGCGAGTGTGTTGGACCTTCCGCGGTGATCAACAACGCGCTCGCTTCACACAGTTCTTTGGGGGGACGGCTGCGATAGCCGAGTGCTGACCGAGGAGGACGGGCTGCACGTCATCTGTCGACGTCGCGCCCGGGCAGGCGCATCAGCTTCGCAACGACTCGGGCGAACCGCTCGGCGGTGTTGAAGCCCGGATATGCGATGAACCGAAAAGGGTTGGCCCAGCGCTACGCAGCCGGCGCGTCCTAGCCTCGCTTCCAGGTTCGGAACTGAGCAACGATCTCTTCCCGCAGCGCGGGCGGAAGCGACTCCTCGCGCGGGACCATGCCGGTCTGCGTAATCGTCTCGCGAATCTGGTCGACGTAGGTATTGCAGCCGGCGCAGTAGGAGAGGTGGCGCTCAAACCGTTGCTGCTCGTCGGGAGGCAGCGCGTCGTCGAGGTAGTTAGTGACGACCTCGATCATCTCCTGGCAGCTGAACTCGGTGTTCACGGGGCCTCGGTGGTCAAGTAACCCTCGAGCGCGGCACGAACTTTCGAGCGCGCTCGGTGCAGAAGCACTCTCTGATTAGTCTCGCTGAGCTCGAGAACGCTACAGACCTCGGCGGAGTCCCAACCTTCGACGTCGCGCAGCGAGATCACGATCCGCTGGCCGTCGGGGAGGCCCGCGATCGTGTCGGCGATCAGCTTGCGTGTCTCGGCGGAGAGGAGAGCGCTGTCCGGCTGGGTCGACCAGGGCATCGGGAACGAGACCCAGCGGCATGGATGCCGTTCGTCGGGGCCTTGGAAGCGGTCGGTGGGGAGGGCCGGCTCGTGCTCCGCTGCCTCGCGTGCGAGTTCGAGTGAGGAGAAGGGCACGGTGCGCGCCTCGCGAACCGCGTGGGTTCGGGCGATGTTGGCCACGATCCGAAGCAGCCACGTCTTTAGGGCGGACCGGCCTTCGAACCGGTCGAGGCCGCGGAGCGCGCCGAGCCAGGCCTCCTGCACGACTTCGTCGGCAACCGCGCTCGAACGGACGAACGTGAGCGCGACCCTGTGCATCGCGGCGCCGTGGGCGTCGACGAGAGCGCTGAACGCGTCCTCGTCACCGCAGCGGAGGGCCGCGACGAGCGCGGTCTCGCCGCTCAAGGTCTCGGGACCGAGCATCCGCTCAGAAACTACACACTCGCGTAGGCGTAACGCGACGGCCGGATCGCGTGACGGTACGAGAGACGGCAAACGAATCCGCAAGGAGAACCGATGAGCCTCGCCGCCGGCCGGTCCTGCTCTTCGTCTAGTGCCTGACCAGTCGAGGTCTCAACCCACAGAAAGGACTCGTCATGCCTCTCGTAAAGGTGAATCTGCTCAAGGGCCGCACGGCCGAAGAGAAGTACTCGATCGCCGCCTCGATTCAGACAGCTCTCATCAGCACACTCGAGGTGCCCGATTCCGACCGATATCAGCTGTTCAACGAGTACGACGGGGAGAGCTTCCGTCATACCAGCGGATATCTCGGCATGACCTACACCGACCAGTTGCTGATCATTGAGATCACTTTTCTGGAGGGTCGTGACGATGAGGTCAAGAAGTCGTTGCTCGCCGAGATCAACCGCAATCTGGTCGCGGCCGGCGTGGTGGGTGGCGACGACGTGTTCGTCCTGATCACCGAGATCGGCCGCGCCAATGTCTCCTTCGGCAAGGGGCTTGCCCAGCGGGCTCCGACCTCTCAGTTGGCCGGCTGAACCCGCCGCAGCACTGCATCACCGTCCGCATCACCACCACTTTCAAGGAGGCTCCCCCATGAAGACTTTGATCAGTTCGGAATACGCACCGACAGTCGGCCCGTATTCGCCAGGCCTCTCAGTCGGAGAGTGGATCTTCCTCTCCGGCCAAGGCGGCTTTGATCCAACGACCGGCAAGATGATCAGCGACGACATCGCCGAGCAAACCGCGCAGACGTTTCGCAACATCGAAGTCCTCCTCGAGGCAGCGGGCGCGTCGCTCGACAACGTGGTGTCGTGTCTCGTGCACCTCACCGACCTGTCGCAGTTCGAGGCCTTCAACGGGATCTACGAGAAGAAGTTCCCGGGTACAAAGCCTGTGAGAACCACTGTGCGAGCTGACCTCGTCGCCGGCATGCTCGTCGAGATCACTGCCGTCGCTCGAGCCTCCGAGTGAGTGACGCGGGAGCCCATTGGACGTCCATGATCAACGATTTGCGCACCGAGAGCCGGCAGCGATTGGCTTCGCGGCCGCGACCCACGCGGCTCGACCTTGAACGGCGAGCCGTTCACGCGACGCCGACTCGGCCAGGACGTCCCCACCGGTTGCGCAAGACGTTCCGGCGTATTCGCTCACAATCTCAGCGGCGAGAGGAGATCCGATGGAGAACTACGACATCCGCTATGACGACAAGTACGGTCAGCTAACACACATCGACCTGGTCGCCGAAGGCGCCGCGCACGACCCGTGGTTCAACCTGACGCTCACGACCGTGAATGACTGTGTAGTCCGTCTCGCGGTCATTGACGGTCGGCTCGTCGATTGGCACAAGCATCAGCACGAGGATGAGTTCTTTCTCGTGCTCGAGGGCAGGCTTGAGCTCGAGGTAGAGGGGCGCGAGCCGTTCGTGCTCGGCCCCCGTCAGGGGGTGACGATCCCGCGCGGCATCGTGCACCGTCCGCATGCCCTGGGGCGCACCGTTGTGCTGATGGTCGAGCCAGCGACAGTGGTGCCGACCGGGAACCACTGACGGAAATGAGAGCCGGTGGTGCGCTCCCGTTCCATGCAGTATGCGGGGCACCCGGTGCGACCGGTTTTCTGTCGCAGGCAGCAAACGATCGATTCCAATCGCTTTCCGCCTCTCGAGACAACACAAGGAGGCCGCTTGCAGGCACTTCTCGAACGGGAGCGACGGGACTCGAACCCGCGACCTCCGGCGTGACAGGCCGGCGTTCTAACCAACTGAACTACGCCCCCGGGCGCGGCGCAGTGTAGCGGTACGCCGGGCAGGGATCATCCGGGCCGCCGCCAAACTGGCTGGGTGACGCGGGTCGACTGGATCGCGGTCGCGGTCGCCGCCCTCGGCGCGTTGACCGGCTTGCGCCGCGGGCTCGTCGCGACCGCGCTGTCGCTCGGGGGGCTCGTCGCCGGTGCGATCATCGGCGCCCGGGTCGCGCCGCACCTCCTGCACGGCGGCGCCGGCTCGCCGTACACGCCGCTCGCCGCCCTCGTCGGTGCGCTCTGCGGCGCCGCGCTCCTCCAATGGGGAGCAAGTATCGCGGGCTCGTTCGCGCGCGGCGGGCTCTCGGTGATACCGCCACTGCGGCTGCTCGACTCGATCGGTGGATTCGTCGCCGGCGCCGTGCTCGGCCTGACGCTGGTGTGGGTGGCGGGTGCCGTCCTGCTGCAGTTGCCGGGCGACACGAAGCTGCGTACAGAGGTGCAGAGCTCGAGGATCATCCGCCGGCTGAACGAATACGTGCCGCCGCGGAACGTCTTGCGCGCGCTCGCACGCGTCGATCCGTTTCCCCAGATCGCCGGCCCGGCGCCCCCGACGGCGCCGCCCGACGTGCGCGTCCTCTCCTCTGCCGCCGTTCGGCAGGCACGGCGGAGCGTCGTGCGCATCACGTCTGTTGCATGCGGGCTCGGGGTCGAAGGGTCGGGCTGGGTCGCCCGGCCGCACCTCGTCGTCACGGCCGCGCACGTCGTTGCCGGCGGGAAGGAAATTCGGGCAGGCGGCCACGCCGCCACGGCGCTGGTCGTCGATCGCGGCCAGGACGTCGCCGTCCTGCGCGTGCCCGGGCTGAAGGCGCGGGCGCTGCCGATCGCCGAGGCCCGGAACGGCGACCCCGTCGCGATCCTCGGCTTCCCGGTCAACGGCCCATTCGACGCGCGTGCCGGCCGTGTCGGCAACACAGCCGATGTCCTCGTCGACGGCTCGCTCCGCGAGGTGACGGCCCTCAGCGGGCTCGTCCGGCACGGCAACTCCGGCGGCCCGGCGGTCAACCACCAGGGCGAAGTCGAGGCGACGGTCTTCGCTGCGCGGATCGGCGCAAGAGCCGGCTACGGCGTGCCGGCGGCGCCGGTCAGGCGCGCGCTCGCCCGCGCGAAGCGCCCGGTGTCGACCGGCGGCTGCTAGCGAGGCTCTAACCGATCAGCTCGAGCACGCGGGCGGGCCGCTTGTACGGAGCGACGATGTAGACGCCCGCGCAGCGTCCGTGCGCCTCGGCCACGAGCTCCTTCGCGTGGGCGAGGCCGAGCGCCGCCGCGCCCTTCCCGGCGTCCGCGAGCGCATCCTGAAGCTGCTGCGGCACGACGATCCCCGGAACCTCGTTGTGCAGGCGAAGCGCGAGTCGGTGGCTCGTCAGCGGGAACACGCCTGCAAGCACGGGGATCGGCCAGCCTCCGATCAGATCCGCAAAGCGGTCGAGCGCCTCGAGCTCGAACACGATCTGCGTCATCGCGTAGCGCGCCCCCGCCTCGACCTTGCGCCTGAACCGCGCCGCTTCTTCCTCGAGGTCGTCCGCCGTGGGGTTGACCGCGACTCCGGCGAAGAACGAGGTGGGCGCGTCGATCGGCCGGCCGTTGAAGTCCTCGCCGCGGTTCAGCCGCGTGATCAGCTGCGTCAGCCCGATCCCGTCGATCTCGTAGACGCCTCGCGAACCCGGATAGTCGCCGACCTCCGGTGGGTCGCCCGTGATCGCGAGGACGTTCCGGACGCCTTCGGCGTGCGCGCCGAGCAGCATCGACTCGAGCCCGAGCACCGTCCAGTCGCGTGTCGTCAGGTGGGGCACGGTCTCGAGACCCGTTTCGCGCTCGAGGCGGGCCGAGACCATCAGCGAGCTCATCCCGGCGCGCGCGGTCGCGTTGTCGTTGACGTCGACGAACCGGACGCCTCCGTCGGAGAGCTCTTGAGCCACCTCGACGAGGCCGCGTGCGGAGCCGCCGAGCGGAGGGTCGAGCTGGACGGAGACGACGAACTCGCCTTCTCGCAGCGCTCGGGCGAACGTCGTCTCGCGCTGTTCCTCGCCGAGTGCCTCGACGAGCTCGCGCTCCGCGAACTCGAGCCTCGACCTCGGCTCGCGGGCCTCCTCGACTGCGGCCCGGATGGCCGCGATCTCGGTCGGAGTCGTCCCGCAGCATCCGCCGATCACGCGCGCGCCGAGCTGCCGTGCGTGCGCAGCGAACTCGGCGAAATACTCGGGTGCGGCATGCGGGTAGATGACCCGGCCTCCCGAGAGGCTTGCGAGGCCGATGTTCGGCAGCGCGGCGAGCGGGACGCCGTCGCCCTGCATCTGCTCGAGCGCCTCGAGTGCAACGAGCAGACCGCTCCCATGGTTCGCGCCGATCGCGGCGACGTCGAGT
The DNA here is from genome assembly GCA_963708505.1 of uncultured Thermoleophilia bacterium. Lineage (GTDB taxonomy): Bacteria > Actinomycetota > Thermoleophilia > Gaiellales > Gaiellaceae > PALSA-600. The sequence continues at coordinate 358,693 of CAVPST010000001.1, forward strand.
GCGCGGAGCCGCTCGGCCGCTTCGCGCGCGTGGACGCCCGCGAGAGTCTCGGCGCCGTCGTCGAACGTCATCAGTGCGACGATCGGCAGCGCCGACGCGCTGCGCACGGCTTCGATCGCGTCGACGAGCTCCTCGAGGTCGTAGAACGTCTCGACCATGAACAGGTCGGCCCCGCGTCCTTCGAGCACGGCTGCCTGCTCGCCGTAGAGCTCGCGGCGGACGCGCGACGTCGCCGACTCGCCCAGCGGCCCGATCGAGCCCGCGATGAAGACGTCCCGGCCCGCGATCTCTCGCGCGTCGCGGGCGAGCTTGACCGCCGTCGAGTTGATCCGCTCGAAGTCGTCCTCGAGGAAGTGCTGCGCGAGCTTGCGCCGATTTGCGCCGAACGAGTTCGTCTCGATCAGTTCCGCGCCGGCGTTGATGAAGCCGACGTGCAGCGAGACCACCGCCTCGGGAGCGCGTAGGTTCGCCTCTTCCGGCGAGCGGAGACGCGGGACGGCCGCCGTGATGAGCGAACCCATCCCACCGTCGGCCACGATCGGCGGCCCGCGGTGCAGCCGCTCGGTGAACCGGTCCGCCACCCCGCAAAGGTAGTCAAGTCGCGCAGTCAACTACGAAATGGGTGATGGATGAAGTGCCGGACCGGCCCCAAAGTCCGACCTGTCACCAGCGAACCAGGGGCCCGATGCGGCGGGGCCCGAAGGACAGCGCCGGGGCACTCATCGAAAGTGAAGACGGCGTCGGCGGCGACGCCGTCTTCGTTTTCGTGGTCAGGTGGGTTTGACGACGAGCCGGCCGACGTAGGCGACGAAGCCTTTGCGGAACTTGACGTTGACGGTCATCCCGCCCATCCGCTTCGCGGGCCACGAGATCGTCGAGCCGCGTCGCGTGATCGCGATCGGGGCGCCGGAGACGGCGACCCGCACGCTCGTCGGCACGACCGCAAAGCCGATGCTGATCGTCGATCCGCGGCGCACCACCACGGGCTTCCCGGAGGCGGCGATCGGGGCGCCGCAGGTGGTGCCCCAGCACCAGGACGAGACTGCCAACCGGACGTGGCCCGGTTCGCCGTAGGCGGCGGGCGGCCTGGCGGCGGCAAGCAGAAGTGCGACCAGCACGAGCACCGCCCAAACCTAGCTCGCAGGCGTGACGAACGGTCCAGACCACGCTGGTCTAAAGAGACGTGTCAGTTCGGTGAATCCTGATGTAATGTCACGCGTCTTGAGGTGAGCCGGAGAACTGACGCCGGCATCGTGGTGCGTTCAATCGTTGTTCCCCGCCAACGAAGGTCGTAACCGGAGGTCGTGCACAAGTGCTCACTGTCGACATTGCTCTTCCCGACGTCGAGGAACTCCACAAGCTCGTCGCCACGGGACAAGAGAAGGGTTTCCTCACCTATGACGAGATCGTCAAGGGCATCGAGGAGGTCGAGCTCAGTAAGGAGCAGGTCGAGGACTTCACCACCTACCTGATCGACCACGGTGTCGAGCTGGTCGAGGGCGAGGAGCACAAGCGCCTCCCGCACGAGCAGCCGCTGGTCGAGGAGGAAGTCAAGTCCGCACCGAAGCTCGATCTCACCGTCGAGCCGTCACTCGACTCGCTGCGGCTCTACCTGCGCGAGATCGGCAAGGTCCCGCTGCTGACCGCCGACCAGGAGGTCTATCTGGCGAAGCGGATCGAGCGCGGGGACATGGGGGCGAAGACCCAGATGACCGAGGCGAACCTGCGCCTCGTCGTCTCGATCGCCAAGGGGTATCTCGGACGCGGCCTCAGTTTCCTCGACCTGATCCAGGAAGGCTCGCTGGGGCTCATCCGTGCGGTCGAGAAGTTCGATTACCGCAAGGGCTACAAGTTCTCGACCTACGCGACCTGGTGGATCCGACAGGCGGTCACTCGTGCGATCGCCGACAAGGCACGCACGATTCGCATTCCGGTCCACATGGTCGAGAAGCTGAACAAGGTCGTGCACATCGAGCGGCAGCTCGTGCAGCGGCTCGGGCGCGAGCCCCGGCCGGAGGAGATCGCCGAGGAGCTCGAGATGACGACCGAGGAGGTGCGCGAGATCCTCCGAATGGCCCAGCACCCCGTCTCGCTCGAGAAGCCGATCGGCGAGGAGGAGGACTCCGCGCTCGGCGACTTCGTCGAGGACGAGAACACCGAGACGCCCGATGAGGCTGCGTCGCTGACACTCCGCCGTTCCGACATCGAGGTCGCGCTGTCCTCGCTGCCGAAGCGCGAGCGTCAGGTGATCGAATTGCGATTCGGGCTCACGGGTGGGCAGCCGTGCACGCTCGAGGAGGTCGGCAAGGCGTTCGGCGTCACGCGCGAGCGGATCCGGCAGATCGAGAACAACACGCTGAAGAAGCTCGAGAGCCTGCCCGAGGCGCAGGCTCTCCGCGACTGTATGTAGCTGGCGCTACTCGACTTCGGCCCGCTCAGCCGGCACGAAGAGCCGGCAGTGCGGGCACTTGAAACCGCGGTAGCGCTCGGCGGCGCCGTCGAGCAGCTCGGCGCTGAACGATTTCTTGCAGTGAGGGCAGACCAGCTCCTCGGCTGCCGGTGCGACTTCGTCGGTCACGCGAGGACGACGGACTCGATGCGCACGTCGTCGCGCGGGCGGTCACCCGCGCCGGTCTCGACCGCCGAGATGGCGTCGACGACGTCCATCCCCGAGGTGACGCGCCCGAAGACGGTGTGCTTGCCGTCGAGCCACGGGCAGGCGTCGGCGGTGACGATGAAGAACTGCGAGCCGTTCGTGTTCGGGCCGGCATTCGCCATCGCGAGCGCTCCGCGCTCGACCTTGTGGTCGTTGAACTCGTCCTCGAACTGGTAGCCGGGGCCGCCGGAGCCCGTCCCGGTCGGGTCGCCGCCCTGGATCATGAAGTCCGGGATCACGCGGTGGAAGATGATGCCGTCGTAGAAGCCTTCGCCGGCGAGCTTCTTGAAGTTCTCCACCGTTGCCGGGGCGTCGCCGTCGTGGAGCTCGAGCTCGATCGTTCCGTGATTTGTCTGGAGCGTCGCGTTGGTCATGCCCGGCAGCGTAGACGGGCGGTGCCGTCCGAGCGTGGACCTATCGTCTGCTGCGCCTGCCCAGGCGAGCTTCGTCGCGCGCCTCTTCAGGCGGCGAAGCAGGATCGGCGGCCTCCGCACGAAGCGGGGGCCGCGGTCTCTTCGACGCTAGGTGATGAGCTTGTACGCGAAGAGCCCGAGGGCGGCGAGCCAGCCGGTCTCCGCCACGAGGATCGCCCCGACCAGCAGGCGCGATCTGGCGGCGTGAGCCGGCGCCGCGACGGGAACGGCCAAGGGCGCCCCCCCGGACGCCGAGTGTGCCGTCGCTGCCAGCGCCTCCGCCTCGGCGGATGCAGTGGCCGCGCGCTGTTCTTCGAGCGCAATCGCCGCGGTAGTCACTTTTCGACTTCTCCCCTAAATCGCATCCGGCATCCCCCCGGGCCGGACGAAGTGTTATCGGATCCGAGTATGAACGAGAAGTCGCGCCAGGGGAAGGCCAAATGGACGGTCCGCTTCACCCAAATGGATTGGGTGCGAGAATCGCCGCGCTACGTTCATTCCGAATAGTCACCCCAGAGATCGCATTGTCCGCGCCGCCGTTGTGGGCGCACTAGTCCTCGTACTCGCTGCGTGCGGGACATCCACGAGCACGACGACGACGACGGCTTCGGGCCAGGTGCAGGTGAGTTGTCACATCGAGTTCGCGAAGACGAAGTTCCTGCTGCACTCCGGGATCGCGGTCGGGGCGTTCCAGCGCTACATCTTCAAGCCGTACAGAGCGGGAGCGTTCAAGAAGGGGGCGCCGGGACGGCGGAAGGCATTGCTCAAGGCGGGCGCGACAGCGGTGCTCGTCGGACACGAGCTCAAGCTCGCCGCCCGGGACGCGAAATGCGACGGCCCGGTGCTGAAGAAGCTGGCCGGGCCGCTCGCCCTCGCTGTCACGGCGTTCGCCGGTCTCAAAGTGGCCTTGCTCGGCGGAGATCTCGCGGGCATCCCCGGCGCGGGCAGCGCACTCGAGAGCCTGGTCGCGAAGGCGGGCGAGAGCGGGGTCTCGATCAACTCCCGCTAGGGAGGGAGCGTCATGCGACCGACCGTGCCGCCGCGCGCGGCGCCGTCAGCCAGATCGGATCCCCGGGCTGGACGCCGCCCAACCCCTCGGCCGCGTTGGCCGGGTTGCCGCGAATCACCGAGAGCCAGCCGCGTGGGTCGACAATCAGGCCCCAGTCGCCGGACTCGACGTCGACGTACGTCGAGACGCGCCGCGCGGTCGCCGAGCCTCCGGTCGCGTCGATCGCAACCGCGTCGGCCTGGTCGAACCCCGCGGCGGAGAAGTCGCTCGAGGTGACGTTCAACAGCACGTTGCCGAAGCGGTTGAGGTCGAGGACCTCGCATTCGATCTTGCCCTTCTCGACCGATGCGGCCGGGAACGAGAGCATGGTCAGGCCGGCAGGATCGAGGGCCTGGCCGAGCTCCTCCAGTGCACCGTCCGCGGCGAGGAATGCCGCCGCCGGAGCGAGCACGTCGCGTGCGTGAAACGACGGAGCAACCGGGTGCAGGATGATCCGCTCGAGGGTGATCTCGTAGGCGCGCCGGACGCCGCCGTCGGCTGCCCAGAGAAAGCCGAGGAGCCCGTTGTCCGGCCCCACGAGCAGGCGTCCCTGCTCGGTTTCGAGGGCCACGTCGCGGTCGCTGCCGACGCTCGGATCGACCACAGCCAGCACGACGGCCTCGGCCGGCAGGAACCGGCGCGAATCCTGGAGCAGGATCGCGCCTCCGCGGACGTCGAGCGGCGGCACGCCGTGGGACAGGTCGACGATGCGCGTCGACGGCGAGGACGCCGCGATCACGGAGTGGCAGATGCCCACCCATTCGTTCCGATAGCCGAAGTCCGAGAGAAACACGATCGGGCGGGGCACCGAGCAAGCTTCTCCCGCCGGACGGACTTGCGCAAGGGGGTCAGCCGTGCAACACTCATGTTGCATGAGCGAATCACAGGTGTCGCAGAGCGTCGACCGCGAGCTGCGCCTCGCGACGATCGACGTCCTGCGCGAACGGGGTTGGCAGGGGTTGACGCTGGAGCGCGTGGCCGAGGTCGCCGGCCGCGCACGCTCGACGCTCTGGCGACAAGGCTTGACGCGCGACGTCCTGATCACCGCGCTCGTCGGGGAGCTCGCGGCGGACTTCCAGTCGACGATGTATCCGATCCTGACCTCGGCCGGCACCGGGCGGGAGCGGCTCGAGCGGTCGCTCGAAGCGCTCTGCGATCTCCTCGACCGCCACCTCCCGCTGATGCTCGCCAGTGACGAGGCGTTCCACCAGCAGCCTGCGCCGGGTCAGCCGCCGGATTACCTGCACCCGTTCATCCAGTTCCTGCGAGAGGGGACGGCAGACGGCTCGATTCAGCCGATCGACGACGTCGTCGTCGCCGCCGATCTCGCGTTCAACGGAGTGGCGTGGCCGTACGTGCACCTGCGCGGCCGTCACGGCTGGCTCGCCGAGACCGCTCGCGACCGCATCGTCGCCGTCGTGCTCGACGGTCTCGTCGCCCCACACGGAAAGGAGAAGCCATGAGCCTGCCCTACGAGGAACCGCTGGTCGTCCGGACGCCGGGCGAGCGGCAGATCCCCGAGCCGCCGCGCCGCGGCGAGCCGGGAGGGCCGCCGTGCGGGATCTGCGGCGGCAAGACGACGTCTGCCGTCTGGTCTGACGACAACTGGACACTGCATCCGCCGGTCGGCGGCAGCTTGCCCGGCGCCGTCTGGCTCGCGAGCCGCATGCACGCGGATTCGTTCTCCGACCTGCCGGAGGAGCTGGCCGCCGACTTCGGGCGCATCGCTGCGCGGGTCGAGCGCGCGATGCTGTCGCTCGGCGACGTCGGCCGGGTGCATCTCTACCGCTGGGGCGACGGCGGAGCGCACTTCCACGTCTGGTTCCTGCCGCGGCCGCTCGGGATGGTCGAGGCGGCCGGGATGATGCTGCCGCTGTGGGAGGACGTGCTCCCGAACGTCACCGACGAGGAGCTCGCCGCGGCGGCCCGACGGGTCGCGGCCGCGATGTGACGTCGAGCGCGCCCCTCGCCCGCCGGCTCGGCACGACCGACGCGGTCGTGATCGGGCTCGGCTCGATGATCGGCGCAGGCGTGTTCTCGGCGTTCGCGCCGGCCGCTGCGGCGGCGGGCGGCGCCCTGCTCGTCGGTCTCGTCCTCGCGGCCGCCGTGGCGTACTGCAACGCGGTTGCGTCGGCGCAGCTCGCAGTCCAATACCCGACGTCGGGCGGCACGTACGTGTACGGCCGCGAGCGCCTGGGCGAGTGGTGGGGGTTCCTGGCGGGGTTCGGCTTCGTCGTCGGAAAGACGGCCTCGTGTGCGGCGATGGCGCTGACGTTCGGGGCGTACGTGGTGCCCGGATCGGAGTGGGGGCGCCGCGCCGCGGCACTCGCCGCGGTCGCGGTGTTGACCGCCGCCAATCTGCGCGGCATCTCGCGCACCGCAGGGCTGGCGCGCATCCTCGTCGCAGTGTCGATCGCAGCCCTCGTCGTCGTCGTCACGGCGATCGCGGTGAGCGGCAACGCGTCCTGGTCGAACGTCGGAGGCTCGTCGCCTCTCGGGCATCGGCGGTGTCTACGGGGTGCTGCAGGCGGCCGGGCTGCTGTTCTTCGCATTCGCCGGCTACGCGCGGATCGCGACGCTCGGTGAGGAGGTGCGGGCTCCGGCGCGGACGATCCCGCGCGCGATTCAACTCGCGCTCGGGATCACGGTGGCTCTCTACTTCGTCGTCGGCGTGGCGGCGCTCGCAGCGGCGGGGCCGTCGGCGCTCGCCGCGAGCGCAGCTCCGGTGGCGACAGCGGTGCAGGCAGTCGGCGCGACCTGGTCGTTGCCCGTCGTGCGGGTCGGAGCCGCGGTCGCGAGCCTCGGCGCGCTTCTCGCCCTGATCGCGGGAATCGGCCGCACGACGCTTGCGATGGCGCGGAACGGCGACCTGCCGCGCACTCTCGCGGCAGTCGACCCCCGGCACCAGGTGCCCGCACGCGCCGAGCTTGCGGTCGCCGCGGCCGTGGCGTTGCTCGTCACGACAACCGACCTCCGGGGAGCGATCGGCTTCTCGTCGTTCGGCGTGCTCGTCTACTACGCGGTCGCAAACGCATCGGCCTATACGCAGGGTCCTGAGCACCGCCGCTGGCCGCGCTCACTCAACGTCGCGGGCCTGGTCGGGTGCCTCGTGCTCGTCGCGACGCTGCCTCTTTCGTCGGTCGGCGCCGGAGCCACGGTCCTCGCGATCGGTCTGGCGGGCCGCGCCGCGCTGCGTCGCACGGGTAATCTCGGCCGAAGCGGAGTGGACTGACGGACGAGGAGGAACAGATGGCATTGCAGCTCGGGGACACGGCGCCTGATTTCGAGGCGGATACGACAGAGGGGCGGATTGGGTTCCACGATTGGATCGGCGACTCGTGGACCGTCCTGTTCTCGCACCCAAAGGACTTCACTCCGGTCTGCACGACCGAGCTCGGCTACATGGCGAAGATCAAGCCGGAGTTCGACCGCCGCGGCGTCAAGATCATCGGGCTCTCGGTCGATCCGACCGACAAGCACAGCGACTGGGCGAAGGACATCGAAGAGACGCAAGGGCATGCGCCGAACTACCCGTTGATCGCGGACGTCGACTTCAAGGTGTCGAAGCTCTACGGGATGCTCGGCTCCGACGTGAGCGGCGATCCGGCGGACCGCACTGCGGCGGACAACCAGACTGTGCGGAACGTCTTCGTCATCGGCCCCGACAAGAAGGTCAAGCTGATCTTCGTCTACCCGATGACCACCGGCCGCAACTTCGACGAGGTGCTGCGCGTGGTCGACTCGCTGCAGCTCACGGCGAAGCACAAGGTCTCGACGCCGGTGAACTGGAAGAACGGCGAGGACGTGATCATCGCCGGCTCCGTCTCGGACGACGAGGCGAAGGCGACGTATCCCGACGGCTGGGAGTCGCCCCGGCCGTACATCCGGATCGTCCCGCAGCCTCAATAGGGCAGCCTCTGAGGGGCGGCGCCCGTTCGGGCGCCGCCCTTAGCGGGGTTGGCTCGGTGTGGTTGACTCGCACCATGGCCGACACCGTCGTCGTCGTTTCCGGTGCCGGCCCACTTGGGGCGGCGGCCGTCCAGGCGGTGCCGGAGGGAGCCCCGGTCGTCGCCGCGGATGCAGGCGCCGATCATGCGCGCGCGGCAGGGTTGTCGCCGTCGCTCGTCGTGGGCGACTTCGACTCGATCGAGACCGACCCGACGGGCGTGCGCTCCGAGCGTCATCCGCCCGACAAGGACGCGACGGATCTCGAGCTGGCGCTCGACGCAGCGCTCACCTTCGAGCCGCGGCGGCTGCTCGTGCTGAGCGCCCCCGGCGAGCGGCTCGACCACCTGGTCGGCGAGCTGGCACTGCTTGCAAGCCCGCGGTTCGCCGCCGTCGAAGTCGACGCGCTGTTCGGCGACGCGGCGGTGTGCGTCGTCCGGACGGAGCGGCGGCTGGCGGGGAAGACGGGCGAGCTCGTCTCGCTGATCCCGTTCCACGGGCCGGCGGTCGGCGTGACGACGGAAGGGCTCGCCTATCCGCTCCGCGGCGAGACGCTTGCAGGCGGGCTCGAGCCGCGGGATCTCGAACGTCTTCGCGGCGCCGGAGGCGCGCATCTCGCTCGAGGGCGGCGTCCTCCTGGCGATCCGTCCCGCCGTCTCAGGCTGAGCAGCGCTTCGGCAGGAAGCTCGTATCGACGATGCGCGATGCCGGGATCCGCGTCTTCAGCAGTCCGCGGGCCTGCATCCAGGTGCCGAATCGCGTCCACTCGGCCGTGTGCAGGCAGCCGACGCCGTCGGGCCCGGCGAGCAGCGCCAGCGTGGCGGGAGTCGCGCGGTCGAGGAACTTCTTGTCGGAGGCGGTGACCTTGGCGAGGATCTGCTCCGCGCGCTGGGGGTTGCCGCGCGCAGACGACGTACCGGCGAGGAACGCCGCCACGAATCGGCGGACGGTCGAGCGGTAGGCCGCGTCGGCCGCGAGCCGCTTCGCGCTCGCGACGAGCACGAGCTCGTCGTACGTCGGGACGCCGGCGCGGTTGACCGGGATGACGGTCGGGTGCAGGCCGCGCTCGGCGAGCTGGATCCCTTCGACGTTGCGGTACACGCCGAGCACGGCGTCGACCTTGTGGGCGAGCAGCGCGGGGAGCAGGTTGTAGCCGACGTTGACGATCTTGACGTCCTTGCGCGCCAGGCCGGCCGAGTGCGAGCGCGGTGTCGAGCGTCGCGTAGTCCGACGGCACGCCGGTGATCCCGACCGACCGGCCGCGCAGGTCGCGCAACGGTCCGCACTCCGGGCTCGATCGCGATCAGGGAGTTGAGCGGCCGCGGCACGACCGCGGCGACCGCGGTGACCGGGAGGTGCTTCTCGGCGGCGAGGAAGACCTCCGGCTCGTAGGACACGGCGAGGTCGGTCGTCCCGACGGCGACGAGCTTGAGCGGCGCCGTCGGGTCGGACGGAGCATGAATCGCGACGTCGAGCCCGGCCCGCTCGAAGAGGCCGGTCTCGCGCGCGTAGTAGAAGCCGACGTGGTCCGGGTTCGGCGTCCAGTCGAGCGTCAGAGTCACGTGCTGTCCGCCGGCCGAGGCTGCTTGCAGGACGACCGCGGTCGACTGCGAGTGCGGCGACGCCGACCAGGCTCCTACGCATCGACGGCCTCCCGGCTCCAGGGGACGAGGAAGCGCTCGGCGAGACTGACGAGCGCGTAGAGGGTGAGCGCGAGCGCGCTCAGGATCACGACGGCCGCGAAGATGCGATCCGTCTCGAGCGCGGGCTGGGCCTGCAGCATCACGAAGCCGAGGCCCGACGACGAGCCGGCCCATTCGCCGAAGACGGCGCCGACGGCGGCGTAGGTCGCGGCGATTCGCGCGCCGGAGAAGATCGCCGGCAGCGCGCCGGGCCACTCGACCCGGCGGAAGATGGCGAGCCGTCCGCCGTGCAGCGTGCGCATCATGCGTACGAGCTCGGGGTCGGTCGAGCGCAGGCCGTCGACCGCGTTGACGACGATCGGGAAGAAGCAGACGACGGCGACGACGACGAGCTTCGGCGTCAGGCCGTAGCCGAGCAGGATTGCGAGGACGGGCGCGAGCACGACGGTCGGCACGGTCTGCGAGAGCACGAGGATCGGCAGCAGAGCGCGGCGCAGCGCCGACGAGAAGTGGATGAGCACGGCGACGCCGAGTGCGATCACAACGGCCAGCAGGTAGCCCGAGGAGCACCTCGCGGATCGTCACGAGCGTCGCGCGCGCGAGCAGCCCGAAGTCGTGGTCGAGCGACGCGGCGACCGCGGTCGGCGCCGGGAACACGTAGTCGGGCACGTCGAAGACGCGCACGACGAGCTGCCAGCCGACGACGGCTCCGGCGAGAAGTGCGAGTGGGGGCCAGATGCGTCTCATTCGAGAGCCTCGAGCGCTCGCTCGCGCAAGTCGACGAAGGCCGGGTCGGTCACGACCTCGCGCCGCGGGCGGTCGCGCGCGACCTCGACGTCGAACACGGCGGTGATGCGGCCGGCCGAGAGCACGGCGACCGAGCTGCACAGGAGCAGGGCCTCCTCGACGTCGTGCGTCACGAGCAGCATCGTCCGCGGCTCGGAGGCCAGCACGCCGTCGAGCCACACCTGTAGCTCGGCGCGCGTGATCGCGTCGAGTGCGCCGAACGGCTCGTCGAGGAGCAGCACGTCCTTGCCGGCGAGCAGCGTGCGCAGAAAGGCGACCCGCTGGCGCATCCCGCCGGACAGGCGACTCGGCCGGAGGTGCTCGGAGCCGGCGAGCCCGAGCCGGTCGAACAGCGGTGCGGCCCGCCGGCGCGCCTCGGACCGCGGGCTGCCCCGGTTCTCGAGCGCGAGACAGGCGTTGTCGAGCGCGCTCCGCCACGGCAGCAGGCAGTCCCGCTGCGGCATGAGCGCGCAGTGCGCGAGCCTGCCGGCGGCACTGGTCTCGCCTCCGACCGCGATCGATCCGGCGTCCGGCTCGGCGAGCCCGCCGACGAGCGAGAGCAGCGTGGACTTCCCGGAGCCCGAGCGCCCGACGATCCCGAGCCGTCCGCGATCCGGAACCTGCAGGTCGACCCGGTCCAGCACGCGCTTCGCGCCGAGCACGCGCGTGACCGCCGTCCAGGCTGACGCCTCGTTCGGTGGTGCTTCCAACCTCGAGGGTTGCGGTCTGCATGCACTCCCTTCGCCGGCATGACCCGGATCAGGTTCGACGGGTACGCGCAAGGAAGCGCTCTCTCAGCCCCTCGGACAGGGGCTCCCCGGTTCGCCTCAGCTTAGACGAAGCCGACCACGGCCCAGCGGCCGCCGGCGAAGCGCGTGCCCAGCATGATGAGCCGCGCGGCGATCAGCGCGTCGAGGCCGATCCAGACGCCGACGATCCCGAACCCGGCCCAGAGCGACACGAGCGCAATCGGCAGGAACACGCCCGAGCGCGGCGGCCAGCATCGACCACATCAGGAACGACGTGTCGCCTGCGCCGATGAGGATCCCGTCCAGCGCGAAGACCGCGCCGGCGAGCGGCTGCATCAGGGCGAACAGGACCCAGATCGACCCGGCCGCGTCGAGGATTGCGGGGTCGTTCGTGAAGAGGTGCGGCAGCCACGGCTCGAGTGCGAGCAGGCCGACCATGAAGACACCGCCGATCGCAGTCGCCCAGGCGATCATGCGGAGCGCCGCGGCGTGAGCCCCGATCGCATCGGCGCCGCCCAGCATGCGTCCCACGATCACCTGCCCGGCGATCGCGACCGCGTCGAGGATCAGCGCAAGGAAGACGTACAGCTCGAAGGCGATCTGGTGCGCCGCGAGCGGGACGTCTCCGACTCGGGCGAGCACCGACGCCGCAACGAGAAACGACCCGAGCAGCGCAGCCGTGCGGACGAAGATCTGCCGGCCGATCCGAAGGAGCGGTCGCATCTCACTCAGCCGCGGCCGCCGTGACTCTGCGGGCGGGCGGAGCAGCTCGACGACGAACGCGACTCCCATACCGACCTGTGCGATTGCAGTTCCGGCGGCCGAGCCGGCGACGCCCCAGTGGAAGCCGTAGACGAAGAGCAGTTCGAGCACGAGGTTGGCGATGTTCGCCGCAACCACGATCTCGAGCGGACGGCGCAGGTTCGAGACGCCGCGCAGATACCCCTGCCCGGCGAGCGCGACGAGGGCGGCGGGGAGGCCGATCGCCGCAATCCGGAAGTAGAGAACGGCGAGATCGCCCGAGTGCCCGTGCCCGCCGAGGGCGCGGAGCAGCGGCGAGGCCGTCACTTCGCACACGATCAGCAGCGACGTCCCGATCGCGAGTGAGAGCCAGAGAGCCTGGGCGGCAAGCCGCGCTGCAAGCTCCGGCCGGCCGGCACCGCTCGCCCGCGCAACGACCGCCGTCGTCCCGTAGGTCAGGAAGTTGAACACGGTGAAGGCGGTCCCGAGAACCGTCCCGGCCAACCCGAGTGCGGCAAGCTGGGGTCGACCGAGATGACCGACGATCGCAGTGTCCACCAGCACGTACAGAGGCTCGGCCGCCAGCGCGCCGAGCGCCGGAAGGGCGAGCCGAAGGATCTCGCGGTCGTACGGCGACCGGAAGTTCAGCGCTCGCCGCACTCGCGAGACGTTAGAGACTTCACGCGATGATCGAGATCGAGACGCCACACGGGCTCGCACGTGCGCACCTGCAGAAGGTCTCCGGCGCGCGTGGGGCGCTCGTGCTCGGTCACGGTGCGGGGGGCGGCGTCGCCGCGCGCGATCTCGTGACGGCGGCGGCGGCGGCGAATACGGCCGGCTTCTCGGTCGCCCTCGTCGAGCAGCCGTATCGCGTCGCCGGCCGGCGTTCGCCTGCACCGGCGCATCACCTCGATGCGGCGTGGGTGGCGATCGTCGAGCACCTTCGGGCAGGCGAGCTGAGTCGACTGCCGCTGGTCGCCGGCGGTCGTTCCTCCGGAGCACGTGTCGCGTGCCGTACGTCCGGCGTGGTCGGTGCGTCCGCGGTGCTCTGCCTGGCGTTTCCGCTCGAACCGCCGTCCCGGGGCGCGCCGCGGCCGAGCCGCCTGCCGGAGCTCGATGCGGTCACCGTGCCGACGCTCGTGGTGCAGGGCCGGAGCGACCGGTTCGGGATGCCACCGGCCGCGCGCCTGCGGATCGTCGCTCAGGTGACGGGCGACCACAGCCTGAGGACCGACCTCGCTTCGATCGGGGCGGCGGTCGAGGGCTGGCTGGCCGAGATTCTCGTAGCATTCACGTCCTGAACGAGCCAGAGAAGAAGTCGGTCATCGAGCTCGTCGAGCAGGCGAGTCGCGAGGCTGCCGTTCTGACGGCGCTGCGTAACAAGGCCACGCTGCGCCGCAACGCGCCGACGGTGCTGCTCGGCGTTCTGGTCGTCACGGCGGGCGCGTCGGCGTTCGTGCTCGCCAACGGCGCTGCAGTCGATGCGCTCTCGACGACGTGGCACGGATGGAGGGCGCCGCTTGCGCTCGCCGTCGCCTGGCTCGTGGTCGCCGCCGCGGCAGCCGTGCTCGTCTATCGGCGCACCTCGATGACCTTCTCCGAAGAGGAGGCGGAGGCACAGCTTCGGGCGACCCTCGAGGAGCTGGCCGAGGCCGTCTCGGGTGCGGCTCGAGAACAGATCGCAGCGGCGATCATGCCCATCGCAGGCGGCATGGTGCGGGCCGGCGAGGGGATGGTCGATGCGACCGGCGACGTGATCGAGGCCGCCGACGAGATCACGGACGCGCTCGAAGAGCGCCTGCCCGGCGGCATCGTCGTCAACCGGGCATTCGACATCGCTCTCGTCCCCGGCAAGTTCGGCGTGCGTGTCGCGCGGAGCGTCCTGAAGGTCGGCGGGCAGGGCCCGGCCGAGCCTAACTCGGAGTGAGCTCCCAGTCCGCGCGCGGGTCCGGCAGCGGCGTCAGGCGCGCCTCGACCGCAGCGCGCTGAGGCTCGAGCCACGGCGGCAGGATGATCCGGCGGCCCAGGTCTTCGACCGGACCGTCGACCGTGAACCCGGGCTCCTCGGTCGCGAGCTCGAAGAGGACGCCGCCCGGCTCGCGGAAGTACAGCGAGTGGAAGTAATGCCGGTCGATGATCCCGCTGTTCGCGACGCCCGCCTTGTTCAGGCGGTCGAGCCACGCCCCCTGCTCGGCGTCGGTCGTCGACCACGCGATGTGGTGCACCACGCCCGCGCTCGGACGCCCACGTTCCTCGGGCACTGGATCGAGCGCGATCCAGCCCCCGCGCTCTGCGCCGCGCAGCTCCCACGTCGCGTCGCCGCGCGCCTCCGCGCCCATCAGCTGCTCGAGCAGCCGGGCGGTTCCTTCCGGGCGGAGGCTGTAGGCGCGAACGCCGTCGAAGCCCTGCAGTGCGACGCTCGGCCGGGATCTCCGGATGCACCGCGACGAGCGCCGGATCGGTACTCGTGTTGACGACGAGCTCGTGCCCCATGCCTTCGGGATCGGCGAACCGAAGCCCGTCGGCGTCGCGGTCGGTCTCGGTGCCTTCGGCGGCCAGGCGGGCCGTCCAGAAGTCGAGAGCGTCCACTGACGCGACGCGCCAGACGATGCGGTGGACCATGCCGCCTCCGGCGCGCCCCGGCAACGCACCGGGATACTCGAAGAACGTCAGGTCGGCGCCGGGGCGGGCGAGCTCGTCGCCGTAGAAGAGGTGGTAGACGGTCGGGTCGTCCTGGTTGACCGTCTTCGCGGTCAGGCGCAAGCCGAGAACCCGCGTGTAGAAGTCGACGTTTCTCGGGGCGTCGCCGGTGATGGCCGTGATGTGGTGAATGCCTTCGAACTTCATCTCCACTCCTCAAATAGTTGAGAGCGCAAGCATATCATCAACCCTCGGGCCCGGCGACGATCCGGGTGCCCGTCGCCTTGAACGACGCGAAGGCCGACTGGCCTGGGGTCAGCGCCAGCCGTGCGAGCGACTCGGCGGTGATCTCGGCGGTGACCGGCCCGATCGACAGGCGAGCACGGTTGCCGAGCTCGGTCACGCTGCGTACGGGGGCATGGACGACGTTCAGCGCCGAGTCGTTCGGAGCGCCGGCGCCGACGGTGATGTCCCACGGATAGACGGCGACGACGACGCGGCCGTGGCCGGCGTCGGCGGTCGTGATCACGGTGCCGTCGTGCAGCCGGACGCGGGTCGAGCCGTTGGCGCCGGGCTCGGCCTCGCCGTGCAGCAGATTCGCGCCGGTGAACGAGGCGACGAACGCGTCGGCCGGCTTCGCGACGAGCTCGGCGGGCGTGCCGCTCTGACGCACCTTCCCGTCGACGAGCACGCTGACGTTCTCGGCGAGCGCCGCGGCGTCCTCGAAGTCGTGGGTG
Source organism: uncultured Thermoleophilia bacterium (assembly GCA_963708505.1). Lineage (GTDB taxonomy): Bacteria > Actinomycetota > Thermoleophilia > Gaiellales > Gaiellaceae > PALSA-600. The sequence continues at coordinate 374,051 of CAVPST010000001.1, forward strand.
ACGAGCAGCACCGGAATCCGGAGTCCCGCGAGCAGGTCTTGCAGTTCGGCCCGGACGACCGCTCTCGTATGGGTGTCGAGCGCGGCGAGCGGCTCGTCCAGGAGCAGGACCTGGGGGTCGCGCGCGAGCGCCCGGGCCAGAGCGACGCGCTGCCGCTCGCCGCCCGAGAGCCCCGGGGGGCGGACGTGCTCGAGGTGCGAGATCGCGAACCGCTCGAGGTACTCATCGGCTGCGTGCCGTTGCCCGTACTCGACGTTCTGCCGCACGGTCATGTGCGGGAAGAGCGCGTAGTCCTGGAACACGAGCCCGACGCGACGGCGCTCGGGTGGGAGATCGATCTGACGCGACTTGTCGAACCACGCCTCGTCGCCGACTCCGATGCGGCCCGCCGCAGGTCTCATCAGCCCCGCGATCGCGCGCAGCACGGTCGTCTTCCCGGCACCCGAGGGGCCGACGAGCGCGACGGTCCGTTCGACGTCGAGCGTCAGCCCGAGGTCGAAAGACCGAAGAGGGACGGTGACGCTGTCGAGTTCGAGGTTTGCCATGAGAGTCCGATTCGCAGACCGAAGAGCAGGACGACACTGAGCAGCACGAGGACGCCGCCCATCGCGAGTGTCGCATCGAAGTTGCGGTCGAACTCGGCATAGATCGCGAGCGGCAGCGTCTGAGTCACCCGTTGCAGGCTCCCGGCGAACATGATCGTCGCGCCGAACTCGCCGAGACCGCGCGCGAACGACAGCGCCAGGCCGGCGGCCAGGCCCGCGCGTGCGAGGGGCAGGACGACGCGAAAGAACGTGCGTCCTGGCCCCGCACCGAGCGTTCTCGAGGCGGCGGCCAGGTTGGGGTCGCTCGCCTCGAAGGCCGCGATGGCCGTCCGGATGTAGAGCGGGCTCGCCACGTATGCGACCGCGAGCGTGACGGCCGTCTGGGTGAACGGGAGCGTGAGCCCGAGCGCGCTCAGGCTCGAGCCGAGCAGACCGACACGGCCGAATGCGGCGAGCAGCCCGATTCCGGCGACGGCCGGCGGCAGGACGAGCGGCAACTCGACGAGCGTCAGCGCGAGCGAACGCCCGCGGAAGCGGCTGCCTGCGAGCAGGTAGGCCGTGGGCGTTCCCAGGAGGAGGATCAGGAGCTGCGCGATCACGCTCGTCTTCAGGCTGACGATGAAGGCGTCCTTGACGACCGGGTTGGAGAGCTGGTCGATCAGCCTCGCCGGTGAGGTGTGGGCGAAGATCGCGACGATCGGCAGCGCGAGGAACCCGAGCGTGACGACCGCTGCGAGGAGCGAGACGACCGTCAGCGCGCTGGCACGCACGCGCTACTTCTTGACGGTCGGCTTGACGCGCGGCAGGAAGCCGGCGGCCAGCAGCTTGGCCTGCCCTGCCTTGCTCACGACCTTGTTCACGAACGCCTGAGCCGCCTGCTTGTTGGGGCTGCTCGAGACGACGCAGATGCCGTACTGCACCTTGGGCTGCGCCCACGCAGGCACCTTGAGCGCGATCACCTGGCCGGGCACGGTCTTCGCGTCCGTCGAGTAGACGAACCCGGCATCGGCCTCGCCCAGCGCGACCTTGGAGAGCACCTCGCGCACGTCGGTCTCCTGGCTGACGACGTTCTTCAGCACGGCGGCGGAGATGCCCATGTTCTTCAGGATCTGCAGCGTGTAGCTCCCCACAGGCACGCCCGAGGCTGCGATGTCGAGCTTGATCCCGGCTTTCGTCAGGTCGTAGACGCTGTGGATCCCGGCCGGGTTCGCCTTCGGGACGACGATGACGAGCGTGTTGCGGGTGAAGACGACGGGCTTGCCGCAGAGCCCCTTGGCATTCAGCTGGTTCGGCAGCGTCATGTTCGCCGAGGCGAACACGTCGGCGGGAGCGCCCTGCTGGATCTGCGCCGAGAGCGTGTTCGAGCCGGCGAAGGAGTAGCGCGGCGTCGAGTCGATCTTCGGAAAGACGTCCGTGAGCGATGCCGCGGCGTAGACCGTGAGGTCGGCGCGAGTCGTTGCCTGCGCGGCCGGCGCGAGAATCAGGACGACGAGCAGGGCAAGGCGGATGCGCATGGTCACCTCTGGATCAACACGTTGGTGGACTTGACGATCGCGGTCGTCGACATCCCGGCCTTCAGGCCGAGCTCCTCGACGGCATCGCGGGTGACGACGGCGACCAGCCGGACCGGCTCGCTGACGACCATCTCGACCTGAGCCATCAGCCCTTCGACCTTCACCTCGGTGACGACCCCGGGGAAGCGGTTGCGGGCGGAGATGTGCGAGCCCGAGTCGCCGCCGCGGAGCCGTTCGATCTCTGCGGAGACGACGACGCGATGATTGCCCGCGTCGCGCTCGGTGTGGATCCGTCCGGCCTTGTCCCAGCGGCGCAGCGTGTCCAGGCTGATCCCGAGGATGGCCGCCGCTTCGCTCGCGGTGTAGACGTCCTTCATCTTCAGCTCTCGTAGGAGTCGAGGGCTGCCGAGACGGTGTCGATCGAGAGCGCCGTCGCGAATGCGCGCCCGATCGGCTTTGCGCCCAGCGACTTCTGGAGGACGCTCACATGTTGAGCTTCGTTCGCTGCGATCTGCCCGATCGGGAGCCGCAGCTGCGCGGTCTGGACGTTCTCGACGGCGCCGAGGTAGGCGCCGAGGGCGAGCTGCTCGATCTTCGCGGCGAGCTTCAGGATCGCGCCCTGGGAGGCGAAGCTGCCGGCGGGGTAGGTGAAGTCGATGTCGTCGGACGTGGCCGGGATCTGGCCGAGGCTCGTGACGAGCGTGGCGAGGCCGCTGTAGTGCGCGCGCTCGTCGGCCCGCATCTGGCTCACGAGCGCGCTCGAATCGGCGTCGAGCTTCCCGCTTCCAAGCCCCCGATCGTGGAAGTCCCCCGAGAGGAGCTCGACGCCGATGAGCAACCGCAAGTAGGCGAGGTCGGAGTCCGGCGTCGCAGCGCTCGCGATCGACGGCAGCAGCAACGCCCCACCACTCGCCAGGCCCGCTTGCAGGAGTGTGCGTCTGCTCAGCACGGGCCAACAGTAGCGTGTCCTGCCATGGCAACGCCTAGGCATCTTTGTAACGAAACGCGTGAAGCAGCGATCGCGGCGCAACTGCATCACTGCGTCATGGCTCGCTTGGCCACGGCCGGTGTCAGACACGGTTACGAGAGTGCGACGATTCGTCCACAGGCGTAGCCCGACCCCGCTTCGCCGCAGGGATCGCGCCGCGGACATGTCCGGTGTCAGACACCGGGGTTCAAGGCGTGCCGCGGGAGCCGCTGAGCGATAGCCTCGGAGCGGAAATGGCCGCTCTCTTGCCGAATTCGAGCCGTGAGCAGATTGCGCTGATCGCGCACCGCGACGGGAACACGGACATGTTCGCTCGGGCGTCGGGGATGGCATGCGACCGTGCGACCGCCGCCGACGTGCCTTCGAGCCCGTTGCTGGGCGGATAGATGAGCGTCGCGCTTGAGCGCGGGCGTAGCGCATTCGCCGATCGGGCCTGGGCGCAGGCTTCGGTCGCGCTCGCCGAGGCGGAGACGGATGAGCCGCTCACCGCCGCCGATCTCGAGCTCCTCGCCATCTCCACGTACATGCTCGGCTCGCTCGACGACTTCTTCGCGACGCTCGAGCGCGCGTACGACACGTGGCTGGTCGACGGTGAGGTGCACCGTGCCGCCCGCTGCGCGTTCTACATCGGAGTGACCTCCGCCACGCGCGGGGAGATCGGCCGGGCCGGCGGCTGGTTCGGCCGGGCGCAGCGCCTCGTCGACGCGGCGGGCGTCGACTGCGTCGAGCAGGGGTACCTGCTCATGCCGGGCGCGCTCCGGCGCGAGTCCGAGGGCGACCCTCAGGGTGCCTACGAGGTCGCCTCACAGGCGGCCGAGGTCGGCGAGCGCTTCAACGATCCCGATCTGTTCTCGCTCGCGACGCACACGAGGGGCCTGGCGCTGATCAGGTCCGGCCGGATCGCAGACGGGCTCGGCCTGCTCGACGAGGCGATGCTGCCGAGTGGCCACGGGCGATCTATCGCCGATCGCCACGGGAATCGTCTACTGCGGCTCGATCGCAGGGTGCGAGGAGGCGTTCGACGTCCGCCGTGCGCACGAATGGACCGAGGCGCTGTCGCGTGTGGTGCGAGGCGCAGCCCGAGCTGGTCGCCTTCAGCGGCACGTGCCGCGCCCATCGGGCCGAGCTGATGCAGCTGCACGGCGCCTGGCCGGACGCGCTCGAAGAGGCCGAGCGCGCACGCGAACGGAGCGACCGTGCGCTGAACGTCTCCGCTGCCGGCCAGGCGCTCTACCAGCAGGGTGAGGTGCTGCGGCTGCGCGGCGACCTCGTCGGCCGCCGAGCGCGCGTACCGCGATGCGAATGCCCACGGACGTGAGCCGCAACCAGGCCTCGCGCTGCTTCGGCTCGCGCAAGGCGATGCTCGCGCGGCCGCGGCGGCGATCGACCGCGCACTCGGGGAGACGCCGGCTCCGCTGAGACGCGCCCGACTCCTGCCGGCCGCGGTCGAGATCGCGCTCGCCCTCGGGGACGCCGACGGCGCCCGGCGCGCAAGCGTCGAGCTCGACGAGATCGCGGGCTCCTCGGGAAGCCCGCTGCTCTCCGCGGTCGCCGACGGTGCCCGCGGCTCGGTCGAGCTCGCCGAAGGGGCGGCGCGCGCCGCGCTCGTCTCCCTGCGTCTCGCGCTGCAGCGCTGGCAGGAGCTGGCCGCTCCGTACGAAATCGCCAGGACGCGTGTTCTGCTCGCGATCGCCTGCCGGGAGCTCGGTGACGAGGACACGGCCGAGCTCGAGCTCGACGGCGCCCGGACGACGTTCGGCGAGCTCGGAGCCAGAGGCGATCTGGCCCGCGTCGACGGGCTCGCCGGCGCCGAACTCGCGACAGACGTACGGGCTCACCGAACGCGAGCTCGAGGTGCTGCGACTCGTCGCAGCCGGGCACAGCAACCGCCAGATCGCCGCGACTCTCGTGCTCAGTGAGCACACGGTGGCCCGCCACGTGCAGAACATCCGCGCCAAGCTGCGCGTCTCGACCCGCACTGCGGCCGCGGCGTTCGCCTTCGAGCACGATCTCGTCTGACGAACGGCACGTGGTCAATTTTGACCACGCGCGCGCCAAGCCAAGTTGGTCGATCCGCCCGATGCGCGCCGCGCGTGCTGGGCCTACCGTCGTCCTCAACGCAATCAGGGAGGATGAGATGAGCAAGGTGGAGCGGTACGACACGGTGATCGTGGGAGGGGGCCAGGCAGGGCTCGCGACCGCATATCACCTCGCCAAGGCCGGGAGGTCGTTCGCGATCCTCGACGCGTTCGACCGCGTCGGCGATGCGTGGCGCAACCGCTGGAACTCGCTGCGGCTGTTCACCCCGGCGAAGTACGACGGCCTGCCGGGCTGGGAGTTCCCGGCGGGACAAAACCCGTTCCCGACGAAGGACGAGATGGCCGGCTACCTCGAGGCGTATGTGAAGAGGTTCGAGCTGCCCGTGCAGAACGGGGTGCGCGTCGACCGTCTGTCGCGTGAAGACGGCGGGTTCGTCCTCGCGGCTGCCGGCCGCCGGTTCGAAGCAGACCGCGTCGTCGTCGCAACCGGCGCGTATCGAAGACCGAGCACGCCCGCCCTGGCCGGGGAGCTCGATCCGCGGATCGTGCAACTCCACTCGAGCGAGTACCGGGAGCCCGATCAGTTGGCGGAGGGCGGTGTGCTCGTCGTCGGCGCCGGCAACTCGGGCGCCGAGATCGCGTTCGAGGTCGCACGCTCGCACCCGACTCTGCTCTCGGGCCGCGACGTGGGAGAGATCCCGGTGCGCCACGGCTCGAAGCGCGCGCGGGTCGTGCTGCCGTTGATGAGATTCGTCGGCCACCGGGTGCTGACGGTCAGGACTCCGATCGGCCGCAAGGTCGGGCCGAAGCTCGCGTACGGCGCGACGCCGCTGATCAGGATCAAGACCGCCGACCTCGTCGAGGCGGGCGTGGAGCGCGTCGGGAAGGTCGCCGGCGTCGAGAACGGCCTGCCCGTGCTGGAGGACGGGCGCGTCGTCGACGTCCCGAACGTCGTCTGGAGCACGGGGTTCAGCCAGGACTTCACGTGGATCGACCTGCCCGTCTTCGGCGAGGACGGGCGTCCGCTCCATCGCCGGGGCGTGGTCGAGTCGGAGCCCGGCCTGTATTTCGTCGGGCTGCCGTTCCAGTACTCGGTCACCTCGGACGTCCTGCCCGGGGTCGGTCGAGACGCCCGCTTCGTCGCCAGGCACATCGTGCGGCAGCCTGCGTCGTCGAGGACGGTCAGCCGGCCCGCGCCGCGGGCGCTCCGACGCGTCGCCTAGGCCTGGGCGACCGACCGCTAGGGAGCCTGCTCGCCGCTGACGAGGGCGCGCAGGCTCTCGTACTCCTCGCGGCAGGCGGGGCAGCCTTCGAAGTGCGCACGCAGGCCCGGCACGGCGGCGTCGGCGTCCGCGCCGGCCAGCTCGAGCTCGATGTAGCGGTCGAGCTCGTCGAAGCACGCATCGCAGCCGACCTCGGGCCCGCCCGGGCCGACGAGGCGCGACACCGCTTGGTGCAGATCGGGTTGATCCATCGTCATGACACCTCCAGCCAGTCGTCGGACGCGAGCCCGCGAGCGAGCAGATGAGCCCGCAGCTTGCGCCGGGCATCGTGCAAGGTCTTGTAGAGGGCGCCGCGGTTCGTCCCCAGCCGTTCGGCGAGAACGTCGATCGGAACGCCGTTCAGCGCGAGGGCGACGAGGACGCGACGTTGATGCTCGGTCAGCGCCTCGGCAACTGCCGCCTGCAGTGACCCGAGCAGCTCGTGCTGTTCGGCCTCCGCGTGGGGGCTTAGCGTTGCCGCCGCCAACCGCTCCCAGCCCTCCGGCTCGAGAGGGATCTCACGACCCTGCCACGCGCGTTGCCGGCACTTCACCGCCGCCTCGAGCAGCGCGAACTTGTAGGCCCACGTGGTGAACTGGCTCAAGCCGCGAAAGTCGTCGAGACGCCGCAGCACGCTCATGAGTGCATCGTCCGCCGCCTGGTTGGCAAGGTCGTCGAGATCGTCGCCACGGAGGTGGGGCAACATCGCCCTGCGGCGGTCGGTCTCGAACCTTGCGGCCCGCAGGAGCAGCGCGTGCAGGCGGAGGACCGCCTGCTCGCGCTCCCTGCCTTCGCCGTGCAGACCACGGAGCCACTCGCGTGACTCCGGATCCAGAGAGAGGTCGACAGCCGTGCGTTCCATGACGCTCACGGTACTAGCGGAACCGTCCCGGGAACTGGTCGACGATGCCGGCGGCAAGAAGATCGGACATCTGGAGGATGTGGCGGTGAACCGCGTCGTAGTCGGCGACGTCGGCGGTCCACTTGCCCTGGAGGTGGTCGACGGCCTCCGCAGTGGTCAGCTTCAGGTGCATCTGCATCTCGGCCTTCAGCTCGCCGAGCTTCCAGAAGCGGGGGTTGACGCTCGCCAGGACGGCCGCGATGTCGTCGGCGTTCTGTGACCAACGTGCCTGCGCGGCGGCGAGCTTGACCTCGTCGCCGGCCTTCGCCGCGGCGATCACCTCCGCTGCGATCTGGATGTGTGCGCGAAGCTCGTCGGTCAGCATTGCGCCGGCCGCGTTGCCGTAGTACGGCTTGATCGCGTTGCCGATGTCGGTCTGATTGCGAAGCAGCCGCGCGACCGTTGCGTCCGTATCGGGGCTTCCGCTCTCGAGGCTGATGATCGCGAGCCGGGTCCACGTGATGTGGTCCTCCCACAGCTTCCGCATGTCGAGCCGCAACCCGACGGCCTTCGCGGATGTCGGCTGAGAAACCTGGGCGTGAATGGCGTTGCCATGCCCCATTGCCATCCCGCCCGAGATCGCGAGCGCGGCGAGGGCGCTGAAGAATGCGACGAGCGCGGTCAGGGCGAGTGGGATCGGGCGCGACGTCGGTGTCGTGGTCATGTCGTTGTTCCTTCCGCAGTCAGGGTCACGGCGACCGCGGGTCGCCGGATCAGGGTGGAGGCGGTGAACAGGCCGACTGCCTCGACGGCCTTGGTGAAGAGGGCCAGACCGTTGACCGTCTCGACCTCCGGGTGGAGGACGGGTACGCCGGTCGCGATCGCGAACGCATAGCTGACGAGCAGCCCGGCGAATACGGCGTACGCGCCGATCAAGACGAGCTGCGTCGGCTCGCGCGTCAGCGCGACGGCGAGCGCCGCGAGCAGAACGGTCGCCGTCACGAAGCCGACCCCGGCTCCGGTGGCCTCCGTGAAGTGATCTGGTGCGAGCGCGCCGTGGATGCCCGCGCTGATTGCGCACGCGAGGATGACGATGTCGACGCGCAGTTCGGCGAGCGTCACTCGACGATCACCGTCCCGTGCATGTCGTTGCTGTGCAGCGAGCAGACGTAGTGAAACGTTCCTCGCTTGTCGAACCTGATCGAGACGCTGTCGCCGCGGCCGACCTTGTGGTCGTCCTGCCCGTCGAAGCGGACCGTATGCGTGAAGTTGTCGTGGTTCGTCCACGTGACGGTCTGGCCGGCCTTGATCTTGATCGTGTTCGGATCGAACCGGTAGCTCTTCGCCATCGTCACCTGAGTCGTGGCGACGGGCGTGCTCTTGCGCGCGGTGCTGCAGCCCGCCGCGACGAGCGTCGCGGCGAGCACGGCCGCTCCGACCGAGATCAGCGGGCGCCCCCTCATCAGTTCGTCGCTTCGAGGGCGGGCCGCCGCACCGTCTCGTAGACCGCACCCGCGAACACGAGTACGAACGCGCTGAGGTCGAGCACCTCGGCGATCGTGTGCGCGAACAGGAAAACCGTCCAGTCGAGGTGGTACGTCAGATAGACGAGCTCGGCGGCGGCGAACAGCGAGAACGCCGTTGCGAGCAGCGCCAGCCCCCGCTTGAACGCGAGCCACGCGAAGCCCGCGCCGATCGCGAACGCCGCGATGTGCACGGTCAGAAAGAAGCCAGTCGGCAGATCGTTGACCCAACTTCCGTAAGGCATTACTCCTCCTTGCGTTCCGGATGTGTGGGTCGTTTGTGTCGGCTCGGCGGCGGTCCTTACTTCATCATCGGCGTCGTGGTCATCGGCGGTTTCGACTGCTGCATCTGGTTCGCGTTGTCCATCTGGCTCACGGTCGGCGATGCCGGCACGTGCATCATCCGCATGCGGGCGCGCTCGGCTGCGCCCGAGTTCGGCAGGGTCAGGCCCGGGACGGAGCCGGGGGCCGACGCTATCCAGACTCCGGCTGCCACGAACAGGACCGCGAACACCTTCGTGAGTTGCTCGCCACGTGGCAGAACCTTCTGGAAGAAGATCAACGCAGCCACGATGGCCATCCATGTGAGGCTCATGACGCCGAGCGCAAACAAGACGATCATGAGCCCCCAGCAGCAGCCGACGCAGTACGCGCCGTGCTCGCCGCCCATCCGCAGCGCGCCGGGGACGCCCTCGCGCCAGCCGTGCAGGACGAAGTGGAGCGGCGAGCGGCAGTGGCGCAGGCAGACGCTCTTCAACGGTGTCAGCTCGTAGAGACCGGCGGCCGCGACGGCACCGCCCGCCACGTAGCGCCCGCCGCGATCCCAGTCGAGAAATCCGAAGTCGAAGTGGATGACGAGCCGGTAGAGCCCGTACGCGGCGAGTCCGTAGGCCGTCCAGACGGCGAGGTACGACAGTGCGAAGACCCAGGTCCTGACGAACGGCTGGCTGCGCTTGGCCCGCTCGATCGAGACGCGATGGAACAGGAGGACCATCGGCGCAGCCGACGGCAGCATCATCGCGGCCATCATCGTCACCCAGATGCCGACGTACCAGCCGAGCCCGCCAAGATCGGTGCCCGGGCCCGCGTCCATGCCCTTCATGCGCTGGTACGTGACGATCCACGTCACGAACGCCGCGCCGAGCAGCAGGACCACGATCCCGAGCGGCGAGCGAAGGCGGGCCAGGATCACGGCGGCTAGCCTAATCCTCTTGCCTAGACTATTGATATTAGGTATCTTCCTAAGATCATTAGTCAAAGGAGGAAGATCCGATGAAGACCACCGTAGTCACCGACCACCTGACGCAGCTCACACGCCTGCATTTCGTCAATGCCTACCTCGTTCGGGAGGACGACGGGCTCACGCTCGTCGACACCACCATGGGCGGAGCGGCCGGGGCGCTGATCGCCGCAGCCGACGCGGCCGGCGCGCCGATCCGGCGGATTGTGCTCACCCACGGACATGCGGACCACGCCGGCTCGCTCGACCAGCTCAAGGAGCGGCTCGGTGACGCCGTCCAGGTGCTCGTGCCCGAGCTGGACGCGCGGATCCTCGCGGGTGAAAAGCCGGACGGGAAGCTCGCCGGCAGCTGGGGGAAGGTCGCCACCGTTCCCGACGTGCGCCTTGCGGCAGGCGATCATGTGGGGAGCCTCGAGGTGGTCGCGAGCCCCGGCCACACGCCCGGGCATGTCGCGTTCCTCGACCGGCGCGACGGCGCGCTGATCGCCGGCGACGTGTTCACCGCCTACGGCAACCTCGCGGTCACGAGTTATCTCTATCCGCGGTTCCCGCTCGCCGCCATGGGGACGTGGGACCGGAAGATGGACGTCGAGTCGGCGCGCGTGCTCCGGAAGCTCGACCCCACCGTCCTCGTGGTCGGCCACGGCCCGGTCACCCGCAACCCGGGAGGGGCGATGGACAAGGCGATCGCCCGGGCGGAGAGCCGCTGATGCCACGCGCCGGCCTGGATCCCGAGGCGGTCGTCTCGGCGGCCGCACGGGTGGCGGACGCCGAGGGACTGGAGGCCGTCTCGTTCGCGCGGCTCGCGGCGGAGCTCGGCGTCCAGCCGCCGTCGCTCTACGCGCACGTCGCCGGGCTCGGCGACCTTCGGCGGCGGCTTGCGATTCGCGGCACGCGCGAGCTCGCGGTCGCCGTGCAGGCGGCCGCCGCAGGGAGGGCCAGGGGCGATGCGCTGCGCGCGGTTGCCGATGCGTACCGCGCCTACGCGCTCGGGCACCCCGGAACATATGCGGCGCTGCAGCGCCCGCCCGCCGAGGGCGACCCTGAGGCCGTGGCATCGGCCACGCAGCTCGTCGACCTCGTGCTCGCCGTGCTCCGAGGCTACGGGCTCGAGCGAGAAGATGCGGTGCACGCCGCCCGCATCGTCCGGTCCGCGTTGCACGGGTTCGTCGCGCTCGAGCTCGCAGGCGGCTTTGCGATCCCGCTCGACCTTGACGAGAGCTTTGCGCGCCTGATCGACGTGCTCGACCGGGGCCTCAGCGGCGGGTCTTGAGGAGCTGCGCGACGGCGGCAGCGGCGAACCATCGCTCATACTCGTCGGGCGTCCAGCCCCGCTCGCGCACGAGCAGCTGCCAGACATCCGGGTGGTTGAGCGTCCAGAGCACATCCGTTGCGCGAGTGACATCGAGGTCGTCGCGGAGCGCGTGCTTCTCGTCGAGCGATCGCACGACCGCCGTCTGGTTGTCGTAGAAGTCGGATTGGATCCGCGCCAGCAGCTCGGCGATCTCCGGGTCGGACGGCGCCGCCCCGCGCAGCACCGCGAGCAGCCCCCCGGCGCGTTCCTTGACGGCGCGTGAGTTGCGTGCGTTGAGCTCGAGCTGACGGCGTGGCCTCGGCTCGTCGAGCACCTCGCGAAACCAGTCGCGATCCTCGACACGCGCTGCGCCTGGGTCGCCGCGCACGAGGAGATGCCACAGCTCGCGCAGGACGCCGCTCTTCGTCGCGAACGCGACGTAGACGGTCTTCAGAGCCACGCCCGCCTCGCGCGCGATTGCGGCCATCGTCGTCGCCGCGTAGCCCTGTTGTTCGAAGAGACGCCAGGCTGCCTCGAGGATCTGCGCGCGGGTTGCTTCTGCCTGTTCGCGGCGGCGCGGGGATTCGTACCGGCGGGTGCTCTTGACAGGATCGGCCATTTCGTTATCCTACTCGATGATTGATTACTCATAAAGAGTAATGAATAGAATGAAAGGGGAGCGAAATGACTGCAACAGGAACGACGGATCCGCAGGCTGCGCTGCGCTCGCAGCTGCACGGCATGTGGTCGAGCGTGGCCGGAGCCTGGGGTGCGAACGCGGACTTCGTCGATGACCGCGGTGCGCGCATGACCGAGCGGCTGCTCGAGCTCGCCCGGCCACGCGTTGGCGATCGTGTGCTGGAGCTCGCCTGCGGGACGGGCGGTCCGGGGCTGGTCGCCGCTCCGCTCGTCGGTCCGACGGGCGAGGTCGTCCTGTCGGACGTGGCGGCCGAGATGGTCGCGATCGCCGCCGAACGGGCCGAGGCGCGCGGGCTGCGAAACGTGACGAGCCGGGTGCTCGACCTGGAGGCGATCGACGAGCCCGATGACTCCTACGACATCGTCTACGCGCGGGAAGGGCTCATGCTCGTCCCGGACCCCGTCGGGGCCGCACGCGAGATCAAACGCGTCCTGAAGCCGGGAGGCTCGGCGGCGCTGACCGTCTGGGGTTCCCGCGCCAGGAATCCATGGCTGGGTGTCGTGTTCGACGCCGTGTCGGCGCAGCTGGGCTCGCCCGTCCCGCCGCCCGGCCTGCCGCAGCCGTTCTCGCTCGACGATGCCGATCGGCTCGAGCGCGTCCTGACGGACGCAGGCCTCGCACGCGTCGATGTCCACGAGCTGGCGGTGCCGTACCGGGCAGCCTCGGTCGGCGAGTGGTGGCAGCGGACGTGCGAGCTCGCGGGCCCGCTTGCGCAGCGGCTCGCTGCGCTGCCTGATTCGGAGGCGACTGCCCTGCGCGACCGGGCTGCGGCCGCGATCGCGAGGTACGTAACGGCTGCGGGCCTGGAGATCCCGGGCGTCTGCCTCGTCGCGTCAGCGGTGAACGAGTCGTGACGAACGGGTACAGATCACGTGAGCCTCCGATGAGTTCTCGTCGGCAGCAGCGTCTACCCGTCGACAATCGAGGACACAGGATGGCGATCTGCAGTAGCCGGGAATGAGCAGGCTCAGGATCGACGTTCTTGAGCAAATGGCCGCCGGCACGGCCGGGGCGTCTAGGCTGCCGAGAGCTGAGAACAGGGGGATTTCTCGTGACCGAAACCGTTGAACGTCCAGAGATCGATGAGCTGCGCCTCGAGGAAGAGCGGATCGCTCATTCGGGCGGCCTTGCGCGACTGGCACGCGCGTGCGCGCGCCATCCGTGGCGCGTGGTCGGGGGCTGGATCGGCGTCTTCGTCTTGCTCATCGGGCTGAACGCGGCGTTCCACGGCAAGCTGATCAACGACTTCAAGATCCCAGGGTCGGACACGCAGAAGGCGACCGACCTGATCAACGCCAAGTTCGGTGGGCAGAAGGGCGCTGCGCTGCGCGTCGTCGTGGCTGCGCCGAACGGCGAGCGCATCGACACGCCTGCAGGGACGGCGGCGATCCACAAGATGCTCGCCGCCTCGTCCGCGGGCCAACGCAAGCTGGCCGACGATCCGAAGGACGTCTCGGAGATCAGGAGCCCTCTCGCGAACTCCGACCAGCTCTCCGACAACGGGCAGGTCGCGTTCTTCGACGTGCAGTTCGACCGCACCGGCTTCGAGCTTCCACGCGCCGGCGTCGTCTCGATCGAAGATCAGCTGCGCGCGATCGGCGCGCCGGCCGGGCTGCAGGTCGAGTTCACCGGCGAGGCGGAGAGCGCGCCGCCGACGCAGGGAATCAGCGACATCATCGGCCTGCTGGCGGGATTCATCATCCTGCTCGTCCTCTTCCGCGCGCTCGTGCCGACGGTGATCCCGCTGCTGTTCGCAATCGTCGCGGTGATCGGCGCGTTCCTGATCCTGTTCCTGGCCGCGCGCCTGACGCACTTCAACACCATCACCGAGATCCTCGTGCCGATGATCGGCATCGGCGTCGGCATCGACTACACGCTGTTCATCGTCACGCGCTTCCGACAGTTCCTGCACGACGGGCTGTCGCCCCAGGACGCGGCTGCGGCCGCAGGCGCGACTGCAGGCCGCGCGGTGATCTTCGCCGGCGTGACCGTCGCCATCTCGATCACCGGTCTCGCGCTGATCGGGCTCGACTTCATCACGAAGCTCGGGATCGGGAGCGCGCTCGGCGTGCTCACGGCGGTGTTGCTCGCCAACTCGCTGCTGCCGGCCGTTCTCTCCCTGCTGGGGCCCAAGATCGACAGCGGCCGCTTCGGGCTCAAGCCGGTGGACGAGTCGCGCGAGGGGCAGGCTCGCACGCCGATCGCAGCCTGGGGGCGCTTCGTTTCGCGCAGGGCGAAGATCGTTCTCCCGGTCATCATCGTCGTGCTCCTGCTGCTGGCCTCGCCTGTGCTGGCGGTGCGGCTAGGCCTCGCCGACTCCGGCACCGCCCCGAAGGATCAGACCACGCGCAAGGCCTACGACCTGCTGACGACCGGCTTCGGCCCGGGCTTCACGGAGCCGATCCCGGTGGTCGTCGACCTGCAGTCGGATCACCAGGCGGCCGCCAAGCTCGTGACCGCGCTCAAGCAGGTGGACGGGCTCAAGCGTGTCGTCAAGCCGATCTACAACGCGAAGACACCCGAGAAGGCATCGGTCGCGATCATCAACACCTACGGCAGGTACAAGCCGCAGGATTCGAAGACCGACGACCTCGTCTCGCTGCTCCGCCATACCGTGATCCCTGCGACCCTGGCCGGGTCGACGGCACGCGCGTACGTGTCGGGCTCGAACGCGGCGTTCACGGACATCGGCAACCGCATCTTCTCGCACTCGCCGTGGTTCCTGCTCTACATCATCGGGATCACGTTCCTCGTGCTCGCGATGGCGTTCCGCTCGGCCGTGATCGCTGTCAAGGCGGCGCTGACGACACTGCTCTCCGCGCTCGTCGGGTTCGGCGTCCTCACTTTCGTCGTGCAACAGGGACACGGCATGGGTCTCATCGGGCTCGACCGGACCGGCCCGATCGAGAGCTTCGTGCCGCCGATCGCGTTCGCGATCCTGTTCGGCCTCTCGATGGACTACGAGGTGTTCCTCATGAGCCGGATCCGCGAGGAGCACGTGCACGGCGCCGACACCGTCACCTCGGTCAAGAACGGCGTCGCCGGAGTCGGCCGGGTAATCGCGGCGGCGGCGCTCATCATGTCGTCGGTCTTCTTCTCGTTCGTGCTTGCGCCGGACCGGGTGTCGAAGGAGTTCGGACTGCTGCTCGGCGTCGCGATCCTCACCGACGCGCTGCTTGTGCGCCTCACGCTCGTGCCGGCGCTACTGACCGTGTTGAAGGAACGGTCGTGGTGGATTCCCCGGTGGCTCGACCGCGCGCTGCCGAGGATCACGATCGAGCCGCCGGTCGAATCGGAGCTGGCGAAGCGTAGAGCCGGCGAAGGCTTGGAGCCGGCGAAGGCCTAGAGCCTTTGTGTCAGCCGGGCCGGCCGGGCGCGCGGAGGTGGAGCAGCCGCGCCCGGCCGGGACCGGCGTTCCGCACGACGATACGCACGCCCGGCGGCGCCGACAGCCACGTACCCGGGGTGCCGCGCTCGACCCAATCGCCGTGCTCGAACTCGAGCTCTCCCTCGAGCACGTAGACCGCGTCGACGGCTTCCTCGCCGCCCACCGCGAGCGCCCAACCGGGCTCGGCGGCGAGTTCGCTCGCCGACAGCTGCGGTGACTCACCCCGGGCGTCCGGCCCGGAGACGGTGGCCAGGTCTGCCGGCAGCCCGCCGTCGGCGGGCGGCTCATCGCTGTCGAAGCCCTCGCGGTCGCCGCGAATGTAGGCGACGAAACCTGTGCTCGGTGCGTGCAGATTGAGCCACTGCGCACTCGCCTCGCTCGCGTTCGTGAACGTATGGATCACGTTGGGCGGCACCAGGACGAGCGTTCCCGCCGGCGCGCGCACCGGCGCGATCTCCGGCCCTACGCGGAACTGCAACTCGCCCTCGAGGACGTAGAACGCATCGACGTGCTCGTGGTGCACATGCGGGTCCGGGCCGGGTTGGCCGGCCTCGTACCGGAACCACGTGGCGTCGAGGAGTGGGTGCTCGCAGAGCTTCCGCACCGTCCGCCCGGTGCGATCGGAGAGCAGCTCACCCTGGTCGACGACAATCAGCGTCGGCTCCGTCACCGACACATTCCTACACGGTCGGTGCCGACCGGTTATCTAGGGTGGGCCTTACGATGAAGACCGGCTGCTCCGGAACCGAAGAGCCATCGCGCTCGGCGTCGCACGTCGAGCTCGCGCCGTAGGCGAGCTGCGCATCACCGGCGCCGTCGGCCGCTCGGCGGTCGTCTGCATGAACGGCGGCCAGGCGAGCGAGGTCGAGGGAACCTGGAGCGCGTCGCTCGAATGGCTCGTCGGCCGGCTGGCTCCACGGTTCCCAGGGCTGGCGTTCGCAGAGGTGCGATACCGGATCAAGTCGTGGAACCAGCTCGACCTGTGCATCGACGATGCGCGCGCCGCGATTCGCGAGGTGGGCGCCGAGCGCACCCTGCTCCTCGGCTTCTCGATGGGCGGTGCCGTCGCGATCTCCGCCGCAGACGAGCCGTCGGTCGAGCGGGTGCTCGGGCTTGCGCCGTGGATCCCCGACCAGCTTCCGCTCGACGCCCTCAACGGAGGCCGGCTCGACGTTCTGCACGGCTCGCTCGACCGCTGGCTGCCCGGGATTCCCGGCGTCTCCCCGAAGCTGTCCCGGCGCGGCTTCGATCGCGCTCGCTCGCTCGGCGTGGAGGGGAGCTACGAGCTGATCCCGGGCGCCCTTCACGCCGTGGCGCTGCGGGCGCCCGGCGGCCGTTTGCTGCCGCTGCCACGTGCGCACGCCTGGGAGCGGCAGATCGCCGCTCGCCTCGCGACCTTCTAGGCGTCTTCGAGCAGATTCAGGCGCCGCGCCGCGGCGACGGCCTCGCCGCGGGTGCGGGCCCCGAGCTTGCGGAGGAGCGAGGAGACGTGGTAGTCGACCGTCCGCGGCGAGAGAAACAGCCGCTCGGCGATCTCCGCATTCCGCAGGCCGTCGGCGACCAGCCGCAGCACGTCCAGTTCGCGGGCGGTCACCTGGGCACGGTTTCCGCGCGTGCTCTGGCGCGGCCCCCGCGACAGGCCGCGGACGCCGCGTTCGCGCAGGCGGCGTGCGACGATCGCCGCCGCCGCACGCGCACCGAGCTCACGCAGTGCCTCATGAGCCTGCCGGAGAGACGGCTCGTCGTCCGACTGCGCGAGCGCGAGGGCCGCTTCGTACGGTGCGCCGCGCTCGGTCCAGTAGGCCGCCGCGTCGGCCGGCCGACCGGCCAGCTCGAGGCTCCACGGCTCCGGCACGACCCAGGCAGGGTCCGGCTCGATTCCTGCCCGGAGCCGCCAGCACGCCAGTTCCCCGACGAACCCCCAGGCGTTGCATTCGAGGGCGAGCTCGAGCGTCTCCTCGGTCGCGGCGGCCACGCCCGCACGGTCGCCCGTCAGCCATGCGGTCTCGGCCTGCGCCGTCGCGACCGGACCGAGCCGCAGGAGCTCTCCGGTCGGTTTCGCGAGCGCCCACCCTTCGTCGAGCAGCGCTTTCGGACCTGGATCGCCGCGACGCGCGCGTACGAGCGCGAGAACTGCGAGTGCCAGGATGCGCGGCGTCGTCGACGTGCGCGGGATGCGCAGGACGGCACCGGCCCAGTCGGCCGCCTCGGTCCAGCGTCCGAGCGTCAGCTCCAGGCGCGCCTTGCCCGCGAGCAGGTACAGGCGGTACAGCTCGATGCCCCGTTCGCTGCAGTAGGCGAGTCCCTCCTCGAGGTGGCGGCCCGTTGCGCGCAGGTCGTGCTCGTCGAACGCCTTGCTTGCGAGCGCCAGGAACGCTTCGCTGGTTTCGTATGGCAGGTTCGCGCGCTGCGCCAGCTCGAGACTCGACTGAATTTTCTCGCCGCTGCCGGGTTCACAGCCGCCGATCGTCCGAAGGGCGCTCGCCATGATCTCCGTGTCGTCGAGCGACTCTCCGATCTCCAGCGCCCGGCGGGCCCACGCGACAGCGTCGCCGGGAGCTGATCTGACTGCGCACTTGAAGGCAAGCGTGCAATAGGCCAGGCCGAGCTCGCGGCTGGGCGGCAGCGTCTCGAGGAGGTCGACGGCTTCGCGGGCCCTCGCCTCCGATTCCGTCGTTCTCCCGGGACACCAGAGGAGGTTCGACAGTCGCCGGAGTGCCGCCCCTTCCTCGAGCCTGTCGCCGAGCGCGCGGCGGCAGGCGAGCGCTTCCTCGAACGCTGCGATCCCCGTGTCGTACTGATCGGTCATATAGCACGACTCGGC
Organism: uncultured Thermoleophilia bacterium; assembly: GCA_963708505.1. GTDB lineage: Bacteria > Actinomycetota > Thermoleophilia > Gaiellales > Gaiellaceae > PALSA-600. Next base: position 392,209 of record CAVPST010000001.1, read on the forward strand.
GCACAGTTCGAGCAGCTCGGCGCGTTCGGTCAACGACAGGTCGTCGCCGCAGCGGAGCGCGCGGGTGTACTGGGCGACCGCCTCCCGATGGGCGCCGAGCGCCGCCGCGCGTTTGGCTGCCGCCGGTGCGAACTGCAGAACCGCGTCACTGTCGCCGGCGGCGTCGGCGTGATGCGCGAGTCGCGCCAGATCCGGAGCGCTCGAGGGTGGGTCGGCCAGCGCCTCGAGCGCCTGGCGATTGAGCTCGGCCTTGCGGGTGGGCGTGATCGAGTCCTCGACGGCGAGCCGCCCGAGCTCGTGCCTGAACGCGATACCGGCCGGCTCGGACGCGAGCATCCCTGAAGAAAGGCACTCGTCCAGGCGGTCGACGTCCTCGCCGGCGATCGCCTTCGAGGAGCCAAGGCTCGGCCTGCGGTGGGACGACGGCGACCGCCTCGAGGAGCCTTCTCGCGGAGCCGCTGAGCCGCGCACTCCGGGCGAGCACCGCGTCCCGGACGGTGTCCGGGATCTCCTGGCCTCCGGCCGCGAGCGCTTCGACGACGAAGAACGGATTGCCGGCGGTCTTGCGGTACAGCTCGTCGGCGTCGACGCCGTGGGGCTCGGCGAGCTCCAGCACCGCCGCGGCCGAGAGCGGCGCGAGCTTCAGACGTTCGATCGCGCTGCTCGTGGCCAGCTCGCCCATCACGACGCGCAACGGGTGGATCGGGTCGAGCTCGTCGTCTCGGTAGGTCGCGACGACGAGAACGGGAACGGACTCGACCCGGCGGGCGAGCAGCCTCAGGACATCGAGGGTTCCCTCGTCCGCCCAGTGCACGTCTTCGAGCACGAAGACGGTCGGAGCATGCGCGCGCATGTCGCGAACGAGCGCCGACACGACCTCGTGCGGCTTCGCGCCGCTCTCGACCAGTGCGCCCAGCTCGCCGCCGACGCCTTCCGCTACGGCAAGGAGCGGTCCGAGTGGGCGCGGCGTGAAGAGCACGTCGCAGGCGCCCCAGAGCACGCGAACCCGTTCCGTCTGGTCGTCGCAGAACTCGCGGACGAGCGCCGTCTTCCCGACCCCTGCCTCGCCGGCCACGAGCACGAGGCGCCCGCGACCATCGACCGCCTCTGAAAACGCCTGCTGCAGGTCTTCGCGGGCCTGCTCACGTTCGAGTAGCCCAGGGCGCGTGAGAACAGCCAACCCCTCCACCTCGGGCAAGTGTGGAGCCTTCGCCCACCGGGCGCAAGCCCGGGCCCGCCTAGTCGAGTTGCGCGCCGGCGCGCCGGAGGCGCTTCCATGCCGGCGGGAGCTGCTCGAGCAGGCGGTTCCTCCGTGCGACCTGCCGCTCGGCGATCCGGCCCGCCACGAATGCCGCCGCGGTCTCGGCGTCGATCACGGTCGTCGACCGCAGGTGCTGCTCGGTGACGAGGGCATCGTGATGCTCGCCGAGCAGTGTCTGGAGTGTCCGTCGCACGGGCGATGAACCGCCGGCCGGCCTTGCTGCGGGGCGCCGAGAGCTCGGCCGCGTAGCGGGCCCGCTTCAGCGCGATGCGGAGCCCGTGGAGTGCTGAGTCGTTCGGCCGCGCGCCGAGCTTCGCAGACGCCTTGGCCACGCGCCGGAATTCCTTCCGGGCGATGCGATCGAGGGGAACCGTGTCGACGCCCGGAGCGAGCCTCGGCGGGAACCGGAGCCGGGCGAGGAGCAGCCGGTGGTTCTCACTGCTCAGACCTTCGACGAGGCGTCGCCGTGCGTCCGTGCGCTCGTGCTCCAGGCGTCCGACGAGAGACGCGCCGCCGGCGCGATCGTCCTCGCCGAGCGTGGCGAGCTCGGGGGCCAGATGCTCGAGCAGCACGTCGAGGTCGCGCACAGGCCCCGTGATCTCGCCGAGCCGGCGGAGGCCGTCGGACAGCGAGCGCCGCCAGGCCGGGTCGAGGAACGGTCCGGCTCCGCGGAGGAACGCACGTGTGCGGCGCGCCGCGACCCGGTGCTCGTGCAGATTCTCCGGATCCTGGCCGAGTCGTGCCCCGGGCTCGTGCGCGAGGAGCGCGTGCCGCTGGACTTCGATCATCTCGCGGAGCCGAAGTGCACCCGGATCGGTCGTGATCGGGGGAGAGGGCACGAGCGGCTTTCGGCCGACCACGGTCTCGAGGAGGCGTGCAATGTTGTCCGGCGGTACGAGCCCTGCGTTGCCGGGCTCCCACTCCTCGAGGCCGTCGCCGCGGGGGAGCCGCAGGCGCCACACGACGCCCGCTTCGACCGGGCAGGCGTGAAACGGTCATCCCGAGCCGCTCGAGATCGCGGTCGACGGTGTCGTAGTCGTGAACGACCGTCAACTCCTGCTCGGCGCGCAGCCGATTCTCGACTGTCGCATGGGCCGGCGAGATCCGCTGCGGAGGCGAGGGTTCCGGGCGGATCGGCGTGGGGTCGCTCACAGAGTTTGATTCTCCTGTCTGGTCCCGAGTTCCTGCCCGTCGCCGGGTGGCTCTTGCGCCCTGTACCCGACGCAGGCCAGCATCGGCTGCCGCGGATACTTGTCCGCGATCGTGTCGTTCTGGCAGAGGAGGTAGTGCTGCCCGCGCCGGCTCTGGACGCCGCGCACGTAGGCGCAGGTCTCGCAAAGGCTCTGCGTCGCAGCCGTCACGTCTGTCTAAAGTCGAGTCGCAGTGCGCATCTGTTCGTTCCTTCCGAGTGCAACCGAGATGATCGCCGATCTGGGCCTGATCGACTCTCTCGTCGGTGTCTCCGAAGAGTGTCGCTGGCCGGCCGGGGTCGTGGGGAAGCCGGTCGTGACCTCGGCGCGGATCGACCCGGCGAGCCTGACGAGCCTCCAGATCGACGAAGCGGTTCGCGCGTCGGTTCGGGACGGCCGCTCGCTGTACATGGTGGACGCTGCCCTGATCGATGCCCTGAACCCCGACGTGATCGTGACGCAGGACCTGTGCGCCGTCTGTGCGGTCTCGAGCGGTGAGCTCGAATCGGCCTGCCCGGTCGGCGCGGAGGTCCTGTCGCTCGATCCGCGCACGCTCGGGGAGGTGGCCGAGTCCGTCCGGACTCTCGCGTCCCGTCTCGGCGTCGCCGAGCGCGGCCGAGACGCTCGCGGCCGCGATGCTCGACACGATCGAGCAGGCGGCCGCCTCTGTCCGCGGGCTGCCGACGAGACGCATCTTCTTTGCCGAATGGATCGACCCGCCGTTTTGCGCCGGGCACTGGCTCCCCGAGATGATCGAGCTCGCCGGCGGCGAGGACGTTCTCGGTCGCGCCGGGCACCCCTCCCGCTCGACGAGCTGGGCCGAGGTGCTCGCGCACGAGCCGGAGCTCGTGGTGATCGGGCCGTGCGGCTTCGACGTCCGGCAAGCCGCCTCGCGCGCCGCGCAACTCACGCTGCCGTGCCCGGCAGTGGCCGTGGACGGAGACGCGTACTACTCCCGCCCGGCGCCTCGCCTGGCCGACGGCGTTCGGCAGCTGGCGTACCTGCTCCATCCCGACGCAGCTTCCGATCCCGGGCTGCCGGCCGTTCCTCTCTGACCGGCTAGCGCCTCGACCGGTTCGGGGAGCTGCTCGTGCGAACGAAAGGAGACCCGCAATGACGACCGATCAGGAACCGTCGGCGAGATCGATCACCGAGCGGCGGCTCGACACCCTGGCGAAGCTCCGCACCGACGTCGACCTCTGGGTCGCTTCCGCGAGCGAGCACGGCGACGCGTATCTCGTCCCCCTCTCCTACTACTGGGACGAGACGACGCTCACCATCGCGACCCCGCGATCGAGCCGCACGGCCCGGAACCTGATTCGGGCAGGCTGGGCGCGGGTTGCGCTCGGGCCGACCCGCGACGTCGTTCTCATCGAAGGCTCAGTCGAGGCGATACCCATCGGCACCGACCCCGTGCTCGAGGATGCGCACGCGAAGGCCAGCGGATTCGACCCGCGAGAGCTCACGACCGAGTACGTCTATCTCCGCATCAGGCCGAGCCTGATCCAGGCCTGGCGCGAGTCGAACGAGCTCGACGGCCGGGACCTGATGCTGGAGGGGCGCTGGCTCAGCTAGCCGCGGGAACGACATCGCCGTGCGTCAGCGCAACGGCCTCGAGCCGCGAATGGACGCCGAGCGAGTGCAGGATGCCGCGCACGTGGTTCCGGACGGTCTCACGGCTCAGATGCAACTCGGTGGCGATCTCGTCTGTCGTACGGCCGCGCTCGAGCAGTCGCAGGACCTCCGCCTGTCTCGGCGTCAGCCCGGCCGGGGGCTCGGGTGGCGGAGTGTCATCGATCCGGGCGACCTGGCCGAAGACGCCCACCACACGCTCGCCGTCCCACAACGGAACCGAGCTGATCTGCACGCCGACGCGATCGCCGGTCGGTGCGACGACGACCGACTCGAAATCGGTCACCTTGATCCGGCCGGAGATCTTGCGGGCGAAGAGATCGCGAACGTGGCTCGTCTCCTCCGGCGCGACGATCGACGTGAACTGTCGGTTTCGCACGTCGCCGACGGCTGCTTCGGCCGCCTGATTGATCCAGCGGATGACCCCGGTGGGGTCGATCACGTACGTCGGGATGCTGACGCGATCGAGAGCGTCCTGCAGGTCGCCGGTCAGCGCATCGAGCGGCACGCGCCCGAGTCTGCGGACGGCCAGTCGCGCCGTCAAGCGACGTGCGAGGCACTGCGGCGCCGCGGCGCGGGCCGTGCGTCGATCAGCCCTTCGGCCGCGACGCTTTGCGCCACGGTCTCGCGCGCCTGGAAGATCCGCCATTTCACCGTGGCGAGCGTCGTCTCCAGGATGTCGGAGATCTCCTCGTAGGTGAAGCCCGAGATATCGCGCAGGAGCAGGCTCATCTTCAGATCGAGCGGCAGGGCCTCGACAGCGCGCCAGATCGCGTCGATCGTCTCGGCGCGCTCGGCCGGCGGGTCGACGGCGTGCAGCTCGCCGTCCTCCGGCAGCTCGCCGGGCGTTGGCCGACGCTCGCGAGTCCGGAGCTCGTCGAGCATCCGGTTCTTGGCGATCTGGAAGAGCCACGTTGTGAACTTCGAGCGGAAGGAGAAGCGCGGAAGGCTCTGATACACCCGCAGGAAGACCTCCTGCGTCAGGTCTTCGGCGAGACCGCGATCGCCGACCGTGCGGAGGATGTAGTTGAAGATCGGGGTCTGATACGTGTCGACGATCAGTGCAAACGCGGCCTGGTCCCCGCGCTGTGCTCGCCTGATGACCTCGTCTTGGACGACTGGAGTGGCCATGGAACGAGCCTGCCTCGGGCGGGATCGGCCGACCATGACGCAACTGCGTCAATTCCCCTCCTGGGTTGAGGAAGTGGCCGACCCCGATCAAGATGAGGATGGGGGCCATGGGAACCAGCCTGCAACACATCCGGGCGCGTCGACGCGGGCGCACTGTCCTACCTCGACGATCTCGAGGCGGAGGCAATCGAGATTCTGCGCGAGGTCGTCGCACAGGTCGAGCGGCCGGTGATGCTCTATTCGATCGGCAAGGACAGCTCGGCGATGTTGCAGCTCGCGCGCAAGGCGTTCTACCCCGGGAAGCTTCCGTTCCCGCTCTTGCACATCGATACGACGTGGAAGTTCCGCGAGATGTACGCGTTCCGCGACGAGGTCGCCGCGCAACCCGACGTCGAGCTGCTCGTGCATGTGAATCAGAACGGGATCGACGCGGGAGTCGGTCCCTTCACGCACGATTCGTCTTCCTACACGGACGTGATGAAGACCGAGTCGCTCAGGCAGGCGCTCGACCTGCATCGCTTCGACGCTGCGATCGCGGGTGCGCGCCGCGACGAGGAACGCTCGCGCGCGAAGGAGCGCATCTTCTCGTTCCGGACTGCGGATCATCGCTGGGACCCGAAGAACCAGCGGCCGGAGCTCTGGCGTCTCTACAACGCGCTCAAGCGCCCCGGCGAGTCGATCCGCGTCTTCCCGCTGTCGAACTGGACCGAGCTCGACGTGTGGCACTACATCTACCGCGAGCAGATTCCGATCGTCCCGCTCTATCTCGCGAAGGAGCGACCGGTGGTCGAGCGGAGCGGACGCTTGATCATGGTCGACGACCCTCGGCTGCCGCTGCAGCCGGGCGAGGAGCCGACGACGCGGAAGGTGCGATTCAGGACGCTCGGCTGCTATCCGCTCTCGGGCGCGGTGGAGAGCGAGGCGGACACGTTGCCGGCATTGCTCGACGAGATGGCTTCTGCTTCGACCTCGGAACGACATGGGCGGCTGATCGACCACGACCGCGACGGCTCGATGGAGAAGAAGAAGCGGGAGGGGTACTTCTGACCGGGCTGACGAGCGGCGCCGGCCAGGTGCCCGGCTCTGTGAGCGAACGCGGGCAGCGCACGCTGCTCCGGTTCATCACGTGCGGCAGCGTCGACGACGGCAAGAGCACGCTGATCGGACGGCTGCTCTACGAGTCGCAGGCGGTGTACGAGGATCAGCTCGCGGCGCTCGAAGACGACTCGAAGCGGATGGGGACACAGGGCGGCTCGCTCGACTTCGCCCTGCTCCTCGACGGGCTGACTGCCGAGCGCGAGCAGGGAATCACGATCGATGTCGCCTATCGCTTCTTCTCGACGGCGCGGCGCAACTTCATCGTCGCCGACACGCCGGGACACAACCAGTACACGCGCAACATGGTCACGGGTGCGTCGACGGCCGATTGCGCGGTGATTCTCGTCGACCCGACGAAGGGCGTGCTCACGCAGACGAGGCGGCATACGCTGCTCGCGTCGGTCCTCGGCATCCGCCACGCTGCGCTGGCCGTCACGAAGATGGATCTCGTCGACTACGCCGAGGCGACGTTCCGGGGCGTCGAGAGCTCCTACCGTGACGATCGCCGACGAGCTCGGCCTCGAGCAGGTCGTCTGCATCCCGGTCTCGGGGCTGCGCGGCGACAACGTCGTCGACGCGGAGCGAGCCGATGCCGTGGTACCCGGGCCCGACGCTGCTCGAGTACCTCGAAGGCGTCGAGGTCGAGGAAGGACGGATGCGCGCAACGCCGTTCCGCCTTCCCGGTGCAATGGGTGAACAGGCCGGACTCCGGGTTCCGTGGCTTCGCAGGGACGATCGTCGGGGGCGAGGTGAGGCCCGGCGACCGGATCTGTGTGTACCCGTCCGGCCTCGAGACGACCGTCGCGTCGATCGCGACGTTCGACGGCGACCTCGAGCATGCGGTCGCCGGGCAGGCGGTGACGGTGACGCTCGCAACGAGATCGACGTGAGCCGCGGCGATCTGCTCGCGAAGTGTCGAGGCGCCGCCGCAGGTCGCCGATCAGTTCGAGGCGATGGTCTTCTGGATGGGCGAGGAGCCGATGCTGCGCGGCCGCACGTACCTGATGCGCGCGGGAACCAAGACCGTCGCCGCGACGATCGCGCCGCTCAAGTACAAACTGAACGTCGACACGCTCGAGCACGTCGCAGCGACGCAACTCGAGTTGAACGAGATCGGAGTCTGCGCGATCCAGCTCGCCGAGCCGATCGCCTTCGATCCCTACACCGAGAGCAGGGAGACGGGCGGCTTCATCCTCATCGACCGGATGACCTTCGGCACCGTCGGTGCCGGGCTCTTGCATTTCGCACTGCGCCGCTCGCACAACATCCGGTGGCAGGACCTCGACATCGACAAGCAGACGCGGGCTGCCGCCAAGCGCCAGCATCCGTGCGTCGTCTGGCTGACGGGCCTGTCGGGCGCGGGCAAGTCGACGATCGCGAACCTCGCCGAGCGGAAGCTGCATGGCCTCGGCTTCCACACGTATCTGCTCGACGGCGACAATCTCCGTCACGGTCTGAACAAGGACCTCGGATTCACCGCGAGCGATCGCGCCGAGAACATCCGCCGTGCGGCCGAGGTCGCGAAGTTGATGGTCGATGCAGGTCTGATCGTCATCGTTGCGTTCATCTCTCCGTTCGCCAGCGACCGGGAGGAAGCGAGGACACTCGTCTCGGCGGACGAGTTCTACGAGGTCTTCGTCGATGCGCCTCTCCATGTCGCCGAGGAACGTGATCCGAAGGGGCTCTACAAGAAGGCTCGTCGAGGCGAGCTACAGAACTTCACGGGGATCGACGCGCCGTACGAGCGGCCGGAAAGCCCCGATCTGCGCATCGACACCACTGCCATGACGGCCGAGGAGGCCGCCGACGCAGTGATCGCACTGCTCTCCGGCTCGGGACGACCGCAGTGAGCGGCAACGGAACCGTGAGCGACTGTGCGGCTGCCCGCGAGATTGCGGCCGCGGCGGGCACGCTGCTGCTCGAGATCCGGGCGGGGCTCGCTCGGGGCGCCGACGTCGACTCGATTCGCCGGGAGGGTGATCAGGCAGTCGCACGAGCTGATCGTCTCCCTGCTCGCGGAGCGGTATCCGGACGATGCAGTCGTCTCCGAGGAGTCGCCCGGCGGTCGGAAGCTGGGGTCGGCGGAGCGAGTCTGGATCGTCGACCCGCTCGACGGGACGCGCGAGTTCGGCGAGCTCGGGCGAACCGACTGGGCCGTCCACGTCGCCCTCGTCGATCGCGGCCGCCTCGTCGCCGGCGCGGTTGCCATGCCCGCACGCACCGAGGTTCCGTTCGCGTCCGATTCCGCCCCGTCGCCTCCTGCTGCGGCCGCGCGGCCGCCGCGCATCGTCGTCTCGCGGACGCGGCCTGCGGCCGAAGCCGTCGCGCTGGCCGAACGACTGGGGGGCGAGCTCGTGCCGATGGGCTCGGCCGGGGCGAAGACGATGGCCGTGCTGAGCGGCGAGGCCGACCTGTATGTGCATTCGGGCGGACAGCACACGTGGGATTCGGCCGCTCCGGTCGCTGTGGCGATCGCAGCCGGGCTGCACGCCTCGCGGATCGACGGTTCGCCGCTCGACTACGGCAGCGACGAGACGTGGCTGCCGGACCTACTCGTCTGCCGGCAGGACCTGCGAGACCGCGTGCTGGCGGAGCTGCAGACCTGCCTGGGCTGATCCGTCATGGGCGAAACGTGTTGTCGTACAGGGCGACCACGTTGCGCGTGAAGACCTCCGTCGAATAGTGCTCCGAGACGAGACGCTGGCCGTAGCGGCTCATCTCGACGAGCTTGTCGGGGTCGGCGAGTAGTTCCATGATCGCCGAAGCGAGAGCGTCAGGGTCTCCCACGGTGACGATGACACCTGCGTCGCCCAGGGTCGATTTGACTCCACCTACGTCGGTCGCCACGACGGGTACTCCGGCGGCCATCGCCTCGAGCACGAACATGGGCATCGCTTCTGCGCGGGAGGGGAGGACGGCGAGGCAGTGACGAGTCCAGCGCGGCCAGGACCCCGCACGCGGTAGCGGTCCTCCGTACTGCGCTCCGTCGGGTAAGGACGCGATCAGCGTCGGGTCGGCAACCGGCCCGAGGAGCAGGAGAGAGACCTCCAGAGTGTTCCGCATGAACCTTGCTCCAAGCGCGGAGCAGGACATCGACCCCTTTCCGGTGGCCGATCTCACCGGCGAACAGCACCTGCTTCCTGGCGTCGACCGACCCGGCCGGGGGCCTCGGCTCGACCGGATTCGGCAGGAGAGTGATGTGTCTGGCGCCGAGCGTGAGCGCGGCGGCATGAGCCTCTTCGCTCAGGACCGTGACCGCGTCCGCGCGTTCGAAGATCGCCCGAACCAACCGAGGGGCACGGCGCACGTCGGTCATGAAGCGCGAGCCGTGGACCGTGACGATGGTGGGGAACTTGCGGCGGCGAGCCGTCTCGAGCAGCAGGACCGCCCGAACCAGATCGAACCCGTAAGACGTATGGCACGTGGACGCCGTCGATCCTGCCGCGCGAGCGGGTGGAGAGCACGGCCAGGGCGACAACCAGCCGCGCGATCTGGCGGAGTCGCGACGCGGGCGTGATAGATGGAGACGAAGTCGATCGTCCAGGGTCGCAGGTCCGCGTCGACGTACGCCTGGATGACCGACGCGACGCCGCCGGGCTTGTCGAGGTCGGGACCGAAGTGCAGGACGACGCCGTCTGTCACGCGAATCGCTCGTCGACGGCCTCGCTCACTCGGGGTGAATTCCCCGGTCTGCCCCGGAGTTCCTGCCGGGGCCTGGCTGGCGGCCGACGCACGCGGCGCCCGCAGGGCTGAGTATCGTCCAGCTTCTGCGAACGCTCACCTGTCGGCGGGGAGCACCGTGAAGATCTGGTTTGACCTTTCGAACTCTCCCCACATCAACCTGTTCGCGCGGATGATCCGCGAGCTCGAGGGCGAGGGGCACGAAGTGGTGATCACCTGCCGCCCTCTGGCCAACACGATCGATCTGCTGGACCTGCACGGCTTCCGCTACGAAGTGGTGGGCGTGCACTACGGCGGCAAGTTCTCGATGAAGCTGTTCGGCTTTCCGATCCGCGTCTGGCAGTTGTGGCGCTACCTGCGCGGCAAGCACATCGACGTGGCGATTTCGCAGAGCTCCTTTCACTCGCCGCTGGCTGCGCGGCTGCTCGGTGTGCGCTCGATCTACATGAACGACAACGAACACGCGATGGGGAACATCCCGTCGTTCGTGTTCGCAAGCCAGATCATGGTCCCGGAGTTCCTCGCGGCGGAGAAGCTGCGCAAGCAATGGGCCAACCCGCGCAAGGTCGTCAACTATCCCGGGAGTAAAGGAAGGCATCTACCTCTGGGAGCTCGATGAGCGGCTGCGTCGTGCGGGAGCCGCCGCGCGGGGATCGAAGGCTCGGCCGACGATCTACCTTCGCCCCGAGCCGTGGACGGCGCAGTACTACAAGGGCAGCCGGAACTTCCTCGACGACCTGATCCTCGGGATCAAGGACAAGGTCGACGTTGTCGTGTTGCCGCGTGACCAGGACCAGGGCCTGCACTACCGTGGCGAACAGTTCGTCGGAGTGCGCGTGGTCGATACGGCGCTGGATATCGCGGACATCACGCCGGACTGCGATCTGTTCGTCGGCGCCGGCGGCACCATGACGCGAGAGATGGCGGTGTTGGGGGTGCCGACCGTCTCCGTCTATCAGGACGAGCTGCTCGACGTGGATCGCTATCTACTGGAGATCGATGCCTTTGTGCACGACCCCGCGCTCACGGCGCCCAGGTTGCTGGCGATCCTCGACGGTGCTGCGCGCAAGCCGCCGAATCGTGCGTTGCTCGACAAGGGTCGGCAGGCCTACGTCATGGTCAAGAGTGCAATCCTGGCTCCAGGACCGTGAGATCACGGAAGGTGCGCGGCCGCGGCGGCGAAGGAACCTGATCGGCTGAACCCGTCGAGCCAGACCGAGGTCGGCGCGTGCGAGGGCCCGCGGTAGGCGCCGATCATGTCGATGGTGGTCGACGGGTAGCTCCCGTCCGGATTGTCCTGCAGGGTCGGGTAGCCGCGGAGGCTCGCCGTCTTCTGCCAGGCCCTCTGGCCCTTGATGCGGTGCCAGGCGTCGATCTTCCCGCTGCTGTCGGTCGCCCAGTGTGCATGGATGATCAGCTCGTGCCAGACGCCGAATCGCATCGCCCGGCGGGACGCGTAGAGCTTGGGCAGGTTAAGATGGCGGTTGGCGCTGTCGGCGTTCGACTGACACTGGTAACGGGCTTGCTGTGCGCATATCCGGTCTGCATGCGCGAGTGTCACGTGGTCTGTCGTAGGCCTGGAGAGCGACGGTCGGGCTGCCGGCCCGAGGTTCTGGAAGTTCAGCTGCGCGATCTCGACGCCCCAGAAGCCCGTGACGTCGCTCGCCGACGTCTTCCAGCCGTGCGGGAGATAGAACATCAGCGAGTAGTAGTCGTCTCCTCCGAGGTTGACGAGTGCGCGGCGCCAGCAACTGGCAGCGCGTCACCTCGTCGTGTCGGCCGGGAGATCGAATCGTCCTGCGTCGGCGCCTTCGCCGACGATGATCGGACGACGAGATGAAGTTGCCAAAGGCTTCAGGCTGCGGAGCCTGACCGTAGTTCGCGCACTGCGGCGTACCCCACGGCTTGTAGCTGCCGGTGTCGAAGCCGCCGGTGAACAGGAGGTTCGGCGACGCCGCCGCGGCGGACGATGCGGGTTCCCTCGGCCCGGAGATCAGCGAGACCGAAAACAGCGCGGCTGCCACGACCACAGCGACGGTTGTCCTACGCATCGGTTCTGGCGGTCGTCGGAATCGACCGTCATCTTCGCAGATCAGCTGCCGAGCAGCGTCGCGCTGACGAACGGCGCGATCTGTGCCGGGTGCTCGAGGGCCGCGAAGTGCCCACCCTCGATGACCCGGATCGCGGCGTCTCCGGTGGTCGACTTCGCCCACAGACGAGCGTCCGCCTCGGTCGCCACGGTGTCGCTCGACGCGAGGACGATCGAGATGTCGCAGGCGAGCCGGTTCGAGCGCGTGAGGCGGTAGTCGAAGAGCGCGTGCAGGTCGGCGCGCAGGATCGGGGCAAAGAGCTCGACCGCCTCGTCGTCGGCCAGCAGCTCCTCGTGTGTGCCGCCGAGGTGGGCGAGCGACGTCAGGAGCTCGCGGTCCCCGTCGGCCAGAGGGATCACGAGCTCGCCGACCCGCTCGGGCGCGCAGGAGGCCGAGACGAACAGGTGCCGTGGCGGTGTGCCGGCCGCCGTGAGCTCGTGCGCGAGCTCGAACGCCAGGATCGCGCCGAAGCTGTGCCCGAGGAGGGCATAGTCGGCCGGGACCGGTGTTTTCGTCACCTGCGCGGTGACGTCGTCCAGAACGGCGCGGAAGCCTGCGTGCAACGGCGCATGCGATTCGGCGGCCGCGGCCGGAGAGCTCGACCGGCTCGAGCTCGATCGACGCGTCGAGATACCTGCGCCACGCGAGGAAGACGTTCGCCGATCCTCCCGCGTGCGGGAGGCAGTACAGCCTCACCTGCGGGCCTATGCCGACGCGCCGACGTCGGCGATGCGCAGCGCAGGGGAGTCGTGATTCACGGCCGTCTCATCGTACTGGCGGCGACTCGCGATGCTTGCCGCATGTGCGCGCTCTACGCACAGCCCATCTTCTGTCGTTTCTGGTCCACAATGACGCGATGGAGGTATCAGCCGCGGCGCCATCTGACCGTGCCGAAACGAGCGGCGCCCAGGCGACGCTCGATCTCCCGACCGACCGTCCGCGCCGGCCGGAGCCCACGGGGAGCCGGGGACGCGCGTCGCTCGGATTCGACCTCCCAGCCGGCACGGACGAGGCGACTCTGGCGGCCGCTTTTGCGAGCCTGCTGCACCGTTACACGAACGAGGAGAGGGTGTCGTTGGGCCTCGTCGAGCCGGACGAATCGCGGCAGCTCCTGCAGCTCGACTTCGAGGGCTCTCCGTCGTTCGCCGCAGTTGTCGAACAGGCGCGAGCTGCGATCGAGGAGATTCACGCGGTCGGGCTCCCGCAGGTCATGCTCTCGCTCGACTCGGAGCCGCCGGAGGGCAAGGTCGACCAGGACCTCTGGCTCGCAGTCGAGGGGGCAGGCGGCAGCGAGCTGAGTCTGCTCCTCGATTACGACGCGGATCTCTACGAGCCCGAGACGGCACAACGGCTGCTCGGCCACCTCCGCACCCTGCTCGAGGCCGGGCTGCGCGAGCCTGTCATGCTCGTCGCCGAGCTCCCGCTGCTCGATCGGCGCGAGCGCGAGCTCGTGCTCGACGAGTGGAACGACACTGCGGCCGCGTACCCGGGTCTGTCGGTGGACGAGCTCGTCCGCGAACAGGCTGAGCGGACGCCCGAGGCGGTCGCGGTGGTCTGCGGCACCGAGCAACTGACCTTCGCCGAGCTCGACCGCCGCGCAACCTGTCTCGGCCGGTACCTGCGCACGCTTGGTGTGGAGCCCGACGTGCTCGTCGGGATTGCCGTCGAGCGTTCCGTCGAGCTGCTGGTCGGGCTGCTCGGGATCCTGAAGGCAGGTGGGGCGTACGTGCCGATCGACCCCGACTATCCGGCCGACCGCCAGTCCTACATGCTCGAGGACGCTGCCGTCGGCGTCGTCGTCACCCAGGAGCGTCTGCTCGGCAAGGTCCCGCTCGGCCGCGCGCGCGCGGTCTGCCTCGACCGGGACTGGGCCGAGTCGAGCGCGCGCCGGAGCCCGCGGTGACGGTCGACCGGAACCCGGAGCAACTCGCGTATGCCATCTACACCTCGGGCTCAACGGGCCTGCCGAAGGGCGTCGAGATCCCGCATCGCGCGCTGGCGAACTTCCTCTGGACGATGCGCGAGCGGCCGGGCCTCGGCACGGACGACGTGCTGGTTGCGGTGACGACGCTGTCGTTCGACATCGCCGGTCTCGAGCTCTACCTTCCGCTGATCGTCGGCGGGCGGCTCGTGATCGCGCCGTCACAGACCGCGTCCGATCCGAGACTGCTGGCGGCGCTCCTTGCGGAATCGTCGGCAACGGTCATGCAGGCCACCCCGACCACGTGGCGGCTGCTGCTCGACTCGGGCTGGCGGGGCGCTCCCGGGCTCAGGGCCCTCTGCGGCGGTGAGGCGCTGCCGGTCGCCCTCGCCGAGGAGCTGGTCGCCTGCGGCATCGAGCTGTGGAACATGTACGGCCCGACCGAGACGACCATCTGGTCGACCGTCGCCCGCGTTCACACCGGCGAGCCGCTGACGATCGGCCGCCCGATCGGCAACACGTCGCTCTACATCCTCGACTCCCGCCTGCAGCCGCTGCCGGCCGGCGTCGCCGGCGAGCTGCACATCGGCGGCGACGGCGTCGCCCGCGGCTACCGCAACCGGCCCGACCTGACGGAGGAGCGGTTCCTCGCCGAACCCGTTCGGCGAGGGCCGCATCTACAAGACCGGCGACCTCGCGCGCTATCGCCGCGACGGCAGCGTCGAGTACCTCGGCCGGCTCGACCATCAGGTCAAGGTCCGCGGCTTCCGCATCGAGCTCGGCGAGATCGAGACGCTGCTCGCGCGGCATCGACGGAGTCAGGCGTGCCGTCTGCGTCGCTCGCGACGACGGCAACGGGCCCGAGCTCGTCGCCTACATCGTCCCGTCGGGGATCCCGGTCTCGAGTGCGCACCTCCGCCGGTACCTCGCCGAGCACCTCCCTCCGTACATGGTTCCGAGTGCGATCGTCAGCCTGCAGGAGTTCCCGCTGACGCTGAACGGGAAGGTCGATCGGAAGGCCCTGCCGGCACCGACGCGGGAACGGCAGACCGACGAGGAGATCGTGCCGCCGCGGACCCCGCTCGAGCGTCGGCTCGCGGAGATCTGGAAGCGCGTGCTCGGCGTCAGCCAGATCGGCGTCACCGACAACTTCTTCGATCTCGGGCGCCGGTTCGATCGTCGCGGCGCAGCTGTTCGCGGAGATCGAGCATGAGCTGGGTAGTGCGCTGCCGCTCGGCGCCGTCTTCCGCGGGCCGACGATCGAGGCGCTCGCCAAGCTGATCGAGACGGGCGACGAGACTACACGCTGGACGTCGCTCGTGCCGATCCAGCCGCTCGGCACGAAGCCGCCGATCTTCTGCGTGCACGGAGGCGCCGGGACGATCCTCCATCTCGAGCCCCTCGGGCGCCGGCTCGGCCCCGACCAGCCGCTCTACGGGCTGCAGTCGCGGGGGCTGTACGGCGGAGCGCCGCCGCTACGGACCGTCGAGGAGATGGCGACGCACTACCTCTCGGAGATCCGTCAGGTGCAACCGTCCGGCCCGTACGCGTTCGCCGGGTATTGCTTCGGCGCAATCGTCGCATTCGAGATGGCACAGCGCATGCTCGCCGAGGGAGAGGGCGTGCGGCTCGTTGCATCGTTCAACGGGCCGAGCCCGTCCTGGATCAAGCGTTGGGGCTGGTTCGGCAACCAGCCGTCGCTTCGCCGTCCGCGCCCCAAGGTGCAACGGCTGTCGCGCTCCGAGAAGATGCGCCGCGCCCTGCGCGAGCCGTTCCGGATCCGGCGTGCGTTTCTCTACTACTCGAATCGCCGCCTTCGGCGCCTGCACGCACGCGTGGCGCTCGCTCGCGGTCGCCCCTTGCCCGAGACCGTCCGCGAGCAGTACTTCCTGCGCATTCACGGGTACGCGGAGCGGGCGTACGAACCGAGGCCGTATCCGGCCGAACTGGTGACCTTCTTCGGCGATCGGCTCTACGAGGACCCGACGATGGGCTGGGACGGGCTCGCTCTCGGCGGCGTCGACGCGAACGCGGTCCCGGGGGAGCATACGAACAACCGCCAGCTCATGATGGAGCCCAACGTCGGGTTCGTACGGGACAGGCTCGTCGGGTACCTCGCCCGGTCGGAAACGGTCGCCAATGGAGGAGGGCAGTGAGCGTCGACCAGCCGATTGCCGCTGACCTCCGTCACCGGCTTCCTCGGGCTCACGCGGCGGAACGTTGACGAGAACGGTCTTCATTACCGGCGCCGGTCGCGGTGTCGGGCGGTCGACAGCGGAGGCGTTCGCCGAAGCCGGCGCCAACCTTCTGCTGCTCGACATCTGCCGCGACGTCGAGGGCTGCCCGTATCCGATGGCGACGCGCGACGACCTCGACGAGACCGCGGATCGCTGCCAGGCCCGCGGCGCGCGCGTCCTGGCCGTCGCGGCGGACGTACGGAGCGCGTCGGAGGTCGACGATGCCGTCGGCCGTTGCCACGACGAGCTGGGCAGAGTCGACGTTCTCGTCAACAACGCGGGCATCGTCGGCCCCGGCGGTGTGGCGGCGCACGAGCTCGACGAGCAGGCGTGGGGCGTGATGATCGACATCGATCTGACCGGGCCGTGGCGGTGTGCACGCGCCGTTCTGCCCGACCTCGTCGCAAAGCGCAGCGGCGCGATCGTCAACGTCGCGTCGACTGCCGGCCTCGTCGCGTTCCCGCATTTCGCGAACTACGTCGCGGCCAAGCACGGGTTGATCGGTCTCACTCGCGCGCTCGCACTCGACTACGCGCCATACGGGATACGCGTCAACGCGGTCGCGCCGACGTCGATCAGAGACGAGCCGGAGCTCGCGTCGGGAATGCTCCGCGGCGTCGCCGGCATGCTCGGTCTCGGCGCGGACGACTACGAGGTTCTCTCCCTGCCCCATCATCCGCTCGGGTCACTCGTCAGCGCCGCCGACGTCTCCGGGACGGTCCTGTGGCTTGCGTCCGACGCCGCGGCTCATATCACGGGCGCAGTGATCCCGGTCGACGCCGGCTTTTCGATCCGCTAGCGCCGAACGCGGCGGCCGCGCGAGCCAGGGTCGTTGGTGCGGTTTGCCCTATCCGACCGGTTAGCTCGCTTTTTTGCTGCAAGGAATTACCATTGAGGACAGCCGAGGGCGTTAGGGTGACGCTCGGGCGCGAACGTGGAGGGGGAGCCCGACGGGGGCACATTACGAGCATGGCGAACCAGACTCAGGACATCTTGGGGTTCCCGCCTGCGCCTCGGCAGGCGCACGTCTTCGCGGCGCCGACCGTCAGCGCTCTGTCGAAGACCACTGCCGAGCAGTCCGAGGAGGAATGACGCCGGTGGCCGGCGACAAGAACGCGGTGGCCCAGCCGACGCCGTCCGAGCGCTCGGTGCCGGATCGCGGAGCACTGCTCCTCGCAGCGCTGCGGCAGCGACGGCAGGCGGCTGCGGCCTCGCTGGAGATTCCGAGAACGGCGGAGTCCGGGCCGACACCGCTCTCGTTCTCACAGCTGCGGATGTGGTTCCTCGACCAGTGGGAGCCGGGCGCGCCGACCTCCAACGGAGTACGTGCTGTGCGGATTCGCGGCCCGCTCGATTTCGACGCCCTGCGGACCGCGTTCGCGACGGTCGTCGATCGGCACGAGAGCCTGCGGACGGTGTTCGTCGTGCAGGACCGCGAGCCGAGGCAGGTCGTGCTCGACGAGTGGTCGCTCGACTTCCCGGTGATCGACCTGGGCACCCTTCAAGCCCGCGAGCGGTCAGCCGAGCTGGCTCGCCGTTTGCGCGAGCTTTCCCGTGAGCCGTTCGATCTGAGCAAGGACCTGATGATCCGGACGACACTGTTTCGGCTCGGCGAGGACGATGCGGTCCTCCTCGTCAGGATGCACCACATCGCCGCCGATGCGTTCTCGGACCCGGTGTTGTTCGGCGAGGTGTCCAAGGTCTACGAGAGTCGTGGCGGCCGGGCGTGCGCCGGATCTGCCCGAGCTTCCCATCCAATATCGGGACTTCGCCGCCTGGCAGCTCGAGCGGCTGCAGGGACCGGTGCTCGCAGACCTCGTCGCCTACTGGACGAACGAGCTGCGCGGGGCGCCGCAGCTGCTGCCACTTCCGACCGACCGGCCGCGCCTTCCGGTTCAGCGCCACGAGGGCGGGCGGCGCGAGGTGGCTCTTCCCGGAGAGCTTGCCGACAGCGTGCGCAGCCTGGCCCGTGCCGAAGGGTGCACGGTCTACATGGTTCTGCTCGGTGCGTTCTCGACCTTGCTCTACCGGCTGACCGGGACGGACGACGTCGTCGTCGGCAGCCCGATCGCGAACCGGACGACCACCGAGCTCTCGACGCTGGTCGGGTTCTTCTGCAACACGATGGCGCTGCGCACCCGGCTCGGGGGAAACCCGTCGTTCCGTGAGGTCTGCGGCCGGGTCAAGAAGACCGCGCTCGGGGCCTACGAGCACCAGGAGCTGCCGTTCGAGCGCGTCGTCGAGCTCCTGAACGTCCCGCGCGATCCCGCCTACAACCCGATCTTCCAGGTCAATTTCCGGGCCCAGGACGGCCCGCGCCTGCCGCTTCGCCTCTCGGGCGCGGAGACGTCGCTGATCCCCGTCGACATCGGATTCTCGCGCTTCGATCTCGCCCTCGAGCTGCACGTCGAGCAGGATCGGATCAGCGGATACTTCGAGTTCGACCGCGATCTGTTCGACGCCGACACGGCCGACCGGTTCGCGGACGACCTGGCGGCGCTGCTCGAGCAGGTGGTGGCGGATCCCGACACGCCGATCCTCGCGATTCGGCTGCCGCATGGGCGCCGCCGCGCGGTCGACGCGATTTCCAGGATTCCGACAGCGCAGGGCGCAGACAGTCGATCAGGCCGGCTAGCGAGAACGGGGGAGAGGGATGGAGGAAGCAACGGGCTTCAGGGTTTCGCCGCAGCAGGAGGATCTCTGGGCCAACGAGCCGGACGGGCCGACGGGCTCGATCCAGGCTGTCCTCTCGATCGAGGGGGCTCTCGAGCCGTCGGTGCTCGAGGCCGCGCTCGAGCGCGTCATCGGGCGCCACGAGATCCTGCGGACGACCTTCGTCCGCCGCGCCGGCATTCGCGTCCCGTTTCAGGTGATCCACGACTCGCTTCCTGCGAGCTGGGCAGATCCTCGATCTCGACGGCGCGGGCGAGGACGACCGCCGCGCCCGGATCGACGCCGCGCTGACCGAGGCGCGCTCGCAGCCGTGGGACTACGAGCACGGGCCTGTCGTTCGCGCGCACGCTTGCCGGCTCCGGCGACGGACGCCAGATCCTGGCGCTCACGCTCCCGCGCTGTCGGCCGATGCCGCTTCCGTCCCGGCCTTGGTCTCGCGATCTCATCGCGTACGCCTCCGACCGCGAGCTCGCCGACGAGCCGCTCCAGTACGCCGACTTCTCGGAGTGGCAGCACGAGCGGCGTTCGGCGGGCGACGAAACCGCTCAGGCTGCAAAGGCCCGCTGGCAGGAGGCCCTCGACGGTGCTGCGCCGCGGGTCCCGCTCGCCCGCGTCCCGGACTCGCCGGCCGCGCTCGACGAGGTCGCGGTTCCGGTCGACGCAGCGTTCACGGAGTCGGTCGCAGAGCTTGCGACGCGCTACGGCTCGACCTCCGGCCGTGGTGATTCACGCGGCCTGGCATGCATTCCTCGCGCGGGTCGACGGCTCAGGACGACGTCGTCGTCTCGACGCTCAACGCGACGCCGCGACATCCCGACCTCGAGGGCGCGGTCGGGCTCGTCGCCCGTCCGCTGCCCGATCCGGACCAAGGTGCCGGCAGAGCTCACCTTCGCCGAGCTCGTCGATCAGCTGGACGGCGAGCTGGCGAGCGCAGGCGCGCAGGAGGACTGGGCGCCGGCCGACGAGTCGGGACCGTCGGCCCCGGAATCCTCGCCCGGCCGACCTTCGAACTGGCCGACGACGGCTTCCGGGCTGCGCTGACGCACGTTCGCCGACAGCGGTCTCGGCCCGCTGACGCTCGCGTACGAACAGCCGCCGGCTGCGTCCATTCGCCTGAGCCTGATCTTCGACCAGGCGACGATCACCCGTGAGCACGCAGAGATGCTCGCGGCGCAATTCGAGCGGCTGTTGCGGAGCGCGGTCGCGACCCCAGGATGCGGCGATCGGCGAGCTCGAGCTGCTCGGCGACGACGACGTGGAGTTGCTTGATCGGCTCGGTCAACGAGACCGCCTCCGAGGCGTCGGTCAGCGCGTGCCCACGAGCTCTTCGCGCTCCGCGCCGTCGAGACGCCCGACGCGCTCGCCGTCACCGACGGCGTCGAGTCGATCACCTACGCGGGCCTCGATGCCCGCGCCAACCAGCTCGCCCACCGGCTGCGCGCGGGCGGCGTCGGCGCGGGCGACGTCGTCGCGCTCTGCACGGACCGGTCGGTCGAGATGGCCGTCGGCGTCCTCGGGATTCTCAAGGCCGGCGGCGCGTATCTGCCTCTCAACCAGGAGCATCCCGTCGCCAGGCTCGCGCATCAGGCGAGGGAATCGGGCGCGCGCGCACTCGTGACGCAGGAGGCGCTGCTCGGCCGGCTCCCCGACTTCGCCGACGTGGTGTGCCTCGACCGCGACCGGGGCGGAGCTCGACGCCCTCGATGCGAGCGCGCCCGAGCCGGTCGGCGGACCCTGACGATCTCGTCTACGTCATCTACACGTCAGGCTCGACGGGCGCGCCGAAGGGCGTGTCGGTCACGCACCGGAACCTCTCCAACTACATCGGCGACATCGTCGGGCGGCTCGGGGCGGAAGGGAAGGCGTAGGTCTTCGGAATGGTCACCGCGATCTCGACAGACCTCGGGAACACGGCCTTCTTCCCGGCGCTGTGCCTCGGGCGGGACGCTGGCGCTCGTCCGGCCGGAGACCGCGGTCGACCCGGCGGCCTTCGCTCGCCGGTTCGAGGACTCCCCGCTCGACGTGCTCAAGATCACGCCGTCGCACCTGAACGCGCTGCTCGCGGCGAACGACGGTCGAATTCTGCCCCGGCAGTGGCTCGTTCTCGGCGGAGAGCGGCTCGGCTGGGATCTCGTCGACCGTGTCCGGAGCCTCGCGACGTGCCGGATCCTCAACCACTACGGCCCGACCGAGACGACGATCGGCTCCTGCACGATGCTGGTCGGGGACGGCCGGGGCGCCTATCACGCTGCGACCGTCCCGATCGGCCGGCCGATCGCGAACACGCGCTGCCTACGTGCTCGACGAGCCCTCCGGCCGGTGCCGCTGGACGTACCGGGACGGCTGTTCATCGGCGGCGCAGGTGTCGCGCGCGGCTACATCGGCCAGGCGGATCTGACCGCCGAGCGTTTCCTGCCCGACTCGTTCGCGACGGTCGCCGACGCGCGGATGTACGACACCGGTGACCTCGCCCGCGGCTTCCGGACGGCACGCTCGAGTTCCTGGGCCGGGTCGACGAGCAGGTGAAGATCCGGGGCTTCCGCGTCGAGCCGAGCGAGATCGAGGCCGCTCTGCGAAACCATCCCGCGGTCGAGAACGCCGCGGTGATCGCGGTCGAGGACACGCCCGGCGACATCCGGCTCGTGGCCTACTGCGCGCTCACGGCGACGTGCATCTGCAGACGACCTCCGTGGGCATCTCTCCGAATGGGTGCCCGAGTTCATGGTGCCCTCGGCGTTCGTGATGCTCGATGCGTTGCCGTTGACGCGCGAGCGGGAAAGTCGACCGGCTCGCGCTTCCCGATCTCGCCCAGCCCGCTTCGGGCGGCGAAGCAGGAATACGTCGCGCCCCGGACGGCGGTCGAGGAGGCCGTGGCGGCGATCTGGGCGGACGTGCTCGGAGTCGAGCGGGTGAGCGTCGAAGCCGACTTCTTCGCGCTCGGGGGCCACTCCCTGCTCGCGACCCAGGTGGTTGCTCAGGTCCGCACCGACTTCGCGATCGAGTTGCCGCTGCACAGCCTGTTCATGTGCCCGACCGTGGCGTTGCTGTCCGAGGAGATCGTCGGGCTGCTGGGTGCCGCCGAGCAGGACGAGACCGCGAGCCTGCTCGCGGAGCTCGAAGGTCTTTCCGACGAGGAGGCGAGCCGGCTCGTGCAGGAGCTCGCGCAAGGCGACGAGGCAGGTTGACGGAGTGACGGCCGTCGCTCTGGAGCCCGGGACCGTCGAAGTGTGGCGCGGCTCGCTCGACGCCGAGGCGCACGTTCGTCAGCGACTCGAAGCGATGTTGTCGGACGACGAGCAGGAGCGTGCGGGCCGTTTTCGGTTCGAGCGCGATCGGGCGCGGTTCGTCGTCGGCCGGGGGTTGCTCCGTGCGCTGCTCGGACGGTACGTCGGCGCGGCAGGCTCGCAACTCCGGTTCGGCTATGGCGCTCAGCAGAAGCCCGTCCTCGTCGACGACGGCCCGCATTTCAATCTTGCGCACTCGGGCGGCACGGCGCTCTTTGCGTTCAGCGGCACGACGGAGCTCGGGATCGACGTCGAGCTGCTGCAGCCCGAGTTCGCACACGGCCCGCTGGCCGAGCGCTTCTTCTCGCCGCGCGAGGTCGAGACCCTCCGCGCGCTGCCGGAGGATGACCAACCCCAGGCGTTCTTCGCCTGCTGGACCCGGAAGGAGGCGATCTTGAAGGCTCGCGGAGACGGGCTGACCAACCGCTCGACAGCTTCGACGTGACGTTGACGCCGGGCGAGCCGGCGGCTGTTCTGCGGATGGCCTGGTCGCTCGAAGATCCGTCGCGGTGGCAAGCTCGTCGACCTGAGCGACTTCGACCGTGGAGAGGTCGCAGCGCTCGCTGCGCCGGCGACCGGATGGCGTTGCACGTTCCAGGAAATCGACCTGACGACACTCGTCTACAACTGAACAAGGGAGAGGCATGAGCACCGACAGAACTCAGACCGGCGGTATTCGCGGAATGCGCCGGACGCAAGTCGCGACGACCCGGCTGATCGAGACGGCGTTCCTGCCCGGCAAGGAGGAGCAGACTCCGTTGATCGTCACTCCTGCGGTCGAGAACGTCGATCTCGCGGAATGGTGCGCGGCGAACAAGGACGAGCTCGACGGCTACCTCGACCGGTACGGCGCAATCGTCTTCAAGGGCTTCGGCCTCGAGAGCGCCGCCGACTTCGAACGGACGGCCGCCGCGGTGTCGCCGGAGCTGTTCGCCGAGTACGGCGACTTGCCGCAGGAGTCCACGACGGAGCGGATCTACCACTCGACGCCGTACCCGGCCGACAAGACGATCCTGTTCCACAACGAGAGCTCGCACCTGCCGCAGTGGCCGCTGCGCCAGTTCTTCTTCTGCGTCATCCCCGCAGCGGATCGTGGGCAGACCCCGCTGCTCGACTGCCGGCGTACCTACGACGCCCTCGATCCCGAGCTGAGGGACGAGTTCGCCGAGAAGGGGCTCATGTACGTCCGGAACTTCTCGGAAGGCATCGACGTGCCGTGGCAGGACTTCTTCCACACGACCGATCAGGCGGAGGTCGAGCGGACGTGCAGCGAGGCGGGCATGGGCTGCGAGTGGACCGCGAACGGCGGCCTCCGCATCAGTCAGGTCTCACCTGCCGTCGCGGTTCACCCGCGCACCGGCGAGAAGTTGTTCTTCAACCAGATCCAGCTCCATCACGTCTCGTGCCTGGACGAAGAGACGCGGAGCGCCCTCGGTCAGCTCTTCGCCGAGGAGGACATGCCGCGCAACGTCTACTTCGGCGACGGCACGCCCATCCCGGACGAGGTCGTCGCCGGCATCGGCGAGCTGTACGAAGAGCTCTGCGTCGAGCCGCCGTGGGCAGGCCGGCGACATGATCGTGCTCGACAACATGCTCGTCGCGCACGCACGTCGTCCGTTCAGCGGCGAGCGGAAGATCCTCGTCGCGATGGCGGAGATGGTCGACGGCAAGCAGTTGGAGCCCGTGTCGATGGACTGAACGGCGGCCCCGACCCGACGGATCCGATCAGGACGCCACCACCGCGGGCCCTCGGGGCCCGCGGAGGCAGTTCTGAGGGCCGGCGTCGAGTCGCCGGAAGGAGACCTGAAATGGAATCTGTGACTGGCCGTACGGCGAGCGCCCGCCGCATGGATCCGATCACGACGCCAGCAACGCGGGGCCTGTGACCGCAGAGACAGCTTCTGAGGCCCGGCGTCGAGTAGCCGGAAGGAGACCTGAAATAGAAACTGTGACACCACACCCTAGGTCGGACACACTTAGTGGCGAGGCGCTCGCGACTTGCTGGATCGCGTCGGTCACGCATCATCGTCGACGCGAACTGGCCCCGCTGTCTAGCCGATCGTCTAGTCCGAATGCGAGTTGTTGAGTATGGAAGCTAGCTCTGCTAGTCCTTTTCTCATGGGGAGCGTGAGCACAGGCCAGGGCCAGAACCGCCTCAGCTCGACCGAGCTTCGTCGTGTCGCCGACATCAACACGGCTGAATTCATGCGGCACCTCACCCGTTCGGCCGTGGGGTGCACCATCGAGGAATCTGACGGGACGGTCCTCCTTGCGGCAGCGCACCCGAATCCGAGTCCATATCGGAACGCGATGATCCGGTTCAACAATTTGCTGCCCGAGCAGGAGGCTCTCGCTCTCGCCGAGGCCTTCTTCGGTTCGCGCAATCGCTCATTCGTACTGTGGGTCCGCGAAGGCGAAGACCGTGAGCTCGACGCGATCGCGCAGGATCGAGGATTGCGACTTCTCGAAGAAGCCGGTCTGCCGCAGCTTGCGCGGATGGGGTCACCCGATCTCGCTGAGCCCGGGCCCGGGGTGGAACTCGTCGACGTCGATGACGAGGAGACCCGCGAGGCATTCGTCCAGATCAATGCGAACGCCTGGGGATTGGAAGGAATGCCATTTGAACTGGTCCGCCGTGTCCTGTTCGACCCAGATGCGCTGAAGGCGCCGAACGTCACCGCGGCACTCGCGTACCTCGACGGGCGGCCAGCGTCCACATGCATGGCACTCATCCACCCGTGTGACTCGGGCAGCGGTGGCGAGCCGGAGCTCGTTGCCGGCGGTTACTGGGGCGCTACGGAGCCGTGGGCGACGAAGCGTGGGCTTCACGACCTTTGCAGTCGCGCTGCATTTCACGCGGCCGCTCGACTGGGGGCGACGGTGTCGGTTTGCCAGAACTCGCCAGGTGCGGCGAAGAACCTTGCTCGTATGGGCCTGGAGCGAGTCGGGAGCTACAAGCGCTATCTCGTACGAGTTCCTTAGCGCGAGGTGTCAGGCGCGGTCGAATCCGTCGACGCGTCGATCGTGACGTACATCCATGCTTACGACCACGACTAGGAGCGCCATGGCAGGCCTTAGCGGAAAAACAGCGATCATCACCGGGGGCTCACGCGGCATCGGCCGGGGGATAGCGGAACGGCTGGCAGCCGAGGGGATGTCGCTCGTACTCGGTTACCTCCAAGACGAACAGCAGGCCGACTTGACCGCCGAACTCTGTTCAAAGCGTGGCGTCCCGGTCGTGCTCGTCCAGGGCGACATCACGCAAGTCGACACTGCGGCGAAGCTCGTCGGTGCCGCGCTGCATGAATATGGGCGGCTCGACTGCTTGGTCAACAATGCGGGCATTACGCGCGACGCGAAGATCGGCGACCTCGGCGAAACCGAGTACGCAGACGTGCTCGGCGTGAACCTCGTGGGTGCGGCGATGCTCGCCCGAGCCGCGAGCGTTCCGATGATCGACGCGGGCTTTGGCCGGATCGTCAACATCGCGTCGTTCGTCGGGCAGAAGGGCAACTTCGGGCAGGCCAACTATGCGGCGTCCAAGGCTGGTCTGATCGGCTGGACCAAGGTGGCTGCAGCCGAACTCGCTCGCCACGGCGTTACGGTGAACGCGGTCTGCCCTGGGTTCATCGAGACGGAAATGCTGGCCAGAGTCCGCGACGACGTCCGGGAGAAACTCCTGGCGACCGTACCCCTACGTCGATTCGGCCGGCCCGATGAGGTCGCCGACGCTGTGGCGTTCGTCCTGAAAGCCGACTACATGACGGGCGCTCAAATCAACATCAATGGCGGGATCTACATGTGACGCCCGGCGTCGGATAGCCGCCCTCGCGGCGCGGTCGACCACGTCGAGTCGACGTGAACCGGCGACAGCCTCACGATGGCTCGTGGCGCTGCGTCGAGCTCGGGTCCGTAGATGCTGAACTGGGCAAGCGGCTGCCAGGCAAGGAGCTCCGGGCCGTTCGTCCAGCTCTCATACGCGGCCGCCCAGAGGTAGTAGCGGCCGAGAGGCAGCGGCACGCTCGAGACGGTGCACTGCGACCGCGGTCGCGCCGGGCGCGAGGAATGTCTCGCGGCCGGGGTTGAACAGGAAGATCGGCGTCGCCGCGCCCTCGCTGATTCCCAGGTAGATCCACGCCCGATACTCCTCGTCGCTCTCGATCACGAAACTCAGGTCAAGCGGGCCGCTGGTTCTCACACCCGCCACCTCGTCGGAGCCGATCTTGAGATCGCGCAGCCTGAGCAGTCCGCGGCCGCCCGCTCCTGGACCGCGATCCCCTCGATTGCGCCGCGGTACTCGCCGAGCACGTCGCGGATCCCGCCCATCGACCGCACCTCGCCGTCGTCGAGCCAAACGGCGTTCGCACATGTCGCCTCGACCGCTGCGAGATCGTGTGACACGAACACGAGCGTCGTCCCCTGGTTCGAGAACCTGACGCATCCGTTCGAGGCAGCGCTGCTGAAACGATGCGTCGCCGACTGCCAGTACCTCGTCGACGAGGAGGACGTCCGGCTCCAGGTAGGCGGCGACGGCGAAGCCGAGGCGCATCTGCATGCCGGACGAGTAGAACTTCACCTGGCGGTCGACGGCGCCCTCGAGGCCCGCGAACTCGACGATGTCGTCGAAGCGATCCGAGATCTCCTTGCGCTTGAGGCCCATCAGCGTGCCGGTCAGGTAGATGTTCTCCCGACCGGTCAGGAGCGGCGAGATGCCCGCGCGCACCTCGATCAGCGCGCCGACCCGGCCCTCCACCTGGACCTTTCCGGCGGTCGGGTACATGACCCTGGTCAGGATCTTCAGGAGCGTCGACTTCCCTGCGCCGTTCGCGCCGATCAGGCCCCAGGATTCGCCCGGCTCTGCGCGGAACTCGATCTCGCGGAGGACCCACCGCCAGCCGGAGCTCTTCTTCCCACGCAGGCGGTCGGCGATGCGTCCCACCTGATCCTGCGAGGTACGTCGGCCGGTTGTCGACGCGGAAGCGCTTCCACACCTCCGCTGTGCTGATCGTTCCGTTCAGGCAAAATCTGCGAGTCCCGTTTCGAGGCGCTTGAAGAGCATGAAGCCCGCAGATGAGGACGATCGTGGCGGTTGTGGCTCCCGCGGCCGTCGACGCCCAGTCGGGGCCCTCGCCGAGCAGGACGGTTCGGCGCAGCCGTCGATCACGGGAGCCAGCGGATTGAGCGCCGAGTAGAAGATGAACCCGGCGCGCGTCGAGGCGATGGTGCTGATGCCGTATGCAACCGGGGTCACGAACAGGCCGAGCTGGATGATGAGCGGCAGCGCGATCCGCAGGTCGCGCATGTAGACCACGGTCGCGGAGATCGCGAACGTCACGCCGAGTGTGAACGCCACCAGGATCAGGAGCGGGATGGGTGCGTAGACCGCCTGCCAGGACGGCGTGAACTGCTCGATCACGAAGAGCGCGATCAGCACGATGGTCGAGACGAAGGCGTCGACTGCCCGCAACCACGATCGTTCCGAGCGGGAACACCTCACGAGGGCAATAGAGCTTGTTCAGCAGCGCGAGATTCGAGCTCAAGCTCATGCCGCCGGCCAAGAGCGCGGAGCGAGAAGAACGACCACGGAATCAGGCCGATGTACGAGAACAGCGGATAGGGAACACCGTTGCGTCTGCACGTGGCCGAACTTCGTGAACACGAGCGTGAACGCGAGCATCAGTACGACAGGAGTGAAGATCGCCCACGCATTCCCGAGCACCGCCTGCTTGTACCGGATCCTGATGTCGCGCTCTGCGAGTGCGCGGATCAGCGGCCGGAACTGCCAGAGCTCGCGCAGCGCCGGACCGGCCCGGACGCGCCGCGAGAACCAGATGTCTTTACTCGGGCTCCGCTCTGACCGTCTTTTCGGCAGCGCGGCGCGTGCGGCCTTGCGGTGGCCGCATCGTCGGCCTGCGACTCGATCATCTGCCTGATCGTAGGAGACAATCACGCCCGGAGTGAGCTGAGCAAAAAGGCGGCGAGTCTAGACGCAAGTATGGGTGCGTCGACGGGCCCGAGCTCGTAGGAGTCGGACGCACTCGACCGAACCGTCGGTCAGCCCTCGACGACCGGTTTGCTGGCTCCTGTACGTGCGGGTGGTCCCGCGGCCCGGGCTCTATCCACGTAGTCCGAATCTGCCTATGATCTGAGGGCGCCAGGGCAGTGCGCGATCGGCCTTCTGAGGGGGAACAGGGGAGATTTGGAGGGGCTCACGTGGAAAACGGCTTGACGCTTCGTGACTTCCTCCACCTGGTTCGGCGGCGGAAGTGGATCGTGTTGCAGACCGTCGTGCTGGTGACGCTGGTCGTCACCGCGCTCTCGGTCTCGCAGCCGAAGCTCTACCAGTCGTCGGCCCGGGTGCTGCTCAGCTTCCAGAATCTCGCGAACCAGCTCTCCGGCGTGTCCGGCGGGTCGAGTGTGGTGCAGCAGCCGGACCGGGTCGCTCGTACCCAGGCCGGCGTAGCCCGGACGTCGGCGGTCGCGCAGCGCGTACTCGACAAGGTCCCCGGCTCGGGCCTCACCGCAGGCGGTCTGCTCGGCGAGTCGGACGTCTCGCCGAATCCGAACGCCGACGTGCTCATCTTCACCGTGACGAACCGCAACCCGACTCTCGCTCGGCGTCTCGTCAACGCGTATGCGGCGGAGTACGTGAGCGTATCGCCACGAGCTCGATGCAGCTCCGATTTTGCGCGCCCGCGCGAACGTGCAAGGCGTCGCTGAGCCGGCTGCCGACGACCGGCACCGCGAACGCAGAGCTTCGCGCGCAGCTGGTCGAGCGCGACCAGACGCTCGCGACCATGGAAGCGCTTCAGACGTCGAACGCCTCGGTGATCCAACAGGCCGGCGGCGCAGGGCAGATCCAGCCACGGGTCAAGCGGAACGCGATGCTCGGGGTCTTCCTCGGCCTCATTCTCGGGCTTGCGTTCGCCTACCTCTGGGAGACGCTCGACACCCGAGTGAGGAACACCGACGACATCGGGAAGCTGCTCGGCGGAGTCCCACTCCTCGCCCGCGTGCCGGCACCGAGCAAGCGCCTGCAATCCGAGAACCGGCTCGTGATGATCGACGAGCCGGACGGCCTGGCGGCAGAGCCGTTCCGGATGCTTCGCACGAACCTCGACTTCGTCATGCTCGACCGGGACATCCGGACGATCATGGTGACGAGCGCCGGCGAGGGTGAGGGGAAGTCCACGACGATCTCGAATCTGGCGCTCACGCTGGCGCGGTCGGGGAAGCGCGTCGCCCTCGTCGATCTCGATCTTCGCCTGCCGAAGATCGACACGTTCTTCTCGCTCCGGGGCCCAGGGGTGACCCAGGTCGCGCTCGGATCCGTTCCCCTCGAGGATGCGCTCGTACGCATCTCGATTCCCGAGCCGATCCGGAAGGGCTTCGGCGAACAAGCGCCTCAACGGAACCGGCCCGGTGCGCACGGCTCTCGGAGTTCGCCGACGGGGCGCTCGACGTTCTTCCCGCCGGGGCGATCCCGCCCGACCGCGGGATGTTCCTCGATTCCGATGCACTCACAGGCATCCTCGACCGGCTCCGGGAGCAGGTCGACGTCGTCCTCATCGACGCTCCTCCGGCGCTGCACATCGGCGACGCGATGACGATCAGCCGCAGGGTGGACGCGATCCTCGTCGTCGCCCGGCTCAACCTCGTGCACCGCTCGATGCTGCACGAGCTCGCACGGCTGCTCGCCATGACTCCGGCCCGCGTCCTCGGCTTCGTCGCGACCGCGGTGCCGAAGGAGGCCGACTACGGCTACGGGTACGGGTACGGCTACGCCGCGAGCGCGGGCAAGCAGCCGGAGAGCGTCAAGGCAGAGGTCGGAGACGTCGCATGACGACGAGCGCCGGCACCGATCACGCACGCGTTCCTCGACGGGCTCGAGCTGCACGACGAGCTGGCGCTCACGATCGATCCGAAGACGCTCGAGATCCTCGACCGGCGCCGCCGGACGTCCGTGGTCAAGCGGCGCGGGTGGCTGATCCGGAGGATGCTGCTGGCGGCCGACCTGGTCGGCCTGCTCGCCGCGATGGCCGTCGCCGAGCTGCGTCACGCCGGCGGGCGTCGACGAGCCCGTCAGCCAGGGCGCCGAGTTCGCCATCTTCGCGCTCTCATTGCCGCTGTGGGTGGTCGCCGCAAAGGTCTACGGGCTGTACGAACGGGACGAAGAGCGGACCGATCACTCCGGCGTCGACGAGTTCACGGGCGTCTTCCACATGATCACCGTCTGCACGTGGCTCTTCTGGGCGGTGACCTACGTGTTCAACATCGGGCAGTCGACGCTCCCGAAACTGCTCGTGTTCTGGGCCGCCGCCGTCGTGTTCGTCGTCACGGGTCGCGCGATCGCCCGGGCGATCTGCCGTCGGCGGATCAACTACCTCCAGAACACGATCATCGTCGGCGCCGGCGAGGTCGGGCAGCTCATCGCGAAGAAGGTCCTGCACCATCCCGAGTACGGAATCAACCTGGTCGGCTTCGTCGACGCCGACCCACGCGAGCTGTCCGGTGCGGTCGAGCACATCGCGATACTCGGTGGGCCGGAGCGGCTGCCGACGCTGATCCGGCTCTTCGACGTCGAGCGGGTGATCATCGCGTTCTCGCTCGCGACGCATGACGACATGCTCGACCTGATCAGGTCGCTCAAGGACTTCGACCTTCACGTCGACATCGTGCCGCGCTACTTCGAGCTCGTGGGCTCGGAGGTGGGCATTCACGCGGTCGAGGGCATCTCCCTGGTCGGTCTTCCGCCGATGCGCCTCTCGCAGTCGTCGCGCCTCCTGAAGCTGGTGCTCGACGTGGCGCTGGCCGGCGCCGCGCTCGTCCTCCTGCTCCCGATGTTCGTCGTCATCGCGATCTGGATCAAGCTCGACTCACGGGGCCCGGTGTTCTTCCGGCAGGTGCGGATGGGGTCCGGAGGCAGGCCGTTCCGCATCTACAAGTTCCGGACGATGCACGCCGACGCCGAACTGCGGAAGTTCGACATCCAGCACATGAACCAGCATCTGCTGGCCGGCGAGGATGCGCGCATGTTCAAGGTCGCGGACGATCCGCGGGTCACGACCGTCGGCCGGGTCCTTCGCCGCTATTCGCTCGACGAACTGCCGCAGCTCTTCAACGTTCTCCGCACGCAGATGTCGCTCGTCGGACCGCGTCCCCTCATCCTCGACGAGAACGAGCACGTGGTCAGCTGGGGGCAGACGCGGCTCAGGCTCAAGCCGGGCATCACGGGTCTCTGGCAGGTGCTCGGCCGGAGCGAGATCCCGTTCGAGGAGATGACGAGGCTCGACTACCTCTACGTGACGAGTTGGTCTCTGTGGGGCGACATCATGCTCATCTGCCGCACGCTCCCGGCCCTCGCTCGGACGCGGAATGCCTACTAGAGCTGCAGCGCTTGGAGCGGCCGGGCTCGTCGCCTCGCGTTGAAGCAGCCCGATGTTGCGGCCGCAAGCCGATCAGGAGGCCGATGTCAAGAGAGAAGGCGAGAGGGCTTGAAGCTCGCACTCGTGCTCTGGAACGGCAACCTCGGGGGCGCCGAAGCGGTCAAGGCGATGATCGCGCGCGAGTGGCGGCGCTGGCACGTCGAAGCGTCCGTGGTCTTCGTCACGGACGGCGGCCAGCTCGTCGAACGTCTCGAGCGCGACGGCGTCCCTCACGTCTCCGTCGGCTTGTCGAGAGGTCGCGCTGCGCTCGCTCACCCACGGCGGCTTGCGCAGGTCGTGTCCGCGGTCGGGCCAGACGGCGCGCTGCTCGTCGACAGCGGCTACCTCGCCGCGGCGCTCCGGGCCGGCGGCTACTGCGGTCGGGTCGTCGGCGTCGAGCACGGCAAGCTGCTCGCAACCAGGGAGCTCTCGCGCGTGCGCCGGCTGAGGGATCATCTCGAGCGTGCCTCGGGCGCCCGGTTCCGGGCGGTCGACGTCGGTGTGTCCGACTTCATGGTCGACGAGATCCGGCGGCACCCTCACGCCCGCCGCGTCTGCCGCATCTACAACGGCGTCGACACCCAGGACTTCCTGCCCGCAGAACCGCATGAGAACGGCGCCTTCCGGCCGCTCCGGGCCGGTGCAGCTGCGCGCCTCGTGCCCGGAAAGGGCATCGATCATCTTCTCCGAGCCGTTGCCGAGCTCCGCGATGTGCCGCTGCGTCTCGAGATCGCCGGCGACGGCCCGGAGCGGCCGGCGCTCGTTCAGCTTGCGCGGCGAACTGCAGATCGAGGACGTCGTCACGTTTCGAGGAACTCTCCAGGCGATGCCCGAGTTCTGGCGTGCCAGCGACGTCGCGGTCGGTCCCGTCCGACGGCGTCGAGTCGTTCTCC
Organism: uncultured Thermoleophilia bacterium; assembly: GCA_963708505.1. Lineage (GTDB taxonomy): Bacteria > Actinomycetota > Thermoleophilia > Gaiellales > Gaiellaceae > PALSA-600. The sequence continues at coordinate 424,725 of CAVPST010000001.1, forward strand.
ATGACCACGCTCGAGGCGATGGCGTGCGGTGTCCCGGTCGTCGGGACACGGATCGGCGGCATCCCCGAGGTGCTCGCCGACGGCGAGACCGGCACGATCGTCCCGCCCGGCGACCCGGCTGCGCTCGCGAGCGCGATTCGCGCCTACGCCACCGACCCCGGCCTTCGCCGCCGTCACGCAATCGCGGCGCAAGAGCGCGCACGTCGGCACTTCGGGATCGAAGCGACCGCCACCCAGTACCTCGCCCTGTTCTCCGGAGGGTCGTGAAACAGAGCCTGGACTTCATCGTCATCGGCGCACAGAAATCGGGGACGACGACACTCTTCGAGTACCTGCGGAAGCATCCCGAGCTCTTTCTGCCCTCGGGCAAAGAGGCGCCGTTCTTCAGCCACGACACGAACTGGAACGAGGGCTGGAGCGAGTATGTGCGTCACCACTTCGCGCTCGCGACTGAGTCCAAGCGCTGGGGGACGGTTACGCCGCACTACATGTACGGCTCCCTTTGCGAGGCCGCCAGCCCAGACGAGCTAGCGGCGGTCAGCCGGCCCGAGCGGCTCGTTCCCGAGCGGATCGCCTCGCATTCGCCGAACGCTCGGCTCATCGCCATTCTGCGCGACCCGGTCGAGCGTGCCTATTCGCATTACCGGATGGAGCGCTTCCGAGAGGCGGAGACCCGGACCTTCGAGGAAGCGATCGATTTCCTGCTCGAGCCGCGGCAGCTCGAGCAGTCGCGGAAGCAGCCTGACGAAGTGGTGGCGTACGTGACGAACGGCGAGTACGGACGGATCCTGACGCCGTACTTCGAGCTCTTCGGCAAGGACAGGATGCTCGTCTGCTTTGCCAGCGACCTCGCCTCCGAGCCTGCGGCAACGCTCTTCTCAGTCCTGCGGTTCCTCGACGTCTCGACCGACTTTCAACCTCGGAACCTCGGACGGTGGTATCGGGTCGGCGGCAGCCGCCGACGGTTCCGGCGGCTCGACCTGAACCGCCTCGAGCGGCGCGCGGCCGCCAGCCTGCCGCTTCGCCGGACCTGGCACGCACTGCCGGCCGGTTTGCGAGGGCGGATCGATCGGGACTTCAAGGAGCTGAAGTACCAGACGGACGTTCGCAACCGGGTAGTGGAGCGAGACCCGGGTGATGCGCCGCGCGAGCTACGACAACGCCTGCGCGCCCACTATGTGGCCGACCGTGAACGACTGAGCTCCCTCATCGGTCGGGAGCCACCGTGGTGATCGCCAGTCGGACTGCGCGTCTGACCGAGCGTCGCGCCGGGTGGCACTCCGCGGCGTTCGCTCTTGGGCTCGCCCTTGCCGCGGTCGTCACGGGCTGGCTGGAAGTGCGGCATGGCGCGAAGCTCATAGGCGCCGTGGTAGTCGCGATCGCCGCCGCGGTGACGATCCAGCGGCGCGCGTACGGCGTGATGATCAGCGTGGCCCTTCTCGTCAGCTTGAACGGAGTTCCGGGTGTCAACGTCAACCCGGGCAGCAACTCGATTTCCCATTACCAAGACGTGGCCGGCGTGGCCCTGCTGCTCGGGTGCGGTTACGTCGTCTTCGTCTCGGGGAAATTGACCAGCCGCTCCTCGCTGCAGCGGATGCTCTATGTGGCGTCGTCTCTGCTCGCCGCATGGTGGATTCTGACGTTGGCTCGAACGGTCTTCTTTCACGGGATCCCCGCGATGCTCGCTGCGCGATTCGCCCGTGACTTCCTGTACTTCGCGTTGCTACTGCCGCTCTTGAGCGACGTCTTCGTGACGTTTCCTCGGCTGCGACGGCAGGTGCTCGTGACCCTCGGGATCGCTGCGGCGATCTTCGCGGTCGCTCAGATCGCACACTCCCGGGGCCATGTCTCCCTCGAGTTCATCCTGCATACCAAGGGCCAATTCACGGCGACGGTCGACGGGACGACCCGCGTCTTCTCGTCCATGAACGACCTGGTCCGGGTCGCTTTCGCTCTATCGTGCGGCGCCGTCGTCCTCGCGCCGACGCGCCGGCTGAGGTATCGGGCCGCAGTGCCGATGCTGCTCTTCGGCGATCTCGATGACGCTTCAGCTCACGCGTGCTGCTTACTACGGCGCTGTCCTGGGGTTTCTGTTCGCCGGCGCGATCTGGTGGTTCAGGCGTGGGCCGATTCGAGGTGCGGCGAGGCGGCGGTTGATTCTTGTTCCGGTACTCATCGTTCTCGTGTTCAGCCTCGGTGCCGCCGTGTCGAAAGGCGAGCGGCACGTGCTCTCGACGGTCGGGACCCGTGCACTCGCGGGCTACAGCGATGCCAGCAGTACGAACGGCACGGTCGCGACGCGCGTCAATGTGGGGAGGGAGATGCTTCGCCTGCTCGGGCCGAGCTGGCCGATCGGGCTCGGATTCATCCACCCGGCAGCCCATCCATACCCGACACTCCCCCAAGGCTCGATCCGGGACTCCGATCTCGGTGTTCTCAACGCGCTGATGCTGATGGGAGCCGTCGGTGCGGTCCTGATCTACATGCCGCTGCTGCTCGTGCTCCGGGGACTGAGCAGGGCGCCGCGCGCGGGTGCGGATGAGCAAGGAGACGAATGGCTCCGGCTTGGGTCGGCGATCTGGATCATCGGTACGATCGCGAGCTCGTTGACGCTCGTCGATCTCTTCAGCTTCGGCGGGCTGCAGCTGTCGGCTTGCGTCCTCGCGATCGCGACTTCCGTCGCCGTCGGCCGCGAGCGCCTTTCGGGCGAATGACGCCTGGTGCGGGTTCGCCCCGGCTGCGAGCGGTCGCCGGTCCGCGTATCCGCGGTCATCGTGACCTACAACTCGGCGCATTGCGTGGGGGCGTGCCTGGCCAGCATCGTCGAGCAGCTCCAACCTCACGAGATCATCGTCGTCGACAATGCGTCAACCGACGCCTCGATCGAAGCTGTCCACCAAGCGGCCCCGAGCTCGATCGTGATCGAGTCCAGCTCGAACCTCGGGTTCGGGCGGGCGTGCAACCTCGCCGTCACGCGAGCCACCGGCGACGTCGTCGCGTTCGTGAACCCTGATGTCTCGATCTCCCGCGCGAATCTCGAGGAGTTGGAGTCCGACCTGCGGCGGGCACAGCTCGGTTTGCTCGTGCCGCTCCTTTCGACGACGCGTGGTGCCAGACCTCGGCACCAGATCTTTCCGTATCTCCCGTGGCAGCGGGTCCTGCTTCGCCAGACTTGGTCGCATTTCATACCCAGAGAGCTCAAGCGGCCGGCCCGCCCGGCTCGCTCGACCGCCGAGGCGTGGGCAGCCGCGGCTCTGCTCTTCGTTCGCAAGGGAGAATTCGTCGAGCTCGGCGGTTTCGACTCTCGCTACTTCCTCTACGGCGAGGATCTCGATCTCTCGCGCCGCTACCGATCCAAGCGGGCTCGACATGCACTTGACAGACAGCGTCGTCGGCCACCATTCGGGCGCCGCCTCGTCGACGTCCGATGACTCCCTCCGCATCGATCCACTGGGATGGTCGCTGCTCGGGACGCTCGAATACCTTTCGCACTGGAGCGGCGATCGTGTCGCAGCGCGGGGCGCCGCGATGGTGCTGTTCAACTTTCGCGTCGAACGCCGGCTGCTCGGCGGCATGAGTCGGATCCCGAAGCTTGGACGTGTGGCGCGGAAGCTTCGGCAGGTCGAGCGTCTGGAGGCGTTCCTGCTCGACCACGCGCGGGCACCCGATCCCGGGGTGTCCGGCCATTGCCGGGGCGCGCGGGTCGCCCTTCGCACGGCTCTCGGCTACCGGCTCGAGAGCTGAGGCCCACAGGGACTCAGCTCCGGGCAGCCGGAGGAAGCGGCCCACCGGCGTCTGCCGGTGGGCCGCTTCTGGTCGCGGCGACTCGGCGCCGCGAGCAGAGCGTCGATCAGGGAAGGTTCGCGGCAGCGGCTGCGAAGGAGCCGGATCTGCTGAACCCGTCGAGCCAGACCGAGGTCGGCGCGGCTGACCGGCACCGATAGGCGCCGATCATGTCGATCGTGGTCGGCGGGTAGCTCCCGTCCGGATTCTCCTGCAAGGTCGGGTAGCCGGACAGCGAGGCGGTATTCGTCCAGACGGACTGGCCCTTCACGCGGTGCCAGGCGTCGATCTTGCCGCTGCTGTTGGTCGCCCAGTGTGCGTGGATGATCAGTTCGTGCCAGACGCCGAGCTGCATGCCCGGCGGGACGGCGTAGAGCTTGGGCAGGTTGACATAGCGGGTCGTGACGTCGGCGTTCGAGTTGAACTGATACGCGGGCGTGCCGGTCGTGGTGGTGATGCCGGTCTGCCATCACGAGCGTGACGTGATCCGGGAAGGCCATCAAGCGATCGTCGGGCCGCCGGGCCCGAGGTTCTGGTAGTTCAGCTGGGCGATGATGACGCCGACCTGCGATGAGGTGGTCCCGGTCGTCCAGCCCTTCGGCAGGTAGAACATCAGCGAGTAGTAGTCGTCGCCGCCCGTGTTGACGGGCCGTGCCGTGATCACCTGGCAGCGCGTCAGGTGCGTCGAGTCGGCCTGGAGGTCGAACCTGGCCGAGTAGGCGCCGGCGCCGACGATGTCGGAGACGACGCTGAAGTTGCCAAACGCGCGGGTCGCGTATGGTCGCGATTCCCGTAATTCGCGCACTGCGGCGTGCCCCACGGCTTGTACGAGCCGGTGTCGAAGTTGCCGACGAAGAGCGGCGGCGAAGAGCTCGTCGGCGGCGCTGCGGTCGTCGTGGGGGCGGTGGTGGTCGTCGGGCGGGTGGTCGTGGTCGGGGCGGTGGTGGTCGTCGGGCGGGTGGTCGTGGTCGGGGCGGTGGTGGTCGTGGGGGCGGTGGTGGTCGTCGGGCGGGTGGTCGTGGTCGGGGCGGTGGTGGTGGTGCTCGGAGAGGTCGTCGTCGAGCCTGTCGTGGCGGCGGCCGTCGTGGTCGCGCACCGGTCGGGATGCTCTCGACAGTTGACGGCGGTGCTGCTTGCTGCACCACCCGAGACCAGGAACCCTGCGGCGAAGATGGCGGCTGTGAGAAACAGCGCCATGAGTGTCCTGAACTGAGTACTGCCCATGAGTCTCATAGGGGGGGCCATCGGATCGGCCTACCCGATGCCTATGACTCAAACGAGGGATCGTGCGACCCGCCGGGCGGGTCGATTCGGCCCTAAGGGGCCGGAGACGAGACGGCTTACGGCAGCGTTCCGCCGCCGAAATCGTCGATCGTGCTGAACCGGAATTCGAGCGCGACGTTCCCGGCGGCGCTGTAGCGGACGCCGTCCGAGCGCGGTGTCGTAGCTCATCACCTGGACCCAGCCTCCACTCGTCGTGAAATGCAGGGCGGTGATCGACCGAGCCGATGATCCGGATCGCGACCTTGTCGCCGGAGACGAGCGGCTGGGTCGGGCCCGTTGGCGAGGATGAGTGGGGAGCCGCCGTTGTCGATCCTGATGATCGTCCAGACTCCGGTGGCGTTGACGGCGACGTAGTACCCGGAGGGCTGGGTCGGTGCCGCCGGTGACGCGTGCGCCGATCCTGATCACGTCACCGGCGCCGTAGGTGCTTGACCGTCACGTAGGCCTCGCAGTTCGGGCCGAAGGTGGCTGCGTTCCAGTAGTTCCAGGCGAACAGGGTGGTCGAGGGGTTGACAGCGCTGTTGCTGCTGATGTTCATCGCGGCGCAAGCGTTGCTCGGGCGGATCAGCGACCAGTTCGGCCCGACCACGCCGTCCGGCCGGTTGAAGTCGTCGAGGACCGGAGTCGTCGGCGCGAGCGAAGAGTTTTGCACGATCCCGGTCGCAGCCGAGTCGGCGCTTGCTTGGCCGGCGCTGTTGTTGGCGGTGACGGTGACGAGGATGGTCGAGCCGACGTCGCCGCCGACGAGGGTGTAGCTGGTGCTGTTGGTGCCGACCGGGGCTGCAGTTGGCGCCTTGGCTGTCGCAGCGGCTGCCACTGGTAGCTGAAGGTCGGGGCCGGCTGGCCGGACCAGCTGCCGGTCGTCGTCGTCAGCTGCTGGCCGACGGTCGTTGTGCCGGAGATCGACGGCGGCGTGATGTTGGCCGGCGGCGAGGTGGCGGCGCCGACTGGGCCGACGAAGGCGGAGTCGGCGCTTGCTTGGCCGGCGCTGTTGTTGGCGGTGACGGTGACGAGGATGGTCGAGCCGACGTCGCCGCCGACGAGGGTGTAGGTGGTGCTGTTGGTGCCGACCGGGGCTGCAGTTGGCGCCTTGGCTGTCGCAGCGGCTGCCACTGGTAGCTGAAGGTCGGGGCCGGCTGGCCGGACCAGCTGCCGGTCGTCGTCGTCAGCTGCTGGCCGACGGTCGTTGTGCCGGAGATCGACGGCGGCGTGATGTTGGCCGGCGGCGAGGTGGCGGTGCCGACGGGGCCGACGAAGGCGGAGTCGGCGCTTGCTTGGCCGGCGCTGTTGTTGGCGGTGACGGTGACGAGGATGGTCGAGCCGACGTCGCCGCCGACGAGGGTGTAGCTGGTGCTGTTGGTGCCGACCGGGGCTGCAGTTGGCGCCTTGGGTGTCGCAGCGGCTCCACTGGTAGCTGAAGGTCGGGGCCGGCTGCCCGGACCAGCTGCCGGTCGTCGTCGTCAGCTGCTGGCCGACGGTCGTTGTGCCGGAGATCGACGGCGGCGTGATGTTGGCCGGCGGCGAGGTGGCGGCGCCGACGGGGCCGACGAAGGCGGAGTCGGCGCTTGCTTGGCCGGCGCTGTTGTTGGCGGTGACGGTGACGAGGATGGTCGAGCCGACGTCGCCGCCGACGAGGGTGTAGCTGGTGCTGTTGGTGCCGACGGGGCTGCAGTTGGCGCCTTGGCTGTCGCAGCGCTGCCACTGGTAGCTGAAGGTCGGGGCCGGCTGCCCGGACCAGCTGCCGGTCGTCGTCGTCAGCTGCTGGCCGACGGTCGTGGTGCCGGAGATCGACGGCGGCGTGATGTTGGCCGGCGGCGTGTTGGCGGCGCCGACTGGGCCGACGAAGGCGGAGTCGGCGCTTGCTTGGCCGGCGCTGTTGTTGGCGGTGACGGTGACGAGGATGGTCGAGCCGACGTCGCCGCCGACGAGGGTGTAGCTGGTGCTGTTGGTGCCGACCGGGGCTGCAGTTGGCGCCTTGGCTGTCGCAGCGCTTCCACTGGTAGCTGAAGGTCGGGGCCGGCTGGCCGGACCAGCTGCCGGTCGTCGTCGTCAGCTGCTGGCCGACGGTCGTTGTGCCGGAGACGACGGCGGCGTGATGTTGGCCGGCGGCGAGTTGGCGGCGCCGACGGGGCCGACGAAGGCGGAGTCGGCGCTGGCTTGGCCGGCGCTGTTGTTGGCGGTGACGGTGACGAGGATGGTCGAGCCGGCGTCGCCGCCGACGAGGGTGTAGCTGGTGCTGTTGGTGCCGACCGGGCTGCAGTTGGCGCCTTGGGTGTCGCAGCGCTGCCACTGGTAGCTGAAGGTCGGGGCCGGCTGGCCGGACCAGCTGCCGGTCGTCGTCGTCAGCTGCTGGCCGACGGTCGTGGTGCCGGAGACCGACGGCGGCGTGATGTTGACCGGGGCGGTCGGAGCGGCTGCCAGGCTGCCGCCGCCGAAGTCGTCGAGCGTGCTGAATCTGAATTCGAGTGCGAAGCTGCCGGCGGCGGTGTAGCGGATCGCTGTCCGTGGCGGTGTCGTAGTCGAGGACGTCCGTCCAACCGGCCGCGGTCGTGAAGTGGAGGGCGGTGACGACCGAGCCGACGATCCGGATCGCGACTTTGTCGCCAGAGGCCAGTGGTTGAGTCGGGCCGGTCGCGAGGGTGATGGCGTTGCCACCGTTGTCGATTCGGATGATCGACCAGGCTCCGTTCGTGCCGACGGAGACGTAGTAGCCCGAGTGCGAGTTGGTGCCGCCCGTGACGCGCGCACCGACCCGGACTACGTCCCCGGCCGAACGTCTTGACCGTGACGTAAGCCTCACAGTCCGGGCCGTAGCTCGCAGCGTTCCAGTAGTCCCAGGCGTACTGGCTGGGCGAGTTGTCGACGGCGGCGTTGGCGGAGATCTTCAGAGCGGCGAACCCCGAGGGCCGGATCAGCGACCAGTTCGGCCCGACCGCGCCGTTCGGCCGGTTGAAGTTGTCGAGGACCGGAGTCGTCGGCCCAGCTGACGGGGTCACCGTCCATGAATAGCTGTCGCTCGACGTGTTGCCGGCTGCATCGATCGCCGTAACCGTGAAGGTGTGGCCGCCGACGCTGAGACCCGTGAACGTCTGGGTCGTCGGGCTCGTGCAAAGACCGGCCGGCGCGCCGTCGAACGCGCAACGCACGGTCGAGACCGCGTCGTTGACCGAGAAGACGAACGTGCCCGAGGTTTGCGTCGTCGTGCTCGCCGGCTCCGACGACTGCGTGATCCCGACCGAGATCGGAACAGGATTGAGGTCGATCGCCGAGACCGTTCCGATCAGTGACGGGCCGCCGGGCTGGAAGGGGTACGGAGGATAGGGGGTATTCGGCTGGCCGTTCTGGTAAGGCGAGTTTGCGATCACGTACCGCCCGGTTTGATCGAGATCGAGGCCGGTGGTGCGGTTCAGCGTCGCCGCACTTGTCAAGCCACCGACGAAGCGCGGATTGGTCGGGTCGGAGATGTCGATCACTGAGACGCTGTTCGTGTTGACCGCGGAGATGTACGCGAAGTTGCCCCGCAGGCGGATTCGGTAGCTGCCGCTGAGCATGGTCTTGTTGACGACGGAGCCCACGATGTGAGGGTTCGCCGGATTACTCACGTCGACGACGGCGAACCGTCCGCTCGACGATTGGTCAGCGACGTAGGCGAAGCCGTTGCGGACAGCGACGTCGACGTCGAAGTTCAGCTGGGTGGCATCGTGCAGCGAGGCGACGATGGTCGGGTTGAACGGATTCGAGATGTCGATGACGGTCAACCGGTCCGAGTAGGAGGCCGTGACGTAGGCGTAGTTGCCCGAGATCGACACGGCGGTGGCGTGCTGCAGTGCCAGGCTGCCGGCCCAGGGCGCCGGCAGGCTGCTGTTTCGCAACGTGGCGACGATCGTGGGGTTCGCCGGATTGGCGACGTCGACGACCGCAAACGAGTCTCCGACACTGGTGTTGGGGCAGGGTTGGCCGCTCAGGCATCCTTGCGCCGCGACGAAGGCGTAGTGCCCGGAAACCGCGATCCCGTAGGCGCCGAACAGCGCGATCGGATCCCTGATGGACCCGACGATCGACGGGTGAGCGGGATCGCTCGTGATGTCGAGGATCGTGAGGCTGTTTCCGGTTCCGTCGTCGTTGCTCCCGCTCCCGTTCGGCCCGTTTCGGTTCTTGCTCACCACGTACGCGTAGCCGCCCGCGATGTTGACGGTCGTGGAGGCGATGAGCGAGTTCGCGACGGGGCTCTGGCCCGCGAAGACCGGATGCGTGGGGTCGAGGAGGTCGACCGCAGTCAGACGCCCGGGGAATGACGTCGTGACGTACCCCCACGTCCCTGACGTCGCGACCGAAGTCGCGCCGGAGAGCGTGGTCGCGTCGCTGAACGAGCCGGTGGTGATGGGATTGGTGGCGGCGAGGGCCTGAGCGGTCCCGATGACCAGGGTGCCGAGGAGCGCGGCGCCGAAGGAAACGAAAGCGCGACGAGGCAGCCGACAACCTGCCGCCGACCGCTCCCAGCGCCGAAGACCTCCCCACCGCAAGGTTCCAGGATAGGTCAGATACGCGGTGATTACTAGACGTGCCCGAGTCGCGCCGCCGGCTCTTTCCGGTGCGTGCGGTTGAACTTTCGCGATTCGCGGCGCAAGATCAGAGTGGGCGTCGATCGAAGGGGGAGAGCTTCGTGGGCACGCGGGGAGGCGGCCGTCGGGCGATGGCTGGATTGGGGCATGGCGCTTGACCTGGCAGTTCCTCTTGACGGGGCTGCTCGTCGGGATGCTCGTCGGCGTGACCGGGATGGGCGGCGGGTCGCTCATGACCCCGATTCTCATCCTCGTGCTCGGTTTTCAGCCCGTCGTCGCCGTGGGCACCGACATCCTGCACGGCGCCGTCTTCAAGAGCGTCGGTGCGCTTCGCCACAGGCGGCTCGGAACCGTCCAGGGCCGGTTGAGCGGCTGGATGTTCATCGGTTCGGCGCCAACGGCGCTCCTCGGCGTGGCGGCGGCCTCGAAGCTCGGCGACGCGCACGCCGGTGTCACGTCGGCCGAGGCCTGGGTGCTCGGCGGCGCCTTCCTCCTCGGCGGGGCGGGCCTGCTCGTGAAAAACGTCGTCCAGGAGCGGGTCACAGTGCGAGATCCGTTCGTCCTGACGACCCGCGACAAGGTTGCCGCGGTTCTCATCGGGCTGTTCGGTGGGTTCATCGTCGGGTTGACGTCGGTCGGGACGGGTGTCTTCTTCGGCCTGACCTTGCTGTTCGTCTTTCCGCTCCGTGCGGGCAAGGTCGTCGGTACCGACCTCCTGCACGCGGCAGGGCTCCTCTGGGTTGCAGGCATCGGTCACCTCGTAGCCGGCAACGTGGATCTCCACGCGGTCACCTGGATGCTGCTCGGGTCGATCCCGGGTGTTCTGATCGGCAGCGGATGGTCGGTTCGCCTGCGCGACGATGTTCTCAGGGCCGTGCTGGCCGGCGTGCTGATCTTCAGCGGACTGAAGCTGCTCACCCCGAACTCGTCGGCGTTGGTCTCGGGCCTCGCCCTCGTCGCGGCCGCGACCTGCAGCTACCTCCTGTGGGTCGTGGGGCGGCGGAGGCGAACACGCCGACTGCCGGCAACGATGGGGTCGGCGGCGAACCCGGCCTGACACCTCCGGACGACGTATAGGTTGGCCGAATGCTGCGAACCGGACTGATCGGGGTCGGGAAGATGGGCGTGTCACATCTCGCGATCTCGCAGGCGCACGACGATCTCGACGTGGTGGGCATCTGCGACAGCCAAGGGTTCGTGCTCTCGCTGATCCGGTCGCAGACCGGGATCGAAACGTTCAAGAGCTACGAGAAGATGCTCGACTCGGCGTCCCTCGATTGTGTCTTCGTCGCCACACCGACGGGCAGCCACCTCGAGGTCGCGAAGGCCGCCATCGAGCGGGGCGTCAACGTGTTCGTCGAGAAGCCGCTCACGCTCACAGCGTCCGAGTCATACGAGCTGGCCGCGGCTGCACAGTCGTGCCGCGTAGCCAATCAGGTCGGTTACCACAACCGCTTCATCGCAACGTTCGCGGAGGCGCGGCGAGTCGTCGCGGCAGGTGCGATCGGCGACGTCTACCACGTAGACGGGCGGGCATTCGGTCAGGTGGTGACGAAGGAGCGGAGCGGCGGGCTCACGTGGCGCGCGCGCAAGTCGACCGGCGGCGGCTGCCTGCACGACTACGCCTGCCATGTGGTCGACCTGATGAACTGGCTCGTCGGTCCACCGTCGGCCGTGCTCGGAGCCAGCCTCAAGACCATCCTGTCGAACGACGTCGAGGACGCTGTCTATGCGCTCTTCGCCTACCCGACGGGTGCGACCGGCACCCTGGAGACGAATTGGTGCGACGAGTCGTATCGCAAGATGACGACGTCGGTCACCGTGTACGGCAAGCTCGGCAAGGTCTACGCAGATCGTCAGGAGTGCCGGGTCTTCCTCAAGAACGGCGCCTCGTTCGAGGACTACCCCTCGGGCTGGACGATCAGGTACATCACGGAACTTCAGCAGCCCGTCTCGTACTACCTCCGCGGCGAGGAGTACTCGGCCCAGATCGATGCCTTCGCGAAGACGTCGGCGAGTCGGGATCCGGATGGTGAGAACTCGTTCGCCTCGGCGGCGGCCACCGACGACATCATCGAGCAGATCGCACGCGTCGCCGGGCGGAACAGCTGATCGTGGATCGCATCCTCTTCGGCGACAACCAGTTCTTCGGCGTGAACCACATGTCCGAGGAGAAGGCTCGGGCCCAGGCGATGCGCTTCAAGGACACGGAGTCGATGATCGACGTGCTCGACGTCGCCTACAGCCTCGGCCTGCGAACATTCATGTGCACGACCCACGAACAGATCGCGGAGATCGCCGCGCGGATCGCCGGCGAGCCCGACCGCTACCGCGACTTCGTCTTCTATCCAGGTATGCCGTACGCCCACAAGTACGCGAACGCGGTGACCGAGCTGGGCGTCTTCGAGACGCTCAAGCAATACGCTTCGGGCGGGATTGTCGAGACGTTGTTCGTGGGGGCCCGATCGGCGCTTCGCAAGGACACCGAACAGCTCATGCGGATGCTGGTGGACGCCGAGATGAAGAGCTTCGCAGGCGTACGCACCCCAGTTGTCTTTCTCCAGAACATCGTCACGGACCTGCTGCTCGGTCTGGGCATGCACGACATGTTCCGCGCCTTCCACGACTACGTGGGTGAGCGCTACGGCGCGGAGGCCGGCTTCTTCACGATGAACATGCCGCGAGCCGTCAGGGCGTTGCATTCGGCCGGCGTTGCGAATCCGATTATCTGTTGCAGCTACAACAAGATCGGCTTTCGCATGTCGGGCGGAATCGAGCTTTACGACCACACCCTCGCCAACGAGGAGTTCCGCTGCATCGCCATGAGCGTGCTCGCCTCCGGTGCAATCCCCGTCGACGAGGCCATCCAATGGATCTGCGAGCGACCCCGCATCACTTCGATCGTCTTCGGTGCTTCGTCACGCGGGAACATCGACCAGACGATCGGGCTGATCAATGGCTATTCCCGGCTCGACAGAACGACGGCTGCGCATCGATGAGCGGTCGCACCGCCCGGCGGCCGTGGCCGCCAGGCGGTGCGAGCCGATTGTCAGCTGCCCACCGCTAGCGGGGTCGGCTCGAGCCCGGTCGCTGACTCGACCGCCTCGGTAACGTCGTCGTCACGGACGAGCAGGAACGTGACCGGGATCGCGAGCAACGCAATCGCAGCGCAGACCCAGAACGCCCACTGGAAGCCACCGGTCAGGGCGGCCGGCGTCGTGTGACCGTCCTGGACGAGCGTCTTGAAGTGACTCGCGGCGACCGTCGACGCGATCGCGACTCCGATCGCGCCGCCCAGCTGCTGAGAGGTGTTCAGCAACCCGGACGCGAGCCCGGCTTCACGTTCCTTGACGCCCGCGAGGCCGGCGATCGACACCGGGATGAACGCGAAGGCCGTCCCCAGTCCGGCCAGGAAGAACGGCCCTGACAGGGTGGCCCAGAAATGGCCCTCGACCGGAGCGTGCGCGACCCAGAGCAGCGCGCCGCCGATCGCGGCCATGCCGGCCGCCAGCACGAGCTTCGCCGAGCCGCGTGTGACGAGCGCCTGCGACAGGCCCGCAAGAGCGACGGAAGTGACGCTCGTCGCCAGCCAGGCGAATCCGGTCTGGAGCGGTGAGTAGCCGAGCACCTGCTGCATGTAGAGCGTCCCGATGAAGATGAACGCGAAGAAGCTCGCTCCGAGCAGGAACCCGACCGCGTTTGCTCCGGCCAGCGTCTTCAACTTGAAGATCCGAAGCGGCATCAACGGCGCCTCGACGATCGTCTCGATCCACAGGAACGCCCCCAGCAGGACGACCGATGCGGTGAGCAGCGAGATCGTCTGGGCCGTAGCCCACCCGACGTCGGGTGCCCGCGAGATCGCGTAGACGAACAGGAGCAATCCCGACGTCGCCGTCAGCGCGCCGAACGGGTCGTACCGCCGGCGGGACGTCTCGATGCGGCTCTCGGGCACGACCCTGCGCGTGAGCAGCAGCGCTGCCGCGCCGATCGGCACGTTGATGAAGAAGATGTACTCCCAGCCGACGTAACGAGTGAGGATTCCTCCTGCGAGCACGCCGACCGTTGCTCCGCTCGCGCCGATCGCGCCCCATAGCCCCAGCGCCTTGTTCCGCTCAGCGCCCTCGGCGAACATGTTCATGACGATCGAGAGCGCCGCCGGCAGGACGATCGCGGCGCCGAGTCCCTGGACCCCGCGCATGGCGATCAGGAACGAGTCGGTGCCGGCAAGTCCGCAGGCGAGTGACGCCAGGGTGAAGATGGCGAGACCGACCGTGAAGACGCGCCGGCGTCCGAGCAGATCGGCGGCGCGGCCGCCGAGCAGCAAGAAGCCGCCGAACGTGATCCCGTAAGCGGTCACGACCCATTGCAGGTTGGACTCCGTGAAGTGGAGATCGTGGCCGATCGTCGGCAGCGCGACGTTGACGATCGCGATGTCCGCGATCGTCATGAAGAATGCGACGGCCAGCAGCGCAAAGGCGCGCCAGCGATGGATGACAGTCATGCTTCTACCCCCTACAGCGATAGTTGGAAACCGATCGGTTTTCGACTATACACAAACCCACGGCACTGGAAAACCGATCGGTACCATGACGCTGTGAACGAGGCAGACGCACGTATCGCCGACCAGGCGGCCGAGATGTTCTACAAGCACGGAATCACGGCGACCGGTGTCGAGGCGCTGAGCCGCGCCGCCGGGATCTCGAAGCGGACGCTGTACGAGCGTTTCGGGAGCAAGGACGGGCTGATCGCCGCTGCCTTCGACGTTCGCGACGAGCCCGTCTTCAGGATGTACACGGAGCCCGCAGAACGCGCCGCCACGCCGCGCGATCAGCTCGAGCAGGTCTTCGTGTCGCTCGAGGCGGTCATTCGCGCACCCGAGTTTCGAGGCTGCCCCTTCACGAGCGCCTCGTCGGAGCTCGCCGACCTCGATCATCCGGCGCACCCGATCATCCGTCGCCACAAGGAGCGGCTACGACGCTGGATGCTCACGCGAGCCCGCGCCGCCGGCGCCGCCGACCCCGCAGGGCTCGCTCGTCAGTTGATGGTCGTCTTCGACGGTGCGCTCGTTCAATCGCTCACACAGCGATCCACACGGCCGGCGCAGGACGCGAGGCAGGTGGCGAGAGCGTTGATCGACGCCAGCATCGGCTAGCGGCAGACGGATGGGCCGCGGCGGCGCCTAGACGCGCGCGTGCTGCACGGTCCAGTTCGTGTCCCAGGTCGAGCCCTGGTCGAAGGAGAAGGACTGCTCCCAGCGCGCCGAGTCCGGCGTGATGTCCTTCCACTCGATAGCGCGTCCGCAGTGCGACGCCCTCGATCACCTCGTCGCACTCGAACCGGCCGATCCCGTCCTCGAAGCGACCGACGACCGGCGGATCGATCCGCGCGGTGCCGACTGTCGAGGCCCACCAGATCCGCCAGAGCTGGGTCTCGGGCTCGAAGAGCCGCAGCGAGAAGCCCTCGAATCCCGGGCGCCCGGGGAAGTCGGGCGCGCTGAACTCGTCGGTGTTGCCGAGACCGCCGAGGATCGGGCGCGCCTCGCACCACCCCTCGAACTCGACCCACTCGCCGTCGCCCTCGAGGAGCGGCTTGACGCGCTTGCGGTTCTCGCCCTTCCAGGAGGCCCCGACCCAGAAGTCGAAATCGTGCCGTCCGTCGTCGTTCATCCCCGCTCACCCTCCTCGCTCGGTTGAGAGCAAGACGATAGGGACGATTGCGGCCAGTTTCCGTCCGCAACGTGCTTCACTCTTCGGTATCTCGCGGCCGGCCTCCCGACTCCTCGGCTTCCTCGAACTCCTCCAGCGTCTGAGGGTGGTCGATGGCCGGACCGCGGCCGGCGAGTTGGGTGTCAGCGAGCGGACGATCCGACGCTACGTCGTCGCGCTGCACGAGCTGGGGATCCCCGTCGACGGCCAGCCTGGAGTCGGGGGCGGCTACCGCCTGCGTGCGGGAACGCGGCTTCCGCCGCTGATGTTCGACGACGAAGAAGCAGCGGCGGTCGTGCTCGGCCTGGCGATCGCGGAACGACGTGGTCTGAGCGGCGCGCAAGGCGCGCTGGCCAAGATCGGACGTGTGCTTCCCGCGCGCCTGGAGCGCCGCGTCGATCGCCTCCGCGGCGAGCTCTCGCTGTCAGGCGAGCCCGAGCCGGCGCCGACCTCGACCGAGACGCTGCTGGTCATCGCCGAGGCCGTACGACGGAGACGCTCGCTCCGGATCGACTACACGCGCCGCGACGGTGCACGAAGCGAGCGTGAGATCGATCCGTTCGGTCTCGTTGCGCGCCACGGACGCTGGTACGTCCCGGCACGGGACCACGCAAGCGCCGAGCTTCGCACGTTCCGCGCCGATCGGATCGGTGCGGTCGAGATCGGTGACGCCGCCGAGCCGCCCGAGGCCGGCTTCGACCCCGTGGCCCATGTCGTCCAGATGCTTGCGCGGCTGCCCTGGGCCCACGAGGTCGAGGTGCAGGTCGACGCGCCATCGGACGATCTCGCCGCGCGAATCCCGGCCACCCTCGCCCAGCTGTCGCCCGACGGGGACGGGAACCAGGCTCGAGTTGCGCGCCGACTCGCTCGACTGGGTCGCGGGCGTGCTGGCCGGACTGGGGGCGGACTTCCTCGTGATTCGCCCGCTCGAGCTCAACGAGCACGTCGCGCGGCTCGCCGCGCGGCTCGCCGCATCCGCCGCCAAGACCGGTAGCGGCCCCGTGAAACGTAGGTAGGTCCGCCGATGTGCGGCCGGCAACCGCGTCCTACGCTCGACGAGTGCCAATGAGTTGAGCCGAAGGAGGCTGCGATGCGCGCGACCGACGAACCACGGACGAGCTCGCGTTACGGACGGCGCGCGTTCCTGAAACGGGTCGGGCTCGGTGCGGGCGCCGTCGCCGTCGGCGGCGGTGTCTCGGGGTCGCTCGCCGCGCCGGTGCAGGCGTCGCCTGCGCGCAGCCGCTTCGTGTCGACCGACCCGCAGCACTTCGGGCGGATCTTTGCGCGCCTCGAGGCGTTCGCGCCCGCGAACGACGACGTGACGAGGTCGCTGGTCGAGCTCGGCGCGCAGGGCGGGTTGCTCGACGCGCAGGATCAGCTGAGCGCGGGGCCGGTCGCTCTGATCACCGACCCGAGCCTGAGCGTCGCACAACCCGGACAACCCGCAGCACACCGCCGGAACGACGTTCTTCGGGCAGTTCGTCGACCACGACATCACGTTCGACACGTCATCGACGCTGGGTACCCCGACGAATCCGCTCACCTCTCCGAACGGACGGACGCCCTCGCTCGATCTCGACTCGGTCTACGGTGCCGGCCCGGCCGCCAGTCCGGCGCTCTACGACACCGCCAACGACCCGGCCAAGCTGTCCATCGGCTCCGGCGGGGTCTTCGAGGACCTGCCGCGGTTGGCGGACGGTACGGCGATCATCGGCGACCCGCGGAACGACGAGCACATGATCATCGCGGGGCTGCACTGCGCCTTCATCCTGTTCCACAACAAGGCGGTCGACTACGCGCGCGACCGAGGAGCGAAATCCTGGCCGGAGGCTTTCGCGCGTGCGCGGCAGTTGACGACGTGGCACTACCAGTGGCTGCTCGTGCACGAGTTTCTTCCGCTCTTCGTCGGGCAGCCGATGGTCGAGGACGTACTGCGGCACGGCCGCCGTGTGTACACCGCCGACGTCGGCCAGGCGTTCATTCCGGTCGAGTTCAGCGGAGCCTGCTACCGGTTCGGACACAGCATGGTCCGGCCCTCGTACCGCGCAAACCTCGAAGGGCGACGACGGCAATCCGTTCTTCGGCTTCATCTTCGACCCGAGCCAGAACAACGTCTCGGCGGATCCAGCCGACTTGCGCGGCGGCTTTTCCGCTGCGCGGCGTTTCATCGGCTGGCAGACCTTCTTCGATTTCGGCGACGGCCAGGTGAAGCGAAACAAGCGGATCGACACTCACCTCTCGACGCCGCTGTTCACGTTGCCGCTCGGCGCGATCGCGAGCCACGACCCGCCGACCGTGCTGTCGCAGCGCACGCTGCTCCGCCACCTCACCTGGAGCCTTCCCTCGGGCCAGTCGGTCGCGGCGGCGATGGGCGTGGCGCCGATCGGCAAGCACGACCTGACCGAGCTCAAGCCCTACGGCTTCGACAGGAGCACGCCGCTCTGGTACTACGCGCTCAAGGAGGCGCAGCTGACTCAGGAGGGGCTGCACCTCGGGCCCGTCGCCGGGCGCATCGTCGCCGAGGTGCTGATCGGGCTGCTTCAGACCGACCCGGCGAGCTACGTCAGGGCGAGCCCGTCGTGGCGGCCCATCTTCGGCACCGGGGAGACGTTCAGGATGACCGACTTCCTGACGTTCGCCGGAGTCGACCCGGCCACCCGGCACGCTCAGAGGCCGGGTCTCGCCTGACCCTCTAGTCGGCGAGCAACTCGGCGAGCCGGCCGAGAGCAGAGCGCATCCGCGCCTTGACGAGCCCGAGCGGGATCCCCAGTTCCGTCGCGACCTCGGCCGCCGGGAGACCGGACCAGTAGACGCGCTCGATCAGGACGCGATCCTGCTCGGGAAGTGCTGCGAGCGCCCCATGGACGCGCGTGCGAGTCGTGGCGTCGTTGCCGGTCAGCGAGTGCATCGTCCGATATTCGTCGGCGCGGGCAGGGGTTTCGCACCGTGGATGCCCCCCGGACTTTCTGATCTCGCTCCGTCGTTCTAGCGCCGGAAGCTCGGGATTCCATGGTGACTCAGCTCATTCAAGATGCGCCGGACTTACGTTCGGGGCGCCGGCAAGGTTCAATACGGCTCGACACGAGGTACGCGAGCTCCCGATCACGCGACGGCGCTGAATCGCTCCTCGAGCGAGATGGAGAGCTGGCGCGGATCGATGCGGTACTCGCCGAGGCGCGCGCCGGGCGCGGCACGCTCCTGGTGATCGAAGGGCCGGCGGGGATCGGGAAGACGGCGCTGCTCGCCGCCACCAGGACCGCCGCGGCGGCCGACGGGATGCGCGTCCTTCGCGCGCGGGGAACGGAGCTGGAGCGCGACTTTGCCTTCGGAGTGGTGCGGCAGCTCTTCGAGCCCCCGCTCGCCGAGGCAACCGAGTCGGTGCGCGACGACTTGCTGCACGCGGCGGCCGGAGTCGCCGCCGGACTGCTCGGTCTCCCGGGCGCGCCGATGCCGGACCGCGACGTTGCGTCCTCGAGCATCGATCCGTCGTTCGCGATCCTGCACGGTCTCTACTGGCTGTCCGCAAATCTCGCGGCGGTAGGGCCCGCTCTGTCTCGTCATCGACGACGCGCAATGGGCCGACGTTCCCTCGCTCCGCTACCTCGCGTTCCTCATCACACGGCTCGAGGAGCTGGAGGTCGCGCTGGTGCTGGCAACCGGCCCCGGCGAGTCGGGAACCGATGCTGCGCTGCTGGCGACGCTGACCACCGATCCATCTGCCGAACTCATCCGTCTGGCGCCCCTGACCGGCGCTGCCGTCGCCGAGCTGGTCGAGTCGGGCCTCGGCGAGGTTCCGGATCCGGTGTTCGTCGACGCCTGCCTGCGCGCCACTCGAGGCTCGCCGTTTCTGTTGCGCGAGCTCGTGGGCGCGCTGCAAGAGGAACGGGTCAGCACGTCCGCCGACGGAGCCCGCGACGTCGAGCGCATCGGTGCGCGGACGGTGGGTCGCTCGATCCGACTTCGGCTCCGGCGGCTGCCCGAGCCCGCCGGGCTGCTCGCCCGGGCGCTGGCCGTCCTCGAGCAGAGCGACCTGCACGATGCAGCGAAGCTCGCCGATCTCGACGTGGCCGCCGCCGCCGACGCGGCCGAGCTGCTCGTGGACGAAGGGATCCTCGAGCCGGGCCGCCCACTCAGGTTCACCCACCCGATCGTCCGCACCGGTCTCTATTCGGAGCTCTCGAGCAAGGAGCGCGCCGGCGTGCATGATCACGCCGCTCGGCTGCTCGCCGAGCGGCACGGGGCGAACGAGCACGTCGCCAAGCATCTGCTGGCGAGCGAGCCCGCGGCCGACGAGTGGGTCGTGGAGCGGCTCGTGGATGCGGCGCGAGTGGCGGCACGAAACGGGGCTCCCGAGTCGGCTGCGATCTTCCTCCGCCGGGCGCTCGCCGAGCCGCCGTCGCGCGACCTGTCGGGATTGCTCCTCGAGCTCGGAGTCGCCGAGGCGAGTGCGGGGCTCGACGGCTGGCACGACCATCTGCAGCGGGCCGTCGATACGGCACCGAGCCCCGCAGCAGCGGCAGGCGCCGCCCGCGTCCTGGCGCGTACGCTCAATCACGCTCAGCGCTTTCCCGAGGCCGTCGAGGTCCTCGACCGGGCGGCGTCCGCGCTCGATCCAGAACACGGCGAGCTCGCGCTGCAACTCGATGCCGCGGCCGTCGTCGCCGGCATGAACGATCTCGTTGCCTCGCCCGCGGTCGGATTCCGTCGCCGCGCGCTGCGTCAGCGGGTTGCCGCGGATCAAGGAGCGTCGCCGGAGCTGCTCGCGGCGGCTGCGTTCATCTCCATCCTGTCGAACGAGCCTGCCGCGGTTGGCGCCGAGCTCGCAAGCCGCGCTACTCGGATCGGGAACCTCACCCCAGGTTCGCACGCGCAGCCGTGGTTCGCGTCCGGAACCTTGTTCGCGCGCGCGACGCTGTCGCTGCTCTGGGCTGACCGGTATGCCGAGCTGCGCCCGCTCCTCGATGCTTCGATTGCGCAGGCCCGGGCGTCCGGCGACGGTGGGCGCCTCGCGATCGGCCTTGCGAACCGCGCTTGGCTCGCGCTTCGGCTGGGCGATCTGTTCGCCGCCGAAGGAGACACACGGACGGCGCTCGCCGCGACCGAGCTCCCCGCGCCGCCGCTGTATCGAGTCCTGAACGCCGGGGTGCTCGTCAAGACGCTCGTCGACCAGGGTGAGCTGGACGAGGCGGAGCTGGTCCTGGCGCCGCTCGACGGCGAAGCGGAGAGCGGATCGCTCACCGCCACGGTGCTTCGCGTCGCCCGCGGCCGGCTACGGGTCGAACAGGGACGAGTCGCCGACGGGCTCGAAGACTTCCTCGCTGTCGGCGCACGCCTGACGCCGGCGCTGATCATCTCGCCGGGTTACCTGCCCTGGCGTTCCGAGGCAGCGCTCGCTCACGTGGCGCTCGGCGACCGTGACTCGGCGCTGAGGCTCGCAGAGGAGGAGCTCGAGCTGGCTCGTGCGTTCGGCGCCCCACGCGTCCTCGGCGTCGCCGCCCGTGCCGCCGGCGTCGTGACGGGCGGAGAGCGTGGGGAGCTCCTGCTCCGTGAGGCCGTCGCCGCCTTCGAGGCTTCCGGCGCCAGGTTGGCACGAGCGCACGCCCTGGCCGACCTCGGCGCGATGCTGCGGCGGCGCAACCGCCGGACCGAAGCCCGGGAGCTGCTTCGGAACGCGCTCGACGTCGCGCACCGTGCGGGCGGGCGGCTGGTCGCCGAACAGGCCGAGACCGAGCTGAGGGCGACCGGCGCGCGTCCTCGCCGCATCGTTCTCAGCGGGCTCGATTCGCTCACTGCGAGCGAACGCCGGATCGCGGAGCTCGCAAGCCAGGGACTCACGAACCGTGAGATCGCCCAGACGCTCTTCATCACGGCGCGAACCGTCGAGGGCCACCTGACGAGCATCTTCCGCAAGCTGCAGGTAGCGTCGCGAAGCGGCCTTCAAGTGGCACTCGGGGCCGGCGCGCCGGTGTAGGCGTTCAGGCGCTCGTTGCGCGCGTCGCTGCGAACCTCGTATCGTCGCGCTACCGTCGGTGCGGGGCGCGCCGACCTCCAGACGTGCCGAGCCTGCCGCCACAGAAACCCCGTGACCCCGCCGCTGCCGCGGATGCCCGAGGCTGGGCGAACGTCCTCGCCGAGGTGCCGCTCTTCGCGAGCCTCAGCCGCCGCCACCTGAACAAGGTCGCCGGTCTCGGCAAGATCAGGCGTTTCCACGACGGGACCTTGATCGTTCGCGCCGGCGAGCCCGGCGAAACGCTCTACGTCCTACTGGACGGCGAGGTCTCGGTACGGCGTCCGGGGCTGTCCACCCGCACGCTCGGAATGGGCAACTTCTTCGGCGAGATCGCGCTTCTCGACAGCGGTGCCCGCTCGGCGACGGTCGTCGCGAGTGGGCCGGTCGTCTGCCTGACGATCAGGCAGGCACCGTTCATGAAGTTGCTGCACTCCGAGCCGGCGATCGCCGTCGCACTCCTGCGGGAGGTCGCGGTGCGGCTGCGGACTGCTCACGTGACCTCCTGACGCGTTACGGTCGCGTCGCAAGAACTGACGCAACGAGCGATGGAGGAGGTTCTGTAGGTCATGGCCACGATTCTGTGCGTGCTCTACGACGATCCGGTCGACGGCTATCCGTCCTCCTACCCGCGTGACTCGATTCCTGAGGTCGAGCGGTACTTCGACGGGCAGCGAACGCCGACGCCGCAGCGCGTCGACTTCACGCCGGGTGAGCTGCTGGGAAGTGTGTCCGGCGAGCTCGGGCTGCGGAAGTTCCTCGAGGACCGTGGGCATCGCCTCGTCGTGACCTCGGACAAGGACGGGCCAGATTCGCTGTTCGAGCATGAGCTTCCGGGCGCCGAGATCGTCATCTCCCAGCCGTTCTGGCCTGCGTACCTGACGGAGGCCCGGATCGCGAGCGCGCCGAATCTGAAGCTCGCGATCACTGCAGGCATCGGTTCCGACCACGTCGACCTGGAAGCGGCGATCGAACGCGGGATCACTGTCGCCGAGGTCACGTACTCGAACAGCATCAGCGTCTCGGAGCACGTCGTGATGCTGATCCTCGGCCTCGTTCGCAACTACATCCCGTCGTATCAATGGGTCGTGCAGGGCGGCTGGAACATCGCCGACTGCGTGAGTCGCTCCTACGACCTGGAAGGGATGCAGGTCGGGACGGTGGGCGCCGGACGGATCGGGTCTGCGGTGCTGCGGCGGCTGAAGCCGTTCGAGGTCGGGCTTCACTACACAGATCGGCACCGCCTGCCGGAGGACGTCGAGGCCGAGCTCGGTGTGACCTTCCACTCGACGGTCGAGTCTCTCGTCGAGGTCTGCGACGTCGTCACGATCAACGCACCGTTGCATCCCGAGACCGAGCATCTCTTCGACGAGAAGCTCATCTCACGGATGAAGCGCGGGGCCTATCTCGTCAACACCGCGCGCGGGAAGATCTGCGATCGCGACGCCGTCGCCCGCGCGCTGGAGAGCGGGCACCTGGCCGGGTACGCAGGCGACGTCTGGTTCCCGCAGCCGGCGCCGGCCGACCATCCGTGGCGGTCGATGCCGCACCACGGCATGACGCCGCACACGTCGGGGTCGAGTCTCTCGGCGCAGGCCCGCTACGCGGCCGGCACCAGGGAGATCCTCGAGTGCTGGTTCGACGGCAGGCCGATCAGGGACGAGTACCTGATCGTCGACGGCGGCAAGCTCGCCGGGACAGGTGCCTATTCGTACAGCCCCGGTGATGCGACCACCGGGATCTAGCCTCTGCTACGAGCTAGGTCGGGACGCACGCCGAGAGCGGCGTGCGATCGGCGATCGGCGGCTCGGTCCCTGCGCTGATCCATTGCTGGAGCGTCCGAAGCTGCAGCGCGGCTGTCCAGTCATGGTCCTTCTGCCTGACCTTCCCCGACTCGACCGGATGCGGCTCGACGAGTGCGTGGCGGAGATCCTTCTGGGCGGCGTCCGACAGCTCCCAGCCGAGTGGGGCGGTCAATCCGGGGTGAAGCCCGGGCGAGACTGTCACCGTGCAGCCCCGAGGGCGAAGACGATAGGCAAACGCACGAGCATAGGTCTCCATCGCGTCGTGCGCGCCGAAGGCCGTGAGCGGAGGAACCAGACTCTCGAGCCCCGTTCCGGACCCGGCAATTTCACTCGGCTCGCTGGCCCGGTAGTGGTTGTCGAGCTCGACGATCACGGGTGCGATCTTGCGCGGCGGGCCGGCGGCGTTGTAGGCGACCACGAGCTGCCGCAACTTGGGCCAGAGCGCATCGATGGTGAAGAGACCGCTGTTCTCCGCGTAGCCTCCGTCGACCAGGCGCATCTGGCACGTCGCCTTGTTCGCTTTCGCGCAGAACGCATTCGCCTGGGACGTGTCGCCGCGGCAGGCGCCGGCGATCCGGCCCGACGGCGAGACGTACGGGAATCGCGCCGCGAGGAACGCCGCGGTCGTGAGCGAGACGTCCTCGTTCCCGCACAGCGCGTCTGAGACCTCCGCGGTTCCGGCCAGTGGGTAGTCGCCCACCTCTGCGGGGTTCTCCGTCTCGAGCCGCGGCCACATACCGAGATCCGCGGCACTGGTGACCGCTCGTGCCTTGCCGCCCGTGACCGTCGAGTTGTCGATCAGTAGCGGGACGAGCTCGGCTGCCGCCTTGTCCGCCGGCGTCGAGCTGGAGCGCATGTCCCAGGTCAGGCGGAGGTTCGGCGCGAACGGGGCCGCTGCGTCCTGCTTGAACCAGCGGTCGAAGGTGTCGGCGATCACCGCACCGCGGTCGGCTCCCCAGCACTCGTGTCCGAACGAGGGGTGGTTGCAGCTCCCGGACGAATCCAGGTGCAGTCCGAGAATGTGGTTCGGGACGTCGTGGAAGAGCGCCCAGCCCATCATCGGGGAAGCGAAGTCGTGCCCAAGCCGATCGTGGACCCAGTCCGCGGGCAGCGACCGGAGGCCGAGTAGCTGGCGGCTGTACACGTCGAGGCCGACGGCCCCACCGGAGACACCGGAGGCGATGAAGATCCGTCGCGCGGCCGCGCGCTGCTCGTCGGCTGTCCGCCGGTCTCTGGTGCATGTCGCCTGGCGCTCGTCGTCGCTGTCGGCCACCAGTTCGCCCAGGTTCAGGCTCTTCGAGTTGATGCCGACGATGCAGTCGAGGGCGAGGTCGGTCCAGTAGGCCGCCTTAATTCCCCCGCCGTGCGCGGCGACGAGGAACATCGGGATCGGGCCTTCGGTCGCGCCGGTGCCCGCGCCGTGAAGCTCGGGCTGCGCGGCGACCCAGGTATTGAAGGCGACCTCGAGGTCGGGCGTCTCCGGAACCTGCCCGTTCACCGCCGTCCGCTGGACGAGCGTGACGTTGTGCAGCTCGCGCGGTGCGATGAGGCCGGCACCGGCCCAGGCGATCAGGAGAACCGTGAACAGCGGGAACCGGCGCGCCCCGAGCCACCAGAGCAACGTTGGTGGGCGATAGCGACGGGCAATCTGGGACAGCAACGATCCCGCGGCGAGAAAGAACGCGAGCGCGAGGCAGACGAGTGCGAACGTGCCGAGCGCCGGGGACGATCCGAACGAGTCGACCCGCACCGCGCCGACGAGGGCGATTCCGGCGGCGCCCGCGATGGCAAGCGCAGCTGCACCGTGCGTCTGCCCCGGCGCCCAGGTCCCGCCAAAAGAGCCGCCAGGCGTAGGCGAGGCTGAAGACCGCAGCGATCCCTCCCGCCACCGCCGCCCCGACGAGACCTGCGTGGCGCGAGACGTTCGCGCCGAACCAGGCCAGGGCAATCCCGGGGACCGCGATCGCGGGAAACGCCCAGAGCCACCGGCGCGAAGCACGCGTGATCTTCGGCCTTCGGCCCTCGCCGGTCAGCAGGACCGCGGCGAGCCCGAAGAGGATCGCGGGGAACAGCGGACCGAGCCCCGCGAGCCGGGCGTGTCCTGCGAGTCCCCCGTCGATGGCCGACGAGACCGCCGCGGCTGCGATCGCGAGCAGCGGTACGACCGCGGCGTACTCGGCCGACGACTCGTCCGCGATCGTCGGTGCCCAGCCCGAGACGTTCGGAGCGGGAGTGTCGAAATGCGGAACGTCCAGCAGGAAGATCGCAAACGCGATCCCTGCGAGCACACCGACGCCGTTCCCGAACGGCAGGAGCCACCAGGCCGCGACGAGAGCGATGCCGAGGCCGAGCCAGAACAGAGGGCGCATCGGCGTCCGCACCGGTTCTTTGCGTGCCTGTTGGATCGCCCGTAGCCCGATCTCGTACATCACGAGAGCCAGCAGGAGCCCGGCGGCAACCCCGAAGCCGATGCGCGCGAGGCCGTGGGCCGTGCCCGGCGTCCAGGTGCGCATACTGTCGATCGCCTGCCCGCTCGTCTGCCCGACCACGAGCAGCAGTGCCGCGAACAACAAGCCGACGATCAGCGTGGCGCACTGTGTACGGAGAAATGCGGTCACTCGGGTGGTGAACGACTGCGTCACACCCTCGTCGGGCTCGGCCACGGCCACGGCCACACCAGCCAGCCCCACGAGGCCGAGGCCGAGCAGCTCGCAGATCGACGCCAGCCCCGACTGGTCTCCGTCGCCGCTGCCGGTCCGGTAGCGGAAGACCGCTGCCAGCGCTGCCGCAAGCATCGCCGCGACGCCGAGCGCGATCAGTGCCAGCAGGACCGCTCGGGCGACCGTGGTGTACCGGCGTCGCCCGTAGAGCACGACAGCCGCTGCGAGCAGGACGAGCGCGACCGATCCCGCCGCCGCATAGGCGAGCACCCAGCCGTGACCGGGAAGGCGCCAACAGCCCGAGCAGGCCGGCGAGTCTTGGGCGCGCATCAGGAAGTTCGCATGCGGCGCGACCCACTGTGTGTTGTACGCGGTCGCGACCGCCTGGTCCAGGCGCCAGGCGGCGACGAGGACGAGAAGACCGCCGACCCAGAGCGCACGGATCGCGCGCCGCGACATGCGCCATGTCCGCGCGTTTCCGGGCCGGATCAGTTCGCTCGCCATCCTGGGCCGCTCGCCGCGAGCTAATCGCAGGGGCGGACCGAGGTCAAGTCACCGGGCGCTCGCTAGTCGCTCGCGCTCGGCTCTGCCGGCGGCTCGGCGTCGTTCGTCTGGGCGACGGGCGGGGCGGCCGAGGGGGCTCCATCGGTCTGCTTTCCCTTCGCGGCCTTCTCCTCGTTCCGGGCGAGCCACGCGGCGTACGTGATCACGCCGGCGAGGCCGATCCCGAGGTAGCTCGCCCACGCCGAATTGTGATCGGCGATCGCCTTGATGAGGGCGAAGACGAGAATCGCCGGCGCGAGCGCGAGCGAGAGCTGAGCGTGTGGCAGTGGCAGCTTGAACTCCACGACGTGCGCCTGCGCGGCGGCGTTGACGAGAAAGACGATCGTCATCAGTCCGAGGATCACGCCCCAGAAGCCGTGCCACGCGTTTCGGCTGTAGGTGAGGTGCCCGACGGTGACCGCCTGCCAGGCGAACAGCGTGACGAGGAACATGAAGAACGCGCTGAGGACGAGGAGCACGTGGCCGGGTGGCTGGTTCACTTTCATGCAGCGCTCACCGCGGGCTGACGCTATCACCGAGGTCGCGCCCGCGCGGCGGCGTCGCCCCGTACGATCGTGGCGTGGCGTACGACGAGTCGCTCGCTGAGCGCATCCGCGAACTGGTCGGGGAAGAACCCGGCCTCACGGAGCAGAAGATGTTCGGCGGGCTCGCATTTCTGATCGGGGGCAACATGGCCGTCGCTGCGAGCGGTCAGGGAGGGGTGCTCGTTCGCGTCGACCCTGCCGAGTCGGACGCGCTCGTCGCGACCACGCGGGCCGAGCTGATGGAGATGCGCGGCCGCCGGATGGCGGGTTGGCTACGGGTCGCGCCGGACGACGTTCGCACGAAGCGCGAGCTCGCGAAGTGGGTGAAGCTGGGCACGAGCTACGCTCGCTCGCTGCCCGCGAAGGAAGCGTTAGGCGCGGGCTACCCTGCCGCCGTGAGCACTCCGGCCGTCGTCGTCCTCGGGAACGGGCTGTTCGGGCCCGACGGCTCGTATCGCATCAGCCGAGCCTGCCGGCGCTCCGTCGCCGAGGCCGCGCGCCTCGCCGCTCGTGCGGGCGCACGCGTGGTCGTCTTCAGCGGCTGGTCGCCGAACGGCGGGCCGTCCGAGGCGGCGCAGATGCGTGCGCTGTGGCGCGGCCCGCAGGTCGAGCTCGTCCTGGAGGAGGCCGCGTCGACGACGGCCCAGAATGCCTCCCGGACGCTGCCTCTGCTGCTCGAGCGCGGCGTGACGGAGGCGGTCGTGATCTGCGCGCCGCTGCACTTCCTGCGCGCGCGCTGGATGTTCCGCCGGGTCTACGGCGCGCACGGCATCAAGGTCCGGTTTCGGGTCGTCCCCGTTGCGCCGACGCCGGGCGCACTTGCGTGGGAGCTCGGCGCGCTCGCCGTCGCCGTACGCCAGATCCGAGCGGCCGAGAAAGAGATCGAGCGCGCGTGACGGACACGATCGTCTTCATCCCCGCGTGGAACGAGGAGGCGAACCTCCCCGCGGTGCTCGACGGGCTGCACGCGGAGCTGCCCGATGCAGATCTGCTCGTGGTCGACGACGGCTCGACGGACCGCACAGCCGACGTCGCGCGCGAGCACGGCGCCGAGGTTCTCTCCCTCGGCGAGAACAGGGGCCTGCGAGTCGGGATTGCCGCCGGCTACCGCTGGGCGCTCGAGCACGACTACGCGTTCTGCGGCCGCGTGGACGCGGACGGTCAGCACCCGGCGCACGAGCTGGCCCGCCTGCTGGCGCTCGTCCGCGACGGGCGTTGCGACGTTGCGGTCGGTTCGCGCTTCGTGTCGGGCGAGGGCTATGCCGCCTACCGCTACCGGCCGAGCCCCGCGCGTCGGCTTGGGACGGGGCTCTTGCGCCGGGCGATGAAGCTCGTCCTGCGGAGGCCGTTCGGGGACGCGACCAGTGGGCTGTACGCGGTCAACGCGAAGGCGCTTCCGCTCCTCGCCGAGACATTCCAGAGCCGCGCGCCGGAGGTCGAGGCGCTGATCCGGATCACCGACGCGGGCCTGAGGCTGGAAGAGGTGCCGGTCACGATGGAGGAGCGTGCGAGCGGCGAGTCGAAGCTACGCGGCTCGAAGGCGGTCAAGCTCGTCGTCACGGTGATCGCGACACTCGTCGCGGCACGGTTTCTGCGCTCGCGGCGACGCTAGCGGCGCGAGGAGCGCCCCGGCCGCTCCCGGGGCGCTCCTGTGATCGACGTTTGGAGCTAGACGGCCGCGAACTCGCGGACCTGAGTGAGCCGGATGTGGTTGCCCGACGGATCGCGGAACGACGAGTCGATTCCGTACGGGCGGTCCTCCGGCTGCTCGACGAACTCGACGCCGCGACCCCGCAGCTCCTCGTACGACGCCTGGCAGTCGTCGGTCGTGAGGAAGATCGTCCCCGCGAACCCCTTGCCCATCAGGTTCTCGACCTGCTCGGCCGTCTCCGTGTCCATGACGGGCGGGCCCGGGATGGCCATCAGGACGACTCCGACCTCGGGCTGCGCAGGCGGCCCGACGGCGAGCCAGCGGAAGTCCCCCATCTCGGGGAGCGTGACGTCGGCTCGGACTTCGAAGCCGAGTTTCTGCGTGTAGAAGGCGAGTGCCTCCTCCTGGTCGTGCACCCACAACTGCGCGTTGGACAGCTTGATCATCGGATCCCCCTGTGTCGGATGTGCTTCGCCCGCGATGCTAGGCGCGCGCCGGCTGAGTGTCTTCTCGAAACGTGCTGCGTTGCGGGACGCGCATAGGCGCGCAGGACGCACGCCGGGATCAGCGCCTGGGCCGCAGCGGGCGGGAAGCGGGCGCGGTACGCCGTCGGGGAAACGCCATAGGTGCGGGTGAAGCTGCTCGTGAACGAGCCGACGCTTCGCAGGCCGACGGCAAAGCAGATATCGGAGACCGAGCGGTCGGTCGTGCGCAGCAGAGCGGCCGCGCGCTCGAGGCGCCGGGTCAGGAGGTAGGCGTGCGGCGATTCGCCGAACGCGCGGCGGAACTCACGGCTGAAATGCGCACGCGAGACACCGGCGGCGCGGGCGAGGTCGTCGACACCCAGCGGCTCCCGGTAGTGGCCGTCCGCCAGGTCCTTGGCGCGCAGAAGATGGCGGACGGGCGGGACGTACGACATCCGATCAGTATCCGCGAAGGAGCGTCTGTGCCCGAGCGCCCACGCCGTCGCCGCTCGTCAGGCCGAGGCGCCCCGATACGCCACGACCGTCACTTCGACGAGCATGTTCGAGAGAAGCGCCGCGCCGACCGTTGTCCGCACCGGCCGCGGCTCCTCCGGGAACTGGCGCTCGTAGGCCGCGTTGTAGCCGGGAAAGAGCGAGAGATCGCTCAGGTGGACCAGGCACGAGACGATGTCGCTCCGCGTCAGTCCGGCCGCTTCGAGGAGCCCGTCGATGTTCCGAAACGCTTGCTCGGTCTGCGCCTCGATCTCATCGGAGACGAGCTCGCCGGTGCTCCCGTCGAACCCACCTTGTCCCGCCACGAACAGCCAGTCGCCGACCGCGAGTGCGGGCGAGTAGGCGCCTCCGGGCGCCGGTGCGTCCTTGGCGACGATCAGGGTCTTCGTCATCACAGCTCCTTGTCGTGTCGAGTGCGTTCGAGGCCGGTGAACACCGCTCCGCCTGTCACTCGTCCCTCCGCTAGTAACGACCGCGGCGTGTCGGCGTGTCAAGTCGGATTGCGTCGGTGCTCGGCCGACGGCGTAGGATGCTGGGCCATCATCTGGATTCCGCGCGACCAGCGGGTCCGGCCGCGACGCTCTGGAGGAGATGATGACCGCCGAGGCACGTTCGCTTCACGACCTCCGCCCGGACGCCTACCGCTACGCGTGGGACAACTCGTTCGAGCCCGCCCTGGAGATCGAATCCGGTGAGGCAGTGCTGCTCCACGTCCGCGACGCATCCGATGAGCAGATTCAGGAGAGCTCGGGCGTGGACGACGTACAGAAGCTCGACTTCTCCCACGTCAACCCGGTCAGCGGACCCGTGTTCGTCAAGGGTGCAGAGCCCGGAGACACACTCGCGGTCGAGCTGCTCGAGTTTCGGCCGAAAGGGTGGGGCTGGACGGCGATCATCCCCGGCTTCGGGCTCCTGGCCGATGAGTTCACCGAGCCGTGGCTGCGGATCTCACAACTCGAGCCGGAGCATGGGCGCATCCGGTTCTCCGAGCGCGTGACGCTGCCGTATCGGCCGTTCCCCGGCACGCTCGGCGTCGCGCCGGCCGAGCCGGGGAGTCACTCGATCGTCCCGCCGTCGCGGTTCGGCGGCAACCTGGACACGAAGCACCTGAATACCGGCGTGACTCTCTACCTCCCGGTCGGTGTTCGCGGCGCGTTGTTCTCGCTCGGCGACACGCATGCCGCCCAGGGAGACGGCGAGGTCTGCGGCACGGCGATCGAGGCGGCGATGGATGCAGTCGTGCGGCTGACCGTGCGCAAGGACGTGCGCGTCGAGGCTCCTCAGTTCGACATCCCGGCGGGCCTGACGGGCTCGCACGAGCTGTCGAGCTATCACGTGTGCACCGGCGTCGGGCCGGACCTGCTCGAGGCGGCGCGCGATTCCGTCCGTTCGACGATCGAATGGCTCGGCGACCGTCACGGCCTCGACCGGCAGGAGGCATATGCGATCGCGAGCGTGGCCGGCGACCTCAGGATCCACGAGGTGGTCGATGCGCCGAACTGGGTGGTCGGATGTTTCGTGCCCGAATCGATCTTCGACGAACGAGTCTGACTGCGCTGCGCCCGCGGGGGACGGGCCTGATCCCGTCCCCCGCGGTTGTCGCTGTCCGCCAGCCGTCGTAGCCGTCGGATCAGCCGAAGCTGTAGCTTCCGTCCCAGTGCCAGAGGCCTGTCTCGTCGACCGAGACGACGGCATTGGCATGGAAACTGCGGAATCTCCCGGTCCCGCCCGACAACGTGACCTCGCTGGTCGTGGCGTTCAGGAGCACATGACCGAAAATCAGGTTGCCGAACCTCGGTGTGAGGACGATGTCACTGTTCAGGGACCCGTCGGCACTCAGCGCCTGTTGATAGACGACCTTCATGCCGGGCTGGATCGCGTCGACGTTCGACGATCTGATCGTGCAGAAGCTGCCGGCGGCGCCGGTGTACTCCTTGCACGTCTTCGTCACATGAAGCGCTCCACTGTGCTGCGTGGATCGTGCCGAGCTCGCGGTTGCGAGGCCTCCGGCGGCGACGACCGCGAGGATCAGGCCAAGGCTGCGGTTCATGATGGATCTCCTTCGCTGGTAGGACCCCGTTGTGTGACGCCGAGCTCCGCGGCCGCCACGATTCGCGCGAACGGCACTCCGGCGACCTCGTTGGCGTCCCTGACGTTCTCTGCGCTCGCGGCCTCGAACCGGCAGAGGCACGATTCGTCCGAGGGGACGTAGATCGAGCCGAGGTACGCCACGCCGCGCCGCTTCTTCGGAAGACGGGCGAGCGCCGCCTCGAGCCACGCGCGGTCGCGTCCAGGCAGGTAACGCTCTACGAGGTAGGTCGGCATCGCGCTTCACGATGTCGTGCGTCTCGGGCGCGATCAACCGCGCGAACCTGTGGATTTACGCTCGAGGCATTGCCGTCAAGTGCGCGGCCAGCTCCGTCCGGGAGCTGACACCGAGCTTGCGGTAGACCTTCGAGAGGTTCCACGCCACCGTGTTCGGGCTGAGGCTGAGCTCGGTGGCGACCTCGCGGTTTCGTCGGCCGGCCACCACGAGTTCGACGATCCGCTGCTCGGTTTCGGAGAGCTCGTGCTCGGACGCAGTCCGGCCGCCGATTCGCCGCAGTTCGGCGCGCGTCTTCTCGGCCCACAGGAGCGCGCCGAGGCGCTCGAAGCTCTCCGCGGCTGACTCGAGCGTCTCGCGGGCGGCGCGCTTGTGCCGCGCCTGGCGCTGCACGGTTCCGAGGGCCAGGCGCGTGCGGGCCAATTCGAGTGGGTTCGCCTGCTGCGGCGGATCCGGGAGCACGGTTGCAGCCTCGAGCGCGTCGATTGCAGCCTCGTGCTCCCCCTGTGCCGCGAGGAGAAGTCCTCGACAGCGATCGGCAAGCGGGCGAAGAGCCGTGTCCGAGGTCGCGGCGAGCTCGTCGAGCAGGGCGAACAGCTTCTCGGCGGCGGGTAGGTCGTCGACCGCGATCAGCGCCTCGATCCCGACAGAGCCCGCCAGCTGGGCGAGGACCTCGTCCATCTCGGTGACGCCCGTGAACAACGGCTCAACCAGCTGCCGGCACGCATCTGCGTGCCCACAGGAGAGCTCGAGTGACCCGAGGGCGCGGCTCAGTCGATGAACGGCACCCCCGTAACCTGCGTCCACGGCTACTCGAAGAAGGCCGGGGATCTCCGCGCGGGCCTTCTCGGCCCTTCCTCGGTAGGCATCGACCTCGGCGAGGATCATCAGGCAGAGCTGTTCGTTCATCTGCCGGCCGATCTGGCGTCCGAGCGTCGTCGCCTCGTCGCAGAGTCGTTCGGCCGAGTCCCACTCGCCGGAGGCCACTTCCATCCTGGCGAGGAAGAACAGGTAGAGCACCACCTCGGGATCCGCCCGCGCTTTCGCCTCGGCGATCAGCGCCAGCCACCTCAGGCGCGCCTCTTCGTAGTGGTCGGCCCGGCCGAGTTGAAACGCGAGCGTCATCCGCGGCCTGTCGCCGACCCGAGCCGCGTCGTCGGCCGTCCGCCCGATCTCGATCGCGCGTTCGAGCAGGCCGCGTTGGATGCGGCCGGTTCGCCAGAACGTGATCTCGGCGAGAGTCGTCAGCGCAGAGGCCAGAGCCGGCGGGTCGCCGAGCTCCTCGGCGAGCGTGAGCCCCTCCTCGGCATACCTGACGCCGCTGCGGCTGTCGCCGCCGACCGCCGCCTGCGAGGCCAGCGAGCCGAGGATGTCGGCTTGCTGACGAATCTCGACGCCGGGCTCGGCCAGAGCACGACGCAGGAGGCGCTCGGCGGATGGGTTGCCCTCGGTTGCGGCTCTCACGCCGGCGAGGCCGCAGAGTGCCTCTGCGCGGAGCGGGCCGGGAGCGGACGTCGCGACAACGTCCTCGAAGAGTTTGCCCGCCTTCGCCGTGTCGCCGGCATAGATGCAGTGCCCGGCTGCCGCGATCCGGCGGCGATCGATGCTCACCAGCGCGTCTGTCGGAGTGAGCACGACTGCTCGTTCGGCGAGCTCTGCGGCAACCTGGGCCGCTCCGCGTCCACGCGCATGGTGGGCCGCCTCATCGAGGGCGGCTGCGATCAGCTCGTCGGGCCCGGCGGCAGCGAGTGCAAGATGACGGGCGCGCTCCTCGGGATCGAGGTTCAGATCCGCGAGGTGTCGGTGGAGCTGACGCCGTCGATGCAACGGCATCGCCTCGTAGCACGCCGGTGCGAGCAATGGATGCGTGAATCGGATCCGATCGCCGTCGAGTTCGAGGAGACCGTGGGTCTGGGCGAGCTCGATGTCGTCGATCGCCGTAGGCGAAAGCGGTGTGAGCAAACTGACCGAGGGACTCGCAAGCGCGGCGACGGCGACGAGTGTCCCACGAGCCCGCGCCGGCAGCTTCTCCAGCCGCCGTGCCACGAGCGCGCGCAGGCTCGCCGGAAGCGCGACGTCCACGCTGTCCACGCGCGTGGTGTCTTCGACGAGCGCACGACCGAGCTCGAGTGCGAAGAACGGATTCCCGCCCGATACGTCGTGCACCCTCCCGAGCACGGGTCGCGGCAGGTTGAGCGCGAGGCGACCCCAGAGGAGCCGATGGATCGCTCCCATGGAGAGCGGTTCGACTTGGAGTCGTGTGAACGACGCCAGGTTGCGGTCGAGCTCGAGCGGCGTTTCGAGCGGACGCCCTCGCACCGTCGCGAGGACACCCACCGGCGCGTCCTCGAGCCGCCGGAGCACGAAGCAGAGAACGGCCGCCGAGCTCGAGTCGACCCACTGCACGTCGTCGAGCGCGAGCAGGAGCGGCCGTTCCTGAGCCAGCGTCACCACGACCGACTGGACTGCGAGCGCGAGGGCGCGCGCCTCCGGCGGAGGGCCTTCTGACTCGCGCAGCAGCAGCGCGGTCTCCAGAGCGCGGCACTGAAGCGGCTGGAGCCGCGGGAGCACGACTTCGAGCGCAGGCGCGAACAGGTCGCCGAGGGTCGCGAAGACGATTCGCGTCTCGGACTGAGCCGGTCGCGCCGTCAGGACGCGATAGTCATCGTCGCGCGCGGCGCGGACACCGTCGTGCCACAGCGTCGTCTTTCCGATTCCCGGATCGCCCTCGAGCAGCAATGCCTGCCCGCCCGCAGGTAGCGCCGTGAGAAACGTGCGGAGCAACCGCAGTTCCTCGCGCCTGCCGATGATGTCGCCTGCCATCGCACTCGATTCCGTCGCGCGACCAGAATCGAAGTCTTGCACCGAAGCGCGATCGAGGACAGCCCTTGAGCGGCGGCCTGGCTTTCAGCATTGTTGCGGGCGATGCGAGTCGAGATCGTCGGCAGGGAGGAGTTGCTCGGGCAGCTCCACGCCTTCATGGGTGAAGGGCGGGAAGGCGGGCTCGCTGCGCTCGTCCTCGAAGGCGAGGCCGGGATCGGGAAGTCCACGCTCTGGCTGGCGGCGATCGACGACGCGCGCGCGCAGGGGCTTCGTGTCCTCTCGTCCCGGCCGGCGGAGGCCGAGCGCGAGCTTGCCCACGTCGGGCTCGGCGACCTGTTCGACGGTGTCCTCGACGACGTCTTGCCGCTGCTGTCGACGCCGAGGCGGCGCGCGCTCGAAGTCGCGTTGCTCCGAGAGGACTCCTCCGACGATCCGGTCGACGACCGCGCGCTCGCGGTCGCGGTGCACGGCGTGCTGCAAGTGCTCAGCCAGCGTGAGCCGGTGCTACTCGCCGTCGACGACGTGCAG
Organism: uncultured Thermoleophilia bacterium; assembly: GCA_963708505.1. Lineage (GTDB taxonomy): Bacteria > Actinomycetota > Thermoleophilia > Gaiellales > Gaiellaceae > PALSA-600. Next base: position 459,921 of record CAVPST010000001.1, read on the forward strand.
TGGCTCGATCCGACCTCGTCGAGCGCGCTTGCATTCGCGTTGCGCAGGCTCGACGGGAACGATGTCCGCTTGCTGCTCGCGCGGCGGATCTTCGAGGGCCGACAACCGATCGGGCTCGAGCAGGCGCTCGCTTCCGAGCGCGTTGAGCGACTGCATGTGGGACCGCTCAGTGTCGGCGGGCTTCATCGCTTCCTTCGCGACCGGCTCGGCAGGTCGTTTGCCCGCCAGACGTTGCTGCGGATCCACGAGCGGTCTGCTGGGAACCCGTTCTACGCGCTCGAGCTCGCTCGCGGGCTCGACGCGGATCTCGACCCGCTCCGTCAGTTCACCGTTCCTGAAACGCTCGAGGAACTCGTGCGCGCCCGGTTCTCGGGGTTCGCGGATCCGACGCGCAACGCGCTTGCGCTCGTCTCCGCGATGGGCGCGACCTCGGTCTCGCTGCTCGAGCGCGCCGGCGTGACTGCACACACGCTCGATCCCGCGTTCGCTGCACGCGTGATCGAGCGTGAAGACGGACTGATCCGCTTTACCCACCCGTTGCTGGCCTCGGTCCTGTACCAGGACCTGGGCGACGAACGTCGGCAGATTCACGCACGGATCGCAGGACTGGTCGACGATCCACTGCTCAACGCCCGCCATCTCGCCCTCTCCGTGGACGCGCCCGACGGCGAGGTCGCCGTCGTGCTCGACGCGGCTGTCGCACTGGCCACCGATCGAGGCGCGGCCGCCGTCGCGGCCGAACTCGCCGAGCAGGCGTTGCGGCTGACATCTCCGGAACTACGGGAGGAACGCGGTCGTCGTGGACTTGCCGCGGCGCGCTCACATCAGTCAGCCGGCGAGTGGACCCGTGCGCGGACGATCGCACGGGACCTGCTGGCTGAAGCTGAGCTCACCTCCGGACGTGTCGAAGCGCTGCTCCTGCTCGCCGAGCTCGAAAGCGCCGATCGCGCTCTTCCGCTGCTCGAGGACGCGCTGCGAGAAGCCGACGGCCGCCCCGCACTTCAGGCGGCCGTCCACTGTCGCCTCGCGTGGGCGGCTCGCTGGAGGACGGGGCTCGAGCACGCCAGAGCAGCGCTCGCGCTCGCCGAACAGCTCGACGACGACGTGCTGCGGGCACGTGCTCGCGCGGTGTCGGCCATCCTCGGTTGGTTCGCAGGGGACGCGGAAGCATCACGGGATCTGCTGGAACATGTCCGTGATTTCGCGCCTGCCGTCGGCGGCGAGCAACTCGTCCAGGAGGCTTTGCAGGCCGTCGTGAACACGTTCGCGCCGGCCGGTCGCCGGGACGAGGTCCGTGCCTTCTTCGAGCTCGAGCTGGCCGAGTGGCGCGACCGGGACGAGCGGCCGATCGCCCGCGCGCTCTGGGGTCTCGCCTGGGTCGAGCTCTGGGCGGGGCACTGGACTGTCGCGGCAGCTCACGCCGCCGCCGCGCTCGACCTCTCCAACCAGTACGGACTCGAGGTGCCCCAGGACCACCTGCCGATCTCGGTCATCGCCGTCCATCGGGGCGAGCTCGAGTTCGCCCGCCAACACTCTGCACGGGCCCTCGCGCTGGCCGAGGAGCAATTCCTCGAGAGCTGGCACCCGCCCCAGCACCTCGCTGTCCTGGCGCTGGTCGCGCTCTGGGACGGAGACGAGTCGGCGGCGGCCTCAGGGTTCAGTAAGGCCGACGCGCGCGCGGCGGAGCTCACGTGGCGGGAGCCAAGCGTACGCTGGTGGACGCCCGATCACGTCGAGCTACTTCTCGAGCTCGGGCGGATCGACGATGCCGTCGCACTCATCGACCGCTGGGAAGAGGACGGGACGCGGGTACAACGCGAATGGGTGCTTGCGCATGTGACGCGCTGCCGCGGGCTCGTGGCCGCGGCTGAAGGGGCGGTCGAGAGCTCCGCCGGCCTTCTGGAGCAGGCGGTTGCACAGCACGACGCGGTGGGCGACCCGTTCGGGCGAGCCCGCGCGCTGCTCGCACTCGGCGTCGTGCGTCGACGCGCGCGGCAGAAACGCCCCGCGCGGGACGCCATCCAGGCTGCGCTCCGCGGTTTCGAGGAGCTCGGGGCAGCGATGTGGATCGAGAAGGCGAGCCAGGAGCTCGGGAGCATCGGCGGACGCACGCGCGAGGAAGGGCTGACCCCGGCCGAACGCCGCGTGGCCGACCTGGTTGCCGAGGGCCGAACGAACCGGGAAGTCGCTGCCGCCCTCTTCCTCGGCGAGCGGACGGTGGCCAGCCACCTGACGCACATCTACGCCAAGCTCGGAGTTCGCTCGCGCACGGAGCTCGCCCGCCGGCTGAACTGACCGGCGCGAGCGCCGCGCGCAAGGTTCAGACGTTCTGACGTTTCCAGGCGCGACCCGCGGCCATAGCGTCGGCGGCGTGCCGAACTACCTCGTCGAGACGTACCTCGGTCGTGGCCAGGCCGGAGAGCGAGCGGCGCGCGAGCGCCGGGCGCGGCAGGCCGCCGAGCAGCTGACCCGGGTGGGGACGCATGTTCGATTCGAGGGTGCGATTCACGTGCCCGGTGACGAGATGTGCTTCTACGTCTTCGACGCTCCCACGGGTCGAGACGCGGCTCTCGCAGCTGCGAATGCCGAGCTCGACGCGGTGCGCATCGTCGAGGCGGTCTCGTCGACAAACCATGAGGAGGAGAGATGAGGAAGAAATTGGTCTGGGCGCTTCTGGCCGGGGTCTTCGCCGTTGCGGTGTACGCAGGAACCGTCTTCGCCACGCCTCAGTCGGGTGTGACGACGAGCACGGTCGCGAAGTCGACCTTCGACGGCATGGAGTTGAGCGCCCACGCGCATCCCGCCTCGGTCTGGCAGGCGCGGCTCAAGACGATGGGGCTGTCCGACTTCTACGTCGTCGACAACGTGTTCGCCCCGGGAGGCACGACAGGCTGGCACTCGCATCCAGGACCCAGCCTGATCTTCGTCGTCTCCGGAACGGTGACGAACTATCACGGCGACGACCCGACGTGCACGGGGAAGGCCTACAGCGCAGGCTCCGGCTTCGTCGATGAGGGCGGCGACGACGTGCACATCCTCCGGAACGAGGGGACCGTGCCGGCGGAGACCGTCGCAGTGCAGCTGCTTCCACAGGGCGCAGTGAGAAAGATCGACAAGCCGGCTCCCGGCAACTGCCCCTTCTAGGGACGAGGGGTGGAGGAGGGAGGGCGGCGGCAGGCCGTCCTCCCACCACCTCAGCAGGAAGCGTTGACCGGCGTCCCCGCCGCACGCCCGAAGAATGTCATGTGACAGGATTTGGCCGTGATCGCGGGGGGCGAAGCCGGAATTACCCCGGCCGTCGCCGACGAACTGGAACCCTCGATCGGCGAGTCGAGGCTGTGGCCGGGAGCGGCGCTCGTCGTGTTCTGCGTGCTCAACGTCGGCGTACGCATCTGGTTACCGCACGCCGGCACGATCCGAATCGTCTGGCTCGCTCCGGCGATCGAAGTGGTGCTGATCGTCGTGCTGCTCGCACAAGATCCGATTGAGATCGCCAGGCGGGCGCGCTGGCTACGCCCGCTCGCGCTGACCCTCGTCGTCGTCCTCGTGCTCGCCGCACTCTGGTCGACCGGACTGCTCGTCTCCGACCTGATCAGAGGGAAGGGCGTCACCAACGACCCCGGAGAACTCCTCGCCTCGGGCGCACTCGTCTGGCTCGGCAACAACCTCGCCTTCGCGCTCCTCTACTGGCTGATCGACAGCGGCGGCCCGGTCGCCCGCGCCCGGAGACCGTTTCCGGTCGACTTCGCCTTCACGCAGCAGATGAGCCCGGAGCTGGCGCCGCCCGGGTGGCGACCCGTGTTCCTCGACTACCTTCACCTCGGTTTCACGAACGCCACCGCATTCAGCCCGACGGACGTCATGCCACTCACGCACCGAGCGAAATACATCATGCTCGTGCAGTCAACGGTCGCGCTCGCACTCTTCGGCCTCATCGTCGCCCGCGCGGTCAACGCGTTCAGCTGACGATCCTCATGGAAGGAGAGTGAGGCTTGGGCGGCTCCGGTCTTGTCGCGATTTCACTGCTCGTCCTCGGTTACGCAGCGTTCTCAAGGCGGCTTCTGGCGTCCGTGATCACGCCGGCGATGGTCTTCGTCGCGGGCGGGATCCTGGCGAGCGAGCAGGTGCTCGGCTGGCTCGATCCGTCGATCCGGAGCGAATCCGTCCGGTGGGTCGCCGAGGCGACGCTGACCGTTGTGCTCTTCTCCGATGCGTCGCGGATCGATCTGGGAGCTCTGCGGCGCGAGTACGTGGTGCCGCTCCGCCTGCTCGGGATCGGGTTGCCGCTGACCATCGTCGCGGGCGCGCTCGCGGCCGTTGGCATGTTCGGACAGCTCACGCTGATCGAAGCCGTGCTGCTGGCCATCGTGCTCGCGCCGACGGACGCGGCGCTGGGGCAGGCGGTCGTCACCGACCCGCGGATTCCGTCGCGCGTCCGTCAGGGCCTCAACGTCGAGAGCGGTCTCAACGACGGCATCTGCGTGCCGCTGCTGCTGATCGCGATCGCAGTCGCCGAGGCGCAGGACGGTGCGATCGGAGGTGGCTCGGCGCTGCGCCTCGTGCTCGAGGAGATCGGCTACGGCTGTGTCGGCGGCGCCGTTGCCGGGTTCGCGGCCGCTGTCGTGATCAGGATCGGCGTCCCGCGGCGGCTGCTCGATCCCATCTGGCTCCAGGTCGTCCCGGTCGCCGGAGCCGCTCTCGCCTACGGGCTGGCCGTCTGGATGGGTGGGAGCGGATTCATCGCCGCTTTCGTCGGCGGCGCTGTCTTCGGCGGGCTGCGTCGCGATACCGGAGGCCACGTCGCGTTGTTCCTCGAGGAGGCGGGCGGGCTGCTGGGCGCGGTCACGTTCGTCCTCTTCGGCGCCGTCATGCTCGTGCCGGTGCTCGAGAATCTCTCCGCCGCCGTTGTGGTCTACGGCGTTCTCAGCCTGACGGTCGTTCGGCTGATCCCCGTGGCTCTCGCGATGGCGAGATCGCGTGCGAAGCCTCCAACAGTCCTCTTCCTCGGCTGGTTCGGGCCACGCGGCCTTGCGTCGATCGTCTTCGCAGTGATCCTCGTTGCGGATGCCGACCTGCCGAACGAGTCGGTCTTGTTGAACACCGTCTTCTTCACGATCGCCCTGTCCGTGCTTCTGCACGGTGTGACGGCGGCCCCTCTTGCGAAACGCTATGCGGCGTGGTTCGCGAGACACGGGCCGGACACGGCGCCCGCGTTCGAGGCGGTGCCGGCTCCGCATCAGCGCCCACGGCGAGGGCCGCCCGGGCTGGGGCACATCGCGCCGGCAGGCGAAGATGCCGCGAGCGAAACGGCACCGTAGATGGACGATCGCCAACGGCCCGCTCGCTCAGCCGGTTCCAGCGCCTACTCGGATGCACCGCCGTTTCAGGCGGCCGAGCCTGAGCCGCTGCTGACACGCGCGATTCCGGTCTCGGCGCAGTTGCCGGGTTACCGCGCTCCGAGCGCACGCCGGGACCTCGTCGCCGGCGTCACGGTGGCGGCGTTGGCACTCCCGGCCGCGATGGCCTACGCGGAGGTGGCGGGGCTTTCGCCCGTGAATGGCCTGTACGCGCTCCTGCTGCCGACCGTCGCGTATGTGCTGCTCGGTTCGTCGCGGCAGCTCATCATCGGGCCGGAAGGATCGGTCTCGACTCTCGTCGCCGCCGCGGTTCTGCCCCTCGCGGCGGCCGCCAGTTCCGGCGCGGCGGAGCTGGCCGCAATGCTGGCACTGCTGGTTGCCGTCTGCTTCGCGCTCGCCTGGTTGCTGCGCCTTGGCTGGATCGCCGACTACTTCTCTCGCCCGGTGTTGCTCGGTTACATCCACGGCGTCGCGATCGTGCTCATCATCGGTCAGCTCGGGAAGCTCGTTGGCCTCTCGATCGATGCCCGCGATCCGCTGGGGCAGCTGTGGGAGGTGCTGCAGCGAGCTCGGAAGCATCAGCGGCCTGACGGTCGCGCTCGCGGCGGCAACGCTCCTCGCGCTCTTCGCGCTCCGGTTCTTCATGCCCGCGCGTGCCGGCGGCGCTCGTCGTCGTGGTCGCAGCGATCGGGGTCTCGTGGCTGTTCGATCTGCAGGCGCACGGCGTCGCAGTCGTCGGCGCGATTCCCGCCGGCCTCCCGAGCTTCGATCTGCCGACGCCTCCACTGCGAGACGTCATTCATCTCTTGCCGGCGGCGGTCGGCATCTTCCTCGTGTCGTTCGCCGACGAGATCCTGACCGCCCGTTCGTTCGCCGGGAAGCACGGCCAGCATGTGCGCGCGTCGCAGGAGCTGCTCGCGATGGGCGCCGCCAACGCCGCGGCCGGCTTCACCCAGGGGTTCTCGGTCGGTGCGAGCGGCTCGCGCACGGCAGTGAACGACAGCATGGGCGCACGCAGCCAGGTTGCGGGCCTCGTCGCGGCCGCCACAGTGCTCGTCATCCTGCTCTTCCTGACCGAGCCGGTGCAGTACCTGCCAAAGGCGGTGCTGGGAGCGGTGATCGTCTTCGCCGCGATCGGGCTGATCGAGCCGCAGGCCTGGCGCGCCCTTGCGGCCGTCGACCACGTCGAGGTCGCGATCGCCGGCGTGACGACCGGCTGCGTCGTCGTGTTCGGCGTGCTCGAGGCGCTCGTCGTCGCGGTCAGGCTCTCGGTGATCGACACGGTTCGGCGGAGCGCGAGTCCACACGACGCGGTGCTCGGCTGGGTCGAGCGGCTGGGGCGCTACGCCGACGTCTCGCTGCACCCGACCGCGCGTCTCACTCCCGGCGTCGTCGTCTATCGCCTGGACGATCGTCTCTTCTTCGCCAACGCCCGCTACTTCAAAGGGCGCGTGCGCGAGGCGATCCGCGCCGCCCCGACGCCGGTGTCGTGGCTCGTGCTCGACGCCGAGGCCGTCACGCACATGGACTCGACCGGGCTCGACGCGCTCGACGGGTTGGCAAAAGACCTCAAGAGCCACGAGATCACGCTTGTCGTCGCGCGGCTCCGGACGCGGATGGAGGAGGAACTCGAGGCCGCCGGTGTCACCGAGACGATCGGCGGCGGGGCGCTTCTACCCGACGGTTCGCGCCGCGGTGGCGGCGTGCGTCGGTGCGGATGCACTCAGTTCAGGGCCGTGATCACGCCTCTCAGGATCAGCAGCAATCCGATGATCGCAGTGCCGAGCACCGCGATCCGGTGCGCGTTCCCGGCAAACCAGGCTTTCGCTCGCTGAATGGCTCGCGGTGTCCATTCGGGTGCGACGGCGAAGCAGATCAGCGGCACTTCGATCAGCGCGAGCATGATCGCGTTGACCAAGAGGACGAGCAGCACGGTGTAGACGGTCGCGTAGTCGAGTTTGCTGATTCCGCTCAGCGCGGCGAGGTAGGAGAAGCCGGGGAGCGTGAGCAGCGCGCCGACGACGAACGTGATTCGCGCCGAGCCCTTTGCGAGGGCCTGCTGCCAGCGGGGAGGTCCTTTGTCCTTCTTCGGCTCCTTGCGTTCTCGACGCTCGGCCGAGTAGCGCTGCCGGCGGTCGCTCGCGATCACGAGCGAGATCACGAGCAGGATGCAGCCGAGCGCGATGTCCACTGCCGGGTTGATCGTGTGCTTCGCCTTGCCGACGAACGACGAGTCCTGCAGGGCGAAGACGATCACCAGCCCGAGCGTGACGCTCGTCATCAGGGCGCCGAGCAGATAGCCGAGCATCAGCTTCTTCGGGTTCGGCAGGATCAGCAACACCGTCGAGGCAGCGAGCAGCGACGGGTTCGCCATCGCGGTGAACGCGAACACTAGGACCTGTTGCACGTGTCCCCGGCCGTGGTCATCTGTCAGCTCCGTTCGTCTCGGTTGGCGGCGCGACGTGGGCGCCGAGCGCGATCTATCGTCTCACTCTGACTCCATGAGCGCCGCATCCTCCGACTCCGGGCCTCTGCCGTCCGACCCGTAGCGCTCATCCGCAGCCGCCGGTATCGCGTGCTGCTCGTCCTCGCGGCGCTGGTCGGGCTCGTCGTCTCGTTTGCCTCGTGGCTGTTCCTCGAGGCCGTGCACGAACTCGAGGTCGAGGTCTACGAAAGGCTGCCGCACCACCTCGGTTACGAGCACGTGCCGCTCTGGTGGCCGTTGCCCTGGCTGGCACTTGCGGGGCTGCTCACAGCGTTCGCGATCGTGCGGCTGCCCGGCCACGGCGGACATGTGCCCGCTGACGGGCTGAAAGCGGGCGGGACACCACTCGGGCCGATCGACCTGCCGGGTGTTCTGCTCGCCGCGCTCGCGACGCTGGGCCTGGGGCTGGTACTCGGGCCGGAGGGGCCGTTGATCGCCATCGGCACGGGGCTCGGCATTCTCTCGATGTCGCTGATCCAGCGGGACGCATCGCAGCAGGCGTTGAGTCTGATGGCCGCCGCCGGGAGCTTCGCGGCGATCGCGTCGGTCTTCGGGTCACCGGTGATCGGCGCGGTAATCATCATCGAGGCGGTCGGCCTCGGCGGGCCGATGCTCTCGGTCGTGCTGCTTCCCGGGCTGATGGCGGCCGGGATCGGCTCGCTGGTCTTCATCGGGCTGGGATCGTGGTCCGGATTCAGTACCGCCGCCTGGGCGCTCAGCCCGTTCCCGCTGCCCTCCTACGGCGGCCCGGGGTTCGGCGACTTCGGCTGGACCGTCGTGCTGGCGATCGCGGTGGCCGTGGCGGTCTTCGGCGTTCTGGAGCTCGCACGCCTCGTCCTCCGGGTCGTGCGGAACGGACCTTTCTGCTCACGATCGTCGCCGGGCTCGCCGTCGGCGGTCTCGCAATCGCCTTCGCAGAGATCACGGGCTACGAGCCCAACGCGGTGCTGTTCTCGGGCGAGAGCGCATTCTCGACGCTCTTCGCCACGCGTCGACGATCTCGCTCTCGGCACTGGCGCTGCTCATCCTCTTCAAGGGACTGGCGTGGAGCATCTCGCTGAGCAGCTTCCGCGGCGGTCCGACGTTCCCCGCCATCTTCCTCGGCGTCGTCGCGGGCCTGCTCGCGGCGCACCTTCCAGGCTACTCGGAGACGCCGGCGATCTCCGCTCTCGTCGGGGCGAGTTGCGTCTCCGTCCTGCGCCTCCCGCTGGCCTCGGTGTTGATCGCGACCCTCCTCTCGGCCAACGCCGGGCTCGAGGTCGCTCCGCTCGTGGTCATCGCCGTCGTCGTCGCGTATCTGACGAGCGAAGCGCTGACCGCGTACGTCGACGCCCGGATCGACGTGACGCCCGACGCTCCGCTGCCGTCTGACGTGGGCGTGAGCCACGCGGTGCCGCGATGAACATCGTCTGGTCGGCTCTCATCATCGCCGCCGTGACCGCAGTGGCGGTTGGGGCGCTCCTCCTCGTTCGGCGCCGCGCGCCCGAGAACGGCTTCTTCGAGGACGGCGATCGCGCGGCGGGCGTCTTCGGCGTGCTCGCAACCGGTTTCTCGGTGCTGCTCGGATTCATCGTCTTTCTCGCTTTCACGAGTTACGACCAATCACGAAGCGGGGCCGAGCAGGAGGCCGTCATCCTCGTGCAGCAGGTCGAGAACGCTCAGTTCTTCCCGCGTCCCGCCGCCGGCGAGCTGACGGGCGAGCTCGTCTGTTACGGCCGATCGGTCGTCAACGACGAGTGGCACCGAATGGAAGCCGGAACGCAGGGCGACTCGATCAATCCGTGGAGCGTGACGCTCTTTCGGACCCTGCAGACGGTGCAGCCGCACACTGCGACCCAGCAGTCGGCGTACGACAAGTGGCTCGACCAGACGTCGGCGCGTGAAGAGGCGCGTCGTGATCGCGTGCACGGCGCGGTCGGCGTGATACCGACGACGCTCTGGATCGTGCTGTTCTTCATCTCGGCCGTGATCTTCGTGTTCATGCTCTTTTTCGCGGAGCGGGGCGAGCATGCCGTCGTTCAGGGCATGTTGATCGGATCGGTGGTTTCCGTGATGGCCGCGCTCTTGCTCCTGCTCAACGCGCTCGACAATCCGTTCCACTCCGGCGTCGGTGGACTGAAACCCGTCGCGATGGAGCGGTCACTGCGGATGATCGATGAGGCGCTGGTCGCAATCGACGTGCACGTCCCGGTGCCGTGCGACACGGTCGGGAAGCCGCTGCCGTCGTGACGACGTGCGCGGCCGAGCGCTACCGCTCAGCCGCCCTCGGCGATCCGTAGCGGGGAGGAGGCGTCGCGCTCGCGGAAGCCCCGAATGCCCGGGCCGCCGGTCGGCGCGGCGCCGGACTCGTCGCGGGCGGCGAGCACCTCGAAGTCGAGCAGCCTCCTGTCGGGACGGTCGACGACTTGTTGCAGAAGGCTGGTAAAAACATCTGAGAGGCGCTCGACCGATTCGCGGTCGAAGAGCGCGATGTCGTAGAGGAATTCGCCGACGATCTCGTCCTCGAGCACGTGCAGGTCGAGAGCGAGGTCGAAAGCGGCAAAGCCGAGGTCGAGCGGGAGCCGGCTCGTGACCGCGCCTGCGAGCTTCGCCGTCGGCGGTGCGCCGACGGCGGCGCGGAAGTTGATCTGGACGAGCGGATTCATCCCGGGCTGTCGTGCCGGACGGATGGCGGCGACGACATGCTCGAACGGGAACTCCTGGTGGTCGAGTGCTCCGAGCACCATCTCGCGGACTCGGGCGAGGAGCTCGGTGAAGGTGGGATTGCCGGCGAGCCGGACGCGCAGGGCGAGCGTGTTCGCGAAGAACCCGATCAGATCGTCGAACTCGGTCCGGGCGCGGTTGGCGTACGGGCTGCCCATGAGGATGTCGTCCTGTCCCGTTTCGCGGTAGAGCAGAAGCCCGAAGACCGAGAGCAAGACCATGTAGGGCGTCGCCCCGGTCTCGCTGCTCAGCCGCAACACGGCCGCCGCGATGTCTCCCGGCAGAGTGACCGCGAGGCTCGCACCGTCGAAGGCCTGCTCCGACGGGCGCGGCCGGTCGGTCGGCAGCTGCAGCGACGTCGGAGCCCCGGCGAGCTGGGCTCGCCAGTAATCGACCTCTCGCTCGAGGCGCTCACCCGACAGGCGTTCCCGCTGCCAGATCGCAAAGTCTCGATACTGGAGCGGTAGCGCCGGAAGTTGGGGCGGCCGCTGCGGCCCGTCTCGCCTCGTAGAGCTCTCCGAGATCGCGGCAGAAGATGCCGACCGACCACCCGTCCGACGCGATGTGATGCGTGACGACGAGGAGAACGTGCTCGGATTCCGAGAGCCGGAACAGGGTCGTGCGAACCAGGAGATCGCGCGCGAGGTCGAACGGCCGGCGCAGCTCCGTCCGCAGGCGCAGCTGCAACTCCGCCTCCCGCTGCTCCGCCGGGTACGAGGTCAGGTCGGTGACGGGCAGCGCGGATTGCCAGTCTTCGAGGACGACCTGCTCGGGCTCGTCGGAGTCCCAGGTGAAGACTGTACGGAGCGCCTCGTGTCGCGCGACCACACCCGCCAGCGCCGCTTGGAGTGCGTCGGGATCGAGCTCGCCGACGACCTTCAGTGCGAACGCGCCGTTGTAGGTCGCGGTCTCGTCGGCGAGCTCGTCGACGATCAGGAGTGGACGCTGGGAGAACGCGGGCGGATATGTTCGCCGCGCAGGCGCGGTCGTGGACGTATCGGCTTCTCCGTAGGACGTCGCCGGCGAGCGTCGCCACCGCCGCCGAGAACGCGTCGAGCGTCGGGTGCTCGAAGAGCGCACGCACCGAGATCTCGATTCCGAACCGTTCACGAACCTGCGTGACGGCCCGAGCGGCGAGCAGCGAGTGGCCGCCGAGCCGGAAGAAGTTGTCTTCGTCACCGACACGCTCGACGCCGAGGATCCGCTGCCAGATCTCGGCCACGACCGCGGCAGTCGGCGTCTGCGGCTCGATGAACGCTGCGCCGCTCTGCTCTTCCCAGATCGGCGGCGGCAGCGCCTTACGATCGAGCTTGCCGTTCGGCGTGAGCGGAAGCGCCGCGAGCAGGGTGATCGACGACGGAACCATGAACAGCGGCAGCCGCTCCTCGGCGCGCGCACGGAGGTCGTTCCGCAGCTGCTCGACCGCGGCGTCGGACTCGCCGTCGGGTTGCTCGCGCAGGATCCGACGCACGGCCCCCGCCGGCGTCGGCCGAGGGGACGACGTAGGCGGCGAGCCTCGTGTCGCCTGCGTCGGCGACGTACGGCACGACCGCACATTCACCGACCGCCTCGTGTTCGCTGAGGGCTGCCTGGATCTCGCCGAGCTCGACCCGGAAGCCGCGGATCTTCACCTGATCGTCGGCGCGCCCGAGGAACTCGAGCTCCCCGTCTGCGCGATAACGGGCCCGGTCTCCGCTGCGGTAGAGGGTTCCCTCGCCGAACGGGTTGGGCAGGAACCGCTCGGCCGTGAGCTCCGGGCGATTCAGGTACCCGCGCGCGACGCCCGCGCCGCCGACGAACAGCTCGCCTGGGACGCCGGGCGCGACAGGCTTCAGGTGAGCGTCCAGCAGGTACAGCTGGAGATCGAGAATCGGCCTTCCGATCGGGCTCACGTCGCCGTCGGCGTCCGCTGCCGAAAGCGGCCGGTAGGTCACGTGCACGGTCGTCTCGGTGATGCCGTACATGTTCACGAGCTTCGGGCCGTCGTCGCCGAAGTGCGCGTACCACGGCCGGAGCGCCGAGGGATGCAGAGCCTCGCCTCCGAAGACGACGTACCGCAGCGCGAGGTCGTCCGCGACCCGCAGGAGATCCTCCTGCGCACTGACGAACAGCGTCGGCGTCGCGTTGAGCACCGTGACCTTCTGGTCGGCGACCAGGCGCGCGAGGGACTCCGGCGAGCGGGTCGTCCAGAGCGGGGCGACGACGAGCCGGCCGCCGTGGAGCAGGGCGCCCCAGAGCTCCCAGACCGAGAAGTCGAATGCGTAGGAGTGGAAGAGCAGCCACGTGTCCTCGTGGCCGAACCCGAACCACTCGTCGGTCGCGCTGAAGAGACGTGCGACGTGGCGGTGCTCGACCTGGACGCCCTTCGGCTGTCCGGTCGAGCCAGAGGTGTAGATGACGTAGGCGAGGTTGTCGGGCCGTGCCAGCGACTCCAGGTTGGCGTTCTCGAGCTCGTCGCGCCGGCGCGCCCTCGGGCTCGACGCAGACGACCGTCGCCTCGTGGGCGGGCAGGCGCGAGAGCAGCCGCTCGTGAGTCAGCAGGACCTTGGGGCGAGCATCCGTGAGGACGAATGCGAGCCGCTCCGCCGGATAGTCGGGGTCGAGGGGAACGTACGCCCCGCCCGCCTTGAGAACCGCGAGGACCGCCACGACGAGCTCGAGCGAGCGCTCCAGGCACAACGCAACGAGCGTCTCCGGTCCGACGCCGAGGCCGCGCAGGCGGTGGGCGAGCCTGTTCGCTCGACGGTTCAGGTCGGCGTACGACAGGGTCTCGCCCTCGTACACGACTGCAGGTGCGTCCGGCGCCGCCGCCGCCCTCGCCTCGAACAGCTCGTGCAGACACGCGACCGGGTACGCGCCGGCGGAGGCGTCGTCCGAGGTGAGCGCCTCCTCTCGCTCGGTCACGGTCAGCATCTCGAGCTCGTCGATCGGCCGGTCCGGTTCCGCGATCGCCGACGCGAGCAACTGCTGGAAATGCGACTGCATGCGCTCGATCGTCGTAGGCGCGAACAGGTCGGTGCTGTATTCCCAAACAGCCTGGTACTCGCTTCCATGCGGCTCGAGGAAGACCGTGAGGTCGATCGGCGACGAGGCGCGCGCGGCTGCGACCTCGTCGACCTCGAGGTCGTCGAGTTCCGGCGTCGTCTCCGCCGGGACAAGCGTGAGCATCACCTGGTAGAGCGGGTGGCGTGCCAGCTGCCGGTCTGGTGCGAGCGCTCGGACGAGCTGCTCGAACGGGAGACGCTGGTGGGCGATCGCGTCGAGCATCTGTGTGCGGACGCGTGCGATGAGCTCGCGTAGGGTCGGGTTCCCGGACGTGTCGACACGGAGCACGACCGTGTCCACGAAGACGCCGATCGAGCCTTCCAGCTCGGGGCGGTCGCGCCCTTCGACGGGCATCCCGACGACGATGTCGTCTTGCCCGCTGTAGCGGTGCAGGAGCGTGTCGAACACGGCGAGCAGAGCCATGTAGAAGGTGGCCCCCTCGCTGCGCGCGAGCGCCTGCAGGCCGTCGACGACGGAGGCGGGCACGGTTCGGCGCATCCACGCGCCGCGCATGCTGGCCACCTCGGGCCGCGGCAAGTCGGTCGGCAGCTCCAGCGCCTCCGGTGTTCCCTCGAGCGCCGTCGTCCAGTGCGCGAGCTCTCGTTCGAGCAGGTCCCCCTCCAGCCATGAACGCTGCCACTCGGCGAAGTCGGCGAACTGGAAACCGAGTTCCTCGAGCGGCGACGGTGCACCCCGCCGGAAGGCGTTGTAGAGCGCGCTCAGCTCGCGCAGGAGCACGAGCTTCGACCACCCGTCGAAGACGACGTGGCTGAAGACCAGGTGAAGGACGTGCTCGCGTTCGTCGAGTTGGAGCAGATCGACCGTGAACAGAACGCGGCGCGTGAGCTCGATCGGGGTCTGCGTGAGCTCGTCGACGACGCGTTGCGCGGACGACGGCGACTCCGTCAGATCGGTGACGGTCGGCGTCACTGTGAACGGGGGCTCGACGAGCTGCATCGGCCGTCCGTCCTCGACGGCGAAGCGCGTCCGCAGGATCTCGTGGCGGCGCACGATCTCCGTGAGAGCGCGACTCAGCGCGTCGGCGTCGAGTTCTCCGCGCAGCCGCAGCGTCACGGGAATGTTGTACGCAGCACTGCTCCCCATGACCTCCTCGACGAACCAGAAGCGCTCCTGTGCGAACGACGCCTCGCGAACGCCGCCTCTCGGTACGAGCGGTGGCAACTCGGGTGTAGACGTCCCCTCGAGGCCCTGGACCTCGCGTGCGAGCGCTGCGACCGTCGGGGCTTGCAGGAAGTTGCACAGCGGCAGCTCGACCTCGAACTCCTTGGCCACTCGACCGACGAGCCGGGCCGCCATTAGCGAATGGCCGCCGAGGCGGAAGAAGTTGTCGTCGCGGCCGACGCGATCGACCTCGAGGAGCGCGCCCCAGAGCTCGGCGATCGTCTGCTCGGTCGCCGTCTCGGGCTCGGCGTACTCGAGGGTCGCAAGCGACCGGTCGGGAGCGGGGAGTGCCTTACGGTCGAGCTTGCCGCTCGGTGACAGCGGCAGCGCATCCAGGAACGTGATCGAGGACGGCAGCATGTAGTCGGGGAGCTGCGCTCCGAGAAACCGATGCACGTCTTCGGCCGCCGACTCGCTGCTCGAGTCTGTCGCGGGCACGGCGTACGCCGCGAGCTCGCGCCCGCCGCCCGCCGACTCGACGACGACCACTGCGCCGTCGGCCACCGCCGGGCAGTCCCTCAGCACTGCCTCGATCTCGCCGAGCTCGATGCGGAACCCCCGCAGCTTCACCTGCTCGTCGATCCGGCCGCCGTACTCGAGCACGCCCTCGGCGTTCCAGCGGCCGAGGTCTCCAGTGCGGTAGACGACTCCTTGGCCGAACGGGTTCGGCACGAACTTCTCGGCAGTCAGGTCGGGGCGTCGGTGGTAGCCGCGAGCAACCTGCACGCCACCGATGAGGAGCTCTCCCCACACTCCGATCGGCGCCGGCTCGAATCGCGAGTCGACGATGTAGATCTGCGTGTTCGCGATCGGCCGCCCGATCGGGATGACCGGCCGCTCGTCGTCTGCCTGGCACTGCCAGGTCGTCACGCTCACCGCGGCCTCGGTCGGCCCGTAGAGGTTGTGCAGCTCGCAGTCGAGACGGTCGAAGAACCGGCGCCTGAGGTCCGGCGTCAACGCCTCGCCGCCGGAGAGGACGGACCGGAGGCTGCGGCATTTCGTGCTGTCGGTCTCGTCGAGGAAGAGCGAGAGCATCGAAGGGACGAAATGCAACGTCGTCACCTGCTCCCGCTCGATCACCCGAGCGAGATACGCCGGGTTGCCGTGCTCACCAGGCGCCGCGACGACCAGGCGCGCCCCGAAGATCAGGGGCCAGAAGATCTCCCGCACCGACACGTCGAAGCTCGTTTGCGTCTTCTGCAGCAGGCGGTCGGATGCATCGAGCCGGTAGGTGTCCTGCATCGCCAGCAGGCGGTTGACGATGCCTGCGTGGGTGTTGAGGACGCCCTTGGGCTTGCCCGTCGAGCCGGA
This sequence comes from uncultured Thermoleophilia bacterium, assembly GCA_963708505.1. GTDB lineage: Bacteria > Actinomycetota > Thermoleophilia > Gaiellales > Gaiellaceae > PALSA-600. Next base: position 476,004 of record CAVPST010000001.1, read on the forward strand.
CGTGTAGATCACATAGGCAACGTCCTCGGGCCCGACCTCAGTGCCCGGGCGCTCGACGCTCTCGCGCGCGATCTCCGGCCAGTCGGCGTCAAGGCTGACCAGGCGCCCTGCGAACGGCGGCAGCCTGACTGCGAGGTGCTCCTGGGTCAGAAGCACATCCGCGCCCGAATCGGCGAGCATGAAGGCGAGACGCTCGGGCGGCAGCTCCGGATCGAGCGGGACGTAGGCTCCTCCCGCCTTCAGGATCGCGAGCAGGCCGACGACGAGCTCGGGAGAGCGGTCGAGGCTGATTCCCACGAGAGAGCCGAGGCCGACGCCGAGGCCCTGCAGGTGCCGCGCGAGCTGGTTCGCGCGTTGCTCCAGCTCGCCGTAGGTGAGTTCTCGGCCGTCGAAGGTGATCGCGACTTCGCCGGGTGTCCGGTCGGCCTGCGCCTCGACCAGTGCGTGGAGCGGCTCGCGTGGGTACTCGGCCGCCGTGTCGTTCCAGGTGACGAGCAGCTGGTCGCGCTCGTCCTCGGCGAGCATCGGCAGCTCGTCGACGGGCTGGTCGGGGGTCTCGACGGCGGCCTCGCAGCAGCGCGACGAAATGCCGGTGGATCCGCTCGATCGTGTCCGGCGCGAAGAGGTCGGTGCTGTATTCCCACAGCGCGTCGAAGCCGCCATCGACCTCCTGGAGAAAGAGGAACAGGTCGACGCCGGCGGCCGCGACCTCTGTCTCGAGCTCCTCCGCCGCGATGCCGGGAAGACGGAGCTCCGGCTCTGCGGGATTGACTGCGAGCAGCACCTGGAAGAGTGGATGCCGGCTCAGGTCACGCTCCGGCTGGAGCTCGCGGACGAGCAGCTCGAAGGGGAGTCGGCATGCTCGGAGACGCCGAGCACACGCTGGCGGACCCGGCGGAGTAGCTCGCGGAAGGTCGGCATCCCCTCGAGATCGCTGCGGACGACGGCCGTGCTCAGAAGCACGCCGACCGTCTCCTCGAGCTCCGGTCGCACGCGGTCGTCCACGGGAACTCCGACCACGAAGTCCTCTTGCCCCGTATAGCGGTGGATCAGGATCTGGAAGAGGGAGAGGATGCCGTCGAAGAAGGTCGCGCCCTCGGTTCTGGCGTGCTCCTCGAGCGCCGCCGTCAATCGCGCCGGCAGCGCGAGCCGCAGTTTGGCGCCCTCGAGACTCGCGATCGGCGGCCGCGCGAGGTCGGTTGGGAGATCGAGCACCGTGGGTACGGCGGCCAGTTCGCGCGTCCAGTAAGCGAGCTCCCCGGCGAGTGCGTCGTCCGTCAGCCTCGACCGCTGCCACTCGGCGAAGTCAGCGAGCTGAAGCCGCGGCTCCGGCAGCGGCGACGGGACGGCCGTCGGCAAACGCCTGATACAGGGCGCTCAGCTCGTCGAAGAGCACGACCTTCGACCACTCGTCGACGACGATGTGGTGCACGACGAGCTGCAGGATGTGATCGGAGTCGGCGAGCCGAAACAGACGTGCGCGGAAAGGCTCTCCGCCGCTCAGATCGAACGGACGCCGGCCCTGCTCGGCCACCACGCGCCGAGCGGTCTCTTCCGGGCGGTCGCCGTCGGCGAGGTCGACGATCGCGAGGCGAGAGGGGCCGGGGTCGTCGACGACCTGGGTCGGGCGGCCGTCCTCCGGTACGAAACGTGTGCGAAGCGCCTCGTGGCGGCGCACGATCTCGGCGACGGCCCGCTCCAGTGCGGGGACGTCGAGCGGGCCACGAAGCCTGATCGCCCACGAGAAGTTGTAGGCGACAGTGCCGGGCGAGAGCTGGTCGACGTACCAGAACTGCTCCTGGGCGAACGAACAGGCCGAGCCGCCCCCGTTCGAGGTCGTCCGGCGTGGCGGGATCGGCGCTCCCGCACCGCCCGCGGTTTGGCCGGGTTCCGGTCCAGGCTGCTGCCCTTCGCTGCGTACCCGATCCGAGTCATCGCCACTCAAGGCATAGCGCCTCTCCTCGAACTCGGCAAGGGCCTACCCTCCTGGTGGCCGCCGGTCCCGACGCCGATCCTTCGCCCACGCTCCTCGACGTCCCGCGTCAGCGCCTCTGCACCGTCGTGCCTCGATTCATGCTCCGCCGGCTCGTCCGCTGCACGGCCCCGGGGCCCTCTAGGCAATTTTCGGGTTCGTCACTAACATCAGAGTGAGCCTTGTGCGGGGGAGACGCCAAGCGAAGGCCATGGATTCGTGACCAACTGGACTCAGGACATCCCGAGTTTTTCGCTTGCGCCGCAACAGGAGCAGCCGTTCCTGCTGCCGAGCGCCGCCGTGACGCAGGCGGTCGTCGTGCTCGCCGACGGCGTGGCCCCGTCGAGCGTGCGGGCGTCGCTCGAGGAGCTCGTCGTCCGCCACGAGATCCTCCGTACGACCTTCGTCCGGCTCACCGGTACGCGCGTTCCGCGGCAAGTGATCCACGACGAGCTTCCGCCCACCTGGACCGTTTGCGAGCTCCCGGCCGCCGACGGCTTCGAGGCAGCGCTCGAGGCTCTCCTTGACCAGGAGGCCGAGGGCGTCGATCCCGAAGAGGGCCCCGTCCTCCGGGCTGCGCTCGCCACGTCGCCGAGTCAGGAGCAGACGCTCGTCCTGACGGTGTCTCCGGCCTGTCTCGACGGAGCGTCGACGGAGCTCCTCCTGCGCGAGATCGGCCGGACTGCCCGCGGCGGCGAGGCGTCGGAGGACGAGCCGCTCCAGTACGCGGACTACGCCGCGTGGCGCGGGCAGCTGCTCGCAGAGGGCGGGCCCGAGGCGAACGCAGCTCGATCCTGGTGGGACGAGTCCGTGGAGCGGCGGCCGTCGGCTTTGCTCTTTGGAGCGCAAGGCGAAGGCACCGTCGCACCGGAGCGCTTGCGTGTGGCGCTTTCGACGGAGGAGGTCGCCGCCCTCGGCGCGGCCGCTGCGAGCTCGGGGGTTACCGAGGCGCTCTTCCTCGAAGCCTGCCTGCATGCGCTCGTCGCGCGGCTGTCCGGTGAGACCGAGCCGGTCCTCTCTGGGCTCGCCGACGGACAGGCCCAGCCGGAGCTCGCCGGGCGCTCGGACCGTACGCGCAGTTCGTGCCGATCCGGTCCCGGATCGGCACGGGAACGACCTTCGCGGAGCTGATCGACCAGGTCAGATGGGCGCGCTCCGACGCGGCTCGGTGGCAGGATTATGCGTCCTCGGAGCAGCTCCGGCTCAGCAGCCGGGCACCGATCGCCTTCTCCTGCCACGAGGTCGCTCGCGCCGACGACCTGGCCGGTCTTGGGCGTCTCGAGAGACTCGTCACGCGCGCGGGATCGATCGGGATCGAACTCGTCGTCCGTCGAGCGCATGACGCTCTCGCCTGCGAGCTCGCCTACGATCCGACGGCGTACGACGGCTTGGACGCCGAGCGGATTGCCGGCTGCTTCGTCACGCTTGCCCTGAGCGCCGCGGACGATCCGACGAAGCCGGTCGCGAGCCTCCGACTCCTCGATGACGCGGAGCGGACGCACGCGTTGACTCTCGCCGACGGCGGCGTCGCTGTGCTCCCGGAGGACCTGATCCACCGTGCCTTTGAGGGTCATGCAGCGGCGATGCCCGCGACCCTCGCGGTCGCCGACGGCACCGGGCGAATGAGCTACGCCGACCTGAACGCGAGCGCCAACCGCCTGGCACATCGCCTGCGCGGCCTCGGCGTCGGCCGCGGCCAGGCTGTCGCCATCTGCCTCGACCGCTCGGCCGCCGCAGTGGTGGGGCTGCTCGGCATTCTCAAGGCGGGCGCCGCCTTCGTGCCGCTCAACTTCGAGCATCCACCGTCCCGGCTCGAGCACCAGATCCAGGAGGCCGAAGCGGTCGCGCTCGTCACCCAGGAGCAGCTGCTCGAGCGCCTCCCCGCGTTCTCGGGCCAGATCGTCTGCCTCGACCGCGACGAGGCGGAGCTCGCGGCCCAGCCCGACAGCGACCCGGAGCCCGTGAACGAGGCCGAGGACGTCGCGTACATCATGTACACGTCCGGCTCGACCGGGCTCCCGAAGGGAGTCGCAGTCACGCACGGGAACGTCGCGAACTACAGCGCCCGGATGCTCGACCGTCTGCACGCGGACGGCGCTCGTCTGCAGTTCGCGGTGGTCTCCGCGCTCAGCACCGACCTCGGGTACACGAGCATCTTCCCGCCGCTCGTAAGCGGGGGATCGATCCATCTCGCCGACCCGGACGTGGTGATGGATCCGAATGCGTTCGCCGCCTTTGCCCGCACGGCGGGCATCGACGTCCTCAAGGTCACGCCGTCGCTGCTCGCAGCACTGCTCGCGGCGGGGGAGGACGTCCTACCCAGGCGTTGGCTCATCTGCGGCGGCGAGGCGTTCCGGTACGAGCTGCTCGAAAGGATTCGCGCCCTCGCGCCGGACTGCCGCATCCTGAACCACTACGGTCCGACCGAGACCACGATCGGAACGTGCGTCTTCGAAGTCCCGTCGGACCCCGCGTCGCCGTCGGCAAGCGTGCCGATCGGAAGGCCGCTCGAGAACACGCAGGCGTATGTCGTCGACGCGGCGGGCGAGGCGCTCCCGCCGGGCGTCGCCGGAGAGCTGTGGATCGGCGGTGCAGGCGTCGCGCGCGGGTATGTGAACCGACCGGAGGAGACCGACGAGCGGTTCGTCGCCGATCCGTTCTCTGCCGCCGCCGGTGCGAGGGTCTACCGGACAGGTGACCGGGCCCGGTTCCTTCCGAACGGGAGCATCGAGTTCCTCGGGCGGGTCGACGACCAGCTCAAGATCCGTGGCTTCCGGATCGAGCCCGGCGAGATCGAGGCGACCCTGCTACGGCATCCGGGTGTGCGCCAGGCCGCCGTCGTTGCCCACGGCGACGGGGACGGCCTGCGGCTGGCCGCGTACGTTGTCGGCTCGCCTCCGCCGGGCGTCGAGGAGCTGCGCTCGTTGGTGGGCCAGTGGTTGCCCGAGTACATGGTTCCGTCGATCCACCCGATCGACGCGCTGCCGCTGACGCCGAGCGGAAAGGTCGACCGGAGCGCCCTCGTGGACCAGGCTGACGGTGGGCTGCCCGAGCAGGAGTACGTGATGCCACGCAACGACCTCGAGCGGGAGATCGCCGAGGTCTGGCAGGAGGTGCTCGGCCAGAACCGCGTTGGCGTGACCGACGACTTCTTTGCACTCGGAGGCCATTCACTGCACGCGATGCAGATGATGACGCGAATTCGCAATCAGTACGGGGACATTCCCCTGCGGTCGCTCTTCGCCGCTCCCACGGTCGCCGGCCTCGCCGCGGTGGTCGCGGAACGGCAGGCCGCACCTGGGGGCGAATGATGAAGGCCGAGACGCCGTCCGACGACAGGAGCGCGCCGTCGGGCGCCGCAGCATCCGTGCGCAGCTACTTGCGACGCCACCTTCCTCGGCCGGCCTATCGTGCCGCGCGCAAGACCTACTACGGCGCTCGCATCGTGGCGCGTCGCAATCCGGGACGCGGGCGCGTGCTGCCGGATTTCGTCGTCATCGGTGCGGCTAAGAGCGGCACGACCAGCCTGTACGCCTCGTTGATCGAGCACCCGTTCGTCGTCCCGTGCTCGACCACGAATGCGTATTTCTCGAACACCAAAGAGGTTCGCTACTTCGACTACAACTTCGGCCGCGGCCGGGACTGGTACAGGTCGCACTTCCCGCTGCAGCGGCAGCGCGAAGCGTTCGCCGCAGAGCACGGGCGGCCGTTTCTCACCGGAGAGGCCAGCCCTTCCTACATCTCGTATGCGAATGCGCCGCAGCGCGTCCGAGACTTGATACCGCAGGCGAAGCTGATCGCCGTGCTTCGAAACCCGGTCGATCGGGCGTACTCCCAGTTCCAGCTGTCACGCCGCGAGGGTCTCGAGGATCTCGATTCGTTCGAGGAGGCCGCGAGGCTCGAGGCAGATCGTCTCCGACCCGAGCTGGCCCGCATGGCAGCCGATCCGACGTACACCAGCTGGCGTTTCGGGAAATGGTCGTACCTCGCTCGCAGCCGTTATGCGGAGCAGATCGAGCGCTGGCTAGAGCACTTCCCCCGTGAGCAGTTCCTGTTCCTGAAAGCCGAGGATTTGTTCGCCGAGCCCGGTCGAACGCTCGACGCCGTCTACGACTTTTTCGGCCTGCCGAGCCATGCACTCGAGCTGCCGCACCTCAATCAGTCCCAGTACGACGGGATGCCCGACAACCTGCGGGACGAGTTCAACGAATACTTCAGGCCGTACAACGAGCGCCTCTACGAGCTCGTCGGCATCGACTTCGGCTGGGAGCAGGAGACGGCTCCGCAGCAGGCGCCGAGCTCGAGTGGCGAGGTCAGGGCATGACCGAGTTGCGGCCGCCTGATGCCGCCGAGTCGCTGAGACGTCGGGTTGCTCGCCTTTCGCCCGAGGAGCGGCTACGACTCGAGCGGCGCGTGCTGCAGGCGCGTTCCGCACGGACGGAGATCACTCCCCGGGGCTCGAAGGGGCCGGCGCCGCTCTCGTACATGCAGGAGCTCCTCTGGCTCGTCCAGCAGCTCGCCCCTGAGTCGAGCGTCTACAACTCTCCGTGGTTCAGGCGCATCAAGGGCCCCCTCGACGTAGACGCGCTCCGTCGGGCCATGGACGAGCTCTGGCAGCGACACGAGATTCTGCGCACGACCTATCCGGTCGTCGGCGGTGAGCCGCTTCAGGTGGTCCAGCCCTTCGAAGGTGCCCCGCTGACGGTCACGGACCTTGCGCAACTCTCACCTGCCGAGTCGGAGCAGGAATTCGAGCAGTTGATCGCGCAGGACCTTGCTCGACCGTTCGACCTCTCCCGGGGACCGGTCGTTCGGCCGAGCCTCATTCGTCTCGGTCCGGACGACCACGTCCTTGGCATGGTCGGGCACCACATCGCGCTCGACGGCTGGTCAAAGGGGATCATCTACCGCGAGCTGAGCGCGCTGTATACCGCGTTCGCGCAGGGGCGACCGTCGCCGCTCGAGCCGCCTTCGCTCCAGTACGCCGACTTTGCCGTCTGGCAGCGGCGGTGGCTCGAGGAGGGAGCATTCGAGACACAGCTTTCCTACTGGCGGGAGCAGCTCGCCGGTGCGCCGCCGCTCCTGATGCTTCCAACCGACCGGCCGCGCCCGGCGCTGCAGACGTACAACGGAGAGCGCCATTCGCTCTGGCTCCCGCGCGCACAGCTCGACGCGCTCTCGGCGGTGAGTCGCGCGCATTCCGGGACGCTGTTCATGACGCTTCTCGCTGCGGTCGACGTGCTCCTGCACCGCTACACGCGCCAGGACGACATCCTCCTCGGGACGCCGATCGCCAGCCGTAACCGGGCCGAGGTCGAGGACCTGATCGGCTACTTCACCAACACGCTCGTCCTGCGCACCGATCTCTCGGGCGATCCCAGCTTCGGCGAGTTGGTGGGGCGCACACGCCAGGTCGCGATCGAGGCCTTCGCCAACCAGGACGCTCCGCTCGAGCGGCTCATCCAGGAACTCCAACTGGAACGCAATCCGTCCCACACGCCGCTCTTCCAGACACTGCTCGTGCTGCAAAACATTCGCGGCAACCGGGCCGTCTCGTCGCTGCCTCCGGACACCCTGTCGCTACCCGGACTCGACGTGAGCCTGGCGCTGGCGGCCTTCCCCCGCACTGCGAAATTCGATCTCTCGTTCGGCATCGGCGAGCACGTCGACGGCCTTCATGTCTCGTTCGAGTACAACACCGACCTCTTCGACGAACAGACGATCGTGAGGATGTCAGGGCACTTCGCGACCCTGCTCGAAGGGATCGTCGCCGATCCGGCCCGGCCGATCTCGAAGCTGCCGCTTCTCACCCCGGACGAGCGGCGGAAGCTGTCGGGAATGGGAAGCTCGATCCCGTCCGGCATCAGGCGCACGCCGACCCTGCTCCACGGAGTCTTCGAAGAGCAGGCGGCCCGTGCACCCGATGCCGAGGCGGCTGTGTCCGGGAATCGCGTCTTCACCTATCGCGAGCTGGACCAGCAGGCGAATCGACTCGCTCACCGCCTGCGGGAGGCAGGCGTCGTGCCGGGAGATCGGATCGGCGTGTGTCTCGAGCCATCGGTGATGTTCGCGAGGACGGTCTTGGCCGTCCTGAAGGCCGGAGCTTCCTGTGTGCCGCTCGACCCTGTGTACCCCTCCGAGCGGCTGGCGTTCATGATTGAAGATGCTGCGATCTCGCTCGTCGTCGCCGGGCGCTCGACGACCTCGATCGTCACCGAACACGCGGTCGAGGTTCTCCACGTCGACGAGGCGGATGCGTCCGTTGATCGTTACCCGAGCACGCCGCCAGACAGCAAGATCGACGGGCGCGGGATCGCCTATGTCATCTACACGTCAGGCTCGACCGGTCGACCGCGTGGTGTGGAGCTCACGCACGAGGGACTCGCCAATCACGCCGGCGCCGCAGCACGGTCCTACGGCATTCGTCCGGACGACCGCATGCTCCAGTTCTCGTCCGTCAGCTTCGACATCAGCATCGAGGAGATGTTCGCGTCATGGGCCGGTGGAGCAGCCGTGGTCTTCCGCGCGACGGCGACGCCGCTCGCCGGCGCCGAGTTCCTCGACTGGCTGAGCGAACACTCGATCACCATCCTCGATCTTCCGACCGCCTACTGGCATCTGTGGGTACACGATCTCGCACTGGGCGGCCGCCGCGTCCCGTCCACGATCCGCACGGTGATCGTGGGAGGCGAACGGGCACTTCCCGCCGCCTACCAGGCGTGGTTGGGCGTGGCCGGCGAACACGTCCGTTGGTTCAACACCTACGGGCCGACCGAAGCCAGCGTCGTCGTGACGGTCTGGGAAGCACCCACATCGACAGCGGACGAGGCTCCTGACGTGCTGCCGATCGGGAGGCCGCTCGAGAACGTGCGAGTCTACGTCCTCGACGATGCGATGCAGCCCACGCCGATCGGTGTTCCGGGGGAGCTCTATGTGGGGGGAGCGGGTGTCGCGCGAGGCTACCTCGGTCGTCCAGAGCTGACCGCCGAGAAGTTCCTCCCGAACCCCTTTGGCGACGACCCCGGCGATCGCCTCTACCGAACCGGCGACCTGGTTCGCTTCCGGCCCGACGCGGAGCTCGAGTTCGTTGGCCGCACCGACGACCAGATCAAGATCCGCGGCTACCGGGTCGAGCCGGGTGAAGTCGAGGTCGCCCTTCGGGAGCATCCTGCGATCCGGGAGGCGCTGGTAGTCGCCCGGGCTGACGAGGGCGGCGATAAACGTCTCGTCGCGTACGTGACCGGCGACTCACCGGTTCCGAGCGTCTCCGAGGTGCGCGACCTCGTTCGCCACGGGCTCCCCGAGTACATGGTGCCGTCGGCGATCGGGTTCCTGGACGCGTTCCCCCTGACCCCGAACGGCAAGGTGGACCACGCGCAGCTTGCCCGCATGCCGCTGTCCGAATTGGAACGCGTCGACGCGCTCACACCGCCTCGGACGGATACCGAACGGTGCCTCCAGCGGATCTGGAAAAGCGCCCTGGCGATCGAGCAGGTTGGTATCCACGACGACTTCTTCGAGCTCGGCGGCCACTCACTGATCGCCGTTCGGATGGTCGCCGAGATCGAACGGCAGCTCGGAGTCCGTGTGCCGCTGACGGCGCTCTTCCACGAGCCCACGATCGCGGGGCTGGCCGACGCCGTCGACCGGGAGCGCGAGCTCGACCGGCCGTGGGAGTCGCTCGTGGCGCTGCGCGACGGCGGCTCGAAGCCCCCGTTGTTCCTCTTCGGCTGGATCGGAGGAGACGTCATCGGATACCGGGACCTCGTACAGAGCTTCCCGGCTGACCAGCCGTTGTACGGGCTTCGCACTCCTGGTCTTGACGGACGCTCGCTGCCTCCGGCGACCATTGAGGAGATTGCCGCGCACTACCGCACGGAGATCCTCCGATTCCAGCCCGGCTCGCCGTATCTCTTCGCGGGCTTCTGTTTCGGCGGTGTCGTCGCCTACGAGGTAGCCCGTCAGCTCGCAGCCGAAGGCCGGGAGGTCGAGTTCGTCGGCCTGATGAGTGCCTCGCCGTTCGGGCACCTACCGGCGCGCGCGCGTCAGGGGGTCGGGGCGAAGCTCCGTCCCGTGCTCGAGGCGCGCGGCCCCGGCGCGACGGCCCGTCACTTCGGAAGGCGCCTCACCGCCCCGGACGGTCCGGTCCCCCGTCACGCCAGGCGCTTCCACTACAGGCTGGGTAAACACGCGTACCGCCTCGCGGCCGTGACGGGCTGGAGGTGGCCGAACCGATTCTGGCAGTTCCGGCTCATCGCGGGTGGGCTGGCGAAGTCGCGCTACGTGACGCCGGTAACGGACCTGCGCGTCACGTTCTTCCCTCCCGACAGCTCGGGCGTCGACCATCGGATCGCCCTCTGGAACCGGCTGGCGCATGGGGGCGTCGACGTCCGCACGATCGAGGTGGAAGGGCTGACGCACGTCGAGATGATGCGTGCCCCGTACGCGGAGGCGCTCGGCACTGTGCTCAGCGACGCGGTCGTGGACGCGCTCGCCGAACGATCCGCTCCAGACGTTGTGACCGCTGCCTAGCGGTCCCGTGAGCCCTTAGCGCAGCCGCACGCTGAGCGTGCGTGCAAACGAACGAACGCCGGCAGTGGCCGTGAGTGCGAGCCTCACGGTGTACTGCCCCGGTTGAAGAGCCCTGGGGATGTGGGTGACGAGCGCGACGCTTCCACTCTGCTTCACGTCGACCTTTCGAGAGACCACAGTTCGGCCGTTGCGCGACAGCGTCTCGACTCCCTTTGCCGGCTCTCCGACGGTCAGCCGGACGACGAGGGTCGTCGCCTTACCGGCGCGCGTCATCGCGAGGGAGCGCACCGACGCGCTGAGCTTCGTCGTGCCCGCAGCGGAGCGCGGATGCAGCGAGAGGAAACCCCAAAGCGCAGAGGTCGCGTTCAGCTGCGCATTCGGCGAAGAGGACGGGAGGCCGGGAACTCCCGACCAGGTGTGCTTCCCTCCCTGGATGACGGTGTAGTCGATTGCCGTGCCGCCGGCGCATCCCTGCCACGTTTGGGTCGAGACCACACCCGAGCCGGTGACTGTATTGGTTGTCGGGCAGGAGTCGAACTTGCGCCAACGGGCGATGCTCGCCGCCGGTGCCTCGGCCGTCGCCGAACCGTTGAACGGGACGACGTCAGCGGTCCCGAAAATACCCATGACCGTCACCGGCCGGGACGGCGAGCAATGCGGCATCGCGAAGACGGCTGACACGATGCCAACTCCGGCGACTTGCGGCGCCAACTCGCACCCGACGCGGTAGGCCATCGATCCTCCGGACGAGAATCCGACGACGAAAACTCGACTCGGGTCTATGTTCTGCGAGTTCTCGACGGACGTGATCTGGCCCCTGATGTAGTTGACATCGGCCTCCGAATTCATCCACTCCGCCGAGAGCCATGTCTCATTGATGCCACTCGACAGGGCGGCGACGACGAAGCCTTGCTGATTCGCAAGCTGATCGAAGCGGGACCAGGTGACTATGGATTGCGGCGTGGCACGGCCTCCGTGCAGGAGGACCACCAGCGGGGCTGGAGCGCTGGTTGACAGATCGGCAGGACGGTAGACAACGACCGGATAGCGGTTGGTCGGGTTCGGATTGGGGGGCGACTCCGCCCACGAGACCTGCGACACAGCGAGCCCGAAGAGCCCCGCAGCGAGCACAGCCACCCTGCGCCGACATCCCATCTTCGGACACGATAGACCTTCTCGAGGCGACCTGAGCCGCCGGCCTGGGGCTACAGTGAACAACGTCAGTTCGTCGACGAAAGAGGGACGGTGTCATGAGCGGAGAGGTCGAGAAGGCAATCCTCGCCGGTGGCTGTTTCTGGGGTATGCAGGATCTCATCCGGAAGCGGCCGGGCATTCTTTCGACCCGGGTCGGCTACAGCGGGGGCGATGTCGACAACGCGACGTACCGCAACCACGGAACACACGCCGAGGCGATCGAGATCACGTTCGATCCCGAACAGACGTCGTATCGCGACCTACTCGAGTTCTTCTTCCAGATTCACGATCCGACGACGATGAATCGCCAGGGGAACGATGTCGGCATGAGTTACCGCTCGGCGATCTTCTACCTGGACGACGAGCAGCGCCGCGTCGCCGAGGACACGATCGCCGATGTCGAGGCGTCGGGCCTCTGGCCGGGCAAGGTGGTCACCGAGGTGACGCCGGCCGGTCCGTTCTGGGAGGCCGAGCCCGAGCATCAGGACTATCTCGAGCGCTATCCCAACGGCTACACCTGCCACTTCCCGCGGCCGGGCTGGGTGCTGCCCCGTCGGGCCGACGCCGTCGCCAGATAGCTCAGCGAGCGCGGGCAGGTCGTGACCGCCGTCTGCTGCGGGTCGCTGTCAGTGCAGCACGAGCTTCACGCCGATCAGCGCCAGCCCGATGACCGCCCCGGCACCGATCTGAAGCCAGACGTCCCGCGGCTCCCGCCGCGAGCGCCACCCGGCTGCCACCTCCAGCACCACGATCGTCCCGGCCGCGGCCCATACGGCGGCGGTCGCTCCACGTGTCACGGTGAGTCCGGCGGCCCACGTGATCAGCAGTACGACGACCGGGATCAGAGCGCCCTCGACGATCGGCAGCTCGTGCAGGCAGCTCTGCCAGAGAAGCTTCAGGTTCAGCGATTCGCGCCTCTGCAGGCGAACGCCGAGCGCATGGGTGTAGAGATTCGTCAGCCAGTAGAGCAGCAGCACGATCGCAGCGGCCTCGATGGTTGCCGGGTAGTCCTCGTGGCGGGCGTCCTCTGCTGCGAGCAGGACGCCGACCATCACTGCGCCGTAGACGGCTCCCCCGGCGTTCGCCGTAGTCACTTCGACGAGCCATGACGCAAGTCGCGGCAGTCGCGCGCGGGGCACGTCGGGAGCTCGCGACGACATCGGCGCATTATCGTTCGGCCGCCGGTCGTCGACGCCGTTCGTCAATCGTCCGCAATGATTTCTCGATCATTATTCGACCGAGACGTACAGGTAGTCGTTAGATCTTCGTTTGGATCACTTGCGCTTCGCAGAAGCTTGCTCTATGCTCTGACGCGGCAACAGCCATCAAGACGATGAAATACACAGTCACCACATCAACGTTCCTTGCCGAAGCGCCGAGAGTCGCATCGGTCTTGCCGTGCCGGCAGAGCATTGACGAGAACCGCCGGCCCGATCACGTCCGAGCCCTCGCTGGGAGGCATGTGCGCTAGCTCCTTAGCCGCATGACAAGCCAGTCGAGGGCGACCCAAAGGGTCGCCTTTTTCGTGTTCGAGGGCGACCAGTCAACGTCGAAAACCAGAGGTGATGCTCAGCTTGAACAAGCTCCGAACGAAATCGAGGCCCCGCCTGAGAGAGAAAGACCCTCATCACTGGGCGCTTGAAATACACGCTGGCGATTAGCGTTTGCTTTAGCCTGCCGTTTTTCAAGACCAGTGGATGAGGCTCGGGCTCCAAAGCTCCTCCACGTAGGACAGTGACCACGGCGCACGTGCGCAGGGATGGTCGCCGATCCAGGGTCGAAGGGTAGGCGAGTGGCATAGAAAACATCGTTCGGCTTCGGCCGGACGTGACAGAGAACGAGCCACGGCCAAGACAGGTGGCAGTTCGCCCGCTGCGTCGATTTCCCCGTGCGGGAGATGGATGGAGAGGCGCGGCCTTTCTGTCGGCGAGCGCTCGTTCGCTCCGGGATCGTCTAACCGGCAGGACGCCACGCTCTGAACGTGGAGATCGAGGTTCGACCCCTTGTCCCGGATTCAATTCATGGGCCGGATAGCTGAGAGCTCGGCAAAGCAGCCGCGCCGTAGTGGTAGCTGCGGCAAAAGAAGCGGTGGCTCGA
>CAVPST010000002.1:0-272316 GCA_963708505.1 uncultured Thermoleophilia bacterium
GAGCGTGATCGTCGAGCGCATTCACGTCGGCGACGCAGGCGCCGCAGAGCTGCGCGAGGTCGACGCCGTCGCCGTTGTCGCGGGGAAGGGCATGATCGGCGACCGGCATTTCCACGCCGACGGCGCGCGCCCCGGTCAGGCCATGACGCTGGTCGAGGCAGAAGAAGTCGAGCGAGTCGGACTCGCGCCGGGCGCGACACGCCGCCAGGTCACGGTTCGCGGCGTACGGCTGAACGATCTCGTCGGCAAGCGATTCCGGGTCGGCTCGATCGAGTGCGTCGGTATCGAGCTCTGCGAGCCGTGTGCACACCTGGAGGCGATGACGCGGCCCGGGATCATCAAGGACCTCGCCCACCGTGCGGGCCTGAACGCCGACGTGCTGAACGACGGCACGATCGCCGTCGGCGACGCGATCACGTTCCTCTAGGACATGCGTTTCCGGAGGCCCCCGCCCAAGGGGCTCTCCAGCTGCTCCTGGCTCTAGAAGAGCGGCGAGTCGAGCTTCGACGCAAGCCGCAATGCGTCGAGTGGCTCGAGGCCGCGGGCCAGAAGCTTCCGCATCCGCCGCAGGAGGATGGCTGTGGCTTCGTCTTCGTTGAGTTGCTCGAAATCGTCGCGAGACCAGCCCGGCTCGGGCGCCCACGCGGCCTGTGTCTGTCTGTGAGTGCTGCTGCGCTTGACATGGGCCACTGTTTCGGCCAGCACGCGCCGAAACTTGAGCGTAGTCTGCGCAAAAGCTGACGAAACTAGACGTTCGTCTGGCGCCCGGGCTGGCCGTCGCTAGCGGACCGTGACGGCGATGCGCTGGACCGCGTTGTTCGCGTAGCCGCCGACGTTCCACGCGGTCTCGAGCGGGCTGCGCGTTCCCGGCCTCGTCGCGCGCGCGGCAGCAGAGCTCGTACGCGCCCGGGCGCGCTCGGCTGCCAGTCGTACGTGAAGCCGCCGCCACGCCCACTGGCCGAGCTCGTCGGGCTCGAGCGTCGCGGCGTGCCAGGTCGCACCGCCGTCGACGCTCACGTCGACGGCTCGGCGATCGGGGCTAGGCCCGACCACGCGCGGCCCGCCGAGCCGGCGAGGTGCCGCGCGTCGACCGTCCGCTCGCGGCGTCATGAACTCGGGGATCCCGGGCGGCACGAGCAGGGCACGCGGGCGGATGCGCGCGAGCGGCTCGCCCGGCTCGTCGGGGTCCTGGCCGCAGGCGGTAGCCGCTTGGCCTGCTGATAGCCGCGTGAACGGCTCGTCGAGCACGCGTGATCCGCGTCAGCCACTTGACGTTCGTCATCCCGTACCAGCCCGGGACGAGCAGCCGAAGCGGGAAGCCGTGCTGGGGCGGGAGGGGCGCGCCGTTCAGGTCGTAGGCGAGGATCACCTCCGTCGCGCAGCGCCTCGGCGAGCGGGAGGCTGCGCTGGAACCACTGCTCCTCGCCGTTCTCGATCCCGCGGTCGAGGCCGGTGAACAGCACCTCGCAGGCCGCTGTCGGCAACGCCGGCCTCGGCGAGCAGGTCGCGAAGCCGACGCCCGCGCCAGCGCCCGGTGCCGACCGCCTCGAGCAGCCACGGCTGGCTGACGACGTGCGGCTCGAGCTTGGCGCGGCCGTTGCCGGCGCACTCCATCGTCGCGACGACCTCTGCGGCGGGCGGCCGCGGAGCTCTCCGAGGGTCAGCTCGAGCGACCGCTCGACGAGCCCGTCGACCGTCAGCCGCCACGTCTGCGGGATCGACGGGCGGGATGTCGTAGTGGATCAGGAGGTAGTGGAGCCCGACCGGCGTCACCGGGTCGCGCAGCGTCTCGAGCGGCATCCCGTGGTTCCGCGCCGCGAGCTGCAGCTCTTCGAGACTGATCTCGGCCATGCATCAAGCATAAGATCGGCGAGTGCAGGGAGTCGACCGAACTCACCGACCAGGAGCTCGTCGCGCGCTGCCGCGACGGGGACGACGAGGCGTGGAACCAGCTCGTCGAGCGGTTCTCGCGCTACGTCTATGCGATCTGCAGCCAGGGGTTCCGTTTCTCCGCCGAGGACGCCGAGGACGTCTTCCAGGACGTCTTCGCCAAGGTCTTCGAGCAGCTCGGCCACCTGCGCGACGACGCGGCGTTCGGCCGTGGATCGGCCAGTTGACGCGCCGCACGTGCATCGACCGGCTGCGCAGCTCCCGCGAGGACGCCACCGAGGAGGTCGAGCCCGCCGGCTTCGACGACCGGCTGGGCGAGCTCGACGAGGCCCTGACGCGTGCGCGAGATGCTGGCCACCCTGCCCGAGAGCTGCCAGGAGATCCTCGACCGGTTCTTCGCCCGCGACGAGAGCTACAAGACGATCGGCGAGGCGCTCGACCTGCCCTCGGGCACGATTGCGAGCCGGATTTCGCGCTGTCTCGAACGGTTGAAAGCCGTGATGGAAGATCCCGATGCGACGTCACGTCCTGTAGACGGGTGATTCGAGTGAAGAACTACGACATCGAGAGACTGGCGCGCCTGATCGGCGCACTGCCGCCGCCCCCTCTGGGGTGGGTGTCGGCGGCTCAGGAGCTCCCGCGCATGCGGGCGGAGCTGGACGATCTGATCGTCCGTGCTGAGGCTGGACGCCCAACTTCGCGCGCGGCTCGTCGCGGATCTCGAATCGGCGCTGGCGGAGTCGGGCATCAGCCCGACTCCGCGCATCCTCGCCGAAGCCCGCCTGCGCCTCGAGCTGTAGCTCGTGGCCGGCGGAGCCGACCTGGGTCTCGATCTTCGGGCGCGCTCGACGCGCTGGCGACCCGTGACGCGGCGCCTGCCGGCGGCTCGGCTGCGGCGCTGGTCGGCGCGATCGCGGCGGCCGTGACCGTCAAGGTCGCGCGGATCTCGCGCCAGGACGGGTTTGCCGCGCAGGCGTCCCTGCTCCAGTCGCGGCTGGCCGAGCTCGCGCCGACGGACGCCCAGGCCCTCTCGTCGGCGCGTCAAGCGCTGGCCGAGTCCGCCGGGGGCGGTGACGAGCGGCGCGACTTCAGCCTCGGGGTCGCACTCGACCGAGCGTCGGCGATCCCGCTCGAGATCGCCGAGGCCTGCGCGGACGTCGCGGCGCTGGCCGGCGAGCTGGCACGGACGGCCGAGCCCGACGCGCAGCCTGATGCGGCGGTCGCGGCCGTGCTCGCTGCGGCCGCTGCCCAGGCGGCCGTGCGGCTCGTCGAGGTGAACCTCGCCGTCGGGCAGCGACGATCCCCGCGCGACGCAGGGCGCGGGCTGCGGCCCGGACGGCCTCCGACGCGGCACAGTTCTCCTTGCCTGCGGGGTCGCCTTGAGCGAAGCCATCCCCGCCTGGTCGCTTCCGCAGGACGCAGTCGGCCGGATCGCGATGGAGAACCCGCTGCCCGAGCGCGTGAGCCGCGAGTGGGCGATGGGCGGCGCTACCGGAAAGGGAGTCAAGGTCTGCATCCTCGACAGCGGGGTCGAACGGGGCCATCCGCGGGTCGGCGAGCTGGCGGGGGCCGTGTCGATCACCCTCGACGAGGACGGCGGCCCGATCGCGACCGAGGACACGGAGGGGGATCTCTGCGGGCACGGCACCGCCTGTGCCGGCGTGATCCACTCGATCGCGCCCGAGGCGGAGCTCTATTCGGTTCGAGTTCTCGGTGCCGGCTTCTCGGGCAGCGGTCGCGTGCTGCTCGCCGGCCTGCGCTGGGCGGTCGCCCAGGGCTACGACGTCGTCAACATGAGCCTCTCGACGACGAAGAAGGAGTTCGGCGACCTGCTGCACGAGCTGGCCGACACCGCCTACTTCCGGGGCACGATCCTCGTCGCCTCGGCCCACAACATGCCCGTCGAGTCGTATCCGTGGAGGTTCTCGTCGGTGCTCTCGGTCGGCAGCCACGAGGAGCCCGATCCACTTCTCTACTACGCGAATCCGGATCCGCCGGTCGAGTTCTTCGCGCACGGGGTCGACGTGGAGGTTGCGTGGCTCGGCGGGGGGACGATGACGGCGAGCGGCAACAGCTTCGCGACGCCGTGCATCTCGGGAATCGCGGCGCTCGTTTTGAGCAAGCATCCCGGCCTGACACCCTTCCAGCTCAAGACCGTGCTCTATCTGACGTCCGCCAACGTAGGGGGTGAGAGATGACCGAACGGTTCGAAGCGGCGGTCGCGGCCGGCGTGCTCGCCTCCGAGGAGCAGTTCGCGCGGCTGCTGCGGTCGGTCGTCGAGGTGGCGCGCGCGATCTTCGCGGCGAAGGCGTCGTCGATCTTCCTGTTCGACGAGGAGACGGACGAGCTGGTCTTCGCCGCCGTCGCAGGCGAGGACGAGCAGCACCTCGTCGGGCGCCGCATGTCGTCGTCGGCCGGGATCGCCGGTTGGGTGCTCTCGTCCCGCACGCCGCTCGTGCTGGCCGACGTCCAGAAGGATCCGCGCTTCGCCCGCGACGTCGCCGAAGGAACCGGGTACGTGCCGCAGGGAATGATGGCCGTGCCCCTGCTCGACGACGAGGAGGTGCTCGGCGTCCTCCAGGTGCTCGACCGGCCGGAGAACGCCCGCTTCTCGCTGCAGGAGATGGAGCTGCTCGGCCTCTTCGCGAACCAGGCTGCGATCGCTCTCGCACTGCTCGGCTCGGCGCGTCGCGCGCGGCTCGCGCTCGAAGGCGAGGGCGACGCTGCGGCCGTCGCGTAGGTGGCGGCGGCGCTCGAGGCGCTCGACGGCGATCGGCGCGAGGCCGCCGCGTCGCTGCTCGACGCGCTCGCCCGCGTCCTCGCCCGTTAGGCGTCCGGCTCCTGAACGACCGAGGGCCCGCGCTGCGGGCCCTCGTCTGTCTCCTCGTGCGGAAGCTTCTCTTAGACGTCGCTGCCCGCCGAGCTGGTCGCGCTCGGTGTCCTTGCCGCCCAGCTGGTCGCGCTCTGTGTCCTTGCCGCCGAGCTGATGCGCCTCGACGTCGTTGTCCTCGGTCTCCAATCGTCTTCTCTGTCGACTGATCGCGATCGTCCGACACTTGAAGCCTCCTTGAAACCGTTGACCCGCTCTTGCGGATGACACCCACTAGACGGTAGGCAGGACCTGGAATCTTCCCTCGGTCTTCCACTTCCTGTCAAACAATGCGATTCTCGCGCCCGTGCGGCAAGCTGCGAGTCGCCTGACGGAGATCGCTCGTCGGCGATGCGGGGCGTCTTCGCGAATCCCGACCTGCGGCGAGTCCAGCTCGCCTGCGCCGGCTCGATCGATCGGCAACTTCGCCTACGGCGTGGCGATCGCCGTCTACGCCTACGAGCACGGCGGGGCGACCGCCGTCGGCGTCGTCACGGCCGATTCGCCAGGTGATCGCGGCCGTGCATCGCGCCGTTCGCGGCCTCGCTCGGCGACCGCTTCCCGCGCGAGCGCGTGATGCTCGCCTCGGATCTCGGACGCGTGCGTCACGGTCGGCGTGACGACGCTAGCTCGTCATCGCAGGACTCGCCGGCGCTCACCGTCTACGTCGTCGCGACGGTCACCACGGTCCTCGGCACGATCTTCCGGCCGGCCGAGTCGTCGCTGATCCCGCTGCTCGCCCGGACGCCCGAGGAGCTGACCGCCGCGAACGTCTCGTCGAGCACGTTCGACAGCCTCGGCGTCTTCGTCGGGCCGTCGATCGCGGCCTTCCTGCTCGCGATCGGAGGGCCGGCCGCCGCCTTCGGCTTCGTCGCGCTGACGTTTGCGTGGAGCGCGTACTTCATCGCCCGCGTCCGGTCGCCGGCCGTCGCGGAGACCGCGCGACCACGCACGCACGAGGGTGGAGCGCGACTCGCGGCCGGCTTCCGAGCGATCGGCGCCGAGCCGCGGCTGCGGCTGCTGATCGGGCTCTACGGCGCGCAGTGCGTCGTCGCCGGGGCGCTCGGCGTCTTCGTCGTCGCGATCGCGCTGCAGCTGCTCGGCCTCGGCACGGCCGGCGTCGGCCTGCTGCAGGCCGCCTGCGGGGTCGGCGCGCTGCTCGGCGCCGCCGTCTCGCTCTCGCTCGTCGCCCGCGCCCGGGTCGCGACCGACTTCGCGATCGGGCTGCTGCTCTGGGGCGCTGCCGCTGCTGCTCGTCGGCGCGGCCCCGACCGCGATCGTGGCGGCGCTCGCGCTCGGGGTCGTCGGCGTCGGCAACACGATGGTCGACATCTCCGCGATGACGCTCCTGCAGCGGAGCCGCGCCGCCCGAGGTCGCGGCGCGGGTCTTCGGCTGCCTGGAGAGCGTGATCGTCGGCTCGATCGCGCTCGGCGCGCTGATCGCGCCGCTGCTGATCGCGACGATCGGCGTGCGCGGCGCGCTCTTCGCGATCGGCTCGCTGCTGCCGGTGCTCGTCGCTCTTGCGCTGGCGCAGTCTCGAGCGGATCGACGAGGGCGCCCGCGTTCCGGAGGAGCGGCTCGCGGCGCTGCGCGCCGTGCCGTTCCTCGCCGCCGCTCCCGCCCAGACGCTCGAGTACCTCGCCGCGAGCGACTCACCGACGTCCAGCTCGCGGCCGGGCAGACGCTCTTCGAGCAGGCGACCACGGTGACCGCTTCTACGTCCTGCACGAGGGGTCGCTCGAGATCGACCTTCCCGGCGAGACGAAGGTCGAGGAGGCGCCCGCCTACGTCGGCGAGATCGCGCTCGCTCCGCGACGTGCCCCGCACCGCGACCGTTCGGGCGCGGACGGACGCTCGCTCTGTGGGCGCTCGAGCGCAGACGACTTCCTCGACGCGGTCACCGTCGAATGAGCGCAGCCTCGCCTCGGCGGACGCGATCGCGGTTGCCCGACTCGGCGCTGCGACGGCGTAAGCGGCTGGACGCTACGGTTCCGCGGCGATGAGAGCGAGAATCTGGGGCTGCCGCGGCTCTCTGTCGACGCCGGGTGCGTCGACCGTCCGGTACGGCGGCAACACGAGCTGCGTCGAAGTCCGCACCCCGTCCGGCGCGATCGTCGTGCTCGACGCCGGCACGGGCATCCGCTCGCTCGGGCGCTTCGCTGGCCGCAGAGCAGGTCCGGGAGCTCGACCTCGTCCTCACGCACCTGCACCTCGACCACATCGAGGGGCTCGGCTTCTTCGCGCCGCTCTTCGACCCCGAGTGCGTCGATCCGCGTCTGGGGGCCGAGGCCGATCGGCGGCTCGCTGCGCGAGCTGCTCGCGATGTACCTCTCGCCTCCGTTCTTCCCGGTCGGATTCGAGCGGATCCCGGCGCAGCTCTCGTTCACCGAGGTGGGAGAGGAGTCGTGGGAGGTCGGCGGGCTGCGGATCTCGTCGGTGCCGGTGCGGCACCCCGGCTCGACCGTCGGCTACCGGCTGAGCGAGAACGGCTTCTCGCTGGCGTACATCCCCGACAACGAGCCCGCGCTCGACCGGCAGTCAGGGCTGTCCGTCGCGGGCGGGGCCGACGTGCTGCTCCACGACGCGCAGTTCACCGACGCCGAGTATCCGAGCCGGGTCGGCTGGGGGCACTCGGCGGTCGCCGACTTCGTCACGTACCTCGCCGAGGCGGCACCTCGGCGTGCGCTGATGTTCCACCACGACCCGTCTCACGCCGACGGGCAGCTCGAAGAGATGCTCCGCGAGGTCCGCGCGCGGTCGGGGCGCGAGGACGTCGAGCTCGCGTTCGACGGTCTCGATCTCGACCTCGCCGCCGATCACCCCGTCGTTTAGGATGGCCGCATGTCCGCACCCGTCGAACTGCTGAAGCACGTCCCGCTCTTTCAGGGCCTGTCTGCGAAGGAGCTGAAGACGCTCGCCGACAACTTCACCGAGCGCTCGTTCCGCGAAGGGACGGAGCTGACCGCCGAGGGTCAGGGCGGTGTCGGCTTCTTCGTGATCGAGTCGGGGGACGCGGTCGTCACGGTCGACGGTGACGAACGGCGGCAGGCTCGGCCCCGGCGACTACTTCGGCGAGGTCGCGCTGATCGACGGCGGCCTGCGGACCGCGACGATCACGGCCGCGAGCGACGGCAAGATCTACGGCCTGACGCCGTGGCAGTTCAGGCCGCTCGTCGAGACGAACGCTTCGATCGCCTGGCCTCTCCTCGAGGCAATGGCAAAGCGCACGCGCGAGATCGAAGACCAGCTGCATCTCCTAGACGATCTCCGGCCCTGTATCTAGGCTCGTTGGAGCCATGATCACCTGCACGAACTGCGGCGAGGAGAACCCGCCGAAGTTCCGACTGTGCGGATTCTGCGGGACGCCGCTGCAGGCCGCAGCTCCGGCGCACGAGGTTCGCAAGCTCGTCTCGATTCTCTTCTGCGACCTGAAGGGGTCGACGAGCCTGGGCGAGGCTCTCGATCCCGAGTCGCTGCGCGAGGTGATGAATCGCTACTTCGAGGTGATGAGCGCCGCGATCACGCGGCACGGGGGCACGATCGAGAAGTACATCGGCGATGCCGTGATGGCCGTCTTCGGGCTGCCGCGGGTGCACGAGGACGATGCTCTGCGCGCGGTTCGCGCCGCCCAGGCGATGCAGGACGGCCTCCGCGAGCTGAACGTCGAGCTCGAGCGTTCCTACGGCGTCACGCTCGCGAACCGGATCGGCGTCAACTCGGGCGACGTCGTCGCCGGCGACGCGACGACGAACCAGCGGCTCGTCACCGGCGATCCGGTGAACGTCGCGGCGCGGCTCGAGCAGGCCGCCGGCGACACCGAGACATTGATCGGCGCGCTCACCTACCGCCTCGTCGCGAACGCGGTCGTCGTCGAGGAGGTCGAGCCGCTGACGCTGAAGGGCAAGGCCGCGCCGGTCGCCGCTTACCGGCTCGTCGACGTGCGGGCGCCGAACGGGGACCGGCCCGCGGCACACGAGCTCGTCGGGCGCGCGGGCCGAGCTCGAGAAGCTGCTTGCCCTCCTCGACGAAGCGACCGCCAAGCCGGTGCCGCAGACGATGCTCGTGCTGGGCGAGGCCGGCGTCGGCAAGACGCGGCTCCTCGACGAGCTCGCCGCGTCGGCGTCGACCCGTGCGCTCGTGCTCCGCGGACGCTGCCTCTCGTACGGGGAGGGCATCACCTTCTGGCCGATCGTCGAGGCGCTGCGCAACGCGGCCGGCATCACCGATGGCGACGACGCCGCCAGCGCACTCGCGAAGCTCCGCACCTTCATCGGTGCGCTGGACGAGGACGTCGTCGACCGCGTCGCCTCGACCCTCGGGCTTGGCGCGACGACATACCCGGTCGCCGAGATCTTCTTCGGCTTCCGGCGGCTGCTCGAGAGCTTCGCGCGTGAGCGGCCGGTCGTGCTCGTGATCGAGGACCTGCACTGGGCCGAGCCGACGCTCCACGATCTGCTCGACTCGCTGGCGACCGCGGCAGACGGCCTCCGGCGCGTTGATCGTCGCGACGGCGCGCACCGAGTTGCTCGAGAAGAAGCCCGAGCTCGAGGAGAGCCCGCTGATCCGACTCGAGCGCCTCGGCCCGGCGGAGACCTCGGCGATGGTCGAGGAGCTGCTCGGCGGCCCGCTCGACCGGCCGGGGCTCGAGCGCATCGTCGACGCCTCGTCGGGCAACCCGCTCTTCGCCCAGCAGCTCGTCTCGATGCTGCGCGACGAGGGGCAGCTCGTCCCGGAGGACGGCGGCTGGAGGCTCTCGACGCTCCCGGAGGGATGGTTGCCGCCGACGATTCACGCACTGCTCAGCGCCAGGATCGACCGGATCGAAGGGTCGGCCCGACGCGTGCTCGACCCGGCTTCAGTGATCGGCCAGGTGTTCCCGCTGCCGGCGATCGTCGAGATGGTCGAGAGCCTGACCGCGCCCGATGTCTCGTCGCACGCCGACGAGCTCACCCGCACGCAGTTCCTGATGCTCGCCCCGGAACGCGACGGGCGTGACTTCCGTGCCTTCCACCACGCGTTCATCCGCGATTCCGTCTACGAGAGCCTGCTCAAGCGGCACCGCGCCTCGCTGCACGAGCAGTTCGTCAAGTGGGCCGACGAGGTCAACGGCGACCGGGCGCTCGAGTACGAGGAGATCCTCGGCTACCACCTCGAGCAGGCGCACCGGTTCCTCTCCGAGCTCGCCCCGGCGGACGAGCACGTCCGAGAGCTCGGCGCCGATTCCGGTCGACGGCTGGGCTCGGCCGGCCGGCGGGCGTTCGTGCGCGGCGACATGCCGGCCGCCGCCAACCTGCTCTCGCGCGCGATCGCCGTTCTCCCGCCCGACTCGACCGAGCGGTTCGTGCTCGCCCCCGACCTCGGAGAGGCGCTCATGCAGGTCGGCGACTTCGAGCGGGCCGAAGCGTGTCGCTGAACCAGGCGGAGCTCGATGCGCGAAAGCGCAGCGACCCGGATCTCGCGGGTGGCGCGCGGATCGTGCATCAGCTGCTGCGGCTGTTCGCCGGG
This sequence comes from uncultured Thermoleophilia bacterium, assembly GCA_963708505.1. GTDB lineage: Bacteria > Actinomycetota > Thermoleophilia > Gaiellales > Gaiellaceae > PALSA-600. The sequence continues at coordinate 10,266 of CAVPST010000002.1, forward strand.
GGCGCGGAGGACTGGAGCGACCAGGCGCGCGCCGACCGGGGAGGATGTCGTCGCGTCGGCGACGGCGCGCGGCGATGGGACGACGGTGGCGCGCGCCTACCGGCTGCTCGCGCTACGTCGACGGCAACGCCTGTCGTTACGACGCGGCCGCGACGGCGCTCGGCCGCGCGGTCGAGTTCGCGCGCGACGGCGGGAGACATCCGGCAGGAGCGCAGGGCGTCGACGGCGTACGCGCTGACCTCGGCAAACGGACCGACCCCGGTCGAGGAGGCGCTCGCCCGCTGCGCCGGCGTCTCCGAGTACGTGACCGGTGACGGCCAGGCCGAGGCGGTGATCCTGTGCGTCGTCGCGCACCTCGAGGCGATGCGCGGGTCGTTCGAGCTCAGCCGTGATCTGTGCGCGCAGTCGCGTAGGCGCCTCGAAGAGCTCGGCCTGCGGGTCGACGCTGCCGCGATGGTGCTCGAGTCGTCCCGCGTCGAGATCCTCGCCGGCGACCCGGCTGCCGCCGAGCGTGAGCTGCGGCGCGGCTTCATCGTCCTCGAGGAGCTCGCGCGAGCGCTACGTACTCTCCACGCTCTCGGGGCTGCTCGGCGCAGGCGATCTGGGCGCAGGGCCGGCCCGGCGAGGCCGAGGACATGTCGGCCCTCGCCGAGGAGCTCTCCGAGCCGGACGACATCGACGCGCAGGTCACCTGGCGCTGCCTGCAGGCGAAGGTGCTCGCGTCGCGCGGAGAGGCCGACGAGGCCGAACGGCTGGTGCGCAGTGCGATCGACCTCCTCGAGACCACGGATGCAGTCGTCTTGCAGATCGGGGCGTTCTCGGATCTCGGCGAGGTGCTACGGCTCTCGGGGCGGCCGGGGGCCGGCGAGGCCCTCGAGCGTGCCCGCTCGCTCGCGGAGGCCAAGGGCAGCCGGGCGCACGTCGCACGGGTGCTCGACGTTGTCGCGCGGTCTTCGGGCACGTAGGATCGCTGCCATGCGACTGAGGGCCAGCGCGAAGGAGCAGCTCATCAAGAGCGTCCCGCTCTTCTCCCATACGAGCCGCGCCGAGCTGGCGGCGCTCGCGGCGGAGGCGGACGAGCTGACGCTCCCCGAGGGGAAAGACCTGACGCGCCAGGGAGAGCGCGGCCGCGAGTTCATGGTCATCGTCGACGGCGCGGCACGCGTGGTGAAGGACGGCCAGACCGTCAACGAGCTCGGCCCGAGTGACTTCCTCGGCGAGATCGCCCTGCTCTCGGATGTTCCGCGCACGGCGACCGTGACGACGACGACCGAGACGACGGTGCTCGTGCTCACCGACCGGGCGTTCCGGCGCGTCGCCGACAGGATCCCGTCCGTGCACGAGAGCCTGATCGCGGCACTGACCGCGCGGCTTCAGGACGACGCGATTTGAGTGGTGCCTGACACCCGCGAGGTGTCAGGCACCACTCGCTACGATCAGCCGATCCAGTAGCTCCCGTTCGTCAGCCCGAGGCCGGTCGCGACGAAGTCCGTCGTTCACGCGCTTGCGTCGTGATCGACGAGACGCAGATCCCCGGCGAGGTCGTCAGGGGCAGCGGGTTGTTCAGCGCGTCCCGAGCGCAGTTCGGCAGCCTGAACGACGGTGCCGTTCCCGTCCGCGTGCCACACGAAGTGCGCCTGGAAGGGCGGGGGATGCAGAGACCCGAGGCAGGGTGAGCGTCCACGTGAACGGGACGCGCCGTCGTGCCGTTGAAGAACGGCCCGGTCGTTCCGAAGACGGTGGTCGTCGGGATCGTGATCCTGGTCTCGAACGCGAAGACAGTCTCCGCAGGTCGACGGCGGCATCGCGGCCGGACCGCTCAGGTTCTGCAGCGTCGTCCCGACGAAGGCGTTCGAGTTCACGAAGCTCCCACGGCATGGTCACCTGGCTCGTCTGTCCGGTGCCGCCGGCGTTCAGGGTGTCGCCCGGCAGCGCAAACGACTGTGTGATGGATCCGGACGGAGCCCGAGTACGACCGTGTCGCCGACGCGGAGAAGGCGTCGTTCGGTCCCGGGTTCGCCGCCGTGCTGAGCGTGCCGTTCAACGTGTTGACGAGCGGGTCACCGGGCTGGGCGTTCGGATCCGTCTTGAAGAGGACGGTCACGTGGAGGACCGCGCCGGCCTTGAGGTTGTCCCGCACGCAGGTCAGGGTCGCTGTCCCGATCCCCGAGCAGGTCGCGGCCGGGTCGCCGGTCTTCACGTAGACGACGCTCCCGTTCGGGCCGATCGTGTCGGTGAAGACGAGGTGCTTGATCGTGGTCCCGCCGATGTTCGCGATCGCCAGGTCGTAGCCCATGTTCCCGCCGGGCGTGGCGGTGCCCAGGATCAGCGGGCTCGAGTCGTTCAGGACCGTGATCTGTGCCGAGACTCTCGTCGTCGCGGCCGAGCCGACCTTGACCGCGCCGCCCAGTGCAACCGCTGCGACGAGAACTCCGATCGCAACGAACCGAGGTCTGGCCCCGGCCCTCCTTGACAGGAACCGCATCTGCTCTCCCTTCGCTGTCTGCGCATGCTTCGCGCATGCCGCCGTGGCGTCCATCGTGGACTTCTTGCGCGCGCAAGTCAATGCGCATCCGGACCGGTCAATACGCGTCGAGCACGGCGCTTCGCCGCGACTCGCGCTCCAGCAGGCGGAAGAGCGCGAACGCGGCGACCCCGTAGGCGATCGCAATGCCTGCCTCCGTGGCGACGAGATCACTGACGTCGCCGAAGCTCGCGCCGGCGGCGACCTCGCGGGCGGCGGCGATGCCGTGCGTGAGCGGCAGGCACCGTCCGACGTCGCTCATCCAGACCGGCAGCTCGGAGAGCGGGATGTTGACGCCGCAGAAGAGCAGCATCAGGAAATAGGCCAGGTTCGCGACGAAGAAGAAGTCCTTTGCGCGCAAGCCGATCGATCCGAGCAACATCCCGAAGCATGTGCACGAGGTCACGGTGACGACGAGGACCGCCGCGAGGGGCGGCACGGCCGCCCAGCCGGGCCGGAAGCCCAGGAAGAGCGCTCCGGCCGCAAAGGTGAATGCGGAGACGAGCAGGCCGTTTGCCAGCACGGGCACGCCGCGGCCGAGGAACACGGCGGCGCGGTTTGCGGGCGAGGCGAGCAGCGGGCCGAGAGTTCCGAACCACCGTTCGTTCGCGACCGCCATCGTCATGCCGTACACGGACGCCATCGCGCACGCCTGCGTCGCGTTGCCGACGATGTAGAAGTCGGCCGGCTCGGCGTTCGCGTACTGCCCGAGCTTCGTGAAGAAGATCAGCTGGAAGAGCGGGCTCCCGAGCATCGTCGGGATGTACATCGACGGGCGGATCCAGTTGAACAGCCCGCGGTAGGCGATCACGCCGCCGACGAAGAACGTGCGCAGCCAGCGGTTCACGTCAGCGAGAGCGTCGCGCGCGCACGGGCCGCGCGCTCGAAGATGCCGAACGTCACGGTCGCGATGGCCAGGGAGGCGAGGCCGAGGATGGTGACGAGCGTGAGCGGCAGCCACACATTCCCGCCGAGCGCCGCGTGGCGGAGCGCGAGGATGCCCCAGTAAGGAGGAAGCAGCCACGAGATCGGACGGGTCCAGACGGGGAGGATCGACGTCGAGAAGACGAGCCCCGAGGCGATCCAGACCGGGTACTCGAGCAGGTTCGACAGCGCGTTCGCGTGGCGGTAGAGGATGAAGGTCGAGGCCAGGACGAGCCCCATCAGCCCCAGCGCGATCACCGTTGCCGGCAGCGCAAGGAGAAACAGCCAGGGGTGCACGAACGTGAGCGGGATTCCGAAGACGACCCGGCCCCAGATCAGCGTCGCCGCGAGGGCGTACATCCCGGTGAACGAGTTCGCCAACGAGAACGGGAGATAGACGAGCGTCATCGGCGGCGGCGCACCGACGCCGAGCTCGAGCGTGCCCTGCCAGCGCTGCCACTGGATCATCCCGCCGGATCCGAACAGCGTCGTCGACCAGACGCCCATCATCCCGGCGCCGAGCGCTGCATAGAGAAGCGTCCCGGCTCGGTCGCCGGAGCGGTACATGTAGAAGGCAACGGTCGCGAAGACGATCGGCTGCACGATCGACGTGAGCAGGAAGAAGCTCGAGGTTCCGAGCATCTTCAGGTTCGTGACGAAGCCGCTCCAGATGATGCGTAGCGCGGGCATGCGCCTCCGACGCTAGCGGGTACCCCTCCTATCATGCGGACCTGGTTTGTTGCTTTCGGTCGTCGTCCCGATCCACAACGAGCAAGAGTCGCTCGGGCCTCTCGAAGAGAGGTTGTCGCAGGTCCTCGACTCCCTGGGCGAGCCTGCCGAGGTCATCCTCGTCGACGATGGAAGCACCGACCAGACGCCGGTCCTGATGGCCCTGCTCGCAGGGCGGGATCCCAGGTACAAGATCCTGACGCTCTCGCGAAACTTCGGGCACCAGATCGCCATCACCGCGGGCCTCGATCGGGCGGCCGGAGAGGCGATCGTGATCATGGACGGCGACCTGCAGGACCCGCCCGAGGTCATCCCGGAGCTGGTCGCGCGCTGGCGCGAGGAGTACGACGTCGTGTACGCGGTACGGCGCCGGCGCGAGGGCGAGCCCTTCTTCCGCCGTCTGCGCGCGGCCCTGTTCTACCGGTTGTTCCGCGTCGTCACCGATCTCGACGCGCCGGTCGACGTCGGCGATTTTCGCCTCATCGACCGGCGGGTACTCACCGTCCTGAACGGGATGCGCGAGCGCCATCGCTACCTTCGCGGGATGGTCAGCTGGGTGGGCTTCCGCCAGACCGGCGTCGAGTACGTTCGCGAGGAGCGTTACGGAGGGGAGTCGAAGTACCCGTTCGCGAAGCTGCTGCAGTTGGGCCTCAACGGCGTCATCAGCTTCTCGAACGCGCCGCTGGAACTTGCGCTCCGGGTCGGGCTCGTCGTCTCGGCGCTCTCGCTGGCGACGGGAGTCGCCGCGATCGTGATCAAGATCGTCGGGCTCTTCCCGATCCCGGGGACCGCGACGATCGTCGTGCTCATCGCCTTCCTCGGCGGCATGCAACTGCTGATCCTCGGGATTCTGGGTACCTATCTCGGCCGGATCTACGATGAGGTGAAGGCGCGCCCGCTCTATCTCGTCGACCGGGAGATCGGGTTCAGCGAGAAGTCCGTACCGTCGCGATGAGCGCCGAGTTCGATTCACACGCTGCCTCGTATCGCGACGAGGTCAATCGCGCGGTGTCGTTCGCGGGCACGGACGTCGAGTTCTTTGCGGAACGCAAGGCACAGATCCTCGTCGACGTCGCACGCCGGCGCGTCGGCGATCCTGCCGGGCTTGCGGTGCTCGACGTCGGTTGTGGAATCGGACTGGTCGACGGTTATCTCGTCGACAGGTTTCAATCGATCGCTGGCGTCGACGTCTCCGCCTCCGAGTTGGAGGTTGCCCGGAGCGAGCATCCGCAAGTCGCGTACGCCGTCTCCGAGAACGGGGAGGTACCGCATCCGTCGGGCAGCTTCGATCTGGTCTTCGCCTCGTGCGTGTTTCACCACGTCGCACCAGGCGCCCAGCAGGACTTGGCCAACGAGATGACCCGGCTGGTGGCTCCGGGGGGCGTGGTCGTCGTGTTCGAACACAACCCGTGGAACCCCCTGACCCGCCTGGTCGTCGGTCGCGTCTCGTTCGACGCCGGGGTCAAGCTCGTTCGGCCCGGCGAGCTCAGGAGCCTGCTCAGCGGAGCCGGCGCGACACTGTTGACCACGCAGTACATGACGTTCTTCCCGTGGCGCGGAAACCTGACGCGTGACGCCGAGCGGCGACTCGGCTGGTTGCCGCTCGGCGCTCAGTACCTGGTGGTCGCTCGACCGAGCCTGACGTGAGCGTGGGGGTCGCGGTCGACGAGCGGTCGCGAGGCGCGGACGGCGTTGCCGCGCGCACCTCGAACTACGGGCTCATGCTCGCAATCACCGTCGGGCTGAGCTGTCTCGACGTGGTCGCGACGCTGAATCAGCGGTGGTTCCCGTGGGACGAAGGAACGCTCGGTCAGGCAGCGCTCCGCGTGCTCGAGGGTCAGCTCCCACATCGCGACTTCGTTGATACCTACACGGGCGGACTCGCGTTCTTCGACGCCGGCGTGTTCTGGGTCTTCGGCACCGACCTCCTCTGGCTGCGTGTGGCAATGCTGCCGTTCTTCGTCGGGTTCGTCGTTGCGTTCTTCTATCTCGCGACCCGGTTCATGCCGCCGACCGCCGCTGCGCTGACGACGGTGACGGTCGTCGTGTGGACAGTCCCGAATTACCCGGCGGCGATGCCGTCATGGTTCAACCTCTTCCTCGCGACCATCGGCGTGGCTGCCTTGGCCCGTTGGGTCGAGTCGGAGCAGCGGCGCTGGCTATGGGTGGCCGGGCTCGCGGGCGGTTTGTCGATCGTGGTCAAGGTCGTCGGGCTCTACTACGTTGCCGGAGTCGCGTTGTTCTTGCTCGTCCGACGGCAACTCGGCGGGAGGCCGCGTTCCCGTCACGAGCCGCGTCACATCCTCGGGTCGGCGATCGTCCCATGTCTCGCCGGTGTCTCGGTGCTCGCCCTCGTCGACCTCGTAGCGCCGCTTCTCGGCTGGCCGGAGTTCATTGCCTTCGTGATTCCCGTTGTGGCTGTCGCAATCGCGGTCGCGTTCGTCGCATTTCACGCCAACGACCAGGGATCCGCCGTGCTGCGTGTCGCCCTCTCCGAGTTGGGGCCATTTCTGGGGGGAGTCGCGATCCCGATCGTCATTTTCACCGTGCCCTACATCGTGTCCGGATCGCTGGGGAGCCTTTTCCACGACCTTTCGCAGGCGTCTCACCTTCGCTTTCGGTTCGCAGCTCAGCCGCCGTTGAGCCCGGGATGGCTGGTCGCTGCTGCACCGTTGGTTCTCGTCGCGGTGGCACCGGCGCTACCGGGGCTCTGGTCGAAGGTCTGTCGCTGTCGCTGGCCGCGCTCTACATCGCGGGCGCTCTTCTGATCCCGATCGGCTCCTCCTATCGGCTGTTCCTCAATCCGCTCCGATCGTCCGTGCCGGTCGTGTGTGCCACGGGAGCCGTGTTGATCGTTCTTGGTTCCCTGCGAAGGCGAAAGGCCACTCAGCGCACCGAGTTGGCAGCGCTGCTGGTCATCGTGACGGCGTTCACGGCGCTGATCCAGTTCCCGTTCTCCGGCCCGATCTATTTCCTCTACGCGCTGCCATTCGTCGTACTCGCGATCGGGGCGGTGTTGTTCGAGCTTGGAGCAGCGAGACAACCTCTTGCGGTCATCGTCGTGGCGGCTTACCTCATCTCGGGGCTCGTGCATACGGCTCCGGGGGCCGTCGGCTTCGCGAGGGGGATCGTGGGCTCCCACCCGAGCAACGTCGGGCTCGTCGACGCAAAGCGCGGCCGTATCTATGTGCCCAACGGCGACATCTTCTTCTATCCGGAAATCGAGAAACTCCTCGCGCTTCATGGGCAGGGCCGCTACACGTTCGCCGGGCCCGACGCGCCCGAGATCTACTACCTCGCGAACCTGCAGAACCCGACTCCGATGTTCTACGACTTTCTGACTCCTGTGCACGACCGTGACCGGTATGTGCTGGACGCGATCGCGCGGAAGCGGATTACCGCAATCGTCGTGAACTTGGCTCCGGAGTTCTCACCACCGCTCGACGAGGCTCTCAGGAATCGTCTCGACCGGCTGTTCCCGCAACACGCGATCGTCGAGCACTTCGACGTGCGGTGGCGATGATCGAGCGTCTCTGGGAGCTGAGCTCCGTCTACCGGCTCTGGCAGTTGCCGTTCGAACGGCAGAAGTTCGCCCCGGTGAGTCACGCGTTGTCGAAGCTCGATGTGCAGAGCGTGCTGGACGTCGGCTGCGGCCCGGGCACCAACGCCGCGTACTTCAAGGACGTCCCGTACGTCGGGACCGATCTCAACGCGTCGTACATCACGACGGCAAGGCGAAAGTACGGTGACAGATTCGTCGTCGGCGACGCTGCGCGCGAGCTTCCCACCACCGGCGCGCCCTACGACGTCATCCTCGTCAACAGCCTGCTGCACCACCTCGATGACGGGCAAGTTGCTGCGGTCCTCCGCCAAGCCCTCACGATGCTCGCACCGGAAGGCGCCGTCCACATCCTCGACCTGGAGCTTCCCGCTGAACGAGGAATCGCGCGGTTTCTCGCGACGCACGATCGGGGCAATTTCGTGCGGAGCCGCCACGCTTGGCGGGCCTTGCTCGACGGACTGCTGCGAATCGAGAAGTTCGAGCCCTATCCTCTCGCGCTCGCCGGCCGGCCGCTGTGGAACATGTTCTACGTGCGCGGCACCCTGCCCGCCTAGTTACGCGCGGTCCAACGTGCCTTTCCTGCGGCCCTCGAACTCGAACCACCGGAGGAGGACGAAGCCGACGAAGAGATAGGCGCTGCCGAGTGCCAGTTCGACGAACACCGGCTGCTTCACGCTCGCGAGCGACGCGCCGTCTGCGACCTGCCGCGCCGCCTCGATCGCGTGCGTCAGCGGCAATGCCTCGGCGACCGTTTGCATCCAATCCGGCAGCTTGTCGAGCGGCACGTTGACTCCGCAGAAGATCAGTAGTACGGCCATCGTCAGGTTCGCGATGATCGGGACGTCGCGCATCCGCAGACCGACCGCGCCGGTGAGCATCCCGAGTCCCGTGCACGCGAACGACGCGAGGACGACGAGCAGCGCGGTTGCCGGAATCGCGGACAGGGGCATGCGGAATCCGAGCAGGAGAGCGCCGCCGATGAAGCCTGTCGCCGCCGTCACGGCGGCGTTGGCGAGCACGGGAAGCGCGCGTCCGAGGAAGAGGGCGGCACGGTCGGCCGGCGTCGCGAGTACGGCGGACAGTGTCTGTGTCCAGCGCTCGCCGTCGATCGCGAACCCCATACCGAACAGGGCGGCGAGCGACGCCGACTGGATGGCGTTGCCGACGACGAACCAGTCGTCGGATTCGAGGTGCGCGGTCCGGCCGAGGTACGCGAAGAAGATGATCTGCGTCGTCGGCCCGAGCAGCAACGTCGGGATGTAGACCGCAGGCCGGATCCACGAGAACAGCGCGCGGAAGCTGATCGCACCGCCGAAGAAGAAGATGCGAAGCCACGTTCTCATGTGAGCGAGAGCGTGGCGCGGTCGCGCGCCAGTCGCTCGAAGTGGTGGAGCAGCAACGTCGAAAGCGCCGCGTACGCGACGCTCAGGGCGAGACAGATGAGCAGCGGCACGAGGACGTCGCCGCCGAGCGCCGAGTGCCGGATGGCTTCCATCCCCCAGGTGGGAGCGAGCGTCCAGGCGATCGGGGTGACCCAACCAGGGAGCAGCGCGAGCGGGATGAGCATCCCCGTGATCGTCCAGATCGGGTACTCGAGCGCCTGCGAGAGCGAGTTCGCCGCCCGGTAGAGGACGAGCGTCGATGCGAGCACGAGGCCGAGCAGGCCGATCGAGAGCACGGCCACCGGGATCGACAGCGCAAAGAGGAGCGGGTGTTCGATGTGCAGCGGGATGCCGAACAGGAGCCGTCCCCACAGGAGCGTCGAGGCGATCGAGTAGACGCCGATCCCCGCGATCGCGACCGTGATCGGCGCGAGCACGAGGATCAGTCGCGACGGCGCGCCGACGAGCAGCTCGAGGATCCCGTACCAGCGCTGCTGCTGGATCGCCCCGCCGGCGCTCGTCGCCGTCGTCGACCAGATCCCCATCACGGCTGCGCCGAGCGCCGCGTAGAGCAGCGACGGCGCCTGATCGGTCGCCCGGAACATCAGGAAGGCGAGCGTCGCGTAGACGAGCGGCCAGACCGCTGCGGTCACGACCATGAACGGCGACGCCGAGAGATTCTTGAAGTGGAGGACGAAGCCGGTCCAGAAGACGCGGGCCGACTTCATCTCACTCTGCGGTGACGAGCGCGACGTAGGCGTCTTCGAGGGTCGGCTCTCGCGAACCGACGCGGCCGATCTTGAAGCCGTCGAGCTGGGCGAGGAGCGGCGCGGTCAGCTCCCGGTCGCCGATCGACTGCACGATCAGCAGCTGCGCCTGGTCGCGCTCCTCGATCGTCACGGCGGTGACACCGTCGAGCGCACGGAGCCGCGCGACGGCCGCGTCGTCGACGCCGAACGCCTCGATCTCGGTCACGCGGCCGCCGCCGCCGACTCGCTCCTTGAGCTGCGCCGGAGTGCCCTCGCCCACGATCCGTCCCTGGGCGATCACGGCGATTCGGTCGCACAGGGCGTCGGCCTCGAACATGTAGTGGGTCGTCAGCAGAACGGTCTTCCCGCCCGCGACGAGGTCGGCGATCATCTGGCGCAGGTCGCGGGCGCCGACCGGATCGACGCCGATCGTCGGCTCGTCGAGGAAGACGACCTCGGGGTCGTGCAGGATCCCGCGCGCGATGTGCAGCCGCTGCCGCATGCCGCGGGAGAAGCCCTCGACCCGCTCCTGCTCGCGGCCCTTCAGGCCGACGAGCTCCAGGACCTCGTCGATGCGCAGCCGCTGGGCCTTGCCCGAGACCCCGTAGAGCTCCGCGAAGTAGCGGAGATTGTCGTACGCCGACAGCCGTTCGTAGAGCCCGCGGTCGCCGCCGAACACGTAGCCGATCCGCTTCCGGACGGTGCGCGCGTCGGTGACGACGTCGTGACCGAGCACCCGAGCCTCGCCAGAGGTGGGGAGCAGGAGCGTGATCAGCATCTTGATCGTCGTCGTCTTGCCGGCGCCGTTCGGGCCGAGCAGGCCGAACAGCTCGCCGCGTTCGACGGCGAACGAGACACCCCTGACCGCCTCCACCTCGAGCGGCTTGCGGCGGACCACGCCGGTTGTCGTCTGGTAGACGCGCCTCAGTTCGCGGGCTTCGATGACCGGTTCGCCTGCCACGGCTCCAGAGTAATCGGCGCGTCGCATGCGGTTTGCGGATCCCCCTCGCAGCAACCGAGCTTGAACCTGCATCGGCCGCACTGCCACGTTCCGTGGCGCCACTCCATCGTCGCCGAGCAGCGCCAGCACTTCTCCGCCACGGTCATCGACGCTCACCTTAGGTCTCGGCCCGGATATCCCAAGTGGGTGATTGACGGGCCCTCGAGGGTCGGCGAACATCGGTGGATGAGGGGGAGGCGCCAGGTTCGGTCGGGGCTCGCGGCCGTCGGCTGTGGGCTCGTGACGCTGCTGGGCTTCGGCGCGGCGGCGGGCGCGGCTCCGGCGTTCGGCCCCCCGGCCGGCTGGACGGAGCTCGGCGCCATGGCGATCGGTCCCGCGGACTTCCCCGGGGCTCGCATCGCGACGCAGGGATACGTCAAGCCGGACACCGATTCTCTCGCCGAGTACGACCGTTCGCTGGCCGGCGCGAAGGTGGGCGGGCAGCGGCTTACGTTCCTCGAGAACGACATCGACGTCTACAAGACGGTCGACAAGGCGCAGCTGACCGTCGACGCGATCCCGCTCGGCGTCCTCCTGTACTCCGCGCAGCTCGCCAAGTCGTTTTCGAAGAGCACCGGGCAGAAGGTGACCTACACGAAGGTCGGGCGGCCCCAAGGTCTCGGGGCCGGCAACGATTCGGTCGGCATCGTCGTCCACCTCGGTACTCGCTCCGGCGAGATTCGCGTCGTGTTCGCCGTCTTCCGCGTCGGCAGCCTCGACAGCCTCGTCACCGTTCTCGGAACACCGCGACAGAAGATCGGCGTCGCCCAGGCGAAGCTGATCGCGCAGGCGGGTGTCCGGCACATCCGAGCCGGGCTCGTTCCCGCCAACACGATTGCGCCGACCACCTCCGGCACCGTCCAGGTCGGCCAATCTCTGGCAGCGCAGAACGGAACGTGGCTGAGCTCCCCGGTCTCCTACTCGTACCAGTGGGAGCGCTGCGACGCCGCAGGTGCGAACTGCGCTCCGATCGCCGGCGCAACGACGCAGTCGTACGTGATCGCGTCGGCCGACGCCGGCTCAACGCTCGGGGTGGTCGTCACCGCGAGCAACGCCTACGGCTCGGCCTCGGCGACCTCGGCGGCGACGGTCCTCGTCCCGCCAGAAGCGCCGCCGCCGCCCCCGCCTGCGCCCTGACGAACGCCCGCGGGCGCGGTTTCGGGCCGTTGGTAAAATCCGGCTGCTAGGCGGCGTAGCTCAGCTGGTTAGAGCGTCGGACTCATAACCCGAAGGTCGGTGGTTCGAGCCCACCCGCCGCTACTGACGAGATGCCGCGCCGACGCGAGCGTCGACTGCTCACACACCCCGAAGGTCGGTGGTTCGAGCCCACCCGCCGCGATCCAAGTGCGACGAGTCGCCTCGCTAGCCTGGCGTGATGGAGCGCGACGCAGCCGACTTCGAGGCGACCGTCCAGGCCGCGGTCGACTCGTTGCCGCCCGGCCTTCGCGCGCGGATGTCGAACGTCGCGATCGTCGTCGAGGACGAGCCGCCCCCGGGCCGTCCGCTGCTCGGCCTCTACCAGGGTGTGCCGCTCACGCGGCGCGGGGCCCACTACGGCGGGGTGCTGCCGGACAAGATCACGATCTACCGGCGGCCCCTCGAGCGTCTGTACGGCTTCGACTCCGAGCGGCTCCGCAGCTGAGATCAGGCGCGTCGTCCTGCACGAGCTGGCGCACCACTTCGGGATCAGCGACGAGCGGCTCATGCAGATGGGCCGGTACTAGGGCCGGTACTAACCCGGTCGGCAAAAGGCCGGGGTCCCGCTACAATCCCGCAGCCCGGAGGCAGTGCGTCAGCATGCCCTGGGCCGTCAACCTCACCTGAAGAGAGCCATGGCCAAGTCCGGAGTCAGAGTTGCGATCACCCTCGCCTGCACCGAGTGCAAGCGGCGGAACTACCAGACCATGAAGTCGAAGCGGAACACGCCCGACCGGGTCGAGTTCCGCAAGTACTGCCGCTGGTGTGCCAGCCACACGCCGCACCGGGAGACCCGCTAGTGGCCGACGCGCGCTCCGAGCGCCACCCTGCCGTGCGCCCCTCGGCGCAGGTCGAGCCGCAGCGGCGCCGGTCGAACTTCTTCGCCGAGTCGTGGGGCGAGCTGAAGAAGGTCGAGTGGCCCGGACAGTCGCAGGTGATCCAGGGCACCGTCGTCGTGCTCGTCGCCTGCCTCGTGGTCGGCGACCTTCCTGTACATCAACGACCAGGTGTGGAAACAGGTCGTCTCCAAGCTCTTCCTCGGCCAGTAAAGGAATCGCATGTTTCGCTGGTACGTCGTCAACACCTACTCCGGCCATGAGAACAAGGTCAAGGCCAACCTCGAGCACCGCATCGAGTCGATGGGGCAGCGCCCGCGCTTCCGGCGCGTCGTCGTCCCGACCGAGCAGGTGATCGAGACGAAGGACGGCCAGAAGGTGCAGGCCGAGAAGCGGGTGCTCCCGGGCTACGTGCTCGTGAACATGGACCTGAACGACGACGCCTGGACGGTCGTCAAGAACACTCCCGGCGTGACGGGCTTCGTCGGCGCAGGCTCCAAGCCGGTGCCGCTGTCCCAGCCCGAGGTCGATCGCATCCTGAAGACGGGCGCCGCCGCCGGTGGCGAGCGCGCTCGCGCGACGATCGAGTACTCGCTCGGCGAGTCGGTGAAGGTGACCTCAGGCCCGCTCTCCGACTTCGACGGCGAGATCGTCGACGTCAACCCCGATCAGCAGAAGCTCAAGGTTCTGGTGGACATCTTCGAGCGGCAGGTTCCTGTCGAGCTCGGGTTCGACCAGGTAAAGAAGCTCGACTAAAGGACGCGAATGGCGAAGAAGGTTCTCACTCTGATCAAGCTCCAGATCCCGGGCGGCCAGGCCAATCCGGCGCCTCCGGTCGGTCCGGCGCTCGGTCAGCACGGCGTCAACATCATGGAGTTCACGAAGGCGTTCAACGCGCAGACCGCGCAGGAGAACGGACGCATCATCCCGGTCGAGATCACGGTCTACGAAGACCGGAGCTTCGACTTCATCACGAAGACGCCGCCGGCCGCCGTCCTGATCAAGGAGGCGCTGCGGCTCGAGAAGGGCTCGAGCGAGCCGAACCGCACCAAGGTCGGAAAGCTCACCCGCAACCAGCTCCGCTCGATCGCCGAGACGAAGATGACGGATCTGAACGCCCGCGACGTCGAGCAGGCGATGCTCGTGATCGCCGGCACCGCGAGAAGCATGGGCGTGGAGGTGGAGGCCTAATGGCACAGCGCGGCAAGCGGTACACCGAATCGCGCGGCGCAGTCGACCGCGAGCAGCTCTACACGCCGGTCGAGGCGGTGCGGCTGCTCAAGGGCGCGCCTGCCGCGAAGTTCGACGAGACCGTCGAGGTGCACATGAACCTCGGCCTGAACGTCCGGCACGCAGACGAGCAGCTGCGCGGGACGATGATGCTGCCGCACGGCACCGGCCGCGAGCAGCGTGTCGCCGTCTTCGCAGAGGGCGACAAGGCGCGCGAGGCCGAGGAGGCGGGAGCAGACGTCGTCGGCTCCGCCGACCTCGCGAAGCGGATCGAGGAGGGCTTCACCGACTTCGACGTCGCCATCGCGACGCCCGACCAGATGGGCACCGTCGGCCGGCTCGGCCGGGTGCTCGGCCCGCGCGGCCTGATGCCGAACCCGAAGACCGGCACCGTCACGTTCGACGTCGCCAAGGCAGTCCGCGACGCCAAGGCCGGCAAGCTCGAGTACCGCACCGACCGCGGCGCGAACGTGCACATCCCGATCGGCAAGCGCTCGTTCGACGAGCGCGCGCTCGTCGAGAACTACGCAGCGCTGATGGACGAGATCGTCCGCGCGAAGCCGTCGGCTGCCAAGGGCCGGTACATCAAGAAGATCACGCTCACGTCCACGATGGGGCCGGGGATCCACGTCGACCCGACGAGGACCCGCGACATCGCGGAAGAGCTTGATGCACAGGAGGCCGTGCAAGCTACGGCCTAGAACAGAGCCCGTCGCCAGAGACCGGAGGCAGCCGCACTGAGTTTCAGAGATTCAGTCGGCAGAGGCCCTCCCGAGGCGGCCTCCTGGGAAGTTTTACCTGCACCGCCTTCCTGCGAGCCCGCCATGTTGCGGGCTCGTTTCGTGAACGAGGAGGTGAGATGCACAAGGAGGACAAGGAACGCGTGGTTTCCGAGCTGACGGAGAAGCTTCGCGGCGCGGAGACACTGATCGTCGCGGACTACCGCGGCCTGACCATGCCCCAGATCGACGCCCTGCGTGGGCGCCTGATCGAGCACGGGGCGCGCCTGTCGGTCGTCAAGAACACCCTCACGCGCCGTGCGGCCGAGGCCGCCGGGGCGGATGCGCTGCTGGCGCTGCTCGAGGGACCGTCGGCGATCGCGTTCATCGAGGCCGACGGGGACATGGTCGCCGTCGCCAAGGCGCTGGCCGATTCGGCCCGCGACACGAAGGTCCTCGAGATCCGCGGCGGTGTCATGCAGGGCCGCGCGGTCTCAGCCTCGGATGTCGAGGAGCTCGCGAAGCTCCCGCCGCTCGACGTGCTGCGCGGGCAGGTGCTGGGCGCGGTGATCGCACCGCTCTCGAGCATCGCCGCGCTCGTGAACGCTCCCCTGCAGAACCTCTACGGGCTGATCGACGCCCGGATCGAGCAGCTGCAGGCTCAAGGTGAAGGCTCGGCCACGGCGGACGAACCCGAAGCTAGTGCCAACTTGGCACAAGCTTCCGCCGCGGAGGACGAACCCGAGGCTAGTGCCAACTTGGCACAAGCCGAAGAGGCCCCCGCGGACGCCGGCGCCGACCAGGCAAGCGAATCCCAGGAATCAAGCGAAGACCAGGAGGCAGAGACAGATGGCGGCAGTTGACACCGTCTTCGAGCAGCTCGGGAGCATGACTGTGCTCGAGCTGGTCGAGCTGAAGAACAAGATCGAAGAGGAGTGGGGCATCACCGCCGCCGCTCCGGTCGCAGTGGCAGCCGGCGGCGCGGTCGCCGGTGACGGCGCCGCGGCGGCGGAGGAGAAGACCGCCTTCGACGTCGTCCTCACCGGCGCCGGGGCCCAGAAGATCCAGGTGATCAAGGTCGTCCGCGCCGTGACGGGCCTCGGCCTCAAGGAGGCCAAGGACCTCGTCGACTCGGCACCCCAGCCGGTCAAGGAGGGCGTGGCCCAGGACGAGGCAGACACGATCAAGGGTCAGCTCGAGGAGGCAGGCGCCTCCGTCGAGGTCAAGTAAGGCTCTCGGTTCACGGGGGCGCGGCGAAAGCCGCGCCCCCGCCTTTGGGTGATGGTGCTTTCGGGGGAAAACACCGATCATTTGGGCATGAAGCCGAGGTTTTTCCCAATCGCACTCGCTATCGCGCTGGCCGGAGCCGGCGCGTCGCTTGCCTTCGCGGCGGACGGCGGGCACGGCAAGGGGAAGCCGAAGCCGACCACTACCGCGGGCGCGGACTGCCAGAGATTCGACGTCCGCGGGACGCTTTCGGGCATCGGTGGCTCCGGTTCCTCGTTCTCGGTCAAGCGGGACAAGAACGCCGGAACGGTCACGGTCGGGCTCACCTCCACCACGCAGGTGTTCTGGACGGGCACCGGCAGCCTCTCCGGCCCCAAGGTCGGCGAGCGTGTCTGGGTGAAGGGGAAGCAGTGCGGCACCCCGCCTGGCGTTTTCACCGCCTCGTGGGTGCTCGTGAGCGACGCACGGCGCCTCGTCAAGTAAGGACGGCCCTCCCGGACGAGTGATTGGCCGATCGGCCGGTCCTGCCGATGACCGCTGGACTCGACAACTCTCGGGAGGAATCAGTCCAGATGAAGTTCAAGGCAATCCTGCTAGCGCTCGCCGTGGCGGGCGCATCGGCATCACTCGCCTTCGCCGAGGACGGCCCGCATTCGGGCACCACGACCTCGACGACCGCCGAGGCGTCGACGACCACCACGACGACGAACACCGAGCATCACAACGGTGATTGCCGGCGGTTTGTGTTCCGCGGCACGATCACGGCGGTCGGCGGCTCGTCGTTCAGCGTTTCCGTCCAGAAGGCCAGCGACGGCGCTTCCGGCCTCGTCGGCAAGACGGTGACCGTCGCGGTCACGCCCGATACCTGGGTCTCCTGGGTGGGCAAGGGCTCGATGAGCGGCCCGAACGTGAAGGACAACGTCAAGGTCTGGGGCAAGCAGTGCGGCGGCTCCGCCGGGACGCAGACTGCGGTCTGGGTGCAGGCAAGCGCCCCCCGTCAGCACCCGCAGGGCGACAACCACAGCAAGTAAGCCCGGTTCGGGGGCCTGCTTCGGCGGGCCCCCGCCTGGTATCCTGCACAGGTCGGCCCAGCGGCCCCTCGTCGCACGCTTGCGGCTGGAGGGGTGCCTCCGGTACTGTGGAGGGTTGCGCCGCACGTCCGGACGTCCCGCTCTGCTCGCTCTTTTTTCTGCTTCGCCGCTCACCTCATAGCCACTAAGGGAGGCTGTTCTTCTTGGCCAACTCGGTCACAGCGCCCCGCGCGCGCAAGTCGTTCTCACGCCTCAAGCACGTCCTCGACCTCCCCAACCTGATCGACATCCAGCGCGAGTCGTTCGATTGGTTCCTCAACGAGGGACTCAGGGAGACGATCGACGACATCTCGCCGATCCTCGACTACACGGGGACACTCGCCGTCGAATTCGGCGAATACCGCTTCGGCGAGCCGCCGCTGACCATTCAGGAATGCCGCGAGAAGGATCTGACGTACCAGGCCCCGCTCTCGATGACCGTCCGCTTCGTGAACACGGAGACGGGCGAGATCCGCGAGCAGACCGTCTTCATGGGGGACTTCCCGATGATGACGGACTGGGGCACGTTCATCATCAACGGCACCGAGCGCGTGATCGTCACGCAGCTCGTGCGGTCGCCTGGCGCCTATCTGATGGAGCCGAAGGACGCGACCAAGCAGGTGTTCACCGCCAACCTGATGCCGAGCCGCGGCTCGTGGCTCGAGCTCGAGATCGACAAGAAGGGCGTGGCCTACGCGCGCATCGACCGGAAGCGCAAGCTCCCGATCACGACGCTGCTGCGCGCACTGCCGGCCGAGGATCCGACGACGGGCTTCAAGCTCGACACGTCGACCAACGAGGCGATCCTCGCGCTGTTCGACAACTCGCACTTCATCCAGAAGACGCTCGAGAAGGACCCGACCACGCGCGAAGAGGAGGCCTTGATCGAGGTCTTCAAGAAGCAGCGGCCGGGCGAGCCTCCGACGCTCGACAACGCGCGGAACCTGCTCAAGTCGCTCTTCTTCGACTCGAAGCGCTACGACCTGACCAAGGTCGGCCGCTACAAGCTGAATCAGCGGCTCGGCGTCGACGTGCCGGACGACACGCGCGTCCTGACGACTCAGGACATCCTCGCGCTCGTCCAGAAGCTCATCGCGATGCCGCATGCGATCGGTGTCCCCGAGGACTCCCGCGACTTCGCGGCCGACGCGATCGCCCTCAACCGCGACCCGATCCGCCAGGAGCTCGACGAGTACGAGCACTTCGGGAACCGCCGCCTCCGCACGACGGGCGAGCTGATCCAGGAGGCGTTCCGGGTCGGTCTCTACCGCATGGAGCGCGTCGTCCGCGAGCGGATGACGACCGAGGACGTCGACACGATCACGCCCCAGACGATCATCAACATCCGCCCTGTCGTCGCGGCGCTGAAGGAGTTCTTCGGCTCGTCGCAGCTGTCGCAGTTCATGCAGCAGACGAACTCGCTCGACGGGCTCACCCACCGCCGGCGGCTGTCTGCTCTCGGGGCAGGCGGGCTCACCCGGGAGCGCGCGCCGATCGAGGTGCGCGACGTGCACCCGACGCACTACGGCCGGATGTGCCCGATCGAGACGCCGGAAGGGCCGAACATCGGCCTCATCGGCTCGCTCGCGTCGATGGCCACCGTCTCGCAGTTCGGCTTCATCCAGACGCCGTACCGGAAGGTCGTGAACGGCAAGGTGACCGACGAGATCGTCTATCTCGACGCCGCCGAGGAGGCCCAGTTCACGATCGCGCAGGCGTCGGAGCCCGTCGATCGTGCCGGCAAGTTCGAGCATCCGCAGGTGCTCTGCCGCTCGGCCGAGGGCGAGGCTGTCATGGCCTCGGCGAAGGACATCGACTACATGGACGTGTCACCGGCGCAGATCGTCTCGATCGCGACCGCGATGATCCCGTTCCTCGAGCACAACGACGCGAACCGTGCGCTGATGGGCGCGAACATGCAGCGCCAGGCCGTGCCGCTGATGATCCCGCAGTCGCCGATCGTCGGCACCGGGGTCGAGTACCGCGCCGCGGTGGATTCCGGCGACGTCGTCGTCGCGAAGCACGCCGGCACGGTCATCGACTGCGACGCCACGCACATCGTCGTCGAAGGCCGGGGTACCCGCGACGAGTACGAGCTGACGAAGTTCATGCGCTCGAACCAGGGCACGCTCATCCATCACCGGCCGATCGTCCGGCTCGGCGACAAGGTCGTCGCCGGGGCAGTGCTCGCCGACGGCTCGTCCACCGACCACGGCGAGCTGGCGCTCGGGGCGAACCTGCTCGTCGCGTTCATGCCGTTCGAGGGCTACAACTTCGAGGACGCGATCGTGCTCTCCGAGCGGCTCGTCAAGGACGAGGTGCTCACCTCGATCCACATCCACGAGTACGAGATCGACGCCCGCTCGACGAAGCTGGGCGACGAGGAGATCACGCGCGACATCCCGAACCGCTCCGAGGAGTCTCTCCGCAACCTCGACGACCGCGGCATCGTCCGCGTCGGCGCCGAGGTCGGGTCGGGCGACCTGCTCGTCGGCAAGGTGACGCCGAAGGGCGAGACCGAGCTGACGGCCGAGGAGAAGCTGATCCGCGCGATCTTCAAGGAGAAGGCGCGTGAGGTGCGCGACACCTCGCTGAAGGTGCCGCACGGCGAGGGCGGCGTCGTCATCGACGTCAAGACCTTCTCGCGCGACTCCGGCGACGACCTGTCGCCGGGCGTCAACGAGCTCGTCCGCGTCTACGTGGCGAAGAAGCGCAAGATCTCCGAGGGCGACAAGCTCGCGGGGCGCCACGGCAACAAGGGCGTCATCTCGAAGATCGTCCCCGAGGCCGATATGCCGTTCCTCGAGGACGGGCGCCCCGTCGACATCCTGCTGAACCCGCTCGGCGTGCCGAGCCGGATGAACATCGGCCAGATCCTCGAGACGCATCTCGGGTGGTCGGCGGCGCACGGTGTCTTCGCCGACGACGAGATCCTGCCGATGGACGGCGCAGCGGCCCGCGTGATCAACGCGCCCAAGCCGACTCCGATCGCGACGCCCGTCTTCGACGGCGCCACGGTCGAGGACGTCGACCAGGCGCTCGTCGACTGGGCGAACCAGAACGAGAGCAGCCCGATCACGCTCCACATCGACTCGAAGGCCGTCCCGGGCCGCCAGGCCTCGGGCAAGGTGAGGCTGTTCAGCGGCCGCACCGGCGAGCCCTTCGAGCAGGACGTGACGGTCGGCTACATGTACATCCTCAAGCTGCTCCACCTGGTCGACGACAAGATCCACGCGCGCTCGACCGGCCCGTACTCGCTCGTGACGCAGCAGCCGCTGGGCGGTAAGGCCCAGTTCGGCGGCCAGCGCTTCGGCGAGATGGAGGTCTGGGCGCTCGAGGCGTACGGCGCGGCCTACACGCTGCAGGAGATGCTCACCATCAAGTCCGACGACACGGTCGGCCGTGTCAAGGCGTACGAGGCGATCGTCAAGGGCGAGAACATCGCCGAGCCGTCGATCCCCGAGTCGTTCAAGGTGCTGCTCAAGGAGATGCAGTCGCTGGCGCTCGACGTCGCGGTCATCTCCGAGGACGGCGGCCAGGTCGAGGTTCGCGAGGAGGACGACGAGCTGCTCCGCGCCGCGGAAGAGCTCGGTATCGACCTCTCGCCGGGCTCGCTCCGCGCGGCCGCACGGCAGCCCACGGCCCAGGAGGCGGAGGAGGGTCAGGAGCGCGTCGACGTCGACGGCGAGTTGGCGCTCCCGACCGACGAGGTGCTCGCGGACGCCGATCTCGACGAGCTGGTGCTCGAAGACGAAGGCGAGCCCGTCGGCGCGGCCGACGAGCCCGACGCCGAGACAGAAGACTGAACACCCTGACGACCTGAAGGAAAAGAGGCGAGGAATCACTTGATCGACATCAACGAGTTCGACGCGATTCGGATCGGTCTCGCGTCGTCGAAGCAGATCCGCGACTGGTCGTCGGGCGAGGTCACGAAGCCGGAGACGATCAACTACCGCACGCTCAAGCCCGAGCGCGACGGTTTGTTCTGCGAGCGCATCTTCGGTCCGACCAAGGACTGGGAGTGCTACTGCGGCAAGTACAAGCGCGTCCGTTACAAGGGGATCATTTGCGAGCGGTGCGGCGTCGAGGTGACGCGGCAGAAGGTGCGCCGTGAGCGGATGGGGCACATCGACCTGGCCGCGCCGGTCTCGCACATCTGGTTCTTCAAGGGCGTGCCGAGCCGCATCGGCTACCTGCTCGACATCGCTCCGCGCGAGCTCGAGAAGGTTCTCTACTTCGCGGCGTCGATCGTCACGAACGTCGACAACGAGGCGCGCGCGAAGGATCTGAACGACCTGGAGGACAAGGTCACGGCCGAGTCCGAGCGCATCTACGTCGACCGCGACGAGCAGCTTGCCGAGCTCGAGAAGCGGCTCGCCCGCCGGCGTGCCTTCTTCGCAGAGAGCAAGGAGAAGGGCTTCGACGAGGACGACGACTTCTGGACGCGTGGTCTTGCCACGTGGGCCGAGGAGCAGGCGCTGCCCGTGCTCGAGGACGCCCGCAAGCTCGTGGGCGGGCTCTTCCTGGAGCTCGTCCCGCAGATCACGACCGAGGACGCGAAGAAGATCCGCGAGCTCGTCCGCAACGCCGCGATCCGCGACGACCGGAAGCTGAGCCCGCGCGAGCTCGAGCAGGTTGCCGCCGCAGCGGAGCAGATCCTCGCGGCGATCAGCCCGCTCGAGAAGGAAATGGCCAAGGCTTCGGGCGCCAAGAAGGGCGCCATCACGAAGCACCTCCATCGCGTGGTCGACGCGCTGCTCATCGGTGAGGAGCTCGGCGAGGACGATCAGAAGCTCGTGGCCGGGGTCGACCCGAAGAACCTCGCCAAGGCGCGGGAGCTCGGCAACGGCCTGCTGAAGGACGCTGTCGACGGCTGGACCGAGGGCCAGGACATTCGCGAGCTCACGAACGACCTGTGCCTGCGGACGGACGGGAAGATCCAGAAGGAGGATCTCGACTCGCTCATCCAGTGGGCGCTCAAGGTTCGCGAGATGTATCTCGACATCGAGTCGCGCCGTGAGGACACGCGCGAGGCTGCGGTCGACTCCGTTCGCCGCCTCGAGCAGACCTGGCAGCTCTTCCGGGAGCTCGAGCCGAAGATGGTCGTCAACGACGAGCAGCTGTTCCGGGAGCTCAAGGACCGGTTCGGCTCGCCGTACGGCTTCGGCGTCTACTTCCGGGGCGGCATGGGTGCGGAATCGATCCGCGACCTGCTCCGCGATCTCGACCTCAACCTCGAGGCGGCGTCGCTCCGCGACACGATCAAGACCTCGAAGGGTCAGAAGCAGCAGCGGTCGATCAAGCGGCTGAAGGTCGTCTCGGCCTTCATCAGGTCGCAGAACCGGCCCGAGTGGATGATCCTCGAGGCGATCCCGGTGATCCCGCCGGAGCTGCGCCCGATGGTGCAGCTCGACGGTGGCCGGTTCGCCACGTCGGACCTGAACGACCTCTACCGCCGCGTCATCAACAGGAACAACCGCCTGAAGCGGCTGCTCGACCTGGGCGCGCCGGAGATCATCGTCAACAACGAGAAGCGCATGCTGCAGGAGGCCGTCGACGCACTGTTCGACAACGGCCGCCGCGGCCGCGCGGTGACCGGGCCGGGCAACCGCCCGCTCAAGTCGCTCTCCGACATGCTCAAGGGCAAGCAGGGCCGGTTCCGCCAGAACCTGCTCGGCAAGCGCGTCGACTACTCCGGCCGGTCCGTGATCGTCGCCGGGCCGACGCTCAAGCTGCACCAGTGCGGCCTGCCGAAGCTGATGGCGCTCGAGCTCTTCAAGCCGTTCATCATGAGCCGGCTCGTCGAGCGGAAGTCCGTCCAGAACATCAAGGCGGCGAAGAAGTACGTCGACTCGATGACGCCCGAGGTCTGGGACGTCCTCGAAGAGGTGATCGCCGAGCACCCGGTGCTCCTGAACCGCGCGCCGACGCTCCACCGTCTCGGCATCCAGGCCTTCGAGCCGATCCTCGTCGAGGGCAAGGCGATCCAGGTGCACCCGCTCGTGTGTCACGCGTTCAACGCGGACTTCGACGGCGACCAGATGGCCGTTCACCTGCCGCTCTCGGCCGAGGCCCAGGCCGAGGCACGGATCCTGATGCTCTCGTCGAACAACATCCTGTCGCCGGCCAGCGGGCGCCCGCTCGCGACCCCGACGCAGGACATGGTGCTCGGGATCTACTACCTGACGTACTCCGACCGTGACCTGCAGTCGCTCGAGTCCTCGTCGCTGAAGCCGCACCCGCGGCGCTTCGACTCGGCCGACGAGATCGAGGTGGCGCTGGAGATGAAGGCGGTCGGGCTGCAGGAGCCGATCGAGTTCCGCTTCAACGGCGAGCTGCACCTGACCACACCTGGTCGCGTGCTCTTCAACTCGGCCGTCTACCGGGCGCTCGACGACCTGCTTCCTCCCGACGAGGAGCTGGAGTTCGACTTCGTGAACCACACGCTCGCGAAGCCGGACACCGACCGCTACGTGCTCGCTCTGTCCGACCGGTACGGCGCACACACGCTGGCACCGGTGCTCGACACGATCAAGTCGCTCGGCTTCCGCTACGCCACGCGGGCCGGAGTCACGATCTCGAAGAACGACATCATCATCCCGCCGGACAAGGAGAAGATCCTGGCCGGCTACGAAGAGCGCGTCGAGGAGGTGCACGGCCAGTACGACATGGGCCTGATCACCGAAGACGAGCGCCACGAGACGATCGTGAACATCTGGACCGAGGCCACCGACGAGGTCGCCGGAGCGATGGAGGACCACTTCGACGAGCTGAACCCGGTGTTCATGATGGCCAACTCGGGCGCACGCGGCTCGTTCAAGCAGATTCGCCAGCTTGCCGGCATGCGCGGCCTGATGGCGAACCCGAAGGGCGAGATCATCGAGCGGCCGATCAAGGCCAACTTCATGGAAGGCCTCTCGGTGCTCGAGTACTTCATCTCGACGCACGGCGCCCGCAAGGGCCTCGCCGACACGGCGCTCCGCACGGCCGACTCGGGGTACCTGACGCGGCGTCTCGTCGACGTCTCGCAGGACGTGATCGTCCGCGAGGAGGACTGCGGGACCGACGACCACCTCGACCTGCCGCTGCGCACCGACGAAGGGTTCAACAAGTCGTTGCTCGGCCGCGTGCTGGCGGAGGACGTCCGCAAGCCGCTCGCGTCCGGCAAGCCCGGCAGGACGGTGCTCGCCGAGAAGGGCGAGATCGTCACCCTGGCCACGCTCGAGGGGATCGCCGCCGAGCTCGAGGAGGACTCGACGACGGTGCCGGTCCGCTCGGTGCTCAAGTGCCGCGCCGAGACCGGCGTGTGCCGCACCTGCTACGGCATCTTCCCGGCGACGGGCGAGATGTGCGAGATCGGCGACGCGGTCGGCATCATCGCCGCACAGTCGATCGGCGAGCCGGGCACGCAGCTGACGATGCGGACGTTCCACACCGGCGGTGTCGCCGGCGCGGACATCACGCACGGCCTGCCGCGTGTCGTCGAGATCTTCGAGGCGCGGAACCCGAAGGGTGCCGCGGTGCTCATCGAGACCGGCGGTCGCGTCGAGCTCGAGCAGACCGAGCGCGGCCCGAAGATCCTCATCCACCCGACCGAGGTCGGGCCGGAAGGCGAGCTGGCAGAGCCGGTCGAGTACCAGCTGCCGCGGCGCACGCGCCTGCTGGTGGCGAACGGCCAGGTGCTCGAGGCCGGCGACCCGCTCAACGAGGGCTCACAGAACCCGACCGACAAGCTGGCGCTCAAGGGCTCGACGGCGACCGAGGTGTACCTCGTCGACGAGGTGCAGAAGGTCTACAAGAGCCAGGGCGTCGAGATCCACGACAAGCACATCGAGCTGATCGTCCGGCAGATGCTCAAGAAGGTCCGCATCGAGTCGAACGGCGACACCGATCTGCTGCCGGGACAGCTCGTCGACAAGGTCGTGCTCGGGCGCGAGAACGGCAGCGTCAAGAAGGGTGGCGAGAAGGCGACGTTCGACCCGCTGATCCTCGGCATCACGAAGGCGTCGCTCGCGACCGAGTCGTTCCTCTCGGCCGCCTCCTTCCAGGAGACGACCAAGGTGCTCACGGACGCGTCGATCGAGGGCAAGATCGACCGGCTGCTCGGGCTGAAGGAGAACGTGATCATCGGGAAGCTGATCCCGGCGGCCACGGGCCTGAAGCGCTACCGGTCGATCGAGATCGCTCCGTCGGAACCGATCGTCCGCGAGGCCTACGAGCGGGACACGCTGCTCCAGGCGCTCGAGGAGATCGGCCAGGACGGCACGGCGATCGACTTCGAAGCACTCGACGCGACCTTCGGTGGCGACGAGGTCAAGGAGACCCCGGAGGTCGACCGCCCGCTCGACGACTGATCCACCGTCGTCGCTCCACTGCTCGATGAAGGGCCCGGCTTGCGCCGGGCCCTTCATCTTTGTGCCAACTTGGCACTTGCAGGGGTTCACTTGCCGCGCCGGCGGGCCTTCCGGTACAGGCCGGCGTCCTCAGCCATCGGCCAGGTCCCGGCCGCCTTGTCGAGAATGGCAGTCGGCGGACGGAGGCGGAGGTCGACGTCGAGCAGCACCTCGCCCCAGCTCGGGACCAGCGGCTCGAGCCTGAGCTCCTGGACGAGCTGCCGCGAACGCTCGTAGCTCGGCCGTGTCACTCCGAGCTCGAGAGCCAGCGCGCCCACCCGGCGGTGGATCTCGGCGACGCTCAGATCCTCTCGCGCGAGGCGCTCGAGCAGGCGGACGAGCTCGGGACTCAGTCGGGCGGCGGCACGCACCCTGCGAGCGTGCCTGCGGGACCGTCGCGCCGGTGTGACGCCTTCGTCAAGAACCGGCGGTTGTGCCAACTTGGCACAAGACCGCCGCGGGCCTGGTGCGCCGCCCCGCGAACCAGGCCCGCAACCTTCGAGACTGAAGCTCTGCCCCGTCTCGGGGGTTGCTCTTGATGCTAGGGCGACATTTCGCCGGAGTGTCTGGCGGACGTAAAAATGCGCGCAGATCCCCCTTTCGTTGCAGGGCCCAAGCGGGTTCGCTACTATGCTCGCCGGTTCGGTGCGAGCCGCGCGCTCGCCCGACTTCCTGTCTGCATACGACCCGAAAGAGAAGCTCAGCCTCAGCATGCCGACCGTCAATCAGCTGGTTCGCAAGGGACGCCGCTCCAAGAAGGCGAAGGTCAAGACGCCTGCGCTCGCGGGAGCCCCGCAGAAGCGTGGCGTCTGTACGCGCGTCTCGACGACCACTCCGCGGAAGCCGAACTCGGCCCTCCGCAAGATCGCCCGTGTCCGCCTGACGAACGGCGTCGAGGTCGGCACCTACATTCCGGGCGAGGGCCACAACCTCCAGGAGCACTCGGTCGTCCTGATCCGTGGCGGCCGCACGAGCGACCTGCCGGGCTTCCGCTACAAGGTCATCCGCGCCGCGCTCGACGCCTCCGGCGTCGCCGACCGCAAGCAGGGCCGGTCGAAGTACGGCGCCAAGAAGGGTGCGAGCTGATGCCGCGCCGCGCAGAGATCACGCCGCGTCCGACCACGCCGGACCCCGTCTACGACAGCCAGCTCGTCACGCAGCTCCAGAACCGCGTCATGCGCGACGGCAAGAAGTCCGTCGCCGAGGCGATCGTCTACTCCGCACTCGACAAGGTGGGGGAGAAGACGGGCCGTCCGCCGGTCGAGGTGCTCGAGCAGGCCGTCAAGACCGTCACGCCGGTGCTCGAGGTTCGCTCGCGCCGCGTCGGCGGCGCCAACTACCAGGTTCCGGTCGAGGTGCCCCAGCGCCGCGGCCGTACGCTCGCTCTGCGCTGGCTCGTCACGTTCTCGCGTGACCGCCGCGAGAAGCACATGGACGACAAGCTGGCCGGAGAGATCCTCGACGCGCTCGAACAGCAGGGCAACGCGTTCAAGCGCAAGGACGACATGTATCGGATGGCGCAGGCCAACAAGGCCTTCGCGCACTACCGGTGGTAATCGAGGAGACGTCGTGGCTGTAACGGAAAATCGTGTGGCGCTCGACCGCGTCCGGAACATCGGGATCATGGCCCACATCGACGCGGGCAAGACCACGACGACCGAGCGGATCCTCTACTACACCGGCCGCACCCACAAGATGGGTGAGGTGCACGAGGGCGCGGCGACGATGGACTGGATGGCGCAGGAGCAGGAGCGCGGCATCACGATCACGTCTGCTGCGACGACGGCGTTCTGGCACGACCATCGGATCAACATCATCGATACGCCCGGGCACGTGGACTTTACCGTGGAGGTCGAGCGATCGCTCCGCGTCCTCGACGGTGCGATTGCCGTCTTCGACTCCGTCGCCGGCGTCCAGCCCCAGTCCGAGACCGTCTGGCGGCAGGCGGACAAGTACAAGGTGCCGCGCATCGCGTTCATCAACAAGATGGACCGCACAGGCGCGAACTTCTTCGCCGCCGTGCAGTCGATGGTCGAGCGCCTCGGCGCGAACCCGGTGCCGATCCAGATTCCGATCGGCCAGGAAGACCAGCACACCGGCGTCGTCGACCTCGTCGAGATGCGCGCGATCGTCTACAAGGACGACCTCGGACAGGACTACGAGGTGACCGACATCCCCGCCGAGCTCGTCGAGCAGGCGCAGGAGTACCACCACCAGCTGATTGACGCGATCTCGAACTTCGACGACGAGGTCCTCGAGGCCTACCTGACCGACGAGTCGTCGGTCTCGCCAGAGATGATCAAGCGCGCCGTGCGCGCCGCCACGCTCGCCGACGAGATCACGCCGGTGCTGCTCGGGAGCGCGTTCAAGAACAAGGGCGTGCAACCGCTCCTCGACGCCGTGATCGACTACCTGCCGAGCCCGCTCGACGTGCCGGCGATCCACGGGATCGATCCGAAGACCGAGGCGGAGCTCGAGCGCAGGGCCTCGGTCGACGAGCCGTTCAGCGCGCTCGCGTTCAAGGTCATGTCCGACCCCTACGTCGGCAAGCTCACCTATTTCCGCGTCTACTCCGGGATGCTCAAGGCCGGCGACCGCGTGCTCAACACGACGACCGGCAAGACGGAGCGGATCGGCCGCATCCTGCAGATGCACGCCAACCACCGGGAGGAGCGCGACCAGATCGCCGCCGGCGAGATCGCGGCGGGCGTCGGCCTCAAGTCGACGACCACCGGCGACACGCTGGCGATCGAGTCGGCCCCGATCGTGCTCGAGTCGATGACCTTCCCCGACCCGGTCATCTCGGTGGCCGTCGAGCCGAAGTCGAAGGCGGACCAGGACAAGCTCGGCACGGGCCTCGCCCGTCTCGCCGAGGAGGATCCGACGTTCCGGGTCACGAGCGACGAGGAGACCGGCCAGACCCTGATCTCGGGCATGGGCGAGCTCCACCTGGAGATCATCGTCGACCGGCTCAAGCGCGAGTTCAACGTCGACGCGAACGTGGGCCGGCCGCAGGTCGCCTACCGCGAGACGATCTCGAAGCCGGCCGAGAAGGTGCAGGGCAAGTTCGTACGCCAGACGGGCGGCTCGGGCCAGTACGGCGACGCCGTCATCAACCTCCTCCCGCAGGAGCCGGGCCAGGGATACGAGTTCGTCGACAAGATCGTCGGCGGGAAGATCCCCAAGGAGTACATCGCGCCGATCAACGCGGGCATCCAAGAGGCGATGGGCTCGGGCGTGCTCGCCGGCTACCCCGTCGTCGACGTGAAGATCGAGCTGATCGACGGCTCGTACCACGACGTCGACTCGAGCGAGCGCGCGTTCAAGATCGCCGGCTCGATGGCGTTCAAGGAAGCCATGAAGCGTGCCAAGCCGAAGATTCTCGAGCCAGTCATGGCAGTCGAAGTGACGACTCCCGAGGACTACCTGGGCGACGTCATGGGCAACCTCAACTCACGCCGCGGCCGCATCGAGAACATGTCGCCCGTCGGCAACGCGCAGGTCGTCAAGGCGAGCGTCCCGCTGAGCGAGATGTTCGGCTACGCGACCGACCTCCGGTCGATGACGCAGGGGCGCGCCGATTTCACCATGCAGTTCGACCGGTACGAAGAGGTGCCGTCGTCGATCGCGAGCGAGATCACCGAACAGAGTTCGGGATCCTGAGTCCAAAGGAAGGAAGGAATGGCCAAGCAGAAGTTCGAGCGCACGAAGCCGCACCTCAACGTCGGCACCATCGGGCATATCGACCACGGTAAGACGACGCTGACCGCAGCGATCTCGAGCGTGCTCGCGAAGCGCGGTGGCGGCGGACAGGTGAAGAGCTTCGCCGAGATCGACAACGCTCCCGAGGAGCGCCAGCGCGGCATCACGATCAATACGTCGCACGTCGAGTACGAGACGGAGAACCGTCACTACGCGCACGTCGACTGCCCTGGTCACGCCGACTACATCAAGAACATGATCACGGGCGCGGCGCAGATGGACGGCGCGATCCTCGTGGTCTCGGCCGCCGACGGCCCCATGCCGCAGACGCGCGAGCACATCCTCCTGGCGCGCCAGGTCGAAGTGCCCTACGTCGTCGTTGCGCTGAACAAGGCCGACATGGTGGACGACGAGGAGCTCCTCGAGCTCGTTGAACTCGAAGTGCGCGAGTTGCTCTCGAAGTACGACTTCCCCGGCGACGACATCCCGATCGTTCGCGTCTCGGCGCTGAAGGCGCTCGAGGGCGACGAGGCAGCCGAGGCCCAGGTCGTGGAACTGATGGCGGCGGTCGACTCGTACATCCCCGAGCCCGTCCGGGACGCCGACAAGCCGTTCCTCATGCCGATCGAGGACGTGTTCACGATCACCGGCCGTGGGACGGTCGTGACCGGCCGCGTCGAGCAGGGCAAGATCGAGGTCGGGAACGAGATCGAGATCGTGGGCATCCACGAGAAGACCGAGAAGACGGTCGTCACCGGTCTCGAGATGTTCCAGAAGTCGCTCGACTTCGCCCACGCAGGCGACAACGCGGGCGCACTGCTCCGCGGCGTCAAGCGCGAGGAGGTCGAGCGCGGCCAGGTGCTCGCGAAGCCCGGCTCGATCACGCCGCACACCCAGTTCAAGGCAGAGGTCTACGTGCTGTCGAAGGACGAAGGCGGCCGTCACACGCCGTTCTTCAACAACTACCGCCCGCAGTTCTACTTCCGCACGACGGACGTGACCGGCGCGGTCCAGCTCCCGGAGGGCCAGGAGATGGTCATGCCGGGCGACAACACGAACATGGACATCGAGCTGATCCAGCCGATCGCCATGGACCAGGGCCTCCGCTTCGCGATCCGCGAAGGCGGCCGCACCGTGGGTGCCGGCGTCGTCACAGAAATCGTCAAGTAGGAAGCGAGAAACGACCGTCATGGCACAGGGAAAAATCCGGATCCGCCTGAAGGGGTACGACCACCAGCAGCTGGACCGGTCGGCTCAGCAGATCGTCGACACCGCGCAACGCAGCGGCGCGACGATCACTGGGCCGGTCCCTCTGCCGACGGAGAAGAACGTCTACTGCGTGATCCGCAGTCCGTTCAAGGACAAGGACTCGCGCGAGCACTTCGAGGTGCGTACGCACAAGCGCCTCATCGACATCCTCAGTCCCACCCCGAAGACGATCGACCAGCTGATGCGGCTCGATCTGCCGGCCGGGGTCGACATCGAGATCAAGCTCTAGGAACGAGATGGCAAAGGGAATCCTCGGCAAGAAGCTCGGCATGACGCAGGTCTTCGACCCGGAGACGGGGGGAGTCACCCCTGTCACCGTGATCGCGGCCGGCCCGTGCCCGGTCGTCCAGGTGAAGACGCAGGCCGCCGACGGCTACGACGCCGTGCAGCTCGCGTTCGACGCCGTCGCCGACCGCAAGCTCTCCAAGGGTGAGCTCGGCCATCTCAAGAAGTTCGACGTCGGCGCGCACCGCAAGCTCGTCGAGTTCCGCGGTGGCATCGACGGCGCCGTCGAGGGCGAGAGCGTCACCGTCGAGGTGTTCACGCCCGGCGACAAGATCAAGGTCGCCGGCATCGGCATCGGCAAGGGCTTCCAGGGCACGATCAAGCGCCACAACTTCGGCTCCGGCCCGCGCTCGCACGGGTCGCACAACATCCGCAAGCCGGGCTCGATCGGCGCGTCGGCAACCCCCTCCCGCGTGTTCAAGGGGATCAAGCTGCCGGGCCGCATGGGCGGCAAGCGCGTCACGCAGCTCGGCCTGACCGTGCACGACATCGACGCCGAGCAGAACCTGCTCCTCGTCAAGGGCTCGGTCCCCGGCCCCAAGAACGGGATCGTGGAGGTGCGCGGCTGATGGCCAAGGCACCTCAGTTCGATGCGTCGGGCAAGAAGACAAAAGAAGTGACACTCGACGACGCGGTGTTCGCCGTGGAAATCAAGCCGCACCTGGTGCACGAGGCCGTGCGCTCAGAGCTGAACGCGCAGCGCGCAGGTACGTCGGCGACGAAGAGCCGCGGGCTCGTCTCGGGCGGCCGCGCGAAGCCGTGGCGCCAGAAGGGCACCGGCCGCGCGCGCCAGGGCACGATCCGTGCGCCGCAGTTCGAAGGCGGCGGGCACGCGTTCGCGAAGGTGCCGCGCACCTACATCCAGAAGGTCAACCGCAAGGCGGCCAAGGCGGCGCTCCGTTCGGCCCTCGCCAGTCACGTCGGCGAAGGGTCGCTGGCGATCGTCGATGCGACTGCTTTCGACAAGCCCGCGACCAAGCAGGCCAAAGGCTTCATCGAAACGTCCGGGCTCGCTTCGCCGCTGGTCATCGTCGCGACCGAGGGCGAGACGAGTCTCGTCAAGAGCTTCCGCAACCTCGAGCGTGTGGCGATCGTCGCCCCCGGCGAGCTCGACGTCGCTGCCGTCGTCTGGGCGCGGTCGTTGCTCGTCACCGAGACGGCGCTTCCGCTCATCGAAGGGAGGGCCTCCTGATGCACGCATCGCAAGTCGTCCTCGCTCCGATCATCAGCGAGAAGAGCTATGCCGCGTCCGTTCTCGGCACGTACACGTTCCGCGTCCATCCCGACGCGCACAAGACGCAGATCCGCCAGGCCGTCGAGGAGCTCTTCGAGGTCAAGGTCGAGCGTGTCAACGTGATCAAGGTCCCGGCGAAGCCGAAGCGGCGCGGTGCCTTCCGCGGTACCCGGCCCGGCTGGAAGAAGGCCGTCGTGCACCTGCGCGCCGGCGACACGATCGAGATCTTCGAAGGAGCCCAAATCTGATGCCGGTCCGTAGGTTCAAGCCGACGAGCCCGGGCCGCCGTCACATGACGGTCTCCGACTTCGCCGAGGTGACGAGGTCGCGGCCCGAGAAGTCGCTCACCGAGAAGCTGACGAAGAAGGGCGGCCGGAACAACACCGGGCGGATCACGACGCGCCACCAGGGCGGCGGCCATAAGCGCCGCTACCGCGTGATCGACTTCAAGCGGACGAAAGACGGCGTGCCGGCGAAGGTCGCCGCGATCGAGTACGACCCCAACCGCTCGGCCCGGATCGCGCTGCTCCACTACGCGGACGGCGCCAAGAGCTACATCCTCGCGCCGGCAGGCGTCCGGGTCGGCTCGGTCGTCCAGTCCGGCGTCGACGCCGACATCAAGGCCGGCAATGCGCTGCCGCTCGACAACATCCCGACGGGCACGCTCGTGCACAACGTCGAGCTGAAGCCGGGCAAGGGCGGCCAGATGGCGCGGTCGGCCGGGTCGGGCGTCCAGCTCGTCGCCAAAGACGGTGGCTACGCGACGCTGCGTCTCCCCTCGGGCGAGATGCGCCGCGTGCTGCTCACGTGCCGCGCCACCGTCGGCCAGGTCGGGAACGTCGAGCACGGCAACGTGACGATCGGGAAGGCCGGCCGCAGCCGCTGGCTCGGCAAGCGCCCGGCCGTCCGCGGCTCGGCCATGAACCCGGTCGACCATCCGCACGGCGGCGGCGAGGGCAAGTCCAAGGGCGGCCGGCACCCGGTCACGCCATGGGGCGTGCCGACGCTCGGCAAGCGCACCCGCCCGAAGCACAAGGAATCCGACAAATTGATCGTGCGCGGCCGTCGCCGCGGGAAGGACAAGCGATGAGCGTAGGCTTGACGGAGCTCATGAGCGCAGGTGCCGGCTTTGCCGGTACCGGAGCGGAACAATGAGTAGATCCAGTAAGAAGGGGCCTTTCATCGCGGAGCGGCTCCTCCAGAAGATCGAGTCGCTGAACGACTCCGGCTCGAAGCAGATGATCCGCACCTGGTCGCGGTCGTCGACGGTGTTCCCGCAGATGGTCGGGCACACGATCGCGGTCCACGACGGGCGCAAGCACGTGCCGGTCTTCATCTCGGAGCAGATGGTCGGGCACAAGCTCGGCGAGTTCGCCCCGACCCGTCATTTCCGCGGCCACGCGGGCGACCAGAAGACACAGGTGAAGAAGCGGTAATGGCTGCGGTCGTGGAGGAGAAGCGAACTGTGCAGGCGGTCGCGAAGTTCGTTCGCGTGTCGCCGCGGAAGGCCCGGCTCGTCGCGGACAACATCCGCGGGCGCAGCGTGCCCGAAGCGCGCACGATCCTCGCGTTCACCGAGCGCGCCGCGGCGGTCGACGTCGAGAAGGTGCTGCGCTCGGCCGTCGCAAACGCCGAGTCGAATCCCGCGCTGCACTGGAACGGCGACGACCTCGTCGTGCATTCCGTGGTCGTGGACGAAGGGCCGACGCTGAAGCGTTGGCGTGCCCGCGCCCGCGGCCGCACCTCCCGGATCATGAAGCGCACCTGCCACATCACGGTTCAGGTCGCCCAGAGAGAGGACAACTGATGGGCCAGAAGATTCATCCGGGCGGTCTGCGCGTCGGCGTCATCCACGACTGGAAGTCGAACTGGATGGTCCCGAACAAGGAGTTCGCAGGCGCCCTCATCGAGGACATCAAGATCCGCGAGCACATTCTCAAGAAGCTCTCGCACGCGGGCCTGTCGGACATCCTGATCCGCAAGGACAAGCAGCGGATCACGATCGACATCTTCACTGCGCGCCCCGGCATCGTGATCGGAAAGTCGGGCGTCGAGGTCGACGCGCTGCGCAAAGAAGTTCATGCGATGACTCAGAAGAACGTCCACATCAACATCAACGAGATCAAGCGGCCCGAGCTGGACGCGAAGCTCGTCGCGCAGTCGATCGCAGAGCAGCTGCAGAACCGCGTGTCGTTCCGGCGCGCGATGAAGCGCTCGCTCGCGTCGGCGATCCGTTCCGGTGCGGCGGGCGTCAAGGTGCAGTGCTCGGGCCGCCTGGGCGGCTCCGAGATGAGCCGCTCCGAGCAGTACTCGGAGGGCCGCGTTCCGCTGCACACGATTCGCGCCGACATCGACTACGGCTTCGTCGAAGCGAAGACCCCGACCGGCCGCATCGGCGTCAAGGTCTGGATCAACAAGGGCGAGATCATGCCCGAGGGCTACGGCGGCGTTCCGGGCGGCGGCAAGGAGACGCGTCTGGGCGACCAGGACACGGCCCGGCGCCGCGGCGGGGTCACCGAGGGGCTCGGCGCCTCGCGCGAGTCGGCACGCGGCCGCAGCCAGGATCGCGAAGGGCTCGGCCCGGTTCGCCGCGGCCGCCCCGGCCAGCGCGGCCAGCGGCCGGGCGGCGGCAGGCCGCCGCGCGGGCGCAGCGGAGGTCAGCGCCCCGCGGCCGACCAGAAGCCGCCGACCGACCTCGCGCCGCCGACCGACCAGGCGCCGCCGACCGACCAGGCGCCGCCCACGACGACGCCGAACGTCGAGCCGCCGGCTCCGGAGGTCACGCCGCCGGAGGAGACGAGCTGATGCTGCTCCCCAAGAAAACCAAGTTCCGCAAGCACCACCGGGGGCGCCGCCGTGGCGACGCCAAGGGACAGTCGACCGTGCATTTCGGCGACTACGGAATCAAGGCGCTCGAGAACGGCTGGATCACCAACCGGCAGATCGAGGCTGCCCGGATTGCGATGACGCGCAAGATCAAGCGCGGCGGCAAGGTGTGGATCAACATCTTCCCGGACAAGCCGTTCACGAAGAAGCCGGCCGAGACGCGCATGGGCAAGGGCAAGGGCTCGCCCGAAGGATGGGTCGCCGTCATCAAGCCCGGCCGCGTCATGTTCGAGCTCTCCGGCGTCCCGGAGCCGCTCGCCAGGGAGGCCCTTCGCCTCGCCGGACAGAAGCTGCCGATCAAGACCAAGTTCGTGAAGCGCGAGGGTGGTGACCTCTTTGCGGGCTAGAGATCTCCGCGACCTGACGGACGAGGAGCTCGACCACCGGCTCGCCGACACCCGGAAGGAGCTCTTCAACCTCCGGTTCCAGGCGGCGACGGGCGCGCTCGAGAACACGACCCGCCTGAAGCTCGCGAAGCGCGAGATCGCGCGGATCCTGACGGTCCAGCACGATCGCGGGACGTCCAAGAACAACCTCAAGCAGAAAGTGCAGAGCTAGCGATGGCGGACGAAGAGAAGAACGAGACAACCGAAGAGACGCCGGCAGAGGTCTCCGACACTCCCGAGGCGCCGGAGCCCGAGGCTGTGGCCGAGGAAGCGACGGAAGTCGCCGAGACGCCCGCGCCGGAAGCCGCGGCCGAGGAAGTGTCCGACACCTCTGAGACGGCCGAGCCTGTGGCCGAGACGCCCGAGCCTGCGGCCGAGACGCCCGAGCCTGCGGCCGAGGAAGTGCCGGAGACGAGTGCGCCCGCCAAGCCGTCGCGCTCCCGCAAGCACGTCCCGCGCACCGAGAGGCGCACGCGCACGAAGGTCGTGCGCGAGAAGCCGAAGAAGCGCAAGCCGATCACGCGCACCGAGAAGCCGGAGGGCGAGCGCGGCCGCCGCCAGGAGCGGCGCGGCGTCGTCGTCTCCGACAAGGGTGACAAGACGATCGTCGTCAAGGTCGACGTGATCAAGAGCCATCCCAAGTACAAGAAGGTCGTGCGGAGCACGATCAAGTTCCACGCACACGACGAGGCAAACACCGCCGGCGTCGGCGACACCGTTCGCATCGTCGAGACCCGCCCTCTGTCGAAGACCAAGCGCTGGCGGCTGGCGGAGATCGTCGAGAAGGCCAGATGATCCAGCAGGAGACACGTCTCAAGGTCGCCGACAACACGGGTGCTCGTGAGCTACTCTGCATCCGCGTTGCGGGCGGCTCGAGGCGCCGCTACGCGCGCGTCGGCGACATCATCACGGCGACCGTCAAGGCCGCAGCCCCGCAGGGGACGGTCAAGAAGGGTGACGTGGTGAAGGCCGTCGTCGTCCGGACGAAGAAGCCGTTCGGTCGCGACGACGGAACGCTGATCGCGTTCGACGAGAACGCGGCGGTGATCATCGACGCGGCACGGAACCCGCGTGGGACGCGCATCTTCGGGCCGGTTGCCCGTGAGTTGCGCGAGAAGAACTTCATGAAGATCGTGAGCCTGGCTCCAGAGGTGCTGTAACCGATGACAACGCTGAAACTCAAGAAGGGCGACACCGTCCAGATGCTCGCCGGCAAGGACCGCGGCAAGCAGGGGCGGATCATCGAGGCGCGCCCGCGTGACGGGAAGGTCATCGTCGAGAACCTGAACGTGCACAAGAAGCACCAGAAACCGCGCCCGATTCGCGACGCGAGCCGGATGGGCGGGACGCAGATCGCGCCCGGCGGGATCATCTCCCTGCCTTCGCCCGTGTCGACTTCGAACGTGATGCTCGTCTGCCCGACGTGCAAGCTGCCGACGCGTGTCGGCTACCGCTTCAAGGAAACCAAGGAGGGCGAGCAGCTCAAGGTGCGCGTCTGCAAGCGCGACGGCTGTGGCCAGGAGATCGACCGCTGATGGCCGCCGTGGAACAGAGCTACGTGCCGCGCCTCAAGCAGCAATACAACGACGAGCTTCGCGCCCAGCTGCGCGAGGACCTCGGCCTGTCCTCGATCATGCAGGCGCCCACCGTCGCGAAGATCACGCTCAACATGGGCGTCGGCGAGGGTAAGACCGACGCCAAGCAGATCGACGCCGCCCTCGAGGAGCTGACGATCATCGCCGGCCAGCGCGCGCAGGTGCGCCGCGCCCGGAAATCGATCGCGCAGTTCAAGATCCGCGACGGCATGCCGATCGGCGTGCGCGTCACGCTGCGCGGCGAGCGGATGTGGGAGTTCCTCGACCGGCTCGTGTCGATCGCGCTGCCGCGCATCCGGGACTTCCGCGGGCTCAACCCCGACTCGTTCGACGGTCGCGGGAACTACTCGCTCGGCATCCGCGAGCAGATCATCTTTCCCGAGATCGACTACGACAGCATCAACCAGGTTCGCGGCCTCGACGTCGCGATCACGACGACTGCGGCGAATGACGAGCAGGCCCGCGCGCTCCTCACGGGGCTCGGGCTTCCGTTCGCGGCCGCTGGAAGTGAGAGGTAGTGGCGAAGAAGTCGCTGAGAGTGAAAGCCGCGAGGCCTGCGAAGTACAAGGTGCGGAACTACACCCGCTGCAACCGCTGCGGCAGGCCGCGCTCCGTGTTCAAGAAGTTCGGGCTCTGCCGGATCTGCCTGCGCGAGCTGGCTCACGAGGGCGTGATCCCCGGCATGACGAAGAGCTCGTGGTAGGAGGAACATGCTCACCGATCCTGTAGCCGACATGCTCACCCGCATCCGCAACGCCAACAAGGCGCTGCACGATCGCGCCGAGATGCCGACGTCCAAGCTCAAGGTGGAGATCGCCCGCATCCTCAAGGAGGAGGGCTACATCCGCGACTACCACGTCGCCGAAGGCGAGGGCGAAGGCACGCACGCCCGTCTCGTCGTCGACCTCAAGTACGGCCGCAGCCGCGAGCGGGTGCTCACCGACCTGAAGCGCGTCTCCAAGCCGGGCCGCCGCATCTACGCGCGCAAGGACCGCTTGCCGCGCGTGCTCGGCGGCATGGGCACCGCGATCCTGTCCACCTCCCGCGGCGTCGTCACGAGCCGCACCGCCGAAGCCCAGGGCATCGGCGGCGAAGTCATCTGTTTCGTCTGGTAGAGCCCAATGTCCCGTATCGGTAAGAAGCCCATCGAAGTCCCCGCCGGCGTGATCGTCTCGGTCGACGCCGGGCGCGTGACAGTCTCCGGGCCGAAGGGCGAGCTGCGCCAGATCGTTCCCCAGCGCATGCAGATCGCGCAGGAAGAGGGGACGATCACAGTCACGCGGCCGACCGAGCGCGGAGAGGACCGTGCCCTGCACGGCCTGACGCGCACGCTGATCGCGAACATGGTCGAGGGCGTCACGCAGGGCTTCGAGAAGCGCCTCGAGATTCAGGGCGTCGGGTACCGTGCTGCGCTCGCCGGCTCGAACCTCGAGCTGCAGGTCGGCTATTCCCACTCGGTCCGCATCACGCCGCGCGAAGGCGTGTCGTTCGAGGTGCCGATCCCGACGCAGGTGATCGTGCGCGGCATCGACAAGCAGGTCGTCGGCCAGACAGCAGCCGAGATTCGCAAGGTTCGCCCTCCCGAGCCGTACAAGGGCAAGGGCATCCGCTACGAGGGCGAGTACGTCCGTAGAAAGGTTGGCAAGCGAGCATGAGCAAGGTCAGTACGCGCGAGCTTCGTCTGCGCCGCCACCGCCGGGTGCGGGGCAAGGTCCGCGGCACCGCGGAGCGTCCGCGCCTGGCCGTGTTCCGCTCGAACCGCGGGGTCTTCGCGCAGCTCGTCGACGACGATGCCGGCAAGACGATCGCCGCGTCGTCCTGGGTCGGCCTGCCGAAGTCGTTCAAGGGCGACAAGACCGAGCAGGCGGCCGAGGTCGGCAAGCGGCTCGCGGACGCCGGCAAGAAGGCCGGTGTCGAGAGCGTCGTATTCGACCGCGGCGGCTACCTGTACCACGGCCGCGTCAAGGCGCTCGCCGAGGGCGCACGTGAAGGAGGACTCAGCTTTTAATGACCACTGAATTCGTCGAGACCCGCGAGCTCAAGGAGCGCGTCGTCGAGATCAACCGTGTCGCCAAGGTCGTCAAGGGCGGCCGGCGGTTCTCGTTCACCGCGCTCGTCGTGATCGGCGACGAGGTCGACCGGGTCGGCGTCGGCTACGGCAAGGCGCGCGAGGTTCCGCTCGCCATCTCGAAGGCCGTCGACGATGCGAAGAAGAACATGTTCACCGTCGCGAAGCA
Source organism: uncultured Thermoleophilia bacterium (assembly GCA_963708505.1). Lineage (GTDB taxonomy): Bacteria > Actinomycetota > Thermoleophilia > Gaiellales > Gaiellaceae > PALSA-600. The sequence continues at coordinate 49,402 of CAVPST010000002.1, forward strand.
CGGCCAGACGATCACGCACGAGTCGCTCGGCGCGTTCGGCGCTGCGCGCGTGCTGCTGCGCCCGGCCTCCGCCGGTACCGGCGTCATCGCCGGCGGTGGCGTCCGCGCCGTGCTCGAGCTGGGCGGGATCCGCGACGTGCTCGCGAAGTCGCTCGGGACCACGAACCCGATCAACATGCTGAAGGCGGCCGAGCAGGCCCTCCGGCAGCTCCGCCGGCCCGAGGACGTCGCGAAGGCGCGCGGCAAGTCGATCCGCGACGTGCTGCCGTTCAAGGCGCCGATCGCGGCGCGAGCCGGGCAGCGCCGAGGAGGTGACGACCGATGCCGAAGCAGTTGAAGCTGACGCAGGTGCGTAGCCAGATCGGCCAGTCGCAGCGCCACCGCGGGACGCTGCGGGCCCTCGGGCTCGGCAAGATCGGCCGGTCCGCCGTCCACGACGAGAGCCCGGTCGTCGCTGGCATGCTGCGCAAGGTGCGCCATCTCGTGAAGGTCGAGGACGCGAGCTAAATGCCTGAGAATCTGAACCTGTCGAATCTGAAGCCCGCGCAGGAGCGCGAGGACCGGAAGCGCGTCGGCCGCGGGCTCGGCTCCGGCAAGGGGCGTTACTCGGGCCGCGGGATCAAGGGCCAGAAGTCGCGCGCCGGCTCCCACGCCTTGCGTGCGGGCTTCGAGGGCGGCCAGATGCCGCTCTACATGCGCACGGCCAAGCTGCGCGGCAACACGTCGGCGGACGCGATGCCCGTCGGCCCGTTCCGCACGTACACGCAGCCGGTCAACCTGCGCGACCTCGAGGCTCGCTTCGAGGCCGGCGAGGAGGTCACGCCCGAGTCGCTCAAGGCGAAGGGCCTGATCCGCTCGATCCGCAAGGACGTGAAGCTGCTCGGTGTCGGCGATCTGACGAAGAAGCTCTCGATCACCGTCCACGGCGCCTCGGCGACCGCGCGCGAGAAGGTCGAGTCGGCCGGCGGCACGCTGTCGCTGCTGCGCGAGCCGAAGCCTCGCAAGCCGAAGAACCTGAAACGCCGCCCAGAAGGCCGCACGGTGTCTTCGGGCGCGGAGGCCGAGCCCGAGGCCGACGAGGGCGATAGCTGATGCTCTCCTGGCTCGCCAATGCGTGGCGGGTCCCGGAGCTGCGCAAGCGGCTCCTCTTCACCGCGGCCGTCCTCTCCGCCTACCGGCTGGGATCGTGGATGCCCGCGCCGGGCGTCGACTCGCAGCAGATTCAGAACTTCTTCAACGGCAAGGGCGGCTCGCTGCTCGGGCTGCTGAACCTGTTCTCCGGCTCGGCGCTGTCCCGGTTCTCGATCTTCGCGCTCGGGATCATGCCGTACGTCACGGCCTCGATCATCCTGCAGCTGCTGACGGTCGTGATCCCCAAGCTCGAGCAGCTCCAGAAGGAAGGCGAATCGGGCTCGGCCAAGATCAACCAGTACACCCGCTATCTGACCGTGGTGCTCGCGGCGGCGCAGGCGACCGGGTACGCGTATCTCTTCCACAAGCAGGGTGCGCTCTCCGCCAACCCCGGCCGCCTCGTCCTGATCATCGTCACGCTGACGGCCGGCACGACGCTCCTGATGTGGCTCGGTGAGCTGATCACGAAGCGGGGCATCGGCAACGGCATCTCGCTGCTGATCTTCGCCTCGATCCTCACCTCGGCCCCGCAGGGAATCAGCGCCTGGTACAACGGCAGCCCGACCGAGAAGCTCTTCTTCCCGCTCGTCGCGATCGGCGTCGTCGTCGCCGTCGTGTTCGTGCAGGAGGGCCAGCGCCGCATCCCGATCCAGTACGCGAAGCGGATGATGGGCCGCCGGCAGACCTCTGGTGGCTCGACCTACATGCCGCTGCGGGTCAACATGGCCGGCGTCATCCCGGTCATCTTCGCGGCCGCGCTGCTCGCGCTCCCGCAGACGATCGCGTCGTTCGCGCCGGGGACGCAGACCTTCATCAACACGCACTTCTCGCCGAGCTCCTGGACCTATCTGCTCGTCGAGGCGCTGCTGATCATCGTCTTCACGTACTTCTACACGGCGGTCCAGTTCAATCCGGTCGACCAGGCGGACAACCTGCGCAAGTACGGCGGCTACATCCCGGGCATTCGCCCCGGGCCGCCGACGGCCCAGTACCTCGACCGCGTGCTGACGCGGCTGACGCTCCCCGGTTCGTTCTTCCTCGCGTCCGTCGCCGTGCTGCCTTCGGTGTTCATCAACAACTTTGGTTTCTCGCAAGCGACCTCGCGCGCGCTCGGCGGCACGTCGGTGCTGATCGTCGTCGGTGTCGCGCTCGACACCATGCGCCAGATGGAGTCGCAGATGATGATGCGCTCCTACGAAGGCTTCTTGCGCTAGTGGATCTGCTGGTCCTGGGCCCGCAGGGGGCGGGGAAGGGTACGCAGGCGGCGCGGATCAGTGCGGAGCACGAGATCCCGCACATTGCGACCGGCGACATGTTCCGCGCGGCGATCGCCGCCGGCATCGCCGCTCGGGCTGCAGGTCAAGCCGATCCTCGAGTCGGGGCAGCTCGTCCCGGACGAGATCACCGTGTCGCTGATTCGCGAGCGGCTGGCGCAGGACGATGCGGCCGACGGGTTCGTCCTCGACGGATTCCCGCGCAACCTTGCGCAGGCCGATGCGCTCGACTCGATGCTGGCGGAGATCGGCCGGGACCTCGACGCGATCCTCTACCTCCAGGTGTCGGACGCGGTGGGTATCGCACGAGCACTCGAGCGGGCGAGGATCGAGGGCCGGTCGGACGACAACGCCGCGGTGATTGCGAAGCGGCTCGACATCTACCACCGCGAGACGGAGCCGATCGTCGAGCATTACCGCACGACCGGAAAGCTCGTGCCGGTCCGCGCCGAACGGTCGATCGACGAGGTATGGACTGAGATCTCCGATGCGCTGCAGGTTCTTGCATGATCATTCGGAAGTCGGCCGCCGAGATCGAGACGATGGCCCGGGCGGGGGCGGTCGTCGCCGGGACGCTCGCGCTGCTCGACCAGCACATCGAGCCCGGCGTGACGACGGCCGAGCTCGACGCCCTGGCCGAGACGTTCATCCGCTCCCAGGGCGGCGTGCCGACCTTCAAGGGCTACAAGGGCTATCCGGCCGCGACGTGCCTCTCGCCGAACGGCATGGTCGTACACGGGATTCCAGGCCCGGCTCCCCTCGTCGGACGGCGACATCCTGTCGGTCGACGTCGGAGTCACGCTCGACGGGTTCGTCGCCGACTCGGCCTGGACGTTCCCCGTCGGCACGATCGCGCCCGGGACGCAGCGGCTGCTCGACGTCTGCCGTGCGGCGCTCGAGGCCGGGATCGAGCAGGCGCGGGTCGGCAACGCCGTCTCGGACATCTCGCGCGCGGTGCAGACCGTCACCGAGGAGGCTGGTTTCAGCGTCATCCGCAGCCTCGTCGGCCACGGCGTCGGGCGGTCGATGCACGAGGAGCCTCAGGTGCCGAATTTCGTCTCCAGGCACCGGGGGCCGGAGCTTCGGGAGGGGATGACGATCGCGATCGAGCCGATGATCACCGTCGGCGCCCCGGAGGTCTACATCCACGACGACGAATGGTCGATCTCGACGAGCGACGGCTCCCTCGCCGCCCACTTCGAGCACACCGTCGCAGTGACGGCGGAAGGCCCGCGAATCCTGACTCGTGGAGCAGGGGTCCTGGTACGATGACGACCCGCGTCGGCAGGCGAACGCCTGTGCGCGCCCGCCGAATTCCTTTCGAAGAGGTCTTCATGAAAGTCCGTCCGTCCGTCAAGCCCATGTGCGAGCGCTGCCGCGTGATCAAGCGGCATGGGCGCACCATGGTCATCTGCACCAACCCGCGCCACAAGCAGCGTCAGGGGTAAAGGAGAGATTTGGCTCGTATCGCCGGTGTGAACCTCCCGAATCAGAAGCGGCTCGAAATCGGGCTGACCTACATCTATGGGATCGGCCAGCCGACCGCGCAGAAGATCTGCGTCGCGCTCGGGCTGTCGCCGGATACGAAGGTCCGTGACCTGACGGAGGACGAGGTCGCGAAGCTCCGCGACTACATCGACCAGAACGAGCAGGTCGAAGGCGACCTTCGGCGCGAGCGCACCCAGGCGATCAAGCGCCTGCAGGAGATCGGCTCGTTCCGCGGGCTGCGCCACCGGCGCAACCTGCCCGTCCGCGGCCAGCGCACGAAGACGAACGCGCGGACGCGCAAGGGGCCGAAGAAGACCGTCGGCCGCGGCAAGAAGGCGAAGTAATGGCGCCTCCCCGCAAGTCGGCAGCCCGCGGCCGCACACGCCGCCGGGTCCGCAAGAACATCGCCATCGGCCAGGCGCACATCAAGACGTCGTTCAACAACACGATCGTCGCGCTCACCGACCGCGAGGGGAACGTGATCGTCTGGGAGTCCGCCGGCTCGGCCGGGTTCAAGGGCTCGCGCAAGTCGACCCCGTTCGCCGCGCAGGTGACCGCCGATTCGGCTGCCCGCAAGGGCATGGATCACGGCCTGCAGAAGGTCGAAGTGTTCGTCAAAGGCCCGGGCTCGGGCCGCGAGACGGCTGTTCGCTCTCTCCAGGCAGCCGGTCTCGAGATTCTCGGAGTGAAGGACGTCTCGCCGCAAGCACACAACGGCGTCCGCCAGAAGAAGCGGAGGCGTGTCTAGTGGCTCGCGATCGTTCACCGAAGTGCAAGCAGTGCCGCCGGGAGGGCATGAAGCTCTTTCTCAAGGGCGAGCGCTGCCTGACGGAGAAGTGCGCCATCGAGCGCCGCTCGTATCCGCCGGGCGAGCACGGCCGCGGCCGGATCAAGCAGAGCGAGTACCTGCTGCAGCTGCGCGAGAAGCAGAAGGCGCGCCGCTACTACGGGCTGCTCGAGACGCAGTTCCGCACCTACTACGAGAAGGCCAACAAGCAGGGTGGCGTCACCGGCGAGAACCTCCTGCGCATGCTCGAGACTCGGCTCGACAACGTCGTCTACCGCCTCGGTTTCGCGGCGTCGCGCGCCCAGGCGCGCCAGCTCGTCCGGCACGGTCACTTCTTCGTGAACGGCCGCCGCGTGAACATCCCGAGCTACCAGGTGAAACCCGACGACGTCGTCACCCTCAAGAGCGGGTCGAACGCGGAGCAGATCATCCGTGATGCGACCGACCTCACCGCCGCCGTCGCCCCGTGGCTGCAGGCCGACCACGACGGGCTGACCGGCACGGTGCTCAAGTGGCCGGAGCGTGCCGAGATCGACACGCCGGTATCAGAACAGTTGATCGTCGAGCTCTACTCCAAGTAGCAGCTCGCTTCGAGGAAAGGATTCCAGTGGCAGTACGCGCGACCGATTTTCAGGTTCCGAAGATCACCCACGAGGAGGTCAACGAGGACCGCGGCGTCTTCCAGATCGAGCCGCTCGACCGTGGCTTCGGCTACACGTTCGGCAACTCGTTGCGCCGGGTGCTCCTCTCCTCCCTCGAGGGTGCGGCGGTGACCTCGGTCAAGATCGAGGGCGTCGCGCACGAGTTCACAACGCTCCCGGGCGTCCGCGAGGACGTCACGGACATCATTCTCAACCTGAAGCAGCTCGTCTGCATCCTCCACGGCGAGTCGCCGGAGGTGGAGGTGCGGCTGACGAAGCGCGGTGAGGGTGTCGTCACGGCAGCCGACATCGAGGCTCCGGCCGACCTCGAGATCCTCAACCCGGATCTCGAGATCGCCAATCTGAGCTCGAAGGGACGGCTCGAGGTCACGCTCACGATCGGCCGCGGCCGCGGCTATCTCCCGGCCGAGGGCAACCGCGGGCAGGCGCACACGATCGGCGTCATTCCCGTCGACTCGATGTTCTCGCCGATCAACCGTGTGTCGTATGACGTCGAAGCAGCTCGCGTCGGTCAGCGCACCGACTACGACAAGCTCATCCTCGACGTGACGACCAACGGATCGATCGACCCGAAGGACGCGATCGCCGAGGCAGCCGAGATCCTCATCCGGCAGCTCGCGATCTTCACCGACCTCGAGCGCATCGAGGGCTACGGCGAGTCCGCCGCTCCGCCCGACGGCGCCGACGTCGTGATTCCGGCTGCCGGTGGGATGGAGAACTTCCCGATCGAGGAGCTCGAGCTCGGCGTCCGCTCGTACAACTGCCTCAAGCGCGTCGGGATCGAGACGATCGGCGACCTCGTCACGAAGTCCGAGTCGGAGCTCGCTGCGATCCCGAACTTCGGCAAGAAGTCGATCGAAGAGGTCAAGGAGACCCTGCAGCAGCACGGTCTCACCCTGCGCGGCGGTTCGCTGAACGGCCGGGAGGCGTAGGAGCGACCGTGCGGCACCAGCGCCACGGCAAGAAGCTCGGGCGCGACGCAGCGCACCGCAAGGCGCTCTACTCGAACCTTGCCGGTGCGCTGATCGAGCACGGGCGCATCAAGACGACCGTCACGAAGGCGAAGGCCGTCAAGCCGTACGCCGAGCAGATGATCACGCTCGGCCGTCGCGGCGACCTGCATGCCCGCCGGCAGGCGACGGCGTTCCTGCGCTCGCGCGACGTGGTGCACAAGCTGTTCGCCGACGTCGCCCCGCGGTTCAAGGATCGCCCGGGCGGGTACGCGCGCATCATCAAGATCGGCCCGCGTCCGGGCGACTCCGCCGAGATGGCGTACCTCGAGCTCGTCGACGAGGAGTACGTCGCGGCGCAGCGCGAAGAGCGTGCGACGGCGGTGGCGGTCGAGCCGGAGCCTGAGGTCGAGTCGCAGCCGGACGTCGAGGCGGAAGCGGAAGCCGAGGTCGAGCCCGAGCTAGACGCCGGCGCCGACGAGAGCACCGACGACGGCGATGACAGCTCCGGCGGCGCTGACGAGCCCCAGGGACTTGACGAAGCTGGTGTCGAAGAAGCGCCAGCGGATCCAAGCAAGAGCGACTAGCTCGATCCCGACGACGACGACCGCGGTGACGATCGCCGCGTGGTAGTTCGGGAGCAGGAACGGCAGTGTGTGGAGGATCCCGCCGAGGAACGTCCCGACTCCGGTGATGGCGCCGCGCATCGCGGGGTTGCCCCGGCCGGTCAACTCTCCGGTGTCCGAGAGGCCCTCGGAGAACGCCATCGAGATGGCGGCGCCGATCGACGTGGCGAGCCCGGCGGCGAACGCGTAGAGCGGGTTGTGGCTGACGATGGCGACCGAGAAGATGGGTGCCAGGGTGGACAACGACCCGTCGATCAGTCCAACCATCGCGGGCTGGACGCGCTGCAGCAGGAAGCTGTGCTCGTCTGACACCTTTAGAGTGTAGCTAACGGACGCCAAGTGAATAGAGTAGAAGGCAGGCCTTACAAGAGGCTTCAGGGATGCCTGACGTGAGGCTCAAGCTAACGATCGAGTACGACGGCACGGGCTTCCGCGGTTGGGCGCGCCAGCCCGGAGCGCGAACGGTGGAGGGCGAGCTGCGGACCGCGCTCGGACGGCTGTACGCAGGCTTCGGGGAGCTCGTCGTGGCCGGCCGGACGGACACCGGCGTCCACGCGCTCGCGAACGTCGTCTCGGTCGACGTCCAGGGCGGGGCGCCGCCGGAGCGTTCGGCCGAGGCGCTCAACGCACACCTCCCGCCGGATGTGGCGGTGCTCGCAGTCGAGCGGTCGGCGGACGATTTTCATGCGCGGTTCGACGCACGCTCGCGGGCCTATCGCTACCGCATCTGGCGCCGGCGGGAGCGTTCGGCACTCGAGGCGCACCGGTCGCTCTGGCACCCGAGGACGTTCGCCGTCGAGGCGCTCGACGCGAACGCGCGACAGCTTCTCGGTCGGCACGACTTTCGCGCCTTCACTCCGACCGAGACGCAGCACCGGAGCTTCGAGCGGGTCGTCTCGTCGGCCGGCTGGGTCGAGGTCGACGACGACGTCGCTGTCTTCGAGATCGAGGCGGACGGGTTCCTGCGCCACATGGTCCGGACGCTCGTGGGGACGATGCTCACCGGCCAGGACCTCGCCCCGCTCCTCACCGGTCGCCCGCGCGCGGAAGCGGGCCCGACCGCGCCTCCCCACGGCCTGTACCTCACGGACGTGTCGTACTGAGCTACCGCTCGTCGTCAGACAAACGTCGCGCCAACCGACGTTTCTCCACAGCCTGTTTCGTCCCGTGAGCAGCGAAAACACGAGGCCAATCCGTTCGCACATGGCTCGGCGGGCCACGACCCGTGGTCAGACCAAGGTTCGTGGATCAGCAACATCTCGTCCACAGGCTGGGCCGGGTGAGCGGGCTGGCTACGATCGGGCGAGTGCGCTTTCCCGTCGTGCTCTTCGACTTCGACGGCACTGTCGTCGACTCCGGCGGGATCATCCTCGCTTCGATGCGGCACGCCACCGAGACCGTGCTCGACCGCCGCTACTCCGAGGCCGAGCTGATGGCGAACGTCGGCGGGCCGGGGCTCGAGGCGCAGATGGAGGCGTTCGCGCCCGACCGCGTCGACGAGCTCGTGCGCGTCTACCGCGCGCACAACGAGCCGCTGCACGACGAGCTCGAGGCGTTTCACGGCATCGAGGACGCACTCCTCTCGCTGAAGGAGGAACGTCGGCTGCTCGGCCTCGTGACCGCCAAGCGGCGCGCGACCGTCGACCTCGCGTTTGCGCGCCTTCCGCTCGCGTACCTCTTCGACGTCGTCGTCGGCGGGGACGAGACCGAGCGCCACAAACCCGATCCGGCGCCGCTGCAGCTCGCGCTCTCGAGGCTGGCGGCCGAGCCGGAGGAGGCCGCCTACGTCGGAGACTCCCCCTACGACATGCAGGCCGCGCGCGCCGGCGGGCTGCACGCCGTCGGCGTCACCTGGGGCCGCATTCACGACCGTGAGGCGCTCGCCGACGCCGACGTGGTCGTCGACACCGTCGAGGAGCTTCTTGCCGTCCTCTGAGCAACGCGCGCAGGAGCTCCGTGAGCAGCTCAGCCGCTGGCTCTACGAGTACCACGTGCTCGACGAGCCTTCCGTCCCCGATGCGACGTACGACCGTGCGTACGACGAGCTCGTCGCGCTCGAGGAGGCGAATCCCTCGCTCGTCACGCCCGACTCGCCGACGCAGCGCGTCGGCGCACCCGCTTCCTCGAAGTTCCAGAAGGTGCGCCATCTGACCGCGATGGGGTCGCTCGAAAAGGTGACCGACGACGACGCGATCTTCAAGTGGGCCGACGACGTCCGCAAGCGGCTCGACAACGACGACCCCGTCGCGTACGTGATCGAGCCGAAGATCGACGGTCTCGCGATCAACCTGACCTACGAGGACGGCGTCTTCGTCCGCGGCGCGACGCGCGGCGACGGCGAGGTGGGGGAGGACGTCACCGCCAACCTGCGCACGATCCGCTCGATCCCGTTGCGGCTCATGGGCGATGACGTGCCGGCGGTGGTCGAAGTGCGCGGCGAGGTCTACCTGCCGATCTCGGGCTTCAACGCGCTGAACGAGCGGCTCGCCGGCACGAAAATGAAGCTCGCGCCGAACCCACGCAACGCCGCAGCGGGGTCGCTACGCCAGAAGAACTCCGCGATCACGGCCGACCGGCCGCTCTCGGTCTGGGCCTACGGCGTCGGCGCGCACGAGGGCGTCGAGCTCCGTTCGCACATGCACACGCTCGAATGGCTGAAGGCGCACGGGTTCCCGATCAACCCGTACGCCGAGCGGCTCGAGTCGATCGACGCCGTTGCGAAGGCCTGCCGCGAGTGGGAGCGCAAGCGCACGAAGCTCGACTACGAGATCGACGGCATCGTCATCAAGGTGGACGACCTCGAGCAGCAGCGCCTGCTCGGTGCGCTGCATCAGCGACCGCGCTGGGCGCGCGCTTTCAAGTGGGCGCCGATGACGGCAACCACGCGCCTGCACAAGATCGCGATTCGCGTCGGCCGCACGGGCGCTCTCAATCCCTGGGCGATGCTCGAGCCCGTCGAGGTCGGCGGCGTCACGGTCTCCCGGGCGACGCTGCACAACGAGGAGGACATCAACCGCAAGGAGATCCGCGAGGGCGACGACGTGATCATCCAGCGCGCCGGCGACGTGATTCCGCAGATCGTCGGGCCGGCCGGGCCGCACCGCCGGGGGACGAAGCGATTCGCGATGCCCGCCAACTGCCCGCTGTGCGGCTTCGCGATCGTCAAGCCCGAGGGCGAAGCAATGCATCGCTGCCCGAACCGCGCCTGCCCGTCGCGCGGGCTCGAGTCGCTGATCAACTGGGTGCAGGCCGCCGCCGACATCGACGGCGTCGGAGAGCAGCTCGTCCGCCGCCTCTGGGACCTCGGCCTCGTCCGCTCGCTCCCCGAGCTCTACCGGTTGACCAAGGAGCAGCTGCTCGAGCTCGACGGCTTCGCGGAGATCTCGGCGACGAACGCGATCACCTCGATTGCCGCGTCGAAGGCGATCCCGTTCCGCCGGGTGCTGTTCGGGCTGAACATCCCGGACGTCGGCTGGGTGACCGCCCAGAACCTCGCCCGCCACTTCGGGAGCGTCGACCGCCTGGCAGCAGCGAGCCAGGAGGAGATCATGGAGTGCGAGGGGATCGGACCCGAGCGCGCCGAGGCGATCGCCGAATGGTTCGCCGACGAGGACAACGCACGGCTGGTCGGCGAGCTGCGCGAACTGGGGCTCTCGTTCGAGGCGGGTGAAGAGGACCGTCCCGTCGAAGGCCCGCTCACCGGCACGCAGTACGTGATCACCGGGACGCTCGAGTCGATGTCGCGCGAGCAGGCGCGGGAGGCCCTCGAGGCGCTCGGTGCCAAGGTCTCGGACAACGTCTCAAAGAAGACGACCGGCGTGGTCGTCGGCGAGAGCCCGGGCTCGAAGGTCGCGAAGGCCGAGAAGGCCGGCGTGCCGCTGCTCGACGAGGCCGCGCTCGTCGAGCTCCTACAGGGTTGACGCCAGCGCGGTCGCGAATCGATCCTGCGCCTCACGAGCGGCCCAGGGGGAGACGGGGAACCCGTTCTGGAGGATCGAGAAGACGTAGCGGTTGCCGACGTAGCCGGACAGGCTCGAAGCGCGGTTCGTCGTGCCCGTCTTCGCGCGGACGACACCCCGTGCCGGCGCGCGTTCCATGCGGTGCTGGAGCGTCCCGTTGACGCCCGCGACCGGTAGCGCCCGCATGAACGACTGCCGCAGCTCGAGGTTGCTCCAGGCGAGCCGCAGGAGAGTCGCGAGCGCGCGCGGCGTCATCCGGTCGTCGAGCGAGAGGCCAGACCCGTCGACGATCCGGACACCCGCGAGCGGCACCCCGGCTGCCGCCAGGTCCCGGGTCACGACGGCAGCTCCGGCCGCGGTCGTCCCGGCGGCACCGCTCTCGGCGCCGAGCTCCTTGAGGAGCAGTTCGGCCTGGAAGTTGTCGCTTTCGCGATCCAGGTCCTGGAGTACCTCGGAGAGTCGCCGCGACTCGACCTTGGCGAGCGCCGGCGCGCCCGAGGGCGCCTCTCCGACGCCGACAGGGCCGGAGGCGATGCCCCGCTCGCGCAGGATCTGCCTGAATCTCGCTGCTGCGGCGAGGGCGGGATGAAGCGCGATGTGGCGGTCGTAGACGCCGTGGTCGACCGAGAGCGCGGACAGCGGCGGCGATTCGAACAGGTAGAACGAGGATTTCCAGCCTGGCGCCGTCCGCCTGCGGTCGAACCAGGATTCGTCACCGAGAACCCGACCGTCGATGCGCAGGATCCCGGCGCGCTTGAGCTGCGCCGCGAGTCGCGCAAGCTGGAGCGAGGTGAGTGTCGGGTCGCCGAATCCCTTCAGATACACGTTGCCCCGCCAGACGCTGACCGTCCTGGAGGCCGGTCGAGAGCACCTCGGTGCGGAAGCGGTACGTCGGGCCGAGCTCGACGAGCGCCGCGTACGTGACCGTGAGCTTCTCGTTCGACGCGGGGATGAGCGACGCGTCGGGATTGCGCTCGAACACGGCTGCGCCGCTCGGTAGCTGGAGCGCCACCACTCCCGAGGCTGCCGGAGAGTTCCCGGGCACGGCCAGCGCCTGCGCGAGGCGCGTCGGCAGCGGAACGGCCCGAGCAACGGGGACGATCGCCAGCCCGAGCAGGATTGCGGCGATGGCCCGGCGCACCCGAGCATTGTGCCGCGGCCACCGGACTGGGCCGCGCGCTGCGGCCCGGCCTTACGCCAGGCCGGACCGAACCGCGTAGACCGCGGCCTGGATCCGGTTCTCGATCTGCAGCTTCATCAGGATGTTCGAGATGTGGTTCTTGACGGTCTTCGGGCTGATGTGCAGATCGGCCGCGATCGACGCGTTGTCCTTGCCGTTCGCGATCAGCTTCAGCACCTGGAGCTCACGGTCGGAGAGCTCGGTCTGGATCGACTCGGCGTCGTGGCGCATGGCGCCGGTCGTGCGAACGCGCTGCAGCACCTTGGCTGCGATCGTCGGCGAGACCAGCGACTCCCCGACGGCCGCCGAGCGGATCCCCTGCATCAACTCGGGGATCGTCGCGTCCTTCAGGAGGTAGCCGCACGCCCCCGCGAGGATCGCGTCCATGACGTCGTTGTCCTCGTCCGAGATCGTCAGCACGAGGACTCTCGTCCGCGGTGCGACCTTCGAGATCCGCCGCGTCGCCTCGACGCCGGTGAGGCCAGGCATGTTGAGATCCATGACGACGACGTCGGGCGCGAGCTCCAGGACGGCTTCGAGCGCATCGGTTCCGTTCGAGCACTCGCCGACGACCTGAACATCCTGCTCGTCCAGCAGGTTGCGGAGGCCCGTCCGGAACAGGTCATGGTCGTCCACGAGCAGGACGCGCGGGTGTGGCTGGATGTCGTCGGGGCCGCTCAACCTGGGCGCCCGGATCGTAGCCACGGCTACTGGAGGACGACCGAAACGGTGCGGCGACCCCAGGCGTTCGCCTGGGCGATCGTCGGGAACCAGAGATCGACGGTCGCGCCGACGACCGACCCACCGGTGTCGGCCGCGACGGCAACGCCGTAGCCCGGGACGACCATGTGGGTGCCGAGCGGAATCACGGATGGGTCGACTGCCGCGACGCCCCAGCCGACCGGGAGACCTGTTGCCGTGCTGCCCGGCAGCGAGTAGCCGGTCGCGGTGACGGTGATGGTCCGGACGCCTTCGGCCAGCGCCGGCGCGGCGATCTGGGCCGGGGCCGGCGCCATGCGCGCCTGTGCGGCCGCCACGCGCTGGAGCTCCTGCGTCCGGGCCTGCGCCGCCTGCGCGCGCGACGACGAACGCCGAGATCTGGTTGTCGTTCAGCCGGCGCTGCGTCGCGAGCGACGAAAGGTACGAGGCGCGCGCCGCGCGGGTTTGCGCGAGCGACTCCTCGGTCGCGCGCGCCTCCGCGGCCGCAGCCTCGATGGCCGCCTGGCGCTGCGAGAGGTTGGCCTGAGCGGTCGAGAGCAGCTTGCGGGCGGCCGCGAGCTGGCTGAGTACGTCCTCGCCCTGAGCGCTCATGCGGCTCAGGTTGTCGAGGCTCGAGATCGCGTCGTCGAGGTTCTTCGCGCCGAAGAGGATCTCGAGCGGCTCGACGTTGCCCGACTCGTAGAGCATGCGGAGCCTGGCTGCGAGGCGCGCCTGCGCGAGCCGGTCGCCGCGGCGCGCGATCTGGAGCTGACGTGCGAGACTCGCGCGCTCGGCGCGCAGCGAGGTCGCCTGCTGGTCGAGCGCGACGACGCGCGTCCGGGCCTCGACGAGGCGCTGGTCGAGCGAGTACAGCTTGAGGACTGCCGACCGCGACCGGGCCTCCAGCTGTGCGTTCTCCGCGCGCAGGGACGAGGCAGACTGGGACGACCCGGCAAGGCCGAGGGTTGGGGCCGCGAGGACGACCAGGGCGATGGCAGCGAGCGGAAGCAAGCGCCGCCGCGGCGTTTGTGCCTGCCCAAGCACGAGGCGGGGACCGTACCACGTCCGCTGGAGGAAAGTTCCAGGACGCGCAGAATTGTGTGCGTTTTGACACGATTTGCGACGGTTCCAGCCGACAGGCGTCCGGAAGGCCTGCTAGCCTCCTGCCTTCGTGACGTGCCGGCCCCTCCCGGTGCGCCCGTCCCGGCCCCGTACAAGGGGTTTGTCATAAGGAGATCGGGGCGCGCGCCGTATGTGCTCGCGGGTATCTGCCTCGCCTTGGTGGCGGCAGTTCCTGCTTTTGCCGACCCTTCGTCCGTTGCGTCGAAGCGGGCTCAGGCACGAACAGGTGATGGTGCAGTTGCGCACCCTCTCCGACCAGCTCGAGCAGGCTCGCTCGCAGTACGCCGCGTCGACGGCTCAGCTCGCGAAGATCCAGAGCGACCTCCGCGAGAACAAGCGTGAGCTGCGCATCGCACGGCACAACCTGAAGGCGAGCCAGCGGGTGATCGCGCAGCGGATCGTGGCGCTGTACTCCACCGAGCAGACCTCGACGATCGAGGTGATCCTCGGTGCGAAGAGCCTCGACGACATGATCAGCCGGCTCGACAACGCCCGCAGCGTGACCTCCCTCGACACGAACGTCCTCGGCCAGGTGAAGACGTTCCGCACCGCGGTCATCCGGAATCGCGCCCAGCTGGCAACGGCGCGCCGGGACCAGCAGCGCGTCGTGGCGGAGCGTGCCGCAGCCAAGCGGTCGATCGAGTCCCGGATCTCCGAGCAGCAGACCCTCTACAACTCGATCAAGGGCCAGATCGCGACCATGATCGCCGCCGAGCGGCGCCGCCAGCTGCAGATGGCGCAGCAGGTGCAGGCGCAGCTCTTCGCCGCTCACCGCGCCCAGCAGCAGCAGGCGTCGGACACCGTGGTCGGCATCAGCGCCGTCGCCCCGGAGGCGTCCACCGTGATCGCACCGCCGTCGACGCACGGCGGCGTCGTCGGGGTCGCGCTCGGCGAGCTCGGAACGCCCTATGTCTGGGGAGGCGCCGCGCCCGGCGGATTCGACTGCTCCGGCCTCGTCATGTGGGCCTACGCCCAGGTCGGCGTCTCGCTCCCGCATTCGACCTACGCGCTCTATGCGATGGGCGTCCCGGTCTCGAGCGACCAGCTGCAGCCGGGCGACCTCGTCTTCTTCGACGGCGTCGGCCACGTGGGCATCTACATCGGCGGCGGCCAGTTCGTCCACGCACCGCACACCGGCGACGTCGTCAAGATCTCCAGCCTCTCCGAAGGCTGGTACGCCGCGACGTACGTCGGCGCCCGCCGAATCCTCTAGTCGTCGGGAGGGGCGCCGTGGGCGCTCTCTTGACGTGAACCACCTTGTGCCAACTTGGCACTAGCGCGGGGTTCGGCGAGACCGGCGCTCAGTGGTCTGAGTAGAGCGCTTCCAGATCGTCCGCGAAGTGCTCGAGGGCGATCTTGCGGCGGAGCTTCAGCGTCGGCGTCAGCTCGCCGTGCTCGATCGTGAAGTCGCGCGGCAGCACCCGGAACCGCTTGATCTGCTCGAAGCCCGAGCGTCCGTCGTTGACGGCGTCGACCGCGCGTCGCGCCGTCTCTTCGACGTCGACCTGCACGTCGGGATCGATCGTGATCAGGGCCGCGATGTACGGCCGGCGGTCGCCGACGACGAGCGCCTGCGAGATCGCGGGCTGTGCCTTCAGCTCGTTCTCGAGGTTCTGAGGGGAGACGTTCTTGCCCCCGGCGGTGACGATGATGTCCTTCTTGCGGTCGGTGATCACGAGGAAGCCGTCGTCGTCGAGATGGCCCACGTCGCCCGTGTGCACGAAGCCCTCGGCGTCGAGCGCCTCGGCGGTCGCCTCCGGATCGTGGAAATAGCCTGCGAAGACGGTGTTCGACCGGATCAGGATCTCGCCGTCCTCGGCGATGCGCAACTCGACGCCGGGGAGCGCCTTGCCGACGGTGCCGAACCTGAAGTCCTCTTCGCGGTTGACGGTCGCCGCGGTCGTCACCTCCGAGAGGCCGTAGCCCTCGAGGATCAGGATGTCGATTGCATGGAAGAACTCGGCGACGTCGCGCGAGAGCGGCGCGCCGCCCGCGTTCGCGAGACGGAGCCGGCCACCGAGCCGCTCCTTCACCTTCGCGTAGACAAGCTTGTCGGCGAGCTTGTACTGCAGGCCGAGCCCCCGCGGGACGGGTTGCTTCGCCTGGCGCAGCGTCGAAACGCGTTTGCCGACGCCCAGCGACCAGTCGATCAGCCTGCGGCGAGCGCCGGACTCCTCGTCGAACTTGGCGACGACGGCCGCGTGAAGCTTTTCGTAGACGCGGGGCACGCTCGGAAACAGCGTCGGGCGTACGCGGGGCAGTTCGGCCGCGGCGCGCATCGGATCGGCGAGGAACGCGATCGAGAAGCCGACGTAGGGCGCCGACAGGTGCAGGAGCCGCCCGTAGTTGTGCGCCAGCGGCAGGTACAGCAGCATCAGGTCGCCGGGCCTGGTCAGCCGGCGCTCCAGCTCGTCGCCTTTCTGGACCATCGCGTAGTAGTTGCGGTGCCGGATCATGCAGGCCTTCGGCGGTCCGGTCGTCCCCGACGTGTAGATGAAGGTGAAGAGGTCGTCCTCGTCGATCGAGTCGGCGCGCTCGGCGAGCGCGTTCGGATGCGCGGCCGCGTATGCGCGGCCGCGCTCGCGCAGATCGTCGAGCTCGGCGAACGAGATGACGTGGGCGAGCCCTGCGCCGTCGACCTTCGCGCGCTGTTCCTCGTCCTCGACGAGGACGCCGACGGCCTGTGAGTGCTCGAGCACGTACTTGACGTCGCGTTCGGAGCTCGACGAGTAGATCGGCGCCCCGACGGCGCCGACGTGCGCGAGCGCGAAGTCGAACAGCGCCCATTCGAGGTTCGTCCGCGCGAGCAGCGCGAACGACTGTCCCTTGGCGATCCCGAGGGCGAGGAGCCCGTTCGCGAGCTCGCCGACCGCCTCGTCCGCCTCCCGCCACGTGACCTCGCGCCACTCGCCGTCGACCTCGTGCAGGTAGGCGGGATCGGCCCGACCCTCGGCCATCGCGTCACGCCACAGATTGGCGATCGTTCTCGGCCGGGTGGTCACCTGCACGAAATCTAGTTCATCCAAAGGAGTGGTAGGTGCAAGCGCGAATCCACGCTCTCCTACTACACTTTCCCTGCAGATGCGTACATCCTGGAACGGCTCCGTCAGCTTCGGTCTCGTGAACATCCCCGTCGGGCTCGCGCCCGCGACGAAGCCGGCTGCCCGGCAATCGGATGTCTCGTTCCGCCTCCTGCATCGCGAGTGCGGCACGCCGATCAAGCAGAAGCGCTTCTGCCCGTTCCACGAGCGTGACGTCGAGTCCGACGAGCTCGTGAAGGGCTGGGAGGTGTCGAAGGGGCAGTTCGTGCAGATCGAGGACGCCGATCTCGAGGCGATCGAACAGCACGACACGTCACGCTCGATCGAGATCAGCCGCTTCGTCCGGCTCGAGGAGGTCGACCCGGTCTACTTCGACCGCACCTACTTCCTCGTGCCCGCTGCTGCGGAGGCGGCGCGGCGCCCGTATGTGCTCCTGCTCGAGGCGATGAAGGAGGCCGAGGTGGCCGCTCTCGGCCGGTTCGTGCTCGCCGGCAAGGAGAAGCTCTGCCTGATCAGGGCGATGGGTGACGCGCTCGCACTCGAGACGCTGTTCATCAGCGAAGACGTGAAGGATCACGCCGAGATCGACCAGGCGGTCGCCGCGGCCGACGTCAAGGCGCCCGAGCTCGACCTCGCCAAGCAGATCATCGCGTCGCTCTCGGCGCCGTTCGACCCGGCCGAGCTGAAGAGCGAGTACCGAGAGTCGCTGCGCGAGCTCCTCGAGGCGAAGCTCGCGGGCGTCGACTTCGAACTCCCCGAGCAGGACGCTCCGACTCCGGTCGTCGACCTGATGGAGGCTCTGCGCGCCTCCGTCGCGGCCGCCTCGAAGAAGCCCGCCGCAAAGAAGAAGGCCGCGGCGCCTTCCCGTAAGAAGACCGCCGCGGCCGGTAACTAGGCCTTCGCTCGGCTCAGCTAGTTATGAGCCGGGAGCGCCCCGAGCGCCTCGAGCTGCGCAGAGAAGAGGGTCTTGTCGATCTTGCCGTGGTAGATCGGCACGCTCTCCTCGAGGCAGATCCGGATCACTTCTTCGCGTTCGATCCCGGTCTCCTTCGACAGCTCGTCGGGCGTCAGGTGGTTTGCCATCGTGCTCCCTTCCTCCTCGTTCTCACGTACGAAAAAGCCCGCCGCGCTCAAGCGCAGGCGGGCTAGGGATCCAACTCCTGGTGGCACGGGACGGGGAGCTTCACTCGCCGCCCCCTGATGCTGCCAAGCTCATCTGGGTCGAACAATAATCGATCTCGATGACGGATGCGACCGAATTGCTGTCCGGGCTCGAGGAGCGCCACGTCGACCACCGCGGCGCCCGCCTCCGGCTGTTCGCCGGCGGGGAGGGCCCGCCCCTCCTGCTGATCCACGGGTACGGCGGCGCCGCCTGGAACTTCAGCGAGCTGGCGCCGCTCCTTCCGGGGAGGTCGCTCCTGATTCCCGACCTGCCCGGGCATGCCGGGTCGTCTCCGCTGCCCGCGGCGCCGGGACTCGCCGCCTTCGCCGACGCCGTCGCGGCCTGCCTCGACGGCACGCCGGTCGACGTCTTCGGCCATTCGATGGGCGGGGCCGTGGCACTGCGGTTGGCCGAGCGCCGGCCCGAGCTCGTCCGGCGACTCGTCCTGGCGGCGCCCGCCGGCATCTCGAGCTCGACCCGGGGCGCCGGCCTCACGATCTCGCTGGCGGGGATCGTCCAGCCCGGCCGCATCGCCGGCCGCCGGGCCGGACGGATCGCGCGCTCACCGCGCCTCCGGCGACTCGTGTTCGGCGCGTTCGAGGTGGCGAACCCGGACTTGCTGACGGAGCGCGTCGGTGCACGGGCTGCTGCACGGGCCGACGCTGCACACCGACGCGCTCGGCGCCGGCAGGGCGCTGAACGCCGACGACCCGCGCCTCGACCTGGGTCGCGTGACGGCGCCGCGTTCTGCTGCTGTGGGGCTCCGACGATCGCCAGGTACCGCTCGAGGACGCCTTCGAATACGCCCGCCGGCTGCGCGCTCCCCTGCGCGTGATCGCCGACTGCGGGCACCTCTTGATCTCCGAGCGTCCCGAGGTCTGCGCGCGGGCTGCGCTCGACTTCCTCCGCTAACCTGTGCCCCCTTCGGGGTGTGGCGCAGCCTGGTAGCGCGCTCCGTTCGGGTCGGAGAGGTCCCGAGTTCAAATCTCGGCACCCCGATTAGACGCGGGGGAAACCGTGTTTCCCCCGCGCGCCCCTTCTTCGTCGCTCGCTTGGTGGCTCGCCGTCCGGTACCGCCGCCTCGGAATACAGGCGCCTGCCTAGCCGGTGCCCGGGCTAAGCCCGGACACCGGCCCTAACACCCCGGGCATCAGCCCGACTGAAGCCGGGAACTGGTGCGGCTATCGTCGGCGCCGATGCTGAAAGCGGTCGTCTTCGACGTGGACTTCACGATTGCCCGGCCTGGGCCTGACCTCGGGCCGCTCGGCTACCAGCGGGCGGGGGAGCGGTTCGGGCTCCGGCTCGACCCGTCGCGGTACGACGCTGCGCGCGCTGGACGCTCTCGAGACGCTCGAGCGGCATCCCGAGCTCGAGCACGACGAGGAGATCTGGATCCTCTTCACCCAGCGGATCGTCGAGGGGATGGGCGGGGTCGGCGACACGTACGGCTGCGCCGCGGAGCTGACGCGGGCCTGGGAGAACGCCGGGAACTTCGACCTCTTCGACGACGCGGTTCCGGTTCTCGCGCTGTTGCGCGCCCACGGGCTCAAGGTCGGGCTGCTCTCGAACTCCGCGCGTGACCTCGGCCGGTTCGTCACCCATCACGACCTCACGGTCGACGCGGTACTCACGTCGCGGGACCACGGCAAGACCAAGCCGCACGAGGCGATCTTCCTGCGGATGCTCGAATTGCTCGACGTCGCGCCGGGCGAAGCCGTGATGGTCGGCGATCAACTCGAGGACGACATCGAGGGCGCGCGAGCGGTCGGGATGCGGGCGTTGCTGATCGATCGCGACGGCCGCCATCCCGACGTTCGCGAGCGCCTGACCGACCTCGCCGCGCTGCCCGTGGCGCTGGGCCTGAACTAAGCTGAGTTCGTGAGCGTCGTCATCTGGGTGCTGGTCGCCGTCGCGCTTGCGATCGGCGAGGTGCTCACGCCGGGGCTCTTCTTCCTCGGCCCGGTCGCGCTCGCTGCGGCGGCGGCGGCACTGGCCGCGCTGCTCGGTGCGGGAACGCTCGGCTCGCTGATCGTCTTCATCGTCTGCTCGGCCGCCTCCCTGCTCATCCTGCGCCCGATCGCGCGCCGCCACGTCCGGATGCCGGCGCTGTCCCGGACGGGAACCGACGCGCTCGTCGGAAAGGCAGGCCTGGTTACGCGCCGGGTCGACCGGCACGGCGGCCGTGTCCGCATCGGCGGCGAGGAATGGAGTGCCCGCTCATATCTCGATGACGACGTGTTCGCCGAAGGAAAGACAGTCGATGTCGTCAAGATCGACGGCGCAACAGCGCTCGTCGCCGAATAGGAGGTTTCCTTGATTCCGCTCATCGTGGCCGGAGTGATCGTGCTCTTCATTCTCGTCGCGCTCTGGAAGACGGTGCGCGTGATCCCGCAGGCCCAGGCTGGCGTCGTCGAGCGCCTCGGACGCTACTCGCGGACGCTGACGCCTGGACTGACCCTTGTGGTGCCGTTCGTCGATCGCGTCAAGCCGCTGCTCGACCTGCGCGAGCAGGCGGTCTCATTCGAGCCGCAGCCGGTGATCACCGAGGACAACCTCGTCGTCAACATCGACACGGTCATCTACTTCCAGGTCACCGACCCCAAGTCGGCGACGTACGAGATCGCGAACCCCGTGAACGCGATCGACCTCCTGACCGTCACCACGCTGCGCAACATGATCGGCGGGATGACGCTCGAGCAGACGCTCACGTCCCGCGAGACGATCAACGACCAGCTGCGCGGAATCCTCGACGAGGCGACCGGCAAGTGGGGCATCCGGGTGCATCGCGTCGAGCTGAAGTCCGTCGATCCGCCACCTTCGATCAAGGACACGATGGAGAAGCAGATGCGGGCCGACCGCGAGAAGCGGGCGGCGATCCTGCAGGCCGAAGGTGTCAAGCAGTCGCAGATCCTGACGGCCGAGGGCGAGAAGCAATCGGCCATCCTCAAGGCGGAAGGGCAGAAGCAGGCCGCGATCCTCGCCGCCCAGGGACAGGCAGAGGCGATCGGCACCGTCTTCCAGGCGATCCACGCCGGGAACCCCGATCCGCAGCTGCTCGCCTACCAGTACCTGCAGGTGCTGCCTCAGATCGCACAGGGCGAGGCGAACAAGGTCTGGGTGATCCCCAGCGAGCTGACATCCGCGCTCGGGGGGATCAGGGAGCGGCTGCTTCCGCAGCCGGAGGGCAAAGACGCTACAACGTGAGGGATGCAGGTCGGCGGCCCGGCTGCCGATCAGCGCCTTACCGTTGCCCTGGAAGCGTCTTTCAACCGCACTCTTCGTCCTGCTCGCCGTGGTCACGGCAGCCCTGGTGGCGCGCCACTTCGCGCAGACGGGCTGGCCGCTCCACAGTGCCAATCTCTGGCTCGTCGCCGTGGCGGCCCTGATCTTCGTCTCCGCCTACGCGGCGAAGGCGTGGGGCTGGCAGCGCCTGTTCAGCGACGCCGAGCGCCCGGCCGTCCTGACGCTCGCCGCGGCGGGCGGTGCGGCGTCCGTGGGCGGCATCGCGTTGCCGGGCCGGTGCGACGAGGTCATCCGCGTCGCGGTGGTGCGCCGTTGCCGTAAGCGCACTGCGAGCTACGGCGCGGTCGCGCTCTCACTGGTCCTGCTCGGGCTGATCGACAGCGCTGCGATGACGCCTCTCGCGGCTGTGGCGCTCGCGGCCGTCAATTTCGGCGGCTGGATGCAGGCAGGCCTCGCCGTGATCATCGCTGCCGGGGTCGCTGCTGCGGCGCTCGTGCTCACCCTGCCAAGAATCGCACGCTTCGCCTTCGTGGAGCGTTTCCGGGTCGGCCGCTGGCTGCGCATGCACTCCACACCCCGACGCGAGACGCTGTGGGCGTGGGCTGCGGTAGCGCTTTCGTGGCTGCTCCGATCGCTGGCCATCTTCGTCCTCCTCGCAGCCCTCGGGCTCGGCACGCACTACGCACTCGCGGTTGCGTTTGTCTGCGCGTCGGCCGCCTCGGCCGTGCTTCCCGTCGCGCCCGCGGGAGCGGCCGTGCAGGCCGGAGCCGGCGCCGCGATCCTCGTTGCCGCCGGCGTTCGCACAGAAGAGGCGGTTGCCTTCGGGCTGGCGGCGCAGGCGCTCGTCATCGTCGCCGGTGCGATCTTCGTGCTCGCTCTGGCCGCCTGGCACGCTCAGGCTCGCTTCGCGCCGAAGCTAGCAGCGCGCTGAAGCCTGGCATGAGCGCAGCACCCGCACGCTTGGGGTGCCGTTCCGCCACGTGAGCCGCAAGCGCACCGACGCGGCGTCATTCTCGTAGCGGAGCTCGCGTAACTGCATCGCCGCGTTGACGCGATGCGTCAGGTCGTAGACGCCGGCGGGGACGCCCGTCACGTCGACGTTCTGGCCGTGGAAGAACGCGGGATACCGGTCGGTGAAACCGGGCGACGTGCCCATCGTGACGTGCGTCGCGTCCGGGTGGTACTGCTCGCAGTCGCCGAGGAAGACGGGATGGCGTCCTGGGTATGAACCGGGCGCGGCGCCCCAGTGGTCGGCGAGGCAGAAGCCGCTCTTGCGATCGCGGACGACGGTGCGGCCGTCGAGCGCGCGCAGCTCGAAGCTGTCGAAGCGCATCAGATGCCAGTGGTGGTGCGGGGGCGAGTTCGTGTACCGGAACTGGGCGGCCTTGCGATACGTCCGGGTCGCGCCGTTCGCGAGCCGGACGTGCTGCGTTCCGGCCATCCTCGTCGCACCGGGTGGGCGAACCCCGACGAGGATCGAGCTGCCCGGGCCGAGGTTGTCGACGAGCGAGGTGAATCCGAGCAGCCAGCGACCGGGGCCGCCACCGACCACGAGACCGGTCGGCGCGCGCTGGTCGAAGTCGGGCAGGAGCTCGCGGACGCGAAGCGGTGGGGGCAACGCGGGCTGCCAGCCGCGGTGAACCTTCCGCCCGGCGACGAAGATGACGCCGTCCCGAACCCAGGCGAGCCGCCCGTCGGCGGACCAGTCCGGCGACATGCCCTCCACGACGACTACTCGGCCGCCGACGACGATCGAGCCGTCCCGGACGACGGCGAGCCGGCCGTCGGGTGCGTAGGCCGGATCCGTGCCCTCCCCGGCGTGCTTCAGCGCGACGGCAGACCACCAGCGGGCGGTGAGGACCTCGCCGTCGCGGTCGAACGCGATGCGGGAGCCGTCCGGCGACCAGTCCGGATGGTCGCCGCGCGCGAGACGGCGTTCGTCGTCGCCGTCTGCTCGCACGGTCCACACCGAGCCGCCGCGGACGAAGGCCAAACGGCGGCCGTTCGGCCCCCAGGCCGGCTCGTCGGCCTTGCCGACGAGCAGCGAGCGGTGCGTTCCGTCACGGTCCATCACCCAGAGGTCGCCACGCGTGACGTAGGCGATCCGCTCGGCGTCCGGGCTCCAGGCCGGCGCATAGCCGACGGGGAGCACGCGGGCAGGGCCGACGTGGATCCCGAACAGCGCGAAGACGATCGCCGCGGCCTTCATCCGAGCTCGGCGGCTGCTTCCTCCAGAGACAGCACAGGGCCGACGCAGGTGTCCTCGTGCTCGAGGAGCGCGAGCCAGTCCGCAAGCGTGCGCGTGCGGAAGAGCTCGTCGAGCTCGGGCAGGGCCGGCTCGAACGCGCGCTCCGCGAGATCCGGCCGACCTAGCAGTTCACAGAGGCGGCGCCAGAACCTCGGCTCGAGTGCAGCGACCGTGAGATGGCGTCCGTCCGCCGTCTCGTAGATGCGGTAGCAGGCGATGCCGCCCGTGAGCAGACGCGGAACGGCCTCCCCCGCGAGCCGGTGGGCGACGAGCCGGTGGGAGCCGTGCGTCATCGAGACGACGATCCTGCCCCCGCGTCCGCTCCGCGACCGCTCGAGCAGCGCGGCGAGGATCTCGATCACCGCCGCCTGGGCGCCTGCGGCGAGATCGGCGACCTGCACCGGCGGGAGAGACGGAGCGGTGTCGGCGAGCACGCCCGCGTAGCCGAGGTAGTTGAGGTCGTGGCCGGCCTGGCCTGCACGTGGGCCGTCCCCGCCGAAGCCGGTGATCGAGCACAGGATCGTCTCCGGCGACAATTCGACCCCCAGCCGTTCCCACACTCCCGGCCGGAACCCCTCGAGTACGACGTCCGCCTCGTGGAGGATTGCGGGCGGCGGCTCGCCACGGGCGTTCCAGGTCAGGATCTCCTTGCCGCGATTGAGCTCCTCGTACGGCCCGGGCGAAGAGTGCCGCAGCGGATCGCCGTCCGGCGGCTCGATCTTGACGACCCGTGCGCCGAGACGGAGCAGCTCCCGGCTCGCGTACGGGCCCGGCAGGTAGCGGGAGAGATCGGCCACGGTCGTCCCCCGAAGCGGCTGCATCGCGGCTGATTATGCTCAGGCCCGGATGGTCGAACGCGTCGCAGACCGCAGGGCCGAGCTGCTCGACGCCGCTGTGCGGGTCTTCGCCGAGAAGGGTTTCCATGCCACGCGGGTCGGCGACATCGCCACCGAGGCAGGCGTCGCGCACGGGTTGCTCTACCACTATTTTCGATCGAAGGACGACGTGCTCGACACCGTGTTCCGCGACACGTGGTCGGCGCTCGTCGCCGAGACGCGGCGGATCGAGAGCTCGGACTACCCGCTGCGCGAGCAGCTGCGGCTGTTCGCGCGCATCTACCTCGGGGCGTGGCTGCAGACGCCGGACCTCGTGCGCGTGCTCGTCCGCGAAGTCGCGCGCGGTCCGGCGGTCGGGAGCCGGGTCGCCGAGATCGGCGAGCTCTTCGACACGCTCGCGCGCATCATCGAGGCTGCGCAGGTGCGCGGGGAGGCGCGGACCGACATCGACCCGACGATCGCGGCCTGGGCGCTGTACGGCGCGCACGAGGAGATCCTCACGGGCTGGGTTCTCGGCCGGCTGCCCGGAGACGCGGCCGAAGTCGAGCGCGCGGTGACGACTGTCGTCAACGTCGTCCACGCCGGACTGGCAGCATGAAGGCGTGAGCGGCGTCCACAACCTCCTCTCGCTCGAGGTCGAGCCCCTCGAGATGGCCGACAAGCCGGCCGGCCACGAGTTCTCGGGGCGGAGCATCACCGACGAGGTCGGCGCCAGGCTGACCGGGATCGGCGTCTACGAGCTCCCGCCCGGGCAGACGGGCTGGCCGTACCACTTCGAGCTTGCCGACGAGGAGTGGGCGATCGTGATCACCGGCGAGGTGACCTTGAGGACGCCCGCAGGAGAGCGGACGCTCCGGCGCGGCGACGTCGTCTGCTTCCCGCCGGGGCCGGAAGGCGCGCACCTGTTCCGGAACGACGGCGCCGAGACCGCCCGCTTCGCGATGCCGTCGACCATCCCGCAGGGCGCCGACGCCTGCGTCTACCCGGACAGCGGGAAGGTCAAGGTGTCCGGGCCTGAGTTCAACAGGCGGATCGCGCTCGGACCGGAGCGTGGCTACTGGGAAGGCGAGCAGTGAGCGAGGTCAACCTCTTCGCCGTCGAGCCCACATGGGACGAGGGAGACCGGGCCGGCTACATCTGCGGCTACGTCCGCGTCGGCCCGCTCGTCGGCGCCTCGCAGCTCGGCCTGTCGGTCTACGAGCTGCCACCCGGAAACAGCGTCTGCCCCTACCATTACGAGGTCGGGATGGACGAGTGGCTGATCGTGCTCGTCGGCCGGCCGACCCTGCGCACGCCCGAGGGCGAGCGAGAGGTGGGCCCGTGGGACGTCGCGTTCTTTCCGCCCGGCGAGAACGGTGCGCACAAGGTGACGAACAACACGGACGAAACGGTGCGGGTCGCGATCATGTCGACGCGGCCCGAGGTGAACGTGTCGGTTTATCCGGACTCGAACAAGGTGGGTGTCTGGCCGCCCGGCAAGCTCTTCGCCCTCGACAGCGCCGTGGACTACTTCCACGGCGAGCCGTGACCGCCGGCTAGTCCGCGAACGCAGGCAGGCCGTCGAGCGACTCGGCGTTCCGCTCCTCGACGTAGGTGCGGACGCCGTCGCTGCCCTTCGACCGCAGCCACGCTTCGCGCTGTGGCCGCTCACCCACGTAATCCATCCGCGGCACGCCGTAGCCGCACGAGTCGGCGATGCGCTCGACGTGGACTCGGACGACGGCCCGCACACCGTCGCCGGGGTCTGCGGCGGGTATCACCTCGCCGCGGCCGTGGAGCCGCACGATGCGCGGCGGCCCCTCGAACGCGCAGAGCATCAGGCAGATGCGGCCGTTCTCCCGCAGATGCGCCGCCGTCTCGGCGCCGCTGCCGACGTGGTCGACGTACTCCACGGTGTGCTCGTCGACGATGCGCAGGGTCTCGATCGGGCCCTTGGGCGAGACGTTGACGTGGCTCCCCTCGACGGGCGCCGTGCCGACGAAGAACAGGCGTTGCCGGCCGATCCAAGCCGCGAGCTTGGGGTCGATCCCCTCGTAGAGCTTTCCCATTCCCCGGCAACTCTAGAGGCCTGCTTGCGGGGGGCCGGGAGCGGGGCTACGATTTTGACTGACCAGTCAATCAAGAGGTCAGGAGAGCCCCGACGATGGCAACGGTGGAGCAGGCGGTCAGCGGCGTCTCGTTCGCGCTGACAGACGAGCAGAAGGAGCTGCGGGCGCTCGCGCGCGAGTTCGCGACCAAGGAGATCCGCCCGCGCGCCGCCGAGTACGACGTCGCGATGAAACACCCCGCCGACGTGATCGAGCTCGCGCACGAGCTCGGCCTCATGAATCTCCACGTGCCGGCCGAGTACGGCGGCCTCGCCCTCGGCGCGTTCGACGGCATGCTCGTCGGCGAGGAGCTCAACTGGGGCTGCACGGGCATCGGCACGTCGCTCGGCGCGAACGCGCTCGGTGCCGGGCCCGTGATCATCGCCGGCACCGACGAGCAGAAGGCAACGTGGCTGCCGCCGCTCCTCGAGCGGCCGATCCTGTGCTCGTTCGGTCTCTCCGAGCCCGAGGCCGGCTCCGACGTTGCACGCCTGAAGACGACGGCCGAACGCCGAGGTGACGAGTACGTCCTGAACGGGTCGAAGACGTTCATCACGAACGCCGGATACGCCGATTGGACGGTCGTCTTCGCGAAGACCGACGCAGCGAAGGGTCATCGAGGAATGTCTGCGTTCATCGTCCCGATGGATGCGCCGGGCGTCACGGTCGAACAGCATCTCGACAAGATGGGCCAGCGCGCGACCGACACGTCGGCCTTCGCGCTCTCGGACGTCGTCGTGCCTGCGGCGAACCGGCTCGGTCAGGAGGGCGACGGTTTCAAGCTCGCCATGCAGACGCTCGACTTCACGCGGCCGGGCACCGCGATCGGCGCCGTCGGCGTCGCGCAGGCGGCGTACGAGCTTGCCGTCGACTACGCCAAGCAGCGCGTCACGTTCGACGTCCCGATCGCGATGCATCAGGGTGTCAACTTCATGATCGCCGACATGGCGACCGAGATCGAGGCCGCGCGCCTGCTCACCTGGCAGGCCGCGTGGATGCTCGACCGCGGTGAGCGCGCGACGCTGTACTCGTCGTTCGCGAAGCGTTTCGCCGCCGACATGGCGATGAAGGTGACGACCGACGCGGTCCAGGTCTTCGGCGGGTACGGCTACATGAAGGAGTACCCGGTCGAGAAGCTGATGCGAGACGCGAAGCTCTTCCAGATCTACGAGGGCACCTCGCAGATCCAGCGGCTCGTGATCGCGAAGGAAATCTTCCTGCCACGCGGCTAGGCAGGTTACGCTCGCGCGGTGAGCATCGAGATCGATCTGAGCGGGCGGGTCGCGCTCGTCACCGGCGGCTCGCGCGGCCTGGGACGGGCCGACGCGCTGACACTCGCACGGGCCGGCGCCGATGTCGTGATCGCCGACCTGCTCGTCGAGTCGGAGCTCTCCGAAGAGACCGACGCCTACGGGCCCCTTGCGCAGGTCGCGCGCACACAGGGTCTCGTCGGAACGGAGTCGGCGGCGGACGAGATCCGGGCGATGGGCCGGCGCGCGCTTGCCGTCCGCTGCGACGTCACCGATCGCGACCAGGTCGCGGCTGCCGTCTCGAAGGCCGTCGACGAGCTCGGCTCGGTCGACATCCTGGTCAACAACGCGGGCACGCTCGACCACGTAGGCCAGTTCGGCGACCAGCAGCCGGAGCTGTGGGAGCGCGATCTACGCGTCAACCTGAGCGGCGCGTTCAATTGCGCGCAAGCCGTGTGGCCGCACATGAAGGAACGGAAGTGGGGGCGGATCGTCAACATGGCGTCGGTCGCAGGCACGCTCGGCGGCTTCGGCCAGGCGTCGTACTCGACGACCAAGGCCGGCCTGCTCGGGCTGACGAAGACGCTCGCCATGGAAGGCGGCCGGCACGGGATCACGGCGAACGCAATCGTTCCGGGAATCATCGGCACCGAGGCGTTCCACATGGCCAACGCGGCGATGAACGAGCGCATCGCCAGCCGGACCGTGTTCAAGCGCCCCGGCGAGCCCCAGGACATCGCCAACGCGATCGCCTTCCTCTGCTCCGACCTGGCCGCCTACGTGACCGGGATCGAGCTCAACGTCTCGGGCGGCGTCGAGCTGTTCGTGTTCTAGCAATCGCCGGAACCGCGGCTACCATGCCTCGGCCGTGACAGCGTCTTCGACGGCTGTCCGGACCCGGCGGCGAGTGTCAGGGGGCTCGCGAGTCTGGGTTCGGCTTGGGGTGGTGCTGGTCATCGCGTGCGTGGCCGTGGTTGCGCTTGGCCTCGTTTTCGCCGGGTCGTCCACCAAGCTCGCCCAGGGCACGCGCGTCGGCGGTCTCGAGCTCGGCGGGTTGACGCCGGCCCAGGCGACGCGCCTGCTGGAACAGCGCTCGGCACACCTCTCGCACGTCCCGGTGACCTTCACCGCCGGAGGGAAGACCTTCAGCCTGGCGCCGTCGCGGCTCGGCGTCCAGGTCGACTGGGCCGCCGCCGTAGCGAGCGCCCAGCGGCACGGCGCCGGCTTCGCCCCCGTACGCGGCTACCGAAGGCTCGAGCTCCAGGTCTTCCCGAAGGACACTCCAGCTCCGACGCGTGCCTACGGCCCGGGGCTCACCTACGAGATCGGGCTCCTGGCAGCGGCGATCGACGCGCCGCACCGTGAGGCGAAGCTCGTCAGGCGCGGGCTGCACATCACGATCGCGCCGGGCTCGACCGGCCGCGCATTGGATCGCGCAGCCGCCAGGGCCGTCCTCGTCGATGCGCTCGCGTCACTTTCCCGCGCACCGGTCGCGCTTCCCGTCAAGCTCGTCGCGCCGACGGTGACGGTCGACTCGCTGGCCGCGACACAGCGCACTGCGAGCCAGATCATCGCCGCGCCCGTCACCGTCGTGGCCGGTCCGACACGCCTTCGCATCCCCCGTTGGCGGCTCGCGACGATTCTCGACCTGTCGGAGAACGGCACGACGCCGCTCTCGTTCGCCGGCCCCACCGCCGACCGGTACTTCGCGCGCCTCGAGGCACACCTCGACCGCGCCCCGCGCGACGCGAACTTCGCCGTCAACGCATCGGGGACGGTTCGCGTCGTTCCGTCGGCGCCGGGTATCGCGCTCGACGTTCCCCGGTCTGCGGCGCGGATCCTCGCAGCCGCGGAACGACCGACCAACCGCGTCGCGCAACTGGCGCTCACGGAGCGTCAGCCCGGGCGCTCGACCGCGGCGGCGCAGGCGATGGGCATCACCGGAACGGTCGGCGGGTACGAGACGTTCTACGGCGGCGATCCCAACCGGATCCACAATGTGCAGCTTGTCTCCCACCTCGTGGACGGGAAGTTCATCGCTCCCGGTGCGACATTCTCGTTCAACGGCGCCACCGGTGAGCGCAGCGCTGAGAAGGGATTCCTCGAGGCACCGGTGATCATCAACGGCGAGCTGCAGACCGGGCTGGGGGGCGGCGTCTGCCAGGTCTCGACGACCGTCTTCAACGCTGCATACGAGGCCGGCCTCCCGATCACGGCGCGCACGAACCACGCCCTGTACATCTCCCACTACCCCCTCGGACGCGACGCGACCGTCAACTACCCCGACATCGATCTCAAGTTCGTCAACGACACGGGCCACTGGCTGCTTCTGCGCACGTTCGTCGGGCCTTCCTCGTTGACGGCCGCGCTCTACGGCACGCCCGTCCATCGCCGCGTCGAGTCGACGGCCGCGCCCCTGCGGGTCGTCGCGCCGCCGCCCGTCAAGAAGACGGTCGACGCGACGCTGGCCCCGGGCTCGACCGTCGTCGACGACTACGGCGTGCCGGCGCAGTCGACCTCGGTCGAACGCAAGGTCTTCTCGGCGACCGGGACGCTGCTCTCCGACCAGACCTGGTACTCGAGCTACCGCGCCGAGCCGAAGGTGATTCGCGTCGGACCGAAGAAGCCGAAGGCGAAGCCGAAGAAGCCGCCGGTCACGACGGTCGAGTCGGCTCCGACCGCTCCGCACTGACGATCGCGTCGACGAGCCAGCGGGGCACGCGCGTCGGCCTGAACGTCGCCGCGTCGACGGTCGCGTGCGCCGTCCACCCGTCGGCGATCAGTTCTCCGTCTCGCTCGATCGCGTACTCGTAGCGGAAGCGCGCCCCCTTGACGTCCAGGCACCGTGCATGCACGAGCAGCCGGTCGTCGAATTTCGCAGGCTGGAGATAGCGGACGTGAGTCTCGAGGACAAGCGCTTCGATGCCCGTGTCACGCAGGCGCTGATAGCCGCCGGCGTACCGGTCGAGGTATTCGACGCGCGCGACCTCGAACCAAACGAAGTAGTTCGAGTTGTGCGCGATGCCCTGCGCGTCCGTCTCGGCGAACCGCACCTTGACGGGCGTCTGGAAGCTGAAGCCGTCCACGAGCCGGGATGCTCGCAGACTGCTCCGGCGCTCGCGGTTTACGCCGCCGCGCGCTTGAGCGGCTTCTCGGCGAGAACCTGGGCGCAGGCCTGACAGACCTGCTGCTCGATCTCGTACGGGACGCCGGCTCTTTGCGTGAGGACGTGAATCTGTTTCGCGACGTGCGTGTGGGGCTGCATGGGCGAGGTCGTCATCGTCTCTTCAAGAGTAGGAGGGGCGGGGCGGAGACGTGCTTCAAAACGGTGAAATCCCTGGAAACACTAGGTGACCGTTCCGACGCCGTCGGGCAGAGAAAGTTGGAGGTGATCGGCGAACCCCGACACCCCGACGCCGACGAGGCGCAGCGGCCCGGGACGGTCGCGAAGCGCCCGGTCGAGCAGTCCGCACGCGAGCTCGCCGATCCGTTCGCCGTCGTCGGTGCCGACCTGAAGGGACGTCGAGCGTGTCCGGATCGCGAAATCGGGATAGCGCAGCTTCGTGGTCACGGTTCGCGCAACCTGCCCGCGCTCGCGCAGGTACTCGCCGAGGCGCGCGGCCTGCCGGCGCAGCTCGTCGTGGAGGCGTTCGGGATCGGCGATGTCCTGCGCAAAGGTTTCCTCGTTCGAGATCGAGATGCGCTCGGTCGACACCTCGAGCCGTCGCGGGTCGATGCCGCGCGCGCGATCGCGCAGCTGATTGCCGACGACGCCGCGAAACAGCGCGCGCAGCTCGTCGTCGCGGAGCGCGGCGAGGCGACCGATCGTCTCGATCCCCGCGGCCACCAGCCGCTCCTCCGCCTTCGGCCCGACACCGGGGAGAAGGCGGATCGGGAAGGGCGCGAGGAACGCTGCCTCGCGACCGGGTCTGACGACGGTGAGGCCGCCCGGCTTGCGCCGGTCCGAGGCGATCTTTGCGACCACCTTCGAAGTTGCGACGCCGAGGGAGCACGACAGGCGCGTCCGCGCGCGCACCACCGCGCGCACGGCCTCGGCAACCGCTCTCGCGTCGTCGAATGCCGGCGCGACCTCCTCGAGATCGAGGTATCCCTCGTCGATGCCAGCTTGCTCGACCGTCGGAACGATCGAGCGCACCGTCGACCACACCTCGCGGGAGTAATCGCGGTACAGCGTGTGCCGCGGCCGGACGAACGTGGCGTGAGGACAGCGCCGGAACGCTTCCGCGCACGACATCGCGGAGTGGATCCCGAACCCGCGGGCGACGTAGTTGGCCGTTGCCACGACCCCGCGGCCGCGTGGGTCGCCACCCACGATCAGCGGCACGTTCCGGTACCTCGGCTCTTCGAGCTCTTCGACCGCGGCGAAAAACGCGTCGAGGTCGAGGTGGGCGACGATCATCGAAATCAAGGGTACGGCGTGTCAAACTCCCGGGGGTGAGGCGCGAAGCGTTCGTGTTGCTCGCCATTCCCCTGCTCGGTGCCGCGTGCGGCACCCGGACGGAGCCTGTGCGCGTCAGCGCAGACCGGCAGGTCCCGGCGACGCCGGTGGCTGTAACGGCTCGGCCCGCCCGCACGTGTGCAACCGGCGAGGAGCGCCTGGGCTCGGCGCGGAGGGCCTACGTCGGGGTTGCGTCCGCCGGCGCGGTTGCAGTCCGGACACCGGGCGGCTCCGAGGTCGCCCGCTTCGGGCCGACGAACGTCAACGGCTATCCGACCGTGTTCGGCATCGTCGGCGTCGTGCACTCGCGCAGCTGCAGCCCGCTCTGGTACCGCGTCCAGCTGCCGATTCGCCCGAACGGCGTCACAGGCTACGTCCGGGCCGCATCGCTGCAGGTACTGACCGTCGCGTCCCGGATCGTCGTCGACGTCTCGGACCGGCGGCTCACCGTGTTCGAGTCCGGTCGCGTCCGGCTGACCGCAACCGTCGCGGTCGGCTCTGCCGCTACGCCGACGCCGACGGGCCGGTACTACGTGAACCAGCGCCTCGTTCCGACCGACAAGTCAGGGCCGTTCGGGCCCGGCGCGGTCGGCATCTCGGCGTATTCGGACGTCCTGACCGGCTGGACACAGGGTGGCCCGATCGCGATTCACGGTACGAACGAGCCGTGGTCGATCGGCCGTGCCGTCTCCAACGGCTGCATCCGGCTGCCGAACGAGACGCTTCGCAAGGTCTTCGAGCTGGCGCTCGCCGGCACGCCGGTCATCGTCCGTGCCTGATGCGCCACGTCGCACCCGCACGTTGCGACCAGATCGGCGCACACGCCGCGAGCATGAGGTAAAAGAGGGGCATGACCCGTATCTCCTTGACGCAACTCGCCTCGCTGAGTGAGGACGTGCTCGAAAAGGCCTCCCAGAACCCGACGGCGGCCCGGCTCGTGCAGAGCGCGACTCAGGCCAGGGACCGTCTCGACGACCTGACAAAGCGCGTGCGCGGGCTCGAAGCGATGGAGAAGCGCATCGCAGAGCTCGAGGAGCGCGTCGTCAAGCTCGAGACGAAGAAGCCGCCTGCGGCACGGAAGGCTGCCCCGAGCACGCCCCCGCCGCCTAGCTCGGACTAGGCACGCGTATCCGCAGGGCCCCCGGGACGACCTCGAAGGTCGCCGGAGTCGTACCGACCTGCTCGCCCTCGACCTCGATCGGCAGGTGCTCGTCTGCGTCGACGGTCAGGCGTGTCGTGCGCACGACTTCGACCTTCGGATGCGCCACGTGCTTTCCCTTGTAGATCTTCGGCGCCGTCGTCAAGAAGTCGACACGGCTGACGTCGCCGATCAGGACCACGTCGAACAGCCCGTCGTCGGGCGCTGCGCCGGGCGCGAGCATCATCCCGCCGCCGTGCCAGACGCCGTTCGCGACGACGACGTCGTGCATCCGCCCCCGGCGTTCGCCGCCGTCGAAGGTCACCCGCACCTCGGTGTTCTCCCACTCCAGGAACACGCGGGTGAGCGCGTAGAAGAACGTCACCTTGCCACCCAGGGCTTTCGACATGCCGTTGGCGCGTTGTGCGACCGCGCCGCTCATTCCGACGGAGCCGACGTTGGCAAACCAGCGCTCGGCGTCCGTGCCCTCCCACGTGCGATAGGCGACTCGCCCGGCGTCGATCGTCCGCG
Organism: uncultured Thermoleophilia bacterium; assembly: GCA_963708505.1. Taxonomy (GTDB): domain Bacteria; phylum Actinomycetota; class Thermoleophilia; order Gaiellales; family Gaiellaceae; genus PALSA-600. Next base: position 83,275 of record CAVPST010000002.1, read on the forward strand.
TCTCGCCCGCCAGCACCGTGCGGACGGCGTCGTCGAACTTCGTCGGGATTGCGTACGTGCGTCCGAAGTCCATCCCCGTCCCGAGCGGGATCGTCGCGAGGTCCACGTCGCGTCCGGCGATGCCGTTGACCACTTCGTTGAGGGTTCCGTCGCCGCCCACCGCGACGATCAGGCTCGTGCCGCCGTCGACGGCCCGGCGCGCGAGCTCGATCAGGTGCCCCGGCCGCTCCGAGAAGAGCGTCTCGCCCTTCAGGCCGAGCCGCTCGGCCCGGTGCGCGAGCTCCGGCCAGCGCCGGCCCGTGGCGCCGTTGTCGGACGCCGGGTTGACCAGGAAGGTCGTGCCGCTAATCGGACGTCGCGACTTCGAGCGCGATCTTCGTCATGCGGTCGACGGCCGCGCGCAGGTCGTCGTCGGAGATCCGCGTGAACTCGCCCTCGACGACGATGTCGCTGACGGTGAGGAGGCAGCCCGCCTCGACGCCGCGAAGCGCCGCGATGGTGAACAGCGCGGACGCCTCCATCTCGACTGCCAGGACGCCGCGCTTCGACCACCGCTCGTACTGGCCCTCGTCGCTGTTGTAGAAGACGTCGCTCGAGACGATCGGACCGACATGCACGTCCTGGCCCTGCTCCTTCGCAACGTGGACCGCTCCGTGGATGAGGCTCCACGAGGCTGTCGGGCAGTGTGGCTCGTTGCCGACCATGTGCATCGCGGTCGAGTCGGCAGGGACGGCGGTGAGCGCGACGATCAGGTCGCCGAGCGCGTGGTGCGGCTGCAGGCCGCCGCAGGTGCCGACCCTGAGCAGCTTCTTGCAGCCGAGCTGGACGAGCTCCTCGAAGACGATCGACGCCCCCGGGCAGCCCATGCCGGTTCCCTGGACCGAGACCGGTTTGCCCTGGTACGAGCCCGTGTACCCGAGCAGGCCGCGCTCGCTGTTTCGCTCCACGACATCCTCGAGATACGTCTCTGCGATGTACTTGGCGCGCAGGGGATCGCCGGGAAGGAGGACGGCCTCGGCGTACTCGCCGGGCTCGGCGCGAACGTGGATCGGCATGGGCGCGGACTCTATAGAAGAATTTCGCCGTGACGACCGTCGTGCCGACCCGCCGGCAGGTCCTCGACTTTTGCGCCGAGGAGCCGGTCGAGCGCGTGTTTCTGGAGGACGTGGCGCGACGGGATCTGGGGCGCTTCTTCGCGACCCAGGGCTCTGACGGCGCTCTGACCGCGCTGTGCCACGTGGGCGCCAACATCGTGCCCTCGGGAGCGCACTGCGAAGTGTTCGCCGATGCGGCCGCGCGAGGCCTCGCGCGCATGGTGATCGGCGAGCAGGCTGCCGTCTCCGCACTCTGGGACGCGGCCCGGCTCGAGCTGCCCGAGGTCCGGGACGACAGGCCCGGGCAGCCCGTCTTCGCGATCGACGCGCCGCCGCCGGCGGGCGAGACCGGCCTGCGCGCCGCGACCACAGACGACCTCGAACGCCTGCTGCCTGCGTGCGCCGCGGCGCACGAGCTCGAGCTCGGCCAGGACCCGCTCGCTCGCGACGCTGACGGCTTCCGGTGGCGGACGCTCGCTCAGATCGAGGAGGGGCGGTCGTGGCTGTGGCTCGAGAACGACGTCGTCCTGTTCAAGGCCGAGGCCTCAGCCTGGACGCCGGCTGCCGTGCAGCTCCAGCAGGTCTGGGTCGACCCGGCCGTGCGCAGGCGGGGCCACGGGCTGCGCGGCCTCTGCGACCTGTGCCGGCTCCTGCTCGCAACGACTCCGACCGTCACGCTGTTCGTACGGCGCGAGAACACGCCCGCGATCGCGCTCTACGATGCCGTCGGCATGCGCCGGGCCTTCGAATACAGGAGCCTCCTGTTCTGAAGCGCCTCGTCCAGCTCGCGGTCGTGATCTGGGTGCTGCGCTGGGCGGCCGGCGAGTACGCCTCCTACCTGTCCCGGAGGAGCGCGCGATGAGCGAGCTCCTCGAGCGCGTCGACGCCCATGTTCGGCGGCACGGGTTGATCGAGCCGGGTCAGGAGGTGGTCTGCCTCGTGTCGGGTGGCGCCGACTCGACGTGCCTCTTCCACGTGCTCAGCGAGCTCGGTCATCGGGTGTCTGCTCTGCACGTCGACCACGGCCTGCGCGGCGCCGAGTCCGACGAGGATGCGCGCTGGTGTGCCGAGCGGTTCGACGCGGAGGTCGTGCAGGCAGCGGCCCGCTGCGAGACCGAAGCCGCCCTCCGAGACGTGCGCTACTCGTTCCGCGCCGACGCTCTGCGCGCGACCGGGCACACGCTGTCCGACCAGGTCGAGACTGTGCTGTACCGCCTCGTCTCGAGCGGCCGGGCAAAGGGGATCAAGGTCCGACGCGAGGACGGGGTCGTGCGGCCGCTGCTGTGCCTCTGGCGCGAAGAGACCGAGGCCTATTGCCGTGAGCGCGGCCTCGAGTGGCGCACCGACTCGTCGAATCCGGCCACCGTCCGCGGGCTGATCCGGAACGAGATCCTGCCGCTCCTCGAACGCGTCCATCCCGGCGCCCGCGAGAACCTGCTGCGGGCTCTCGAGACCCGGCGCACACTGCCTGCACCGCTCGCCGAGTTGCTCGACTCGGAGGCCGGCTCGCGGCGCGTCGACCTCGGCGGGGGGCTGCAGGCGGTACGCGAGTACGACCGGCTCTGGCTCGAGCGCGGCCCCGTCGATCTGCTCGGTGCGGTCGACTGGGGCGGCTGGCGCATCGAGTCCGACCTCCCAGGGCTTAGAGTACGCGGATGGCGTCCCGGCGACCGTCTCGCCGGCCGGAAGAAGAAGGTGCAAGATGTGTTCGTCGACGCAAAGATCCCGCGCTCCGATCGTGAAGGGTGGCCGCTCGTGGTTCGCGGCGCCGAGGTGGTCGCTGTGCCCGGGATCGTGGACGCCGAGGGGGTGACGGCGACTCGTGTCGGCGGCTGAGCTCGAACGCGCGGTCGGCGAGGTACTGATCGACGAGGAGACGCTCCAGGGCCGCATTCGCGACCTGGGGCAGGAGCTGTCGTCGGACTACGCGGGACGGGAGTTGCTGCTCGTCGGCGTGCTGAAAGGAGCCGTCTTCTTCATGGCGGACCTGATGCGGTCGCTGACGGTCCCTTGCGAGATCGACTTCATGGCGATCTCGAGTTACGGCGCATCGACGGACTCGTCGGGTGTCGTGCGGATCCTCAAGGATCTCGACATCAACATCGAGGGCCGCCACGTGCTCGTCGTCGAGGACATCATCGACTCTGGTCTGACCCTGTCCTACCTGCTGCGCAACCTCGAGTCGCGCGAGCCCGCGAGCCTCGAGATCTGCGCTCTCCTGACCAAGCCGTCGCGGCGCGAGATCGACGTCCCCGTTCGCTACGTCGGGTTCGAGATCGCGAACAGGTTCGTGATCGGCTACGGGCTCGATTTCGCCGAGCGATACCGCAATTTGCCCTACGTCGGCGTCCTACATGCGGACCTCATGCCGGAGGGCGCATGAACGCTGGATCCTCTTTCCCCATCCGGGTGCAATGGGGGGTTGCGTTCCGGCTCGGTTCTGCCGATGACACCGGCAGCCGCCCCTCGGCTACCCTGATTCCACACCCATCGTGAATCGCTTCTTCCGCAGCGCGTTCTTCCCGCTCATCGTGATCGTTCTGCTGGTCTGGCTCGCGAGCCAGACCCTGATCCCGAAGGGTAAGAACGCCGAAAAAATGACCTCGTCCCAGGCGTACCAGACGGTCCGCGCGGGCGAGGTTCAGTCGGCGGTCTTCAACCCGAGCAAGCGCGCCATCGCGCTGACGCTGAAGGACGGGAAGAAGGCAACCGTCCACTACGCGTCGGATCAGGCGCAGCTGCAGTTCCAGAACGTTCTCCAGGAAGAGAACGTCAAGTGGGACTCGAAGGGCGCAGGCGGGTTCTCGTGGACGGCGCTGATCGGCTCGTTCCTCCCGTTCCTGCTCCTGATCGGCTTCTGGATCTTCCTGATGAACCAGGTGCAGGGTGGCGGCTCGAAGGTGATGAGCTTCGGCAAGTCACGCGCGAAGCGGATGGCGCCGGACTCGCCGAAGATCGGCTTCAAGGATGTCGCCGGCGTGGACGAGGCCGTCGAGGAGCTGCAGGAGATCAAGGAGTTCCTCGAGAACCCGAAGAAGTTCCAGGCGCTCGGCGCCTCGATCCCGAAGGGCGTGCTGCTCTACGGGCCTCCCGGCACCGGTAAGACGCTGCTCGCCCGCGCGGTCGCCGGCGAGGCCGGCGTTCCGTTCTTCTCCATCTCCGGTTCCGACTTCGTCGAGATGTTCGTCGGCGTCGGCGCGTCGCGTGTACGCGACCTGTTCGAGCAGGCGAAGCAGGCGTCGCCGTGCATCGTCTTCATGGACGAGATCGACGCCGTCGGCCGCCATCGCGGCGCGGGCCTTGGCGGCGGACACGACGAGCGCGAGCAGACGCTCAACCAGCTGCTCGTCGAGATGGACGGGTTCGAGATGAAGGACAACATCATCCTGATCGCCGCCACGAACCGGCCCGACATCCTCGACCCGGCGCTGCTGCGCCCAGGCCGCTTCGACCGCCAGATCGTCGTCGACCGGCCCGACCGGAACGGCCGCCGCAAGATCCTCGAGGTGCACTCGAAGGGCAAGCCGCTCGCGTCGGTGATCGATCTCGACGCGCTCGCGGCCGGCACGCCCGGATTCACCGGCGCCGACCTGCGCAACCTCGTCAACGAGGCAGCGCTGCTCGCCGCACGCCGAGGCAAGAACGTGATCGAGCAGGACGAGCTCGAGGAGGGAATCATGCGCGTGATCGCCGGGCCCGAGAAGAAGGCGCGTCTGCTCTCCGAGAAGGAGCAGCGCATCACCGCCTACCACGAGATGGGCCACGCCCTCGTCGGTCACTTCCTGGAGAACACCGACCCGGTCCACAAGATCACGATCGTTTCGCGCGGCCAGGCGCTCGGCCTGACAATCTCGCTCCCGACCGAGGACCGCTACCTGACCACGCGCCGCGCGCTGCTCGAGCAGATCGCGATGACGATGGGCGGGCGGGCGGCCGAGGAGATCGTCTTCAACGAGATCACGACCGGAGCGGCGAACGACATCGAGAAGGTCACGTCGACTGCCAAGCAGATGGTCATGCGCTTCGGGATGTCCGAGAAGCTCGGGCCGCGCGTGCTCGGCCGCAGCCACGACCTGCCGTTCCTGGGTCGCGAGATGGCCAGCGAGCCGGACTACTCCGATGAGGTTGCGCGCGAGATCGACGACGAGGTCAGGCGCATCATCGAAGAGGGCCACGACATCGCGACGCGTGTCCTGCGCGAGCACATCGACGAGTTGCATCGCATCTCCCAGATCCTCATCGAGCGCGAGACGATCGACCGTGAGCAGTTCGAGCGCCTCGCCGCCGGCGAGCCAGAAGACAGCGTCTTCCCGCCGGCGCCCGAGCCGGTCGAGCCGGAGCAGGCCGAGCCGAAGGCCGAGCGGCGCCCGCAGCCGCGGCCACGGCCGTTCCCCCTGCCGGGCGGAGCGGCGATGCAGCCGCCAGAACCCGAAGCGAGCTAGCTCGAGGCCAGGCCGCCGTTCAGGCGGCGCGGAGGGCTTCGCGGACGTGCGACTGGTTTGAGCGCGTACGCGGCGGATACGGGCGACCGCGAAGGAACGACCGGCGTACCGGAGTCTCGTGGTCGACGCAGAAATCGCCGAGCGTCAGCGTGCAGCAATCGGCACGTGAGCACGGGTGGAGCATCGGCCGGCGCATCTCAGCACCTTACCCGCAGCGGGCTTTGGAGAAACCCGGCCCCGGGTGGCGCCGGGCGCCGCGGATGGGGAGAGTATGGGGGTGCCAGGCAGGCCCCCCATCGAGCGGCGGTTCCCGGCACCTTCCGTGATGGGCGTGATCAACGTCACGCCCGATTCGTTCTCCGACGGCGGCGTCCACCTGCGGGTCGAGCCTGCGGTCACGGCGGCGTGGGGGATGCTCGACGCGGGAGCTGCGATCATCGACGTCGGAGGGGAGTCGACACGACCGGGCTCCGAGGGTGTCGGTGCCGAAGAGGAGCTGCGCCGCGTCGAGCCGGTGGTCGCCGACCTTGCCGGCGCGCCTGTCTCGATCGACACGTCGAAGGCCGTGGTCGCGCGCCGTGCGCTCGAGCTCGGTGCGGAGCTGGTGAACGACGTCACTGCGCTGCGCGGTGACCCGGAGCTGGCGGGTGTCGTCGCCGACGCGGGCTGCTACCTCTCTCTGATGCACATGCAGGGCGAGCCGCGCACGATGCAGGTTGCGCCGGCGTACGACGACGTCGTCTCGGAGGTGAAGCGCTTTCTCGAGGAGCGGCTCGACTTCGCGATCGCGGCGGGTGTCCGCGAGGAGCTCGTCTGCCTCGATCCGGGGATCGGCTTCGGCAAGACCGCCGCGCACAACTTCGAGCTCGTCCGGCGCCTGTCGGAGCTCGCCGAGCTCGGCCGCCCGATCCTCGTCGGGTTCTCGCGCAAGAGCTCGCTCGGCGCTCTCACGGGCGACGCGACCGGAACGGTCGCGGCGTCGGTCGGGGCCGCGGTGTCCGCGTACGAGCACGGGGCGGCCATCATCCGGGCCCACGACGTGCGCGACCACGTGCAGGCGCTCGCCGCAGCGCGGGCGGTGGCGGGGCCGTGATCGTCGAGCTGCGGGGTCTCGAGCTGCGGGGCTACCACGGCGTCGAGGCAGGGGAGCGCGAGCACGGCCAGACGTTTCTCTACGACGTCGAGCTCGAGGTCGGGACCCGCGGCGCGAACGATCGCCTCGAAGACGCCGTCGACTACACGGAGGTGGCCGCGGCGATCCGCGAGGTCAACGAGCAGCGTGTCGACCTGCTCGAGGCCCTGGCGTCGGCCGTCGCCGACGCGCTCTTCGAACGGTTCCGTCCCGAGTGGGTGCGTGTGCGCGTGCGGAAGCCGGAGGTCCGTCCCGCGGGCGTCCCGGTCGAGTTCAGCGCCGTCACCGTGACGCGCCGATGACGGTCGCCTATGTCGGCCTTGGCTCGAATCTGGGCGATCGCGAGGCGCTGATCAGGCGCGCCGCAGCGTTGATCGGCGCAGTCCGGCTGTCGGCGATCCGAGAGACGGAACCGTGGGGCAACCCCGACCAGCCGCTCTTCCTGAACGCGGTCGCGGAGCTCGAAACCGCACTCGAGCCCGTGCCCCTGCTCGACGAGTTGCTCGACGTGGAGCGGCGGCTCGGCCGCGAGCGAACCGGTCCTCGTTGGGGGCCGCGCACGATCGATCTCGACCTCTTGCTCTACGACGAGCTGGCCGTCGACGAGCCGGGGCTGAGCGTGCCGCATCCCCGCCTCGTCGAGCGCCTTTTCGTGCTCGAACCGCTCGCCGAGCTCGCACCGGCTCAGAAAATCCCCGGAAAGGGCACGGTCTCGGAAGCCCTCGCAGGGTTACAATCCGTGCTGTGAGCCACCTCGACGAGCTCGACGAGTTCGAGGCCGAAGCCGAGCTTCGGCTGAAGAAGGAATACAGCGCCGTCTTTGCGCTTTTCAGGTACTGCGTCCTCACACAGGACGCGACGTACCTGTGCAACAAGCTCGATTTCCAGTACGTCCCGCAGCCGAGCTATCCGTTCTTCCACCTGAAGATGGAGGACGTCTGGGTGTGGGACAAGAACCGCCCGACGCGGATGATCCCGCGCGCCGAGGTCTACACCTCGAGTGACGTGACGATCGAGGAGCTGCGCGGCGAAGGCGACGAGCCGGTGCTGACCGCTGAAGCGCTCGCCAAGCGCATCGGCGAAGGCCGTTCGGAGATCGAAGACCTGTAAGGGGTCTCGGGCACCGTCCGGTGTCTGACACAGTTCGGCCATGCTCCTCGCAATCGATTGCGGGAACACCCAGACGGTCTTCGGGCTGTTCGACGGCGCCGAGCTGAAGACGCAGTTCCGGGTTGCCACCGACCGCAACCACACGGGCGACGAGCTCGCCGTGATGCTGCGGGCGTTCGTCGACCTGTCGACGCTCGACGGGATCGTGCTCTGCTCCTCGGTCCCCCAGCTCGTGCGCGAATACGAGGCCTTCACCGAGCGCTGGGTGGGTGTCGACCTGCTCGTGCTCGGGCCTGGGGTTCCGACCGGCGTTCCGATTCGCTACGACGATCCGCGCGAGGTCGGCCCGGACCGGATCGCGAACGCCGTCGCCGCGCGTGAGCGCCACGGGACGCCGGCGGTGGTCGTCGACTTCGGGACGTCGACGAACTTCGACGTCGTCAACGAGGCGGGTGAGTTCGCGGGCGGTGTCCTTGCGCCGGGAATCGAGATCTCGATGGACGCGCTCTTCGCGCGCGCGGCCCGCCTGCCGAAGGTGCCGTTCGCCGCGCCCGAGCGGGTGATCAGCCAGACGACGACCGCTGCGCTGCAGTCGGGGCTCGTCTACGGCTTCGCCGGCCAGGTCGACGCCATCGTCGATCGGATCCGCGACGAGCTCGGCGCTCCCGATGCCGTTGTCGTCGCGACGGGCGGCCTGTCCGATCTGATCGCGCCGCACACGAAGACGATCGGCGTCGTCGACCTGGAGTTGACCCTGCACGGGCTCCGCCTGGTCTGGACGAGGAACCAGGCGGAACCCTGACCGTCGGTTAGCCGGTCGGCGCCGGCGCCGATTCGTCGTTCTGCCAGAGGCCGAACTCGTTGCCGTGCGGGTCGGTGCACGTCGCGAACCAGCCCATGTTCGGGACCGGCATCGGGTCACCGGCCTTGCCGCCGAGCTCGTTGACGCGCGCGGCGCCCGCGTTGATGTCGTCGACTGAGAAGTAGGCGCGGGCGCCGTGCTTTTCAGGCTCCATGTTCGTGATCGCGACGCCGGACTGCTGCGGCACGATCTCGCCCATCCAGTACTCGGACGGCCCGGGGAAGTTCTTGAACTGCCAGCCGAACAGCCCGCCGTAGAACTCGCGCGCCTGGCCGGTGTCGTCTGCCGGGATCTCGAAGTGGACGATCTGGGTCACCTCTGCTCCTCTCGTCGTTCGTTGCGGTGAGTAGACCGAAAGCGTCCAGGAAACTCATCGACCCCAGCCACCTTGCAACACCGCGCCTACCCGACCGCAACGCCACCCGAACCTGATTCGCTAGGCAGTCCTCACGATGATCGCGAGCCCTGGCGCCGGAGCCGGGCTCCGCCCGGCGGGAGGCCAAAGGCGGCTCGTCGTTCGCAGCGATGAAGAAAGGGGCCCACGGGGGAAAACACGGTTTCCCCCGTGCTTTAGCCGCCGCCATAGAGCGAGATCGGGAGCGAGTCGAGCAGCACCTCGTCCGAGGGATCGGGCAGTTCGTCGAGGAGCCGTTCGAGCACGAACCACGCACCGGGGGCGGCGGCCAGCAGCCGCGCCTCGACGTCGGCCAGGCTCGGCAGCATGACGAGCTCCTGCTTGAACGGCCGCGGGAAACGACCGCGGCCCAGGTACCAGCCGTAGAACTTCTTCAGGAACCCGAACGCGCGGTGCTCACCGAGCTCGCGGATGGTCTCGCGCATGAAGAGCACGAGCTCCGCAACGATCTCCTCCCTGGAGGGCTCGCTTGCGTCTCCCATGATCTCGCGTAGCGCCCATGGGTTGCCCTGAGCCGCGCGACCGACCATCACCGCGGCCGCACCCGTCGTCGCGAGCACCGACTGAGCGCGCGCGCGCGAGGTGACGTCGCCGGAGGCGATCACTGGAACGTCCACGAGGGCGGCCAGCTCCGCCGTAAGCGAGTGGTCGGCCGTGCCCGTATACATCTGCTTTGCCGAGCGCGGGTGCAGCGTCAGGGACGAAGCGCCTGCTTCGACCAGCTGCGGCCCGACCTCGAGGCAGGTGCGGGAGCCGTTCTCGACCCCGCGGCGCATCTTGACGCTGACCGGCAGGTCGCTCGCACCCGCAACAGCCTCGACGAGCCGGCACGCGCGGACCGGGTCGTCGAGCACCGAGGCGCCCGCGCCGGTCTTCGTCACCTTCTTGACCGGACAGCCGAAGTTGATGTCGACGATGTCGGCTCCCGACGCGGCAACGATCCGCGCCGCCTCGGCCATCGCGGCCGGGTCGGAACCGAAGATCTGGATCGCCAGCGGATGCTCGTCGGGGGAGACCCGCAGATAGCCCAACGTCCGCTCGTTGCGGTGCTGGATGCCGGCCACCGAGACCATTTCCGAGCAGACGAGACCGGCCCCGAAGCGGCGACCCTGGCGCCGAAAGGCCTGGACGCTGACGCCGGCCATCGGGGCCAGAACGAGCCGGCCCGGGATCTCGACGCCCCCGAGCGACCAGCTCTCTGCCAGGTCGATGTTCACGGTGTGTGAACTGTAGCCCGGCATTTCTTCCAGGCCCTTGCGGCTCACTTGACGGCCCCGCTACCATTCCCGCCCGTTTCTGGGGGTCAGGAGGACCTAGCTTGAAGGAAGTCATTCTCACAGCCGAGGGCTACAAGAAGCTCCAGCAGGAGATCGACCTCCTGCGGGGCGAGAAGCGCCGCGAGGTCGCGGAGCGGATCAGGGTCGCTCGGGAGTTCGGCGACATCGCCGAGAACGCCGAGTACGACGACGCCAAGAACGAGCAGGCGATGCTCGAGCACAAGATCGCCCAACTCGAGGAGCGGCTCCTCTCGGCTCGCGTGATCACGAAGAAGGAGATCTCCAAGGACGCCGTCTCGGTCGGCTCGCGCGTGGTGCTGCGGGACGTCAAGGCGCGCAAGGAGGTCGAGTACCACATCGTCGGCTCGGCCGAGGCGAACCCGGCTCAGAACAAGCTGTCGAACGAGTCGCCGGTCGGCAAGGCGATCATGGGGCACAAGAAGGGCGACGTGGTCGAGGTCACGGCTCCTCGCGGCGCGCTGAAGTTCAAGATCATGGAGATCAAAGCCGCCTGACGAACGACCGGCAGGCGACGGCCGCGAGGCCCGTCAGGGGCCCGACCCCCGTAGTCTCTCGCACGGCGATGGACGTCGTGCGGATCGGCAAGGAGCGGTTGCAGGAGGCGAGCGACGTGCTCGCGCGCGCGTTTCACGACGATCCGGCGTGGGTGTGGCTCGTGCCGGATGCGGAGCGTCGCGCCCAGCTCCTGCCATGGCTGTTCCGGATCGGCTTCGACGTGACCGCGGCCGACGTCTACGCGACGGCCGGTCCTGTGGTCGGCGCCGCGCGCTGGCTGCCGCCGGGGCGGCAGACGATTCGCGTCGGCGCAACCCTGCGCGCTCTCGTCACGACGCCGCTCCGGCTCGGCAGCGCGACCGCGCCGTTTCTCGCCTACGGCCGTGCGGTCGAGCAGCTACGCGCCGAGGTGGCCGGCGGGGCCCACTGGTACCTCGCGGGGATCGGCGTCGACCCGTGGGCCCAGCGGCAGGGGGTCGGGCGGGCCCTGATGCGCCCGGGCGTCGAGGCGGCGGCGGCTGCAGGGCTCTCGACCGTCCTGCTGACGAACAACGAGGCGAATCTGCCCTTCTACGAAGCACAGGGCTTCGGCGTGGTCCGGGAAGGCCGCACGCCGGAGAACGGCCCGAAGGCCTGGGCTATGGTCAAGCGACCGTGACGGAGCCTCTCCCCAAGCGCTTTCCCGACCGGGACGAGATCGCGGCCGTGCACTCCGAGGCGGACGCGCTCGAGGCCGGCGTCGAAGGCACGGAGGAGCGCCGGCTCGCCGGCCGCGTGCTCGCGCGCCGGGACATGGGCAAGCTCGTCTTCCTCGACCTCGTCGACCGCAGCGGCCGGATCCAGCTCCTCTGTCCGGCCGCGCGCACCGGCGAGGTGGAGGTGCACCTCGGCGACATCGTCGGCGCGATCGGGAAGCCGACGAAGAGCAGACGCGGCGAGCCGTCGCTGATCGTGGACCGCCTCGAGCTGCTCGCGCGGATCCGGTCGCCGCTCCCGGACACGTTCCACGGCCTCACCGACGTCGAGCAGCGCTACCGGCGCCGGTACCTCGACCTGCTTGATGAACGAGGGGACGCGAGCCGACTTCATCCTCCGGTCGCGGATGATCCGTGCGATCCGCAGCCACCTCGACGGAGAGGGGTTCGTCGAGGTCGAGACCCCCGCGCTCCAGGCGGACTACGGCGGCGCGTTCGCCAGGCCGTTCGCCACCCACCACAACGAGCTCGACCAGGAGCTCTACCTGCGCATCGCGGGCGGCGAGCTCTACCTCAAGCGCCTGATCGTCGGTGGGCTCGAGAGGGTCTACGAGATCGGGCGGGTCTTTCGGAACGAAGGTGTCTCGTACAAGCACAACCCGGAGTTCACGATGCTCGAGTGGTACGAGGCCTACGCCGATTACAAGGACACGATGGCGCGCTTCGAGACGCTCGTCGAGTCGGTCGCGCTCGAGGTGCTCGGAACGACGAAGGTCACCTACCGTGGCCACGAGATCGACCTGAAGGCTCCGTGGCGGCGGTTGAAGCTCGTCGACGCGCTCGAGGAGCATGGCGTCTGGTCGACGGACGAGGACGAGCTGCGCAGCATCCTGAACGGACGCGGGATCGACACGACGCAGGACCGGACGTGGGCACAGCTCGTCGACCATGCGCTCACCAACTACGTCGAGCCGAAGCTCGTCGATCCGACGTTCCTCTACGACTATCCAGTCCGGCTGTCGCCATTTGCCCGGCTAACGGACGAAAGCAGCGAGATCGTCGAGCGCTTCGAGGGCTTCATCGGCGGCACCGAGATGTGCAACGCCTTCAGCGAGCTGAACGACTCGGCAGAGCAGCAGGACCGTTTTACGATGCAGGCCGACGAAGGCGCCGGCGGGAACGTCGAGGCCGAGCCCGGCGACGAGGACTATGTCCAGGCGCTCTCGTACGGGATGCCGCCCACAGGCGGGCTCGGTTTCGGGATCGACCGCCTGGCGATGGTCCTGGCCGGGAAGGACTCGATCCGCGACGTCATCCTCTTTCCGGCCCAGAGGGAGCGCCGCCCGTGAGACTCGACGGCAACACCGGAAGCAGGAGTACGATGATCGCCTCGGAAAGTCGAATCAGGTTGACGCCGCCGTCGCACGCGGTAAAGAGAGGTCACTGAGTGTTCGAGAGATTCACTGAACGAGCTCGACAGGTAGTCGTCCTGGCCCAGGACGAAGCTCGTGCGCTGAAGCACAACTACATCGGGACCGAGCACATCCTGCTCGGCCTGCTGCGCGAGGAGGAAGGTCTCGCAGCGCGGGTCCTCGAGTCCCTCGACATCACGGTCGAGGAGGTACGGGCCCAGGTTGCCCGCATCGTCGGGCAGGGCGACGAGGTGACGACGGGTCAGATTCCGTTCACACCGCGCGCGAAGAAGGTGCTGGAGCTGGCGCTGCGGGAGGCGCTGTCGCTCGGCCACAACTACATCGGGACCGAGCACATCCTGCTCGGCCTCGTCCGCGAGAACGAAGGGGTCGCCGCGCGAATCCTCCTCGACTTCGACGCCGACGCCGAGAAGATCCGCAACGAGATCATCCGCATGCTGTCGGGGCCCGGCCGTCGCCAGGGAGGCACCCAGGGCACGTCGGGCGAGAAGGGCAAGAGCTCGAAGCTGCTCGACCAGTTCGGTCGCAACTTCACGAAGCTCGCCTCGGAGGGAAAGCTCGACCCGGTCGTCGGACGCCAGACCGAGATCGAGCGGATCATGCAGATCCTCTCGCGCCGCACGAAGAACAACCCGGTGCTCATCGGCGAGCCGGGCGTCGGCAAGACCGCCGTCGTCGAAGGCCTCGCACAGCGCATCTCCGGCAACCAGGTGCCCGACATCCTGAAGGGCAAGCAGATCTACAACCTCGACCTGGCTGCCCTCGTCGCCGGCTCGAAGTACCGCGGCGAGTTCGAAGAGCGCCTGAAGAAGGTGATGAAGGAGATCACCCAGCGCGGCGACATCATCCTGTTCATCGACGAGCTCCACAACCTCGTCGGTGCGGGCGCCGCCGAGGGCGCGATCGACGCTGCGTCGATCCTCAAGCCTGCGCTCGCCAGGGGCGAGCTGCAGACGATCGGCGCGACGACGCTCGACGAGTACCGCAAGTATCTGGAGCGCGACGCTGCGCTCGAGCGCCGCTTCCAGCAGATTCGCGTCGAGGAGCCGTCGACCGACGACACCGTTCAGATCCTCCGCGGCCTCCGCGACCGCTACGAGGCTCACCACCGGTGCAAGATCACCGACGAGGCTCTCGAGGCAGCCGCGACGCTCGCCGACCGCTACATCCAGGACCGGCACCTGCCCGACAAGGCGATCGACCTGATCGACGAGGCCGCGTCGCGGATGCGCATCAAGACGATGACCGCCCCGCCGCGCTACCGCGAGCTCGAGGACGAGATCGAGAAGGTGCGCAAGGACAAGGAAGCGTCGATCGAGGGCCAGGAGTTCGAGAAGGCCGCGTCGCTGCGCGACAAGGAGCGCAAGCTGACGCAGAAGAAGCGCGAGCTCGAGGACCAGTGGCGCGATTCCGAGCAGACCGAGCAGCCGGAGATCGGCGAGGAGGAGATCGCCGACATCGTCTCGATGTGGACGGGCATCCCGGTGTTCAAGCTCACCGAGGCCGAGTCACAGCGGCTCGTTCGCATGGAAGAGGAGCTGCACAAGCGCGTGATCGGACAGGACGCGGCGATCATCGCCGTGTCGAAGTCGATCCGCCGGGCGCGGGCCGGCATCAAGGACCCGAAGCGCCCGACCGGCTCGTTCATCTTCCTCGGCCCGTCCGGCGTGGGGAAGACCGAGCTGGCGCGAACGCTCGCCGAGTTCCTGTTCGGCGACGAGGACGCGATGATCCAGATCGACATGTCGGAGTACATGGAGAAGCACGCCGTGTCCCGGCTCGTCGGATCTCCTCCGGGGTACATCGGCTACGACGAAGGCGGCCAGCTCACCGAGGCGGTCCGCCGCAAGCCCTACTCGGTCGTCCTCTTCGACGAGATCGAGAAGGCGCACCCGGACGTCTTCAACATCCTGCTCCAGATCCTCGAGGACGGGAAGCTCACGGACTCCCAGGGCCGCAAGGTCGACTTCCGGAACGTGATCGTGATCATGACGTCGAACATCGGCTCAGCGTCGATCTCGAAGAACATGGCGCTCGGCTTCAACCTGTCCGAGGAGGAGGGCCTCTCCTACGACGACATGAAGACCCGCGTCATGGGCGACCTGAAGAAGGTGTTCCGGCCCGAGCTCTTGAACCGCATCGACGAGGTGATCGTCTTCCCGAAGCTGACGAAGCCCGAGATCCTGCAGATCGTCGACCTGCTCATGAACCGCCTGCGCGTGCAGATGGCGGAGCACGAAGTGACGATCGAGCTGACCGACGAGGCCAAGGATCTGCTCGTCGAGAAGGGCTGGGACCCGACGATGGGCGCACGGCCGCTCCGGCGCGCGATTCAGCGCTACATCGAGGATCCGCTGGCCGATTACGTGCTCGGACGCACTCTCGAACCGGGCTCGACCATCCTCGTCGCGCGCAAGAACGACGAAGAGGTCGACATCACGGTCGTGCCGCCGGCGCCGCCGGAGGCGATCGCGGTCTCGGCAGCGCCGGACGCGCCGCCCGACGACTTAACTGCCGAAAATTAGTTAACCCTGTTAAGAGACCGCCGGAAGGCGGTCTCTTTTGTTACGGGCCGTAAACAAGTCGTAAGCGTTCTGCCGTTCGGTCCAACTGGACCTGCAGGCGCACGTCGCAATCAGTGGGCCGTCTCCCGGCCCAGCCCAGTTAATGCACTGAAAGGAGCACTCCGTGAGGAGAACCCTATGGCTGTCGTCTGTGGCAGCCATGATCGTGTTGGCCGCGGTCTTCGCGGGCGGCGCGGTTGCCAAGACAGGCAAGGCCGGCGCCGTCGGGGGAACCCTGAACGTCGACCTGGCGAACGACATCGATTACACCGACCCGGCGCTCGACTACCTGTCGACCGGCTGGGAGATCGAGTACGCGACGTGCCTCAAGCTCATGAACTACC
The DNA here is from genome assembly GCA_963708505.1 of uncultured Thermoleophilia bacterium. Taxonomy (GTDB): domain Bacteria; phylum Actinomycetota; class Thermoleophilia; order Gaiellales; family Gaiellaceae; genus PALSA-600. The sequence goes on from CAVPST010000002.1 coordinate 99,159, forward strand.
CGGATGCGAACGGGGCGAAGGGCTCACAGCTCACGCCCGAGGCCGCAGCCGGATTCCCGAGGGTCTCGAACAACGGGAAGACCTACGACTTCAACGTCAAGGCCGGCTTCACGAAGTTCTCGAACGGCCAGGCTGTCACGGCCGCGAACTTCAAGGCCGCCATCGACCGCGACGCTGATCCCAAGATGCAGTCGCCGTCGGTGCCCTTCTTCTCCGACATCGTCGGCGCCTCGAAGTCGCCCGTCTCGGGCGTCAAGGTGCACGGCTCGCACCTGGTCATCAACCTGACCAAGGCCGCACCCGACTTCCTCGCGCGCATGGCGATGCCGTTCTTCTGCGCCGTCCCCACCAACCTTGCCCATGACCCCAACGGCGTCCTGGCGCCGCCGTCTGCCGGCCCGTACTACATCGCCGACCGGCAGCCGAACAAGTCGATCACGATCAAGAAGAACCCGTACTACAAGGGCAAGCGCCCGCACAACGTGAACCAGATCATCTACACGATCGGGAACTCGCTGGCGGCCACGTACCTGCGCACGCAGCAGGCCGCGACCGACTACGCCGCACAGGGCATCCCGCCTGCGTCGTACGCCGAGGCCGCTCAGAAGTACGGCGTCAACAAGGGCCAGTTCTGGGTCAAGCCGCAGCTCGGCGTGAACTACCTGGCCTTCAACCACGACCGTGCCCTCTTCAAGGGCGCCAAGGGAACAGCGCTCGCGAAGGCGATCAACTACGCGATCGACCGGAAGGCCATGCTCGCCCAGGGTGGTTACCTGGCCGGCAAGCGGACCGATCAGATCCTGCCTCCGGGCCTCGCCGGTTTCCGTGACGCCAACCTGTACCCGCTCAAGGGACCGGACCTCACGACGGCGAAGAAGTGGGCGACCAAGGCCGGCATCAAGCCCGGCACGACGGTGCAGTACTACACCTCGAACACCGGCTCGGCTCCGCTCGTCGCCCAGATCGTCCAGTTCAACCTGAAGCAGATCGGCCTGAACGTGAACAGCCATCTGTTCGCCCGTGCCGTGCAGATCGACAAGGAAGGCACCCGTGGTGAGCCGTTCGACATCACCTCGGAGGGCTGGATCGCCGACTACGCCGATCCGTACGACTTCATCAACGTGCTGCTCTCGGGCAGCAGCCTCCATGCCGCGAACAACAACAACGTGGCGTACTTCAACAACCCGACGTACAACAAGCAGATGACCGCCGCGTCGCTGCTGTCGGGTGCTCCTCGTTACAACGCGTACGGCAACCTCGACGTCAACATGATGTCGAAGAACCCGCCGTGGGCGGCTCGTAACAACTTCAACGACCGCATCCTGCTCTCGAACCGGGTCGGTTGCTTCACCTACAACTCGACCTACAGCGTCGATCTCGCGGCCCTCTGCCTGAAGTAAAGGCGGACTAGGGATAGGGACGCAGAACGCAGAGCGGCGGGGCCTTCGGGCCCCGCCGCTTTTCATGTGGTCAGTCCGGCTGCCAGACGTCCCGGCGCAGAAGCGGCACGACGGTTCCGTCGCGCAGGATGCCGTCGACGTCGACCTCGGGCCCGCCGATCATGAAGTCGGAGTGCACGGTCGAGACGTTGACGCCCTCGCCCGGCTCGCCCTCGACCGCCTCGGCGTAGGCGCCGCCGTAGGCGATGTGGCAGGTCACGTTCTCGTCGTAGAGCGTGTCGAAGAAGGTCATGTTCGTCCGGCCGACGCGCGAGTTGCCGTCGACGAGCGAGACCTCGCCGAGGTACGACGCGCGGTCGTCGGTCGACAGCTCGCCTTCGATCACGTCCGCTCCCTCCTCGGCCCGAACCTCGACGATGCGGCCCGCCTCGAAGCGCATCTCGAGGCCGCGCACGATGCGGCCGTAGAGCGCGAGCGGTCTGCGTCGAGCGCACGTACCCTTCCGTCCGCCGCGCGTCGGGAGTCGTGAAGACCTCCTCGGTGGGCATGTTCGCCACGTACGGGATCCCGTCGATCGTGTGTGAGACGACGCCCTGCCAGCGGGACTCCGGGAGGAGGCCGACCGTCAGGTCGGTGCCGTCCCCTCGGAACCGCACAGCGTCGAGCTGGAATGCGTTCAGGGTCTCGGCGCGCAGGTCGAGCGTTCGGACGTGCTCGCGCCAGGCCTCGACCGGGTCGGTCTCGTCGAGGCGGCAGCAGAACTCGACGAGCTCCCAGAGCCGGTCGAGATCGGGCTCGCCGAACATCTGCTCGGCCCAGCCGGTGTTCGGGACGCCGACGACCGTCCAGTTGTTGAGCTGCTCGTTGATCTGGCGGCTGTTCAGCTCCGCGATCTCCTTCATGCGCGCCTTGCCGACCCGCGGGCCGGGGAGGTCGCTGAGCAGGTCTGGCTCCGCGTCGCCGGTCAGCGCGACGATCGCCGCGCGTTCGTCACCCATGCTCTGCGTTCGCTCGAGCAGCCAGGGCGGCGACCACGAGAGCACGTCGTCGTCGCCGTGCTCGATCAGCGCCCGCCGGACGTGCGGGTCGCGGTAGGTGAGGTCGACGTACCGCGCTCCGGCGCGGTATGCGGCGCGCGCGACGGCTCGGGCGACGTCGAGGTGCTCGACGTCGGCCCGGACGTCGACGAGCTGGCCCGGCTGCACGTTGGCGCCGACGCCGACGATGAGCTCGGCGTAGCGCTCGAGGCGGCTGTCGGGCTCTAGAGCTGCCATGTGTCCTCGCGGATGATCGGCACGGCTTCGCCGGTGGCGGTCAGGCCGTCGACCTCGAGCTCGGGTCCTCCGACCATGAAGTCGGTGTGCACGTTCGAGACGTTCAGTCCCTCGCCGGGATCGCCGTCGAACACCTCGGCGACGCCGAAGCCGTAGGCGATGTGACAGGTCGCGTTCTCGTCGTAGAGCGTGTCGAAGAACGTCAGTCCGGTCTGGCCGACGCGCGATGCGCCGTCGACGAGCGCGAGCTCGCCGAAGTAGCGCGCGCGCTCGTCTCCGTCCAGCTGTCCCCGGACGAGGTCGGCGCCGCGCTCCGCCTGCACGTCGACGATCCGGCCGTCCTCGACGGTGAACCGCAGGCCCTCGATCACGTCCCCGGCGAGCGCCAGCGGCCGGGTCGAGGCGATCGTTCCCTCGGCGCGCCGGCAATCGGGTGTCGTGAAGATCTCCTCGGTCGGCATGTTCGGGACGTACTCCCGGCCGTCGGCCGTGCGGAACTTCGCCGACATCCAGCGGGCGTTCGGCAAGAGCCCGACGGTGAAGTCCGTGCCGGGGCCGCGGTAGCGCAGCGCGTCGAACTTGCGCTCGTTCAGCTGCGCGGCCCGCGCCTCGAGCTTCGCGATGTGCTCGCGCCAGGCCGTGACCGGGTCGGGCTCGTCGAGGCGCGTGCAGAACGCGACCGCCTCCCAGAGGCGTTCGACGTCCGGCTCGCCGAAGATCATCGTCGCCCAGCCTTCGTTGGGGTAGGCGACTCCGGTCCAGTTGATGCTGCGGGCCTCCATCAGCCCGCGGACGACCTCGTTCAGCTCGCGCATGCGGGCACGGCCGACGCGCTCGCCGGGCAGGTCGGCCAGCAGGTTCGGCTCGGGATCGCCGGTGGTGCCGATCAGCGCGTTCCCGGCCGAGGCCGTGAAGCGGGTCTTCAACCACTCGGGCGTGTGCTCGAGCGCCTCGTCGGGGCCGAACTCGATCATCGCGCGGCGCACGTGCTGGTCGGCGTACCGGACGTCGACGTAGCGCGCGCCTGCGGCGTACGCCGCGCGCGTCAGGGCGCGGGCGAGCGGCGCATGCTCGATCGATGCCCCGATGAAGAGCGACTGGCCCGCCTGGACGTTCGCTCCGACGCGGATCGCCAACTCGGCGTAGCGCTCGAGCCGCTCGTCTAGGACTGGAGCTGCCATAGGTCCTCCCGGAGGATCGGGACGGCGCGGCCGTCGGGCGTGAGGCCGTCGACGGCGACCTCGGGGCCGCCGATCATGAAGTCCGTGTGGACGGCCGAGTTGTTGATGCCGCGGGCTCCGCAGTTCGTCCGGCGTCAGCCCGTCGATGCCGTCGACGCCGAACGTGACGGCACTGCCGTACGCGATGTGGCAGGTCGCATTCTCGTCGAAGAGCGTGTCGAAGAACGTGATCCCGGTCTGGCCGACGCGCGACGAGCCGTCGACCAGCGCGACCTCGCCGAGCCGCCCGCCGAACTCGTCCACGGTCATCTCGCCGCGCACCGTGCCCTCGCCCGACGATGCGTGCACCTCGACCGCGTCGCCGCCCTCGAACCGCATCTCGAGGTCGCGGACGATCGTGCCGCCGAGCGAGAGCGGCCTGGTCGAGCGGACGGTGCCTTCGGTGCGGCGCCAGTCGGGGCAGGCGAAGACCTCTTCCGTGGGGAGGTTCGCCACGTGCTTGATGCCGTCGACGCGTCTCGATCCCGCCGCCGATCCAGCGTGCTCCGGGCAGCAGCCCCACCGTCAGGTCGGTGCCGGGGCCGGTGAACCGGATCGCGTCGAAGGCGTGGGCGTTGAGCTGGTCGCAGCGGCGCCGGAGCGTCTCCGTGTGCTCGCGCCAGGCCGCGACGGGATCGGGCTCGTCGAGCCGCACGGTATGGGCGACCGCTTCCCAGAGGCGCTCGAGGTCGGGCTCGCCGAACACCTGGCGGGCCTGGCCCTCCGTCGGGAAGGCTGCGATCGACCAGTTGACGGCACGGTCGTTCTGGGCCTTGAGCTGGCGGTTGGCGGCGTCGACCGGCCGGTGACGGCCGACCCGTTCGGGGTCGAGGTCGGAGAGGAGCTCCGGCTCGGGATCGCCCGCGATCATGATCAGCGCGCCGCCGGCAGCGATCGCCTCGGTGCGCGCCATCAGCCACGGGGTCGTCTCGGTCAGCAGTTCCTCTTTCGCATGTTCGATCACTGCGCGCCTGACGTGGTTGTCGACGTAGCGGACGTCGACGCGTTCGGCGCCCGCCTCGTAGCCCGCCCGGGCGAGCGCGCGCACGAGCGGGGCATGCTCGACGAGTGCGGTGACGAAGACCGACTGGCCGGGCTGCACGTTGGCGCCCACGCGGACGATGAGCGTGGCGTAGCGATCGAGCCGATCCACCGTCACGATGGTAGAGGCTCCGATATCACGTGTCGAGTGGGACGTCGTCCCAGCTGTCTCCCTCGCCGCACAGCCAGGTCAGCGCGTGCTGTCGCTCGGCGGCGATCGAATGGGCCTCGGCGTGCTGCTCGGCGGAGAGATGGCGGTAGACCTTTCCGTAGGCCCGGAAGTCTCCGCGCATGGGCGCGGGGAGGAGGCCCTGCTCGAAGCCTCGCATCGCCGTCGCCGCGACCAGCTGGTCGAAGCTCGCGAAGTTGCCGGGTAGCTCGATCGTGCCGTCGGCCTGGACGGCCGTCGTCCGCGCGCGCCAGTGCCAGAGGCGCGCGGACTCGCGCTCGAGCTCGATCGTCTCGCGATCCCGCAGCGACGCCGATCCGAGTGGAGCTGCGACGACGTCGTCGGTCGAGAAGGGCTCGTCGTAGGGCGGCAGCTCTTCGAGCTGCAGCGCCCAGAGGAGCGTGCCGAGCGCCTCGCCCCGCCAGACGACGTCGATCACGCCGGGGTCGGCCGACGGAAGGCGTTCGAGCCCCGCACGCACCTCCTGCTGGAGCGCGCGGCACCGGTCGAGCACCTCGGTCTGCGAGCGATGCTTCCGCGCCACGGCCGCGAGTGTACTAACGGCTCACCGCCTTCTCGATCTCCGCCAGGGTCGGCCGAATCGAGCTCGATGCCGGAGGCCGACGCGTTCTCCCGGACCTGCTCCGGCCGGGTTGCGCCGACGATCGCCGAGGCGACGTTCGGCTCGCGGAGGATCCAGGCGAGGGCGAGTTGGGGCATCGAGAGGCCGAGGCGCTCTGCGATCGGAGCGAGGCGCCTCGCCCGTTCCAACACGTCGTCGGTCAGCCAGCCTCCCATCATTCGGCCCATCCGCGCGTGGGTGGCGCGTGAGCCCTCGGGCGGCGGCTCGCCGGGCCGGTACTTGCCGGTCAGGGCACCCTGCGCGAGAGGCGACCAGACGATCTGCGAGATTCCGTGCTCGCGGCTGAGCGGGATCACCTCTGCTTCGGGCTTGCGCCAGAGCAGCGAGTACTGCGGCTGGGACGACACGAACCTCGCATAGCCGTGTTCGCGGCTGAGGTCGAGCGAGGCCGTGATCTGCTGCGGGGTCCACTCGCTGAACCCGATGTACCGCGCCTTCCCGGCGCGCACGACCTCGGTCAAGGCCGCCATCGTCTCCTCGAGCGGCGTCTGGAGGTCGTAGCGATGACATTGGTAGAGGTCGACGTAGTCGGTCCGCAGGCGCGCCAGCGACGCGTCGATCTGCTTCAGCACCTGAGCGCGCGATAGTCCCTGGTTCTCCCCCGAATCGTCCATCGGGAAGAAGAGCTTGGTCGCCAGGACGTAGGAGTCGCGCGGCCGGGCGCCGAGCACGTCCCCGAGGAACGACTCGGCTGCTCCCAGGGCGTAGACGTTCGAGGTGTCGATGAAGTTGATGCCGGCCGCGAAGGCCGCGTCGACGCATGCCCGGGCCTCGACGTCTCCGACGCCGCCGCCGTAGGTGAGCCAGGAGCCGAGGCTGATCTCCGAGACCTGAAGGTCGCTCTCGCCCAGTTGTCTGTATCTCATGGGGAACGATCGTTCCAGAGCCGGCACACCTGCCGTCGGGGCCGACGAGTACCTTCAACCTCATGGCCAAGGTTGCCGCCGTCCAGCACGTCTGCACCGAGTGCGGCACCTCGGCCGGCCGGTGGCTGGGTCGGTGCCCCGGTTGCGGCGAGTTCGGGACGATGACGGCGGAGGCGCCGCCCAAGCGGACGGCCGCGGCCTCGAGGCCCCCGCTTCGGCTGGTCGACGTCGTCGTCGAGGAGACAGAACGGCTCTCGACGGGCGTCCCGGAGCTCGACCGCGTCCTCGGGGGCGGGCTGGTGCCGGCATCGCTCGTCCTCGTGGGCGGCGAGCCCGGCGTGGGCAAGTCGACGCTGCTCCTGACCGCGCTGGGTGCGATCTCGCAGGAGCGGCGCGCGCTTCTGATCACGGGCGAGGAGTCGGTCGCCCAGGTCAAGCTCCGGGCGGCCCGGCTCGGCGGCTGCGACCTGGTCGAGATCCTGGCCGAGACCGAGCTGGATGCCGTCTGCGAGACACTCGAGCGCGAGCGGCCCGCCGTCTGCGTCATCGACTCCGTCCAGACGCTCTGGTCGGCCGAGGTCGGCTCGGCTCCTGGATCGGTCTCGCAGGTGCGCGAGGCGGCTGCCCGGCTCCTTCGCGTGGCCAAGGCGGCCGGCGTGGCGACCTTCCTCGTCGGCCACGTCACGAAGGACGGCTCGGTCGCAGGGCCGAGGGTGCTGGAGCACCTCGTCGACTGCGTGCTGCAGTTCGAGGGCGACCGGTTCCACGCATTGCGCATCCTCCGGGCCGTCAAGAACCGTTTCGGCTCGACCAACGAGCTCGGCGTCTTCGAGATGACCGGAGCCGGGCTCGTCGGCGTTCCCGATCCGTCGGAGGTCTTCGGGCGCACGCACTCCGGCGAGGTCGGCGCGGCTGTCGCCTGCACGCTCGAGGGGACTCGGCCGCTCCTGCTCGAGATCCAGGCTCTGGTCTCCCCGACCGATGTGGCCATGCCTCGCCGCGTTGCGACGGGCGTCGACCCGAAGCGGCTGGCGATGATCGTCGCGGTCCTCGCCCGGCATGCAGGCCTGGCGCTCGGCGGCGCAGACGTGTTCGTCAACGTGGCCGGCGGGGTGAGGATCGACGAGCCGGGCGCGGACCTCGGAATCGCGCTCGCGATTGCCTCGGCTGCCAAGGGCGTGGCCGTTCGGGACGGCGTGGCGGCGTTCGGCGAGCTTGGGCTGACCGGGCGCCTGCGGGTCGCGGCGCAAGCGGAACGGCGGGCCGAGGAATGCCGGAAGCTGGGACGCAGGCCGGTTTCGGCGGAGACGATCAGGGAGGCGCTGCGGGCGGCGCTGGTGGATTCCGGCGCCTAGCAGGGATTTTCGTAAAAATGGCGGATTTGCAGGGTTTCTGGTACCCTGGAGATCCTCGCCGGTGAGCCTTCAGGGCCGCCGGCAGTTTCGCGACTACAGACGAAAGAGGCGAATTTGTACAAGGTCGGTGACAAGGTGGTGTATCCCCACCACGGTGCTGGGACGGTCGTAAAGCGTGAGAAGCGCGAGGTCTTGGGCGAGAAGCGCGAGTACCTGACGATCAAGATCCTGCACAACGACATGACCGTGAACGTCCCTGCGGAGAACGCCGAGCTCGTCGGTCTCCGCAAGGTGATCGACGAAGAGGCGGTCAAGAAGGTCGTCAAGTATCTGACCTCGGGCGGCACCGAAATGCCGAAGAACTGGAACCGGCGCTTCAAGCACAACCGGGACAAGATGAAGACCGGCGACATCTACGAACTGGCCGAAGTCGTGCGCAACCTCGCCCTTCGTGACGGCGAGAAGGGGCTCTCGACCGGCGAGAAGCAGATGTACGTCAAGGCCAAGAAGATCCTCGCGTCGGAGCTGATGTACGCGAAGACGATGTCCGAGGAAGAGGCGCTCGAGTGGCTCGAGGAGACGCTGACGAACGGCGCCAAGCCGAAGCCGGCGGCTCCCGAGAAGAAGGCGGCCCCGGCGGCCAAGCGCGCCGTCGCTCCGGCCAAGGCAGCGCCGATCGCGAAGAAGGTCGCACCCGCCAAGGCGAAGACCGTCGCGGCGCGCGCCCCCGCGAAGAGCGCGACGGCCAAGAAGCCCGCCGCGACCCGGAAGAGCACCTCCCGGGCGTAATGAGCGTCTGGGCTGTTCTCGTCGCCGCCGGGCGAGGGGAGCGGCTCGGGGAAGATCGACCGAAGGCGTTCGTGCGCCTCGGCGAGCTTCCGCTGCTCGCGGAGCCGATTCGGCGCCTCGACGACTGCGCGCAGATCGACCACGTCGTCGTCGTCGCCCCGGCCGACTGGGAGGAGCCGGCGATCCTGCTGGCCGAGGAGGTCGGTGCGTCGAAGGTCGCCGCTTGCGTCACCGGCGGCGCGACCCGCACCGATTCGGTGCGGGCCGGCGTCGCGGACGTGCCGGACGACGCCGACGTGATCCTGGTCCACGACGCGGCCCGCCCGCTCGTCGACGACGCCGTCGTCGAGCGCCTCATCGGCGCGCTTGCGGAAGGCTTCGACGGCGCCGTCCCGGTGCTGCCGGTGCCGGACACCGTCAAGCGGGTCAGCGAGGGCGTGGTCGCGGAAACGCTCGACCGCGGCGGCCTGGTCGCGGTCCAGACGCCGCAGGCGTTCGTGGCGTCGGTGCTTCGAGGCGCGCTGAACCCAGTTAGTGCCAACTTGGCACAAGCCACGGATTGCGCGTCGCTGGTCGAGGCCGCCGGAGGCCGCGTCACGACCGTCGAGGGCGACGAGCGGCTGCTCAAGGTGACGACGCCCGCCGACCTGGCGCGGGTGCGCGGATGGCTGTAGAGGCCGTCGTCTTCGACGTCGGCGAGACGCTCGTCGACGAGACCCGGATGTGGGAGCAGGCGGCGGACGCGGTCGGTGTCCCACGCTTCACCTTGCTGGGCGTGCTCGGCGGTCTCGCCGCCCGGGGCGAGGACCACAGTCGAGTCTGGGAGATCCTCGGCGTCGAGCAGCCGGCGTCGACCTGGCAGCTCGACGACTTCTATCCCGACGCGCTTCGTTGTGTCACCCGCCTCCGTGACGCGGGGTACCGCCTCGCAGCCTCCGGCAACACGCCTGCGTTCGTCGAGGTGGAGCTCCGACGCTACTTCGATCGCGTCGGCTCATCCGCGACGTGGGGCGTCGACAAGCCCTCACCGGAGTTCTTCGCGCGCGTCGCCGAGCTCGCAGAGGCCGAGCCTGGAAAGATCGCGTACGTGGGGGACCGGGTCGACAACGACGTCACGCCGGCGCTCGCAGCGGGCATGGTGGCCGTCCACATCAGACGCGGGCCCTGGGGGTATCTGCACGAGCCGCCGGCCGGCGCAGTCTCGATCGCGTCGCTGGACGAGTTGCCGGAGGCGATCCGATGACGTTCCGCGTCGGGATCGGTGTCGACGCGCATGCGTTGGTCGAGGGCGTGCCGCTCGTCCTGGGAGGGGTGACGATCGACCATCCGCGTGGGCTGGCAGGGCACTCCGACGGCGATGTGCTCGCGCACGCGCTCGTCGACGCACTGCTCGGCGCGGCCGGACTTGGCGACATCGGCTCCCTCTTCCCGTCAGGCGATGAGCGCTTCCGCGGCGCCGATAGCATCGATCTGGTGCGTGAGGCGTACGCGCAGGTGCAGGCGCAGGGATGGATGCTCGTCAACGCCGATTGCGTGCTCGTCGGCGAGGAGCCGCGCATCGCGCCGCACCGCGAGGAGATGCGGCGGCAGCTCTCGGGCGCGGTCGGCGGAGGCGAGGTCAACGTGCGCGCGACCACGACCGACACGCTTGGGTTCACCGGGCGCGGCGAAGGGCTCGCGGCCCACGCGGTCGCTCTCCTGGAGCGGTGATGGAGCTCGTTCGCTACGCCGACCGGCCCGATCTGAGAGAGATCCGGTTGGAGACCCTGTCGAAGCAGACGTTCCCGGAGTTCATGCACCACAACCAGTCGGGGACGCGTTTCTGGGGACGGCTGTACGACGAGCATCCCGACTTTCAGCTGGCGCTCCTCGACGGCGCTGACCTCGTCGCGGAGCTGCACTCGGTTCCGACGCCGTGGGACGGGACGCTCGACGACCTGCCGACCGGGTGGGACGACGGCTTCACGCGCGCGTTCGAGAGCGATCGGAAGGCGACTGTGCTCTGCGCGCTCGCGATCTCGGTCCGTCCGGACCGCCAGGGCTCGCGGCTGTCGTCGCGGATGTTGGAGGCGATGCGCGATGCCGCACGCGACGGCGGCCTGCATGAGTTGCTGGCGCCGGTCAGGCCGACCCTCAAGGAGCGCTACCCGCTGATCCCGATCGAGCGTTACGTCGAGTGGCGGCGCGAGGACGGCGCTCACTTCGACCCATGGGTCCGCCTCCACGAGCGCGTCGGCGGGGAGATCCTGGCGCCCGCGCCGCAGTCGATGGTGATCGAGGCACCGGTCGCCGATTGGGAGGACTGGACCGCGATGACCTTCCCCGACGACGGCACGTACGTCGTGCCGGGGATGCTTGCGCCACTCGAGGTGCGGGACGGTGTGGGAGTGCATGTCGAGCCGAACATCTGGCTTCGGCACCCGGTCTAGCCGTTCACCGACCTGTCACCACCGCTCGACCGCCCGGCAGCCCGGAATCGGCTCGGCCGCGGCGAATCTGTGCGTGTGGGGTTCGAAGTTCAGGCACACCGCGGCAACGACATGCGGACGCTGAGGAGGATGGTCGCTGCAGCGCCGACGTCGGTCGAGCTCGATGTCGGAGTCGCGAACGGTGAGCTCATCATCGCGCACGACGTCGACCATGCCGACGCCTCCGGGCTGCAGTTCGAGCGCGCGCTGGAGCTCGCGGGCACGACGAAGGTCGTCGTCGAGGCGAAGTGCTTTCCAGGGCTGACGCCCTCGTCGCGGGAGTTCGTTCAGGCGTTGCGGCCGTATCTGACACGGATTGCGGTGTGCTCGTCCTCGGAACCGGTGCTCGCCGAGGTCGCGCGACTCCGCTCGACAGTCGAGACGACGTTCCTGTTCGATCGGCCGATGCGGATCGCCACGGTCGCGCGCGCGATCGGACCTCGCCACGATGTCGTCACCCGCGACCTCGTCCTCGCCGCGCACGCGGCCGGACTGCGAATCGTGCCGTGGACGGTCAACGACGTCCGGCGCATGGCGGACCTCGTCGACCTCGGCGTCGACGGCCTCGTCACGGACGAGCCCGCGCTCGCGCGTGAGGTCGCGGCCTCGCGGTTGTCGCTTGCGGCTTAGGTCAGTCGGGCAGCGCAGCGACGCCGTCTCGCAGGACGATGAGCCCGTCGCGGGCGAGCGAGGTGAGCGCGTCGCCGTCCCTCGGCTGTTCGCCCGCGGTGACTGCGCGAAGTGCCAGCGCGCGACGCTCGCGAAACGAGCCTTCGAAGCGCGACTGTTTGCGGAGCGGTTCGTAACGCGAGCCGCGCGATGGGCACCTGGCCGCGAGTGGGCACGCTCCGCACCGTGGGATGCGTGCGAGGCAGATCGTCGCACCGAGGTCGAACAAGGCCTGCGCGCACGTCGCGTCGAACGTCTCGCCGGTCCGCTCCTGCACACGAAGGACGTTCGTGTCGAGCGGCAACGTGTCGCGGCCGAACGCGAAGTTGCCGACGGCCGCGGCGGTGTACGGGCCGACGCCGGGCAACTCGGTCAGGTCGTCGGGCCAGCCGTGTTCGGCGACGAGGCGCGCGGCCCGGTGCAGGCTGACGGCCCGGCGGTTGTAGCCGAGCCCTTGCCACGCGACGATCACGTCTGCAGTCGAGGCACCAGCCAGCGCCTCGACGGTCGGCCAGCGCTCGAGCCACGCCTGCCAGCAAGGAACGACGCGGTCGACCTGCGTCTGCTGCAGCATCACCTCGCTGACGAGGATGGCGTACGGGTCGCGAGTATGGCGCCAGGGCAGATCGCGACCGTTCGTCTCGAACCAAGCCAGGAGCTCTTGCTGCACGGCTGGAGCCTAGAGCCCGCCGGGGCGGATGCACCTGTAAGGAGTCTGCGAGGAGGGAATGGCCCGTTCAGCCGTTCCGTTCGCGCTTGTAGAAAACGAAGGAGGTAACCACGTGATGTCACTGACCTACGAGACAAGGAAGACCGAAGCGGCCGCACCCGAGAAGGAGCGCCGGCACTACGGGATCATGATCGAGACGCTGCTCGCGCAAGACCGCTCGGAGGACGAGATCGTCCAAGCGATCGAGGAAGCAACCGCCGAAGAGTCGCCGGACTGAGCCGCACGCCGCAACCCCACGTCTGACACGAGTCAGACACGTGTCTGACGCGACCGAGCTGCGCAAGCGCTCGCTCGACTGAGCGGTTGTCCTGCGTTTTACGCGTTGCGAGCCATATTCGCGAATTGCCGCAAGTCCGCTCGGGTCGGCGGTTTGCGCGGCAGGCGTCACACTTGCGTTCAACTCTGGTCGCACTTCGGTGTGTCAGACACGAGTCTGACTCACGTCAGACGCAGGCGGTCCCTTCCGCGAGGCTCGAGACTCAGGCGGCGTTGCCGAACCGGACTGCGGCGCGGGCGCGGCGGCGCTCGGCCTCGACCTCACGATCGCGCGGCGTGGCGGTCGTCACGAGCGAGTCGAGGAGATGCCACGTCGTGTGCGCGATCTCCGAGACTGCTCGCTCGAACGCCTCGTGGTTCGCCTGCGACGGCTTCTGCATCCCGCTCACCTTGCGGACGTACTGAAGCGCAGCGTCGTGGATCTCGCCCTCCGTGACCGGCGGCTCGAAGTTGTAGAGCGTTTTGATGTTGCGGCACATGCCGCCAATCCTACGGACCCTGCGACTCCTGAGCGGCGGCGGGCCGGCGCGGCGCGCTGCGCCACGCGACGACGCCGACGCCGAACAACACGACTTCGACGGTCGTGATCACGAGGCGGTTGATCAGCGTCACGCCCAGCGCCGGCCCTTCGCTCGTCACCGCGAGCAGCAGGCCGTACATCGACGCCTCTCGGGCACCCAGGCCCGACGGGGTGAAGATCGCCAGAACGGCGACGATCGCTCCGATCGCGGAGACGCCGCCCAGGTACGGCACGGTCGAGAGGGGCGGGGCAGCGTCGAGGCTGCGCAACATGAACCAGACCCCGAGGCCGCCGATCAGCCAGGTCCCACAGTAGAAGAGCAGGAGACCGACCGTGATCGGGAACGGCAGCGGCTCGATGGGATGCGCGCCGAACGGCTTGAGGATCTTGCGGCTCAGGGGCCGGAAGATCCGGGGATGGAGCAGGAGGGAGAGCAGGACTGCGAACGTGATCAGCGGCAGCAGGGGTGCGTTGACACCGCGAACCCAGGCGAGGCTGACGACGAAGACGATCACGCCCGAGATCGCGGACAGCGCGGCCTCGACGAAGATCGACGTGAGGACAGTCGGCGTATCGGTGACGCCGCCCCCCTTTCGAAGCGCAATCGTCCGCGCAGCGGGAGTCCAGACGCCGCCGGGCAAGTACTTGGCGAGCATCGAGACCATCTCCGACTGGAGGGCCACGCGGTACGGGACACGGATCCCCCACGCGGCGAGGATCCGCATCCAGCCGAGGATGAACACGAGGTAATACGCGGTGACCGCGGCCAGCGACAGCGCGAGCGACGCCGGGTGTGCGTTCAGCAGCCGATCTTCCGCTTTCGCCCACTCGTTCCGGACCGCCCAGATACAGAAGGCGACGGTGATGATGACGAGTGCGAGTTGCAGCCCCTTGCGGAGCCGGGGATGCTCCGCGAGGTAGTGAGCTGCCGCCTTCAGTCCGTCGACGATTCCTTGCATCGCTCCGAGTCTGCACGAACGGTACGTTGCGGCCCGTGACACGCGTCCGATTCGCCCCCAGTCCGACCGGATCCCTCCACGTGGGAAACGCGCTGAGCGCGGTCGCAAATCGCCGGTTCGGCGACTGGCTGCTGCTCCGCATCGACGACACGGATCCGGCCCGCAACGTGCCGGGGGGCGAGGAGGGAGTGCTCGCCGATCTGCGCTGGCTCGGGGTCGACTGGGACGCGGGACCGGTGCGGCAGAGCGAGCGTGCGACGCGCCACCTCGAGGCTGCACGGGCCGCCGGGCTGCCGCAGCGCTTCGAGGGGGTGATGCTCTGGCGTGACGACGGAGGCCCGACCTTTCACCTCGCCAGTGTCGTCGACGATGCCGATTTCGAGATCACCCACGTCATCCGCGGCTCCGATCACCGGCCCAACGAAGAGCTCCACGCCGCGCTGCACCGGGCGCTCGGGACGACGCCGCCCGAGGTCATCCACCACGGGCTGGTCGTCGGTGCCGACGGCAAGAAACTGTCGAAGCGCGCCGAGGGCGCGACCGTCGCAGCGCTGCGCGACGACGGTTACCCGGCCGAGGCGGTGCGCGCATATCTCGAGGAGCTCGGCCTGCCGCGGCACGACGTGCACCTCGATCTCGACCGTATTCGGTCGCTCTCGGTGGACGTACTCTCGGAGCTGTCGGACGAGGAGCTGGCGGACCGGCTGGCGATCCCCCGAGAAGCGGTGCCGCTGGCACGCGGGGCGCACGACCTGACCGAGGCGCGTGGGCTCGTCGACGCGGTGCTGACCGCGCCAAGTGCCAACTTGGCACAAAGCCCGGAAACGCTCGCACGCTTCGCCGAGCTGCGGGCGGCGATGCCGGAGGTGCTGACGAAGGACGAGGCGAAGTCGCTGCAGCGCGAGTTGAAGGCCGTCGGCGGCGACCTGCGGGCCCTTCGCGTCGCTCTGACCGGCGCGCCGCGAGGGCCTGAGCTCTGGGCCGTGCTGCGCGCTCTGCCTCGCGACGAGGCACTGCGGCGCGCACTACGCTGACGGCGTGCGGCTCTACGACACGTCAACGCGCTCGCTCGTCGAGTTGCCGGCGCCGCCGGCTCCGATCCGCATGTACTTCTGCGGACCGACGGTGTACGCGCGCACCCACGTCGGCAACGCCCGGCCCTTCGTGGTCGGCATGTGGTTTCGCTCCTGGTTTCGAGCGAGCGGCTACGAGGCGACGCTCGTCCACAACATCACCGACATCAACGACAAGATCTACGACGCCGCGCCCGGTGCGAGCGCCGCGCTCGCGGCGCAGGTCACCGATTGGTACCTGCAGGACAACGCCGACCTGGGCATCGGCATGCCCGACTACCTGCCGAAGGCGACGGAGTCGGTGCCGCAGATCGTGGCGTTCATCGAGGAGCTGATCGAGTCGGGCCACGCGTATGCCGTCCAGGGAGACGTCTACTTTCGCGTGGCGTCGTTTGCGGAGTACGGGCGCCTGTCCGGGCAGCGCCCGGACCAGGTCGAGGAGCAGGAGCCGAACCCGCTCAAGGAGGACACGCGCGACTTCGCGCTCTGGAAGGCGAACAAGCCGGCGACCGAGGACACGTGGTGGGAGTCACCGTGGGGGCGGGGCCGCCCGGGCTGGCATATCGAGTGCTCCGCGATGGCAGAGGAGATCTACGGCCCGGCGTTCGAGATCCACGGCGGCGGCCTCGACCTCGTCTTCCCGCATCACGAGAACGAGGTCGCGCAATCCCGGGCGCTCGGGCATCCGTTCGCCGCGATCTGGGCGCACAACGGGCTTCTCCGCTTCACCGGCGAGAAGATGTCCAAGTCGATCGGAAACGTGACCACGCTCCGGGAGGCGCTCGACGAGTGGGGCCGCGAGGTGCTGCTCGTCTTCTTCCTGACCGCGTCCTGGCGGAAGCCGATCGACTTCTCCGACGAGACGCTCAGGCAGGCTGCAGCCCGCCTCGAGACGCTCCGAAATGCCTTCACGAGACCTGCCGCGGCCCACGACGAGTCGGGCTGGGCCCCGTTCGCCGCGGCCCTGGACGACGACTTCGACACGCCGGCCGCGCTCGCGGTCATGCACGACTGGGCCTCGAGCGGGCAGCTCGAGCTGCTGCGGCGCGCTCTCGCCGTCTTCGGGCTGGAGTCGGTGGGCGAGCTCGACGTTGCTCCTGCCGACGTCGCCGACCTGGCGGCCCGGCGGGCCGACGCGCGGCGGGGGCGGGACTTCGAGACCTCCGACCGCCTGCGAGACGAGTTGGCGGCGCTCGGCTGGGTGATGCGCGACGGGCCTGACGGCGGCTACGACCTCGTGCGCGCGTGACGCCCGAGCTCGTCTACGGCAGGCGCGCCGTGCGAGAGGCTCTGCGTGGCCGCCGCGAGGTGCTCGAGCTGTGGGCGACCGACCGGGCGATCGCGAGCGAGCAGTGGCTGGAGGACGCCGTCCCGGCACCGAAGAAGCGAGCCGACCGCGAGCTGACCGAGCGCGCGGAGACACGCGACCATCAGGGCGTGCTCGCGATCGTCGAGCCGTACCGGTATGCAGACGCGTACGAGCTCGCTGCAGCGGAGCGGCCGCTCCTGGCTGTGCTCGACCGCGTCACCGACCCGCGCAACCTCGGCGCCGTCGCGCGCAGCGCCGACGGGGCGGGGGCGACCGGCGTCGTCGTACCCGCCCACGGGTCCGCGGTCGTCACGCCCGCGGTCGTCCGCGCGTCGGCGGGCGCCGTCGAGCACCTGCCGGTCGCCGTGGTCACGAACCTGGCGCGCTATCTCGAGGAGGTAAAGGGAGCCGACCTCTGGGTCTACGGTGCCGCCGGAGGCGAGGGCACCCGGTCGATGTGGGAGACCGATCTCTCGGGCGGGCTCGCACTCGTCTTCGGCGCGGAAGGGAAGGGCCTGCGGCCGCTCGTCCGCCGGACCTGCGATGCGCTCGTCTCGATCCCGCTCGACGGGCAGGTCGAGTCCCTGAACGTGTCGGTCGCCGCGGCGGTGCTGCTCTACGAAGCGAAGCGGCAACGCGGCAAGTGAGACGAGTATGCGGGTCCCCCGCAAATGGGGGTTGTGCTCCTTGCAGGTCCCTGCTAGATTCACCTCGACCTCAGGGTGAGACTTCTCAGGCAGGGTCTTCGGAAATCTCACTAAACCGCCAGCAAAACGGGGGTAATCAACGTGTCCGCCCGCACCGCGATCGCGCCGAAGTCTCCCCAGAAGGTTCAACGGGAACTCGAGGATCTGCAGCTCGTCCTCAAGGCACGGAACGGCTCGTCCGTCGCGCTCGACCAGCTGATCCGGCGCTACACCTCGTTCGTCCGCCTCAAGGCGAGCTCGTACTTCCTCGCGGGCGGCGACTCCGAGGACCTGATCCAGGAGGGCCTCGTCGGCCTGTACAAGGCGGTCCGTGACTTCCGGCCCGACAAGGAGACGTCGTTCCGTTCGTTCGCAGAGCTGTGCGTGACGCGGCAGATCATCACCGCGATCAAGACCGCGACGCGGTTCAAGCACGCACCCCTCAACTCGTACGTCTCGTTCAGCCACACGCCGGCCGGGCAGGAGGGCGATGACTGCACGCTCGGCGATGCGCTGCCGGGGCCGGCGGTCAACGATCCGTCGGTACGGGTGATCTCGACGCAGGAGCTCGATGCGCTCGTCGGTTGCCTGTCGACGACGCTCTCGCCGCTCGAGGCGGACGCCCTCCGGCTGTACCTCGAAGGCTCGTCGTACGAGCAGATGGCGGAAGACCTCGGCTGTGACACGAAGACGATCGACAACGCCCTGCAGCGCGTGAAGCGGAAGATCCTGACGCACCAGCAGGCGCGCCAGGTGCTGCAGTAGATCGGGCGTACGATGTCCGGCGCAGCAGGCCGGAGTAGCTCAGTTGGTAGAGCAGGGCTCTTGTAAAGCTCAGGCCAGGGGTTCGAGTCCCCTCTCCGGCTCTCTCAGGTGTTCGCGAGCGCCTGGTCGAGGTCGGCCCAGATCTCGTCGACCGGCTCGAGCCCGACCGACAGGCGCAGCAGCCCATGGGGGATGCGGTCGCCCTCCCAGCGGTGCCGGCTCTCCATCGTCGTGCGCACACCGCCGAGGCTCGTCGCGTTGGTGATCAGCTTCGTCGACGTCTCGACCGCTTTCGGCTCGGCCACGTCGAACGAGATGAGACCGCTGAAGCCCGGATAGCGGACGTTCCGAACGGCTGGATGGTCGCGCAGCCGGCCGGCGATCTCGGTCGCCGACTCCGTGTGGCGCTCCATTCGCACCGGCAGCGTCTTCAGTCCGCGCAGCAGCGAGGCAGCGGCGTCGGGGGACGCGGTGATGCCCGCGGTCTGGCGGACCGCCCGCAGGCGGTCGGTGTGCTCGCCGCGGCTGACGGTCGCGCCCAGCAGGGCGTCGTGATGGCCCGTCAGGAACTTCGTCGCCGAGTGGACGACGACGTCGGCGCCCTCGTCGAGCGCACGCAGATAGACCGGCGTCGAGACGGTCGCGTCGCAGACCACGAGTGCCCCGGTCGAGCGGGCCAGCTCCCAGTTCGGGAGCGTGAGGGTGGGGTTCGCGGGCGCCTCGACCCAGACGATCTCGGCGGCCGGCGGCGCTGCGGTCTGGTCGAACTCGACGAGGTCGACGCCGAACGGCGCCAGCGAGCGAAAGAGGACGCTCGTGCCGAAGTAGGCGCCCTCGGCGATCGCGATCGTCGTCCCGGAGCGGGCGAACGCGAGCACGATCGCCGTTGCGGCCCCGGTCCCCGACGCATAGAGGAGCGCGTCGCCGCCCTCGAGCGATCCGAGCTCCCGCTCGGCAGCCGCTCCGGTGGGATGCGCGTAGCGCGAGTAGTAGAACTCGCGCGGTTGTCCTTCGGCGTCGTAGGGCCAGATCGTCGAGCGGTCGATCTCCACGGTGCCGACTCTACGCACTACGCTCACGCCGACATGGCAGACGCCGAACAGCGCACCCATGCGACCACGCGCGAGAAGCTCGACTGGCTCGTCGAGCTGCGCGACACGGCGCGGCACGCAGGGTCGGAAGCCTCGGTGGCCAAGCATCGCGGGGCTGGGAAGCTGCTTGCCCGGCAGCGTGCCGAGAAGCTCTGCGATCCCGGGTCGTTCTTCGAGCTCGACCGGTACGTGCGCCACCGCGAGTCGAACTTCGGGATGCTCGACCGCCGTCCGTACGGCGACGCGGTCGTCACCGGCTACGGGACGATCTTCGGCCGCCGCGTGTTCGTCTTCAGCCAGGACTTCACCGTCTTCGGCGGATCGCTGAGCGAGGTCTTCGCCGAGAAGATCTGCAAGGTGATGGACCTGGCGGCCAAGTACGGGTGTCCCGTGATCGGGATCAACGACTCGGGCGGCGCCCGGATTCAGGAAGGCGTCGTCTCGCTGGCCGGTTACGCCGAGATCTTCTGGCGGAACGTGCAGTCCTCGGGAGTGATTCCGCAGATCTCGCTCGTCATGGGCCCGTGCGCAGGCGGTGCGGTCTATTCGCCTGCGATGACCGACTTCATCCTGATGGTCGAAGGCTCGTCGTACATGTTCATCACGGGCCCAGACGTGGTGAAGACCGTCACCGGCGAGGAGGTGACGTTCGAGGAGCTCGGCGGCGCGACGACGCACGCCACCAAGTCGGGCGTCGCGCACCTGACCGCGCCCGACGAGGAGGCGGCGCTCGAGGACGCGCGCTACCTGCTCAGCTTCCTGCCGCAGAACAACACCGAGCCGACGCCGTTCGACGAGCCGTCCGATCCGCGTGACCGCGAGGCGCCCGAGCTCGACGCGCTCGTCCCCGACGAAGCGACGAAGCCGTACGACATCAAGAAGGTGATCGAGGCGGTCGTCGACGACGGCGAGTACCTCGAGATCCAACCGCTGTACGCCGAGAACATCGTGACTGCGTTCGCACGGCTCGGCGGCTACAGCGTCGGCATCGTCGGCAACCAGCCCAAGGCCCTCGCAGGCGTGCTCGACATCGACTCCTCGGAGAAGGCCGCGCGATTCGTCCGCACCTGCGACGCATTCAACATCCCGCTCGTGACGTTCGTCGACGTCCCCGGGTTCCTGCCCGGCACGGCACAGGAGTGGGGCGGCATCATCCGCCACGGTGCGAAGCTCCTGTACGCGTACTGCGAGGCGACCGTGCCGAAGCTGACGGTGATCACCCGCAAGGCCTATGGCGGCGCCTACGACGTCATGAGCTCCAAGCACGTCCGCGCGGACTTCAACTTCGCCTGGCCGACCGCCGAGGTCGCCGTGATGGGCCCGGACGGAGCGGTGAACATCATTTTCCGCAAGGAGCTGGCCGATGCCGATGACTCGGACGAGCGCCGCGCCGAGCTGATCGACGACTATCGCGAGCGCTTCGCAAATCCCTACTCGGCGGCCGAGCGGGGCTACGTCGACGAGGTGATCGAGCCGCGCCGGACCCGGCCCGTGCTGATCGACGCGCTGCAGACGTCGATCACCAAGCGCGAGCGCCGCCCGCCCCGCAAGCACGGGAACATCCCGCTGTGATCGACGTCACCCCGGCACAGCCCGAGGACGTCGTCGACGCGATCGAGGCACTGATCGTTCAGCCGGCGCCGGAGGCCGACCCATGGTGGCAGGCGGGAATCGAGGAGACGCTTTACGGCGAAGCGACGGCGCGTCCGCGCAGCACGCTCGGCGCAGACCTCGCGTAGTCGAGCCCGGAGATCCACGTCAGCACGAGCGCGACGAGCAGCGTCCACCACGCGACCGAGTCGCTCCACACGCCGGCTGCAGCGAGTCCGCCGACGGCTGCCGCGATCGCCTGAGCCCACGTCTTCAGCTTCCCCAGGTCGCGCGCCGCAATGACGACGCCGCGCTCGATCGCCGCCTGGCGAAGCCCGGTCACCAGCAGCTCGCGGGCCACGATCGCGGCGACCATCCAGGCAGGAAAGACGTCCTGGCCGAGCAGCACGATCAGTGTCGCGAGCACGAGCAGCTTGTCTGCGATCGGGTCGAGCAGCGAGCCGAGCGAGGACGTGCGGCCGCTCCGGCGTGCGATGCGCCCGTCGAACCAGTCGGTCGACATCGCCGCGCAGAAAATCGCGGTCGCCCAGTAGTTGTGCCCGTGGAAGGGGATTGCGAACAGGGCGACGACGACCGGCACCGAGGCGGCGCGGGCGACGGTCAACTGATCGGCGATGCTCATCGGTCAGGAGAATACGGAGTGTGTTCGGGAAAGTCCTCGTTGCGAACCGCGGTGAGATCGCCGTCCGGATCTTCCGGACCCTCCGAGAGCTCGGAGTCGGCTCGGTTGCTGTGTATTCGGATGCCGACAGGCGAGCCTTGCATGCGTCGTACGCCGACGAGGCTTTCGCGCTCGGCGGCCTGACCGCGGCTGAGAGCTATCTCGTGGTCGAGAAGCTGCTCGAGGCTGCGCGGGCCTCGGGGGCGGAAGCGGTGCATCCCGGGTACGGGTTCCTGGCCGAGAACGCCGCCTTCGCGCGCGCGGTCGAAGGGGCCGGGCTCGTCTGGATCGGACCGCCGGCCGACGCGATCGAGCTGATGGGGTCGAAGACGCGTGCCCGCCAGGCGATGCAGGCGGCCGGCGTCCCGATCATCCCCGGCACGACGGATCCGGTCGGCTCGGCCGAGGAGGTGGCGCAGCTCGGCGAGGAGATCGGCTATCCGCTCCTGATCAAGGCTGCGGCAGGCGGCGGTGGGAAGGGCATGAAGGTCGTCCGCTCGGGCGACGAGGCGGCGGCAGCCTTCGAGTCGGCGAGCCGCGAGGGGCAGTCGTACTTCGCCGACCCGGCGGTGTACGTCGAGCGGTACCTCGAGGATCCCCGGCACGTCGAGGTCCAGGTGCTCGCAGACGGGCACGGCAACGTCATCCACCTCGGCGAGCGCGACTGCACGATCCAGCGCCGCCACCAGAAGCTGATCGAGGAGACGCCGTCGCCTGCTGTCTCCCCCGAGCTCCGTGATCGGATCGGGGGCATCGCGGTCGACGCGGCGCGCGCGGCGGGCTACCGGTCGGCGGGGACGATCGAGGGACTGCTGACGCCCGAAGGCGACTACTTCTTCATGGAGATGAACACGCGGATCCAGGTCGAGCACACGGTGACCGAGCTCGTCACGGGCGTCGATCTCGTGCGGGAGCAGGTGCTCGTGGCAGCCGGCGAGCCGCTCTCGCTCAGCCAGGAGGACGTGACGATCCGCGGTCACGCGATCGAGTGCCGGATCAACGCGGAGGATCCCTCGAACGGCTTTCTGCCGAGCCCGGGCCGGATCACGCGCTACCGCGAGCCGGCGGGGCCGGGCGTGCGCGTCGACTCGGGCGTGAGCGCCGGCTCCGAGATCAGCGGTCTCTACGACCCGATGATCGCGAAGCTGATCGTGCATGACGTCGACCGGGAAGCCGCGCGCCGGCGGATGCTGCGGGCGCTCGCGGAGTTCGAGATCGGAGGCGTCCATTCGCTCCTCGGGTTTCACCAGGCGCTCCTCGGCCATCCATGCTTCGTCGCAGCCGAGACGTGCCACGGCCTCGTCGAGTCCGAGCTGATCGCCGAGCAGGCGGCGCGCTTCCGCCAGCCGGCCGGCGATGCGCCAGTCCGCGGGCGCCGACGTGGTCGAGCGGCGCGCGATCGCGGAGGTCGACGGGCGGCGCGTCGAGGTGAAGGTTCTCGTTCCCGAGGCGCCGTACCGCGCGCTGGCCCGGCAACGTCGCGAGCGGGCGGCGGGCGCCGCCGCGGGATCGAGCGGCACCGTCGTCAGCCCGATGCAGGGGACCGTGCTCGACGTGAAGGTCGCGGACGGCGACGGCGTCGAGGCGGGCGACGTCATCTGCATCGTCGAGGCGATGAAGATGGAGAACGAGGTCGTCGCGCATCGCGCCGGCCTCGTTCGGGACCTCGCGGTCGCGGCGGGAGCCCCGGTCACGCTCGGCCAGGCGATCTGCGTGATCGAAGCGCCGGCCGCGATAGCGACACGTCCGCAAAGGCGGCCTCAGGTGTCGCACCGAAAGTGTGACGTTTCATCCACAGCCGCAGCTCGGCCCCGCATGGCCGCTCGTCTTGCGCGGCGGACACGTCCGGTGTCAGACACCGGGTTGCCGCTAGCATCCGCGCGGCCGATGGACCTCTACGAGTACCAGGGCAAGCAGCTCTTCAGGCAGTTCGGCATCCCTGTCTCCGAGGGACGGCTTGCGACGACGCCGGCGGAGGCGCGTGCGGCTGCCGAGGAGCTCGGCGGGCAGACCGTCGTCAAGGCTCAGGTGCTGACCGGCGGGCGCGGGAAGGCGGGCGGCGTCAAGCTCGCCGAGGACGCGGCCGACGCGGAGGAGAAGGCCAGGGGGATCATCGGACTCGACATCCGGGGCCACGTCGTCGAGAAGGTCTGGATCGAGCAGGCCTCCGACATCGCGAAGGAGTACTACCTCTCGGTCACGTTCGACCGGGGTGCGAAGCAGCCGCTCTTCATGTTCACCACGCAGGGCGGCGTCGAGATCGAAGAGGTCGCCGCGAACGACCCCGAGGCGCTCGTGCGGCTCCACGTCGATCCCCTCGAGGGCTTCCAGCCGTGGATCGCGCGCCGTCTCGTCTACGGCGCCGGGGTCACGGACCCGTCGGAGCAGAAGCAGATCGCGTCGATCATCGAGAAGCTCTACCGCTGTTTCGTCGAAACGGACGCGATGCTGGCGGAGATCAATCCGTTGATCGTGACGCCCGACGGCGAGGTGAAGGCGCTCGACTCGAAGTTCACCGTCGACGACAGCGCGCTGTATCGGCACGCCGACATCGCGGAGTTCCGCGATACGGCCGCCGCCGATCCGTTCGAGGCGTTCGCGCGTGAGAAGGGCGTCACCTACGTGAAGCTCGACGGCTCCGTCGGCATCCTCGGCAACGGCGCCGGACTCTCGATGTCGACCGTCGACGTGGTCGTCGTCGCCGGCGGCAAGCCGGCGAACTTCTGCGACCTCGGCGGCGGCGGCAGCGCGGAGGGCGTGGTCGACGCGCTCGAGGTGATCACGCGCGATCCGCAGGTCAAGTCGATCTTCTTCAACATCTTCGGCGGCATCACGCGCTGCGACGAGGTCGCGCGCGGCATTCTCGAGGCACTCACCCGGATCGAGATCGACGTGCCGCTGGTCGTTCGGCTCGACGGCACGAATGCGGAGGAGGGCCGGAAGATCCTCGCCGACGCGGCGCACCCGGGCGTCCATGTCGAGCCGACGATGCTCGACGCAGCGCGGAAGGCGGTCGAGCTCGCGGCATGAGCGACGTCTGGAGCGAGCGGGCCGAGGCCTACCGGACCAGCGTCGTTCACGCGACCGGCGACGACCTCGACCTCGTGGTCGACTGGTGCGAACCGGCGGAAGGCGTGACGGTGCTCGACGTCGCAACGGGCGGCGGCCACGTCGCGCGCCGGCTGCGCGAGCGCGGCGCGACGGTCGTCACCGTCGATCCGGCGCCGGGGATGCAGGCCGACACGACCGCGGCTGCGGAGGATCTGCCGTTTGCCGACGCGAGCTTCGACGCGGTCGCGTGCCGCCTTGCGGGCCATCACTTCGCGAACGTCGAGCAGGCCGTCCGGGAGATGGCCCGCGTCGCCCGCGATCGCGTCGTCGTGCTGCGACAACACATTCGTCAGCGAGGCCTCAGAGCATGCGGACCGGCTGCGCGACCCCAGCCACGTCCGCAACTACGGAGCGGCCGAGTGGCGCGCCTTCTTCGAGCGCGCCGGGCTGCGGATCGACGACGAGCGCCAGCTCGACCGCCCGCTCGAGATCGAGCCGTGGCTGGCCCGTGCCGCCACGCCGGATGACGACGCGGCGCGCGTCCGCGAGCTGCTCGGCGATCGCGTCACCGACGGCTCGATGGATCTGCCCACCCTCGTGCTGAAAGGCGTCAAGTAATGCCGATCATCGTCGACCGCGAGACGAAGCTCGTCGTCTCCGGCCTGACCGGCTCCGAGGGCCGCTTCCACGGTCTCCGGAACCGCGCGTACGGTACGAACCTCGTCGCGGGCGTCACGCCGGGCAAGGGCGGCCAGGACGTCGAAGGCGTGCCGGTGTACGACACCGTCGCCGAGGCCGTCTCGGAGGCCGGGGCCAACACGTCGATGATCTTCGTACCGGCCCGGTTCGCGCCCGACGCGATCTACGAGGCCGTCGATGCGGGCATCAAGACGGTCATCTGCATCACCGAGCACATACCCGCGCACGACATGCTGCGCGTCTACACGTACGTCCGCCCGAAGGGCGTGACGCTGATCGGCCCGAACTGCCCGGGCGTGCTCTCGCCCGGCAAGGCGAACGTGGGGATCATCCCGGCCGAGGTCTTCAAGGAAGGCTCGATCGGCCTGGTTTCACGCTCGGGCACGCTGACGTACCAGATCGGCTACGAGGTGGCGCAGCGCGGGCTCGGTAACTCGACCATCGTCGGCATCGGCGGCGACCCCGTCGTCGGCTCGAGCTTCATCGACGTCCTCGAGAAGTTCGAGGCCGACGCGGAGACCGAGTACGTCGTGCTCGTCGGCGAGATAGGCGGGGACGAGGAGGAGAAGGCCGCCGCCTACGTCGCGGCGCACATGTCGAAGCCGGTCTTCTCCTACATCGCGGGCTTCTCCGCGCCGCCCGGCAAGACGATGGGTCACGCCGGCGCGATCATCTCCGGCTCGTCGGGCACGGCCGCCGCGAAGAAGGACGCACTGGAAGCGGTCGGCATCAAGGTCGGCACGACGCCGACCGAGGTCGCCGAGCTCGTCGTTGCAGCAGCGTCCTAGGCAGTCGTCGGCAAGACGAGCCTGAAGCGGGCGCCCGAGCTCGTGCTCTCGGCGCTCGCCGAACCGCCGTGCGCCTCGGCCGCCTCGCGCACGATCGCCAGGCCGAGACCGGCGCCGGGCTTGGAGCGCGCGGTAGCCGCCCGGTAGAACCGGTCGAAGACCCGCGGGAGGTCCTCGTCCGCGATCCCCGGCCCGTGGTCCTGCACCAGTACCTCGCCGCCCCTGACCGTCACTTCGATGGGCGCACCGTCGGGGCTGTACTTGATCGCGTTGTCGAGCAGATTCGAGACGGCGCGCTCGAGGAGCACCGCGTCGGCCTGTACGTGGGTCGGGGAGAGCGCCGTGACGAACCGCAGCTGGGGTGCGCGGGCCTGCGCGCGCTCCACCAGGCCGGCGACGAGATCGTCGAGCTGCACGTCCTCGATCCGGAGCTTGCGCTCCTCGCCGCGGGCCAGCTCGACGAGGTCGGAGATGAGGTTCGTCAACGCATTCAGCTCGACCGACGCCTCGTCGAGGGCGTGCCGCGCCTCGTCCTCGGGCAGCTTCCCCTCGCGCAGCAGGTCGACGTTCGTGCGGGCGGCTGTCAACGGTGTGCGCAGCTCATGCGAGGCATCGGCGACGAGCCTGCGTTGTGCTCCGACCGAGCTCTCGAGCGCGGCGAGCATCGCGTTGAACCGCAGGGCGAGCCGGCCGAGCTCGTCGTCTCCGACGACTTCGACCCGTTCGTCGAGGTTCCCCGTCGCTGCGACATGCTCGGCAGCCGCCGTCAGGCGCCGCACCGGGCGGAGGGCCGCCGTGGCGACGACCGCGGCCAGCCCGGCAGCCAGGGCGATGCCCATCGCGCCGATCAGCAGGATCCAGAACTGGATCCGCGCCAGTGCGTGGTCGGTTGCCTCGAGCGGCTGGATCGTCATGATCACGCCGCCGTGCTGGTCCGATGCGACGAGCTCGCGAACGCGGAAGCTCTTGTTCTGGACGTTGATCGTCAGGTTCGTGTAGTAGCCCGGCGCCTTGCCGGCCAGCACGTCCCGCACTCGCGAGTTGAACGGGAGGATCCCCGCCAGCGCGCCCGACTGGTCACCGTCGGGGCTCACCCGCACCGTCAGCGCGTTGCCGCCGAACGGGCCGGGCGTGTTCGCCTGGGTGAAAAGTGTCTGGTCGACCTGGCTGATCAGCTCGTGCTTCGCGATCACCCAGACGGCGAGCGAGGCACCCGCGACCGTCACCGCGATCGCGAGCGCGGTGAGCAGCGTGACGCGTGCGCGGAAGCTCATGGCTCCTCGCGAAGTGCGTAGCCGACGCCGCGCACCGTCTGCAGCAGGCGCGGCTCGCCGGCCTCTTCGAGCTTGCGGCGGAGGTAGCCGATGTAGACCCAGAGTGCGTTCGAGGTCGCGCCGAAGTCGTAGCCCCAGACACGTTCGTAGATCTGCGAGCGCGTCAGGACCTGCCGCGGATTGCGCAGGAAGAGCTCGAGCAGGTTGAACTCGGTGCGGGTCAGGTGCAGGCGGCGCTCCCCGCGGTAGGCCTCTCGCGTCGACGGGTCGAGCGTCACGTCGGCGAAGGCAAAGGCCCCGTCTCCGGCTCCGGTTCGCCGGAGCAAGGCGCGGACGCGGGCGCGAAGCTCCTCGACGGCGAAGGGCTTGACGAGGTAGTCGTCGGCGCCGGCGTCCAGGCCCTCGACCCGGTCCGAGACGGCGTCACGGGCGGTGACGACGAGTACCGGCACGCCGTCGCCGCGCCGCCGCAGCGAGCGGCAGACGTCGAGCCCGCCGATCTCGGGCATCAGCAGGTCGAGCACGATCGCGTCGGCAGGGCTCGAGGCGTGTCGCGCAAGCGCCTCGGCGCCGTCGGCCGCCTCGTCGACCTCGTAGTCGACCCGGAGCGCCCGCGAGACAGCCGACCGGACGGCCGGGTCGTCGTCGACCACGAGGACGCGCGTTGTCATGTGCGCATTGTTGCCCCTCTGGCTAAGAGCGGCATAAACCTCTGTAGCTAGTCTGAGCCGATGGCGGTGATCTCGTTCGCACGCGGCGTGCCGGCGCCCGAATGTCTTGCGGTCGACGACCTCGCTGCGTGCGCGCAGGCCGTCCTCGAGCGCGACGGGCACACGATCCTCTCCTACGGCCCCTCGCCGGGCTACGCGCCGTTGCGTGAATGGCTCGGCGCGCGGCACGGCGTCGACCCGTCGCGCGTCTTTCTGACCAACGGCTCGCTGCAGGGATTCGTCTTCCTGGCGCAACGGCTCGCGCCGGGAAAGCGCGTGCTCGTCGAGCATCCGACGTACGACCGGCCGTTGAAGATCCTGCGCGAGTTGGGCGCCGAGATCGTCCCTCTGCGCTGTGACGACGACGGCCTCGATCCGGATGCGCTCGCCGAGGCGCTCGCGCACGGCGAAGCGCCGGCGTTCCTGTACCTGATTCCGACGTTCCAGAACCCGAGCGGACGTACGCTGACCGAGGAGCGGCGGCGACGGATCGTCGACCTCGCGCACGAGCACGGCCTGCTGGTGCTCGAGGACGACCCCTACGGGCTCGTGCGGTACGAGGGCGAGCCACTCCCGTCGCTGTACGACCTGTCCGGCGGCGAGGTCGCCTACAGCTCGTCGTTCTCGAAGACGATCGCGCCGGGCCTGCGCGTCGGCTGGTTCGTGCTGCCGCCTGACCTGGCGAAGCAGATCGAGGCGAGCGCCACGTCGACCTACATCACGCCGGTCCTGCTCGGCCAGGCGACCGTGCACGAGTTCGTCTCGCGCGGCCTGTTCGAGCCCAACGTCGAGCGTGTCGCCGGCCTGCTGCGCCGGCGCCGCGATGCGATGCTCTCGGCGCTCGACAGCGAGCTCCCGTCGGCGCAGGCAACCAGGCCCGAGGGCGGCTACTTCGTGTGGCTGCAACTCGACGGCGTCGACGTCGCCGAGTTGCAGCCCCGCGCCGAGGCGGCCGGCGTCACCTTCGTGCCGGGCACCGATTTCGGTGGGGAACCGGACACGCTGCGCCTGGCTTTCAGCTTCGTCTCACCCGACGAGATCACGGACGGAGTCGCCCGCCTGGCGGCCGCCGTGCCCGTCGCCGCGGGCTGAGACCGGCTCAGGCGACCGCGGCGGCCTGGAGCGCGAGCGGGACGAGCCGGGGCTGTCGAGGCGGCTGCAGCGCCCGCGTCGCCGCCCGGAAGGTGGGGCAGGGGCGTTCGGGGGCCATGGCACAGAGCCCGTGGCGGCGGAAGTAGCAGTCGTCACAGGTGAGGGGGGCCTGTCGGGTCATGGGAGGGGGGTCCTTCCGGGCGGCGAGGGGGGTCGACGGAGGGGGACTCTAGGACGGACCGGAGCACGGAAACAGGCTTGCCTAAACGGAAAACGTGCATTTTCCGGCAAGTTCAAATCGGCGCGAACCGGGGCCGGTTCTAGGCCGCGGGGCCGAGTGTCGCCAGTGCGCGCAACGCCTGTGGAAAGCTCTCCACAGGGATGATTCGGAGCCCGTGGGCATGCTTCCGGGCTTCGACGGCGTTGTCCCCAGCCGGGACGAGGAAGGCATCCACACCGGCTTCGCGCGCCCCGATCGTCTTTTGCTTGATTCCGCCGATCGGGTGCACCGAGCCGTCGGGGGCGAGCTCGCCGGTGGCGGCGATCTTGTGACCGTGGACGACGTCGTGGCCGAGCTCCTCCATCACCTCGAGCGCGAACGCGAGCCCCGCGGACGGGCCGCCGACGTTCCCGGCGTCGATGCGCACCGGGAACGGCAGGTGGATGTCGATCGACGGCTCGAGAAACACGCCGACGACCGCACGGCGCGGAGGATCGTCCGAGGCGACGGTCTTGATCGACTGGACGAGCGTCTGCCGGCCGCGCCGGACCGTGAACTGTGCTGTGGCGCCGACCGGGAGCTTCGCCATGCCTGCGAAGACATCCGCCGGGCTGTCGACGGGCTTGCCGTTGAGGGCGACGATCACGTCGTCGGTCTCGAGCTTGCCGATCGCGGGCTTGCCGGGCTCCGCAGCGTCGACGAGGGCACCCGTCGGGCGCACCACGACCTTCTTGCCCGCGGCCTTGAGAGCCACCGCGGCCGCAACCTCCTGCGACCGGTGCATGTCCTGCTGGTCGATCCGCTGCCGCTGGCTGTCGCCCACGCCCGGCGGGTTGACCGCACTTGCGGGGTAGAGGTCGGCCCCGTCGTGCAAGCCGCCGAAGAGGCGCTCGAGCAGCGTCGCCTTCCGCTCGAACACGTCGACGAAGAAGACGCCACCCTTGGTCGGGTTGTGGCTGCCCTTGAAGGTGACGAGCGGGGCGACCGGATGGGCCGCGTCGGGCAGGAAGATGTACTGGTCCGAGGGGTAGACCATCAGCGCCAGCACCGTGCGCGAGGAGGACGAGGCCCGCGGCGATCAGCTCTGCCCGGGGTGACCAGGCGCTTCACAGTGACCGCCCTGCACCGCCGTCCACGAGGACGGTCGTGCCGTTCACGTACGACGCCCGGTCCGAGGCCAGGAAGCAGACGACGTCGCCGAACTCGCGTGGGCTGCCGAGCCGTCCGAGCGGGATCTGGGCGATCTCCTCCGCGGGCGGTCCGTCCGGGCCGTAGATCTCGGTCATCCGTGGAGTGTCGATCCGCCCCGGTGCGACGCAATTGACGGTGATCCCGTCGGGCCCGAGCTCGCGCGAGAGCGACTTCGCCCACCCGGTGAGGCCGGGCCGGAATGCGTTCGAGAGCGCCAGGTACGGCGCGGGCTCCTTCGCGGTCCCGGACGTGATCAGGATCACGCGGCCCGCGGCGCTCTGGCGCAGGTGCGGGAGACAGGCACGGACGAGCCGGATCGCCGGAGCGAGCAGAAGCTCGAACGCCGACTCGAGCTGATCGTCCGTGATCGTCGACGCCGTTCCCGGCGGCGGGCCGCCCGAGTTCCAGACGACGATGTCGATCCCGCCGAATGCCTGCACCGTGAGCTCGACGGCCCGGGTGAGATCGCTGGCGTTCGTCACATCACCTCGTACTGCGAGCGCGCCCAGCCGGTTCGACTCGAGCTCGAGCTCCTCTCGCCGGCGGGCGAGCATCGTCACGTTGGCGCCCTCGTTGGCGAGCGCTTCGGCCGAAGCCAGCCCGAGGCCCGACGAAGCGCCGGCGACGATGGCCGTTCTCCCGTGCAAGCCCAGATCCATTGCGCGGGAAGGTAACGAGGTTCTGTTTGCGGCGCGTAAGAAGCAGGCGCCGGGCGCTCGTTCGCGCGATCGAGACAACGCCCGCTTAATACGAGGTCTCTAGGTCGTGAGCACCGAGACGACGTCGCGCACCGCGTCCGCCGACCTGCCGAGCGCGCCACGCTCGGTCTCGTCGAGGTCGACTTCGATCACGGCCTCGATCCCCTGCGAGCCGAGCCGCACCGGGACGCCCATGTAGAGGCCGTCGATGCCGTACTCGCCCTCGAGGTAGGCCGTGCACGGGAGGACCCGCTTCTCGTCGAGCAGCACCGAGTCGACCATCTGCGCACACGCCGCCCCGGGTGCGTACCAGGCGGAGGTGCCGAGGAGCTTCACGAGCTCGCCGCCCCCGACCGCCGTGCGCTCGACCATCGCCTGGATCCGCTCCTCGGAGACGAGCTTCCGCAGCGGGACGCCGCCGACCGTGGTCGCGGTGACGACCGGGACCATCTGGTCGCCGTGGCCGCCGAGCACGAGCGCCTGCACATCCTTGACCGACGAACCGGTCTCCCACGCGATGAAGGTGCGGTAGCGCGCCGTGTCGAGGATTCCGGCCTGGCCGAAGACGCGCTCCTTCGGGAGTCCCGAGACGTTCTTGGCCACGTGGCACATCGCATCGAGCGGGTTCGAGAGGATGATGATCACCGCGTCGGGAGAGGTTGCGATCACCTGCTCGGTCACCGACTTGACGATCTTCTCGTTCGTCTGCACGAGGTCGTCGCGGCTCATCCCCGGTTGGCGCGGCAGGCCGGCCGTGATCACCACGACGTCGGACCCGGCCGTGTCGGCGTAGTCGTTCGTACCGGTGACCGTCGCCTCGAAGCCGAGGATCGGGGCCATCTGGTTGATGTCGAGCGCCTTCCCCTGCGGGAGGCCCTCCTTGATGTCCGTCAGGACGATCTCGGCGTAGTCGCGCTGCGCGAGCACCTCCGCGCACGTTGCGCCCGTCGCGCCGGCGCCGACGATCGTGACCTTGCTGCGCTTGCTCATACGACGCCCTCCAGCTTCTCGATGATCGCGTCGGCGTATTCGCTCGTGCCGACGGCGGTCGGATCGTCGCGCGACGGCTTCAGGTCGTAGGTGACGCTGCGGCCGTCGGCGATCACGTCGGCCACTGCGTGCTCGAGGCGCATCGCGGCTTCGGCCTCGCCAAGGTGCTCGAGCATCAGCTTCCCGGAGAGGATCATGGCCGTCGGGTTGACCTTGTTCTGGCCCTTGTACTTCGGCGCGGAGCCGTGCGTCGCCTCGAAGACGGCGGTGTCCGGGCCGATGTTCCCGCCCGGCGCGACCCCGAGGCCGCCGACCAGGCCGGCGGTCAGGTCGCTGATGATGTCGCCGTACAGGTTCGGAAGCACGAGCACGTCGAACTCCTCCGGGCGCTGCACGAGCCCCATGCAGACGGCGTCGACGAGGTTCTCCCACGGCTCGATCTCGGGGTAGTCGGCCGCCACCTGGCGGAACACGTCGAGGAAGAGGCCGTCCGTGAACTTCATGATGTTGGCCTTGGTCACGCAGGAGACCCGCGTGCGTCCGTGGGTGCGCGCGTAGTCGAACGCGAAGCGGATGATCCGCTCCGAGCCCTCGCGGCTGATCGGCTTGACCGAGATGCCCGACCCGGCGGCGATCTGCTTCGCCTGGAGCCGGTTCAACTCGGCGATCACGTGATTCGCGTCCTCGGTGCCGGCCTCGTACTCGATCCCGGCATAGAGATCCTCGGTGTTCTCGCGCACGACGACGAGGTCGACGCCGTCGTAACGCGTGCGCACGCCGAGGTACGTCTTGCAGGGGCGAAGGCAGGCGTAGAGCCCGAGCTCGTGGCGGAGCGCGACGTTGACCGAGCGGAAGCCGGTTCCGATCGGCGTCGTGATCGGGCCCTTCAGAGCGACCTTGTTCGCCTTCACGGAGGCGAGCGTCTCCTCGGGCAGCGGTGTCCCGGCCGACTCCATCACGTCGACGCCGGCCTCGCGCACATCCCACTCGAAGTCGACGCCTGTTGCCTCGAGCACGCGGCGCGTCGCCTCGGTCAGCTCGGGCCCGGTGCCGTCGCCCGGGATGAGAGTGACGCGGTGTGCCATTCCGGGGGCGGAGGGTACAGTTCCGGCCGATGAGCGTGCCGACCAGTGAGTTCCGCCCCGGGCTCGAAGGCGTGATTGCCTTCGAGACGGAGATCGCGGAGCCCGACAAGGACGGCGGGTCGCTCCGCTACCGCGGCGTCGACATCGAAGAACTCGTCGGGCGTTTTCCATTTGAAAACGTCTGGGGGCTGCTCGTCGACGAGGATCTCAACTCGCCGCTGCCGCCCGCCGAGAAGATCGAGCTGCAGGATCCGAGCGGCTCGGTCCCGGCCGACCTGCAGGCGGCTCTCGCGACGCTCGGTGCCAAATGGAAGCTGCACAAGCTCGTCGACATCGAGGCCGAGCAGGCGCGGGACGACCTCGCCCGCCTGTCGGCGGCGACGCTCTCGATCGTCGCGCAGGCCGCCCGCGGCAAGCAGAAGCCGGTGCCGGACGCCGAGGTGGCCAAGGGCGAGAACGCCGCCGCGCAGTTCCTCATCCGGTGGCGCGGCGAAGCCGATCCGGCGCACGTCAAGGCGCTCGACACCTACTGGATCTCGGCCGCCGAGCACGGTCTCAACGCCTCGACGTTCACGGCGCGCATCGCGGCGTCGACCGGCGCCGACTGCGCCGCGGCCATGTCGTCCGCCGTCGGCACGCTGTCGGGCCCGCTGCACGGCGGCGCGCCGGCCCGTGTGCTGCCGATGATCGACGCGGCCGCCGAGCACGGCGATCCCGAGGCCTACGTGCGCGAGCTGCTCGATCGCGGCGAGCGCGTCATGGGCTTCGGCCACCGCGTCTACCGCGCGTACGATCCGCGCGCTCGGGTGCTCAAGCGCACGGCGATCGAGCTGGGCTCGCCGCGGGTCGAGGTCGCAGCCGCGCTCGAGGAGGCCGCGCTCGCGGTGCTGCGCGAGCGGTCGCCCGACCGGCAGCTCGAGACGAACGTCGAGTACTGGGCGGCCGTCGTGCTGGATGTCGCCGGCATTCCCGCCGACCTGACGCCCGCCATGTTCGGCTGTGCCCGGGTCGCCGGCTGGTCGGCGCACATCCTCGAGCAGAAGCGCACCGGCAGGCTGATCCGTCCCGGCGCCCGTTACATCGGGCCCGGCGCGCGGACGATCGACGAGCTTTGACGCTCGCTGAGGCCGCGGCGCAGGCCGACGCTCTCGCGGGGGAGGGGAAGGAGCGCGAGCTGTCGCAGCTGCGGGCCGAGTGGGACGACGAGCTCGAGGCCTCCGCCCGCACCGCCGACTTCCGTGAGCGCGTGGTCGCATACCGGGCGATCGGCCAGTTCCGGTTCCGCACGAAGAAAGAGCTGCTGCGACGCGGCCTCGAAGACGAGAGCCCGGCCGTTCGCGGTTCGGCGCTCCTGTCGCTCGAGCAGCTGTCGCGCGATCACCCGGGGGTGGTCAACGACGTGCGGCCGCTGCTGCACGAGCTGCTGACGCGCGACGGCAACGAGGCGGTGCGGCGACTCGCGGTCGTCGCGCTGCGGAACGGGTCGCCGCGGCCGGACACGATCCAGATCCTCACCTCGCTCGGCGCCGACGACGAGGCGCCGCGCGAACTGCGCGACGCCGCGTCGAAGGTCGCCCAGCTGCTCCGCCGCAAGAGCGCGCTAGTCGGCCCGGCGGCGGGCGTGCGGGTGCGCCTGGAAGTAGAGCTCCCGGCGGCGCCGGTCGGACACGTGCGTGTAGAGCTCGGTCGTCGACAGGTCGGCGTGCCCGAGCATCTCCTGAACGGAGCGGAGGTCGGCGCCGCCCTCGAGCAGGTGGGTTGCGAACGAGTGGCGCAGAAGGTGCGGGTGCACGCGTCCCGGCTCGAGCCCGGCGCGCTCGGCGAGCCGCCGCAGGATCAGGAAGACGCCGGCGCGCGTGAGCGCGCCGCCGCGCGCGTTCAGGAAGAGCTCGGCCCGGTGGCGCCGGTCGAGGTACGGCCGGCCGCGGGAGAGGTAGCGCCGAAGCGCCGTCACGGCCGCGCGGCCGACCGGGACGACGCGCTCCTTGCCGCCCTTGCCGATCACGCGCACGAGCCGTCCGTCGAGATCGACGCCGGCCTTGTCCAGCCCCACGGCCTCCGAGACACGCAGCCCCGCGCCGTAGAGCAGCTCGACGAGCGCCTGGTCACGGAGCGCCCGCGGCTCCGTTCCGGCGGCCGCCTCGATCAGCCGCTCGGCCTCGCCGGGGGAGAGCGTCTTCGGAAGCGGGCGCGCACGGCGTGGAAGCTGAACGCCTGCGGCGGGGTTGTCCGCGCGCGTGCCGAGGAGTTGGAGGTGGCGATAGAAGCTGCGTGCGGCCGCCGTGCGTCGTGCGATCGTCGACCCCGCGAGGCCGTCCGCGCGCAGCTGGGCCGTGTAGCGCTCGAGATCGTCGAGCGAGGCATCGACGAGCGGTTTGTCGACATAGGCCCGGAGAGCAGTCAGGTCGCGCGTGTAGGCGTCGACGGTGCGCGGCGAGCGGCGCGCGCGAAGCAGCGCCAGGAAGCCTTCGAGATCCGCGTCGCGCTCGCTCATGACCTCGGGTGCGCGTGGTCGTAGACGCGGCGTAGGCGCTTCGCGTCGACGTGGCTGTACATCTGCGTCGTCGAGAGGGAGCTGTGGCCGAGCAGCTCCTGGATCGTCCGCAGGTCGGCGCCGCCCTCGAGCAGGTGGGTGGCGAACGCATGCCGGAGCCGGTGGGGGTGCGGGACGAGCCGGCGCAGCGTGGACGTGTCGAGGCGGCGGCCGCGGGTCGAGAGGAAGAGCGCGTCGTCGGCGCCGCGGGCGAGCTCCGGCCGCGCCGCATGCAGGTAGCGCGCAAGCAGGGCGCGCAGCTTCCTCGCCGAGCGGGATGACGCGGTCCTTCGCGCCCTTGCCGTCTCGGACGTGGACGAGCTCCTGTTCGAAGTCGACGTCGCCGAGGTCGAGCGCGACCGCCTCGGCGCTGCGCAGGCCGGCGGAGTACACGAGCTCGACGAGAGCGCGGTTGCGGACGGCGAGCGGGTCGTCTCCCTCGAACGAGCCGACGATCTCCTCGACGTCCGCGAGCTTCGGCGCGTCGGGCAGGCGGCGGGGCCGTTTCGGAGCGAGCGCCGCATCGGGCGCGCGCTCGGGCCCGAGGGCGTGGCGGAGGAGCGAGCGGACCGCGACGAGCTTGCGCGAGATCGTCGACGGCGCCAGCTTGCCGTTGCTCCGCGCGCGGCCGAGCTCGGAGACCCAGTCGGCGAGCACGCGCACGTCGACGTCCTCGATCGGGCTGTCCGGGCCGAACCAGCGCGCGAACTCCTCGAGATCGCCCCGGTACGCGCGCCGGGTCGCCGGGGAGATGCCCGCGGTGGAGAGAAAGCGCTCGCAGGCGGATTCGACCGTCACGCAACTCGTTTCGCGGCATCGGTAGGATCGCCTGCCTATGGACGAGCGCTGGAACCGCCTCGCGGCGCTCGCTGCGCACGGCGCGAACGTGCAGCCGGGGCAGGTCGTGATGGTCTCCGCCGAGCTGGGCCAGGAAGACCTCGCGCGTCCGGTCGCCGCCGCGTGCTACGAGCGGGGCGCGAAGTTCGTCGACGTCGTCTACTTCGATCCGCACCTGAAACGAGCACGGATCGAGAACGCCGACCCGAGCACGCTCGAGTACGTGCCCGAGTGGTACGCCGAGCGCCTGTTGACGCTCGCCGAGGGGCGAGGCGCTCGCGTCGCGCTCGCCGGCCCGACCGCCCCGGGCCTCCTGGACGGCCTCGACCAGTCGCTCGCCGGCAAGGACGGTTGCCGTGGATCAAGGAGTCGTCGAAGGTCGTCGGCGAGCGGACGACGAACTGGACGATCGTCCCGTGCCCGAACGCCAACTGGGCGTCGCTCGTCTATCCGGAGCTCGACGACGAGGCGGCGCTCGCGAAGCTCTGGGGCGAGCTCGAACACGTGCTGCGCCTCGACGAGCCCGACGCGACGGTGGCGTGGGATGAGCGGATGGAGGTCCTGAACCGGTCCGCTGCTCGCCTGACCGAGCGCAAGTTCGATGCGATCGAGCTGCGCGGCCCCGGCACCGAGCTCGACGTCGGCCTGCTGCCGTCGCACGTCTGGTGGGCCGCCGACTTCACGACGGCGGAGGGCCTCCGCCACTTCCCGAACCTCCCTACCGAAGAGGTGTTCACGACGCCGGACCCGGAGCGCACGTCGGGGCACGTCACCTCGACGAAGCCGCTCGTCCTGCGTGACGGGACGATCGTGCGCGGCCTGCGCGTGCAGTTCGAGAACGGCGTTGCGGTCTCGGTCGATGCCGACGAGAACGGCGAGGCGCTGCGCTCGCAGCTCACGGTGGACGACGAGGCGTCGAAGCTCGGCGAGCTCGCGCTCGTCGACGGCGGCGGCCGGATCGGGCCGCTCGGCACGGTGTTCTACGACACGCTGCTCGACGAGAACGCCGCGAGTCACATCGCCTTCGGCAGCGGCTTCCCGTTCCTCGTCGAGGGCGACGACGTGGCGCGCGTGAACTCCAGCGCGCTGCACATCGACTTCATGATCGGCTCGCCGGAGCTCGAGGTCGACGGCGTGACGGCCGTCGGCGAGCGCGTCGCGGTCCTCCGCGGCGGCAACTGGCAGATCTAGCCGGCGCCTGTTCCGGCCGCCTGTGGGCAGGTGTTCGCGCTTTAGTGCGCAATGGACCCACAACCCCGCGGCTCCGGCGCATCCGTTTCTCCTGCACAGGGGCGCCTGTGGAGAGTTGGTTGCGCTTTCGTAAACCTTGGTCTGACCACTGGACGGGTCGGATCGCGACTCGTCTCCTGAATCCGTACCATGCGGAGCCGTATGACCACGACTGAGCTTCCGGGTCGGGTCGATCTCGCCGAGTACGGGATCGACGGCACCGGGCGGGTGTATCGAAACCCGACGACGTCGCTGCTCTATTCCCACGCTCTCGTGCGCGGGGACGGGCAGCTCGCCGAGGGCGGGCCGCTCGCCGTCGACACCGGCCGATTCACGGGCCGCTCGCCGAAGGACAAGTTCCTCGTCGAGGAGGACGGCTCGCGCGATCGGATCTGGTGGGGCGACGTCAACCAGCCGCTGTCGGAAGCGCACTTCGACGGGTTGCGCGAGAAGGTCACCGCGCGTCTCTCGGCGGCCGACGCGCTCTACGTCGTCGATGCGTGGGCAGGCGCCGACACCGCGCACCGCATCGGCGTCCGCGTGATCACGGCGCACCCGTACCACGCGTTGTTCGCGAAGACGATGTTCATCGAGCTCGCTCCCGGCGAAGAGGGAGTCTTCCAGCCGCAGGCGCTCGTCCTGCACGCGCCCGACCTGGAGGCGACCCCGGAGGAGGATGGAACGCGGACCGGCACATTCGTCGTGCTCCATCCCGGACGCACCGAGTTGCTCGTCGGCGGCACGTTCTACGCGGGAGAGATCAAGAAGTCGATCTTCACCGTGATGAACGACCGGCTTCCGCTCGAGGGTGTCTTCCCGATGCACTGCTCGGCGAACGTCGACCGCGACGGCCGCGTGGCGGTGTTCTTCGGCCTGTCCGGCACCGGCAAGACGACGCTCTCCGCCGACCCCGACCGTGCGCTGATCGGCGACGACGAGCACGGCTGGGGCGACTCGGGCGTGTTCAACATCGAGGGAGGCTGCTACGCGAAGGTGATTCGCCTCTCCGCCGCGGCTGAGCCCGAGATCTTCAAGACGACGCACAGCTACGGGACGATTCTCGAGAACGTCGTCATCGACGAGAACGGCGTCGTCGACCTCGACGACGACTCGAAGACCGAGAACACACGCGCGGCGTACAAGCTCGAGCAGATCGGCAACGCGCTGCCGTCCAAGCAGGCGGGGCACCCGTCGTCGGTGATCTTCCTGACCGCCGATGCCTTCGGGATCCTGCCGCCGATCGCGAGGCTCGACCGCGAGCAGGCTCTCTACTACTTCCTGTCGGGGTTCACCGCGAAGCTCGCCGGCACCGAGATCGGCGTCACCGAGCCGCAGCCGACGTTCTCGACCTGCTTCGGCCAGCCGTTCCTCCCTCAGCCGCCTCCGTCTACGCCCGGATGCTCGGCGAGAAGCTCGACCGGCACGGCGCCGTCGGTCTGGCTCGTGAACACCGGCTGGACCGGAGGCCCGTTCGGCGAAGGAAGCCGGATGCCGATCAAGGCGACCCGCGCGATGCTGCGCGCGGCGCTCGACGGCGAGCTCGACGGGGTCGAGCTGCGCCGGGACCCGTCTTCGGGTTCGGCGTGCCCGTGGCCGTTCCGGATGTCGACTCGGCCCTACTCGACCCGCGCTCGACCTGGCGCGACCCTGACGCGTACGACCGCAAGGCGCGAGACCTCGCGCGGCTCTTCGCCGACAACTTCGCGACCCGATTCGCGGACGTCGACGATGCGGTTCGCAGCGCCGGCCCGACTCCTTGACCGGCGCCCCGCCGGCTCCCTGGCGCGTCGCGATCATCACCTCCCGCCGGTCGTCGCGCAGGGCTACGCCGAGGAGATCCGTCGCCTCGGCCATGAGCCGGTCGCGGTGATCACGCCGCGGCGGCGCGCGCTCGCCGCGCCGCCCATGCCGTTCGCCTCGGCGCACGTGGCCGACGATCCGCCCGAGCTCGACATCCTCTTCGCCGCCACCAAGGATTCGCTCCCCCGCCTGCTCCGCGCCTACGACCTCGACCTCGCCATCTGCACCGGGTTCCCATGGCTGATCTCGCAGGAGGCGATCGACGTGCCGCGTCTCGGCATCGTCAACGGCCATCCTTCCCTGCTGCCGCGGTACCGGGGGCCGTTTCCGATCGCCTGGGCGGTCCGGAACGGCGAGACCGAGATCGGGATGAGCTTCCATCTGATGGATGCCTCGTTCGACACCGGCAACCTGCTCGCCCAGACGTCGATCCCGCTGGCGGAAGACGACACCGAGGAAACGCTCTTCGAGCGGTTTCCGGGGGTCGTCTCGGAGCTCCTGCCGATCGTGTTCAGCCGCCTCGCCGCCGGCGATCGAGGCGACCCGCAGGAGGGCGGCGACTATCAGAGCATGTTCGAGGACGACTACTGGACGATCGATCCGTCGCGGCCTGCCGCCGAGGTGCACCGCCAGGTCCGCGCGTGGAGCTTCGTCCCACCGGTCTCGCCGGTCCTCGGACCGTTCCTCGAGCGCGACGGCGGGCGGGTGCGCGTCACGCGCTCGAGCCTGACCGAGGTCGAAGGAGCGGCGGTGCTCGACTGCGCCGACGGGCCGCTCTGGATCGTCGAATCAGTGCCGGTCTAACCGAGCGCTCCGGTCCGGTCATTCCGCTAGCGTCCTCCGAAGTGGAAGCGACTCACGACGTCCTGGTCGTCGGCGCCGGCTGTGCCGGCATGCGGGCCGCGATCGAGGCCCACGACGCCGGTGCGTCGGTCGGCGTGATCTCGAAGCTCCACCCGACCCGCAGCCACTCGGGCGCGGCCGAGGGCGGCATCAACGCCGCGCTCGGGAACGCCGCGGAAGACTCGGCGGAGATGCACACCTTCGACACCGTCAAGGGCTCCGACTACATCGGCGACCAGGACGCGATCGAGATCCTCTGCCGCGAGGCGCCCGGCGACATCTACCAGCTCGAGAACTGGGGCGCGTTCTTCTCGCGACGCGAGGACGGCAAGCTCGCGCAGCGGCCGTTCGGCGCAGGCGGCTCCCCGCGAACGGTCTACGCCGCCGACATCACGGGCCACGTGCTCATCCAGGTGCTCTACGAGCAGCTGGTGAAGCGCGACATCACCGTCTACGAGGAGTTCTTCGCGTGGAAGCTCGTCGAGAACGACGGGCGCTGCCAGGGCGTCATCTCGTGGGATCTCCTGAACGGCGGCGTCAAGACGGTGGGCGGCAAGACCGTCGTTCTCGCCACCGGGGGTCAGGGCCGCATCTATCGCACGACGACGAATGCCTACGCGTGCACAGGCGACGGCGCGGCGATGGCGCTGCGGCTGGGGCTTCCCCTCAAGGACATGGAGTTCATGCAGTTCCACCCGACGACGCTCTACCCGACCGGGATCCTGCTCACCGAAGGGTGCCGCGGCGAGGGCGCCTATCTGATCAACAGCGAGGGCGAGCGGTTCATGAAGCGCTACGCCCCGAACGCGATGGAGCTCGCATCCCGAGATGTCGTCTCGCGCTCGGAGCAGACCGAGATCGATGCGGGACGAGGGATCGGCGGCTCGGTGATGCTCGACATGCGCCACCTCGGCGCGCAGCGGATCATCGAGCGGCTGCCCGGGTCGCGCGAGCTGTCGATCGTCTTCGCCGGCGTCGACCCGATCTACGACCCCGTGCCCGTGCGGCCGGGTGCTCACTACCACATGGGTGGTGTCGAGACAGACAACGACGGTGCGACCGAGCTGACCGGGCTCTATGCGGCCGGCGAGGTGGCATGTGTGTCGGTGCACGGCGCAAACCGCCTCGGCGGCAACTCGTTGATGGAGACGATCACCTTCGGCAGGCGCGCCGGGCGTGCCGCTGCGGAGTGGGCGCTCTCACACACGACGATCGACGTGCCACCAAGCGCGCACGAGGATGCGGAGCGCGAGTTGCGCGACCTCCTCGACGTCGACGAGGGCGAGAGGCCCTGGCAGATCCGGAACGACCTTGGGACCTCGATGTTCGAGAACTTCGGCGTCTTCCGGCGTGAGGAGCAGATGGTCGCGCAGGAGGGGATCATCGAAGTGCTCCGTGAGCGCTACGAGCGCGGAGTGCTGATCGAGGACAAGGGCGAGGTCTTCAACAACGACCTGACCCAGGCGATCGAGCTCGGCAACATGCTCGACCTCGCCGCCTGCATGGTCCAGGCAGGGATCGCGCGGAAGGAGAGCCGCGGCGCCCACGCGCGCCCGTACGACTATCCCGACCGCGACGACGAGAACTTCATGAAGCATTCGATCTCGCGCTGGGTCGACGGCGAGCCGCAACTCTCCTACCAGGAGGTCCGTGTGACGAAGTACGAGCCGATGGAACGGACGTATTGATGCAGGTCGGTCTGAAGATCTGGCGCTTCAACGCGCGGTCCGGTGAGCGCGAGCTGCAGGAGTTCGAGATCAGCGCGCCCGAGGAGGCGACGCTGCTCGACTGCCTCGACATCGTCAAGGACCAGCACGACGGCTCGCTCGCCTATCGCAAGAGCTGCCGGATGATGATCTGCGGCTCGTGCGGCATGCGCATGGACGGCGGCGCGGTGCTCGCCTGCAAGGTGCGCATGTACGACGTCGCGAACGCCGGCCATGTCCCGGTCATCTCGGCGATGGGCAACCTCCCGATCGTCAAGGACCTCGTCGTCGACATGAATCCGTTCTGGGAGAAGTTCAGGAGCGTCGACCCGTACTTGCAGCCCGGCTACGAGGAGCCGCCCAACGGCAAGGAGTACAGGATCAGCCAGGAGCGCATGAACGTGATCCACAAGGAAGCGCTTTGCATCAACTGCGGCTGCTGCGTCTCGGAGTGCAATGCGATGGAGTCCGACCCGCGCTTCACCGGCCCGCAAGCGCTGGCGAAAGCGTTCCGGTTCGTCGGCGACCCGCGGGACGGCAAGAAGGTCGAGCGGCTCGACAAGCTGAACGACGAGCACGGCATCTGGGAGTGCACACGATGCTACTTCTGCAACGAGCGCTGTCCGAAGGGCGTCGACCCGCGCGACGCGATCGCCAAGCTCGGCGCCGAGTCGATGAAGGAAGGCATCGATCGCGACATGGGGGCGAAGCATGCGAAATGGTTCGTCGTCTCGGCGAAGACGACGGGCTGGCTCCGCGAGACCGAGCTCGTCCCGAAGACGCAGGGCATCGCCACCGCCATCAAGGAGACGAAGTTCGCGCTCGATCTGGCGAAGAAGGGCAAGGTGCCGTCGCCGTTTCCTCCGCACGTCGCCAAGGACGTGATCGAGGCCAAGCGGCTGCACGACCTCGTTGCGGAGCAGGGTCGAAACGGCTACGCAGGCATCGTGCAGGGTGAGGAGGCGCTCGCCAAGCTCTCGCACGGCGGGGTCGGCAACGAGACGCTCGAAGAGATCTACGAACGCCCCGGCGCGTTCGCGCGCCCCTATCTCGAAGGAGAGCCCTCAACGTGACGCAGACCGCGGTCGAGACGAAGCGCGTCGCGTACTACAAGGGCTGCCTGGCGTCGCTCTCTGCGAAGGAGCTCGACTCGGCGACGCAGGCGCTCGCACCGAAGGTGGGGCTTGAGCTCGTCGAGCTCGAGTCGGTCACCTGCTGCGGCGCCGGTGACATCCACGAGGCGGAGCCGGACTACTACCTCCACCTGAATGCGCGGATCCTCGCGTACGCGGCGGCCGAAGGGGTCGACACGCTGATGACGGTCTGCAACGTCTGCACGCTCAACCTGCGGCAGGCGAACTTCATGCTGCGCGGCGACAGCGACCTGCGTGCGCGGATAAACGAGAACCTCGTCTCCGTCGGCGTGCCGGCGTACGAGCGCGACGTGGACGTTCGGCACCTCCTGTGGGAGATCGCCGAGGGACCCGGCTACGAGCGGCTCAAGGCAGCGGCGCATCGTGGGCTGAAAGGACTGAAGGTCGCGCCGTTCTACGGCTGCCAGATTCTGCGACCGTCGAAGATCAACGGCTTCGAGGATCCCGACCGCCCGTGGTCGCTCGAGCGCATCATCGAGGCCTGCGGCGGCGAGGCGATCGACTATCCGGCGAAGATCAAGTGCTGCGGCTTCCCGATCATCCAGGCGCGGGAAGAGACGGCGCTCGGCGAGCTGATCCAGCCGATCGAGCAGGCAATGGAGGCAGGGGCCGACGTGATCGTCACTCCGTGCCCGCTCTGCCATCTGTCGCTCGACGCGTGGCAGTCGAAGTTGAAGGCAGCAACCGGCCGGGACTACGGCATGCCGATCCTCCACCTCTCACAGCTCGTCGGCGTTGCCGCCGGGCTGGAGGAGTCGGAGCTCAAGTTCAAGCGGCACGTCGTCTCGGTCGAGCCGGTCATCGAGAAGCTTCAGATCTGACCGCGGCCGCGGCTCTCGTCGTCGGGGCGGCCGCCGTGGCGGCGATCGGGCTCATGTACGCCTGGTTCGAGGCGGGTTGGGTGCGCCTTCGCGTGCTGGACCTCGCGCTTCCGGGGCTGCCGGTGGAG
Source organism: uncultured Thermoleophilia bacterium (assembly GCA_963708505.1). Taxonomy (GTDB): domain Bacteria; phylum Actinomycetota; class Thermoleophilia; order Gaiellales; family Gaiellaceae; genus PALSA-600. The sequence continues at coordinate 143,584 of CAVPST010000002.1, forward strand.
CTCGACGGGCTGCGAATCGCCCACCTGTCGGACTTCCATCTCGGCGTCCCGTCCCGCGGGCGCAGGGCGGTCGAGCTCGCGGTGCGCTGGGTCGAGCAGCGCCGGCCCGATCTGGTCTGCCTGACCGGCGACCTGCTGTCGCGTCCGCGCGGCGAGGCGACGCTGCATTCGCTGCTCGAGCGGCTCGGGCACCCGTACGTCGTGCTCGGCAATCACGACATCGCGGTCTCGCGCGACCCGTTCTCGCAGGAGGTCGAGCTGCACGCGCTCGAGCACGGGATCCTGCTCTCCGACGAGTCCGTTCTCATCGAGCTGCGTGAACGGCAGATCGAGCTCGCTGGTGTCGACCCACGCTCCTGGCTCGCCGAGCGCCCGAGTGGGTTTCCCGACTCGGACGCGTCCGTGCGCGTCCTGCTCTGCCACTATCCGGACGCGCTCGACGTCGTTCCCGACGGGCGCTGGGAGTTGATCCTCGCCGGTCACCTGCATGCCGGCCAGATCGTGATGCCCTACGGCCTCGGCAAGCTCCTGCTCGCGCATCCGACCGCGCGGTACTCGCACGGTGTCTACCGCCGCGGCTCGACAGCGATGCACGTCTCGCCGGGGCTCGGCACGACCTTCCTTCCGTTCCGGTTCTTTGCCCGCCCCGAGGCGACCGAGCTCGTTCTACGATGCGAGTGATGGAGGGCCACAGCCACATCTCGCCGGACGTCCTCGCGCGCTACGCAGCCGACGCTGCCGCCGAGGTCGACGGAGTGCATACGAAGCAGCGGCGCGTCGCGAAGGTGGCCGGCTCGGAGGTCGAGGTGCACGTCGTCGTCGACTACGGCGCGAATATCCCGTCGGTCGCCGCCGACGTCCAGCGGCGCGTCTCCGACTACCTGGCGCAGATGGCCGACGCGCGGCCGAGCTCGGTGCACGTCGTCGTGGACGACGTCAGCGGCGGTAGCGGTGCCTTCACGCCTTGCCGGACTGACGAAGCTGACGCTCGAGACGGCGCCGTCGGTCTGCCACCACTGCATCTGGTGGCAGTCGCGCGGCCGGCGCACGATCGACAAGGACCGGTGGATGGAGAAGGTCGAGTTGGACTTCGGCGCGTTCGGGACGGTGTACTACGACGGCCGCGGCCGCGTGCTCGGTTCGATGCAGTACGGGCCGGGTGCGGCGTTCCCGCGCTCGCACGAGCTTCCCGGCGGCCCGCCGTCCGACGACGCCATCCTGGTCACGTGCGCGTACATCGTCGATCGGTCGAGCCCGTGGGTCCTGCAGTCGCTCTTCCTGGCGGCGATCGGCGAGGCGCGCGACCGCGGAGCGCGGGGCCTCGAGGCCTTCTCGTACCGGTACCCCGAAGGCGAGTCGAGCTACGAGCGCTTCAGCGTGCACAAGACCGTGTTCCCGCAGGACTTCCTCGCCGACTTCGGCTTTCAGGTGCTGCGGGCGTCCGGTCGGGTCGGCCTGTCGCGCCTCGAGCTGGGGGGCCTGCAGCCGGTCGCGGAAGGAACGCGCGACAAGGTGCTGCGCGTCGTCAAGGACGCGTTCGGCGTGCCGGAACCGGTCCCCGCGCCGCGGCCCTGAGCGAACCGCCCGCGTCTGACTCGAGTCAGACTCACGTCTGACACACCGAAGTGAGACCAGATCGTTGCGAGAGTGTGACCCGTTCCGGCGATCGCTGGCGTGGAGCGGGTTTGCGCGGCGCGCTCATCCAATTTGCAACACGCAAAACTCGCCCCGACCGCCCTGCGTTTCGCGGGGCACGGCGCGCCGGTCTGGTCAGACTCGTGTCTGACAGGAGTCAGACGCGGGGTTGGGCGGCTACGCGGCCGCGCGCTCGCGCTCGAGCACGAGCTCGGCGATCTGGATCGCGTTCAGTGCCGCGCCCTTGCGGAGGTTGTCGCACGCCAGGAAGAGCGCGAGGCCGTGCTCGACCGTCGGGTCGCGGCGGATGCGCCCGACGAGCACCTCGTCGCCGCCGGCGGCCTTGCCCGGTGACGGGAACTCCTCGACACGCACCGACGCCGCCGCGCCGAGCAGCTCGCGCGCGCGCTCGGGAGCGAGGTCGTTCTCGAACTCGACCCAGATCGCCTCGGCATGTCCGACCATCACCGGCGCCCGGACGCACGTCGCCTGGATCGGCAGGTCCGGCAGCTCGAGAACCTTGCGCGACTCGTCGCGGATCTTCGATTCCTCGTCGAACTCCTCGCCGTCGTAGTCCCAGTCCATGCGCAGGTCGTGCTCGGCCTGAGGCTCGTTCGCCAGGCGATCCATCGCCTTGGCGCCCGCACCCGAGACGGACTGATACGTCGCGACGCGCAAACGCGCCAGCCCCGCCTCCTCGTGCAGCGGCTTGAGGACGCAGGTCAGCGGGATCGTGCAGCAGTTGGGATTCGCGATGATCCCCTCGTGCTGCAGCGCGCGCTCGGCGTTCACCTCGGGGACGACGAGCGGAATGCCGGGCTGGAGCCTGTAGGTCGCCGACTTGTCGATCGCGACCGCTCCGCCGCGCACGGCGTGAGGAACGAGCTCGCGTGAGGCGCCGCCTCCGACCGAGAACAGAAACAGGTCGACGTCGCCGCGGGCGAGCGCCTCGGGCGTCGCCTCCTCGACGGTGTGCCGGCCGAGCTTGGTGCCGGCCGAGCGCGCCGAGGCGAAGACACGCACGTCGTCGTAGCCGCGCTCCTCGAGGAGCCGAGGGTCACCGACCCGACGGCACCTGTCGCGCCGACGACGCCGATCCGCCGGTCACGCATCGAGCCGCTCCTCTGCGTAGGTCCGGAACCGGTCATGCACGGCGCGCACCGCCCGCTCGACCTCGGCCGCCCTGACCACGCAGGAGACCCGGATCGACGACGTCGAGATGATCTCGATGTTGATGCCCGCCTCGGCCAGCGCGTCGAACATGTCGGCCGCGACACCCGGGTGGCTCTTCATCCCGGCGCCGATGAGCGAGATCTTGGCGATGTTCGGGTCGCGCTCGACGCCGCGGGCGCCGATCTCGAGCGCCAGCGCGTCAAGGATGGGGTCGGCCGTCTCGACATCCGTCTTCGGCATCGTGAACGTGATGCTGGTCGTGCCGTCCTCCGAGACGTTCTGCACGATCATGTCGATGTTCACACCCGCGTCCGCGAGCGCGCGAAACACCCGCGCCGCGACACCGGGACGGTCGGGGACGTCGACGATGACGATCTTCGCCTCGGAGGTGTCGTGAGTGACCGCAGAGATGATCGCCTTCTCGAGCAACGCCGTGTCCTCCTCGCCGATCCAGGTGCCCTCGCCGTCGACGAACGTCGACCGCACGCGGAGCTTCACACCGTAGCTACGGGCGACCTCGATCGAGCGCAGCGCCATCACCTTGGCGCCCGACGCCGACATCTCGAGCATCTCCTCGTAGGTCACCTTCCCGAGCCTGAGCGCGTCGGGAACGATGCGTGGGTCGGCCGTGAAGACGCCGGGCACGTCGGTGAAGATCTCGCAGGCGTCGGCGCCGAGCGCGGCGGCGAGCGCGACGGCCGTCGTGTCGGAACCGCCGCGGCCGAGGGTCGTGACGTCCTGCGTCGACGTCGAGACGCCCTGGAAGCCCGGCGACGAGCACGATCCGGTCCTCGGCGAGTGCCTCGCGGATCCGGCGGGCCCGCACCTCGACGATCTTCGCCTTCGTGTGGGTCCCGTCGGTGACGATCCCGGCCTGCGAGCCCGTGAACGAGACGGCCTCGTGGCCGAGATCGTGAATCGCCATCGCGCAGAGCGCGTTCGAGATCCTCTCGCCGGTCGAGACGAGCATGTCGTACTCGCGTGGATGCGGCGTGGGGGAGACCTCGTGCGCGAGCCGGATCAGCTCGTCCGTCGTCTGGCCCATCGCCGACAGGACGCCGACGACTTTCGCGCCCGCCTCGTGGGCGGCGACGAGCCGCTCCGCGACGCGCTTCAGCTTGTCGGTGTCGCCGACCGAGGTGCCCCCGAACTTCATCACCAGGAGGCCGGGCGTCCGCACGGCTTCTACAACGGCAGGAACAGGCTGAAACTCGAGCATGGTCATCTCTGAGACAGTGTAGGCACCGTGAAATGGCGTCCCAGGACACTCCGCGAATGGGTCACGGCGGTCTTCGCCGGCGTCGGGATCGCTCTGCTGCCGTGGACGATCTGGCTGGCTTCCTCCCTGAGCCCGGACCACGGACGACGCGCTGGGATCTCGCCTGGTCGGGCTTCGACACGGGCCTGGCGGTGCTGTTCCTGCTGACGGCGCTCGCCGCGTGGAAGCGCTCGCCGTGGGTCGGCGCGCTGGCGGCAGCGACGGGGACGCTGCTCGTCACGGATGCGTGGTTCGACATCATCCTCGAGAGCCACGCCGACGAACTTCGCGTCTCGATCATGCTCGCCTTCTTCGCGGAGCTGCCGGTCGCCGCACTCTGCTTCTGGATTGCCTACCGCACGGAGCGGTTCTTGTCGCGCGTCGTCGACGAGGCGTCACATCTCGCGGCGGCCGACGAGCGCCCGGCCGAGAGTGACCTCGTCGGCGTACTCAAGATCGCCGCCGACGGGAAGCCCGCTGGCCAGCCGCGTCACCCGGACGCGCCCTCGTAGCCGGTCGGCCAGGAACGCCGCGGTCGCCTCGCCGGTCATGTTCGGGTTCGTGGCGAGCACGACCTCGCGCACGCCGTTCGAATCGACCCGCCGCAGCAGCTCGTCGATGCGCAGGTCGCTCGGGTCGACGCCGTCGAGCGGCGAGAGTGCGCCGCCGAGCACGTGGTACAGGCCGCGGAACTCGGCTGTGCGTTCGAGCGAGACGACGTCGACCGGCTGCTCGACGACGCAGATCAGCGTGTGATCGCGGCGTGCGTCGAGACAGATCGCGCACGTCTCCTCCTCGGTCAGGTTCCCGCACTCGCGGCAGAAGCGGACGCGCTCCTTGACCTCCTCGAGGGCCGAGGCGAGGGCGAGCGCCTCCTCCTTCGGGCGCTGCAGGATGTGGAACGCAAGGCGCTGAGCCGTCCGGGCGCCGACGCCGGGGAGGCGGGTGAGCTGCGCGACGAGGTTCTCGACCGAGGGGCTGAACACCGGCGCCCATTGTGCCCGCGGGCGTCGGCTGGAAGGGACATGGCGACAAACCGACGAGCCCTTCCGGCGCGTAGTCCAGGTATGAAACCGCTGAAACTGACACTGATGCTCGGCCTGCTCGCCCTCCTGCCGCTGCTGCTCGTTGCCTGCGGCAAGGGCGGCGGGGGCTACTAGCCCTAGCCGCCGAGAGTCCTAGAGCCCGGGCAGCAGCCCGCCGAGGTCGGGCGGGAGCATGCCCTTCATCTTCGCCTCGACCTTCGCGTGGGCTGCACGGAGCGCTTCGTTGGCCGCGGCGACGACCAGGTCGGCCAGCATCTCCGGATCGTCCGGATCGATCGCCTTCGGATCGATGCGAAGCTCCTTGATCTCGCCGGACGCGCTCGCGACCACGGTCACCATGCCGCCGCCCGCCGAAGCCTCGGCAGTCTCCTTGGCCGCCTCCTCCTGCAGTTGCTGCATCTGCGCCTGCATCTCCTGAGCCTGCTTGAGCAGCGCGTTCATGTCGAAGCTCATTCCTCCAACTCCCTTGCGTCGAAGGTGCTCTTCACCAGTTCCAGCACGTCTTCCTCGCTCGCCGGCTCGTCGTCGTCGGCTTCGTGGTGCGACGAGTCGCCGAGCTCGAACGTGACCGCGAGCTTCCGGCCGGTCACCTCGTAGAGCGCATCACGAAGCAGTGCCGCGTTCTTCGGATCCTCGGCGAGCTTGAGGTGGAACGACGCGGACTGGGGGAACTCGAGCGTCAGCGTGTTGCCGTCGAGCGCCGCGGGATGGGCTTCGCCGAGCGTCTTCCCGATCGGGATCGAGCGTTGCTCGACCGCGGGGAGGATCGAACGGCGCCACGCCTCCTGCAGCTGCCCGAGGCCGACCTCGGCCGGTGCGTCGGGAGCGCTCGGGGCTGGTTCGGCAGGCGGGCCGCTCGGGAGCCGCCGTGGTCTCGACCGTCGGCGACGGTGCCCCCTGCTCGAGGCGCTCCAGGCGAAAAGCCAGCGACTCGCGTGAGAGATCGACCGCGGGCCGGGTCACCTTGACGAGCGCGAGCTCGAGCGGCAGCCGCGGATCTCCGCCCTGGCGCATGTCGTCGACGGCAACGGCCAGGAGGTCGATCAGCCTGATGACGGTCGCCTGCGGCATCTGGTTCGCCTGCTCGCGCAGACGCTCGCGACCCTCGTCGGTGACGGGCAGCGAGTCGGGAACCTCGTTCATGTGCTGGACGAGGAGCAGCTGGCGGAGGTGCTCGAGCAGGTCCGTGACGAGCCGGCCCAGGTCCTGGCCGCGTGTCGACAGCTCTTCGAGGAAGACGAGCGATCCCGCCGTGTCGCCGTCGACGACGAGATCGCAGAGCCGGAAGAGCGCCTCGTCCTCGACCGCGCCGAGCAGCTGCAGCACGTCCTGCATCGTGATCGTGCCGCCCGTGGCCGAGGCGAGCTGGTCGAGCGTCGACTCGGCGTCGCGGTAGGCGCCTCGCCCGCCCCGGGCGATCAGCGCGAGCGCGCCTTCAGGCACGTCGATGCTCTCCCCGTCGGCGATCAGGCGCAGCTTGCGCACGAGCTCGGGCAGCCGCGGGCGCTGGAAGACGAAGGTCTGGCAGCGCGAGCGCACCGTCGGCAGCACCTTCTGCAGCTCCGTCGTGCAGAAGATGAAGAGCAGGTGCGGCGGCGGCTCCTCGATCAGCTTCAGCAGCGCGTTCCAGGCGGCGTCCGTCAGCTGGTGCGCCTCGTCGAGGATGTAGACCTTCGAGCGGCCCTCGACCGGCTGCAGCACGACCCGCTCGCGGATCTCGCGGATGTCGTCGATGCCGCGCTGCGACGCGGCGTCCATCTCGATCACGTCGAGCGACGTGCCGTTCGAGATCGCGACGCACGCATGGCAGGTGTTGTCGGGCGCGGGCGTCGGGCCGTGCTCGCAGTTCACCGACTTGGCGAGGATCCGGGCCAGGGAAGTCTTGCCCGTGCCGCGCGGCCCCGCGAAGAGGTACGCCTGGCGGACCTTGTCCTGCTCGATCGCGTTCGTGAGCGTGCGCACGACCGCTTCCTGGCCGACGACCTCGGCAAATGTCTGCGGGCGGTACTTGCGATAGAGGGCGGTCACGAGACGATTCTCGCAGAAGGCTCAATGCGCCCGCTCGCCGGCCCGGATCGGCACGGCGAGGCGGTTTCCAGGCGGCGCCAGCGGGCACACCCAGCGGGGGTCGTACGCGCACGACGGGTTGTAGGCGAAGTTGAAGTCGAGCACGAGGCGGCCGCCTTCCTCGCCCAGGTCTGCCCCCTTGACCGTGTCCAGGAGGTACCGGCAGGCGCCGTACGTCTCCCGGCCGCTCGTCGCGTCGGCGAACGAGAGGAAGACGCCGCCGCCGTACCCGTCGAGCCAGTAGAGGTCGAGGGTCTGTTCGCCCTCGAGCTCGAACCGGGCTCGTGCGAACCGGGTGAACGAGTACGGCTCCTCACCCGACGTCGCGATCTCGCGATGCTCGCGCTCCGCCGGCTCGACGGTCGCGAGGACGCGGAACGCCGGGTCGTAGTCGTAGAGCGGCAGCCCGGAGAACGCGGCTCGCTGCGCGACCGGGAGCGGCGACTGCGCGTGGGTGCGGAACAGTCCGTCCCGGGCCTCCCGCCAGCGCTCCCAGCCGGCTCGCGGATCGGCGTCGGCGCGGATGTCGGCGTAGAGCTGGAAGATCTGCCGCTTCCAGTCGAGCAGGGTCAGCTCGTCCACGCCGTACAGTCTGGCTGATGGAGATCGAGACGCCGGCTCTGCTCGTCGACCTCGACCGTCTGGACCGCAACATCGGTCGCTGGCAGCAGCTTGCCGACGACGCGGCTGTTCCGCTCCGCGTGCACGTGAAGACGCACAAGGTGCCCGCGATCGCGCAGCGACAACTCGCCGCCGGGGCGCGGGGGATCGTCTGCGCGAAGGTCTCCGAGGCCGAGGTCTTCGTCGATGCCGGCTGCGCGGACGTCGTCGTCGCCTACCCGGTCTTCGGAGCGGCCAAGTGGCGTCGCCTGGCGGCGCTCGCGCAGCGGGCGCGGGTCGGCGTCAACGTCGACAGCGAGGAGGCGATTCGAGGCGTGGGCGCGGCGGCCGAGGCGGTGGGCGCGACGGTCGAGGTGTACCTCGACGTCGACGTCGGGATGCATCGCGGAGGCGTGGCTCACGACCGCGTGGAGGAGCTTGCCTCACTGGCCGCCGTCGCCGAGCGGACGAGCGCCGTCGAGCTTGCCGGCGTGACGACGTACTCGGCCGTCGGGGATCGCGACCCGGAGGCCTCGGGCCGTGAGGAGTCGGAGCGCGTCGTCGCGGTGGCCGAGGAGCTTCGCCGGCAAGGGTTCGAGATTCGGGAGGTCGCCGCCGGAGGCTCGGTCTCGGGGCGCGCCGTCGCGGTCGCGCCTGGCGTGACGGAGCTCCGCGCGGGCGCGTATGTCTTCTCCGACCTGACGCACGTCGAGTCCGGCGCTGCAACCTGGGACGACCTCGCGCTGACGGCGCTCTGCACGGTCGTCAGCACCCGCCGGCCGGGCGGAGCAACCGTCGACGGCGGGCTCAAGACGTTCGGCGGCGACCATCGTGCCGCCCGCGGCTACGCGAGGGCGCTCGACCGCGATCTCACGCTCGACCGTCTCAACGAGGAGCACGGCCTGGTGATGGCCGGTCCGGGCGAGACCGTCGTGCTCGGCGAGAAGATCCGGTTCGTCCCGGCGCACGTCTGCACGGCCGTGAATCTCGCCGACGAGCTCTACGGGCTCCGAGGCGACGAGGTCGAGGTCGTCTGGCCGGTCGCTGCACGCGGCAAGCGGGTCTAGGACACGAGACTGACGACGAGCAGGACGACGCCCAGCGTTCCGAGCAGCAGCGGGAAGAGCGTCGGTGCGTAGCGGATCAGCGGCTCGCGCAACGCGGGCGGCCAGCTTCGCGCCCCGCTCGCCCGAGATGACGATCACGGCGAGCAGGGCGAGGAGCGGAGCGACGAACACGACGTTGTAGAGGAGCACGTAGGCCAAGCGAGGCCAGAGCGCTGTGGGCGCCTTCCGTGACCGCGATCAAGGCCCCGAAGTAGGGGAGCGCGGTCGGCAGCTCCGCCGCCATGATTCCCGCGCCGATCAGGAACGCCGAATTGCCGGCCTTGCGCCGGTCCTGGGCGAGGCTCCGCGGCGACACGGGCTCGCGTCCGCCAGAGGATCGCGGCGACGACGATGAGGAGCACGCCGACGGCGGCCTCGATCAACCGCACCGTCCGGTGACTCGGATGCGAGACGACGTGCAGGAGCGCGCGGCCGGGTCCGAAGACGAGCACGAGTCCCGCCGAGGGTCGAGACGACGAAGACGCCGGCGGTGAACGCGGCCACATCTCGCCGCGCGTGACGGCCCAGCGCGTAGAGCAGCGCCGGGAGCACCGTCGAAGGATTGAGCGCGTCGACCACTGCGACGGCGATGACGAGTCCGAGGAGCAGCACCTTGCGCGTGAGCTTCGCAAACAGCGTTGGGTAGCGTGCCGCCCGTGCCGGTCCGGATCCTCATCCTCACCGCCAGCGTGGGCGAGGGGCATGACCGCCCCGCGCGGTGGCTCGCCGAGCAGCTGCGGTCCGAGCGACCGGACGCGACCGTCGTCGTCGAGGACTCGCTCGCGCCCATGGGCCGTGTCGTGTCGGCGATCGGCGAGGGGGCGCCGCGCGTCATCTTCTATCGGCTTCGGTGGCTCTGGGACCTCGGCTTCTGGGCCTTCACGGGCCCCGGCGCCGACCCGGGCGTTCGTCCAGTGGCTGCTGACGCGATTCGGCGCTCCCGGCCTGCTCTCACTCATCGAGCGGGAGCGGCCCGACGTCGTCGTCTCGGTCTTCCCGCCGGCGACCGAGGTGCTCGCGCGGCTCAGGAGAACGGGACGGCTCACGGTCCCGGTCGTCGCCGGGATCACCGACGTCGCCGCGCTCGACTACTGGGCGAGCCGCGGCGCGGACGTCCACCTCGTCACCCAGCCCGAGGCGATCGCCGAGGTGCGCCGGATCATCGGCCCGGATGCTGCGGTGCACACCGTGACCGGCTTCACCGACCCGGCGTTCTACACGCCGCGGTCGCGCGCCGAGGCGCGGGTCGGCGCTCGCCGTGCCGCCGGGCGCGACGCTCGTCGTCGTCTCCGGCGGAGGCTGGGGCGTCGGCGACGTCGAAGGGCGCGATGGAGGTGGCGCTGGCCGTTCCCGGGACGACCGTGGTCTGCCTGACCGGACGGAACGACGAGCTGCGCGGCGCTGCTCGCGGCCCGGTTCGACGGCGAGCCGCGCATCCAGATCGAAGGGTTCACCGAGGCGATGTCGGACTGGCTCGCCGCCGCCGACGTCCTCGTGCATTCGACCGGCGGCCTCACGGTCTTCGAGGCGCTGCTCCGCGGGTGTCCGGTCGTGTCGTACGGCTGGGGACGCGGCCACATCCGGAAGCACAACGAAGCGTTCCTCCGCTTCGGGCTTGCCGAGGTCGCGCAGACGAGGGCGGAGCTGCGAACCGCGATCGAGCGCGCCATCGCAGGCGGCCGCACGAAGACCTCCGGCTTCGACGACCTGCGCTCGGCCGCATCGTTCGTGCTCGCCGCCGGCGATGCGCGCTGACCGGCTCGCACTCGCCGCGCTCGCGGCCTGGTGTGCGCCGGCGGCGGCGCCGGTCGTGCCCCGCATCTCGCAGGCTGATCGGCGTTCCGACGACCCTGCCGGACGGGCGCGGGATCGCGCTCACATTCGACGACGGCCCCCATCGCGACGGGTCCGCCGCGGTGCTCGAGCTGCTGCGAGACGCCGGCGCGGTCGCCACCTTCTTCCTCGTGGGCGAGCAGGTCGAGAGGATGCCGGCGCTGGCGCAGGAGATCGCTGCCGCCGGTCACGCGATCGGGATCCACGGCTACCGGCATACGCTGCTTCTGCGCCGTACGCCTGGAGCGCTGCGCGACGACTTCGCTCGGGCCGCCGACGTGATCGGGAGAGCCACCGGTGTTGCCGCAACGCTCTATCGCCCGCCGTACGGCGTGTTCAGCTTCCCCGCGCTGCGGCTGGTCCGGGAGCTTGGCTGGACGCCGTTCCTGTGGTCGCGCTGGGGCCGGGACTGGGAGCGGCGGGCGACGCCGGAATCGATCGCCGCGCGTGCGACGCGCAACCTGGGTGGCGGCGACGTCGTGCTGCTGCACGACGCCGATCACTACAGCTCGGCGGGCTCCTGGCGCGGGACCGTCGCGGCAGTTCCGGCTGTGCTCGCCGCGGTCTCCCAGACGGGAGAGCCGCTCGTCGCGCTCAGCCAGTCGAGGTAGCGGACCAGGCCGTCGGCGAAGCTCGTCTGCGTGCGCCAGGCCAGTTCTCGGGCGGCGCGCTCGCCCGAGATGCGAGCGATGTGCACGTCGACCGGCCGCTCGGGGCCGTGGACGATCGGCACCTCGGCGACGAGCTCCCGAACCGTGTCGGCGATCTGCCGGACGCTCGTCTGCTCGTCGCCGACGAGGTTGAACGTACGGTTGGCCGCGCTCGGCTGCAGCCCGGCGACGATGCCTGCAGCCAGGTCTTCGACGTAGACGAACTGCCGCGTCTGCTGTCCGTCGCCTGCGATCGACAGCGCCTTGCCTTCCTTCGCCCTGTCGACGAATGCAGGCACGACTGCGGCCAGACGCGCGCGCGGGCCGTAGGGGATGCCGAAGCGGAGGACCGTGTGACCGATCTCGTAGAGGTGCGTGTACGAGCGGCAGTAGAGCTCCCCGGCGAGCTTCGTCGCGGTGTACAGATGCGCGGGAAGAGCGAGCGGGCTCTCCTCGTCGACGACTCCGTCGACGGGCGCGTTGCCGTAGACCCAGACCGTGCTGCCATAGACGACGCGGTCGATGCCGGCGTGGCGGGCCGCCTCGAGGATCATCTGCGTGCCGTGGACGTTGATCCGGTCGGCCCGCAACGGGTCGGCGACGACGTCGTTGACGTCCGCGACCGCGGCGAGGTGGATGATCGCCTCGCAGCCGCGCGCTGCGCGCCACGCGGTGTCTCGGTCGGCGATGTCGCCGATGACCGCCTTGACCTCGGTCGGCGGGTGGTGCGCCGACGCGGTGAGGTCGAAGTTGACCGGCTCGTGACCGTCTGCGATCAGCCGGTCGAGCACATGCGAGCCGATGAACCCCGACCCGCCCGTGACCAGGACTCTCACGCGGGCACGCCGATCGCAGGCCGGCCGACGGGCCGGTAGTACAGCGGGACGCACCAGTGGTTCTCGGCGACCCAGTCGCTGACCGGGAGGTCGACGTGGTGCCCGAGGAGCCGGTGGCAGGGCTCGTCGTAGACCTTCCCCGTCGACCGCTCGATCGGGTCGAAGACGATGTACTTGTAGAGGCCGGAGGTCATCCCGTCCGGCAACTCGATCCGGTTCGGGTGGTGCGGGTCGAGCGACTCACGCGCGATCGCGTTCTTCCACTCCGTGATCTCGTCCATCCGCTCGACCCCGACGATTCCGAGCGCGGCGGTGAACTCGTTCATCCGGTAGTTGAGCCCGGGCTGGGCGTAGTCGGGCTTCCCGTAGTTCCGGAAGCCCTGGGCGAACTCGACGAGCGCGTCATGTGGAGAGACCAGCATGCCTCCCTCGCCGGTCGAGATCGTCTTGGTCGCCGCGAACGACCAGATCCCCGCGTCGCCCCAGGTCCCGGCGCGCCGGCCGTTCCACGACGCACCGTGCGCGTGCGCGCAGTCCTCGATCAGGACGATTCCCTCGGACCGGCAGTAGGCGGCGATCTGCTCGACGTCGAACGCGAGGTGGCCGCCGATGTGGACGAGGAAGACGGCATGCGGACGGTGCTCGTGGACCTTCCGCTCGAAGTCGTCGAAAGACATGCACAGGTCGTGCCGGTTGCAGTCGACGAACTCCACGCGGCCGCCGGCCGCCAGCACCGCCAGGGGCGTCGCCATGAACGTGTTCGACGGGCAGAGCACCGTCCGCCCGCGGACGTCGAAGTACTCGAGCGCGGCGAGCGCGGCTCCGGTCCAACTGTGCGTGGCGACAGCGGGCAGGCCGTTCCACGCGCCCCATGCGTCCTCGAATTGCCGCGTCAGCGGGCCGTCCGACCACTGCTCCGCGTCGAGCGCGGACTCCCACAACGCGTGCAGTCGCGCGCGGTCGCGGTGGTCGAAGCCGATTGCGAAAGAGTCGAAGTCCATGGGGGTCAAGGAGTAAAAGCTGCGGGACGCAAGCGCCCCGCGAGAACGAACCACAACAATCCTGATGGGTTTCTGAACGGTAAACGAATCGCGGCGTCGAATGTGGCTGGATGCATACCCCCCTCAGGGAGGGAAATGCGCAAGAGGTTGCTCTACAGTGCCGACCACCACGCCGTCCATAGGGGGTTCAAAGTCGTGAGATCGAAGGTTCTGCTCCTGGCCGTCTCGGCCGCTTTGCTCGCCGTCTTGCCCAGCGCGGCGTTCGGCCGGGCTTCGCATGCCTCGGTCAACAGTCAGACGTACACGGACTCGACGGGCGAGGACCCGAACGCGCCCGACATCACGGGGATCACCGTCTCGAACGATGACGCCGGGTTGATCACGTTCAAGGTCAACATCAGCAACCGGCCGACGATCACGCCCGACATGACGGTGCTGCTGTTTCTCGATACGGACCAGAAGGCGACGACGGGCGATCCGCAGAGCCTCGGCGCGGACTACGCGATCGAGCTCGACCCCGGTGCCGTCGGTCTCTTCCAGTGGAACGGGAGCGACTACGTCGCTGCGGCGTCCCAGACCTCGCTGACCTTTGCCTACGACGCGACCGGCGCCACGATCCGGGCGAGCGCCGGCGACCTCGGCAAGACGAAGGGCTTCAACTTCGCAGCGATCGCGATCTCCGGGATCGTCACCGACGCGGCTGGGAACGCCGACTTCACGAACGCGCATCAGGACAGCGCGCCGGACCCGGGCCACGGGTTCTACAACTACAAGGTGATCCAGAAGCTGACCGTCAGCGTGGTGGCCTTCACCACCTCGCCCAAGCCGGCGAAGTCGGGCAAGAACTTCTCGGCCGGCCTGGCTGCAAACGAGAGCGACACGAGCGGCCCCGTCAAGGCGGGGACCATCGCCTGCAACGCGACGGTCGGACTGAAGCACATCACGCAGCTCGGCAAGTCACTGAAGAACGGCATCGCGGTCTGCCTCTGGCATCTGCCGCCGACCTCGAAGGGCAAGACGATCCGCGGCACGGTCACGCTGACGGTGCAGGGCGTGAAGGTGACGCGGAACTTCACGGCCAAGATCACGTAACGGAGCGGCCCACGCGGGGCCTGGCGTTCGCGTCGGGCCCCGCTAGTGGACGAGCCGGCCGCCGAGCGTTCCGCTCAGCGCGTTGCCCTGCAGTCCGAGAACTCCGGCCGCCGCGGCGCCACCACCGATCGTCAACGTGCCCTGGAACCCGATCGGCGGTCCGAACTTCGTGATCTTGAGCGTGCCGCTGACCGCGACTCCCCGGGCGACGCTGTACCGGACGAGCTTGAACGACTGACCCGATGTGGCGTAGAAGTAGCCGCCGAAGACACCTGGAATCCGCTCGGACGTTCCCGAGAGACCCACCGTCATCAGCCACGCGGCTTCCGCCTCGTGCACGGTCTTCGAGACCGTCGTCAGCGTCTTCGCGGGCGTTGCCGGATGAGCCGGCTTCGCCTGCCCCGGCGACGGGAGGCCGGGCACATCGACGACGAGAGGCTTCGAACGCGGGCAGGCAGCCGGCACGACGGCTCCCGTCATCCACGAGTGGACGGCGCGCGCGGCGCAGGCCGAGAAGTCGGCGGTCACCGTGCTGTGGCCGATGCCCGGGACGACGAGGAGCTTGCCCTGCGGGAACCGGGAGACGACCGACGTGGCGCCGGCGGTCGGCGTGCGCATGTCGAAGCCGCCGCTGACGGCGAGCACAGGCACGTTGGGCAGCGGGCCGGCACCCAGCGGCGCGCCGCCCGACGGGCTCGGCCAGCCGAGGCAGAAGTCGGCGTTTCCGAACGCGGCCGACCACGGCCCGAACGGCCCGAGGGTGCCTGGCGCCAGCGCCGCGATCGCGGCCTGCTCGAGTGCGGGCCGATCGGCCGGGGGAGTGTCCGGCGACCACGGGAAAGGCCCGTCATGGCACACGGTGGCCGCGTAGAGCGCCGAGCTCAGCTCGATCGAGGGTTCCGAGGAGCCGCCGTTGTTCAGGTCGGCGACGCGTACGAGCGGCTGCATGTTGCCGTTCCGTGCAGCCTTTACGACCGCCGGCAGCTCGGCCGCCAGGCCCGGGTTCAGGTCGGCCGACAGGATGAGCGAGAGCAGGTCGACCCCGTCCACCTGCACCGCAGTAGCGCGCCCGTTCGGCTCCGTTGCCTTGCCGTGGAGCGGCTTCGCGGCGAGCTTGTTCGCCAGGGCGACGACGTCTGCCGGGAAGTTGCTGGTCGCGGCCTTGCACCCGCCGTCCGAGCAGAAGCGGGCGAGGGTTCCCGGCAGGGCCTGCAGGACGTTCGCCGAGTAGGGGTCGGGCGCCTCGGGAGGCAGCACCGAGTCGAGCAGCATGCGCTCGACGTGATCCGGATGGGCGAGCGCGTAGGCGAGCGCGAGCTTCGTCCCGTACGAAACGCCGAAGAGGGCGACCTTGTCGAAGCCGAGGGCTACACGGACCGCCTCGAGATCCTCGGCGTGATCGCCGGTGCTGTAGAAGTCGCGCGCCGGCCCGATCTCGTTCGCGCAGGTCGCCGCGGCGACGCGCTCCGTGTCGGCCGTGATCGCAGCCTGCAACTCGGGGCAGTCCAGAAGGCCGGAATCGCCGGTGCCGCGGTCGTCGTACGCCACGAGCGTGTAGCCGGGGAAGAGATAGCGGTACAGAGACACCGCGCTGGCGTCACCGAGCCCGTAGACGTGAGCGGAGCCCTGGCCGGGCCCGCCGGCAATCAGGAAGACCACGCCGCGAGGCGTGCCCGCCGCCGGCAGTTCCTCGACGTGCAGCGCGACCGTCCCCGGGAAGACGCCCGTGCGGTCGAGCGGGACGACGACCGTCGCGCAGAGCACGCCGGTCGGCTTGCCGCACGGTGTCGGCGCGTCGCCGGCGGTCTGCGAACCGAATCCGACCCGCGTCGCCGGCCGCGCGATGCCGATGCCGACGGCGCGGTGCAGCAGCAGCGTCCGCACCTGCGACGCGGACAACTCGTGCGCCTGGGCTGCCCCGGCGGTGCCTGCGATCGCGAGCAACACAAAGCCCACGGCCAGCGCCGCCCAGAACCCCATCTTCACGCCGCCGCCTCGCTTCACGCGGGCTCACGGTAGCGGCTTCGGGCGACGGTTGGTGCTGCCGTTAGTCTGGTTCGCCGATGCAACTCCGGCCCGACCTCGATGCGGCGTGGTTCAACCAGCTCGGAGGCGAGCACTTTCCGGGCTACGTCGGCGTCGAGATCACATCGGTCGAGCAGGGTGCGGTGACCGCCCGTCTCGCGGTCCGGCCGGAGCTCTTCGCACCGAACGGGTTTCTCCATGCCGGTGCCGTCGTGACGCTCGCCGACACGGCGGCCGGGTACGCCACGGTCGCGCACCTGCCCGACGGAGCTCGAGGCTTCACGACGCTCGAGCTGAAGACGAACTTCGTGCGGGCGGCCCGGGAAGGCGTATTGGGGTGCGAGGCAAGGGCGGTTCACCTCGGGCGCTCGACCCAGGTCTGGGACGCGACGGTGAGCGTCGAGGGCGAGGATCGTCCGGTCGCGGTCTTCCGCTGTACCCAGCTCGTGCTCTACGACGCCTGAGACGCTCGGCGCGCCGCCGGATGCACAGGAGGCAGAGGCAGCCCGCCCGCATCGTCGAAGAGCGCGCACGCATCGAGGTCGGGACATTCGCAGCGGGCGGCGCACTCAAGCCATTCGCGGACGAGCGTCGCGCGCTCGATCGACGCGGCAAGCTCGGGGAGCCTTCGCTCCGCGATTGCGCGCAACTCGTCGACGGATCCGGTGGAGCTCCCGAGCAGGACGCCGATCTCGGCGAGGGTGAGACCGGCGCGTTGGGCGATGTCGATCACCGCGAGCGCCCGGACTGTGGACTCGGGGTAGCGGCGGCGTCCGGCGACCCGTGGCGGAGCGGGGAGCAACCCGATCGCCTCGTAGTAGCGGATCGACGAGGCGGCCCGGCCGCTCAGCTCGGCAAGCCGGCCGATCGTGAGCTCCGCGCTTGACATCAAGTCGACTTTAACATCCACGATGGTCCGACCCGAACGAAGGAGGACGTGATGAGCAAGGCAATCGCCTGCACCCTGGGCGGGTCGGATCTCTCCACGCAGCGGAGCCGCTGGTTCGAGCTCGCCGGTCGGACACGGTTCGAGCGCTCGGAGCTCCCGACGGGGCTGCGGTTGGTTTTCGGCGAGGCGCCCGGCGTCGGCGAGGCGCTCGGGCAGCTCGTCGATGTCGAGCGCGAGTGCTGCGCGTTTGCCGACTGGGAGCTGAATCCGGGCGAGGGCGAGTTCACGCTCGACATCACCGCGGAGGGCGATGCGATCGACGTGGTCCAGGGCATGTTCTCCCAGCTCGAGGCGGTGACCGGAGCCCGATGAACTCAAGCCGGGAAGCCCGCGAACTGGCGCTGGGAGAACGACGGTTGGCGGCCCGCCGCGGTCACGGTTCCGGCAGACGGCGTGGTGATCGCCGAGGGCTGCTTCCTCTTTGCCGCCAACGGCTGCGCCGAGTTCGACCTGAGCGTCTGGCTCGAGCTTCCGCTCGATCAAGTCGTGGAGCGCGCGCTGGCCCGCCCCCGCGATCTCGAACGGATGGGAGGGCCGGCCGGGGTGCGCGAGCGCTACGAGACGCGCTATCTCCCGGGTCAGCGGCTGCACGTCGCGGCAGACGCCCCTGCTACCCAGGCTGACGTCGTCGTCCCCGCCTGACGCCGCAGGTTGCGAGAATGGGTCCGGTCATGCCCCGGCGTCTCGCAGGGACGGTGTTCTACCTCGAGCGAATCGCGCTACCGCCGACGGCGGAGCTCCATGTGGCGCTGGTCGACGTGGCCGACCCCGAGAAGCCGGAGCAGATCGTCGCGGAGCTGACCGAGCTCCTCGGCGACCGCCAGGTCCCGCTGCCGTTCGCTTTCGACGTGGGGGAGGCAGAGGGACCAGAGGCGCTCGTCGTACGGGCGGAGCTCCGGAGCGACGGCTCAGTCGAATTCGAGTCTGAGGACACCCCGGTTCGCCCCGGTGAAGAGATCGGCGTCCGGGTGCGGAGGCGGGCCGCACCATGACCGCGAGCTATCGCGACCACCTGCCTCAGGCCGCCGGCGGGACGTTCATCACCGACGGCGGCATGGAGACGACGCTGATCTATCACGCGGGCATCGATCTGCCGCACTTCGCCTCATTCGTGCTGCTCGACGACGCGCGCGGGATCGAAGCGCTCCGCGACTACTACGTGCCGTACATCGAGATCGCGCGGGA
Source organism: uncultured Thermoleophilia bacterium (assembly GCA_963708505.1). Lineage (GTDB taxonomy): Bacteria > Actinomycetota > Thermoleophilia > Gaiellales > Gaiellaceae > PALSA-600. The sequence goes on from CAVPST010000002.1 coordinate 162,040, forward strand.
GCGCGGCGTCGGGATCGTCCTCGACACGCCCACCTGGCGAGCGAACCCCGAGTGGGGGGCTCGGCTCGGTTACTCGCCCGAGGCGCTGCTGGACGTCGACCGGCGCGCTGTGGCGCTGCTCGAAGGGCTTCGCGACGAACAGCCGCTGATCGTGATCAGCGGCTGCGTCGGTCCTCGCGGCGACGGCTATCGAGCAGAGGATCTGATGTCCGCTGGCGAAGCGGAGCGGTATCACTGGCCCCAGATCGGAACGTTCGCCGGCACGGCAGCCGATCTGGTCAGCGGGTTGACCCTGACCTATGCGAGCGAGGCGGTCGGAATCGTCCGCGCCGCAGAGCAGGCGGCGATACCGGTGGTCGTGTCGTTCACGGTCGAGACGGACGGCCGGCTCCCGAGCGGCCAGCCGCTCGGCGAGGCGATCGACGAGGTCGACGCGCAGACGGATGGGGCTGCGGCGTACTTCATGGTCAACTGCGCGCATCCAACCCATTTCGCCGACGTGCTCGACGACGGCGGCGCCTGGGTCGAGCGAATCCGCGGGGTGCGCGCCAACGCCTCGGCGAAGAGCCACGAGGAGCTCGACCGGTCGGACGAGCTCGACGAAGGCAGCCCGGCCGAGCTCGCCGAGCAGTACGTCGACTTGACGACCCGACTTCGGAACCTGAACGTCGTCGGCGGCTGCTGCGGCACCGATCACAGGCACATCGCTGCGATCTGCACAGCTCTCGCGACCTGAGGCATTCGCGGAAAGTCAGGGGGTGTACCCCGGTGCGAACCGCCGTCCGCCGGGTCGACCATCTCCGGACACGGAGGCAAAGAACCCGCCTCACAACTGGAGGGAGTAGCTCGTGTCAAAGCTGATCTTGCTCATTGGTGCCGTCGCCCTTACGGCGATCGCGGCGGTCACCGCCGTCGCGTCGAGCAGCACCGACGTCAAGACGTTCAACCTGGCGGTGAATCCGAAGTTCGTCAAATGTCTGGCCAAGTTCCCCACCGACCCGTCGCGGCCGCCGTCGGCCACGGTGGAAGTCAGGAAAGGCGATCTGAACGACCGCCTCGCCCTGCACCTTCGCAACGTCAAGCCGGGACTCGGCTTCGACCTCTTCACGCTGCAGCGCAGCACGCTCGACTCGGGCGGGAAGGTGATCAGCCCGGCGCAGAGCGTCGGACTCGCCTGGTACCAGTCGGATATCCAGGCCGACGACAACGGCAACGGCGACGTCGAGATCCGCACGATCCTGGCCGACCAGATCTTCGGCGTGAACGCCGACCAGGTTCCGGCGAACCCGATCAACACCTTCAACCTCGGGTTCTGGTTCAACAACCCGCAGAACGCCGTGGAGTGCGGCTTCGATCCGACGCATCCCACGCCGTTCAACGGCGAGCACAACGCAGGCCCGCTCGCCATGATCAGCGTTCCCGACGCGAAGACCGGCCTCGGGCCGCTCTGCCTCAACCCGGATGCAGGGCAGCCCAGCGGCTGCAATCCATAGGGCTTTCACGCCTGTTGCGGGCGCCGGCCGTCTCCTCACGGAAACGGCCGGCGCCCGGCTGTTCGGCGGCGGGCGGTTTGGTAGAAGGCAGTCGACGTGTTCGAGTCGGAGGCGGAAGTCGGCGAACTGGACGCCCTCATGGATCGGACGTTCGCACGGGCCAATCCGCACCTCGCAGGGATCGTCAAGCCTGCCCGCCGTCTCAACGCGCGCCAGGTCGTCCGCTATCTGCAGGGGACGAAGCACGTGGCGTTCGCGACCGTGAACGAGAGAGGAGAGCCGCGGGTCGCGCCGCTCGACGGCGTCTTCATCAGAGGTCGCTTCACCGTCTCGACGGGCGGCGAGGCCGCCCGGCTACGTCATCTGCGTGCCAACCCGGCGTGCAGCGCCGCGCACGTGGACGGCGACACAGTAGGCATCGTCGTGCACGGGCACGCAACGATCATCGGGCGTGACGACGACGGCGTCGAGGAGCTCGAACCGATCTGGCGCGACATCTACGGCTCGAGCCCGTTCGAGTGGGGAGAGGGCGTCGTCTTCATGCGCATCGAGCCGACTTCGATGTGGGCCTATGCGTTCCATCCCGAGGCGTTCCCGGAGTAGCCCGCCGGCAGACCCCGGGTGGACGCCGGGTGCGGGCGGCTACGCGTCTCGTTCGAGCGCTCGCGACGGGTCGACGAGCCCCAGCGTGACGGCGCGCTCGATCGCATCGCTTCGTGAGGAGACGCCGAGCTTGCGGTAGGCCGAGATCGCCTGGGTCTTGACGGTGTTGCGCGAGACATGAAGCCGCTCGGCGATCTCTCTGAACGAGAGGTGCGTGGTCAGTAACGGCAAGAGCCGCAGCTCGGACGCGGTGAGCGACGACTCCCAGCCTGTTTTTGCATGGCGTTTCCGATCCAGCTCGTGCCCGAGCGCTTCGGCGTGCTCGTTGAGCACGCCGAGATCGGGCCGTCTCGCGAGGATCGCGTCGACCTCCGTCATCAGCTCTCTCGCGCGGATCGACTCTCCGAGCGCGAGGTACGCGCGAGCCAGTTCGAGGCGAGCCTGCACCGCAAGATGCGGGAGGACGTAGGTGAGGCGCTTCGTCAGCCGCTCGGCTCGCTCGAGCTCCTCGTGCGCGCGACCCCAGTCGCTGTGCCGCAGCGCGGCGCGGGCCGCAGCCGCGTAGGTGAAGGCGCTCGTGACGTAGTCCTCCAACTGCCCGGTCCGCATCACCTCACGCGCCTGGGCCACGAGCGCATGTGCGGCGGGCCAGTCGTCGCGCCCGATCGCGAGCAGTGATCGCTGTGCGAGGGACAACGAGACGCCCGGTATGGCGCCGGAGCTCAAGCCCGCCTCCGTGGCCTCCGCAAGGACCGAGTCCGCCCGCGCGTCGTTGCCGGCAAGCATCAGAGCCGTTCCGAGCACGATCAGCGCGTTCGTGCGGAACGGGCTGGTGGGTGCGAGGGTCGCGGCCGCCAGCGCGGCGTCGTCGAGCATGCCCACGGCGCCGCCCTGGCCGGCAAACGCCCGCGCCAGCGCCTTCCAGGCGGTGACCGGGCTTCCGTCGGGCATCGGTCGGTCGGTCGTGCTGCGCTCGGCCGCGTCACGCCAGCGCTCCGCATGCTCCGCACGCCCGAGGAGCGCGTAGAACTCGGCGCCGTAGACGGCGACGGCCGGATAGCGTTCGAGCAGGGCCGAATCGTCGAGACGCGACAGCCAGCGCTCGACGGTTGCATAGCGGCCGCGCCAGTACGTCGGCAGCATTGCTGCTTCGACCAGGCGGACGAACCGGTCCTGATCGCCCGCTGCGTGCGCGTACTCGATCGCGGCGTCGATGTCGCCCTGCCGCTCGCACCAATCGGCGGCTCGACCGTTGAGCGTGGGAATGAGAGCGAGCTCGCGACGCTCCAACTCGTCTCTCAGCATGTCCCGGAAGAGGTGATGGAAGCGATACCACCGCCGCTCGTGATCCAGTGGAATGACGAACAGATTCGACTGCTCGAGGTCTTCGAGTGCGCTTGCCGAGCCGCTGCCGTCGAGGACCGCGTCGCAGAGCGCCCCGCACATCCGATCGAGCACCGAGAGACGCGTGAGGAACTCGATCCGGCTCGGCGGCAGATTGGCGAGAAGCTCCGAACGGAAGTAGTCGCTGACGAAGCGGTCGGCGCCGCGAAATGCGGATGTCGGCGAGTGTGTCGTCCTGAGCGACAGCGCCGCCAGGTACAGGCCCGCGGGCCAGCCCTCGGTCCGATTCGTCAATTCGGCGATCTCCTCGTCCAAAAGCTCGACGCCGGCCGCACGTAGGAGCGCGCTCGCCTCCCGTTTGCTCAACCGCATCTCGTCGGTACCGACCTCCACCAACCGGCCCTCGGTCCGGAGCCGCGCGACTGGCACCGGGACGTCTGCACGACCCGAGAGCGCGATCTGCGACTCGTTGGGCAGGTGTTCGACGAGCGCGGCCACAGCCGCGATGCACTCCAAGTCCGTGAGCAGGTGGACGTCGTCGAGCACGAGCACGAGCGACTCGTCGAACGATGCCAGCGACCGGCCCAGCCGTGCGGTCACCTCGGTGGCGGACGCTCCGGGGGACGCCAGGGCCTCGAAGACCGAGGGATCGAGAGGAGCGACCCGGTCGAGCGCAACCGCGAGGTAGGTGAGGAAGGTGACGGGGTCGTTGTCGGACTCGTCGAGCGCGACCCAGGCAAACGGACGGTCTGCAGCTCGAGCCCACTCGGCGAGGAGCGTGGTCTTGCCGTAACCGGGCGGTGCGGTGAGGACCGTCGCCCCGGCGGGACGCCGCACGCGCAGGCGATTCACGAGCGCGGTCCGGCGAATCGTCCCCTCGCGCGACGGAGGCGGGACCAGCTTCGACTCCATGACGACGAAGCTCGACTGTGGGGCGTGCAGGCTGGGCGCCGCGACGCCCACTACAAACCCTGGCGTCGCGTTCGTGGTAGCCGTGTCTCGTGAATTGCCATGCCCAGATCCCATCTCTCCGTACTCAGGACGCTGACTGACCCCTTCGTCGGAAAGTGCGGCATACCCGACGCGATCTCGACAGACTCGGCAGCGGAAACGAGCCGTCGTCGAAGCCTTGAAATTCCCCCGGTTCTCGCTCGAACGCGCTCCCTTCCCCAAGGTGCGGACCCGAGACATCGGCTCGGCTGGTGTTCGCCCTGGCGAACGGCGCGAGCCAACTGGCCAATTGTCTGGCGAAAACCTATCTAGTTCGGAAGCACCAGTGGCGAGAGCGCCGCTTCGTCACCAGTTCGACTCAGCCCGGAAACCAGCTGAGCGCTTCCTCGACGTCGTAGCCGAGTGCGAGACTCAGTTTCGGTGCCGCCGAGACGACGCGGGATGACCCGACGGCGGGCATCACTGCGAGCAAGCAGCCGACGATCTCGTCGGCCGTCGCCCCGTGGTTGCGCGCGGATTCGATCGACGACATGTACGACGGTGTTGCTGCGTCGATTGCGATCAACGCGCCCAGACGGACGAGCGCGTGCGTCTTCCCGTCGAGACCCGAATCTTCTGTCGGGTCCCAGTCCTGCGCTGCCAGGATCGATTGGACGTACGCGTCGTCCCGGATGGAAAGCCTTCTGAGGATTTCCTCGTGCGCTGCCACGCGGCACGATTCGACAACACGAGGCGTCGCGCTGCATCATCCGGTCGGGGTGAATACTCGACCATCGGTGTGTGGTTGGCTCTCTCGGAGTGCTGAGCCTTTCCGAACCACTGGCGCGGCCACCGTGCCACTCGGAGGTTGGCTTTGAGCAGCGCTGACCCCGTGTCGGCGGGAGCCTCGACAGCCACGGCCGACGGCGGTTCCCCCGAGCGGGCAGGCGTCGTTCTCGTCGCGCTGATCCTCGTCGCGGCCGTCGCAAATCTGAACCTGTCCGTCGCCAATGTCGCGCTGCCGTCGATCGGGAAGCACTTCGACTCGAGCCAGACGACGCTCGACCTGATCGCGGTCGGGTACTCGCTCGGCCTCGCCTGCTCGGTCCTCTGGCTCGGTGCGCTCGGCGACCGTTACGGGCGAAAGCTCATGCTCGTTTGGGGGACCGTCCTGGCGGTGCCGATGTCGCTGCTGGCGGCCTACGCGCCTTCCGACACGGTGCTGTTCATCGCACGCGTCGGCGGCGGCCTCGCTGCGGGAATGGCGTACCCGACGACGCTGGCGCTGATCACCGCGCTGTGGGCGCCGGGGGCGGGACGGACGAAGTCGATCGCCCTCTGGTCGGGCATCGGCGGAGCGATCGCCGCTCTCGGGCCTCTCTGCTCGGGGATCCTGCTCGAGCATTTCTGGTGGGGCTCCGTGTTCCTGTTGACGCTGCCACTGGCGCTCGCCGCCGTCTACATGGCGTGGCGCTACGTCCCGGCGCACGTGAACGAGGGGGTCGAGCCCGTGGACAACCTCGGCGGGATCCTGTCGCTCGTGCTGGTCTCGGCGCTGATCCTCGCGATCAACTTCGCGCCGGTTCCGAACGCCGGCACGACGACGCTCGCACTCGCAATCATCGCGGTGGCAGCCCTCGTCCTCTTCTATCTCAGACAACGCGCGGCGAGCAACCCGCTGTACGACCCGAAGGTGGCCGTGCGGCCGACGTTCTGGGTGGCAGCGTGTGCAGGGATCATCGTCTTCGGCTCGTTGATGGGCGCGATGTTCATCGGCCAGCAGTACCTCCAGAACGTCCTCGACTACTCGACGCTCCAGGCGGGCCTGGCGATTCTCCCGGCAGCCTTCGCCATGGTGCTGGTGGCGCCGCGCTCCGCGAAGATCGTCGAGGCCCGAGGCGCCAGGTTCACCCTCCTCTTCGGGTACGTGTTCGTGCTCGGGGGCTTCCTGGCGATGCTGCTGCTCTGGAAGGACGGCACTCCCTACTGGGAGGTCGGCCTCGCCTACGCGCTGGTCGGGATCGGCGTCGGGTTGGCGGGCACGCCCGCCTCACACTCGCTCACCGGCTCGGTGCCGGTGAAGCGAGTCGGGATGGCGTCGGGCACTGCCGACCTGCAGCGCGACCTCGGCGGTGCCGTCATGCAGTCGATCTTCGGGGCTCTCCTCACGGCCGGTTACGCAACGGCCGCCGGGAGCTTGATCTCTGCCTCCGGCAAGGACATCTCGGCGAATACCCAGGCCGAGCTGACGAAGTCGTTCTCGAGCGCTGCAGACACCGCCTCGCGCTACCCGAGCTCCGTACAGGCGAACATCATCGCGGGGGCGAAGACGGCGTTCCTGAAGGGCGACCAATGGGCGTATCTCGCCGGCATCGTGGCGGTGCTCGCTGGAGCGGTGCTCGTCTACTTCTGCTTCCCCGGTAAGGAGCGCGAGGAGGAGCTGCTCGACTCCTATCACGCCGAGGACGTTGCCGAGGCTGCGATCGAGCCCGGCGGGCCGCCGCTCGCCGATCCGGCCCCCGCCTAGTCGCCGAACCCCCTCGCGGCGCTTGCCCCCGGGTGGACGAGGCGTGCGCACCACCATCCGTTTTGGATGATGACCGTGCCGAAACCTTGGCTTAGTCTCGCCTCGCGATGTCACGTCAGGGCGCAGAGAGCGGCGGGAAAAGGCCGAGGGTGGTCGTGCTCGGAGGGGGTTTCGGGGGGCTCGGAGCCGCCCGGAAGCTCGCCGGTGCAGACGCCGACGTGATCCTCGTCGATCGCAACGACTACCACACCTTTCAGCCTCTCCTCTATCAGGTCGCCACCGACCTGCTCGAGAATGCCGCCGTCGGGCACTCGCTGCGCGACCTGTTCCAGGACCAGCCGAACGCCCGGGTCCACCAGGGAAGCGTGACCTCGATCGACGTGGACAAGCGCATCGTGGAGTTTTCGGACCGGGCGCCGCTCGAGTACGACTACCTCGTCATGGCCCTCGGGGCGACCGTCAACTTCTTCGGCACCGAGGGAGCCGCGGAGCACAGCTTTCCGATGTACACGCTGGTCGACGCGGTACGGCTCAAGGACCACGTGCTCGAGCGATGGGAAGCAGCCGATCGCGATCCGTCGGTCGTCGACGACGGTGCGCTGAACGTCGTCGTCGTGGGCGGAGGCCCGACGGGGGTCGAGAGCGTCGGCGCGCTCGCCGAGCTCTACCGCAGCAACTTCGCCGAGGACTTTCCCGACCTTCCGCAGGGCAAGGCGCGCCTGATCCTCGTCGAGGCCGGCCCAACCGTCTTTGCGATGTTCAAGCAGGACATCCGCGACTACACCAAGCGGGCGCTCGAGAAGCGTGGGGTCGAGGTCGTCGTCGGCGAGAGCGTTACCTCGATCACGCCGACTCGCGTCACGCTCCGGTCCGGCAAGGTGCTCGAGGCGCACACCCTCGTCTGGGGGGCGGGCCTGCAGGCGAGCGCGATCGCCGGGACGTTGCCGGTGACCCTCGAGCGTGGGGCGCGTATCCCGGTCGGGCCCGACCTGAGCCTCGACGGCCGGCCGGAGGTGTTCGCCGTCGGCGACGCCGCGTGGATCGTCGATACGAAGACCGGCGAGGTGCTACCGCAGCTCGGCTCGGTCGCCTTGCAGGCCGGTGAGTGGGCGGGCGAGAACATCGCAAGGCTGCTCGCGGGCAAGGAGACGGAACCCTTCGTCTACAAGGACAAGGGCACGATGGCGACGATCGGCCGGGCCGCCGCAGTGGTGCAGTTTCGCCGTGGGCGCACGATGAAGGGAAAGGCCGCGTCGCTCGCCTGGGGAGCGGTTCATCTCGCGCTGCTCTCGACCGGTGAGGATCGGGCGAAGGCCGTGATCGACTGGACTTGGGCGGGGCTGACCCACGAGCGGCCGAGCCGGATCACGGTGCGCACAGACGTCAATGAGGAGGAGAGGAGGGCGAAGTGACCGAGCAGTCTGCAGACGTGTTCGTCATCTTCGGAATCACCGGCGATCTCGCAAAGGTGATGACGTTCAGGTCGTTGTACCGGCTCGAGCGGCGGGGCCTGCTGGACTGCCCGATCGTTGGCGTCGCGGTCGACGACTGGTCGGTCGAGCAGCTGGTGGACCGGGCGCGCGAATCCATCGTCGGCACGGGCGAGCCGCTCGACGAAGACGTGTTCGGCCGGCTTGCCAAGCGCTTCTCGTACGTCTCTGGTGATTTCGGCGACGACGCGACCTACGGCCGCGTCGCGGCCGCGATCAGCGGAAAGACGAACCCCGTCTTCTACCTCGAGATTCCCCCGTTCCTCTTCGGACGGGTCGTGAAGGGCCTCACCGACGCGGGGTTGACGAAGACGGGCAGGGTCGTCGTCGAGAAGCCCTTCGGGCACGACTCGGCGTCGGCCCGTGCGCTCGCCGACGAGCTGCACCAGTACATCGAAGAGTCCCAGCTGTACCGAATCGACCACTACCTCGGGAAGATGGGGCTCGAAGAGATCCTCTACCTCCGCTTCGCCAACACGATCCTGGAGCCGCTGTGGAGCAGGAATTACCTGTCCTCCGTCCAGATCACGATGGCCGAGGACTTCGACGTCTCAGACCGGGGTCACTTCTACGACCCGGTCGGCGCGTTGCGCGACGTCGTCGTGAATCACCTGATGCAGGTCGTTGCGGCGGCCGCGATGGAGCCGCCGTCCCGTGGAGACCCGCAGACGATCAAGGATTCGCAGGTCTCGATCTTCCGCGCGGTCGAGGCTGCGAGTCCGGCCAATTACGTCCGCGGCCAGTACGACGGCTACCTCGACGTCGACGGCGTCGCGCCCGGGTCGACGACCGAGACGTATGTCGCGCTGCGGCTCGACATCGAGAACTGGCGCTGGGCCGGCGTGCCGTTCTACATCCGCGCCGGGAAGTGCCTGGCGGCAACGCAGACCGAGCTCCGGTTGATCTTCAAACACGCGCCACGTCTCGGCTTCGCGATGTTCGATCGCCATCCTGAGCCGAACGCGGTCGTGGTCAAGCTCGATCCGACGACGGGAATCAGGCTGGTCGCCCAGGCACACAGGGCGGACAAGACGGGCGCGGCGGAGATCACGCTCGACGTCGAGTTCTCCCAGGAGGGCGGCGAAGGTCCGACGCCCTACGAGGTGCTGCTCCACGCGGCACTGGTCGGCGACAGCACCCGCTTCACGCGGCAGGACGCGGTCGAGGAGACCTGGCGTGTGATGCAGCCGCTACTGGATTCGCCGCCTCCGGTGCACACCTACGCGCGTGGCTCCTGGGGGCCCGCCGAGGCGGACAAACTCGTTGCAGGGCACGGACGATGGGAGGAGCCGTGGCTTCAGTCATGACCGATCTGGAAACCCAAGCGATGCCTCAGAGCGCAGCGGCACCCTCGCCGTTTCCGCCCATTGCGGAGTATGCGTTTCTCTCGAACTGTCACACGGGCGCGCTGATCGCGGCCGACGGAGCCGTCGACTGGCTCTGCGTGCCGTCGTTCGACTCGCCGAGCATGTTCGGCAGCCTGCTCGACCGGCAGGCCGGCTCGTTCCGGCTCGGCCCGTACGGCATCAACCATCCGACCGCGCGGACGTACGTCCCCGGCACGAACGTGCTCGAGACGACCTGGAAGACACCGGCCGGCTGGATCGTCGTGCGCGACGCGCTGACGATGGGCCCGACCCGCAGTCGGGATGCAGTCACGCCGCACACCCGGCCGCCGGCGGACGACGACGGAGACCACATGCTCGTGCGGACCGTGGAGTGCATCGAGGGCCGGGTCGAGGTCGAGTTGATCTGCGAGCCCGCCTTCGACTACGGGCGGACGCCTGCTGAGTGGGCTCTGGTCGGCGACGACCTGCACACGGCGGACGCGACCGGCGCCGGTCAGACGGTGCGACTCGCCACCGACCTGCTGCTCGGCGTCGAAGGCAACCGTGTGCGAGCGCGTCACGTGCTCGAGGAAGGCGAGCGGATGTACTGCGCCCTGTCCTGGGCGGAGGAGCTCGCCGTTCCGACCGACCTCGACGAGGCCGCGGAGCGTCATGCGGCCACGTCCCGCTTCTGGCGCTCGTGGCTCGGCCGGGCAAGGATTCCCGACCACCGCTGGCGCGACCCGATCCAGCGGTCGGCGCTCGCGATCAAGGGACTGACGTACATGCCGACCGGTGCCACCGTCGCCGCCCTGACGACCTCACTTCCGGAGACGCCAGGAGGTGAGCGCAACTGGGACTACCGCTACACCTGGATGCGGGACACGACGTTCACGCTGCAGGCGCTCCACTGGCTCAACCTCGACTGGGAGGCCGACGAGTTCATGCAGTTCGTCGCCGACATCGAGCCCACCGACGACGGATCGCTGCAGATCATGTACGGCATCGACGGTCGCCGCGATCTCACCGAGACGACCCGTGACGATCTGACGGGCTACGCCGGCGCACGACCTGTGCGGATCGGGAACGGCGCCTTCGACCAGCGGCAGAACGACGTCTTCGGAGCCGTGCTCGACTCGATCCTCCTGCACACGCGCCGAGCCGAACGTCTCCCGCGCCGGCTCTGGCCGATCGTCGAGAGCCAGGCCGAGTGCGCGTCACAGGTCTGGCAGCAGCCCGACCAGGGGATCTGGGAGGCTCGCGGCAAGCCGCAGCACTACGTGTCGTCGAAGCTCATGTGCTGGGTCGCGCTCGACCGAGCCGCGAAGCTCGCGGAGATCCGGGGAGACCGGGACCTCCAGAAGAAGTGGGGGGCCGTCGCCGACGAGATTCGCGACGACATCCTCGAGCACGGAGTGTCGGACAAGGGCGTGCTCAAGCAGCACTACGAGACCGACTCGCTCGACGCATCCGTGCTCCTGGCCGCCATCTTCGAGTTCCTGCCGAAGGACGACGAGCGCCTGCACGCCACCGTGTCGGCGATCGCCGACGACCTGACCGAGAACGGGTTCGTCCTCCGTTACCGCACGGACGAGACAGACGACGGCCTCTCCGGCAAGGAGGGGACGTTCCTGATCTGCTCGTTCTGGCTCGTGTCGGCGCTTGCGATCGTCGGCGAGTTGCAGCGAGCGCGCGACCTGATGGAGAAGCTGCTGCGGATCGCTTCGCCGCTCGGTCTCTACGCGGAGGAGTTCGACGCCGACACCGGCCGGCATCTCGGCAACTTCCCGCAGGCGTTCTCGCATCTTGCCCTGATGGAGGCCGCGGCAAGAATCATCGTCCCCGAGATGCTGGAGCAGTACTGAGATGGAACGCTACGACGTGATCATCATCGGGACCGGAGCCGGCGGCGGGACGCTCGCCCGGCACCTAGCTCCCTCGGGGAAGCGCATCCTGCTGCTCGAGCGCGGCGACTGGCTGCCCCGGGAGCCGCAGAACTGGCGTGCGCAGGACGTCTTCGTCGACAACCGCTACGTGTCGCCGGACACGTGGTACGACGGCAGCGGCGCACCGTTCCAGCCACAGGTCCACTACTTCGTCGGCGGCGCGACGAAGCTCTACGGCGCCGCGCTCTACCGCCTCCGCAAGGAGGACTTCGGCGAGCTGCGCCATCACGACGGGATGTCGCCTGCCTGGCCGATCCCGTACGACGAGCTCGAGCCGTACTACACGCAGGCGGAACAGCTCTACCAGGTGCATGGCGCTCGCGGCGAGGATCCGACCGAGCCGCCCGCCAGTGCTCCGTATCCGCATCCGCCGGTTTCGCACGAGCCGCGGATCCAGCAGCTCGCGGATGCGCTCGAGAAGTCGGGCCATCATCCGTTCCACGCGCCGTGCGGGATCATGCTGACCGAGGACAACATGCCGTACAGCGCCTGCGTGCGGTGTGCCAACTGCGACGGCTTTCCGTGCGTTGTGCATGCAAAGTCGGATGCGGAGGTGATCGGCGTTCGGCCCGCGCTCGAGCATCCGAACGTGACGCTGCTCACCAACACGAAGGTCGTGAAACTCGAGACCGACGAAGCCGGCACGACCGTCTCGAAGGTGATCGCGGAACGCGACGGATCGACCGAGACGTTCGAGGCCGACATCGTCGTGGTGTCGTGCGGTGCCGCCAACACGGCCCACCTGCTCTTGGCATCGGCGAACGACAAGCATCCGAGCGGGCTCGCGAACGGTTCCGACCAGGTCGGCCGGAACTTCATGTTCCACGACAGCGTCGCAGTGCTCGCACTGTCGCGTGAAGAGAACCCGACCGTCTACCAGAAGACGCTCGGGCTCAACGACTTCTACTTCGGGAGCGACGACTTCGAATTCCCGATGGGGAACATCCAGATGGTCGGCAAGTCGCAAGCCGAGATGTTCAGAGGTGAGAAGCCGGGCGAGACGAAGTTCGCGCCCGAGTGGACGCTGGAGCGCGTCGCGAAGCACGCGATCGACTTCTGGCTCTCCACCGAGGACTTGCCGCGGGCCGACAACCGTGTGTCCGTCGACCGGGACGGCAAGGTGACGTTGAGCTACACGGAGACGAATGCCGAGGCGAAGAGGCGTTTGTACGAGAAGCTTCGGTCTGTGCTGGGGCCGCTCGACCTCAACCCCGGCCATCTGATCCACCGCTTCGCGTACATGAAGACCGACATTCCCGCCGCCGGTTGCGCACATCAGGCCGGCACCGCCCGATTCGGTGTCGATCCGGAGTCGTCGGTGCTGAATGAGAACTGTCGTGCACACGAGGTCGACAACCTCTACGTCGTCGACACGAGCTTCTTCCCGAGCATCGGGGCGGTGAATCCGGCGCTGACCGCGATGGCGAATGCGCTCAGGGTCGGTGATCACCTGCTCGAACGGATGGGCGCGAGCGCGTGAACGCACCTTCGGGCGAGCAGATCGAGATCGGCCGCGGCGACCAGAAAGCGGTGGTCGTAGGAGTGGGGGGCGGGCTGCGACGGTTCTCCGTCGGAGATCACGACGTGCTCGACGGCTACGGGCCGGACGAGATGTGCACGTCTGGGCGCGGCCAGGTCTTGATCCCTTGGCCGAACCGGCTCGAGGACGGGAGGTACGAGTTCGACGGCGGCGAGCAGCAGCTCCCGCTGACCGAGCCCGAACAACGGAATGCGATCCACGGTCTCGTCCGCTGGTCGAGCTGGTCCGTCGGCGAGCGCTCGGACGAGCGCGTCGTGATGGAGCACGTGCTCAGACCGCAGCCCGGCTACCCGTTCACGCTTGCGCTCGGCATCGAGTACGCGCTCTCGGAGCTGGGGCTGTCGGTGCGGGCGACCGCGACGAACATCGGTTCGGCCCGCTGCCCTTTCGGAGCCGGTGCGCACCCGTATCTCAAGCTCGATGCTCCGACGGTCGATCCGCTGACGCTGCGTGTGCCCGCCCGAACGGTTCTTCAGTCCGACGAGCGGAGCCTTCCCAACGGGTCGATGGAGGTCGAAGGGACGGAGTTCGACTTCCGCAGTCCGCGAGCGGTCGGCGCGACCAGGCTCGACCACTGCTACACGAATCTCGTTCGAGGCGACGACGGACGAGCGCGGGTCGTGCTCGAGGATCCGTCGGGCCGAGGCCTTGCCCTCTGGCTCGGCGAGGGCTACCGCTACGTGATGGTCTTCAGCGGCGATCCGCTACCGGACGTCGCACGGCGCAGCATCGCGGTCGAGCCCATGACCTGCCCGCCGAACGCGTTTCGCAGCGGCGAATCCGTGATCGCACTCGAGCCAGGAGCGTCGTTCACGGCGGAGTGGGGGATCGAGTGCACCTGATCATTGCGGTCTCGAAGGTCGATCTCGCACGCGGCCAGTTCGCCACCACCTCGCTCTACCACTTCCTGTTCGTTCCGTTGACGCTGGGTCTCGGGCCGCTCGTCGCGATCATGCAGACGCTCTGGCACCGCACCGGGAATGAGGCCTGGCTGCGGCTGACCCGTTTCTTCGGAACGCTCTTCCTGATCAACTTCGCGATCGGGGTCGCGACCGGGCTCGTGCAGGAGTTCGAGTTCGGCATGAACTGGTCCGTCTACTCGAGGTTCGTCGGCAACGTCTTCGGGGCGCCGCTCGCGGTCGAAGGCTTAGCCGCGTTCGCCCTCGAGTCCACCTTCCTCGGTCTTTGGATCTTCGGCTGGGACCGGCTCTCACCGCGGCTCCATCTCGCAACGCTCTGGATCGCGGTGCTCGGTAGCTGGCTGTCGGCCTACTTCATCCTCGTGGCGAACTCGTGGATGCAGCACCCGGTCGGCTACAAGATCGTCAACGGGGAGGCGCAGCTCACGAGCGTCTGGGCGCTCGTGTCGAACTCGTTCGCACTCCGCGCGTATCTGCACACGATCCTCGCCGGCCTGATCTTCGGGGCGATCGTGATGCTGGGCGTCTGCTGCTGGCAGTTCCTGCGCAGCCACGAGGTCGAGCTGTTCCGTAACGCGGCGAAGCTGGCGCTGATCGTCGCCGTGCCCGTGACCCTGCTGCAGCTGGTGGTCGGGAACCGCTTCGGCGAGGCCGTGACGAGCGCCCAGAGCATGAAGATCGCCGCCTCCGAGGCACAGTGGAATACCTGCGATCCCTGCGGGTTCTCGCTCTTCCAGATCGGCGGGTTCACCGAGCAGGACGAAACGCCCAGCTTCTCGATCACGATCCCGAGGCTCCTCTCCTACATGGCCACCGGCTCGTTCAACGGCCAGGTGCAGGGTCTCAGCGACCTCCAGACCCAGGAGCAGCGCAAGTATGGACGCGGCAACTACATCCCGAACGTCCGAGTGATCTACTGGTCGATGCGGGTGATGGCCTTCGCAGGCGTGCTGATGTTCATGCTCGCCGCCGTTGGGGCGTGGCTCTACCGGAAGCAAAGGCTCGAGAAAGCTCGCTGGTTCCACCGGACGGCGATCGCCGCGATCGCGCTCCCATACATCGCCGCCTCAGCCGGCTGGATCCTCACCGAGATGGGACGCCAGCCCTGGATCGTGCAAGGGCTGCTGCTGACCAGCAAGGCGAACTCGCCGAGCGTCAGCACGACGTGGCTTGGCATCAGCCTCGGATTCTTCCTCACCCTCTACGCCGCGCTCGGCGTCGTCGACTTCGTGCTGATGCGTCGCTACGCGCGGCCCGACCTGCCGGTGCCGCGAGAGGAGCTGCCCCGCTCCGGCCGTGAGCTACTGATGGACCTCCAGCTCCTCTGGTTCTGCCTGATCGTGGTTCTCTGGTCCGGCTACTTCCTGCTCGAGGGCTTCGATTTCGGCGTCGGGATGCTGCTGCCGTTCCTACCCAAGGATGAATCCGAGCGTGGAGTGCTGTTCAGATCGATCGGCCCTGTCTGGGACGGGAACGAAGTCTGGCTCGTCATCGTCGGCGGCGCGACCTTCGCAGCGTTCCCGGCCTGGTACGCGTCGATGTTCTCCGGCTTCTACCTCGCGCTGCTCCTCATCCTCTTCTTCCTGATCATTCGCGTGCTCTCGTTCGAGTGGCGCGGGAAGAGCGACAGTCCACGCTGGCGCGCGGTCTGGCTCGCCGCGAACTCGATCGGCAGCTTCGGCGCCTCGCTCGTCTGGGGCATCGGGCTCGCAAACCTCGTCTACGGCGTCCCGCTCAACGGTGACGGTGACTTCACCGGCACGTTCTGGGATCTGTTCAGTGCGTACACGGTGTTCGCGGGACTCGCAGTCGTGCTGTTCTTCGCGTTCCACGGTGCGGTCTTCCTCACGCTCCGGACCACTGGTGACCTCTGCGAGCGCGCGCTGCAGACCGCGCGCCGGCTCGCGCTCCCGGCCGCGGCTCTGGCCGGCGCGTTCGAGATCTGGACGGTGTTCGTCGCGGTCGACCGGAACGACAAGAACGTGTTCCCTCCGGTCCTTCCGGCCGTCCTCGGAATCGTCGCGGCCCTCCTCGCCGTTTTCTTCGTCATCCGAAGGCGCATGGGTCTGGCCTTTGTGATGACGGGACTCGGCACAGTCCTGCTGGTCGCGACGCTCTTCACGAGCCTCTACCCGCGTGTGATGGTCTCGAACCCGAACTTCGCGCAACAGCCTCACGGTCGAGAACGCTTCTTCGGCCCACTACACGCTGGTGGTCCTGACCGTCATCGCGCTGATCGTGCTGCCGATCGTCATCCTCTACCAGAGCTGGACCTACCACGTCTTCCGGCACCGGTTGAAGGGCGAGCCGGCAGCCTGACCCGTGCGCGCGCTCGACCCGCGCCTCGTACGCCGCGCCCGTTCCGTCCGCGTGCTCCTCGGTGCCGACGTCCTGATCGGCGCGGCAACGACCCTGTTCGTCCTCGTTCAGGCGTCGGTGCTCGCGCGCATCGTCGCCCGAGCGTTCGACGGAGCATCGCTCCGCGACGTCGAGCCCGAGCTCGTCGTGCTCATCTGTGTGTTCGCAGCGCGCGCGCTGCTCGGGTGGGCATTCGAGTTCGCGGGTCGACGCGCCGCCGCGACCGTCCTTTCCGACCTTCGGCTGGCACTCGCGGAGCAGCGGCTCAGGCGGAATCCAGCCGGGCTCGACGGCGTCGAGGCCGGGGAGGTCGCCGTTGCGAGTGTCTCCGGCATCGACCCGCTCGCCGCGTACTTCGGCCGCTACCTGCCGCAGGTTGTGCTGGCGTGCCTCGTCCCACTTGCCGTGCTCATCTGGGTGGCCGTGGTCGACGTCACCTCGGCCCTCGTCATGCTCGTCACGCTGCCGCTCGTGCCGGTGTTCATGTGGCTGATCGGCCGGTACACGGAAGAGCGGACCCGCGAGCGCTGGGACGCGCTGCGCCTCCTGTCGACGCACTACCTCGACGTCGTGCGTGGCTTGCCGACGTTGCGCGCATTCAACCGCAGCAAGGCGCAGACCGCGACGATCGCCGACGTCAGCGAGCGGTATCGCCGCTCGACGATGAGCACGCTGCGTGTCGGCTTCCTCTCGGGCTCCGTGCTGGAGCTTGCGGCGACGCTCGGGGTCGCGCTCGTCGCGGTCACCGTCGGCGTGCGGCTCGACGACGGCAGGCTCGGGTTGCAGGCCGGGTTGACGGTGCTGCTGCTCGCACCCGAGCTGTACCTCCCGCTGCGACAGCTCGGTGCGCAGTTCCACGCGAGCGCGGACGGACTCGCGGTTGCGGAGCGGATACTGGCGCTCATCGACGACGACGAGGCGCCGGCCCGCGCACGGGTGCTCGTTCCGCCGAGCCCCGGGACGGCGGCCGTCGAGCTCGAGGGCGTGTCGTTCGCCTATCCCTCCCGGACGAGCGTCGTGCTCGACGAGCTCCAGCTGTCGCTCAGGCCGGGCGAGACGCTCGCGCTCGTCGGCGAGAGCGGCGCCGGCAAGAGCACGATTGCGTCTCTGCTGCTCGGCCTCGCGCAACCGACCGCGGGCCGGGTCGAGGTCGGCGGCATCGATCTCGCTGTGTGCGACCCGGACGCCTGGCACCGTCAGGTCGCATGGGCGCCGCAGCGGCCGACGCTCTTTCGCGGCTCGGTCGCGGAGAACATCCGGCTGGGCGACGCCCGCGCCTCGGACGATCGCGTGCGGGAAGCGGCGAGGCTCGCGGGCGCGGACGAGTTCGTGTCCAGGCTTCCGCACGGCTACGACACGCTGGTCGGCGACGGCGGCCGGCAGCTGTCGGCGGGTGAGGTGCGGCGGATCGCTCTGGCCCGCGCGTTCGCACGCGACGTGCCGCTCCTCGTCCTCGACGAGCCCACGGCAGACCTCGATCCCGAAAGCGAGGCTGTCGTCGGGCTGGCACTCGAGCGGCTGCGCGGCGAGCGCACCGTCCTGCTGATCACGCACCGTCCCGAGCTGGCCCGCTTCGCGGACCGGTTGGTCGTGCTCGCCGACGGCAAGTGCGTGGAGCAGGACGCGGAGGTCGCAGCGTGATCCGCGCAGTCTTCGCTCTCGCGCGCGCGCCTCGCGGACGTCTTGCCCTCGCGACCGCGCTGGCTTCGGCCACGATTCTCGCGGGCGTGGGGCTGATGTCGTTCGCCGGCTATCTGATCTCGCGCGCCGCCGAGCAGCCGTCCGTGCTGTCGCTGACGGTTGCGATCGTGGGCGTCCGTTTCTTCGGACTTGCGCGCCCGATCGCCCGGTACTTCGAACGGCTCGCGTCCCACGATCTCGCCTTTCGGGCGCTGGGGCGGGCTCGCGTCCGGGTCTACGAGCGGGTCGAGCCGCTGGCGCCGGCGGAGCTGGGCGGGTACCGCCGCGGCGATCTTCTCTCTCGCGTCGTCGCCGACGTGGACGCCCTGCAGTACCTCCATCTGCGGGGGCTCGTGCCCGCACTGGCCGCCGTGGTCGCGGGCGCGGTCGCCACCGCGGTCACGGCCGCGCTCCTGCCGTGGGCCGCCGTCGTGCTGGCCGTCGGGCTTCTCTGCGGCGGAGTCGGCGTCCCGGCTGTCGCGGGGGCGCTCGGACGCCGGGCGGCGCGGGAGGAAGCCGAGTCCCGCGGCGAGCTGACCGCCGAGCTCGTCGAGCTGCTCTCGGGAGCCGACGAGCTCGCTGTGTACGGGCGCGGAACCGAGGCGGTGGCACGGGTGCGGGAGGCCGACCGCGCGCTGACCCGGCTCGCGGCGCGCGCCGCCTTCGCAGATGGGGTCGCCGACGGTCTGCGACTGCTCGTCACGGGTGCGACCGCTGTCGGTGTGCTCGCGGTTGCCGTCGCCGCCCACGCGGACGGTCGCCTGAACCGCGTGCTGATCGCCACGCTCACGTTGCTCGCGTTGGCGGCGTTCGAGGCGGTCCAGCCGCTCGCACAGGCTGCGCGCGAGCTCGTCGCGAGCCTCGCGGCAGGTCGCCGTCTCGTCGAGCTCACCGACCGAGAGCCCGCGGTCAAGGATCCCGAGCTGCCCGCCGAGCTCTCACCGGGAGACGTCGCCGTCGCCCTCGAGAATGTGTCGGCGCGTTACGCGTCCGACGAACCGCTCGCTCTCGACGGCCTGACGCTCAGCCTCGAACCGGGGCAGAGGATCGCCCTCATCGGGCCGAGCGGCGTCGGGAAGTCGACGGTCACGAATCTCCTGCTGCGCTTTCTCGATCCCGAAGCCGGTCGGGTGACGATCGGGGGACACGATCTCCGCGAGCTTCGCCAGGAGGATGTCCGTCGCGTCGTGGCGGTCGCCGGACAGGAGTCACATCTGTTCTCGACGTCGATTCGCGAGAACATTCGGCTCGCGCGACCTGGCGCGAGCGACGCCGAGATCGAAGAGGCGTTACGCCGGGCACGCATCCTGGACTGGGTCAGGAGCCTCCCGGACGGGCTCGACACCCTCGTCGGCGAGCAGGGGCGGGCGCTCTCGGGCGGTCAGCGGGGACGGCTCGTCGTCGCGCGTGCGCTCCTCGCCGCTGCTCCGGTGCTGGTACTCGACGAGCCGACCGCGCATCTCGACACGGCCAACGCGACGTCGCTGATCGACGACATCCTCGACACCGCGGGTGCGGCCTCGGTGCTGCTGATCACCCACCGGCTCGAGCGGCTCGAGCGGATGGATGACGTGATCGTGTTGTCCGCGTGAACCGGTCCACGTTCACCCCTCGACGTCCCTCGGTCGACGTGCGCTAGCTTCGCCCGATGGAGGCCGGTTTGCGCTCTGCAGACGTCATCGTCATCGGAGCCGGGGTGATCGGCCTGGCGATTGCGCAGCAGCTGCTCGAAGGCGGGCTCGGCGTCCGGGTCGTCGACCGCGCGGGAATCGGGGCGGGCGCCTCTGGAGTGCAGCCCGGCGGCGTGAGGCGGCAGTTTGCGACCGCCGCGAACTGCGAGCTCGCCCAGGAGTCGTATGACTTCTACCTGGAGATGTCCGCGCGCCTCGGCACGCGCGTGCAGCCGCGCTTCACCGCTTGCGGCTACGCGTTCGTGGCGCACTCCGAAGAACGCCTCGCCGAGTTGGCGGCTGCGGTCGCCGTGCAGCAGCGGTACGGCATCCCGTCCGAGGTGCTGAGCCCGGCCGAGACGGCGGCGGTCGTGCCCGAGCTCGATGCAGAGCGGATCAGCGGGGCCGCCTGGTGTGCCGAGGACGGCTACTTCGATCGCGCGCAGGCACCTGTCGAAGCGTTCGCCGAGGCTGCCCTCGCCGGCGGAGCCGAGCTCGTTGCTCGGGCAGGTCGACGCACTCGATGTCGACGGCAGAGGCTGGCGCCTCCGCCTGAGAGGAGGCTCCCACCTCCGTGCGGAGCGCGTCGTCGTCGCAGCGGGCCACGCGACCGCCGCTCTGCTCGCGACGGTCGGCGTTGGGGTTCCGATCGTCGCGGAACCTCGGTACCTGTTCTACTCCCGACCTGTGCAGGCGCGGATCCTCGAGCCGCTCGTGATCGCATCCGAGCTCGGGATTCGCCGCGAAGCAACTCGCAGACGGCCGAGTCCTTGCGAGCGATCTTGGCGCCCAGGGAAGCGCGGCCGACAACGCGGAGCGCTGGCGAACGACGATCCGGGCGGGAGTCGAGTCGTTGCTGCCTCGGCTTCAGGCCGTTGCGTTCTCGGACCTCGTGCCGGGCGTCTACGACGTCACGCCGGACCACGATCCGATCCTCGGCCCGGTCGCAGAAGCACCCGGCCTCTGGCTCGCGGCGGGCTTCAGCGGCCACGGCTTCATGCTCGCGCCCGCGGTCGGTCGACTCGTCGCCGAGGGCGTCCTCGATCCGAGCAGCGGCGGGCCGCTGCTCGAGTCGTTCTCGCCGGCGCGTTTCGCCGGCTCCGCGCAGCGCCAGGTCGAGACGCAGGTGATCTGATCCACGAACAGGAGAACCGACGATGCCGAGCACGACTCGCGACGAGCTTCCATCGCTGACATGAGCGCCGACGTCACCGAGCTCTACGACCTGCGGGTGACGGTCGAGCGGATCGAGGGCCGCTCGGTCTGCGGACTCGCAGTGGGCGACTACTTCGAGCTGACCGAATCGAGCCGCCTGCGGATCCCCGAGGGCCGTCACTTCTGCGTCTTCGCACTCCAGGCGGTGCTGCCGCTCCTGCCTGCGAAGCAGCGCGATCTGCCCGCCGGCGACTGGCTCGAGCAGGACACGCTCGTTTGCTGCCCGGACCCGGACGAACGTGTGGTGATGCGCATCGAGCGCATCGGCCGTCGATCGATGGCGACCGCCGAGCTCACGTGACCGAGCTCGGCCTCGGATTGCAGACCGACAAGCGGCCGGGCAGCTACGCACCGCTGGCCCGCCTGGCCGAAGACGGAGGCTTCGACGTCGTCACCGCCTTCAACGACCTCTGGTATCAGCCGGCACTGCCCGCGCTGCTCGAGATCGCCGCAGCCACCGAACGCGTGCGCGTCGGGCCGTCGTGCCTGAACCCCTACACGGTGCACCCCGTCGAGCTGGCCGGGCAGGTCGCAGCGCTCGACCTCGCCTCGGGCGGTCGAGCGTTCCTGGGGCTCGCCGCCGGCGCCTGGCTGGACGAGGCCGGCGTCGGGCAGCCGAGGCCCCGGCAGACGATCGCGGAGGCCTGGGAGATCGTGGAGCGCCTTCTTGCGGGCGACCGCTCGGGCTTCTCGGGCCGGGTCTTCTCGCTGGCTCCGGGCGCGCAGCTCGCCTACCCGCCGCATCGCGCGCGGGTTCCGCTGCTCGTCGGCACGTGGTCGCCGCAGCTGACGGCGTTCGCATCGGAGCACGCGGACGAGTTGAAGCTCGGCGGCAGCGCCAATCCCGCGCTCGTGCGGTTGACCCGCGAGCGGCTCGGGCCCGCGGCGCGCACCGGCGTCGTCGCCGGGGCGGTCACCGTCGTCGACACGGATGGTGCGCGGGCGCGGGCATGGGCGCGACGGCAGGTCGCGCCGTACGTTGCGGTGGTCGGCTCGCTCGATCCCACCTTCGAGGTGGAGGCCGACCTCGTCGATCGCATCAAGGCGCTGCTCGGTCAGCGACGATGTCGACGGCGCGGCGGCTCTGCTCCCGGACGATCTCCTCGACCGCTTTGCCTTCTCCGGCACTCCGGCGCAGATCGCGGCCCAGGCGGAGGCGCTCTTCGACGCGGGAGCGAAACGGGTCGAGTTCGGCACACCGCACGGGATCGACGAACGCGCGGGAGTCGAGCTGCTCGTGCGCGAAGTCGTTCCGCGGCTCCGCTGACGCGGCGGAGCCCCGGCCAGACGTCGTTAGGGTGTCGTGATGTCCGTCGATTCGCGCAGGGTCGTCGTCACCGGTCTCGGGCTGGTGAGCCCGATCGGCAACACCGTGCAGGAGTCGTGGGACGCGTTGCTGGCGGGGAGCTGCGGCGCCGCCGACGTCACCCGTTTCGACGCGAGCGGTCATTCGACGCGCTTCGCGTGCGAGGTCAAAGGACTCGAGGTTGGCGACTACGTCGACCGCAAGACTGCGCGCCGGATGGATCGGTGCGCGCATCTCGTCGTCGCTGCCGCGCGGCAGGCGGAGCAGGATTCGGGTCTGGACGTGGCCAGCCGAACGGAGCGCGTCGGTGTCGCAGTGGCCAGTGCCTTCGGCGGCGTCCAATCGTTCGAGGACTGCGTTCTCCAACTCGCCGAAAAGGGCGCCGACCGGGTCGGCCCGTTCTCGATCGTGCAGACGCTTCCGAACCTGCCGGCCGGCTGGGTCTCGATCGAGCTCGGGACGCGCGGCCCCCTCCTCGCCGAATCCACTGCCTGCGCTGCGTCGAACATGGCGATCGGCGATGCCAGGGACGCGATCCGCCTCGGCCGCGCCGACGTGATGTTCTGCGGCGGGACCGAGGCGCCGGTCACGTCGGTTGCGATGGCCGGTTTCGGGGCGATGCGCGCGCTCTCGACGCGGAACAGCGAGCCTGCCCGCGCGTCCCGGCCCTTCGATGCCCGGCGGGATGGGTTCGTGATGGCGGAAGGCGCCGCCGTGCTCGTGCTGGAGGAGTTGCAACACGCGACCGGTCGCGGTGCGCGGATCTATGCCGAGGTCGTCGGCTACGGCACTTCCTCCGACGCCAACCACGTCTCCGACATCGATCCGACCGGCGAGAACCCGGCCCGCGCGCTGAGGATGGCATTCGCGGAGGCGGGCGTCGAGGCGGAGGAGATCGGCTACGTCAACGCCCACGGCACCTCGACGCCGCTCGGCGACGCCGGGGAAACGCGGGTCCTCAAGCGGGCCCTCGGCGAAGAGAAGGCCAGACGGACGCCGATCTCGTCGACGAAAGGGGCAACGGGACACACCCTCGGAGCCGCCGGGGCAGTCGAGGCGATCTTCACGGTGCTCGCGCTCGAACACGGCGTGCTGCCGCCGACCGTCAACTACGAGGTCGAGGATCCCGAATGCGATCTCGACTACATCGCAAACACCCCTCGCCGCGAACAGGTCGAGGTCGCAGTGTCGAACTCGTTCGGGTTCGGAGGACACAACACCGCCGTCGTCTTCCGCCGCTGGGCATAGGTCGTCACTGCGCATAAACTGCGCTTCTGGACGCCGTAGCGCTACGTGTCGGCACTTTGGTCTTTCTCGGCGCGTTCGCCGTGGATCTGCTCAGCAAGCAGTGGGCGGTCTCGCACGCGAGTGGGCTGATCTTCAACAGCAGTCCGAGTGAATTCCCACGGCGCCTGCTGATGTCGCTCGTTGCGATCACGGTCGGGTTCGTCCTGGCCCGGGCTGCGGCGCTACGCGGTCTCGGCCGGCAGTGGGGAGTGTGGATCGGGTGTGCCTTGCTCGTCGCGGGGATTCTCGCGAACGGCATCTCGCCGTTCCTCTGGGCACAGGGTGTCCCCGACTTCATCGACGTCTCGGGTGGCTGGGTCTGGAACGTTGCCGACTTCGAGATCGCCGTCGGGCTTGCCGGTGGGATCCTCTCGGTCGCATTCAGTGCGGTTGTCGTCTACGCGCGCGAGCAGGTGGGAGGGCCTAGGAGTTCCACTCGCGATCTCCCCTGACAGGAAGGAGCACCCATGGCCACGATCCACCTCCACGACACGACCACCGCGACGCCGGAGCAGTTCGTCGCCGGCCTCACCGACTTCGGCCCGGGCCGCTCCGAGCTCTTTGGCAACAGCGCCGACAACTACCTCGAGGTGCATGAACAGGGCGCCGGTCACGCCGACGTCACGGAGGGCTCGGGCGGCATCTGGGAACGCCTGCACTACGACTGGACCGATCCCAACCACGTCGTCCTCACGACCACCGACTCGAACGTGTGGGGAGGCGCGTCGGGCCACACCTACACCTTCGCGCCGAGGCCCGACGGGACGACCGACGTGGACGTCGTCGTGGTCCGCGAGGGCAAGAACATCAAGGGGCGGGCGTTCGGGATCGTGGTCGCGATCGTCGGCAAGCGCGTCCTGGGCAAGGCGCTCGGAAACACCATCAAGGCGATCGAAGCCCGGAACGACGGCGCACGCGCTGCGGACGCCAAGTAGACGTCATGTGGCTTCGATGATCCGCGGCGCGCGTACGCGTTAGGGTCTCGCATGGCTCCCGGTGCAACACCGACGGAGGTAGATCGTGGCTGAGCGGCTACAGGTCGGCGGAACGACGGTCAAGCTCCGCAACCCGTTTCTCGTGTTCGTCTGGGCGATCGTGACGCTCGGGATCTACTACATCGTCTGGTACTACAAGGTGAACCGCGAGCTCCGCGATGCGTGCGGCATCGACGTGAGCCCGTTCGTCGCGCTCGTCGCGATCACCATCGGCTGGATCATCATCGTTCCGCCGTTCGTCTCCTGGTACCGAACCTTCAAGCGTGTCGCGACTGCGCAAGGCAACGCGGGCGTCCAGGGCGAGGTGAACCCGATCCTCGGCTTCATCCTCTACGTGGTCGGGGTCTTCTTCCTGCCCGTCGAGGTGATCTACGCCCAGGACGAGCTGAACAAGCTCTGGAGAGCTCGTTAGCCTGAGAGTCGAAGCCTCCGGATAACTGGCCGGACGAGGCGCAGCCGTCAGACGGTCCGTCAAACCCCTCCCCAAGCGGGCCATGCAGCCCAGTCCGGCCACCGTCAAGTGTGGCGGTCCCGCAAGCCGCGAATGTAAAGCCTTGACGTGCGTGCTGGACGTTCAGGGACTTGCAATGTCGTCTGTGGAACGCTCCCGACGTTGCTCGCCCCCGCCCGTGAGGCGAGCCAACGGACGGACGCCCGCGAGAATGCCTGCCCGCGGGCGTCCTGTCGTTCAACGTCGGTTGCCGGGCTACCGGTGACGGTCGGAGCGGGCGTCGGGTGTTGAGTCGGCCGCGTTGGATGGCGCTCTGTTTTGCGCTTGGGTCGGCGTGCTTCCTCATCGGCCCGTTCCCCGGCTACGCGCAGCTGGTCGGCGACTCGGCTGACGCCGTCACGTTCTTCATCGGCTCGATCCTCTTCACAGCCGGCGGAGCGCTTCAGAGCTGGCTGGCCTGGTTCGAACGACGTTCCTCCGGTGGCGGCCCCGCAGGGTGGTGGGCGGCCGTCATCCAATCCGCGGGAACGCTGTTCTTCAACGTCACGACGTACCAGGCGATGCACACCGCCCTGACGAGCTCCGAGTACAACAAACTCGTCTGGCGCCCGGATTGGCGCGGGTCCATCTGCTTCCTGGTCTCGGGTGCGATCGCCTACGCCGCGTCGGCGCGGCACGGATGGTTGCCTGTGCGCGGCGGCGCGGGATGGTGGCAGACCGCGGTCAACCTGGCCGGCTGCATCTTCTTCGGAATCTCGGCTGTCGCCGGCTACGTCGTTCCGTCGACCGGGTCGATGCTCGACCAGGCGGCGGCCAACTGGAACACCTCGCTCGGGGCAGCGTGCTTCCTGGCCTGTGCGCTCGACACGTTGCATACCGACAGGGCCTCGAAGATGCCGCTCCGTCACCGGCTCCGTGAGTTGGAGCACGAGCTCGAGGCAGAGGTCCGGTAGGCGCGGCCGCGATGCATCTTGGATTCCGCGGAATCATCAAGGCGTCGTACTCGCCGACGCCGTCGTCCGGTTGGAGAGCCATCGATGCCGTCGACGTCTCGGCGATCCGCTGGTTCCGGGCCAAGGAGGTCTCCTCGCGGTAGTCGGTAAGTGGAGCTAGCGCATGACGCTCACCACTGTGTAGGGCGTATCCGGCGTGGGCGGCGTCGTGAACCGTGCGTTCACGGCGTAGAGGCGGTTGCCGTGCCGGGCAATCGTCGTCGGCACGTCGAAGTGCGGGCTCTTGATCGTGCGGACGATCGTTCCGGTGGCGAGGTCGGGGGACAGCTTGATCACCGCGATCTGGTTGTTCTGGTTCTGGACGACGTAGAGCGTGCGTCCCTGAAGCAGGATGCCGTCGCCGTTGACGACCGACGCCCCGTGGAGGTCGATCGTGTGCGTCACGCCGGCGGTGGGGGAGATGGTGAAGACCTTGCCGTTCGCTGTCTGGACGGCGAGCAGCGTCTTCCCGTTGGGCGTCGACGCGATCCCATTCAGGTTGAAGCCGCTGACGAGCTGGAAGTCGCCGGTGAGTGAGATCGTCTGCGCTGCGCCGAGATTCGTCGGAACGCGGTAGATGACGGGGCGATTGGAGTCGGTGAAGTAAGCGCCGTTCTTGGTAACCGTAACGTCGTTGATGAACGTCGGGCCGCTTCCGGTGGCAAGCTGGTACTCCTTGAGGAGCGCGCCGGTCTTGATGTTGTAGACCCATGCCTTGCCGGTTCCAGCGCCGGAGACGTACAGGCGCCCGTCGGTCGCCTTCAGGCCGGTCGCGGCGTGGCCCGCGGCGCCCTGGATGAACACGGCGCCCTTGCCGGTGCGGATGTCCCCGCGGTAGATCGCGCCCGTCGGGATCGAGCCGACGTAGAACGTGTTGCCCTGTGCGATCGCGATGCCCTCGGGCTGGAAGCCGTTCGGCAGCGGGATCACCTCGGGGAACGAGTCCTTCGCCACGGCGACAGACGCGCCGAGCGCGAGCAACGCGACCGTGAGTGCGAGCAGCTTGCCTCTCATCGTTCCCTCCTCTGGACGTTTGGCTCTGCATACCCGTTTACCGCCGCCCGGGAACGGCGGATCGGTCAGCCGGAGGTGGGGGCCGCCCCGTCCGAGCGGGGGGTTCCCCCGTTCGCACGTTCGGAGTAAGGTTTCCCTTACATGACGGTGATGGCGCCCGAGACGGTCGTGCTCCGCGGCTTCAGCCCGCGTGAACTGCGCGAACGCGCCCGGTGCCGGTTCGACGAGCGCTTCGGCCAAGGCTGCTGGCGCCTGTGCGACGAGGAGACCCGGCCGTGCCTGGTCTCGATCGGCGGCCGGGTGCGGATGTACGAGTGCTGGTTCGAGGCCGTTCAGGCCGTCGACGCGACTCACGGGTAGCTCGCACGACTCGAGAAACGCGAAGGACCGCCGCGAGGCGGCCCTTCGCGCGCTCTGAGGAGGGCTACCTCAGACTGATCGGTGCGCAGCTTGGCGCACTCGCGCTGCCGTACAGGCCGGTCAGCGTCACGCAGAACCTGTACACGCCCTTCTTGGGAACCCGCGGCGTACGCCATGCCAATCCGTACGCCTTTCCCGACTCGACGCCGAACAAGCCGCGGGCGAGACTGACGACCGTCGAGCGGTTCCTCTGCACTGCGATCGCCGCCGCAACCCGATGCGTATGCCCGCCCACCTTGAACCTGAGCGTGAGCCGGCCGCCCCACCTCCCCGAGGCTGGAAGCGCAGAGACGGTCGGCTTCGTCTCCGGCTCGTTCGTGATCGGGGCTGGGTCACCGGCGATGGAGCAGGAGCCGTCGGCGCCGCCTGCGCCGGAGTAGCTCGTCGCGAGCTCGAGCGCCGCGCCGGCATCGAGCACGCCACAGCCCATCCTGGGAGTCCAGCCCGCGCCCTCGCGTCTCGCGGACTGCTTGATGATGGCGGCGACCTGGTAGTTCTTCAGGTCCGGCCGCTTCGCCCAGATCAGCGCGGCCACGCCGGCTACCTCCGGGGCGGAGAAGGATGTCCCGGGGACGTACGCGTAGATGGCGCCGCCGTCACCGCTCCAGTACGGGTAGCAGGAGTTGTCGAACGATGTGAGCGGTGCGACAGTGACCAGGACACCGGAGCATGGGCCCTGATACCCGCCGGGCGCGACGAGGGAGAGTCTCTCGCCCGAATTGGAGAAATCCGCCAGGTTGCCGGAAACGTCGGTAGCGCCGACGGCGAGCCCGTAGCTCGGCCCGCCGCCCGGGGGCTGAAGATCGGCGGCGGGGTAGGCGACTTCAGCGGTCGAGTTCCCGGCCGCCGCAACGAGCAGCATGCCGTCCGCGGCCGCCTTGTGAATCGCGTCGCGGAGGATCGGTAGCTCTGGCGCGTCCTCACCGAAGCTCATGTTCACGATCCGGACGCCGAGCCTGTCGAGCTTCATCAGTGCGACCGCGACCTCCGTATCCGTGAGTGCCTGGGCGCGGACGGCAATGAGATGCGTGGCGCCCCCGAAGCCGGCCATACCGAAACCGTCCCCGACGTTGGCGGCGATCAAGGAGGCGACGGCGGTCCCGTGGCCCACGACGTCGTTCCCGCCGGGATCCCGGGTCAACGTGCCGTCCTGCGCCACCGTCCAGCGCGCGTCGACCTTCCCCGCGAGGTCGGGCACGTCGGCCACGCCGGTGTCGATCGTCCCGACCACGATCGTCGGGCTCCCAGGCGACAGGTCGAGTGCGCGGTCGACGTGCGAGGGAGCGAACTGCCACTCGTAGGGCAAGCCGGTACTCGAGTCGATCGTCGAGAGCAGCGGATCGTTCGGCATCGACATCAGCGAACGTTTCGGTCCGAGCGGTGCGAGGTAGCGGATGCGTGGATCGGCGGAGGCGTTCGCCACCACCGAGCTGTCCAGCTCGATCACCGCCGCGTGCAGTTCCGGAATCACGCGAACGACCTCGAAGCCGTAGCTTGCGCGAACTGACGGCAGATCCCTCATCGATTCGAGACCGATCACTGCCGTGGAACCGGCTCGCGTCGCGCGTAGCTCTGCTGAACCTGCCGACAGGTGCCGGTGAAACCACTGCACCTGCCTGCTGACCTTCGGAGGCGGTGAGACAGACGGTTTGGAAGTTGCGGCGCTCGCAGTCGGTGCAAGAACTACGACCGCCACGGCGGCGACGAGTGTCCTGATGGTCATGAGCCCTCCTCGAGATCCGCGACCGCCCAGTGCGATCGCTTGGCCGAGGCTCGGCTCGTGCGTTAGAAAGACAGCTGCAGCGTGCTAAACGCACGCTTGCAGGAGGGAATGGATGCAGTACCGACTGCTCGGCCCGCTGGAGGTGCAGGGGGGTGATGGGACGCTCCCCTTGGGGGGCGCGAAGCAGCGAGCGGTTCTGGCGCTCTTGCTGTTGAGCGCGAACCGCGTTGTCCCGCGTGAGCGGCTGATCGACGAGCTCTGGGGCGATCAGCCGCCCGAGACGGCGGTGACGACGGTGCAGGTGTACGTCTCCCGCCTGCGCAAGCTGTTGCCTGAGGGGGTATTGCAGACCCGGCCCCCCGGCTATCTCCTCTCGATCGAACCGGACGGGTTCGATCTCCTGCGGTTCGAGTCGCTCGTTGCGGAGGCGCGGAAAGCGGATCTGGAACGCGCCTCCCAGCTCTTGCGCGAGGCACTCGAGCTCTGGCGGGGGCCGGCACTGGCGGAGTTCGCGAGCGAACCGTTCGCCCGAATGGAAGCCGGGAGGCTCGAAGGTCTGCGCCTTGTCGCGCTGGAGGAGCGGATCGAGACCGACCTCGCGCTCGGACGTCATGCGGATCTGATCGGCGAGCTGGAGACGTTGATCCTCGAGCATCCGAATAGAGAGCGCCTGCGAGCTCAGTTGATGGTGGCGCTGTACCGTTCGAGTCGGCAGGCGGATGCGTTGGCCGCCTACCGCGATGCCCGGCAAGTGCTCGACGATCTGGGCATCGAGCCGGGCGCGAAGCTGAGAGAGCTCGAACGGCAAATGCTGACGCAGGACGCGTCGCTCGATCTCGTTCCGCAGCGCGTGCACGCGGAGGGACGGGTTCCTCTTCCCGGCCCGCTTGTTCCGGAGTCGCAGTTTCCCTTCGTCGGCCGGGTGTTCGAGGTGGCAACGCTTCACGCGTTGTTCGAGCGTGCGGAGGGTGGCGAGGGCGGCCTGGTGCTGCTGACCGGCGAGCCCGGCGCCGGCAAGACGCGGCTCTTGCGCGAGCTGACCCGCCATGCGGCGGACCACGGCGCGCTCGTGCTGTACGGCGTCTCGGACGCGGTGGTCAGCACGCCGTATCAGCCGCTGAGGGAATGGCTCGCGTTTCTCCTGCGCGTCTGTGACCCGGCGGCGCTCAAGGCGGAGCTCGGCAGCGAGGGTGGTCAACTGGCGCGGCTCGTCCCAGAGCTGGAGCAGTTGGGCATTTCTGCGACCGAGGCCGGCGACGCCGAGGCCGACCGCTATCTCCTGCAGAGTGCGGCGACGAAACTGCTGACCCGGCTCGGTCGCGCGCAACCTCTGCTCCTGCTCGTGGACGACCTCCACTGGGCCGACACCGAGACGCTGGGCCTGCTTCGTCAGCTCGCACGCGTCGCACCGGAGTCGCGGCTGCTGGTAGTCGCTGCGTACCGCGATCCCGGCGAGGAGATCAGCCCTCGCCTCCGCGACGCGCTCGCCGACCTCTTTCGCCTCGACGCTGTGAGCCGGCTCGCCCTCCGCGGCCTGAGCGCCGAGGAGATCGGCGCGTTCATCCAGGCGTCGGCCGATGCGGAGGCGAGTCCCGAGCTCACCTCGGCGATCAGCGAGCTCACCGACGGCACGCCGCTGCTGGTCTGCGAGCTTTGGCGTGACCTGCGGGAGAGTGCCGGGGTAGAGGTCGAGGCCGGCGGCGTGCGGTTATCCCGACCGGTGGCCGAGGTGCGCGGCCCCGCGCGGATCACTGAAGTCGTGCAGCAACGCCTTTCGCGTCTCCCGCCCGAGACGAGTCGCATGATCGAGCTGGCCGCTGTGACCGGCCCGCGATTCGAGCTCCGCCTCGTCGCCGCTGCTGCCGGCCTGGACCAGGCTGCGCTCACCGAGGCCGTCGTACGCGCCGCTCGCGACGGGATCATCGAGGAGCTGCCGGAGCCGGTGCCTACGTGCCGCTTCACACACGAGCTCGTCCGTCGCGCCGTCTACGACCCGATCAAGCGCGTCCGCCTGCCGCAGCTGCATCTCCTCGTCGGCGAAGCGCTCGAGAGCGTCTATGCGGCCGATCTCGTGCGCGTCCTGCCCGAGCTCGCGCATCACTTCACGATCGCCGTCCCGGTCGCGGGCGCGGAGCGCGCGGTCGACTACAACCTGCGCGCGGCCGAGGCTGCGACCGCCTCGGTGGCCTACCGCGAGGCGGCGGCGAGGCTCTCGACGGCGCTCGAGCTCGGCATCGCCGATCCACGTGAGCGCGCACGGGTGCAGGCCGAGCTCGGCAACCTCTACTACGAGAGCGGCCGCTTGGCGGAATCCGACGCGCTCCTGACGGCAAGCCTGGAAGCCGCGACCGCGCTTGGAGAGCGGGCCCTTGCGGCACGTGCGCTCGTCCAGCGCTCGAACCAGCGGCTCGCGTCGGACCCGCTGGTCAGCTCGGCGGAGATCGTCCCGATCGCCGAGGAGGCGGTCAGGACGCTCGAGCAGCTCGACGATCCACTCGGTCTCGCCATGGCCGAGCAACTCCTCGCTCACGCGCTCTCGCGCGAGGGTCGGCGCGCCGAGAGCTCCGCGGCGCTCGAGCGGGCGCTCGCCCACGCGGAGGCCGCCGGCGATCACGTCATACGCCGCCACATCAACGGGCGTTTCTGCCGTGGGATCCTCGAGGGGCCCATGCCTGCGGCTGAGGCGATCGACCGCCTCGAGGAGTTCCGGTCGTCTCACCGGACGACCCGATGCTCGACGCGGGAGTGCGCGGCTGCCTCGCTGCGGCTCTCGCGATGGCCGGGCGCTTCGAGGAGGCCCGCGAGCACATCACGGCGGGGAACCCGTACCTCGACCAGCCCCTCCAGACAGATTTCTCTTTGCAGACCGCGTGGACAATCGGCGAGACATTGGAGTGGGCGGGCGACCAGGCCGGAGCCGAGCGTGAACTGGCGGCCGCGTTTCTCCGTATGCGCGATGCGAGAGGCGCGGGACCGGAAGCGCGAGCACTTCGCATCGCCGCTCAGCTCGCGCTCCTGCTCTGCGACCAGGGCCGCTGGGACGAGGCCGCCGCTTACCTCGCCTACGGCGAGGAGGTCGACGGAGCCGAGCCGATCCAGGGCAAGATCTACTCCTGGTACCGCTTTGCCGCCAGGGGCCGGCTGGCGGCGCAGCGTGGCGAGCTCACCGAAGCCCTCCAGCTCGTCCGCCAGGCAGTCGAGGTCGCCGATCGTGCCGACTGGCTGAACATCAGGGCCCGCGTCTGGCTCGCATTCGCCGAGGTAGCCCGCAAAGCCGGCCGGACGGCCGAGGCCGACGACGCCGTCGCGACGGCCGCTCGCCCTCTACGAGCAGAAGGGAAACGTGGCCGCCGCCGCCCGCCTGCAGGCTGAGCCGAGGTAGGACGTGGACTATCTGCTGCTCGGGTCGCTGGAGGTTCGGGACGGTGACGGCCCGCTACCGCTTGGCGGTGCGAAGCAGCGGGCGCTGCTGGCGCTGCTGTTGTTGCACGCGAACCATGTTGTCTCGCGCGACCGGCTCGTCGACGAGCTGTGGGGCGACAGCCCGCCCGAGACGGCGGTGCAGGGCGTGCAGGTCTACGTCTCGCGGCTGAGAAGACTGCTCCCGGCTGAAACGCTCCTGACGCGGCCGCCGGGCTACCTGCTGGCAGCCGCGCCCGAGACGATCGACCTGCGACGGTTCGAACGCCTCGTCGCCGCTGCGCGCATGGCCGACCCCGAGCGCGCGTCGCGCTTGCTGCGCGAAGCTCTGGAGCTCTGGCGCGGCCCGGCGCTGGCGGAGTTCGGCGAGGAGCCGTTCTCGCGAGCAGAAGCCGGCCGGCTGGAAGATCTACGGCTCGCCGCGCTCGAGGAGCGGATCGAGGCCGACCTTGCCCTCGGGCGACACCACGAGCTTGCCGGGGAGCTGGAGGCGCTGATCGCCGCCCACCCGCATCGCGAGCGGCTGCGCGCCCAGCTGATGTTGGCCCTCTACCGCTCGGGAAGGCAGGCGGAGGCGCTCGAGGCGTATCGGGACGGGCGAGCTGCTCTCGACGAGCTCGGGATCGAGCCGGGCGCCGCGCTTCGTGAGCTGGAGCGAGCGATCCTCGCCCAGGACCGGGCGCTCGCCGCGCCGGCGCCGTTGCTCGAGGTGGCGCCGCCGCTACCAGGGCCGCTCGTGCCGACCTCGCCGTTCCCGTTCGTCGGCCGTGAGCGCGAGCTGAAGCGCCTGCGCTTGCTGCTCGAGCAGGCCGAGGGCGGTGAGGGTGCCGTGGTGCTGCTTGCAGGTGAGCCCGGCGCCGGCAAGACGCGGCTCGTCCGCGAGCTCGCGGACGAGGCCGTGGCGCGGGGCGTGCTCGTGCTCTACGGGGCCTCGAGCGCGACGATCAGCGTCCCGTACCAGCCACTCGTCGAGTGGCTCGAGTTCGTTCTGCGTGTCTGCGACGCCGAGGCGCTCCGGGCCTCCATGGGAACGAGCGGTGGGGCGCTCGGGCTGCTGGTGCCGGAGCTGGCCCGACTGACCGGCGCGCCCGCCCAGCCCTCCGGCGACGCCGAGGCCGACCGCTACCTGCTGCAGACAGCGGCGGTGGAGGTGCTGACGAGGATGAGCCGTGTCCAGCCACTCCTGCTCGTGGTTGACGACCTCCACTGGTCAGACGCCGAGACCCTGGACCTCCTGCGGCGCCTGGCCCGCACCGTGCCGGAGACGCGCATCGTCGTCTTGGCTGCCTTTCGAGACCCGGGTGAAGAGATCGGGCCGGCTCTGGCCGACGCGCTCGCCGATCTCTCACGCCTCGACGCCGTGACGCGCGTATCCCTCGGCGGGCTCAGCGCCGACGAGGTAGGTGCGTTCATCCGCGCATCCACCGACGCCGAAGCGACCCCCGAGCTCGCCTCCGAACTCGGCGAGCTCACCGATGGCACACCACTCCTCCTCTGCGAGCTCTGGCGCGACCTGCGCGACACCGGCTCGGTCGAGGTGTTGGACGGCAGTGCGCGGCTCTCGCGACCCGTCGGCGAGCTGCGCGGCCCCGAGCGCATTCGCGATCTCGTGCGCCAGCGCCTGTCGCGCCTCCCTCCCCAGACGAGAGCGGTGGTCGAGACGGCTGCGGTCGCAGGCCCGCGCTTCGAGCTGGCGGTGCTGGGCGAGGCGGCTGGACTGGACCCGGCCGCGCTTCTGGCCCGTCTCGACGAGGCTGCCGAAGCGAGGCTCCTCGAGGCGCTTCCCGAGCGCACGCTCGCCTGGCGCTTTACGCACGAGCTCCTGCGACGAGCGGTCTACGACCGGCTCAAAGGTGCGCAACGGGTCGAGCTCCACCTCCGCGTCGGCGAAGCGCTCGAGGAGGTCCATGCGGCCGATCTCGTGCGCGTCCTGCCCGAGCTCGCGCACCATTTCACGATCGCCGCCCCGGTCGCGGGCGCCGAGCGCGCGGTCGGCTACAACCTGCGCGCGGCCGAGGCTGCGACCGCATCGGTCGCCTACCGCGAGGCGGCGGCGTGGCTTTCGACGGCGCTCGAGCTCGGCATCTCCGACCCACGCGAGCGCGCCCGGGTGCAGGCCGAGCTCGGCCACCTCTACTACGAAAGCGGCCGCTTGGCGGAGTCCGACGCGCTACTGACTGCGAGTCTCGAAGCTGCGACCGGCCTCGGTGAGCCGGCCCTCGCGGCGCGCGCGCTCGTCCAGCGCTCGAACCAGCGGCTCGCGTCGGATCCCCTGGTCAGCTCGGCGGAGATGATCCCGATCGCCGAGGAGGCGGTCAGGACGCTCGAGCAACTCGACGATCGACTCGGTCTCGCCATGGCCGAGCAGCTCCTCGGTCACGCGCTTAGCCGCGACGGTCGAACTGTCGAGAGCCAGGCGACGCTCGAGCGGGCCCTCGTCCACGCGGAGGCCGCCGGAGACCAGGTCATCCGCCGCCACATCATCGGGCGGCTCTGCATGCGGGCTGACGAACGGCCCCACCCCCGCCGGTGAGGCGATCGACCGCCTCGAGCAGCTTCGGGCGGCTCACGGCAGCGACCCGATGCTCGACGCGGGGCTCCGCGCATGCCTCGCTCGGAGTCCTCACGATGGCCGGCCGCTTCGTCGAGGCGCGCGAGCACATCCTGGCGATCAATCCGCTCCTCGACCAGGCCGTCCAGACAGATTTTTCATTGCAGAGCCGGTCGACGATCGCCGAGGCGATGGAGTGGCCGACGACCTGGCCGGCGCCGAGCGGGAACTGCGGCTGGGTTTCTCAGATGCGAGATGCGAGAGGCGCCGGACCCGGAGGCGCGAGCGCTTCGAGTAGCCGCTGACCTCGCGCTCCTGCTCTGCGATCAGGGCCGCTGGGACGAGGCCGCCGGATACCTCGCCTACGGCGAGGAGGTCGACGGAGCCGAGCCGGTCCAGGGCAAGGTGTACTCCTGGTACCGCTTTGCCGCCAGGGGTCGACTTGCGGCGCAGCGTGGCGAGTTCACCGAAGCCCTCCAGCTCGCCCGGCAGGCAGTCGAGGTCGCCGATCGGGGCGCCACGCTGAATTTCAGGGGCCGAGTCTGGGCCGCACTCGCCGAGGTAACCCGTGCCGCGGGCCGGACGGCCGAGGCCGACGACGCCGTCGCGACGGCCCTCGCCCTCTACGAGCAGAAGGGGAACGTGGCCGCAGCTGCCCGGCTCCGGGCAATGCACCGCGCGCAGGTCGGCGGACGTTGACCGGGCTGCGGGTGCCGATGTAGCCTGGACGTCTGACTTCAGGCAGGCGTCACCACATTGGTGTCGTGGTTGCGGCTGTCGCCGCCCTCGGCATGTTGGCGGTCGGCGTCGCCGGGAGCGAAGCGCGGCTCGCGAAGACGAACGCGATCACCATCAGCGTGCTGGCCACCAACACGCAGAAGCCTGGCCTCGACGTGCTGAACGCCAACTTCGAGCGCGTCTATCCGAACATCAACATCGACGCCACCTACCCGACCGGGGTGATCCGGGACCAGCTCGAGCTGACGGAGCTCGCCGCGGGCAACGCTCCAGACGTGCTCTCGGTCTCGCCGGGCTGCTTCAAGCTCGTCGCCGTCTGCCCGTTCGCGAAGGCGGGCTATCTGGCCCCGATGATCAACAAGCCGTGGGTGAGGTGGTCGCTGCCGTTCGTGCTCTCGCTCGACAAGTACGGGCCGAACCTCTACGCCTTCACGCCGCAGGTCGCGCCGATGGGCATGTTCACGAACGACGATCTGTTCAAGAAGCTCAGGCTGAAGGTGCCGCAGACGTTCGCGCAGCTGCTCGATCTCTGTCGGAGGGCGAAAGCCGCCGGCACGGTCGCGATGATCTTCAGCGCGGACCCGCAGGAGGTCTCGAACCTGCTCGTCGATCTCGCGGTCGGGACCTTGTACGGGAAGGACAAGCACTGGCCGGCCGAGCTACGGGCCGGGAAGGCCAGCTTCAGCGGGACCCCGGGCTGGCACGCCGCCCTGCAGGAGTACGTGGACATGAATGCGAGCGGCTGCTTCCAGCCCGGGCTCAGCGGGACATCGTCTGCCTCCGCGCACGCCCAATTCGCCCTGGGACGGGGGCTGATCGACCCCTCGGTCGGCTCGAACAAGGGCCTCATCGACGCCGGCAGCCCGGCGTTCAGGTTCTCCCACCGTCCGTTTCCCGGTGGCACAGCGCCGGGCCAGACGACGACCTTCATCAACATCCAGGCCGGGTTCGGCGTCAACGCTCACTCGAGCTCCGGAAACCAGGCGGCGGCCCAGACCTATCTCGACTTCATCGCGCGTCCGAAGCAGAACGCGCTCTTCGCCCAGATCAACGGCGGAATGACCCAGTACCAGTTCTCGCACTCGCAGCTGCCGGCCTTCATGTCGACCTACTCGTCGGTGCT
Organism: uncultured Thermoleophilia bacterium; assembly: GCA_963708505.1. GTDB lineage: Bacteria > Actinomycetota > Thermoleophilia > Gaiellales > Gaiellaceae > PALSA-600. The sequence goes on from CAVPST010000002.1 coordinate 199,104, forward strand.
CGGCAAGCACGCGTACGTCGTCAACCCGCAACAGACGTGGTGGAACCCGGGCGTCCTGCTCGCGCTCCAGCAGAGCCAGATCGGTCTGATCACCGGCCAGCGCTCGATCGACGACGTCCTGAACGCCATGGACGCAGCCTGGAAGAAGGGGCCTGCGTAGCGTGCCCGTGACGGGCGGCGCTCGGATGAGCGCGGTCCGGCAGGCGCTTCTTCCGCGGCGGCGAGGCGTGATCCGAGCGCCGTGGCTGCTCGCGCTCCCCGGCCTCGCGGCCCTGTTCGCGTTCCACTTCGTGCCGATCGTCCTCGGCGGCTACTACGCGTTCACGAACTGGAACGGGCACCCGCGCCGCGTGGCTCGGCCTGGGCAACTTCCGCGAGATTGTTCGCGACGAAGCGACGCGAGGGGCGCTCTGGCACACGATCGAGCTTGCCGTCTGCTTCGTCGTGCTCGTGAATGCGATCGGCCTGGCGCTCGCGCTCGGGACTGAACCGGGCGGTGAAGTCGAGGCATCTGCTGCGGTCGCTGTTCTTCGCGCCGGTGGCCGTCAGTCCGCTCGCGATCGGCTTCATCTGGCTCTGGATCTTCGACTACCAGGGGGCCCTCAACCGCGTGCTCGGCGATGTCGGACTCTCGTCCCTGAAGCGAGCGTGGCTCGGTGATCCTTCGACCGCGATCTGGACGATCCTCGTCCGTCATGATCTGGCAGTTCTCCGGCCTCGCGATGGTGCTCTACCTCGCCGGCCTGCAGGGAATCTCCGACGAGCTGTACGAAGCCACGCTCGTCGACGGTGCGTCCGGCTGGTTCCGCGTGCGCAAGGTCGTCCTGCCCCTGCTCGCGCCTGCGATGACCGTCAGCGCGACGATGACGCTGATCATCGGCTTTCGGGTCTTCGACCAGGTCATGGCGCTGACCCAGGGTGGCCCGGTCACGGCGACGGAGACGCTCACCACGCAGGTCTACAAGCAGACGTTCTATCTCGGCCGGTTCGGTTACGGAGCCTCGTTGGCGCTCATCCTCACGGCGCTGATCACCGGGCTCGTCCTGACGCAACTGGCGCTGCTGCGACGGAACGAAGAGCGGCTCTGAGGTGGGGATCGCGTTACAAACGGAGCACGCTGCTGCGCGAGCTGGCGCTGATCCTGGTGGCGATCGTCTTCTGCCTGCCGTTCTACCTGCTGATCGCGATCGCGCTCGAGACGACCGCCCAGACCTATTCGACGCCGCTCTCGTTTCCGTGGCCGCCGCGCTTCGGCAACTTCCCGACGCGTGGAGCACCGGCGGCGATCGCGGACTCGGCCGTGCACTCGAGAGCAGCGCGATCATCACCATCTCGAGCGTCGCCGCCCTGATCGCGCTCGGCTCGCTCTGCGCCTACACGATCGCGCGCCGCAAGGGCCATCTCAGCAACTTCGTCTACATCCTCTTCGTGCTCGGGTACATCCTGCCGTACCAGCTTGCGATCATTCCGCTCTTCGTCGCAATGGGCCACCTCGGCTTGATCGGCAACTACGCCGGGATGATCGTGCTCAACGTCGGCCTGCTGATGCCGCTGACGGTGTTCCTCTACACCGGCTTCATCCGCGCCCTCCCACGGGACTATGAGGAGGCGGCGCGGGTGGACGGCGCCGGGATCCTCAGGACGTACGCCAGGGTCGTCTTTCCCCTGCTGCGGCCGATCACCGGCACGGTGGCGGTGCTCCTCGGGATCAGCGTGTGGAACGAGTTCTTCACCGCGTTGATCTTCCTCGTAGGGAGCCACTACCAGACGCTGCCCGTCGCCGTCTATTCCGCTCGCGACCGGCGAAGTCGCGCGCTGGAACCTGATCTTCGCGGGCGTCGCGATCGCGATCGCGCCGATCCTCGTCTTCTACCTCTTCGCGCAGCGTCAGCTGATCCGCGGCTTCTCGGGCGGGGTGAAGGGATGACGGCGGGAGTGACGCTGAGCGGTGTCGGCAAGGTTTACCCGGACGGAAAGCGCGCCGTCAGCGGGGTCGACCTGCGAGATCGAGCCCGGCCAGCTGATGGTGCTCGTCGGCCCCTCCGGGTGCGGCAAGACGACGACGCTGCGGATGACCGCGGGGCTCGAGGAGATCAGCGAAGGGGAGATCCGCATCGGCGACCAGGTCGTCAACTCGATCGACCCGCGCGAGCGCGACGTGGCGATGGTCTTCCAGAACTACGCGCTCTACCCGCACATGAGCGTCTTCGACAACCTGGCGTTTCCCCTTCGCGCAGGCGGAATGGCGAAGCGAGAGGTCCGAGTACGCGTCGAGCGCGTCGCGAAGCTGCTCGAGCTGGACCAGTTGCTGCGGCGCAAGCCGCGGGCGCTCTCGGGCGGTCAGCGCCAGCGGGTGGCGATGGGGCGCGCGATCGTCCGGGAACCGAAGGTGTTCCTGATGGACGAGCCGCTCTCCAACCTCGACGCGCAGCTGCGTACGCAGCTGCGGGCTGAGATCGCCGGCCTCCAGCGCGACCTCGGCGTGACGACGATGTACGTCACTCACGACCAGCTCGAGGCGATGACGATGGGCACGCGGATCGCCGTGATGCGCGGAGGCGTTCTTCAGCAATGCGGTGCGCCGCAGACGATCTACGACGAGCCCGACAACATCTTCGTCGCGACATTCATCGGTTCGCCCAGGATGAACGTACTTCAGGGCAGGATCGAACGCGACGGCGGTTTACTTCATTGCGTTCTCGGCGATCAGCGGCTTCCGGTCACCGGCGCCAACGGCCCCGTCGGCGCGCTGGAGGCTTACTCCGGCGCGGATGTCGCGGTGGGGGTGCGTCCCGAGGACCTCGGCGATCCCGCTGAGGGCCCCCCGGACCGTCCCCGTCTCCGCGGCCGGGTGAAGCTCGTCGAGCTGCTCGGCGCGGAGCGGCTGGTTCAGATACAGCTCGACGTGCAGCCCGTCGTCGTCGACCAGGTGCTCGAGGTCGCACGGGACGTGGACGCGACTGCGGTCGGGGAGATCCCGGAGCGAGACGAAGTCCGATCGGGCGATCGTGACGGCGCGCTACGACTCTCACGCGAGAGTCAGTCCCGGCGATCCAATCGAAGCCGCCGTCAGGATCGAGCGGCTCCAGTTCTTCGACCTGGCGACCGGCGGCGCGATTCGCTAGGCGCCGGCCGACTAGGTGCACGCTCTAAGCGGGCGCAGGGGAGGCTGCAAACCGGTTGCCGATGTGCCACCCTTCAGGCTCCGATTAGGAAAGGGGGGAGATCGTGAAGAAGGCCCTCTTGACGCTTGCGGCGCTCGCGGCGCTCACTGTGCTCGCCGTGCTCGCGAGCGCGGGCTCAGCGTCTACGGCATGGACCCTCGTCGGGACGAACGTGGTCGCGAGCAGTCCTGTGGCGGGCGGCGGTTATCCCGTCTCGCCGGGCTCGACGAAGCCGCTGCCCGGCACGTGCGGGCCGCAGATGCTGGACTCGAACCACTCGGAGTCGTGGCTCGCTGTGAAGCCCGGCACCGAGGACATCGTTGGCGACGCGAAGTTCTTCATCGGCAAGTGGAGCACGTTCTACGACTTCCACCTGGGGTCGTTCACCATCCTCAACGGTTCGCCGGTGTCGAACAACCAGGTGCAGGGCTATGAGTGCACCACGGTCGGCACGCAGAACATGCCGCCGAGCTGGACGATGAACACCGACCCGAACGTCGACTGGGACACGCACGGCCGCGCGTACATGGCGACCCTGCCATTCAACGCGTTCTGGGAGGGTGGCCTGCACCCGAACGGCGAGATCGACGTCTCGTACTCGGATGACATGGGTGCTCACTGGGTGAAGGGGAACGGCGGCAAGGCTCTGGATTCGACGAACAACCAGACGAGCCTCACGCTGGGCCACGTCGAGGACAAGGAATGGATCGCCGTCAACCACATCTCCGGGAACGTGAACCAGGATCACGTGTACGCGATGTGGACGACCTTCAACGGCGCGTCCGGTGGGAGCAAGATCATGGTTGCTGTCTCGCGCGACCGGGGACAGACGTTTTCGAAGGCCGTCCAGCTGACGACGCCTTCGGCGACCACGCCGGCGAACACCTTCGTCTATCCGTCGGTCGGTTCGGACGGCACGGTCTACGTCGCGTTCGTCAGCGGGTTCGACACGACGAACAAGAACCGGGTCGGCCACGTCTACGTGACGAAGTCGGTCGACGACGGCATCACCTGGACCCCGTTCACCGTCGCGGCGACTCCGGTCGAGAACCCGAACGGCTACTTCCCGCCGACGAACTTCCGGGACGGGATCCTCGAGAACTTCGCGGCAAGCCCGACCTACCCGGGGCATGTCTATCTGACGTACGAGAACTGGGACCTGGCGGTGAACCATTCCGACGTCTACTTCACGCAATCGACGGACGGCGGCCTCACGTGGTCGGCGCCGTCGCTCGTGAACGACGACGGCGATCCGTCGACCGACCAGTTCCAGCCCTCGGTCGCGGCCGGCCCCGGCGGCGCAGTCGCGGTCGCCTTCTACGACCGGCGTGAGCTGTGCGCGTCGGATCCGTCGATCATCCCGGCGCACGTCGGCGCGGCGAATACGTGCATCAACGTCTCGCTCCAGCCCTACAAGGACAGCGGGACGGCGGCCGGCGCGGTTCCGGTCGGCGGCAACGTGCGGGTCTCGCAGTTCGCATGGGATCCGGACCAGCCGGCGCAGAAGGTGAACGGGATCTCGCAGTACCCGTGCGCCGCGCACAGCGACCCGTGTCCGACCGGTAGCGGCTTCATCGGCGACTACTTCGGCCTCGCGATCTCGGGCTCGAACATCTACACCCTGTCCGTCTCCACCCACTACCCGGGCGCGGGCGTGACCGCGGACGGCGGCGGACCCGTCTACTACCAGCAACAGGTGCTGGGGAAGGTTCCGCGCTCCACCTTCGGCGCGGGTTTCTAATCGAAACTCAGAGGGGCCGTGCCGCGCGGTGCGGCCCCTCGGATCTTTAGCTCGCGCCGCCGCGTCTGCTTCGCACAAACTTCGCACTCCCGCGGGTGTCGTTGGCGAGTTCGAGGCGTGGCTTCCTGTCGCCGCGGCGCCGGCGATACGAGGAAGCCTCGCCTAGGCGCCGTGCGGTTGAGCGACTACCCTGGTGCATTCGATGAGGCGCCGATGCTGAGGGTCTGGATAGCGGCACTTGCGGCCGCGATCGCACTAACCGCTGCTGCCGCGGCGGCCAAGGCTCCCCCGCTGCCGCAGGCAACCGGTCACCGGACGGTGACGGTCGTCGCTCGCGGCATTCCGACTCCGACCGAGTTCGCTGTCCTCGCCGGACGCCTCTTTGTTGCCGGTTACGGCGACGAGCACGACCCGAGCGTGGTGGGTGGTGTCTACATGCTCAGCGGCGGTAAGGCGATCAGAGTGCCAGGCTCGCCGCAGCATGTGATTGGCGTCGCAGCGGCGAAGAACACGCTCTACCTGAGCACCAGCCAGGCGCTCCTCGCGTGGAGCGGCTGGAACGGCAGGCGTTTTCAGACGACACGCGTCCTCAGAACGCCTTTGGGCTATGGAAGCTTCAGGGGCCCGGCCGTCGGGCCTGACGGGTTGATCTACGTGGGAGCGGATACCCATCCCCCTCCGCCGCCACCGAACTGGAGCGCGTCGTTCGTGTCCGTCGATCCCGCGACCGGCGCGACCAGCGTCATCGCGGGCGGGATGCGCCAGCCGTGGCAGCCACTCTTCCTACCCGGCCACGCACTACCTCTCGTCGCCGATCTCAACCAGGACGACCTCGGCCCGAAGCGCCCGCGCGATTACCTCCTCGCGATCAAGCGCGGCGCGAACTACGGCTTCCCGGCCTGCCCGGCGACCCCGAGTACGTGTGCGAACTACGCACAACCGCTCGTTCAGTTCCCGGCCCATTCCTCCCCTATGGGGCTCGGCTACCTGCACGGCAAGCTTTACGTCGCGCTCTACGGCGGCCTGGGCAAAGGCCCCGTTGTCGTATCGATGCCGCCGAGTGGCGGTACGCCGACACCCTTCCTGTCGGGGTTCCCGGCTCCCGTGATCGCTCTCGGCACTGCCGGCGGCAGCCTCTATGCCGGCGACCAGAGCGGCGTGATCTATCGCGTCACGCCCTGACGGATTACCTCGTACCAACTTCGCACGACGACGGTCAGGCTCAGTTCGCTGGCTCGCCGTGCGCGAGAAACACTGCGATGAGCAGGACCTTTCGAGTGGGCGCACCTGGGATCGAACCAGGGACCTCTCGCGTGTGAAGCGAGCGCTCTCCCGCTGAGCTATGCGCCCGGGTGAGGCTGCAAACCTAGCATTGATGCGGGTTTCGGTCGCCCATCGGGTTGGCCGTGCCCGTCACGAATGGCCCAGGTGCGGGTGGAGCGAGGCTGGGCTGGCCCGGCGGCGTGCGACCGCGAAGGACGATGCGCCCATCGCCACCGCGATGATCGCGGCGACGGCGTAGATGGAGTGCAGCTCGACTCCGCTGTCCACGAGCGGGCCGACACCGAACGCGGCGATCCCGTAGCCGAGTTGGTAGAAGGCGATCACGCCTCCCGCGAGCATCGCGGACATGTCCGCGAACTCTTCCTGGCCGAAGCTGATCGTGAGCGGCAGGAGCGCCGAGCAGCCGAGACCGGCGAGCCCGAACGCGAGCACTCCGAGGCCCGGCTTTCCTTCCGGGAGCGATGCGATGAGCACGAAGGCGCCGGCGAGCACGAACGGCAGCACGTGGTAGGTCAGCCGCGAGGGAATCCAGCGCTGGACGGCGGCGAACAACACCCGCCCCACCGTGACCATCAACCAGAAGGCGGTGAGACCGAGGGACGCAACCGTCGCCGACGCACCGACGCTGCTCTTCAGGTCGAGCTGAGCCCAGTTGCCGTTCAGGGTCTCGCAGATGCCGTAGAGGACGGCGAACCCGGCGTAGACCCAGCAGCGCGCCGGAATGCCCGTCCGCGCCTTCGCCGCGGCTGCAGGAACGGCCGGCACGCGTAGGGGCAGCCGCACGCTCACGACGACGAGCGCGACGAGCAGGGTCGCCGACGTCAGCGGCAGCCCCCACCAGAATCCCAGACCCACGAAGAGCGCGACGAACAGCGGCGCCAGAACGGTCCCCAGCCCGAGGAGCGCATTGAGAACGAGGATCGCGCGATCCGCGGTGCGCGGGTGAAACGCGGCTGCAAAGGTGTTCAGCGTGGGGACGGTGAGGCCGAAGCCGGTACCCAGGAAGGCAGTCGCAAGCAGGAGGAGGGGGTACGCGACCTGGTCCGAGGTGAGGAACGAGCTCACGAGCAGCAGCGCCATCGACACCAAACCGGCGATCAGCCCGACGATGTAGACGCGTTTCGCCCCGAAGCGGCGGCTGAGACTCGCCCCGAGCAAGGCGGTTGTGATCGCGGTGATCACCTGCGGCAGGAATAGCGTCCCGTACTGCGTGCTCGACAGGTCGTACTCGGTCGGGTCGGTGAAGATCGTGCTCGCCGCCGGGAACGTCACGAGCACGATCCCCTGGACCATGCCGGCGGCGTAGACAACGGCTGCCTCCGTTTTGCTCGCGATCACGCGTCGGTACCGCCCCGTGTCAGGCGGGCTCTGCTACAGCCGGCTCGGAGCTCGTCGAGGTGAGTGGCTTCGTGATGGATTCGAGGGACTGCCCCTCGGCGTTGATTCCAAGGAAGATCTCGACGATTCCGCCGATCATCATGATCCCGGCTCCGATCAGATAGCCGATGAAGAGCGGCGTACGGCTCGTTCCGTCGCCGATCAGCCAGCCGTAGAACAGCGGCCCGAGCGCCCCGAAGATCTGGGCGATGGCGAAGAACACCGCGATCGCCTCGGCGCGGATCTCGATCGGCCAGGTCTCGCTGACCGTCAGATATGCCGCACTCGCCCCGGCCGAGGCGAAGAAGAAGATGACGATCCAGACGAAGGTCTGCGAGGTCGCATCCAGGTCGTGTTTCTGGAAGAGCCAGCCGCTCACCGCCAGCAGAAACCCAGAGATCAGGTAGGTCCCCGAGATCATCTTCTTCCGGCCGACCGTGTCGAACAGCGGCGCGAGCACCAGCGGGCCGAGCAGGTTGCCGATCGAAAAGGCGAGCCCGTAGATCGGCACCTTCGTCGCACTCACGCCGTAGAACTGCGTCAGCACGAGCGCGTAGGTGAAGAAGATCGCGTTGTAGAGGAACGACTGCGTGATCATCAACGTCGCGCCGAGAACCGCGCGCCTCGGATAGGTGTGGAAGACGAGGAAGAGGAACCGCACATAGCCGTACTGCGCTTCCGGCACGAGCTCGATCGCCTTGTCGTCTCCGACCGGCTCCAGCGTCTGGCCCGCCTTGATCGCCGCTTCCTCGATCTTGGCGAGCTCCCGCTCGGCCTCCTCGACCCGGCCGTGCGTCATCAGCCAACGCGGACTCTCCGGCAGCGTTCGTCCCACGTAGATGACGACGAGCGCGAGCACGGGACCCATCAGGAACGCCAACCGCCAGCCGACGTTGGCCGCGAAGGCGTTGAGGAAGATCAGCGACGCGAACGAGCCGAGGATCGCCCCGGCCCAGTAGGAGCCGTTGATCCAGATATCGACCCGGCCCCGGTAGCTCGACGGCATCATCTCGTCGATTGCCGAGTTGATCGCCGCGTACTGGCCGCCGATCCCCATCCCCGCCACGAAGCGCGTCGCGTAGAAGAAGAGGAGCCAGCCCGTGTGATGCCCCGTCACGAAGGCTGCCAACCCCGTGCCGAACAGGTAGAGCAGCAGGGTCGTGATCAGCAACCTCTTCCGGCCGAGCCGGTCCGACATCTTCCCGAACACGAGCGCGCCGACCATCTCGCCGACCAGGTAGACCGATGCGATCAACCCGATCTCGGTCGAGGTCATCCCGAGTGTGGAGGGCTTCTGGAGCTCTCCCGTGACCGAGCTGGAGATCGTGATCTGCAGGCCGTCGAGGATCCACGCTGCCCCGAGCCCGGCCACCATCCGCGTGTGGAACGGCGACCAGTGCAGGCGATCGAGGCGCGCCGGAACGGTGCTCCGAATCACCTTAGATTCAGCTGCGACTTCGCCCATCCGCTCCCTTTCGACGCAACTCCGCGGCCTCGCGGTCGAAATTCGGAACGATCAGACCAGGCGATGCCCGGACAGACATCATCCTCATGGGATGAACGGTGGGGCCTCAGCCGTCCCGGGTTCGCGAGGCCGTTCCTGCCCTCGTGCTTGCAAGCCGAGAGGTCGCACGCGGAGCCGTGTCCGCGGGAAAAGGCCGCGGCACCGGTGAGGGATCCTTAGGGCTGCTTCCTCCCGGATCTGACCCGGTTCGGAACCTCACCGCGCCGCGGGCGCGCTCAGTTTAGCGGCGCCTAGATGGTTGATCGGTAGTTGCCGTTGTCGCGGGGAGGGTCTGCGCCGCGCGCAGGCCCCCAGCCGTGGCGGCGTTGAATTGCCGATCAACCATCTAGCCCTTCGCCTTGTCGATGCAGCGCTTGATCGCGGCGAGCTCGACGGGCGAGATCTTGGCCGGCGGTGCGCCTGCATACGGCGACGGGTTGCCGTGGAAATCGATGACGCCGTCCTCGACGATCGCCGTCGTCTTCGGGTTCTTCTTCGAGCCGGCGGCCTTGGCGGCCGCAGCCGTCGGGTACAGGGTGAGCGTGAAGTTGACGCCCGCCGGGGACATCCCGTCGAGCACGGTCTGGCTCGGCTGGACGAGGAAGTTCTCGTCCTGGTTCAAGCAGTCGCCGACCGTGACCCCGTTCAGCTTCTTCGTGTCGATCGTGCCCGTGGCCGAGTTCGAGGACGAGCCGCCGCCTCCACCGCAGCCGGCGAGCAATGCCGCGACGGCGAGGAGGAAGAGGATGGTGGTGCGGTGCTTCGGCATGGCGGCTTGGCCTTTCAGGTAATCGTCAGGGTGGGGGCGCCGAGCGTAGCGCCCTCCGGCAACTTGCGCAAAGGCCCGGACACCAGCACAATCCACGCAAGAGACCCTGACGACGAGGAGGTGGTGCGAGATGAAGGCATTCGACGAGACCCGCGTTTCCCGCGCTGCCGCTCGTCCCCTGCGCTCCTAGTGCGAGTGACGGGCCGCACGCCCGTCCATCGATCACGCACACAAAGGAGCATTGGTTGACACTTCCGGTCACGGAATCCTTGCTACACCGACTCGGGTGGGACGACGGCTGGGAGGCCGCGTTCGCCGACCATCGCGCCGCGGGGCTCGCACCCTTCCGCGTCGCCGTTCAGCATCGGGGCGCGTACGACCTCATCGGCGAGGGCGCCGAGTTGCGCGCGAGCGCCGCCAACCGGCTCGCCCGTGAGGAAGCACTGCCCGGGGTTGGGGACTGGGTCGCTGTCGACCCGGCCTCGAATCTCATCGAGGCGGTGCTCCCGCGCCGCACGTCGATCTCGCGCAAGGAAGTGATGCAGGCGACGCGCGAGCAGATCCTCGCCGCCAACGTCGATGTCGCCTTCCTCGTGCAAGGGCTGCCGCTCGACTTCAACGTCCGCCGCCTGGAGCGATACCTCGCGATGGCGTGGGAGAGCGGCGCGCAGCCCGTCGTCGTCCTGACGAAGACCGACCTCGTCGACGACGTGACCCCGTATCTCGTCGACGTCGAGACGGTCACGATCGGCACGTGCCCGACGGTCGCCGTCTCGGCACTGACGGGAGAGGGGCTCGACGATCTGCGAGCTTGGTTCCGGGGCAACCGCACGGCCGTCCTGCTCGGCTCGTCGGGCGTCGGGAAGTCGACGATCGTCAACGCATTCGTCGGGGAAGAGCTGCTCGAGACCCAGGAGGTCCGGGCCGACGACCAGGCCGGCCGCCACACCACGACACGCCGCGAGCTGATCCTCCTGCCCGGCGGCGGTGTCGTTCTCGACACGCCGGGGATCCGGGAGCTCCAGCTCTGGGATGCCGACCTCGAGCAGGCCTTCGGCGACATCGACGAGATAGCCCGGAGATGCCGCTTCGCAGACTGCGCGCACGATCGCGAACCGGGCTGCGCGATTCGCGAAGCGCTGTCGGACGGCTCGCTCGCCGCCGACCGGTGGGCGAGCTATCTGAAGCTCCAGCGCGAGCTCGACGCGGTCGAGGTCCGACGCAACCACTTGCTCCGGCAGGAGCGAGTTCGGGAGTACAAGATTCGCGCACGCGCGAATCGACGCAAGAAGAAGCACTGACACAGCCCCACGTCTTCGAGGACGGGGTCGAGTTCGCGCTGCCCGATCCGGCACGGCGCTTCCGGTCGGTCACGCTCGGTCAGGAGGTCTCACGTCCGCGAAACGGACCGCTCTTCGACTGGGTCGAGGGCGCCTGGCGGCTCCGCTTCGCGCGGCCGGAGGTCGACCGGCTCGAGTATCTGCTCGGGATCGACGGCGCTTATGCGCCCGACCCGCAGAACCCGCGCCGCGCGGCCGGCCCGTTCGGCGACAAGTCCGTCGTCGAGTGGCCCGAATACGACGCTCCGGCCTGGCTCGAGTCCGTCGCGGACACGGGCCATGTCGAACCGGTCGAAGTGCGGTGCAGGCGTCTGGTCGCTCGCGTCCAGGTGCTGCTGTACTCGACGCCGGAACCGCCCGGCGACGACGCGCCGCTGATCGTCGTCCACGACGGTCCCGAGTACGCCGAGTACGCCGGCCTGACGCGCTTTCTCGACGCGATGAGCTGGGAGGAGCGAATCCCGCCGCTCCGTGCGGCGCTGATCCAGCCTGTCGATCGCAACGAGACCTACTCTGCCTCGGCGCTGTACGCGGCGGCGCTCACCCGAGAGCTGTTGCCGGAAATCACGCGCCGTGTGCCGCACGGCAAGCGCATCGGACTGGGGGCGAGTCTCGGCGCGCTCGCGATGCTGCACGCACACGTTCGTCACCCACGCAGCTTCGACGCCCTTCTGCTCCAGTCGGGCAGCTTCTTCCGCCAGCGCTCCGACAAGCAGGAGTCGAGCTTCCCCCGCTGGCAGCGCATCACGCGCTTCGTCGGTTCGGTCCTCAGAGGCGCGGCGGCCGACGTTCCGATTCCGATTGCCTTCACCTGCGGCACCGCGGAGGAGAACCGCGCCAACAACCACACCATCGCCACGGCGCTCGTCGCGCAGGGCTACCCCGCATGGCTCGCCGAGATTCGCGACGCGCACACCTGGACCTGCTGGCGTGACGGCCTCGACCCTCATCTTCCGGCTCTGATCGAAGCGGCCGCCTGATGCAGCGCCGCGCGATCGAGATCGCGGGCGGCGAGACCCTCGCATACGGTCACTACGGCCGGCCCGTGATCGCCTTCCCATCGGAGAACGGGCAGGTCAACGACTGGGAGGACCGCGGGATGGTCGACGCGCTCGGCGACCTGCTCGAGGCCGGCCGGATGAAGCTCTACTGCGTTCCCTCCTACGACAGCGAGAGCTGGACGCGGCGGGACCTTTCGCTCGAAGAGCGCGCACGGCGCCACGGACACTACGAGTGGTGGGTGCTTTCGCGGTTCGTCCCGTTCGTGCAGGCCGACTGTCATACGCATGAGGTGATCGCGACCGGGTGCTCGTTCGGGGCCTACCACGCCGCGAACTTCGGGCTCAAGCGCGCCGACCTGTTCCCCGTCGCAATCGGCATGTCCGGCGTCTACGACGTCGCCGTGCAGGGCGCGGGCGAGCGCGGCGACGCCGTCTACTTCAACAACCCGATGGACTACGTCTCGCATCTGCACGGTGACCATCTGAGCTGGCTTCGCTCGCGGGTCTCGCTGCTCCTGATCTGCGGCCAGGGCCAGTGGGAGGACACGACCGGCGCCCTCGATTCGACCAGGCGCTTCGCCTCGCTGCTCGGCGAGAAGGAGATTCCGGTGGAGCTCGACCTCTGGGGCCACGACGTCCCGCACGACTGGCCGTCGTGGCGCCGCCAGATCGCGCATCATCTACCTCGCTTTGTCTGACCTGACGATCGGCTTGCTCCTCGGCACCGAGGAGGATTGGCCGGCCGCATTCGAGGCGCTCGTCTCGCGTCTCGGTCCGGTCGACGGCGTCGAGCTGAAGACCGAGCGCATCGTCAACGAGCCATTCGACCTGCGATCGAAGCCGCGCTACTCGCTGGTCATCGATCGCCTCGCGTGGTGGTACGACCTGCCGCGCGCCTGGCTGAAGAAGATCGCGCTGATGGACGACGTGTACCTGCTCAACAACCCGTTCACCTTCCAGGCGATGGAGAAGCATTCCGCGTACTGCGCACTGATGCGGCTCGGGATCCGCGTGCCGGAGACGTGGCTGATCCCACACAAGGTGCCGCCCGACAACCCACGTTTCCAGCCGACCGCCGAGCGCTACAACGCGCCGTTCGATCTCGACGCGATCGGCGAGCACATCGGCTACCCGCTCTTCATGAAACCCTTCGACGGCGGCCAGTGGATCGGCGTCTCGCGCGTCGGGTCGGCGGACGAGTTGCGCACCCACTACGACGAGTCGGGCGAGCGGATGATGCATCTGCAGACGGCGCTCGAAGGCTTCGACGTGTTCGTCCGATCACTGTCGATCGGCGCCGAGACGATGTCGATGTGGTTCGACCCCGGCAAGCCGATGTACGACCGCTATCAGGTCCGGCACGACTTCCTGTCTTCGGAGCTCGGCGACGAGATCGTCAGCATCTCGAGACTCGTGAACGCGTTCTTCCGCTGGGAGTTCAACTCGTGCGAGACGATCGTGAAGGACGGCGTTGCCTACCCCATCGACTACGCGAACGCCTCGCCCGACGTCGCGCTCACCTCGCTGCACTACTACTTCCCGTGGGCGATCAAGGCGCTCGTTCGCTGGTCGGCGTTCTGTGCCGTCACGAAGAGGCCGATGCACGTCAACCAGAACTCGCGCGACTATTTCCAGCACGGCGATCGCGACGACCTGACATACGACCAGAAACTTGCGAAGTACCGCGAGCTCGCCGACGAGTATTTCCAGATCGACGCCTACGACGAGTTCTGCGCGCGGCACCTCCCGCATCTGGACGAGCTCGCGCACGCCTGGTTCACGTCGGCCGAGTTCGACGACGTCCTGGTGCACACGGTGATGACGACCTTCCCGGCGCATGAGCACGAGCAATTCGTCGCGCACTACCGAGGGCTGCTCGCCTCGTGGGCTGCGGACGACGCTTGACCGGAACGTCCCGCACGTTGTAGAAACGTCCCGCGGCACCTGCGGTCTCTGCGGAGGACCTGTCCGGAGACCAAGGAGGGCTGTCGATGACCACCACCGCACGCGCGACCGGCAAGCTCGGGAAGCTGCCCGTCCGCACCGACGTCCGCACGCTGCGGCTTCGCCGCTACGTCGACCCGTCGAAGCTGCCACCGCCGCCGGACGAGCTCGATCTGACCGAGCACGTCAACGAGTGGCCGATGTACGCGAACGACCGCATCGGCGATTGCACGACCGCCGCGGCCGGTCACATGATCGAGGCGTGGACGGCGGCGGCAGTCGGGCAGGCAATCGAGATCTCCGAAAGCTCGGTGCTCACCGCCTTCGATGCCGTCAAGATCGTCGACCCGCGCAGCGGCGAGGAAGGGGCGATCGAGCTCGACGTCCTTCGCTACTGGCGCAAGCACGGCATCGGCCGGCATCGCATCGGTGCGTTCGCCGCAGTCCCCGTGCATGACCCGGCCCTCGTCCGGACCGGCGCCTGGCTGTTCGGCGGTCTCTACATCGGCCTGTCGCTGCCTCTCACAGCACAGACGCAGGACGTCTGGGACTGGACGGGCCAGCTGAGCGGCGATGCGAAGCCCGGCTCCTGGGGCGGGCACGCGGTCGACGTCGTCCGCTACGACGCCGACGGGCTGACCGTCGTGACGTGGGGGAGGCTGCAGGCGATGACGTGGTCGTTCTGGGCGCGCTATTGCGACGAGGCGTACTGCATCATCGCGGCCGACTTCCTGCGGGGAGACGTTGCGCCGAACGGTTTCGACCTCACGACTCTGCAGTCCGACCTGGCGCTCATTCTCGCGTCCTGAGACTCGTACGATGGTGCGGTGAGCATCGCGTCCGACGTCAAGGAGCGCGGAATGGACGCCGTCCGCGAGTGGGCGGTGAAGCTCGACGGCGCGGAGCCCGCGCGCGCCGTCGCCGACGGCTCGGCGCTTCCACGCGACGCGTTGCTCGCGCTCGCCGACCGTGTGCGCCGGTGGCACGCCGTGCAGCGCCCGGCCGACGTGATGCTCGAGGTCGAGCCCGGGGTCATGCTCGAGCGTCGCTGGGTACCGCTCGACACGGTCGGCGTGTACGTGCCGCGCGGCCTCATCTCGACGCTCGTCATGTGCGTCGTACCGGCGCAGGTCGCAGGCGTACGGCGGATCGTCGTCTGCACGCCACCGACGGGGTCGGGCCTCGTTGCCGCTGCTGCCGAGCTGCTCGGCGTGGAGGAGGTCTGGGCGCTCGGAGGCCCCCAGGCGATCGGCTTCCTCGCGTACGTCGAGCACGTCGACAAGGTGGTCGGCCCGGGAAACGCCTACGTCAACGAGGCGAAGCTCGAGGTGTCGCGTGACGTGCCCATCGACCTGCCGGGCGGCCCGTCCGAGGTTGTCGTCCTCGGCGACGGCGACCCGAGGCTCGTCGAGCTCGAGCTCGCCGCCCAGCGCGAGCACGGGCACGAAGCGGTGTGCACGACCGTCGGGTCGCTCGAGGAGGCCGAGCGGATCGCGCCCGAGCATCTCGTGCTGCTCGGCGAAGCCGAGGCGTTGGCGGATCAGGTCCGGAACGCCGGCTCGGTCTTCGTCGGGCCATGGTCGCCCGTTCCTGCGGGCGACTACGCAACCGGCGGCAACCACGTCCTGCCGACGAACGGCTGGGCGCGATCGGTCGGCGGCCTCGGGCTCGAGACGTTCCTGAAGCCGGTGACGGTGCAGCGGCTGACCGAGGAAGGTCTCGCTCGTCGTGCGGCCGACCGTCGAGGCGCTCGCCGAGGCCGAAGGCATGCCCGCGCACGCAGCAGCCGTGCGGCGCGGCGACTCCTCTTGACATGTGACCAAAAGGTCACATATTATTTCGAATGGTGATGACGGACGACGACGATGCCGCGTTCCGGGCGCTGGCCGATCCGAGCCGGCGCTTTCTGCTCGACCTGCTCTACGAGCGTGACGGCCGCACGCTCGGAGAGCTCGACGCCGAGCTCGACATGACCCGGTTCGGCGTCATGAAGCACCTGCGCGTGCTCGAGGAGGCGGGGCTCGTCGTCACCCGCCGGCAGGGCCGGGAGAAGCTCCATTTTCTGAACCCGGTGCCGATCCGGCAGATCCACGACCGGTGGATCGACAAGTACACGGAGCGTGTCGTATCCGCGCTCCTCGACCTCAAGAGCGATTTGGAGGGAACAGCATGAGCACGATCACCGAGACGACTGTCCAGATCTACCAGGTGTTCATCAAGGCGACGCCGGAGCAGATCTGGGAGGCGATCATCGATCCCGATTTCACGACGAAGTACTTCCACGGGTCGCGGATCACGGTCACGCCCGAGTGGCGCTCGTCGACCTCTCCCGACGGCGCCGAGTCCTGGGGCGACGGTCCCGTCTTCGAGTGGGACCCGCCTCGGCGCCTCGTCCATGAGTGGCGGTCGCTGTACGACCCGGAGCTGGCGAGCGAGGAGCCGAGCCGCGTGACCTGGGAGATCGAGCCGCAGGACGGAGGCGTCTCGAAGCTGACGCTCGTGCACGACCGGCTCGAGGGCGCGCCGAAGACGGCGGCGAGCGTCTCGGGCGAAGGCTGGATGTTCGTACTGAGCGGGCTGAAGACGCTGCGTCGAGATGGGAGAGCCGCTGGTCGGCTGACCGAAGCTGGAAGGAGGCCCCGAGGGTGGACCGTGCAGCCCTCGGAGCCTCCGAAGTTCGAGCCCGAGACTCCGGTCTAGCAGGCCGACTTCACCGGACCGCCGACGCGCGAGAGCGTGACGCCGTCGCTCTTTGCGAGCGCGGCGAGATCGCGGCGATAGGCGACCATGTCGTCGTGCTGCCAGTCGCCGTGCGTCTGGCAGCGCCACGGCGCGTAGAGCTCGCGGTGGTAGCGGCTCGTCAGGCTCTCGGCGTGCCCGATGACGTTCGGCAACGAGATCCGGTAGCGGCTCATCAGCCAGAGCGTCAGCCGGAGCGAGGCGCGTAGCTGCCGCGGGTTGTCGAGAATCGCCGCGTCGCTCGTGCCGACGTGCTCGATCCCGATCGACGTCCAGTTGAGGCCGACCGTGTGCCTGCACATCACGCCAAGAGGGACGAGCTGGTAGATCGCCCCGTCTCTGTCGATCACGAAGTGTGCGCACGTTCCAGGCAGCTGGCCGAGCTCGGAGTCCGGCGCGTCGGACGCGAACGTGTTCCACGCCGAGCCGAACGTCGTCGTCGCCGTGTAGTGCTCGACGATCACGTGCGGCGAGCGAAGGCGCCAGGTCGCGAGCCCGTAATGGCGCTTCGCATAGGTCGCCGTCTCGGCGCGGCGCTCCGCGCCGAACGGGATCGGCTTCTGGACGATCGCGGGCCGGGGCGCGGGGCCGAGCACGGTCGCGGCGGCGACGGCGAGCAGGACGCGAAACACGTGCGCGGAGCGTACTCGGCGGTCTTACAGGGGCGTGCCGTCCGGGCGCTGCCGTCCACCAGGCCTGCCGAAGCCGCGTCCGAACCCGAAGCGCTGCCCGTTCACCAGCGCTTTGATCCGGTCGGTCAGGCTCGTGCGGATGCTGTCTGCCTCCGTCTGCGTGATGCGTCCTGCCTTGACCGCGGCTTCGAGCCGACTCTGCTGCGCGGCCGTCAGAGCCGCCACGAGACCGGAGACGGACTTGCCGGCCGTGGCGCCTGCGACCTGCGCGAGAGTCTGGCCGCCGCGGAGCTTCGCGGCGAGGTCCGTCGTCGAGAGACCGAGATACGTGGCTGCGGCCGAGAGCCCGCCGTCGAAACCCGGGCCGCGGTGGTCGAACCCGCCCGGGGGAGCGCCGAAGCCGAATCCGCCCCGGTCGCGGGTGACGCCGGTCCGGAGCACACTCGGCTGCGTCGCGGCCGACGCGGATCCCGAATGCAGTTTCGTGACGGCGAACCCTGTGCCCGCACCGACGATGGTGATCGCGAGGAGGCCGAGCGCGCCGAGTTTCGCGTTGCGTGAGATGTCCATGAGAGAAGCGAACGGCCAGCATCTGCGACGTACCTGTGTGGAGCGTAAGAACCGGCTAAGAATCGGCGGCCGAGTTCAGCGCAGGATGCCCGTGTGACCGAGCGAATAGCGGCCCGGCTGCGGCCAGACGCACAGGCCGTGCGGGCCGGCCCCGACCGGGATCTTGGCGAGGAGGTGACCGGTCGTCGTCGAGATCGCGTACACGACGCCGCTGTAGCGACCCGACAGCCACAGCACCTTGCCGTCAGCCGAGACGCCACCCATGTCGGGACTGCCGCCGCCTGGAATCGTCCACGTGCGGACGACCTTCTGCGTGGCGAAATCGATCACGGAGATCGTCCCTGCGCCCCGGTTCGTCGCGTACAGGAATCGCGCGTCGCGGCTCGGGTAGAGCCCATGCGCACCTCGCCCTGTCGGCAGGAAGCCCGTGACGCGGAAGCTGTCGCCGTCGACCTTCCAGAGTCCGCCCGCCATCATGTCGGCGACGTAGAAGACGGTGCCGTCGGGCGACAGCTTCACGTCTTGAGGCATCGCGCCCGACCCGTTTGGAAGCGTCAGCACGCTCACGACGCGCTCGGTTGCGACGTCGACCTTGATCAGCTGGCCGGAAAACTCGCAGCTCGCGATCAGATAGGACCCGTCGGCCGAGAAGTCCATGTGGTCGACGCCTGCACACGGCACGGGGAGCGAATGGCGCAGCTTGAACGTGTGCGCATCGCGAAAGTCGAGGCGATGCAGCCGTTCCGCCACGACGATCGCATCCCGTCCGTCTGGTGTGAAGTACATGTTGTAGGGGTCGTCGACGGGGATCGTGCGGCCCGGCTTTCCGGTCGACGGGTTGATCGTCGTCAGGCTGTTCCCCTGATCGTTGAGCACGTACAGCGTCTTGAGATCCCATGCCGGGGTGACGTGCTGAGGCAGCCCGCCGACCGCGAAATGCTCGACGATCTTGTACGTACGCGGGTTGATCACGTCGACCGTGTTGCTGAGGCTGTTCGGGACATACACGAGCGGTTTTGCGAAGCGCGCCGCACCGGTCAGCGCCCCGGCCGCGTCGGCGGCGTAGACGTTCGACGCGCGGAGGTGGTTCGCGTGCGCCGTGATGCTCTGCGGTCGAAGGGAAACGATCGCGTCGGTCGTCCCGGCCGACGTATGGCCGCCGAAGAGCACGATCCGCCTACCCAGGGTCGAGGCGCTCGCATCCGAGACCGGGCGCGGCAGGTGGCCGGCGAGACGCACGCGCCGGCGCGCGACGTCGACGCCGACGATCCGGTCGGTCGGGGTGTCGAGCGAGGCGCCGCGTCCGCCGATGACGTACGCGACGCCACCGAGTGAGGCCGCGGTTGCGTGCGTCGTCTCCGCAGGGAGCCGCCCGAGGACACTGACCCGCGGCGCACCGGGCCGCCAGCCGAACACGACGCGACTGGCCGTGCCGTTCGGAAGCGAGCCGCCTGCGACGACGAGCGTGCCGCCTGCTGCGGTCACGGCGGCATAGCGAACCGCAGTCGGGAGATGCGCCACGACCCGCGCCGATCCGCTTCCGGTGTAGGCGACGATCGTGTCGAGCCAGCGTGTGCCGGTGTAGCCGCCGACGACGTACGCCCGCCCGCCGAGGACGGCAGCTGAGTGATCCGAGCTCGGCGCGGGAAGCCGGCCGGCGAGGACAGCCGGGACACGGAGGATCGAATCGAGCTGCGAGACGCCGTTCCCGCCGCCGAACAGATAGACCGCGCGACCGAGCGCTGCCGCAGCGGCGTCGTGGACCGCACCGGGGAGTTGGCCCACCACGCGTGCGCGGTTGGCCGTCCCGCGCAGGATCGCGCTGCTCGACGTGTCAGCGGCCGTGAGGCCGCCCAGAAGTGTCACGGCCCCGCGGCTCGTCGCGACGGCTGCGTCCTGCAACGGCGCGTCGAGATGACCGGTGACCTCCGCCGCGAGGTGCCAGACCCGGTGCGAGCGGGCATGGCGCGCCTTCGGCTTCGCCGTTTGCGGGTCGGCGCTCGAGCGCGTGGTTTGTGCGCTCCCGCAGCCTGCTGCAACCGCGGCGACGATCAGGACGGACGCAACGCGACCAAGCCGCACGGTCCCATGCTTACTCCGTTCCCCTGATCGCAGCCTGATCGGCCGCTCAGGCTGCGGGCAGGCGGATCGAGAAGCGTCCGCCTGTGGGTGACGGCTCTGCCTCGACATCGCCGGACGCCGATCGCGCCAGCCGTCGCGCGAGCGCGAGCCCTAGGCCGGCGGAAGGGCCGGTTCGCCGCCCGGCCTCGCCGCGCGTCGCCGGCTCGAAGATCGACTCGGCCTCGTCGGCGCCCACACCAGGCCCGTCGTCGCTGACGCTGAAGACGACGACGCCATCCGATCGCGCCAGCGACACGTGCACGTGGGCGCGTGCGTAGCGGCACGCGTTGTCGAGCACCGGATGCAGAATGCGTTCTGCGAGATCCGGGTCGACGCCGACCCGGACCGTCGGAGCGTCCTCTGCGACGTCGAGCTCGACGCCGAGGTCGTCGGCCAGCGGTTGGCACACGTCGGCTGCCGCGCGCGCGACTGCGACGGCGTCTGCGATGCCGAGAGGTGAGGCCTCCTGCCTCGCCGCGGCGAGGAGCGCGTCGACGATGCGTGCGAGCTGTAGTGCGTGGTCGTGGATCTCGCCGAGTGCCCGCCGGTATTCGTCGGATGTCCGCGGGCGTCGCAGTGCGAGTTCCGTCTCCGCAGTGAGCTTCGCGAGTGGCGTTCGCAGCTCGTGAGAAAGCTCCGCAGAGAAGCGGCGCTCGTGCCGGAGGCTCGCGGCGATGCGGTCGAGCAGCCGGTCGAGCGTAAACCCGAGGCGTGTGAGCTCGTCGTGGGGATCGTCGAAGCCGAACCGGCGGTCGAGATCCTGTTCGCTCCACGTCTCGGCCTGCTGGGTCATCGTCGCCACCGGACGCAGCGCCGACCGGAGCAGCCACGCGGCCGCGGCAACCGCGATGCCGAGGACCGTCGCCGCGAACGCGAGCGAGGCGACCAGCGCCGAGCGCCTGGTCTGCTCGTAGGGAGAGAGCGAGATCCCGGTGACGATCGTTCCGACCCGTCGGCCTTGGTCGACGATCGGCAGCGAGAAGAGGCGCTCGTCGGTGCTGGAGATGGTCACGAAGCGGCTCGGCCCGTGAGCGAGCATCCGGGCGACGAGCGCGGTTGTCGGATGGGCGCGCGGCGCCTCGATCGCCCGGTTGCCGGCGAAGATCCAGATCCTCGTGTCGCCCAGCGGGTCGCTCGCTCGCTCGGTCGGGGTGGGCGCGCCGTCGACGATTCGCAGCAGTTCGCGTTCGTCGTGCGCCCGCTGCCGGAGGGTCGACGTCTCCGTGCCGTCCGTGGAGCTCGCGATCAGGAGGTTGAACCCGATGGTCGCCGCCGTCAGAGCGAGTGTGACCGCAGTGACCACGACCAGCAGCAGCCTCGTGCGCACACTGCGGATCGGCCTCATCCGACCGCGTAACCGACGCCGTGCACGGTGACGATCCTCGGTGCGTCCTCGTACGGGCTCAGCTTGCGACGGAGGCGCGCGATGTACGCATCGAGCGTGTTGTCGCGGACGCGCGCGCCGTGGGGCCATCCCGTCTGAACGAGGTCGCGCCGCCGTACCGCCTGCCCCGGACTGGCGATCAACTTGGCGAGGAGGCGAAACTCGGTCGGTGTCAGCGCGACCTTCTTGTCGCCCACGAACGCTGCGTGGGCGAGCGGGTCCAGCCGAAGGCCGCCGCTCTGCAGAGCCCCCGTCTCGCCGGCGCGCCGCATCAGCGCGTGGAGGCGGGCCACGAGCTCGGCGAACGCGAACGGCTTGGTCACGTAATCGTCGCCTCCGGCGCTGAACCCCGTCACCCGGTCGGTCAGGGCGTCGCGCGCCGACAGGAAGAGCACCGGCGTCGTAACGCCCTGTGCCCGAAGCGCCTGGCAGACGTCGCGGCCATCTGCGTCCGGCAGTCCGATGTCGACGATCAGGACGTTCGGCCGATCGTGGTCGAACTGGTCGAGTAGCTCCGCCCCGGTGCCGACCCCCGTCGCTTCGAACCCCTCTTCGCGAAGGCCTCGCAGGAGGACGCCACGCAGGTCGACGTCGTCCTCGACGACCATCACCTTCGCCATGGCGCCAGGGTACTGCGGCAGAGCTGATCGAGCTCTTACTGGATATTCAGCTGCTCGCGGAGGATCTCGATCTCCGCATGCAGCGCGCGCCGCCCGGCGAGCGCTGCCGCTCGCGGGCCTGGACCGCCTCATTGGGAACCGTGTCGAGGCGCTCCCGGGGAGTTCGGGTCTCGAACCCGGAAACCTGGTCGCGTGCCTCGTTCGAGGGATCTTCGGTGACCGTTCGCCGTGAGGGTGCCTGCGAATTGCGGAGATTTCGCTGCCGTAAATCTGGGTGCTCCTGTGGTTCAAGCCCCTGAGCTGGGCGCCGATCTCCGACGTGACCGCCACGATCCGCCCAGGGGAAACCATGCTGCCGAACCGCGAGATCCAAGTGCTGGTCGTCGACGACGACCTGGCGCTCTGCGAATTGCTGCGCACGACCTTCGAGCTCGAGGGGATCAAGGTGCTGGACGCCCAGCACGTGATCGAGGCCGAGCGCATCCTGATCGGCGCACGCCCCGACGCGATCGTGCTCGACATCGGCCTGCCCGGCGTCGACGGAATCTTCTACTGCGAGCGCCTCCGCGAGAGCCCGCAGACGCGCACGATCCCGATCATCGCGATCAGCGGCTCGCAGGAAGCTGGCATCCGTGCGCTGGCCGCAGGCGCGAATGCTTTCGCCGGCAAGCCGTTCGATCCCATCAGCCTCCTCGCGACCGTCGAGCGGTTTGTCGGCATCGCTCCGCTCGAGACGGCGCTCGGCCAGGCCGAGCGGTCGGGCGAGAGCGCCGGCGAGTTGCGGCGCCTGGTCCAGATCGGACAGCGCCAGCACGACCTGCTGCAGCACTCGTACCGCGCAACACTCGAAGCACTCGTCGACGCGCTCGAGTCGCGCGACTTCGGGACGAGCGCCCACTCACGGCGTGTCTCGGCCTACGCGACGCGACTGACACTCGAGGTGCGCCCGTCGCTCGTCGACGACCCGACCCTCGAGTGGGGCTTCCTCTTGCACGACGTCGGGAAGATCGGGATCCCGGACGAGGTGTTGCTGAAGCGCGGCCCGCTCGACGCGGCCGAGCGCGAATGCATGCAGAAGCACACGCTGATCGGCGAACAGCTCGTCCAGCATGTGCCGCTGCTCCAGGGCGCCGGCCTAAGGGTGATCCGCTCTCATCACGAGCGCTGGGACGGGTCGGGGTACCCGGACGGACGCGCCAGCGAAGAGATCCCGGCCGAGGCCCGGATCTTCGCGGTCGCCGACGCCCTCGACGCGATGACCGGCGACCGCCCGTATCGCGCGCCGGTCTCGTGGGACGATGCCATCGCCGAGGTTCGGCGTGGGCGCGGAAAGCAGTTCGACCCCGATGTCGTCGACTCCCTGTTCATCTGCGAGGCCGATCTGCGGGCCGCGTATCTGGAGGCTCGGCCGGCCGCGTAGGGCCGCCGCGAGACGTGTCGAACTGGTGACGCGATGGGCTCCTTCGTGAACATGCTGCTCGGGGCAGGTATCGCGATCGCGATCGTGCTCGTGTTCTGGCTGATCGTCGGCTTCATCACCGACGTGCAGCAGCGCAGTGACGTGCAGCACAGGTAGTACCGTCGTCATCGATGCGGTTTCGCGACCGTGCCCACGCCGGGCAGCTGCTTGCCGCTTCGCTGCTCGAGTACGCGGAGCGCGACGATGTCGTGGTGCTCGCGCTCCCGCGAGGCGGCGTTCCTGTTGGCTACGAGGTCGCTCGGCGGCTGTCCGCTCCGCTCGATGTCTTTCCGGTCCGGAAGCTCGGCCTCCCGGGCCACGAGGAGCTCGCACTCGGAGCGATCGCGCCCGGTGGAATCTGTGTCGTCAACGCAGCTGTCGTGAGCGCCGCCGGCTTCGACGACGACGATCTGGCCGCCGTCGCCGCGGTCGAGCAGAGAGAGCTGGTGCGCCAGGAGCAGCTGTACCGCGGCGCTCGGCCGCCAGTCGACCTTGCGAACCGTGCGGTGATTCTCGTCGACGACGGGCTGGCCACCGGGGCCTCGATGCGCGCTGCCGTCGCGGCGGCGTACGCCCGGTCGCCACGCCGAGATCGTCGTCGCCGTGCCGGTGGGCGCGGTCTCGACGATCCGTGCGCTCGCGCGGAGCGTCGAGCGGGTCGTCGCCCTGCAGGAGCCTCGGCGTTTCCTGGCGGTCGGCTACTGGTACGAGAACTTCCAGCCGACGGACGACGACGAAGTGCGTCGGTTGCTCGGCGCCGTGTGACGTCTACCCTCAGCGCATGCTGCCGTCGCTCCTCGTCGTCGACGACGACGCTTCGATCAGGCGCATGCTCGACCGGACGCTGACTGCGGCCGGCTATGAGGTCGCCCTGGCTGCGGACGGCGGCCAGGCTCTCGCTGCCGTCGAGCGCGCTGCGCCCGACCTGATCGTGCTGGACCTCGCCATGCCCGGTGTCGACGGGCCGGCCGTCCTGCGCCGGCTTCGTGGCCGCGGCCTGGCAACACCGGTCTTGTTGCTGACCGCACGCGACTCCTTGTCCGACCGGGTGGACGGGCTCGACGCCGGCGCCGACGACTACCTCGTCAAGCCGTTCGAAACGGATGAGCTACTCGCGCGCATCCGGGCCCTGCTGCGGCGCGGCAAGACACCGGAGGCGCTGCTCGCCGCTGCCGAGCTCACTCTCGACCTCGACCGTCGCGTTGCGTCGCGCGGGGGCCGCGAGGTCGGGCTCAGCGCCCGCGAGGCGGAGCTGCTCGCGCTGTTGATGCGAAGCGCGGGCCGGGTCGTGACGAGGGAGCAGGCGCTCAACGAGATCTGGGAGGGTGAGTCGCAGCAGGCGGTCGTCGACCGATACGTCTCGAATCTGCGACACAAGCTCGGCGAGCCGCCGCTGATCGAGACCGTGCGCGGCGTCGGCTTCGTCTTCGGCCGATGAGCATCCGACTTCGATCGACGCTGGCCGCGGCCGCGGCGATCCTGATCGCGGTCTCCGTCCTCGGGCTGGCGGTCGACGTCCTGGTGGCGCGTCACCTGCATCGCACCCAGGACCGTTCGCTGCGCTCGCGCGCGATCGAGGTCGCGCAGCTCGCCGCAGCCACGCCTGCCTTGCTGACCGCGCCAGGCGCTCTGGACTCGCCGGTCGGAGCGACGCAGTCGATCGTCGAGGTGCTCGATCGACGAGGTCGGATCGTGGCACGGTCGCTCTCGCTCGGCGGCCGCGTTCTTCCGGCGGCGCTTGCCACGACCGCTCTCCGCTCCGGATCCGGCAGGTTCCGGACGGTCGAGTTCGACGGCCAGGATGTGCGCGCCTACGTCGCTCCGCTCGCCGATGTGTCCGGTGGCGCCGCCGGCGGCGCGGTGATCGTCGGCGCGTCGACGGCCGATGTCGAGGACACGATCCGGACTCTGCGGGCGCTGACGCTGCTGTCGGCGCTCGCTGCCGCCGCGATCGGCGGGCTTGCGGTCGCCCTGTTGATGCGTGGCGCGCTGCAGCCGCTTGCGCGGCTTGCGCGCGGCGCGAGCGAGATCGAGCGCACGGGTGATCCGCGTCAGCGGCTGCCCCAACCGCGGAGCGCCGACGAGGTCGGACGCCTCGCGACGACGCTCAATGCGATGCTCGGCGGCCTCGAGCGGGCCCGTGACTCCGAGCGCCGTTTTCTCGCAGACGCGTCGCACGAGTTGCGCACGCCGCTGACTGCACTGCGGGGCAATGTCGCCTATCTCGCCCGCCACGGCGCTACTCCCGAGCTCGTCCACGATCTCGAGAGCGACGCTGAACGTCTCGCACGCCTCGCGGACGACCTGCTCGTCCTCTCACGCGAGGAGGCCGCGCCGGAGGCCGAGACCGCTGTGCGCCTCGACGAGGTCGCCCGGACGCTCGCAGCACCGGACGTCGAGTTGCGGACCGAGCCTGCCGTCGTCACGGGTGACCGTCTCGCGCTCGAGCGAGCGGTGAGGAACCTGGTCGAGAACGCGCGGCGACACGGGCCGCCGGGCGGCACGATCGCGGTCGCGGTGCAGGCCCGGGCCGATCGCGTCCTGCTCACCGTCGAGGACGACGGGCCTGGGCCGGCGGTCGCCGACCGCGAGCAGATCTTCGCGCGATTCTGGCGTGGCGATCCGGCGGGCTCCGGCTCGGGCCTTGGCCTGCCGATCGTCAAGGCGATCATCGAACGGCACGGTGGTCGTGTCTCCGTCGACGGCCCGTGCTTCACGATCGACCTGCCGGCCGTCAGGAAACCTTCAGAGTCCGTCGCGATCCTTCCGGGTGGAAGCCCAGAGAAAGGAACGCCGTGAAGATCTTCCGCACCCTCTCGACCTCGCGTCTCGTCGCGCTCACCGTCCTGGCCGTCGTGGCCGCGGCAGCCGCCGCGACGATCGCCGTCGCCGCTTCGCGCGGCGGCGGCCAGACGCCGCCGGCGGAGTCGCTGCCGCAGGCCGCACACGATGCGCTCGCAGCCGCGAAGCCGGAGGGAGTCACTGCGCGGATCACCTTCACGAACAAGCTCTTTCCCTCCGGAGCGTTGCTCGGCCAGGCCGGTTCCGCACTGATGTCCGGGGCGAGCGGTCGTCTCTGGTTGAACCAGACCGGCGGCCGCCTCGAGCTGCAGTCGGATGCCGGTGACACGCAGATCACGTGGAACGACACGAAGGCGACCGTCTACGACGCGTCGTCGAACACGGCGTACACGTTCGACCTGCCTGCGTCGTCGACGAGCGCAAAGAAGGACAACGGAACGGCGCCGTCAGTCGACGAGATCACGAGCTTCCTGACCGACGCGGCCAAGCATTGGACGATCTCGGGCGCCCAGCCGTCGAATGTCGCCGGCGAGGAGGCGTACACCGTCACGGTCTCGCCGAGCCATGACGGAGGACTCCTCGGCTCGGCGCAACTCGCGTGGGACGCGCTGAACGGCGTTCCGCTGCGGGTCGCCGTCTACGCGCAGGGGGCCTCTTCCCCGGCGCTCGAGCTGAAGGTGACCGACATCTCGTTCGGCGCGGTGCCCGACAGCGATGTCCAGGTCGCACCGCCCGCCGGGGCCAAGGTCGTCGACATCTCGTCACCGACCGGCACCGGCTCTCAGAACGGCGGCGGAGCGCCGGTGACCGGCCTTCCCGCAGTCCAGGCGGCCGCGGGCTTCACCGTCACTGCTCCCGACACGCTCGTCGGCCTGCCGCGCCGGGATGTCCGGCTCGTCGGGCCGAGCGACTCCCAGGCCGCCCTCGTGGTCTACGGGCAGGGCCTGGGCGCGATCGTGGTCGTCGAACGGAAGCAGGACACTTCGGCCGGCGCCGGGCAGAGCCCCCTGCAGAGCCTGCCGGCCGTCGCGCTCGACGGGCTGACCGGACATGAGCTTGCGACACAGCTCGGGACGATCCTCACCTGGGATCGGGGCGGAGTGTCGTACGTCCTGGCCGGATCGGTGCCGTCGAGCGCGGCAGAAGCAGCCGCCCGCGCCCTGTAGGTGCCGGAAACAGACGTTCAGCCGATCGAAGCTCGTGGCCTCGTCAAGCGCTACGGCGAGATCGTCGCCGTCGACCATGTCGACCTGACCGTCGAGCGCGGCGACGTGTTCGGCTATCTCGGGCCGAACGGGGCGGGGAAGACGACGTCGCTCCGCATGCTGCTCGGGCTGATTCGTCCGACTGCGGGAAACGCCCGGCTGTTCGGCCGCGATCCGCTCGAGCTCGGGGCCAGGGCGCTCGACGGCGTGGCCGGCTTCGTGGAGGGACCGCGGTTCTACCCGTACCTCTCCGGCCGTCGCAACCTGCGCCTGCTCGCCGACCTCGACGGCGGGGCTCCGTCGTCGCGCATCGACGAGGTGCTCGAGACGGTCGAGCTGCGCGATCGCGCGAAGGACCGGGTTGGCGGCTACTCGCACGGCATGCGGCAGCGGCTCGGCATCGCGGCGTCGCTGCTCCGCGATCCGAAGCTCCTGCTGCTGGACGAGCCGACGACCGGGCTCGACCCGGCCGGGATGCGCGACATGCGCGAGCTCGTGAAGCAGCTCGCCGGCGAGGGGATCACGATCCTGCTCTCGAGTCACATCCTCGCCGAGGTCGAGGAGCTCTGTAACCGGGTCGCGATCATCCGCCGTGGCGCGATCATCTACGAGGGCCGTCTCGACGAGCTGCTCGCGAGTGCGGGCGGCGGCTACCGCCTCCGCGCGGCCGAGCCCGAGCGCGCGCAGCTGCTGCTACTGGCGCAACCGGGGATCGAGTCCGTCGCCGTGCTCGACGGCCATGTGCGCTTCCAGGCCGACGACGCAGCGCTCGCCGCCGCCACGATCGCGCTCGGCCGCGCCGGGATCGGGATCACCGAGCTCACGCCGCTCACCTCGTCGCTCGAGGACCTCTTCCTCGTGATGACGGCAGGCGAGAGCGGTGACACGGAGGCCGCCGCATGACGCGCGTCTACAAGTGGGAGATCCTGAAGCTGCTCGCCCAGAAGCGGACGTATCTCGGGGTCGGGGTGGCCATGATCGTCCCGGTGATCTTCGTCACCGTCCTGCTGCTCAAGCCGGGCGGCCCGAACGACATCCCGCTCGGCCGCTACATCCGCGACACCGGTCTCGCGACGCCGTTCGTCGTCCTCTTCTTCATGTCGATCTGGGCCTTCCCGCTGCTGACCGCGCTCGTTGCCGGGGACATCGTCGCGACCGAGAGCCACAACGGGACGCTGAAGACGATCCTCACCCGCTCGCGCGACCGCGGCGAGATCTACACCGGCAAAGTGCTCGCGTCGTTCACCTACACGGCGACGATCCTGCTGGCCATGGGCACGGTCGGCCTCCTGGCCGCGAGCTTCGCCTGGGGCTTCGCCCCGCTGACCTCGCTCTCGGGTACGACGGTCAGCTTCGGGCACGGGCTCGCTCTGCTGGGCGCCAGCCTCGCGGTCTACCTCCTGCCGATGACGGCGATCGCGGCCTTCGGGATCCTCCTCTCGACTCTGACCCGAAACAGCGCAGCGGCGATCGTCGGCACGCTCATGTGGGCGCTCTTCATGCAGCTGCTCGGAGTCCTGCCCGGGACCGAGGCGATCCGCCCGTACCTGCTCGGGACGCAGTTCGATGCCTGGCACGGGTTCCTGCGCACTCCCGCCGACTGGGTGCCGGTCGTCCGGGCGCTCTGGGTCTGCGCGCTCTACATCATCCTGCCGCTGGTCGCCGGGTACCTCGTCTTCCTGCGACGCGACGTGGCCGGCGACTGACGCCAGGCCGACTCCGAACTGTCTTCACCCGGTAACCCAAGCCCTTTTCAGGAGCGCTAGCTTCGACGGTGCCGACTTCGATGCCCTGCTGCTGTGGGCCACGAAGCGGGCGTGACCTGGGGAAACGGCGCGGGACGGCCCGGCGGACTTGGGGGTTTGCCGGGCCGCCGCGCGCCCTATAGTCCGTCGGTGAACGAGGGAAAGACCACCGCTCGGGCTCGGGTGCGGCTCACGGAGCAGCGTGCGCGCCTCGAGAAACACGGCCTGGGGGAGACCGAGCGAGACGTCCACCGCTGCCGGGTGGCGGCACAGCGGATCTGGACGATCGGGCACGCGGCGCAGCCCGTGCTCGGCGAGAAGCTGGGACCGCTCGACGACGAGCTTCGCTGGCTCGCCGCGCTGCTCACGCCCGTGCGGGATCTCGACACGCTCGTCGCACATGTGCGCCCCCAGCTCGAGACGCTCGGTGAGGATGCCGACGGGGCGACGCTCGTGATCGCGACGCTCGAGCGCCAACGATCGTTCCGCCGCAACGAGCTGCAGGCGGCAGTCGTGTCGCCGCGCTTTGCCGCGCTGCTCGAGCTGCTCGATGGCGCGATCGAGTCGCTGAGCGCCCCCGATGCCTCGTTCGCCTCGTTTGCCGAACGCCAGCTTCACAAGCTGCGGCGAACGGCTGGGCGCCTGGATGACGCTTCGAGCGACGCAGCGCTGTACGTGCTCCAGCTCCGGGCACAGCGCGCGCGCTATTCCGCGGAGCTCCTCGGCGGAGCGAAGGCAGCGCGGTACGTGAAGGCCATCACACGTGTGCAGGAGCTGGCCCGCAAGCACGAGGACGCCGTCGCCGCCGAGGGATGGCTGCGCTCGTTGAGCCGTCCGAAGACGGCGCTCGCTGTGGGACGGTTGATCGAGCGTGAGGAGTTCCGCAAGCGCGCCCAGCGCGCGGCACTGCCCGCGGCGCTGGCGACGGCTCTTCGTCGGAGCCGAGGTGTCTTCTAGGCCGCGAGCGCCCGGGCTTCGAGCTCGCTGATCGCCCCGTCGCGCAACCCGCCCCGTACGACCCTCAGCGGCGTGTCGAGCCGTCCTTGCAGGGCCGAGAGGATGACCGCGCCGGCGGCAAGTGTTCGCGTGCGGCCCGGGTCGATCGCGAATTCGCGCGCGACGACCGAGGCGGGCGTGGACGCGAGGATGCTGCGTGCCTCGGCAAGCTCGTCGCGGCCCAGTCGCGGACCCACGATCCGCTTCAGCGCGCGTGCGCTGCCGCCGACGGCGTAGGCGCCGCGAGCCTGTGGCGGCTCGAGCGATGCCGTGTAAACCTCGACTTCTCTTCGTGCCGCTTCGAGCGCGTCGTTCCCCGGCGGGTCACCGCCGAGCAGTCGGCTCGTCAGCCGTTGTGAGCCGAGATCGATCGAGCGTGCCCACCGCGGACCGTCGTGGCGCGTTCCGACGACGACCTGCGCCGACCCGCCGCCGACGTCGACGACGGCCACGAGGCGGCGCGCCGGCGGGTCGGCCAGCGCGATTGCGCCGACGAACGCGAGCCGGCCCTCCTCGACGGCGGTCAGGATGCGCGCCGGGAATCCGGCTGCGGCCTCGAGCCGGGTCAGCAGCTCGCCGCCGTTCTCGGCCTGGCGGCCGGGGCTCGTGATCAGCACCTCGAGCTCGGTGACGCCGGCCGCACGGGCGTCGGCGGCGTAGCCGGCGACGACCTCGGCCGCGAGCTCGAGCTTCTCGGGCGAGATCCGCCCGTCTTGCTCGACGTCTGCCCCGAGCCGGAGCAGCTCTCGCTCCGAGAGGACGGGCTGTCCGCGCACCTCCACCAGCAGGCGCACCGTGTTCGATCCGACATCGACGACCCCGACCGGCATCGCTTCATGGTGGCGACGCCACATGACGGCAGATCTCCGCTAGTGCGGCCGCGCCAGCCGCCGGGCCCGATCACGCCTGCGCATGAACGCCACCTGCGCCGGCTTTCGCCGCTCGCTCTTCTTCGGCTGAACCCGGTTCCACGACCCGTCCGGCAACAGCTCCCACGCCTGGCAGTTGTCGGCCAGCAGCGCCTTGAAGATCGACTCCAGCTCGGTTCGGACGTACGCGTCCTCGATCGGGATGACCACCTCGATGCGGTGGTCGAGATTGCGCGGCATCAGGTCGGCGCTGCCGAGGAGATACGTCTTCTCGTCGCCGGCCTCGAAGCAGTAGAGCCGGCTGTGCTCGAGGAAGCGCCCGAGCACGGAGCGGACGCGGATGTTCTCGCTCACTCCTTCGATGCCCGGGACGAGCGCGCAGACAGCTCGCACGATGATGTCGATCTGCGCTCCTGCCTGCGAAGCCTTATAGAGCTCCTCGACCATGTCGGCGTCGGTGAGGTTGTTCACCTTGATGCGGATGCGCGCCCGCTTGCCCTCCTCGGCGGCTGCGGCGACGTCGCGAATCAACTCGACGAGCCTGCTCCGAAGGTTGAACGGAGCGGCGAGGATCTTTCGGAACTGCTGCGGGCGCCCGAAGCCGGTGACGAAGTTGAAGAGGTCAGCGACGTCGGAGGCGATGTCAGGATCAGCGGTGAAGATCCCGATGTCCTCGTAGATCCGTGCGGTCGTCGCGTGATAGTTGCCGGTTCCGACGTGCACGTAGCGTCTCAGATCCTTGCCTTCACGCCGCACGACGAGCGTCGCCTTGGCGTGGATCTTCATGTCCGGGAAGCCGTAGACGACGTGCACTCCGGCCTGTTCGAGCGATCGTGCCCATTCGATGTTGCGGCGCTCGTCGAAGCGCGCTTTCAACTCGACCACGCACACGCTCTGCTTGCCGTTCTCCACGGCTTCGATCAGCGCAGGCGCAAGGGCCGAGTCGTGGCTCGTGCGGTAGACGGTCGTCTTCAGCGTGACCGCACGCTCGTCCTTCGCCGCTGCGCGCACGAATGCCTCGACGCTCGTCGTGAACGAGTCGTACGGATGCTGGACGACGATGTCGCGATGCGCAATCTCGGCGAACAGGTCGCCGTCGGCCGGCGAGGTGAGGCTTCGCTGTGTGTAGGGCACCCACGGCACGTCCTTCAGATCGGGGCGGTCGAGTGTGTACAGCTGGCCGACGTCCGCGAGGTCGAGCAACCCTCTGACCCGATAGACAGTGTCGGGATTCACATGCAGGCGTTCCTCGAGCCTGGCGAGCATCGTGCGGGAAATCGAGTTGTTCACCTCGAGTCGCACGACGGCTCCAAACCGCCGCTTCTGGAGCTCGCTCTCGACCGCCTCGAGCAGGTCGTCCGCATCGTCGGAGATCTCGGTGTCGCCGTCGCGGGTCAGGCGGAAGTCGACTCGCTCGATGATCTCCATCTCCGGGAAGAGCCATGGCAGGAAGTGTTCGATCGCCGATTCGAGCGGGATGTGCAGCCCTCGGTCGCCGATCGCGACGAAGCGGGGAAGGCCCTCGGGGACCTTCACCCGTGCGAAGCGCTCCTCGCTCGACTCGGGATCGCGCACGACGACACCGAGGCTCAGCGACAGTCCCGAGATGTAGGGGAACGGCTGGCCCGGGCCGACCGCGAGCGGCGTCAGGACCGGGTAGATCTGCTTTGCAAACAGCGTTTCGAGCTCGGCGCGCTCGGCTTCGGACGCTTCCTCGACCCCGCCGATCACGATCCCCTCGGCTGCCAGTGCGGGGGAGAGCTCCTCCCGCCAGAGGCGCGACTGCTCGGCGGTGAGCTCGAGCGCGCGCTCGCGGACCTCGCGCAGCGTCTGCTGCGGCGTACGGCCGTCGCGCGAACGAACTGGCAGTCCCGACGCGATCTGGTCGAGCACGCCGGCGACGCGAACCATGAAGAACTCGTCGAGGTTGCTCGAGAAGATGCTGCAGAACTTGATTCGTTCGAGCAGTGGCTCGTTCGGGTCGGCTGCGAGGTCGAGCACGCGCGCATTCAGGTCGAGCCAGGAGAGCTCCCGGTTGAGGAGCGGCGGCTCGGATGCATCGAGCTGCAGGCGCTGGGTCACCGACATGGGCAGCTCAGCATGTCGGAAGACCGGTGAACGATGGGTGGCAATTGTGTGTCAGGCGCACAGTTTGCAGGTAAATCGTGGCGGTGAACAGTGGGTGACGGGTCGGTGAAGCCGATCCGAGCTTACCCACGCGCGGCGAAACTGAGCCCAGATGCAGACGAAACCGGCGCCGCTGCTCTGCGAGCTCCACGCTCACACGACGTGGAGTGACGGTGCGTTCGGGCTGAGCGAGGTGGTCGATCTCTACGGTCGGCGAGGGTTCGACGTCCTCGCCATCACCGACCACGCGCCGCGCGAGGCGCGGGAGATTCACGCGGTCAACTACGAGGCGTATCTCGCTGCCGTCGAGAGCGAGGCCGAGCGTGCCTGGCGCGAGTATCGGCTCCTGGTGCTGCCAGGCCTCGAGCTGACCTATGACGATGCCGATCCGACGAAGGCCGCGCACGCCGTTGCACTCGGCCTGCGGTCGTACGTCTCCGTCGCGGAAGGTGTCGAGACGATGTTGCGCGCCGCGCGTGCGCACGGGGCGGCGCTCGTCGCCGCCCACCCGTATCCGGCGGACGAAGCGGAGACGTCGCCCAGGCGAACGGCCCGCTTCGCCGTCGACCACGCCCGGCTCGGGCCGCTCGTCGATCGCTTCGAGCTCTTCAACCGCCACACACTCTTCTCGTGGGTGGCGGACGCCGGGCTCCCAACCGTCGCGACCGGCGATTTCCATCGCTACGAGCACCTCGCCGGCTGGAAGACGATGCTGCCGTGCGGAAAGAGCGAGGAGGCCGTGATCGGCTATCTCCGCTCGCAGCGCCCGGCGTACCTCGTCAGGCTCGACGAGCGCCCGAAGCTGCGCGCCGCCTGACCACGCTTTTCACCGTCGCGTCACGAGACCGTTACCCACCGCGGGTGCGACCGCACGGAGAGTTCCCGCCGTCAGGTGACATCACACGAGCAGGGGAGGATTTCGTGAAGCGCATGGCACTTTTGCCGCTCGCTGCCGTACTGGCGGCCGCGGCGTTCGTTGCGGCCGGCGGCGCTGCGTCGTCGAGCGATCCGCAGCTGTCCGGCGTCTCGTCGGCGAATACCAGAGCGAGCGGCTACGCGCCCGCGTCGCGGCTCTCGGCCGAGTTGAGCCAGATCGTGCTCGCGCAGGGCTCGACTGCGCTGGAGAACCCGTCCGGCATCGTCACGCACTACGGCTACGAGAACGACGTCCCGAGCCCGACGGACCCGACGGTCCCGCTGATGGTGCCGTCGCCTCCGGGCACGACCGAGGCGCAGAAGACTGAGCCCGACAAGAACACGTATCTCGTCTTCGGCGACAGCCTCAAGGGCGCCGACCCGGGGTACGACTACGGCACGCACTTCCTCTTCCAGGGGCATGAGGGCGGCGCGACGGTCGACACCGCGACGGGTGCGAAGCAGGGCCTGATCACGCGGATCAACCTGGATGCCGACAGCGATCACCGCGTGACGCTGCTCGCAACGAAGGACACGACCGGCGCCCCGCTCGCGACCATCGACGGCTCGACCTGGGACCCGTGGGCCAGGCGGCTCCTGTTCACCACCGAGAACCCGAGCGCTCCGACGTACGCGGCGACGCCGGACTATCCGTCGACCGTCGAGGACGTGTCGGGCGCAATCGGGCGCGGCGGCTACGAGGGCATCCAGAACGACAGCGACGGCAACATCTGGATCGTCGAGGACATCGGCGGCTCGAACAAGGCGGACGCGACTGCGTCGAAGATCCCGAACAGCTTCGTCTACAGGTACGTGCCTGCCCAGCGGGGCGACCTGCACAACGGCAAGCTGCAGGTCCTGCAGGTGCTGAACGAACGGGGCGACCCGATCACCGTTGCCTCGCAGACCAAGGTGAACGCGCCCGACCAGGTGGCGCTGCACACCTACGGCAAGGTGTTCAAGACGAAGTGGATCACGATCCACGACACGGCAGTCGACGGGCAGGATCCCTTCAACGCGAACACGCTGGCGAAGGCGAAGAACGGCACGCCGTTCAAGCGACCCGAGAACGGCGTCTTCCGGCCCGGGACCGGGTTCAAGGAGTTCGTCTTCACCGAGACCGGTGACACGAACGCGACGAGCACCGAGAACCCGATCGGTGGCTGGGGCAGCCTCTTCGACCTGAAGCAGTCCGGCCCGGGTGCCAAGGAAGGACAGCTCCGGGTCTTCTTCAAGGGCGACCAGGTGCATACCGGCCTGGACAACATCACGTTCCTGTCGAAGAACACCGTCGCCGCCGTCGAGGACGCCGGCGACCTGCTGCACGGCCAGCGGAACGCGCTCGACTCCGGCTGGGCGTTCGACCTGAACGCCGACTACGCGAAGGCGGACAACCAGCCCGTGCGTTGGCTCGCCGAGGGCCGCGACTCGGCCGCGACGGTCGACGCCAACGCGACGCCGTCTGGCTTCGGCAAGAACGACGGCGACAACGAGATCACGGGCGCCGTCGTCTCGGACGGCGATCCGACCGTTCAGGGGATCCTCGGCGCCAAGGTGCCGAACCTGACCGACAAGCACTGGCGCTGGTTCTACACCCAGCAGCACGGCGACAACTTCACGTACGAGCTGCTGTACAAGAACTCCGGTTAGACCTGCCGCAGGGGGCGGGCCGTGGACGCTGTCCGGGCCCGCTCCTTTCGGTGTTCCAGTAGGTTCCTCCAATGGGGGCGCTGAGCGAGCGGGAGCAGGCGCAGGTCGAGCACGCGAACATGTCGGCCCGCGTCCCGGTCGTATTCATCCACGGCCTTTGGCTGCTTGCATCGAGCTGGGACAGGTGGGCCGAGCTCTTCGAGCAGGCCGGTTACGCGGCCGTGGCACCGGCCTGGCCCGACGACCCCGAGACCGTCGAGGAGGCGCGCGCGAACCCCGCTGCGCTCGCCGGAAAGACGATCAGCCAGGTTGCAGACCACGTCGCCGATCTGATCGGACGTCTGACGATGAAGCCGGCTGTCGTCGGGCATTCCTTCGGCGGGCTCCTGACGCAGATCGTTGCCGGCCGCGGGCTGTCGGCCGTCTCGGTTGCTGTCGATCCGGCTCCGTTCCGGGGCGTGCTGCCGTTGCCGGTATCGGCGCTTCGGTCGTCGTCACCGGTGCTCATGAACCCGCTGAACTGGAAGCGCTCGATCGCCCTGAGCTACGACCAGTTCCGCTACGCGTTCGCGAACGCCGTGCCCGAGGCCGAGGCGAAGCAGCTGTACGAGACGTACGCGGTGCCCGCCCCGGGCGCGCCGCTGTTCGAGGCCGCAACCGCGAACCTGAACCCGTGGACCGAGGCGAAGGTCGACACGAAGAACCCGGAGCGAGGCCCGCTGCTGATCGTCGCGGGCCAGCGAGACCACACCGTTCCCTGGGCGATCGCGAACGCCTCGTACAAGCGCCAGAGGGGCAACCCGAACGTAACGGAGATCATCGAGATCCCCGGTCGCGGTCACGCGCTCACGATCGACGGCGGCTGGCGGGAGGTCGCCGAGACAGCGCTTGCGTTCGTCCAGCGTTTCGCCTCGTAGCGGAGTCGACGTTGGCGACGATGGCCGACCTCGACGAACTCGCGCTCGCCCTGCCGCAGGTGACGAAGGAGCTGTCGGATGACGGACGGCCCTCGTACCAGGTGCACGGCAAGATGTTCTGCTTCCATCGAGGGCGGAGGCCGGATGCTGTCGACGCGGGCACCGGAGAGCGGCTCAGCGACGTGCTCATGTTCCGCGTGACCGATCTCGAGGAGAAGGAACTGCTACTTGCCTCCGGCGGCGTCTACTTCACGACGCCGCACTTCAAGGGATATCCGGCCGTTCTCGTCCGGATTCCCGATCTCGACAAGTTGTCGCGGGACGAGCTGCGAGACCTGGTCGTGGACGCCTGGCTCAGCCGCGCCCAGAAGCGCGTCGCGAAGGCGTGGCTCGCCGCCAACGAGCCCGGCGACTGACCGCCGTGCAGGCAGGACGGATCGTCGTTCTGAACGGCGCCCCGCGGGCCGGGAAGTCGAGCATCGTGGCCGCGATGCAGGGCGCGTTCGACGGGGTCTGGCTGAATCTCGGCGTCGATGTCGCCCGGCAGTCGACGCCTGCGCGCTATCAGCCGGGCATCGGCCTCCGCCCTGGCGAGCCCGACCACGCCGCGGCGGCCCTCGTCCCGTCGTTGTATGCGGGCTGGTACGAAGCGATCGCGGCCCAGAGCCGCGTGGGGCTGAACGTGGCAGCCGAATTCGGCCACCACGACGCGGCGATCCTGGCGGACTGCGCGCGCAGGCTCGATGGGCTGCCGGCCCTCTTCGTCGGCGTCCGCTGCCCGATCGACGTGATCCTCGAGCGCCGCGCTCTCACCGGCAAGCCGATCGCCCCGGCACCGGTGCAGCTCTGGCAGGACCGCGTCCACGTGCCGGGGATCTACGACCTCGAGGTCGACACGTCGCTGCTCAGTCCCGCGGAATGTGCGGCCGCGATCCGGAAGCGGTTGGACGAGCGCACGCCGCCGACGGCGTTCCGGCAGCTCGCGCTGCTCACCGCCTGACGAGGTTCGACTGCCCGAGGGGGCGTCCGGCGTGGTCGAGTGCGGTGACCGCGAAGACCTTCGCCCCCGCAGGCTGGGCGAAGCGGGTCTCGAAGCCGAGCCGAGGCAGCCGTTCGACGACCTGCAGCGCGCTCTGCGCCGGGCCTGCGTGCAGCTCCCAGCTCCGAACGTCGGACGCCCCGTTCCAGCTGACGTAGACGCCGTGTCCGCGGACGGCGGCAGTCGGCTTCGTCGCCGGACGGCCCGTCCACGGCACGCGGAACGCTCGATAGTTCTGGCCGCCCTTCGGGAGGACGACGTCGAGCACGACGCGGCCGTCGGGCGCGAACTCGGTGATGAAAGGCTCGCTGCCCCAGCCGACGATCAGATTTCCGTTGCCGAGCAGCTGTGCGTTGCCCATGAACCGGCTGTGGATTCCACCGGGCCGATGGGTGTACTTCCGCGCCAGGCTGGCGCGCCCACGGACTCCGTCGAGCTTGATCAGGAGCGCCCGGGATTGCGGCTCGACCTGGGGCTGGCCGCCGTCGTCGAAGATGCTGATCAGCCCGTCGCCGTGGTGGCGTGCGTCGTGCTGCCACGCGAACACGGTTCCCTTGCCCATCTCGAAGCTGCTCTTCTTGCCGCCGAGACGCCAGAGCACTTCGCCGGTGCGCCGGCTCACCTTGTAGACCCCCCACGTGTTGCGGGCCGACACCAGGAAGTCGCCGTCGCCGGTCAGGTCGATCGAGTTCACATGGAAGTAGTCGAGCGCGAACCCCTGGTACGGAACATGCGTCTCTCCGACCGCGACGTGGTCGAGGCTGCGCCACTCGAACAGGAGCTTGCCGCTCGGGAGCGCGAGCTCCTGGATGACGCCGCCGATCGCGGGCCCACTGGTCGGGCCTCCGGCACCCGACAGATCGACGTTGCGAACCTCGTAGCTCGTGACGAGCGCGGTGTTGTGCGGTGTGATCACGAACTCGTGCAGGTCGGACTGACGTCCGCCGCCGGCAGGGATCCGGATGATCTCGCGATAGGACTCGTCGACGACGACGTGCGTCCCGCGTCCGAGGCCCTTGTCCGCCTTTCCCTCCCACCAGGTGAGAACCGGCTTGCCGTGCAAGCGGCCCGGACGGAAGTTCATCGCCGTGTTCGGCGTCGTCGGGTGGAACCAGACGATGTCGCCGTCGTGATCGAGGATCATGACGCCCCTCTGCCCGGGCCCGGACGACGGAGCGAGGAAGAGGTAGCCGTCGCCCGTCGCGCCCGTGTAGCGCATCGTGACCCGCGGCGGTCTCAGATTCGGGCGCGTGACGTAATGGCGAACATCGGCGGCCGCCGCGAACGCAGCTTCGGCACGGAGCAGCCCGAAACCACCGGCGCCACCCGCGACGAGCAGCCCGCCGCCGAGCCGCGCCGCGCCTCGGATGACCTGGTCCCGCGTCCAGCCCCGTTCGTCCGCCATGCCGCCCCCTTTTTGCGGAGATCTTAGGATCGAGCTCGGTGCCGAGTCGGGGGATCAGTTGGCTGACCGAGTCGGACCCCCGGATCGGGCTCGGCTGCATGCGCCTGTCGACCGACGAGAGCCGCGACGAGGAGACGGCTCTCGAGACGATCGTCGCCGCCGACGAGGTGGGCATGACTGTCTTCGACACGGCTCATGCCTACGGGCACGGCGCTGCCGAACTCGGACACAACGAGCGGCTGCTGGCCCGCGGGGTTCGCCGCTGCGGCGCGGAGGCGCGCGCGCGGATCGTGACGAAAGGAGGCATGACGCGCCCGGCCGGCGCGTGGGTTCCGGACGGTCGTGCCAAAGCGATTCGCGCCGACTGCGAAGCGAGTCTCGAGGCCCTGGAGGGCCTCGCGATCGACCTGTACCTCCTTCACGCCCCCGATCCCCGAACGCCGTGGAAGACCTCGGTGCGTGCACTCGCGAAGCTCGCGGACGAGGGCCTCGTGCGGCGCATCGGGGTGGCGAACGTCAACCGCCGCCAGCTCGACGAGGCACTCGAGTTGGCGCCGATCGCGGCAGTCCAGGTCGCGCTCAGTCCGTATGACGACACCGCACTTCGCGGGGGGATCGTCGGACGCTGCGCTGACGCGGGAATCGCCGTGATCGCGCACTCGCCGCTCGGAGGGCCGCGCCGGTCCGGCCGACTCGCCCGCGACGGCGCGCTCGCGGCGGTCGCCGAGCGATGCGCCGCGACGCCGGCCGAAGTCGCGCTTGCGTGGCTGCTCGATCTGGCGCCGGTCGTGGTGGCGATCCCCGGTGCCCGTCGCGCGGAGACGGCGCGCTCGGCCGCCCGAGCTGCAGCGCTGATGCTGGAG
Source organism: uncultured Thermoleophilia bacterium (assembly GCA_963708505.1). GTDB lineage: Bacteria > Actinomycetota > Thermoleophilia > Gaiellales > Gaiellaceae > PALSA-600. The sequence goes on from CAVPST010000002.1 coordinate 239,286, forward strand.
GCTCGCGATCGGGCGGCGCTCGCCGCAGCTTTCGGCGGAACTCGCACTGCTCCCTCGGCGAGCGCGAGGGCGCAGGACGACGCCGAGGTGGTGCTCGTGATGGGCATCCCGGGGGCGGGGAAGAGCCGTGTCGCCGAGCAGTACGTCGGCCGCGGTTACCGTCGTCTCAATCGCGACGACCGCGGAGGCACCTTGCGTGAGCTCGCCCAGGCGCTCGACGGGGAGCTCGCCTCGGGAGCTCGACGGATCGTCCTCGACAACACGTATCTCTCGCGGGCCTCGCGCAGCTACGTGATCGAGACGGCTGGTCGGAATCGGGTTCCGGCGAGGTGCGTCTGGCTCGACGCGCCGCTTGCGCAGGCACAGGTCAATCTCGTCGAGCGGCTGCTCGAGCAGTTCGGCACGCTGCCCGCGCCCGAGAAGCTCCGTTCGCTCGCACGCCGTGTCCCCGGGGTGCTCCTGCCGACATCCCAGATGCGCGCGGTCCGCGAGCTGGAGCCGCCGTCGGCCGACGAGGGATTCGCGGCCGTCGAGCGCGTTCCGTGGGTGCGCGCCCCACCGTCTGCACGATCTCGAGCCGGTGTCTTCGTCGCGGCCGCGGCGCTCGATCGTCCGGGCTGGCAAGACGCGATCGCGCAGGCCGACCCGGGCGCGCCGCACCTCCTGTTCGACTGGCGCCCGGACGGCACCGCGGAGGATCTGGCCCCACCGGCCGCCCTCCTCGGCGCCGAGGTCTCCGGCCTCGTCGAGATCGCGCTGTGTCCGCACCCCGGCGGCCCGCCGGCTTGCTGGTGCCGGCCCCCGCTGCCGGGGCTTCCGCTCGAATTCGCGCGTGCCCACGGCCTCGCACCGTCACGCTCGACGCTCCTCGGGACGAGCCCCGCACACAGGACGCTCGCCGAGACGCTCGGCGCTCGCTACGTCGCGGTTTGAGACGACCCGGTTAGTGCCAACTTGGCACTAACTCTGGTTCGCCGGCGTCGCGTCGTCGAGCAGTCGCTGGTACAGCACGACGGTCTCGGCGGCGACGGCCGACCAGCTGAACTGCTCGACGGCGTGCCGACGGCCCGCTTTCCCGAAGAGCTCGGCGCGCGACGGGTCGGCCAGCAGGTCGTTCACCCGTTCGGCGAGGTCCTGCGCGAAGCGCGCCGCATCGACCGGCTCCCGCGAACCGTCGTCGCGCGGCTCGAACGGGACCAGCAGGCCGGTGACGCCGTCCTCGACGACTTCCGGGATGCCGCCCGTGTGCGTCGCCACGACGGCCGCTTCACACGCCATCGCCTCGAGGTTGACGATGCCGAGCGGTTCGTAGATCGACGGGCAGACGAACACGCTCGCGTGGCTCAGCAGCTGGATCACGTCGGGCTTCGGGAGCATCTGTTCGAGCCAGACGATGTTGCCGCGCTCGGCGCGAACGCGTTCGACCTTCGCCTCGATCTCCGCGGCGATCTCCGGCGTGTCGGGAGCGCCGGCGCAGAGCACGATCTGCGCCTGTCGGTCGATCTGGAGCGCCGCATCGAGCAAGTGCGTGACCCCCTTCTGCCGTGTGATCCGGCCCACGAAGACGACCGACGGCCGGCTGGGATCGACGCCGTAGCGTTCGAGGACGTCCGTCGCTCGATCAGGCGCGTACTCGTCCGTGTCGATCCCGTTGTAGATCACGCTGACACGGTTCGGATCGACGGCCGGATAGCACGCGAGCAGGTCACGCGCCTGCTCCTGTGAGACGGCGATCACCGCATCGGCGTTCTCGAGGCCGGTCCGCTCGCAGAAGCTCGACACGGCGTAACCGCCGCCGAGTTGCTCCGCCTTCCACGGACGCATCGGCTCGAGGCTGTGCACGGTCGCCACATGCGGAACGCCGTAGATCAGCTTGGCCAGGTGGCCGCCGAGGTTCGCATACCAGGTGTGGCTGTGAACGAGGTCGGCGCCCTCGACCCCGGCAGCCATCGTGAGATCGATGGAGACCGCCTGCAACGCCGCGGCGTGCGGCGACGTGCCCGCCAGCGCCTCCCACGGCGCATGGGCCACGACCGCCAGGCCTCCGCCGGGCGCCGTTCGCTCGGCGCCCCAGCAGTGGACGGTGACGTCGACGAGCGTCGCCAGCTCGCGGGCGAGGTACTCGACGTGAACGCCGGCGCCGCCGTAGACATCGGGCGGGTACTCGCGTGTGAGGAGCGCGACGTCCAAGGTCAAACGGTGACGGTGTCGCCCTTGCCGATCACGATGACGCCGCCGTCCGAGATGACGAAGCGCTTCCGGTCGGCCTCGGCATCGACCCCCACTTGCGCGCCGGGCTCGATTCGCACGTTCTTGTCGACGATCGCATGCCTCACGACGGCTCCCCGGCCGACGTCCACGTTGTGCATGAGGACGGAGTCGACGACCTCCGCATGCGAATGGATGCGCGCGTGCGGCGAGACGATCGAGCGCCGCACCGTTCCGCCCGACACGACAACGCCTCCGCAGACGAGCGAATTGAGCGCCTGGCCGACGCGTCCCGGTTCGTCGAACACGAACTTGGCAGGCGGCAGCGGCCCCTGCCAGGTGAGGATCGGCCAGTCCTCGTTGTAGAGGTTGAAGATCGGCTCGACCGAGATCAGATCCATGTGCGCGTCGTAGTACGCGTCGAGCGTTCCGACGTCGCGCCAGTAGGCGCGGTCGCGCTCGGTCGTCCCCGGCACCTCGCTCCCCGCGAAATCCCAGACGCACGCCTCACCGCGCTCGACGAGCATCGGGATGATGTTGCCGCCGAGATCGTGTTTCGACGACGCGTCGTCGGCATCAGTCGTCACGGCCTCGATCAGAACGTCGGCGGTGAAGATGTAGTTGCCCATCGACGCCAGCACGTAGCCGGGCGCGTCGGGCAAGCCGAGCGGCGCCTCGGGCTTCTCGTGGAACGCGCGAATGCGGTGGCCGTCGTCGGCTGGCTCGATGACGCCGAACTCTCCCGCCTGGTCGATGGGGACGCGGATCGCCGCGACCGTCACGCCCGCGCCGCTCTCCAGGTGCTGGTCGATCATCTGGCGCGGGTCCATCCGGTAGATGTGATCGGCCCCGAACACGCAGATCGTGTCGGGCCGTTCGTCGTACACCAGGTTCAGGTTCTGGTAGATCGCATCGGCCGAACCGGCGAACCAGCGCGGCCCGCGGCGCATCTGCGCCGGCACCGGAGTGACGTAGTTCCCGAGCAGCGGCGAGAGCTGCCACGTCGTTGCCAGGTGACGGTCGAGGCTATGGCTCTTGTACTGCGTCAGCACGACGATGCGGCGGAAACCCGCGTTGACGAGGTTCGAGAGTGCGAAGTCGATCAGGCGGTAGTTGCCGCCGAACGGGACAGCCGGCTTGGCGCGATCCGCGGTGAGCGGCGCCAGTCGCTTGCCTTCTCCGCCTGCGAGCACCATGGAGAAGACGCGTGACGAGGCCACCCCGGCAACCCTAAGCAAATCGGATCGCGAGAGCAGCGAGCCAATCGATCGCGAGCCGGACGCTCGCTGGATCGATCGTGTGGCCGGCTTCCGATTCGTGGTACTCGACATTCACTCCGGCTCCCTCGAGGAGTCGGCGTGCAGCCCGCGCGAAGTCGACGCCGATGACCGGGTCGTTGCGCCCGTGGGCGATGAACACGTCTGGCCTGTGTTCGAGGAGGTCAGGTTGCCAGCCGTCGACGGTCGGGATGAAGCCGGAGAGCGCGAGGATCCCCGCCGGAGAGGGCCGTTCCGGCCCGAGCCCGAGCGCGTAGCTCATCACCGTCCCCATCGAGAAGCCGCCGAGCACCGTTCGCTCCGGTGGGATTCCGAGGCGCTCCCACAGCTCATCGTGGAAGGCCGCGAGCTGTCGATACGCCGCGTGGAAGGTAGGAACATCGGGATAGCCGACCCGCGGCACGACGTACCAGTGGTAGCCGGGCGCGTTCGCGAGCGAGAGCGGCGCTCGAGGAGTGACGACGTGCAGGCGTCCCGCAGGATCGAAGATGTCGGCGAGCGGCAGGAGATCGTGCTCGTCCGCGCCACGGCCGTGGTGGAGGATCAGTAGGCCGTCTGGGTCTCCGCTCGCGGGTCGTTCGCGGTAGGTGAGCGGGGCGTCAACGGCTGCCATCGCCGCGATCCTAGGGGCGGACCGTTGACAGCCGCCGGGCGTCGTGCTTTATTTAGCCTTCCAAGTAATTAATAAATTGGCTAAATGAAGACCGACCCGCTCAGCATCACGTTCGCCGCCCTCGCCGACCCGACGCGGCGGGCAATCCTCGGCCAACTCGCGGCAGGCGAGGCGACCGTCAACGAACTGGCCGCGCCGCACGCGATGAGCCTGCCGTCGGTGTCGCGCCATCTCAAGGTGCTCGAGCGCGCCGGGCTGGTGGTGAAAGGGCGGTCGGCCCAGTGGCGACCGTGCCGGCTCGAGGCTGCGCCGCTCGCAGAGGCAGACGCGTGGATGGCCCCGTACCGCGACTTCTTCGGGCCGCGCTTCGCCCGGCTCCAACAGCAACTGACGAACGAACGACGACAGGAGGATTCATGACCGAGACCGAGCTCACGCAGCGCGAGTTCACCCTCACCTGGACGCTCGACGCCTCTCCCGCGGAGGTCTTCCGGGCCTGGACCGATCCAGATCACCTGCAGTGGTTCTACAACGACCAGAATCCGATTCCACCGGAGCCGATCGAGCTCGACCTGCGTGTCGGCGGCGCGTGGCGCCAGCGGATGGTCATCAGCGAGGCGACGAACTACGTCACCGGCGGTGTCTACCGCGAGATCGTCTCCGACGAGAAGCTCGTGTTCACCTGGGGAGCAGTCGGCGGCTGGCCCGAGCTCGACGCGGACCGGCTCGAGGACAGCCCGCTCGTCACCGTGACGCTGACCCCGATCGGTGAGAGCACGGAGATGCGCGTCCGGGTCGAGCTTCCCGCCGGCCTGTCCGAGGAGGGCGTCCGGGAGTGGTTGGAGATGGGGATCCGCGACGGCTGGCGCCAGACGGTCGACCGGCTCGCTGCGGCGCTCACGAGCACGTCGGCGCCCGTCTGACCGGGACGCCGACGCCTGCCCAGGCGCGCCAGCCATACTGCGTCGGTGAGCTGCACGCACCTCGGCGAGATCCAGGTGACTGCGCTGCCGGCCGAGATCGACGGCTGCGAAGAGTGCCTCAAGACCGGCGGGTGGTGGGTGCACCTGCGCATGTGCCAGATCTGCGGGAAGATCGGCTGCTGCGACCAGTCGCCGAGCAAGCACGCGACCGCGCATTTCCACGAGACGAAACACCCGATCATCCTCTCGGCCGAGCCGGGCGAGGACTGGTCGTGGTGCTACGTCGACGAGATCGCGTTCGAACTGGGCTGATGCCCTGGCCGCCGCTCCCCTACCAGGACTGGCAGGACACGCGCGACACGCTGCACATGCAGCTGCAGGTGATCGGCAAAGTGCGCCTCGCCCTCTCGCCGCCGGAGCCGGAATGGGCGAACGTGCCTCTGTACCTGACCGCGCGCGGTCTCTGGACTTCGACGATCCCGCATCCGAGCGGCGAGGTATTCGACATCGATGTCGACCTCGTCGACCATCACGTGGCCGTGCGCACGGGTTCGGGGCGCGTCGAGCGCATCGCGCTGAGCCCGCCCGTGGCGAGCTTCTACGGCGAGCTGATGGCCGCGCTCGAACGCGTCGAGGTGCCGGTCGAGATCTCGACGCTTCCGTCCGAGGTTCCCGATCCGATCCCGTTTCCCGACGACCTCGCGCATGCAACGTACGATCCTGCCGCCGTCACGCGTTTCTGGCGCACGCTCCTCGCGGTCGAGGCGGTGCTCCGCGAACATCGCGGCCGCTTCAGTGGGAAGGCGCCGCCGGTGCAACTCTGGTGGGGCACGCTCGACGTCACGACGACGCGCTTCTCAGGCCGTCCCGTCGAGCCCGCGCCCGACGCCGACGTGATCACGCGCATCGGGGGCGACGAGGAGCACTTCTCCGGCGGCTTCTGGCCCGGCGACGCGCGGACTCCCTACGCGGCGTTCTTCGCGTACATGTATCCCAGGCCCGACGGCATCGAATTGTCGAGCCGGTGGAGCGAGGACCGGGGAGAGTTCCTCCTCCCGTACGACGACGTCCGCAGATCGGACGACCCGCGCGGGACGCTGCTCGAGTTTCTCGACTACGCATTCGAGCAGGGCTGGAGCTCCGACCCAGCCGCGGCGCTCCGTCGCTGAGCACGCCTAGCCAGAGCGCTTCGCACGCCGGATCGACAGCGTCCCGGCCGACGCGATGCCCGCGCACCAGAGAACCAGGACCGGCGGAAGGACGACGAACAGGAAGCGTGGGTGGATGTTCGTCACCGAGTAGACGCTGTAGAAGATGCCCGTGCCGGCGATCGCGAGCCAGAGCAACCATCGGCGCCAGACCTCGCTGACTCGAAACGTCCCGACGGCCGCCGGCACGAGGAGGAGCGCCAGGACCCAGGGCCGCCAGAGCAGGTTGTCCGTCCAGGCGATGCGTACGTAACGCAGCGCGAACGGGTGCGGCGGCAGGCCGTTCGACGGCAGGCCCGCGTATCCCTTCGACCAGTACGCGGCCGCCAGGGGGAGGAACGCGCAGAGGCCAACGAGCAGCACGATCGCCCGTCGCGCGCCAACTCGTACGGCCATCACGCCGAGCACAGCCGCCGCGATGACGGCGTTCGACAGACGCACGACGCTCGCCAGCGACAGCAGGATCCCGGCCGCGGCGAGCGCGCGGTCGCTCGGTGTCCGCTCGACGCAGAGGACGAGCGCCGTCACGACCAGCGCGGTCGAGAGTGGCTCGCTGTAGAGATGCAGGCCGGAGTCGACGGGCCAGGTGCCGTTGCCCCAGGCGCGGTGGCCGCCGATGACTCCCATCAGGTAGGGGAAGAGCGCGTAAACGGCGGCAGCGCCGACGCCGACCGCAGCGCTGCCCGTGACACGTCGACCGAGCACTGCGGTCATGACGACCGTCACGGCGTTCGCGAGCAGCGAGAGCGCGAGCCCGACGCCGAACGCGACGTCCGGGTTGAGGGGCAGCCCGAGGCCGCGGTACGGCAGAAGGGGGACGCTCCAGACGAGGGGCCAGCCGATGGTCGGCGCGCCGGGCGAGTGCATCCGGAGCGCTAGCACCGTGCTGATCGCACCGAGACCGTAGGCGGCCGCCAGCAGCGCCCACGCACGATGGCCCCGGCGCCTCAGCGTCGCGGCGATCGCGACTGCGAGCGCGACGAGCACGACTGCTGCGAGCAGCACGACCGGCCGACGCCAGGTCGCGAGCAACTCGCGGACGGCCGAGTAGTAGCCGTAGGCATCACCGGGGCGGGGGTTGTAGACGTACCGCGGCAAGCCCGGCAGCGCGTGCCCATGGTCTGCGAGCACGGCGAGCGGGATCGCGACGCGCACGGCGACGAGGACGGCCAGCGACCGCCCCCACCAGCCGCGCATGAACTCGCCGGCCTGCATGCGGCGAGTGTAAGCGGGAGTTCGCAGCGGACACGGCGCGATTCCGCTCGCATCTCCTTCGCTGAGCAGCGCCTCCAGGCATGCTCTCGGGATGAGTGCCTTCGTCAGGCCGTACCGCTCGGACGACCTCGGGCAGGTCTTGCGTCTCTGGGAGTCGGCAGGCGATGCATGGCCCGGGACGGACGCTTCGATGCGGTTGCTGCTGGACTCGGCCGCGGTCGGCCTCGTCGCGGAGGAGGACGGGCGAATCGTTGCCTGCGGTTTGGGGGCGGTGGCCGGCGGCGTCGGCTGGATCAGCCGCACCGACGTCACCGCCGGGTCGGGGAGCGAGGTGGAGAACGAGTTGCTCGACGCGCTCGCCGACGCTCTCGTAGCGACGGGCGCGCGGCTGATCGCGGTGGTTTCGAGCGACGGCGAGGTGCTTGCGTCGCAAGGCTTCCGGCCGACCGGGGCCGGCCTGTTCGAGCGGGACGTGGTCGAGCAGCAGATGCCAGGGGCGCTGAGCGCGGTCGGGGGGCGTGTGATCCCGACCGGTCTCTGGGATGACCTGCGAGGTATGGATGAGGCGAAGGAGATCATCGAGCGCCGGGTGATCCTGCCGCTCGCCGAGCCGGAGCTCGCGGCACGGCACGCGGTCGAACAGCCGAAGGCGATCGTCCTCTTCGGGCCTCCTGGCACGGGGAAGACGACGTTCGCGAAGGGGATTGCCTCGCGCCTGGCGTGGCCGTTCGTCGAGATCCAGCCCTCCGAGATCGGCGCCGAGGGGGCGGAGCGGCAGGCGAAGCTCCTGGCCGAGACGTTCGACCGCCTGCTCGAGCTTCCCGAGGCCGTCGTCTTCGTCGACGAGGTCGAGGACATCGCATCGATCCGGCACGAGATGCGACGCGTCAGCCCGAACATCACGAACGAGTTCCTGAAGCAGATCCCGCGGATGCGCGAGGCGCGCCGACACCTGCTCGTGTGCGCGACCAACTCCGTCGGGATGCTCGATCCCGCGTTCTTGCGACCGGGACGCTTCGACTACGTGCTGCCGGTCGGGCCCCCGAACGACGAGGCTCGCGCGTCGATCTGGGCCCGCTACGTCGGCGAGATCACGGACGAGCACGTCGACGTCGGCGTGCTGGTCGAAGCGAGCCCGTTGTTCACCCCTGCGGACATCGAGTGGGCGGCCCGAAAGGCCGCGCAACGCGCGTTCGAGCGCGAGCATTTCGCAGGAGCGGGCTCCCGCGCCACGACCGACGACTTCCTGGCCGCGATCGCGGAAACCCGCGCGACCCTGACGCCCGGCATGGTCGAGGAGTTCGCAGCGGACACGGCGCGATTCTCCCGCGCGTAGCGGCTCGGCGGTCAACAACGACTCCTAGCCGATCGCGGCCGAGTCCGACGAGAGATCCGGGGTCCGCATTCGGCGGATCCCGGACCGGGCTCACCCCTGGCGACTCCTCTCGTGATCGCCGGTGGTTTGCTCGGCGATCCTCTTGATGGCGGTTAGGCGTGTGTCCCACCTTGCTGCAATTCGTGCAATGGCGGCGGTCGCTTGATCGAGGCGTTCCTGGCGGACGGCGTAGCGGACTTCACGGCCGTTGCGATGGGCGGTGACGAGGCCGCAGCGCTCGAGGACGGTGAGGTGCTTCGAGACGCCTTGCCTGGTGATGGGTAGCTCGCGGGCAAGCGTGCTCGCGGTGGCCTCGCCGCGCTCGAGCAGCAGGTCGAGCAAGCGGATCCGCACCGGGTCGCCGAGCGCACCCCAGAGGCGGTCGGGATCGTCGGACGGCGTGGTCATCGAGCACGGCTTGCGGCGGCCAGTTGGGCGCCGTAGTCGCGCAGCTCGTTGAGTTCGGCGAGCCAACCCCTCGAGTTCTCGTCCGCGTAGCGCGCGCGCTCTTCGTCGGGCCACGGCAGCTTTGCGAAACCGCTCTCGACGACGCGGAGCCGTGTTCCCGTTTCCACTGCTTCGAGTGTCATTGCGACGAGGGTCGAGTTCGTCTCGCTGAACTCGCCCTCACGCGTCTGCCAGCGAAACACAAACAGGCGCGGTGGGTCGACTGTCTCGACGCGACCCTCGTAGGTGCCGTGCCCATGCCAGGTGAGGAGCATCCGGCCACCCGGACGCAGGTCGATCTCGGCTTCGTCGCTGAACCATCCAGCCAGGTGTTGTGACTCGGTGACGATCGCCCAGACGACGCTCGGCGGTGCGTCGATGACGATCTCCCGCTCGATCGCGTTCGGAACCATGGAAGAACGCTACCACCAAAGCGCAACCTTTGGTTGCGCGGGCTGGGGTGTTTGTGCAACCATTGGTTGCACAAACAGATCCCTCGAACAGGAGGCAGCGTTGACGACTTCAACCTCGAAAAACCTGATCGCCGTCCTGCAGATGACCCTCGACGGCCGGATCCTCGACTCGGACGGCGGCTCGGATTGGGTCGACTCGTGGGCGGACGGGCTCGAACTGTTGCCCACCGTCGATGCATTCGTTCTCGGCGCGGGGATGTTCTCCGGATACCAGCACTTCTGGACGACGATGCTCAACGACCATGCCGCCGTCGCGGAGATGCTCGGCCGCGACCCGTATCCGCGCGAGCTCACCTACGCGCAGGTCGCGTCCGAGACCGAGCACCTCGTCCTCTCGACCACGCTCACGGACGTCACCTGGCCGAGCGCACGAATCGTGCGTTCGATCGACGAGATCGGCAGGTTCCGGCAAGACGGCCAAGGCACCGTCTACGTCGTCGGCGGACCGACGTTGATCACGAGCCTCCTCGACGCCGGCCTGCTCGACGAGCTCCGCCTGATCGTCAGCCCGGTCCTCGTCGGGGCCGGTCAAAGCATCACCGGAGTCCTCAACAGCCGACACCGGCTGGAGCTCGTTACGACCGAACCAGCAGCAGGCGACCGCGTGAGACTCACCTATCGCCTGCCACAACACCGATGAGCGACTGGCGGTCCGACCCGCAAGGCTTCAACGAGTCGGTGATCAGAGAGTTCCGCGCGAACGGCGGCGTCGTGGGCGGCGAGCTCGCGGACATGCCTCTCCTCCTGCTCACGACGACAGGCGCACGGAGCAGCCGCCCGCGTACGACGCCGCTCGCGTACCACCGAGACGGCAGTTGCTACGTCGTCATCGCGTCGAACGGCGGCGCCACACGACATCCCAACTGGTTCCGCAATCTCCAGAACAACCCGAACGTGACAGTCGAGGTCGGCGTCGAGACCCTCTCCGCCACGGCACGACTCCTCGAAGGCGCGGAGCGTGACGCCGTCTTCGCCGCCGTCGTCGCGCAGGCGCCTGCAGCGGGAACGTTCCAAGAGAAGGCCGGCCGAACGATTCCGGTGATCGAGCTGTGCTTGCCAGACAGCCGTTCAGCCGAGGCGCGCGCGGCAGAAACGGCTTGAACGGTGATGGAGCTAGGCGGGCTCGAACCGCCGACCTCCTGGGTGCGATCCAGGCGCTCTCCCAACTGAGCTATAGCCCCGGGCGCGGCAATTGTAGCCAGCCGTTTCGAGGTCGGCTTTACCCGTGTTTCACGAAACCCTTACTGCGTCCGAGGCGTGAAGCGCAGCTGTCGGGGAAAGCGGAGTGCGTATTACTTCAAACGGAGGTGCACACATGCTTCGCAATGAACGCAATCGGCGTTGGCTGACGGCCGGCGCACTCGCCGCAGTCGCGCTCGTGATCGGCGCCGTCTTCGGCGGCGCCGGCAACGGTGTAGCGGCCGGTCGGGCAGCACCGAGCAATCAGACACCGCCCACGGTCTCGGGAACGCCGGAGGAAGGAATGACGCTGACTTCGTCGACCGGAACCTGGAACGGCACGACGCCGTTCACGTACGCGTACCAGTGGCGGCGGTGCGACAACACCGGTGGCAGCTGCTCGTCGATCAGCGGCGCGCACGCAAGTACGTACGTGCTCAAGACCGCCGATGTCGGCAACACGATTCGCTCGCGCGTTACCGCGAGGAACGGGCAGGGCTCGGCCCAGTCGACGTCGGTTCCGACCGCCGTCATCAAGCAAGGGCCGCAGCCGACCACCAACGGCTGCCCGACGTCCGGCACCGGAACGCTCGACATCAAGGACGCCACGCCACCGGCGCGGCTTCTCATCGACGGTCAGCAGATCTCGCCGTCGGTCGTCACTCGCTCGACGCAGGACCTCACGGTTCGGTTCCACGTGACGGCGTGCGGCGGACGTCCCGTCCAGGGCGCGCTCCTCTACGCCACGGCGGTGCCGTTCTCGCAGTTCACGATCCCGCCCGAGGCGACCACCGGCAGTGACGGCTGGGCGTCGCTCACGATGCATCAGGACCGCTTCTTCCCGGCCTCCTCGCGCCAGCAGCTGCTCGTGATGCAGGCTCGGGCGCGTAAGGCGACCGACCCAGTGCTGGCGGGAATCTCCACCCAGCGCCTCGTGTCGTTCCCGGTCAAGCTCTAGGCCCGAAGCGCTGCGCGCACCGCCTACGATTGGGCGGTGCGCGCGGTCGTGACGTGAGGACGCTCACCCTGCGCGAGCTGAATCGCACGCTGCTCGCTCGGCAGTTGCTCGTCGAGCGTTCCCGACTTACGCCGGTCAGAGCCGTCGAGCGGCTCGTCGCATTGCAGGCGCAGTACTCGCCGTCGCCGTACGTCGCGCTCTGGTCGCGGCTCGACGGCTTTCGCAAGGAGCAACTGACACACGGCCTCGCTCGCGGCTCGATCGTCAAGGCCGGTGCGTTTCGCACGACGCTGCATGTCATGAGCGGACGCGACTACCCACACCACGTCTCCGCGTACATCGAGTCCCAGCGCGGGCGGTCCGACGGGCTCGGAGTCGACCTCGAAGCACTGCGCCTCGCTGTTCCGGACGCGCCCGTGACGAGCGCCGAGCTGTTCGAGCTCGGTCACCGCGTGCTCGAGACCGACGACCGCTGGACCGTCGCGTTCGCATTCCGCGCACTGCCGTTCGTGCGGACGGCGCCCATCGGCCCGTGGCCTCACACCAAGCCGTCGCCGTTTCTGCTCTGGCGTGTGCCGCTGCCGGACGCCGCTGAGAGCTCGTCCCGCGTCGTGCGCGCGTACCTGGCGGGATACGGGCCGGCCGCACGCGAGGACATCGTCCAGTTCACGGGCTTCAAGCTGCGCCAGGTCGATCCCGCGCTCGAGGGCTTGCGGACGCTCGCGGACGAGGAACGGGCGGACGCTCTACGACGTGGCGCGCGCGCCTCTCGTGGCGGCGACGGCGGTGCCGGTCCGGTTCCTGCCGGCCTTCGACTCGATCATCCTCGCGCATCGCGACCGCTCACGGATCGTCCCGCCCGAGTTCGTCGAAGCGGTGTTCAACAAGAAGAACGCGACGACGAAGAACACGTTCACGGTGGATGGGTTCGTCGGCGGAGCGTGGCGGATCGAGAAGGGGAAGCTGGTGCTCGAGCCGTTCGCTCCGCTTCCCATGAGGGTGCGTCGCGAGGTCGAAGCCGAGGGCCGGCGGCTCGTGGCGTTCTATGCGGGCTAGACGGCGAACAGCGTCAGGTCGGGCTCGCGCTGACCGCGGAGCACCGCGAGGTCGACCTCGACGGCCGCGATCTCGCGGCTCTCGGCAAGTGCGACGGCCTGCGGTTTGATCGACTGCGCGGCGAGGATTCCGCGGCACCCGGCGCGTGCCGGGTCGACGCGGATGCAATCGAGGTAGCGGCTCAGTTGCTCGACTGCGTCGATCGTGCCGACGCGCTTGATCTCGACGGCGACCCACGCGTCGTCCTCGTCGCGGCACATCAGGTCGACGGGGCCGACGTCGGTCGGCCATTCGCGCTTGACGAGCCGAAGACCGGGCTCGATGTGCGTGGGATCGTCGGCGAGCAGCAGTTGCAGGTCACGCTCGACACCGTCCTTCTCGAGTGCGGCCGCCTCGCCCATGTCGTGGTTGACGTCTGAGAGCACCTCGATCAGCCTGATCTCGAGCCGGTCCTCCGACCGCCCGGCCCGCTTGCGTATGACGACCAGGTCGTCGGTCGCCTCGATCACGGTCGGCGGCGTCATCCAGTTGAGCGGCTTGTACCCTCCCGCGTCCGCGTGGACGAGCACCGAGCCGTCGTCCTTGAGCATCAGCAGCCGCGTCGACTCCGGCAGGAACGCCGCCAGGCGGCCGGAGTAGGTGACCTCGCAGCGGGCGACGATCAGGCGCACCGGGGCAACCTACCGTCCGTTTCGGACATGGCCGTTTGCGGCAATGTGGGGCCATGGGCCACTACACGAAGGCAAATCTGATCAGCCAGGTCGAGAACCAGGCGCCGAACTTCGGCATGCCGGCGGAGCTCGAGGCGCGCTTCGCCCGGAGCGCGGTCGACGGCGAGACGCTCGGCCTGAGCCTGCTGAAGCTGGCGCCCAACTTCCGGGTCCCGTTCGGGCACAAGCATGCGAACCAGGAAGAGGTCTACGTCATCGTTCGCGGCTCGGCCCGCATCAAGGTCGACGACGAGATCGTCGAGCTCGGAGAGTGGGACGCGATCCGCTTCGACACGGACACCATGCGCGACGTCGAGGCGGGGCCGGACGGGGTCGAGTATCTCGCGTTCGGCGCCGGCAACGATCCGCGGGACGCCGAGATGGTGCCGGATTGGTGGAGCGACTAGCTCGACCGCTACGCGCGGCGGATGAGGGTCATCCCGTCGCGGACGCTCAGGATCACCTGGATCGACCGCGGGTCGGCGGCGACGTGGTCGTTGAACGCGACGAGCGGCCCTTCGCCGTCGAGGACGCGGCCGCTCCAGAGCGTGTTGTCGGCCACGATCAGCCCGCGGGCCGACAGTCTCGGCAGCACGGCCTCGTAGTAGTCGACGTACCCCTCCTTGTCGGCGTCGATGAACGCGAAGTCGAACTCGCCTTCGAGGCTCGCGACCGTGTCGAGTGCCGGGCCGAGATGCAGGGTGATGCGTGAGCCGAACGGCGACCGGTCGAAGTACCGCTGCGCGAAGGCCGCCCGGTCGGGATCGAGCTCGCACGTGTCGATGCGGGCGCCGTCGGGCAGCGCTTCAGCCATCGCGAGCGCCGAGTGCCCGCTGAACGTGCCGATCTCGAGCACCCGCTGCGGGCGTCCGAACCAGATGAGCTGCTGGAGGAAGCGCCCGGCAACCGGGCCGGTCAGCATCTGCTCCATCCCGAGCTCGGACCGCGTCTCCTCGGACAGCTCGCGGAGCAGTTCGTCATGCGGAGTCGTCAGCCGCTCGACGTACTCCTCGATGCGGGGCTCGATGATGTCCATCAGCCGCGCTGCACCCGCGAGCCGCCGACGATCGCGTCGGTGCCGTCCTCGAACCGCACCCACGCCTTCCCCTTGCCGTCGTAGTCGGGCGACCACACGATCAGGGTCGCGTCGCGGTCCGCGACGGTCACGCGCTCGGTTCCCTCCGGCTCGGCTCCGCGCCAGACCCGAACGAAGGGGTTCTCCTCCCATTCGCGGCCGATCGTCGTCTCGTCGGTGTGACCCGGCAGGACGCGACGGTCGTGCGGCATCGACATGTAGACGTCCATCACGGCGGCTCGCACCTGTTCGTAGTCGCCGCCGCCGACCGCGTCCTTGAACAGGGTGTCGCCGGAGAAGACGGCTGCGTCGTTGACGACGAACGCCACCATGTCGTCGGAGTGCCCCGGCGTCGGGATCGCCTCGATCCAGAGGTCGCCGGTCTCGAGCGACTGGCGCGCGACGGGAACGCCGAGCTCCTGCTCGTGGACGACGTGGTCGGCGTGGGAGTGCGTACGCAGGACGTGGGTCGGGGTCACCCGCCACTCGCCCACGGCCTGCAGCAACGGCTCGAGCGGTGCGCCGGAGTCGATGAAGACAGCCGTCCCGCCGGGCTCGTCGGCGACGAGGTAGGCGTTCGAGAGCCAGCCGGGATCCATGCTTCGTGCAACGAGCACGTCGTTAGGCTAACCGTGCACACAACCCTGAGGAGTTGACACCGCGATGCCCGGGCTGATGGGACGTCTGACACTGATCATCAAGTCGAAGTTCTCGAAGGCGCTCGACCGCGCCGAGAACCCGAACGAAACCCTGGATTACTCGTACGAGGAGCAGCTGCGCCAGCTCCAGAATGTGAAGCGCGGAATCGCCGACGTGACCACCGCGAAGAAGCGCCTGGAGCTGCAGTACACGGGGATGCAGCAGCAGGTCGAGAAACTCGACGGCCAGGCGCGGCAGGCGCTGCAGGCCGGCCGCGAGGACCTGGCGCGGGAGGCGCTGACGCGGAAGACCGCGGTCGAGGCGCAGCTCGAGGGGATCATGCAGCAGGGCCAGCAGCTCGAGGCGCAGCAGCAGAAGCTGATCGAGGGCGAGCGGACACTGCAGACCAAGGTCGAGACGTTCCGCACGCAGAAGGAGGTCATGAAGGCCCAGTACTCGGCCGCCGAGGCGCAGGTGCGGATCGGCGAGGCTGCGACCGGGATCGGCGAGCAGATGGCCGACGTCGGCCTGGCGATTCAGCGCGCGAAGGACAAGACCGAGCAGATGCAGGCCAGGGCGAATGCGATCGACGAGCTGACAGCTACGGGCGCACTCGAGGATTACACGTCGTCCGGTGACGACATCGACCGCCAGCTGGCGCAGATCTCACAGTCCGGTGCCGTCGACGACGAGCTGGCGAAGATGAAGGCCGACCTCGGCCAGGGCGACGCGCCGCCGAAGGAGCTGGCGGGTGGAGAGACCAAGGACAGTCAGCCCGCGAGCGGGGAGCCGACCTCGCCGTGATCGTCCGTTTGATGGGCGAGGGACAGTGGCGCGTCGACGACGCGGTCGCCGCTCGGCTGAACGAGCTCGACGAGGAGGTCGGACGGGCCGTCGCGGAAGGGGACGAGGCGGCGCTGTGGCGGGGACTGCAGACGCTCGCCGAGGCGGTGCGGTCGAGCGGCCAGAAGCTCGACGACGCCGATCTCTCGCCGTCCGACGCGATCATTCCGCCGGAGGACCTCTCGCTCGAGGAGGCGCGCGACCTGCTCGAGGGCGAAGGGTTGATCCCGGGCGAGCGTACGACGTGACGCGCGAGGTCGCACTGGCGGCACGTCCGGAGGGCGAGCCGCGGCTGTCGGACTTCGAGGTGCGCGACGCGCCGGACGTCTCGCCGGCCGACGGCGAGGTGCTCATCCGCAACGTGTTCGTCTCGGTCGACCCCTACATGCGCGGTCGCATGACCGGCGTTCACACCTACGTGCCGCCGTACGAAGTCGGCGACACGATCGACGGCGGGGCCGTCGGGCGGGTCGTCGAGTCGGGCGACAGAGGATTCGCAGAGGGCGACTGGGTCGTCTCGCAGCTCGGGTGGCGGGAGCGGGGCGTCGCCCCCGGCGGGCGGCTGCGCAAGCTCGACGTGTCGGTGGCGCCGCCGTCGACCGCGCTCGGGGTGCTCGGCATGCCGTGCTTCACGGCCTGGATCGGGCTCGTGGACATAGGGCAGGCGCGTGAAGGCGAGACGATCTACGTCTCGGGCGCTGCGGGTGCGGTCGGGAGCGCCGCCGTACAGATCGCCCGGCTCAAGGGACTGCGGGTGATCGGCAGCGCCGGCACGGCGGAGAAGGTCGAGTGGCTCGAGTCACTCGGCGTCGAGGCGTTCAACTACCGCGAAACACGGCCGAAGGACGCGCTCGCCGACGGCATCGATCTCTACTTCGACAACGTCGGCGGCGTGCAACTCGAGGCCGGCCTCGCGGCGCTGCGCCAGAACGGGAGGGTGATCGCGTGCGGCGCGATCTCGCGCTACAACGACGCGCGGGCCGAGCCCGGGCCGCGGAACCTGTTCCTGATGGTGACGAAGCGGCTCCGCCTACAGGGGTTCATCGTCTTCGACCACAACGCGCGTTTCCCGGAGTTCATCGCCGAGGTCGGCCCGTGGGTGCGTAGCGGCGAGCTCGCCTATCGCGAGACGATCGTCGAAGGGCTCGAGAACATCCCGGCCGCCTTCGCGGGCCTCTTCCACGGCGACAACATCGGCAAGATGCTCGTCCGCGTCGGCCCCGACGAGTAGGTCGCGTCCCACCGAGACACGTCGCGCTTGGCCACGGCCGGTGTCAGACACCGGAACTTTTCGTCCACAGGGCAGCTCGGGTCGTGGAGCGGCCTTCGGGTGGTGCCTGTGGATCAGATGTCACACCTGGGACAGGTCCCAGGGTCATCGCCGGCTCAGACAGGCGCGTCGAACAGCGCGAACCACCGCGTCAGATCCGGTTCGACCGGCAGCTCCTCCTCGAGCTTGGCCTTCAGCTCGAGCTCGGTCGCGTTGTCGCGTTGCTTGTCGCCGAGCGGGATGAACGGCCAGAACGTGCCGCGCTTGAAGCCGTAGATCCAGTAGACGGGGTTCTTGCCGCCGTCGAACTTGAACGTCGCGGCGAGCAGCTGTGAGCCGAATCCCTTCGCTGTCAGCTCCGAGGAGAGCGTGTGCGCGGCACCGACGGCGTCCTCGAGATCGGGGTCGCGGATGATGATCCAGTCGAAGCCCAGGTCGTCGCTCTTCCGCTCGACCGTCGAGTTGCCCTGAGCCGCGACTGCCTCGACGAGCTGGTCGACGTCGTCGAACGCGCTTCGGAACTCGCCGGACGATTGCGGCTTGAACGTCACCGCGGCCGCGCCCGCGAACGTCAGGCCGAGCTCGGTCTCCAGCGTCACGGCCGCGGTCGTCAGCCCGAACAGCCGGTCATCAGCCGGTTCGGCCAGCTTCTTGCGGCCGGACAGGATATCCCGCAGGCCCACTCGCTATGCGACCGGGCGGCCCATCTCGCGGGCGATCTCCGAGAGCGCCGCGATCCGCTTCTCGAGCGGCGGGTGATCCATGAACAGCTCTGAGGCCGCGCCCTTGACCTTCGCCGGGATGATGAAGAAGGCGTTCATGCCCTCGACCTGGCGCAGGTCCTGGTTCGGGATCAGCGTCATCTGCGACGAGATCTTCTGCAGAGCGCTCATCAGATACTCGGGAGCGCCGGTGATCAGGGCCGAGCCGCGGTCCGCGGCGTACTCGCGGTAGCGCGAGATCGTCCTGATCAAGATGAAACTGAGCGCGTAGACGAGAATCGAGACGGCCAGCACGATCAGCCAGACCGGGGGGCCGTTGTCGTTGCGCCGGTCGCCGCCGCCCCACATGCCGGCGTAGAGGCCGAAGCGGGTCAGCATGGCCGCGAGCATGGCGAAGAAGCTCGCGACGGTCATGATCAGCACGTCGCGGTTCGCGATGTGCGACAGCTCGTGCGCCAGGACGCCCTCGACTTCCTTCGGCTCGAGCCGCTGCCAGAGGCCCGTCGTCACGCAGACGGCAGCGTGCTTCGGTGAGCGCCCGGTCGCGAACGCGTTCGGCACCGGAGTGTCCATCAGTGCGACCTTCGGCTTTGGCAGGTCGGCCATCGCGCAGAGCCGTTCGACCATGTCGTGCAGCTCGGGCGCCTCCTCGCGTGAGACCACCTTGGCCCCGGCCGCGGCCAGCGCGAGCTTGTCGGAGGTGTAGTACTGGAAGAACGCGAACCCGATCACGATCACGAGCATCGGGACGAGACCGACGTTCAGCACCTGGAAGAGAACCACCGCGAAGACGACGTAGAGCAGGCCGAGGAGCCCCGTCGTGAGGAGCATCCTCGCCGTCAGGCCGGCGTCACGACCGTACGATCTGCGTTTCATCGCGGCCATTGTAGGTGGGGTTCCGGACCTGACCGCGAGCACTTAATCGCGCCTCAACGTCGCCTGACCGCTATAAACTGCGCGCTCGTGCGCCGCCTCGCTCCGATCGCGATCGTGCTGCCGCTGCTGCTGATCGCCGCAGGCTGCTCGACGGGCAAGCCGGGTGGGAGCGTCACGACACCGACTCCGACGAAGGTCATCGGGACAGTGCCGCAGGAAGCGACGGCGACCGTACCCGCGCAGTACAAGAACGGCGACCCGGTTGCCGGCAAGGTGATCTTCAAGACCGGCCCGTGCGCCGGTTGCCACACTCTGGCGGACGCCGGTACGACCGGGACCGTCGGCCCCAACCTCGACGACGCGAAGCCGCCGCTTTCGCTCGTTGTCGAGCGCGTGACGAAGGGCGCCGGAGCAATGCCGTCGTTCAAGGGCCAGTTCAGTGACAAGCAGATCGCCGACGTCGCCGCGTACGTGGTCAAGGCGACCGGCGGAAACCCGAACGGCTGACACTCCCTGAGGACTTTCCGCGCGGCGCCCGCGTCGTCGCGACGGACTTCGACCGCACCCTCGTCTGGGAGGACGGGACGCTGCAGCCGCGCACGATCGCGGCACTGAAGCGCGCCCGCGCCGCCGGCGTGCACGTGATCGTCGTGACCGGCCGGATGGTCCGGTCGGTGCGGAGGGCGCTCGAGCCGGCGGGGCTCGACGACCCTGTCGTCTGTTACCAGGGCGCCGTCGTCGCGGACAGCGACGGGACGTGGCTTCGTCACGAGCCGATTCCGCTCGAGCTCGCGCGCGAGGCGATCGCGTTTCTGGATGGGGAGGGCTACAGCCCGAACGTCTACGTCGGCGACGAGCTGTACGTCGGGCGCTCGACGCCTGGCTCCCGCGAGTACGCGACCTACAACCACATCGACCTGCACGTCGTAGGCGACATGCTCGGCTGGCTCGAGGGGCCGCCGACGAAGCTCGTCTGCGTTGGTGAGCCGGTTGCGCTCGACGCGGTCGAGCTGCGCGCGAAGTCAGTGTTCGGCGAGCGGATGTACATCTCGAAGTCCCTGGCCCATTTCCTCGAGTTCGCAGCACCGGGCGTGACCAAGGGCGCCGGTCTCGACTTCCTCGCTCGACGGCTCGACTTCACACCCGCCGAAACCGTCGCCTTCGGTGACGGCGAGAACGACGTCGAGCTGCTCGAGTGGGCCGGTTACAGCGTCGCCGTCGAGAATGCGCACCCCCGGGTCAAAGCGGTCGCCGACTGGATCTGCCCGAGCGCGAAGGACGAAGCCGTCGCGCAGGTGCTCGAGTCCTTTCTAGACTCGAAGAGATGATCGACCTCAAGGCCGCACGCAACGACCCCGACACGACACGTGCGGCACTCGCTCGGCGCGGAGCGGGAGAGGCGTTCGACGAGCTGCTCGCCGCCGACGAACGCTGGCGGGCGCTCGTGCCGCGGGTCGACGAGCTGCGCGCGAAGCAGAAGCTCGACGGCAAGCCGACGCCCGAGCAGCTCGAGCAGCTCCGCGGGCTGAAGGACGAGCTACGGGGCGCCGAGGAGCAGCTCTCGGCTGCCGAGGCTGCTCGCGACGCGGCGCTCGCCAAGGTTCCGAACGTCCCGGCAGGATCCGCCGCCGAAGGCTCACGCGACGAGGACGCGATCGTCGTCAGCGAGTGGGGGGAGCCGCGGCGCCTCGATCCCGCCCCCGAGCACCTCGAGCTCGCCGACTACGACATGGAGCGCGGGGCCAAGGTCTCGGGAGCCCGCTTCGGCTTCATCAAGGGCGACGCGGCCAGGCTCTCGCTGGCGCTGTACCGGTTCGCGCTCGATCGCCTCGTGGACGGGGGATTCACGCCCGTCCTCCCGCCGGTGCTCGTGCGCGAGGAGGCGATGTACGGGACAGGGTTCTTCCCGTCGGAGAAGTCCGACTACTACTCCGTACCCGAGGACGGCCTCTACCTCGTCGGCACGTCGGAGGTGCCGCTGATCGCGATGCACATGGGTGAGATCCTCGAGGAGCTTCCGCTCCGCTACTGCGCCTTCTCGTCGTGCTTCCGCCGCGAGTCCGGAGCCGCCGGCAGGGACACCCGCGGCATGTTCCGGGTGCACCAGTTCCAGAAGGTCGAGATGGTCGTCTACATCGAGCCCGACGATTCGTGGGACGAGCATGAGCGACTGCTCGCGCTCGAGGAGGCACTCGTCCGTGAGGTCGGTCTGCCGTACCGCGTGGTCAACAGCGCGGCCGGCGACCTGTCGAGCGCCGCCGCGAAGCGGTACGACATCGAAGCCTGGTTCCCGTCGCAAGAGCGCTACCGCGAGATCACGTCGTGCTCGAATACGACGGACTACCAGGCGCGCCGCTCCGGCATCAGATACCGCGCCGGCGAGAAGCAGCTAGCGACGCCGCACACGCTGAACGGCACCGCGGTCACGGATCGCTGGGCGCTCGCCATTCTCGAGAACTTCGGCGGCGACGTGCCGGACGTGCTGCAGGGCTACGGTGCGCCGGCTCGCGTGACGAAGTGAACCTCCCGCGCCGGTCCGCGCTGAAACGAGTAGAAAGCAGGCTGCGGCGGGGTGCCGGAGCGGTCGAACGGGGCGGTCTTGAAAACCGCTAGGGGTTCACGCCCCTCGTGGGTTCAAATCCCACCCCCGCCGCCTCAGATCGAGCGAAGTTCGGCTCTGCCAGAGGCCTTGCGGCGCTCCCCGTCGGAAGCCTTGGCGGCGAGCGCGTTGTCGTAGACGCGCAGATAGTCGTCGACCATGCGGTTGGCCGAGAAACGCTCCAGCGCGATCGCGCGGCAGGTAGCGCGGTCGATGCCGGCGGCCGCGTCGACGACGGCCACGGCCTCGGCGACGTTCGAGACGAGGTAGCCGGTGTGTCCGGGGTCGACGATCTCGCGCATCGAACCGCGCTCGAACGCGATCACCGGCGTGCCGCACATCATCGACTCGACGACCGACAGGCCGAAGGGCTCGGCGAAGGCCACCGGATGCAGAAGCGCGGCCGAGCTGCCGAGAATCTGCGCACGGCGGCTGGGACCGACCGAGCCGAGGTACGTGACCCGGTCACCGTCGACCCGAGGCTCCACGCACTCGTGGAAGTACGCCTCGTCGTGCACGATGCCGCAGATGACGAGCCTGCGGCCCGCGGCTGCGGCGATCTCGATCGCGTCGGCTGTGCCCTTGTCGGGGTGGATGCGGCCGAAGGAGACGAGGGAGTCACCCCCTCGAGCGTCGAACGGAAGCTCGGCGCTGTCGACGCCGTGGTAGACGTTGGCTACGTAGTCGAGTTCGGGGGAGCGATCCGCGAGCGAGATCGAGACGAGCGCCGACCTCGAGGCGCGGTAGATCGGCATGATCTTCGGCCCCGAGAAACCGTGAACCGTCGTCACGAGCGGAGCGTGCGCGAGCTGCTCGAACGCAAGCGGCAACCAGTCGAGGTGGTTGTGGACGATGTCGAACTCGCCGGACCGCTCGAACGCATGGGCGATATGGAGCGCCTCCCAGACGCGACCGTCGACCGTCGGGTCGTCGCCGTAGCCCGTTGGACAGACCCCGGCGAGCTTGGCCGGCGTTTCGGAGTCGAGCGTCGCGAAGAGCGTCACGTCGACGCCGCGCTGATGGAGTCCGGCGGCGATCAGCCCGGCGATCCGCTCCCACGGTCCATAGTCGTGCGGCGGCGTCCGCCACGCGATCGGGCCGAGGACGGCGACCTTCACCTAGTTCACGGTCGTGGCGCCGAGCACGGCTTCGAGCACTTCGTCGAAGTTTGCCGTCGCGAGACAGATCGAGGTGTCGGCGGCGCCGTAGTAGAGACGCAGATCTCCGGAGTCTCGGTCGTGGATCAGTCCGCAGGGGAAGAGCGCGTTCGGCACATCGCCCTCACGCTCGTACGCCTCGCGGGGCGCGAGCACCCAGTCGGCGGTTCGGCGAAGCACGCGCGTCGGGTTCTCGAGGTCGAGCAGCGCGAGGCCGATCCGATAGATCGCCCCGGAGACCGTCTCCTTGACTCCGTGATAGACGAGCAGCCAGCCGTGCTCGGTCCTGAGCAGCGGCGGGCCGATCCCGATCCGAAGCGAGTCCCACCAGGCGCCGCGGCGTGGTTGCATCACGACCTCGGGCGCACTCCAGCTGCGGAGGTCGGGTGAGCGCGAGAGCGCGATGCCTGCACGAGCCGTCGCGAAACCGGAGGTTGGGCGGTGGAAGAGGATCCACTTCCCGTCGACGCGGTCGGGCAGAAGGGCGGCGTTCTTGTCCTCGGGCGAGACGACGATCCCGATTCGCTCGACCGAGCGGAAGTCTTCGGTGGTCGCCAGGAAGACGGCCGGTCCGGCGGGCCCGTACGCGGTGCACGTGATCACGTACCGGCCTAGCTCGTCGACCCACACCGCGCGTGCGTCTTCGAAGCCCCATTGTTCGGCCTCCCGCCCCTTGATCGGGGCGAGCAACGGCTCGGGATCGATGCGCCAGCCGTCGACGCCGTTTGCCGAGCGCGCAACGGTCAGATGCGAGATCCCGGTCCGCGCCTCGACGCGTGCGAGGAGCACCGTCTCACCATCCAGGTCGACGGCTGCCGGATTGAACACAACGTTCACGGCGGTCGGCCAAGCCTCCGCGGTCAGGAGCGGGTTGCCGGGATGCCGGCGGAAGAGCTCGGGCGCGCGGTCCATCAGGCGATCGTCGCGTTCGCAATCCGCACGACGCGCGGGAGGCCGGCGGCATCCAACACGAGCTGGGCGCGGTGGAAGGCGAGGGTCGACTCGGCGCCTTCGTTGGCGTTGACGTCGGACTCGCCGAGGCCGTCGCAGCAGCCGCCTGTGGCGAAGTCGTAGAGCGGTCGGCCGAGCCTGTTCCGGCCGAGGAACCAGTCGAACGCTCGTTGAGCGCGGACACTGTGCACGCCATCGCCCGTGACCGCGAACGCGGACAGCTCGGCCTCGACGAACGCGGAGGCGTCGAGCGGCTGCTCGTCACCGGGACCCGGAGCCGGCTCGGTGCGGTCCCGCCCGTGGTGCCCGGGAAGTCGCAGGAAACCCTCTCTCAGCCCGCATTCGTCCCCGAGCCACGCCAGCGAGCTCAGGCCGTTCTCGACTGCCGTGTCGCGCCCGAGTGCCGTGCCGCCGAGGATCAGCGCCTGCGACAGGCGCGCGTTGTCGTACGTGAGTGCGTCTTCGAACCACTGCCAGCCGTCTTCCGCGCTGCTCGCGTAGGCGGCTTCGAGCTGGTCGACACAGCGCTCGAGGAGCCGCCGCGCGTCGTCGTCGAGCCGGTCAGCGTCCAGCCGAGCGAGCCCGAGGGACGTGTACGCGGCGGTACGCAGTGAGAGATTGCTTTGGCGTTCGAGCGAGCGCACGAGCACCGCGAGCAATCGCTGCGCCGGGTCGACCAGCGCGGGAACCCAGGCGGTCGTCAGCACGTCGCCGAGCGCCCACACCGCACGCCCGACGTGGTCACCGACGTGCGGGTCGTCGAGCCAGCGGCGGTCGTAGCTCATGAAGTTGCGCATGCCGGCGCCGTCCGCGTCGCTCGCATTGCTGAGAAACGCGAGCGCACGATAGAGGGCGGCCGCCCAGACCCGGTCGCCGGTCCGTCGCTCGAGCTCGAGCGCAACGACTGCAAGCCGCGCGACGTCGTCGACGCAGTAGCCAGTCTCCCGGTTCGGGATCGCGCCGTTCGCGTGCTGGACGATTCCGCAGTCGTCGATCAGCGCGAGGAGATGGTCTGTGCGAACCTCCGAGAATTCGAGTCCGACGTCGGGCATCGGTGTCCGGCGCGGTGCTGCGGAGATAGCTTCGCGAAGCACCGACGCGGTCTCCACAGCGATCGACGGCCAGCCGAATGTGGCACCGATTCGCGCAGCTTCGTCGCGAGCGCCTGCGAGCGCGGCCGGGCTCTCGATCAGATCGCAGAGCGCGGCGCCGAGGGCCGCCGAGTCGCCGAAACCGACAAGCCGCCCTGCGCCCGATGAGAGTAGGTCGGTCGCGTACCAGTACGGCGTCGAAACGACGGCGCAGCCCGCTGCGAGCGCGAAGGTAAGGGCACCGGAGGAGGTCTGCTCGCGACTCATGTAGGGCGTCACGAAGACGTTGGTCGCTGCGAGGAGGTCTGCGAGCTCCTCGACTGCGAGGTAGCGGTCGTCGAGCTGGACGTGTTCGCTCAGGCCGAGGTCGAGAATCTTCCGTTCGAGCATCAGGCGGTACTCCTCGCCCTCGCGCCGCGCGATCTGAGGATGGGTGCGCCCTGCGATCACGTAGAGCACCTCGGGATGGCGCTCGACCACATCCGGAAGTGCATCGAGCATGACCTCGATGCCCTTGCCTGGCGAGATGAGACCGAAGGTCGAAAGGAGAAAGCGCGACTCCATACGTGCGTAGCCGCCGGCGGCAGAGGTCACATAGCGTGGTCGGCGTCCGGCATCGAGCTCTGCGCGGGCGGCGGCGAGCTCCGTCGGAGCGCCGTGCGGGACGACGGCGATCTTCTCATCGGCGCAGGCGCCGACTTGCACGAGCAGCCGCCGGGCGGTCTCGGTCATCACGATCACTCGTTCCGCCTCGTCGCAGAGCGACGTCAGAACTTGCAGCTGGTGTGGCGTCGGCTCGGAGAGGACGGTATGCAGCGTCACGACCAGCGGTTGTGCGAGCTCGCGGGCGAACGACAGCACGTATTCCCCGTCTCGTCCACCGAAGATGCCGTACTCGTGCTGGAGGAGAACGACATCGACGTCAGTGCGACCTAGCGCACGCGCCGCGCGGATGTAGTCGCCGCGCGCGCCCTGCGAGACGGTCTGTGCAATCTCGGGCCGCTGCGGGCTGGACGGCTCGTCGACGACGACGAGCGTCTTGACGTCCTCGACGTCCCGAACGTCGAGAAGTGCCCGCCTGACGTCGAACGAGAACGTACCGATCCCACAGGCGCGGGGTGGAAACGTCGAAAAGATCGCGGTACGCACGTCTGTGCGCCCCTTTCGCCAGATGCCCGAGGCTCGCATTCCAGCTGCAAGCGCGATCGGCTGACTGCCAGCGTAGCGGCAAGTCAACTGGAAGACGCGCTCTGGGGTTGTGGGCAGCGGCGTAGAGTAAGCCTTCTCGTGGAGGACTACGAGTTGATCGCCGAGCAGTTGAGCGAACTCGGAGGGAGAGTCGGCCAACTCGAGAACCGCGTCTCGGATCTCTTGCTCCGCATGGGCGATGTCGAAAGGGTGAACGCTCGGCTGGAAGAGGCGGCCCTGACCACGGCTCAGGCCCTCGCAGAGATTTCAGGCCACTGGGAAGCGGTCTACGAGGCGATGCGTCGCAAGGACTCCTCCCAACAAGCGCCCGAGCAATGAGTCAGGCGCCGCAGTCGGAGAGTCCCGCAGTTTCGTCACAAGTCGCGGTTAGCGTGTAGTCAGCGCGTTGGCTCTAGCTGTTGAAGCCGCCGAGGCTGTTAGCGCATTCCTCTTCGACTGTGACCCCTGGCCTGACGCTTGCAGTGCGCTCATTCGAGCGCGCTGCCCTGTAGGAGAACAGTAAGGAGCATCACATGCATGCCACCATTCGTCGTTACGAAGGTGTCGACCCGGCCCGCTTCAGCGAGGTCGCCGGCAAGGTCAACGAGAAGCTCGTCCCGAAGCTCCGCGAGCTGCCGGGGTTCGCCGGCTACTACCTCATCGAGGGCAGCGGCGGCGTCCTGAGCTCGCTCGGGCTCTTCGAGACCTCCGAGCAGGCTGACGAGTCCACGATGCTCGTCTCGAAGTGGATCACCGACGAGAACCTCAACACGGTGATTCCGCAACGCGCCCAAGATCACGAGCGGCAAGGTCGTTGCTCACAGCGACCGCGTCCTCGCCGTCGCCTAGCCCGACCGCGACTCCGCACTACTGAGAGAGGCCCCGGCACAGCCGGGCCTCTCTCGTTTCGCGTGAGGCAGGCGGGACCACGAATCGAGCGCATGTCGATCGTCGCGATTACGCTTCCTGCATGAGTCGGTTGCGCGCGTTCCTTGATCGATTGCCGGGCGGGCACCGGCCGCCGAGAGGCCCACTTACAACCGCTGAGCAGGGCGAGGCCGACGAGTTGCGGCAGGAGACGCTTCGGGAGGACGAGCAGCGCGTTGAACGCGAGCGAGAAACAGAGGGTCCGTCAGCCGGCAACCACGACGACGGCGAGCCAGGTTCGGGCGACCCGGATTGAGAGCCGCCCAGTCGCCCGCGTCTATGCCTCTAGCCGACTGAGCCTTCCATCTGGATCTGGATGAGGCGGTTCATCTCGATCGCGTATTCGAGCGGGAGCTCTTTGACGATCGGCTCGACAAAGCCGGCGACGATCATCGCCGAGGCTTCGGATTGGGACAATCCGCGTGACATGAGGTAGAAGAGCTGCTCGTCGCCGATCTTCGAGACGGTCGCCTCGTGCCCGATGTCGACCTCGTTCTCGTCGATCCGCATGTATGGATAGGTGTCCGAGCGCGAGTCCTCGTCGAGGATCAGCGCGTCGCAGACGACCTTCGACCTGGCGTTGGTCGCACCCTTGGCGACCTCCAGCAGTCCGCGGTAGCCGGCGCGGCCGCTGTCCTTCGAAATCGACTTTGAGGTGATCAGCGAGGTGGTGTTCGGTGCGACGTGGACGATCTTGCCGCCCGCGTCCTGATGCTGCCCTTTGCCGGCAAAGGCGATCGACAGAACCTCACCGTGCGCGCGTTCGCCGAGCAGCCAGATCGCCGGGTACTTCATCGTCAGCTTCGAGCCGAGGTTCCCGTCGACCCACTCCATCGTCGCGCCCTCGTACGCCACCGCGCGCTTGGTGACGAGGTTGTAGACGTTGTTCGACCAGTTCTGGATCGTCGTGTACCGGCAGCGGCCGCGTGCCTGAACGATGATCTCGACGACCGCCGAATGGAGCGAATCGCTCGAGTAGACCGGCGCCGTGCAGCCCTCGACGTAATGCACGTAGGCGCCCTCGTCGACGATGATCATCGTGCGCTCGAACTGGCCCATGTTCTCCGCGTTGATCCGGAAGTAGGCCTGGAGCGGCAACTCGATCCGAACGCCCTTCGGCACGTAGATGAACGACCCGCCCGACCAGACTGCTGTGTTCAGCGCCGCGAACTTGTTGTCGTTCGAGGGGATGATCGTCCCGAAGTACTGCTTGACGATCTCCTCGTGCTCCCGCAGGCCCGAATCCATGTCGAGGAAGAGCACTCCTTGTGCGGTGAGGCTCTCCTGCAGCTTGTGGTAGACGACCTCGCTCTCGTACTGCGCGCCGACACCGGCCAGGTACTTCTTCTCGGCTTCCGGAATGCCGAGTTTGTCCCAGGTGTCCTTGATGTCGGCCGGGAGATCCTCCCACGAGTCCGCCTGCTTCTCGGTCGGCTTGATGTAGTAGTAGATGTTCTCGAAGTCGATGCCGGAGAGGTCTCCTCCCAGCTGGGCATCGGCCGCGCGAAGAAGTAGTCGAGCGCCTGGTGGCGCACCTTGCGCATCCAGTCCGGCTCGTTCTTGTGCTCCGCGATCGCCTCGACGACCTCGTGCGAGATTCCGCGTCCGGATTTGAAGAAGTAGTCGCCGGCCTCATCCGGGTTCGAGAACCCGTACTTGACCGCGTAGTCGGCGCCGATCCCCTGAACGATCTCAGTCTCTGTCCGTGTTGACACAAACACCACGTCCTTCCGACGCGAAGTCGATCGTTCCGGGCTGGAGAGAAGTGACCCTGCGAGTCGAACTCTGTTTGCCTCAGTCCCTCATCTCGCGCGCTGTGTGGCGCGTCGATGTCGTCGGGCCTCGGCCGGCGTCCTGACACGCAGGGCCAGTCCCGCCATCCTACTCCGATTCTCGCGAGGTCGAAGGTGACCGCAACAAAGGCGTGTCCCGCCTGGCTGTCTTTGTAACCCTGGGACTTTGTAACTCTGAGCACAAATGTGCTATCCTGAGTAGGCGCGTAGACCTAGCGCGGAAGCCGCCGAGGCTCCAGCACTTCCTCTTCGACTTACACCCCGGGCCTGAGTGCATCGGGCGAAGCCCGTCTGGGCTCGCCGCCACGTCGAGAGAAGTCAGGAGCACCGCATGAATCTGCAGCCGCTTGGTGACCGCCTGATCGTCGAGGTCCTCGAGGAAGAGGAGTCGACGGCGAGCGGCATCGTTCTCCCCGATACCGCGAGGGAGAAGCCCCAGCGGGGCCGCGTCCTCGCTGTCGGGCCGGGTGCACGGGACGACGACGGAAAGCGCGTCGAACTGGACGTCTCCGAGCACGACGAGGTCATCTTCTCCAAGTACGGCGGCACCGAATTCAAGCTCGGCGCCAACGAAGTCTTGATCCTCCGCGAGTCCGACGTGCTGGCAAGAGTCATGCCGCGGACGAGCAAAGAGCAAGGGCAAGCGCGAGCTCGCCGGCTCCTCCGCATAGCAGCACCTCGAGAAGGGACTAGCGATGGCTCACAAGGAACTGAAGTTCAACGAGAACGCTCGCCGCGCGCTCGAGCGCGGCGTCAACGTCGTCGCCGACGCGGTCAAGGTGACGCTCGGCCCGAAGGGCCGCTACGTCGTGCTCGACAAGAGGTACGGCGCTCCTACGATCACGAACGACGGCGTCACGATCGCGCGCGAGATCGAGCTCGAGGATGTGTTCGAGAACCAGGGCGCGCAGCTCGTGCGCGAGGTCGCCACATCGACCAACGACGTGGCCGGCGACGGCACGACGACCGCGACGGTGCTCGCTCAGGCGATCGTCCGCGAAGGCCTGAAGAACGTCGCCGCGGGCGCAAATCCAATGGCATTGAAGCGCGGCATCGAGTCGGCGGTCGAGCAGGTCGTCGAGAACCTGAAGTCACAGTCGAAGGAGATCTCCGGCCGCGAGGACGTCGCGCGTGTGGCCACCATCTCTTCGCGTGAGCGTGAGATCGGCGACGTGATCGCCGACGCGATCGAGAGGGTCGGCAAGGACGGCGTCGTGAACGTCGAGGAGGGCCAGACCTTCGGCCTCGAGCTCGAGTTCACCGAGGGCATGCAGTTCGACAAGGGCTATCTGTCGCCGTACATGGTGACCGACCCCGAACAGATGGAGGCAGTCCTCGAGGATCCATCCATCCTCGTCGCGAACCAGAAGATCGGCGCCGTCAAGGACCTCCTGCCCGTGCTCGAGCAAGTGATCCAGGAGGGGAAGCCGTTGTTGATCGTGGCCGAGGACGTCGAGGGCGAGTCGCTCGCGACGATCGTGGTCAACAGGCTGCGCGGCACGCTCCAGGCCGTCGCCGTCAAGGCGCCGGGCTTCGGCGACCGCCGCAAGCGGATGCTCGAGGACATCGCAATCCTCACAGGTGCCGAGGTGATCACCGAAGAGCTGGGCCTCAAGCTCGAGAACACGAAGCTCGCGCAGCTCGGCCACGCGCGCAAGGTGGTCGTCGATAAGGACTCGACGACGATTATCGACGGTGCAGGCGACTCCGACGCGATCAAAGGCCGGATCAAACAACTGAAGCAGGAGATCGAGGACACCGACTCGGAGTTCGACCGCGAGAAGCTCCAGGAACGCCTCGCGAAGCTGGCAGGCGGCGTTGCCGTCGTCAAGGTCGGCGCTGCAACCGAGACTGAGATGAAGGAGAAGAAGCACCGCGTCGAGGACGCGCTCCAGGCCACCCGTGCGGCACTCGAGGAGGGCATCGTCCCGGGTGGCGGTGTCGCGCTTCTCACGGCGGCCAAGGCGATCGATCTCGACAGCTTCGACGATCCGGACGAGCGCACAGGCGCCGCGATCATCGTGCGCGCGCTCGAAGAGCCGCTCCGGCAGCTCGCCTACAACGCCGGCCTCGAGGGTTCGATCGTCGTCAACCAGGTCCGTAAGGCCGCCAAGGGCCAGGGCCTGAACGTCGACACGGGCGAAGTGGAGGACCTCGTCAAGGCAGGCATCATCGACCCGACGATGGTCACCCGCTCAGCGCTCCAGAACGCCGCCTCGATCGCGAAAAACATCCTCATGACCGAGGCGATCGTCGCCGAGCCGCCCGAGAAGGCCGGCGCCGGCATGGCGGGCGCCATGAGCGGCATGGGCGATATGAGCGGGATGATGTAAGGCGGAAACGGCCGAGTCAGCTGGGCACGGACAGTTCCGGAGGGCCGACTGGAAGGCGGTCGGCCCTCTCCCGGACGCGCGCTTTGAGTTGCGACGCCTGCCACGGCTTTCCGAAGCGAGGCGCCGGCGGTGATCGCCGCCTCCGCCGCGCCGATCGTGCTCGAGGGCAGGTATCGCCTGCTCATCGGAGCGCTCATTCGCGTTCGTCGGTCGCGAAGAGGTCGGTGGGTTGCCGGGGTCGGGTACGGCGCAACAGCGGTCGCACTTGCGGCGCTGACCGCTCGCCACTTCGCGACGACTTCCTGGCCGCTTTCGCGCGGGGACCCGGTGCTGCTGGTGGCGGCGGGGCTGCTCCTTCTCCTCGCCCAAGCGCTCAAGGCGCTCGGCTGGGCTCGATTGTTCAGGTCGGATGAGCGCCCATCGCCCATTGCGCTCGCGGCCGGAAACGGAGGCGCCGCCCTCACCGGCCTCGTCCTTCCCGGCCGCTTCGACGACGCGATGCGGATCGCCGTCGTCCGCCGCTACCCAGGCTGTCCTGCCGGCGTACGCGCGCTGGCCCTGTCCTTGCTCATGCTCGGACTGATCGACGCCGCCGCCCTCGCGCCGCTCGCACTAGGAGCCGCGGTTCCTCCGGGCGTTGGCAACGGAGTCCGCATTGGACTCGCGCTCGTGGTCGTCGGAGGCATCGCCGCCGCTGCGGTGATCGTTGCGCTGCCACGCCTGTCGGCGAGCGAGCGTGCTCTGCGCTTCCGCTTCGGCCGCTGGTTGAGCCCCCGGACGACGTCGTTGCGGCGCGCCTCAGAAGCGTGGGCGCTCGTATCTGCCTGCTGGGTCGTTCGTGCCATCGCATGCTTCGTCCTACTGGGCACCCTCGGCGTCGGCTTCTCGTTCCCGCTCGCGCTCCTCTTCCTCTGCGCCGGGGCGGCAGCGGCAGCGCTGCCGGTCGGTCCAGCAGGCACCGCGGCACAAGTCGGCGCAGGCGCCGCGGCCCTGATCGCGTCCGGTTCCACGCCCTCTCAGGCGCTCGCTGTCGCCGTCTCCATCGCAGCGCTCGGAGTCCTAACCGGCGCCGCGATCGTTCTCTTCGCTATTGCTTGGTGCATTCCGATGTCGATCGGCCTGCGCCGAACCCCGCTTGCTTCAGACACCGGCGCGAAGACAGTCGTCGCGAGGCTGGTGAGGCGTCGATCTATTCGTCTTGCTTCTTGATCGACCTGATCACGAGCCAGAGGGCGAGCCAGATCGCGCCGGCGACTGCGGCCGCTCCGAGCACGTAGACCCACCAGAGGCTGGCGATGACGACCACGGTTGGTCATGCTCTCGTATCTGGCGCCCGGGGGCAAGTCGCCTCAGCGGGCGGCGACTCCGATCGAGATCGTCCGTGAGTCGCAGGCGACGCGCCCGTCGAAGGTGGCGAGGGTGAGCGTCACCTCGTAGACACCCGGGTCGGCATAGCGGTGCGCGGGCGCGAGCCCGACCGAGGTGGAGCCATCGCCGAAGTCCCAGGCGCGCCAGGCGATCCCGACGTTGATCGGATCGCGCGAGCAGTCGAAGAGCTGGATCGTGTCGGTGATCGACGGCTCATCGGGGCTGATGGCGAACTTGGCGACCGGTTTGCCGGTGCGCATTGCTCCTCCCTTCGTCGGGTCTTGTCGTCGACATTCGATTCGACCGGACCCACAATCGGCTAACAGCCTTGTTCCCGGCCGAACGCGGGAGTACGTTCGCTCGAAGCGATGGATTTTCGCCTCCTCGGCCCCCTCGAGGTACGCGCCGACGGTCGCCCGCTCCCCCTCGGCGGGCCGAAGCAACGCGCCGTGCTGGCGATGCTGCTGCTGCACGCGGGCGAGGTGGTCTCGACCGACCGGCTGATCGACGAGATCTGGGGAGAGCGCCCGCCGAAAACTGTCCACGCCTACATCCAG
>CAVPST010000003.1:0-466666 GCA_963708505.1 uncultured Thermoleophilia bacterium
TTGTCGACGAGCTCGGCACCGGCCCCCGCCTCGCGCAGCTTGCGCCGAAGCCTCGAGGCGTGCGAGTCCAGGGTGCGAGTGCGCCCGGGGACCCGGTAGCCCCAGACGTCGCGCAGGAGCTCCGCCTTGGTGAACACGCGGTCTGGCTCGCGCGCCAGCTTCAGGAGCAGCTCGTACTCCTTCTGCGCCAGCCGAAGGGAGTGGCCGAGCACGCGCGCGTCGCGCGTTCGCACGTCGATCGTGACCGGCGCCGCGTCGATCACCTCGGGATCGCGAGGACGAGTCCGGCGCAGCACCGCCCGGATCCGCTCGACGAGCTCCTCGTACTCGAACGGCCGCACCAGATAGTCGTCGCACCCGCGGCGAAGCGCGTCGATGCAGTCGACGGCGCCCGCCCGCTCGCGCCCGAGCACGATCACCGGCGCGCATGTCGACCCATCGACCCGCGACCTCGACGTCGCCGGCGAGCACGAGGTCGAAGGGGCCGCCGAGCCGCGCGATCTTGAACCCGTCACGCGGCAGCTCGCGTTCGAGAAACACGCGGGTTTCCGGTTCCGACTCGGCGACGAGCACCGCTGCGCTCATGAGCACGACGGTAGTGCCGCGCGCGCGGAGCGGCTAGTTGTCCATTGACACGATTCTGCGCCGACTTGCCTACAGCCGGCCGGAGCGGACAACGCTCCAGAGCAGCCAGATGCCGAGCACCGTCGACAGGGTGAACCCGACGATCGAGACGACGTGCAGGCCGAGCAGGTGCGGCCCGGACTTGGCGAGGAGCCCGATCACGCTCGATCCGATCAGCCCACCCGTCACGATCAACGCGATGACGAGCCGGTTGAAGAGCACGTCGAGCTTCGACATGAACTCGTCGAGCCCCTTGTGCACGAAGCCGACCTCGATCTGGCCGTCGCGCATCTGCTCGAGCGTCTCGTGCACCTGGTACGGGAGGTCCGCCGCCATGGACGTCAGCCTCCAGCCCTCGCGCTGCGCGCGGGCGACCATCCGCCTGGGCGTGAACCGCTCGACGAGCAGCGCCCGGGCGTACGGCTTCGCCACCTCGAAGACGTTGAAGTCGGGGTACAGCTCGATGCCGACTGCGCCGAGCGTCGCGATCGCCTTGTCGAGCATCACGAACCGTGTGGGCAGCCGCAGGTTCATCGAGTAGATGAGCCCGAACGCCTCGCGGATGATCTGGATCGGGTCGATCTCGGAGAGACTCGCGCCGTAGTAGCGGTGGTAGAGCTCTCGCAGCTCCGCGACGAACTCCTCCTCGCGTTCTTTCGGATAGCGCACGCCCAGATCCGAGAGCCGCCGCGGCAGCAGCTCGATGTTCTCCGACGCGGCGTCGATGAAGAGTCGCGTCAGCTTCGACATGTCGTCGTCGGTGAGCTTTCCCGACAGGCCAAAGTCGACGAGACCGATGCGCTCGGGCGACAGCACCATGATGTTCGCGGGATGCGGGTCGCCGTGGAAGAACCCGTGCCGGAAGATCATCGTCATCCACGTCTCGGCGACCAGGTACGCGAGCCGCCTGCGCTGGTCGGGCGACCAGTGCTCGATCTCGAGATCGGCCAGTTGAACGCCGTCCAGGTACTCGAGCGTGAGGACGCGCGTCCGCGTGTACGACCAGTACACCTTCGGCACCGCCACGTGAGGGTGGCCCGCGAAGTTCCGGTGGAACGCGTCGGCGTTCCGTCCCTCGAGCCGATAGTCGAGCTCCTGCCGGATCGACCGGGAGAACTCGTCGACGATCTCGTTGGCGTCGATGAAGTCGAGGGCGCGGATGCGCTCCTTCGCGAGGCGCGCCGCCTGGTACATGAGCGCGAGGTCGGCCTCGATCTGCCGCGGCGCGTTCGGGCGTTGCACCTTGACGATGACGCGCTTGCCGTTCGGCAGCGTGGCGCGATGCACCTGGCCGATCGAGGCGGCCGCGAGCGGCGTCTCCTCGAACTCGGTGAAGAGACGCTCGATCGGTTGGCCCAGCTCTTCGGCGATCGTGCGTTCGACGTCTGCGAACGGGAACGGGCGAACGTCGTCCTGCAGGCCTCGCAGCTCGGCGATGATGTCCGGCGGGACGACGTCGGGCCGGGTCGAGAGCAGCTGCCCGAACTTGACGAACGTCGGACCGAGCTCGTCGAGCATCTCGCGCAGGTGCCGGCCGCGAGCAGTCCCCTCGCCCGCCTGATCGTTCCGTCGCCCGTCGAGGGCGTAGCCGAACCCGTGCCGGACCGCGACCTGCGCGATCTCGCTCAGGCGGCCGAGGTTGCGCTGCTTCGGGCGCGTCGCCACACCCAGAGTGTACGACGGGGGCTACCGAATCCCGGTGATCGTCGCCTGCCAGGCGCCCTGCGGAGCGGCAACGTCGACGGTCTCGCCCACCTTGCGGCCGAGCAGCGCCGCGCCGAGCGGAGAGGTCGGCGAGACGGTGCCGGAGCCGCCGACGGCGCTCACCTCGACCGTGATCGTGCGTCCGTTGCCCTCGACCTCGACGACGGAGCCGATGCCGACCTCGTCGGATCCGGCTTCGGCGACGATCTCTGCGCCGTCGAGACGCGACCGCAGCGTGCGAATCCGCGCCTCGAGCAGCCCCTGCTCGTTCTTGGCCGCGTGGTACTCGAAGTTCTCGGAGAGGTCTCCGAACTCCCGCGCCTTGGCGATCGCTTTCACGACCTCCCCGCGCCGCGGACCCTCGAGCTCGGCCAGTTCCGTGCGCAACGCTTCGGCCTGGCGCTCCGTCAAGCGCTCGCCGCCTACCACTTCGACCGGCCTCCGCGGCGCCGCGAGGTGTAGACGAGGCGCGGGCGCGCGACTTCCATTCCCGACTCCTCGAAGCTCTCGACATGCCCCTGCAGGCGGGCGACGCGCGAGACGTCGGCCTGCTGCTCCGGCAGCACGAGAGTGATCCCGATGCCTCCGCGACCGGCGCGGCCCGTCCGGCCGACGCGGTGCGTGTAGGCCTGGGGCTCGTCGGGCGGATCGAAATTGATGACGTGCGTGATGTCGTCGACATCGAGACCGCGGGCTGCGACGTCGGTGGCGACAAGCGTGCGTACCTTGCCCGCGTCGAAGCGCTGCAGCGCACGCTCGCGCTGCGCCTGGCCCTTGTCGCCGTGGATCGCGATGGCGTCGACCTCGTGGCGGCGCAGCTTCTCGACCAGACGATCGGCACCGGCCTTCGTACGGACGAAGACGAGCACGAGGCCGCGCTCTTCGGCCTGCAGGAGCTTCACGAGCGTCTCGACCTTGTTCAGCGGCGTGACGGGCACGAACTGATGATCGACGTCGCCGGTCCGGCGCTCGGCGGGCAGCTCGCCCTCGAAGCGCGCCGCGAAGTGCGTGTACCGGCGGGCTAGCTCGCCGACCTCGCCGTCGAGCGTGGCGGAGAAGAACATCGTCTGCCGCTCGTCGGTGAGGCGACGCACGAGCTTGTCGACCTGCGGCTTGAACCCCATGTCGAGCATGCGATCCGCCTCGTCGAGCACGAGCACGCGGACCGCGTCGAGCGAGACGAGGTTGCGGTCGACGAGATCCTGCAATCGACCCGGCGTCGCGACGATCACATCTGCCGTCTTGGCTTCGCGCGCCTGTGCCTTCAGCGGAACGCCGCCGTAGACCGACGCAACCTTGATCCGGCCGGCACCGACGAGCGCGAACTCCTCGGTCACCTGCACGCACAGTTCGCGCGTAGGGACGAGCACGAGCGCGAAGGGCTTCCCGTCGCCGCCGCGCTCCACGATCGGGATCGCGAATGCGAGCGTCTTACCGGAGCCCGTCGGGCTCTTCGCGAGGACGTCGCCGCCGCGAAGGGCCTCGGGGATGACGAGGGACTGGATCTGGAACGGCGATTCGATGCCACGCTCTGCCAAGGACTCGCAGATGGCCTCGGACACGCCGAGTGAACGGAAATCGGTCAAAGCTGGTCTCAACTCCTTCGGACGTCGAGATCCCGTGTCCGAAGCAGGAAACCGGATCTCACGGGAGTGCGGACCATCCGCACTCCGTATCTCCAAGGTAGCAGGCGTCCCGGATTGCGCCTCCGTGCTAGGTGCAGGAATGAAGCTGCATCGACGTGCCGGCCGCAGCATCGACGTGCCAGAGCGACGCGCAGGTGCCAACGCCGGCAGGACGGGCCGTGACCACGAGCGACGAGCCGTCGGGAGACCAGTCGAGCCCGACCACCGCTCCGGCGGTCCTGGGCGTACGGGCGACGATCTTGTGCGTGCGTGCGTCGGCGATCGCGAGCGTGTTGTCGTGCGCCACGAACGCCAACTGTTTTGCGTCGGCCGACCACGACGGCAGATACGACGACGTGCAAACGACGCCCTTCGCGAGGAGAGCACTCGTGCCCCCGCGTGCCGGGATCACGCGGAGGTCGCCGCCGCGTGTCAGGTAGGCGATCGACTTCCCGTCGCCCGACCACACGGGGCAATGCCCGTCCACCGCCAGCCGACGACCTGTGCCGCCGGTGACCGGCGCCACCCAGACGCCGCGCCAGGTCCCGCACACGCCGCCCTTCGGCGCGCAGGCCCGGCGGCCGTACGCGACCTGTTTCCCGTCGGGCGACAGCGACGGCACGTCGTTCGCCTCCGCGGCGAGCCCGACGCGCGTGATCTTCTTGGTGCCGACGTCGAGGATCTGCACCTGGCCGCGGCACGACGGACACCCGGGCACACCCGACGCAACCTTCCGGCCGTGTCCGTCGATCGAGAACGTCTGGTCGAGCGCCGCTCCCAGCTTGGTCGAGCTTCCGTCGGGACGAAGGAGGTAGAGCTTGGAGTTCGAGTCGAGGACGATCCCGCTGGACGTCCAGGCCAGCTGGGCGATTCCGTCGTACACGGGGCCGAGCGTGCGCGGCGAGGTGCCGTCGGCCGCCGACGTCCAGACCTGGCTGCCGAGCCGGCCGGCCGACACCCAGGCGATGCTCGCGCCGTCCGGTGACCACGCCGGCGCGACGAACGTCGTATACGTCACGGCGCCGCCGGCCACGCCGGCGGAGATCGCCATCGACGCAACTACCAGCACGACGAATCTACGCACGTCAGGCTCTCCTTGTCCTCGACCAGCCTGAGCCGGTGCTCGAGTTGGGCCACCCGAAGCTCGAGCTCGTCCCACTCCTCGCGCGTGACCAGCCCGAGCTCGCGGGCGAGGTCCTGCACGCGTCGACGCGTCGACTCGCCGACGCGGAGGGCGTCACCGCGCCAACGCGACGTGAAGTCGTCGAGCACCGATCGGACGTCGTCGAGACGCGGGCCGAGCAGCGTCACGATCCGATCGAGCGGATCGACGTTTTCGGGCTCGTCAGGGCTAGCGGGCGCGGCCATGTGGCCGAGACTTTCGACGCTGACGCCGAAGCTCCCGCTTCGCGTCTGACGAGCCGTCGGAAACTGCAGATTCGATCACGTCGAGCGGCGAATCTGGCGCAGGCGCTTCGGCGGCAGCGACTTCGGCCTCCTGCACGAGCCGTGCGGCGACCGAGCCCTCGAACGAGACGTTGTCCTTGCGCCGCGCGAACTCCGGCTCGTGCTCCTTCCACGTCGTGAGCAGCGGAGCGGCGATGAAGATCGACGAGTACGCACCGGAGGTGACGCCGACGAGCAGCGCGAACGCGAAGTCCTGCAGCGTCGAGCCGCCGAAGAAGAACAGCGCGCCGACCGGGAGGAGCGTGATGAAGGTCGTCGCCAGCGAGCGCCTGATCGTCTCCCACAGCGACACGTTCGCGATCGTCGCGAACGACGCGCGTCGCATGATCGGGATGTTCTCCCGGATCCGGTCGAAGATGATGATCGTGTCGTAGATCGAGTAGCCGAGCACCGTGAGGACCGCGGCGACCGTCGATTCGGTCACCTCTCTTCCGGTCAGCGAGTACACCCCGACGGTGATCACGATGTCGTGCAGTAGCGCGACGATCACCGGCACCGCGAACGCGAGGCCGTGGAAGCGCAAAGCGATGTACATCGTGATCACGATCAGCGAGAACGCGACCGCCCAGAGGGCGGAACGCGCGATCTGCTTGCCGAAGCTCGAAGAGACGTTCTTGATCCCGGGCGAGAGCGCCTTGACGTTGGTCTTGAGCGCCGAATCGAGGCGGTCCTGCTGCGCGCTCGAGAGCTTCTTGAGCCTGATCTGGAAGTTCTTGTACTCGTCGCCGTTCTGGGACTGCCCGCGTCCCTGTACGACCGCGTCCTTCTCGTGCCCGATCAGTGCCGCCTGCGCGCGCACCTTGTCGATCGGCGTGAAGTTCGCCGTCTTGAACGTGATCTGGACGCCGCCCTTGAAGTCGATGCCCAGGTTCAGTCCGCGCGTTGCGAGTGAGATGACGCTGATGAGGATGACCGCGCCCGAGATCGAGAACCACAGCTTGCGATGGCCCATGTAGTCGATCCGGAGGTACTTCATCATCAGGATGACGCCCCCATGAAGCGCGGATTCGTGAACCAGCGGAAGCCGGCGAGCAGCCCGAGCATGGCGCGTGTTGCGGCCACCGCAGTGATCAGCGAGACGGCGGTGCCGATCAGCAGCATCAGCGCGAAGCCCTTGACACCCGCGGTCGCGAACGCGAACAGGATCAGCGCGGTGATCGCGGTGACGACGTTGGCGTCGAGGATCGTCCGGAATCCCTTGCGATACCCCGCAGAGATCGCGGCGCGCACGGATTTACCCGCGCGCGACTCCTCCTTGATGCGTTCGAAGACAACGACGTTCGCGTCAGCGGCCACCCCAATCGTCAGGATCAGGCCGGCAAATCCGGGCAGCGTCAGGGTCACGCCGAGCAGGACGATGGCGGCGTACATGAACGCGCCGTAGATCCCGAGCCCGATCACAGCGACCAGACCGAGGAATCGATAGAGCAGCAGCAAGAAGACCGCGACGAGGATGAGACCCCCGATCGCCGCGTCCCGAGCCTGCTTGAGCGAGTCCTTTCCGAGCGTCGCGGACACGTCCGTGCGCTCGAGCGGGACGAAGTTCACGGGCAGCGCGCCGGTCTGTAGGACGAGCGCCAGGTTCTTGGCCTCGTTGAAGCTCTGCAGACCGGTGATCTGTGCGCCTGAGCCGGTGGGGTCGATGCCGTCCGGAAACTGCGTGTACGAAACCGACGGCCAGGAGCGGATCTCGCCGTCGAGGACGATCGCGAAGTGCTGATCCGCCTGCTGGATCTGGCCGCGGGTCGCGATGTTCCTCGTCACGGTGTGGAACGCCTTGTTCCCCTTCCCCGTGAACTGCATGAGCACGACCGGGCCCTGGGTCGGATCGATGTCGGCCCGCGTCCCCGAGAGCTTCAGATCGGTGCCCTTCATGTTCGGGTACGGCCCGTAGCGGTCGTTCTTGTAGGGGCCGTTCTTGAAGAGGTACCAGTCGGTCAGGCCAGGTGGCGGCAACCCAGCGGGATCGCCCGGACACACGGTGGCGCTCTTCGCCGAGCAGCTGATGAGAGCGGTCCAATGCGGGACGGGCATTACTTTCCAACCGGTCGGAATATGCCCGCGGTAC
Organism: uncultured Thermoleophilia bacterium; assembly: GCA_963708505.1. Taxonomy (GTDB): domain Bacteria; phylum Actinomycetota; class Thermoleophilia; order Gaiellales; family Gaiellaceae; genus PALSA-600. The sequence continues at coordinate 7,489 of CAVPST010000003.1, forward strand.
GGATCGAGCAGACCGGCGTTGCCCGTCGTCGGGTCACGGTGGAGGGTCGGCACCGGCCCGGCCGCACGGACGTACACCGTCGACGTCTTCGCGTTGTTCCCGGTGCCGGCCGCAACCTTCACCGGCTTGAAGAGGACGTAGCCACTCGGCTCGCCGACCTTCAAGCTCGTGGGAACCTTCGACAGCAGCTCGTAGACGCTGCGCGTCGCGACCGGCCCATTCGCCGATGTCGACGGGCCGACGGCAGCAGCCTCGAGGTCGTACAGCTCGAGCTGCGCGGTCGAGCCGATGATGTTGGCCGCCTGGTTCACGTTGTGGACGCCCGCGAGCTGGATCGAGATCTGGTCGGTGCCCTGTTTGGTGATGATCGGCTCCGAGACGCCGAGCTTGTCGACCCGGTTGCGCATGATGGAGACCGAGCGGTCGAGATCCTCGCTCGTCAGCTTGTGGCCCTTCGGAGGCTGCGCCTTGAGCACGTACTCGAGCCCGCCCTGCAGATCGAGGCCCTGCTTGAGGGGCCGGTGCGCCGGGGAGCTGGGCACGGCGAGGAAGGCAACGCCGACCAGGGCGACGCAGATCAGCGAAACCAGGATGAGGTGGGAGCGGCGCGACGACACGCGCCGGACAGGTTAGCCTGGTTGCGGCGGTGGTTCGGGGGCCTCATTTGGGTCAACTTCGACTTCTGCTTCGGGTTCGACCTCGATTTCGACCTCGCGTGCGACCGCGGCGACCGCCCGGCGGTCGAGAACCGCCACCACGTCGGGCGCGATCTCGATCTTCAGCGTCTCGTCTCCGATCTCGCGGACGAAGCCGTGGAGCCCGCCGGCGGTGATGATCTCATCGCCCACGTCGACCGAGTCCTGCATCGACCCGTGCGACTGCCGGCGACGCCGTGCGGGGACGACGAAGAGCAGCCACGCGGCGGCCAGCACCACCAGCAGGATCAGGAATCCGCCCATGTCAGCCTCTCCAGGATGTCGCTTTTGTACGAGGCGAACGCACCGCGCTCGATTGCCACCCGCGCCTCTCGAGTCAGGTCGACGACGAAGCGTAGATTGTGGAGCGAGAGGAGCCGAAGGCCGAGCACCTCGTCCTGGTTGACGAGGTGCCGGATGTAGGCGCGGCTGAACCGTGTACAGGCCGGGCAGTCGCAGCGCTCGTCGAGCGGGGCCGGATCTCGGGCGAATCGGGCATTCCTCAGGTTCAGCCGGCCGGTGCGCGTGAGGGCGCTTCCCGTGCGCGCGGTTCGTGTTGGCAGAACGCAGTCGAACATGTCGACGCCGGCCTCGATCACCTCGAGGATGCCCTCGGGGTCGCCGATGCCCATGAAGTAGCGAGGCTTGGTGTCGGGCAGCAGCTCGGTGACCCAGTCCGTCGTCTCGAAGGTCAGGCCACGGTCCTCGCCGATCGCGAGCCCGCCGATCGCGTTGCCGTCGAAGCCGAGCGCCGCGATCTCCTCCGTCGAGCGGCGGCGCAACTCCCGATCCGTGCCGCCCTGGGCGATGCCGAAGCGGAGCTGCCCGTCGGCGCGAGGAGCGTCGAGCTGAGCCTTCGCCCACTCCGTCGTCCGCCGCACGGCGTCGGCCAGGTCGCGGCGCGAGACGTCGGCGGCCGGAACCTGGTCGAGGCACATGGCGATGTCGCTGCCGAGATTCGCCTGGATACGAGCGGCGAGCTCGGGGGTGAATCGCGTCTCGCTGCCGTCGTAGACGCTTCGGAACGTGACTCCGTCGTCGTCGACGCGCGCGATCGTGTCGCGGAGCGAGAACACCTGGAACCCGCCGGAGTCGGTCAGGATCGGCCCGTCCCAGCCCATGAAGCGGTGGAGGCCGCCGAGCTCCCGGATGAGCTCGTCACCGGGCCGGAAGTGCAGGTGGTACGTGTTGCCGAGGAGGATCTGGGCGCCGAGCGCGGCCACCTCGTCCGGGTGGAGCGTCTTGACGGTCGCCTTCGTCCCGACGGGCATGAAGACGGGCGTCTCGACGTCGCCGTGCGCCGTCCGCAACAGACCGGCGCGGGCGCGTCCGTCGGTCGCGTGTAGCTCGAAGACAGGCGGCTCTGGGCCAAGTTCCGTGGTCAGACCAGGGTTCGTGGCGCGTGGCTTATCCACAGGCGATTTCCAGCGACCAAGCGCTCTTGCCGCTAGGTGACGTTTCCGGCACCGGCCACTCGGGACACGACACGTGGTCAGACCAAGGTTGACGAGACTGCAACGAACGATTCACAGGATCAGCATCGCATCGCCGAACGAATAGAAGCGGTAGCGCTCGGCGATTGCTTCGGCATAGAGGTCGCGGACGACTTGCACGCCCGCGAAGGCCATGACCAGGGCCAGCAACGTCGAGCGCGGAAGGTGGAAGTTCGTCAGCAGGTGATCGACGCGCCGGAACGCGAACCCCGGCGTGATGAACAGGTCGGTGCGCCCGACGAGCGGGCCGCCGCTTGCCACCGTCTCGAGGACGCGCACCGTCGTCGTGCCGACCGCCAACACCTGCTCGGCGGACCGGATCCGCTCCCACGCCCCCGGCTCGACGCGGTAGCGCTCACCGTGGATCGGATGCTCCTCCACGACGTCGACCTGCAGCGGCCGGAACGTGTCCAGTCCGACGTGCAACGTCACCCGCTCGACGTCGAGTTGCGCCAGCAGCCGATCCGTGAAGTGCAGGCCGGCTGTCGGCGCCGCCGCCGACCCGGCCTCACGCGCGTACACCGTCTGGTACCGCTCCTCGTCCTCGAGCGGAGTCGAGATGTACGGGGGAAGCGGGGCACGACCCGCCGGCTCGCCGTCGAGCCGGACGCGCCACCGCCCCTCCCCCAGCTCCTCGACGAGCTCGACCGGCCCGTAGGTTCGGCCGGCCCGCAGCCTTCGCGAGGGCCGCGCCAGCGCCTCCCACGTCCCGTCGTCGAGCTGCTCGACGAGCAGAACCTCGCCACGCGGCCGATCGATCGCGATCCGAGCGGGCACGACCCGCGTGTCGTTGACCACCGACAGCGTCCCGGCAGACAGCAAGCCGGGCAGGTCGCCGAAGACGTGGTGGACGACGTCTCGCGTCGCCCGCGAGTAGACGAGCAGCCGGGACCCGTCGCGCCGTGCGGCCGGTGTCTGCGCGATCAGCTCGCGCGGCAGGTCGTAGTCGAGCTCATGCGCCTCCATCCGACGCGGACGCTAGCGTCGAGCTCCATGGAAGACCTGCGCGAAGCACTCCGCGACGGCCTGCGCGAGGAGGCGATGCCGCTGAACCGCCGCGTCGCCGAGATCAAGGGCCTCTCGAACAACACCATTCGCCGGCTCGCCGGCATCGAAGCGACGCTCGAGGCCGAGCGGAACGCCCGTCTCGACGATCTCGCGCTCCTGGTCGAGCTGCTGACGGAGGGCTGGCGCGCGATGGCGGTCCGGCTCGACCGGATCGAGGCGGCGATCGAGCGCCACCCGTCGAACGTCGTGCCGCTGCGCGAAACCGCGTAGCGGCTACGCGGGCAGCACGAGCTCGAAGCGGGAGCCCTTCCCGGGCTCCGATCTGAGCTCGATCCGTCCGCCGAGAGCAGCCGACAGCTCCTTCGCGATCGCGAGACCGAGGCCGGTGCCACCGCCCGACTCCGAGATGAAGGGCCGGAACAGATGCTCGCGCTTCTCGGCCGGGATACCGGGCCCGGAGTCCTCGACCGCGACCGACACCGATCCGTTCTGGCGCGCGAGCTCGAGCGACACCGAACCCCCGTCGGGGGTCGCGCGGAACGCGTTCGAGATCAGATTCCCGACGACCTGGAGCACACGATCGCCGTCCGACGTGATCACCGGGCGTTCACTCCCGGCCCGCCGGTAGTCGATCCCGCGGCGTCGCGCCTCGTCGCGGTACGTCTCGTACGCCTGGTCGACGAGCGCGCCCATGTCGACCTCCTCGCGCGTGACGGTGAACCGACGCGTGTCGAGCTTCGCCAGGTCGAGGATGTCGCCCACCAGCCGCTCCAGCCGCGTCGCTTCCGCCTCGACGGTCTCGAGCGACGCACGCCGTTGCGACGGATCCGGAACCACACCTTCGAGCAGAGCCGAGACGTGACCGCGAATCGCGGTCAGCGGAGTCCGCAGCTCGTGCGACACCGACATGAGGAAGTTCCGCTCCATCAACTCGACATCCGCCAGCCGCTCGGCCATCTCCCCGAACCGCGCGCTCAGGTGCCCGAGCTCACCGGGCGCGTTCTTCGGCACCGTGACGGCGTAGTTCCCGGCCGCGACCTCGTCGGCGGCGTCGGAGAGCTGGAGCACCGGGCGGACGATTCGCCGCGAGAGATACCCGGCGAGCAGCGCGGCGACGAGCAGGCCGACCAGGCCCGCGATCGCGAGCCGGCCGATCAGCTGTGCGACGCGGTGGCTGACGTCGGTCTTCTTCGTGGCGACGACGATCGCGCCGACCGGCTGCGTCTTGCCGATGAAGATCGGGTTCGCGACGGCCAGGTACGTCCGGTTCGCTCCGGGCGGCGTGAACTCGAACGTCAGCGACGTGCCCGACGTCCAGTCGATCGTCTTCAGCTGCAGGCGCTGGAGCCCGATCACCTGGCCCGGAAACGGTCGTTTCGGCCCGATGTAGTAGATCTTGGCGCCGGTCGCCCGCTCGAGGTTCCGCGCCGCGAACTCCGGCGCTGCACGATCGTTCGGGTTGCCGTAGCTGGCATTGATCGCGTCGGAGTACAGGCCCGCGATCCCGTGCGCCTCCCGGTTCAGCGAGGCCAAGGCCTGGTCGTGCGCGAAGTCCTGGAAGAGCCTGACCGAGATGAGCGTCGTCGTCAGGCTGGCGAGCACGATCCCCGCCAGAAAGACGAGCGGCAGGCGAACGCGCAGTGAGCCGAGCATGGAGCTAGGTCTTCGTCGTTTCCTTGCGTGCATCCTTCGCGGGCGAGACCTTGTAGCCGACGCCCCACACGGTGACGATCGGCGACGCGTCGCCGAGCTTGCGCCTCAGCTGGCGCACGTGGACGTCGACCGTGCGCGTGTCTCCCGCGAACGTGTAACCCCACACACGCTCGAGCAACTGGTCTCGCGTCAACACGAGCCCGCGGTGGTCGAGCAGCTCCCACAACAGATCGAACTCCTTCGGGGCGAGCTGGATCTCCTCTTCACCGACCCGCACCTCGCGCCGGCCCGAGTCGACCTTGAGGTCTCCGTGCGTGATCTGCTCGGTCTCGTGCTCGCGCCGCTCGGGCGCCGCACGACGCAGGATCGACTTGACGCGCGCCACGAGCTCGCGCGGGTTGAAGGGCTTCGTCAGATAGTCGTCGGCGCCGACCTCCAGCCCGATGATCTTGTCGACGTCCTCGTCACGAGCGGTGAGCATCAGGATCGGCACGTCGCTCGTCTGGCGGATGCGCTTGCAGACTTCGATCCCGTCGATGTCCGGCAGCATCAGGTCGAGCACGATCAGGCCGGGAACCTCGGCTGCGACCTGCGACAGCGCCTCCGACCCGGTCGCCGCCGTGCGCACGAGGTAGCCCGCGTTCTTCAAGTACAGCGCGACGAACGACGCGATCGAGCTCTCGTCTTCGACGACCAGAACGGTCGGCGTCTGGCTGCTCACGCCGTCAGGGGCCCGCGACCGGCTGGACGCCAAAAGTGACGGTCTTCAGCAGCAGTGGCACGGACGTCCATTTCCCGTCGTCGATCGAGTAGTCGCCGGTGTCGAATGCATCCGGGTCGCCGGTCAGCTTGACCTGGCCGACGCCGACCGCAGTCACGTCGATGCCCGAGCCGATGATCGTGAAGCGATATTTGGCGCCCGAGAACCGGAAGTGGATGTTCTTGCCGCTGTAGACCTTGACGCTCGGGTCGAGCGTCGACTGCGTCCACTCGGCACCGCTGACCTGCGGCGCGAGGCTGTCGTCGAGGTTCATGTCGGTGACGCGGAGCGTCCCCTTGTCGATCTGGCCCCAGATGGCTCCGCGCGTCCCGGCGATGACCGTTCGCTGAGCGTTGACGTCCTTCAACTCGAAGACGCCGTCGCCGTTCGCGCGCGAGGCAGCGAACGCCGCCGGAGCGACGAGCAGGAAACAGAGCAGGGTGAGAGATAGCCGCATTGGCACTTGGTCGAAGTCTTTCCTAGTGAATTATGCCTCGAATGATCGAAAGGTAAGGACTTTCTTATCCTGGGGCGGTGCACGACGTCACCCACTTCGGCCTCGACGTCCTCCTCGTGGCCGGTGGGCTCTCAGCGGCGCTCCTGACCGCGAAGCTGAGCGCGCGCACATCCGTACCACCGGCTGCGTTCTTCCTCGTCGCCGCCGCGATCGCCTCGGACATCTTCTCGTCGCTCGCCGTGCCGGTCTCGACGGTCGAGAACGTGGCCACCGTCGCCCTGATCGTCATCCTCTTCGACGGCGGGACGTCGATCGGCCGCAGGCGCTTCCGCGTCGCGGCGGTGCCGATCGCGTCGCTCGGCGTGCTCGGCACGTTCGGGACCGCTGCGTTGGCCGCCGCGTTCGTCCATTTCGTCCTGGGTCTCGGCTGGATCACCTCCGGCCTGCTGGGCGCCGCCATCGCGCCGACGGATCCGGCGGTGATGTTCTCCGTCCTCGGCGACCGGGAGATCGGCGGCCGGACCGGCACGATCCTCGAGGGCGAGTCGGGCGCCAACGACCCGGTCGGGATCGCCCTCATGCTCGGGCTGATCCAGCTCGCGACGCACGCGGACGCGAGCTTCTGGATCGTCGTCCGGGTGTTTTGCGAGCAAATGGGGATCGGGCTGGCGATCGGCATCGCCGGCGGCCTCATCGAGGCCCAGGTGCTGCGCCGGGTCGCGCTCCCTTCACCCGGCCTGTACACGCTGCGGACCCTGGCGCTGGCCGGCCTCGTGTACGGCGTCGCCACGGTCGCGCACGGGTCCGGGTTCCTCGCGGTGTTCATCGCGGGGGTATTGGTCGGCGACATCGACGCGCCGTTCAAGGCCGAGATCGAGGTGTTCCAGGAAGGGCTCGCCGCCCTGGCGGAGATCGTCGTCTTCGTCGCCCTCGGCCTGACGATCCACCTGAGCGCACTCGGGGCGCACCGCTGGCTCGAAGGACTTCTGGTCGCGGCGTTCGTCGCGCTCGTCGCGAGGCCGGTGTCTCTCGCGCCGCTGCTCGCGCCCGTCCGGCTCCGCCGCGGTGAACGGCTGTTCGTCATGTGGGGCGGCCTGAAAGGGGCGGTGCCGATCCTGCTCGCCGCCTTCGCGCTCGAGGCGCACGTTCCGCACGCGCAGCGGATCTACGAGACGGTATTCGTCGTCGTGCTCGCCTCGGTGGTCGTGCAGGGCGGGACGATCTCGCTGGCCGCGCGGCGCCTCGGCGTCCCGATGCGGCGCTTCGCCACCCGTCACTCGTAGCGGTAGAAGCCCTCGCCCGTCTTCCGGCCGAGCTTCCCGGCCTTGACCATCCGGACCAGACGCGCCGGCGGCGCCATGCGCGGTTCGCGCAGCTTCTCGTACAGGGCCTCGCTCGCATGCACGTGCACGTCGGCGCCGACGAGGTCGAGCAGGGCGCAGGGCCCCATCGGCCAGCCCGCGCCGTCGCGCATGCCGGCATCGAGGTCCTCCGGCGTGACGCCCGTCTCGTCGAGCACGCGGACGCAATCGTTGAGCAGCGGGATCAGCACGCGGTTCACGACGAAGCCCGGCGTGTCGCTGCAGCGAATCGGCGTCTTCCCGAGCCGTGCACCGACTGCGTACGCCGCTTCGAAGACGTCGGCGTCCGTCCGCTCGGCGCGGACGATCTCGACGAGCGGCATCAACGGCGCCGGGTTGAAGAAATGCATCCCCACGACGCGTTCGGGCCGTTCGAGCACCGAGGCGATCTCCGTCACCGACAGGGCGGAGGTGTTCGTCGCGAGCACTGCGTCCGCGCCGACGACCGATTCGAGCGCGCGGAAGAGCTCGTGCTTGACGTCGAGGTCCTCGTACGCGGCCTCGATCACGAGGTCGCAGTCCGCGAGATCGGCCAGCTCTGTCGTGAGGCTGAGCCGCGCGACCGCTGCGTCACGCGCCGCCGGCTCGAGCCGTCCTTTCTCGACTTTGCGCGTCAGGAAGTGGCCGATGCGCTCCCGGGCTGCCTCGCCGCGTGACGCCTCGACCTCGTGGCCGACTGTCTCATAGCCGGCCTCGACGGCCAGCTGGGCGATGCCCGAGCCCATCGCGCCGAGGCCCACGACGCCGACTCTCTCGACCACCCGCGCCATCAGACCCGCTCCACCACACCCGCGATCGCCATCCCGAAGCCGACGCACATCGAGGCGATTCCGTACCGGGCTTCGCGACGATCGAGCTCGTTGACGAGGGTGGCCGTGATCCGCGCCCCGGTGGCGCCGAGCGGGTGGCCGAGCGAGATGCCGCCCCCGTTGGGATTGACGTCCGCCATGCGCTCGGCGAGCTGCAGGTCCTGCACCGTCTGGAGGACGACCGTCGAGAACGCCTCGTTGACCTCGATCACGCCCACTTCGTCGAGCGACAGCCCGGCCCGGTCGAGAGCGCGTCTCATCGCCTGCGGGTTCCCGTGCAGCATCCGCGTCGGGTCGACTCCGGCCAGGCCGAACGCGACGAACCGCGCCCTCGGCTCGAGGCCCAGGCGCTCGACGGCCGCACCGCTCGCGATCAACACGGCGGCGGAGCCGTCGACGATCTGCGACGAGTTCCCGGCGGTGACGACACCGTCGGGATCGAACGCAGGCGCAAGCGCGGCGAGTGCCTCGGCGCTCGTGTCACGTCGCGGCGCCTCGTCGACGGAGAACGTCTCACCGGACGGCAGCTCGATCGGAATGATCTCGCGCTCGAAGCGACCCTCGTCGGAGGCGGCGACCGCGCGCCGGTGCGATTCGAGCGCGTAGGCGTCGACGCCGTCGCGCGAAAGGCCCCATTCCCGCGCGAGCAGCTCCGCCGACGTGCCCTGCATCACGATCTGGTGCCGTTCGGTCACCTGCTCCGACAGCGAGCCGCCGTTCGAACCCATCGGCACGCGCGACATCATCTCGACGCCGGCCGAGATGACGAGGTCGAGCTGACCGGCCATCACGGCGGCGGCGGCGTTGAAGTTCGTCTGCATCGACGATCCGCACTGCCGGTCGACGGTCGTCGCGGACACCTCGACCGGCCAGCCGGCCGAGAGCACGGCCATCCGACCGACGTTCCAGCCCTGCTCGCCGATCTGGGTGACGCAGCCCATCTGCACGTCCTCGACCTCGACCGGGTCGAGGCCGAGCGGGCCGACGAGCCCGTTCAGCACCTGCGCTGCGAGGTCGTCGCCGCGGATCGCCGAGAGCGTCCCGTTCTTTCGCCCGATCGGAGAACGGACGGCATCGACGATGTAGGCCTCCGCCACGGCCACCGGCTAGTCGGCGGGGGCGGGCTCGAGCCGCGGCGCACGCTGCGCATGGCGCTCGAACGCCCAGTTGACGGATGCGAACGCGGCGATCGCATAGATCCAGCCGGCGATGCAGTCGACCACGTAGTGCTCGCCGAGGTAGACCAGCGCGAGCGTCATCGCGAGCGGATAGAGCGCCAGCACCGGTCGCACGTACCTCGGGACGAGCCGCCAGAGGTAGAGCGTGAAGAGCAGCGCGAAGGCCGCGTGCAGCGACGGCATGGCCGCAACGTCGTTGGCGTAGCTCTTCCCATGCTCGAACACCGCGCCGCCGCTGGAGATCGGAAGTTGATGCCACACCGATCCGACGATCCGGTTCGACTCGCCGAGGTCGCCCTGCTGGGCCGCCATCCACGGCGGAGCGGCCGGGAAGAGCACGTACGTCGCGAACCCGGTCAACGCAAGCACGCAGACCATGGCGGCGTAGCGAGAGAACCGGTCGTGCGCGACGACCCAGAGGACCGCGAGGGCGATGAACGTGGCGAAGAAGTGCGTCAGGTGGATGAACCACGCCGCGTAGTCCCACCAGTGCAGGTGGGACGCGCCGTGCCAGTAGTGCTCCTGCAGGCGCACCGTCGGGACCGGCGTGCCGAAGAGCGCCTGCTCGGCCCTGATCTGCGGCGACATTCGTGTCGGGAAGACCAGCCCGTCCGCGACACCGCGCAGCAGGTCGTAGACGAACATGACCGCAACGAGGGGCAGCCAGTCGCGGATGACGCGTGAGACCTCGAGCGAGAACGCCGCCATGCCCGCACCGAGCCACAGGAAGATCAGGTCGTGCTTCGTCGGGATGCCCCACAGCACGACGAGCAGGACAGTCCCGATCCCCCAGGCGATCGGTGCGCCGATGCGAAGCTGCTTCCTGCGGTCCACGCGGGAACATTAAAGTGCGGGGGTGGCCACGACGGTGAGTGACCACGCGCTGCTGATCGACGGGGCGCGTGTCGAGACCGGTGAATGGACCGATGTTCGTTCCCCGTACTCGGGCGAGCTCGTCGGCCGCGTCGCGAAGGGCGGCGCGTCCGAGACGCGGCAGGCGCTCGACGCGGCAGCCGCCGCGATGGCCGCCCCGTTGCCCGCTCATGAGCGCGCCCGAATCCTCGATCGTGTCTCGCAGCTGCTCGAGGAGCGTATGGAGGAAGCGGCCCGGACGATCTCGGCCGAGGCGGGCAAGCCGCTCAAGACGGCGCGGGTCGAGGCGCAGCGCGCCGCGTCCACGTACACGTTCGCCGCGCTCGAAGCACGCCGCCTCGCGGGCGAAGTGGTTCCGATGGATGCCTCTCCCGCGGGCGAGGGAAAGCTCGCGCTGACGCTCCGGCTCCCCATCGGGATCATCGGGGCGATCTCGCCGTTCAACTTCCCGCTCAACCTCGTCGCGCACAAGATTGCGCCGGCGCTCGCTGCCGGCTGCGCCGTTGTGCTCAAGCCCGCGTCTGCCACGCCGCTCTCGGCGCTCTTCCTGGCCGGGCTCGAAGAGGAAGCGGGTCTGCCTCCCGGTTGGCTGAACGTCGTCTCCGGCTCGGCTTCGGCGATCGGCGACGCGATCGTCGCCGACGAGCGCGTGAAGCTGATCACGTTCACGGGCTCGAGCAGTGTCGGCTGGGGCCTCGCCGAGCGCGCCCATCGGAAGCGCGTCAAGCTCGAGCTCGGCAACGCGACGCCCGCGATCGTGTGCTGTGACGCGCCGGCCTGGACGGCCGGGCGGCTCGCCGCAAACGCGTTCTCGTTCGCAGGCCAGAGCTGCATCTCCGTGCAGCGCATCTTCGTGCTGGAAGGCGCGTGGGACGACTTCGTCGCCGAGTTCGTCCCGGCGGTCGAAGCGCTCCGCGTCGGCGATCCCTCGGATGAATCCACCGACGTCGGCCCCGTGATCAACGAGGGCGAGCGCGACCGGATCCTCGACTGGATCGGAGCGTCGAAGGGCGAGGTGCTGACCGGCGGAGACCTCACGGAAGACGGGCTTCTTCGGCCGACGGTGATCGCCGGCCCGGCACCAGACGACAAGGTGCAGTGCGAAGAGGTGTTCGGCCCCGTCGTGACGCTGACGCGTACGGCGAATCTCGACGATGCGATCGAGCAGGCGAACGCGACTAAGTACGGCCTGCAGGCCGCGATCTTCACGGACGACATCCACCCGGCGCTCGAGGCGGCGAAGCGGCTCGAGTTCGGCGGCGTGACGATCAACGAGGTGCCGACCTTCCGCGCCGACCAGATGCCGTACGGAGGCGTCAAGGAGTCCGGGAACACGAAGGAAGGCCCGGCGTGGGCCGTCCGGGAGATGACCGAAGAGCGGCTCGTCGTCCTGCAGACTCGACCGCTCTGATCAGTAGATTCCAGGCGTGTCGCTCTTTCGTGGCCACGCAGACGGCGCCGACGGGGTCACCGCGCGGCGACCGCACGCCGGCCTCCTGAGACGGGAGCGGCGCGCACTCGTCCGCGCCCGTGAGGGCGAGCTGCGCGACCTCGGTGGGCTGCTGGTCGAGATGTACCGTCGTGGAGGCTTCCGCGACGACCTCCTCGCCGAGCGCGCCGCCACCGTGGTCGGGATCGACGCCCGGCTGGCCGAGATCGACGAGCTCCTGCAGAACCGCGGCCACTCTGCACGCTGCGAGTGCGGCGCTCCGATCCTGCGCGGCTCACACTTCTGTCCGAACTGTGGGCGCACGCTCCCGGCAGGCGGCGGAGCCGAGGCCGTCTCCGAGGAGACGGTGCTCGAATCGGCCCCCAAGGCCTGATGGGGTCGCGGGCCGAGGAACGCCGAACGGCCATCGCCGCCGCCGACAGCACCTGCCCTCGGTGCGGCAGCCCGCGCGCACCGCGGGATCGCTTTTGCCTGGACTGCGGGCTCCGTCTGCCCGCCGTCGAGGGCACGCTGGCGTCGCTGCGCCGTAGTTGGCTTCGCCGACTCGGTTGGTACCCCGGCGACTGGGTCTGGCTGACCTTGCCGTCTCTGTTCGTCGCCATCGCGGGCGCCGCGGTGGCGATCGTCGTGACGAACAACCACCGTGAGGCGAGCGCTGCGGTCTTCACCGCTCCGGTGGCGGCCTCCGGCGTCGCGCCGGATGCCACGCCTGCCCCGACCGTCACCACCGTGGACACGACGACGCTGCCGATTCCACCGGAGCCCGGCAGCGCCACCTCGGCGGCGCAGGGTCGGATCGCCTGGCCGGCGACCAAGAACGGGTGGACGATCGTGCTCGTCTCGTATCCGAAGCAGGGCGGCCGCGCCTCTGCACTCGGGACGGCCGCACGCGCGGTCAAGGCGCACCTGCGCCAGGTCGGGATTCTCGACTCCGGCACCTACGCGAGCCTGCAGCCCGGCTACTACGTCGTCTTCACCGGGGTCTACCCGTCGAAGGACGACGCCGACGCCGGCGTCAGCACTGCGCGCCAGGCCGGGTTCGGCGGCGCGTACTCGCGCCAGATCGCCCGTTGACACGATGTGTAGCCGGGTTCAAGATCGGCAACAACAAGACCGAGAGTCAACGCGCTGTTTACAGATTTGGAAACATTTGTAACAGCCTTGGGCGGCATGTTAGAGTCACGCCCGGGTGGGCTAATCGGGCAGCTTTTCCGCATCTGAACAGGCGTTGCGGAATCGGGAAAGGGAGCGCATGGACGAGCGGATCCTGCACATTCAGCACTGTATGTATCAGTACTCACGAGCGATCTATCGCTCGATCAAGGATCTGATCGACCCCTACGTCGACGGCCGAACCCACCTCGAGTACCGGCGTGAAGTGCTTTCGGCCTGCGAGGGGACCATGGAGAGACTGGCCGCCGATCCGCACTACTTCGCGAAGCCCGACCGGGCGCTCTTCCAGGACATCCGGCGCTACTTCCCGATCACCGTGCAGGCGCAGGTCGCCTGGGCCGTCAGCCAGGGCGTCGACGCCGCCGTCGGCTTCGTCGAGGATCAGATCGAGGCCGGTGCGTTCGACGGCGGGATCGCACGCTGCCGCGCGACAACGCGGAAGGGAAAGGCCTGTCAACGCACGCCGTTGCCGAACCGCGACTACTGCCCATCGCACCAGCATCTCGAGCGCTCGAAGGCCGCAGCCTAGAACCGTGCGCTAGGCTCGCCCTCGCCGGCGTAGGCTCGACTGGAGCCGCCCGGAAGGAATCTTGAGCCACGACACAGACAAACTGATTCGCCAGCTTTCGCTGGTCGCGTTCCTGATGGCAGAGCGGCGTCCGCTCACGGCGCGCGACATCAAGTCGAACGTCGAGGGCTACCAGGAGATGAGCGACGAGGCGTTCGCGCGGCGGTTCTACTCCGACCGGGCCGAGCTCGTCGCACTCGGCGTGCCACTCGACTCGCAGCGCGACGAGTTCACGGGCGAAGAGCTCTACACGCTGCGCTCCGAGCGGTACTTCCTGCCCGAGCTCGAGCTCGACAACGACGAGCTCGCCGCGCTCCAGACGTGCTTCTTCCTCCTCGAAGGGCGCTTCGCGTACGCCGAGCCGCTCCGGCTGGCGCTGCAGAACCTCGCGCTCGGGCGCTCGGCCGGCCCTCTGGCCGCGGCGCCGACCAGCACCGCCGTCCGGGTGGAGGTGCGCGATCCCGACTACTCGCCCGAGCTGCAGGGCCGGCTCGGCAAGCTCGAGGGCGCGATCTCGAAACAGCGGACGGTCAAGTTCCGCTACTGGTCGATCTACCGCGACGAGGAGGAGGAGCGGACGCTCAACCCGTACGCGCTCCTCCCCGAGAACGGCTCCTGGTACGTGATCGGGAACGACCTCGACCGCAACGACATCCGCACCTTCCGTGTCTCGCGGATCAGGTCCGACATCCGTTTTGCGACGAGACGCGAGCGCGACTTCAGGCTGCCAGCGGAGTTCGACATCGAGGTCTACCGCGGACGCACCGAATGGCAGTTCGGCGACATCGTCGGCGAGGCGACGATCGAGGTCGCGCCGGACACCGCGTGGTGGGTCGAACGTGCCTACGCCGGCGCCCGCAACCAGATCGAGGGCGACGTCTTCACGACCGAATATGCGTCGTCGAGCCTGCTCGCGCGCTGGATCCTGCGGCAGGACGGCCGCGCGGTGCCGCTGCAGCCGTCCGAGCTGCGACGCCTCACGGTCGAGGGCGCCCGCGCAGCCCGGATCGCGCACGAGGGCGCGCCTCCGACCCCGGCCGGCCTCGCGCAGGCGGGAGTCGCCGAGGTGGTCGGCGAGCGCTTCGCCGGCCCGGTCGCGCCGGAGCGGTTCGGCGTCCTGCAGTCGCTGCTCGCCTACCTGCTGGCTGCGTGCGGCGACGAGCGCGAGGGTGTGATCCCGGCGCAGGATCTGGTCGATCGTTTCTCGATTCCCGCCGAGCAGCTCGAAGAGCACCTCTCGCTGCTCAACCTCGTCAACTTCGGCGGCGGCTGTTACGCGGTGTACGCCGAGCTGCAGGGTGACTCGGTGCACGTCGACAAGGAGCTCTTCGGCGACACGTTCCGGCGGCCGCCGCGGCTGACCCCGCTCGAGGCGCGCGCGATCCGCCTCGCACTCGAGTTCGTCGGCCCGATGATCGCGGCCGGCGCGCACTCGCCCCTCGACCGCGTGCGCGCGAAGCTCGAGGAGACGTTCGGTGCGTTCGACCTCGCGCAGACGCCGGCACCGCACATCGGCGCCGAAGAGGGGCTCGTCGACACGTTGACGCGTGCGATCGACGATCACCGGCTGGTCGAGCTCGAGTATCTGAAGCCCGAGGAGCAGGAGGTCGTCACGCGCACGGTCGAGCCGTACTCGATCGAGCGCCGGCTTCCGCACTGGTACGTCCACACCTGGGACGTCGAGCGCGACCAGCCGCGTTCCTATCGCCTCGACCGCATGCGCAAGGCCAAGCAGCTGCGGAAGACGTTCAAGCCGCGTGAGGGCTTCGACCCCTCCATGCTGCACACGGCCACGACCGCGCGCATCTGGTACTCCCCCGCCGTCGCCAGGTGGGAAGTCGAGAAGGGCGCCCGCCCGTTGGTCGACGGGTCCGCGCTCGCCGAGAAGTCGGTCGGCAGCGCCGACTGGCTCGTCGGCGAGGTCGTGTCGTACCGGGGCGAGGCGATCGTCCTGGAGCCGCCCGAGCTACGCGCCCGCGTCGCACAGCGCGCACGTGCGCTCGTGAACGAGCTCCGCCCCGCCCGCGCCAAGCCCTAGCCCAGCATGGACCTCGCCCCGGCACGCCGCGTCGCGGTGCGTGCGCAGGCGCTCGACGGGAGCGTTGCGAGTCTGCGCGACCTCGTCCGCAGGCTCGGCTTCCTGCAGCTGGATCCGATCGCGACGATCGCGACGCCGCAGCATCTCGTTCCGTTCAACAGGCTTGCTGCCTTCGATCCGGCCGAGCTCGACCGGCTGGTCTGGGAAGAACGCGTCCTCTTCGAATGGAACGCGTTCATCTGGCCGATCGAGGATCTGCCGCTCGTCCGGGCGCGAATGCGACGTCGCCGTTCGACCGCGAACGCCTGGACGAAGGAGTTCCTCCGGTCGAACGCGCGCTTCCGGCGCTACCTGCTGCGCGAGCTCGAGCGGAGCGGGCCGATCCTCTCCCGCGACCTCAAGGCCGACCTGTTGCCCGACGGCGAGCCACACCGCTGGTGGGGCACGCGTCAGGTGAGGCTCATGCTCGAGATCCTCCAGGTGCACGGCGAGATCGCGGTCGCCGGCCGCCGCGGGAGGCAGCGTCTCTGGGATCTGGCCGACCGCGTCTATCCGGAGACCGAGTCGATCCGCTGGCGCGAAGCCGAGCGACTGATCCGCGAGCAGCGCCGCCGCTCGCTCGGAGTGTGGCTCGAGCGCGGCAAGCTCCACGTGCATCCGGAGATCCCGGACGAGCCCGTGCCGGACCGCGTCGCCTTTCTCTCGCCGTTCGACCGGCTCGTCCACGACCGCGCGCGCGCCGAAGCGCTCTTCGGGTTCTTCTACCGCCTCGAGATGTACGTTCCGAAGGCGAAGCGGCAGTACGGCTACTACGTGCTCCCGATCCTCCACGGCGACCGGATCGTCGGCCGCATCGACGTCGAGCGCGACAGAGCGACGGGCGACCTGCAGGTCAACGGTCTCTGGTGGGAGAAGGGCGTGGAGCCGGTGCCGCTCGAGCCTGCACTCGAACGGCTCGCAGCCTTCGTCGGCAGAGCCGTCTAGGAAGCCGAGCCGACCGGCACGCTGAGCGTGAAGGTGGCACCGAGACCCGGGGTCGACGACACGTCGAGCGTGCCGCCGTGCGCCTCGGCGATCGAGCGGGCGATGAAGAGCCCGAGCCCGGTGCCGGGCTTCGCTCCTCCCCCGGCGGCCCGCCCGAACTTCTCGAAGATCAGCGTGTGATCCTCGGCCGGGATCCCAGGGCCGCTGTCGGACACGGCGACGATCACCGCGCCGTCGGTCTGACCCAGCCGTAGGCGCACGGGAGTTCCGACGGGCGAGTATTTGACTGCGTTCTCGACGAGGTTCGCGACGACCTGTCGGAGACGTTCGGGGTCGCCGCGGACGACGTCGACGTTGCCGACGTCTGCCTCGATGGGCACCTCGTCCTGCCCGATCGAGGCCGACGCCACGGTGTCGCGGACGATCGTCGCCAGGTCGACGTCGTCGAAACGGAAGCTGAAGGTGCCCGCCTCGATCCGTGATGTGTCGAGGACGTCGGCGATCAGAGCAGCGAGGCGTGAGGTCTCGTCTCCGATCAACGCCAGGAACGCTTGACGCTGGTCCGGCCGAGCTCGCGCCAGCGCTCCTGCAGGGTCCGCGAGGCGCCGATCACCGCCGCCATCGGGCTGCGAAGCTCGTGCGAGACCAGCGAGACGAAGTCGGCGCGCAGCGCCGACAGGCGCCGTAGCTCTTCGACCGTGCGGCGCTCGCTGTCATACGCGCGGATGTTCTGGACGGCCGACGCGACGAGCCGCCCGAGCAGGCTGACGAGCTCGACCTCGTGCTCGCTGAACGCGTCCGGCTCGGCACGCCCGATCGAGATGAGCCCGATCGTGCGCGCGCCGATCGCGAGCGGAGCGGCGACCCGGCTGCGAATTCCGAGCGAGCGCAGAAGCGGCTCCTCGGCGTACACGGCCTCGTCGAGATCGCCACGGACGATCGTCTGCCCGTCGGCGAGGACATCGGCGAGCAGGTTGTGGTCGAGGGTCAGGACCGTCCCGGGAGGCATCACCTCGTTCGCCTGTGCGCCGGCCGTCGCGATCACGCGGGCGACGCCCTCCTCGGCGAGCACGATCGCCATCCGCTCGAAGGGGACGAGGCCGCGCAGCTCGCGGATGAACTCACCGAACGCCTCGTCGAGGTCGAGTGACGAGCTGAGTGCACGTGCGCAGCGATTGGCGGCATCGAGCAGGTCGGCGCGCCGGCCGAGCTCGTCGCGGAGCGCTTCGGCCTCCTCGGCGCGTCGCTCGACGTTGCGCTGCTGGATCCCGATCCGCCGCATCAGCGCGCCGATCAGGAGCGCCATGATCAGGCCCGCGCCCGCCTGGAAGATCACGTAGTTCCAGGTGATGGAGCCGTGGCCGTAGAGGATCTCGGAGCGGCGCCATTCGAACCAGATCGCGATCGGGACCATCGCCGCGGCCAGCACCAGGCCGCCCGGCAGTCCGAACCGAAGCGCCCCCAGCACGACCGGCAGCAGGAGCAGCTGGCGGGTCGGCGTGCCGGGCTCTGACGCATAGAGCAGCGCGAACGCGGAGATGATCCCGAAGTCGAAGGCCATCGAGACCGAGGAGACCCACCAGCGGTCGGGCCCCGCGGCCAGCGCAAAGAGCAGGACGCTGGCGATCGCCAGGGTTACCGCGAGCTCCCACGCCACCTGCTGATCCGCTGTCGAGTTGTACGACGAGTACGAGACCTGGGCGACGACGAACGCCGTCGCCGCCAGCCGCACGACCGAGATCCACCACTCGAGTGTCCGCGGATACCTGGTGACGGTCATGCCCGCGACTCGATTCGCTCGACAGCCCAGGCAGCATGCTCGCGCTCGATCTCGTCGTCGCCGGCCGCGATCGCGGCCAGCACCGGAAGGTGCTCGGGCTCGCCGACGTTCCCGAGCGCGACGAGCGCATTCCGACGCAGCCAGCGAGGATCGTTGCGCGGGACGTAGAGGCGCGCGTAGGCCTCGACGAGCTCCGTCCCATCCTGCGCGAGCCACTCCCTCAGGTCGACGTGTCCGGTGTCTGTCTCCTGGCCGCCGCGGCGCTTCCGTACGCCGCGGTTCCACGGGCACACGTCCTGGCAGATGTCGCAGCCGTACACCTGCGCCCCGAGAGCCGGCCGATAGGGCTCGGGGATCGCCTCGGGCGCCTGGGTCCAGTAGGAGAGACACTTCGTCGAGTCCAGCGTCCCTGGCTCGTCGAGGGCGTGTGTCGGACACGCGTCGATGCAGAGACGGCAGTCGCCGCAATCCGCATCGAAGGCAGGGGTCGCGGTCGAGCTCGACGGCCGTGATCAGGGTCCCCAGGACGACCCACGAGCCGTGCTTCCTCGTGATCAGCATCGTGTTCTTGCCGTAGAACCCGATGCCGCTCCGGGCGGCAGCCTCGCGGTCGACGTGCTGGTTCGCATCGACGAGCACGCGGTAGTCGCCGCCAAGCCGGCGGCCGAGCACGTCGAGCCTCTCGCGCAGCGCCGCGTACCCATCGGCCCAGGTGTAGCGCGCAAGTCGTCCTTGCCCCGGCTCGAGCGGTGCCTCCGCCTCCCAGTAGCAGAGCGCGGCGGAGATGACGGTGCGCGCGTCTGCGAGCAGCGTCTCGGGGTGACAGGAGCGCTCCGGCTGCGCCATCGTGAACTTCATTCCCGCGAAGAGCCCGCGACGGCGGCGCTCGACGATGTGTCGCTCGGTGTCCGCGTAGGCCTCTGCGCGGGCGACCCCGAGAGCGTCAAGGCCCAGCTCCTTTCCCAGACGGACGACCTCGGCGGTGTTCATGCGACGATTGTGCCCCGATGAAGGCAATCCGCATACATGAGGACGGAGGACCCGAGGTTCTGCGGTACGAAGAAGTGCCCGACCCAGTGCCTGCGGACGGGGAAGTACTCATAGAGCTCCGCGCAGCCTCGCTCAATCATCTCGATGTCTGGATCCGGAAAGGCCTTCCTTCGGTGCCGAAGCCGAGGATCCTGGGCGCCGACGGTGCGGGTGTGCTCGCGGGCACCGATGAACGCGTCGTCATCAATCCGGGGATCGTCACGAACGGCACGACACACATCGTCGGCGAGACGATGGACGGGACGCATTGCGAGCTGATCGCACTGCCGAGAAGCTCGGTCCACCCCATTCCGGACGGTGTCTCCTTCGAGGAGGCAGCCGCGTTTCCGCTCGTGTTCGAGACGGCGTACCGCATGCTCGCCACCCGCGCGCGGCTCGAGGCCGGCGAGTGGGTGCTGATCTGGGGCATCGGCGGCGGCGTTGCCACGGCCGCGATGTCGATCGCGAAGGCGCTCGGGGCGCGTGTGATCGTCACCTCGTCGAGCGACGCCAAGCTCGAACGCGCACGGGAGCTCGGCGCCGACGCAACCGTCAACCACGAGACAGGCGACGTCGTGGCGCGCGTGAAGGAGGTGACCGAAGGTGGTGCGGACGTGGTCGTCGACGACGTGGGAGAGGCAACATGGAGACGCTCACTCGACGCAGCACGCCCGGAGGGTCGCATCGTCATCTGCGGCGCGACCACGGGCCCGAACCCGCCCGCCGCGCTGCACCGCGTGTGGTGGAAGCAGCTGACGATCCTCGGCTCGACGATGGGGACGCCCGACGACTTTCAGGCCGCCTACGACCTGGTTGCCTCCGGGAAAGCACGACCCGTGATCGACGAGGTGTTCCCGCTCAGCGAAGCGCGCGCGGCGCACGACCGACTCGAGGCGGGCGAACAGCTCGGCAAGATCGTGTTCCGCATTCCTTGACGGTAGGTCTTGAACGTGTCGGGCGTAACACATAGGCTCGTCATCCCGTGCGGCGCGCCTTCCTCTGGATCAGTTTCGGTCTCTGCGTGATCGTCGTCGGCGGGATCGTCGTGCAGCTGTATCTGATCGCCGCCTGGATCTTCGGAGCGGGCGGCGCGCTCGACGCGCACAAGGTCGTCGGCGGCGCCGTCGTTCATCCGGCCGAGGTTCTCGTGTTCCTCGTCTCGTTCGGGGCGTGGTGGCGGAACTGGCGCAACATCGGTGTCTCGTTCTCGCTCGCGCTGCTCGGGACGATCCAGGTCTTCTTCGTCGGCGACCTCAACCACCCGGGCAGCGGCTACGTGCACGGCCTCCACGGCGGGCTCGCACTCTTTGTCGCCGCTCTCGCGCTGTACATCGCGCGTCGCGAGTACCTGGCTCTCGGCCTGGGAACGCGGCGCACTCCTGCGCCGACCTGAGCACACACTCGTAAGGTGTGACCCGTGGCGCTCGACCTCGGACCATTCCTCGCGATCTCGATCCTGCTCATCGTCATCCCGGGCCCCGACACGGCCGTCGTGACGACGAACGCACTCGTCGGCGGCCGCCGAGGAGGGATCCTCGCAGCGGTGGGCGTGGCGATCGGGCTTGCGGTGTGGACGCTCGCCGCGGCGCTCGGGATCGCAGCACTCCTACGGGCGTCCGAGGTGGGATTCACGGCACTGAAGCTGATCGGCGCCGCCTACCTCGTCTGGATCGGCGTCCAGATGTTGCGGACACGGATCCCGGCCGGTGCGGTCCAGCCGAGACGCTCGGCGCAAACGTCCCTTCGCCAGGGGCTCATCTCCGATCTCGGCAATCCGAAGATCGCGGTGTTCTTCACGAGCTTCCTGCCGCAGTTCGTCGGGAGCGGCAGCCCAGCGTTCGCCTCCCTTTTGGCGCTCGGACTGATCTTCTGTGTGTTGACGCTGGCGTGGCTGATCGTCTACGCGACCCTCGTCGGCCACGGGGCCTCCGTCCTGAAACGTCCTCGTGTGCGCCGTGCCCTCGACCGGTTCACCGGTGTCGTGCTGATCGGCTTCGGCGTCCGACTCGCACTCGAGCGCCGGTAGCGCCGGTGTTCCGGTCCCACCATGAGGAGCCGGCGTTGACAGCGAGCGCAGTCGTGGCTTCTGGCCCTGCAGCGCTTTCCCCGCGGAGGTTGATCCTTCCGCTCGCGCTCGCCCAGTTCATCTGCAGCTTCGCCGGCTCGAACATGAACGTGATGATCACCGACATCAGCGACGACCTGGACACGACCGTCAAGGGCGTCCAGACCGCGATCACCCTGTTCCTGCTGATCATGGCGATCCTGATGATCCCCTGCAGCAAGCTGACCGACCGCTGGGGCCGAAGCGGTGCTTCACGTGGGGTCTCGTGCTGTACGGGATCGGCGCGCTCCTGAGCGCGGTCTCTCCGGGATCGGCGCGCTGATCCTCGGGAACTCGGTGTTCGAGGGGGTCGGGCGGCTGCTGTTGACCGCCCGACTCCCGTGCACGCAGGACTCGCGGATCTCGCAGCGGGCACTGATCGTCGCCCTTTGCCGTCCCCCGCCGGATCGGGGTCTGCTGCTCGGCTTCGTCCATGCATCGTCAAGGTGTCGCGTTCGTGCCGGGACTTCTACAGAGTCATCGGTCGGACTCGGAGTGATGCTGACCCCATCCGTGAACGTCGTGAATCCAGAAGAGCTCCAGCGGGAGATCTCAGGCCTCTCGCGCAGCATCTACGGATCGACCTTCGGCACCGCGATCGCCGGCACGATCCTGGTTTCCGTCGATTGGCCCTGAGAACCCGGTCAGAGGTACGGTCGCGATGATTTCTCGGACAGGCGTTCGGACTCATCGGTCTCGTGGCCGCCCTCTCGCCTCCCCCCAAGTCGAGAGGGCATAGATCACTTTCTGAGCGGACGTGCACGGCTTGCGCCGAGGGAAGAAAGGTGGGACGATCGCCGTCATGTGACTGCTGCAACGAGGCAGCGCATCTCGGAGGAGGTTGGCAGTGGAAACACTTGGTGCGGCAAAGCTCGCCAAGGAGATCCCGGCACAGCGCGCCATCGCCGCGATCGTCCCTCGCGAGGAGATCACGGCTGTCTTGGGAGATCCGGAAGGGAGCCCTGAGCTTTCGCTCCGGATCGCCGAGGAGGGCGACCAGCAGAGCGTGATCGCGATGACGTGGTCGCGGGACGAGCTTGCTCGGGTCCTCGCAGGAGCGACCGGCGAGAACGTCGTCCTGACGTTCGATCGCGACGAACTGTCCCAGGCGATCGGCGACGTCGAGGCACACGGTCTGCGGGAGCGCGCGCTCGTGTTTGCGGTCGTCGCGGCCGGCGCACTCGGGTCCGGTGCTGCGATTGCGAACGCAATGCCCACGACCGACGATGGCGGTCCCGCCGTCGCCTCGGTCCCGCCGGCGGTGTTCCCCGTCGCGTCGACGGCGCCGGCGGTGCCGGTCGCAGACTCGATGACGGATGCGTCGTCCGCGGGCGGCTACAGCGCCGTCGAGGCGTCGACGGGCGCGGCAGGCTCGATGGTCACCGACGCTTCGTCGGCCGCAGGGTATGCGGCCCCGGCAGCGGGCGTATCCGCGGCCAGCGCCGGCGTCACCGACGCGTCGTCGGCCGGCGGCTACACCGCCACGGCGACCGATGCGGGAAGCTCGTCGATGATGACCGACGCGTCGTCGAGCGGAGGCTACGGCACCGTCGAGTCGACGGGCTCTTCCGGCGAGATCCTCGGCATCTCGCAGAACGATGTGACCGGTGGGCTCGTCGCCGCCGGCGCGATCCTGCTCACCATCACCGGCGCGACGTTCGCCTCACGCCACACGAGGCCCGCGCGGCCGGCCTGAGCAGCATCGACATTCGAACGCGTGAGGGCGGGAGGCAGCACCGCCCTCACGCGCGTCGGCACCGACGCTCCCGGCTTCTGCCCCGCCGCCCACCGTCGACCTCGAGCGGCCCCGCCAGGTCGACTGTGTTTAGATCGCGCGGTCGAGCCTTTCCCCCTCGTTGGCTCGACACACCCCAGGGAACTCCAGGGTGGGCAGGGCATTGTCGACCCCCAGTGCCCTGCCACCTTGGGTCGTGGGAGTCGCTAGCCGAAGCCGAGAATGAACTTGGCGTCGTCGGACATCTTCTCCGGCGTCCACGGCGGCTCGAACGAGAGCTCGCTCGAGACCGACTCGACGCCGGGAATCTCCTGGACGACCCGTTCGATGTCCTCCTGGATCATCTGGCCGGCCGGGCACCCCATCGACGTCAGCGTGTAGGTGACCTTGACGTTCGGTCCCTCGATCTCGGTGTCGTAGAAGAGGCCGAGCTCGACGATGTCCATCCCGAGCTCGGGATCCTCGACCTGCCGAAGCGCCTCGACGACTTCTTCGCGACTGGGCATGCGACGACGTTAGCTGAGACGGACTTCTTCGCGCCGCTCGCGGGCGAAGAAATGGATGCCGTCGACGAACCGCACCCAGTTGCAACGAGTGCACATGACCAGGGAGTGTGTCCGGGCGGAGTCGGCGAGGAAGCGAACACCGCGCAACAGGTCGCCGTTCGAGACGCCGGTGGCGGCGACGATCACCTCCTGAGCGGCGAGATCGTCGATCGTGAAGATCCGTTCGACGTCGTCGATCCCGTGTGCGCGCGCCTCCTCGATCTCGGCGCGGCGCGTCGGCCACAGCTGCGCCTGCAGCTCGCCGCCCAGGCAGCGCAGAGCGGCGGCGGCGAGGACGGCCTGCCGCGTGCCGCCGATGCCGATCGACAGGTGGTCGTTCGTGCCGCGAACGGCGGCGCTGATCGAGGCCGTGACGTCCCCGTCCTGGATGAGCTTGATCCGGGCTCCGGCGGCGCGGATCTCCTCGATCAGATCGTGGTGGCGCGGCCGGTCGAGGACGATCGCCGTCACGTCGTTCACCATGCGGCCGAAGGCGTCCGCGATCGACCGGACGTTGT
Organism: uncultured Thermoleophilia bacterium; assembly: GCA_963708505.1. Taxonomy (GTDB): domain Bacteria; phylum Actinomycetota; class Thermoleophilia; order Gaiellales; family Gaiellaceae; genus PALSA-600. Next base: position 31,700 of record CAVPST010000003.1, read on the forward strand.
CGGCGACGGGGCTGCCCAGCGAGATGCGGCCGCGCGCGACCGGACCGACGGCCATCTTCCGCATGTACATGTCGGGCAGCGACGGCATCGAGCCGCGCGGCGAAGCGGCGATCATCGAGACGGCATTCGTCCCGCCGCGCGCGACGACGGCGCGACCCTCGAGCGGATCGAGCGCGAGGTCGTACTCCTCCCCACCCGCTCCGATCGTCGACCCGGCCGCGAGCTGCTCTGCCTCCTCGTGCCCTCCGATCACGACGTGACCGCTGATCGGCATCTGCTCGAGCGCGATGCGCGCGCCGGAGAACGCTGCTTCCTCCGCGGCTTCCTGGTCGGCGCGGCCGAGCCAGCGGGCACCCGCGAGCGCGGACCGCTCGGTGACACGCGCGAAGGTCTCGCACAGACACTGCCGCCGCGCGACCTCGGGCTGCTCGTTCTTGGGCTGCCGACTCGGCGATCTCGGTCATGCCGGCTGCCGCGCCCGCTCCGCCGACTGCATGACGATGCCGATCACCTCGTCGATCGTACGCTCGACATTCGCGTTCTCGACCACCGGGACGCCCTGCCGTTGCGCGCGGCCGACGATGTACGTCTGAATCCGGCGGATGTCGTCGAGCTTTTCGAGGTACTTGTCCATCGCGCGAATCCCGCCCGTCGTGATGTCCCGGACGTGGAAATGGACGCGGTGGACGTCTTCGTCGGCGATCTCGACGACGACATGGGCGATCAGTGCGCCTTCGACCTCTGCCGGCAGCAGACCCGGGACGAGGTGCACGCCCTCGAGCACCATCGACCAGCCTTCCTGCAGCGCGCGCTCGATCGCAGCCTCGACCCCGACGCAGACGTGCCTGCACTGGTCGAGGAAGCCGACGATCGTCGGGTCTCCGGTGACGTCGGAGTCGACGCCCTCGCCGGCCTCGAAGCTCGAGTAGTGGATCGTCGGCATGAACTCCCGCGAGAAGAACGCGCGCATGGTCTGGCGGATGAAGTCCGTCGACGCGACGCGCGTGATCCCCAGCCGGTGAGCCACCTCGGCGGCGACGGTCGACTTGCCGGTGCCCGTCGAGCCGCCGATCAGCACGATGATCGGCACGTCGAGCGTCTGCAGGTCGGCAAGCCGCTGGAGGCGGCCGACGGCGCGCTCACCCTCGTCGTCGCCGAGCGTCTCGGCGGCGATCGTGCGGAGGCGCTCGAGGTCGACCGTGCGTTCGCCACGCTCGGCCAGATCGACCTCGACCCGGCGCGCAAGGGTGTACGCACGGTCGGCGGGGACCCCGGCGGCGATCAGGGCGCGCGCCATGACGCCCTTCGAGTACGGCAGGTCTGCGGTTCCGAGCGGGAGCGGTTCGCCGTGCCTCCGTTGGCTCACGTGGCGACCCGTTCCGGGACGAGCGACAGAAGCAGCTCGTCGAGGCCCTCGGCGATCACGTCATTCGCCGCCAGCACGACCCGCTTGCCGTGCGCCGCGGCATGCTCGGCGACGACGTCGATGGCGGCGGCCTTCACCTCGACGAGGTAGGTGTCTGCGTCGACCTGCGCGAGCTCGCTTCGGAGCGCCCGGCGATCGGCGAGGTTCGCGGAGACGTGGACGACGTCCGCATCGAGATGATCCGCGTCCGTGGCGCCCGCAGTGAAGACCGCGACGCGCCCTTCGAGGGGCGCCATCGCGCGCAGCCGCAGGTCGGCGCGCAGCGCGTCGGGCGCGTCGCAGCCCACCGAGATGACGAGGTCGGAGATGAGCCGGCGATACGTGTTCAGGTAGGCGTCCGGCTCCGTGCCGGCGCCGACCACGAGCACGCGGCGGTCGACGTCGACGGGCGGCACCGCCGCCCCGCTGCCGTCGAAGATCACGAGGTCGGGCGTCCGCTCCGCCGCGAGCCGCGCACCCGCCGCGACGTTCGAGCTGAAGACCGCGCCCGCCAGCCCGCCTCCGGCTCGACGACAGCCGATCGTCGGCACCCCGCACAGAGCCGCGATCTCGAGGTGATCCGATGCGGCATGGCGGCCGTTGCGGGCGAGCGCGACCAGGTCGTCGACCGTGGGCGCATGCTCGATCACCTCTGGCTCCGCAGGCCCGCCCCGGCCCATCGCGACGACGACGACATCGCGGTCGCGCCCGAGCAGCCGAGCGAGGTGGGCCGTGACGGCCGTCTTCCCGACGCGCTTGCCGGTGCCGATGACCGCGATCGACGGCAGCTCGAACGGCTCGAAGTCGGGCGGATCGAACCGAAAGTCCGCACCGACGTACGGCAGTCCGGCTGCGAGCGCGCGCGATACCCAGCGGAAACGCTCCGCCGGGCCGAGCACGGGCTCGTCGGAGAGATCGACGACGAGCTCGGCGCCCGCGAAGTCGTCGACGAGCGGCACGCCGTAATCAGCGTCCTCGCGCAGCTTCTCGGTCCCGCCGACGAGGATCGCGCCGACCCACTCGTACGGGAGCGCCGCGAGGGCGTCGCGCACGACCGGGGCATAGTGCTCACCATCGATGAGGGCGACCGCGCGCGTCACCGTTTGGTCGTCACTTCGTGTTCGATCCTGCCGGTGTACTTCTCGTACTCGCCCGTCAAGGTGTCGAACTGGATGATCCGCTCCTGCCCGTGGTACGGGTAGCGGCGCCAGACCGAAACGTGCGAGCCCTCGATCTCGACGACGTTGTAACAGGGGCGGGTGTTCCCGCGGAGCCGGAGCGTCGAGACGGTGCCCGTGTTGACGACGAAGAGATTCTCGAGCTTCCACGCGTACGGGACGTGCTTGTGCCCGGAGAGCACGAGATGCACACCCGCGCGCTGCAGGCACTCGATCGCATCGCCCGCGTCGTAGACGACGTTCCGCTCACGCCCCGTGCCGGGAATCGGGAGCAGGTGATGGTGCAGGACGAAGACGCGCAGATCGGACGGCTCCAGCGCGAACTCGCGTTCGATCCAGCCGTAGTTGCCCCGGCCGATCTGGCCGTGGTCGAGATCCGGCTCGGTCGAGTCGACGGCGACGACGGTCACCCCACGCTGGCGCACGACGGAGTTTCGGTCGCCGAACAGCTCCTCGAAGTGGATATAGCCGACGTTGCGGGAGTCATGGTTGCCGGGGATCACGACGAACGCATCGCACGTGATCCGGTCGAGGTAGCGCTTGGCGGCGGTGTACTCCTCCTTGAAGCCGAAGGTCGTCAGATCGCCCGAGCAGACGACGATGTCGGGGCTGAGATCGTTGATCTCGAGGATCGCGCGCTCCATCAGATCCGGGACGAAATGAGGCGATCCGCAATGCAGGTCGGAGATCTGCGCGATCGTCAGAGGCACCTCGTTGACTCTAGATCATCCGAGGCGATTGCTACCCTGGTCGGAGTGATGCCGGAAACGCCTGTTTTCCAGGCATATTGCGGCGCGGAGCCGCCGCGGTTCGCCAACCCCGCAGAGCTCGAGTATGCCAAGGTCCTGGATTGGTACGGGATTCCCTGGGCTTACGAGCCGAGGACGTTCGTGCTCGAGCGCGACGCCGAAGGCCGGGTCGTCGAGGCGTTCACGCCGGACTTCTACCTCCCGGACCAGGATCTCTACCTCGAGGTCACGGTGATGAAGCAGTCGCTCGTCACACGGAAAAACCGCAAGCTCCGGAAACTGCGTGCGCAATACCCGGACGTGAAGGTGAAGCTGTTCTACGAGCGCGACTTCCAACGCCTCGCAGCCAGGTTCGGGCTGCGGAAGGCGTCCTGAGCGCCCTGGCCGACAGACACGCGACCGAGCTCGACGAGCGCGTCGGCGACGTCTTCCTCGAAGGAGCGGAGATCCGGGCGCGCGTGGCGGAGATAGGCGCAGCGATCGCCGCCGACTACGAGGGCTTGGAGCCGCTCGTCGTCGGATCGCTCAAGTCGTGCATCCCGTTCGTGTGCGACCTATCGCGCGCAACGCCGTTCCTGCACGCCCTGGACTTCGTCGAGATCGCCGGCTACGGCGAAGGCGACGAGGGAATCCGCTTCCTGAAGGATCTCGACGCCCAGATCGAGGGTCGGGACGTGCTGCTCGCGGACGCGGTGATCGACACAGGCCTGACCATGCACTACCTCGTCAGGTCGCTCGCGCTCCGCAACCCGAGCTCCCTGCACATCGCAACGCTCTTCGATCGCCCGTACCGGCGGCTCGTCGACGATCTTCCGGTGCGCTATGTCGGCTTCACGATCCCCGACGAGTTCTTCGTCGGCTACGGCTTCGAGCTCGAGGAGCGGTACCGCAACCTGCCGGACCTGCGGATCGTCCGCTCCATCTAGACGAACGTTCCAACGAACCTGGCCACGTGGGTCGCCAACGCGGCCTTGCGGTTGGAGAGAGTCGCTGCAGCGGAGCCGGAGGCGCTTCGGGTAGACGAGCCTGTTGCCGTTAGACGGGCCAAGTCTCGACCCTCCAACGGTGTAGTGCGTTCGGCTCCGCTTTCCCTCACGCGGCCGGGACGGCGCCTGAGTTTTAGGTCCGGCTAAACTCGCCCGATGGCCGCGACCGACGTGCAACCGCTCCCTCCCGGACTCCGGACGGTCGACGAGGCCCTGCACCGGACGCGGTTTCGCATCCTGCCGTTCCTCGGGCCTGCGTTCATCGCGTGCGTCGCCTACATCGACCCGGGGAACTTCGCCACGAACATCGCCGCCGGCTCACGCTTCGGCTACCGGCTCGTCTGGGTGATCGTCGCGGCAAACATCCTCGCGATGCTGATCCAGACGCTGTCGGCCAAGCTCGGGATCGCGACCCAGAGGAACCTGCCCGGAGGTGTGCCGCGAGAACCTGTCGCGCCGGACAACACGTTTCCTCTGGGTGCAGGCCGAGGTGATCGCGATGGCGACCGACCTGGCCGAGTTCCTCGGTGCGGCGATCGGCATCCAACTGCTCACCGGGATGCCGCTGTTTCCCGCTGCGGTCATCTCAGGGATCGCCTCGTTCGCGATCCTCGGTCTGCAGCGATGGGGGTTTCGGCCGCTCGAGTCGGTGATCGCCGTGCTCGTCGGCGTGATCGGGGTGTGCTACCTCGCCGAGCTGGGCTTTGCGCATCCCGACTACGGCCAGGTGCTGCAGCACGCGGTAACGCCGCAGTTCGGCAGCAACGAGGCGCTGCTCCTGTCGGTCGGGATCCTCGGCGCGACCGTCATGCCGCACGTCATCTACCTCCACTCAGCTCTGACGCAGGATCGCATCGTGGCCGAGAGCGACGACGACGCACGTACGTTGCTTCGCTATACGCGGATCGACGTACTCATCGCGATGTCGATCGCCGGCCTGATCAACGTCGCGATGCTCGTCATGGCCGCGTCGACGTTCTACAAGACGGGGCTCCTGCACGTCGATTCGCTCGAAGAGGCGCACAAGACGCTCGAACCGATCCTCGGCGGCGCGTCGAGCGTGCTGTTCGCGCTTGCTCTGACCGCGTCGGGCCTCTCGAGCTCCGCGGTCGGGACGCTCTCCGGACAGGTCGTGATGCAGGGCTTCATCAAACGCCAGATTCCCGTCATGGTGCGCCGGCTCGTGACGATGGTTCCTGCGTTCGTCGTGATTGCGATCGGTGTCAATCCGTCGCGGACGCTCGTCCTCTCACAGGTCGTGCTCTCGTTCGGAATCCCGTTCGCGCTGGTCCCGCTCGTCTACTTCACCTCGCGCCGCGACCTGATGGGTGTGCTCGTCAACCGGCGCATCACGACGGCGGCCGCGAGCCTCGTCGCGGCCGGGATCGTGGCGCTCAACATCCTTCTGCTGGCCCAGACGTTCGGCGCCTAGCTAGAGGTAGCCGAGCGGGTCGACGGGGTTGCCGTCGACGCGCACCTCGAAATGCAGGTGCGGCCCGGTCGAGTGGCCCGTCGAGCCGACGTAGCCGATCACGTCGCCCTGAGCGACCTGCTGCCCGCAGCCGACGACGATCGAGCTCTGGTGCCCGTAGGCCGTCGCGAGGTTGCCGCCGTGATCGATCACCGTCAGGTTCCCGTAGCCCGACTCCCAACCGCAGTAGATCACCGTGCCTGCAGCGGCCGCGTGAATCGCGGTGCCGTACGAGACGCCGATGTCGATCCCCTCGTGCATGCGTCCCCACCGCCAGCCGAACGGGCTCGTCACCGGGCCCGAGACCGGCCAGATCAGCCCGCCGGACGATCGAGCGACCGACCCTCCTGCTTGGGCGGAGCGGATGCGTCCGGCCAGGGCTGCGCTCGCGGCCTGGAGGGCGTCGATCTCGCCCGCGTCGGCGCGGTCCTGCGCAGAGAGTTGCGAGAGGTCGGTCAGCTTCTGCTGTTTCGAGCTCGCGAGATCGTTCCGTGCTCCCATGAGCTCGTCACGCACGTCCCGTGCCTGATTGGTGCGCGCGTCGATGACGGCGGTCTCGCTCCGGACGGTCGCCCGGAGCTTCCTCGTCTTCGCGCGAGCCGCCCGCACCTGCAGCTTCGCGTATGCGACCTGATCTGCGATGCGCTGATCCTGTACGCCGATGTCGATCAGGTACGCAACCTGGTCGAGCGCCTCGCTCAGGTTCCGCGAGCCGAGAAAGATGTCGAGCGGCGACGCCGGGTCGGACTCGTAGATGTCCACCAGCCGACCGTCGAGCGCCGTCTGAGCCCGCACGTACTGCTCCCGGAGGAAGGCAGACCGCTTCGACTGGAGGTCGAACAGCGCATTGAGCGCGTCGAGCCGTCTCTGATGCAGCGAGAGGTCGGCCTCGAGCGTTTCGAGCCGCAGCGAGACGTCGCCGACGCGCGACTCGAGCCCCCTGATGCGAGCCGTGTAGCCGGCGACCTCCCCGCGCAGCTCCGCCTCGCGCTGCTGATGCGATGCGACCCGTGCCTGCAGCGACGAGATCTGCGCGTCGACCTGGTGCTTCTTCGTGGCGTCGTCTCCGAGCGCCGGTGTGGCGAAGCCGAGCAACAGGACGAATGCGGCCGCGATTCGGCGCATGTGCATCTGAGTTCGCCGGTCTGAGGGACTACTCCTCCGAGGGCGTCTGGAGCGCGCGCAACGCCGTCGCCGCGGCCTGCCGGAGCGGTGCGAGCTCGCGACGGTAGTCGTCGTCGGTGATCTTCCCGGTCCGGTGGTCGAACTCGAGCTCCTTCAGCGCCGCCAGTGCGCGATCGCGCTCCTCGACGAGGCCGAGGCGCGCCCCTTCGGCCTCGGTCGGCGCATCGAGTCGGTCGTCGGACGCCACAGGCTCGCGGAGGAATGGCAGAGCGACGAGCACGACGACCAGAGCGGCGAGTGCCACTCCTGCGGCCAGCGCGAGACCTGTCACGCGCGAGCGGGAGCGAGTCTGGTCACGAGCCGGCGCTGCTCGCGCGCGTCCGGCCAGAGCGCGACGGCCGAGCCGAGGAGGAACACGAGCCCGGCCACCCAGATCAGGTTCACGAGCGGCTTGACGAGCACCTTGACGTACACGACGTTCGTCTTGGTGTTGATGTCGTCGGCGATCACGTAGAGATCCTGCGCGCGGAGCCAGTCCGTCTTGATGCCGACCTCGCGCGACGGCTCGGGCGGATTTCGGTACTGGTTGTCACCCGAGAGCACCTGGCCGTTGAAGCGGCCGCTGACGTCGAAGACCGCACGAGTCTCGTAGGCGTTCTGGTTGAACGGGTGGGAGATGCCGCGGTAGGTAAGCGTGTACCCGCGGACTGCCATCGACTGGCCGGGAACGAGCCGGCGCTCGGTCGTGCTGCCGTACGCACTCGAGCCGGCGATCCCGATCGCGAGGAGCACGATTGCGGCGTGGACGATGTAGCCGCCGTAGCGGCGCCGATTGCGTGCGACCAGCGCGAACAGCGAGCCGGTCGCCCGCGTGCCCCGCACGAGCTCGACACCGATCGTCCCGAGCACGAACGCCGAGAACGTGTACGCGATCAGGCCGGGCTTCGACGAGCCGGCGCCGGCGAGCACCAGCACCACCCCCGCGACCACCGCGGCGGCGGCCGGCCAGGCGATCAGGCGGGCCAGCGCCCGGAAGCTCGTTCGACGCCACGCGATCAGCGGTCCGATGCCCATCAGAAGCAGCAGTGGCAACCCGAACACGCGGAGGAAGAAGTCGAAGTACGGCCGTCCGATCGTCCGCGACTCGCCCTTGACGAGCTCCGTGAGGATCGGGAACAGCACGCCCCAGAGGATGGTCAGGCAGAGCGCGACGAGCAGCAGGTTGTTGTAGAGGAAGGTGGCCTCGCGGGAGAGCGCGGACTCGAGCTTCGTGCGCGCGCGCAGCAGAGGCAGCCGGTAGAGGATCAGGCCGACCGAGAACAGCGACGAGATGACCACGAACGCGAGGAACCATCCTCCGATCGGGCTCTTGGCGAACGAGTGGATCGAGTTGACGACCCCGGAGCGCGTCAGGAACGTGCCGAAGACCGAGAGCTCGAACGCGAGCGCGACGAGCACCATGTTCCAGATCTTCAGCATCCCCTTCCGCTCCTGGACCATGACGCTGTGCAGGAACGCCGTCGCCGCGAGCCACGGCATCAGGGCGGCGTTCTCCACCGGGTCCCACGCGTAGTAGCCGCCCCACCCCACCTCGACGTACGCCCAGTGGGCACCGAGCAGCTGGCCGAAGCCGAGGAACGCCCACGCCGCGAGGGTCCAGCGCCGCGTCGCGACGATCCACCGCTCGTCGGTGCGACCGGACAGCAAGGCGCCGGCCGCGAACGCGAACGGGATCGAGAGACCGACGTAACCCAGGTACAGCAGCGGTGGGTGCGCGACCATGTACGGGTTCTGGAGGCTCGGCGTGAGGCCGGCGCCGTCGACCGGCGCCGTCTGCGTGTCGAACGGGCTCGCAACCGCGACGAGCACGAAGGCGAAGAACGTCCCGATGCCGGCGAGCACCGGAACGACCCACGCGACGAGATCGCGCAGCAGCCGCCGGTTGACGAGCACCGACAGCGCGCCGAAGCCGGTGAGCACGAAGAGCCAGAGGAGCAGGGATCCCTCCTGTCCGCCCCAGAAGGCGCTCAGCGAGTAGGCACTCGGCAAGCGTGCGATTCGTGTGCTCGGCGACGTACGAGAACGAGAAGTCGTGGCGGACGAGCGCGCTCGCCAGGACGGCGGCGGCCACGGCCGTCGAGACGAACGAGCAGATGAGCGCGTTGCGCGCCGATGCGGCGAGCCGCCGTTTGTTCGAGGCTGCCGCGTAGCCGCCCGCGACGAGCGCGTAGAGCAACAGCCCGAGGCTGACCACGAGCGACGCACGGCCGAGATCAGCCATCGGCTACGCGCTCGGCTTTGCGGCCTCGTACTTCGACGGGCACTTCGTCAGGATGTCGTTCCCGACGAGGCGTCCGCTCGCATACGTGCCGCCGACGACGACATGCCGTCCGACGGCGAAAAGCGGCGGCGGATTGTCACCGTGGTAGACGACCGGCACGACACCGCTCTTGCCCTGGATGTTCTTGAGGCCGAACCGAAGCCCGCCGGGCGCATGCGAGTCACCGCGGAGCGGCCCGACGACGGCGCCGACGGCGGAGACCTTGCCGACGTGCCCTGCGAGCTGGCTCGGCGTCAACTGCGGCGTCGAGTTGCCGGCGACGGCCGTGTAGACGAGGAAGACGGCCAGCACGGCCGCGACGGACAGCGCAATCACGAGCCGTGCGGGACTCCGACCGGGCACGGCGGGATTCTATCTAGGCGTGCTGGTGTTTCCGACCGGGTACGCGGTACCCGTGGTCGGCACAGAGTGCGCCGGGCGAATCTTCGGTGAGGGCGTCGCAGTAGCCCTTGCCGTAGGCGGCGCGCATGAACGCGGCGACGACGTCGAGCGACCAGTCCGTGATGCCTGCGGCCTCGCGCCAGAGATCGGCGAGGCGAAGGTCGATGTCGAGCTCGAGCAGATCGATACGAGAGGGCTGTTCGCGCATGTGACCCAGGGTAGGAATCCGACCGGACGGACAGCGGTAATCTCGACGGAATGGCTCGCAGACTGCACTACGGCCCCGCCCGGGTGCCGTCCCGGGAATCGCCGGATGCGGCGGTCGGCGCCCTCGTCGAGCGCGGGCTGTCGGCCTGCGAGATCGACTTCGAAGGCCGGTTCTGGATGGATTACGACTTCGCCGCACGGTTCGGGGAGCTTGCGCGCGAGCGCGACATCGCACTCTCCGTCCATGCGCCGATCGCCGGCTTCATGGGCCACGCCGAACGTGGCAAGAAGCTCAATATGGCCGTCGGGATGCTCGACCATTCGGCCGGGATCGCGAAGGCCGCGGGCGCCGAGGTCGTCGTGTTCCACCCCGGCTTCCTGCTCAAGCGGACGCGCGAGGAAGCGATCGACTCCGTGGTCGAGCAGCTCGGCGAGCTGCGCGAACGGCTCGAGGCGAAGGACCGCGCGGTGCCGTTCGGGATCGAGGTGATGGGCCGGGTGCGCGACCTCGGTTCGATCGACGACGTCGTCGAGATCTCGTCTCGGCTCGACTGGGTTCGCCCGGTCGTCGACTTCGCGCACATGCACGCGACGTCGGACGGCGCGCTCACGACCGTCGAGCCCTTCGTCGAGGCGCTCAGGAAAGCGGATGCGGTGATCGAGCCGGGCGCGCCGTTCCACATCCATTTCTCCGACATCCAGTTCGCGAACCGCAACGAGACGAAGCACCTTCCCTACGGCGAAGGAACACTGCGCGCCGAACCTCTGCGCGAGGCGCTCGCGGCGTTCGATCGGCCGGCGACGGTCATCTCCGAGTCGCCCACGGCCGAGTCGACCGACCAGATCCGCGGGATCCTCGGCGCCTGAGCGCAGCTTTGTAAGGTTGGTGCGTGCTCGAACCACAGGCCTTCAAGGCGTACGACGTCCGCGGCCTCTACCAGACGGAGCTCGACGAGGACGGCGCCTATCGCATCGGGCGCGCGTTCGTCGACCAGTTCCAGCCCGAACGGATCGCCGTCGGTCGCGACATGCGTGTGTCGTCGCCGTCGATGGCCGCGGCTGTACGCGAGGGGGCGGCTGACGGCGGCGCGGAAGTGCTCGACCTCGGCCTCGTCGGCACGGAGATGGTCTACTTCGCCGTCGGTGAGCTCGGGCTCGACGGCGGGATCGCCGTCACGGCGTCGCACAACCCCAAGCAGTACACGGGCATGAAGATCGTGCGCGCCGGAGCGCTGCCGGTCGGCGGCGAGTCGGGCCTGCTCGACGTGCGCGACCGCGCCGTGCGAGGCGAATGGCGAACGGCCGAGCGGGGCGAGATCCGCGCCGAGGACATCTGGTCGCGTTTCGTCGACCGCGTGCTGACCTTCGTCGACGTTTCGGCGCTCCGGCCGCTCCGGGTGGTGATCGACGCGGCGAACGGCATGGCGGGAGCGATGCTGCCGCCGGTTCTCGACCGGCTGCCGGTGCTCGACGTCGTCCGGTGCTACTTCGATCCCGACGGGTCGTTTCCGAACCACGAACCGAACCCGCTGCTTCCGGAGAACCGGGAGTTCATCATCACGAAGACCCGCGACGAGGGGGCCGACTTCGGGGTCGCGTTCGACGGGGACGCCGACCGCTGCTTCTTCGTCGACGACACCGGTGAGTTCGTCCCCGGGGACTTCATCACCGCCCTGTTCGCCGAGACCGTGCTCGCCAAGTCGCCGGGAGGCAAGGTGATCTACGACGTGCGCGCATCGTGGGCTGTTCCCGAGGCGATCGAAGGCGCCGGAGGCGAGGCGTTCGTCAACCGCGTCGGGCACGCGTTCATCAAGCAGCGCATGCGGGAGATCGACGCGGTCTTCGCCGGGGAGGTCTCGGCGCACTACTACTTCCGCGATTTCTCACAGGCGGACTCCGGGACGATCCCGTTCCTGCTCATGTCGGAGCTGGTCTCGCGCCGCGGCAAGCTGAGCGACGTGCTGCGGCCCTTCCGCGAGCGCTACTTCATCACCGGCGAGCTCAACACGCCGGTCGCAGACGTTCCGTCCAAGCTCCTCGAGCTCGAAGCCCGCTTCGGGCCGGAGGGGACGGTCTCGCACCTCGACGGCCTCTCGGTCGTCAGCGATTCCTGGCATTTCAACGTCCGCCCGTCGAACACCGAGCCGCTCCTGCGACTGAACCTCGAAGCCCGCTCCGAGGAGGAGATGGAGCGCCGGCGCGACGAGGTCCTCGCAGTCATCCGCGACTAGCCGCTCCGCCCTCAGCCGCTGCCTCTGCGCCTGCCTCTGGCTCTACGTCTCGACGAGACGTGTCCATTTCCGGACCCTCAGGCGTGGCAACAAGAGTGCAACGAAAGTGCCACAAGAGTGCAACGGCCCCCGACGTTCTCCCTGCACATCCGCCAACGGCAGTCTGGACAAGACCCGTGTCAGACACCGGGGTTCCCGGGCCGCGTGAGCGGCCCGGGTTAGGATCGCGCGCGTGATCGAGCTTGGCCACGCGAGTGACCGCAAGCCGCCGTTTCGGTACGCGGCTTACACACGCGTGGGGTTCTCCGAGACCGATGCTCAGGGGGTCGTCTACTACGGCCGCTACCTGCCGTACTTCGACCTGGCGCGCACCGAGTACCACCGCCACCTCGGGCGCGTCACGCTCGAGGGAGTCGACTTCGCGATGCGCGCGACAACCGTCGAGTACCTCGCCCCCGCGCGCTTCGACGATCTCCTCGAGGTCTTCGTGCGCGTTGCGAGGATCGGGACGACCAGCATCACCTACGACCACGCGGCCTACCGGATCGACGAGGACGGAAGCGACACCCTGATGGCGACGTCGTCCGCGACGCTGGTCTGCATCGCACTCGACGAACGCCGGGCGGTGCCTGTTCCGGATCTCTTCCGCGACAAGGTCGCCTCGTTCGACGCGCCGGCGTGAAGAGGTGGCGCGCCGCCCGCCGGCCCTCTCCCGGCCGAACGGGCGGCGCCGCCGACTTGCCGCTCCCCCGACCACGTTCTAGGCCAGCCCGGCTCGCGGCGCCATCCCTCGATCGAGGTACCCCCCTCACACTCACCGCGATCACTCGTTCGAGTGATCCGCCGCGACGTGCGAGCTAGGACGGCGTGACGCGATACGCGTCGAAGACGGCGTCGAGGTTGCGGAGCGAGGTGAGGAGCGTGCGCAGGCTCTTCAGATCGCCGACCTCGGCCGTGTACCGGTTCTTCGCGAGCTGATCCTCGACGACGCCGCCGTACGTGACGATGTTCGCGCCGTGCTCGGCGAACGTCCGTGCGACGTCCTCGAGGAGCCGCGGCCGGTCCCACGAGTCGACCGCAATCTGCACCCGGAAGCTCTTCGCCGAAACGGCTCCGTCCCACGCCACGTCGGTGAAGCGCTCGGGGCTGCGGCGCAGCGCGCGCACGTTGGGGCAGTCGTCACGGTGGATGGTGATGCCCTTGCCGAGCGAGATGTAGCCGACAATGTCGTCGCCCGGCACCGGCGTGCAGCACTTCGCGAACCGGATCAGCACGTCGGTGAGACCCGGGACGATCACGCCCATGTCCGTGCTCGAGAGTGTCTCCCGCGCCCGCGGGGCCTTCGTGACGACAGGCGCCTCCTCGGCGACCTGCTCCGTCTTGAGCCGCTGAACGACCTTGTTGACGATCTGGCCCGGCTGGAGCTTCCCCGAGCCGAGTGCGAGGTAGAAGTCCTCGGCCTTCTTGAAGCCGAGGTCGCGAATGACCTGCGCCAGGGTCGCCGAGCCGCGCAGCTTCGCGTACGGAAGGTTCTGCTGCTTGAGCGCCTGCTCGAGCGACTCACGCCCGCGGTGCTCGGTGTCCTCGCGCGTCTCACGCGAATACCACTGGCGAATCTTGTTCCGCGCGCGCGAGCTCTTCGCGAGCGACATCCAGTCGCGTGACGGGCCCCGGCCCTGCTTCGACGTGAGGATCTCGACGAAGTCGCCGTTCCGGAGCGTGTAGTGCAGCGGCACGATCCGGCCGTTGATCTTGGCACCGACGGTGCGATGCCCGACGTCGGTGTGCACGGCGTAGGCGAAGTCGATCGGCGTGGAGCCGGCCGGCAGCGTCTTCACCTGACCCTTCGGCGTGAACACGTGCACCTCTTCGTCGAAGAGGTCGGTCCGGAACGTCTTCATGAACTCGCGGGGGTCGGCCTCGTCGGCGGTGCCCTCGTCCATGAGCTGCCGGACCCACGCCACCCACTCGACGTCCTTGCCGGCCTTGCCGCGCTTGTAGAGCCAGTGCGCGGCGACACCGTATTCCGCCGTCTCGTGCATCTCTCGGGTTCGCACCTGAATCTCGAGCGGCCTGCCCTGAGGCCCGATGACGGTCGTGTGCAACGCCTGGTAGGCGTTGAACTTCGGCATCGCGATGAAGTCCTTGAACCGCCCCGGCATCGGCCGCCAGAGCGAATGGATGAGGCCGAGCGCGCCGTAACAGTCGCGCGTCCCCTCCTCGCCGCTGCGCTCCACGATCACGCGCATCGCGGTCAGGTCGTAGATCTCGTTGAACTCGCGACCCTTCTTCGCCATCTTGTCGTAGATGGAGTAGAAGTGCTTCGCGCGGCCTGAGATCTCCGCCGGAATCTCGACCTTGTCGAGCTCCTTCTGCAGCACGACCGCCGCCTCGCGCACGTGCTCCTCGCGATCGGCGCGCCGCTCCGACACCATCTGCTTGATCTCCTCGTACTTGCGCGGATGGAGCGTCTGGAAGGCCAGATCCTCGAGCTCCCACTTGAGCGCATGGATACCGAGTCGATGTGCGAGCGGTGCGTAGACCTCGAGCGATTCGCGCGCCTTCTGCACCTGCTTCTGCTTGCCGAGGTACTCGATCGTCCGCAGGTTGTGCAGCCGGTCGGCGAGCTTGATCAGGATGACCCGAACGTCCTCGGCCATCGCCACGATCAGCTTCCGGTAGTTCTCGGCCTCGGCGTGCTCGCGGCTCTGGAACTGGACGCGCGTCAGCTTCGTCACGCCCTCGACGAGCTTCGCGATCTCGTCCCCGAACTCGGCCTGCAGCTCCTCGGGCTCGACTCCCGTGTCCTCGATCACGTCATGGAGCAGCGCAGCCGCCAGCGTCGGCTCGTCGAGCTGCAGCCCCGCGAGGATCTTGGCGGCACCCCAGGGGTGGTAGATGAACTCCTGGCCCGACTGGCGGACCTGGCCGGCATGGGCGGCCGCAGCGAAGTCGAACGCGCGTGCGAGCAGCTCGCGGTCGACGTCGGGCTTGTACGCCTCGACCTCGGCGATCAGCTCTTCGACGAGATCTTCATGTCGTTCGAGTACCGCCACTCACCCAGTGTACCGGGGTCGGGTGGCGAAAAATCCCTCGCCCGAGGGCCTAGCAGGAGACCACGGCGTGCCGATGAATCTCGTCAATCCATGTTTGCACGCAGACGACATGCTCGGAAAGTGGCGCAGGTTGCGCGCCTCCTCGGCGAGCTGCAAGCGGTCTCGAACCGCCCGCCGAGAAGGCGCCGGAGCCGAGCCGCGATCAGCCGGGTGTAGCCCCCACGATCTCCTCGAATCGCGCATCTCCGCGCAGCGATGCGAAGTCGTCGTCGTTGCGCGCGAGCTCCGCGAAGGACGCTCGCTCGGCGATCGCCTCCCGCAGGTGCTCGAGGGCCTGGTCGGACTCTCCGAGCCGTACCTCTGCACAGGCGAGGTTGTAGACGAGCAGCTCATTGCCTTCGTAGCGGCCGAGCTCCTCCTCGAGCCGCCGCTTCGCCTCCGCGACCTCCCCCGCTCCGAAGAGCGGGAAGATCTCCGCGTTCGCCTCCCAGGCCCGCAGGCGATATTCCTCTCCCGGCGTGCCGCCGACCGCGAGGATCGTCGTTCCGGGTTCGTCGGCAACCGCGGTGCGCTTCGCGGCCGGATCGCGCACGAAGACGACGGTGCCGGGAACCGCCTCGACGTCGGCGCCGTCGACGGTGAAGGTCGCCTTCCCCGAGAGCACGAGGTACAGCTCCTCCTGGCCTGACCGCTCCTCGTCATGCTCGCCGATCACCGTCTTGCCGGCCTCGTCGGCCGTCCAGCCGTTGATGCCGAAAGCCCTGACGTCGAAGTGCCGGCGGAGCGGCGCCCAGCCGCCGTCGCGCGTCAGGTCCTCGATCCGCGCCGTCTCGAACTGCGTGGTGGTAGCCATGACTCGAGTCTAGGAACCGCCGCCCACCCGGCATGGTTCCGATCTTCGATCAAGCAGCAGCGGCGAGAACCGGGCGCTGCTCGAGCAGCGCCCGAAACGTCGGAGACTCCAACAGGCTCCGTTTGGCGCCCTCGTCCAGTTCGAGCTCCGAGAAGATCGCCCGCGCGTCCGGCGTCCACTTGTCCTCTCCGGCCCGCCACTGGTCGGCGAGCCAGTCACGGAGCTCGTCGAAGCCATCCGCGGCATCGAAGACCCGCCTGACGACCAGTTGCGGCGCGACGGTGCCGTTCCAGCGGTTCTCCTGCAGGCGGAACGCGACGTCGTACCGCCCGGGCCGGCTCATCCGGTCGAGCTGCCTGCCGAGACCGAAGGCGATCGCCGACCCCGCGTCCTGCCCGCGCTGGCGCACCCGGAACCGCAGGTGCTTGCCGTCTCCGACGGTGCCGAGCTCGGTCAGCTCGCACCCGTCGGCGAGCAGGACGACGCCCGGATTGCCGATGCCGAACGGCGCGAGCCGGCCGAGCTCGGCAGCCAGCGCCAGGTTCAGCTTCCGGCCGGGGACGACGGCGTCGACACGCGTTACCGGCTGCAGGTCCTCGTCGGCGAGAACCTCGTCGCAGTACGCGGCGAACGCCGCCGCGAACGTCTCGACCCGCGCGCGCCTCGACCGTCAGCCCCGCCGCAGCGCGGTGCCCGCCGAAGCGCAGGAGGTGACCCGAGCAGGCCGCGAGCCCGGCGTGCAGGTCGAAGGCGGCAACGGAGCGCCCTGAGCCTTTCCAGTCGCCGTCGGTGCCGGCGACGACCACGACGGGCCGGTTGTACTTCTCGACGAGCCTCGAGGCGACGATCCCGATCACGCCCTCGTGCCAGCCCTCGCCGGCGACGACGTAGCCACGACGCGCACGCCGCGGCTCCGGCCACGACTCGATCTCGTCGATCGCCTCGCGGCAGATGCGCTCCTCGATCGCCTGACGCTCGCGGTTCAGCGTCTCGAGCTCTTCGGCGAGCGCCTTCGCCTCGTCGGCTGACTCCGTCAGGAGCAGCGCGAGCGCCGACTCCGGCCGGCACAGGCGTCCGGAGGCGTTGATGCGAGGAGCAAGGCGGAAGCCGATCGACGATTCGTCGAGTGCCCCGCCGTCCACCCCCGCCACCTTCATGAGCGCGCGCAACCCGGGCTTCTGCGTCTGTGCGAGGCGACGCAGCCCGAGCAGGGCGAGCGCGCGGTTCTCGTCGACGAGCGGCACGACGTCCGCCACCGTCGCGAGGGCGACGATGTCGAGGTGGCGCTCGAGGAACGGGTGCGCCGGACCGAGCAGCGCCTCGGCGAGCTTCCAGACGACGCCCGTCCCGCAGAGACCGGTGAACGGATAGTCGCCCTTGAGCGTCGCGACGACGGGGCAGGCGGGAAACGTCTCGCCGGGACGGTGGTGGTCGGTCACGACCACGGACAGCCCGAGCGAGGTTGCCAGTTCGACCTCCTCGACGGCCGTGACCCCGCAGTCCACCGTCAGCACGAGCGACACGCCCTCCTCTGCGAGCCTGGTGATCGTCTGTGCGTTCAGGCCGTAGCCCTCTTCGAACCGCGACGGCAGGTGCCACGACACGTCGGCGCCGAGTTCCCGCAGCAGCAGAACGGCCAGGGCGGTCGCGCAGATCCCGTCGGCGTCGTAGTCCCCGTGCACGCAGATGCGCGAGCCGGCATCGACTGCGGCGACGATCGCCTCGACGGCCTCGGTCATGTCGCCGAGCGAAAACGGATCGTGGCCGGGCAAAGCTCCTTCGAGGAAGCGGCGCGCGTCGGCGGCGTCCGCGAGCCCGCGCCTGACCAGGACCGACGCAGTCACCTCGTCGAGCTCGAGGGCCTCCGCCAGCCGGACGACGTCGCCGAACGAACAGGGTGCGAGCTGCCAGGTTCCGGTCGCCATCGGGCTGTCGAGGGTACGGCCGGCGTCGGACGGATCTTCGAAAAATCCCCTCGAAATCCCGGGAGAAACGTGCTCTAATTTTCGACCCGTGCTCCGCGTGCTTCGGACGCTCGCCCTAATCGCCGTGGCAGCCGGCCTCGCTTGTGCGGCTGCGCCCGCTTCGACGCCCACGCGGACGATCCCGATGGGCGTTCGCGTCGGCGGTATCGCCGTCGGAGGGCTGAGCGCCGAACCGGCCCGTGCCCATGTCGAAGCAGCGTTCGAGCGCTCCGTGCGCGTCGCCTACGACGGGCACACGACACTCCTCACGCCCGAGGCACTCGGCGCCGGGCCGAGCATCGACGACGCCGTCACCGCCGCACTCGCGGCGACTCCGTCGAGCCGGATCGCACTCCCTGCGCACGCGTCGCAGTCGAAGATCGCGAGCGTCGTCAAGAAGCTCGCCCATCGATACGACCGGGCGGCCGTGGATTCCGCGGTGATCGGTGCGACTTCGAGCGGGCCGACGTTCTCGCCCGCCCAGGCGGGCCTCGCGGTCGACCGGCGGACGATGGCAGGCGCGCTCGCGCAGGTGATCAGAGCCAACACGCGCGCGCCCGTTGACGCTGCTCACGCACCCGGTCGCACCGGCGCGCACGGCCGCCAACTTCGGTCCCGTGATCGTGATCACGAGGGCGACGAACACGCTGCGCCTCTACGACGGCACGGCGCTCGTTCGAGACGTTCCCGGTGGCGACCGGCCAGGCGATCTATCCGACGCCTGCCGGCCTGTGGAGGATCGTCGACAAGCAGCGGAACCCGTGGTGGTACCCGCCGGTGCAGGACGCCTGGGCGCGGGGCCTCAAGCCCGTCCCGCCGGGGCCGGCGAACCCGCTCGGGACGCGCTGGATGGGCCTGAACGCGCCCGGCGTCGGCATCCACGGCACCGACGCACCGGCGTCGATCGGCTACAGCGCGTCGCACGGCTGCGTCCGGATGCAGGTGCCGGAAGCCGAATGGCTCTTCGAGCACGTCAGCGTCGGAACGCCCGTCGTCATCCTGTAGCCGGCGGCTACTCCTTGGGCAGCTCGACGCCCAGATACGTCAGCAGGACGACCGCGCCTGCGAGAGCGACGAGGCCCGCAGTGATCAGCCGCGGGTGGTTCGCCTCGCGCACCGTCTCCGACGAAGGCTCGCCCGAGGAGGATCAGGATGCCGAGCACCAACCCACCGCCGACGATGAACGCCGGCAGGAGAATGATGTACCTCGAGATGCCGGAGGCGACAACCAGGTCCATTACGATGGAAGCGTGCCTGACGCATCGCCGGCACCCGACGCGAACTACACCTCGGGGGACGACTACGTCGTCGAGTTCCTGGGCTACCGGTTCTCGTTCGGGGCAACCGACTTCGAAGGCCGCGTCGTCGCGGCGGCGGTCAAGCTCGGCGTGGTTTCCTCGCCGGAGCTCGACGACGAGGCGGTGACCGATCTCGTCGCGCTGGCGGCCCAGGGTGCGATCGACGAGCCGGCGTCACGCCTCGGCCGGTACCTGATGCGGAACTGGGAGCGCGTTTCGCTCGTCGGCGGCGAGTCGCTCGTCTACTGGCTCCGCAAGCTCATCTTCCGCGGCGCCTGGCTCGATCACCAGGTGAAACGAGGCGCGCTCGAGGTCGTGTGGGACGACGGAGAGGACGAGTTCGCCTACCAGCATCCGGGCGGCGGGCGTCCGCTGCTCGAGCTCGCGCCGGTGCCGTCGTGGCACGAGCTGCAGTTCAGGCAGTAGCGGGCGCGGCGTACCTCGCCGCCCTCCTCGCGCTCGACCATTTCGCCTCGTATCCGGAGCAACTCGCGCTCGGCGTTCTCACGTGGGCCGTGCTGATCGGAGCGCTGACACGCGTCTCACTCGAACGGCGCGTACAGACGATCGGGGTCGTCTGCTTCGCGACGGTGGGCGAAGTGACCGGATCCCTGATCTGGGGCGTCTACCACTACCGACTGCACAACCTGCCGCTCTTCGTGCCGCCCGCGCACGGCCTCGTCTACCTGACCGCCCTCTCGCTCGCCGTGGCGCTCCGCCGGCACACTCGCGCGCTCGTCGCGACGGCGGCCGTGGCGGCCGCGACCTGGGGGCTCCTCGGCCTGACCGTGCTGCCCCGCCGGGACGTGGCGGGGGCGATCGGAGTCCCGCTGCTGCTGGTGTTCCTCTGGCGCGGCAGGAACCGTGCGATCTACGCGAGCGTCTTCCTCGTCGTCGCCTCGCTCGAGCTCTACGGGACGGCGATCGGAACCTGGCTCTGGGCGCGCGAGCTGCCGGGGCTCGGCATCCCCGACGGCAATCCGCCGAGCGGCGTTGCGTCCGGTTACGTCTGGTTCGACGTGATGGCGCTGCTGACCGCGCCCGCTGCGCTCTCGCTGGCGCGGCGCGCACGCGCGAGCCATGGCTCCGCCTCGAGCCGCGCAAACGTCTCCACGCCGCGGAGACAAGCGCTCCCGCCTCGTCCGCCCGTCCCTGACCGACCAGCCACTCGGCGTGCTCGAGCTCCGCAACCGCGGCGTGAAACACGATGCCGAACTCGCGCAAGAGCGCGCCGGCCGAGCGGAATCCGTCCTCGACCCCGTCCTCCGCGCCGCGTGCCGCCTGGAGCCGCGCCCGAGACGGTCCACGCTGGCCTGCAGGAACGGCGTCAGGTCACCCGGGTCGAGCGACGCCGGCAGCAGGAGAAGCTCGTCTGCCAGCTCGAGATCTCCGAGCGCGAGCGACGACTCGACTGCCTCGACGAACGACCCTTTGACGGCGATGTCGACCATCGAGATCTCTGCACGAAGTGCGAGGCCGCGGCGGGCCGCGGCGAGCGCCTCCACGTGGTCTCCCTCCGCACGCAGGACCCGGGCGAGGACCGCCGCGAACCCGGCCCGAGACTGGGGGTTCTCGGACGTCTCGAGCCGCGGGCCGACGCCGATCACCCGGCGAGCCTCTTGGAGATCTCCCCGCTCGCAGGCGATCTGGGCGAGGTCGATGAGACCAAGCTGGGCGATCTCGCTGACCGCGGACGGCGCCTCCTCGCGTCCGATAGCGCACGCCTCGTCCCAGCGACCGAGCATGAACAGGACGACGATGTTTCCGGTCCGGAGGACCGACTCCGAGCGCCGCTCCCCCCGCCTCCGGGCAAGCGCGATGCCACGGTCGACGGCCTCGGCCACCTCGGCGTAACGGTCCGCCGATTGCAGGACGGTGGCGAGGTTGTTGTCCGCTCTGAGCGCGCTTGCGTAAAACTGCTCGGCGCGCGCGCGCTCTGCCGCAGCCTCGAGCAGGATGCGCGCCTCATCCAGTCGTCGCCCGAGCAGCAGCACGATTCCCTTGGTCGTCAGGGCCTCGACGAAGACGTCAGGCAGCAGCAGGTGCTCGGCCAAGGCGAGCGCTCGATCGGTCGCGGCCGCCGCCGGCCCGACATGTCCGCGGATCGCGTTGACCCGGCCGAACAGCGCGAGCGCCCCGGCGAGCTCGACAAGAGCCCCTGCACGCTCGAGCTCCGCCGTCACCTGCTCGAGGCGAACGAGCGCTGCGTCGTACGCACCGCCGAGGAAGTCGAGTTCGGCAAGCGCTGCGTTCACCCGCGCGACCCCCTTCGCGTCCCCTCCCTGCAGGTTCAGGGAATGCGCGCGCTCTAGACGCTCCCGCGCCTCGGCGAGCAGGTTCGCGCGTTGCGCGAGCTCGCCCGCACGCTCGAGCAGCCCCGCCCGCACGAGCGTTTCCTCGGCCAGCTCGGCCGCCTGGTCGTAGTAGCGGCGCCCCTCGTCCAGCGCGCCCAGGGACGAGGCGCGTTCGCCCGCCCGTGTGAGCATCTCTCCTGCCTGGGCGCGGATCGCCGCGGCATCGTCGGCTCCCGGTGCAGCCTCCACGGCCGCCAGGTAGTGGGCAGCCAGGACCTCAGCCACCTCGTCCTCGTCCGGGAAGGCCTGCCGCAGGTGCGAGGCGGCGGCCAGATGGCGGGACTTCCGCTCCCGCTTCGAGAGCGTCTCGTACGCGACGTGCCGAACCAGGTCCTGCAGGAACCCGTATTGCCCGCGCTCGGGCGAGCGCGGATCGGACTGGACGCCGAGCACCTCCTTCCGCACGAGGCCGGCGAGCAGGGGCTCGAGGTCGGCCGGCGCCGAGTCGGCGAGTGCGGCGACGGCGGCGACCGTGAACGTCTTCCCGAGCACGGCGCCGTCCTGCAGCAGGCGCCGTTCCTCGGGCGAGACGCCGTCGAGCCGGGCTGCGATCAGCGCATGCAGGGTCTCAGGAACCGCGAGTGTCTCGATCTCGCCCGTTGGGCGATACACGGACCCTTCCCGGACGAGCAGCCCGCGGTCGAGCAGCATCCGCACCGTCTCGACCGCGTAGAGCGGAACTCCCTGGGCACGCTCGAGGATCCGTGTGCGGAGCTCGTCCGGGAGCCCGGGTACCAGCCCCTCGAGCAGGTCGCGCATCGCTTGCCCCGACAGAGGCTCGAGGTAGAGCGATGTGAAGTTGCGCTGGCCGGCGCCCCAGCTCGGCCGCTTCTCCTGCAACTCGGGCCGCGCCAGCGTGATCACGTACAGCGGCGAGTCGCGGGACCACTCCAGCAGGTACTCGACAAAATCGAGGAGCGACGCGTCCGCCCACTGCATGTCCTCGAAGGCGAGCACCGTCGGGTAGACGTCTGCGAGCCGCTCGAAGAAGAGCCGCCACGCTGCGAACAGGTCCTGACGGTCCCCGACCGCTCCCTCGTCGAACCCGAGGAGATGCGCGACCCGTGGCGCCACGAATTCCCGCTCCTCGGGGTCGAGGATGTGCTCGGCGAGTGCCGACGCGAGCTTGCCCCTGGCCGATTCCGGCGCCTCGTCCTCACCGATCAGACAACGCATGCGCACCATGTCTGCGAGCGCCCAGTACGCGACGCCCTCCCCGTACGGCAGGCAGCGGCCCCGGTGCCAGTAGACGTTCTCGACGATCCCGTCGAAGTACTTGTAGAACTCCCAGGCGAGCCGCGACTTGCCGATCCCGGCGATGCCCGTCACCGAGACGAGGTGCGCGCTGCCGTTCTCGGCTGCACCGTGGAACATGTCCTTGATCAGCTTCAGCTCGCGGTCCCGCCCGACGAACGGCGCCTCGAGCCCGGCCGAGCGCATCGAGCCGGCCCGGCCGGAGACGACGCGGAGCGCGCGAAAGAGCGGGACCGGCTCCAGCTTGCCCTTCAGCTCGTGAGCGCCCGCATCCGCGTACGCGATCGCCTGCTCGGTCGTGCGCCGTGTCACCTCGCCGACCAGCACCGTG
Organism: uncultured Thermoleophilia bacterium; assembly: GCA_963708505.1. Taxonomy (GTDB): domain Bacteria; phylum Actinomycetota; class Thermoleophilia; order Gaiellales; family Gaiellaceae; genus PALSA-600. The sequence goes on from CAVPST010000003.1 coordinate 54,884, forward strand.
CCCGGCTCTGCTGCAGTCTGGATCCGCGCCGCCGTGTTGACGAGATCGCCCGCCACCATCCCCTGCCCCTCGGCGCCGAGTGTCACGGCGGCCTCGCCCGTCAGCACCCCGACGCGCGCCTGGATGTTCGGCCCGAGCTCCGGGATCGCCTCGACGAGCTCGAGGGCGACGCGGACCGCGCGCTCGGCGTCGTCCTCGGTCGCGACCGGCGTGCCCCAGACCGCCATGACGGCATCCCCGATGAACTTCTCGATCGTGCCGCCGTGCCGTCCGATGAGGGTCCGCGCAAGCTCGAAGTAGCTGGAGAGAAGCTCGCGGGTCTCTTCTGCGTCGCGCGTCTCCGAGGCTGTCGTGAACCCCACCAGGTCGGCGAAGAGCACCGAGACAAGCCGACGCTCGGCCTCTGCGACCGGCGGCGGTTGCGCCGTCACGTCGATCCGTAGGGTCGTGCCGCACTCGCTGCAGAACTTCGCTCCGGACGCATTGCTCGTCCGGCAGGAGGCGCAGACCTGCGTCAGCGAAGCTCCGCACTCGTTGCAAAACTTCGCCCCGGACGGATTATCGGCGCCGCAGGTCGGGCAGTCGACCATGTGCCTCCGACCCTAGTCGGAACACGCGCGCGTTAGAAGAGCGTACGGTCGTCGGGCAATGCGCCGAGGTGCTCCCGCCCGAGGTCGGTGACGATCCGCCCGCGGGGTGTGCGCTGCAGGAAGCCGAGCTGCAGCAGATACGGCTCGTAGACGTCCTCGATCGTCTCGGGCTCCTCGCCGAGCGCGACGGCGAGCGTCGAGAGGCCGACCGGGCCGCCGCCGAACTTCTCGACGACGCACCGGAGGAGCTCACGATCGAAGCGCTCGAGTCCCACGGAGTCGACCTCGAGCAGCGCAAGCGCCTCTTCCGCGACATCGGTCGTGACGATGCCCTGGTGACGCACTTCGGCGACGTCGCGCATGCGCCGGAGAATGCGATTCGCGATCCGCGGCGTGCCACGGGAGCGGCCGGCGACCAGTTCGGCCGCTGTGTCCTCGAGCTGGACGTCGAGAATGCGCGCCGAACGCCGGACGATCGAGGCGAGCTCGTCGGCGGTGTAGAGATCGAGGCGGAACGTGAGCCCGAACCGGTCGCGCAGCGGTGTCGTGAGCAGGCCGGTCCGCGTGGTCGCTCCGACGAGGGTGAACGGCGGCAGGTCGAGCGTCAGCGTGCGTGCGGCCGGGCCCTGGCCCATGACGATGTCGAGCCGGAAGTCCTCGAGGGCCGGGTAGAGGATCTCCTCGGCGGCGCGGCTCATGCGATGGATCTCGTCGATGAACAGCACGTCGCGCGGCTCGAGCGAGGTGAGGATCGCGGCGATGTCCTTTCGCTCGAGCCCCGGACCGGCGATCTGGCGGATCCCGACGCCGAGCTCGTTCCGCACGATCTGCGCGAGCGACGTCTTCCCGAGCCCGGGCGGCCCCGCGAGCAGGACGTGGTCGAGCGCCTCGCCGCGCGCCTTTGCGGCCTCGAGTGCGATCTCGAGCTGCTGCTTGACGCGCTCCTGACCGACGAAATCGGCGAGCGAGCGCGGCCGGAGCGAGCGCTCGAAGTCGTCGTCCTGCTCGGCGAGCACGGGTGCGAGGAATTGCGTCATGCCGCCCACCGCAGCGCCGCCCGCACCTGCTCCTCGAGCGGCAAGCCGGCATCGACCTCGGCGAGCGCCCGTTCCGCGTCGAGCAGCGACCAGCCGAGCTCGACGAGCGCATCGCGTGCGCCCAGATCCTCACCGGTTGACCGCCGTGTCGGCGACGACGGCCTTCAGCTCGAGGACGACCCGTTGCGCGGTCTTGAGGCCGACGCCCGGGATCGCCTGGAAGCGCTTGAAGTCGTCGCGGGCGATCGCACGGCGCAGCTCGGACGGGCTCGACCCCGAGAGGATCGCGAGCGCGACCTTCGGCCCGACGCCCGACACGCCGAGCAGCAGCTCGAACAGCTCCCGCTCCTCGGAGGTCGCGAAGCCGTACAGCTGCAGCGCGTCCTCCCGGACGACGGTGTGGATCTCGACCGTGATCTCGCCGTCGCCGAGCCGCTGCACGGAGGGCGTCGCATGGACGAGGTAGCCGACGCCGTTCACGTCGACGATCAGGCCGGCCCCGGCCCGCCCGGCGATCCGGCCTCGTAGCCGCGCGATCATGGGCTCACGTTACGGATCCGAACGGACGTTCCTGCCTACCCGAAGGCAGGCAGGAACGTCCGGCGCGGAGATCACTGCATTTCCGACTCTGCTGCGGTGACCTCGACCTCGGCGTCGATCCGCTCCAGGTCGTCCCGCAGGTTCGTGTCGCCCCGCACGACGACCGTGTGGACGAGCCAGGCGATCACCGCACCGGTCGCGGGGCCGAGGAAGTAGATCCACACGCTGTGCCAGGTGTTGCCGACGACGTCCGGGCCGAGGCTGCGGGCCGGATTGACCGACGCCCCGCTGAACGGGATCGCCGCGAACTGGATCATCGTGAGCGTGAGCGGGATCGCCAGGAGCGCCGACCCCGAGAACGTGCCGCTGCGCGTCGCCTGCAGGATGCAGGAGACGAAGATCGCCGTGAACGCGACCTCCATCACGAACGCCGCCCCGTTGGTCGAAGGGACGGTCGCCGTCGCGGCAACGTCTGCCTGCGAGGTCGCAACCAAGAGCAGGAGCGATGCGAGGATCGCGCCCGAGAACTGGCAGATCCAGTAGCCGATGAGCTCAAATGCGCCGAGGCGCGCGTCGAGGAACATCGCCAGCGAGACCGCCGGGTTGAAATGACCGCCCGACACCTCGCCGAACGCGTAGAGCCCGCCGACCAGCGCCAGGCCGAACGCGAACGGCACGGCCAGCAGCACCGGTTGATCCGTCCGGATCGCGGCGACGATGGCCGTCGTTCCCCCGAAGACGAGGACGAAGGTGCCGAACACCTCCGCCAGGTACTTCTGCCATAGCTTCACTTCCCTCACCTCCCGAGCGAGCGATCAAAACGGGTACAGACCGCCCGTTTGGTCGCCGTCGTCCGGATTCCTTCAACCGGCGAGCCGGAGGAGGGGCGGGGCGAGGGCGTGGCAGATCGCTACTGCGAGGGCATCGGCGGCATGGTTCGGCGTCGGCACCTCGTCGAGCGCGAGGATCGCACGCACCATCTTCCCGACCTGTTCCTTGTCGGCGCGGCCGTAGCCGCAGACCGCCTGCTTGACCGACGCGGGCGCGTATTCAGCGCAGGCGACGCCGGCGGACGACGCGGCGACGAGCACGACTCCCCGCGCCTGGCCGACGGAGAGTGCGATGCGGGCGTCGGCGCCGACGAACGACTCCTCCAGGGCGACGGCATCCGGTGCGTGTTCCGCGATCAGCTGTTGGACGCCCGTGAAGATCGTGAGCAGCCTGGCTTCCGGCCGCTCTCGAGCCGACGTGCGCCACCACCCGTGGCACGTGGCCCTGAGGCGCCCGCCGCTTTCGTGGACGATTCCGTACCCGCATGCAGCCGTCCCTGGGTCGATACCGAGGACCTTCACGAAGGTACGTTAGGCGCCCTTCCGGACGTTCCTGCGCTACGCCAGGACGGCTTCGAGGACGTTCTCTGGGATGTCGAAGTTCGCGTAGACGTCCTGCACGTCGTCGTTCTCCTCGAGTGCGTCGATCAGCCGCATCACCTGCCGCGCCTTCGACTCGTCGTCGACCGCGACCGTCGTCTTCGGGAGCAGCTGCAACTCGGCCGAGTCCACAGTCATCCCGGCTGTCTCGATCGCCGACCGGACGGCCGAGAGGTGCTCGGGCGTCGAGAGGACCTGGAAGACGGACCCGTCCTGCTCGACGTCCTCGGCCCCACCGTCGGCGGCCACGAGCAGCAACTCCTCCTCGTCGACGCCGGTCGAGTCGACGACGACGACGCCGCGACGCTCGAACTGCCACGCGACGGCTCCGGTGGCGCCGAGGTTGCCGCCGTGCTTCGCGAACAGGTGGCGCACGTCGGCGGCCGTCCTGTTGCGGTTGTCGGTCAATGCCTCAACGATCACGGCGACACCCTCCGGCCCGTAACCCTCGTAGACGATCGTCTCGAACGAATCTGCGTCAGCGTCCGCGCCCGAGCCCTTGGCGATCGCGCGATCGATGTTGTCCCGCGGCATCGAGTACGACTTCGCCTTCTCGATTGCGTTCTGGAGAGACAGGTTGTTCGCCGGGTCGCCGCCACCCTCCTTGGCAGCGACGATGATCGCCCGCGAGAGCTTCGAGAAGAGCTGGCCGCGCTTCGCGTCCGCGGCACCCTTCTTGTGCTTGATCGACGACCACTTGCTATGCCCGGACAACTTGCGCCTCCCTGACCGATTCGAGGAACAGCTCGTGGAGCCGCGTGTCCTCCGTCAGCTCCGGGTGGAACGAGGTGACGAGGAAACGACCGTCGCGTGCGAGAACCGGGCGGCCGTCGACCTCGGCGAGTACCTCCACCTCCGGGCCGACCTCGTCGACCCACGGAGCGCGAATGAAGACCCCTCGCACGGGCGTCTCGAAACCCTCCACCTCGAGGTCGGCCTCGAAGGAAGCAACCTGGCGGCCGAACGCATTCCGTCGCACCCGGAGGTCGACGAGGCCCAGATGGTCGCGATCGAGCACGATCATCCCGGCGCACGTGCCGAAGACGGGACGGTCGAAGCCGCGGATCGCCTCGTCGAGCCCGTAGAGGCGCATGAGCCGCATGAACGTCGTCGACTCGCCGCCCGGGATGACCAGTCCGTCGAGACCCATGAGCTGCTCGGGCTTCCGCACCTCGACGGCGGCGGCCCCGAGGCGCCGCAGCATCGCCGCGTGCTCGCGAAAGTTCCCCTGCAAGGCGAGAACGCCGATTTGCAGCGGCTCCATGCGGAAATCGTATCGGCGGCGGCCTAGCGCCTCGAAGGGAGAAGGGCCACCCTCACGGGCGGCCCTTCCGGGGGGAGTTGTGCTGCCGGCGCTCCGTCGAGCGTCAGCACGTCGGCTCCTGTGGCCACTTTTGGGGCCGGCGGGCGCTGATATCACGTCGCCGAACCGCCGTACCCGGGTTTATGCGGGCTGGCTCCTCGTCTGTCAAGCGAGGTACCCGCGTTCTCCCCGCACAATGCGACCTTCGCGGACGAGCCGCTCGAGGTGCGCAAGAGTCTCTGCGGTGGCAAAGCGGCGCAGGACCGGCGGCAGCTCGTCCGGGAAGACCTGGAGGGATACCTCGTACGCGTTCAGCGGCTCCGCGCCGAGCGCGGCCGACGTTGCACCGAGCCGCGCCTCGTGGTGGGCCCGAATCTCGCGCGCGCGCCCGGCGGGATCGAGGACCGGATCCTTGTGCCCCGAGTACGCCACGCGCAGCTCGAGCTCCTGCAGCCGATCGAGCGTCACGAAGTAGTCGCCGAGCGGATCGGGCCGCGAGCGTGGGTAGAGCCCGATCGCAGGCGAGATTCCCTGCAGGATGACGTCGCCTGCGATCAGGATGCCGTCCCGTTCGAGGACGATGTGGCCGTCGGCGTGCCCGCGGAGAACCTCGATGCGCCAGCCGTCCAGCTCGTCGCCGGTGTCGATGAGTTGCGGGTCGCGAACCCAGTGAACGGCTTCGAGGAGCCGTTCGGAATCGCGCAGCTGATCGGCTGCCAGATGCTGGGGCACGCCGTGTGACGCCCAGTAGTCGAGGAACCTCTCCGGCTCGTGCTCGCCCCACGCGCGGACGCATTGCTCGTAGTCCTCGCGCCCCTGGACAACGGGTGCTCCCGTCAGCTCGGCGATGTCGCGACTCCCCCCGACGTGGTCGGGATGCATGTGCGTGATCACGATCAGCTCGACGGGCGCATCGAGCTCGGCCAGCACCGGCAGCCACCGCTCCTCCGGCGTCCGCGTGCCGAGTCCGGTGTCGACGAGGATCCAGCCGCCCGACGAGGCACGAAGGAAGTAGCAGTGGACATGATCGAGCCCGAATGGCAGCGAGAAGGTCGCGCGGCGGATCCCCTCCTCGACATCGACCACGCGTGAGAAGCTACCGCTCTTGACGACGCCGTTGCTCGAGCTCGACGACGTCTCTGCCCGCTACGGGCAGGTCGCTGCGCTGCACGGCGTGTCTCTCACCGTCGGCGAGGGCGAGGTCGTCGCACTGCTCGGAGCGAACGGCGCCGGCAAGACGACCACGCTCCGTGCCGTCTCCGGAACCGTGCGGCGCAGCGGCACGGTCGCGATCGGCGGCAAGAAGCTGGCACGGTCGGGCCCGGAGAACGTCGCACGGGCGGGAATCGCGCACGTTCCCGAAGGGCGCGGCATCTTCGCGGAGCTGACGGTCTGGGACAACCTGCGGATGGGCGCCTACATGCGGCGGGGCCGCCCCGACTTCAAGACGGTGCTCGAGTACTTTCCGTGGCTCGAGGCTCGGCGCGGACAGCAGGCAGGGACGCTCTCGGGCGGCGAGCAGCAGATGCTGGCCCTGGCACGAGCGTTCCTCCAGCGGCCGCGGCTCTTGATGCTCGACGAGCCATCGCTCGGGCTCGCGCCGCTGATCACGCGTGAGGTGTTCCGTGTGGTCGGCGACCTCAATCAGAAGGAGGGTCTCGCGGTGCTGGTCGTCGAGCAGAACGCGGCGATCGCCCTCGGCGTCGCGGCTCGCGCGTATGTGCTGGAGACGGGGTCGGTGACGCTCATGGGCGCCGCCGATGAATTGCGGGCGAACGACGCCGTGCGGTCGGCGTATCTGGGCTACTAGATGCAGCAGTTCTTCCAGACCCTCGTCTCGGGTCTCGCCCAGGGCTCGATCTACAGCTCGCTCGCGCTCGCGCTCGTGCTGATCTACAAGGCGACCGAGGTGATCAACTTCGCCCAGGGCGAGATGGCGATGTTCACGACGTACATCGCGTGGGCGTTGATGGAGCACCGCGACATCTCGTACTGGTGGGCCTTCGTCCTCACGCTCGGCATCGCATTCGTCGGCGGCTTCGGCCTGCAGCGCATCGTGATCCGGCCGCTCGAACGAGCAAGTGTGCTGACGGTGGTGATGGCGACGATCGCCCTGCTCGTGATCCTGAACGGGCTCGCCGCGTGGATCTGGTCTCCGGAGATCAAGTTCTTCCCGAGCCCGTTCCCGACGACCTCCTGGGTGATCGGCGGCGTCCACATCGCGAAGCAGGACGTCGGCACGTTCGGCGTGACGATCGGCTGCGTGGTCGTACTCGGCGCGTTCTTCCGCTTCACGAAGCTCGGGCTCGCGATGCGTGCCGGCGCCCTGAACCGCGATGCCGCGCGGCTCCTCGGAGTACGGACGGGATGGCTGCTCGCGCTCGGCTGGGGCTTTGCGGCCTCACTCGGCGCCGTCAGCGGGATGATGGTCGCACCGACGGTCTTCCTGACGCCGAACATGATGCAGGCCGTCCTGATCTACGCCTTCGCCGCCGCGGTGCTCGGCGGCCTCGAGAGCCCCGTCGGCGCCGTCGTCGGCGGGCTGGCGCTCGGAGTCCTCCTCAGCATGCTCGGTACGTACGTCCACTTCGTGACGTCCGAGCTCGAGCTGCCGGTCGCCCTGACCGTGCTCCTCATCGTGCTGCTCCTCCGCCCGGCCGGCCTGCTCGGCAAGGCGGTCGTGAGGCGCGTATGAGGCGCTTCGCCCCTCTGATCGGCTTCGCCGTGCTCGTCGCCGCCGTCGTCATCGCACCAGCGGTCTTCACGCATTACCGCACGTTCCAGCTCGGCTTCGTCGGTCTCTTCCTGGTTGCACTGCTCGGCCTGAACATCCTGACCGGGTTCACCGGCCAGATCTCGCTCGGCCACGGAGCATTCATGGGAATCGGCGCCTACACGACGACGATCCTCGTCGTCGACCACGGCTGGCGCGATCTCTGGACGATCCCGGTCGCCGGACTGATTGCCGGCGGATTCGGCCTCCTGTTCGGCCTGCCGGCGACACGCTTCGCCGGGCCGTACCTCGCGCTCGCGACGTTCGCGATCCCTCTCTCGTTCATCGGCCTGCTCAAGCGCTTTTCGCACTTCACCGGCGGGAACGTCGGCAAGAGCCTGCCCCAGCTGCACCCCGAGTTCGGGGTCCACGCAAACCCGTCGGTGTGGTTCTACGCCGTGTGCTGGACGGTCGCGCTCGTCATGTTCCCGCTCTCCTTCTGGATCGTCCGTGGGCGCTTCGGACGCTCCCTCCGGGCGGTCCGGGACAGCGAGATCGCGTCGACGGCCAACGGCATCTCGACCGCCACCGTCAAGACCGCAGCCTTCGGCATCTCGGCGTTCTTCTGCGGCATCGCCGGGGGGCTGTTCGCAATGGGCAACACCTATGTGAACCCGGACACGTTCCCGATCGACCTCTCGATCCTCCTGCTGGTCGGAATCGTCGTCGGAGGCGCGGGATCGCTGACCGGCATGCTCTTCGGCGCCCTCTTCGTCGAGTTCATCCGGATCAGCTGGGGCCCGGCCATCCTCGCCCAGTTCTCACATGTGCATCACATCAACACGCGGGCGCCGGGATCGGGCTTCGTCATCTATGGGCTCGTGCTGCTGTTCTGCCTCTACGTGGCACCTGCCGGGGCAGCGGGGGTCGCGCGGCGGCTGATGAGCGCCTTCAGGGGCCGGAGAAACCGGGCTTCTCATTCCGTCGTAGGACCCGTATAGTCCGGTCCCACGACCATCCCCCCAGGTCAGCCCGCGACAAGGAGAGAAGACGCATGAATAAGACGTTCCTGCTGCTCGCTGCGGCAGTCGCTGCGTCGGCCGTCGTCGTCGTGACGGCCGGGGCGACCCCGTCAGCGACGCCGGGCGTTACCGCAAAGACGATCCTGCTCGAGGGGACGTTCCCGCTCAGCGGTCCCGCGTCGGGCTACGCCCCGATCCCCGGCGGAATGGCCGCGTATTTCTCGTACGCCAACGCACACGGCGGCGTCAACGGCCGCCAGATCATCTTCAAGTACCAGGACGACGGGTACAACCCCGCGAACACCGTCCAGATCACGCATCAGTTCGTCGAGCAGGACCACGCGTTCGCGCTCGTCGGCGGGCTCGGGACGGAGCCCCAGACTGCGGTTCGCCAGTACCTGAACCAAATGAAGGTGCCGCAGCTCTTCGTCTCGACCGGTGCGACGACGTTCGACCGTGACTTCACGACCTATCCGTGGACGATCGGCTGGCAGCCGGACTACGAGGCCGAAGGGGCGATCTACGGAAAGTACGTCGCCAAGAACCTCCCGAACGCGAAGCTCGGGATCCTCTACCAGAACGACGACTACGGCAACGACTATCTGCGTGGGCTCAAGGCCGGCTTGTCCGGGCAGCACCAGACGCAGATCATCGACGCCGAGCCGTACGACCTCAGCGCCACGACTCCGCCTGCCGTACAGGTGGCGAAGCTGAAGGCGTCAGGGGCCGATACCTTCGTGATCTTCGCGACGCCCACGCCGACGATCCAGGCGTATGTGATCGCGACGAAGCTCGGCTGGACACCCGCGAACGTGATCACCAACTCGGTCTCCGCGACCGATCCGTTCCTGACGATCGCCACCAAGTCGGGCTCGGCGATCACGAACGGGACGATCACCGTCAACTACGGGCTCGATCCGTCGAACCCGATCTACAACAAGGCACCGGGCATGAAGCTCTACCGCCAGATCATGGCCAAGTACGACCCCAAGGGAAACCCGAACGACCCGCTCAACATCTACGGCGTCTCGAAGGCGTGGAACGTCGTGCAGGTGCTGAAGGCGGCCGGGAAGAACCTGACGCGGGCCGGGCTGATGAAGGCGGCGCGCAACATGGCGTTCACGGCGAAGCTGAAGAACGCTGACCCGTTCCTCCTGCCCGGCGTGGACATCCACACCAAGGGCAACTACCAGTACCCGATCTCGCAGGTCGTGCTGGTTCAGTACAAGAACAACGTGTTCCAGCCGATCGGGAAACTGATCAACGGCCGCGGCGCCTGACGACGCCCGGCACCGGTGACGGAGAAGGGCCGGCACGCGCCGGCCCTTCTCTTTGCGGCAAGATGCGCCGATGCCGGAAGCCGTGATCGTCGCGACGGCGCGCACGCCGATCGGCCGTGCCGCCAAGGGCTCGCTCGTCGAGGCCCGGCCTGACGACCTGGCCGCCTTCGCCGTGCGCTCGGCCCTCGACAAAGTGCCGGAGCTGCCGCGCGAGGAGCTCGTTGACGTGATCGTCGGCTGCGGCTTCCCCGAGGCGAAGCAGGGCATGAACCTCGCCCGGCGCGTCGCGCTGCTCGCCGGACTGCCGCACTCGGTCCCCGGAACGACGGTCAACCGCTTCTGCGCCTCGAGCCTCCAGACGATCCGGATGGCGTTCCACGCGATCCGTGCAGGCGAGGGTGACGCCTTCGTCGCGGCCGGGGTCGAGTCGATCTCGCAGGTCAACGGCTACCCGAAGAGCGAGGACGAGATCCACCCCGCGTTGTTCGGCGACCACGCACCGATCGCGAACGTCTACATCCCGATGGGCTTGACGGCGGAGAACGTCGCCGAGCGGTGGGACGTCTCCCGCGAGGACATGGACCGGTTCGCGCAGCAGTCGCAGGAGCGCGCCGTGGCCGCACAGGACTCCGGCTTCTTCGCCCGCGAGATCACGGCCTGGGACGGCGTCGCAGCCGACGACGGCCCGCGCAGGTCGTCGACGCTCGAGAAGCTCCAGAGTCTCGATCCCGCGTTCAAGCCGGGCGGCAAGGTGACGGCGGGAAACTCGTGCCCCCTCAACGACGGCGCGGCGGCGGTGATCGTCATGTCGGCGGACCGGGCCGCGGAGCTCGGGATCCGGCCGCGGGCGCGCATCATCGCGTCGAGTGTCTCGGGCGTCGAGCCGGAGATCATGGGCGTCGGCCCGATCGAGGCGGTTCGGAAGGTGCTCGAATCCGCAGGCATGACGATCGACGATGTCGACGTGATGGAGCTGAACGAGGCCTTCGCGGCCCAGGTGCTGCCCGTCTGCCGCGAGCTCGGGGTCGACCCGTTCAGCGACAAGCTGAACCCGCACGGAGGCGCGATCGCGCTCGGTCATCCGTACGGAATGACCGGCGCGCGGATCATGAACACACTGCTCAACGACCTCGAGACGATGGACCGGACGATCGGGCTCGAGACGATGTGCGTCGGCGGCGGCCAGGGCATGGCCATGCTCGTCGAGCGGATGCACTGAGCCTCGCCGGCCTCGTCCTCGCGCTCGCCTCTTCGGTCGTCTGGGGCGCGGCGGACTTCGCCGGGGGATCGCTGACCAAGCGTCTCCCGACGTTCGGCGTCACGCTGATCTCGCAGGCGGCCGGGTTCGCGGCGCTGCTCGTCGCCGTCGCCATTCGCGGGGAGATCGGCCAGCGCTCGTTCGCCCTCGGGCTCTGTGCCGGCGTCGGCGGCGGGGTCGGTCTCGCCGCCTTCTACCGCGCGCTTTCGCTCGGCACGATGAGCGTCGTCTCCCCGGTCGCCGCCTGCGGCGCCGGGGTGCCTGTGGTGATCGCGCTCGCGACGGGGGAACGGCCGTCGGCGCTGGCTCTCGTCGGCGCCGTCGTGGCGCTCTCGGGCGCGGTGCTCGCCTCGGTCGAAGAGCGGCGCGGCGAGTCGCCGGAGCGCTCGCGCGCGATCGCACTCGCGGTGGTCGCGGCGGTTGCACTCGGTCTGTTCATCTATTTCCTCGGTCTCGGAAGCCGCGACGGCGATCCGCTCTCGACGCTCGTCGGCGCAAGAGTCGGCTCGCTGAGCGTGCTGCTTGTCCTCGCGGCCGTGTTGCGCGCGCCGCTGCGGGTCAGCCGTTCGTCACTGCCCGCAGTGGCGGCGGTGGGGCTGGCGGACGTCGCCGCGAACGCCCTCTTCGCACTCGCGACGGGTCACGGCCTGCTGGCGCTCGTCGCCGTCCTGGGCTCGCTCTACCCGGTCGTCACGGTCCTCCTGGCCCACGTCCTGCTCCACGAGCGCCTCACCCGCACCCAGAAGACGGGCATCACGATCGCCATGGCAGGCGTGGTCGCAATCGCCGGTGGCTAGGAAATCTGTGGAACGTTCGTGGCACTTTCGCGGAGTTTGGTCTGACCACTAGACGCGTCGCGCGCAGGCAGGGCTGCAAAGACGCGGCTGCCTGGAGCTCGCATAGGCGCCCGATCCTGTGGAACGTTTGTGGCACTTTCGCCGACTTTGGTCTGACCACTTGACGGGTCGCGCGCAGGCGGGGCTCGACGAGCCCTGCCCGCGTACGATCGCGCGATGGCCGACCAGTCGCCGCTGATCGTCGAGGAGCGCGTCGCGGCATTTCTCGACGAGCACGGGCTCGGCACCGGGCCGGTGACGGCGACGCGGATCGGCGTCGGCGGTGGCTCCAACTTCACCTTCCTGCTCGAGCGAGGTGGCGAACGGCTCGTGCTGCGCCGCCCCCCACGCCCGCCTTTGCCGCCGTCCGCGCACGACATGGTCCGTGAGGCCGGCCTGCAGGACGCGATTCGCGCCGCCGGGTTCGAGCGCCTGGCCGAGATCGTCGCCGTGTGCGACGACGACACCGTGCTCGGCGTGCCGTTCTACGTCATGCGGTTTCTGGACGGGAACGTGATCTCACAGACGCTACCTCCGGGCCTCGAGCAGCCTGCCGCACGGCACGCTCTCGGCCTCGATCTCGTCGACACGCTCGCCGAGATCCACGCGGCCGACGTCTCGCGACCCGAGCTCGCCGCCTTCGCGCGGCCGGGCAGCTACCTCGAGCGGCAGGTCCGGCGATTCACACAGCTCTGGGAGATCAACAAGACACGTGACCTGCCGCACGTCGACCAGGTCGCAGCGTGGCTCGCGGCGCACATCCCCGAGTCGCAGGCACCGACCGTCGTCCACGGCGACTACCGCCTCGGGAACATGATGGTCGCCCCAGGCGAGCCGACGCGGATCCTGGCCGTGCTCGACTGGGAGATGGGCGCGATCGGCGACCCCCGCGCAGATGTGGGCTACCTCCTCGCGACGTACAGCGAGCCGGACGGGCCGCCGAGCCCGCTCGGCTCGTCACCCGTCACCGCCGAGCCGGGCTTCCCGTCGCGAGCCGAGCTCGTCGATCGCTACGTCGCACAGAGCGGCCGCGACGTCGAGCCGCTCGCGTGGTTCGAGGCGCTCGCGCTCTGGAAGGCGGCGGTGTTCTGCGAGGCGATCTACGGCCGCTACATCCGCGGCGAGCTTGGAGCTGAGGACACGCGAGCCGCGTTCTTCGAGCATGGCGTACCGTTCCTCGCGGAGGCGGCCCACGCGAGCGCCGGGATCTAGCCCGCCGCCTCGGCCACGGCACGCAGCGTCGCTGCGTCCCGGGTCGAGACGAGAAGCGTCGTCGCACCGGATTCACGCCATGCCGCCAGCCGGTCCTTGATGCGCTCGACCGAGCCGACGAGCGCGACCTCGTCGACGAACGAATCCGGCACCTTCGTCGCCGCCTCGCGCTGCTGCCCGCCGAGGAACAGCTCCTGGATCTCGCGTGCCTCCGCCTCGTAGCCGTACCGGGAGAAGAGGTCGTTGTAGAAGTTCTTGCCGCGGGCGCCCATGCCGCCGATGTAGAACGAGTAGTACTCCTTGAGCGCTGCGCGAGCCGACTCCGCGTCGTCGGTCAGCACCGCCGGCACGCACGGCGCCACGTCGAACCCCGCACGCGCCCGGTCGAGCGGGAACACGTCGCGCGCTCGCTCGGGCGACCAGAAGATCGGCAGCCAGCCGTCGGCGATCTCAAACGTCTGGGCGACGGCCTTGGGCCCGATCGCGGCGAGGTAGATCGGAACGTCGGAGCGCAGGGGACGCGCCATCAGCTTCAGCGGCTTGCCGAGCCCCGTGCCGCCCTGCACCGGAATGTCGTAGTGCTCGCCGTGATGCTCGAGCCGCTCGCGCCGCAGCACGGCCCGCACGATCTCGACGTACTCGCGCGTCTTGCCGAGAGGCTTCCCCCACTCCTGCCCGTGCCAGCCCTCGACGACCTGTGGGCCCGACGTGCCGAGGCCGAGCAGGAAGCGCCCGCCGGAAAGGAGATCCAACGTCGCCGCCGTCATCGCCGTGTTCGCCGGCGACCGCCCCGGCAGCTGCATGATCGCCGTGCCGAGCTTGAGCGTCGTCGTCTGGGCGCCGAGCCACGCGAGCGGCGTGACCGCGTCGACACCCCATGCCTCGGCCGCCCAAGCCGAGTCGTACCCGAGCCGCTCCGCCTCGCGTGCCAACTCGAGCAGCTCGAGTGGGTTCGTCCCCGGCTGCGCATAGCCCATGTAGAAGCCGAGACGCACGACGTGCGATGCTAACGACATGACGGCCGTCGCATGGGCGCCGCCCACGGAGCGGCTCGAGCAGGTCCGGGGCTTCATGGCCGAGCGCGTGCTGCCGAACGAGCAGGCGATCGAGCGGCAGGACGAGGCCGGCGAAGCACTCGTCCGCTTGCTCCAGGACGAGGTGCGCGGACTGGGGTTGTGGGCGCCGCACGTTCCGCCCGAGGCGGGCGGCACGGGTACCGGCTTCCTCGACTACGCGTACCTGAACGAGCACATCGGGCGCTCGGTCTGGGGACAGCTGGTCTTCGGCTGCCAGGCACCCGACGCCGGAAACGCCGAGATCCTCCACCTCTTCGGCACCGACGAGCAGAAGGAGCGGTGGCTCGCCCCGCTCGTCGCCGGCGAGATCCGTTCGTTCTTCTCGATGACGGAGCCGGAAGTGCCGGGCTCCGACCCGACGACATTGCGAACGCGCGCGGTGCGCGACGGCGACGAGTGGGTGATCGACGGGCACAAGTGGTTCTCGTCCGGCGCCGACGGCGCAGCATTCGGGATCGTGATGGCGGTCACCGACCCTGACGCCGGCCCCCACGCGCGAGCGACGCAGATCATCGTGCCGGCGGACACTCCGGGCGTCGACGTCGTGCGTCCGATCACGGTCATGGGTCACGCCGGCAAGGGCTGGTCGACGCACTGCGAGGTTCGCTACACGGGCGTGCGTGTTCCGGTCACGAACACGCTCGGCGCTGAGGGCGCCGGGTTCCTGATCGCGCAGAAGCGGCTCGGCCCGGGGCGTATCCACCATGTCATGCGGTGGCTCGGCCAGATGCAGCGCGCGTTCGAGCTGATGTGCTCGTACGCGCTCGAGCGCCAGACGTCGACCGGTCCGCTCGCCGACAAGCAGACGGTGCAGAACTGGATCGCGGACAGCTATGCCGAGATCCAAGCGTGCCGGCTGATGACGCTCGACGCGGCGCACAAGATCGACGGCGGAGACGAGGCTCGCGTCGAGATCTCGGCGATCAAGTTCTTTGCGGCGAAGGCGCTCCAGGATGTGATCGACCGTGCAGTGCAAGTGCACGGCGCGCGCGGCTTGACCGACGAGACACCGCTGGCCGGCATGCTCATGCAGGCGCGCGGCGGCCGGATCTACGACGGGCCCGACGAGGTCCATCGGCAGGTCGTCGCCAAGCGCATCCTCAGAGCGTTCGCCGAGGGTGCGGAGTGGCGGTTTGCCTGAGCTCAAGGGCAAGCTCCTCGTCTCGTCACCCGCCCTGCACGACCCGAACTTCCGGAAGACCGTCGTCCTGATCGCACATCACGACGAAGACGGGGCTATGGGTCTCGTGCTGAGCCGCCCGTCCGACGTCACGGGCGTGGTCGCCGCGCCGGCGCTCGAGGGACTACCCGGCTCGGGCGACCCGGTCTTCGTCGGCGGCCCGGTCGAGCCGACCGCCCTGATGGTGCTTGCCGAGTTCGACGACGTCGACGAGGCGGCGGCACCGATCTTCGGCAGGCTCGGCTTCGTGCCGACCGACGCCGAGCCCAGCGACCTCTCGATCCTGCGGCTGCGAATCTTCGCGGGGTACAGCGGCTGGGGGTCGGGCCAGCTCGAGGCAGAGCTCGCCGAGCCCGCCTGGATCATCGTCGATGCGGAAGCCGACGACGCGTTCGCCGCCGATCCCGAGGAGCTCTGGCGGTCGGTGTTGCGCCGCCACGGCGGACCGCTGACGCTGATGGAGCGAATGCCCTACGACCCGGGGCTCAACTAGCGAGCGGAGGCCGGCCGACCCGGTCCCCGTCGCGCCGAGGCCCCGGCAGGTTCGGAAAGCGAAACGGGGCCGCCTCGCGCCCGGGCTGCACGAACCAGCACTCGCCGGTCGCCTCGCTCGTCGCGGCGCGCCAGACCGCCTCCGCGACCTCCTCGGGCTGCAAGAGCGGGAATCCGGCCGCCTCGAAGGCGGGGCGCTGGTGGTCGATCATCGGCGTGTCGGCGATCCCGGGGCAGACGGCGTTCACGCGGATGGGCTCGAGCAGCGGCGCGACGCTGCGGACGAGGCCGACGACCGCATGCTTCGTGAGCGAGTAGACGACATCCGTCGGCATCGCGGTCAGCCCGGCCAGCGACGCCGTCGCAACGATCGTGCCGCGCTCCATCACCCGGGCGAGCCGCCGTACACCGAAGAAGACGCCGTCGACATTCACCGCCACGGCGCGCCGGTATTGCTCGTCGCTGATCCGCCTGGGGTCGCCCTCGCCGGTCAGGACACCGGCGTTCAGGCACGCGACCTCGACGGCGCCGACGCGCTCCCACGCGGCCGGGTCGGAGACGTCGAAGCCGCCCGCGAGGTCCAGCGACTCGACCTCGTACCCCTCCGCCTCCAGGCGGGCCCGAATCGCGCGGCCGATCCCGCCCTCGCCTCCAGTGACGAGGGCCTTCACGGCTCGAGCACGACTTTGCCGACGTGACGCCGCGCTTCGATCAGCGCGTGCGCCGCGTCTGCATCGGCGAGCGGAAAGGTCGCACCGACAACCGGGTCGATTTCGCCGCGGTCCCACATCGCAAGCAGCTCGTGTGCGCACGCGCGGACGAACGCAGGCTCCAGTTTCAACAGCCGTCCGAGGTACACACCGACGACCGAGGCATTTCGTCCGACCAGCCATTGCACGCTCGGATCGGTCCAGAGCCCGCTCAGAAAGCCGACGGCGACGATCGCCCCGAGCGGCTTCAGCAGCGGGAGCGAGCGGTCGAAGATCTCGCCCCCGACCGGATCGATGACGACGTCGACGCGCAGGTCGTCGATCGCGTCGTACGCGACCGCGTCGTCGGCGCCCTGCTCTCGCGCGAAGGCACGCTTCTCGTCGGTGCTCGCGGTCGCGATCACGGTCGCCCCGAGCCGCTTGGCCAACTGGATCGCAGCGCAGCCGACACCGCCCGAGCCGGCATGCACCAGCACGGTCGACTCTGAGCCGACACGCAACTGACGGTGCAGCGGGATGTACGCGGTGAGGTAGGTCGTCATGAAGGACGCTCCCGCAGCGAACGATGCGTCGTCGGGAAGCGGCAGAACCCAATCGGGGTCGATCTCGACGCGTTCCGCGTAGCCGCCGGCGGCGCGCGCGAGCGCGATCACGCGCCGGCCGTCGAGCTCGCCGGCGACCTCGTTGCCGAGCACGTACGGCAACGACGGCATCTGCGGATAGAAGCCTCGGCGGATCAGCACGTCGGCAAAGTTGATCCCGGCCGCACGGACGTCGAGGACGGTGCCTTCCGGCTCCGGGACCTCCTCGACGGACAGCGGGCCGTCGACTTCGTGCAGGACGACGGCGTTCACCGTCCGGTCCAGCGCGCCTCGCGCTTCTCGAGGAACGCGGCGACTCCCTCCTGGCCGTCCTCCGACTGCAGGCAGGCGACGAATGCCTTCACTTCCAGCTCGTCGTCGCGGTCGTCGCGGGTCGCGTGCATGAGCTGCTTGATCTGGCGGATCGCATGCGGTGACTGCCTTGCGAGCGGTTCGACGTAGCGCGCGATGCCCTCGTCGAGATCGTCGACGAGAAACTCGACGAGCCCCCACTCCAGAGCGGTGGCCGCGTCGATCCGCTCGCCCGACATCGTCAGCCAGCGGGCGCGACCGGGCGAGATGAGCCGCGGTGCGCGCTGCGTCCCGCCGCCGCCCGGCAGCAGGCCGAGATTGACCTCGGGGAAGCCGAGCTGGGCGTCTCGGTGGGCGATCCGGAAGTCGCACGCGAGGGCGATCTCGAGGCCGCCGCCGAGGCAATACCCGTGGATCGCGGCGACGACCGGCACGCCGACGGACTCGATCAGGTCGGCGGCCGGCTGAATGCCGCCCGGGCGATCGCCGCCTGCGCCCCCACCGACGAAGCCGGCGATATCCGCGCCCGCCGAGAACGCGCGCTCCCCCTTGCCGCGCAGCACGACCGCGCGGACGTCGTCCCCGGGCGCCTCGAGCTCCGTCCAGAGCGTGTCGATGATCCCGCCGTTGACCGCGTTGACCGGCGGGTTGTCGAGCCAAACGGTCTTGATCACGTCGCGACGGCGTCCTTGGCGAACATCTCCCGCAGCTCCGTCTTGCGGAACTTGCCGACGCTCGTCTTCGGGATCTCGGCGATGAACTCGAACCGATCGGGCAGCCACCACTTGGCGAAGTCCGGCGCGAGAAACGCACGCAGCTCGTCTCCGGTTGCGCTCGCACCGTCGCGCAGGACGACCGCCGCCAGCGGGCGCTCGTCCCACTTCGGGTCGGGGATCGCGATCACCGCAGCCTCCGCGACCGCCGGGTGCGCCATGAGTGCGTTCTCGAGCTCGACGGAGGAGATCCACTCGCCGCCCGACTTGATCACGTCCTTCGAGCGGTCCTTGATCTGGATGAAGCCTCGGGGATGGATCGAGACGACATCGCCGGTCTTGAACCAGCCGTCGTCGGTCCAGCGGTCTGCCTGCTCGGGCGTGTCGTAGTAGCCCGCCGACACCCATGGGCCCCGGGTCTCGAGCTCACCCATCGACTCGCCGTCCCAGGCCAGGATGTTCCCGTCGACGTCACGGTGGCGCAGCTCGACGAGCGGCAACGGCACACCTTGCATCGCCACGAAGTCGTGCTGCGTCTCGGCGTCGGCCTCCTTCAGGTCCGCGACGAGCTGCGAGGTCGTCGCGACCGGCGAGGTCTCGGTCATCCCCCAGCCGTGCACGATCTGCAGACCGTGCCGGTCCTTGAAGCCCGCGATCATCGACCGCGGAGCGGCGGAACCGCCGACCAGCATGCCTTTGAGCCGGGAGAGGTCCCAGCGGTTCGGCTCCGCGTCGAGCATTGCCAGGATGCCGAGCCAGATCGTCGGCACGCCGGCAGTCCAGGTGACACCGTGTTCGACGAAGTCCTCGAGCAGCGACTCGGGATCGAGGAACGGCCCTGGGTAGACGAGTTTGGCGCCCGTCATCGTCGCGAGGTACGGGTACCCCCAGGCGTTCGCATGGAACATCGGTACGACCGGCAGGATCGCATCGTCCTCGCCGACACCGAGCCCCATCGGGTTGCCGGCGGTGACGCCGAGCGTGTGCAGCACCGTCGAGCGGTGCGAGTAGACGACGCCCTTCGGCATGCCCGTCGTGCCGCTCGTGTAACACATCGCGGCGGCTTCGCTCTCGTCCAGCTCGGGATCCCGCCAGGCGTCGGGATCGGCGCCGGCGAGCAACTCCTCGTACGAGTCCTCGACGACGAAGACGTGCTCGATCTTCGTCTGGCCGATGAACTGGTCGAGGAGCGGCACGAGGCTCCGGTCGACGATCACAGCCTTGTCGTCAGCGTGCGTCGCGATGTAGCCGAGGTCATTCGGATGCAGGCGCAGGTTCAGCGTGTGCAGCACGAAGCCGCCACACGGGATCCCGAGGTAGGCCTCGTGGTGCTGGTGGTGGTTCCAGCAGAGCGTCCCGACTCGGTCGCCGCGCTGTAGGCCCAGGTTCTGAAGCGCGACCGCGAGCGCGCGGGCACGCCGCCCCGTCTCTCCGTGCGTCGTCGTGTGAAAGCTACGGTCGGGCAGCCGGGTGACGATCTCCTTCGTCGCCGTAGTACTGCTCGGAGCGGCGCAGCAGCATCGGCAGCGTCAGCTGCGTGTCCATCATCAGGCCGTTCATGCCGTCAGCCCTTGCCGTTTCGCGAGGTCTTCGGGCGAGACGAGCTGGCCGTCGCGCTCCACGTAACCGCCCTTGCCGCCGACGATCAGGACGACGAGCTCGTCGTCGGTGTTGTTCGAGACACTTCGTGGCGTCGTCGACTCGACGTGCACGAGCCCGCCCTCCTCGACGGTGTGCTCTTCGCCGTCGATCACGAAGGTCGCCGTGCCGCGGTGGACGAAGTAGAGCTCGTCCTGCTCGTCGTGGTAGTGGTTCGGCCCGTCGTAGTGCGGCCGGTAGACGATCGCGTTGACGCCGAATGCCTTCACGCCGAGCGCCGCGCGAACCTTTCGAAAGCCGTAGCCCTCACCGAGAGCCTCGAGTGAACTGACCTGGTAGCCCATGGCTGGATCCTAAGCCGTTGCGCGGTGCGACGGAGCTGCCCGTGGACGACCTACGAGCCGAACAGGAAGCGCTTGAGGACGCGGTCTCGCAGCCGGTCGGGGAGGAGCTGGACGCGCGCACGGCGCTTCGCGTCCGGGCCGACCAGATAGCGGGTCTTCGGCTTCGGCGCGGTGAGGGCATGCTCGACGGCGACCGCGACGGTCTCGACGGGCTCCGCGCGCGAGGCGGAGCGCGACGCGGCGAGCGCGGCGAACTTGCGCGAGCCGGGCGCCGTACAGCTCGGCCGACCCGGGCGGCAGGCTCTCGATCCCCCGCTGCGGCTTCGTCCACATGGGCGTCGCGATCGTGGCGGGCTGGACGACCGAGACCTGGATCCCCCACGGCTCGAGCTCGAGGCGCAGGGCGTCGGCCATCGCCTCGAGGGCGAACTTCGACATCGCATACGCCCCGAGGAACGGCAGCGCAGACCGGCCGGCGACCGAGCCCATCAGAACGATGCGCCCGCGGGAGGCCCGGAGCAGCGGCAGCAACCGCCTGCAGCACCCGGAGCTGCCCGACCACGTTCACATCGAGCTGGCGGCTCAGCTCCTCCGGCGGCAGGAACTCCAGCGGGCCTGCGATCGCGACACCCGCATTGTCGACGAGAGCATCGAGTTGGTCGATCTGGCCGACGCCCCGGCCGACGGCCTCCGGATCGGTCACGTCGAAGACGAGCTCTCGTCGTTCCGGTCGGCGCGTCGCCGGCGTTGCGGACGGATGCGAAGACCGTCCACCCGCGGGCGAGGAGATGACGCGCCGTCGCCTCGCCGATCCCGCTCGACGCGCCGGTAACTAGCGCAACAGGGATGCCGCGATCTCCGCGCGCTGCTCGCGGCCGTACCCGAGCGCGCCCTCGAGCCAGAGCGCGCGCTTGTAGTAGCGGTGCAGCGGATGCTCCCACGTGAACCCGATCCCGCCGTGCGCCTGGATCGACTTCTCGCACGCAAGCACGGCCGCCTCGCCGGCCTGCGACTTCGCCGCCGCAACCGCCAGGTCGGCCTGCTCGTCATCCTCGGCGACCGCCCATGCGGCCCAGTACGCGAGCGATCGTGCCAGCTCGACGGCCACGTACCCGTCGACGAGCGAGTGCGAGATCGCCTGGTACGTCCCGATCTTCTTGCCGAACTGCTCGCGCTCCTTCACGTAGTCGATCGCGAGCTCGATCGCCTTCGAGCCGATCCCGACGGCCTCCAACGCGAGGGCGGCCAGCAACCTGCGCCGCACGTCGGCCCAGTCGCCCGCGGCTCGCTCGGCTCCGTTGCGGGACAGCCTGCCGAGGCCGAGGCTCTCGTCGACGGTCGCGACTGATTCGCCTTCCGCCCGCGCGCCCTCCATCGCCGGCGTCAGCACGCGCTGAACCTGCGCCAGGTGCGGCACGTAGCCGTCGATCTCGATCGACCACACATCGTCACCCGGCTGGGCCGCCACCTCGTTCAGGACGAATGGCCCGTCGTACAGCACGCGGCCGAGCTCCTCGAAGAGCACCGCTCCGTCGAGGAAGCTGAACTCGCCGCCCCGCAGCATCCCGACCCAGCCGAGCTCCGAGAGCTGCGCCATCGTCGGCGACGGGTTCGCCTCGAGAAACGCGCGCGCCTCGCGGCGCAGATCATCCTGCTCGGGCGCGAAGGAGAAGTCCATCTAGCGCGACCTCGGCATCCCGAGCACGCGCTCGGCGACGATGTTGCGGAGGATCTCGCTCGTGCCGGCCTCGATCGTGTTGCCGCGCGAGCGCAGCTGCTGGTACTGCCAGTAACCCTCGGCGTAGCCGCCGCCGTCCGTCAGCTGCGCACCGGAGCCGAGTATCTCGAGCGCGAGCTTCGTCAGACGCTGGTTCGCCTCCGACCAGACGAGCTTCGACGCCGACCCTTCGGGTCCCGGGATGCCCGTCTTCTCGAGCGTCGTCAGCGACCGGTAGTTCGTGTACTTGAGGGCCTGCAGCTCGACCCACTCTCGCGCGATCCGGTCGAGGAGGACCTGATCGGTGACGCCCCGATCCTTCGCCAGGGCGACGAGCTTGCGCACGGCGACGTCCAGCGTCGCGGACAGCGCGAAGCCCAGCGTCCCGCGCTCGTGCAGCAGCGTGGTCATCGCGACCTGCCAGCCCTCGCCGACTCCGCCGAGGATGTTCTCCTTCGGTACCTGAACGTCGGTGAAGAAGATCTCGTTGAACTCCGGATGGCCCGTGATCTGGACGAGCGGCCGCACCTCGACCCCGGGTGCGTGCATGTCGGCGATCACGTACGTCAGGTTCTTGTATTTCGGAGCATCCGGCAGCCCGAGCCCGACCAGGATGCAGAAGTCTGCGATGTGTGCGAACGACGACCAGACCTTCTGGCCGTTGACCAGGAAATGGTCGCCCTTGTCCTCGATGCGCGTGCGTGCCGCGGCGAGGTCGCTACCGGCATCGGGCTCGGAGAACCCCTGGCACCAGATCTCGTCGGCGCTCAGGATCTTCGCCAGGTAGCGCTGCTTCTGCTCCTCCGTCCCCCAGGCGATGATCGTCGGCCCGGCCATGCCGAGGCCGATCACTCCGAGATGCGACGGCGCCTCGGCCCGGGCGAGCTCCTCGAGGAAGATCGCCTGATGGGCGTACGGCGCGCCGGAGCCGCCGTACTCCTTCGGCCAGGTCAGGCCGGCGTAGCCTGCGGCGCCGAGCTTGCGGCTCCACTCGCGATCGTCGTCCTCGAACCGGCGGGCTCCGCGTTTCGTCGACGGCAGGTTCTGCGCGATGAACTCCCGCACCTCGGCGCGGAAGACCGCCTCCTCGGTTGTGTCGCGAAGATCCACGGCGCGATCCTACTTCGCCGCCCGACCGACCGGCGGCCGCTCCCCCCATGCCGGCCGCCGGTCGTCTGTCGCGCGCCCTCAGGTCGCAGTAAAGCGCCCGAACATCTGCGATTCGTGAGGCGGGCAGTAGAACTTGTACTTCCCCGCCTTGAACGTGACGGCGAACGTCTTCGTGCCGACGAACGTGACCTGCGTGAAGTCCTTCGCATAGCCGTGCGGCCCGTCGAGCGACCAGGCGTGGATCGATGCCTTGTCGTGGATGACGAGCTGTGTACTTGCCGGCCTTGAGGGTCTTGACGGCCTTCCCGCCCTTGGTCAGCGAGATCGTGTAGCCCGGCCCGACCGTGCCGACGAGCGTCGGCGTCGAGCCCTGGCGGGCGAGAGCGGTCGCCGTCACGCGCGGCAGCGAGCGCCAGCACGAACATGAGCGAAAGGAGCTTTTTCGTCATCGGGTACCTCCCTGTGGTTGGGGGTGGGTACGCCGGCGACGCCGGACCGGATTGTCTACGGTAGCGAGGACGGTGCGGATGACGCCGCCCTCGCGCAGCGCGGTGAGACCCTCGCTCCCACTCGCTGAGCGGCAAGACCCGGGAGACCATGCCGGCGAGGTCGAGCTTCCCCTCGAGCGCCCACTGGGCGAGCCGCGGAAAGTCCTCGGGCGGCAGGTGATCGCCTCCGTGCGAGACGAGGATGCGCGTGCGCTTCGCAAAGAGCCGTGGCAGATCGATCACCGCCGTCTCGCCCGCCGGCGAGAGACCGATCAACACGAACGTGCCGCCGGTCGCGAGCAGCGAGAGACCCTGGGCGAAGGTTGCCCCGCGACCGACGACGTCGAACACGAAGTCGACCGGCCCCGGTTCGGTGTGCGTCGCGCCGAACTGCAGCGCCTGCTCGGCCTTCTGCGGGTCCTGATCGAGCGCTCGGATCTCCGCCGCCCCGGCAAGCCGGGCTCCCTGCACGACCGAGAGGCCGACCGCGCCGCAGCCGATCACCGCGACTCGGTCGCCCTCGCCGACCCTGGCAATCTCGAGCACCGACATCACGCCCGTCGCGACGGCGCAGCCGATCAGGCACGCCTGCTCGACGGGCAGCGCCGTCGGCACCTTCACGGCGGCGGCTTCCGGGACGACGGTGTGCGTCGCGAACGTCCCGGTACGCAGCACGGGAGTCAACGTCTGCCCGTCGCGGCGCAACAGGCGGCCCGCCGCCGAAGGCGGCTTCCGGCAGACGCGCGGGTGCCCGGCCAGGCAGGCGGAGCAGGTCCCGCAGGCAGCCTTCCAGCCGAGGACGACGCGGTCGCCGGGCGCGAGCGCCGTGACTCCCGCGCCGGCCGCCTCGACCGTGCCGGCGCCCTCGTGCCCGAGCAGCACCGGATATGGGTGACCCCAGCCGTCCTCTTCGATCACGTGCAGGTCGCTGTGGCAGACGCCCGTCGCCTCGATGCGGACGAGCACCTCGCCGGCCTCGGGCGCGGCGACGTCGATCTCCTCGAGCGCGATCACGCCGCGCTCGCTGAGGACTACACCCGTGTCAGCCATGAACGGTCGAGCTCGGCCACCGAGTGCGCGCCGAGGAGCGCCAGGTTGAGATCGAGCTCGGCCATCAGGTTCTGGAGCAGCTCCTCGACGGCGCGTTGCCCGCCGACCGCCAGCGCGTAGGCGTAGAGCCGGCCGAGCAGGACCGCGTCGGCGCCGAGCGCCTTCGCCTTCAGGACGTCGGCCGCGGTGCGAATCCCACCGTCCATCAGCACGACCGCCTCGGGCAGCGCGTCACGTACCTCGACGAGCGCATCGAGCGCGGCCACGGCACCATCGACCTGACGGCCGCCATGGTTCGACACGATCACGCCGTCCATTCCATGCTCGAGGGCCAGCTGCGCGTCGGCCGCCGTGAGGACACCCTTGACGAGCAGCGGGAGCGAGGTCTGGCCGCGCAGCCAGTCCAGGTCGTCCCACGTCAGCCCGAGGTTCGGGAACGTCGCGAGCATCGTCGCGGCGGCCGTCAGCGGGTCCTCGGCGGGCGGCTTCTCGAGCCGCGAGAGGAACACCGGGTCGTTGAAGTACTGGCCGCAGCCTTCTCCCTTGATGAACGGCAGGTACGCCTGGCGCAGGTCGCGAGGACGCCAGCCGAGCGTCAACGTGTCGAGCGTGACGACGATGGCACCGTAGCCCGCGTCCTCGGCGCGTTTGACGAAGCTCGCACAGATCTCGCGGTCCGAAACCCAGTAGAGCTGGAACCAGCGCGGCGCTTCGGTCTCTGCGACCTCTTCCATGGAGTTCGTCGCGGCGCTGGACACGATCATCGGGATTCCGGACGAGGCGGCGGCGCGGCCGACGCCGACCTCGCTCTCCTCGTGCGCGATCGACAGCACGCCGACGGGCGCGAGCAGGAACGGCGCAGGCGAGCGCAGGCCGAGGACCTCGACCGACAGGTCGCGAACCTGGTTGCCGGCCAGCATCCGGGGGCGCAGTCGCCACGAGCGAAAGGCGTCGAGATTCGCGCGCATCGTCTCTTCGGCCCCGGCCCCGCCGGCGATGTAACCGAACGCGCCGGCATCGAGCTTCTCCTCGGCGGCGTGCGCCCAGTCGTCCGCCGTGACCGGCCAGTCGGGCGGTTGCTGCGCGATGTAGATCGCGTTCTGGATCAGCGCGCCCGAGAACGACACGTCGTGATCCTAGACTCTGGCGATGAGCGAGACCGCCCGCCTCGAGACATTCAGCGACGGCGTCTTCGCAATCGCGGCGACGCTCCTGATCCTCGACATCAACCTGAGCGGCCAAGGGACGGTCGCGCACCAGCTCTTGCAGGCGTGGCCCTCGTACGCGGCGTACGCGATCTCGTTCGCAACGCTCGGAATCGTCTGGGTCAACCATCACACCGTGTTCACCCAGATCGGCCGCGTCGATCGAACGTTCCTGTTCATCAACGTGCTGTTCCTGATGGTGGTCGCGTTCACGCCGTTCCCGACGCGCGTGCTCGCCGAGCACCTGCGCGAAGGGTCGAAGGCGGCCGCGATCGCGTACGGGCTCACCTACACCGCGATGGCGGTCTGCTACAGCGCACTCTGGTTCTACGCCGCCAGCGGGCGGCGTCTGATCGCCGACTCGGCCGACCAGCGAATGGTCTCCGGGATCTCACGCTCGTTCCTCCCCGGAATGTTCATCTACGCGGCGGCGACGCTGAGCGCGCTGATCTCGGCCGACCTGGCCGTCGTTCTCTACGCGGCGATCGCGCTGTTCTACGTGCTCGAAAGCTCGGTCTTCGGCCGCGACGGCTGACGCGCGGCGCGCGCCAGCCGTCGCACAGCCGATGCCCTCGAGCTAGGCGGCAGGCCTCGCCGTGATGTGGATCGACGTGTTGCCGTTGTCGCAGGCCGCCCGCAGCGCGATCTGCCCTTCGGTCTTCCCGTCGCCGGTCTTGTACGAGATCTCCGAGTCGCCGTTGTCCTTCTCGATCTCGCTGAAGAGGATCGTGTACTGCTCCTCCTGGAGCCGGTCCTTGAGCTCGTTGTAGACGCCCTCCAGGTCGTCGGTGGCGTAGCCGTCGACGACGTGCGTCGGGCCCTTGTCCTCGGCGGAGACGAGGGTCATCTCGGGGAGCACCGGGAAATTCGGGGGCAGCCCCGGATCGCCCGTCATCGCTGTGCCTTCGCACGTGACCGTGCCCTCGCCCGACTTGGCAGCGGACTCGGCCTTCTTCTCTGCGTCGCTCTTGCCCCCACATGCCGCGGCCGGCAGCGTCAACAGGGCGAGAACGGCGAGGAGTGTGACTTTGCGCAACTTCCCCCTCCAGTTCGTAGGTCGGGCGACCCTAACCGAGTCGCGACTGCTGGATCGGTCGAACGGATCAGCCGTGCACCAGACGGGACGGGACCAGGATCGCCCGATCCGGGCGGACCTGCCCGCGAACGACGCGGTCGATCGAGACACCGGCGGGATCGATGTCTCCGTTGCGATCGAACCGAAAACTGCCGAGGATGCCGCCGCGTACCGCTCGGCCGAGCAGCTGCGTGTTGACAGAGGCGCGCGTCCCGTTCGAGCTCGCGATCGCGCCGAGCAGCACCTCGGCCGCCTCGGCGCCGTACGGAGGACCACCCGAATCCGGGGCACCGGGACCGAACTTCAACGCGATCTCCCGACCTCGAGCGCCGAGCCTGGATGACGGAAGCGCGAGCAGGCTGCCGTAGAGGCCGTTCGCCGCTTCGCCGGCGGACGCCAACATGTCCGAGAGCGAGAATCCGTCGGGCACCGCGATGACGCCGTGCGGCCCGAGCGCGTTGCGCACCGTCCGGATCAAGTTGTTGCAGTGCGGGCACTCGAACCCGGCGAGGAAGACACCGGTCGCGCCGGCGTGCGCCACCGCGTCGGCGACCTGCGGGAAGCTCGAGGCGGTGGGATCCCACACCGCCGGCCCGACGACGTGGATGCCAAGGAGCCGTGCCGCGCGCGTGAACGAGGCGGCGAGGCTGAGGCCGTACGGCTCCTTGTCGTCGAGCAGCAGCATTCGCCGAACACCGAGCTGCTTCGCGAGCAGCGCAACCGCGGCGCCCTGCGCGTCGTCCGGGGCAATCACACGTGCGAAGCTGCGCCGGCCGGTCGGGTAGTACTTGCCCGGCTGTCCCGGATTCGTGCCCGGGGCGGCACGCAGTGAGCCCGATGTCCGTGTTCGTCGGGCGGACCATCACGAGCGGGCCGGCAGGAGCCGCGTTCGTGATCGGGACCTCGATCTCGGAGCACTTCGAGCTCCAGCTGCCGGCGCCGACGTCTAGAGGCGCCTAGCGGATTCGAACCGCTGTAAACGGCTTTGCAGGCCGCTGCCTAACCACTCGGCCAAGGCGCCAAACGGCGCCCATCGTATCCGCGGCCTCCGCCGTATACAGTCGCCCGTACGGTGTCGGTACACGAGCGCACTGAAACCGGGCGCGTTCAAGAGGCCCGCGAGAGGTATGTCGCGCGTGGCATCTCGACGCCTCCCCTCGTCGTCGAGCCGCGCGGAGGGAGCGCGGATCTGGGACGCCGACGGACGCGAATACATCGACTTCGCCGGCGGGCTCGGGTGCGCGAACCTCGGGCACTCGCTCCCCGCGGTCGTCGACGCGGTTCACGCCCAGGTCGACCGGTACCTGCACCAGTGCTTCATGGTCGGGATGTACGAGCCGTACATCGAGGTGTGCCGCCGCCTGGCCGAGCTCTCGCCGTGCCGCGGCGACGACCAGAAGTCGGTGCTCTTGAACAGCGGTGCCGAGGCGGTCGAGAACGCGGTCAAGATCGCACGCGTCGCGACCGGGCGACCAGCGGTGATCGTCTTCGACGGCGCCTTCCACGGCCGCTCGCTCCTGACGATGACGATGACGTCGAAGGTCGTGCCGTACAAGGCGGGATTCGGCCCGTTCGCGCCCGAGGTGTACCGGACTCCGTGCCCGTATCCATTCCGAGGAGTCAGCGAGGACGATGCGATCGCCGCGCTGAAGCATCTCTTCAAGGGCGACGTCGACCCCGAGTCCGTGGCCTGCGCCGTGCTCGAACCGGTTCAAGGTGAGGGCGGCTTCATCCCGATGACGCCCGATTTCCCGAGGCGCTTGCAGGAGCTCCTCGACAGCTACGGGATCCTCTACGTCGACGACGAGGTGCAGGCGGGCTGCGGACGAACCGGACCGGTCTGGGCGATCGAGCACTACGGGGTCGAGCCCGACCTCATGGTCTCCGGCAAGACGCTCGGCGGCGGCCTTCCCCTCGCGGCGGTCACGGGCCGCGCCGAGATCATGGACGCCGTTCCTCCGGGCGGGCTCGGAGGCACGTTCGGAGGCAACCCGGTGTGCTGCGCTGCGGCACTCGCGATCCTCGACGCGGTCGAAGATCTGCGGCCGCGCGCGGAAGCGGTCGGCGCGCGCCTGCGCGAGCGACTGGAGGCAATCGCGCCCAGTGGCTCCGAGGTTCGCGGTCTTGGCCCGATGGTCGCCGTCGAACTCGCCGAGCAGTCGGCCGACTTCGCATCCGGAACCGTCGCGCGGGCGCGCGAGGAAGGTCTCGTGCTCCTGTCGTGCGGGCTCTACGGCAACGTGATCAGGATCCTCGTGCCGTTCACGATCGCCGACGAAGACCTTGAGCGTGGGCTCGACATCCTCGAGGGATGCCTTGGCGGCTGATGTCGGGGTCGCCGGGGTGCGCAAGACGTACGGTGACGTTGTCGCGGTCGACAACGTCGACCTGAACGTCGCCGCGGGCGAGTTCTTCACGCTGCTCGGCCCGTCGGGCTCGGGCAAGACGACGACGCTGCGGATGATCGCCGGCTTCGAGCAGCCGGACACGGGAACGATCACGCTCGGCGGCGAGGACATCACGCGCCGGCCGCCGTACTCCCGCGACGTCAATACGGTCTTCCAGGACTACGCGCTCTTCCCGCACATGACGGTGGCGGAGAACGTCGGCTACGGCCTGAAGGTCAAACGCGTGCCGCGCCGCGAGCGCACGGCCAAGGTCGCCGATGTGCTGAGGATGGTGCGCCTCGAGTCGTACGGCGCGCGCAAGCCGGTCCAGCTCTCCGGCGGGCAGCGTCAACGCGTGGCGCTCGCGCGCTCGATCGTCAACGAGCCGAAGGTGCTGCTGCTCGACGAGCCGCTCGGCGCGCTCGATCTCAAGCTGCGACAGGAGATGCAGGTGTTCCTGAAGGGGCTCCAGCAGGACCTCGCGATGACCTTCCTCTACGTCACGCACGACCAGGAGGAGGCGCTCACGATGAGCGACCACATCGCCGTCTTCAACGATGGACGAATCGAGCAGGTCGGCTCACCCGCCGAGGTGTACGAGCGCCCCGCGACCGAGTTCGTCGCCGGCTTCGTCGGCACGTCGAACATCGTCGAGCGCGACGGCCGGCGGCTGTCGGTCCGTCCGGAGCGGATCGCGCTCAACGGCCACGGCGACCCCGGCACCATCGAGGACGTCGTCTTCGTCGGCGCGTTCAAGCGCCTCGTCGTCCGGACGGACGCCGGCGAGCAACTGACGGTCGTGCGACCGAACGACGGATCGTCGATCGCACCGGGCACGCGCGTCCACGTGAGCTGGGACGAAGCGGACGCCTACGAGATCCAACCCCCCGAACAACCAGAAGAGCAGGAGGTCAGATGACGAAGCGCATGTGGGCGCTGGCCGCCGTCCTTGCGGTAGGCCTGGCGCTCCCCGCTGCAGGCGCCACCAAGGCACAAGGCGGCAACTTGAACGTGGTGGCCTGGGAGGGCTACCTGCAACCGCTCTGGGTGAAGCCCTTCGAGAAGCAGAGCGGCTGCACGATCCACCCGAAGTACGCGGGCTCCTCCGACGAGATGGTCACGCTCATGCGTTCCGGCGGCGGGACGCAGTACGACCTGGTCTCCGCGTCGGGAGACGCCTCGCTGCGTCTGATCTACGGCAAGGACGTGCAGCCGGTCGACGTCTCCAAGATCCCGGACTTCAAGAACTTCAACAAGGCGTTCCAGTCACCGCCGAACAACACGGTCGGCGGCAAGCACTACGGCATCTCGCTGCAGTGGGGTCCGAACATCCTGCTCTACAACACGCAGAAGGTGAAGCCGGCGCCCACCTCGTGGTCCGCGATCTACGGCCAGAAGTACAAGGGCAAGATCACGGTGCCGGACAACCCGATCCAGATCGCCGACGCAGCGCTGTACCTGATGAAGACTCAGCCGTCACTCGGCATCAAGGATCCGTATGAGCTGAACTCGACCCAGTTCAACGCGACGATCAACCTGCTGAAGAAGCAGAAGCCCCTCATCAAGCGGTACTGGCCGTCGGGCGGTCAGGAGATCAGCGACTTCAAGAACGGCAACGTCGTCATCGGAGCCGCGTGGCCGTACCAGCTGAGCCAGCTGCTGGCGGCGAAGGCGCCGGTCAAGGACGTCATCCCGCGTGAGGGTGCGACCGGCTGGCTCGACACCTGGATGGTGTCGGCGCACTCGAAGAACCTCGACTGCGCCTACAAGTGGCTCGCCTACATCTCGACGCCGAAGGTGCAGGCCCAGCAGGCGACGAACTACGGTGAGACGCCTGTGAACTCCAAGGCGTGCCCGTTCATGGACAAGCTGTCCAAGGGCTCGTGCGCGCAGTACCACGCCAACGCGCCGCTCGCGTACTTCAAGCAGATCTCCTTCTGGAAGACACCGCTTGCCGATTGCGGCAACGGCAAGAAGGACTGCATGGACTACACCAAGTGGCAGCAGGCCTGGACACAGCTCAAGGGCTAGACCCGAGTCCCGTTGGAGGGCGCCGCCGGCTCGGCGGCGCCCTCTGGCGCCGCCCGTGGCTGAAGGGCCTGTCGCTCGTCTCGCCGCCGGTCGTCGCGTTCCTGGCGATCTACGTGGCGGCGCTGATCGCCCTCTTCGTCTACTCGTTCTGGTCGGTCGATCCATTCACGTCGCTGACCGTCCACAACTGGACACTCGACAACTACCGCGAGCTCTGGAACGGCGCGACGTACCACACCGTCGCGCTCCGCACGATCATCATCGCCGGGGCGGTCACCGTCACCGATGCGGTGATCGCGTTTCCGTTCGCGTACTTCATGGCGAGGATGGCCGGGCCGCGCGTCCGCGCAGCGCTCTTCGTGCTCGTGCTCCTCCCGCTCTGGGCGTCGTACCTCGCCCGGGTCTACGCCTGGCAGCTGATCCTGAACAACAACGGTGTCCTCAACTGGACGCTGCAGAAGCTCGGCCTTCCGCCGGCGAACCTCGCGTACACGAACACCGCGGTCTGGATCGTGTTCTCGTACATCTGGCTGCCGTTCATGATCCTGCCGGTCTACGCCGCGCTCGAACGCATCCCCCACTCCTATATCGAGGCGTCGCGCGACCTCGGAGCGAGCGGAAGCCGCACGCTCCGGACCGTGATCCTCCCACTCGCGCTACCCGGGGTGGTCGCCGGCTCGATCTTCACGTTCTCGCTGACCCTCGGCGACTACATCACCCCGATTCTCGTCGGCGGGCCGTCGTCGCAGTTCATCGGCAACGTCGTCTACGACTCCGTCAACGGCGCCGGAAACCTTCCGTTCGCCGCGGCGTTCGCAGTCGTCCCGGTGCTCGTGATGGGCGTCTACCTCATGATCGCGCGCCGCCTCGGCGCGTTCGAGGCTCTCTAGTGGAATCCAGGCGAACGCGGATCGCGCTCGGCGTCTGGGTCGCCCTGGTGCTGGCGTTCCTCTACATCCCGATCGGGCTCATCTGCCTGTACGCCTTCAACGAGTCGAACGTCCAGAGCTGGCCGATCCCGGGTCTGACCACGAAATGGTTCTCGCCCGCGATCCACAACCCCGACATGCAGACGGCGCTCTGGCTCTCGCTGAAGGCGGGCGTGCTCGCCACCGTGGTCGCGCTCATCCTCGGATCGATGGCGTCGTTCGGCGTGCACCGCTTCCGCTTCTTCGGCCGCGAGTCGATCTCGTTTCTGCTCGTGCTGCCGATCGCGCTCCCCGGGATCATCACCGGCATGGCGTTGAACTCGTACTTCACGTACTGGAAGCTCAACTTCGGGCTGTTGACGATCGTCATCGGCCATGCGACGTTTTGCGTCGTCGTCGTCTACAACAACGTGATCGCGCGGCTGCGGCGCGTTCCCGGCTCGCTCACCGAGGCGTCGATGGATCTGGGGGCCGACGGGATCCAGACGTTCCGCTTCGTCACTTTCCCGACGATCTCGACGGCGCTGATCTCCGGCGGCCTGTTGGCGTTCGCGCTCTCGTTCGACGAGGTGATCGTGACGACGTTCACCGCCGGCGCCAATAACACGCTCCCGATCTGGATCTTCGGCCAGATTCGCCTGGGCCAGCAGCTCCCCCAGGTCAACGTCATTGTCTTCATCATTCTGGCTGTGACGATCATCCCCGTGGCGGTCGCACAGCGGCTCACCCGCGAGAGCGGCATCCTGCGGACCGAATAGGAGGCTCGAATCGAATGGCAGCTACGGCAGACAGAACGTCGCTCGAAGTCGTCAACCCTGCGACCGGAGCGTCGATCGGATCCGTGCCGAACATGTCGGCGGACGAGGTCGACGCGGTCGTCGATCGCGCGCGCGCAGCGCTCACCGAGTGGCTCGACGCGACACCCGGCGAGCGCTCCGAGCTGCTGCACAAGCTCGCCGACGTCCTCCTCGACAACGCAGAGGAGCTCGCGCAGATCGAATCGCGGAACGTCGGCAAGCCCCTGGGTGGCGCCAAGGACGAGATGACGTTCTCGGCCGACAACCTCCGATTCTTCGCAGGCGCGGCGCGCCTGCTCGAGGGCAAGAGCGCCGGCGAGTACATCAAGGGTTACACGTCGATGGTGCGGCGCGAGCCGATCGGGATCGTGGCGGGAATCTGCCCGTGGAACTACCCGTTGATGATGGCGATCTGGAAGATGGGGCCTGCGCTCGCGGCGGGCAACGTGCAGATCCTGAAGCCGGCGGAGCAGACGCCGCTCTCGCTGCTCCGCTTCGTCGAGCTGGCGAAGGACGTCTTGCCCGCCGGTGTCCTTCAGGTCGTGACGGGTGACGGCGTTCCCGCGGGCCAGCGGCTCGTCGAACATCCGGACATCGGTCTCGTCTCGCTGACGGGCTCGGTCGAGACCGGCCAGCTGATCGCGCGGAATGCGTCCGACACGTTGAAGCGCGTCCACCTCGAGCTCGGCGGCAAGGCCCCGATGGTCGTCTTCGACGACGCCGACCCGGCGGCCGTCGCAGAAGGCGTCAAGATCGCCGGCTACTGGAACTCGGGGCAGGACTGCACGGCCGGCTCGCGGATCATCGCCGGCCCGAAGATCTACGACAGCCTGCTCGAAGCGCTCGTTCCCACCGTCGAGTCGATCAAGGTCGGCGACCCCGCCGACGGCGACGACATCGAGATGGGGCCGGTCATCTCGCAGGAGCAGCACGAGCGGGTGCTCGGGTTCCTCGACCGCGCCAAGGGTGCGACAGTGCTCACGGGTGGCGGCGCCCAGGGCGATCGTGGCTGGTTCGTGTCGCCGACGCTCGTCACCGACGTCGCGCAGGACGACGAGATCGTCCAGGACGAGGTGTTCGGGCCGGTCGTGACGGTGCAGAAGTTCGCCGACGACGCGCAGGCGATCGCCTGGGCGAACGACGTCCGCTACGGCCTCGCCGCGTCGGTCTGGACGCGCGACATCGGCCGGGCGCTGAATGCGGCCCGCAAGCTCCAGTTCGGCTGCGTCTGGATCAACGACCACCTGATCCCGATCGCGTCGGAGATGCCGCACGGCGGGTTCAAGCGTTCCGGCTACGGCAAGGACATGTCGGCGTACTCGATGGAGGAGTACACACAGATCAAGCACGTCGTCGCGAAGCTCGATTGATCGAGCACGTCGGGCTCTGGACCGATGATCTCGAGGGCCTGCGCGCCTGGTACGAGCGCTGGCTCGGCGCGCAGGCCGGAGAGCGGTACGAGAACGCTGCGACCGGGTTCGCGTCCTACTTCCTCGAGTTCGGAGGCGGGGCGCGGCTCGAGCTGATGCAGATGGCGGGCCAGGAGACGGGCCTGCGGGCGCACGTCGCCTTCTCCCTCGGTTCGCGCGAGCGCGTCGACGAGCTCGCGGCGGCCCTCGGCGCGGTCGACGGCCCGCGCCTGACCGGCGACGGGTACTACGAAGCGGTCGTGCTGGATCCGGACGGCAACCGCGTCGAGCTCACGGTCTGAGCGCGATGCGCTTCGTCTGACTCGAGTCTGACTCGTGTCTGACGCGAGCGGTTCGTCCAGACCGGCGCCACGACCGGCCGGACGGCGTCAGTTTCCCACTTGCAAATCAGATGGCAGGACCAGGCGCAAACCCTGGCCGCCACGTGGTTTGCGGGGCACGGGTCACACTCTCGTTTCGCCCGCGTAACACTCTCGTGTGTCAGACGTGAGTCTGACTCGAGTCAGACGCGGTCGAGTAGTTCCGCGAGCTCGTCCGGCGTCGGCTCCCAGTCCGAAGCGGCCGCGTTCGCTCGGACCTGTTCCGGCTTCGTCGCACCCGCGATCACCGACACGACGGGCGAGACCGCCGCCAGCCCGCCGATCGCGACCTCGAGCAGCGTCCGGCCGTGCGCGTCGGCCCAGGTCCGCAGCCGCTCGACGCGGTCGAGCCTCGCCTCGTCGATCTGACGCCCGTGCAGCCGGGTGCCCTCGGCCGGAGGACGGTCGCGCGTCACCTTGCCCGTCAGGAGCCCCGAGGCCAGCGGGAAGTACGGGATGAAGCCCAGCCCCAGCTCCCGGCATGCAGGCAGGAGCGCATCCTCTGCATCGCGCGCGAGCCACGAGTACTCGCTCTGCTCCGAGACGAAACCCGAGCCGGCGATCTCCCGCACGCGTCGCAGCGTCTCGGCCCGGTAGTTCGACGTCCCGTACGCCCGGATCGTCCCCGCGGCGACGAGCTCGTCGAGCGTCCCGAGCGTCTCCTCGAGCGGCGTCTCGGAGTCCTCCTCGTGATGCTGGTAGAGGTCGATCACATCGGTCTGAAGCCGGCGCAGCGACGCTTCGAGCGCCGATCGGATGTAGGCGGCCGAGCCTCGGCGCTCGGCGCCGTCGCCCATCGGCTTGCCGAACTTCGTCGCGAGAACGACCCGGTCGCGACGGCCGGCGAGCACCCGCCCGAGAATCGACTCGCTGCCACCGGAGTTCCCGTAGACATCCGCGGTGTCGAAGAACGTGACGCCCGCGTCGAGGGCGGCGTCGACGACGGCGACCGTGGCCCGCTCGTCGATCCGTCCCCCAAAGTTGTTGCACCCGAGTCCGGTGACGGTCACCGTGAGCGGGCCGAGCGTGCGCGTGCGCATCGCCTGACCGTATCGGTAGCGTCTCGCCTCATGCGCTACTGGGAGGACTTTGCGGTCGGCGACGCAACCGAGGTCGGGCCGGTGACCGTCAGCGCAGCCGAGATCATCGAGTTCGCATCACGCTACGACCCGCAGCCGTTCCACCTCGACGAGGAGGCGGCGAAGGCGAGCCCGTTCGGCGGCCTCATCGCGAGCGGCTGGCACACGACGGCGCTCTTCATGGGCATGTTCGTGCGCGCGGTGCTCCTCGATTCGGCGTCGCTCGGCTCACCGGGCGTGGAGGAGATCCGCTGGACCGCTCCGGTGCGGCCCGGGGACACCCTGGCCGGCCGCTCGACCATCACAGAGGTCCGGCCGTCATCGACCAGCGCGCGCCGCGGCACCGTCTTCACGACGAACGAGGTGTTCAACCAGGACGGCGTACTCGTCCTGACGCTGAAGGCGCGCGGCTTCTTCGCGCGCCGGACGTAGCTCTAGCTCTGCCAGGTCGCGTCGAGGACGCGCAGCCAGTTGCGGTGCGTGATCTTCTCGACCGCGTTCTCGTCGTAGCCCGCGTCACGCAGCGCGGCGACAAGCAGCGGGAAGCCCGCGGCTCCGCCGAGCGAATCGGGCGCGACGCAGCCGTCGAAGTCCGACCCGAACGCGACATGGTCGATGCCCATGCGGTCAGAGAGATAGTCGATGTGTCGAACGATCTCGGTGAGCGGGGTCTCGCGGATCTCCATCCCGTCCTCGCGCAGGAAGGTGACGGCGAAGTTCACACCGACGAGGCCACCCGAGTCGCGGATCGCGTCGAGCTGCTCGCCGGTCAGGTTGCGCGAAGAAGCGCAGAGCGCGTGCGCATTCGAATGGGTCGCCACCAGCGGCGCCTGCGAGAGGCGCGCCACGTCCCAGAACCCTGCCCAGTTGAGATGCGAGAGGTCGACGAGGATGCCGAGGGCGTTGCACGCGCGCACGAGCTCGATTCCCGCCGCCGTCAGGCCGGGGCCTGTGTCGGAGCCGGACGGGAACCGGAACGGCACGCCCTCGGCGAATGCGTTCGCACGTGACCAGGTGATGCCGATCGATCTGACGCCGCGCTCGTACCAGTCGTCCAGGTTCGACAGATCCGGCGCGACCGCTTCCGCGCCTTCGAGGTGCACGATCGCCGCGATGTCGCCCTCGCGGAAGTCGGCGGTCGACGTCGCTCGCCGCACCGGCAGCTCGCAGAGCTCGGCATAGAGCGCGTCGGCGACGCGGCTCGCCTCCTCGAACGGGATCGGGTCCGGCAACGGCAGCGCGTACGGAATCGACGTCGGGTCGGGAGGCTTGGGTGACGGGACGTAGAGCGCGAAGAAGCCGCCTGCGAAGCCCGCGTCCCGAGCCGCGTCGAGGTCCATGTGCGTCGTCGGCTCGCCACGCCAGCGGTGGAGGACGAGGTCGTTGTGCCCGTCGATGATCACGCGGCCGCATCGTACGGACTCAAGGCCGCGCCGATCGGTACCGATGAATGCGCGATGCTCAACCTCGCCTTCGGATACGCCTGCATCCTCGTCGGCGGTACCGCGATCGGCTACGAGCTGACGAAGGGCATCTCGACCACCGCCGGCTCGTACGCCATGGGGCCGGTGGCCGGGGTCGGGTTCGGCGTTGCGCTCTTCGCAGCCGGCTGGTTGGCCGTGCTACGGGGCTCCCGCAGCGGCTAGCCCGCCGCGAGGCGCTCGCGCTTCACGCGCGACGCCATCGTCTGGCGCTTCGACGCGGAGAGCTCGAGCTTCCGCAGCCTGATCGAACGCGGCGTCACCTCGACCGCCTCGTCGTCGCGGATGAACTCGAGCGCCTGTTCCAGCGACAGGATCCGGGCCGGAATCAGCCGAACGGAGATGTCGGCGGAGGCGGCTCGGACGTTCGTCAGCTTCTTGGGCTTCGACGCGTTCACGTCGAGATCGTTGTCGCGCGAGTTCTCGCCGACGACCATTCCCTCGTAGAGCTCGTCACCCGGCTGGACGAACAGCGATCCACGCTCCTGGAGCGTCTGAATCGCGTAGTCGGTTGCCTGGCCGCGGCGGTCGGCGACGAGACTGCCCGTCGGTCTCGTTCGCAGCTCGCCATACCACGGCTCCCAGCCTTCGAAGACGTGGTGGAGGATCCCCGTGCCGCGCGTCTCGGTCAGGAACTCGGTGCGGAATCCGATCAGGCCGCGAGCCGGCACGAGGTAGTCCATGCGCGCCCAGCCGGTGCCGTGGTTGACCATCTGCTGCATTCGGCCCTTGCGAAGTGCGAGCAGCTGGGTGACGACGCCGATGTAGTCCTCGGGAACGTCGATCGCGACGCGCTCGACGGGCTCGGAACGCGTCCCGTCGATGTCTTTCGTCAGTACCTCCGGCTTGCCGACGGTCAACTCGAAGCCCTCGCGGCGCATCAGCTCGACGAGGACCGCGAGCTGCAGCTCGCCGCGGCCCTGCACCTCCCAGGCATCCGGCCTGGACGTCGGCAGGACTCGCAGCGAGACGTTGCCGACGAGCTCCTGGTCGAGTCGCGCCTTGATCTGGCTCGCAGTCAGCCGGTCGCCCTCCGTGCCGGCGAGGACGCTCGTGTTGATCCCGATCGTGATCGAGAGGCTCGGTTCATCGACCGTCGTGACGGGCAGTGGCCGCGGATCGGCCGGGTCGGCGATCGTCTCGCCGATCGTCACCTCCGGGAGTCCCGCGAGCGCGACGATCTCCCCCGGTCCGGCCTCGTCGGCGGGGACCCGGTCGAGCGCCTCGGTGACGTAGAGCTCGGTCACGCGCGCGGTCTCGATCGTGCCGTCCGCGCGGCACCAGGCGATCTGTTCGCCCTTGCGAAGCGTCCCGTGATGGATGCGAAGGAGCGCAAGCCGTCCGACGTACGGGCTGGCGTCGAGATTCGTGACGAGCGCCTGCAGCGGATGCTCGGGGTCGTAGGACGGCGGCGGGATCGTCGCGAGCAGTGTGTCGAACAGCGGCCCGAGCGTCGGCTCGAGCGCGTCCGGCTCGAGTCCCGCCTGCCCGGCCCGGGCGTTCGCGTAGACGATCGGGAACTCGATCTGCGACTCGCTTGCATCGAGGTCGAGGAAGAGCTCGTAGACCTCGTCGACGACCTCTTGCGGCCGGGCATCCGGCCGGTCGACCTTGTTGACGACGAGCACGACCGGCAGGCCGGCCTCGAGCGCCTTCCGGAGCACGAACCGGGTCTGCGGCAACGGCCCCTCGGACGCGTCGACGAGCAGGAGCACGCCGTCGACCATCGTCAGCCCGCGCTCGACCTCGCCGCCGAAGTCGGCGTGGCCGGGCGTGTCGACGATGTTGATCTTCGTGTCGCCAAGGCGCACCGCCGTGTTCTTGGCGAGGATCGTGATCCCCTTCTCGCGCTCGAGGTCGGTCGAGTCCATCACGCGCTCACCGACGTCCTGGTTCTCGCGGAACGATCCGGACTGCCAGAGCATCGCGTCCACGAGCGTCGTCTTGCCGTGATCGACGTGCGCCACGATCGCCACGTTGCGGAGGTCGTTCCGATAGGAGAGGTCAGACACGGCCCGGGAGGGTAGCCCAGTGGGCCGAGCCGCGAGCGTCGGCGATCGAGCTCAGTCGTCGTCGAAAGCGGAGCGCGCGCGACGATCGAGAAAC
The DNA here is from genome assembly GCA_963708505.1 of uncultured Thermoleophilia bacterium. Lineage (GTDB taxonomy): Bacteria > Actinomycetota > Thermoleophilia > Gaiellales > Gaiellaceae > PALSA-600. Next base: position 94,356 of record CAVPST010000003.1, read on the forward strand.
CCGACGACCCCCGCGATGAGCAGGATGACGACGATCATCGCGACAAATGCCCCCGTGCGGGTGTAGACCCGATCGATGATCAGGAACACGACAAAGCAGGCGACGAGCGCACCGACGAGGATTGCGAGCATCCGCCCCACAGGCGCCAGTATCGCTGTTTGTCAACAGAACGCAACCCGGACGACGGCAACCTCGGTCCGATCCCGTCACGCCGCCGCATTAACGCGGAGCGCTCAACGACCGGAGAGCTTGACCGGGCAGAGCGGGTGGGCGGATACTGCCGAGCGTGGGGGAATCGACGACGCTGCTCGACCGGACACGCATTCCGCTGCCTGTCCATGAGCGCGAGCCGTTCGTCGACAGCGCGATCGAAAGCCGGCTGACGGATCTCCTCGGCGAGGTCACCGTTCCGGTCTCGCGCTGGTTCGACCTGTGGGGACGCATCCGCTGGTTGCTCCCGCTCTGGGATCGGCTCAGCTTCCAGATGCAGGCGCAGCAGCAGACGAACTGGTGCTGGGCGGCGGTCTCGACCAGCGTCTCGCATTACTACGACGCTTCGAGCACGTGGACGCAGTGCGAGGTCGCCAACGGCGAGCTCGGGCGGACGGATTGCTGCGCCGGAGGCGCGAGCACCTCGTGCAACGTCTACGGCACGCTCGACACTTCACTCTCCCGAGTCGGGCATCTCGACCACATGGACGCGAACGCGGCCCCCTTCCAATCGGTGGACAACGAGATCGACGCCGCTCGACCTCTCGGCATCCGGGTCGCCTGGTCCGGCGGCGGGGCGCACTTTCTTGCAGTCATCGGGTATCTCGAGGACAGCCAGAACTACGTCGCAGTCGACGATCCGATCTACGGCAAGTCCGATCTCACATACGACACCCTGACGACGAGCTACCAGGGCTCAGGATCCTGGACGCACAGCTACTACACGAGGGCGTGAGACGACTCCAATGAGCTTGCGTGTACCCGACCCGCCGTACGCCTCAGTCGCCGCGTTGCACAACTCGTTGAAAGCCCTCGCCGAACGAGGCCAGTTCGGCGCGCGACCGCAGCGCAAGTCGCGGGGCGAACAGCTGAGCGCAACGCTCCCGCACCAGGTCTTCGTCCTGGGGCTGGCGGATGCCGCGGACGGTGCGATCGAGCGCGCCAAGCCGACCGGTTGGCGGTATCTGCTCGAGGCGGACGAGGAAGTCGTCGCCAGCGGCGAGACGCGCCTCGAGGGGGACGGCGGTCACACGTTTGCGCAGATCAACCAGGGCCCCTTCGTGCGCGGCACGGTTCGTGCCCTGGCGGTCGCGGAGGAAGCTGCAAACGAGCACGAGCACGAGCTCGAGTTCGCGGTCCTCCATGTTCCCGCGCTGTACCTCATGAGCGTCTGGCTGCGGCCGAACGGCGGCGAGCTGGCGGGCAGCACGTTCATCCCGATCGCGCCGGCGCCGTCGGGTTTCGAGCCCGACCAGGTGTATACGGCCGAAGCGTTCTCGACCCGCGTGACAGAGCTCGCACGTGCGGTTCCGCCGACGGGGCACGAGCAGGTCACCGGCGGCGCCTAGCCTTCGCGCGCCGAGGCGACGGGCCTCGCGCCGGCTACCCCGTGGTCGTGGTCACGACCGTGCTCGGAGGGAGCTGTTTCTCCACGGCGGCGAGGTTCGCGTCCTTGTCCGGGCCGGTCGACGCGATGACGAGCGGGTAGTGCGGGAGCACCGACGCCTTGGGCAGCGCGGACTTGATCGACTGCGTACCCGAGTTGAAGTCGTCGACGTTCGTGAACTGGAAGACGATCATCGCGTTGGGGGTGACCTTCAAGCCCTTGCAGTCCTTCGCGACGTAGAAGGCGCGGGTGATCCCGAGGCCGGGCAGCGCGGAGAGCGTCGGCGGAACGTCCTCCTGACCCTGGCTACAGGCCTCCAGCCCCGCCTTCTGGAGGGTCGTCGTCGCGGGATCGTAGGTCGCCGAGCCCGGGTCGGAGCTCCCGTCGGAGCTCGAATCGGAGCTCGAGCCGCCGCAGGCCGCGAGCGCAGTGGCCGCAACGACCGCTGCCAGGCCAAATCCGACTGCAGAGTGGAGCTGTCGTGAGCGGAGCACGGCTCGATTGAACCGGGTGCGCCCCGGCCTGGCATCGTCCCGAGAGGATGAAGCCGTAGACCTGGTCGTCCGTGCGGACGATTCTCGGACTCCCCTCGTCAGCCGGCGAGGAGGGATTCGGCCGCGCCAGACGGCTCCGGGTCGGGCAGCCGCGTCATCCGAAAGCCCACGAACAGGCCGGCCAGCGCAGCAAGCAGCGGCACCAGCAGGGCGATCTGCAGCGCGATCGGGCGCGCCTTCGTATTGATGTGAAGGATCTCCTCCTGCACGTCGCGCGGCTGACCCTTGAGGAGCTCCGCGAGGTGCGTGTTGCTCATCACCTCGGCGTTCTCCTCGAGCCCCTTGGAGACCTGGGCCTGTTGCCTCGACGAGAGCACGTCGCTCGTGTCCGACAGGTGGGTGAAGACGAGCGACAGCGAACCGAGCATGATCGCGCCCGCGAAGGCGAGTCCGAAGGCCAGGCCGAACGAACCGCCGGCCGAGTTCACGCCGGCAGCCTCGCTGACACGTTCCTCCTCGATCGGGGAGAGGGTGTAGTTGTTGAGCTGCGACACAAGCAGGCCGAGGCCCGTGCCGGCGATCAGGAGCGGCACCACCATCCACCAGCCCGAATGCGCACGCGGCACGATCGGGATGAGCACGGCCACACCCACCGCCAAGAGCAGGAATCCGGCGCGGATGATCTTGCTCGGACTCCGGTGCCCGGCCTTCTTGCCGACGACCAACGCGACGACGAACATGCTCAACGACAGGGGCGCGAGCGTGAGACCGGCGCCCATCGCGGTGTACTCGAGCACCATCTGCAGGAAGATCGGGAGGGCGATCATCAGCCCTCCGAGCGCGATCTGCTGCAGCGTCTGGCCGGTGATGCCGAACCGGAAGTACTTCGACCGGAAGAGGTCGGCGTCGAGCAATGCCGGCTTCGCCTCTCGCTTTCGCTTGACGAGCCACCAGGCGAGCGAACCGAGCGCGACGACGCCCACGGCGATCAATGCGACGACGGACCCGCCTCCCTCCTCCCAGACGAGGATCCCCACGACGACGCCGCCCATGCCGAGCGCGGACAGGATCGCTCCGACGACGTCGACGCGTCTGTCGCCCGTGTACGGCACGTCGTGGACCAGGCCGATCCCCGAGAGGACGATCGCGATGATGGCGACCTCGCCGAGGAATGCGACGCGCCACGAGAGGTAGGTGGTGATGAACCCGCCGACGAGTGGCCCGACTGCGGCCGCGATCGCGGCCGCTGCTCCAACGAGCGCGTAGGCCTTCCGCTGCATCGGGCCCTCGAAATTCCCGTGGATGAGCGACTGCATCGCGGGAAGCAGCAGCGAGGCGCCGAGGCCGCCGACGATTGCCCAGAAGATGACGATCGGCAGAAGGCTCTGGGACAGCGCCATCGAGAGTGCACCCGCGGCATAGCCGAGCAGGCCAATGATGTACGCACGCTTTCTGCCGATCAGATCGCCGATCTTGCTTCCGATCAGGATGAACGCAGCGGAAACGAGCGCCTCGAGTGAGATCGCCGACTGAACTCCGCTGGCTGTCGTATCGAGATCGTGCACGACGGCCGAGATGGAGACATTCATCAACGAGGTGTCGACGACGAGCACGAACATCGCCATCGAGAGGAGGATCGCCAGCCGCGTGTTCCCGCTCGACTCCTCCTCCGCAGTAGCGGTGCTCGTGTCGACAGCCATCACTCAGTTCGCCGACGCGACAGGCGAAGCCTCGACGGTGTCCGTCACTACGGGCGCAGGCTCACGCTGTCGCAGGACGGCCTTGCGGATTTCCGAAGTCGCGACAACCGCGAGCGCAGCGACGATGCAGATCAACCACTGGTGCAGTGTCAGCGGCAGCGTCCCGAGGATCCTGTTCAGCAGGTCGAGTTGCGGGGCGATCAAGATCGCGATCAGCGAAGAGCCCGAGAAGTACAGGAACTTTCGGTCGCGCAGGACGTCGAGACTGAAGATCGACTTCAGCTGGTCCCGCTCGCAGAACGAGTAGAGCAGGTTCGCCAGCGCGAACGACGTCATGCCCATCGTGCGGGCGATGGCCGTGTTGTAGTGATGGTCTGCCCACGCGATCACGCCGATCGTGGTCGCACCCATGACCAAGCCGATGCACCCGAGCCAGAGCATCAAGCCTGTGGGCAGAATCGGCTCTTCCGGATTGCGCGGCTTCCTCTTCATCAACCCTTCCGCGTGTTCTCCGTAGCCGAGCCCGATCGCCTGGAAGACCTGCGTGGTGAAGTTGATCCACAGCGTCTGCAGCGGCACGAACGCGACGCCGCCGACCACGTTGAAGATCGCCGCGCCGAGGAACGTCACGACCAGGCCGAAGAGCACGCCCATCTGGAAGCGGACGTACTTCGTCAGGTTGTCGTAGAGACCGCGGCCCAGTTCGACCGCCTTCACGATCGTGGCGAAGTTGTCGTCGGTCAGGATCATCGCGGCAGCCTCTTTCGAGACCTCGGTACCGGTGATCCCCATCGCGATGCCGATGTCAGCCCGCTTCAGCGCGGGAGCGTCGTTCACTCCATCGCCGGTCATCGCGACGATGTGGCCCTTGCTCTTCAGCGTGTCGACGAGGCGCACCTTGTGCTCGGGCGTCACCCGTGCGATCACGCCGATCTCGTCGATCTGCTCCCTCAGCTCGTCATCGCTCATCGCTCCGAACTCGGCGCCCGTGATCGCCCGGCCGGTGATGCCGAGTTGCTTGGCGATTGCCGCCGCCGTGACAGCGTGGTCGCCGGTGATCATCCGCACCTGTACTCCGGCCGAATGGGCGATCGCGATCGCGTCCCTCGCCGTCGGTCGCGGCGGATCGACGATCCCGACGAGTGCGAGGAGCGTGAGCCCGTCGAGGAGTGGCAGCAGATCCGCGCTCGCATCGAACGTCGCGGGGTCGAAGTCCTTGCGCGCTGTCGCCAGCACACGCAAGCCCTGCTCTCCCAATCGCTCGTTCTCCGCCTCGTAACGCGCGCGCATCGAATCGTCGACCTGGATCGGATGCAGGTCGTCGGGGCTGAGCGTCGACGAGCCGCGGGCGAGCACCTGGTCGGGTGCGCCCTTGACGAAGCAGCGCACGACGTCGCGGCCAGACTCGTCCTCCAGGCGGTGGAACGTCGCCATGAGCTTGTACGTCGAGTCGAACGGCAGCTCGGCGATTCGCGGGTACGTCTCCCGCGTCGCCGACGAGTCGAACCCACCTTTCTCGCCCAGTACGACCAGTGCGCCTTCGGTGGGATCCCCGATCATCTCGCCGTCGTGCACCACGGCGTCGCACGCGAGGATCATCGGCAGCATGAACTGCTCGAGGTCGACATCGCTCTGCCCGGAGACCCGCTTGATCCGGCCTTGCGTGGAGTAGCCGTTGCCGTCGATCGTGTAGCGGCGGCCCGGGATCGTCAGCTCGACGGCCGTCATCTGGTTGAGCGTCAGCGTCCCGGTCTTGTCGGAGCTGATCGCCGACGTCGAGCCGAGCGTCTCCGTCGAGCGAAGACGCTTCATGATCGCGTTCGCCTTGGCCAGCGTCTGCGTCCCCATCGAGAGGATCGCCGTGACGACGGCGGGGAGGCCCGTGGGGATCGCGGCGATCGCGAACGCGATCGCCGCGAGAAAGACCGTCTTGAACGATTCGCCGCGCGACATGTTCAGCACGATCGAGATCACCAGAGCGGAGCCCGAGATGACGAGGATCTGGCTCGTCAGCTTGTTGAGCTGCCTCGTGAGCGGCGAGTCCTGATCGTCCTCCTGCGCGAGCATCCCTGAGATGTGACCGACCTCGGTCGCCATGCCCGTTGAGGTGACGACGAACTCGCCGGTGCCGCGCGTGACGTTCGTGTTCATGTAGACCATGTCGGTCCGATCGCCCAGCGGTGCGTCCAGCTGCGTGACTGTCTCGACGCTCTTCGGAACCGGCAGGCTCTCGCCGGTCAGCGCCGACTCGGCCACCTCGAGCGTTGCCGTCCTCAACAGCCTGCCGTCCGCCGGAACGACGTCTCCGGCTTCGATCGACACGACATCGCCGGGGACGAGTTGCTCGGCCGGTACCTGGATCAGCTCGCTGCTCCGGCGAACTCTCGCCTTGATGATCATCATCTTCTGGAGCGCGGCGACCGCCGCGGCCGCCTTGCCCTCCTGGTTCAGGCCGAGAACGGCGTTGAAGAGGGTCAGGAAGAGCAGGACAAGGCCGGTGCCGAGCTCGTGCAGCGGCCAGATGCTCCCGATTCCCGCGATGAGGAGGACGATCTGCATCGGGTCGCGGTACTGGCGCACGAAGGCGCGCCAACGCGGCTCGCCCTGGGCGGCGACGAACGCGTTCGGGCCGTACTGCTCGAGCCGGCGCGCGGCTTCGTCGGAGGCGAGACCGGAACTGGTGTCGACGCCTAGGTCACCGGCGACGTCCTCGCCCGACAGCGCGAACCACTGTTTGTCCTCTGTCGCTGCGTGGGGTACTGGTGCAACCGTCGCCATCGCCGCCCTCCTTAGGTGATCTGGGTCGTGTCGAGTGTCACGGTTTGCCGGCCTGGCGTTGGAGCCGGGACGGGCCTGTGGGCGCGCGCTGACGGATGAGCGCGGGGTCGCAAATCAGGCGTCGGCAGGCTCGGCTTCGAGCTTCTTGCGCGCTTCCAGATTCGCCTCGTGCTCCTTCGCGGAGACCTCGGGCCAACTCAGATCGAGCGAGTTGACGGCTTCGACGATCGCGAGCGCTACGAGCGCCTGCGTAACGTTCTTGTGGTCGGCGGGGATGACGTACCACGGCGCCCAAGGCGTCGACGTCGCGGTGATCGCATCCTCGAACGCCTGCATGTACTCGTCCCAGCGCGCCCGCTCCGTGACGTCCGCGGCGTTGAACTTCCATTCCTTCCCGGGCGTATCGAGTCGTGCGAGGAACCGCTTCTTTTGCACCTCTTTCGAGACGTGCAGGAAGAGCTTGACGATTCTTGTCCCGTTCCGGTCGAGATGTCGCTCGAAGGCGTTGATGTCCTCGTAGCGCTCCTGCCAGAAGCCCGGCCCGCGGTCACCGGGCGGGAGCCGCTGCGGCCCGAGCCACTCGGGATGCACCTTCAGCGCCACGACTTCCTCGTAGTGCGACCGGTTGAAGATGCCGATGCGCCCGCGCTCTGGCAACGCCTTGGAGATGCGCCACAGGAAGTCGTGGTCGAGCTCCTCGGCGGAGGGCGTCCGGAACCCGACCACCTGCACACCCTGCGGATTGACGCCGGACATGACGTGCTCGATCGCCGAGTCTTTCCCGGCGGCGTCCATTGCCTGCAGAACGATGAGCACGGAGTAGGTATCGCTCGCCCAGAGCAGCTCCTGAGCGCGCCTGAGCTCGGCGATGCCCTGCGCGACCGCCTTCTTCGCGCGATCCTTCAGCTCGTCCTCCGCAAGTCCAGCGAACTCCTCGGCGCCCGTTCCGCCCGGGTCTCGTGCCGCAATGCCCGCTGCCGCGCCGGGAGGAACGACGAGCGCGTTCAGCAGTCGCTTGCGAACATCAATCGAGTCGTCGACAGTGGCCATCGGGTCACCGAGTCTACAAGCCGTCACCGATCGATCCCACCCCAATCGCCGATGCTCAGAGCAGCGGTGAGAGCTTTTCCCAGAGCCAGCTCTGGAAGCGTTCCGTCGTGCTCGACGGCGGCCGGCCGGACTTCGACCGTGCGATGTCCGGTTCGAACAGCCGTTGCTCGAACAACGCGGCTGCGTCTGGACTGCGGGCGATCATCATGATCTCGGAGTTGCGGTAGAGAGCCCAGGCGTCGAGGTTCACGGTGCCGAAGCTGACGATGTCGTCGGCGACTACGACCTTCGCGTGCACGACCGTGCCTGGGATCTCCCAGATCTCGACGCCCGCGTCGAGCAGATCGACGTAGCGGTGTTGGAGCGCGGCCGTCGCCTGTCGGTTGTTCGACGTCTCCGAGACGACGAGCCGCACGTGAACGCCGCGTCGCGCGGCCGCGAGGATCCGGTTGAGCATGTCCCGGTCGGTGACGTAGGCGTTCATCACGTCCAACCGTTCTTGGGCACCGTCGATCTGCTCGCGGATTGCCTGCGACGCGGCGACGAATCCGCCGGGGATCACCTGTGCGAGTGCGATCGAGGTCGTTCCGGGGTCGGGCGGTTCGGGAAAGTAGACCGACAGGTCGGCCGACAGCGGGCCGCCGTGGGCGTGGAAGCTCGTCAGGAACGCCGCCTGCGCCTGCCGGACGACGTCGCCGGTGACGCGCACCATCACGTCGTGGAAGCCGCCGTTCTCGAAGTGGTCCTCGATCCCCGCGCCACCCGTCCAAGCCGCCACCCCGTCGATGACGTAGAGCTTGCGGTGGTCGGCGCGACCGACCTCGTCCTGGCGCCAGTCGATCTGCTGGTGATCGGGGAAGAGGCCGTCGCGGTCGGGTGGGAGGACGTCGTTGACCACGATCTGCGCACCGGCCGCTGCGAGCCCGGTGAACATCTCGCGAGCCTGCTCGTAGGGCCTCGAGCCGAAGCTGTCCACGATCGCGCGCACCTCGACTCCCTCGGCGAGCTTCTGTTTCAGGAGCGCCGCCATCTCCATCCCGACCTCGCCCTCGCGCCAGCCGAACATGAGGATGTGCACCGAGGAGCGTGCAGCTTCGACGTCGGCGAGGATCCGCGGGAAGAAGTTCGCGCCCTCTACCCACGGCTCGATCGTCGCCGCAGTCGACCAGGCGAAGTCGAGCGCCGCCTCGTGCGTGCTGGGGTTGCTACGAGCCGCGAGTCCCTCGGTCGCGGCCTGGGCTCCCGCGGCCGTGACCGCATCGGGCGGGGGCGGCCAGCTCGGTCGCCCCGTCGTGCCGAGCACCTTTCGGTAAGCGACGAGGAAGACGGCCCCGAGCGCCAATGCAGCCGTCGCGAGCGCCAGCCGTCCGCGCGAGCGCGCATGACTTGCGGCGACACTGGTGTCGTCTCCCATGCTGGACGACGCTACCGGCGCGTCGTCGGTGCAATCGAGCGGTGACCCGGACATGACGACGCCGAACCCAGGTGTCTGAGTTCGAGCAACTCACCGCCGAGGCGCTGGCCCCGTACGACTTCGTCAGGCCGGCGGCTCGTCCGTTTTGGTTTCGCCGTCGGTCTGGGCCGCCGAAGCCTCGTCGGCGTCCGACAGCTCGGCGCTGATCGCCATCACCGCTTCCGCGCTTACCGCGTGCCGGGCAATCCGGTCGTAGCCCTCGATGCCGCGCTCGAGGCGGTCGAGGACGTGGTCCTCGGCGATGGCGATGATGGCGGAGGAGCCCGGTTCCATGCTCTCGCCGACTTCCTTCAGGTCCTCGTCCTTGAAGCCCTTGTCGCGGATCTTGCCCCAGATGCCACCGGCACCGCCGCCGACGACGGCGCTCGCGATGATGCTCGGCGGGAAGATCAGGCCGACGAGACCGCCGGCGATCGCGCCGCGCTTCGCCCACTTCTTGCCGCTCGGGTCAGCGGTCTCCTCGAACTTCACCTTGCCCCCGGCGTCGCGGACGATGACGGCCGCGTCGATCAGGTCGATCGACCCTTCCCTGTGCATCGCCTGGAAGTCCTTCAGGGACTGCTTCGCGCCGACCTCGTTGTCGTAAGCCGCGACAAAGACTTGGATGCGGTGCTCGCTCACGTTCAGCCTCCTCGTGATTGGGCCACTACGGCGTGACGGTCGTGGGCACCGAGGGCGCCGGAGTGTGGCCGCCGAAGAAGAGCCAGACGATCAGGCACCCAACGAGCGCCGTCACAACCCACACAATCTGGAGTGGCAACTGGAATGAGTGGTCGATGACACGTTTGCCGAGCGTCGTAGTCCCTGTCGTGTCGGCCTCGGCCGCTGCGATCTGCGTGCCATTCGCGGGTAGGAACAGGACGCCGACCACAGCGGTCCAGAAGGCGATCATGTAGCCCGCGCCGATCCCTAACGCAAGGCCGAGCGGAACCATGGTCCGGGTAGCCGCCGATTGGCTCGTGGTGAGCGCGGCGACGAGGAAGAGAGCGATCGCGATCATGAACGGCCAGTTCTCGGCGAGACTGCCGAGCGCACTGACGATGGCGTCCTCGTTGTTGGCGATGAACGTGTCGGCCATCCAGGCGATTCCGAACAGGGCGATCATCGCGACCATGCCCGACTTGAAGATCGCCGTCCCGGGCACATCGGTCGCGCGGACTTTGCAGAGCAACAGGATCAGCGCCGCCGCGGTCAGCATGAGCATCTGGATGATCGGCGTGACCGAGAGCGGCTCGACCCCACCGCCCTCGGCGGAGACGGTGGGCCGAATGTCCTCGATGAAGCCAAAAACGCAGATCGCGAGGACGGCGGCCAAAAAGATTGCGACGCTCCGCTTGGCGTAGGGCTGGAGCACGATGTCCTCGGCGGCTGCCGGCGGCACGACTTCGCCGGCGGCCACGCGCCGCTGGTACTCGGCGTCGTCCTCGAGGTCCTTGCCGTGCCGGCTCATCACGAGCGACATCACGAAGATGCCGACGATGCTTGCGGGGATCGTGATGAGCAGGACGTCGATGAGGTCGTAGTGGTAGATCTCGACCAGTGGCAGAAGAGTGGCCGTGGCCGCGGCAACAGGACTGGACGTGATGCCGACCCCTGAGGCGACGGTCGAGCCCGCGAGGGCGCGCTCGGGACGGATCTTGTTCTTGTAAGCGACCTCGTTGATCACCGGGATGATCGAGAAGAACGTGTTGCTCGTCCCGGTCAGGATCGTGAGCACGTAGGAGACATAAGGCGCGACGAAGTTGAGCGCGCTCGGTTTAGCGCGTAGGGCCTTGCTCGCAATCTGAACCATGTAGTCGATCCCGCCGGCGGCCTGCATCGCCGCCGCCGCGGAGATGACGGCGATGATGATGAGCATCGCGCTGACCGGCGGCTCGCCGGGGTCGAGGCCGAAGAAGAAGACCAGGACGAAGGTCCCGACGCCGCCCCAGAGTCCGAGACCGAGGCCGCCGGAGCGGACGCCGAGGGCGATGAAGCCGATGACGACCATGCCCTCGACGGCAACCAGCACCCAGTCGCTTGTGCTCATGTCGAGCTCTGCTCCTCCCGTAGCTGTTGGCACGTGCTGGAGTCGCGGAACGCCGCGACGAGCTGCGGATCATCACGGGCGACGTCGGCGAGCGTCTTCACTCCGCCGGCAAGCGCCGAGCCGATTGCCGTCGTCGCCTGCCTGAACTGGCCGACCGCTTCCTCCAGCGTGTCCGCCTCCTGGTGGAGTGCGTCCTGCGCCTTCTCGAGATCGTCGACGGCGGAATCCGCCCAGTCGGACACGCTCTTCGCAGCGTTCTCGCCGCCGGCGGTCTCGGGGATCCCGGCGTTGTCGATGCCCTCGACGAGGTTCTTCGTGGCGCGGACGCTGCTCTCGAGCCCGGTGCGCACGAGCTCACGGCGCCCCTGCGGTGTCTGCGACTGCGGTTCCTCGACGCCGAGACCGCCGCGTGACGGAGCCTGGCGGATCTCGTCCAGGATCGCCTCCATCTCGCCGCGCCAGGTGCCCGCGACGCCGCAGACGCTCTGCGCGTATGTCGCGGCCGAGACGGTGTCGCCGTTGTCGTCGCGGTTGCCGATCGCAGCGGTCACGATCAGCACGACGACGATGCCGCCGATGATCGCGAGAATCCACGCAAGCGGCCCGCGGATCACGTGGCCTCCACCTTCGATACGTCGTCGACGACGCCGGCGAGGAGCTTCCAGAAGCGCTGCACGGTCGGGATGCTGACGCGCTCATCAGGAGAGTGGGGTCCCTCGATCTGCGGGCCGAGCGCAAGCATGTCGAGACTGCCGCTGACCTTGGTGCCGATGACAGAGGTCTCCAGCCCGGCATGTATCGCCGAGACGACCGGAGGCTCGCCGAAGAGTCGCTCGTAGACCGCACGTGCGACGGACAGCACGTGTGAGTCGAGATCGGGGCGCCAACCGTTGTAATTGAACTTCACCTCCAGATCGCCGCCGGCGAGGCGGGCGATCGCACCGAGCGCGCCGATCACTTCCGGCATGGCCGCGTCGTTCGAGGAACGCGAGAGGCTGTGGAGCGTGAGCGTGCCGCCCTCGGTCGTCGCCTCGCCGAGCGAGGTGCTCGTCTCGACGAGCGCATCGAAGTCCGGGCTCATCGCGAGCGGTCCGGTCGGCACAAGCGCGAGGACGTCGAGGAGCGTGCGTGTTGCGCTCTCGGTCCAGGCATCACCGGCGGCAGAGCCGCCCTCGACCGTCACGGTCGCGCCCGGGTCGGTCCTCGCGTACGCGTCACGCACAACGGCGGTCGCCGACTCGACCGCTGCCCGGAACGCGTCCTCGCGATCGCCCGCAACCGCGCAGACCGCAACTGCGTCGCGGGGAATGGCATTGCGGCTCTTGCCGCCAGCGAGTGACACGAGCGCGAACGGCGCGACCTCATACGCTTCGCGCAGCACGCGCCCGAGCACTTTGATGGCGTTGGCGCGTCCGAGCGCGATCTGCACGCCCGAGTGTCCGCCGAGCCCTCCTGCCGCCCTGACCGACAGCGCGACCGCGTCCGCGGGGCACGCGGCGCGTGGCGCATCGACACGGATCCACGTGTCGGTGCTGCCGGCACAGCCGACCGTGAGGACGCCGTCCTCCTCGCTGTCGAGGTTGATAAGCGTTTCGCCTGTGAGGAGCGAGCCATCGAGCGCGCTCGCGCCCTCTAGCCCGACTTCCTCGGCAACCGTCATCAAGAGCTCCAGTGGGCCGTGCGGAATCGACTCGTCCTCGACGAGCGTCATCATCGCCGCGATCGCGATCCCGTCGTCCGCCCCCAGTGTCGTCCCGTCGGCCGTGAGCCAGTCGCCGTCCCGGACCAACACGATCCGCCCCTCGGCGGGATCGTTCGGACTCGACGGATCCCGTTCACAGACCATGTCGAGATGGCCCTGAAGCATCAGGGTCGAGGCCGACTCGCGTCCCGGGGTCGCGGGCACGCGGATGACGAGATTCCGGCCTGCGTCCTGCTCGAGCTCGAACCCCCGAGCCGCCGCCCAGGCTCGAACGTGCTCGATCACCGGCTCCTCGCGACGCGACGGTCGCGCGATTCTCGTCAGCGCGTCGAAGTGCTCCCAGAACGGGGCGGGATCGACTCCGGCAAGCGCGGAGGACACGACCGCCACGTCTCAGGCGCCCTCGTCGGCGGGATCGAACGCGAGCACGCGGAAACTCACGGTGGCGATCTTTTCGAAGGCGACGAGCGTCGTCAAGCGGCAGGCGCCGACCGCGTCTCCACGGGCCTCGTCGGGATCGTGTGGGAGGTTGCCCCGGCGGCTGCCGCCGCCAGGTCGACGGCGGTCGGCCGGGAGGGCCGATGCCGCGCCATCAGAAGCGCGAGCGCGATGCCCGCTGCGGAGCAGATCGCGAGAAAGAGCGACGCACGCGACAGCCCGGCGGCCAGCGCTTCCCCGGACGACTCTCCCGATTTCAGGTGATCGACCGTGACGGAGTTGTAGATCGTCGCGACCGCTGCCACCCAGAGGGAACCGCCGATGTAGCGGGCCATGTTCGAGATCCCGGAGGCCTGTCCGACCTGATCGGGCACAACCGCAGACGTCGAGGCCGACGACGCCGGCCCGTTCGAGAGTCCGAGGCCGGCGGAGAGGACGATCAGCGGAACCACGAAGGCGAGGTACGTCCAGGACGACTGGACGAAGGCGAGCACCGCGAAGCCGACGGCGGCCAGTCCGAAGCCGACGACGATCGCCATCCGCGTGCCGATCTTCACCGCGATCGGCGTGATGAACGGCGTGACGATGATCATTGCGGCCGCGGCGGGCAGCGTCGCAAAACCCGTCTCCAACGCGCTCATCCCGAACGCCGCCGGGTCCTGGAAGTAGAGGCTGAGGAGGTACATGATCGCGTTGATCGTCCCGGCCACGATCAGGATCGCCAGCGTCGCGCCCACGAGGATCTGGTTGCGCAGCAACTGCAGGTCGACGAGCGGCGCAGGAACGCGCTTCTCCACCACGACGAACAGGACGGCGCCGACCGCAGAGATCACGAAGCATCCGAGGGTCGCGATGGACGTCCAGCCCCAGTCACTGCCCTCGCTGAGCGCGAGCACGAGCGGCACCAGGATCACCGCGATCAGCGCGGTCCCTGCGAAGTCGATCGAACGCGAACGGTTCGGGTCGCGAGACTCCTGGACACGGGCGAGCGTCAGCGGGATGCACGCGGCGGCGATCACCGCGTCGATCCAGAACAGGCCCTGCCAGCCGCTGAGGTCGACCAACAGGCCGCCGACGAGTGGCCCCGCCGCCGCTCCCGCCGCCGACGCGGCTCCCCAGATCGTGATCGCGCGCATCTGCCCTGCCCCCGATGCGGAGACTGACAGCAGGCTCATCCCGCAAGCGAGGATCGTCGAACCGGCTGCGCCCTGGATCATCCGCCCGGCAATGATCCCGCCGCCGGTCGTCGACAAGGCGATCAGGACGCACGATGCGACGAAGAGCAGGAGACCGGCGAGAAACACTTTCCGCCGCCCGAGCACGTCGCCGAGCGCACCCGACGTCACGATCACCGCTGCACCGACGAGCATGTAGCCGGTCACCGCCCACTGCAGTTGCGCCACCGGCGTGCCGGTGTCCTCGCTCATCGTCGGAAGCAGGATCGTGACCGCCGATGTGTTCGCGTTGACCACGAACGCCGACACACACGCAGCGAGGAGTACGGCGAGGCCGGCCGGCCGGCCGGTCGCAGGCGCCAGAGCGTCGCTCACGCACGGAACGTAACGCTCCGCCAACGGCGCAACCGGGAGAACCGGCTAGGAAACCCGGCCCGGCCGGTTACTCACGTCACCGAGTGCGCGCTGAATCACGGTCGCGACCATCAGACCGTAGGCGATCGCCATCGCGCTGACGAACGTGTCGAACCCGGCGTCGATCCCACTGACGGTCTGCCCCGTCAGCAGCTTCAGCAGACTGTCGAGGCCGGCGCTCCCGGGGACGAGGATCAGAACGCCCGGGACGATGAAGACGAGCGGCGAGCGGCGCAGACGCGCACCCAACAAGCCCGCCGACGACGCCGACCACGAGCGCCGCTACGAACACTCCGGCTGCGGCGCCGAACAGCGCCCGTCCGGCCGCGTTCGCGACGATCGCCAGCACCGTGGAGCAGCACATCACCGGCGCCGCCCGCCACTGCGCGCGCAGCGTGACGGTGAAGGCCAGGCCGGCGGCCACTGCTGCAAGGACATGGGTCCCGCTGAAGGCGTTGTGCGGGATCGGCTGACCTGGCGGGCCGAACCAGCTGAGCGCGATCGACCGGCCGACGCCGACACCGAAGACGAGACCCAAGAGCTGAACGAGCGCATTCGCAGTGTTCGCCACTCCCGACTGGAGGTGCTCGGTCGCGAGCTCACGCACACCGATCGTCAGCGCCATGCCGGGCAGGAGCGTCACCAGCGCCGCGAGGGTCACAACGTCGGGCGAGGTCTTCAGCCCGAGCCACGCCAGGACGGCGGCGGAGAAGCTTGCGGCTGCCGCGCCGAGCGGCGCGATCATGGGCTCGGCTCGCGCTCGGTGCGCCGGGATCGCGACGAGACCGACGATCAGTCCCACCAGTGCCCCGGCGAGAACGTCCCACCGCCCTCCGCCGAGCACCGGCGTCAGCGCTGCGCCCGCGAGCGAGTAGGCACCTAGGCGCACGTACCAGCGTCGCCTCAGCGGCCGCGCCTCGATCTCGGCGAGACGCGTGAGCGCCTCGCGGGCATCGCTGCGAGCGTCGAGAACGTCCTCGACGAGGTCGTCGAGCCGGCCGATCGCATCGAGGTCGAATGTCGTCGGCCGCATCCGCAGCGCATAGCTCCGCTGGTGCGGGATCAAGCCGACCGAGATCTCGACGTTCGTCGGTGTCGCGAAGATCTCCGCACCTTCGAGACCGAACGCGTCGGCGATCGAGAGGACGCGCTCCTCGAGGTCGGCCGTTGCGTATCCGGCCCGGTGTCCGTACCGCGCGAAGCGGAGCAGAAACTCGACCGCAGGGTCACCCGAAGGATCGAGTGACACGCGCTCGGACTCCGACGGATCCTCGGATCGCGGCAAGGGCGCGATCGTAACCCGGCCTGCATCGCCGTTTGGAGTGACGAGTCCTGGCCCATGGTGCGAATGGGCCCGCCGTCTGAGGCGTGTCAGGTGCCGATCTGGCCGATGGTCGCCGGCCCGCCGAGCGGCGGGCGTGAACTGTCGACGGCGCCGCGCTGCTCGGGCTCCACACCGGCCTCCGCCTCAGGCGCCAAGTCGCTGCCGAAGCGAAGCAGGTCAGCCCGCTCCTCGGCTCGCGACTCGAGCGAGATCCGGCGAGTCGCCACCGTCGCGCGCTCCTGCAGCCGGTGCACCTCGACGAGGTCCGTCGACCGGAGCGCGGCGGCGCTCCGCTCGTAAGCAGCGCCTGTGCTGAACAGGTGGATGACTTTGAGGAGGATCGCAACGAGGTCGAGCGTGATCAGGAAGGCGAGGAAGAACAGGACGTACTTCCGCACAACAGGGTTGGCGCGTTCCACACGATCGAGTGCCGCCTGCCGCGAGAGGAAGTCGCGATCAGCCTTGATCGCGGCGATCCGGCTCGCGAGCTGTGTGCTCTCCGCCGTGCGCCAGAGCGCGATCTTGTGCCGGTCGGCGGCGATCGTCGCCTCGATCTGCGGGCGGGCGCGCCGTAACGCGGCAGCCGCCGCGGCGGCGCGGCGAGCGTCGCGCTTGCAGTACGGCCCACAGCCAAGCTTGTGCGTCTGCGAGCAGCTCGTCTCGCCGGCCTCGCACTGCGAGAGGAACGTGCTGTTCGTGACCTGCCGCTGCAGGCTCGCCTCGTTGGCCTGAGCCGCGTCGATCTCCTTCTGCGCGGCGGCGATCTTCGCGTCGTAGGTGTGGGTGATGTCGGCGGTCGCCTGATGGATCGTGGCGGTCGTTGTCTTGCTGATCTCGTCGTTGATCGACCCGCTGTAGATCACCTGCGCCATCGGTAGCCCAACGATCAGCGCGATCGCGAGCGACAGCACGAGACGCGGGATCGTCAGCACGAGGTTGCCGAGCCGGCTCGTGCCGAAGCTCTTCAGGACGAGTCGCTCGATCAGGCAGTACAGCACCGCCCAGAGCGGGAGCACCCAAAGGACGCTCACGATCGAAGTGCTCCACCACTGGCTGGCCGCGACCGTCATCCCGAAGCCGCTGACGACCGCCATCCCGACGACCCACATGCCGAGCCCATTCAGGAAACTCGCCTCGCTCGGCACGAGCGCGAGGACGCGTTCGTCGCCGCCCGCGAACCACGACCAGCCCGAACGCGCGCGCCGCCTGCGCACCGTCACCTCTCCCCCGATCGATACACCGCCCACTGAAGGGAAAAAGATACGTCCGAGCCGCGGTGGACGCTCGTCTTCGCTCGCCGCTTCTTACGATCCTCTTAGGTGCGGTTCAGCGACCACTGACGTCGCGCGCTCCCGGCAAGAATGGCTCTGGCAGGGCTTTCCTAGTCATGTCTGGTCAGGTTTTTGGTCAGATTTGCTGACCCGACACGGCCCTACACCCCCTGCCGCGACTTCTCCAAACGCGAACGACCACGACCTTCTGCACTCGCGACGTGGCTGTCGCCACGCTGCTCGCTGATCCGACCGCCGTCGTCGGCCTCACTGCGTCGACCTCGTTCGCGGCTTGTTGCCCTAGCCGATGGGTCGGAGCAGACCTGCTCGTATGGCTCTGCCACGCACCACCGCGTTCGCAAAGAGTCCAACCGGGGCCGGAGGCGCTTCGAGCGAGACCGGATGGGTAGCCGGTCTGAATCTCGATCCACCTGCGGCGTGGTGCGTCCGGCCCCACTCACCGCAGTCGCAAAGACTTACCCTTTTGGGTCATGGCGGTTCAGGCCGGGGTGCCACTACCTTGGTCTCGCGGATGGATCAAGGCACACGTCGGTGAGCACTTTCGCGGTCATCGCTGAACGACGGTTGATCACCGCGAGCAGTGACATCGTGATCGCTCGCAGGTACAAGGAGCGTGGCGAGAACCGCACGATCCTCATGCTCGACCGCAACGGTAGGCGCGTCGAACTGGACAGCACGGGCGGCACGAAGCTCTACATCAGCGGCATCGAGGTGCCGTGATGCCGGTCGAGTTGCAGTCGGTCGCCGCCGGCCGCCGGAAGTCGAAGGGCTACCGGAACGTCCTTCGAGCCCCGGGCGAGGCGGTCACCGAGTCGAAGATCGTCGTCGCCGCCGACGAGCGGTTGTCGCCTCACTCACTTCGGCACACCACCTACACGTCGCACCTGATCGTCGGCCTGGAATTGGACGCGGCGACGACCTCGAAGCTCGCCGGTCATGCGAACCCGAACGCGACGATGCGCGTCTACGCGGAAGACTTCCGGAGGTCGACCGAACCGAACGCCGCCGTTCTCGCCCGCGCAGCCGAAAAGGGCTTCGGGATCTGACCGAACCTGACCAAACACCTGACCAGACGCCCCATCGTCGTCACCTCAGATAACCGTAAGACGACAAAAGCCGCGCAACTGCGCGGCTTTTCGTTAGAGCGGATGATGGGACTCGAACCCACGACCTTCTGCATGGCAAACGTGTCATGGTTCGAGTCCCGACACGCCGCAAACCCTTATCAATTCAGCGGATGAATCGCGTTCAACGTCAAACGCGACTCACCGCGGATTCGGTCGATTTCCGGGCGATTCCGCGCAGTTTGGGCACTAGAGTCGCGCCGGTGCCTAAACCTCCACCACCTCGATCGTCCTTCCTAACCGCCCGTCGCGACTCGCGCGAGCTCGCAAGCTTCAACGTTCGGAACACCCACACACGACCCTCAGCTTGGGAAAGAGGCACGACCCTCCCGCCCTG
Source organism: uncultured Thermoleophilia bacterium (assembly GCA_963708505.1). Taxonomy (GTDB): domain Bacteria; phylum Actinomycetota; class Thermoleophilia; order Gaiellales; family Gaiellaceae; genus PALSA-600. The sequence goes on from CAVPST010000003.1 coordinate 113,284, forward strand.
TCCTGCCACGTGCCGCTGTGTCGCACCGCTGAGCCGCTTCGCCCCACTCGACTCTCCCGATGGGCTCCAAGTTCGCACTCGCTTCTCCGGCCGGTTCTGCTCAGCCTTGAGTCGCCGGTACGCGAACCGTGGCGATGAGCTTGCCGGCGGAGGGCAGGAATGCGTTCAGCTCCGTTCTCCCGGGCACCTCGATGACGGCCACGAAGAGATGCCTCTGGCCTCCGTAGCGGACGTCGGAGAGATAGAAACGGCTGATCCACTTGCCGGCGATCCCGTAAGGCTCACCCCACTGCGGGAACCGCAGGAAGTTCGCACAGGCCTTCGCCGGACACTGCGGATCGTCGTTGACCGCTCCATCCGAGACGCCGATATCGACGACGCGAGCGTGGATAGCGCCGATCTTGCCGCTCCTCGGCTTGGAGACCGTCAAGTTCGGGTTCTGCTGGAGCCACGCCAGGAGACTCGCACTCGTTTGCCGTAGCGGGCCGACGCGTTGCCAATATCCGGGAACCGACGACTTCACCGCATAGACGTCCTCCCAGAAGACGACTCGTGCGTTCGGGTTGCTCTTCGGCTGTGCCCAGAACTCACCGGTGCTGTCTTCCCCGGAGAACCAACCCTTCGCGAACAGGAGCTTCATCTCGCCCGCGAAGAAGTACCTCGTCTGGTACTTCCCGGCCGGCAGGTTCCCCGGCTCGACCAGGTGCTGTGGTAGGCACTGCGGAGCACAGCCGGGAATCTTTGTCGTTCTCGAGTCGAACGAGTTGGCCACCGTGGCGGTCCCGAGAGAGACGAGCGCAACGCCTGCAACGGTCAAGAGCCGTCTCATGAAGCGATCCTTCCCTTCGCAGGACCGAAGTAACGGATCGAGCGTCCCAGAGACGGACATCGCGAGTCAATGATCCAGGCGGACTAGCGCTCACATCAGTTGGTCGACCGGTGCGGTCTCGTCTTGTAGAAAGCCCTGTTTCGTCGGACAATGGACGAGTTGTCTAGGAGGGGAGTCCATGCGCATCGGAGTCAGCCTTGTCCTAGTGGCGGCGGGTGCGATGCTCGTCTGGGCCGTCGATGCGACCATGTCCGGACTCAACATCCATGCCGTCGGCGTCGTCTTGGTGGTTGTGGGGATCGTGGGCCTCATCTTCTCGCTCATGTTCTGGTCGGACGGACGGACAACCGTCATCGACGACGCCGCGCCGCCCCGCTAAGACGAACGCGATCGGACTGAGCCTCTCGGAGCCTTCACAAGCTGTGGTGGATGACTTTCGCGTCTCGTGAAACGATGGCACGGGAGGTTGACATGCGGTCTTTGCGGCATTTCAATGCCCGTCTCCGGTGGAGTCACCGATGGCGGTACGGCGCGCTCCGGTGGGTCGGAGGGCGGACCGGCGCGCGGGTGCATCCGGGCGCTTTAGTCGTGGTCGCGTCGCTGCTCGGGTTGGTGTATCTCCTGTGGCACTAGGCGCCAACAGATCCTCGGCACACAACTGGCACGCGCTTCATCACGCGACCGGCTCGACCTCGAGCCCGCCGTTCGGCGGCTCGTCGCCGTCGCCTAGCTGGACGCGTTAGCGCTGCGCCCGAACTCGCTTAATACGCAACGCTCGTCATCGTCGTAGCCTCGGAGCGTCGAGCCTTTCCCCCTCGTTGGCTCGATACACCACCCCGGGGACTCCAGGGTGGGCAGGGCATTGTCGACCCCGCGTGCCCTGCCACCTTGGTTAGTGCTCACGACGTCAGCGGCTCGACCTCGAGCACGCCGTTTCCACACCGGGGCCGGCTTTGCAGAATGACTACTGCTCGGGCGCTTCTTGGGAGTGGTCCTTGCGACGCATGGCCTGATAGACCGCTTCCCAATGGCCCGAAATCTCCCCGAGGGCCTGAGCCGTGGTCAAGGCGGCCTCTTCCAGGCGAGCGTTCACCCGCTCAACATCGGCCATCCGGAGCAAGAGATCCGACACCCGGTTCTCGAGCTGGCCGACTCTTCCCCCGAGCTCGCTCAACTGCTCTGCGATCAACTCGTAGTCCTGCAAGAGGACGTTGAGTCTACGCCGCTCCAGGCAGACTCTGAGAGACCGGACCGGTGCAAGGTCGCGCCGAGGGGTCGGTCTCGAGGCCGCTGGCGGCGCTTGCCGGTTCGGTTGGGCCGACCGTTCAGCCATCAACTCGACGGACTTAATACGTCGCCGCCCGACGCGGGCGTACCGTGATTCGTAGCTGGCCCTGCGTTGATGTTCCGGCCGTGGCCCGCACTCCACCGACGCGCCAAGGCGCGCGAGGCGATGAGGCTTTAGGTGAACGGGGTTCGATGCAGGGTCAGCGTTCTTGGTGGCGGGCGTCAAGAGTTCTCGTTGCAAGATGAGGTGAGGTGTGACAAGCCTGAACGAGAGCCTCTACGAAGAGGTCCGGAAGCTGATCCGTCCTTTCAAGGACCGACAGCTGCTGGCAGACACGATGGGAACGCGGGCAGCGATCGGAGTACTCGACGAGCGTCTGCAAGTCATCGAGGAGGCGCTCCGGGAACTCGGTCTCCAGGTTGAACGGCTCCTCGAAGAAAAGGATCACGACCACCCCGCCTAAGTCAGCGGTGGACTAGCACCCACGGCATCCAAGACGCCGGCGGCGGAACCATAAAACCGGCGTGCGTTCCGTTCGGAACGACGAGCCGCCAGCGGCCAACCCGCGGAAGTTCGACGGCCGCACGCCACCTGTTCGAGCCGACGCGAACGAGCTTGATCTCAAAGCCGTCTCGCGGAATGTTCGCGCGTGCGAGAGACGAGTCGCCGGTAACGGTGCCAACGACGTCGTACCAGTCCTTCCCCGGTGCCACCGCGATCAGACGGAGCCAGTCGTTCGTTGGAACGACGTAATCGGTACGAACGTAAACGGTGAATCTCTGACCAACTGCCGGCGTCGAGTCGCCAAGCGAGACCGAGATTCGACCCTTTGCGAACGCGTCAGGCGCCGCCACTGCAGCGAAACACAGCAGGGCCGCAAACACCCTCATGCGAGTCATACGAGCGGACGGAAACCACAGGTCCACTGGTACTGAACTTTAGATCGAATCGCTGGATCTGAGCACGGCGGCAGTGCCGCGAGCGCGGAACGGCTAGTTGTCCGCTAACGCTTTGCCCCTGCAAGGCGGAGGTCTCGGACTACCGCTTTGTACTGGGAGTTGCCCTGCCCGTTGCCGATCGAGACCGCACGTCGTCCAAATGACTCCATTCTCGATGTAGTTGGGACGTCATGCAGATAGTGAGTCGTGCGCCGACACCGAGAGCGCGGTGCGCCTCGAAGGCGATGACCGCGCGGATGTATTTCGTCGGCTGCTTCTCGCTCAAGAGACCGTCCACCTGAATGAGCTACGGAGGAGGTCTCCACCATGGACGTACGCAGGCTTTCCGGCTCCGCATCGATCTGCCGGCCGGTCCCCAACCATCCCACCCGCCAGAGCTGATCGAGATGACGAGCTTTCTTCGTCAGAAGACCACGGCGATCACCGAAGCCGACGGCGTGCATTTCTTTTGGTTCGCCGGCAAATCGAACGGCGACGTGATCGGCTTGAAGGTGACCGACACATCCTCGGGGATGATCGAGGTTCATGTTCTCGACGCCGACGACGACTACCAAAGCTTCAAACTTCAAAAGCCCACGCCGCTCAGCCTCGCCGAACGCCCCAACTTCTACTTCATCGGCGGCGACGGCGACGTGATCGGGATCAAGACTGCCAACACGAGTTCCGGAATGGTCGAAGTCCACTCACTCGACGGCAGCGAGGGCTACCAAAAGTTCTCGCTCCAGAAGACGACGGCGATCAAGGCAAGTGACGCGCCGAACTTCCGCTGGGTGAAGGGCGGTCCACACGGCGACATCATCGGGATCAAGCTCCACAACACACCGTCAGGGAACGTCGAGATTCACGTCTTGGACGGCAGCGAGGATTTCCAGAGCTTCTCACTGCAGCAAGCGACGAACGTCCCCGGCGGCGACTACAAGTACAAATGGACAGGCGCTGACGGAGACGTGATCGCGGTCCAATGGACAGCGACCGTCTCGGGTAAGGCCGAGGCATACGTGCTCGGTAAATCCGACTACAGCCACTTCAGCACCGGCCTAAACCCCGTCACGCCCATAGTCGCGCCCACCGATGCAAAGAACTTCCGCTGGGCCGCGGCTGACATCAACGACGACTCATGGCAGGACCTGATCGGGATCAAGTACCAGAACACCGAGTCCCACCTAGTCGAGATCCATATCCTCGACGGAAAGGGCTTCTTGGGCAACGTTCCCGCCCCGCCGCGTGACCCTCCGGAGAAGCACTACCTGCCCGGAGAAAAGAGAGATCCGTGGGAGCGCGCCCCGGTCTGACATTCCGAACCCGAGTGATCTGAGCGGCGCTAGAAAGGCATCCGGAGGGCGGATGCCTTTCTAGTGTTTCGACGTGAGCGTGCATGAGCGAGTAAAACGCCCGCGATCGGCGTGGTTGCGATCACGCCGCCGGCCGCGTCGATGATTCGTCGGTGGCGTGCTGAGGCCGGCCGCTTAGCCGAACGCCCGGGCGCTGCACCGCCGACCGGCCCGCCCCCACGCTACGACGCGGCTACTCGCTCGGCGGGTTGCGCTTGACCGCGCCGCCCTGGCCGAGTAGCACTCCACCAATGGACGCTCCCGAAGAGACGCGCGAGCTTCCGGACGTGACGATCCGTCGCTCAAGAAACCAGTCCCGGCTTCTTCGTCGCCAGCTACCACCCGACCTCGCCTGAGACGCACCCGGCCCGACAAGGCTTCAGCATCGACACGAAACAAGGGCTCCGCGGCAAAAATCTAGCCAAGGTCCTCGACTTCGCCGAGGCGTACTGGCGCCAGAACTACCCTGACGCGTGATCCCGCTGTGCGGGCCGGGCCGACGAAATTTCAGGGCACGCCCTCTGGGTAACGTTGCCGATCGAGTAGGCACGTGAGCGGCTGCGCCCGGCGGACTCACCGTCGACTGTCTGCAACTCGATCTTGAAACTCACCGTCCCTCCGTCTCCAGGGCCGGACGGCTACTGCTCGGGCGCTTCTTGGCGATCACCTAGAGCCGGTCGACCTCAAGCACCCGATTCTCGGCGGCGACCCTGCTCCAGAACGTCGCGCGGCACGGATGGAACGACGATGACGCCGAGTCGCTCGAGGATCGCGTCGCTCTGAACTCTTAGGTCGTCCCCGGCGGTGAAGTTCGTCGCGGCCATCGCTCGCAGGGTCAACGCAACTTCGTACTCCGCCTTCAATCTTCGGGCTATGCGCAGGCTCTCCCTGAAATGCGCCCGTGCTTCTTGCTCCTGGCCTCCGTGATGGAGCGCGTAGCCGATCGACCGCTCGATCAGCGCTTCGACGCCCCCCACCGGCGACTTCGCGGCGGCGTCGCGACACTTCGTTGCGACCTCGAGCGCTTCTTCATAGCGGCTCTCGAAGACGAGACACTCGGCTCTGCGTGCGTCCGCTTCGACCTTGAAGCGCTCGGACGACAGCTGCTCGAACACGGCAAGTGCCTGGTCGAAGAGTTCGTGCGCTTGGTCGAAGCGGCTCACTCGGGCGGCGGCTCGGGCGAGGTTCGACAAGGCTGCTCCCTCGCCGAAGGTCCAGCCTGATGCACGTGCGACTCGCAGCATCTCCTCGAACATCGGCGTCGCCACGTCGAGGCGGCCTTGATCTGATCGGATCTCCGCCTCGTTGTTGAGCTGGATGACGGCACCGATCACGTCCCCGGCCCGCTGCTTGACCTCGCGGCTTTCGCGGTAGAGCGTTAGCGATTCGCTCCAGCGTCCTTCGTAGTAGGCGTGGATCCCGAGATACGAGAGCACGGTGCCGAGGCCGCGCAGGTCGCCGAGTTCCTCGAAGATCGGTCGAGCTAGCTCGAGGTAGCGAAGTCCGTCGGGACGGCCGAGGTCGCTATAGGCGGCATCGAGTCGGTAATACGCATCTGCAAGAGTGCCGCGGTCGCCCGCTTGCTCGGCGTGCATCGCCGCGGCCTCAAACAACCGAATTGCTTCGTCGTTGCTCGTCTGGCGGTAGTGAACTGAGCCGAGGCGGAGCTCGATCCACGCGCGCACGCCGTCGCTGTCGTTTCCAGCCTCGACCTCGTCGAGTCGGGAGAGCGCTCGCTCGCCTGCCTCGAAGGCGTCTGCGTAGCGTCCGACGCGCTCGTGCAGCCTGCATTGCTTCCCCAGGAGGCGCGCATCCACGAGCGGGCACTCGATACCGACCAGCTCGCGCGCGCGCTCGGAGGCACTGAACGCGCGGTCGAACGCGCCGAAGAGCTCGCAGACGTCGGCGAGCGACTCGAGCACAGTTGCCAGGTCAGAGCCTGGGAGCTGCGGAAGATTTTCAGCGGCGGCAATCGCGCGCTCGTAGAACTCACCTGCCTCGACGTTCGCGAAGATCGCCTGAGCTCGTTCTCCCGCGGCAACGGCGTATTTCCACGCCATTTCGTAATCGCGGGCCTCGAAGAAGTGGAGCGAGAGCGTGCCGGCGATGTCGACCGCGCGTTCCCCAGCGTGCCTTTCGAGGGCTCTGCCGACGCTGAGGTGGAGTCGCGCCCGCCCAAGTCGTGTTGTCCGGTGATACAGGGCTCGGCGCACGAGCTCGTGTGTGAAGGCATAGGCAAGTTCCGGCGCCCGCACCTCTTCGAGCATTCCGCTCCGTACGCTGTCGTCGAGCGCGGCGAAGAGCACGCGCTCCTCGAGAGCTGCGGCTTCGGCGAGCACGCTCAGCTCGAATCGGGCGCCCGCGACGGCCGCCAGCTCCAGCACGGTGGTAGTGGGTGGAGACAGGCGCGAAAGGCGATAGTCGACGACGTCGCGGACGCTCTCGGGACTGTTCAGCTCGACCGGGGGACGCGTCAACTCGACGGTGCCGTCGGTGATTCGGATTGCGTCCGAGTCGACGAGCGAGCGCCAGAGCTCGCAGAGCAAGAACGGCGTACCGTCCGTGAGTTCGACAAGGGCGTTTGACAACACGGTTGATACGGCCGCGTGCACCGACCTGCGGACGAATTCGGAGGTCTCATCGAGACTCAGGCCACCGAGCGCTACGCGGTTTAGATGGTCGAGTCGCGACAGTTCGGCGAGCGTCTCCGCGAAGCCCGGCCGGACGTCTTCGCTCCTTTCGCGCGACGTCGCGATCAAGAGCATGCGCGCCTCTGGTATCGATCGGGCAAGATGGCGCAGAAGAGACAGAGACGACGTGTCGGCCCAGTGGATGTCGTCCACGACGAGCAAGAGTGGCCGTAGACGACTTGCGCGCGTCAGGAGGTCGCCGACTGCGGTATGGAGGCGGTGACGCTCCGTGTCGGGATCGCCCGGGGCCGGCGGCGGTAGCGGGCCGACGCCGAGCTCGAGGTTCGGCAGGAGGCGCGTCAGCTCGCCACCGTTTGCGCCGAGGCAAGCCTTCAATGCGGTCGGGTCGGCCACACGGGTGAGGAACTCGAGCGCATCGACGAACGGCTGGTAAGGGGTGTTGACGACCATGTCTGAGGCTCCGAAGAGGACGAGCGTCCCCCGTTCGGCCGCGTCATGGGCTACCTCACGAACGAGACGTGACTTGCCACTGCCCGCCTCACCGCTGACCAGCGCGAACTGCCCGCCCTGACCCTCTTCCGCGAGTAGCAGTAGCGAGCGTAAGGTCGCGAGCTCGCGCGCCCGACCGACGAAGGGGTACGGCGCTTCGCCTCGCAGAGCGGCCGGCAGCGCGATCCTGTCGTCGACGAGAGGCAGAGGCACGTCTAGCGCAGCATCGTGCGTGAGGATCGCCCTTTCGAGCTTCCGAAGACGCTCGGTCGGATCGATGCCGAGCTCGCCGAGCGCGGCACGTGTCTGCCGAAACGCCTCGAGCGCCTCTGCCTGCCGCCCGGAGCGGTACAGCGCCAGCATCAGTTGCGCGCACAGACGTTCACGGTGTGGATGCTCGACAATGAGCACCTCCAGCTCACCGACCAACTCCTCCTGGCGGCCGCAGTCCAGGTCAGCGTCGATCCGGTCTTCCACGACGGCGATACGCAGCTCCTCCAACCGGCCGCCTTCGGCGCGTGCGAAGGGTTCCGATGCGAACTCGGCCAGCGCCGTCCCGCGCCAGAGCCCAAGCGCCTCACGCAAGAACCGTGACCCGCGCTCCGGATCGCGACCGGCAAGCGCCGCACGCCCCTCAGCGGCCAGATGCTCGAAACGCTCGAGATCGACCGACTCGGTCTCGGTCGCCAGCACGTACCCCGGCGGCCGCGTCACCAGCATCTCGGCGCCGAGAACCTTCCGCAGCCGCGAGACGTACACCTGCAGCGTCGTCACCACGGTCTCCGGTGGCTCCTCGCCCCACAACTCGTCGATAAGCCGCTCACGCGAGACCACCCGGTTCGCGTTCAACGCGAGCAATGCAAGCAAGGCTCGTTGCTTCCCACCGCCAAGAGGCAACGAACGGTCTCCATCGCGGACCTCAAGCGGTCCGAGCACCCGGAACTCCATCAACCCTCCTGGAAGTGGGGCTTTCGACCGCCTGAAACGCGGTTTTAGCGCAGGAGCCGCGTCTAAGCAATACGGAGCCGGCTCTGCGAGCATGCGACGCGGTCGAAGGACGACCCACGATCGTCATGTCCGCCGCGCGCGGCGTTCGAGGATGCGCACGCAGGAGTGCCGGCGCACACGGTGGCACAGGCACCTCGCGAAACGGCGAGAACTCCGCACACATGGCCTTCGATATACGTCGAGGGGGAGAACTGCTCAGGCCGACGGTTCACGCGCCCCGCCTCCCACTCGAGCCTCGCCCGCTCAAAGAACAGCGCGTCAGCCGCGGCCCGCTCGCCTCGAGATCGACCTCGTTCTCCGAAAACGGACAACGTTCAGTTCATTTTCGGGCGGATCTTTCCGCGGGGGCGTCGATGACGGAACGTGACTCCCACCTGGTGCCTGGGCACTGTTGGGCACTAGCGACGCGCTGACCGTGCCGGTGTTCGATGCCGAGGCAACAAAAAGCCCCGTCTAGCGGGGCTTTCCTAGAGCGGATGATGGGACTCGAACCCACGACCTTCTGCATGGCAAGCAGACGCTCTAGCCAACTGAGCTACATCCGCGAAGCGCGCGCAGTATAGCCGCGGTCAGGTGAGGCCGAGCCGCTCCGCCATCGTGCTCGCAACCGCCTGCAGCCCGGACAGCGGTCGGATCATGACCGTCAGATGGGCGATCTGGCCCTCCTCGTTCTCCTCGAGGATGTCGATCCCCTGCAGGTCTCGATCGCCGACATGCGCCTCGAAGAAGAGGATCGTCGTGCGTCCGTCGCGCCACTCATTGGTGTAGTGGAAGTCCTCGAACACGGTTGCGACGAGGCGGAGAATTCCTTCGACCTGTTCCCGGCCGTGGTACGGCTTGTAGACGGCCGGGCTGCGAAAGACGACGTCGTCGGCGATCGTGGCGACGGCAGCGTCGTCGTCGCCCGCCTCGACCGCGAGCCCGAACGGATGCGTCACCACGGTCACTCCTCTGCATCCAGTGCGTCGTTGACGAGACGGTCTGCGAGCTCGTTGTGCGCGCGCTTCACGTGGCGATACTCGACGGAGCCGACCTCGCGCGCAAGTCGCGTCGCGTCGACGAACAACGAGCGCAGCGCTTCGTTCTTGACGCGGTACTCGCCGCGCATCTGCTTGACCATCAGCTCCGAGTCGGAGACGACCTCGACCTCGGGCACGTGCAGCTCGAGCGCGCGGCGCAGCCCCGCGATCAAGCCGCTGTACTCGGCGACGTTGTTCGTCGCGACACCGATCGGCTTCCCTTCGGCCGCCAGCACCGTGCCGTCCTCGTCTTCGAGCACGAACCCGTACGCGGCCCGGCCGGGGTTGCCGCGCGAGCCGCCGTCGGTGTAGAGCAGCGCCTTCACGACACGAGCTCGTAGACGTCGAACGCGGGCTCCTCGTAGGGATGTGCGGCGCGCAGTGCCGCGACCACCTGACTCTGGAGCTCAGCCGGGAATACCGTCTCGAGCCTCACTTCGGGGACGTGCATCTCGACACCGGGCTCGCCGATCGCCGGGGTCGATCCCTCGTCGCCGACATACGTGCCGGTTCCCTCCGCGTACCAGGAGCACCGCTCATACGCCCCGATCCGACCGGCGCCCGCGCGCGAACACGGCGTCGCGCACCGCGTCGAGCGCACCCGGCGGCACGAAGACGACGAGCTTGCGATTCCCACCTAGTTGTTGTCGATCTGCGCGCGCTGCAGCTTGCCGCTGTAGTCGACGTAGACCGACTTCCACTCGGTGAACACGTCGAGTGCCGCCTGGCCCGCCTCGCGGTGCCCGTTGCCGGTCTGCTTCATGCCGCCGAACGGCAGGTGCACCTCGGCGCCGGTCGTGCCCGCGTTGATGTAGGTGATGCCGGTCTGCAGGTCGCGCATCGCCCTGAACGCCTTGTTGACGTCGCTGCGTGAAAATCGACGACGAGAGGCCGAACGCGACGCTGTTCGCCGCCCGCACGGCGTCTTCGAACGTGTCGACCGGAATGAGCGCGGTCGTCGGTCCGAAGATCTCCTCCTGCGCGATCCGCATCTGCGGGTCGACCTCGGCGAACACCGTCGGCCGGTAGTAGAAACCGTGTCCCTCGACTCGCTCCCCGCCGGTCAGCAGCTTCGCGCCCTCGTCCGTCCCGATCTCCGTGTACGAGTGGATCTTCTTCACGGCGGCCTCGTTGATCACGGGGCCGATGTCGGTGTCGTCCTCCCACGGCGCGCCGATCTTCAGCTTCTCGGCGCGCTCGACGAGCTTCGCCTGCAGCGCCTCGTAGGCGCCGCGCTGGACGATCACGCGCGACGCTGCGGTACAGCGCTGCCCGGCCGTCCCGAAGGCCGACCAGACGATGCCGTCGACGGCGAGATCGAGGTCGGCGTCGTCCATGACGATGATCGCGTTCTTGCCGCCGAGCTCCAGGTGCACGTGCTTGAGCTGGTCGGCCGCATTCTTCGTGACGAGGATGCCCGTCTCGCGCGACCCGGTGAACGTGATCACCGGCACGTCCGGATGACGGACGAGCGCGTCCCCCGCCTCCTCGCCGAGACCGTGCACGATCTGCACGACTCCCTCCGGCAGGCCGGCCTCGTGCAGGACGTCGACGAACCGCTGCGCGAGCAGCGGCGTGTCCTCGGCAGGCTTCAGCACGACGGTGTTGCCGCACACGAGCGCCGGGCACAGCTTCCAGGCCGGGATCGCGATCGGGAAGTTCCACGGTGTGATGGCGCCGACGACGCCGACCGGCATGCGGACGCTCATCATGAACTTGTCGCGAAGCTCGGACGGCGTCGTGTGGCCGAAGAGGCGCCTGCCCTCGCCGCCCATGTAGTAGCTCATGTCGATCGCTTCCTGGACGTCGCCTCCGGCCTCCGCCTTCACCTTCCCCATCTCGCGGGTCATCAGCTCCGACAACTCGGGCTTGTGCTGCTCGAGGAGCTGGGCGAAGCGGAAGAGGATGTTGCCGCGCTCGGGGGCAGGCACGAGCCGCCAGCTCTCCCATGCTTCGAGAGCGGTGTCGACCGCGCGGTCGACGTCTTCTGCGGTGGAGCGCGGGAAGGTCTCGATCACCTCACCCGTCGAGGGATTGAGCGATTCGAAGCTCTTCGCCAGGGTCGCCATGCCGGCGATCCTAGACGGTCGGGCTAGCCGTCCGGCGCGTCGGTCTCGAGGAACGTGCCCGCAGCACGGGGCCGGCGCCGGTCGCGGATCGTGCGGCGCTCGCTCTGTTCGGCGTCGGTCTTCACGTCGCGGCGGTCCGGGCCTTCGCGGCGGTCGACGATCACCGTCACGTTCGGATTGTCCTTGTAGTACTCGACCATCCGCTCGAACAGCTCGCCCTCCAGCTCGCGGGGAACGACGCAAAAGATCACGGTCTCACTATACGAACGCCGTCGGCGGAATCCAGAGGCGCGACGGAAGCGGTGCTCGAGCCGTCGCATCAGACGCGGGCGATGTCGGGGACGACCCGCCCGTCTTCGCTCATGTTGGCGTTCCAACCCGTGAACGCGCCTTCGAGCTGGTCGGGATCGTGGCCGCGACCCTCCAGCCGGACCGGGTTGTCCGAGTCCGGCGAGACGCGGTACTGGTACCAGCTGATGTCCCAGGCGACCGTCACGACAGCTTCGACGTTGATTCCCGACAGCGTGACGACGGAAACACGCGGCTCGCCGAGCGACTTCGAGATCCCGCCGACGGTTCGCCGGTACTGCGAGGCGTTGAAGAGATCGGCAGCCTCGACGATGGCGAGCTCCTCGTCCGAGAGCCGGCGCAGGATCGGCTCGGACGCGACGGTCTCCTCGACCACGCGTGGCCGTGTTCCGAGCAACGTCTGCAGCCAGCCGCCGCCGCCGCGACGCCGCCGCTCCGCCGCCATCGTCGGCGACGTCGGCGAGCCCTCGCGAACCCAGCCGTACTCGATCGCAGTATCGGCGCAGAGCGGGCAGACGTCCACGTAGTCGACGCCGCCGTTCGGCGAGAAGCGGATCGCCCGCTCCCCCATCAGGAGCGTGCGCTCGCAGATCGCACACGACCGATCGACCGTTACCCGCGTGACCCGCGTCATCGCAGAGCCGAAGGTACTAGGCGGGAACCGCCTCTCGCTCCTTCTTGGCGGCATCGATGAGTTTCTGCGCGATGTGGGTCGGCACTTCCTCGTAGCGGAGGAACTGCATGTGGTAGTCGCCGCGGCCGCCCGTGAGCGATGTCAGAGCCTGGTTGTAGGTCAGAACCTCGGCCATCGGCACCTCGGCCTTGATCGTCGTCAGCCCGCCTTTCGGCTCCATGCCGTGCAGGCGGCCGCGCCGCGAGTTGAGGTCGCCGTTGATCGCGCCGACCGCCTCGTCGGGGACCGTCACCTCGAGCTCCATGATCGGCTCGAGCAGGATCGGCTGCGCCTGCTCGTAGGCGCTGCGGAACGCCATCGAGCCCGCGATCTTGAACGCCATCTCGGACGAGTCGACGTTGTGGTAACTGCCGTCGACGAGCGTCACGCGGACGCCCTGCACCGGGGCCCCGGCAAGGTCGCCGTGCTGCAGCGCCTCCTGGATCCCCTTGTCGACTGCAGGACGGAAGCCCTGCGGGATGACGCCGCCGACGATCTTGTCGACGAACTCGTAGCCGACGTTCCCCTCGATCGGCTCGATCACGATGTGGCAGTCGCCGAACTGGCCGCGGCCGCCTGTCTGCTTCTTGTACCGGCCGTGCGCGCGCGCCTGCGCCTTGATCGTCTCGACGTACGGCACGCGCGGCTGGTGCAGCTCCATCTCGACGCCGAAACGCCGTTTCGCCCGTTCGACGGCGACCTCGACGTGCACCTGGCTCATGCCCGAGAGCAGCTCCTCACCGGTCTGCCGGTCGCGGCGCAGCCGAAGCGTCGGGTCCTCCTCGCCGAGGCGGCGAAGTGCCTGCGCGACCTTGTCCTCGTCACCTTTCGTCTTCGCGGTGACCGCGAAGCTCATCACCGGCTCCGGGAAGCCGAGAACGGGCGGCTCGAGGTCGTGCTCCGCATCGACGAGCACGTCGCCCGTCTGTACGTCCTTCAGCTTCGCGACCGCGCCGATGTCGCCCGGGCCGAAGCCGTCGGTTCGGTCGTGATCCTTCCCCTGCATCACCATCAACGAGCCGAGACGCTCCTTGGAGTGGTCGCGGTGGTTGACGAGCGTCGTGTCGGCCTTCACCTCGCCCGCGTAGACGCGGAAGCACGAGATCCGGCCTGCGAACGGGTCGGCGACGGTCTTGAAGATGAAGGCTGCGACGGTCGCGTCGGTCTCGATCGGCGAGCCCTTCTTCGCCGGGCTCGGGACGCCCTCGACGATCAGGTCGAGGAGCGCATGCGTACCGAGGTTCTTCGTCGCGACTCCGCAGGAGACCGGATAGATCTCGTCCCGCGTCACCGCGTTCTTGAGGGCGGAGGCGATGTCCTCGGTCGAGATCTCCTCGCCGCCGAGGTACCGCTCCATCAGCGTCTCATCGGTCTCGACGACCGCGTCGAGGAGCTTCGTCCGGTACTCCTCGACGATGGCGGAGAGCTCGTCGGGCACCGCGACCGGGTCGCCCTCGCGACCGCCTGCCGGGTCGAGGTACGCGCAGTTGTGGAGCAGGTCGACGATGCCGTTCATCTCGTGCTCCGACCCGATCGGCAGCTGGATCGCCACGCAGCGCTCGGACAGCTGTTCCTGCAAGGACGCGAGGACGCGGTAGAAGTCCGCCCGCTCGCGGTCGAGCATGTTCACGAAGACGACGCGGGAGAGCTCGAGCTCCTCTGCGCGCGCCCACACGCGCGCCGTGTTCACCTCGACTCCCATCACACCGGACACGACGACGAGTGCGCCTTCGACGACGCGGAGGGTCGCGACCGTGTCGGCCTGGAACCCCGAGTCGCCCGGCGTGTCGAGCAGGTTGATCTTGCGGCCCTGCCATTCGCAGTGCGTGAGCGATGCCGAGAGCGACATCGCCCGCCGCTGCTCGTCTTCTTCCCAGTCGGAGACCGTGTTGCCCGCGTCGATCGACCCGAGCCGGTTCGTCTTGCCGGCCTGGAACAGCATCGCTTCGGTGAGCGAAGTCTTGCCCGTTCCGCGATGGCCGACGACGGCGACGTTGCGAATCTTCCCGGCTTCGATGGGCATCGAGTCCTCCTGAGACGTGTGGGTGCTCCGAATCCTACGCAGGTGTGGGCTGCGTCATCGCCGCCCGGGCGCGCACCCCGAACGCGAGGAGCACCGCCGATGCCGCGGCCGCGACAACGCCGGCGAACCACGGGTCTCCGCGATCGCTTCCGGCAAGCACGGCGTGGACCGACGCGAACGCCCAGACCGCGATCGTGAGGTAGTGCGCGCGCCGCCAGATGTGCCTGGGGAGCTGCGCCCGAACCAGGTTCGTGAGCGCCACAGCGGCCATCAGCTCCGCCGCGGTCGTACCCAGGCCGACGGCGAAGGGCCGGTAGGGCGACGCAAACGGGACGATCGCCTGGGCGAGCGAGATCGGGACGACGCGGTCGAGGAGCAGCGCGCCGCCGTGGACGACCACGAAGATCCCGGTGAGGATCGTGAGGAAGCGGTGCAGCTCCTCGACCGCGAAGCGTGGCCAGACGAAGCGGGTGCGCGCGGACATGAGGGCGCCGGCGATGACCGACGCCGAGAGGAGCAGGTACGCGACCGTGCCCGAGGCCCGCGCGACGTACCAGACGGTCGGGCTCACGCCGCCTGGGCCTCGGCCACGGCCCCGCGCCAGCTCCGGTTGACCTGGACCGCGCCGCGGCCGTCGACGAACCGGCCGGGGAGGCCTAGCCGGTCGAGCCACGAGGGCGCCTCTCTGCCGAGAAGGAGGGCGGCCTTCGCGGCAACGTCGGCCGCGACGCAGTGCTGGGCGGCCACGGTCACGTCGCGCCAGGGTGTGCGCGCGGGACGGGCGGTGGCCGGATCGATGAGGTGATGCTGCAGGGCGCCGCCTCGAGCCCAGGCGCGGACGGCGACGCTGCTCGTCGCGAGTCCCCCCTCGCGGAGCAAGATGCTCCCGCCCCCCGGCAAGCCCACCTCGACGGGGACGGCGGTGGCGAGGTCGCCGCCGGCGCAAACCCAGCCGGCGCCCTGCAGTTCGAGCGCGTCGTCGACAGTCTTCGCCTTGACGACGCCGTTCAGGTCGAGAACGACAGGCGACGTGCGTAGGAGCACGCGGCCGCGAAGCGCGAGCGCAGCGAGGTCGGTGACGGTCGCCTCCGGCCCGTGCTCGCGGTCCGGCGGCAGCAGGTCGAAGTCGCGGTCGTAGCCCGCGGCCTCGATCGCGGCCCCGACAGCCGGCGTGACGAGCCCGTCGGTCGCGTCGCGCAACGCGCAACGCCAGCTCGAGCATTGCGGCGAAGTCCTCGGAGAGGATCGCGACACCGAGAGGCCGCGCATTGACGGCGTTCAGCTCGGAGTCGTCGATGAACCGGCTGAAGCGGCGGTCGCGCGCGTCGAACAGCTCGCGGATCTCGGTCTCGGCGCGCGAGTCGGACACGCAGACGTCACAGCCCATCGACCGGAACGCGGTCATGATCCCCCGCTCTGGACGGCGCCGCCGCCGCCTGTCGACGGCGCGATCGATGCCTGGCCGAAATCGAAGGTCGAGCTCGAGGTGACCGAGGATTCCTCACTCGTGCTCGTCGAAGGGCTCGAGGCCGCATGGCTGCCCGGGTGTGAGGCCCGGGCAGCGACTGCGAACGCGACGAACCCGGCCACGGCTGTGACCCCGATCGCCCGCCGGGCGATCTTCAGGCGTTGCCGCGCCAGCTCGATCCGTGATGGCTGCGTCATGGTCCAAGCAGACCACCGTGACCTAAGGACAGCCTGAGAGCAGCCTGCGGCTTCTCTAAACCCGAGCGGTGGCGCCGGCGAGGCGCGCCTTCAGGCGCAGGATCGCCTTCGTGTGCAGCTGCGAGATCCGGGACTCGGTCACGCCGAGCACCTCGCCGATCTCGCGCAGCGTCAGCTCCTCGTAGTAGTAGAGCGTGACGACGAGCTTCTCACGCTCGGGCAGCCGCGCGATCGCGTCGGCCAGCGCCTCGCGCATCTCGGTCTGGTCGAGTGCGGCCTCCGGCCTCGGGCCGGTCTCGTCCTCGATCGTGTCCATCAGCGAGATCTGGTCGCCTTCGCCGGAGACCGACCAGAGCTCGTCGAGGGCGGCGATCGACGACCGCGAGATGTCGGCCAGCGATTCCTCGAGCTCGTCGACCGAGATGCCGATCTTCGCCGCGATCTGCTCGTCCGTCGGAGCGATCCCCGTCTTGGCCTCGAGCTCACTGATCGCGCGCTCGATCTCGCGCGCCCGGGAGCGCACCGAGCGCGGGACCCAGTCGAGCGCGCGGAGCTCGTCGATGATCGCGCCCTTGATCCGGGCGATCGCGTAGGTCTCGAACTTGATGTCGCGCGACGGGTCGTAGCGCTCGATCGCGCCGATCAGGCCGAGGAGGCCGTACGACACGAGATCGCCCTCGTCGACGTGCGCCGGCAGGCCCGAGCCGAGGCGTCCGGCGACATACTTGACGAGCGGTGCGTAGGTGAGGATCAGCCGGTCACGGATGCCCTGGTCGCGAGTTCGGGCGAACTCGATCCACAGTGCCTGCATCTCCTCCCCGGCCACGAAGTGACAATACGCGCTAGAGGCGCGTTTTCCTTAGTGCAGCCCAGGCCAACGTGCCCATCCAGGCCGAAAGGGCTGCTGCAGCCAGCGCAAGCGGGTAGCGGCCGGCGGAGGCCGTCCACGCCGCGATCAACGCAAAAGCAACCGTGATCGCGGAGAAGAGCGCCACCATCGGCACGGCGCGATCGTACTCCCAGACCGCCGATACAATCGGTGCGCAACCGAGGGGCGTAGCTCAATTGGTAGAGCACCGGTCTCCAAAACCGGGGGTTGCAGGTTCAAGTCCTGTCGCCCCTGTCGCCGTTCGCGGCGTCGAAGCTCCGCCATGGTGCGGCGATGCCTAACGGCGTGCGGGCTACCTGATCCCGGTGTCGATCGAGAAGTCGACGTGCCGGAAATGGCCGGGCTGCACGCGGGCGATCCCCGGGTCGACCGGACGGGCGCGAAGCACGCGAACGTTGTACGTGCCGGGTGTCAGCGCCATGCGGTACGTCCCGTTGGGAGCCGTGCGCGTGTGAGCGACCTCGCGACCCGATCGCGAGAAGACGATCATCGCGCCAGGCACCGGCGCGCTGCACGGCTGCTCGGCGATGCAGACAGGCGTGATCGGGCCGCGGGTCACCTCGCCGTACAGTCCGCTCTTGATCGTCGAGCCCTGAGCGGCGCCTCCGACCAGGCACACCGCACCGATGAGAGCGAGAGCGATCCTCATACGTCCTGATGTTCCCAGAGCGAGGGCCGGCCTCACGGCCGGCCCTCGCGTTTTACCTCGTGTTTACAGGGTCGCTACGGGGTCAGCTTGCTGATCCGCGTCGACCAGTTGCCAAGCGCCGCCCTGACGCCAGGCCCGTGATTCGCTCCTCCGCAGGTGCCAAGGAGGTTGTCACCGGTGCCGTTCAAGAAGAACGGCCCGCCCCAGGCGGTGTAGTCGCAGGTGCTCGCGATGTACTCACTCGCGATCCAGATCGAGTTCCCGTCGACCGCTGCGGCTCCGTAGTCGCCCCAACGCGTCCGCGGCGGGTTGCCGACCTGCGCCTTGTAGCTCGTGAACCCATCGTCGGGTGCAGCACCGACGGCGACGTCGTTCCACGCGCTGACGCCGGCCTTCGCGTCGATTGCCGCGTAGGCCGCGCTCGGGAACGTGGTGTCACCGGTGTCGGTGAACGCCATCACGCCGCGACCCGACGCTGTGACGCCGATGGCCGGGTACGTCAAGTCGTGCCCGGCTGCACCGAGGTAGCCCTGATTGTCGATCTTCCCCGCGTTCGGGTTGACGACGAAGTACTCGATCCCGGCGCGTGCCGGACCGAGGTCGGGGTTGACCGTCGTGTCGAGGGCGCCCCAGAGCTTGCCGTTCGCCCACGTCACCTGCTGCATGCGGGTGTCGTTCGAGTCCGGCCGCGAGACGACCTCGCCGGTCGGACCTGCGCCGACGAGCAGCTTCCAGCAGCCGGTGCCGGCGACCGTCACGGTCGCCGTGTCGTTCAGGCAGAAGCCCTGCGGTGCGTTCATGCCAGGCGCGGTGCCGGAGCCGGGCTGCTGCTGCTTCGGCGGGACGCCGTACTGGCCAACCGGCAGGACCCGATTCGACAGGCTGACTGCCGGCGACGCCGAGTTCAGCGACGAGGTGTTGGTCATCGTCCACACCACCAATTGCTTCGACGTCCGCGTTCCCGCATTGCCAGAGATCGGCATCTGCGTCTCGTCGGCGGCGTTCGAGCTCATGAAGTACTCAGTGCCGCCGCTGCTCGTGTTGAACGAGCCTGTGCCGGGCGACTGGGCCGGCCAGACCGTGAAGCCAGGCTGCGTCGAGCCGGCCTCGCTCGGGACGTTGACCATGCCGGACGTATCGATGTGCTGCATCGTCACGTTCGCTGCCCCTGCGGCGAGCTGCGCCTTCGACAACGCGTAGATCTGCGCGCCGGCGAAGCCGTTGCAGCACCAGGGATAGGCGTTGGTCGTGAGGTAGATGCCGTTCGAGTCGGCGCCGATGTGCGGGTAGTCGCCGAGGTACGGCCCCGGGTTCACACCGCCTGTGTTGGTGCCGTCGTTCGTCACATCGATCTTGTAGATGTTCCAGGCGCCCGTCGGATCGGACGTCTTGCTGACGGCTAGATCGAGGTGATTGACGAGGTTCAGGGTGTTGTTCGGGTTCCGGTCGAGCGTGAGCACGATGACGAACCAGCGCTGCGTCTGCGCGTCGTAGATGCAGCTCGGGTCTGTCAACTCGGGGCCTTGGACGCCGGTCGTGCGGTTGACCGCCGGCGGATACCCGTAGAACGAGTTCAGGTCGACTGCGTGGTTGACGTTGCGCGGGAACCCGCCGACGATGTTCGTCGCGGTGTTGTCCGGCAAGACCGACTGGCCCGACGTGTTGTAGACGTTGAGCACGTCGTTGATCGCCTCGAGCTCGAAGCCGTTGCCGGCGCAGAGGCCCTGGTCGGGCGGCTCGATCGAGAACTGATTCCCGCCGCGCGCATAGCGCTGCTGGTAGAAGTTCAGCCCCTCGAAGCTGGTGTTGACCGTCGGGTTCGACTTCGCCTTCGTCGCGCCGGTGACGTTCGGGCCGCCACCGCTGCCGCTCGAGAGGCTGATCGTCCCGTTGAAGGCGTCCGGCCCATCTTCGTCGTCGAACGCGAACTCGTCCTCGCCGAGCGCGCCAGACGACGGAGTGAAGGCCCCCGTCTGCGGGACACCTGTGCCGATCTTCGGGATCTGTGATCCGCTCGCAGAAGCCAGCGATCCGAAAACCATCGCCGACACCGCGCAGAGCGCGCCTGCAAGAAGCAGCCGCACGGAAACTCGCGTCATCTTCTCCCCTTTGACTCGCGATTAGCGGCGCCTGATATCACAGGCACCCGCTCCGAATACGTTCTTATATCGCGATTCGCGATCAAGCGTCGCATACCACCCGAGAAGCGACCTGAAAGGGGAAGGGCCACCCCGTGCGGGGTGGCCCTTTGGAAGTTGAGCACCGACGCTCCGTTCAAAGCGTCAGCGGCGATATCATCACAGGTCGCGAGCCGGGGCGCTAGTGGCGCTGGGTTGAAATCGCGCTTCTCGCGTTGCAGGTTCAAGTCCGCGTCTCTGGGACGGAACACCCGCGAGCTACCCTCCGTAGCGATGGAATCGCACACATCCCTACCCAAGCCCGGCCGGCACCGGTCGGACCACGGAGTGGATTTCGAGGAATGCGAGCATCTCGTTCACGACGATGACCCCGATACAGCTCTCTGCGGCGTGGACCAGACCGGCGTCCCCTGGAATCAGGGCTTCCGCATGTGCCAGGCCTGCGCCGCCGTCGCGGAAGGTCGCATGAACTGAGTGTCGGACGCGGCGCTCGTGATCTCGTCGATCGGCGCGGTCATCAGCGTGGTGGTCGTCCTCGGCCTGTTCGTCTGGGCAGCACGGAAGGACGGCGAGTACGACAAGTCGGTGCAACGACGGCTCGGCATTCGCCGCCGCACGTGGCTGTGACGAACGACCGGACCTGCCGCGGCTCGCGTCAGGCTAGGGTGCTTCGGAGATGAAGTGTGCGCGGCCGGGATGCGAGAACGATGTGCCGGACGGCGGCGGGTTCGAGTACGACCCGTCCGACACGCTCGTCTTCTGCAGTCTCGATTGTGCCGGCCAGGTTGCGGACGAGTTCCCCATGCTCGTCGGCGAGCGCAGCTCGGGCCGGTCGTTCCTCGTCAGTCGCGAACCGTCGGATCTCTAGCGGCGGCTCGACCCGGCGCATGCCGATCTGCCGCAACGCGTGAGCTCCGTTCCGCGCAGGCCACCTGTCCCCGGCGACGCCGCCGCGGTCGCCGAGATCGTGATTGCGTATGAGGAGTCGCTGTACGGCGAGACCGGATATTCGCTTTCCGACCTCGAGGCGGAATGGGAGGCGCTCGACCTGGCACGCGACGCAATCGTCCTGCTCGACGGCGAGCAGGTGGTCGCCTTCGGGTCGCTCGAAGACCGCGGCGAACTGTGGCGGATCGACGGATACGTGCATCCCGACCGGCACGGTCGCCGACTCGGAACCGAGCTGGTGAACTCCCTCGAGGCGGACGCTGCGTCGCGCGGCGCGCGGCGGATCCAGAACGGTGTCGCGGAGCCGGACGAGGCGGGACATCGCCTGCTCGCAGGTCTCGGCTACCGGCCCGTGCGGGTGTTCCGTGAGATGCGGATCGAGCTCGACGCGGCGCCGGAGCCGCCGCTGTGGCCGGCCGGGCTCTTCCCGGACGAATTCGACCCGGACCGTGACGCGCCGGCATTCCACGCGGCGGAGCAAGAGGCGTTCGCCGATCACTGGGAGTTCCGCCCACGCGAGCTCGCCCGGTGGCGCGAGCTGCACATCGAGACCGAGCGGTTCGACCGGTCGCTCTGGCGCCTCGTACGCGCGGGCGACGAGGTCGTCGCAGGCGCGATCTGCGAAGCCGGCCGCTACGGCGGCGGCTGGGTGTCGGTCGTCTTCACACGACGGCCGTGGCGCGCGCAAGGCCTTGGCCGCGCGCTGCTCCGCGACGCCTTCCGGAAGTTCTGGGATCGCGGCGAGAAGAGCGTCGGACTCGGGGTCGATGCCGGGAGCGAGACAGGCGCATTCCACCTCTACGAAAGCGCCGGCATGCGGCCGGTACAGGGTTGGGTGCTGCACGAGAAGGATCTGCAGCGCTGACGCGATCGGCAGTGCGCGTCCGGGCCCAGACGCGAGAAAGGCATTCTGAAAAGAATGCCTTTCGAATCGCCGAGGGCGTGATTCGCCGCCAGCTCCCCCGTACAGCCGTCGCGAGCCCCCCCAGGCTCCGGCTGTCCAAAAAGACTATCCAATTTCCGGCACCCGGTCACGTCCGAACCTCGATCGGGCGTGGATTGGACGATCCGCGTTTGGGTAGATTCGCTGCATCGGCCCACGTACCTGGAACGTCCATCTGCACAAGCCCGGGCGTCGGATCTCCGACGCCGGGGAGTTCCTGGGGAGTTACCAGGATCTCGGAGACCGGCCTGAGGACGAGCCCGACGTGGGCACGGTCATCTATCTCGGGCTGACCCCGTATCAGGTCGTGCATCTCACCTACGACGACACGACCACCGGCGGCGTGGTCATCGTCGAGCCCGAGAAGCGCTAGAGCCCAGGACCGCTGTGGGCCGAACGGCCTAGCTCCGGCAGGGGATTGTCGCGTCCCGCCTGATCCGCCATAACGTGTACGGCTTCCCTGGTCAGAAACCACCGCCCCGCTGTCTCGGACGTTCGAGCAGCGGGAGCGCCCAGTCCAGAGCCACCGTCTTGCTTTAGATTCAGGCGGTGGCGCTGATCGAGAGCCGGGTAGAGCGAACTGCCGACTTCGGCCGCCGGCAGACGCGGCTGGAGGAGCTCGTCGAGGAGTTGCGCGAGCGCACCGCCCAGGTCGCGACCGGCGGCGGGGAGAAGGCGATCGAGCGTCACCGGTCGCGCGGCAAGCTGCTCGCGCGGGAGCGGATCGACCGCCTCGTCGACCCTGGGACGGCCTTTCTCGAGCTGAATGCCCTTGCCGCCTGGGACGATCTACGACAACCAGGCGCCAAGTGCCGGCATCGTGACCGGCATCGGCGTGGTCGAGGGCCGTGAATGCGTGATCGTGGCGAACGACGCCACCGTGAAGGGCGGTACCTACTTTCCGCTGACGGTCAAGAAGCACCTTCGCGCCCAGGAGGTCGCCGGGCAGAACCATCTGCCGTGCCTCTATCTGGTCGACTCCGGTGGCGCGTTCCTTCCCCTTCAGGCCGAGGTCTTCCCCGATCGCGACCACTTCGGCCGGATCTTCTACAACCAGGCACGCCTCTCGGCCGCTGGGATCCCCCAGATCGCGATCGTCATGGGCTCGTGCACCGCGGGCGGCGCCTACGTGCCCGCGATGAGTGACGAGACGGTGATCGTGCGCGGAACGGGGACGATCTTCATCGGCGGCCCGCCGCTCGTGAAAGCCGCGACCGGTCAGGAGGTGACTGCCGAGGAGCTCGGCGGCGCGGACGTCCACACGCGTCAGTCCGGCGTCGCGGACCACTACGCGACGAGCGACGACCACGCTCTTGCGATCGCGCGCCGCATCGTCGCGACGACAGAGGGCCGCAAGCCCGCGCTGCCGTGGACACGTGCGACGCCGGAGCCGCCCGCTGTCGATCCCACCGACCTGTACGGCCTCATCCCCGACGATCACCGCACGCACATGGATGCCCGCGAGGTGATCGCACGGATCGTCGACGGCAGCCGCTTCGACGAGTTCAAGGCGCTGTACGGCGAGACCCTCATCTGCGGCTGGGCGCACCTCGAGGGTTACCCGGTCGGGATCCTCGCCAACAACGGGGTCCTCTTCGCCGAGAGCTCCCAGAAGGGCGCGCACTTCATCGAACTCGCGTGCAAGCGTCGGGTGCCGCTCGTCTTCCTGCAGAACATCACCGGCTTCATGGTCGGGAAGGAATACGAAGCCGGCGGAATCGCACGTGACGGCGCGAAACTCGTGATGGCGGTCGCGTGCGCCGACGTGCCGAAGTTCACTGTGATCACCGGGGGCTCGTTCGGCGCCGGCAACTACGGCATGTGCGGACGCGCCTACTCGCCGCGGCAGCTCTGGATGTGGCCGAACGCGCGCATCTCGGTGATGGGCGGCGACCAGGCTGCGACCGTCCTGACGATGGTCGGCGACGCCGATCCCGACGAGGTGCGCGCGAAGTACGAGGCGGAAGGCAATCCATACTTTTCGACCGCACGACTCTGGGACGACGGCGTGATCGATCCGCTCGACACACGACGAGTCCTGGCGCTCGGACTGTCGGCGGCACTCAACGCGCCGATCGGCGAGACGACCTTCGGGATCTTCAGGATGTAGCCGTGGGATACACGGTGGTCGACATCGAGGAGATCGAAGGCGCCGGCCCGGGCGGAGCCGTCAGGTTCGTTCGGCGGCAACTCGGCGTCGAGGCATTCGGTGTCAATTGGTTCGAGCTTCCGCCGAACACCGAGGGCCGCGACCACGACGAGCGGGACTCGGGCCAGGAAGAGGTCAACATCATCATCCGAGGCTCGGGTGTCTACCGGATCGAGGGCGAGGATGTACCGATCCGAGCGCCGATGGCGTTCCGGTTCGATCCCGAGACACAGCGGCAACCGGTCGCGGGCCCCGACGGGCTGACGATGATCGCGGTCGGCGCCCGCCGCGGCAGCTACGAAGCCCACGGACCGTTCTGATGATCGTCCGGCTCGAGCTGTGGAACGTCGCCGACTCGCTGACGAACATCGAAGAGCTGCGCCGGGACCTCCGTGACGAGTCGGTGGAGCAGTTCGACCGCGTTCCGGGTCTGCTCTTCCAGTCGTGGATCTCGGATGAGGTCACGGACCGCTGGGGGTCGATCTACGTGTGGGAGTCGCAAGAGGCCGCGGAGCAGGAGTTGCCGACGCGCGCGCGCGAACTGATCGGCAGGGACCCGGACATCGCCGAGGTCTTCGACCTCGAGGCGACGGTGGCGGTCGCGCCGGAGCTCGCGCACCTCGGACTCGCGTTCGAGGAATGAGCGCGGTGCGCGTCGAGCGCGACGGTCCAGTACTCCGGATCGTGCTGGCGCGCCCCGAGCGCCGGAACGCGTTCGACGCCTCAGTGATCGAGGAGCTGACGGACGCGTTCACGGACGTCGGCGATGCGCGCGTCGTCGTCCTGTCGGGTGAAGGGCCCTCGTTCTCCGCGGGTGCCGACGTCGAGTGGATGCGCTCGTCGGTCGAGCTGACGTACGACGAGAACGTGGCGGATGCGCTGCGCCTGCGCGCGATGCTGGACGCGATCGACGGGTCTCCGGCGCCGGTCGTCGCCCGCGTGCAGGGTCACGCACTCGGAGGCGGCTGCGGCCTCGTCGCCTGTTGCGACATCGCCGTCGCCGAGCCCGGCGCTGTGTTCGCGTTCAGCGAGGTGAAGCTCGGCATCGTGCCGGCGGTCATCTCCCCGTTCGCACTCGCGAAGATCGGGCCGAGCGCCGCGCGCCGCTACTTCGTCACCGGCGAGCGGTTCGATGCGGCCACGGCGCTGCGGATCGGGCTCGTCCACGAGGTCGACTCCGAGCTCGACGAGGCGGTGGCGCGCGTCGTTCAAGAGCTCTTGAGCGCGGGCCCCGCTGCGGCCCGGGCGGCGAAGGAGCTCGCCCGCCGCCCCGCAACGGCCGAGGAGACGGCAGAGCGGATTGCAGAGCACCGGACGAGCCCCGAGGGCCAGGAGGGGCTCAACGCGTTCCTGGACAAACGGCCGCCGAACTGGCGGGCTTGACCATTCGGCACTTCCTGCCGATAGGGGAGCCATGGAAGCCCCCGAGATCTCCTGGCGCCCTCTCGGTCAGCTGTTCGTCGAGAAAGGACTCCTCGACGAGGAGCGCCTGGAGCATGCCCTCGCGGAGCAGGCCGCGAAGGGTGGACAGCTCGGCGAAAAGCTGGTCGAGCTGCGATACGTCTCGAGTGCCGCACTCGCCAGGCTGCTCGCGGAGCAGTATGGGGTCGAGCTCGCCGTCGACACCGGCTTCGGAACCGGCCTGCGGGCCGAGCTCGAGCGCCGGCACGACAACAATGCGCGGCCGGAATCGGAACCTGTCGATCAGGCCCCGGTCCTCGCGCTCGTCGAGCCGTCGGCGCCGCAGAGCCAGTTGCCGCAGGACGACGGCATCGTCCGGTACGCCGGGCTCGAAGAGCAGTGGGCGAGGCTCGCCGCAGCCGAAGCGCGCGTCGCCGAGCTCGAGCTCGAGCTCGCAGCTGCACTGGAACGCGCCGAGCAGAACGCCGCGGAGGCCGCCTTCCTCAACGAACGCCTTCGCGACCATTCAGTAGCGATCGCCGCGGCCGGCACGAACGGCGCCGAGCCCGCACCGCCCAAGAAGCGCACTCCGAAGCCGCGCAACTAACCCGCAAGGACACCTCCTCCCGCGCCCTGGCCACTCGGGCCCAGTCCGGTGTCAGACACCGACACAGGAGTGTGACGAACTGTCCACAGGTGCCTGCGACACCGCTCTGGTCCTGGTCGTGTGACCGCGAACCCCGGTGTCAGACACCGGGGTCGAAGCGCGCCGCGGCCTAGATTGTCGCGGTGCGCAAGCTGATCTTCCTGACCGGTTCCGTCGTGTTCGTCGACACGCTCTTCTTCGCGGCGCTGACGCCGCTGCTGCCGCACTACGCGCAGACGCTCGGGCTCGACAAGTCCGGCGCCGGCGTGCTGGCGGCTGCTTACCCGGCCGGGACGTTCGTCGGGGCGATCCCGAGCGGCATCGTCGCCGCCCGCGTCGGCGTCAAGCCAACCGTGCTCTGCGGGCTGACCGCGGTCGCAGCCTGCATCGCGCTGTTCGCCACCGCCGATCAGGCCTGGCAGCTCGACGCGGCGCGGTTCCTGCAAGGTGTCGCCGGTTCGTTCTCCTGGACAGGCGCGCTCGCCTGGCTCGTTGCCGGCACACCCGCCGCGATGCGAGGTGCGCTGATCGGCCAGGCCCTGGCGGCAGCCATCCTCGGCGACCTGCTCGGGCCTGTTCTCGGAGGCATCGCGTCGATGGCCGGAATCGGCTTGACGTTCGGCGCCGTCGCGATCGCATCGCTCGGGCTCGCCGTCTGGGCGCTCGCGACCCCGGCCGCACGGCCCGATGAGCCGCAAGGACCCGCCGTCCTCCTCGGCGCCGTATCCGACCCTCGGATCCGGACCGCCTGCTGGCTCGTCCTGCTTCCCGCTCTGCTCATCGGTGCGCTCTCGGTGCTCGCCCCGCTGCGGCTGTCGACCCTGGGGTTCGGCGCGGTCGCGATCGGCGCCGTCTTCCTCTGCTCCGCGGCGCTCGACGGCGCGAACAACCTCGTCGTCGGACGCGCGGCCGACCGCTTCGGGCCGATCTGGCCGCTGCTGGCCGCACTCGGCTGCTCGGCGCTCGCGGCGGCCATCCTGCCGTGGCCGGCCCAGAAGTTCGTGCTCGCGGCTGTCGTGATCGTGAGCGGCGTTGCATTCGGGGCGCTGTTCACGCCGGGAATCACGCTGCTCTCGAAGCTGTCCGAGCATCGCGGGCTCGATCACGGCTACACAGCTGCGCTCGTCAGCCTCGCGTGGGCACCCGGGCAGGCACTCGGCGCCGCGGGCGGCGGCGCGCTCGCGTACGCAACCACCGATGCGGTCCCCTACCTGCTGCTCTCCGCCGTCTGCGCGCTCACGCTCGCCCGCCTCTGGCCGACTCGGCTGCCGGGTAGCGTGCCGCCGTGAAGACGCTGCTCGTTGCGAATCGGGGCGAGATCGCCTTGCGTGTGTTCCGCGCCGCCCGCGAGCTCGGCATTCGCACGGTCGCGGTCGCGGCGCCCGACGACTCGGGCTCGCTGCACGCGCGGTCGGCCGACACGACCATCGTCATCGCCTCGTACCTCGATCCCGCCGAGCACGTCCGCGCGGCCGCCGAGAGCGGCGCCGACACGATCCACCCGGGCTACGGATTCCTCGCCGAGAGCGCAGCCTTCGCAGAGATCGTCGAGGACGCCGGCCTGATCTGGGTGGGGCCGCCGCCCGAGGCGCTGCGACTCGGCGGCGACAAGGTCGAGGCGAAGCGGATCGCCGCGGAAGCGGGCGTGCCGACTGTGCCCGAGACCGAAGAGCCGCCGCTGATCGTGAAGGCCGCGGCGGGCGGCGGCGGCCGCGGCATGCGCGTCGTCCGGTCGCGAGAAGAGCTTCCCGCAGCCATCGAGGCCGCCCGCCGTGAAGCGCTGGCCGGCTTCGGGGACGACCGCGTGTTCCTCGAGCGCTATCTCGAGCGGCCGCGGCACGTCGAGATCCAGCTCCTCGCCGACACCCACGGCACCGTGCTCGCGCTCGGCGAGCGCGAGTGCTCGATCCAGCGGCGCCATCAGAAGGTGCTCGAGGAGTCGCCGTCGACCGCGCTCGATTCCGAGCTTCGCAACGCGATGAGCGCCGCGGCGGTCCGGTTCGCCGAGGCGATCGGCTACGTCGGCGCCGGCACCGCGGAGTTCGTTCTCGAGGGGCGCGACTTCTACTTCCTCGAGCTGAACGGCCGCATCCAGGTGGAGCATCCGGTGACGGAGGCCGTCACGGGCGTCGACCTCGTGCAGTGGCAGCTGCGGATCGCGCGCGGCGAGCGGCTCGAGCTTGCGCCCAGGCCGACCGGCGCCGCAGTCGAGGTTCGCCTCTACGCCGAGGACCCGCGCACGTTCCTCCCACAGGCGGGCCGCATCGAACGGCTGCGCTTTCCCTCCTCGGTCCGCGTCGAGAGCGCCGTCGCAGAGGGTGACGAGATCGCGCTCGCCTACGACCCGATGATCGCGAAGCTGATCGCCCACGGCGCGGACCGAGACGAGGCGTTCGACCGGCTGGCGGCCGCACTCGGCGAGACCGAGGTTGTCGGGCCGATCACCAACCTGCCGTTCCTCCGCTGGCTGGTCGCCCACCCCGCCGTCCGGGCCGGCGAGACGACGACCGCCTTTCTGACGGACTACCCCCCGCTCTCGTCGCCGCCGAGAGCGCTTCCCGAGGACGTCTGGCGGGGCGGATTCCGCCTCAACCTGCCACCGCCACCGCCGGCGCCGGCCCTCGACCTCGACGCGCTCGCGGCCGAGCCGGGAGCTCGGCCGGACGCGCCGAGCAGCGTCGCGGCGCCGATGCCCGGGACCGTGATCCGCGTCCACGTTCACGAAGGCTCAACAGTCAAGGCCGGCGAGCCCCTCGTCGTACTGGAGGCGATGAAGATGGAGACGCCGCTGGCCGCCCCGTACGACGCCGTCGTGCTGGCAGTCCACGTCCGGGAAGGTGATCGCGTCGCGGGCGGCGCGGTGCTGGTCGACCTGGGCTAGCGCGCTCGCGCTCGCCGGCCTCACGGCCGGCTGCGGGAGCACCTGGCAGGCGCGCTTCGAGCCCTCAGGCGTGGGGAAGAACCAGTACTGGGTCGTGCGCTCGCACGGCAAGCCGAAGGCGGTCGTCGTGCTCCTGCACGGCCTCGGACAGGACTCGGGAGAGCAACTCGAGCCGTGGCAGGCGCACCTGGCGGGCGAGGGCTACGACGTCGTCTACCCACGCTACGAGAGCCCGCCGCCAGACGCGAACGCGCGCGACAACATCGTCGGCGCCGTCCGGCGGGCGCTCGGGACCCTCGGACGACCGCACGTGCCGCTCGTGCTCGTCGGGCATTCGCGGGGCGGACGCCTCGCCGTCGAGGCAGCGGCCTTCCTCAAGCCGCGCCTCGTGATCGCCTTCTACCCCGGGCAGATCAACCCGCAGTTCGAGCCGGCGACGAACTTCAAGCTGATCCCGAAGACGACGAACATCTATCTCCTCGTCGGCGACCGCGACACGAGTGTCGGCAATACCGGGGCGCTCGAACTCGACCAGCGGCTCCTCAACTTCGGTTTCCCCGCGTCGCGAATCCACGGCGGCATCGTCAAGTCGAGCCCGGGATTCACGGCAGACCACATGTCGGTCTACTCCCTGACGCGGGCCGGCCAGAGCGCCGTCTGGGGGCGCACCGACCGGCTGATCGCTCAGGCGCTCGGGGACTAGAAGAGCTTCTGGAGCTTCATGGCCGCGCCCATGTCGCCCTTGATCTTCAACTTTCCCGTCATGTACGCGGTGGTCGGGTTCTGCTCGCCGGCGACGATCTGGGCGAACACATCGGACGACGTCGTGATCGTCGCGTCGGCGTCCGCGCCGGCTCCTCCGTCGCTGACCTCGAGCTTGCCGTCCTGGACGACCACGCGCCACTGCCCCTCGCCCTCGATGTCGAACAGGTATGAGTTCGTCATGCCTGCGAGCTTCGACGCGTCGGCGCGCGCCGGGAGGCTGTCGAAGAATTCCTTGGCTGCCACCGGTTGCTCCTTTGCTCGGATTCACGGCCTGCTGCGGCCGGAAACCGTAGCTCAGGCAGGTCGCGCCGTCGGCAGGTACTGCTCGATCAGCAGGAGCGACAGTCGGCCCTGGGCGGCGGCGAGCCGGCGGCGATTCTCCTCGAGAACCTCCGCACCGGCCCCCTCCGAGCGCAGCGTCTGCCGCTCTGAGACGATGCGGCCGATCTCCTCGGTCAACGCCTCGATCGTCGGTGGATGCCTCACGTTCGCATGGATTCGAGCCGATCGAGCGGCCTCCTCTGTAGCATCGCGCACCCAATGAACTTCGATCTTCAGCCGGAGCACGAGCTCGTCCGCGACACGGTCCGGCAGTTCGCGCTCGAACGCATCGCCCCGGTCGCCGAAGAGCTCGATCGCGAGAAGCGCTTTCCGTACGAGCTCGTCACGGAGCTCGCCGAACTTGGCCTGATGGGGATGACGATTCCCGAGGAGTACGAGGGCGCCGGCAGCGACACGCTCTCCTACGCGATCGCGATCGAGGAGCTCACGCGCATCGATTCGTCGGTCGCGATCACCGTCGCCGCGCACCACTCGCTCGGCACGCTGCCGATCTACTACTTCGGCAGCGAGGCACAGCGGCGGCAATGGCTCCCCGACCTCGCTTCCGGACGGAAGCTCGCCGCGTTCGGGCTTACCGAGCCTGGCGCGGGATCGGACGCCGGCGCGACCCGCACGACCGCGACGCTCGACGGAGGCGAATGGGTCGTCGACGGCTCGAAGATGTTCATCACGAATGCCGGCACGGAGATCACGTCGTGCGTCACGATCACGGCCGTCACCGGCGACGGCGAGATCTCGAACGTGATCGTCCCGAACGGCACGCCGGGCTATGTCATCTCGGCACCCATGCAGAAGCTCGGCTGGCGCGCATCGGACACGCGTGAGCTCAGCTTCCAGGGCGCGCGCGTGCCGGAGGAGAACCTGCTCGGTCCGCGCGGCGAAGGCTTCCGGCAGTTCCTCCAGATCCTCGACGGCGGCCGGATCTCCGTCGCAGCGATGGGCGTCGGCCTCGCACAGGGTGCGTACGACCTGGCCTTCGACTACGCGCAGGAGCGTCAGCAGTTCGGCAAGCCGATCGCCCAGTTCCAGTCGATCCAGGAGAAGCTGGTCGACATGGCGACGGAGATCGAAGCCGCGCGCATCCTGGTCTGGAAGGCCGCCTGGGAGAAGGATCAGGGACGCGACTTCGCCCGCACGGCGGCGATGGCGAAGCTCTTCTCGGGCGAGCTCTCGCACCGCGTCGCGAACTGGTCGCTCCAGATCCACGGCGGCTACGGCTTCATGGACGAGTATGCGATCTCCCGCCTGTACCGCGACCAGAAGATCCTCGAGATCGGAGAGGGAACGAATGAGGTCCAGCGGATGGTCATCGCGCGCCATCTGGGTCTGTAGCGCGAGCGTCGTCGCACTCGCGCTTGCAGGTCCTGCCTCGGCGCACCTCTCGATCGACCCGGCCACGGTGGAGACCGGACAGCTCGTCGACCTCGTCTTCTCGATCCCGAACGAGGACGACCCGTCCCCGGTCGATCACGTGACGCTTGGGATACCGCCCGACTTCGACCTCGACGACGCCGAGGCGAAGCCCGGCTGGGTCCAGTCGCGCACCGGCCAGGCCGTCACCTGGTCGGGCGGTTCCATCCCCAAGGGCGAGTTCGGGCGGTTCTCGATCCGCGGCACGGCACCGAAGAACCCGGAGACCGTCCTCTTCAACGTGCTCGTGGGCGACCGTCTCGGGAAGTCGATCACGTATCGCGTCGGGCTCGACGTGGCGGCACACGGCCCCGAGGACGCCGGGGCACGATCGCTCGGCAAGGCGGCCCTGATCGTCTCGGTGATCGCAGGGCTGATCGCGCTGGGAGCGCTGTTCACGGCGCTCTACGTCTGGCTGCGCCCGTCGCCGGACTGAGTTAACCTCACCCTTCGTGCTGCTCTTTCGGCAGTTCGTGAACGAGGATCTCGGCTGCGCCAGCTACCTCGTCGGTGACTCTGCGGCCGGAGTCGCCGTCGTCGTCGACCCGCCGTTCGAGATCGAGCCCGTGCTGGAGACGGCCTCGGACGAGGGGGTCCGGATCGAGCGTGTGCTCGAGACGCACACGCACGCCGACCATGTCTCGGGTCACGGCCGGCTCGCCCTCGAGCACGGCACACCGGTTGCCGTCCATCCCCTCTCGGAGGCCGAGTTCCCGCACGAGCCGTTGGTCGACGGCCAGCAACTCCGGATCGGCGGGGTGTCGATCACGGTCCTGCACACGCCCGGCCATCGCCCCGAGCACTGCGCCTTTCTCGTCGACGACGCGCTCGTCCTGACCGGGGACTCGCTGTTCATCGGCGACGCGGCGCGTCCGGATCTCGCGGTTGCGGCGCGCGAGGGTGCGGAGGATCTCTTCCACTCGCTGGCCAGATTGGCCGCGCTCCCGGGCGACGTGGAGGTGTTTCCCGGCCACGTCGCGGGCTCGCTCTGCGGCGGCAACATGAGCGCCGACCGCTCGTCGACGATGGGGCGCGAGCTGAGCTCGAATCCGGCGCTCGAGTACCGCGACGTGCAGGAGTTCGTGCTCGTCTCCGCGTCCGTGTCAGCGCCCCGCCCGCCCACGACCGAGCGGGTCGTTGCGCTGAACCGAGGCCCGTGGCTCGCGCGGCCGGACGATCCGAGCGAGCTCGACGATCCCGGCGACGCAGTCGTGCTCGACGTGCGGCCGTTTCACGAGCACGCCGCGGGCCACCGCCCCGGTGCGATCAGCGTGCCGGTCTACGGAGGCTCCTTCGGAACGAAAGCCGGCTTCGTGCTCGATTCCGGCGAGCAGGTCGTCCTCCACGCGGGATCGCGTGAGGAAGCCCGCGAAGCTGCCTGGATGCTCTGGGCGGTCGGAATCCTGGAGATCGCGGGCTACGTACTCCATCCGGACATCTCCGAGACACTCGCCACGGTCGACCCGGACGAGCTGCGGGCGCTGCTCGAGAGCCCGGAGGTCCAGGTCGTCGACGTTCGCGAGGCGGCCGAGCGCGACGAGGGCTACCTCCCCGGCTCGACGAACATCCCCTACCGGCTCCTGCGCAAGGCCGGCGCCGGCGCGCTGCAGCGAGACCGGCCCGTCGTCACGGTCTGCGAGAGCGGCCCGAGAGCCGCGATCGCCGCGTCGCTTCTGCAGCGCGAGGGCTTCGACGTCCGCCCGGTCGCCGTCGGCGGCGTCAGCAACTTCGCCGGCGACATCGTGTCGTTCAGGCGCTGCGGCGGGTAGCCCTCAGCTCCTCGATCTCGCCGAGGTACCGCCGCGCACCGACCCCTCGGTAAAACGACTCCGCATCGGAGAGCCATGGCTCCGGGTCGTCGCCGGCCTGCAGCGACCGCTCAGCGAGACGGAGGCGGACATACGACGCCTCGGTCGCCGCCCCCGCTCCGTCCAACCCCTCGATCGCGTCTGTCAGCCTGCCGTCGGAGATCGCCCGGTTG
Source organism: uncultured Thermoleophilia bacterium (assembly GCA_963708505.1). GTDB lineage: Bacteria > Actinomycetota > Thermoleophilia > Gaiellales > Gaiellaceae > PALSA-600. Next base: position 146,739 of record CAVPST010000003.1, read on the forward strand.
ATCCTGTGGTTGAACATCAGGTCGGAGAGGTTCGCGACGAGCTTCGGCTCGAGGTCGACCCCGAGCCAGCCGATCTGAATCCCGTAGTCGGCTGCCTCGCGCACCGCGCCGGTCGGGAGACCAAGGAGCTCGTCGACCAGCTCGCGAGCTTCGTCGATCCGGCCGTCCTGAACGAGGATCCAGGCGGCGTGCGCCAGCGTCGTCCCGTGGAGCTGGAAATCGCCAACCCCTCGCGCGCGGGAGAGCGCGGCGGCGAATGCCAATTCGCTCGCAACGCTGTCCCCGCGTGCGAAGGCGATCGCGCCACGGACCAGCGCGACCTGCGCTTCGAGGTAATGCCGAGCATCGGGATCGACCGAGTCGAAACGATCGGCGTGCTCGAGGGCCTCCGCCCAGCGGCCGAGCAGGTAGTGCAACGAGGTGACGGTGCCGGCGACCCAGCGCACTCCGAACGGGAGCGGGAACCGAGCAGTGTGCGCCACCATCTCGTCGTAGGTGGGCATCGACCGCCCGACGCCGTAGAGGGCGCGTAGGCAGTTCGCCCTGTTGTTGAGCGCCCGCTGGACGGCCCCGAGGTCGTTGTTCGCGCGCGCCCGGTCGGCAGCTGCGACCAAACGGTCCTCCCAGCCGTCTGCTCCGATGTTCCCCGCTGCACTGCCGACGGCGACCATGGCGTTCACGACCGAGTCCGGCAGGTTCTCCGCCTCCGACAACTCAATCGCTTCCAAGCCGACCGCGATCGCCTCTTCGTTCGATCCCGCCACCATGAGGAGACGCGCTTGCAGGGCCTTGGCACGAGCCAGGGCGCTGCGTGACCCGGATCGGTTCGCGGCGGCGACAGCCTCGTCGAGATGTGCGCGCGCGACCGAGCCTTCACCCAGCCCCCAGGACGCGGACGCCATCAGGGCCTCGGCGTGGGAGACGCCGGCGGCGTCAGCGAGCTCCGCACACGCGTCTCTCGCCACGGTTGCCGACTCACGCGCTTCGTTGGGGCTGGCATCGACCTGTACCTCAGCGAGGGCGATCCAGAGATGCGGCAGGTCCGCGTCGTCGGCCCAGAGCGCGATCGCAGCACGGTAGAGCTGCTGCGCTTCCGCCAGGGCACCGAGCGAGCGGGCATGGTCGCCTGCGCTCCGGAACGCCACGCGCGCCCGTTCCTCGACGGCCGCCGTCTCGCCGCCGTAGGCATGGAGGAGCTCGAGTGCCTCTGCGTAGTGGTAGGCGACGAGATCGGGGCGATGAGCGGCGACCGATGCGATCCAGGCTGCCGCGAGACAGTGTTTAGTCGCCCGCGACGCTCGCGGAAGTTGCGAATACGCGACGTCCCGAACGAGCGCGTGACGGAAGGCGAACTCCATCTCGCCCGTCATCGATGTCGAGCGCTCACGCCGCAAGAACTCCTTCCGGACGAGGCGTTGAAGTCGCTCGTCGACAGCCTCGCCGGCGCCGAGCGCAGCGATGCCGCCGCTCCAGAACACCTTGCCGAGGACGGACGCAGTCTGGAGCAGCTCCTTCTCGTCGATCTCGAGGGCGTCGAGGCGCGCCGCGATCACGCCTTGCACGGTGTCGGGCAGTGAAGCGGCATCGCCCTGGTCGACTATGCGCGCGTACTCCTCGGCGTACAGCGGGTTGCCGCCCGCCTGCTGCAAGAGCCGAGACTGGACGTCGGCGGCCAGCAGGGGACGGTCGAGCAGCTGCCCGAAGAGCCGTGCTGTCGCCTCATCGGAGAGCGGAGTGAGCGCGAGGGCGTTCGAGTTCAGCCGGCCCCCTCCCCAGGCCGGCCTGCGCTCGAGCAGCTCCGGACGCGCCGTGCAGAGTACGAGCAGCGGAGTGTCCGCCGACCAGTCGAGCAGGTGCTCGACGAACTCGAGTGTGCCGTCGTCCGCCCAGTGCAGGTCTTCCAGGACGAGCACGAGCGGGAAGACGTCCGCCACCGCCTCGAACAACTTGCGCCAGGCCACGAACGACTCGTCTCGGGAGGCCCGATCTCCGGTGTCGATCCCGACGAGCGGCCCGACGCGGGCCTCGACCCAACCACGCTCGTCGGCGGCGAGTGGCAGCGCGTCGAGGGAGACACGAAGCTTCTCCGCAACCTCGACCGGCCCGTCTGACTCGAGCATTCCGATCTGTGCCCGAACGGCTTCGGCGATCGCTCCGAAAGCGCCGCCGCCATACGAGAGCGCGCGGCCCTGTCGCCAATGTGTGAACTCCGGCTCATCCTCGATCTGTCGAAGCAGTTCCCAAACGAGGCGGCTCTTTCCCATCCCCGGCGCGCCGACGAGCGTTACGAGCTGCATCGCCCTCGCGCCACGGGCGCGTTCGAGTGCGTCGCTGAGCGCGCGAAGCTCGAGCTCGCGACCGACAAGTTCTGCCGCACCGTGATGCGCGACGTCGACGCCCAGCCGCGCCCTCGGAGCGACGGCCTCCCAGGCGGCGACGGGCGATGACTTTCCCTTCGCTGCGACAGGCGCGACCTCGCGATACTCGATTGCACGCTCGGTCGCACGGTGCGTTCCGGCACCGACGAGCACGCCGTTGACGGGCGCCGCCGACTGCAGTCGCGCCGCGGTGTTGACGACATCGCCTGCGACGAGGGCCTCGCCGTCCGTGACGCCCGCGCCCAGGGAGACAAGAGCCTCCCCGGTATTGACCGCAGCGCGTACCTCGAGGCCGTCGTCCACCAGCCCGTCACGCACGGCGAGCGCGGCGCGGACGGCACGCTCCGGATCGTCCTCGTGCGCGATCGGCGCGCCGAAGACCGCCATGACGGCGTCGCCGATGAACTTCTCGACAGTTCCGCCGAACCGTTCGAGCACCTCGCGCGTATGCGCGTGATACGGGGCCAAAGTGGCCCGAACGTCCTCGGGATCCGCGGCCTCTGACCGGGCCGTGTGGCCGACGAGATCCACGAAGACGACGCTGACGACCTTCCGCTCTTCCCTCGCCGTCGCCTGCGTCGCCAGCGCCGCACCGCAGTTGGCACAGAACCGAGCGTCGCTCGGGCTTTCGCGTCCACACGCTGAACACTCTTGCATCGGTTGAGCGTAATTCAGCGCAGGCGATCGAGCACGTAACCGCGCTGCTCGAGCGCGGTGCACAGCGAGCCGCAGTGATCCTCGTTGCGCGTGACGACGGTCAGCTCGACTTCCGTCTCGGCCACGTGGATCGCCATTCCTTCGCGGTGGTGCTCGACCGAGACGACGTTGCCCCGCTCGGCGGCGACCAGCTCGAGCAGCTCGACGAGAGCTCCCGGCCGGTCGGCGATCCGCGTTCGGAGTACGAGGTACCGCCCGGCCGCCGTCAGGCCGTGCCGCATCACCGAGATGAGGAGCGTCGGATCGATGTTCCCGCCGGACAGCAGCGCGCAAACGTCGCCGCTGCCGCCGGCCTTCCCGGTCAGCAGCGCGGCGACCGACGCGGCGCCTGCGCCTTCGACGACGAGCTTCGTGCGTTCGAGCAGCATCGTGATCGCCTCTGAGATCTCCTCGTCCTCGACGTGCACGAGGTCGTCGAGCAGGTCGTCGAGGATCGCCATCGTGAGCACGCCCGGATGCTTGACGGCGATCCCGTCGGCGATCGTCCCACGCCCGCTCTTCCCCGCCTGCACCCCGACGATCCGCGCGCCCGGACGCACCGCCCGCAGCGCGGTCGCGATTCCTGCGGCGAGCCCGCCACCGCCGATCGGCAGCAGGAAGGTCTCGACCTCGGGCAGCTCGGCCGCAAGCTCGAGACCGATCGTTCCCTGGCCGGCCATGACGGCGGTGTCCTCGAATGCGTGCACGAACGTCGCGCCCGTCTTCGCCGCCTCCGCCGTCGCGAGCTCGAGCGCCTCGTCGAAGCCGACGCCCGCCAGGACCGTCGAAGCGCCGTAGTTCCGGGTCGCGTCGACCTTGGCCATGGGCGCGTCCTGCGGCATGAAGACGGTCGCGGCCACGCCGAGCTCCCGGGCCGCCCACGCGACGGCCTGGCCGTGGTTGCCGGCGCTCGCAGCGATGACGCCGGCCCGACGCTGCGCGTCTTCGAGCGTCGAGAGCTTGTTGACGGCGCCGCGCACCTTGAACGAGCCGGTGCGCTGGAGGTTCTCGGCCTTCAGCCAGACTCTCCGTCCGACACGTCGCGAGAACGACTCGCTGCTGTGAACCGGCGTGACGCGGGCATGGCCGGCGATGCGCTCGCGCGCCGCCTCGATGTCAGCGAGTGCCGGCCGGTCCAATCCGAAACACCTGCTCGAGGATTTCACGAACCGCGGTGAGCGGGTCGAGCCTGCGGGCTTCGACGTCGTCGAGCAGACGGCGAAGGGCGGGATCGTCCCGCACGGCGAGCTCGAGGTGGCGCCGCGCGCGCGCTGAGGCAACCTGGAACACCTCTTGTGCCAAGTTGGCACTACGGCGGCGCTCGAGCTCTCCTTCCGACACGAGCCAGGCCTGGTGCTCGCCGATCCTGGCCCACAGGGTGTCGAGGCCCTCACCCCGGATCGCTTCGGTGAGAACGATCGGCGGCTGCCAGCCGGTCGACGGGCCGAGTGACAGCACCTGCCGGACCTCGTTCAGCATCGTCTTCGCCATCGGGTGATCCATCTTGTTGATGGCGATCACGTCGGGGATCTCCATGATCCCGGCCTTCAGCGCCTGAATCGAGTCACCCGACCCCGGCATCAGCGCGAGCACGACCGTGTCGGCGATCGAGAGCACACCGACCTCGCTCTGCCCCGTCCCGACCGTCTCGAGGAAGACCACGTCCTTGCCGGCGGCGTCGAGCAGGAGCAGCGTCTGCAGCGTTGTCTCGGCGAGCCCACCGAGGTGGCCGCGCGTGCCCATGGAGCGGATGAAGACGTCCGGGTCGAGGAAGTGGTCCGCGAGCCTGATGCGGTCGCCGAGAAGCGCACCCTGCGTGAAGGGGCTCGACGGGTCGACGGAGACGACGCCGACGCTTCGGCTCTCCGCCCGCGTGAGCCGGATGAGCCCCGAGATGAGACTCGACTTCCCGACGCCGGGCGGGCCGGTGATCCCCACGGCCTGGGCTCGGCCGGTTTCGGGGTAGACGTCGGCGACGACGGTGTAGGCAAGCGGGTCGCCGTCCTCGACGAGCGTGATCGCCCGGGCCAGGGCTCGGTGGTCGCCGGCCAGGATGCCGGCGGCAAGCGTCTCCCGCGTCCACTCACGCCGCCCGGCCACGACGGGCAATCCTACGCAGCGGAGTGGCGGGCGAGCACGGCGCGTGCGCCGATCCCGCGCGTCAGGACGTACGCCGTCAGCGACCCGGTGACGAGCAGTGCCGCGGCGAGTCCGTACGTCCAGCGTGGGCCGATGTACTCGGTGAGTGCGCCGGCCGCAACCATCGCCAGCCCGAGCAGCGCGTTGTGGGCGCTGATGATGACCGTGAAGGCGCGACCGCGCAGCCGGTCGACCGTGTACCGCTGGACGATGAGGACCGTCATCGGGAACGCAAGGCCGTTGCCGAACCCGGCGAGGACCAGCGCTGCCGCAGCGACCCAGATGCTCGGAGCGAGGGCAGCGCCGAGAATGCCCGCCGCCCAGGGCAGAAAGGCGAGTGGATAGACCGCCATCACGTTGCGACGCTCGAGCAGGGTGCCGCTCGTGACGCTGCCGATCACGAGCCCGAGCCCGGACGCCGTCCAGAGCAGCCCGTACCCAAACGCGCCACGGTGCAGCGCCCGCTCGGCCAGGAAGATTTCGGAGACGTTGATCAGGCCGCTCGCCAGCATCGCGAAGCCGAAGGCGAACAGCGCGGTGAACATGGCAGCCGAGCGCCGAAACTCGTGTAGGCCGTCCACGAGGTCGCGCCAGTGGCCGCGCGTGATCGCCTGCTCGCTCTGGAGCAGCCTGGCGGGGATGCGGAGCACGAGGAGGGCCGAGAACGCGAAGGTCGCCGCGTTGATCCAGTACACGACGTCCGGGCCGGAGGCAGCGGTCAGCGCGCCGCCTAGGATCGGGCCGATCGTCGCAGCCACCCAGTCGGTCGCCTGGAGCAGCGACGTCGTGTAGGCGAGATCGAGGTCGTCGACGAGGTTCGGGAGCCCGGCGAGTACGGCGGGCCGGAAGAACGAGTTCGCGATGCCCGCGACCGCCGCAAGCATGATGATCGCGAGCGGCGTGTTGACGAACGGCAGCGCGGCGAACACTCCGAGCCGTACGAGGTCCGAGGCGACCAGAAGGCGCTTCCGCGACAGCCGGTCGATCAGGGGGCCGGCGGCCAGCCCGACGATCACCGAGGGCAGGAACGTGACGATGAAGAGGGCGCTCACCCACCAGGGCGAGTTCGTGCGCGCGGTGACGTCGGCGGTGAGCGCGATCGTCGCCATCCACGTGCCGACCCCCGAGCCGAGCGTCGCCACGAAGAGCAGCCGGAAGCTCCCGGCACGGTGGAGAAGCCCCAGCTGACGGCGGAGAGGCGACGACAAGCCGCTGTAGGTTAGGCGATCAGGCGGGTTGGAGGACGCGCCCGAGCGCTGCGGCGAAGAAGTCGAGCTCGTCGGCGGTGCCGACAGTGACCCGAATGGCGGTCGGTGACCCGAAGCCCGCGAGCGGCCGGACGATGACGCCTTCATGCAACAGGCGCTGGTAGAGCTCTCCCGCGTCGGCTCCGGTGTCCGCGTAGAGGAAGTTCCCGACGGAGGGAACGGGGCTCATGCCCGCGTCGCGGAGGATGGCCTCGAGTCGCGCGATCCCCTCTGCATTCGCAGCGCGCCTGCGTGACAGCTCCGCCTCGTCGCCGACACTGGCAATCGCCGCGACCTGCGCGGACAACGCGACGTCGAAGGGACGCCGCACCTTGGCCATCGCGGCGCAGACCGAGGGCGCAGAAACGGCGTAGCCGACGCGAAGCCCGGCGAGGCCGTAGATCTTCGAGAACGTGCGCAGCACCACCACCCGGCGCCCGGGCTTGAGGTACCGCTCGACCGCGTCGTGGTAGTCGGGGCGGTCGATGTACTCGAAGTACGCCTGGTCGACGACCGTCAGCACGTGTTCGGGCACGCGCTCGAAGTAGTCGTCGAGCTCGTCGGACGTGCTCATCGTGCCGGTGGGGTTGTTCGGGTGGCAGACATAGACCAGCTTCGTGCGATCGGTGACGGCCTCGAGGAGCGCGCCGAGGTCGTACCGGTGGTCGGCGAGCGGAATGGTGCGAACGTTCGCGCCCTGCTTCGCGCCGTAGATGACGTAGCTCGGGAAGGTCGGCCAGCCGCAGACGACCTCGTCGCCCGCGTCGAGGATCGACTGGCTGAGCATGTCGATGCAACCGTCGGCGCCGGCGCCGACGGCAATCTCCTCGGGTTGAACACCATGGCGCTCGGCGAGCACGCGGTGCAGCAGGTACGCGCCCCCGTCCGGATAGCGGTTCAGCTCCGCAGTCGCGGCGTTGATCGCCGCCCGTGCCGCGGCGAACGGGCCGAACGGCCCTTCGTTCGAGGCCAGCTTGACGACGCGCTCGAGCCCGAGCTCGCGCTGCACGTCCTCGACGGGCTTGCCAGGCTGGTACGGCGTCAGCGAGTTGACGCTTGGACGAAAGAACGCGTCTGTCGTGCCGCCGGTCATTCCCCTGACCCTAGCTGCGCCTTCGCGCGCGGGGGCTGGACGAAGGCGTACCCGGCCTCCTCCCCACCGCGAGCCTACGTCGAATCCTCTGCCGTGTCCGTCACGCCTTCGCAACGATTGTGCACCGACCTGCCCCGCCGGACGGGAAGCGGCGCGTGCACGGCCCGGCGACGCGTACGCTGCCCGGGTGGCCGAGCTCGGCTTGTTCCCGTTGCCGGTCGTCCTCCTTCCGACCGAGCGCATCCCGCTCCACATCTTCGAGCCGCGCTACCTCGAGCTCGTCCAGGACTGCCTCGACGACGAGGTGGACTTCGGCCTCGTCTTCGCGGACGACGACGCACTCAGCGAGGTCGGGACACGCGCCCGCGTCGCCGACGTCGAGCGCCTCAAGGATGGCCGACTGAACATCGTCGTCGAGGGAGGCGCACGGTTCCGCGTGGTGTCGCAGCTGAGCGGCCGGTCCTACGCGACCGCGATCGTCGAGCCGGTCGAGGACGACGACGAGGGCCTGGCCGACCTGTCGCGCGCGCTCGAGCTCTTCACGTCGCTCGCCGGAGAGGCCGACAGTGACGTCGACATCCCGGACGCAGCCTCGCCGGTACTCGATTTCGAGCTGGCGGCCCGCGTCGACTTCGCGCCGGAAGACAAACAGGAGCTGCTCGCGTCGACCTCGCCCGCCGCGAGAGCTGAACGGTTGGCCGAGCTGCTCGAGCTGGCCGTCGAGGCGATCCGGACCGACAGGCAGCTCCGGGAACGTGCGGGCCAGAACGGCAAAGTGACGTCGCTCGAGGAATAGGCCGCGTCAGCCGGTGACGATCCCGGCTCCACCGCGACGGGCATCCCCGGCCGCGGCGAGCGTCCCGTCGGCCAACACCTCGACCGCGTTCGTCCCGCCGAAGTACAGGTTGCGCCGGCGCCAGCGGACGGCGTCGTAGCCGAGCTCGCCGAGCTGGTCGAGGACCGCCGGGTCGAATCCGCCCTCGCAATGCAGGTGAGGCTCCTCGACGTGCACGCGCGGCCGGTCGATCGCTTCGGCGACCGGCAAGCCGTGTGCGACGACGTTCGCAATCACCTGCATGATCGCCCCACGGAGGCGGACGGAGCCGGCACTGCCGACGACGAGCCTCGGCCCGCCCTCGCCCACGACGACGGTCGGCGCCATCATGCTCGTCAACCTGCGTCCCGGCTCGGCCGGGCCGGCCGCAACGAGGTCGTACTCGCCGAGCATGTTGTTCAGGTGAAAACCGGTGCCAGGAACGATCACACCCGACCCGGAGCCGGTCGACGACGACAGCGAGGCGGCGTTCCCCTCACCGTCGATCACGGAGACGTGCGTCGTCCCGGAGCGGGGCCGGGCTCGAGCCGCGCCCGGCCTGCGTCGCCTGTATCCGCGCGACAGCCACGGCGAGGGATTCGTCCGAGAGAAGGCTCGTGTCGACGAACTCGCCGGCACGGGCGCGCGTCTGCTCCCGCATCACCTCGGCGAGGGAGGCGACCGCCTCGGTACTGCCGGCCGCACCGTGCCCGATTCGCTCGAGGAGAGCGAGGCCGTAAGCGATGAGAACGCCGCCCGAGGACGGCGGCGGATTCGACACCACCTCATGACCCAGATAGGGGACGCGGACCGGCTCGCGCCACTCGACGTCGTACTCCTCGAGATCCTCGCGGGTCAGCGTGCCGCCGCCGGCGGCGACCGTCTCGACGATCGAGGCGGTCAGGTCACCCCGGTAGACGACGTCAGGGCCGTCTGCCGAGATGCGCTCGAGGGTCTCAGCGAGATCGGGCAGGACGAGCGTGTCGCCCGGCTGCAGGCGCGCCCCGTCTGCGCGGCTGTAGAGACGGCGCCCCTCCGGGGCGTGGCGGAGGATGAGATCGAGGATCGCATGGAGGTGCGCCTGCGGCCGCGTCAGCTCCACGCCCGCCAGAGCGAGCTCGATCGAGGGCCGGATGACCTCGCGCCACGGCATGCGGCCGTAGGCGGCGTGCACCGCTGCCAGCCCGGCAGTGGCGCCCGGAACGGCACACGACGCCTCGCCGATCCGGAAGACCTGGGTCGTCTCGCTGTCGCCTCCGAAGCCGACGTCGACCGCGTGCATCTCGGCGCCCGCCGCCGCGGGTCGGCCGCGGCCGGGGGTGGCCACGAAGAAGTCCGCGACCCGCGCCGGCCGGCCGTCCGCCGGCCGGACGAGCGCGAAGCCGCCCGCACCCGGTCCCGTGAGCGGGCTCTCCGCCACCCATGCCGCGAAAGCGGCCGCGACACAGGCGTCGACGGCGTTGCCGCCCTCCTCGAGGATCCGCGATCCAGCTTCGGCCGTCAGCCGATGACCGGCTGCAACTGCGCCCTTCAGCTTGCCTCCTCAATGACCGATGAAACGCGCACGAGTTCTCCGAATCTTCACGATTTCCCATCTATTTGGACGGGAGGTCGTCGTACTGTGAACAAGAACCCCGCGCCATGACCCCTTCCCGCACCAGAGTTGCTGCGTGCGTCCTGTCCCTGGCAGTGCTCCTGGCCGCGGTTGCGACGCCGAACCTCCTCGGACGACGCCTCGGCGTCGCCCTCGACACCCTGGGCGGCGCGAGCCGTCCGTGGCTTCTGGCAGCGATCATCGGGTTCACCCTCGCGTTCGGCGCGGGCGTCGCCGCCTGGCGGGTGGCGCTCGCGGCGGCCGGCGCACCGATCGGCCGCCGCCAGGCCGGCGCGCGCATCGGAGTCGGCTGTCTCGTCAACTCGTTCGCACCGGCCAAGCTCGGGGACGCGGTCAAGATCGCCCTCTGCGCCCGGGCAGCCCACGCACCCGACGGGCTCTGGACCGCGGGCGGCGTCTATGCCGTACTCGCGGCGGCGCGGTCGCTCGTCCTGATCGCGCTGCTTGCGGTCGGCTGGTCGGTCGGTGCCGTCCCGGCCTGGCCGATGGCCGCCGCACTTGCTCTGTTGTGCACATTTGCGGCCGGCGTCGCACTGTCTGGCCGGTTGCGGACCCATCCGAAGCTGATGCAGCTGCTCGCGGCAGGACGGGTGCTCGCGCATCAGCCACGCCTCGCTGCCGCGACCATCGGGTGGTCCGCGGCCACGACGGTGGCCCGGTTCGCCGGCACGGCAGCTGTCGCGGCCGCACTCGGCGTCCCGAAGCCCGCGCTGGCGGCGCTGCTGATCCTGCCCGCCCTCGATCTCGCCGGAGCCTTCCCGCTGACGCCCGGAGCGATCGGGATCGGCTCGGCCGCAGTCGCCGGGGCTCTGGCGACGCGCGGAATCCCCGCCGCCGACGCCCTCGCAACCGGGCTCGCGATTCAGGGCATCGAGACGCTCGTCAGCGTGGCCGCCGGAAGCTGCGGTGCGCTCTATCTGACCGTGCCCGTCGCCGCCGTGCGTCGCTGGGCGGCACGCCTGGCACTGGTCGGCGCCGCCGTCGGAGCCGCGGCGGCGCTCGGCTCAGCCGTGCTCGGGCTGACGACCTACCTGACCTAGTCCCACTAGTCGCGCAGGAACGACGGCGGCTCGAGCACCTCGCCGCTCGAGCCCGACGCGGCGGTGACGAACGTCCCACGGCGCGCAGCCTGACGGCCGCCGATCCCCGTCGCGACGACCGTAATCCACATCTGGCCGGTGAGCCGGTCGTCGATCGTCGCCCCGAAGATGATGTTCGTGTCGTCCGTGGCGGCACTCCGTACCGCCTCGGCGGCCTCGTTCACCTCGTACAGCGTCAGGTCGTCTCCGCCCGCGATCGAGAGCAGGATCCCCCGTGCGCCCGTGATCTCGGCTTCGATGAGCGGACTGCCGAGCGCGCGTTCGGCGGCCTCCTTCGCACGGTTGTCGCCGGACGCGTAGCCGATGCCCATGAGGGCCGTGCCGGAGTCCTTCATCACCGTGCGCACGTCGGCGAAGTCGAGGTTGATCAGCCCGGGGTTCGTGATCAGGTCGCAGATGCCCTGAACGCCGTGCCGGAGCACGTCGTCGGCAATGCGGAAGGCGTCGAGCATCGAGGTCGACTTGTCGAGCACCTCGAGCAGCCGGTCGTTCGGGATCACGATCAGCGTGTCGCAGGCTTCGCGGATCGCCTGCACCCCGACCTCGGCCTGCTTGGCGCGTCGCGATCCCTCGAAGCGGAACGGGGTCGTCACGATGCCGACAGTCAGCGCACCGAGCTCGCGTGCGATGCGCGCCACGACGGGCGCCGCGCCGGAGCCGGTGCCCCCACCCTCGCCCGCGGTCACGAACACCATGTCGGAGCCCCGCAGGACGCGCTTGATCGCGTCGTAGGCGTCCTCGGCGGCCTGACGGCCGATCTCCGGGTCGGCACCCGAGCCAAGGCCCTCCGTGAGCTCGCTGCCGATGTGGATCTTCGTCGGCGCGTCGCTCATCTGGAGCTGCTGGATGTCGGTGTTGACCGCGATGAAGTCGACCTGCGTGATGCCTGCGTCGATCATCCGGTCGACGGCGTTCAAGCCGGCTCCGCCGACCCCTACGACCCGCAGAACGGCGAGGTACGACGTGCTGTCGCGGGCGCGTTCGAGCCGCGCGGGCTGGTCGGGCAGCGGGTCGAGCCAGCGCGCAAGCGCACGCTTGCTCGGCGCCTCGGGCTCCGGTTCGACGGCCTCTGAGACGGCGCGAATCGGCGTCGGGGCGGGAACGTCTTCGACCGAGGCGGGCTCGGTCGGCAGTTGCTGCTGGGCGTCGTCGTCACTCGGCGCGCTCTGGCCCCGCTTCTGCGCCGCCTCCGTGGCGCGGAAGAGATCGGCGAGCGGGCCTTCACGCATGCTGGCGCGATTTCTGGCCACTGAGCACCTCCTTCGCAAGGTCTCGATACATGTTCGCGGCCTCGCCGTTCGGCTCGTAGGCAAGCACCGACGCGCCCTTCACGGGCGCTTCTGCGAACCTGATCGTCTTGCGGATCCGTGTGTTGTAGACGAGATCGCCGAAGTTCTCGCGCAGGATCTCGTCGGCCTCGCGCGAGTGCGTCACCCGCTTGTCGTACATCGTCGGGACGATCCCGATGATCTCTGCGTGCGGGTTGAGGTTCTCTCGCACCATCGAGAGCGTGTTCTCGAGCTGGACGAGGCCGCGCAGCGAGAGGTACTCGGTCTGCACCGGGACGACGACTCCGGTTGCGGCGACGAATGCGTTCACCGTCAACAGTCCGAGCGACGGCGGGGTGTCGACGAGGATGTAGTCGTAGCGATCCTTGCTCGGCGCCAGGGCCTTCTCGAGCGCACGCTCACGGCCGATCTGGCTCGAGAGGGCCATGTCGGCGCCTGCCAGGTCGATCGAAGAGACGGCGATATCGACCTCACGGTGCTCGATCACCTGCTCGATCGGCAGCCGATGCACGAGCACGTCGAACATCGACTGCTGGATCGTGTCCGGGTTCAGGCCCTGCGACATCGTCAGGTTGCCCTGCGGGTCGAGGTCGATCAACAGCACGCGATGGCCCTGCTCGGCGAATGCGACGCCCAGGTTGAGCGTCGTCGTGGTCTTCGCGACGCCGCCCTTCTGGTTCGCGAAAACGATCACCTGCGTCTCGGCAGGCGACGTTACGCTCGCAGGGCGAACGTTGGGACGCGGAAGGAGGCGCGCGAGACCCATCTGACGCGCCACTTCTGCCCGGTTCTGCGCATTCCTGCCCGCGCGCCCCGAACTCGTCACGCGACTCGAAGCACGCTCGAAGGCCGCGGTCGCAGACCGACCAGCGTCTCGTCGACCGCCTCGATGAGCGCGGTGCGCGTTCCGTGCTGCAGGGTCTCGACGAGTGCGCGCCGAACCGCGTCGCGCGCGTCGCGGCCGAGCCGCTCGCCGCGCAGGGCCGCCAGGATCTCGATCCGCTCTGCGCCTTTCTCCTCGAGCAGCGTTGCGGCGCGCAGTGAGGCGCCCCAGGCGCCACCGTCACCGCCGAACAGGCAGACGAGCGCCTCGCGGATCTGCGCGGTTCGGAAGGGCTCCTCGGAGAACAGCGACAGCTCCCAGCGATCGAGGGCCTCGCCGAGCTCGCGGTCGTCGTCGGCGAGCGGAAGCCGCTCGCGCAGGCTTGCTGCAAGCTCGCCCCGCGCACGGTCGAGCCGGACAGCTTCGCCGTGCGGCTGGGTCGCCGCGATCGGCAGCAGCGGCGCGACCCGGAGCGGCCGGAAGTCGAGCCGCTCGAAGACCACAGGCCCTGCGGCGATCGCGCCGGCCGTGGCGAGCCGCAGAGCGGTCACCGCGTCGGCGAGCTCGGCAGCCGCGTCGGGCGGATCGACCTCGTCCGCCTCGAGCTCGCGCGCCAGTTCGAGCACCAGCATGCGATCGGAGTCGCGACCGAAGGCGGGCGGCATCAGGCCCTGCGCTTCCGGCCAGAGCTGTGAGATCTCGCCTGCGACGATCGGCCGGAGGGTGATGCCGCCGCCGAGCGCGACAGTGTTTCCCGCCTGCAGGCCGACCATCGGCGCCAGCGCGACGTACGTGCGCGCGGTGCCGTACAGCGTGTGCTCGAGGTCCGCGTATGCGGCGTCGAACGCGTCGTCGTGCCAGTCGAACCCACCAGAGCGCTCGGCCGTCCAGGTCAGCATCGGCAGGAGGATCGAGCGGAAGAGCGCGTCGTCGCCCGTCTCGGACAGACCGGCGTGCGCGCGCGCGAAGATCGCAGCTGCCGGCTCGCGTTTGAGATCGTCGATTGCGTTGCGGGCGTCGGGCAGGCGCCGCAGCGTCGGCGACTGCTCCTCGACGAAACCGCGCACGAGCGGCCGGTACTCGTAGAGTGACGGCCCGTCGCGCGTCACGTGCTCCTCGAATGCGAACGGCACCTGCGCGCCGCGTTCGGCCGCGAACGCCGCGAGGCAAAATGCGCGCAGCGATTCGTAGAGGTGCGGAGCGCGGAGCAGTCCCACGGCGTTCAGTTACGCGCCGGCGGCCCGCCTCCTACCTGGCAGCCGCTGCACCAGTACGTCATCCGGTTCGCGTCGCCCTGGCCGTGGGATCTGATCGTCGCGCCGCAGCGCGGACACGGCCGACCGACGCGCCGGTAGGCCTGATTCCGACCCGGGCGGTTCAGATCGACCGACGCGCTCATCCGCTCTGCGGCGATCGCGAGCGCTCGGCGTAATTCGTCGTCGCTGACGTCCGCTGTCCGGCGCCACGGAGAGAGCTCGGCGGCCCAGAGCGCCTCGGCAAGCCACTTGTTGCCAATTCCGGCGACAAGACGCTGATCGAGCAGCGTCTCGCCGAGGAAGCGACTGCCGTCGGCTTCCCGGATGCGCACAACCATCGCTTCCAGCTGCGGCGGACGGTCGAGGATGTCGGGCCCGAGCCCAGCGAGAGCACGCAGGTGAAGCTCGAGGACGGCACCGTTCCAGAGCAGCGCTTCGGCCCGCTCGCCGCGGAGCACGAGCCACGGGGAACCGTTCGCCTCGGCGCCGAGCGGCCGGACGACCCAGCGGCCCGACATCCCGAGGTGCGAACGCACGACGATGCTGCCGGCGAAGCGAAGAACGAGGTTCTTCCCGTGCGCCGCGACCGACTCGAGGCGCTTGCCGTCGACGCGCTCGGCGACGCGGCTGACACGGCCGCGCGGGTTGGGCGACGAGGCCTCGACGACGTCGCCGACGAGCGCCTGCAACCTGAGTGCCGCGCGGTGAACAGTGTCGCCTTCAGGCATGCGGCGAGGCGAACGGCAGACTTCGTGCTCGATGCTTCCCGACACCAGGATCGTGCTCGCGCCCCTCGCGGGCGGGCCGGGGACGCCGGAACTCGCCGCCGCGGTCTCCGAGGCGGGCGGCCTGGGCTTCCTCCCGGGCGCCTACGTCTCCGCCGCGGCGCTCATCGACTCGATCGCCCGTGCTCGCTCTCTCTCGTCGGCCCCGCTGGGTCTGAACCTGTTCGTCCTGCGCGAGGAGCCGGTCGACGAACAGGCTCTGGGCGTCTACGCACGGCAGCTCGAGCCGGAAGCGCGCCGCCTCGGGGTCGAGCTCGGCCGGCCTCGCTTCGACGACGACGGGTTCGCAGCCAAGCTCGACGTCGCGGTCGCGGCCGAACTCGACGTCGTCTCGTTCACCTTCGGCTGCCCGTCGTCGGGCGACCTTGCTCGCGTGCGTGCGGCCGGGGCGAAGTCGTGGTTGACGGTGACGTCGGTCGAGGAGGCTCGGGCGGCGGCAGCTGCCGGTGCCGACGCCCTCGTCGTCCAGGGGCCGGAGGCCGGTGGTCACCGCGGGACCTGGGACGACCGAGACGACGCCGACGTCTCGCTCCACGAGCTCGTCGCCGGCGTCGCTGCTGCGGTCGGTCTGCCGCTCGTCGCGGCCGGCGGTCTCGCCGACAGGGCCGGTGTGCTCGCGGCGCTCGACTCGGGCGCCGACGCCGTTCAGGTGGGCACGGCGTTCCTCCTCTGCCCGGAGGCGGGTACCTCGGATCCGTACAGGCGCAGCCTCGCCGCCGGTCGCGAGACGGATGTGACGCGCGCCTTCACAGGGCGGCGTGCGCGCGGCGTCGTGAACCGCTTCATGCGCGAGCATCGGAACGCGCCGAGCGCGTATCCCCAGATTCATCACCTGACGGCTCCGCTGCGTGCTGCCGCGCGCGCCGCCGGCGATGCGGAGAGCATCAATCTGTGGGCGGGCACCGGCTTCTCCCTGGCCCGCGCGGAGCCCGCGGCGGACGTCGTCCGCCGGCTACGCGCGTAGAACGGCACGCCGGGGGCCTGCCAGGAAGCCGACCTCGACGAGCAGCTCCAACGCCTCGGTCTCGACGACCGGCTCGCCGTCGAAGCGTTCGACAGCGAGCCGACGGCCGCGGCCGCCGCGCACGTGCGCAGCAAGTGCCGCGAGTGCCGGACGCAGCCAGTCGGGGCTGGGGTCGCGGAGCGGGACGAGCGAGCGTCCACCGCGTTCGACATACAGGACGGCCTCACCGGCAACCGAGACGACGTACGCGCCCCTGACGCGCGCTGCACGGGCGCCCGCCCGTTTCGGCCACGGTAGAGAGGCGCCGTACGGCTGCGCCGGATCGGCGGCGGCCAGGACCAGAGCCTCGGAGTCCTCGTCTCGTTCGCGCTCTTCCCGGAGCCGCTCGACCGCTCCGCCGAGCGCGAACTGCGCGCCACCGAGTCCTTCGACGAAGTATCCGCGCCGGCAGAGACCGAGCGTCTCGAGCGCGCGCAGCTCGCCGTAGACCGCGCCGTAGCCGCCCGGGATCCCCTCGGCGCGGACGCCGTCACGCGTGACGATGCCCTGCCGCTCGAGGAGGAGCTCGGCAAGGGCGCGCCGATCGGGCGGGCCAGAGAAGAGGCGCGCCGTGGTCGACCAGCGCCCGGCGGTCGACGACACCGCCTGGGTGCGGCGCCGCGAGAAACGCCGTGGCCGGCGGTCTGCCGCGGGCGCGCCGAACCGCCGCGCGGCCCGCAGGGGCGTCCAAGCATCGTTCGTCACCTCGCCGGCGAACACGAGCTCCCAGAGCGCGGGGAGCGCAACCTCTTCGGGAAGGCGCGATTCCTCGAGCAGGTCTCCCCAGAAGAGCGCACCGTGGGCAAGTGCCCGCCGCAGCGCATCGTGATCGCCGCCCTCCGGAGATGGAGCGCCGGGAACCTGGCCGAGCGCGGCGGCATCCTCGCGGAAGTACACGGCGACCCGGTCCGGCCCTGCGCCGACCCAGACGACCTCGCCGCTCGCCGTCAGCGCATCGAGATGCTCGGGGCGGAAGCCCGGCACCCGGCGTGGCAGCACCTCGGACTCCCACAGCGGAACCGGCAACGGGAGCGCCTGGAGCGGGACGAGCGCTTCGCGGAGCGTCGCGCGCCGGTCGATCCCGTGCCAACCGGGCAGGAAGCGCGCCAGCGCGTCTTCGCCGACGGGCTCGACTTCGCGCCGGAGTGCGGCCAGGGAGGCGCGCCGCAGGCGGCGCAGGACATCTGGATCGCACCACTCGCGCTCGGTCCCGCCGGGCCGAAGCTCGCCGCGGACGAGCAGATCGGCGGCCTCGAGCTCGACGAGCACGTCGGTGATGTCCCGGCCGAATCGCTCTGCGGCCTGCCCGCTCGTGAACGGCCCGCGCCCCTTGGCGAAGCGGAGCACGAGCTGTCGCAGCGAATCCGGCCCACCCTCGAGGAAGGAGTCGGGCAGCCCCGAGGGCGGCATCGCACCAAGCGCGTCTCGATAGCGGCCGGCATCCTCGGCGGCGATTAGCCGCTCTTCACCGGCGACTCGCACGACGACGGCGCGTCGCTCGTCGAGCAGCGGCGCGGCGAGCGCCGGCTCGTACTCTCCGGCGCGCAGGTCGCCGCGGATTCGCAGCTGGTCGTGGAGCTGGTCGGACGTCTGCGGGTCGCCCTGCAGCTGACGCTCCACCTGCTCGACCGCGTCGGCGTCGAGCAGGTCACGGAGCTCTTCCTGGCCCAGCAGCTCCCGCAGCAAATCGCGGTCGAGCGACAGCGCCTGTGCCCGCCGCTCGGCGGGCGGGGTGTCGTCCTCGTACATGTACGTGGCGATGTAGTCGAAGAGCAGCGAGGCCGAGTACGGAGACGCGCTCTGCGTCTCGACTTCGACGATGTCGAGCTCGCGCGTCTGCACCGCGTGCAGCAATCCGCGCAGCGCAGGCAGATCGAAGACGTCCTGGAGGCATTCGCGGTACGTCTCGAGGATCACCGGGAAGCTGCCGTACTTGCGTGCGACCTGCAGGAGCGACTGGGCCTTGAGTCGCTGCTGCCAGAGCGGCGTCCGCTCACCGGGGCGGCGGCGCGGGATCAGAAGCGCTCTCCCGGCGTTCTCGCGGAACCGCGCGCCGAAGAGCGCCGTCTCGCCCACCTCGGCGACGACGAGATCCTCGATCTCCGCCGGGTCGATCTGCAGGTCGTCGAAGGCGGGCGGCGAGTCCGATTCGGGGAAATGCAGTGCGATGCCGTCGTCGGACCAGATCGACTGCGCTTCCACACCGCTCGCTTGCCGGAGCCGCGCGGTGATGGCCATCGCCCACGGCGCGTGCACTCTGCCGCCGAACGGGGTCAGGATGCAGAGCCGCCAGTCGCCGATCTCGTCTCGGAACCGCTCCACGACGATCGTGCGGTCGCTCGGGACGGCGCCGGTCGCATCGCGCTGCTCGCGGATGAACTGCAACAGGTTGTTGGCGGCGCGCTCGTCGAGGTGATACTCGTCGCGAAGCCGAAGGCGAGCCTTGGTCTCGCTGAGCGCGCTCAGCTCGCGCGACGCCTCGCCGATCTTCCGCCCCAGCTCGTACGGCCGGCCGACGCCCTCGCCCTTCCAGAACGGCACGGCTCCTGGCACGCCCGGGGCCGGAGAGACGAGCACGCGGTCCCGTGTGATCTCCTCGATTCGCCACGTCGACGCGCCGAGCAGGAACGTCTGTCCCGCGCGTGCCTCGTACACCATCTCCTCGTCGAGCTCACCGACCCGGCCGCCGCCGTCGACCAGGAAGACGCCGAAGAGGCCGCGGTCGGGAATCGTGCCTGCGTTCGTGACCGCGAGCCTGCGGGCGCCGTCGCGTGCGCGAATGAGACCGCCGGTGCGATCCCAGACGATCCGCGGCCGCAGCTCGGCGAACTCGTCCGACGGATACCGCCCGGCCAGCATGTCGAGGACGTTCTCGAGCTGCGTGCGCGACAGGTCGCGGAACGGGTAGGCGCGGGTGACGAGCGCGTGCAGGTCGTCGACGCGAATCTCAGCATCTGCGGCGATCGCGACGACCTGCTGAGCGAGCACGTCCAGCGGGTTGCGGGGAATCACCGTCTCCTCGATCGCACCGCTGCGCATCGCGCGCGCGACGACGGCCGACTCGAGCAGGTCGGCGCGGAACTTCGGAAAGATGCGGCCCTTCGACACCGCGCCCAGCTCGTGACCTGCGCGTCCGATGCGCTGCAGCCCGCGCGCAACCGACTTCGGCGACTCGACCTGGATGACGAGATCGACGGCGCCCATGTCGATCCCGAGCTCGAGGCTCGACGTCGCGACGAGACACGGGATACGGCCGGCCTTCAGATCCTCCTCGACAAGCACACGTTGTTCTCGCGCGAGCGAGCCGTGATGAGCACGCGCGAGCTCGCGCTCGGCGAGCTCGTTCAGGCGCAGCGCGAGCCGTTCGGCCAGGCGGCGGTTGTTGACGAACACGATCGTCGACCGGTGCGCCTCGACGAGCCGGAGGATCTCGGGGTAGATCGACGGCCAGATCGACCGGGCGCCGTGCTCGGTGCCGATGTCCATCTCCACGCCGTCGGCCAGCACCGGCTGGGAGAGCGATGCCGTCGACCCGAGCTCGCGCAGGTCCTCCACGGGGACGATCACCTCGAGGTCGAGCTCCTTGCGGGTGCCGGCGTCGATGAGCTCGATCTCGCGGCCGCCCGAGACGAACCGCCCGATCTCCTCGAGCGGCCGCTGCGTCGCCGAAAGGCCGATCCGCTGGACCGGCCGCTCGACGAGCGCATCGAGGCGCTCGACGCTGATCGCGAGATGCGAGCCGCGCTTCGTCCCGGCGACGGCGTGCACCTCGTCGAGAATCAGCGTCTCGACCCCGGTGAGCGTCTCACGTGCCTGCGACGTCAGCATGAGATAGAGCGACTCCGGGGTGGTGATGAGGATGTCGGGCGGCTCCTTCAGCAACTCGCGCCGCTCGCGCTGCGGCGTGTCGCCCGTGCGCACGGCCACGCGCACTTTCGAGCCGATCCCGGCAAGCGGTCCGCGGAGGTTGCGCTCGATGTCGTAGTTGAGCGCCTTGAGCGGCGAGACGTAGAGCACGCGCAGCCCTTCGCCGGGCGTCGGGCTCAGCCGGTCGAGCGCGTAGAGGAATGCCGTCAGCGTCTTGCCGGAGCCGGTTGGTGCCTGGATCAGGACGTGCCCGCCGGAGGCGATCGCCGGCCAGCCGAGCACCTGGGGCGGCGTCGGCGCGTCGAATGTCTGCTCGAACCAGCGCCGCGTCGTCTGCGAGAAAACGTCGAGCGGGCCCATCGGGTGAGCGTACCCGGCAGCTACTTCGTCAGGTAGTACGCGAGAAACGCCACGACGAGGACGATGATGACAATCGCACCGACGAAGAGCGCAACACCGCCCGCCACGATCGCCGGAGTGCGCGCCGAGCTGCCCTCCGCCGCCTCGTGCTCGAGGCTCTTCACTTCTTCGACGAGATCGTGGACGATCTCTGCGGGGCTTTCAGGCATGGTCCCTGCTTACCCGATTTCGTAGCCTTCACACAGGTCGAACGCCTACGGTCGCGACATGACACCGAACCTCTACACACGACGTGGAACGCTCGCGAAGCTCGGCGGCCTAGTCGTCGCCGCGGCCGGCGGCCGAGCGCTGCTCGACAGCGGAGAGGCAGACGCCGGCAATCGGGCCGTCGAATCGGGTGCGGTCACTTGCGTGCTCACACCCGAGCTCACCGAAGGGCCGTACTACATCGCCGGCGAGAAGGTGCGTCGCGATGTCCGCGACGGTCATCCGGGAACCCCTCTGACGCTCGCACTGAGCGTGCTGAACGTCGCCACCTGCGCGCCGATCAAGGGAGCCGCTGTCGAGATCTGGCACGCAGATGCAGCCGGGAACTACTCCGGCTTCGGCGCAGGCGCGTCGAGCCGCACGTTCCTGCGTGGAGTCCAGAAGACCGCTGCGAACGGCGTTGCCACCTTCGTCACGATCTACCCGGGCTGGTACCAGGGCCGCACCGTGCACATCCACGTCAAGGTCCACGTCGGCGGGAAGGTCGTGCACACCGGCCAGCTGTTCTTCGCCGATTCGCTGACGGACAAGGTGTTCGCCGCGGCGCCGTACAACGCGCGACCGAACCGTGACGTGCGGAACGCCCAGGATTCGATCTTCGTCAACGGCGGCAAGCGCGGGCTGCTGGCGGTGAAGAAGGTCTCCGGCGGCTATCGCGGCTCGATTGCGATGGGCGTCCACAAGTGACGTACTCGATCGTCGGCCGCGACTCGGCGACCGGAGAACTCGGCGTCGGCGTGCAGTCGCAGGCGTTCAACACCGGTGCAGCCGTGCCGTGGGCGTGGCCCGGTGTCGGCGCCGTCGCGACGCAGTCGTTCACCGATCGCCGCTACGGCTGGCGCGGGCTCGAGTTGCTCGCCGCGGGCGGTGCCCCTGCTGACGTTCTGGCCGAGCTGACGGCGCCCGACGAGCTGCGCGCCTTCCGGCAGGTCGGGATGATCGATCCTCAGGGCAGGACCGCGCAGTTCACCGGCGGGCACTGCATTCCGTGCGCAGGGCACGCGGCCGGGGATGGATGGGCTGCGCAGGGAAACATGCTCGCCGCCGAGGCGTGGCACGAGCTGGGCCGCGCGTTCGAGGGCACGCCGGGAACGCTCGCGCAGCGTCTGATGGCTGCGCTCGACGCGGCCGAGGCGACGGGCGGCGACTGGCGCGGCCGAGGCGGAGCGGCAATCCTCGTCGTGCCCGCCGAAGGCGAGCCCTGGGAGCGCGTCATCGACCTGCGCGTCGAGGAGGGTGACGGCTCGCTCGTCGAGCTGCGCCGGCTCCTCGAGCGCGCCGAGGCCTACCGCGCATCGAATCGCGCCGAGCCCGGAGCACCGGTCGCTGCGGCTGCCGGCCTGCCCGAGGCCTACGTCAAGGGGCTCGAGGTGCTCGACGCCGCGCGGGCCGGCGACGTGGCGGAAGGACAGCGCGTGCTGGCCGAGCTCGAAGCCGAGCAGCCGCGCTGGCGCGACTGCGTGCGCTCCCTCTCGCACCATCCCGAGTTGCCTCCCTTGCAGGAGATTCTCGGCGAGTAACATCACGCTCGTGCCCGCCGCTCTCTGGTTCACCGACGATCCCAAGGCGTGCGAGCTGATCGCCACCGATCCATTCGCGCTGCTCGTCGGCTTCGCGATCGACCAGCAGGTGCCGGTGCAGAAGGCCTTCGCCGGCCCACTCGTGCTCAAGCAGCGGCTGGGCACGCTCGACCCGAAGAAGCTGGCCGGCATCGATCTCACGGAGGCGTTCGTCACGAAGCCGGCGATCCACCGGTTCCCGGCGGCGATGGCGACACGCGTGCGCGAACTGGCCGCTGTGGTCGCGGAGGAGTACGACGGCGACGCCTCGCGGATCTGGAGCGAGGCTGCCGACACCGCGGCGCTCAAAAAGCGGATCGGCGCGCTGCCCGGGTTCGGCGAGATGAAGGTCAAGGCTCTCAGCTCCGTGCTCGCCAACCACTACGGAGTGACCGCCGCCAAGGCGCTCGTACCGGATCACGCGATGCTCGGTGACGTCGACTCGCCCGAGGCGCTCGAGCAGTACCAGGCAGCGAAGCGGGCCTACAAGGCCAAGCTGCGTGCCGGAAAGCCCTGAGGCCTTCTGGCAGCGCACGCACGGCGCGCTGCGGATGCCGAAGGTCGAGGAGTGGGAGACGTGGCCGTTCGACGGCGAGCTGGCGCCTCGAGAGCTCGCCGGCCCGGTTGCGACGGATGCCCCGCGCCATGGTGCAGGCGGCGTCGACTGCCATCGCTGTGCCTTGGGCGACGCGGGCGCACTCTGGTCGGACGCGCACTGGCTCGTCCGGCCGCTCGAGGGGCCGAGCGGGTTGCCGGCGGTCGTCATCCTCGAGACGCGGGCGCACTACGACTTCCCCGACCTGCCGTCGGAGCTCCAGGAGGAGCTCGGGCCGCTACTCGTGCGGGTGCAACGGGCGGTCTCTGCGATCGACGGCGTCGGCAACGTGCACGTCTGCCGCTGGGGCGACGGGAGCGAGCACTGCCACGTCTGGTTCCTGGCGCGCCCCGCACGCATCCCGCAGCTGGTCGGCTCGTTCGCCGCGATCTGGGACGACGTCCTCCCCCCGCTGCCGGAGCACGTCTGGCGGGACAACCTGGCGATCATCGCGCGCGAGCTGTCTCCGCTAGGGCAGCGCTCGACGAGCCCAGTCCGGTGTCAGACACCGTTACAGAAGTGTGACGAACCGCCTGGAACAGCAGCGCGCGCCCGCTTTGCCGCTGGGATCTGCCGTGGACATGTCCGGTGTCAGACACCGGGGTTCGACGCTCAGCGCGGGTCGGGCCGGTCGACGTTCCAGTGCCTGGCGACCGAGGTCAGCCAGCGCCCGTCCTGGAGCGCGGTGACGAGGAAGAGCGTGATCGCGCGCTGGCCGAGTTCGTGGTCGCCGTAGAGAACCTCGACGGCGAACCGCTCTCGGGCCGCGATCGTGTCCCCGACGGTCCGGAACAGCGGATCCGCGCTGTCTCGGATCGCGCCTTGCCAGAACCCCAGCTCGCCCGGCGCGACGTAGAGGTCTCGCGTCAGACGCCGGAAGTCGTCGAGCGGCGCGTGAACCGTGATGCCGGTGAGCTCGTCGGTGCGGACGTACCAGCCGTGCAGCACGGCGATCCCCGTGCCGACATTCCGTACGGCGATCGCCAGGTAGACGGCGTCGCCGGTCGCCTCCGCGATTGCTCCCGAGCCTGGAACCTGGAACCACCGGTCGTCCTGGAAGCCGACCTTCTGCGGAGGATCGTCCTGGTGTGACGGCATCAGCAGCGGCCTCAGGTTCGCGAGCAGCGACCGCTCGGCGACGCGCGCGGCCCGGTTGGCCGAGCGCACGGCCGCAAACGTCGCGAGCGCGAGCACGAGCGTTGCGGCAGCCGTGGCGATACTCGACGCCGCGACCCAGTCGAGGGCGACGATCACTTCAGTGACTTCAGCGCCGGTCCGAGCGCCTGTTTGGCGCGGAGCACCGGCTCGAAGAGGTCGCCGTGCGCAGCCACCCGCTCGAGCGCGACCGCCATCGAGAAGTCGCGCGGCTGAACATCCTCCGTCAACTCGTCCCACCGAAGCGGCGTCGAGACGGGCGCACCAGGCTTCGGCCGCACCGAGTAGACCGACGCGATCGTCTTGCCTGCCCCGTTCTGTCTGTGGTCGACGAGCACACCCGACCGCTTCTTCTTGAGCCACTCGGTCGTCACCTCACCCGGGTGCTCCGCCTCGAGTCGGCGCGAGAGCAACTCGGCGAACGCATACGTGTCCTCGAAGGTCGACCGGCGCACGATCGGAACCACGACGTGGATGCCGTCCGAGCCGCTCGTCTTGACCCAGGACTCCAGGCCGACGTCGCCCAACGCCGCGCGGACGTAGTGCGCGACGCGAACACAGAGTGCGAACGCGCCTGCCTCCTCCGGTGGGTCGAGATCGAACAGCACGAAGTCCGGACGGTCGGGCTTGTCGACCCGCGAGTACCACGCGTTCATGTCGATGCAGTGCATCTGCACCATCCAGAGCAGGGCGTCGCGCGAGTTGACGAGCGGAAAGTCGACGAGCCGCGACTCGCCCTGGCCCCCGCGCGGCCAGGTGCGGAACTGCCGCGTCGGGATCCATGACGGCATGCCCTTCGGCGCCTGCTTCTGGAAGAACGCCCCACCCGGGAGCCCTTCCCGCCAACGCTTCATCGTGAAGGGACGGTCGCGCAGGTGCGGGATCAGAACGTCGGCGACCTGCTCGTAGTAGCGGAAGAGGTCGCCCTTCGTGATGCCGTCGTCCGGGTAGAGAACCCGATCGGCGCTCGAGAGCTTGACCTCGTGCCCGCTCACGTCAGTACGAGGCGCGCGTCAGCCGACGCCGGCCAGCAGGAACGCGCGGCTCTCCTTCAGCATCTCGCGTGCGATCACGAGGCGTTGGATCTGGTTCGTCCCCTCGTAGATCTGCGTGATCTTCGCGTCGCGCATCATCCGCTCGACCGGATACTCGGAGATGTAGCCGTAGCCGCCGAGCACCTGAACCGCATCGGTCGTGACCTCCATCGCGACGTCCGTGCAATACAGCTTCGCCATCGCGGAGAGCTTCGTCAGCTCGGGGCCGGTCTCGTCGGCGTCGATCATGCCTCCGACCTTGTAGAGGAGGCCGCGTGCGGCCTCGCACTTCGTCTCCATGTCGGCGAGCATTCCGGCGATCAACTGGTGCTGCGCGATCGGCTGGCCCATCGTCTCGCGGGAACGCGCGTACTCGACCGCGTAGTCGGTTGCGCCTTGTGCGAGGCCGAGCCCCTGCGCGCCGATCCCGGGCCTCGACCGGTCGAGGATGCGCATCGCGATCTTGAAGCCCTCGCCCTCGGCGCCCAGCAGGTTCGACGCCGGAATCGTGCAGTCGTTGAAGAACACCTCGCCCGTCGTCGAGCCCTTGATCCCCATCTTCGGCTCGATGCGGCCGACCTCGAACCCCGGGGCTCTGCTTCGACGACGAAGGCCGAGATGCCCGAGTGCCCTTTCGTCGGATCGGTCTTCGCGAACACGACGTACACGGTCGCGACGCCCGCGTTCGTGATGAAGCGCTTGCCGCCGTTGAGCACATACGCATCACCCTCGAGCCGCGCCGTCGTCCGCATCGCGGCCGAATCGGAGCCGCTCTCGGGCTCGGTCAGCGCGTAGGCAGCAAGCCACTCGCCGCTCGCGAGCCTGGGCAGGAACCGCTGCTTTTGCTCAGCGGTCCCCGCGAGCTTGATGCCGAGAGAGCCGAGCTCCTGGACCGCGATGATCAAGCCGCTCGTCGCGCACACCTTCGACAGCTCCTCGACCGTCACCAGGGTCATCAGCGCGCTTTCTCCGATCCCGCCGTACGCCTCGTCGTACATGACGCCGAACACGTCGTTCTCCCGGAAGAGCTCGACGACATCCCACGGAAACTCCGCGGTCTTGTCGATCTCGTGGGCGCGCGGCGCGATCCGCTCGCGTGCCAGCGTCCGCACGTGCTCGCGGATCTCGCGCTGCTCGTCGCTCAGCGGGTCGCGGACGCTCACGGCCGCGATTCTAGTCCGGTGCGTCCCACGGACTCGGACGGCCGCTGCCAGGGAGGCAGCAGTCCGGCGCGCACACGTCGTGGCTCGGACCGAGCCGGCCGAGCGCCAGGCGCTCGGCGCCCAGGGTCATCCGCTCGACGATCAGGTCGGCGAGCCCCGAGACGAAGGCGGGGTGTGTGCCAGCCGTCTTGGCACGCGCGAACGCGAGCCCGAGCGCGTCGGCGGCGGCGTGCGCTTCGACGTCGAGGTCGTACAGCACCTCGATGTGATCCGAGATGAACCCGGTCGGCGCAGCGACAACGTTCCGGATGCCGCGGGCTGCCACCTCGGCAAGATGATCCGAGACGTCGGGGCCGAGCCATGGCACCTGCGGTGAGCCGCTTCGGCTCTGATAGACGACAGCCCAGTCGTCGACGCCGACCGCCTCGGCGACGAGCCGCGCCGTCTCCTCGAGCTGCGCCTCGTAGGCGCAGCTCCTGGCCATCGCAACGGGGATCGAATGCGCAGTGAAGGCGATGTGACGGGGCTCGTCCGGGAGCTCCTCGAGTGCGTCGCGAACACGATCGACGTTCGCGGCGATGAAACCGGGGTGGTTGAAGAACATGCGCAGGCGCGGCACCTCCGGCGCGTCGTCCCCTACCTCCTGCTGCGCGCGGAAGAGATCCTCTCGATACTGGCGGCAGCCCGAGTACGAGCTGTACGCGGATGTGAAGACGGCGAGCGCCCGCCGCACGCCGTCGTCGCGCATCTCCCTCATCGTGTCTGCGAGGAACGGATGCCAGTTGCGGTTGCCGAGGTATACCGGCAGGTCGACCCCACGGGCGTGCAGCTCGGGCTCGAGAGCCGCGATCAGCGCGCGGTTCTGCTCGTTGAGCGGACTGACGCCGGCGAAGAGCTCGTAGTGGTGCGCCACCTCGAGCAGACGCTCGCGCGGGACGCCGCGCCCTCGAGTCACGTTCTCGAGGAACGGAAGCACGTCGTCCATGCCTTCGGGCCCGCCGAACGAGACGAACAGGATCGCGTCGAACGTCTGCTCCGGCAAGGTCGCAACCGCCCGGTCGGCCGGCTGTTTCCGCTGGTCGACCGGCGTCGGCACGGCCGTATGGTGCCTGGAGCTACCGCGCAGCCGAGGGTGAGCGTACGAGCACGGCAGCCGCGATGGCGCCGGCCGCAAGCGTGAGACACCCGATCAGGATCACCAGTCTGAACCCGCTGACGAAGGCTGCGTCTGCGACCGGCGCGAGCGCAGGTCGTCCGGCGGCCGCACGGAGCCCCGACGAGCTGACGGCGGCTGCGAGCGCCTTGCCGTGATACCCGGCGGCGGCGAGGTGCGTGCCCGCTCGGTGCTGAAGCGTCGCTCCGAACACCGCGACGCCGACCGCAAGGCCGCCGACACGGGAGGTGTTGCTGATGCCCGAGGCCATGCCGGTCCGCGCCGGGTCGACGACGCGAAGGGCGGCGCCTGCGATCGTGGGGTTTGCAAGCCCGATCCCGACGCCGGCGACGATGAAACCGGGGAGCAGTGCCGTCCAGTCCGACCCGACCGAGATGTTCTCCATCAGGAGCACCCCGAGC
Source organism: uncultured Thermoleophilia bacterium (assembly GCA_963708505.1). Classification (GTDB taxonomy): domain Bacteria; phylum Actinomycetota; class Thermoleophilia; order Gaiellales; family Gaiellaceae; genus PALSA-600. The sequence continues at coordinate 174,552 of CAVPST010000003.1, forward strand.
GCGCTCACTGCGAGGCTAACGGCCAGGAGCGTCCGCATCGAGATCTTCGCAGCGGCCGTCCGCGTCACCAGCGGGACGAGGAAGATGAACGCGGTGATCGGCAGGAAACGCAGACCGGCGCCGAGCGGCGAGTTTCCTTCGATGTCCTGCAGGTAGATCGAGAGGAACGGGAAGAGGGCGAACATGCCCGCACCGAGACAGAGCGTCGCAACCTGCACGCCGACGAACGACGGATGGCGGAAGAGGGAGACGTCGAGCATCGGCCGCTCCTGGCGCCGCTCGACGAGCACGAAGACAGCCAGCAATGCGACGCCTCCGGCGAGCGAGGCGACGATCTGCGCGTCGGACCATCCGACCGAGTTGCCGCGCAGGAGCCCGAAGACGATCAGGAAGAGCGCGACGGAGAAGCACACCGCGCCGGCGAAGTCGGTGCGACGGGCTTCCGGATCGCGCGACTCGCGCAGCTTGCGGAGTGCGATCACGAGCGCGAACGCCCCGACGGGCACGTTGACGAAGAAGATCCAGCGCCAACCGAGGGAGTCGGTGATGATGCCGCCGAGCAGAGGGCCGATGGCGACGGCAAGACCGACGGTCGACCCCCAGACGGCGATCGCGCGCCCCCGCTCCGGGCCCTGATACTCGGCTCCGATCAACGCCAGAGCCGTCGCGAACAGCGCGGCGCCCCCGACGCCCTGCAGGGCACGTGCGGCGTCGAGCGTGGCGATGTTCGGCGCCACACCGCAGAGGAACGAGCCCACGGTGAACACGGCGACGCCGAAGCAGAAGACCAGCCGCCGTCCGAATCGATCCGCGAGCGACCCCGCCGTCAGGATCAGCGCGGCGAGTGTGAGCGCGTAGGCGTCGACCACCCACTGCAGCCCCGTGAGGCTGGCGCCGAGCGAATGCTGCACGCTCGGCAAGGCGACGTTCACGATCGTGATGTCGACCAGGAGCATGAACGTCGTCACACAAACGGCGATCAGCGTCCAGCGACGACCCGAGCTTTCGACCGGCATCGCGGGATTCTAGGGAGGATGGGCGGCCTGCCGGGCCTGCCGCGCCGTAGATTCCCGGTGTGATCCTCGAGAACGGCCTCATCCGCACGCTGGAGCCCCGGGTGCCGACGCAACGAGCGCTCGCGATCGCGGGCGAGTGGATCGCGGGCGGTGTCGGCGTGCACGAGACTGCGCTCGCCTCGCCGGAGGTGGTCGACCTGGACGGTCGTGTCGTCGTGCCGGGCTTCTCGGACTCGCACGTCCACTTCCCGACGTGGGCGCTCGCCCAGCACGAAGTCAAGCTCGACGGCTGCAGCTCGCTGGCAGCGGCCGTCAACCGGATCCGGTCGGCTCCGGCGCCCGCCGAAGGGGGCTGGCTGCGGGGCTACGGGTGGCGCAGTGGAGACTGGCTGCCCTCGCGCGAGCCGACGAGGCACGACCTCGACGCGGTCAGCGGCGAGATCCCGGCCGCGATGATCGCCAAGGACTATCACTCGATCTGGCTCAACACTGCAGCCCTCGCGCTCGCAGACGGCGATCTCGAGGTCGACGGCGGTGTGGTCGAGCGTGGAGCGGACGGAGAGCCGACAGGTGTGCTCCGCGAGGAAGCGGCGTGGCGCTTCAAGGAGCGCTACATGGTCTGGCCGGACGACGAGTATCTCGAAGCGATGCGCGGGGGGATCAGGCTCGCGAACTCCCGCGGCGTGACCTCTGTGCACGACAAGGACGGCTGGCTCGGTGCGCTCCGCCTCTGGCGCCAGCTCGAGGAGCGCGGCTCGCTGACGCTCCGGGTCTGGCAGTCGATTCCGGCCGAGCGCCTCGGCGACGCCACCGCGATCGGGATGCGCTCGGGGATGGGAAGTCCCTACCTCCAGCTCGGCTATCTGAAGGTGTTCATGGACGGGACGCTCGGGTCGCAGACGGCGTGGATGCTCGACGGCAGCGGTGTGCAGATCACGAGCGGCGCCGAACTCGCCGAGATCGTCCGCCGCGGCGCAGAGGCCGGCTGGCCGGTGGCCGTACATGCGATCGGCGACCGCGCGAATCGTGAGGCGCTCGACGCGTTCGAGGAGACGCGCGGGCTCTGGGAGCCCAGAGGGCTGCGTCAGCGGATCGAGCATGCGCAGCTGCTGTCACCCGAGGACCTGCCTCGCTTCGCCGCGCTCGGCGTCGCCTGCTCGGTGCAGTTCTCCCACGCACCGTCCGACCGCGACCTCGCCGACGAGTACTGGGCGGGGAAGACCGACGGCGCGTACGCATTCCGGTCGCTCCTCGAGTCAGGAGCCGTGCTCGCAAATGGGAGCGACGCACCGATCGAAGAGCTCGACCCACTCGCAGGGATCCGCGCCGGGGTCCTGCGGACGATCGACGACCGGCCCGCATGGCGTGCCGAACAGGCGCTCAGCGTCGAGCAGGCATTCCACGCGACGTGCGTCGCTCCGGCCTGGTTGACCGGCGCCGAGCGCCGCAGAGGGAAGCTGACGCCGGGGAACTACGCCGACCTCGTGGTGCTCGACCGCGACCCGTGGGACGACCTCGATGCGGAGGTCGTTGCGACGATGGTCGGCGGCCGCTGGGTACACAACCCTCCGCCCTGGGACTGAGAACCGCCCGGCTGCGGTTTTGCGTGCGGCTTACGTACGCAAGACCAGGCGTTGGCGGAGTGGAGCGATGGTCAGTGCGTTCCCTTCTTTCGCATTGACCCAGGAGGTTCGGAGATGAAGCACCGTGTACTCACCACCGTCGCGCTCGCGGTACTCGCGTGCGCCGCGGTCGCATCGAGCGCGACCGGCGCCGGCAACGGCCGGCTCTTCCAGTTCCGCGGCGAACTGACCGGCATCTCGCTGAATTCGCTCGGGCTGCAGGTCGAGGGCGGCAACAAGCCCGCGCTCCGCAAGATGCTCGGCCAGAGCCAGAACCAGACGTTTGCGATCGGAGACCACACCGAGATCCTGATCTGGCGGAGAGGCGTCCCCGCAGTCGGCGGCGTCGCCGACCTGAAGATCGGCGACTGGGTCCAGCTCAACGTGCACGCCCGCGCCGGCTCGTCGCTCTCCGATATCGAGGCCACCCAGGCGGGCCTTGTCGGCGACCACGTCAAGCGCCCGAACGCTGCTCTGCCCCTGTGGCTCTACGTCGGCACCGTCGCAGGCGCACAGTCCGGCGGACACATCGCGCTGCACGTGACCGCAGGCAACCGGCGTGCACTTCGCTCGCTGCTCGGCCAGTCGGCCGACCAGACCTTCACCTACGACGACGGCACGATCTTCCTGCTCTGGCAGGGCAAGGTTCCGACGGTGATCGACCCGTCGCAGCTGAAGGCCGGCGACCGCATCACGGTTCGGATTCGTGCTCCGTTCCGCTCGAGCCTCGCGCAGGTCTCCTCGACGCCCGCGAACCATGTCGGGGACCACGAGCCGGGGAACCCGCTCAACCAGAACTAGCGCAAGTTCGCGAACGCAAGGTAGAGCTCACGTGCCGCTCGGATCCCGAGCGGCACGTACTCTGCAACAAGCCGTTCGTTCGGTGAGTGGATCTGCGAGTCCGGCAGCCCGAACCCGGTGATCACGCTCGGAATGCCCTTGTCGACGAACGCCGGGACGATCGGCAGCGTCCCGCCCATCCGGATCAAGGCCGGGCGGCGGCCGAGCGCACGCTCGAACGCGTCGAGACCCAACTGCACTGCCTTCGCATCGGGCGGCACGAGCCCTGGCTCTGCCGAAGACCAGACTTCGATGCCGAGGTCGGCGTTGTCCGGTGCGGCCTCCCGCAGGATGCGCTCGACCTCGGGCACGACCTCCGCAACCGTCTGTCCCGGCGCAAGCCTGACCGAGACGTTCGCGACCGCCTCGACCGGGATGACGGTCTTCTGGAGGTGCGGCGAGCCGGTGGCGATCCCGTTCACGTCGATCGACGGCTCCGCCAGCGTGCGCCAGTAGAAGTCCTCGGCTGCGCGATCGTCCTTCGCGCGCGCGCCCTGCTCGGCGAGCTCGTCGGCGCCGGTCGGGAGCTGCTCCCAGCCCGCAACTTCCTCCGGTGTCGGAGCCGTGATCCCCTTGCGCAGCGAATCCACGAGCGTGCCGTCCCGTGCGACGAGCGCGCCGAGCGTGGACATCAGCGCGTGCGCGGCGTTGAGCGCAGCGCCGCCGAAGACACCCGAATGAAGGTCGCGCTCGCCGGTGCGCAGGGTGACGTGGAGGTAGACGACGCCGCGGCTCGAGAGGTTGAACGCGGGAACGTCGCGGCGGATCATGCCGCTGTCGAAGATCACCGCCGCGTCGGCACCGCGCTCGTCCGCAGCGAGGAACTCGACGATCGAGTGGCCGCCCGTCTCCTCTTCGCCGTCGCAGCAGAACCTGACGTTGACCGGCAGCGTCCCGGCCTGGGCCAGCTCGCGTGCCCCGGCGAGGAGCATGTACAGCTGACCCTTGTCGTCGACCGCGCCGCGGGCATACAGGTAGTCGCCGCGGATCTCGGGCTCGAACGGGTCCGACTCCCAGAGCTCGAGCGGGTCCGGTGGCTGCACGTCGAAATGGCCGTAACAGAGGACGGTCGGCGCCGTCTCGGGATTCGTCGACGCGGGAATCTCGCCGATCGCGAGCGGCTGGCCGTTCCAATCGACGAGCTCGCACGTCCCGCCGGCGTCGCGGATGAACGCGCACACCCATTCCCCGGCGCGCAAGACGTCAGCGGCGTGCGCCGGGTCGGCGGAGATCGAAGGGATGCGGAGGAGCTCGCCGAGCTCCTCGAACCAGTCGCCGGCCATCGGCCGCCGAGCCTACCTAAGCGACGTCTCTGAGCTTCTGGCTCTCGGCGAGCGCGCGCAGCTTCTTCAGGCCCTGGTTCTCGATCTGCCGAATGCGCTCGCGCGTCACCTCGAACGCCCGCCCGACCTCGTCGAGCGTTCGCGGTTGTTCGCCGTTCAGCCCGTACCGAAGCTCGAGGACACGCCGCTCGCGGTAGCTGAGCGAGCTGAGGCACCTCGTGAGTGCGGCCGCACGGAAGGCCGTGTCCGCTGCTTCGTCCGGGAGAGGCGTCGATTCGTCCTCGAGGAACTGGCCGAACTCCGATTCCTCTTCGTCGCCGACCGGCTTCTCGAGCGAGACCGGAGTCTGCGACGTGCGGCGAATCGCCTCGACCTCCTCCACGCTCATCTCGAGGTCGATCGCGATCTCTTCGTTCGTCGGCTCGCGGCCGCGCTCGGCGCGCAGCTTGCGCTCGGTGCGCATGATCTTGTTGAGCTTCTCGACGACGTGAACGGGCATGCGGATCGTGCGGGCCTTGTCGGCGAGCGCCCGCGCCACTGCCTGGCGGATCCACCACGTCGCATACGTCGAGAACTTGTAGCCCTTGCGCCAGTCGAACTTCTCGGCCGCGCGGACGAGCCCGATGGTGCCTTCCTGGATCAGGTCGAGGAAGGGCAGGCCCTGATTGCGATAGCGCTTGGCGATCGAGACGACGAGCCGCAGGTTCGCCTCGACCATTTCCTGCTTCGCCCGGTGGTCGCCGCTCTCGATGCGCTTTGCGAGCTCGACCTCCTGCGCCGCGGTGAGCAGGCTCACCTTGCCCACGTCCTTCAGGAACAGCTGCAGCGAGTCGGCCGAGAACTCGACCGCGACGGGCTCGGCCTCGTCGGCTGAGATCTCGACCGCGGCGTAGAAGTCCGCGGCGGCCTCCGCCTCGATGGCATGCAGCGGCGCCTCCTCGGCCTCGTCGTCATCGTCTGCCTCGACGAGCTCGTCATCCGGCTCCTCGTCGGCAACCTCGAGCTCTTCCTTCGCCTGCGCGTTGTCCGTGCTCATTCGGCTCCCCCTACCGTCCTGTGAAGGATGCGGAACTCTCGCATCAGGGACGGACGGACGCCACAGTCCGATTGGCTCATTTAGACAAGCCTTTCGGCGGAGATGTGCCGAGGCCGTCCAGGAAGGTGGCGGATTGCCGCCCCAGCGGCGTTCCCGGCCCCAGCTGCCGGGCGAGGGTGAACTGCTTGACCGCCTCGTCGCGCTGCCCCGTCCAGGCGAGCAGGAGCCCGAGATGGAACCGCACGCTCTGGCTGCGCGGAAAGCGCTTGACGAGCGGCCCCAGCCGGGAGAACGAGGCGACGAGGTTGTCCTCGTCGAACCGCCCGACGGCGGCCGCGACCTGCGCTTCGTCGTCATTCGGCCGCTGGCGCGCGGCCCTCAGATAGACGCGCTCTGCGGAGTGCTGGCGGCCCTGACGCTGAAGCAGCACGCCCTGTGCCAGCAGGCGGTTCGGCCGGATCTGCTGGAACACAGGGTAGAGCCCGTCTTGCGGCGCGAAGTACTGCGGATGCAGGATCTCGTCGGCGCGCATCTCGTAGAGCGTGTCGCGGCCCACCGACTTGGCTGCTCGAAACGCCTGGCTCGCCTCGTTGAGGTAACCGGCGCAGAAGAGCACGAGCCCGTAGTTGAACTGGACGACCGCATCCTTCGGCGCGGCCTGGGCGACCGGTTCGAGCGCGAGCGCGGCCCGCTTTCCCCGGAGGGCGAAGGCGGCCCGAACCGCGCGGGCCTGGCTGGTCGCCACTCCGGGCACGATCAGCGGAGCGGCCGGATTGCACCTGGTCGCCGGTTGCGACGGGTCCTGGCGCGTCGCGAGCACGACTCCAGCCACCCCGGCCGCCGCAACCACGGCCGCCGCGCCGACGAGCACGCGCACACGAGCGGCGGGCGACATTCCGTCCAACGGTATCGGGAATGAAGTGAGGTACGGCTACCGTTTAGAGGGTAGTGACGACATATCGCGACCTGCTGAAGGCCACCAGAGCCGAGATTTCGGAGGTCGATGCGCGCGGTGCGCAGGGTCTCGAAGGAGCGGTGTGGCTCGACGTGCGCGAAGGCGACGAATGGGCGGAGGGCCACATTCCCGGCGCCGTTCACGTGCCGCGCGGCAATCTCGAATCGCGGATCGAAGGGGCAGTTCCCGACCGTGCCACGCCCGTCGTCCTCTACTGCGCCGCCGGCAACCGGTCGGTGTTCGCCGCCAAGACGCTCGGTGAGCTCGGCTACGTGGACGCGCATTCGCTCGTCGGCGGCTTCACCGACTGGAAGCGAAACGGCGGCGAGATCACGATGCCGCGCACGCTCTCGCCGGAGAAGCGGACCCGCTACTCCCGCCATCTGCTGATCCCCGAGTTCGGCGAGCAAGGCCAGCTGAAGCTGCTCGACTCGCGGATCCTGCTGATCGGCGCAGGCGGGCTCGGGTCGCCTGCGTCGCTGTATCTGGCCGCCGCGGGCGTTGGGACGCTGGGGATCATCGATGCCGACATCGTCGACGAGACGAACCTGCAGCGTCAGATCGCGCACTCGCTCGAGACGCTCGGCACGCCGAAGGTGGACTCCGCGAAGAAGGCGATCGAAGCGCTCAACCCCGACGTCGACGTCGTCACGTACCGCGAGCGGCTCACGTCCGAGAACATCGATCGCATCCTCGACGACGGTTGGGATCTGATCGTCGACGGAGCCGACAACTTCCCGACCCGCTATCTCGTCAACGACGCGTCGGTGTGGCGCGGGATTCCGGTCGTGCACGGCTCGATCTACCGCTTCGAGGGCCAGGTGACGGTCTTCAAGCCTCACGAGGGCCCGTGTTATCGCTGTCTCTTCCCCGAGCCTCCGCCGCCCGAGCTTGCGCCTTCGTGCGCCGAAGGAGGCGTGCTGGGCGTCCTGCCGGGAATCGTGGGCTCGCTCCAGACCAACGAGGCGATCAAGCTGGCCGCCGGGATCGGCGAACCGCTCGTCGGACGCCTGCTGCTCTTCGACGCCCTGGCGACCGAGTTCACCGAGGTTCGGATCGAGCGCCGCGCCGACTGCCCCGTGTGCGGCGAGCATCCGACCATCACCGAATACATCGACTACGTCGAGTTCTGCGCCCGGTGACGGTCGTACGGGTGCCCCCCGTGCTGCGCGCGGAGGCGGGCGGCGCGCGTGAGGTGACCGCCGAGGGCGGGACCGTGCGCGAGCTCCTCGAGGATCTGAGCGAACGAATTCCCGCGCTCGGATCGCGTGTGTACGGAGGCGGCGCGCTCCAACCCTTTGTGAACGTCTACGTCGACGGCGAGGACGTGCGGACGCGCGACGGCCTTGACACGCCGGTCGCCAGATCGAGCACCGTCATCCTCCTGCCGGCCATGGCCGGTGGTTGCTAACTCGCTGCTCGACCTGATCGGCTCGACGCCGCTCGTCGAGCTGTCCCGGATCTCACCGCCGGGGCGCACGATCTACGCGAAGCTCGAGGGTCAGAACCCGAGCGGGTCGATCAAGGACCGCATCGCCCTTGCGATGGTCGACGCGGCTGAGCTCGAGCCCGGGCAGGAGCTGCTCGAGCCGACGAGCGGCAACACCGGCATCTCGCTCGCGCTCGTCGCGAAGCTCAGGGGGCTGCGGCTGACCTGTGTGCTGCCGTCGAACGCGACCGCGGAGCGCCGGGCGCTGCTCGAGCTGTACGGCGCGACGATCGTCGATTCGCCGGGAGACCAGGGCTCGAACGGAGCCGTACGTCTCGCGCAGGAGATCGCGGCCCGCGACGACCGCTACGTGATGCTCTTCCAGTACGCGAACGAGTGGAACCCGCGCGCCCACTACGAAGGCACGGGCGAGGAGATCGTGCGGGAGCTCGCGCACGTCGATGCGCTCGTCGCGGGGCTCGGCACGGGCGGGACGCTGATGGGGACGGGCGCGCGGCTGCGGGAGGAGTGGCCCGACGTGCAGATCGTCGCCGCCGAGCCGCTGCCCGGCGATCCGGTGATGGGCCTCCGCTCGCTCGAGGACGGCTACGTCCCGCCGGTGCTCGACGTCTCGAAGCTCGACCGGAAGCTGCTCGTCTCGAACGCCGAGGCCGCAGCTGCTGCCCGCGCCCTGCTCGAGCGCGAGGGGCTCTTCGCCGGCGTGTCGTCGGGCGCCGTCGTCCACGTCGCCCGCCGTGTCGCCGACGAGCTGCCGGAGGGCGCGACCGTCGTGGCAGTGCTGGCCGACGGAGGCTGGAAGTATCTCTCTGCGTCGTTCTGGGAGGGCCGGGAGATCGACGAGAGCGTGCTCTGGTGGTGATCCCGGCCGAGGTCCGCGCCGACCTCCGGGCGCATGCGGCCGAGGAGGCGCCGAACGAGTGCTGCGGCTTGCTCGTCCTTCGAGACGACGTCGCCGACCGCTATGTGCGCGGCCGGAACAGCCTGGCCTCGCCGTATCGGTACGAGCTCGAGATCGATCCGGCCGTGTGGTTCCTCGAGGACGAGGGCTACGAGCTGGCCGTTTTCCATTCGCACCCGGAGACGGCGCCCATCCCGTCGCGCACCGACCGTGAGCTCGCGGGGCTGTGGTCGGGCCGCACGTTCGTGATCTACGGCCTCAAGGCGGACGAGCTGCGCGCGTGGCGCGTGGCGCGCGACGGCGTCGACGAGATCCCGCTCGCTTGACGCGGCCGCGTACCCCCTGCGTCTGACTCGAGTCAGACACGTGTCTGACACACGACTTTGCGTCGAGAGTGACGCGAAAGTGTGACGAGCCCTGCTCCCATCGGCGATTGCGGCGCACCGACGGCCTGGCCCGCTCGGACAAGCGACCGCCCAGCGGATTTCGCCTGCCTGGAACCCGGCCACGTCTGACTCGAGTCAGACTCGAGTCAGACGCAGCAGTTCGCGTTACGAGACGGTGAAGCTGCCCTTCATGAACGTTGCGTGGGGGTCGCAGACGAACGTGTACTTGCCCTTCTTCAGCGTGACCGTCCAGGTGCTCGAGCCCGACGAGCCGACGGAGGTCGACTTGTTGACGCCCGGGCCTTTCAGATGGAAGTTGTGAATGTTCGACTTGTCGGCCACCTTGATGGTGTACTTGCCGGCCTTCAGCTTCGAAACCTTCTTGCCGCCCTGGGTCAGCGTGATCGTGAAGCCAGGGCCGACCGTGCCGTTCAGCGTCGGGGTCGATGCGAACGCTGAGGGAAGAATGGTGAGCGCCGCGACGATCGCGGCAAGTGCAACGAGCTTCATGTGACTCCTCGGAATGTGGGTCGCTGTCAGCCCCAGGGTACGCTCAGAGCCATGTCTCTCGCGGACGTGATCGCACCCGAGTCGATCGTCGAGCCACAGGGGCGCTACCTGACCGATCTGATGGGACGCGGCGTCGTCGGAAGCGCCGACGCGGTCGTGCTCCCTTCCACCGTCGAGGAGGTCGCCGCCGTGCTGCGGTGGTGCTACGAGAACGACACGCCGCTGACGGCGCGAGGCGGCGGGACGGGACTCGCGGGCGGGGCGATCCCGGTCAGCGGCGGCGTGGTGATCGGCTTCGACCGCCTGAATCGCGTCCGCCAGTTCGACCCGCTGCTCTGGCGCATGCACGTCGAAGCCGGCGTCACGACCGGCGACGTGCAGCGGCTCGCGCGCGAGAGCGGACTGCGCTTCCCGCCCGACCCCGGCGCCGCCGAGATCTCGCAGATCGGGGGAAACATCGCGTGCAACGCGGGCGGCCCGCATGCCTTCAAGTACGGCGTCACCGGCCACTGGGTGACCGGCATCGAGGCGGTGATCCCGCCCGGTGAGATCGTCACGATCGGCGGCCCGCTTCGCAAGGACGTCGCGTCCTACGACCTGAAGAACCTGCTGATCGGCTCGGAGGGGACGCTCGGTCTGATCACCGCGGCCTGGCTGCGCCTCGTCCCTGCTCCCGAGCTCGAACTCCCCGTGGTCGGCCTGTACCGCGACGCCGACGCAGGCGTGTCGGCGATCGAGCGCGTGCTCGCGTCGGGCGTCGTCCCGGCCGCGATCGAGTATCTCGACGCCGTCACGCTCGACTACAGCGGCGGTTCGTACCCGTTCGGGATTCCGGAGGGCGGGTCGTTCATGGTGATCACCGAGGCAGACGGCTCGCGGGACGAGGCGACCCGAGTCGCCGGCGAGCTGCGCGAAGCGCTCGGCGATGACTCGGTCGCCGTCCATTCTCCGACGGACCCCGAGGAAGTCGCGGGGCTGTGGCGCTGGCGGGGAGGTGTCGCATTCGCGATCCTCGCGCAACGCGGCGGCGCGTACAGCGAAGACGTCGCGGTGCCGCTCGACCGGCTGCGCGACGTCGCCCGCGAGACGCTCGAGATAGCGCGGCGCCACGACGTCCCTGGGCTTTCCTTCGGGCACGCAGGAGACGGGAACATCCACTCGACGTTCCTCTTCTCGCCCGACGATCCCGACGAGGAGCGCCGCGCCGACGCGGCGTGTCACGAGCTGTTCCAGCTCGCGCTGAAGCTCGGCGGCACGGTCAGCGGCGAGCACGGGATCGGCTGGCTGAAGCGCGGCCAGCTCGAGCATCAGCTCGGCCCGCAGGCCTACGACCTGCATATCCGGCTCAAGCAGGCCTTCGATCCGAAGAACCTGCTCAATCCGGGCAAGAAGCGCTAGACCGGGACGGGAGCGCCGGCAGCGGCCGACCGAAGCAGGGCATCGAGCACGCGCGCCTGCCCCTTCAGCTCGTCGCCGCCGACGAGCGGCTCGGTACCGCCCGCGATCGCCGCCGCGAAGTCGTCCAGCTGCAGCCGGTACGGATCGACGTGCTCGGCGCGGTGCTCCTCGCCGTTCAGGATGACGCCGCCGTGCCCGCCGGAGAACACACGCGGTACGAGCAGCACGCCGTCCCTTCCGGTCACCTCGAGCTGGTTCGCGTGTGCGGTGAAGCCGCACTGGAACGTTGCGACGACGTCGCCGAAGCGGAGCTGTCCCGCGAACCGCTCGTCGACTCCCCCACGCCCGAGCCACGCCTCGCCGTAGACGCGCGTGGGCTCGCCGAGCACGAGACGCGCAGCGCTGCAGCAGTAGCAGCCGAGGTCGAGCAGCGCTCCGCCGCCGAGCTCGGGCACGTACCGGACGTCGTCCTCGCGCGGAAGGATCCCGAAGAAGGACGCGTGGACGGCCTGGATCTCACCAACCTGCGGCAGCAGTTCCTCGAGCAGCTTCGTGCGACGGGAGTGACGCCACATGTACCCCTCCGCGAGCACGAGCGCGCAGCGCTTCGCCTCGGCCAGCGCGAGGTCGGCCTCTGCGGGATCGCGCGTGAACGGTTTCTCGACGAGGACGTGCTTGCCCGCGGCCAGGGCGCGCATCGTCCACTCGAAATGGAGCTTTGCGGGGAGCGCGATGTAGACGGCATCGAGCTCGTCGTCCGCGAGCAGTGCGTCGTACGAATCGTGAGCGCGGTCGATCCGGTGCTCGCGCGCGTACAACGCCGCTCGACCGGCGTCCCGCGAGCCGACCGCCACGATCTCGAACGGAGCGTCCGCAGAGCGCGCCCCGAGAATCGCGCCGTTGATGTCCGCGGTACTGAGCAGTCCGAGCCGCACGATTGGCCAACGTACACTCGCCCTGCATGACGCGCGCGCTCGTCACCGGTGGTGGGTCCGGGATCGGAGCCGCTGTCGCGCGGCGCCTGGCCGCCGACGGGCTCGACATCGTCGTCGCCGACCTCTCCGGCTCCTCGGCGATGTCCGTCGCCGGAGAACTGGGCGCAACCGGAGTTCAGCTCGATGTGCGCGACGAGGACCAGGTGCGCGCCGTGGTGACCGATGTCGACGTGCTCGTCAACTCGGCCGGGATCGGCTCGACGACCAACACGCCGTCGACGCCGCTCGAAGTCTGGGAGGACGTCTTCGCCGTCAACGCGCGAGGCACGTTCCTCTGCTGCAAGCATGCGATTCCTGGGATGCTCGCCCGCGGCGGCGGCTCGATCGTCAACGTCGCCTCGGTCGCGGCGCTCGTCGGGTTGCGCAACCGCGCCGCCTACTCGGCGTCGAAAGGAGCCGTCGTCTCGCTGACGCGGGCGCTTGCCGTCGACCACGTCAACGACGGGATTCGCGTCAACGCCGTGTGCCCCGGCACCGTCGACTCCCCGTGGGTGCGACGCCTCGTCGAGGAGTCGGGCGAGTCGATCGACGACTTGCGGCGTCGGCAGCCGATGGGCCGACTCGGCACACCCGAAGAGATCGCCGACGCCGTGGCGTATCTCGCCTCTGCACGGCGCTGCATTCGTGACCGGCTCGATCCTCGTGATCGACGGCGGTCTGACCGCGGCCTGATGCAGGGGCTCGTCGTCGAGCCCGGCCGCGCCGGCTCCGCCCGCGTCGAGGACGTGGCGGCGCCGCGCGCCCGCACGGGCGAGGTCTCGGTCCGGGTGCTGGAGGTCGGCATCTGCGGGACCGACCGGGAGATAGCGCACGGCTTGTTCGGGGTCGCGCCGCAGGGGGAATCGACCCTCGTGCTCGGCCACGAGGTGCTCGGCCTCGTCGACCGGGACGGCGAAGGCTTCACGCGCGGCGACCTCGTCGCGGCCACGGTTCGCCGGTCGTGCGGTCGCTGCCTCGCCTGCGCCGAGGACTCTCCGGACTCGTGCCTGACCGGCGACTACAGCGAGCGTGGAATCACCCGCCTGCATGGATTCGCGCGCGAGCTCGTGGCCGAGTCGGCCGCGGAGCTCATTCCGGTGCCGCAGGCGCTCGGTCGGCTCGGCGTGCTCGCGGAGCCGACGTCGGTGTGTGCACGCGCGCTCCGTCATGTGAGCGCGATCGGCGGCCGCCAGCCGTGGCAGCTTCGTCGCGCGCTCGTGATCGGCTGCGGCGCGATCGGGTTGCTGACGACGTTCCTGCTGCGACTCGACGACGTCGAGGTGTGGACGGCGTCCCTCGAGCCGGAGAACAGCCTCGTCGGTGCCGTCGGCGCGAGGTACGTGTGCACGAAGAACACGCCGGTGGCGGAGCTTGGCACCTTCGACCTGGTCGTCGAGGCAGCCGGTGATGCCCAGCTGATGGCCGACAGCCTGTCGCTCCTCCGCCGCAGCGGCGTCGCCTGCCTGCTCGGCCTCGACGGCCGTGAGCAGACCGTCAAGCTCGACGGGCGCGTCATCGGCCTCGACGCGGTGCTCGAGAACCGCGTCGTGTTCGGCAGCGTCAACGCTCAGCGGCAGGACTGGCTCGCGGGCGTCGCGGCCCTCGACCGCGCGCGGCGTCGGTGGCAGGACGTGCTCGAGTCCGTTGTCGGCTTGCGCGTTCCGCTCGACCGCTTCGGCGAAGCGTTCGACTACGGCGCGGGGAAAGCCACGCTCGTCCTCGGCTAGAGCGACCGGTACGAGACGGCCACGCGTGCGCCGGTCTCGCCGGAGCGAACGATCGCGTCGCAGACTTCGGCCGCGCGATACCCGTCTTCGAACGTCGCGCCGTAAGGCGCCACCTCTCCGTCCGAGGCGATCGCCTCGAGCAGGTGGTGGAGCTCGTGCACGAAGGTGTCGCCCCAGCCGATGATGTGTCCGGGCGGCCACCAGTGCTGCCAGTACGGATGGTCGGTCTCGGAGACGAGCACCGTCTTGAAGCCACGGGCGCGGTCACCGTCTGCACGGAAGACCTGCAGCTCGTTCAGCCGCTCCATGTCGAAGGCGAGCGAGCCCTTGGAGCCGTTGATCTCCCACTGGAAGGCGTTCCGGCGACCGAGGGCGAAACGGGTCGCCTCGATCGTCCCGACCGCCCCGCTCGCGAACTCGACGGTCGATTCGATCGCGTCATCGACCTGACGGCCGGCCAGGAACGTCTTGGTGAAGCCGGAGACGGCCGCGATCTCACCCGCGAGGAAGCGGGCCAGGTCGACGACGTGTGCGCCGAGATCGCCGAGCGCGCCCGAACCGGCCTCGCTCGCATCGAAACGCCACGTGTCGAGGCTCGGGTCGTCACCCCAGTCCTGGAGGTAGCGCCCACGGAAGTGCCTGAGCTCGCCGAGCTCACCTGCGTCGATCAGCTCGCGCGCCAGTCGAACCGCCGGCACGAACCGGTAGTTGAACGCGCACAGGTGCTTGACCCCGGTCGCAGCGACGCGCCGCCAGATCTCGAAGCTCTCGTCGGCATCCCGGCCGAGCGGCTTCTCGCAGATCACGTGCTTGCCCGCCTCGGCGGCGGCGATCGTCGGCTCGGCGTGCAGCGAATTCGGGCCGCCGTTGTCGAAGAGGCCGATACGGTCGTCGGCGACGAGCTCGTGCCAGTCCCCCGTGGCGTACTCGTAGCCGTAGCGGCTCGCGGCCTCGCCGACGGCTTCCGCATTCCGGCCGGCGATCCCGACGAGTCGCGGGACGAGCGGCGGAGGCCATGTGATGTAGGCGATTTTCCTGAACGCGTTCGAGTGTGCCTTCCCCATGAAGGCGTACCCGAGCATGCCGATCCCGATCTCGTCCATTGCGCGATAGTACGCAGATGGCCGACGCTGTCAGATGGGGGATCGTCTCGACCGCCGACATCAACCGGAAGCTCATTCCGGGTGTCCAGGCTTCCGCCAAGGCCGACCTCGTCGCCGTGGCGAGTCGCGAGCAGTCGCGTGCCGATGAGTACGCGAAGGAATGGGGAATCGAGCGCGCCTACGGAACGTACGAGGAACTGCTCGAGGACTCCGACATCGAGGCGGTCTACATCCCGCTGCCCAACACGATGCACTGCGAGTGGTCGGTCCGTGCGCTCGAAGCCGGCAAGCACGTCCTGTGCGAGAAACCGCTGTCGCGCCACCCCGACGAGGTGGCTGAGGCATTCGATGCCGCCGACCGCGCGAATCGCTTCCTGACGGAGGCGTTCATGTACCGGCACAACCCCCAGACTCTCCGGCTGCGCGAGCTCGTCGCGGACGGGGCGATCGGCGAGCTCCGGCTGATCCGCTCGACGTTCAGCTACGGGCTGTACGACGAGTCGAACATCCGGCTGCAAACCGATGTCGAAGGCGGCGCGCTGATGGATGTCGGCTGTTACAACGTCAGCGGCTCGCGCCTGCTCGGCGGCGAGCCGGAGCACGTCTACGGCGAGGCCTGGTTCGGTCCGTCGGGCACGGACTGGGTGACGGCCGGGATCCTGCGCTTCCCCGGCGACGTGATCGCGACCTTCGATTGCGGCACGGCGCTGCTGGGGCGCGACGAGTTCGAGGCGATCGGCAGCGAAGGCTCGCTCTTCCTCGATGATCCATGGCACGCGTTTCAGCCCGGGATCGAGATCCGGCGTGACGGCGAGGTCGAGCGGGTCGAGCTCGAGCCCGCCGATTCCTACCGCCTCGAGGTCGAGAACCTGAGCGACGCGATCCGCGGCGAGGGAACACCGCTCCTCGGGCGTGACGACGCGCTCGGCCAGGCGCGGGTGCTCGAGGCGCTGCACGAGTCCGCGACGAACGGGAGCCGGATCACACTGTGACCGCCGACGAGGCACGCAGCCGCGCCGCGGACGCGCTCGAGCGGGTCGGCATCCGGCTCGCGAACGGTGAGCGCGATTCGATCGAGGTGGCCGATTTCGGGCTCGGGAGGCTCGAGGAGATCGGCCTGCAGATCCTGACCTACGTCAACACCGAGCGGGTCTGTGCGAAGGAGCTCGTCCTCTTCGCGTGGCAGACCTGCCCCGAGCACCGCCATCCGCCGGTCGGCGGCGACCCGGGCAAGGAGGAGACGTTTCGCTGCCGCGCCGGCGACGTCGAGATCCACGTCGCGGGCCGGGAGCCGGTGCGTCTCTACCCCGGCGAGCAGGTCACGGTGCCGCCGGACACGCTGCACTGGTTCCAGGCCGGGCCGAGCGGCGCGGTCGTCTCGGAGTTCTCGACGCGCAGCCGCGACGAGCTGGACGTCTTCAGCGACCCTCTGATCGTTCGATAGCGCGTAGCGCCAGCTGCTCGTCGACCTCGCCGGGGAGGCCGCTCACCCCGACCGCCCCGATCCGCTGCTCGCCGTCGAAGACGGCCACACCGCCGAGAAAGAAGGTGAAGAACGGGTCGAAGCTCGCCCGCTCGACGGCGTCTGCATGCGCCTTCTCGGCCAGCTCGCGGGTCGAGCGGGCGTCGCTGCGCGCCGCCGTGTAGGCCTTGCGCTGAGCGTTGAGGCGCGTGTCGGGGGCGGCGCCGTCCATCGTCGCTGCGGCGACCAGCTCCCCGTGGGTGTCGGCAACGAAAACCGACACGGGAGCGGTCGCTTCGCTGACGACGACCTCGACGATTGCGCGGGCGCGCTGCAACCGCATCGGCCGAGTCTAACGCCGCGAGCACCCGGCTACCCTGGTGCCTCGATGAGCGCCCAAGCAGCAACGGCCCCTGCGGGGCCGCCGACGCTCACGATCCGCGGCCGCAGCTACCCCGTCCTGTTGCCGAAGCTCGGGGACCCGAGGCTGCACCTCGCGGCGACGATCATCTCGCTCCAGGTGATCGGGCAGATCGGCTTCCACTTCCGGGTCTCGATCGCCCAGATCCTGATCGCGATCGGTACCTGCGCAGTCCTCGAGATCGGGATCGCGCTGCGGAAGCAGCACGTGCTCATGTGGCCCGCGAGCGCGATGCTGACGGGGAACGGAGTCGCGTTCGTGCTGCGTGTCCCGGGCACCCGCCACGGCGACTGGTGGTCGACGCGCGGCTGGTGGATCTTCGCCGCGACCGCGGCCGTCGGGCTGCTCTCCAAGTACGTCATCCAGTATCGCGGCGCCCACATCTTCAACCCCTCGAACATCGGGCTCGTCCTCTGCTTCCTGATCCTGGGCCGAGGCAAAGCCGAGCCGCTCGACTTCTGGTGGGGCCCGATGTCTGCGTGGCTCGTGGTCGCGCTCGCCGTCATTCTCGCCGGTGGATTCGCGATCCTGTCGCGCCTCTCGCTCCTGCGGGTGGCACTGTCGTTCTGGGCGACGTTCGCGGTCGGGATCGGCGTCCTCGCCCTGGCGGGTCATCAGATGGTCGCCCGCTGGCATCTCGGCCCGGTCGAGGGCTTCCACTTCTGGTGGGTGCTCGTCACCTCGCCGGAGGTGCTCGTCTTTCTCTTCTTCATGATCACCGACCCGCGAACCGCACCCAAGGGGCCGCGAGCGCGGGTCGTCTACGCCGTCTCGATCGGGCTCCTCGCCTGCTTGCTGATCGCGCCGCTTCGGACCGAGTACGCGACGAAGGTCGCGCTGCTCTCGGCGCTCGCAGTCGTCTGCCTGGTCAAACCGTTCGCCGAGCTCGCCGCGCGCGCCAACATCCGCCGGCCCGTACTCGCGCTCGCCGTGCCCCTCGCGCTCGCCGGCTACGCGGCCCTCCTCCTCGTCGTCAACGCGCCGGCCCGGTCCACCGCCGCCCCCGCGCCCGTCACCGGCAGCCTCCCGCCGGTCCAGATCCTCCCGTCACGGGGCGTCCAGTCACAGCTGACCGAGCCCGTCGCACGGCTGATCGCGCACGACCTCCTCGCCAGCCCGGGCGTGCGCGCGACGTCGAGCGATCGGGTGAAACTGTGGCTCGAGCCGGGCCAGGGGCAGGACCCGCCCGTCGCGGTCGCGCAGCTCGCCGGCGCGACCTACCGCCTGAGCCAGACCGGCGGCGTCTGGGCCCTGAAGACCGGCGCAGGAACGGTCCCGGTCGTGGCTGCCCCGACGGGACCCACCGTCAAGGGCTACCACCTGACGAACGTCGCATCGGCGGTCGGCCTCGACTTCCGGCAGGGGTCGTTCCGTTTCGGCATGTCGAACGACTACCGCGCGATGATGGGCGGCGGCGTCTGCTGGCTCGACTACAACGACGACGGCTGGGTCGACCTGTTCGCCGTCAACTCGTACGCGAGCGCGGACACCAGCCAGTGGGAGGCGCGCGGCGGGCTGCCCGCGACGGCGTTGTTCGCGAACGAGCACGGCCGATTTACCGACGTGAGTCGTCAGGCCCACGCCAATCTGCCGGTTCAGGGCGACGGCTGCGTCGCCGCCGACCTCAACGGCGACGGCCGCACCGACCTCGTGGTGACGACGACAACCGGCATCGACCTGCTCTGGAACAACGGCGACGGCACGTTCACCGAGGGGGCCGCGGCGGCCGGGCATGACCGCTTCCGGGTGGTACACCGGCGCTGCCGTCGCCGACGTCAACGGCGACGGCAGGCCCGACGTGTTCATTGCCGGGTATGCGGATCCGAACGACCCGGTTCCGAACTCGCTGGCCGGCTTCCCCACCAATCTCGCCGGCGTCAGGGACCTGCTGTATCTCAACGAGGGCAACGACGCGAACGGCCACGCGCGGTTCCGCGAGGTCGGCGCCGAGGCCGGGCTCGAGCCGGCACAGCCGCGCCATGGGCTCGGCGCGCTGTTCACCGACTACAACGGAGACGGCCGGCCCGACCTCTACGTCGCGAACGACGAGGATCCGAACCAGCTGTACGAGAACGTCCCGTGGCCGGGCGGCGCCGCCGCCGACCCGGCTGGGCTCGGGTTCCGTCTCGAGGAACGTGCCGCCGCCGAGGGCGTCGACGATGCGTTCGCCGGCATGGGCGTCGCCGCGGCGGACGTCGGGCGAAGCGGGCTCGACCTCTTCGTGACCAACTCGCGCCACGAGTCGTCGGCCGCCTTCAGACAGATCCGCAGGAACGGCTCTCCTGCGTTTGCAGACGCGCGCCCGTCGTTCGATCCGGCACTCGGCGACGGCTTCGCCGGCTGGGGTGTGTCGTGGGTCGATCTCTCGAACACGGGTAACCCCGACCTCGTGCTGACGGCCGGTGGGATCCCGGTCCGAAGCCTCTCCCAGGACGCCGAGCCGATGCGAGTCCTTGCACGGGTGCCCGGGCACGGCACGGACTTCCGGGCGGCGGCGGGAAACCTCGGCGCCGACCAGGTCCGGCTGAACGGGCGTGGTCTCGCCGCGGCGGACGTCGACAACGACGGGCGGATGGAGGTCGCCGTCAACACGATCGGCGGCAGACTCGTGCTGCTTCGCCCGACGGGGCCGGTCGGCCACTGGCTCGACGTGCGGCTGTCGAGGTTCTCACCCGGCGCGGTCGTGTCCGTCACGCTTCCCGACGGCAGGCGACTGAGCCGCGAGGTTCAGGCCGGCAGCAGCTATCTCTCCTCCGAGGACCCGCGGCTGCACTTCGGGCTCGGCAAGGCGCGGAGCGCAACCGGCGTGACGGTTCGCTATCCCTGGGGCGGTGTCAGCACGCTAGGCCGGGTTCGGGCGGATCGCATCGTCGACGTCGCCGTGCCCGAGCGCGTGTCCAGACGGCGCTGCCCGCCGCCGGATACATCCTGCAGGGCTGCACGGCGGCCGCGCCCGACCGGTCGACGGCCGAAACCTGGAATCGGGCGGCCGCGGCCGTGCTCCGCGAGAGCGGGGCAGCCTCGCCGGTTCAGGCACGCGACCTCTTCGACGTTTCCGCCGCGACCTGGGACGCGTGGGCGGCCTACGACCCGAATGCTCGCGGATACTTCGACCGGGAGAAGGCTCACGCAGCGAACGTCGAGACGGCGCGGGATGCGGCAATCAGCTATGCGGCCTACCGGCTCCTCCTCTGGCGGGCCTCGTTCGGCTCGAATCTGAACAGGACGTTCAGCCGGCTGACGACGGAGCTTCGATCCCTCTGCTACTCGCCGGACTTCACGAGCAGGAGCGGCAACTCACCCGCCGCCCTCGGGAACCGCATCGCGGCGGCCGCGATCGCCGCCGGTCGGCACGACGGGTCGCTGGAGTCGCTGCACTACGTCGACTCCTCGTACACCTCGCAGAACGGCCCGCTGATCTCGAGCCAGGCCGGCTCGACGGTGCACGACGCCAGCTTCTGGCAGCCGCTCGCGCTCGCGCTGAAGGCGGCGAGCGGCGGAGCGGTTCCCGCGGAGACCCAGAGCTTCGTCGGCGCGCAATGGGGTCATGTCACGAGCTTCGCGCTGCCGTCCTCGTCCAGAGGGCTGCCGATCGATCCAGGGCCGCCAACCATCGGCGTCTCGTCCGACGCCGGGTACAAGCAGGCTGCAGTCGCGGTGATCCGAGCGACGTCTGGCTGCGCGCGCGGCCGCGACACCGGACGGCTCGCCCGTCGGCTGGAACGCCCTCGCCGAGTCGCTCGGGTCCGGCCGCACTGCTCCGGCTCGTCTCCAGCACGACGTGCGGCTCTACTTCGTCCTCAACGGCGCGCTCAACGACGCCGCCGTCGCGACCTGGGGGGCGAAGCGCGCCTATCAGTCCCCGCGCCCGATCTCGATGATCCGCTACCTCGCCTTCCAGGGGCAGTCCAGCGACCGAAACGGTCCGTCGTACAACGCCGACGGGCTGCCGCTCGTGCCCGGGCTGATCGAGCTGGTCACGAAGGCCTCCAGCGCGCCCGGGCAGCGGCATGCGGCGCTCGCGGCCGACGTCGGCCAGGTCGCGGTGCTGTCGGGCGGACGCTGGGTGCTCGGGTCGCGCTGGGCGCCGCCCGTGCAGACGCCGGCCTCACCCGGTTGGGTCTCGGAGACGAGCGCGTTCGCGTACGCGGCTGACGGCGTGCTCTCGAGGCTGACCGGTCGTTCGTTCGGCGCCCGGGCCGCGCTCCTGAGCGCGTCCGGCGTCCGGGACGGCATCCAGACGCCGCCCGATGTCGACGCACGGCCGGGCGATCGGGACGACGGTCGCACAGCGGGCGCTCGCGCGGGCCGCCCGCTACCGCTGAGGCGTCAGCGTCCCGAGCGAGCCTGCAGACGGCGGGCGAACGTGTCGAGCGTCACGGCGCCGAGGAGGACGAGCCCGGTGACGATGTAGATCCAGCCGTTCGAGACGCTCAGGGTGTTGAGGCCGTTCTGCAGCGTCCCGATCAGGACTGCGCCGAGCAGGGCGCCGCGCACCTCGCCCCGGCCGCCGAACAGGCTGACGCCGCCGATGACGGCGGATGCGATCGCGTTCAGCAGCAGGTTGCCGGGCGGGAACGTCAGGGCGACGGAGTTCACCTGCGACGCGAAGATGATGCCGCCGATCCCCGCGGTGGCGCCCGAGATCGCGAAGACGAGCACGCGGATGCGCGGGACGTTGATCCCTGCGCGGCGCGCTGCCTCGGCGTTGCCGCCGACCGCGTAGACGTGGCGTCCGAAGGTCGTCCGCTTCGCCAGGAACGTCAGCAAGATGAAGAAGACCACGATGATGACGCCGGACAGCGGCAGGCCGAGCGGCGTCGCGATCACCTTGCCGTGATTGCAGATCGCGACGGTGCCGAACGCCACGATGCCGATCCCGACCGTTCGAGCCACGAACCCGACCCAGCTCTCGCGCGCTACGTCCCTGCCGCGGGCCCTGAGCAGCTTGACGCCCACGCTCAACGGGTAGAGGAGCGTCACGATCGCAGCGATGATCCAGCCGCCGAGCGGCGAGAAGACGTAGCTGTCGGTGTAGTTGATCCAGCGGTCCTGGATGATGATCGTGCCCCGCTGCTCCAGCGTGTTCAGGATCACGCCCTGCCAGATCAGGAAGCCGGCGAGCGTGACGACGAACGAGGGCACGCCGACGTACGCGACGATCGAGCCCTGGAACGCCCCGATCGCCGCGCACGCAGCGACCGCGATGACCATCGCGAGCAGACCGTTCAGCTGGTGGCCGCTGCCGGCGAGCTGCAGCTCGGCGACGATCAACGCGCCGATGCCCGCGAGATAGCCGATCGAGAGGTCGATCTCGCCGAGCAGGAGCACGAAGACCACGCCGAACGCGAGCATCGCGGTCCCCGCGGTCTGGCCGATCAGGTTGGTGAAGTTGACGGCGGTGAAGAAGTTCGTCGCCGTGAAGCCGAAGATGATGACGACGATGATCTCGCCGAGGATGATCGGGAAGGGGCCGAGGTTCCCCGTCCGCAGGTTCAGCCACGCTCGCTCCCAGAGACCGGCGAGGCCGCTCGGAAGCTGCTCCTCCTCGAGCGGAGCCGCGGGGTCCGGGCCGACGACGTCCGCCGTGGTCACGGCTGCACCACGGCCGACTCTGCGATGCCCGAGACCTTCGTCGGGACGCCGGCGGTGATCGCCTCGACGACAGCCTGCTGGGTCGTCGTGCGGCGGTCGAACACACCGACGTCGCGCCCCAGCCGCAGCACCGTGATGCGATCGGCCGTCTCGAACACGTCGTGAAGGTTGTGCGAGATCAGGACGACCCCGAGCCCCTGCTCGCCCAGCCGGCGCACGAGCGCGAGCACCTGCTCGGTCTGCGCCACGCCGAGCGCGGCGGTCGGCTCGTCGAGGATCACGAGCTTCGAGTTCCACTGCACGGCCTTCGCGACCGCAACGGACTGCCGCTGGCCGCCGGAGAGCGTCGCGACGGGCCGCCGGATCGAGCCGATCGTCGTCACCGCCAGCGACTTCAGCGTCTTGGCGGTGTTCTGCTCCATCTCCGCCTCGTTCAGGATCTGGAACCGATTGACCTCGCGCCCGAGGTACATGTTCTGGACGACGTCGAGGTTGTCGCAGAGCGCGAGATCCTGGTAGACGACCTCGATCCCGAGCCGGGCGGCGTCCTTCGGCCCGTGGATGTGCACTTCCTGACCCTCGAAGACGATCTCGCCGCTGTCGGCGGAGTGCGTCCCCGCGACGCATTTGACGAGCGTCGACTTGCCGGCGCCGTTGTCGCCGACGAGCGCCATGATCTCGCCCTGCTTCACCTCGAAGTCGACGTCGGTCAGCGCCTGCACCGAGCCGTACGTCTTCGTGATGTCCCGGAGTTGAAGGAGTGGTGTGTCGCTCATTGCTGCTTAGTCGTGGTGGAGGCGCCCCTGGGGGCGCCTCCACCACTGGTGTCGCGAGATGCTACTAGCAGTACTGCTTGAAGTCACCCACGCAGACGTCGCTCTTCTTCAGCCACTTGTCCGTGAAGAGCCGGTTGATGTTCGCCTTGTTGATCCAGACAACCGGCAGAGTGTATGTCGGCTCCGGATGCTTGCCGTTCGGACGGGTGCCGTTCGTCTTCGGCTTCTTGCCATGGAGGAGCGCGATCGCAGCGTCGGCTGCCGCCTGGGCCTCATCCGGCACGAACTTGTAGACGGTGCCCGTCTGCCAGCCGGCGAGGATGTACTGAGCGCCCTGGATGCTCGCGTCCTGGCCGGAGAGCGGAATTGGCTTGAGGCCCTTCGCCTTCAGGTCGGCCACGACTGCGCCGGCGATGTTGTCGTTCGCCGCGATGATGCCCTGGATGTTGTTGTTCGTCTTGACGAGCATCTGATTGAAGATGGTCGCGGCATTGTTCGCATCCCAGTCGGGGACGAACTGCTGCGGCCCCCGCTTGATCGCCTTGGTCGCGAAGAGCGGGTTCAAGACCTTGTTGTTGCCGCTCTGGAACCAGTACGCGTTCTGGTCGGTCTGGCCGCCCCACAACTGGGCAACCACGCCGCCCTTGTACGTCCCCTTCGCCTTCATCGCGGCGAGGACGCCCTTCGCCTGCGCCTTGCCGACCGCGACGCCGTCGAACGTGACGTAGACCGAGGCGGTGCCGCCGACGACCTGGCGGTCGTAGTCGATCGCGAAGCCACCCTTCGAGGTGAAGGACTTCTCGATCGACGAGGCGGAGCCGTTGTCGAGCGACGTTTCGATGACGACCTTCGCACCCGCGGCGAGACAGGCGGCCGCCTGGGCCTTCTGCTTCAGCGGGTCGTTGAGGGCGTTGGTGATCGACGCCTTGACTCCGGCCTTCTTGAATACGTTCGTCAAAAAGGGCTTGTCGAACTGCACCCAACGCACGGACGACTTCGTATCCGGCAGCAGCACGCACACATCGACGTTCGCCGACTTGTGCTTCGTGCTCGCGCCGGCGGTCGCGACGACCAGGGTCGCCGCACCTACTACGGCCAGGCCGACGAGCACGGCCGTCAACCTGCGAGGAACCTTTCTCAACTTGTCTCCTTCGGTCGCTCGGGGGGTTCGTGAGCAGTCAAGTTCGCCGATTCTTCGGTCGGCGTCAAGTCGAAACCGGACTTTCACCTGAACTTCGCCGCCCCAGTTAGGCTCGTCGGATGAAAACGAGTCTGGGAATCTGGGCGTTCGGGGCGATGGCGACACGGTTCAATCCGGGCGGCTACAAGCCCGAACTGGCCGGTGCCTCGACCGCGAGCAAGGTGCACACGGCTGTTGCAGGGCTCGACGGCCTGATCGACGACTACGAGTTCCACTACCCGCAGGAGCTCTCGCCCGAGAACCTCGACGAGGTTCGCGGCGCGCTTGCCGGGCACGGGATCTACTGCGTGGCGAGCGGGCTCCATCTCGACCCGCGGTTCGCGAAGGGAGCGTTCGCCTCACCCGACGACACGGTGCGGGCCGCGGCGCTGCAAGCTGACCCGCGAGGCGATCGACCTGGCCGCCGAGGTCGGTGCGCACATGATCATCTGGCCCGGGATCGAGGGCTACAACTACCCGTTCCAGACGCCCTACGCCGAGTCGTGGGCGCGCTTCATCGACGGCGTCGGCTCTTCGGCGCAGCATGCGAAGGAGCTCGGCGTGACGGTGTTCCTCGAGCACAAGAACTCCGAGCCGGCGATGAAGATCCTGATGCGGAACATCGGCATGACGCTGCACGTCATCCACACGCTCCGCAGGCAGGGGATCGACAACGTGAGTGTCAACATGGACTGGCAGCACCTGATCATGAACGGCGAGAACCTCGCCGAATATGCGGCCCTGCTCGCCGACGAAGGGCTGCTCGGGCACCAGCATGCGAACTCCGGCTGGGGCACGTTCGACGACGACAACATGGTCGGCGCCACGGCGTTCATGGAGACGATCGAGCTCGCGGTCGAGCTTCGGCGCGCCGGTTACGGCGAGAACGGCGAGCGGCTCGGGTTCGACCTGTACCCGTACACCGAGGACGCGGTCGGCGCCGTCAAGCGTTCGGTCCTGCAGTGGCGCTTCATCGACGGCGTCGCTGCGAGGATCGACGACGCCGCACTCGCGGGAGGCGCAGCAGGCGAAGGACGCCGTCCGCGCGTACGAGCTCGTCTACGCCGCCCTGGGTGCCTAGGGTCGGCGGCGGAGGCTCGACGGAGCCGCACAAGAGCGCAGGCGGCGGCTCGGCCGCCGCCGGAGCGGCGGTATTGGTCGGGCTCGACGTCGGCACCTCCGGCGTCAAGGGCATCGCGATCTCCGCCGACGGCGGGCTGATCGCGAGCGCCGAAGAGCCGTATCCGCTCTCGACGCCGAAACCGGGCTGGGCCGAGCAGGATCCCGAGGACTGGTGGCAGGCCGCGCAGGCGTGCCTCGCTCGGCTGCCGGAGGGCCCGATCGGCCTGTCCGGCCAGATGCACGGCCTGGTCGCACTCGACGCCGACGACCGTGTCATCCGGCCGGCGATCCTCTGGAACGACCAGCGCACGGGTGCGGAGTGCGCGGAGATCGAGCGGCTCGTCGGCCTCGACCGGCTGATCGCGCTGACCGGCAACCGGGCGCTGACCGGGCTTCACTGCGCCGAAGCTCCTGTGGCTGCGCGCCAACGAGCCCGAGTCGTACGCGCGGATTCGCCACATCCTGCTGCCGAAGGACTACGTCCGGCTGCGCCTCACGGGTGAGCGGGCGATCGACGCCGCAGACGCGTCGGGGACGCTCCTCTTCGACGTCGCACACCGCCGCTGGTCGGAGGAGGTGTGCGAGACGCTCGGGATCCCCGGCGAATGGCTGCCGCCGGCGTCCGAGTCGACCGAGATCGGCGGCGCCGGCGACCAGGCGGCTGCTGCCCTTGGAGTCGGGATCACCGCGCCCGGCCCAGCCTCGGTCGTGCTCGGCACCTCCGGCGTCGTCTTCGCGGTCCTGCCCGGCTACCACCCGGACGCCGAGGCGCGGGTGCACGTCTTCTGTCACGCGGTCCCCGGCACCTGGCACGCGATGGGGGTGATGCTCAGCGCCGCGGGCTCGGCGGCCTGGCTCCGGCACGCGCTCGCCGCCGACCTGGCCGAGCTCGACGCGGAGGCTGCGAACTGGGCGCCTGGAACCGAGGGCCTGCTCTTCGCCCCCTACCTCACCGGCGAGCGCACGCCCTACCCCGACCCGGACGTCCGCGGCGCGTTCACCGGCCTGTCGCTGAGACACGACCGCGGCGCGCTCTGGCGCTCGATGCTCGAGGGCGTCGCCTACGGGCTGCGGGACTCGCTGGAGCTCCTCCGCGACCTCGGCGCGCGGCCTGACGTGGCACGCGTGTCCGGCGGCGGGGCCAGGAGCTCGCTGTGGCTCGAGATCGTCGCCGCGGTACTCGGGCTGCCGCTGGAGCGCACCGAATCCGAGGAGGGCTCGGCGTTCGGGGCCGCACTGCTCGCCGGGGTGCGGGCCGGTGTCTTCACCGACGCGCACGACGCCGTCGCCCGGTGCGTACGCGTCCGCGAGCGGATCGAGCCCGACCCGGGCTGGGTCGAGCCGTATGACCGCGGCTACGCGCGCTACCGCTCCCTCTACCCCGTTCTGCGCGAGCTAGAGGCTTGATGTGGAATTGGGTGCTGGATGCTGGTTCACATCAAGCCTCTAGCGGTTCTTGATCGCGCCGAGCAGGTAGCCGCCCTCGAGCATCGCCGGGGCGCGCATGGCGAGCCGCTCGCCGGTCGGGACGTCCCAGCCGAACGAGTCGGCGAGACGCACGATCATGTTGAACAGGCCGCAGACGGTAAGAGCATCCTCGAGCGCCTTGCGTGAGACGCCGGCGGCGTAGACGGCCGCAGCATCCGCCTCGGTCAAGTCGTCGGGGTGGAGCGTCTGCTTCTCGAGGAAGCCGAGTGTCGCGTGCAGCTCAGGCCGGAGCGGTGCGGACCGCCAGTCCTCGACGACCGCTTCCCAGACTTCCTCACCGAGCGCGTACGACGCAACTGCGCCGTGGGAACCCGTTCAGAAGGGACATTGGTTGAGCAGCGAGGTGAACGCGGCGAAGAGCTCGCGCTCGCCGGGGCTCCAGTCCGACGGCCCGCGCATGACCTCGTGCAGCTCCTCGGAAAACGGAGTCCCGAAGAGCTCGGGCCGGTAGAGGAGCGTCTTGACGACTCCGAGCGGCTCCTGGCCCGACCGCTCGCGGATCTCGGCGAGCATCGCCGCCTCGGCGGGCGCATGCCCCTGGTCGAGCGCGGCGAGCCTCAACCGAGCACGCTCCGGGCCGCGTCGAGCCGCCGCAGCCCCTGCGAGATCGCGACCGCCACGGTCTGCTCGAAGATCTCGTCTTCGGTGCAGCCGGCAGCCTTGAGCGCCTCGACGTCGCCGTCGGCGATCGTGTAGGCGCGGTCACGCACCTTCACGAGGTAGCCCTCCATGGCCGGCGGTGCGGCGGGCGTGCGCTCGACCACGGCGCGCAATGCGTCGAGCGGTTCGGTCATGCGTCGAGTGTAGATGTGTCGTTGTCGCGCTCGCGGCTGTGCCACGGCTGAAACGTGACGGTGAGCCGGTTGATGCGCTGCCCGTCGACCGAGTCGACGCGGAAGCGCACGCCGTCGTGCGCGACCTCGTCGCCCGGCGCCGCGGCCCGGCCGAGCATCCCGAAGACGAAGCCGGCGACGGTGTGGAAATCCTCGTGCGGGAGGTCGCAGGAAAAACGCTCGTTGAAGTCGTCGATCGTGAACGTGCCGTCGATCCTCACCGTGTCGTCGTCGATGCGCTCGACGGTCTCGTCCGGCAGGTCGAATTCGTCCTCGATCTCGCCGACGATCTCCTCGAGGAGGTCCTCGAGGGTGACGATGCCCTCCATCGACCCGTACTCGTCGATCACGACGGCGAGATGCTGGTTCGTCCGCCGGAACTCGCTGAGCAGCGCCCCGAGATCCTTGGTCTCCGGAACCATGTACGCCGGCCGGACGAGTGTCTCGAGGTCGACGGCGGCGAGACCGGCGTCGTGCATCGCCTCGATCAGGTCGCGAATGTGCAGCACGCCGACGATGTCGTCGAGCGACTCGCGGTAGACCGGGTAGCGGGTGTACGGCGACTCGAGCACCGCTTTGAGCACGTCCTCGGGCGGGAGCGCGATCGAGATGGCGATCACCTCGGGCCGCGGCACCATCACGTCGACGACTTCCTTGTCCGCGAAGTCGAAGACCTTGTAGAGCATCTCCTGTTCCGAGTGCTCGATCTCACCCTGATCGGCGGAGCTCGAGAGGAGCATGCGGAGTTCCGCTTCGGAGTGCGCCTCGTGCTCGGCGCCCGGCGGCTCGAGGTTGAGGCCGCGCAGGATCAGGTTCGTCGACTCCTGCAACAGCCAGATGAGCGGCTTGAGCAGGATGAAGAACCAGCGGACGGGCGTCGAGACGGCGAGCGCCGTCCGTTCCGGATGCCCGAGCGCGATCCCCTTCGGCACGAGCTCGCCGACCACGACGTGCAGGTACGTGACGATGAGCAGCGCCAGGACCACCGCGAGGAACGACGCCATCACGGTGTCGAACCTGCTCGCGAGCACCTGCTCGCCGAGTGCGCCGATGCCGAGCGACGAGATCGTCACGCCGAGCTGCATGGCCGAGATGAAGCGCGGCGGGTCCTTCGTGATCGCGAGCACGGCCCGGGCTCGCCGGTTGCCCGCGTGCTCGAGCTCCATGATCCGCGTGCGCCGCGAGGTGACCAGCCCGTACTCCGCCGCCACGAAGAACGCGTTCAGCAGAAGCAGGCCCAGGAGGGCCGTGAGCTCGAGTGCGAAGGTCATGGGCTAGGCGCCGCTTTCCGGCGCGTGCGTACTGGGCGGCTGGTCGTCGTCCACGCGTATCAGTCGTCCGAGTATATCGGCCTGGCGGTCGGTACGAACGTATGTTCTATGATCATTCTCATGCGGGTCTCCTACCGCGAAGAGCCGTGCCGCTCCGCGCTGAACCGCGTCACGGGCATGCCCTTCGGCTGGTCGCTCAATCCGTACATGGGCTGCGTTCACCGCTGCACGTTCTGTTACGTGCGGGCTTTCGAGCTCCGGGCCGACCGCCCCGCCGACGACCGCTACGGCACCTCGATCCGGGTCAAGACCAACGTGGCCGAGGTTCTGCAGTGCGAGCTGCACCGCCCTTCCTGGGCCGGCGAGCCGATCGCGATCGGCGCTGCGACGGATCCGTACCAGCCAGCAGAAGGGCGCTACCGCCTGACCCGCGCCTGCCTCGAGGTGCTGCGCGATGCGGCGCAGGACTTCTCCATCATCACGCGCGGGCCGCTGATCGTGCGGGACGCGGAGCTGCTCGCCGAGGCTGCGCGCCGCGCCGACGTCTCGGTCACGTTCTCGGTGCCGACGCTCGACGAGGACGTCTGGCGCACGACCGAGCCCGGCACCTCTCCTCCGCGGCAGCGGCTGCGAGCGCTGCGTGTGCTCGTCGAGCACGGCGTCCGGGCCTCGGTCGGCATGGCGCCGCTCCTGCCTGGTCTCTCGGACCAACCGGAGCGACTGCAAGAGGTCGTCGTCGCCGCTCGCGAGGCCGGAGCCTGCGCCGTCTGGGCGAATGTCCTGCATCTGAAGCCGGGCACGCGGGAGCACTTCCTACGCTGCCTCGAGC
Source organism: uncultured Thermoleophilia bacterium (assembly GCA_963708505.1). Classification (GTDB taxonomy): domain Bacteria; phylum Actinomycetota; class Thermoleophilia; order Gaiellales; family Gaiellaceae; genus PALSA-600. The sequence continues at coordinate 204,727 of CAVPST010000003.1, forward strand.
GCGATTGGCCGGAGCTCCTGCCGGAGTACGAGCGTCTCTATGCGAACCGTGCCTATCTCCCTCCGGCGGAGGCCGCGCCGGCGCGGAACGAGGTGAGGCGCCTCGCGCAGCTGCACGGGATCCGGGACCGGCGGACGCCGGTCCCCCGGGCACCGAAACAGGTGCAGCTGTCGCTTCTCGGCTGACGAAGCGAGCCCGGCAACCCGGGCGCTCACCGACCGACCATCTAGGATGGGCCGTCCATGCCAGACGAGATCACGACGCTGATCGTCGACGACCACGAGGTCGTCCGGGAAGGGCTTCGACTGTCACTCTCGCGCGCGCCCCATATCAGGGTGATCGGCGAGGCCGCGGACGGCGCCTCTGCGGTCGAGCTCGCCGAACGGCGAAGGCCGAACGTGATCATCATGGACGTTCGGATGCCGGGCATGGACGGGCTCGAGGCGACGAAGATCCTGACCGAGAAGGTTCCCGAGTCGCGCGTGCTGATCTTCACGGCCTACTCGGAGCGGTCGCTCCTCGGGCGCGGGCTCGAGTCGGGCGCAAAGGGCTACATCCTCAAGGAGGCGCCGCACCAGACGCTCGTGCGTGCGATCGAGAAGGTCGCCCAGGGAGAGGGGTACGTCGATCCGGCCCTGATGCCCGCATTCCTCGCCGGCAAGGACCAGACCGACATGCTGACCACGAGGGAGCGGGAGATCCTCCAGCTTCTCGCCGACGGCATGTCGAACGCCGACGTCGCGGGGCGGCTGTTCATCTCGCAGGAGACCGTCAAGAGCCATGTCCGTCACATCCTCACGAAGCTCGAGGCCGACACGCGAACCCACGCCGTCGCCATCGCGCTGCGCGAGGCGATCATCGACTAGGCGTCGGCCGGGCGTGGACGAAGAACGCCTCGACCGCCTGATCGCGGCCGAGCAGGACGAGCGCCGGCGGATCGCCCTCTTTCTCCACGATGGGCCCGTTCAGGACCTTTCCGGCATCGCACTGATGCTCGACGCGACGCTGCATTCGGTCCAGACCGGTCGCCTCGAGGATGCCGAGAAGGTTCTCTCGACCGCGCTCGATCGCCAGCGTTCGACGATCCGGCAGCTGCGTGACCTGTCGTTCGCGCTCGAGCCGGTCGTGCTGCGCGACCAGGGCTTCGGACCGGCGCTGCACGCACTCGCCGAGCAACTCGGAGAGGCACACCGGCTGCGCGTCGATCTCGACCTCGCGGAGGCAGACAATCTGGGCGAGACGGCCCAGGTTGCGCTGTACACGATCATCCGCGAGCTCCTCGAGCAGGCCGTCAGGCGCGGCCCCCCGACGACGATTGCCATCGCGATGAGCCCGACGGCCGACGGAGGGGTCGAGACGCGCGTCTCGGACGACGCCGAGCCAGAGCGGCGGCGCCGTTCGTTCGAAGCGATCGACGAGCGTGTACGGCAGCTGCATGGCACGATCGACGTGGTCGTCGAGGGGAACGTGACGACGGTCAAGGTGGCGCTCCCGTCGTACGCGACGCGGCGTTAGGTTACGGCCGTGCCCGACTTCTTGCTCTTCGTCTGGTCGCCGACCGGCTACACGATTCGCGAGCTCGCCGGCGAGGTCCCGCACGTCGGCGAGGAGTTCGACGACGACGGACGCATGATCGTGATCAACAAGATCGGCGCGTCACCGCTTCCGGGCGATCCGCGTCCCTGCGCGTACTCGTTCGGCCGGGACTGATCGCCAAACCCTCCTAGGCGTCCGACGCGTTCTCCGCTGCGACGAGGCCAAGCACGAGTGCCTGTGCGAGACCGCTCGCGTAGCCGCCCGTGGCGACTCCGCCCGCGTCCACGCCTGCGGCCCAGAGGCCGCCGATCGGGCTGCCGTCACGATCGAGGACCCTTGTCCGGTCGTCGATCTGCAGGCCGCCGATCGTGTGCGTGATCGCAGCCGCGACCCGCACTGCGGCGACCGTTTCCGAGGGCGGGTCGAACGGCAGCGCCGAGACGTCGACGTGGGCCTCGGGCGGCGCCGCGGCCACGAGGTCGGCGACCGTCCGGTCGCGGACCTTTTCGGTCAGACCGTGTTCGTCGAGCAGGTAGTACGCTCGCGCACCGGGCCGCCGTGCGGTCGCCTGCACGACGTTCGTCTCCGACCACGTGACGTCGTCGGCAGCGAAGAACTCGTCGCCGCGCTCGTCGAAGATCCGCGCATGCTGCGCGTACAGCTGCGAGGCGCCGACGAACTCCGTCTCGCCCCACGGGCCGTCCGGCATGTTGCGCCCGTAGAACTCCCCAAGGCCTGGGCTCGTCGCCGCGCCTCGCAGGAGCGCGTGCTCGAGCCCGTCGCCCGTCGACCAGGGATTCCCGCGGAGCCTCAGCGGCGCCGCCGGCCGGATGTGGCGCTGCACGAGCTCCATCGAGGCTGCGAACCCTCCCGTGCAGAGAATCGTCGGCTCGTCGTCGAAGGCCGCGGCTCCAAGCTCGACCGTTCCGGCTGCGCGCGAGAGTGTGGACACGAGCTCACGCGGCTCGAACCGCTTGCCGACGGTGACGGGGTTTCCGGTCTCCTCCCAGACGACGGTCGCGCCGAGGGCGATCAGCCAGTCGAGTGCATCGTCCAGGCGTTCCCAGACGAGTCGCTGTAGCGCCTCGTCGCCGCCGGGGCACTCGTGCCGAAAATCGTCCCAGGCGCGATGGCGGAAGATGACCCCGGACGAGAGAAGCATCGAGCCACCGAGGCGCGAGCCCTTCTCGCGCACCGACGTCTCGCGGCCGAGCTGGCGCAGTCGGGCCGCCGCGACGAGCCCGGCCATGCCGCCCCCTGCGACCGAGATCACGTCAGGGAGAACGTCGGCTTGTGCTCGACGTACTCGATCCGCACGCGATCCGGCCCCCAGAGAAAGGCCGCGTACGTATTCGCTGCGTCGACGACCGACTCGACCTCGATCCCGAGTTCGCCGGCATCGAGGATCACTTCGTCGGTGGAGTCGACCAACACTGCGAGGTGGTTCAGCAAAGGCCGCTCGGTCGCCACGGGATCGCCCTGCTTGAACTCGACGTGGGCTCCCCCGACCTCGACCCGTGCGGCCCCGGCGGCCTTGAAGCCGTACCGTTGGTACGCACCGGCGGTGAGCTCGGGATCGTTCGTCAGGAGCGTCACGTGGTCGAGGTCGTACTCGACGTCCGTCGTGCCCTCGACGAGCGTGAGCCTGATCCCGTCGCCGACCTCGAACACATCCGGCGTTCCCTCCGGAAGCTTCGCGCGTGCCGCTGCGAGGTCCGAGACGCGGAGCGCCACATGGTCGAAGGCGCCGGGCTCGCGCGCGCCGTCTGCGTCGAACAGGGTGAGCTTGCCACGCCGGGCATCGCTTCCCATCAGGGTGAAATTCGGCTCCTCGGTGATGACATGCATGCCGAGGTGGCGCTCGAGGTACAGCGCGATCGCGGCCCGCTCCGTCACCCAGAAGGCGACGTGATCGAGAGTCTTCGGCTCCACGACCCATGACGTTAGCGACTGGAGGCAGGCTGGCAGAGAGTCGGCGGCAGGCCCCGAGACGTTCCGGGGCCCGAACGCCGATTTTCCCTAGCGCGAACTGCGACGGCGCGACGCCGAACGAGAACGCGTGCCGCCGGCCGAGCGTTTGCTCGCCGACTTGCGCGCCGTCGTTTTCCGGGCGGTCGCCTTGCGGGCCGTGGCCTTCTTGGCCGTCGACTTGCGTGCCGTCGACTTCCTGGCCGTGGCCTTGCGTGCCGTCGTCTTACGAGCCGTGGCCTTGCGAGCCGTGGCCTTCTTGGCCGTCGACTTTCTGGCCGTCGACTTGCGGGCGGTCGCCTTGCGGGCAGTCGCCTTCTTGGCCGTCGACTTCCGAGCCGTCGACTTCTTCCTGGCCGTCGACTTCCGAGCTGTCGACTTCCGAGCTGTCGACTTCCGAGCCGTGGCCTTGCGGGCCGTCGCCTTCTTCGCGGTCGCCTTGCGGGCCGTGGCCTTGCGGGCCGTCGACCTCTTGGCGGTCGCCTTGCGGGCGGTGGCCTTCTTGGCTGTCGCCTTGCGCGCCGTCGACTTCCTCGCGGTCGACTTGCGTGCGGTGGCTTTCTTCGCGCCGGCCTTCCTCGCAGTCGTCTTCCTGGCCGTCGCCTTCTTCGCGGTCGCCTTGCGGGCGGTCGCCTTCTTCGCGGTGGCCTTGCGAGTCGAGCTCTTCTTGCGGGAAGACCCCGAGCGGGAGCCCGAGCGAGACGAGGATCGTGCTGCCGCCGGGATTGCCCGGGCGACCACCTCCACCTCCTCGTCATCGGTGACGACGTCGATAACGGCGTCACCCAGTGGCTCGTCGTCGGACTCGAGTCCGATCGGCGATTCGCTCAGCGAGTCGGCGGTCAACGGTTCGTCCGTCTCGCCGATCCCACTCCAATCCTCTTGGGTCATCAATGACCTCCCTGCGTCGGATTGCGCGTGCACGATTCCCTACCACGTTGGTTTGTAACGTGCAACGCGGACGGACAACTTCGTGTGCACGTTGCTGAAAAGGAAAACGACGTCTGCGCAGGTCACGCACGAACGCGCAAAAGCGGTGCCTGCGACGGCTTGTCGACTCCACCGCTGCGCTCGAGCGTGACCATCACTTGCTCGCCGGGCGCGACACGTTGCGTGAGCTTGACGAGACCGCCCGCGAAGGTCCCCGCCGCGCGCACCTTGGTCCCTGCAACCCACGCCTCATACGTCTTTCCCTCCGGCGGAGGCGGCAACGTCACCGTCAAGACAGCATCACCCGACGGCGCGACGACGAGTGCGCCGGGCTTCCCGGGCAGCGCGAGCCGCCGCGACTGCGGGTCGCGCAGGACACTCGTCGCGGAGCGCTCCTGGGTCAGCGAGTGCTGGAGTGTCGCCGCCCAGATGCCGAGACCGATCGCTGCCGCGCAGGCCGCGACCGCGAGCGCAGCGGCGATCGACACCGCTCGCGACCTGCGATTCGCGAGCGAGACGACATTCGGGGGCTCTGCCCGGGCCGCCGCGACGATGCTGCCGCGAAGCGCGGCCGGGGGCGCGGGCCCTTCGACGAAGGCGAGGCCGGATGCGGCATTCCGGAGGCCCGCGAGCTCGGAGCTGCACCGCTCGCAGCCTGCGAGATGCTCCTCGAAGCGCGCCCGCTCGTCGGCGTCCAGCACGTCGAGGGCGTAGAGGGCGGAAAGCTCGTGAAGGTCGTCGGGCATATCGATCCGAACCCGTATTCGCCCAGGATCCCCGGACGGTTCGCCGGTGCTACTCCAGCGGCTCGTTCTGGACGTTGTGCGCGGTCGCGTATTCGTCGGTCAGGGTGTTCACGACGTCCATCCCCTCGCCGTAGGCGTAGTTGATGCGGACGAAGGGCTCCCACTTGTCGGGCAGCGCATCCTCGGGGAAGATCGCCTCGACCGGGCACTCCGGCTCGCACGCGCCGCAGTCGATGCATTCTTCCGGGTCGATGATGAGAATGCGCCCGGCCTCGTGAATGCAGTCGACGGGGCAGACGTCGACGCAAGAACGATCTTTGATGTCGATGCACGGCTCGGCGATGATGTACGTCACGGCGGCCTACTCTACCGGGGCCAACAGCTGATCGATCAGTTCAGGCGTGCGCTCGAAGAGGGCCGATTTCGCGACGACCTGGTCGAATCCGGCGGCATGCGCACCGCGCAATCCGGCCGTGTCGGTGTGATTCGTGTATCCGAGGATAGGCACCTCGAGATAGGTATCGGCGACGTCGAGCGGATCGATCCGCGCGATGTCGGCGATCACGAGATCGGGCGGCTCGACGCCGTCGGCCGTCTGGAAGTGATGCTCCGGGAGGACCGCCTCCAGCTTGCCGCGAATGAAGAGATCGACCCCGAGTAGCAGGATCGTTGCCATGTCTGATGCCGACGTTACCAGCGTGGATGGGTGCTACCAAGACGGCCTCGAGCTCGCGCGCCGCGGCGCGTACTTCGAGGCGCATGAGGCGTTCGAGCTCGCATGGCGCGCGTGCGATCCCGAGGAGCGGGATTTCTTCCAGGGGCTCGTCCACGTCGTGGTTTCGGCCTACCAGCGCGGACGCGGCAAGCCGGTGGCAGCCGAGAGCCAGCGCCTGAAGGCGCTCCACCGGCTCGTTGCCTTCGAGCCGGTGCACCGCGGCCTCGACGTCGGGCTGTTGCGAGAGGCGCTAGAGCGTGCCGAGCCCGATCCGCGTGAATACCTGGTCGAGCGCGACCTGGAGCCACCAGTCGCGCCCGAAGAACAGGAGTAGACCGAGCGCGACGAGGATCGCGCCGGATGCCTGTCTGACGATCGTGTAGTGGTCGCGCACCCACCGAAACGCGCTCATCGCATGCGCAAACGCGATGCCCGCCAGGACGAAGGCGGCGCCGAGCCCGAGCGAGTAGGCGACGAGCAGGACGACGCCGCGCGCAATCGTCCCCGAGCTCGAGGCCAGGACGAGGATCGACGCCAGCACCGTGCCGATGCACGGAGCGGCGCAGATCGCGAACGCTCCCCCGAGCAGCACATTCGATCCGCGGTGGCGAGCGTGCTGCAGGAGCCCCGGGGCGACGGTGCGCTCCGGCCACGGCAGGAGGCCCGCGAACGCCAAGCCGATCACGATGAGGACGAACCCGGCGATCTTGATCTGGGTCTGCTTGTCGACTGCGCTGCCAATTGCCGCAGCGCCGGCGCCGAGCGCGACGAAGACGACCGTGAAGCCGAGGATGAAAGGGATGCTTGCGACGACGATGCGCTTTCCGACCCCGCGCTCGCCGAGCCGGTCGACCTCCACCGCCGAGACCACCGACAGGTACCCCGGGACGAGGGGCAGGACGCACGGCGTGATCACGGAGACAAGCCCCGCCAGAAACGCGATGGGCAGCTTCTCAAGCATCGAAGGCGTCGAGTGCCTCGTCGACGCGGCGCTCGTCCTCGGGCGTGAGCCCAGCTTGTGCCAAGTTGGCACTAGGTGGGGTGCGTCGGCCCCGCGTCCAGGCCCAGGCGGCAAACGCCAGGGCGACTGCCGCGGCAGCGGCGCCGCCGAGCGGCAGGACCCAGGCGAGCAGGTCGAACCCGTGCGTCTGTGGCGTCGAGAGGATCGTCGGCCCGAACTCGGCCACCATCGCATCGCGGATCTGCTTCTCGGTCTCGCAGCGCGCGATCCGCCGCGCGACCTCCGCCTTCATCTCCCGGGCGACGTCGGAGTCCGATTCGTCGAGCGTCGTGTGGCACGACGGGCAGACCAGCTGCGTCTCGAGCGACGACTGGCTGGCGTGCGTGTTGCAGGCGGCGGCAGGCGCCGCGAAGACGAGCGCAGCCGCGGCCGCGGCGGCGGCGAGCCTCACGACTGCAGGGCGAGCCGGATGCCGCGATCGAGATCGGAGCGCGAGGCTTGTCCGATGATGTGATGCACCACGCGACCGCGGCGATCGACGAAGAACGTCTCCGGCACGCCGGTGACGCCCCACGTGCCCCAACTCGTCCCGACCCCGTCGCGGACGATCGGATACTCGATCCCGTAGCGCCGCATGTAGGCGCGGCCGGCGCTCTTCGTATCGAGGGTGTCCACGCCGATGAACACGACTCCCTTCGTCCGCCAGGCACGGGCGGTGTCGGCAACCCTGCGCGCCTCCTGCTTGCACGGCAGGCAGTAGGACTCCCAGAAGTTGACGACCCGGACCTTGCCGTGGAGAGACGCGAGGCTCAGACGGCCGCCTGCATCGAGACGTGGCAGATCGAGCTTCGGCGCGGCGACGATCTTCCCCTGGTCGACCTTCTGCGCGACGCCGGGTCCCGTGCCGTGCGCGACATCCCAGACGAGCAGCCCGAGGAGCCCGAGCACGGCGCCGACGACGATGACCCGGACGGCCTTCATCACACGATGTGCACGGTCGTCCCGATCGAGACGTGGTCGAACAGCCACTCGGCGTCCGGAACCTGCATACGGATGCAGCCGTGCGAGGCGCTGTAGCCGATCGAGGCGGGCTCGTCGGTCCCGTGGATGCCGACACCGGGAACCGACAGCCCCATCCAGCGCGTGCCCAGCGGGTTCGACGGCCCGGGCGGTACAGGCTGGAGCCCCTTCGCCCAGTCGTCCTGGACGGGTGGGTACCACCACGGGTTTTTCCACTTGACGACGATGTGGAACGTGCCCCGCGGCGTCGGGTAGATCGCCTGGCCGGTGGCCACTGCGAATTCCCGCCGTAGCTTCTCGTGCGTGAACAGGTCGAGGTGGTTCGAGGAGCGGTTGATCACGATCACCTCGTCGAAGGCGCTGGCGACAACGGTCGGTGCGATCCGCGCCGTTCGAATACGGACGGCGAGGCGCGAATTCGCGACGAGCGCCGCGGCGACTCGACGGGTAAGGGTCGCCTTGTCGAGCTTCCGGCCCGCAACGTCGTTCCTGACGACGGGGCGATCGCCGCGGAACGCGAGGGCTGCGTCCACCGCCGGTCGCGCGAACCGCGTCGAAACCTGCTTGACCCAGGCGCGGAGCGGAGCGCCACGGACTGCGACGACGAGCTTGACGTTCGTCCCGGGCGCGGCGACGCGCGCCTTCGCCACGGCGGTCGTGATGTAGACGCTCGCGTAGGCCGAGGGATCGAGGATGAGCCTGCTGCGATCGACGACGACCGGGAGCGGCCGGGTGAAGGCCGCCTGGACAGCGGCGACGGCCTCGGCGGGGGTCAGACCCCCACCCTGACGCCGGCAACCCGCACGCCGGCCGGTATCGTCGGCGCGGGCGGGGCCGGCGCGGTGGTGGTCGTGGTGGTCGTCGTCGACGTGGAGGTGGTCGTCGGGGTCGTCGTCGAGGTGACCGTCGAGGTCGAGGTCGTGACGTCGGCGATCACGGGGCTCGAGAGCGCTCCGGCGGCTGCGAGTCCGAGCACGAACAAACCGGCTGCAAGCAGGCGCTTCACGGCGACCGCAGTGTAGCCAGCGCCATTCCGGGATCGTCCGAGACGATCGCATCGACGCCCAGCTCCTCCAGACGCCGGACCGCGTCGGGATCGTTCGCCGTCCAGGCCAGGACCGGGACGCCGCGACGGTGGGCGAGTCGGACGGCGGACCGCGAGCAGAGCGTGTGGTGCAGGGAAAGCGTGTCGGCGCGGGCCGAGCTGAGCAATAACGGAAGCCGTCCGGGGAAGACCGCGCGCAACGCCGCAGCCCCGGAGCGAGTCGCGAGGTCCGGCCAGCGCAGCTGTGAGACGCCGTAACGGTCACGCGGATACGAGATCGCGCACGGTACATCCGGCGCGAGCCGCCCGAGTCGCCGCGAAGTCAGGGCGTAGGCAGTTGCGAAGACCGCGTTCGTCACGAGCCCATGCCGTCGTAGCGCCGCGACGACCGGCTCTTCGTACCCGGGCTCCTTCACATCGAGGTGCACGCCGACGCCCTGCGCCTTCAGGTAATCGAGGGCGGAGTCGAGCGTGACGTGGCTTTCGGGCGCCTCCTCCGCGGAATGCGCGAGTCGTAGATCCGGACCGATGTCGAACTCGACGAGGTCCGCGCCCGCCGCCACCGCCGCACGCAACGACTCGAGCGTGTTCTCCGGCGCGACCGCGGCGGCGCCCCGGTGGCCGATCACGAGCGGGCGCCCTCCGGAGCGCAGAAGGTTCACGTTCGCCTGAGCACGACGATCGCACAGTCGTCGCCGAGCTCACCGCCGGCGAAGGCGCGACACGCCGACACGACTGCGTCTGCGATCGCCTGTGCGGGCCGATCGCGGTTTGCCTGAAGGACGGCGTCGAGCCGCTCGATGCCGAACTGCTCGTCACGCTGTCGCGCCTCGACGACGCCGTCCGTGTAGAGCACCAGCGCTCCATCTGCCGGGACGACAGTCGCAACCTGCTCGTAGATCTGGTCACGCTCGATCCCGAGCGCAAGCCCGTCGCAGTCGAGCACGCGAATCTCGCCGTCCGCGCCTATGACGCGGGGTCGCGGATGCCCGGCACAGGCGCACTCGACAGTCCCGTCCCGGCCGACGACGACGTACGCCATCGTCACGAACGCACCCGGCTCGACCTCCCCGGCCACGACGTCGTTCGCGAAGCTGAGGAACTCGGACGGATCCGGATGCTCCCGCGCCAGCGACCGGAAGACGAACTTGGCCATCGCCATGTCGGCGGTTGCCGCGACGCCGTGCCCGGTCACGTCCCCGAGCACGACAGCCAGGCGCCCGTCTGCCAGCTCGAGGAAGTCGAAGACGTCGCCGCCGACGTCGACCTGGCCCGCCGACTCGTAGACCGCGCCGACGTCGAGGCCCTCGACCGACGGGGGCTCGTCCGGGAGGAGCGACCGCTGCATCGTCTCGGCGAACTGCTTCTGCTGCTCGTGCAGGCGCGCGTTGTCGATCGCCAGCCCGGCCTGCTGCAGGAACGGGCCTGCGGAGGCCAGCGCACCCGCCTGGACGGGCCGCGCCGGGTCGAGCGACAGGACGAGCATCTCGGCAGCGACGTTCGGAGCGACCGGCACGGCGACGTCGAGAGCAGTGCCGCCCTTCTCGAGAAAAGGCGCGAGCGCCGGATGCGCCGCCGACAGCCCGGCGAGAGCGAGGATCGGCTGCAGCGCAGGCTCGAGCCGGGGGTCCACGACGTGGGATGAGCGATGAACGAGGTCGTTGCCCCGTTCGTCGCGCAGCCACAGCACCGCTGCGTCTGCGCCGAGCTGCTCGACGGTCGTCGCCGCGACGGCGCGGAGCGTCGCCTCGAGCGAAAGGCTTTGAGCCGCGTTCGAGATCTCGAGCAGCGCGCGGACTCGTTGAGACGCTTCGCGCTCCGAATCGAGCGCGTCTGCCAGGGCATCTCCGAGCTCTGTTGCGCGCTCGTGCAGGCGCGCGTTCTGCACGGCGACAGCCAACTGCGCAGCGAGCGAGGTGAGCAGCGCAACGTCGCCCGGAGCAAGCTCGGCAGTCCTCGGGTACGCCACGAGAAGCCCGATCGGCTCGTCGCGCACGCGCAGAGGCACTCCGAGCGCGCGCGTCCCGTCCGCCACATCGAGTCGGACGACGTCGCGCGCGCGCAGCGGCCCGAGCGCCAGCTCGAGCACGTCCTCGGCAAGCGCGGCATGTCCGCCCGTCAGCCCGCGCCCCGCAGCGAGCGTCAGCGACCCGCGTTCACGGAGGTAGACACCAATGCGTCCGACCGGCAACAACTCACCGGCGCGCTCGACAGCCGTTTCGAGCACGTGCGCGAGAGAGAGCCGCGCGATCGAGGCCGCGACCACATCGAGCAGCGACCGGGCACGGTCGCGCTCGGCCTCGATGTCTGCCGACTGCTCACCCGCCAGAATCGCCTGCGCCGCGCGAGCCGCGAACGCGGCGAGCGGCGGCAGCTCGTCGTCGGACGGCATCGTCTCCTCTGCGTAGAAGAGCTGAAGGGCGATCTGCGGCGGCTGCCCCGCCGTGATCGTCACTGCGACGCGCGACTCCGCAGGCAGGTCGTCGCGTTGCACGACCGTCACCTGCCCGGCGCCGGCTCTCGCTTCGCGAACGAGTGCCTCCGCCACGTCGTCGTGCTCGCAGCTCACCGACGCGACGAGCTCGGCATCCCCGTCCCGCAGCCGCCAGAGCATCCCGGCCCGCGCCCGCGTCACCTCGACCGCCACCTCGACGGAATGCCGGGCGAGCCGATGCGGATCGCCCGCCGCGGCAAGGGCTGCGCCGGCAACCTCGAGCCGACGCGGGCGGGCGGGCGCGCCGGGCCAGGGCTCTGCGCCGATCGTTCGCACCGCGAGCGCGACGAGCCCCGCTGCGAGCTCGAGCACCGCCCGATCCTCCACGGACAGTGCCTCGCCGAGCCGAATCACGTCGACCGAGCCGACCGTCCGCGAGCCCGACAGTGCTGGGGCCGTCTCGACGGCGGCGCCGACGTTGTCGGCCGCCCGCTGGGTTGCTTCCGCCCCCTCGCTGAGGGCAAGCTGCGCCGCGAGCTCCGAGCCCGCGGGCGCGACGGCCCGCGCAACGAGCACACCACCGCGGTCGGCGACGCGCACGACGACGAGATCGGCGCACAGCGCGTCGGCGGCACGTCCGGCGACGGCCTCGAGCGCGACCTCGAGATCCGACGCAGCGGCGATCTCGGCTGCGGCGCGCGCCAGCGCCTCCACGGGTCGACGCCCGGTCTCGACGACCATCGCGCCGACGATACATCCACACACGCACTAGAATCTCCGCGTGGCTGAACCGGCCCGTGCGACCCCTCCGACCGACGACGAGAGCCCGTCGCTCGATCCGCTCGCGATCGAACGTGCCTATCGGCGCGAACGAGCGCGACGGCGGGCGCGCATCGAACGGCGCAGTGCTGCGAGGCGCTCTGACGTTCGGTTCTGGGTGACTCTGCTCGCGCTCGCGTTCTTCGCGGCGTTCTTGATCCTCGCCGCGTGGCGCGAGGTCGGGACGCTCTTCGGCGTCTAACAGTCGGGAGGGAAACCACGGGTGTCCTTCCCGAGCCAATGGTTCGTGCCAAGTTGGCACAACCGCTGACGCCTCGCCGCGTAGCGCGAGGTCGGACGCGCTTCGGCGTCTCTAAGCGTCTACGTCGTCGCCGGCTCTTGCGGCCCGTGTGAACGGGCTCCACGCCGCTTGCTCCCACGTCGAGGCGGAACACATCGGGCAGGTCGGCAGTGCTCCGTGGACCGTCACGCCGTAGCCGCACCCGGCGCAGTGGAACTCTCCGACCGTCAGCACACCGGCGGCCAAGAACTCGACGTAGTCGTCAACCTGGCCACGATTCGGTTGCTCAACTCTGTTTGGCACTACAGCCTTCCCGCCGCTCGGTTGGGACGCCCGCCGACCGGGATCTTCCCCATACTACGGGACGTGGAAACCCCGGAGTTCTTCGACCTCGAATCGCCGCAGCGCGACCCGGCGACCCCGGACCGGTACACGAGGCCGGCCGGCGGCGGCATCTGGGCCGCCGGCGACCGGATCACCTGGGTCTCCGGCCTGGTTCTGTGCGTCTCGGCGTTCACCGGCTGGTACGCCGGCTCCGGCGTGGGCGTCAAGCTGGCCGTGATCGGCTGGCACACAGGCGTTCTCGGCAAGCTCGTCTTCTTCGTCGGCCTCGCCCTGCTCGCGCTCGTCGCGTTGCGGGAGGCCGGCTTCGAGCTTCCCCCGGCGATCCCGGAGAGCCTCGTCGTGCTCGCGCTCGGCGCGCTGGCGCTGATCTTCGTCCTGATCCGGCTGATCTCGATCCCGGACTCCGTCCTGCCGGCCGACGGCCGAGGAATCGGCATCTACATCAGCCTCGCGGCCGCGTTAGGTGTCGTGCTCGGCGGCCTGCTGCGAGCGGCCGAAGAACTCTAGATTCACGGAGGGAACCACGGGGTTTCCGTCCCGACCAACGCAAGTGCCAAATTGGCACAAGGTGGGGTAGCCGTCGAGTGAGCGCCACCGACACGCCGCCGAAGCCCGGCTTCGCCGGGCGGGAGGCGCAGCGCGAACGGGCAAGGCGATCCCGGAAGGGAGGCCCGCGGAGGGAAACCCGTGGTTTCCCTCCGAGCTATCAGACCGGGACGAGTTGCTTCGCGCGCTCGATCAGCTGCTGCGGGTCGAACGGCTTGCCGACGAACCCGCGTGCGCCGCGCTCCTCTGCTTCGGCGGCCGAGTTTTCGTCGACCTTGCCCGAGAACATGATCACCGGGATCGAGCCATGGCGCTCCTGCATCCGCTGCAGCATCTGCCAACCGTCGACACCGGGCATGACGACGTCCAGGAGCACGAGCTCCGGCGCGGAGCCCTCGATCGCCTCGAGCGCCTCCTCGGCACTGGACGCCTCGCGCACCGAGTAGCCCTCCATCGTCAGGTTGACCCGCATGAACTCCCGCAGGATCGGGTCGTCGTCGACGACGAGGACGAGCGGCCCCTCGCTTCTCCCGCCCGGTCCTGAGCGGTCGAGGAACGTCTCGAGGTCACGCCGCCGGTAGCGCCGGTGGCCTCCGGGCGTGTAGAACGCCGGGACACGGCCCTGGTCCGACCATTTGCGGATGGTCGACTGGGCGACGCCGAGAAACTTTGCGGCCTGTCCGAGAGTGAGCCAGTCCGGCTCGCTCGCAGGTGCCCGCCTGCCGGGGTACGTCACCCCCCAAAAGTAGCCAAACTTGCCAATACCTAAACACGTTTATGGGTTTGTGACCGTGATCGTGACCGTATCGCGGGCCGCCGGGACGAGGGGGAGCGGTTTGAGCGTCCGGACGAGCGTCTGCGTTCCGCCGGCCCCCGATCCGTCGTCGAGCGCCTGGCCGAGGGCCACCCCGACCGCAAATGCGAGTACGAGGCCCGCGATGACGAGCAGCCAGCGCTTCACGGTCGATAGTCCGCCGCGCCGCGCGCATAGAGATGGAAGGCGGCATCCGCGACGGTTCCGGGCTCCTGGACCGGAGGTGCTTCCGGGTCGACGTCGTCGAGGAGCGACCGGGCCCACTCGTCCGCGCCGTCATAGGCAGCCGCAAGCTCCTCGAGCGTGAAGATCTGGCCGACGCGTTTCCGCAGTCCTCCGGCGACGGCGTCGACCTGGGCCAGGAGGAGGCTGTGGCGCGGCCGGTCGCCCGCGGTCGCCTCGATCCGGCGAACACCGTCCGCCCACTGCTGGCGCGCTAGCTCGACGTCCATCTAAGGAGTACAGCAAGACTCGGGCCAGAGCGCCGGAAGCTCGGCCACGATGCGGTCGCCCAGCGTGTAGCCCGGCCGCGCAAGTGCGAACGCGGCGTGTGCGTGCAGGCACTTGAGGCTGCCGGTCCGGGTCGAGCCGCCGATGCCGGCGTCCAGCTCGGGCCGGATTCGCCGCTGCTCGGCCTCGGCCGCGGCGAGGCTCGCCGCGAGCTCCTCGTCGCCGTGAACTGCCTGCGTCCAGCGGTCGACGCCGCCGGCCGCCTCGAGCCGCGAGATCGCCGCGACGAGAGCGCGGCACGTCACGTAGTACTGAGTCGGGAACGGCCGGCCGTTCTCGTCGAAGGGCTGCTGCTCCGTCACGGCCGGCCGGCCGAAGGGGCAGCGCACCGAAACGGCGCGAAAGGCGCGCGGCGGGCGGCCGAGCTGGCGTTCCACGACCTCGCGGTCGGTCTCGCTCATGTCCTAATGATGCTTGCGCCAGGCGGGAATGCCCTTGACGATGAAGAGACGCTCCCCGGGCTTGACGAGCCCGAGGCGGCGGGCTTCGCGCACGAGCTGCTCCTTCGTCCCGACCTGGGCGAGGCGCTTCTGGAGTCTCGTCTGCTCCGCACGAAGCGTCTGCACCTCGGCCTGGCGGTTGTCGAGCGTCTGCTTCGTCCGCAGATAGGTGTTCGCCGGCTTCCAGTAGAGGAACGCGACGAGCACGAGTCCGCCGAGGGCGAGCAGCCGGGTCGGCCTGAGTCCGATCACGCTGGCGGGTTCTCCGCCGGCCGGCAAAACCCTATGCGCGGCGCACGGCGACGATGCAGGCCATCTCGGCGGTGACCAGGATCTCGGTCGCCTCGAGCCGGTCATCTCGGAGCAGCGCCTCGCGCGTCGCGTCGCCTTCGACCTCGCGGCCGGGCGTGAGGTCGTCCTTGACGAGAATGCCGCCCAGCGCAAGCAGGTCGACCACCCTGTCGTATGCGACACCGCCGTCGGCGAAGAGCACGTCGAACGGACCGCGCTCGGGAAGCACGTCCTGCCAGTCGCCCTCGATCACCTCGGCGCGCGTCCCGGCGAGCGCCACGCGAGCCTGCGCGGCACGCTCCGGGTCGATCTCGACCGTCACGAACGTGGCCCCGGGCGGAAGCGCAGCGGCGATGGCGCATGCGCCCTCGCCGTACGACGTACCGAGCTCGCCGATCCGCCCGCCCGGCTTCGAGGCGACCAGCGTCGCGACCAGTCGCTGTACCTCGGGAATCGAGTATGCGCCGGCAGTCAACTACGCGACGTCGACCTTGATCACGTTCGTCGAGCCGGGCAGGTTGACCGCTGTGCCCGCCGTCGTGACGATGCGGTCGCCGGACTCGATCACGCCGGAGCTGAGCGCCGACTCGATCGCCCGCGTCCAGAGATCCTCCACGTCATCGGTCTGCGGCATCAAGACGGGCGTGACTCCCCACTCGAGCGCGAGCTGCTGCACGGAGGTCTGGTGGTGCGAGAGCCCGACGATCGGACGCCGCGGACGCAGTCGCGCGACTGCCGAGGCGGTGCGGCCGGTGAAGGTCGGGACGAGAATGGCACTTGCGCCGAGTGCCTCGGCGAGGTCACAGGCGGCATTCGACATCGCTCTCCCGACCGTCGTCTCCTCTCCCGGCTCCGGCATCTGATGGCGGTAGCTCATCGACGGCTCGACGGCCCGCGCGATGCGATCCATCGTCGCGACCGCCTCGACCGGATAGGCGCCGGTTGCCGTCTCTGCCGACAGCATCACGGCCGACGTGCCGTCGAGGATCGCGTTCGCGACGTCGCTGGCCTCGGCGCGCGTCGGCTCGGCGTGCTCGATCATCGACTCGAGCATCTGCGTCGCGGTGATCACCGGCTTTCCGGCCTCCAGGCAGCGAAGGATGATCCGTTTCTGCAGCAGCGGCACCGTGGCCGCGCCGATCTCGACGCCGAGGTCGCCGCGGGCGACCATCACGGCGTCGGACTCGACGAGGATCTCGTCGAGCGCTGCGACGGCCTCCGCCTTCTCGATCTTCGCGATCACGCGTGCGGGCGACCCGTGCTGGCGGATGATCGCCTGCAGGTCGTGCACGTCGGCGGCCGCGCGCACGAACGAGAGCGCGACGAAATCGACCGACTGGCCGAGCGCGAAGGTCAGGTCGTCGAGATCCTTCTTCGTCAGCGAGGGAATCGGGATCGGAACGCCGGGCAGGTTCACGCCCTTGTGCGAGCTGACGGGGCCGCCGATGACGACACGGCAACGGGCTCGGCCCTGATCGACCTGCTCGACCAGGAGGCGCACATGTCCGTCGTCGATGAGGATGTCGTGCCCGGTCCGCAGGACGTCTCCGATCACGGCCGGGGCGACGGGGAGCTCGCCGTCGGAGGCGACCTGCTCTCCCACGACGTACACCTCTTCGTCCTTCATGAGCACGCGTGTGGCGGGCAACTCGCCGATCCGCAGCTTCGGCCCCTGGAGGTCGGCGATCAGCGCGAGCGGCTTCCCCGTTTCCGCCTGCACCTCGCGCACAACCTTGACGCGCGCGGCGTGGTCGTCCTGCGTGCCGTGCGACAGGTTGAGGCGGATCGCGTCGACGCCGGCGTCGACCAGCTCGCGAACCGCGTCGTGGGTCGACGAGACCGGGCCGATCGTCGCCACGATCTTCGTTCTCCGCCGCTCGGTCGCCACGCGCCCAGAGTACAGCTGCTCGTCCGAAGGAACGACGAACGAATCATCCGGCGTGACGATGACGCGAGCGACCCCGCGTCGTAGCCTTCCGGACGTGAGCTACCCGCTCCACGCAGCTGCTCCCCCACTCGCGGCCGACGCGTTCGTCCGCGGCGAGAACCGCCGCCGGATCTCGCTCGACGAGTTCCGCGGGACCTGGGTCGTCGTCGCGCTGGGCGCACGGCCCGCCGACGTCCGCGAGCTCGCCGCTCTCGAGGACGCGTTCACCGCCGACGGTTCGGTCGTGCTCGCGGCCGTGCCGGACGACTGGCACGGCGTCGCCTCGGGCTACAGCAGCGAGAGCGCTCGGTTCCCGATCCTCACCGGCATCGACGAGCACCGCAGGGTGACGCTGATCGTCGATCCGGGCGGTGTCGTCCGCCACGTGGGACTGCGCCGCAGCGCGCGTGAGACGCTCGCGACCCTCGAGCAGCTGCTCTTCGAGCCGGTCTGGCTCAGCCGCGCTGCGTAGCTCTAGGGAACGCCCCCCACCCCGGGTAGTCCGCCTTCGAGCCGAGCTCCTCTTCGATGCGCAGGAGCTGGTTGTACTTGGCGACCCGATCCGAACGCGCGGGCGCGCCGGTCTTGATCTGGCCCGTCCCGAGAGCGACCGCGAGGTCGGCGATCGTCGCGTCCTCGGTTTCGCCCGAACGGTGCGACATGACGGCGGTATAGCCGGCGGCCTGCGCCATCGCGACGGCCTCGATCGTCTCGGTCAGCGTGCCGATCTGGTTCACCTTGACGAGGATCGAGTTGCCGACTCCCCGCTCGATGCCTTCGCGGAGCCGAACCGGGTTCGTGACGAAGATGTCGTCGCCGACGAGCTGCACGGCATCGCCGACGCGCTGGGTCAGTGCCTGCCAGGCGTCCCAGTCGTCCTCGGCGGCCCCGTCCTCGATCGAGACGACCGGGTACCGGTCGACGATCCCGGCCCAGAACTCCGGCATCTCGGCGCTCGTCTTCTCCCGGCCCTCGAAGCGATAGACACCCTCGCGGTACACCTCGCTGGCCGCAGGATCGAGCGCGATCGCAACCCGGTCGATGTGCCCGGCGCGCTCCGCCGCTTCCAGGATCGCCTCGATCGCCGCCTCGCTCGACTCGAGATCGGGCGCGAAGCCGCCCTCGTCGCCGACCCCGGTCGCGAGCCCACGCTCGGAGAGCACCTTCTTGAGCGCGTGGTAGACCTCGGTCCCGATCCGGAGCCCGTCCGCGAACGTCTCGGCACCGGCCGGCACGACCATGAACTCCTGCAGGTCGATCGAGTTCGCGGCATGTGCACCGCCGTTGATGACGTTCATCATCGGCACGGGCAGCGTCGCGGCGTCCGGACCCAGCAGGCGAAACAGCGGGATGCCGGCGTCGGCGGCGGCTGCCTTGGCGCTCGCGAGAGAAGCGCCGAGGATGGCATTCGCCCCCAGGCGGCCTTTGTTCGGCGTGCCGTCGAGGTCGACGAGCGCTGCGTCGAGCGACGCCTGATCGTCGGCATCGCGGCCGCGGAGGGCCTCTGCGATCTCGCCGTTCACGTGCCCGACGGCCCGCGAGACGCCTTTGCCGCCCCACTCTGCCGCCCCGTCTCGAAGCTCGACGGCCTCGTGCACGCCCGTCGAAGCGCCCGACGGCACGATCGCCCTGCCGGTCGCGCCGGACTCGAGCGTGACGTCGACCTCGACGGTCGGGTTGCCACGCGAGTCGAGCACCTGCCGTCCGTGAACCGCCGCGATCCTCCGCACATCACTCCTTTGCCTGGTCGTAGTACGCGTCTTGTTCGTCAAGCGTGAGTTTCGTCCAATCCTCGCCACCATCGTCGGCGAGCTCGACAGCGCGATCGACACGGCCTCGGAACCGCTTGGCGGCGGCGCGCAGCTCGAGCTCGGGGTCGACGTTGAGGCGGCGGGCGACATTGACGGCGGCAAATAGCACGTCGCCCAACTCCGATGCCACTCGGCGGTCTGCCTCGGTCTCGGCGGGGGGATCCGCGGCGGGAAGCTCGGCGCGGAACTCGCGCAGTTCGTCGTCGAAGTCCGAGAGCGCACCTGCAAGATCGGGGTACTCGAATCCGACCGCCTTCGCACGGAGCTGCACCTTGCGTGCGTACAGAAGTGCCGGCAGAGCTTCGGGCACATCGTGGAAGACCCCGACCCGGCCCTCGTCTTCACGCTTGATGTCCTCCCAGCGGCGGCGCACATCGCCGGCCGTGGCTGCTTCCGCGTCTCCGAACACGTGCGGATGCCGCGCGACGAGCTTCGCCTGGATGCCGCGCGCAACCGTCTCGAGGCTCCCGCTCTCCTTCTCCTCGAGCAGGAGCGAGAGGAAGACGCACTGGAAGAGCAGGTCGCCCAGCTCGTCGTGCAGCTTCGCTGCGTCGCCCGCGAGCGCCGCGTCGGCAACCTCGTACGCCTCCTCGACCGTGTGCGGGACGATCGTGCGCTCCGTCTGCTCCTGGTCCCACGGGCATTCGCGCCGGAGCCGCTCGGTCAGCTCCTGGAGCTCGACGAGCGCGTCCGCGAGCGACACGCGTCTAGGTCGAGGTGCTGGACGTCGACGTCGACGCGCAGGGGTCAGGCGAAGGCGTGAACCCGACCTGGTACTTGATCTTGCCGCTGCAGTAGGCCTTCGTCAGGCCGGTGATCCAGGTGGTGACCGCCTGGTTCTTGTTCTGCTGCAGCAACTGCGCCTTGATCGTCGCGGCGACCTGCTTCTCAGGCGTCGTCGAGCGCGGATGGACGATCGTCAGGGGTTCGATCACGAACCAGCCATAGGTCGAGTCGTGGATCGGCGCGTGCACGACCAGGGTCTTCTCGGAGAACGCGACCTTGTCGAAGCCCGGCACGGTCTGACCCTTCGAGACGGTGAGCTTGCCGCAGTTGTTCTTCGAGCTCGGATCCTGCGAGTACTTCTTGGCCAGCGAGCACCACAGCTTCGTGTTGCCCGACTTGAGCTGGGCGTAGAGCGAGTCTGCGAGCGGCTTCGACTTGACCAGGATGTGGCGCACGTCGCGCGTCTGCGGCTTCGCGTACTGCTGCGAGTGCTGGAGGTAGTAGTCGTGCACGTCGGAGTCGCTGACGTTGACTCCCTTCGTGATCTCCTTCACGAGCGCCTCGTTGACGAGCGTCGAACGGACGTCGTCGCGCACTTCCTTGTCGGTCAGGTGCTGCTGCTTGAGCTGAGCCAGGTACTTGCTCTCGTCGCCCTTGAAGTACTGCTGCTTGATCGTCTTCAGGCGCGCATCCACCTGCTTGTCGGTGATGTTGATGCCGTCACTGGTCGCTCGGTCGGTGCGCTCGGCCTGCTGCACGAGCCCGGTCACGAGCTTGCTCTTCGCCGCCTCGTACTCGGCCGTGCCCTGCTTCGGGAAGCTGGTGCCTGCGGCCTGCTTCTGCTGGTCGAGCAGCGCGTTGAAGGCGGCCTGCGTGACGTGCTGTTTCCCGACCACGGCGATGTCGCTGCTCGACACGGGCGTGCCGCTGTCTCCACAGCCGGCGACGAGCACGCCTGCGAGCAGGGTCGGGAGAATGAGCTTGATGAAGAGGCGCATAAGGAAGCACCGGCTAGGCAGCCTGGCGCGCGGCCAGCATAGCATCGACAAGTTCGAGCGCTCCCGCGAATTCGGCGTGTCTTAACGACACTTCACGGTTTCCTATCGAATAGACGGCGGTCTCGACAGAGCCCCGCAACTCCCGCAATTCGCCGGACCCGAGAACGACCGGTCCGACCGTCGCGCGGCCCCCGCGGAAGACGAGATAGTCCGCGCCGAGCCGGGCCAGCTTGAGCTTCGCCTCCTGGATCGCGAACAGGTTCTCGACCGCTTCGGGCAGCGGCCCGTACCGGTCCTCCGTCGCGACGCGCAACTCGTGCAACTCGTCCTCCGACTCGGTGAGCGCGATGCGCCGGTGCAGGTCGATCTTGAGCGCCTCCGCGCCGATATACGCCGCGGGGACATACGCGTCGACGCGCGCGTCGACGCGGACCGGTCTCGCCGCAAGCCGCCGCTGGCCAGAGAGCTCCGCGACCGCTTCGTGCAGCATCTCGACGTACAGCTCGAAGCCGAGCGCAGCGACGTGCCCCGACTGCTCTGCGCCGAGGAGGTCGCCCGCGCCGCGGATCTCGAGGTCGCGCATTGCGATCGCGAAGCCGGCGCCGAGCTCGGTGTGATCGGCCAGAGTCGCAAGCCGCGCGCGCGCTTCCTGTGTCAGCTCCCGCGCCTCCGGATAGAAGAGGTAGGCGTGCGCGAGCAGATCGCTGCGGCCGACGCGGCCACGGATCTGGTACAGCTGGCTGAGGCCGAGCTGGTCCGCGCGCTCGACGATCAGGGTGTTCGCCTGCGGGATGTCGAGGCCCGACTCGATGATCGTCGTCGAGACGAGCACGTCGGCGTCACCGGCGAGGAACTGGAACATCTTGTCTTCCAGCTCACGCTCCGGCATCTGACCGTGCGCGACGAGGAACCGGAGGTCGGGCAGCAGCTGGATGAGCTTGGCAGCCGCCTCCTCGATCGTCTCGACCCTGTTGTGCAGGTAGAAGCTCTGGCCGCCTCGCCCAGCCTCACGGGTGAGCGCCTGCGAGATCAGCTCGTCGTCGTACTCGCCGACGAAGGTGCGGATCGGGCGGCGGCCTTCCGGCGGCGTCTCGATCACCGAGATGTCGCGCAGGCCGGCGAGCGACATGTGCAACGTACGCGGAATCGGCGTTGCGCTCAGCGCGAGCACGTCGACCTCGAGCCGCAGCTGGCGCAACAGCTCCTTCTGTGCGACACCGAAGCGCTGCTCCTCGTCGACGATCACGAGCCCGAGCTCCTTCGGGATCACGTCGCGGGAGAGAACGCGATGCGTCCCGATGAGCACCTCGACCTTCCCGTCGGCGAAATCCGCGAGCACGCGCTTGACGTCGGCGGGCTTGCGGAAGCGAGAGACCATCTCGACGCGGACGGGAAAGTCGCGGTAGCGGGCGCGGAACGTGTTCCAGTGCTGCTGCGCGAGGACGGTGGTCGGGACCAGCATGAGCACCTGCTTGCCGTTGACCGCGACGGCGAACGCGGCCCGCAGGGCGACCTCGGTCTTGCCGAATCCGACGTCTCCGCAGACGAGCCGGTCCATCGGGTGCGGCGACTCGAGATCCTCCATCACCGCTTCGATCGCGGTGCGCTGATCCTCGGTCTCGCGATACGGAAACTCGGCCTCGAGGCGCTCGACCCACTCGTGCTCGACGTCGAACGCGACGCCGGGCTGCGTCTGCCGGCGTGCGTAGAGCTGCAGGAGCTCGCCGGCGAGCTCGCGCAGGTGCTCGCGCGCACGCGTCTTCAGGCTGTCCCAGGCCTTGCCGCCGAGCTTGGACAGCGTCGGGGCCTTGGAGTCCGAGCCGATGTAGCGGCTGACCTTCCCGATCTGCTCGTGCGGGACGTAGACACGGTCGTCGCCGCGATAGGCGAGCAGTAGGTAGTCGCGCGTGACGCCTGCGACCTCCTTCGTCTCGAAGCCCTTGAGCTGTGCGATCCCGTGGTCCTCGTGCACGACGTAGTCGCCGGTGCGCAGGTCGGAGAAGCTCTGCAGTGCTCGGCCCGGCGGGGCGGTCGCGCGCGGCGGACGCTTCCGGAAGACCTGGGCGTCCGGCAGCAGTGCGAGCCCGAGCTCGCGCCAGACGAAGCCGCGGCGCGCCGGCGAGACCGCGAACGAGAGGCCGCCGGGAACGCCGCCGCCGCCGTCGAACAGGCCGGCCTGCACGCGACGCAGCAGCGCATGCTGCCGCAGGGCCTCGCCCCGATGCGGGAACGCGACGACGACGTCGAGCTCCTGGCGAAGCAGGCCGCTCAGCTCGTTCTCGGCCTCGGACAGTCCGCGGGCCGCGAGCGCAGGCCGCTGCGCATCGAACGAGAACGGCTGGCTCTGCGGCAGCGGAGACAGCTCTGTCGCGCCGGCGAGCTCGACGGGAGTGAAGCCCTCCTCGTCCCAGACGGCGCGGACCTCGTCCGGCGCCCAGACGAAGTCGGGCGCACGGTCGAACGGCGCAGTCAGATCGTCGGGGACGGCCGTCGGCCCCTGCTCACTTTCCTCGTCTCCCAGATCGATCTCGACGAGCTCGAGCCGTCGCTCGCCGGCCGGGTACACGGTGGCGTGCTCGATCGTTCGAAGCGCGCGCTGCGTGAAGGGCGAGAAGGCGCGAATCTGCTCGATCTCATCCCCGAACAGCTCGACGCGGAGCGGCTCGCGCCCGGTCGTCGGAAACACGTCGACGAGCCCACCGCGAACCGCGAACTGCCCCCGATCCTGGACGCGCTCGACGCGCTCGTAGCCCGCCGACGCGAGCTGCTCGACGAGGGCGTCGATCCCGGGGTCGTCACCCTGGGCCAGGCGGAGCGGCGCCGGACGTTCGGCCGGCGAGGGCATCCCCTCGGCCAGCGCTGCCGCGGAGGCGCAGACGAGTCCGCCCGCTGCGAGCACCTCGAGCGCCCGGGCGCGCTCCCCGACGAGGTGCGGCGGCGGCTCGAGGCCGGACTCCCAGCGAACGCCGCGCGACGGGAGCAACGCGACGAGGTCCTCGCCGACGAACCAGCCGGCGGCTTCAGAGGCGTCCCGGGCGTCCGCGTCCTCGGCCAGGACGACGATCAGGCCGCGACCGAGCTCCTCGTGCAGCGCGGCGAGCACGAGCGGGAGCACCGGCTCCGAGACGCGCGCGCGCGTCGGCAATGAGCGGGCGAGCGACTGGAGGCTCTCCTGCTCCCGGAGGCGCTCGACCAGGGCGTGAAGGATCGGACGGTCCATGACGACGGGCCGAACGAGGCGTTCGGCCGGGGCGTCATCGTACGTCGTCAGATGACTCTGCGGGCGCCGACGTACCGGCCCGCGTACCAGCCGGAGAGGCTGTCGACCGAGACTCTGGTCCCGGAATGCGGTGCGTGGATGAACCGGCCGCGGCCGATGTACAGCCCGACGTGGCCGACGCCGTCGAAGAACACAAGGTCGCCGGGCTCGAGCGCTCCGCGGCTCACGGATCGCCCGAGGTCGTACTGCCCGAACGTGTAATGCGGCAGCGTGACGCCGAAGTGTGCGAAGACGTAGCGGGTGAAGCCGGAGCAGTCGAACCCGCCGGAGGGACTGACTCCACCGTAGGAGTACGGCACGCCCAGCAGGCGCCGCGCGAACCTGACTACGCTCGCCCGCTCACGCAGGACGCGAGCTGTCGTGACCCTGTGGTTGCGGTGCGCGGACGCTGTCGCGGCCGGAGCGCGGCCGCCGACGCACGCGAGCAGGACGAGCAGGGGCAGGAGTAGACGGGTGCGGCGCGGCATCGGAGAAGACCTCCGGGCTCGGCGGCACACATGGGGCGGTACAGAGGCGCCGCCACGGCCCTCGGTGGGCGGATGTCAGCAGACGCCTGCGGAGCAGTCCTCCCCCGAAAGGGGGGAGTTGCCGCTCGGACCACGCTCAGTTGACGGTGCGCTGGGTCGCTTCGAGCCCTGCGGCATCGAGCAGCTCGACCGCGTCGGCGGCGCTCGCGATCAGCCGCTCGGGATCGTCGTGCGGCTCGAAGTTCGACAGCACGTAGTCGGCGAGCGGGCGCGGGTCGCCGCGGCCCGGACGGCCGACGCCGATTCGGAGCCGGAGAAAATCCGGGGTGCCGAGCTGCTGTGCGATCGAGCGCAGGCCGTTGTGACCGGCCAGCCCACCGCCGAGCCTGGCTTGCAGCCGGCCGACGTCGAAGTCGCCTTCGTCGTGCACGATCAGGATCGAGTCGGGTTCGACCTTGAAGAAGCTCGCGGCCGCCTGGACGGAACGGCCGGAGTCGTTCATGAACGTCTCCGGCTTCAGCAGCGCGACCTTGTGATCGTCGATGCGCACCTCGGCCAGTTGCCCCGAGAACTTGCTCCGCCACGACCCGCCGTGGCGGCGGGCGAGCTCGTCGACGACGAGCCAGCCGGCGTTGTGGCGGCTGCGCGCATACTCGCGTCCCGGGTTTCCGAGGCCGACGACGAGGAGGTCGAGCGACGTTCCGTGCCGGCGCGGCCACAGCCGCACGAGACCTAATCCTCTGCGGAGTCCTCGGCGTCTGCCGCGGACTCGGCTTCGCCCTCGGGCGCTTCGCCCTCGGCCGCCTCGGCCTCTTCGTCCTCGACGACCGGCTCTTCCTCACGCGTCGGCTGGGTGACGGTCGCGAGCACCGTTCCCTCGAGGTCGTCGAGCAGCTTGACGCCTTCCGGAACGACGAGCGCCGACAGGCGGAGGCTGTCGCCGATGCGCATCTCGGAGACATCCACATCGAGGTGCTCCGGCACTTCCATCGGCAGCGCCTCGACGTTCAACTCGTTCGTCACCTGGGAGAGCACGCCGCCTTCCTTCACGCCGGCCGCGTCGCCGTGGAGCGTCACCGGCACCGTGGCATGGATCGGCTGGTCGAGGCGGACCTCCTGCAGATCGACGTGCGTGATGTACCCCCGCACCGGGTCGGTCTGAAACTCCTTGAGCACGCTCGAATGCGTCTTGCCGCTGTCGACGACGACGTCGAGCACGGCGTTCAGACCGCCGCGCGTGGTCAGCGCCGAGCGGAGGTCGCGCTCGGGGATCGAGATCGAGACGGGCTCCTCACGTCCGTAGAGAACGCCGGGAACCAGGCCCTGGCGGCGCAACCGGCGGGACTCGGCGGAGCCGAGAATCGCGCGGTTCTGGACCATGAGTTTGACGCGCTCGCCGGCCACGACGCAGCAGTGTAGCCGCTCGTCGGCCTCGAACGTGGTTCACACCGCGAGCGGGTCGCCGTCGTCGAGCCGTTCCCAGACACGCCGCGCCTTGCCGACCTCCTGGCGCGGGAGGGCGCCCTGAGCGAGCACGGTCACGTCGGTCCGCACGCGAAGCCGCGCCTCCAGGCGGCGGCGCACGTCCTCGCCCACCGACTCCGCGTCGCCTCGCCGGGCGAGCTCACAGCGAACCTCGAGGTTCGCCAGCGCGGCGCGCCGGTCGACCACGATCGCATACTGCGGGCCGAGCTCCGGGTGCTCGAGGACAACGTCCTCGATCTCGCTCGGAAAGACGTTGACGCCGCGGATGATCAGCATGTCGTCGACCCGCCCCGTCAGCCGGGCCACGCGACGATGCGTCCGGCCGCAGGGGCAGTCGCCGTCGACGAAGCGTGTCAGGTCACCGGTCCGGTAGCGCAGCACCGGCAGCGCCTCCTTCGTGAGCGTCGTGATCACGAGCTCACCGAGCCCGTCCGTCGGCTCGCCCGTCGCCGGGTCGACGATCTCGGGCAGGAAGTGGTCGTCGAACACATGCATGGCGCCCTTTCCCTCCCGGCATTCGGCGGCGACGCCCGGGCCCATCACCTCCGAGAGGCCGTAGATGTCGCACGCGTCGATGCCCCACGCGTCCTCGAGCTTCACCCGCATGGCCTCCGACCACGGCTCAGCGCCGAACACGCCGTACCGAAGGTTGATCTTCCGGCCAGTTGCCCGCTCGGCCAGCAAGAGCGCGAAGCTCGGCGTGCAGCAGAGCCCGTCTGCGCCGAGATCCTCGAGCAGTCCCAGCTGCAGGTCTGTGTTCCCACCCGAGGCCGGCACGACGGTTGCACCGAGCCGCTCACCGCCGTAGTGCAAACCGAGTCCACCCGTGAAGAGCCCGTAGCCGTACGCGACGTGGAGGACGTCCTCGGGAGTTCCGCCCGCTGCGGCGATCGAGCGCGCGCAGACATCGGCGAAGACGTCGATGTCGCCGCGCGTGTAGGCGACGATCGTCGGCTTGCCGCGCGTGCCGGACGACGCGTGCACGCGCACCGTCTCCGCGAGGGGCACCTGCAGAAGCCCGAAGGGATATGCGTCGCGGAGGTCCGATTTGACGGTGAACGGCTGTTCCGCGAGCGGCAAGTCGGGCTCGCGCCCGAGCCGGGTCAGCAGCTCACGCAGCCTTCGAGCCTGGAGTGCAGCCCGCTCGTCCGGAGACTGCGACTCGAGCTCCGGCTGGAACAGCACCAGGGCGACCCTATACGGCGTCGATCTCGTACACGGTTCCACTGCCCCAGTCGCCGACGAGGATCCCGCCGCTCGGCGTGGTGATGACCGGCAGCGGGTTCTTGAAGCCCGTCACGAACGTCGTCGTCTCGCCGGTGTAGTGGCCGCCGCTCTTGCGGAGGGCGACGCGCTGCACGGTCCCGAGCTGCCATTCGGCCACGAGCGCCGAGGGCCGGAAGCGACCCGCGAGTTGGCCCGTGAGAAGCGCAACGCCACCCGCCGCGGCGTGGGCGTCGAGGACACCGACCGGTGCCGGCTCGGACGCACACCCTGGCGCGGTTTGACCGTGGCAGCGTGGAAAGCCCCAGTTCTGGCCGGGGTGGACGATCGCCAGCCAGTCGCCGGGCGTGTGTGCGCCGAGATCGTCACGTTGGTTCATGCTCGCGAACAGCAGCGACGTCCCCGGAAAGTAGGCGAGGCCGTAGGCGGCGCGGATCCCGGAGGCCAGAACGCGCAGATCGCTGCCGTCCGTCTTGAACGAAACGATCGTGGCCGACCACTTGTTCGTCGGCACGCAGTGGTCGCACGATGCGGACACGCCCAGCACGAGGCGGCCGTTCGGCGCCAGCGCGATGTTGTTGTTCTCCCCGCCCGCGACGGGGCCGGCAACGATGACCTTCGTGTGCCGGAAGCGGCGGCCGTCGAATCCGGAGAACTCGGTCACCTGCCCCAGCGAGCTCACGATCAGCCGGTTGCCGACCCACACCAGCCCGAGCGGCGCCGTCATCCGACCCACCACCTTCAGCGGCGCCCTGCCGGCCCCCCGGACGAGATAGATGCCGTCGCCGGCATGCGTCGTCGCGCCTGACGTGGTCGCCCACAGGCGGGCCTTGCTGTCGTAGGCGAGCGCCGAGACATGAGGAAGCCCGCGGCTGTAGATCCTCGCCTGCAGTCCGACGGGGCCGGAAAGCCCCGCGCCGATCCCGCCGAGGCCACGCGCGCCGGAACTGCCGCAGGCCGTCAGCAGTACCGCTGCAAGCGCACAACCGAGGACTGTCCGCGCGGTCACGACCCAAGAAGTACTCCCGCTTGCTTAGAAACCCTCAAGAGGCCCGAATGCTTAGGTCCCTCTGGGCATTCCCTTAGGTGGCGCCGGTCGGATGTGGTGACTGCAACCACGAGAAAGGAGGTTTCCGATGCTTCCAATTCGCTACGCAGCGTTGGCCGCAGTCGCGGCCGCACTCTCCGTCGGCGGCGGGGTCGCTTATGCCGCACAGGGCAGCACGACGACCACGCCAAGCACCACCACACCGAGCACGACGGCGCCGCAGACGGCGCCGAAGAGTGGGAACTGCCCGAACATGGGCACGAACTCCGGTTCAAGCTCGAGCGGGGCCTCGTACTTCCCGTCGAGCAACGTCTGACGACGTGGCGCGGGCCGTCGACCGACGGCCCGCGCCGTCGTCAAGCCTCTTCGGCGGCGCGGCGCCGGGCCTGCCGACGATCGTAGAACCAGGCGAACACGATCAGCAGACACGCGAGAGCGATGAACGTCCCGAAGAACCCCCAGGCGACCACGGCCCGGCTGAAGATGAGCGCCAGGATCAGTGCGCCGAAGCCGGCGGCCACCAGACCGACGGCGAGCAAGACCCAGAACCGGAAGCCGCCCCTCGCCATGGTCGCCAGTATGGACGAGCTCTCGACGGCGCGTCCGTCAACGGCGACGTGGAACTCCCCGGCACGATCACCCGTCGACGAACAGTCCGTTCACGGGGCCCAGTGCCCTGCCCGAACGCCTCGAGACGTGCGGCAGGCGGACGAGGCGGTGCGTGAGCGGCTGGTGCTGCGTCCGACGCTCGAGCTGGTCCGCGCTGATCGGTTTCCAGAGCGTGTCGATCGCCTCGGTGGGATCGGCCGGGATTCGATCGATCGGCAGCTCGAGATGCTCGGACCAGAGACGGAGTCGGGTTTGGACGGCGAGGGCCGGGTCGTGGGTGACCAGGTTCATCTCCGTGTCGTTGAAGAGCGAGTGCTCGTTGAGATTCGCCGACCCGATCGTGAGCCAGCGGTCGTCGAACACCGCCACTTTCGCGTGGACATAGATGGGGTCGGCGACCTTCGCATGCCGCGCATAGAGCGTGCAGGCGAGCAAACGGCCGGCGTCGGCGTCGGCCTCGATCAACTCGCCGAGGACGCCACGCGTGTCGTCGGCGCCGTCGTTCGGCTTCGCAGGCAGGACGAGCAGAATCCTGAACGCCGGATCGGGCTCGTTTCGAAGCTTCTCGACCAGGACCGCGGCGATCTCCGGCGACCAGAGGAACTGGTTCTCGACGTAGATCAGCCGCTTCGCAGCCCGAAGGGCGCGCATGTACGACTCGAGAATGCCGAAATCGCCGCGCGGGACCGACCGGTAGACGCGCTCCGGCACCGTTCGGACGATCTGCACGTCGAGGTCACCCGCCTCGTCTGACCCCGGGACCGGCGGAAGCTGCTCGCCGGTCACCTCACGCCAACGCATGCGGAAGTGCTCGGCGACGTCGGTGACCGCCGGGCCCTCGATCCGAGCGCCGACGTCGTGCCAACCGACAGCCGCCCGTGCAACGTGCTCGCTCGAGTCGAAGCGGTCGCCCGACTCCGACGTGAGATCGATTCCGCCGACGAACGCGACGCGGTCGTCGATCACGATCGTCTTCTCGTGGTGACAGTGAAGCGGCCGCTCCTTCGCGTCCAGCCTGCAGTCGATCCGCGTGTTCTGCGTCAATTGGGCGCGCATCGCCCTGACCTGCGCGCGCGAGGGGCGGAAGAGCGGCAGCGGTGCTCCCGCCCACGCCAGGATCCGGACGTCGAGGCGTTCCGCGAGCCCGGCGAGCAGATTCCTCAGCACCAGGTGCTCGCCGTCCCGTTTCAGCGCGAAGTCGGGCGAGAAGTACCAGCCCGTCATGTGCACGTGCGAGCGGGCCTCAGACAGCTCATCCGCGATCCGCGGCAGGGCGTTCGCGCCGTCGATCAGCACCTCGACGGAGTTCCCGGCGCGAACCGGCGCACCGCCGTCCGCCCAGCCGCCACTTGGCGGAGCGAGCGCGCGCTCCCAGCCGAGTCGCTTCAGCCGGCGCCGATGATGACGAGAGATCTGCGCCGACACCTGGGTGCCGAACCACGACTCCGCCGCGAAGGGCACGTTCCGGACGCTGCTTCCGAGCTGACGTGACACCGGCTCGGTCTCTCCGGGCGCTTCGCTCGGCAAACGTCCCTGGACCAGCACCGCTGTGTGCGGCATAGGCTAGGGGCCGCCTGTGGAGCTGCCCTCCGGAGAGTCGAGTCTCGTCGTCGGCCCGCTCCTTCGCTATGTGGGCACGACGACGGCCACCGTCTGGGTCGAGACCGATGCGCCTGCGGTCGTCGCCGTTCTCGGGCAGGAGGCTCGCACCTTTCACGTGCTCGGTCATCACTACGCGCTCGTCGTGCTCGAAGACCTCGAGCCGGGGTCGATCAACCCGTACGAGGTTCGACTGAACGGCCGGCCGGTGTGGCCGCCGGAGGACGGCCGCCGCGAGCCGGCGATCCACATGCGCGAGGGAGAGCGCCAGGCGCGGCTCGTCTTCGGCTCGTGCCGGGTCGGTGCCCCGGAGACGCCGCCCTACACACTCGCGCCGTCCGACGATCCGAAGGGGCTCGGTGTCGATGCACTCTGGGCCTACTCGCGGCTGCTTCAGACCGGCAAGACGCTCTGGCCTGACGGATTGCTGCTCCTCGGCGACCAGATCTACGCCGACGAGGTCCCGCCGGAGACTGCAGCGTTCATCGCTGGTCGCCGCAGCACGGACGACCCGCCGGGCGAGTCCGTCGCGGACTTCGAAGAATACGCGCGGCTCTTCCGCGAGTCGTGGTCCGATCCCGACATCCGCTGGCTGCTCGCGACCGTGCCGGCGACGATGATCTTCGACGACCACGAGGTGAGCGACGACTGGAACATCTCGCAGTCGTGGGTCGACGAGATGCGCGCGCTGCCGTGGTGGGACGAGCGGATCACGAGCGCATTCATGGCGTACTGGCTGTATCAGCACCTCGGCAACCTTTCGCCGCCCGAGCTCGCCGAGGAGGAGATGTTCGCCCAGGTCCAGCGCGAGGAGGACGCGGGGCCGAGGCTTCGCACGTTCGCGCGCATGTGCGACCGCGAGTCGGCCGCGAGCCGCTGGGCGTACTACCGCGACTTCGGCCGTTCGCGCCTGCTGGTGATCGACTCGCGCGCCGCACGGGTCCTCGCCGACGGTCGCCGCGACATGGTTGACGAGGAGGAGTGGGACTGGATCTCCGAGCACGCACGAGGCTCGTTCGACCACCTGATCGTCGCGACGACGCTGCCGGCGTACGCACCGCACGGCATCCACCACCTCGAGGCGTGGAACGAGGCGGTCTGCGCCGGACGCTGGGGATCACTGGCCGCCCGGGTCGGGGAGCGGCTGCGGCGCACGTTCGACCTCGAGCACTGGGCCGCGTTTCAGCGCTCGTTCGAGCAGCTCAACGACCTCCTGCGCGAAGTCAGCCGCGGCACCGGCGGCGCGCCGCCCGCGACGATCGTCGTCCTGAGCGGCGACGTCCACACGACGTACATGGCCGAGGTCGAACTCGGAGCAGACGCGGGGCCGAGTCGCGTCTATCAACTCGTCTGCTCGCCGTTCCGGAATCCCCTGTCGCCGTCTCAACGACGGATTGTCACCGCCGTCGGATCGCGTCCGGCGGCGGCGGTCTTCTCCATGCTCGCGCGGCTGGCCGGCGTTGCCCGACCGACCGCGGCCTGGAGCTATCTCGCCCCCAGAACCTTCGACAACTCGATCGGCGAGCTGGTCCTCGACGAGGAGGCTGCGACAGTCAGCATCTACCGGGCCAGGCCCGAGGACGAGGCGGGGCAAGGGCTCGAGCGCATCTCGCTGCGACAGCTCGCCGATCGGGCGGACTCAGATCCAGCGTCGCGCCCTGGCGAGAGCGAGCGTCGCGCCGGCGATCGAGACGATCGCGGCGAGCACGATCCAGAAGAGCGGTGAGTCCGCGAACGTCCCCGCGCTGAAGTTCACGTTCATGCCCATCAGGCCGGCGATGAGGGCACCGGGCAGCAGCAGGAGCGATGCCAGGGTGAGCACCTTGACGATCTCGTTGGTTCGGTGCTCGGTGCGCAGAATCAAGATGTCGAACGACGTGACGACGGCATCTTTGGCGTCGCGGGCTGCGGCGAGCGCGACGTCGACCTGCTCGGTGAGCTTCCCGAATCTCTCGGCCGACAACTCGGTCGAGATGAGATCGAGCTCCGGGTGGGCGAGCGCGGAGAAGACCTCACGATGCGGCGCAAGCGCCCGCCGAAGCCTGCCGATGCGGATGCGAACGTCGATCAGCTGCCGGATCTGCCCCTCGGTGTCGCTACCCGGGCTGCCGAGAGCGGAGACGTCGAACTCCTCGAGCGTGGATTCGACCTCGTCGAACGCCCGCGAGTAGCTCGTCACGACCCACGCGAGCAACGTGGCGAGGAAGGACGGCGAGTCGAGAAACCCGAGCTCGCTCTCGCCGTCGGCGAGGGCACGGAAGTCGTCGATCACCGCGATCTCGCCGGCGTGTGCGCTGACGACCCAGTTCTCGCCGATGAAGCAGTCGATGGCGACGACCTCGCGGGCCGCGTCGCTCTCGTCGGTGGAGACGGCCAGCGACGTGACCCGAACGTGGTTCGTGGTCTGCTCCATCTCTGCGCGTGTGTCGACGTCGCCAATTCGGAGCCGATCTGCGGCAGCCAGGTCGAAGACCTCGCGAACGGCGTTCTCCTCCTCCTCGGTCGGATCGAGCAGATCGACCCATAGGACCTGCTCCTTGCTCAGGTCACCGGCGGTGCCGGCCCATTCCTCGATCTCCCTGCCGCGGCGCTTGTCGAACAGATATGCGGTCAGCATCGCGCGGTCAGATCTTGCGGAAGCGAGCGTCGCTGATCGAGTAGAGCGCGAACGCGACCAGGCCGGCGGCCACGAGTCCGAGCGCGTAGGGGCCGTACGCGCGGTGCACGATCTTCGCGAGAGCCCCGTCGAGGCCTACTGCAGCACGCGCGTTGTAGTCGACGGCTGCCTTGATCAGGAAGATCCCGACGAGCGCGAACACGATCGCGCGCGCGAGATGCCCGAACGTCCCGAGCCACGTGATCCACCTTCGGACCGACGGGCTCATCTCGGCCGTCTTCGAGTCTTCGAGGAACTTGTGCGTGACCCCGCGGTATGCCTGGTAGAAGGCGACGCCGATCAGCACCGCGCCGGCAATCCCGACGATCCAGGTGCCGAAGGGCCAACTGAAGACCCCGGCCGTCGCTTTCTTCGGGCTCGTACTCTGACCGCCCTGGGAGCCGGCCAGAATCGTGACGGCGAGGACGCACAGCCCGGCGTAGACGATGCCGCTCGCCAGCGCGGCGACCCGATCGACGCTGCTGTCGTGGCCTTCCGGGCCGTGCCCGATCGCGGCCCGGACGAAGCGCCAGAGCGAGTAGCCGCCGAGGCCGACCGCCACCAGAGTCAGCAGGACCTTCCCGAACGGCTGGTGCGCGACCGTGTTGAAGGCGCCTTTCTGGTTCGTCAGCTTGCCGCCGTGACCGAGCGCCAGCTTCAGGGCCAGGATCCCGATGATCCCGTAGATCAGGCCCCTCGCCACGAAGCCCGCGCGTGAGAGGTACTCGAAGGTGCGGGACTGGACGAATGCCCGGCCCGCGCTCCCGTCGACCGTGGGCAGATGCTCTGCCGCGGTCGGCCTCATTGCGTCTCCGCCGGCACACAGACGGTGAGCGACCCGGCTTCCACCTTGACCTTGAACTCCTTGACCTTCGAGCGGTCGCCGCCGTCCAGCTCGTAGAGGACCTTCCGGTCGAGCTTGACCTTGACCGACTGCGCCTTCGTCGTCTGCGTGAAGGGAGACTTGCTCGCCGAGCCCACCGCGGTGCGGGCGAGCATGCGGCCCCACTCGAGCAGGCCTTCCGCCGTGACCACGCCGAGCTCCAGCCGACCGTCGTCCGGCCGAGCGTCCTCGAATGCCTCGACACCGCCGAAGAGCTCACCGACGTTGCCGAGCAGGATGCAGCTCGCCTTGCCCTTGTACCAGCCGACCCCGTCGACCTCGATCTTGGCCTTGAACGGCTTCGACCGCAGGTTCTGCGACCCGGTCCAGACGTAGGCGACGCGTCCGAACCGGTCCTTCAGACCGCCGTCGGCCTCGCGGATCATCGCCGCGTCGAACCCGGCGCCCGCCATCACGCCGAACCGCTCGCCGTTGAACCGCCCCACGTCGAGCTTGCGTTGCTCGCCGTGCAGCCCGATGGCGACGGCCTCCTCGATGCTCTTCGGGATGCCGAGGTTGGTCGCGAAGAGGTTCGCGGTGCCCGCCGGAATGATCGCGAGTCGGGTCTCTGAGCCTGCGAGCACGTCGATGCAGCGCTGAACCATGCCGTCCCCGCCCCAGGCGAACACGAGCTCGGCGCCTTCGTCGAGGGCACGGCGGACCTGTACGGGAGCCTTGCGGCTCTTGGGCACCTCGGCCCAGAACGGATCCTCGACCCCCGCCGCCTCGATGACTCGCCGCAACTCTGCCAGGCCGCCCTCCAGCGACTTGCCGGCGTGCGCGATCACTGCGACCTTCATGCGTGCGCCCGCTCGGCTCGTGCCTCGGCAGCGGTGCCGGCAGCACGGCACGCGAAGACGACCACGATCAGCGCAGCCGTGCCGACGAGCAGCCCGCCGGCGACGTCGAGGGGATGGTGCATGCCGCGGTACAGCCTCGACGTGGCGACGAACGTCACCACGGCCGCCGCCAGCGTCCAGGTCACGATCCGGAACATCCGGTTCGTGAACACGGACGTGAGCAGGAGCGCGAGGCCGCCGTAGACGGCGAGCGAAGCCGCCGTGTGACCCGACGGGTAGCTCGCGTCGACCGGAAGCTTCTCGAGCCGGAACACGCGAGGCCGATGCGAGTGCACGACGAGCGTCGTGGCGCGGTAGGTCGCGGACTCGACGGCGAGCGCGAAGACGAAGAACGCGGCGATCCGCCACTTCCGCAGGACCGCGCAGACGAGCGCGATCGATCCGACGAGGATCGGCAACACGACCCCGCCGGCGACGATCGACCCGATCAGCGAGGCATGCGTCCTCGCGGGCGTGCGATGGGCGGCGAGCCATGCGTTCACGCGTTCGTCGGCCGACCCGATTCCCCAGGCGGGCTCGACGACACGAGTGATGAGGAAGCCCATCGCGATCGAGAGGGCCGCGATCACCGCGAGACCTGCGACCACCACGACCAGGAAGACGACCACCGGGTGGAGGCCGGCCAGCAAGCCCGCGACTCGCTCGGCCGATCCGTCTTCTCGGCTCTCGAGAACCGGGACGTCCCAGGAGGGAGCGGGCTGTCGCTGCGCCTCGTTCTCGATCAGGGGCAACGACGGAAGCGGCGTTTCCAAGTTGGACATGCAGGGCACCATGCCCGCTCCTTCACTCTTTAACCGTTTCCGACCACGAAACTCGAAAAGACTGCAAATGCCTTTACTTGTGCTCCTCGTCATCGCCATCACCGCGGGCTCGATCGTCGGTCTCGTCGCTTGGCGCTATCCCCGGATCGCGAAGGCCCCGGAGGCCTCCCCCGCCGGCGCCGCACGCAAGGTCGGCGAAACCGTCGCACGGCATTCGAGGCTTCGCGCCTTGCGCGATGCGAGACTGGATCCGGCAACCGCCACAGGGCTCGGCCTCACGCTGGCTCTGCTGCTGGCGATCGGGGGCGGGCTTCTGCTCGGCGTGCTCGCCTATCTCGTGCGGTCGAACTCACATCTGATCGGGATCGACAACGGTGTCGCAAAGTGGGGAAACCAACACGCCTCCGCCGCGTCGACGCGCGGCCTGAACGCGATCACGCAGCTCGGCTCGATCAACGTCGTCATCGGCCTCGCCGTCGTGCTCGCCGTCACCGAGACGATCAGGGAGCGGACCGTGTGGGTGACGGCGTTCATCGTGGCGGCGCTGGGCGGCGAAGAGCTGCTCATGAACACGGTCAAACAGCTCGCCGACCGGGTCCGACCGACCTTCAACCCGGCTGCGGCAAGCCTCGGCCCCTCGTTTCCGAGCGGCCACTCTGCAACGGCGGCCGTCTTCTACGCGACGGCGGCGCTGCTGATCGGCCGCTGGCGCGGCCGGCCCGCGCGAGCGCTCCTGGCAGGCCTCGCGGTGGGAATCGCGGTCGCGGTCGCCGCGAGCCGTGTCCTGCTCGACGTGCACTGGTTGTCCGACGTGATTGCGGGCCTGGCGCTCGGGTGGGCCTGGTTCTCCGTCTGCGCTATCGCGTTCGGCGGCCGCATCTTGCGCTTCGGCGCAGGCGCGGAGACGGCAGCACGCGCCGCAGATGCAGGGAACGACGTCCAAGGACCGGGAAGCGTCGCGCCGGTTCGTCCGCACGGGCGCATCGAGGCTGCGAACGCCCCCGCGCCATCTACGGAGAAGACGTAACCGCCTCGGCGTGACGGTGGGGCCGAGCGTCGCGGTGGCCCGCGCGACGCTCGTCTCACCAGCTCTTCACCCGGTCGGTCCGCTACGCCGCGGGGGCTGCCTGCTTGAGCTTCCGCGCGAAGAACTCGAGCGCCTTCTTCGTCTTCGTCTCCTGCTGGCCTCCGAGGTCGATCCCGTGACTCGTCAGGAAGGCTCTCGACTCCGCAGCAACCTGGAACGCCTCGCTGGGCGCACATTTCGTCGACAGCTCGATGATGGTCGAGTTGTCCGGGTACAACCACAGCTCCGCGACGAGCTTGCGGTTGAAGCCCTTCGGTGCGAACTTCAGCTTGAGCACGAAGATCGGGCCGAGGATGGAGAGATCGTCGAGCTCGAGCCCTTCGGGCGCGTGCTCGGCATAGAGTGCGCGCTGCTCCTTCGAGAACAGCTTGCGCAAAGGCTTTTCGCCGTGCACCGACTCGCGAACATCCATCGTCCCGAGCGGGCGCTTCATCGAACCGGAGCAGACGAACCCGCCGGGAAGCGCGTCGACCTCGACGCCGAAGTTCGGCGAGCTGCGGAGCTCTTTCGGCAGCTGGTCCGGGACGACGGGGCGCAACTTCACGACCGAGTCGTGCTCCCTGCCCTGGATCCGGCGGGCACGGACGACGACACCCTGCTTGTTGAGCGCCAGGTCCGGTGTGTCGAAGAAGTAGATCTGCCGAATCTGCGCATTGAGCGGATCGACGCCGAGGGAAGCCGCGCCGCGGCTCCTATCGGTCGACGGGACCGTCAGCTTCAGTTCGACACTGTCTGCGCCGCTGATCAGTCCGAGCACCTCCGTGAGTTGCTCGTCCGAGAGACGTGGAGCAGCAGTCGTGGTCATCAGAGTTCTCCTTCTCGGTGGTGGAACGCCTGCGCTCAGTTCGCTCGACTCACGGCGAACGTTCGTGCGCGTCGCTTGGCCGTGCACCCTCTGGACAGAAGCCTAACGATCACGAGCAAATCCGCTATGCCTCGTCCGCGGCCGCTGAGCCGCCGGCACAAATCCGGTCATTCGAGCCGATCGAGACGCTTGTCGAGGACGGCGATCGCCGTCCGCAGCTCGCCCAGCGCGGCAACGATCGTCTGCAGATCGCGCTCTTCCCGCCGTCGTTCGTCAGCCCGGTCGCCGGCCTGTGCGCGCTGGACGACCGTACTCGTCACGCTTGCGGTGAGGAACGCGATGAACGAGATGCCGATCACCATCTCGACACCGCCGATGATTCGACCGAGGTCGGAGGTTGGCACGATGTCGCCGTAGCCGACGGTCGTAACCGTCTGGAGCGCCCACCAGACCGCGAGCCCGAACGACGGGAAGTCGTGCGGGTCGGTCACGCGGATGACGATCGCTCCGACGAGCGCAGTCGCGACGAAGGTCAGGGCCAGGCCCAGGGTGGCAGACCGCGCGTTGGCGATCCGCCGAGCCCGGCGCTCGAGCAGCGAGCCTCGCTCGGTGTTGCGTGCGCGCGCCATCGATCCTGTGTTCAACGACCGGGTCGACTCCCCTCGCGGCACGGCCGGCCGTCAAAGGTTCATCCCAAGTGGGCGATGGCACGGTGCGCCGCTTCTGCAGGAAATGAAGAGACCGTGACGCTCAAGCACACGACGACCGGGCACAAGCCCGCAGAGCTTCTTGCCGTAGCACCGCTCTTCGGCCTCGAGGGCCGCACGATCCCACGACACGAGGCGCCCGAGCACGAGCTACCCCCCGACGTGGCCTATCAGATCATTCACGACGAGCTGATGCTGGACGGGAACGCGCGGCTGAACGTGGCCACCTTCGTCACGACCTGGATGGAGCCGCAGGCCGAGAGGCTGATGGCCGAGTGCTTCGACAAGAACATGATCGACAAGGACGAGTACCCGCAGACGGCAGAGATCGAGAGCCGCTGCGTCAACATGCTCGGGCGGCTCTGGCATGCACCCGACATCGACGAGGCGACAGGCTGCTCGACGACCGGCTCGAGCGAGGCCGCGATGCTGGGTGGGCTCGCGCTGAAACGCCGCTGGCAGCACGCGCGCACGGCCGCGGGCAAGCCGGCGGACCGGCCCAACCTGGTGATGGGCATCAACGTCCAGGTCTGCTGGGAGAAGTTCGCGAACTACTGGGACGTCGAGATGCGCCTCGTCCCGATGGAAGGCGATCGCTTTCATCTCTCGGCCGAGGAGGCCGTCAAGCTCTGCGACGAGAACACGATCGGCGTCGTCGCAATCCTCGGTTCGACCTTCGACGGCTCCTACGAGCCTGTCCAGGAGATCTGCGCCGCGCTCGACGCGTTCCAGGCCGAGACGGGCATCGACGTTCCCGTCCATGTGGACGGCGCCTCGGGAGCGTTCGTCGCCCCATTCATCGACGAGGATCTCGTGTGGGACTTCCGGCTGCCGCGGGTCGCGTCGATCAACGCCTCAGGGCACAAGTACGGGCTCGTGTACCCGGGTGTCGGGTGGGTCGTCTGGCGCGACAAGTCGTCGTTGCCGGAGGATTTGATCTTCTGGGTCAACTACCTCGGCGACAACATGCCGACGTTCGCCCTGAATTTCTCGCGACCAGGCGCTCAGGTCGTCGCTCAGTACTACAACTTCATTCGCCTCGGCTTCGACGGCTACCGACGTGTTCAGGGCTATGCAAGGGACGTCGCGATGCGGCTCTCCGCGCGGATCGCAGAGCTCGGACCGTTCGAGCTGATCACGAAGGGCGACGAGTTGCCGGTCTTCGCGTTCAAGCTGCGGGACGAGGTCGACAACTTCACTGTCTTCGACGTCTCGAACGCACTGCGCGAACGTGGCTGGCAGGTGCCCGCGTACACCTTCCCGAAGAACCGCGAGGATCTCGCGGCGCTCAGGGTCGTCGTGCGACGCGGCTTCACCGACGATCTCGCCGACCTGCTCGTGGCCGACATCGAGCGACAACTCCCGCGGCTCGAGAAGCAGCCGGCGCCGGTCCACGATCGTTCGACCGCGTCGAGTTTCCATCATTGAGAAAAGGAGGCGCGAACGGTGTGTAGATGGCTCGCATACTCCGGCTCGCCGGTCCTCATCGAGGAGCTGCTCTACAAGCCGAAGCACTCGCTGATCGACCAGAGCCTCCACTCCAAGCTCGGCGCGGAGACGACGAACGGCGATGGCTTCGGGATCGGCTGGTACGCCGTCGGCGAGATCCCGGGGGTCTTCCACAGCGTCGAGCCGGCGTGGAACGACCGCAACCTACGCGAACTGGCGGCACACATCGAAGCCCCGATCGTGTTCGCGCACATTCGAGCTTCATCCGGAACCCCGATCCAGCAGACGAACTGTCACCCGTTCCGCTACGGCCGCTGGCTATGGATGCACAACGGTTCGATCGGCGGGTTCCACGACGTGAAGCGCGATCTCGCGCTCGCCGTGGACGCGAGCCTCTACCCGGCGATCGAAGGCTCGACCGACTCGGAGCTTTTCTTCTTCCTGGCGTTGACGCTCGGGCTCGAGGATGACCCGCCCGGCGCGATCGAGCGTGCCGTCGGGGTGATCGAGGAGACCGGCAGGCGGCACGGCGTCGAGCATCCGATCCAGATGACGGTGGCGACGACCGACGGCACACAACTCTGGGCCTGCCGCTACTCGAGCGAGGGCCGGTCGCGCTCGCTCTTCTACTCGACCGACGTCAGCACCCTGCGCGTCCAGCA
Source organism: uncultured Thermoleophilia bacterium (assembly GCA_963708505.1). Lineage (GTDB taxonomy): Bacteria > Actinomycetota > Thermoleophilia > Gaiellales > Gaiellaceae > PALSA-600. The sequence continues at coordinate 245,132 of CAVPST010000003.1, forward strand.
CCCGGACAACCCCGTGCTCCACATGGTTTCGGACGAGTCGAGGCTGGTCGTCTCCGAACCGCTCGGCGATCTTGCCGGCGCCTGGAACGAGGTGCCCGAGTCGAGCTGGGGCGTCATCCGCGAGGGCCAGGACGAGCTGCACCCGTTCGCGCCCCAGCCACCGTCATAAGAGAGACGGCATCGGCGGCGACGGCCACCGACTAGTAGATGTGCAGCTTGTCCAGGAGCGCGATCGGGTCGTCGATCGACTCGAACAGATCCTTGTTGTGCTTGATCATCTTGCTGCGCATGTAGACGCGAAGCCACTGCTTGTAGATGAAGAGCTCGTAGTTGTCGAGCATCGCCGCGAGCGGTAGGTCCCGTCGCGCGAGGAGCCCCGCCAGGTGCATCGCGCACTCGAAGCCAAGCGAAATCGATTGAAAGTAGGGAGACCCGACAGCCGAGTCGCCGGCGAGGAACACGGGTGAGCTCGCGAAAGGATGGTCGCCAGGGCCTGCAGCGAGCCAGTGCCGATTGGTCGCGTTGCGAGCCCGGTACAGATCGAGCGGGATCCGGACGATCTCGAGGTCGCCGAGTATCTCGCCGGGCGTTTCCTCCTTGATCTTGTCGATGAACCTGTCCATCGACTGAGCGACGCCGGGAAAGTTGTCGCGAAGCCACTCACCGTCGAAACGGGGCGGCATCGCCTCGAACTCCTCGGCGCTGATGTTGACGATGCCCGTGACGTGGCTGACGCTGCCGTCGTAGTGCGTCCGGTGAACCATCGGGATGAACTTGTAGTGCGCATTCTCGATGTTCTTGTAGTACTTGCAGTACTCGTTGCAGTCATACGACTGGCCGTAGAGGAAGGTGATGACGAGCGCGTATTCGAGACGGATCTTGACGGTGTTCGAGCCGCCGTCCGCCTCGCCAAGGCCGGTCGTCAGGTGATCTCGAAGCAGCGAGCCGCTCCCGGTGCAGTCGATCAGGACGTCTCCGGGCTCGAGCATCGCGATGGCGTCTTCCGCCGTTACGACGACCTCGGAGCGCTGCACCCCGTTCGCCCGGCGCGCGTCGATGAGATCGCTGACAGAGCCCTCGATCGAATTGAGCGGACAGAAGCCTACGGTCCAGTTGCGAAGGAGCGCCATCAGATCCGAGGGAATCGACTGTCTGAACGCGAGGCCCTCGCCGAGCTCCAGTGGATCGAAGATCGCCTCGATGCTGTCTCCGTCGATTGAATCGGCACGGTAGACCTCGAGTGAGTCGGCCACGAGGTACGGCGCAAGCTGGACCATTCGGGTGCGCGTGTACTCGTGGCGCTTTTCGTAGAGCCGCACACTGAACTCGTCCAGCGGCTGGAGCAGTGCCGTGAGCAGAAGACCCACCGGACCCGCGCCGACAACATGCACCCGTCCGCTGGAGGGCACGGTCTCTAGAGCTGTGGACTGGGATATCGGGTGCATCGGCCTCACTCGCTAGGCCGGCAGACTCGACGACGCCCGCAGGCGAGTCGGACCGCGCCCGCGAAGCGGCGCGGCCCGGCTATCGCACTGACTATGCGCCGACCAGAACGCCGGCTTCGACCTCGTCGAAGTAGGAAATCTCAACAGAGTCGGCGTCGACGCCCCCCTCGCCCATTGCCTCTTTCAGCTCGGGCATCGCGAAGAAGGTGCGCGCGGCCTCCTGGGAGTCGAAGGTGTGGGTGACGATGACGTCGTTGGGATTCTCGATCGAGCGCAGCACCTGATGAGCGTGGACGCCGTGCTCGGCCTGGATCGGCGCGAAGCCGTCGTACATCTTCCTCCACGCGTCGAAATCGGCTACGCGGTGCCGAATGACAGCAACGGTGCTCGTCATGAAGCCCCCTTGGGGTAGTGATGCCTAGCTGCGAACACACGGGCCTCAGGAGAAGCGCGCAACGAAGGCAATTTCGTGAGTCTACTGGCAGCTCTCGGGCGCTTCCTATTGGATTCCCATCGCGACGCTGACGCGGTCTTCCGGCTTGATGAGATGGTTGTGGTCGTCCGCACCGAGCTCGATCTCGACCCACTCGACCTCGCCGGTGAAGTTGCGCTGGCTGTAGTCGGTGGTGACCGGCGAACCGAACTCGTTCCCGACGTCGCAGGTCTCGTCGGCTGAGAAGAGGAAGGCTTCGGTCTGGTCGATGCGCCCGTCGCCGACCGCGACGCCGTCGATGTACAGCGTCGCCGTCCCGCCCTTGCCGACGCCGCCGCCGTCGTAGGTGAACTCCATCCGCACCTGGTGGTCCCCGGGCGGGATCGCGTCGGTGCCCTCGACGTAGTAGCGCTCGAGGCCGAAGAAGTTGTAGACGTACTTCGGCTTGCCGTCCTTGGCGTAGAGGCTGTGCCCGCCGCTGACGCCGCCCTGCGCGACGATCACGCCCTCCGCGCCGGATTCCGGGACGACGAGCTGCGCGGTGAGCGAGAACGAGGTGTTCTTCATCATCAGTACAGAGTTCTCGGTGAGGCGCCCCATGCCGCCGAAGAGCAGCTGCTTCTTCCCCTGGATCAGCGTCGGCCGCCCGGCGGTCTCGGGGAGCCCTCGTTCGACAAAGCGGTCGTCGAGCGGAACGACGTTGTACTTGACCGCCTCGATGAGCCAGAGCCGTTGGAGCTCGTGCGAGCTTGTCCGGATGCTGCTTCGGCGAGGTCGTGGGCCTGCGTCCAGTCGGTCGTCGTGTCGTAGAGCTCCCAGACGTCGTCGTCGAATGCCGGCGGCGTCACGTCGGCGCCGGTCTCCCAGGGCGTGCGGTGCTTGGTCACCGCGGTCCAGCCCTTGTGGTAGATGCCGCGGTTGCCGAACATCTCGAAGTACTGCGTCTCGTGCCGTTCGCGCCGCAGCGGCGTCGTCGAAGGAGTACGCCATGCTGACGCCTTCGATCGGCTTCTGCTGCACGCCGTTGACGAAGGTCGGGCTGCGGCAGTCCGGCCACCTCGAGCACCGTCGGCGCGATGTCGATGACGTGGTGGAACTGCGCGCGGATCTCGCCCTTCGCCTTGATGCCGTGCGGCCAGTGGACGATCGTGCCGTTGCGCGTGCCGCCCCAGTGCGACGCGACCTGCTTGGTCCACTGGTACGGCGTGTCCATCGCGTGCGCCCAGCCGACCGCGTAGTGGTTGTAGGCCTCCGGCCCGCCGAACTTGTCGATCTGCGACGACATGAACTCGGGCGTCTCGAGCGCGGCCGAACCCGCCGAGCGTGATCATCTCGTTGAACGTGCCCTGCAGCGAGCCCTCGGCCGAGGCGCCGTTGTCGCCGATGATCACGTAGATCAGCGTGTCGTCGAGGATGCCGAGGTCTTCGAGCGCGTCGAGCAGCAGGCCGACGTGGTGGTCGGTGTTCTCGAGGTAGCCCGGCATAGATCTCCATCTGCCGGGCGAGCACCGGCTTCAGCTCGTCCGCGATCGTCGTCCCACGCCGGGATGCCCGGCGCTCCGCTCGGTGAGGTCGCAGTCCGGCGGGACCACGCCGAGCTCCTTCTGCCGCGCGAATGTCTCGCTCGCGCAGCGCGTCCCAGCCCTCGTCGAACTGGCCCTTGTACTTGTCCGCCCACTCCGGGCGGCACGTGGTGCGGCGCGTGCGTCGCGCCGGGCGCGAAGTAGGCGAAGAACGGCCGGTCGGGCATCAGCGCCTTCTGCTGGCGGATCCACTTGATCGCGTGAGTCGGAGAGGTCGTCGTTGAAGTAGTAGCCCTCCTCTGGCGTACCCCACGGCTCGACCGGAGTCGTCCCTCGTAGAGCGCGGGGTACCACTGGTTCGTCTCGCCGCCGAGGAAGCCGTAGAAGTAGTCGAAGCCCATGCCGCTCGGCCACTGCCGATACGGCCCCATCGGGCTCGTCTCCCAGACCGGCACCTCGTGGCACTTGCCGAACTGCGCGGTGCTGAATAACCGTTCAGGTTGCAGGATCTTCGCGAGCGGCGCCGCCGTGTTCGGCCACATCGAGCTGTTGCCCGGGCGCCGAGGTCGCCAGCTCGGCGATGTTGCCCATGCCGACGGAGTGGTGGTTGCGCCCGGTGAGCAGCGCCGAACGCGTCGGCGAACAGAGAGCCGTCGTATGGAAGCGGTTGTACTTGAGCCCGCGCGCGGCGAGTCGCTCGAAGTTCGGCGTGCTGGCACGGGCCCCCCGAACGCGGCTCGAGGCGCCGAAGCCGACGTCGTCGATCAGCACGATCAGGACGTTCGGCGCCCCTGTCGGGGGCAGCAACGGCTCGATCGGTGGATAGCTCGTGTCGGGGTCCTTGGCGTCGTACGTGGTCAGTCCGGGCGACGGGATGTCCGGGACCGGCAGGATCTCGCGCTTCGGCTCGCGTGGCATAGCTCCCCCTCTCCAGGCGCTCGCCCCCCACGGCTGCGCCTGCTGCTCTCAGTGACGGTCGCGAGTACCGACCCTACACCGGGCCGGAGCGGGCTCGCGCGGCGCCCCGTTGACGGCAGCTCGAGGACGTTCTAGCGTCGTCCTCGTGCCCTGCAGCGTGATCTGCGTCTCGCACGCAACCGGCTCGGGCGGCGGCGAAGTCGGACGCCTCGTCGCGGAGCGGCTCGGCTTCCTTCATCTCGACGAGGAGATCGTGGCCCGTGCAGCCGCGCGCGGAGGAATCTCATCCGCCGAGGTCGCGGACGAGGAGCGCCGGAAGTCACTTGCTGCACGCATCCTCGGCTCGCTCTTCGAGGGCGGCAGCAGCGCTGCGGCGCTCGGCGGCGCGGTGCCGTTCCTGCTCGACGATGAAGCGAGCGCCAACGACGTGCGTGCGTTGATTCGCGAGGCGATCGAGCAGAGCGCCGCACGCGGAGACGTCGTCATCACGGCACATGCCGCATCGCACGCCCTCGACCCCGGCCCGAGCATCCTCCGCGTGCTCGTCACCGGATCGCCGGCAACACGCGCCCGGCGCGTCAGCGAGCAAGCGAGTGTCGACATCGCCGACGCGGAACGAACCGTGAAAGGAGCGGACGCCGGGCGGCGCGACTACTTGAAGCGGTTCTACGGCGTCGCGGAAGAGCTTCCGACGCATTACGACCTGGTCGTCAACACCGACCGCATCTCGGTCGAGGAAGCGGCGGCGCTCGTCACGCACGTCGCCGAGGGACGCTCGACGCTCGCGGTGCGGGCGAGTCGATCCGACGACTGACCGCTAGGAGGGTTTGGCGGAATGCGTTCGTTGCAGGGGTGGGCTGGCCGTTCCGAGGCAAGGACGCAGGGAGTCGCCGATAGCCGAAGCTATCGGCGCGACCGAGGACGCAGCATCGGGGCGGCCAGCGCGGCCCTGCGACACAACCGTATTTCGCCAAACCCTCCTAGCGCCTGAATCGCCGCCGGAGTCGCCAGGTGCCCAGTCCTGCAAGGGCTACTGCTGTGATCGCCGCGATCAGGAGCCGATCGTGGTTCGCGTTCGGGGTCGAGGCGTCGCCGGACAGCGGCGGGACCGGGACGATGACGCCGCCGTTCGCGGCGAGTCGGACGACAGCGTGGGTCGCCGTCGACACGAGCGCGGCGCCGCTCGCGCCCGGTGGCGGAAGGCGATCGACTGCTGCCTGATCTGCGGGCACTGCCTTGCCACCACGTGAGACGCCAAGCCCGTTCGGCATCACGACCAGCAAGCGGAGCCGACCGACGAAGAGGAGCTCCTGACCCAGAAAGCGCGCGTATCGCTTCGGTTGCCGGTAGAGCACCCCGACCGACCCAAGGTCGTAGCGCGAAGCGATCAGGGCGACCCGGATTGGATACCCACCCTCCTTCGCGTCGAGCAGCACCTGGTTCAGCTGCTTCGCGTAGGCGGGTGGCACGCCGGCGTCGGGCGGGATGAACGACGACTGGCCGATGAGGTAGTCGCTCGCGGGATCTCCGTCCGCGCGTGCGACGGGCACCGCGACGAGCAGCAGAAGCAGGCCGACGACGATCGACCTAGCCGACAACGGATCGCACCAGGAGAACCGCGACGACGACCGCCGAAGCGCCGAGCGCCAGGGCCAGGAGCGCCGCGGCCAGGCGGAGTTGGACGTTCATCCGTTCGCCCGATCGACGAGGAGCACGGTGAACGGCTGTCCTCCTTGCGGCGCAACCTGGAACGAAAGGCCCCAATGGCCGACCATGACGAGCGCCGGCGCTGCACGTGAGTACACCCCAGGGCCCGCTTCGCTCAGCCGGTACTCCTGGTTCTGCATCTCCATGTCGAGCATCGCGAACGAGAGGAGCACGTCCGCGTGGCGGACCGGCTTACCGCCCTTCGTGATCGAGACCGCGAACGAGTTCGGGAGAGCCGCCCGATTCGGCGAGACGGCGACCCGTAGCCGGTAGCCGTTCTTCGTGACCGTCTCCGCGACGGGCCCGGGCCCGACATGGGCGCTTGCGTTCGACACCGACGCGAGCGCTTTGGAGGGAGGCGGCAGCGACGAGAGGACTGCCGCGGCGAAGATCGCAGCAACGACGAGCACAGCCTCTCCGGAGACCAGGTTGCGGAGCAGTCGCGCCGCGTTCGCTCCGCCATGAGGGTCACCGAGTCTATGCCGGGTGCGAAGCAAGTTGCCCGAGGCAAGAGCCATCGCCGCGACGAGGAGGCCGACCTTCACGAGCAACGCCTGGCCGTACGACGTCTGCCAGAGCGACGCCACCGTCGGAATATGGAGCAGCGCTGCGCCCACGCCGGACGCGATCAGGGCGATCACGGCTACGAGGGCGACATTCGAGAAGCGCGGCACGGTGACGACCAGACCCGCCACCCGGGAGGCCGCGGGGAGGCTCCACCAGAGGACGATCAGGCCGACCAGACCACCGAACCACAGAGATCCGGAGGCCAGGTGCACCCAGTCGAACAGCATCGAGAAGCCGCGCGGTGACGTTTGGCCGGCATGGCCGGACGCGCCGGGGATGACCAGAGTCGCGGCACCGGCCAGCCCGACGCCTGCGAACGTCAGGAGCTCGACGATCGACCGTTGGCGTCGATCGGGGCGGTCGACCCAGAGCGCGATCGCTCCGGCGGCAACGAACAACGCGAAGCAGAGCTCGAGGTCGAGGTAACCGCGCCCGAACGCCGAGACGTCGAACAGCGGCACGACTGACCCGATTGCGAAGACGGAGCGCAATGCAAAGTCGGCTGTCGCCACCAGTAGGTAGACCGGGATCGCAACGAGCCCGACGGCCGCGGCGACGCCGAACGCGATCGAGAGGCTCCGCAGGCTCGTCCCGCCGACGAGGCGGACGACCGGACGTGCGATCACGAGCCGCAAGGCGAGCAACCCGATCGCAGCCATCACCGCGAGAAAGACCACCCAGCGCGCGACGAGCAGGCGAGGTGTGGCTGCGGACTCGGAGGTCGATGGGACCGGGAACTGGGGCGCCGGCCCGGCATTCGGCCCGACCGCGAAGGTGAACGCCCCCCGCACCGGGTGACCGTCGACCGAGATGGCGCGCCAGAAGACGAGGTACCAGCCCTCGTGCGTGCGCTTGAGCGGCACCAGCAGGGTGTCCGGGTTCACCGGCGACCGGCGCGGCGGGCCGGCAGCCTCCTGCCGGCCCGCCGCATCGGTGACCGAGACGATCGCGAACCGCGGCTCCACCGCCTCGCTGTACGTCAGCGCGAGCTGTTTGGGTGGCGCGCTCAGCGTCACACTCGCCTCCGGAACCGTCTTGATCAGAACGGCGTGTGCGGCAGCACTTGCCGGCAGTGCGAGCGCCGTCAGGAGGCTGATCGCCAACACGATCCGCGCGCGGAGCTTCACGCGATCGCGCGCCTTCCGCCGGCCAGGAGGGCGATTACGCCGAGGACGACGCCGATTGCCCCGACGACGAGCGCGACTATTGCGAGCGTCGAGTTGCTCGAACCGCCGAAGGACGACTTCGCTTCGATCGTGGGTGCTGGAGCGTCGGACGACTCGGGGCCCGACCAGTCGACGACGGACCCGTCGGAGTACGTCTGGCGGACGCCGAACGTGTAGGTCTTCGCCGACGACGGTTGGGCGAGGAACGAGAACGCGGCGTCCTCCCCGGTCGGCACGTGTCCGCCCGTCCAGGTCACTTTCGTGACCACCGCGCTCTCTCCGGAGCCGGACTGTTGCACCGTTCGCTTCCAGCCTGGGGACGGGACGAACGAGTCGATGCTGAAGCCGGACGGCGGTGTGAACTCGATCTGCGTCGTCGTGCCCGATTTCTCGGTCGGAACCGCGAGTGTGTAGACCGAGAGAACCTTCGCGAGCCCGACAGGAGGACTGACGCGTGCGTGCGCCCAGGCCGCTCGAGGTGAAGCCCAGACCGGAGGTCGCCGCGAGAGTAATGATCACGAGCCTGGAGCGATTCTTCGTTGGCATTTGGGTCCTCCTTGTCGTCACGGTTTGACCGAGAGCGTGAAAGGCGCGGTGAGCACGTGCCCGCCGACGCGGGATTGGATGAAGAGCCGCCACGTGCCGGCGACGGGGACGAGAACCCCGACGGTCAGCTTTCCGGGGGTTGTCGAACTCCCCGTCACCGTCGTTCCGCCGAGGACGCTCGTGCATCCCGTGGCGCCGGGCGCACAGACGTGGGTGTGGAAGTAGTCGAGCGTGCCCTGGCGGAAGAAGATCGCGTGCGCGAGTGCGCCGTACCAGGGTGTGAACCGCACCGGCCTTCCCTGCGGGTCGCGGACCGTGAACTTCAGGAATGCGGCCTGGATCGCATGAAGGTTCGGCCGGCCGTGGAGTGTGAACCGGTAGGCGTCGACCGTCTGCGAGGCCGAGAACGGCGGCAGCTTCTGAGGCTGGTACCTGCCCGCGACCCGGAGCGTGTCGAACAGCTGGAAGTTCCGCTGCGGCCCCGACACATCCGGATAGGCATCGACCACGACCCGGTACGGGCCGGGCTTCGTGAACGTGACCGTGTCGCTGATCGTCCCGTCCGGCGCGATCGGTGGATGCCGGTGGATGATCGTCGCCAGGTCTCGCCGAACGATGATCAGATGCACGCCTGTGTGAGGCCCTGCGCCTCGCCGGAAGCGCGTCAGCGGCTGGCCGTCCGGCTGACGAATCACGAACGAGACCCTGGTCGGTCGGCCGACTCTGGCAGGCGCGACGGGCTGAAAACCGGCAAGCTGATACGTCTTCGCGGCGCCGATCGTCGGAAAGCTCGACTTGGACGACCCCCCGCAGCCGGCGAGGAACACGAGCGCCGCGACGACGAGAAGCGTGCGTCTCATCGTCCTCCTTTCGGGAACAGATACGACGGATGCGGTGCGACGTACCCACCGACCTCGATCACGATCTGGTCGTGCTCGGCGAGCCGGATGAGCCTCGGATCACCGGTACGCCTGCGCCCGCCGACGTAGACGGCGACCCGCCCCGGAAACGAGAGCAGGCGAGAGGGCGAGAGACGGCGTCCCCACACGACGAACAGATCGCCGAGGGTCCACCGCCCACGACGATCGACGTCGACGACCCCTGTCGGCGTCGTCGTCCGCAGCGGATAGCGGCACCCGGTCCGCGCCACACCGATCCGGGGCGGGACGATCACCACCTGTCGCCTGGCGAACAACTCGATGTGCACTTCGAACGTCCGGCCGCCGCCGCACCTGAACCGACCGAACGGCTGCCCGTCAGCCACGAGCGGGTTCGCGGGAGCCGGGCGATAGCGCACACCCGTTCCGATCGGCCAGGGATAGACGGGTGGAGGGGTAGACGCGATCACGCCTGCCCCTCGAACGTGAGGCTCGAGACAGCTGCCGTCGCGCCCGTGATCAGTCCCGTCAGCAGGAGGCCGCGACTCGCTGTCGCCGACGTCAGCGAGATGACGACCGCGTGCCAGAACACGCTCAGATAGCTGAGGCTGACCACAGCCGCCGCCAGACCGATGACGCCGGCGAATTGGACGCGCCGGACGCCGCGGAGATGGATGAGCGTGCCGTAGACCGCAGCGGCGATCGCGACAGCAACCACGAACTGCGCCCGGGCGACCTGGCCGTTCGGTGCGTCCGCTGCTCCGAACAGTGCCAGCGTCGCCAGCCCGGCGAACCCTGCGAGCGAGCCGAGCATCGTCGTCAAGCGTCCGCGATGCGCTGGATGCGTCCTCAGAGCGGCCACGAGCCCAAGCACGAGGACGCCTGCCCCGGCTGCCCACGGCCAGATCGACGGACGTGCATAACGCACGAACGTCCCGCCGATCTCGACCTGCTGACCGTTCAGCGTTGCCGGGATCACGAACTGGGCCACAGGCCCCGTCCGGCCGCCGCCGTACGGGGGCGGCGCGAGTCGATGCTCGTGCCAGGTGAACGACGAACTCGGTGAGACTTGTTTCCAGCCTCGTCCGGCCGACACGATCTTCTCCGCTGCGGCCGTGACCGATGCACGGTTCGCGAACGCACCGGCGGGGGAGATGCGAAGCATCGGCTCATCGAGGTCGCCCTGGACGACCATCAACCCGCGGTCGACGTCGATGCGAACCGAGCGATCTCCATCGAAGATCGAAACGGACACGCCCGAAAGGGCTCGCGTCGCGGGAGTCGAGTACCAGCCGGTAGTCGAGAGCCACGGTCGCCCCACGGCCGTGCGCCGACGCACCCGCAGGCGCCGCGAGCGCAAGCCCTGCGGCGAGCAGCACGACGTACCGTCCTTTCACTCATCCTCCTTCGCACACGTCGACACGGCTCGACGCCGCGCCGACTGACGCTGGAACGCTGCTGTTGGCGAATGCCGGCTGCGCCGGCGCCGCTAGCGCGGAGGAGCTCGACCCGCGGCCGACAGTGCGAGTGGACGGGCGGCGACGAGAACGACTGCGTGCCAGGCGAACCGAGCAACGAGCGAAGGTTGTGCGTTCCGGCGGGCCAGGCGGCCCGCGACACGGACGATCGATCGACCGAGCCGGAGCATCGCGACGACGAGAAGTGCCACGACCGCCGCTGCGGGAATCGCCCACCACCCGCCATGTCCGAAGACCCCGGCGAGCCCGGTCGGGTGACCGGAAGCGAAGAATTCCTCGAGAGATTCCTGAACCGCGTAGATCAGGACGAGCCCGACGGTCGTCGCCGACCACAACACCGCCGACGACCTGCGGCTGAACGTTCCGGTCTCTCCGGTCCGTAGAGCCCGGGCCGTGCGCCGCACGAACGCAGAGAGCCCGATCCCCAGCGCGAGGACGAGCCAGGGAACGAGCGAGTGCAGGTAGGAATGGCCCTGCGCGGCGAGCTCGGCGCTCGCCTGCGAGCGATACGTGAGGATGTAGCGAAGCTGGTGAACCGCGAATGCGGCAGCGGGCATCGCCAGCAATCCGGCGGGCAGCCTCCCTCGCATCGACCGCGAGCTCACGTCAGCACCTTACCCGGGCGTTTGTTGACCGGAGATGGTCTCGAGTCGAGGACGCCGGGCACCGTCGGCGACCAACCGGTGTTCCAGGAGGTAGGCAGGATTCGCCGCGGTTCTGCGGCTCTGACAAGCCTAGGAACCGGACGCTGAGAATCGCTCCTCGGCCATGGTCAGAAACGGAACGGCGCCGAACCGGTCGAACGTGCGCACATGCGTCGAGATCACGCGGAAACCGGCTCGCTCATAGATACGGCAGGCTCGTTCGTTGAACGAGGCGACGTGAAGGAAGACGCGAGCAGGTTGGTAACGCTCACGCGCGAACGCGAGGCCGGACTGGAAGAAGTCGAGTCCGAGACCGCGACCTGTGAGGTCAGGCCGGAGGCCGAGACCGTAGTCCAGACCAGACGCAGTCAGCTCGAAGTAGTAGAAGCCGACGAGGTCATCCCGCTCGTCTCGAGCTTCGAAGTATCGCTCGGGGTTCAGCAGCGGCTCGGCGTCACCGTCGTAGAAGTCGTACGGCGCCGGATAGCGCCAGGTGGCGAGCTGCTCGAACGTCTCTTCGGACGCCTCCTCGATCCTGATCTCCATCGTGCGAGAGCCCACCGGCCTCGTTGAGCGGCTTTCTCTAGAAGAGTTGGTTCTCGCCGCCGAAGATCGCCGAGACGGAATCGTCGGCGAACACGTTCATGATCGTCTCGGCCAGCAGCGGGCCGACCGGCAGAACCGTCATGTTGTCCGGCTTTGCGATCGGGTCGATCGGCACGGTGTCGGTGACGACGATGCCCGCGATCTCGGAGGCGGCGAACTTCTCGAGCGCGCCGTCGCAGAACATCCCATGGGTCGCGAACACCCACACGTCTTCGACGCCGTGGCGCTTCAGCGCCTTCACGTTGGCGAGCAGCGTGCCGCCGGTCATGATCACGTCGTCGCCGAGCACCGCCTTCTTGCCGCGAACGCGGCCCGTGATCTCGGTCACCTCGACCACGTCGTGCGACGGGCGCGTCTTGTGCATGAGCGCGAAGTCGGCGTCGAGCATCTCGGCGAAACGCACGGCCATCTTCGCCCGGCCGGCGTCCGGGGAGACCGAGACGACCCCCTCGCCGATCAAGCCGAGATCGCGGAAGTGTCGCGCAAAGAGCGGCAGCGCCGTCATGTGGTCGACCGGGATCGTGAAGAAGCCCTGGATCTGTCCGGCGTGCAGGTCCATCGTGAGCACCCGGTCGGCGCCGGCGAGCTGCAGCATGTCGGCGATGAGCCGCGCCGAGATCGGCTCGCGAGGCTTCGCCTTTCGATCCTGCCGCGCGTAGGGGAAGAGCGGGATCACCGCCGTGATGCGCTTGGCCGACGCGAGCTTCGCGGCCTGCACCATGAACAGGAGCTCCATCACGTTCCGGTCGACGGGCTCGCAGCCGGTCTGCACGAGAAAGACGTCGGCGCCGCGGATCGATTCGTCGAAGCGGCAGTAGGTCTCGCCGTTCGCGAACGTGCTGAGCTCGATCTCGCCGAGACCGACACCGAGCTGCTCCGCGATCCGCTGCGCGAGGGCCTGGTGGGAGCGCCCCGAGAAGACCATCAGCCGCTTCTGCGGACCGCGCTCGAGCCAGTGGCCGGGCTTCGGCTGGGTCACGGCCTCGGGGGACTCGAGGCCGGGAAGGACAAGCTCAGTCGTCGCGGTGCCGGGCTGCATATCCCTCCTTGTTCTCCTGGCGTGCCCGCGCGACCGCAAGTGCGTCCGGCGGGACGTCCATCGTTATCACCGACCCAGCTGCGATCCACGCACCGTCTCCGATCGTCACCGGCGCAACGAACGCATTGTGGACTGCCGTCCTGACGTTGCTCCCGATCTGCGTCCGGCCCTTCGGTTGACCGGGCTTGTGCGGGTAGTTGACGGTGATGCCGCCGGCGCCGATGTTCGTGTCCTCGCCGATCTCGGCGTCGCCGATGTACGACAGGTGCGGCACCTTCGTGCGGTCGCCGATGCGTGAGTTCTTGATCTCCACGAAGGTGCCCGCCTTGGAGGACTCGCCGAGGACCGTGCCGGGGCGAAGGTAACAGAAGGGCCCGATCACCGCGTGGGCGCCGACATGCGTATCGATTGCAACGGTGTTGGCGTGGATCTCCGCTCCCGAGGCGATCGACGTCGCGCCGCGCAGAACCGTGAACGGATGCACCGTCACGTCCTCCTCGATCTCGACGGTCGGCTCGATCCACGTCGTGGCCGGATCGACGATCGTGACGCCCGCGAGCATGTGCGCCTCGTTGATGCGGTCGCGCAGCACGGCGCCGGCGCGCGCGAGCTCGACGCGCGTGTTGACGCCGTCTGTCTCACGGTGGTCGGGGGCGATGTGCGCGGCCACCTTCGCCCCGCCCGCGACGAGGATCTCGATCACGTCGGTCAGGTACAGCTCTCCCTGGACGTTCTTCGGCTGCAACTGCTCGAGCGCCGGCCAGAGAGCTTCGCTCCGAAACACGTAGATCGAGGAGTTGATCTCTCCGATCGCCTGCTCCTCCGGAGTCGCGTCGGTGCCTTCGGCGATCCGCAGCACGCCGCCGTCCGGGCCCCGGACGATGCGCCCGTAGACGCGCGGGTCCGGCGGCTCGGCACTGAGGATCGTTGCCGCCGCTTCGCTCCGACGGTGCGTCGCCGACGAGGTCGGCGAGCAGCGTGCTCGTCAGGAGCGGCGTGTCACCCGAGAGCACGAGCACATCACCTTCGTGAGCGGCCAGCGCCTCGTGGGCCGAGCGAACGGCGTCGCCGGTCCCGAGCGGGGTCTCCTGGATCGCCACCGTGACATCGCTCGAGCCGAACTCGTCGCGCGCGCTGGGTGAGGCGACCACGACGAGCGGGTCGGCGCCGGTCTCGCGCCCGACCTCGATCACCCAGTCGACCATGCGGCGGCCGAGGATCGGATGGAAGTGCTTGGGCACGGCGGAGCGCATCCGGGTGCCGAGGCCTCCCGCCATAACGAGGGCTGCGAGCTGGGTGTCTGCCAATGGCCTGATCAGTGGGATGGCTGGGGCGCCAGGATTCGAACCTGGGATCGCGGGACCAAAACCCGCTGCCTTACCGCTTGGCTACGCCCCACTGTGGGCCGACAGTCTAGGGCCGTCGGGAGAAGAGGAGGTAGAGCCCGACAATGGCCAGAAGCGCGACGATGCCGATCGCGAGCGCCTTGACCACGGTGAGGGCGATCGGGATGCAGAGGACGAGCAACTGCGAGGCGGCAAAGATCCAACTGCCCTGACGAAACGTGTCCGAACGGGACGAGCGACCTGCCAGCCACCAAATGGCGGAGGCGATCGCCGCGAGCACCACCGCCTCCCACCAGTGGAGGATGTGGGCGATGTAGAGCAGGCCCTGGATTGCCGCGATCCAGAGGGTGATGCGGAGCCTGCGGCTCCGAAGCCAGCGGCTCGAGCGGCTCGAGCCGTGCTCGATCGCGGGCGCAACCGACATCGTTTCAACCGTACCACGCAGGTACTGCGATCCAGCCTCTCCCAAGCCCCTTGAGCGAGCGCAAAGCGGCGCGTGCGACGGGCCTGTCTCCGAACAGCGCGTAGACGACCGGTCCGGCCCCGCTCACGTCGGCGCGAAACGCGCCGAGGTCACGCAAGCGCTCGCTGAACGGCGACGACGCGAGGTCGTTCGGCGGCAGCCCTGCCAGGTCGCGTGGACGACGCACGCGGGCCAGTGCGGCACGAAGTGCGGCGGCGCGCTCGTCGAACCCGGCCGCGCCGTCACGCGCGTCGAACGCGGCATACACGTCCGCCGTCGAGCGCTTCGTCACGCCGTCGGGCAGGAAGAGCAGCACGGCGAAGTCCTGCGGCAGGTCGAGCGGCTCGAGCTCCGTGCCATCGCCCGATCCCAATTGCGGCCCGTCGGCCAGGAAGAACGGAACGTCGGCGCCCACGCCCGCAGCAAGCACCCGGAGCCGGTCGGGCTCGAGCGGCTCGGCCAGCTGTGCGTTCGCCAGCCGCAGGGCCGTCGCTGCGTCCGAGCTCCCGCCGCCGAGGCCGGCGGCGACAGGGATGCGCTTCGCGATCGTCACCCGCCAGCCATGCGATCCGTCGAGTGCGGCGAGCGCGTCGCGCACGAGCGTGTCGGCCGGGTATCCGGCGACGGCGGTGACAGTCGGCGGGCTCGACCCTGATCCGGTCGCTCAGGTCGACGCGCTGGTAGACGGTCAAGAGCTCGTGCTTGCCGTCCTCGCGCAGCGGGCCGACGACGAGGGCGAGGTTGATCTTCGCAGGCGCCGGGCCGATCACCGAAGCGCCTCGGCGAGTGCGACGAACTCGCCGGGTGCAAGCGCCTCGGCGCGCACGACTGCGTCGCGTCCGATCGACGCGAGCGCCTCGACGGTCCGGTCGCGCAACTCGACGCCCGCGAGTGCGAGCGAGTTGGCGAGCGTCTTGCGGCGATGCGCGAACGACGCGTTGACCAGCCGGCGCACGGCAGCGCCGGGAGCGGGACCGATCCGGCGCAGCGCGACGAGCGCAGAATCGACGTTCGGCCGCGGCCGGAACACCTCGCGCGAGACCGGATGGAACCCGATCTGCTCGGTCGTCAGCTGCACGAGCACCGAGACGGCGCCGTAGGCCTTCGTCGATGGGACCGCGACGAACCGGTCGGCGACCTCGCGCTGCACCATCACGCACCACAGCTCGAGCAGATCGACCGACAGGCTCTCGACGACGAGCGGGGTTGCGATGTTGTAGGGCAGATTCGCAACGAGCTTGTGCGGTGGCGGCGCGAGCGTCGCGACGTCGAGACGAAGCGCGTCGCCCCAGTGGAGCTCGGTGTTCGAGATGCCGCCGAGGTGCGGCTCGAGCCGCCGGTCGAGCTCGACCGCATGGACGTGCGCCACATGCTCGCCGAGGTAGCGCGTGAGCACGCCGAGGCCGGGCCCGACCTCGAGGACGACATCGTCCGGCTCGAGCTCCGCCAGGCGTCCGATCACGCGCAGGATGTTCGGGTCGACGAGGAAATGCTGGCCGAGGCTCTTCCGCGGAGCGACGCTCACAGGCCGAACACCCGCGCCGCGTTGGCCTCGATCTGCGCCGCGAGCTCGTCCGAGCCGGTGCCCCGCAGCTCCGCGAGCGCCTCGTACGTGTGACGCACGAACGCGGGCTCGTTTCGCCTGCCTCGGACCGGCTGAGGTGCGAGATACGGACTGTCGGTCTCGGCGAGGAGCAGGTCGGCCGGGACACGGCGAGCCGCGTCGCGCAGGTCGTACGCGTTCTTGTACGTGACGTTGCCGGCGAACGACACGTACCAGCCGTGCTCGAGCGCGGCGTCGAGCAGCGGCGGCGACGAGAAGCAGTGCAGGATGACCGTCCCCGGGTGGCGCGCGAGACGCGAGCCTGTGTCGGCGTCGGCCGCACGTGTGTGGATGACGACCGGCTTGCCGGTCTCGCGTGCGAGCTCGAGCTGCGCCTCGAACAGCTGCTGCTGCGCCGCCTGCGGTGCGTAGTCGCGGTAGTAGTCGAGGCCCGTCTCCCCGACTGCGACGGCCTTCGGATGGGTCGAGCAGCTCGCGCAGCGCGGGCAGGTCCGCGTCGTTCGCCGCTTCGTGCGGATGAATGCCCACGACGACGTGGAGCTCGTCGCGCGATTCGGCTCGCTCGAGCGACCGCCGCCCGCCGTCGATCGTCGTCGCGACGTCGATGACGCGGGTCACGCCCGCGCTGCGAGCTCGTTCGAGGACCTCGGCAGCGTCGTCGCCGAGATGCGCATGGGTGTCGATCACGCCGCGTCGGCGGCCGGCTCGAGCCGCGGGAAGAGCGGCGGCGCCGCCTCGATCCCCTCGACCGGCGCCAGGCGGCCGTACTCGACCTGCTCCCAGCGCAGGTCTTCCGCCTGGCCGAGCGCCGAGAGGATCTTCGGCGCAGTCTCCGGCAGGTAGGCGGCGAGCGCGACCGCGCAGACCCGCAGCCCGTCGGCCAGGTCGAAGAGCACCTGGTCGAGCTGGCCGGCCTTTGCGTCGTCCTTCGCGAGCTCCCACGGCTTCTGCTCCGTCACGTAGCGGTTGAGCGCGCGGACGAGCACCCAGATCCGGTCGACCGCGCCCGTCAGGTCGAACGCATCGATGGCGGCGCGGACGTCCGCCTGCAGCGCCGTGACCTCATCGGCCAGCTCCGCGGTGCGTCCTGGCGCCGACGAGATGCGCCCGTCGCGGAAGCGCGCGATCATCGCCGTCGTCCGTGAGAGCAGGTTCCCGAGGTCGTTGCCGAGCTCGCGCTCGTAGCGGTCGGCGATCCCGCTGATCGAGGCGCTGCCGTCCTGTCCGAACGAGACCGCGCGCGCACACCAGAACCTGACTGCGTCTGCGCCGTAGGTCTCGAGCAGCGCCAGCGGATCGACAGCGTTGCCGAGCGACTTCGAGATCTTGAGCTCGTCGAGCAGCAGGTAGCCGTGGATGAAGATCTGCTTCGGGACCGTGTACCCGGCCGAGAGCAGCATCGCCGGCCAGTAGACACAGTGGAAGCGCAGGATGTCCTGAGCCATCAGGTGGCGAACCTCGGGCCACAGCGTCTCCCTCAGGTCCTCGCCAGGGCGCGCGTACGTGAGGGCGCTCAGATAGTTGACGAGCGCATCCGCCCAGACGTAGGCGACCTGGCTCTCGTCCCATGGGAGCGGGATCCCCCATGGCTGGCCGGCGCGGCTGATCGAGAAATCGCGCAGGCCGCCGGCGACGAAACTCCGAACCTCGTTGAACCGAAACTGCGGCTGCACGAAGTCGGGGCGCGAGTCGAAGAGCTCGAGCAGCCGATCCTGGTAGCGGGACAGCCGGAAGAAGTAGTTCTTCTCCTCGATCCACTCGGGCACGGTGTTGTGCAGCGGGCATTTGCCGTCGACCAGTTCGTCCGCTGTCTTGAACGCCTCGCAGCCGACGCAGTAGAGGCCTGCGTAGACGTCCTCGTAGACGTCGCCGTTGTCGTAGATGCGCTGGAGGAACTCACGGACGAACCTCTTGTGCCCGTCGTCGCTCGTCCGGATGAAGAAGTCGGTCTGCGCGTTCAACAGCTGCGGCAGCGCGCGCCAGTCCTCCGCGATCCGGTCCACGTACTCCTGCGGCGGCAATCCCTGCTCCTCTGCGACCCGCCAGACCTTGGTGGCGTGCTCGTCGACGCCGGTCAGGAAGAAGACCTCCTCCCCACGCTGCTTGTGGTGGCGCGCCAGGATGTCCGCCGCGATCGTCGTGTAGGCATGGCCGATATGCGGTCGGTCGTTGACGTAGTAGATCGGCGTCGTCACGTAGAACCTCATGGCGTTCCATGATAGGCCCGGGGCTTCGAATGCCCCTGGCGGCGACCCACGGCGCAGGCGAACGCGCCGAGCGCTCCGGCCGCGACGGCCAGCAGCAGCGACAGACCGAGACCGTGCGCCGCGGTGCGGGACGCTTTCACGCGGAGCGGGCCGCTGTGCGGGCCGTCGGGCGAGGACCGCGAGAGGCAGGTCATGCGCCGAGCGCTCGCGGCCGTCGGCGCGTGCGACGGGACGGACACCCGAGGCGCGCTCGACCACGTGCCGGGGCGGCGTCACGCGCGGCGCACGGGGCGCACGCGGCCGAACCGGAGTACCGGTCTGCGCGACCGAGCGCGCACGGACGGGTGCCGGCGACGCAGACGGAATCACAGGTCGAAGCGCGTGGGGCGCGCGCGCACGGACGGCGCCGGATTCGGTCGCCGCCGAGGCGTGCTGGGCCGGACGGCTCGCGACGACGGTCAGCGGGTCGTCGGCGGGGCATGCTGCTCGGCTCGGCGCGGCGCCGGGCCCGGCGGTCTCCGGCGCAGGCGACGCCGCGACCCCCACCGGCCGGGGTCACCGGCGGCGCTGGAACGGGCGAGGCCGCCGGAGTCGAGGACACCGGCTGACCGACGGGCCCAGGCGACGCAGGTGCCGGCGGCGGAGACGTCGGCGCCGCCGGCAGGAACTGGAGCGGATCGAGGTACCCCTGCGGCTGGGCTTCCACGCGGACGCCCAGGTGGACGTACGGCTGAGGGACCTCGACCTCACCGGAAGGACCGACGGCGCCAACGGGCTGACCGTCGACGACGGACGTGTCCTCGGCGACCGTGATCGAACCGAGGTGGGTCAGCGTCACCGCGTAGCCGTCGGCGGTGACGATCGTCAGGCTCTTGCCCGAGGTCGGGACGGTGCCCGCGAAGGTGACCGTCCCGGCCGCGGGCGCCAAGACGGGACCGCCCGCGGCGGCCCCGATGTCGAGGCCGCGGTGCTGCCCGGCGGCATACGGGTGACCTGGATCGAAGACGAACGGCTGCAGGACTGGGCCGTCCACCGGCCACGTCCAAGCTCCGGCAGGAGCTGCGTACAGCAATGCGACGACTACCGTCGCGAGCAAGACTCGGCGCATCGGCCACCCCCGGTTCGGTCACGCTCGAGGTCAGCGAGTTCCCGGCGAACCGCTCCCGAACGTGTGTTCTCAAGCCACGGTAGGAGCGGTGCCCGCCGTTGTCAAACAAGGTTACAAAGTTGTCACAGAGTGTCTCGATACAGGTCGTTCTTCGAGACGTCGGTGAGGCGGGAGACGACCTCGGCGGCCACTCGGCGCGGTGTTCCGGCGGCGACCAGGTCGGACATCGCCCTCCGGGCGACGGTCTCGTCCGCCCCGCCGCTCGAGCCGGCGATGACGAGCGTCACCTCTCCCTTCGGCGGCTCGGCGAAGCGGCCTGCGAGCTCCAGCGCGGGCCCGCTGACGATCTCCTCGAACCGCTTGGTCAGCTCGCGGCAGACGGCGACGACCCTCGCCGGATCGGCGGCCGCCAGCGACGACAGCGTCGCGGGCAAGACGCTGCGGCGACTCGAAGGCGACGGTCGGCCAGCTCCAGCCCGCGAGCTCGCGCCAGAGCGCCTCACGCTCGGCCGCGCGACGCGGCAGGAAGCCGACGAACGCGTAGCGGTCGGCCGCGAGACCGCTCGCCACGAGCGCCGTCTCGACCGACGACGGCCCGGGGAGAACCGTCACCTCGGCTCCGGCGTCGCGGGCGGCGCGCAGCAGCCGGACGCCAGGGTCGGAGATGCCCGGCAGCCCGGCGTCGGAGACGAGCGCGATCCGCTCGCCGCGCGAGGAGCCTGGGCACCAGCTCGGCCGTGCGGGCCGCCTCGTTGTGCTCGTGATACGAGAGCAGCCGCGCCTCGACCCCATGCCGCGCGAGTAGCCCGCGCGTGTGGCGCGTGTCCTCGGCGAGGACGACGTCGGCCGTCGCGGAGCTCCTCGAGCACCCTGAGCGTGACGTCGTCGAGGTTCCCGATCGGCGTCGCGCAGATCGCGAGCGGCATCAGGCCACCGCGTCGAACGCGATCAGCCCGGCGCCGATCAACCCCGCCTGCGCGCCGAGCTCCGCCAGCTTGACCTCGAGCCGCTCCCCGCCGGGAGCGAGCGCCTCTCTGCAGGACGGCGGGTCGCGCGGCGGGCAGCAAGAGGTCGAAGGCGGCGACGCCGAACCCGCCTCCGATCAGGACGAGCTCGGGATTGAAGATGTTGACGAGGGAACCGATCGCGACGCCGAGATGATGACCGACCTCGTCGAGCGCGGGGTGCTTCTGTGCGACGAGCTCGCGCGCCGTGCCGTCCGGGCCGAGGACCTGGCGCGCGAGACGGTCGACTGCCGGGACCGGAGCAGTACGCCTCGACGTGCCCGCGGCCCGCTGCAGTTGCCGTGACACGGCTCGCCGTCCTCGACGATCACGACATGACCGAGCTCGGCCCAGCCGCGATAGAGCGTCCCGTCGAGCACCACGCCGCCGCCGACGCCCGTGCCCAGCGTGAGCATGACGAGGCGTTCGACATGACGGCCGGCGCCGAGGCGGAACTCGGCGTACGCAGCGGCGTTCGCGTCGTTCTCGACCCCGACGGGCAGCCCGAGCCGCTTCTCCATCTCCGCCGCGAGCACGACCTCGGTGATCGGGAGGTTGACCGCGCCGAGGACCGTGCCGGTCCGTTGGTCGACCCGGGCGGGGACGCCGAGGCCGACGGCGACCACGTCCGGAGACAGCAGCTCCCGCACGAGGGCCGACATCTCGTCCAGCACGGAGTCCTGTGAGGTCTGCGAAGCCGGCCGCTCGACGGTCCGGTGCACGTTCCCGTCGCGGTCGACGAGCCCGGCCAGGAACTTGGTCCCGCCCACATCGACCCCGATGACAAGATTGGCCGCCATACGCGGTGGGTAACGTAACCCGCCGAATGGCGCAAGAAGAGAAGCCGTACCGCGTCTATCGGGGCGGCCGCGCCAAGGGCAAGGTCCCGAAAGCCGCACCGCCGCCGCCGCGGGTGCAGCGGCGCGGCGCCGACGGGCGAGGCGGCGACAGCATCGAGTACCGCGGGCCGGGCGCACCGGCCGGCCCCCGGAAGGCGCGCGTGGGGCCTGCGGATCGCGCTCGTCCTGGGCACGCTGCTGATCCTCGTCGTGGTCTGGGCCGTCGCCAGCTGGCTCGCGTTCTCGGGCGGCGTCTCGACGGCGAACAAGCAGCTCGACCAGAACGCGAAGCTGGCGCTCAGCGCGCAGAGCGGCCTCGTGCTCTCGCACCCGACGACGATCCTCATGCTCGGCACCGACCACGCGCCCGGCAGCGGCCGCGACGCGGCGACTTCCACTCCGACTCGATCATGCTGCTTCGCACCGACCCGTCACACCATCGTCTCTACTACCTCTCGATCCCGCGCGATCTCCAGGTGCCGATTCCCGGTGCCGGGACACAGAAGATCAACGCCGCATTCCAGATCGGCGGCCCGGCGCTCGCGATCAGGACGATCAGGCAGTTCACCGGGATCGACATCGACCACGTGATGGTCGTCAACTTCTCGGACTTCAAGGATCTGATCAATTCGCTCGGCGGCATCGACGTGACGGTGCCGAAGCCGATCCGCTCGAACCGGTTCGACTGCCCCTACCCGACCCAGGCGCGCTGCGACAAGTGGCAGGGGTGGCGCTTCCAGGCCGGCCGGCAGCACATGAACGGCGAGCGCGCACTCATCTACTCCGGATCCGCGAGAACATGCTCGACCCGTCCGAGACCGACGTGACGCGCGGTGCGCGGCAGCAGGACGTGATGAACGCCGTCGCGCACAAGTTCACGTCGCTCGGCGTCCTGCTCCGGATGCCGTTCTCCGGCGGCTCGTTCGCAAAGCCGTTGACGACCGACCTGACGGCGTCGCAGCTGGCGCAGCTCGGCTGGGTGCGGTTCCGCGCGTCGGACTCGGGCTCGGTGCATTGCCGGCTCGGAGGCGACCTCGGCGGCGGCGGGACCGGCAGCCCGAGCGAGGACAACCCGGCGACGATCGCGATGTTCCTCGGTCGGTCGGCGCCGCAGCCGCCGACCGACCCGTTCGGGCCCGGCTGCGTGATCGGCCACGCGCTGCACTGAGCCGCGCGGTGCCGCGCCGCGCTCGACGCCATCCCTAACCCCCACCCACCCGGGGAACCGGCTAGAGCGTCGCACCGAACACGTCACGAGTGGGTGACGTGAATGTGCCGACTGTGGAGAATCTCGCGCGCGCCGGGCGCGCGCGTCGGCCTACGCCTCGGCGGGCTTCTTCTTCGTCGCCGCCCGAGGCGTCGGAGCTGCCGCCGGAATCCCGCCGGAATCGCCGCCCGACGTGCCGGACGAGGAGTCGCCCGAGCCGCCGTCCTTCGCAGGCTGCTTCCCTTTCCGCCCGTAGTCGGTCGAGTAGAAGCCCGAGCCCTTGTAGTGGACCGCAACGGGATGCAGGACGACCTGCAAGGGGCCTTCGCCGCACACGGTGCAGGCCTTCGGGCCTTCTTCGGTCATCCCGTGGAACACCTCGAACAGGTGCCCGTTCGGGCACTTGTATTCGTAGATGGGCATGGGAGGCGGAAGGCTAGATGATTGATCGGCGATTCGCGCCGCGGCAGCCCGAGCGCTACGCTCGCGCCGCGTGAAGCGCCTCGTCGTCCTCTTCGCGGTCGCCTCACTCGCCTCTCCAGCAGCCGCCTTCGCGCACGCGACGCTCCTCCGCTCGGCGCCCGCAGACGGGGCCGTCCTCGCCTCGGCTCCTCGGCACGTGACGATCTTCTTCGACGACACGATCCGCGCCGGGAAGGGCAACGCCGCGATCGCGAACGGCTCGAAACGATCGGTGCTCGCCGGGCCTGCGACCGCGCACGGGCACAACCTCGTCCTGCCGCTCCGCCGGCTCACCGACGGCGACTACAGCGTGCGCTGGAGCATCGTCTCCGACGACGGGCACCCGGAGAGCGGCGTACTCGCGTTCGCGGTCGGCGCAGGACGCGCGCCTCCGACGGCGCTGCTCGACGCGACGACGCACAGCAGCTGGTCCGGCGTGCTCGAGCGGACGCTGTATCTTCTCGGGCTGTTGACCGCCGGCGGCGCCGCGGTGTTCGGGCTTCAGGCGCGCCGCACGCTCGGCGGCAGGCTCACGGTCCCGCTCGCGCAGCTGATCTTCTTCTCGCTGCTCGTCGCGTTCCTCGGCGGCAGCGCACTCCTCCGCGCGGCGACCGCAGGAACGCGGTACGACCACGTGCTAAGGTCGCGATCGTCGTCGCGATCGTCGGAGGCGCGGCCGCGGCGCTCGCGCCCGTCTATCCCCGTCTGCTCGACGCTGCGTCGTTGTGCGCGCTCGCCCTGCTGGCGGCGCCGACTCTCGGGGGACATGCTCTCGACCGCGACCAGCCACGCTTGCTTTCCGTCCCCGCGGACCTCGCACATGTCGTGGGGGCCGCGATCTGGCTCGGCGGGCTGGTCACGCTGGTCACGGTGCTTCCGCGCGTCCGTGCGGACGACTCCGAGCGGCAGTTCGTCGTACGGCGTTTCTCGACGACGGCATTCGCAGCGGTTTGCGTGCTCTCTGCAGCCGGGCTTGCCCGGGCAGTGACCGAGCTTCACTCCGTCTCCCAGGTGTGGACGACGTCGTACGGCCAGGTCCTGATCGTCAAGTCGGTGCTCCTGCTGCCGTTGCTCGGGCTCGGCTGGCTGAACCGCACGCGGCTCCTGGGTGCGTTCGCGCGGCTCCGGCGCTCGGCCACGGTCGAGGTTCTGCTGCTCGGCTGCATCGTCGTGGCGGTCGCCGTCCTGATCGAGCTCCGGCCGGGCACCGCCGAGGCACGTCGGGCACAGCCGAGCGTCGCGCCGCCTGCGTCGCCCACGCTCCCGTCGCGGGCCGCGGTCGTCGACGCGCGCGGGATCGCGGGGCTGGCCGTCGGGCTCGCGCGTGTGCCGGGCTCGGCGACGGTGACGATCATCGGCCCCGACGGCGCGGCGGCGGCCGGGGAGAGCGTCGCGATCAACGGTCGTGCGGCGACGAGTTGCGGCAACGGCTGCTATCGGCGCGCGGCCGGGCCGCGGCCCGTCCGGGTGCGTGTCAGGGGTCGCGAAGCGACGTTCGACATCCCGGCGACGGCGCCCGACGCGACGGCGCAGCTGCGCGCGCGTGACGAAGCGGTACCGGGCCTCGCGCACGGTCGTCTTCGACGAGGCGCTCTCGGCGACGGGCCGCGGAGGCATCCAGTCGCACTTCATCACCGTCGCTCCGAACCGCCTGTCGTACCAGATCCGCGGCGGGCCCTCCGCGATCGTGATCGGCGCTCGCCGCTGGGATCGCGATGCTGCCGGCAAGCCGTTCGTCGAGTCGCCACAGACGCCGCTCGACGTGACCAGCCCACGTGGACGACGTACTCGAACGTCCACGAGGTCGCACCCGGCGTCCTCACGTTCCTCGACCGCAAGCTTCCCGCCTGGTTCCGCGTCACGCTCGCCGGCCCGCTTCCGCGCGACCGTCCACATGACGGCCGCGGCGCACTTCATGACCGAGAGCTACGTCGGGTTCGACGTGCCCGCGACCGTGTCGCCGCCTTCCCGGTAACGCTGAGCCTCCTCGCCGACGAGCTCGAGGAAGCACGGCGCGTCCTCGAAGGCCGTCAGCCCACCGGGCGCTGCCCGGGGGCCGCGGGAGCGGCGCGAGGCGCGGCGCACGGTGGCGAACGCTCCGGCGGCGCCGACGAGCCCACCGATCGCAAACGAGCGGAGCCGGCCGCGACGCGAGTCGCCGTCCATGCGACGATCGTACTCGTGCGCATCACCACGCTCGGCGATTTGCTTCTCGACGTGATCGTTCGGCTGGAGCACCCGCTCGTACCCGGAGACGACCAGACCGCCGTCACGCGGACCGGCGCGGGCGGCCAGGCGGCGAACGTGGCCGCGTGGGCGCGGGACCTCGGCGCGGACAGCCGCTACGTCGGCAAGCTCGGCGCCGACACCGCCGGGGCGCTGGTCGCGCAGGAGCTGGCCGAGCGAGGCGTGGAGGTCGCGGCCCGAGAGGCGGCCGGACCGGGGTCGTCGTGTCGCTTGCGGCGGCCGGCGACCGGTCGATGGCTTCCGACCGCGGTGCGGCCGTCGAGCTCGAGGCGGAAGAGCTCGAACCCGCATGGTTCGATGCCGACGTGCTGCACATCTCCGGTTACTCGCTGCTCCGCGAACCGCTGGCCGGCGCGGCCGCACGGGCAGCGGTGCTGGCCCGCGCGGCACGGCGCCCAGGTCTCGTTCGACGTGTCGACCTGGACGCTGGTCGACGACCGTTCCGTGTGCGCGTACGCGAGCTTGCACCGGATCTCGCCTTCGCCTCCGAGCGCGAGCGGAGCGCCGTCGGCGACCTCGAGACCCGCTGGGTGGTCAAGCGCGGCGCCGGCGGCCTGACGGTCGACGGCCGCGACTATCCCGCCGCCGAGACGACCGTCGTCGACACGACCGGCGCCGGCGACGCGCTCGCTGCGGGCTTCCTGGTCGGCGGGCCCGAGCTCGGGGCTCGCGGCCGCGGCGCGCTGCTGCGCGAAGCTCGGATCGATGCCGTGACCAGGGTCGCGGTCGAAGTTGCCGAGGCTCTGCGCGACGGCCGCGGCGTGGTTGCGCTCGAGACGACGCTCGTCGCGCACGGCTTCCCGCCCGGCGAAGGGGTCGACGTCGGACTTGCGTCCGAGCGCGCGGTGCGGGAGGGCGGCTCGGTGCCGGCCACGGTCGGCGTCCTCGACGGCGAGCTGATCGTCGGCCTGACGGAGCAGGAGCTCGGCGCGCTTCGATGCCGACGCGCGCAAGCTCGGCCCGCGCGACCTCGCCGCGGCGATCGTCCAGGGAGCTCCCGGCGCGACGACGGTCGGCGGCACGCTTGCCGCGTGCGCGGCAACGGGGATCCGGTTCATGGCGACCGGCGGCCTCGGGGGCGTCCACCGCGGCTGGCCGACTCCGCCCGACGTCTCTGCCGATCTCCAGGCACTCGCGCGCGCCCGCGTGCTCGTCGTCTCGTCCGGCGTCAAGTCGCTACTCGACGTGCCCGCGACCACAGAGGTCCTCGAGTCGCTCGGCGTGCCCGTGCTCGGCTGGCGCACCGACACGTTGCCCCTGTTCTACACGGCGCAAGGCGGGCCGGCGGTTTCCGCCCGGGTCGAGTCCGCAGACGAGGCCGCACGCATCGCGCAACGTCACTGGGAGCTCGGCGGCGGCGGCCTCCTCGTCGGACGGCCGCCCGACGAGAGCCTCGACGACGTGGAGCCGCTGATCGAGCAGGCGCTCGCCGCGGCCGACGAGCAAGGTGTGCACGGACAGGGGGTGACGCCGTTCGTGCTCGCCTACCTGCACCGCGAGAGCGGCGGCCGCACGCTGCGGGCGAACCGCGACCTGATCGTCGAGAACGCGCGGCTCGCCGGCGAGATCGCCGCGGCATCGGGGTCAGTCACCGTCCGGCGGCCTAGGTCAGCTCGACCAGCGTCCGTTCTCCTGGACGAGCCTGCCGTCGGCGTAGATCTGCCCGCCCTGGCGTAGGTCCTTGACGATGTCCCAGTGGATCGAGCTGTGGTTCGTCCCGCCCGTCGAGCTGTACGAGTTGCCGACCGCGAGATGGACCGTTCCGTCGATCTTCTCGTCGAACGCGACGTTCTTCATGAAGCGCTGGATGCCGGGGTTGCAGCCGATGCCGAGCTCGCCCAGCCGGCGCGCGCCTTCGTCGGTGTCGAGCGTCTGCAGAAGAAACGGCTCTCCCTCCCGCGCCGTCGCCTCGACGACCCGGCCCGCCTCGAAGACGAGCCGCGCGCCCGCGACCTCGTTGCCGAAGTAGACGGCCGGGAACTCCTCGAACGCGATCGTGCCCTCGGCCGAGTCCTCGACCGGCGAGTAGAAGACCTCGCCGCCCGGCATGTTGATGTGGCCGTCGTCCACGGCGCCGAGCCTGCCGGCGAGCGAGAGCGTCAGGTCGGTGCCCGGCGCCGACGACCCGGACGGTCTCGGCGCTGTCGAAGATGTCCGCGATCGCCCGCATGCGCTTCGCCTCGGCGTCCCAGTCGAGCAGCACGGCCTCGAAGATGAACTGCTCCAGCTCGGGGACCGTCATGCCCGCCTCCCGCGCGGTCGCCTCGGTCGCGTACTCGGCGATCACCCACGGCACCGACATCGACATCGTCCGCTCGCGCAACGGCGTCAGCGACTGCTGGGCGGCGGCGAGCCGCTCCTCGGAGAGGTCGGAGCCTTCGTGCGTGCTCTCGGGAGCCCAGATCGAGATCACCGCATCGACCTCCCGCCAGATCCGCTCCTGCAGCGGCGCCGTCTTCCGGAGCACCTCGAGCGGAGCCTCGCGGGCGAACGGGCCGCCGATCGACTCGAAGGCGAGCTGGAGGAGCGGGTAGGCGCCCAGGCGGGCGATCTGCTCCATCAGGGACTCGATCAGCGGCCGGGCGAGCGGCGTCGCCGCGGATGCAGACCTGCCAGCCCGGGCGCACGCCGACCGAGCGCTCGACCAGCAGCCGCGCGTACTCGTCGATCCGCGGATCGCGCACGATTTGTCGTTTAGTCACGCCGCCCCCGTGTGACAACTGTCCGTTCGGGCTATTCGAGCGTGCGCAGGAAGTCCTCGATCTCGAGCGCAGGCAAGGTTTCGATCTTCGTCGACCCACGCGCCCCGAGCGACACCGACATCTTCGCGACGGTCGCGATGTCCGGCGCCTCGACGACGTTGATGAAGTCGAACTCGCCGAGGGTCGCCCACTGGTGCAGCACGGTGCAGCCGAGCTCCTCGACGTCCTGGTTCACCTGCCGGAGGCGCTCAGGGTTCGACTTGAGTGTCTGCACCCCCTGCTGGGTCAGCGTCGAGAGGAGGATGAAGATCGGCATCGCGGCTCCTTGAGTCGGGTCGGCGGGAGCCTACCCGCGCAGCCTGGTCCACATAGACCAGTGCGCCGCCGATGTAGAGGAGCGGGCTGAGGACGAGATCGGCGAGCGCATGCGCGACCCGCTGCCCGTTCTCCCCTTGCGAGCGGAGCAGTGCGATCAGCGTCAGGTCGGAGACGCCGACGACGATCACGAGCGCGGCCAGAGCGCCGAGTGCGTGCACGTAGTCGGCGGTGGCGAGCCGGCGGCCGCGCTCGAGGGCGGCGCGGAAGCCGAGGTGCTCGATCATCGCGGCCGGGACGGCCAGGCCGAAGAGCGCGAGCCAGGCAACCGCGGGCAGCACGATCAGCCGCGCGAGAATCGGGACGGGCGCGAAGATGAGCACCGCGAGGACGTACGCCGTGACGGTGGGCCGGGCTCGGTGCAGGACGCTGCAGGCCCACACGAACGCGGCGGCGACGAGCGGCCCGAACGCGAGCAGCATCACCGTCTGGACGTTCGGGCTGCGCCCGAGCGACAGCTGGGTCGAGAGTGCAAGCGGGATCCCGAGCGGCAACAGCGTCCAGAATCGGTCCCCGTACGCGCGGATCGACTCGGCGACGAGCTGGCCGACGGTGCGCTCGCTCGGCGGCAGCGGCGCAGGAAGGTCAGGCACGGAGCGCACCGAGAAGCGACCGGACTGCTTCGGCCAGCGCGGCCAGCGCTGCGTCGGCCTGCCAACGGCCACGGTCGCGCTCCGCGACGAGGTTGGAGATCGTGCGCAACTCGAGCGCCGGCACGCCTGCGAGCGCCGCCGCGCGCAGCACACCGAACCCCTCCATCGCCTCGACCTCGTAGCCGGCCCCGCCGCCGACCCGGCCGGTCGTCCCGATCTGGAGCACATGCGCATGTGGCAGCGCCGTCGCGCCACCGCGAGAAGCTGCGGGTCGGGCCAGACTCGCTCGACGCGGGGCAGCGACGCCTGCGGGTCGGCGACGTCGCAGTAGACGGCCTCCGATCCGACGACGAGCGACGGCGGCGCGAGAGTCCGCGCGCCGGCGATGCCGATCTGGATGAGCGCGGTCGGCTTCGGCCCGGCCAGTCGCCGGGCGGTCGCGAGCGCGGACTCGACCGGGCCGATGCCGCACACGAGCGTCTCGGCGCCCTCGACGTGCTCGAGCTCACGGCTCCGTGGCGGCGACGACCAGGATCACGCGCGCACCGTAGACCACGCGGCTCCGAGTACGATCGCCTCGTGGGCTATCAGTGGATCTCGGCCGACGACCTCGAGTACGCCGAGCGGCCTCCGAAGGAAGGTGAGGAGCCTCGGCGGGCTGCCGATCTCACCACTGCCGTCGACCTGAAGCAGTCGCGCGCGCGGCTGTGGCGCTACCCGCCGCACTCGACGGGCCGCCGGCACCGCGACCATGCACAGGAGGAGACCTTCGTCGTCATCGCGGGCACGCTGACGATGCTGCTCGGTGACGAGCCCGAGCGAGTCGATCTCGGCGTCGGCGGTGTCGTCGTCGTCGAGCCGATGACTGCGCTGCAGATGCGAAACGAGGGCGACGAGGAGCTGGTCGTCTTCGTCTACGGCGCGCCGCCGCTGCAGGAAGGCGCGGACTTCCTCGACGACGTCGAGCTGCCGGAGCGCGCGGCTGAGCTAGACGGCGACTGCGAGCGTCCGCGCGCCGACGACGGCGACGAGCGCCGCAACGCATTTCTGGTCGAAGTCGACGCCGCTCTCGCGGCCGAGCAGCTCGATCGCCTCGCTCTGCGACCAGGCGGCGCGGTAGACGCGCGAGGAGACCAGCGCGTCGTACACGTCGCAGACCGCGAGGATTCGCGTCTCGAGATCGAGGTCGGGGGCACGCAGGCCATACGGATAGCCGCTGCCGTCGAGCCGCTCGTGGTGGCTGAGGACGAGCCGCTTGACGTCGTCGTCGAACCCACCGAGCTCGGTCAGGAGGTCACGGCCACGCTCGGGGTGCAGCTTGATCTCGGCGTACTCGTCGTCGTCGAGCGGGCCTGGCTTGCGCAGGATCGATTCGGCAATCGAGAGCTTCCCGATGTCGTGCAGCAGCGCTCCGGTCGCAAGGACGCGCAGCCGCGAGGCCGAGAGCCCGAGGCGCTCGCCGACGTCGACGGCAAGGGCAGCGACGCGGCGTGTGTGCTCCTCGGTCGAGACGTCCTTCTCCGCGAGACGGAGCATGAGCGCGCGCACCCGCGCGCCGAGGAACGCCTCCTCGGCCTGAACGATGTCGCCGGCGCGCAACGCGCCCGAGAGCGTGCGCGAGCCGCGGCCGCGGCGCAGGTCGTACGCCGTCGATGCGCCGATCACCGCAATGCCTGCCAGCTCGAACGCGTGGCCGATCCACCAGCCGAGGTAGGTGAACGACAACATCAGCGCGGCATAGAGCGCCACGCCGAGCAGTGCGAGACCGAACACCACCGACAGGTCGGCGATCGCGGTGCGTGAGCAGGAACGTGTTGGCCGCGCGTGCTCCGAGGCTGACGAAGAGCACGGCGCCGATGACGAGGAGCAACTTCGCCGCAGGTGATCCCGCAGCGGGCACCGACGGCACGAGCGACGGCTCGAGCACACCGACGACGCTGACGACGACCGTCGCCGCCGCGACCGCGGCCGAGAGGGCGATCACCTTCGGGATCGAGCGCGGGTCGACGAGCGCGCGAACTCCCGAGAGGGCGAGCACCGCCGCGCCGACGGGGAGCGTCGCAGCGCCGGTGAGCGCGATGACGCCGTTCGGCCCGACGAGCGACGCCGGGCGTGACGAGGCCGTGGACGGCGAGCAGCGCAGCCATGACCGTGAAGCCGCCGCCGACCACGACGGTGCGGCCGTCGCGCGCGCGGACGCCTGCGGTGGTGAGCACGACCGCAGCGATGGTGGCGACGAGGGCGCTGACGCCGACGCCGTAGAAGTGCACGGAGAGCGGCGGCATGAACATGCGGTCGCGTGTCCAGAAGACGAGCGCAGCCGGCGGCAGCGTGCAGGCAATGAGCACGGGCCCGACGCCTAGGAGCCTCCGCAGTCGCACGAAGACCCCTATCGGCTCGGAAAACCGGTTTCTGTAGCCCTCCTCTAGGCTGGAACGGCGCTTTCGAGGCGCTCGAAGACGAGGTCGCCGTTCTGGGCGTCGACCTGGATCGTGTCGCCGTCCGCGAAATCGCCTTCGAGCAGCCGCAGCGCGAGCGGGTTCTCGAGCAGCCGCTGGATCGCCCGCTTGAGCGGTCGAGCGCCGTACGCCGGATCCCAGCCCGCGTCCGCGATCACTTCCTTCGCCGCGTCCGCCAGCTCGAGCTCGAGCCCGCGCTCGGCGAGCCGCGCCCGGAGCCGCGCCAGCTGCTGTTCGACGATCTCGCCGATCTGCTCACGGGACAGCGACTGGAACTGGACGATCTCGTCGATGCGGTTCAGGAACTCCGGCCGGAAGAACTCACGCAGGTCCTCGGTGCTGCGGATGTTCGACGTCATGATCAACACGGTGTTCCTGAAGTCGACCGTGCGTCCCTGACCGTCGGTCAGACGGCCGTCGTCGAGCACCTGGAGCAGCACGTCGAAGACCTCGCTGTTCGCCTTCTCGATCTCGTCGAGCAGGATCACCGAGTACGGCCGGCGCCGGACGGCTTCGGTCAGCTGACCGCCCTCGTCGTAGCCGACGTACCCCGGCGGCGCACCGACGAGCCGCGAGACGGTGTGGCGCTCCTGGTACTCGCTCATGTCGATGCGCACCATCGCGCGTTCGTCGTCGAACATGAACTCGGCGAGCGCCCGCGCGAGCTCGGTCTTGCCCACTCCTGTCGGCCCGAGGAAGATGAACGAGCCGATCGGCCGGTCGGGATCCTGCAGGCCCGTACGGGAGCGGCGGAGCGCATTCGCGACGGCCGAGACTGCCTCGTCCTGGCCGACGACGCGCTGGTGCAACCGCTCTTCCATGTGCACGAGCTTCTCGGTCTCTCCTTCGAGCAGCCGGTCGACCGGGATGCCCGTCCAGCGGGCGACAGTCATCGCGATGTCGTCCTCGTCGACCTCCTCCTTGACGAGCAGGTCTTCGTCCTGCGGCCGCTCCTCGAGGATCCGCTCGAGCTCCGGGATCTCTCCGTAGCGGATCTCGGCGACGCGCTGCAGGTTGCCCTCGCGCTCCGCGCGCTCCGCCTCCATCCGCAGCTCGTCGATGCGCCGTGTTGCTTCCTTGACGCGCTCGAGCGCCTCCTTCTCGCGCGCCCACCGGGCCGCGAGTGCGTCGCGGCGCTCCTTCGTCTCGGCGAGCTCACGCTCGAGCGACTCCCGATCGTCCGGCTCGGCGGCGAGCTCGATCTCGAGCTGGATGACACGGCGGTTTGCCTCGTCGAGCTCGAGTGGGCTCGAATCGATCTCCATGCGCAGCCGCGAAGCGGCCTCGTCGACGAGGTCGATCGCCTTGTCGGGCAGGAACCGGCCGGCGATGTAGCGGTGGCTGAGGACTGCCGCGGCGACGAGCGCCGCGTCGCGGATGCGGACACCGTGATGCGCCTCGTACCGCTGCTTCAGGCCGCGCAGGATCGCGATCGTGTCGACGACGGTCGGCTCGCCGACGTACACCGGCGCGAATCGGCGCTCGAGCGCCGCGTCCTTCTCGATGTGCTTGCGGTATTCGTCGAGCGTCGTCGCGCCGACACAGCGCAGTTCGCCGCGGGCGAGCAGCGGCTTGAGGAGGTTTGCAGCGTCGACCGCGCCCTCTGCCGCGCCCGCGCCCACGATCGTGTGCAGCTCGTCGATGAAGAGCACGATGCGGCCGTCCGAGCTCTTGATCTCGGAGAGCACCGCCTTCAGCCGCTCCTCGAACTCGCCGCGGTACTTCGCGCCGGCGAGCAGCGCGCCGATGTCGAGCGCCCAGACGCGACGGTCCTTGAGCCCTTCGGGGACGTCGCCGGCGACGATGCGCTGCGCGAGCCCCTCGGCGATCGCGGTCTTGCCGACGCCCGGCTCGCCGATGAGAACCGGGTTGTTCTTCGTGCGGCGCGAGAGGATCTGGATCACGCGGCGAATTTCCTCGTCACGTCCGATCACCGGGTCGAGCTTGCCGGCCTCGGCGGCCTCGGTGAGGTCGCGTCCGAACTTCTGCAGCGCCTGGTAGGTGCCCTCGGGATCCTGCGAGGTGACGCGCTGGCCGCCGCGCACCTTCTTGATCCACGCCTCGATCTCCGAGCGCGGGACGGGCTCGAGAGCGAGGAAGAGGTGCTCGGTCGACACGTAGTCGTCCTCGAGCCGCTTGCGCTCGGAGTCGGCGCGGTCGAGCACGCGCGAGAAGGACGCGGACGCGTTCGGCTGCTGCTGGCCGCCCTGGACGGACGGCAGCGCGGCAACCTTGCGCTCCGCATCGGGACGAAGTCCCTGCCAGTCGGCGAAGAGCTCCTGGTCGAGCAGCGCCAGAAGCAGGTGGTCGGGGGTCAACTCGGGATTGCCGCGGCGACGCGCGTCGTCCTGCGCCGCAGCGATCGCCTCCTGGCTCTTGATCGTCAGCTTGCTGAAGTCCATCGGATCACGTCCTCGTCGATGGTGGTTTCGGCGGCTGGTACAGGACCAGGTCGCGCCGGTAGGAGCGGTGCACGTCGGCGAGCGTGCCCTGCATCTCGCGCTCGAGGCGTTCGAGGCGCCGATGCATGCGCCGCAGCTCGTCCTGCAGGTACAGCACGCGTTCGACGCCGGCAAGGTTGAGTCCGACCTCCGACGTCAGCTGCTGGATCAGGCGCAGGCGCTCGACGTCGGTGTCGGAATAGAGACGCGTGTTGCCCGCCGTCCGCTTGGGCCGAACGAGACCCTTCTGCTCGTAGATGCGAAGGGTCTGCGGATGCATGCCGACGAGGTCGGCGGCGACGCTGATCATGTACCGCGGGTGGTCGTCCATCAGCCCGCCTTCCCCAGCTCTTCAAGGAGCTCACGCTGCTTCTTCGACACCTTCTTCGGCACCTCGATCCGGATCCGGGCGAGCACGTCGCCCTTGCCGGAGCCCTTGAGGCGTGTCGCGCCGCGACCCTTGATCCGCAGGAGCTTCCCGTCTTCGGTCCCGGCGGGAACCTTCAGTGAGACCGCCCCTTCGGGCGTCGGAACCTCGACCGTGCCGCCGAGCGCGGCGGTGGGATACGGCACCGGCACCTGCACGATCAGATCGTCGCCGCGCCGCTCGTAGATCTTCGACGGCTCGACGCGGACGACGACGTACAGGTCGCCGGCCGACGCGCCGCCGAACCCCGCCTCGCCCTTTCCGCGGAGCTTGATCCGCGTGCCGTCCTTCGCACCGGCCGGAATGCGCACCTTGAAGCGCTTCGTCCGACGCTCGCGACCGGCGCCGTGACAGGTCGGGCACGGCGTCTCGACGATCGAGCCCATTCCGTGGCAGCGCGGGCACGGCTGCTGCAGGGCAAAGAGCCCCTGTGACGTTGCGACGACGCCGGTGCCCGAGCACTGCGGGCAGACGACCGGCGCGGTGCCGGGCGCGGCACCCGTGCCGTGGCACGTGTGGCAGGCCAGGTCGAGCTGCACGGGAACCGTCACCTCGGCGCCGCGCAGCGCGTCCTCGAACGAGGCGCGCACCTCGACCTCGACGTCGTTTCCCCGCTGGCCGCGCGACTGCTGCTGCGGGCCGCGCCCGCGGTTGAACAGCCCGCCGAAGATGTCGCCGAGATCGAAATCGCCGAAGTCGAACGTCGTGCCGCCCGGCGCACCGCCGAACCGCCCGTTCGTCGAACCGACCGCGTCGTACTGCTTGCGCTTCTCCGGGTCGGAGAGCACGTCGTACGCCGACTGCACCTCCTTGAAGCGCTCCTCGCTGCCCGGGTTCCGGTCGGGGTGCACCTCGCGGACGAGCTTGCGGTACGCCTTCTTGAGCTCGTCGGGGCTCGCCGTCTTCGAGACGCCGAGCGTTTCGTACAGTGACTTAGCCATCGTCCCCGGCCGAGATGACGACGCGCGCCGGCCGCAGGACCCGATCCCCGAGCGTGTAGCCCTTCTGGAGCACCTGGATGACGGTTCCCTCCTCCTCGCCGGACGGCTGCGCGAGCAGCGCCTCCTGCGTGTGCGGGTCGAACTTCCCCTCAGTCGGGATCTCGGAGAGGCCCTCGCGGACGAGCGCGTCGGCGAGCGAGCGATGCACGAGCCTGACGCCTTCCTCGAGCTTCGCTTCCTCGTGCTGCGTAGCAGCCTCGAGCGCCCGCTCGAGGTCGTCGAGCACCGGCACGAGCTGGCCGACCAGCCGCTCGTGGGCGCGCGCGGCCAGCTCCTGCTGGTCGCGCGCAACCCGCTTGCGGTAGTTGTCGAACTCGGCCTTCAACCGCTGGAGCGTGTCGAGGTACTCGTCGCGCTCGCGCGTGACCGCCTCGAGCGGATCGGCTTGCGCCTCGACCGGCGCCGCAGCCTCCTCCGCCTCCTCCACCTGCTCCACGTTCTCGTCCGCCATTACTCGTCGACCACCTCGTACTCGGCGTCCTCGACGACCTCGTCGTCGGTCGCCGAGCTGCCGCCGTTGCCGGACGGCTGGTCGGCGGATGCCTGCGCGTAGAGCGCCGACGCAGCCTGCGTCCACGCCTCCTGCAGCGCATCTGTCTTCGTCTTGATCTCGGCGGCGTCTCCCGACTCGAGCACGCCCCGCAACTCCATGATCCGGCCCTCGACGGTGCCGGCCAGTGCACGGGTCGAGCTTCTCGCGGTGCTCGGCCAGCGACTTCTCGATCTGGTAGGCGAGCGACTCCGCGCCGTTCCGGGCGTCCGCGAGCTCGCGCAACTTGTGCGCCTCCTCGCTGTGCGCCTCGGCCTCGCGGATCATGCGGTCGATCTCGTCCTGCTTGAGGCCGCTGCCGCCCTCGATGCGGATCTGCTGCTCGTTGCCGGTCGCGCTGTCCTTGGCCGAGACGTTGATGATCCCGTTCGCGTCGATGTCGAACGACACCTCGATCTTCGGGAGCCCGCGCGGCGCCGGCGGGATGCCGACGAGCTCGAACTTCCCGAGCGTCTTGTTGTAGGTCGCCATCTCCGACTCGCCCTGGAGGACGTGAACGAGCACCGAGGGCTGGTTGTCATCGGCGGTCGAGAACACCTCCGACTTGCGCGTCGGGATCGTGGTGTTGCGCTCGATCAAACGCGTCATCACGCCGCCCTTCGTCTCGATCCCGAGCGACAGCGGAGTGACGTCGAGCAGAAGCACATCCTTGACCTCGCCCTTGAGCACGCCGCCCTGGATGCCGGCGCCGACGGCGACGACCTCGTCCGGGTTGACGCCCTTGTGCGGCTCCTTGCCGATGAGCTCCTTCACCTTCGCCTGAACAGCGGGCATGCGGGTCATCCCGCCGACGAGGACCACGTGGTCGATGTCGGACGCCTGGAGTCCCGCGTCGGTCAGCGCCTGCTTGGTCGGCGCGACGGTGCGCTCGAGCAGTGCATGCGCGAGCTCCTCGAGCTTGGCCCGCGTGAGCTGCAGGTCGAGGTGCTTCGGGCCGTCCTGGGTCGCGGTGATGAACGGCAGGTTCACCTGGGTCGTCATCGTCGACGACAGCTCGATCTTCGCCTTCTCGGCCGACTCGTAGAGCCGCTGCAGCGCCATGGGGTCGGCGCCCAGGTCGATGCCCTGGTCGCGCTTGAACTCGGCGATCATCCAGTCGACGATCGCCTTGTCGAAGTTGTCGCCGCCGAGGTGGTTGTCGCCGTTCGTCGACTTCACCTCGAAGACGCCCTCGCCGAGCTCGAGCACCGACACGTCGAACGTGCCGCCGCCGAGGTCGAAGACGAGGATCGTCTGGTCGGCACCCTCCTTGTCGAGCCCGTAGGCCAGAGCGGCCGCGGTCGGCTCGTTGATGATGCGGACGACGTTGAGGCCGGCGATCTTGCCGGCGTCCTTCGTCGCCTCGCGCTGGGCGTTGTTGAAGTACGCGGGGACGGTGACGACCGCGTCGGTGACGGTCTCGCCGAGATACGCCTCGGCGTCGGCCTTCAGCTTCTGCAGGATCATCGCGCTGATCTCGGGCGGCGCCCACTGCTTGCCGCCGGCCTCGATCCGCACGTCGTCGTTCGGGCCCTTCACGACCTTGTACGGGACGATGGTCATCTCTTCGGTGACCTCGTCGTACTTCCGGCCCATGAAGCGCTTGACCGAGAACACGGTGTTCTCGGGGTTCGTCACCTGCTGGCGCCGGGCGGGCGCGCCGACGAGCCGCTGGCCGTCCTTCGTGAACGCGACGACGGACGGCGTCGTGCGCCCGCCTTCCGCGTTCGGGATGACCGCCGGCTCGCCGCCCTCGAGGGTGGCGATGCACGAGTTCGTCGTGCCGAGGTCGATACCGATCGTCTTAGCCACTGGGTTTCACTCCTTGCTTGTGGTACTGGGAGAAAATCTAAGCGTCTTTATAGCAGATCTCTGGGACACTTGCGGCAGAGCCGCCGCTCTCGTACCTTTGCCCGCGTGGAGCCCGAGACGCGGAGCGAGCTCGAGGCGACGGTCGCCGCCCGCCGGGAGCTCGGCCCGGCGCACGACGACGAGCTGATCGCCGGGTTCGTCGACCGGATCGGCAAGGAGATCGACCGTCGCGTCGACGAGCGGGTCGCCAGGAAGACGGCGACGCGCCACGGCTCTGCGATCAACCCGGCCAACCTCGCCGTCTGCATCCCCATCATCGCGATCGCCGGCGCGTTCGGCGGCACGGCCGGCCTCATCGTCGCCTTCATCGCGCTCGCGTTCGTCTTCGTGCTCGCCGAGACCCGCCGCTAGCCGGAGACCGTCGCGCCGATCAGCACGCCGCCCGCGACGACGAGCAGCGCCCCGACCACGAGCCGCCTCCCCACCCCTTCGGTCTTGCCGATCAGAAGGGCCGACAGCCCGACCCCCCAGAGCGACTCGGTCGCGACGAGCGGCGAGACGACGCTGACGCGGCCGCGGAAATACGCCTCGAACAAGCAGACGTAGGACAGGCCGAAGAGCAGGCCGGCCGGAACCATGCGCTTCGCTTCGTGGCGCGTCGGTATCCGACGCGCGAACAGCCCGGCCGCGAAGCAACCTGCAAGGAGGGTCGCTGCCGCCGCCGTGCCGGGTGTGGCGTGCGTGTGCAGCGCGCGCACGACGTTGTCACGCGTGGCGAACAGGACTCCGGCCAGGGCCGCGTAGAAGAGCCCGATGCGACGGAAATGCGGCGGCGTGTCGCGCTCAGCGGCGAGCAGGACGCCTCCTGCGACGATCCCGATCGCACCCAGGACGAGTGGCGTCCGCAGCGGCTCGTCGAGGGCGACGAGCGCGATGCCGACGGCGATCAGCGGCGCGCCGCCGACGATCACCGACGTCCGGGATGCGCCAACTTCGCGCACCGCGAACGTGAACAGGATCTGGGAGCCGCCGGGAGCGAGCAGGCCGGCGATCAGGAACGGCCACGCACCATGGAGATCGGGGTGGAAAGCCGTCGCCGTGAGCGCGACGAGCGTCGCAACGACAACTGTTGCGAATGTTGCGACGGCTGCGTTCTCGAGCCCGCGCAGCCCGAGCCGCAGCGCCACCGTCATCCCGCCGAACAGCGCGGCGGAGGCGAGCGCGAGCAGGACGGCGGTCAACGGGGCCTCGCGAGCACGATGCCGGCCATGATCACGGCACACCCGGCCCACCCGACCAGACCGAGGCGGTCGCCGGCGAGCGTGAAGCCGAAGAACGCCGCCCAGACCGGCTCCAACGAGAAGGCGAGTGCGGTCTGCGTTGCGGTCGTGTGGCGCTGGGCCCACGTCTGCGCGAGAAATGCGAGCGCGCTCGCGAAGACGCCCGTCACGAGCAGCGCGCCCCAGACCGTCCAGCCGTGCGGCCTGGGCACACCCCCCTCGACGACGAGGGCGACGGCGAGCAGACCGGCGAACGCGGCGACCATCTCGACGAACGTGAACGCGAAGGCGTCGAACCGAGGCGCGAACCGCTCCATCAAGACGATCTGGAGCGAATAGACGGCTGCTCCGGCGAGCACCAGCAGGTCGCCGGCGCGCGAGCCGCCCTGGACGCCCGAGAGGAGGGCGAGCCCGAGCGTCGCAAGCGCCACACCGCACCAGGTCGTCCTGCCGATTCGCGCACCGAAGAGCAGCAGCGCGAGGAGGGGCGTGATGACGACGTACATTCCGGTGACGAAGCCGGTCGACGAGACCGACGTGCGCTCGAGCCCGGCGGTCTGGAGCGCGTAGCCCGCACCGAGCAGTGCGCCCGCGATCGCCCCGGCGGCCACACCGCTGCGGCCGAGGGTCCGGAGACGGCTGAATGCTGGTCCGGCCAGCGTGAGGCTGGCGATCGCGAACCGAATGGCCAGGAACGCAAAGAGCGGGTAGATCGCCACCGCATCTTTGACCTGGACGAACGTCACGCCCCAGACGGCCGTGACGACTACGAGAACGCCGAGCGCCTTCAGGCTGCGTCCGTCTGAAGCACGTCGAGCGTCGCCACAGCCGCGATTCAACCTTGCGGCGCTAGAGGCTTGATGTGAAATGCCGCGCGCAGGCACCCAATTCCACATCAAACCTCTAGCGTTCGCGTCGTGGACGTCCTCGACAGCCTGGCCCGGCCGCTTCGCGACCTGCGAATCTCGGTCACCGACCGCTGCAACTTCCGCTGCACCTACTGCATGCCCAAGGAGGTGTTCGGACGCGATTACCGGTTCCTCGAGCGCCGCGAGCTGCTGACGTTCGAGGAGATCACACGACTGGCGAGCATCTTCGTCTCTCTGGGAACGCGGAAGATCCGGATCACCGGAGGCGAGCCGCTCGTCCGTCGCGAGCTCGAGCGGTTGGTCGAACAACTCGCGGCACTCGGCGTCGATCTGACGCTGACGACGAACGGCTCGCTTCTGCCGGCAAAGGCGCAGCTGCTCGCGGACGCGGGTCTCGGCCGCGTGACCGTCAGCCTCGACGCACTCGACGATGCGACCTTCAGGGCTCTCAACGACGCCGACTTCCCGGTCGAGAAGGTGATCGACGGCATCGACGCCGCAGTTGCGGCCGGTCTCCCGGTGAAGGTGAATGCAGTCGTCAAGCGAGGCGTGAACGACGATCAGATCGTGCCGCTGGCCTCCTTCTTCAAGGAGCGCGGCCAGACGCTTCGCTTCATCGAGTACATGGACGTCGGACACACGAACGGCTGGCGCCTCGACGACGTCGTCCCGGCGGCGGAGATCGTCGCGACGCTCGACCGGGAGTTCGGCGTCGAGGCGATCGAGCCCTCGTACCGAGGCGAGGTCGCGAATCGCTGGCGTTACCGCGACGGAAGCGCGCGAGGTGGGCGTGATCGCCTCGGTCACCACGCCGTTCTGCGGTGACTGCACCCGTGCTCGCCTGTCCGCGGAAGGGAAGCTCTTCACCTGCCTGTTCGCGCTCCGCGGCACCGATCTGCGCGCGCTCGTCCGCGGCGGGGCGACCGACGAGGCGATCCAGGATGCCCTGGGGGGCATCTGGAGAGTCCGCGAGGATCGGTACTCGGAGCTCCGTTCCGCCGCGACGGTCGACCTCCCGAAGGTCGAAATGTCGTATATCGGCGGTTGAGCAGCGGTTTTCCCACAGTTGGACGCCAGCTTCGCCCGCCCCACTCCCCGGACGAGGGATCCGTTCCGTCACCGCCGGTGCGATGACTAGAATCAGCGAGTCATGTCCGCGATGGTCGCAGCGGGCCGTCGGCATCTGCCCCGTGGGTGGTCCGATCTAGGTCTTCAGTTAGCTATCTGGTTCGGCTTCGCGCTGCTGTATCA
Organism: uncultured Thermoleophilia bacterium; assembly: GCA_963708505.1. Classification (GTDB taxonomy): domain Bacteria; phylum Actinomycetota; class Thermoleophilia; order Gaiellales; family Gaiellaceae; genus PALSA-600. The sequence goes on from CAVPST010000003.1 coordinate 286,268, forward strand.
GATCGCCCGCGGCTACGCCGACCGGACGCCGCCGCAGGTCGCGTTCGAGCACGGATACAAGGTCGTCAATCTCGAGACGCGGGTCTTCAACCGCCTCTATGAGCTGACGCTGCAGAACTTCGTCGACCAGCGGCACCTGCTCTCGACCGCTGTCGCGTGGACCTACTGGAACTCGGAGTTCACGGTCGTCGGCCTCGCCGTCCTCTTCGTGTATCTCAGGCGCCACGAGGCGTTCGGGAAGTTCCGGAACTCAATCCTGCTCGCAAACATGATCGGCCTCGTGGTCTACGTGACGTATCCGACCGCTCCTCCGCGCCTGCTGGGGCTCGGGTTTGCCGACTCGCACCGGGACGGGCTTGTCAGTTTCGTCGCGAACCCGTATGCGGCGATGCCGAGCCTCCACGCCGCCGACGCGCTGATCGTCGGGGTCGTGCTCGCGAGCGTCTGCCGCCGTCCGTGGGCGAAGGCCCTCTGGGCGGCCTGGCCCGCCTGGGTCTGGTTCGCCGTCATGGCGACGGGCAACCATTTCTGGCTCGACTGCATCGCCGGCGTCGGTGTCGCGCTGCTCGCGATGGCAGTCGTGTACCGGGACAATGTCCACGCGGCGTTTGCCGCTCGTCGGGCATAACCGACCGCCTGGCGACGCACAGGAGTCGCCGAGCGAGCACGCTGCTACGGTCCCGCGCGTGAGCAGAGCAGCGACGATCAAGCACGGCTACACGACCGGTGCCCGCGGCCTCGCATCGCGGTCCGTCGGCTTCCTCACTCAGACGCGAATCACCCCGAATGCACTGACTGCGAGCGGTGTCCTGCTGTGCGGCGCCGCGTCCCTGCTCGTGCTCTTCGAGAACCGGAACGAAATCCTCTTCTACTGGCTCGCGGCGTTCGTGTTCGTCGTCGGCTCGCTGCTCGACATCCTCGACGGTGCGCTCGCGCGGGCCGGCGGAAAGACGACGCCGTTCGGCGCGTTCATCGACTCGACGACCGACCGAGTGAGCGAAGGCTTCATGCTGACCGCGATCGCCTACATCCTCGCAGTCCAACACCGCCCGGTCTTCGTCGCGGTCGCGATGGCCTGCGTCGCGGGCTCGTTCCTCGTTTCCTACACGCGTGCCAGAGCCGAGGCGCTCGGGCTGCGCGGCGACGTGGGCATCGGCTCGCGCGCCGAGCGCGTGGTCGTGATCACCGCGGGACTCGTGCTCGCACCCTGGGGCGTCCTGCCCTGGGCGCTCGTGCTGCTGGCCTGCACGGCCTGGATCACGGTTGCGCAGCGCGTTCTGCACGTCCGCAGACAACTGATGGAGGCAACCCACGATGAGTGAATTGAACGGCGGTACCCGCGGGCGCCAGCAGGACAAGGTGCGCGTCGCGATCATCGGCGTCGGCAACTGCTCGAACTCGTTCATGCAGGGCCTGACCTACTACAAGGACGCCGACGCCGACGCGTTCGTTCCCGGGCTGATGCACGTCGATCTCGGCGGCTACCACATCAACGACGTCGAGGTCGTGGCGGCGTTCGACGTCGTCAAGGGCAAGGTCGGAGTCGATCTCGCCGAGGCGATCTGGGCCCATCCGAACAACACCATCAAGTTCGCCGAGGTAGCCCATACGGGCGTCACTGTCTCGCGCGGCATGACCCTGGACGGCATCGGGAAGTACCTGTCGCAGGTCGTCGAGAAAGACGACGGACCGACAGACGACATCGTCGGGATCCTCAAGGACCGTGAAGTCGACGTCGTCGTCAACTACCTGCCCGTCGGCTCGGAGGACGCGACCAAGTGGTACGCCGAGCAGATCATGAAGGCCGGTTGCGCGATGGTGAACTGCATGCCGGTGTTCATCGCGCGCGAGGACTACTGGAACAAGCGGTTCCAGGACGCCGGTGTGCCGATCGTGGGCGACGACATCAAGTCACAGGTCGGCGCGACGATCACCCACCGTGTGCTCACCTCGCTCTTCCGCGAGCGCGGCGTGCACCTCGACAAGACGATGCAGCTGAACGTCGGGGGTAACTCGGACTTCCTGAACATGCTCGAGCGCGAGCGTCTCGAGTCGAAGAAGATCTCGAAGACGAACGCCGTGACGTCGATGCTCGACTACGACCTCGGCGAAGGAAACGTGCACGTCGGCCCGTCCGACTACGTCCCGTGGCTGACCGACCGCAAGTGGGCGTACATCCGGCTCGAGGGGTCGAGCTTCGGCGACGTACCGCTGAACGTCGAGCTGAAGCTGGAGGTCTGGGACTCGCCAAACTCGGCCGGCATCGTGATCGACGCGGTCCGCCTGGCGAAACTCGCCTTGAACAACGGGATCGCCGGCTCGCTCGAGGGCCCGAGCTCGTACCTCATGAAGTCTCCGCCCCGGCAGATCGCGGACGACGACGCGTACGAGCTCGTCGAAGAGTTCATCGAGCGGAACCGCCGCGAGATCGCCGCGCCCGCCCCGCTCGAAGTCTGAATCCAAAGCCGGAAGCGCATCGCCTCGGGGATACGATCCGAGGCGATGCGTGTGTGTCTCGTCACGCCGTTCGCCTGGTCTCAGCCGCATGACGTGAACGACCACGTCGCCGGCGTTGCGACGGGACTGCGCGCCCTCGGGCACGAGGTGACGGTGATCGCACCGTCCGCGCGGGCCACGGACCTGCTCGCCGGTCGCCGGGCGATCGCGAAGGGCGAGCGCGCGGAGGTGATCGCCGTCGGTGCGGCGATCCCGATCTCGAGGCGCTCGCAGATGGGCGTCCCGGTCGGCGTTCAGGCAAACCTGGCGTTGGCGCTGGCGCAGGGCGAGTTCGACGTAGTCCACGGGTTCGAGCCCGGCCTGCCGTCGCTCTCCTATCTCGCCTTGCGCGACACGAGTGCGCTCGCCGTCGCGACGTTCGGGTCGCCGAGCCGGCTCGGCTACCCACCGGCGCGGTCGCAGCGCGAAAAGCTGCTCGGCCGGCTCGACGCACTGCTGGCGCTGACGGAGCAGGCGCGCACCGCCGCCGAGGAGCGGTTCCCCGGCGACTACAGGCTCATCTCGCCGGGCGTCGACACGGCCCTGTTCGCGCCGGAGGCCAAGCGCAAGCTGATCGTCGTCGAACTGCGGCCGAACGAGCGCGTCGTCGCGCGCGGCGTCCTCCGCGAGATGAGCGAGCTCGACGGTTGGGAGGCGGTCCTCTTGCGCACGCGTCCGCTGATCGGACGGCCCGCCATTCCGCGCGCGCTCGCCGACCGCGTGCACGTGCGGACCGCGCGGGGCGCCCAGGCCCGTGCCACGCTGCTGAACACCGCCGCGATCTTCGTCCCGGGCGTGGACGGCCTCCGGCGGGTCACACTCGAGGCGGCATCTGCGGGATGCGCGCTCGCACGGCCGCACGGCGTCGACCGCCAGCCCGAGCTCGCGGCGGCGGCCGCCGCCCGGCTCGCCGACGATGAGGGCCTCCGGCTACGGGAGGGCGAGACCGCCCGCGCCGACGCCTTCGAACACGACTTCGCGGTCGTCGCGAAGAAGCTCGAGGAGATCTACGAGGGTCTGCCGGCCCGGCGGCGCCGGCGCGCGGCCGCCGATCCGCTCGCGGGCCGCCCCTGGATCATGGCGGACCTCCACATGCACACCTCGTGGTCGCACGACTGCTCGATCGACGCGAGCGAGCTCGTCGACCACGCCGAGGCAGAAGGGCTCGGCGCGATCGCTGTCACCGACCACAACGTCTTCGGCGGCGCACTCGAGGCTGCCGACCACGCCCGCAGCCGGGACCTGATGGTCATCCCCGGCGAGGAGGTGAAGACCGACAATCAGGGAGAGGTGATCGGGCTCTTCCTCGAGCGCGAGATCCCGCGCGGGCTGAGCTTCGACGACACTGTCGCCGCGATCCGCGAGCAAGGCGGCCTCGTCTACGTCCCGCACCCGTTCGACCGCATGCATGCGATCCCCGATCCGAAGACGCTCCACCGGAACCTCGCTCAGATCGACATCCTCGAGGTCTACAACGCCCGCCTCCTCTTCGAGTCGTACAACGACGAGGCACTCCGGTTCGCCAGGAAGTACAACCTGACGATGGGCGCAGGCTCGGATGCCCACGTCCTCCAGGGCGTCGGGACAGGCGCGGTACGGATGCGTGCGTTCCGCGACCCGGAGGAGTTCATGATCTCCCTCCGCAGCGCGGAGGTTCTCCGGCGCCCGAAGTCCCTTGCCTACCTGCAGTCGCTCAAGTGGGTGGCGCAAGTCAAGGAAAGGGTTCGGTAAACGCGAAAGGACCTGCTGCCGCGTGGCTACCGCCTTGACGACAGACGAGATCTACGAGCGATACCTTCGGAAGGCGATCACCGAGATCAATCGGCTGTCGCACGAGATCGCCCAGGCCGCCGACGGCGCCCCTACCGCTCTGCCGACCGGGCATCCGCTCGCGAACATCTTCCTGGTCAAGTACGGCCCACAGGCGCAGGAACTGCAGGAGGGCGTCGCGTTTCACGGCCGCGCCGGAAATGCGCTGATCAAGTCCCTCCAGCGCCTGCACGTCGACCCGATGGAGGTCTACGGCACGAATGCCGTCAAGTTCGCGGGCTGCGAACTGGGGCTCGCCGCCGAATGGCTGCGTCGCGAGCTGCGCATCGTCGAGCCGAAGCTGCTCGTGGTGATGGGCGAGGACGCGCTCGAGTTCGTCAACTCGGCCGGCTTCCAGCTCTCGTCCCAGCTCGAGAGTACGCTGGGCGAACTGCAGCGCTTCACGCCATCGATCGAAGCGCTCGCCGTCCCGGACATCGACTCCTCACTCGACGAGGCACCCGCGAAAACCGCGTTTTGGAACGCCTTCAAAGCAGTCGGGCCCTGGTGGGCCGCTTTGCCGCCCTACTAGCGGCCCTCGTTCTCTACGACGCGTTCGCGCCGCACCTCTGGGAGGCGGGAGTGTGGTGGGACGTCGCCTGGTTGGCGTTCGTCCTCATCCCGGCCACCTTCGCCCTCGTGCTCCTGGCCTTGCCGCTAAGGGAAGCACGTGGCCTGCTTCCGACGGGACTCGCATTCGCGTTGCTCGCGGGCGTGCTGACCGTCGCCGACGTCGACATCTTCGCGAACCTGGCGCGGCTCGCGGCGGCGACGCTGATCGCCTGGTGGTTCCTCGGGTGGTTCGAGGTCGTGTCGTGGGCCGTTCTGATTGCCTGCGTCATCCCGTTCGTCGACGCGTACTCGGTGTGGCGGGGGCCGACGAAGCAGATCCTCACGGGCCACGCGCAGGTCTTCGACGTGCTCTCGTTTGCGTTCCTGATCCCCGGCGAGCACGCAGCCGCGAATCTGGGAGTGCCCGATCTGCTCTTCTTCGCGCTCTTCCTCGGCGCAGCCGACCGGTTCGGCCTACGTGTGCTCCCCACGTTCTTCGCCCTCGTCGCCGGCCTCGGACTGACGATCGCGGCCACGGTCGCGTTCGATCTGAACGGACTGCCCGCCTTGCCGGGAATCGCTCTCGGGTTCCTGTTGCCGAACCTCGACCTGCTCTGGCCGCGGCTACGAGGCCAGACCGGACCCGGTGACCGCCCGTACGTACCGGTCGACGGAGCGCCGGACAACGGCTGACGCGTCGCGCTCGATCACTCGGTCGAACCACGCGCCGTAGAGCGAATCGAAGGCGAACGGCGCGAGCGCCTCGCCGATCGCCTCGACCTTCGCGGCCGGCAGCGGGATCAGATTCGGATACGAGTACATGAACGCGACGTAGCGCCGGTCGGGGATCACCTGGACGATGTCGCCCGACAGCAGCGCGCGCCGCTCGGCCCAGTGGAGGACCTGCCCGCCCTCGTAGTGACCGCCGCAGCGGATCAGCGTCAGCCCACCGCCGAGCGAGTGAGTCTCTCCCTCCCAGAAGCGAACAGCGGGGTCCGGCCGCATCACCCACTTCCGCTCGGCCGCATGCAGGTAGATCGGGCACGCGAACGCCTTCGCCCACTCGATCATCGCGCTGTAGTAGTGCGGATGCGAGATCGCGATCGCAGCGATCCCGCCCTCCGTCGTCAGCCGCTCGACGAGCTTGTCGTCGATGAACGGGATGCAGTCCCAGAGGACATTCCCCGCAGCGCTCTTGACGAGCAGCGCGCGCTGGCCGATCGCAAAGGACGGTGTGCAGCCGATCCCGAGGATGCCGCCGTCGTCGCGGACGTCGGCGTCATGGTCCTCGACGAAGTCCTCCCACCTCACCCAGGACTGCCCGGTGTCATGCGGGACGTACTGCCGCGGGTCCTCGCAGATCGGGCAGGCGACAGGCAGCTCGGCGGACGGCGGATACTGCGTCGCGCAGGCCCGGCACAGGTACGTCGTCATTGCGGCGCCAGCTCGAGCAGCGAGACGCACTCGACGTGCGGTGTGTGCGGGAACATGTCGACCGGCCGAGCACGCGTCAGCCGGTAGCCGTAGTCGTCCGAGAGTCGCTTCACGTCACCTGCGAGAGTCGTGGGATTGCAGCTCACATAGACGATGCGCGGAGCGCCGATCTCGCCGAGGCGTCTGAGCGCCTTGCCTGCGAGGCCCGCCCGCGGTGGGTCGACGACCACGAGCCCCGGGTCGCCGGCGCGGTCACGAAGCTCGTTCAGCACCTCGCCGACGTTGCCCGCGAAGAAGGCGGCGTTCCCGATGCCGTTCAGCTCCTGGTTCTCGATCGCGCACGCCACGGACTCCTCGCTGATCTCGATCCCCCAGACCGTCAGAGCGCTCGCGGCCATGGAAAGGCCGATGGTGCCGATGCCGCAGTAGAGGTCGTAGACCGTCTCACCGCCGGCCAGCGCCGCAAACTCGCGCGCCAGCTCGTAGAGGCGCCCGGCCATCTCGGTGTTCGTTTGCAGAAAGGCATTGGGCCGGACGCGGAAGCGCAGGCCGCCGATCGCCTCTTCGATCGCGTCTTCGCCCCAGAGGAGCTCCGTCGGCAGATTCGTCACCTCGGCGACGCCGCGGTTCACCGACCAGTGGACCGATTTGACCTCGGGGATCTCGACCAGCACCTCGATCAGGCGCTCGCGGTCGAACCGCTCGCCGCGCGCCGTCACGAGCTGGACGAGCGCCTGCCCGGTGTTGCGCCCTTCGCGGACGACGAGATGCCGGAGGTAGCCCTCCTGCGTCTCCTGGCTGTACGCCGGGAGCTTCTCCTCCCGCGCCCACTCCTGGACACGGTTGCGGATCGCATTGCCCACGTCTGTGGTCAGCCAGCAGCGCTCGAGCTCGAGCACCTCGTCCCACCGTCCGGCTCTGTGCAGCCCGAGCACCGGTCCTGCGGGCGAATCCGCGAACGAATACTCCATCTTGTTTCGGTAGCCGAACTGCGACGCGGCAGGGACGATCGGCTCGAGCGGAGGGTCGGAGAGCCCGGCGAGACGCTGCAGCGAATCGGCGACCCACTGCTCCTTCGCGGCAAGCTGTGCGTCGTAGCCGAGATCCTGAAAGCGGCAGCCGCCGCAGGCCGGGTAGTGAGCGCACGGCGCCTCGACCCGTTGCGGCCCGGCGACGAGCACCTCGGTCGTCACCGCCTCGGCGTGGCGGCGCTGCACCTTCGTCACGCGGGCCCGGACGGTATCGCCCGGCAGACCGCGCCGGACGAAGACGACGAAGCCGTCGAGGCGCGCGACGCCGTTCCCTCCGAACGCGAGCGACTCGACCGTGAGCTCGAGCTCCTGGTCTCGCTGTACGGGGGCGGCCATGCGGAAGAGGCTAGACGACCTGCTCGCCCTGGCCCTCAGCGGGGCCATGCCGTACCGTTGCCACCATGGTGACGGCGGAGGAGATCGGCCGGATCACGATCTTCGCGGAGCTCGATCTCGACGAGCGCGAGGCGCTGGCGCGCGCCGCGGCCGACATCACGCTGCTGCCGGGCGAGTTCGCGGCGCGCGAGGGAGACGAACGCGCGCTCTTCGCGCTGCTCGACGGTCACATCGAGGCGACCAAGCTCGTCGACGGAATCGACCGCGTCGTCGGAGAGCGCCGCCCAGGCGAGATCTTCGGCGAAGTCCCAATCACACTCGGAACACTGTTCCCCGCGGGATTCCGGGCTGCGGCGGAATCGCGCGTGGCCAAGCTTGCGCCCGAGGACTACCACGCTGTTGCGGCCGTCGCACCCGGTGTCGCGAAGGAGGTCGGCAGGCTCGCCGGTCATCGGATCGGCGGCTCGGGCGGGCTTCAGGGTCTGGCGGCCGAGGCGCCGCCGCCTCGCGCCGTCGTCGTCGGAGACCGGTCGGAGGCGTCCTGCGCTGAGCTGCTGCGCTTCCTCGAACGGAACCAGATCTCGTTCAAATGGCTGGAGCCGGCCCCTCCCGGCGCGGCCGAACGCACGGGCGGACCGACACCTTCCGAGAACGACTTGCCCGTGATCCACATCGTCGACGGCAAGGCGGTCGTGCGGCCGAAGCTTCGCCAGGTCGCCGAGCTGCTCGGGCTCGGCACCGAGCCTGCCGCCTCGGTGTACGACATCGTCGTGGTCGGCGCGGGCCCGGCCGGCCTGGCCGCGGCGGTGTACGGCGCCTCCGAGGGACTCAGCACGATCGTGATCGAACGAGAAGCCCCGGGCGGGCAGGCGGGCACGTCATCCCGGATCGAGAACTACCTCGGCTTCCCGTCCGGCGTCTCCGGTGACGAGCTCGCGCGCCGTGCGCTCCAGCAGGCGCGGAGGCTCGGCGCCGAGATCCTGGTCACCCGGACGATCGCAGGGATCGATGCGAACACCCGCCAGGTCGAGCTCGACGGCGGCGACGTGCTCAGCGCGCGGACGATCATCCTCGCGTGCGGCGTCACGTGGCGAAAGCTGACCGTCGAGGGATTCGACCGGCTGGCCGGGAAGGGCGTGTCGTACGGCGCCGCACGGAGCGAGGCGCTGGACTGCCACGGAACGGACGTGCACATCGTCGGCGCAGGCAATTCGGCAGGTCAGGCGGCGCTGCTCTTCGCCGGCCATGCCCAGACGGTGAGCATCATCTGCCGCGGAGAAGGGCTCGAGAAGAGCATGTCGCGGTATCTGATCGACCAGCTGTCGGTTCGCACGAATGTCCGCGTGCTCCCTCGAGCCGAAGTGACGGGGGCTTACGGAGCTACGGCACTCGAGGCGATCGACGTCTACGACGCGGCGAAAGGTGAGACGACGAGACTCGAGTCCGGCGGGCTCTTCATCTTCATCGGCGCAGACGCCGAGACGGCGTGGCTCCCCAGCGAGATCGCACTGGACCGGCGCGGTTACGTCATCACCGGCTCGGACGCGCTTTCGGCCGGCGGCTGGGAGCTCGACCGCGATCCGCACTTGCTCGAGACGAGCGTCCCGGGCATCTTTGCGTGCGGGGACGTTCGCTCAGGCCCCGTGAAACGCGTCGCCGCGGCCGTCGGCGAGGGCAGCATGGCGATCGCCTTCGTGCACCAGTATCTGAAGGAGCACGACGCCGCGCTCGTTCGCTAGTCCAGGAGCCGGTCGAGCCCGCGGACGAGGCCGACGTGGTTCGGGACGGCCCGGATCGCGAGCAGCGTCCCGGCGACGTAGGGCGCCGGAGTCTCGCCTGCGTCGTGCCGGATCGACAGTCGCTCGCCCTCGGCGGCGAAGACGACTTCGGTCGAGACGACGAAGCTGGGCAGGCGGAGCGAATGCACCTGCGTCCCCGCAACGGTCGCCCCGCGCGCTTCGCGCGCACCGAGGATCTCGTCGATCGGGACGCCGAGCTTCGGGGGCCTGACGGCGTCGAGTCGCTCGGCGAGCTCCTGTGCGGTGCCGCTGGGAGCGTCTGGCTTGCCTGCTTTCGCGTAGTCGATGACCTCCCACGCGTCCAGGTGGCGCGCGATCTCGAGCGCAGAGCGCAGAAGAAGCGCGGCCGTCAGCGAGAAGTTGCCGGCGGCGATGACGCCGACCTGGTGTTCGCGCGCGAGCTTGTCGATCTCGTCGTAGTCGGCCGCTGACAGGCCGCTCGACCCGACGACGACGTGGACCTTGCGCTCGACCGCCGCGAGAACATTCCCACGAACGGCGGCGGCGTGCGTGTAGTCGACGAGCACGTCCACACTCGCGGCCTCGAGCGCCTCGGCGACCGTGGAGTAGCTCCCGGGATCATTGCGCGAGACTCCTGCCACGAGCTCGAGATCGCCCGCGGCCTCGACCGCGTCGGCGACCGGCCGACCCGTCCAGCCGGTGATTCCGGCCACGCAGACGCGGATCAAAGGAGTGACGCCATTCGACAGCGTTCCTGAATCTATAGTCGGGACGATGCTTCGTGCGCTGCCCCTTCTCTCGAGCGGCGACCTCCAGGCAACGGCGGAGTTCTATCGCCGGCTGGGGTTCACGAACAAGGGCGCACCGGCTGACGAGTGGGACTACCTGATCATCGAATACGACGGCGGCGAGTTTCACTTCATCGGCCCGACGCTCGGAGAGCGGCCGCCGGGAAGCTGCTTCGTGTACACCGACGAGGTGGATGCCGTCTACGCCGACTGGACGTCCAACGCCGACGTGTCAGCCCGTTTCACGCCGCTCTCGTTCACGAACTTCGGTATGCGGATGTTCACGATGTTCGATCCGCACGGCAACGAGATCCGCGTCGGCTCGCCGGCGCGCTGACGGCAGACACCAGTCGGACTCGGCGCACGCCCCGCGGCTCGACGTTCTCGCTCTCTAGACGAACGCCCTCGTCTGACTGGAGTCAGACTCGAGTCTGACACACGTCTTTGCGTCAAGACTGACGAGAGAGTGTGACGAGCCCTGCTCCGATCGGCGATTGCGCGACACCGGCCAGTTGGCCGGCTTGGACAGTCGACCGCCCAGCGCGTTTCGCCCGCCTGGCACACGGTCACGTCTGACGTGAGTCAGACTCGAGTCAGACTTGACTACTCCGTGGTCCGTGTCTGGGCGACCGCCGCCCGGATGCGCGCGGCACCGTCCGCAAGGATCGCGTCGCCGTGCGGGATGATCACACGCTCGATCGGCAGCTCGGCGAGCGCCTCCACGGCCGGCAGCAGTCGTTCCCCGTTGGCCTCGTCGACGAAGACGTGGAGTACACCGCCCGTTCCACTGAGGACATCGCCGGTCACGAGCGTTGCGTGGTCGCGGATGAAGAAGACGACCTGTTGCGGTTCGCCGTCGAGCTCGATCGCCTCGATGCCGGGCGGCAACTCGTCCGTGGTCGCCGGGTTCGGCCGCCGCGTCCAGGCCGCCTGCGGGGGCACCCAGACCGAGGCGCCATAGCGCTCGACGAAGTCGTCGGTGCCGCGGTAGTGCGCCGGCTGTGTGAGAAGGATGCGTACAGGCTTGCCGTGCGGATCGAAGCTGTCGTCAGGCGGGAGAAACGGGTCGATCAGTGCGACCTCGGCATCGGTCTCGTAGCGCACGACCGGAACGTCCTCGTCCCAGTTCTCCCCCGGCTGCCAACTCGGGTGCGGCGCGAACCACCAGGAAACCTCGCTCAAGGCTCGCCCTACTCGACGTCCTTCAAGAACTCGAGGACGCGCTGCTCGAGCAGCGCCGCAGCAGCCGCGTCGAAGTCGGGCAGGCTGTTGTCGGCAAAGAGGTGCCGGTCGCCGGGATACAGATAGAGCTCGGCACCGTCGACCGTGTTCTCCAGCTCGCGGGCCGCGTCGAGGTCTCCTTCGAGAGCGAACTCGTCCTCCTCCATCAGATGGATCTGGAGCGGCACGGCCGGCGGCCAGCCGCCGCCACCGAACTCGGAGGCCGGGAGGGCGGCCGAGAACAACAGCGCGCCCTTGGCGCCGGGACGCGTCTGGGCCAGCATCTGGGCCGGCATCACTCCGAGCGAGAACCCGGCGTAGACGAGCTCGTTCGGCAACCCGTCGGCGGCGAGTCGACCGCGCTCGACGATCGTGTCGAAGCCGACCTCCTGCGCGTACCCGACGCCGTCTCCGAGATCGGTGAACGTCTCGCCGTCGTAGAGATCCGGGGCATGAACGACGTGCCCGGCAGCCCGCAGCTCATCGGCGAACGCAAGGAATCCGGCGGTCTGCCCCAGTGCGTGGTGGAACAGCAGTATCTCGGCCATGGTGCTTTCCTATCACGACAGGAGATCTCGAAACTCCTCGGGCTATCGTGGCTGGGGCGATGGTCGACCTCGAGCTCACCCGCACGCAGGATGATCGCCGCGTCTACGCGCTCGATGGCGTGGGCAGTCTGCGTCTGGAGGGACTGTTTGCGCGGGCGGCGACCGCCGCGGCCGACGGCACGAGTTGGAGGTTCGCGCGGAGCGGATTCTGGCGGCGGTCGATCGAGGCCACCGACGCCCTCGGAACGGTGGCCGGGGAGTTCGAGCCGCGTGGCCTGCGCCGCGGCGGAACCGTGCGCTGGGCGGGCCGGGAGTTGACGTTGCGCCCTGCGAGCAGTTGGCGCGAGCGCTACGCGCTCGCCGACGGCGCTCGGGAGCTCGCCGTGCTCGACGGCAAAGGTTGGGGACGCCGACCCGTCAAGGTCACGATCGACGACTCCCACCCGGTCGACGCGGGGCTACTGCTCTTCGCAGCCTTCGTGGTCCGCGGGCTCGCCGAAGACGCGCAGGGAGCGGCCGCGACGGGGAGCTCGGCAGCAGTCGCGGGCGGCTGACCTGCGATCTAGAGGTGGAGAGCGCGTTCGATGACTGCCTGGGTCGCGGTTGCGATCTGCTGGTGCCCGGCCGCGTTGGGATGGTCGCCGTCGTTGGAGAGGTAATGAGTCTCGTCGTAGGCATAGTCCGGGCCTTTGAACGCGGCGCGCAGGTCTACATAGGCGGAGTGCGTCTTGTCTGCCGTCGACTTGATCGCGGCATTCACGTCGGCGGTGACCTGGGCTGCGGCGTCGACGTAGGCGTCGCCGTGGGCGGCGGCGTACTGGCCACCGAGCCAGACGCTCCAGTAGTCGAGCAAAACGACGAGCACCTTGTGACCAGCGACGAGCTCGTGTACGCGCGCGACGATCGCGTCGAGGTTGGCCCGGATGGCTGGGACTTTCGGGGCGTAACAGTCCGGGTTTGTGCCGCAGGAGTTCGAGTAAGCCACGTCGTTCGCACCGACTTCGATCTCCACCGCGTCAGCTACGCGCACGTGGTCGACCACGCCTGTGTCAGCCTCGAGTTGGTGCAGCACGTCCGAGGTTGTGTAGCCGGCGACGGCGTCGTTGGCCGCGGTAACGGTTCCCTTGTTCTCTGCCGTCAGCCCGCTGGCGGTAAGCGGCGGGTAGGGCGTGCAGTTGCAGTTGGTGCCGTACGGCACTGAATCCCCGAGCGCGACGACGGACGACGCCGTCGACGTCGAGGAGGACGACGAGCATCCTGTGAGCGCGCAAGCGAGCCAGGCCAGGACGGCAGCGACCCCCAACGGCATGAACCCGATCCTCGGTTGGGGAGCGCCACGCAGCACCGTCCAAAGCGTAGGACGCGATGGCGCGCCCGTCCTGGCGGAGTCCTGAACGGCCGAGGTCGTCCGGTCGCCCGGTCAGCCGCCTGAGCAGACAGATGTGGGCGAACCCCTTTTAGGCCGGCGCGCCGGCCGGCCGGACTACGCCTTGCGGGGCCGGTGCTGCAGGCCTCTCCGCCACAGGCGCGAGAGGAGATATGTCGGAACGAGCCAGACAGCCAGGAAGCCGGCCAGCTCGATCGCGGACGCACCGTGGATCAGAACGGTCAGCGCGAAGACGGCGAGCAGGACGAAGCTGAACACCAGCCACACGCCGGTGAAGAGGACGAGGGCCGCGGCACGAGTGGCAGTCTGGGCGACCGCGAGGCCGTTCACTCGCGGGAGTCCATCGAGCGACCGCCGCAGGTCGTCTCGCGACCGCGCGCGCAGCGCCAGCCCCATGCGCTCGGAAAGCTCCTCGACCGTCAGCCTCCCGCGGACGAAGTGTTCGCGCAATGAGTCAGCCGCTCTGTCTCTGTCGCTGTCGCCGGCCAGCTGCATGACGCCGAAATCGTACTCCGAAGGGCAAGCGAACTGTCGGCGCGCGGGTTACTGCCGTTCGGCGGTGTACACGAGGAACTCACTGTCGGGCGTTGCGGGTTCTGGTCGGTGATCCCCGTCGACCGCGGTGACATCGAAGCCCGCGGCCTCGAGCATGAGCAGGAGCTCGGCGTGGAAGTACATGCGCATCGACAGCGTGTGTGTCTCGCTCGCGACGTTGGTGCCGTCGACCCACTTGTCTGCGCGGATCTCCAGCACGATCGTCTGATCGAGCGGGTCGAGCGAGATCGAGCGAACGCACAGCCCCCGCTCGCTGCCGTCGGCGGCCCGGGCCCGCTCGCCGGGCGCCGGCCAGGGCTCGGGAAGGCTGGCTCTGCCCTCTCGCGTCCAAGACGGCCAACGGCTCGTGAGCGCGTAGGGCACCTGGTTGTCGAGGATGAGCGTGCCGCCCGGCTCGAGGCACTCGTGCACACGGCGGAGGGCCTGCTTGTCCTGGTCGCGAGTGCTGCCAAGCCCGAACACGCCGCAGACGACGATCGTCGCGTACCGACGAGGCGGCGCCAACTCGTGCAGCGCCTGCACCCAAAGGTGCGAGGTGAGCTCTTCACCGTCGACCACGGCCCGACAACGGTCGATCATGTCCGCCGACACATCGCATCCGTCGACGTCGTAGCCGGCGCGGAGCCACGGCAGTAACAGCCTGCCGGTCCCGCATCCAGCGTCGAGAGCCGGCTGACCGGTCTCGACGAAGCGACCGAAGTAGTCGAGCTCCGGGCCGGGCTTGTTGAACTCAGCCCACCAGTCGGCAACCAGTCCGTGGTGCCAGGTGCTGGTGGAATCCATCTTCGCTCCCCTCGTGGCGTCCACGCTGCTGCGGGCCAAGGCAGATCATTCAGGCTTCGTCACGCGCACGCAAGAGTCGGGCGGCGAACGGCGCTCGTGCGGACCGGTGAGAGTCAGCGCACGCGGTCGGCGACGTGGAGGATTGAATACCAGTGGCGCCGGACTCGTGGATCGGAGCGGCGGTTGATGCGTTCCCGGACCGCTCGATCGAGCTGCCGGCGCTTCGATTCGTCCATGGCGATGTGGCCGGAGAAGGTGTCGAGGAGCGTGATGTACTCGTCGGCCGTGTAGTACCGCTCCCAGAGGTAGCGCCGGACCTTGGTGTTGGTGAAAAGGGCACTCGACTCGATCTCGGCCGTCTCGTCCGAGACGTTCTCGGGGGAAGGAGGCGGCCACTCGCCAGGGTGGCTCTCGCCGATGGCGTCGTAGACCTCCTGGATCTCGGTGAAGAACGGGTCGAAGCCGGCGGGGAAGGCGTGCTGCGCCCCCCAGAAGGCGAGATGGCCACCCGGCCGAAGGAGCGCGTGAGCCTTGCGAAAGCGAACAGCCGGGTCGAGCCAGTGCCAGGAGGTAGCGGCGTAGACGAGGTCGAAGCTCTCCGGCTCTGCCTCCCAGGTCTCGAACGGGGCGACGTGGATCTCGACCGGCAAGCCGGCGAGGTTCCGTCGTGCGCGCTGCGCCAACTCGGTGCCAAGCTCGACGCAGACAACCGAGAAGCCGCGCTCGAGCAACGGCCGCGTCGCTTTCCCCGTCGCGCAGCCGATCTCCAACAGTGACGCATCTGGCGTCAGCTTCGCGAGCCGGACGAGGTCCTCGAACAACTCAGCCGGATAGGTCGGCCGCGCGGCCTCATACAGATCCGCCGCCGACTCGAAAGTCTGCCGCAGCAGCTCGCGCTCCTCCGCCACGCCCGGATCATTCCAACCTCGTGGTCGAGCGATCCACGAAGAAGCGTTATCCTCTCCGCGTGGGCGTGTCCGCAACGGCGGACCTCAAGCACACGACACTCGACGAGGAGGGTGATGCGCTGATGTGGACGCTGCTCTGGCTGGCGATCGTGGTGGCGACGATCCTCATGGTCGTGGCGTTCTTCCGCCTCGCGCGCGGGCCGCGCCGCTAGCAGACCGTCGCCGCAGGCTCTCTAAGGCGCGGCTACCAGACGCGGAAACTCGACCGTGACAGGAAGAGGCCGTGGCCGGTGGCGCTCCGACAGGTCAGACCGCTGCGCTGAGAGAGGCAACCGAAGCCTCCGTGCTGCCAGGAGTGCCCGTAGGCGAGCGTCGAATAGCTCGGCTGGTAGCTCTCCGGGCTGTAGAGGATCCCGCCGGAGCAGCTGACGCCGCCTTTGCCGGTCGCGGTCAACTCGAACCCGTGCCAGTCGACGCCACCACCGCCGGGTGTCATGCACCGCGACTGCAGACGCGTCGCGTAGGACGCTCTGCCAAGCGTGCAGTGGAGCAGGTTGGGCTCTCCCGGAATCACCAGGCACTTGATGTTTCCCGAGGGTGTGCGGATTCCGTGCAGCGTCGTCTTGGCCGGTGCGGCAGCCGCCGCGCTTGCGAGGGCCAGGGCTAGCGCCGTAGAGATCGTGAACAGACTGAGCCGCCAACGCATCCGGCGGAACGTACGGCACAGGCAAGAGCGCCCGGCAATCATTCCGTAAGGACTTTCCGTCCCGGTTGCTAGACGTGTGCCAGGACGCGGTCGAGCGGCGGCGGGACGCGCTCGAGGTCAAGCGCCTCAACCAAGAGCACGGCGTAGCGCTGCTTTCGGTTCCACATGAAGCCGTGCAGCTGTTCCTCGATCGGCCGGGTGCGGTGCGCGGGCTGCTTCTGGTACGTCCGGAACGCACGCAGCTCGCCTTGCTCTGCGAGCACGCGTTCCATTCCATCCGGCCCCAGCGCCCGCGTCAGCTCGTCCTCGAGGTCGCGCGTGCAGGCGTAGAACCCGACGCGCTCCAGGTCGCCGCGGTCGTCGCACCCCAAGGCCCGTAGGAAGTGCCGCTGCTCGCCGACGTCATAGAGCCCCGCGACCTGAACGTCGCGGTACTGACCGAGCAGGCGCGGCAGGTTCCCGTAGCCGCCCATCGACACGATGGCGACACCCTCGGCCTGGAGGTCGCGGCCGCGGCGACGGGCAAGCGTCTCGACGGCGTAGCGGTCGCTCGTGCCCTCGACGAGAATGACTCCGCGCAGCGGCATGACTGCATGAGGCGAGTGTTCGCCTATGTCCCTCGAGCGGGTCCGCCGAGAGCGAGGGCGGCCTCGTATTCGGTATCCGTGATCCGAACGACGCCCGTCTGGAAGCCCGCCGCGGCGTTCGCCTGGACCAGTGGGTTCGTTGCCGTCGGGTCGATCCGCTCCACGACGGAATCCATTGGCACCGCGGTGACCCATTCCACTACACGCGACAGCAACACTCCGCTCGGCGAACCGCCCGGATACGCCTCGACCTCGGACGCTGTCCAATCGTGGACCGCCGTCGCGAGCTCGGCATGACCGATGAACACTGCCTCGGGCGCCGGCAGGTAGATCAAGGCGAGATCGCCCGGGACAAGCGCGTCGCGATGTCGCTCGTGGCGTCCGATCCCCCACATCTTCGCCTGGAGAAGCAGAGTGGCCTGTTGTCGGTCTCCGTCGAAGTTGAACAGGTAGTGCGCGATCCGCCGAGGATACTGGGGAGTCTTTGAGCCGAGCAAACCTGGCCGGGAGCCGATGAGTTTTTGGTCGCCTGTCAGTCTCTACCGCGAGCACTCATGAGGTTTCTTCTCACTTCCAGTGGCATCAGGAACACGAGCATCCGGGACGCGCTGGTCGACCTGCTGGGTAAACCGATCGCCGAGTCCAGTGCGCTCTGCATTCCCACAGGGGTGCAGCCGTTCCCGGACGGGGCGTCGCACGTCTACGGGTTCATCACCGGATCGCGCGGCGGCCCAATGTGCGGCCTGGGTTGGAAGTCGTTGGGAGTGCTGGAGCTGACCGCCCTGCCGAGCATCAAAAAGGAATACTGGGTTCCGGCGGTCGAGGAAGTCGACGCTCTGCTGGTTTGGGGCGGTAGTCCCTTGTATCTGTGCTACTGGATGCGGCAGTCCGGACTGGCCGACGTCTTGCCGTCGCTGCGCAGCGAGATGGTCTATGTCGGCACGAGCGGCGGGGCCATGGTCGCGACTCCCGACTTCGGGGGAGAGACCTACGACGACAGCAATCCGCTCACCGGCAGCGACAGAGCGCTGGGACTCGTTGATTTTTCGTTGTTTCCGCACTTGGAGCGCGAGGACATGCCGGATACGTCTCTGGCCAACATCGGAAAATGGGCCGCCGGGCTGTCAGTGCCTGCGTACGCGATTGACGACCAGACCGCCGTCAAGGTCGTCGACGGCACCGTCGAAGTCGTCTCCGAGGGGCACTGGAAACTGTTCGCCCCCTAGACCGGGGTCCGGAATGACGCCATAGGATTGACGCCGTGCCATTCACGCTCAGCAACATCAAGGAGGATCTCGAGGACATCGGCCCCAGGTTCGACGGCGCGCCGGACCTGGAGTTCCGCGCGGCGACGAAGGCGCTCGAGCTCGAGAAATCCGCCCTGAGCTACCAGCGCGTCCCGCCCGGCTATCGCTTTCCGTACGGCCACACGCACATGAAGCAAGAGGAGGTCTACGTGGTCCTGCACGGGAGCGGACGGATGAAGGTCGACGACGAGATCGTCGAGCTCAAAGAATTGGACGCGGTGCGCGTCCCGCCCGGCACGTGGCGTGGCTACGAGGCCGGCCCGGAGGGCCTCGAGATCCTCGTCATCGGCGCGCCCAACCTCGGCGAGGATCCGCGCGACGACGTCGATGGCCGGCGCGACTGGTGGGCTGACTAGCCGAGTCGGGTTGGCTCGGGCTTACCGTGCAGCCGTGAGCGATGTCTTCGGGGCGGCGCAGTTCCAGGTGTCAGAGTTCGTTGCCGAAGATCCGGCACTTCCCGTACCTGGCGCGGTGAACGACCGGCGATGCTCTCGACCATCGCGCCGGCCGCCGCGAGACCTGCCGCGATCCGGTCGTGGCCAGGCTGGCCCAACACGACTCCGGTGATCGTCGTCCGCTTGCCGTCGATCCAGCGGATGGCCCGGAAGGCGAAGCAGCCGCCGGCCGCGTCGTCCGAGCCGGTCTTGACGCCGACAAACCCGTCGTGCCCGAGCAACGCGTTCGTGTTGTGCACGGTGCCGGCGACCGGCAGCGTCGCGCTCGGTGTAGCGACGATGCTCGCGAACACCGGCAGGCGCATGGCCCGATCGACAATGCGCACCTGATCCGCGGCAGTCGACACTGTCGCGTCGTCGTAGCCGCTCGGGTCGGTGTAGCGGGTCTGCATCATGCCCAGCGATCGCGCCGTGGCATTCATCCGGGCGGCAAACCGCTCCGCCGATCCGGCGTCCCATCGCGCCAGAACCGCGGCGATGTTGTTCGCCGATGGCAGCAGCAGCGCCTGCAGCGCCTGCCGTTCGGTCAATTCCTCTCCAGCGGCGATCGATACGACCGACTCCTCCTGCCGCCGCCGGCGGTCGGTGTCGGCGACATCGGCGTCCGTGAGCGTGATCGTCGGGCCGTCCTGGCCGGTCCGTAGCGGGTGGTCACGGAGCACGAGATAGGCCGTCATCACCTTCGCGACGCTGGCGATTGCAGCCGGCTGCTGGTTCGGGCCGGCTTGCACCTGCGACTGTCCTGCCAGCACGAAAGCGGCCTGGCCAGATGTCGGCCACACCGTGCTAACCAGCGCTTGGCCAAGCGCACCACGGTGGTCGCTGCCAATGGCGTCGATCGGAGACGCACCCGTCGAGGACGAGGACGCAAGCGCCTGGTAGGAGAGAGCGGCGATCGCCGCGACGACGACCAGCAGGCCGGCGACACGGACCCCGCGAATCCGAATCCGACCAGTCGTTGTTCGTGCTTGTCTGCTGTAGGTCATGCCGCCATTCAAGGCAGCGTGGTGTTGCCAGCACGTATTCGATTTTCGATATGCCGACGACATGCGCCAGCTCGTAGCATCGGGGGATGCGCGTGTTGATCGTCGAGGACGAGCCCTTTATGGCCGAAGCCATCCGCGCTGGCTTACGCCTGGAAGCGATCGCTGCCGACATCGCTGATGACGGCGCCACCGCTCTGGAGCTGCTGAGCGTCAACGACTACGACATTGCCGTGCTCGACCGAGACATTCCCGGACCTACAGGCGACGAGATCGCCGAGCGTATCGTCGCCGGCGGCAGCGGCATGCCGATCCTCATGCTCACCGCTGCCGACCGTCTCGACGACAAGGCCACCGGGTTCGAGCTCGGCGCCGACGACTACCTCACGAAGCCGTTCGCACTCCGAGAGCTCGTGCTCCGGCTCAGGGCGCTCGACCGCAGGCGCGCCCACCACCGGCCACCCGTGCGAGAAATCGCAGGTCTCCGGCTCGATCCGTTCCGCCGCGAGGTCTATCGCGACGGCAGCTACGTCGCGCTCACCCGCAAGCAATTCGCCGTGCTCGAAGTCCTCGTCGCCGCCGAAGGCGGTGTCGTCAGCGCCGAAGATCTCCTGGCGCGCGCATGGGACGAGAATGCAGACCCGTTCACCAACGCGGTGCGCATCACGGTCTCGGGACTGCGCAAACGGCTCGGCGAACCCTGGATCATCGCCACCGTGGCGGGCGCCGGGTACCGCATCGACACAGAACCAGAAGACGGGCGCGAGGGAGGAGACCGTGGATAGAGCCCCCGGGTTGAGCGTTCGCCTCAAGCTCACCCTCAGCTACGCCGGCTTCGTGATGCTCGCAGGCGCGGTGCTGCTCGCCGCCGGGTACTTCTCCCTATCGCGTGGTGTGCACCCTGGTGTGATCTTCATGGTGCGCAGCCACGCCGACCTCCTGCGCGATTTCGCTCCGATCGCGGCCATCGTGATGGCGTTCCTGCTGGTGTTCGGTCTCCTGGGTGGGTGGCTGCTCGCCGGCCGCATGCTCGCACCTTTGACTCGCATCACGGACGCGACACGCATCGCCGCGAACGGATCGCTCTCCCACCGAATCCAGCTACCGGGCCGCAACGACGAGTTCCGCGAGCTCGCCGACGCCTTCGACACCATGCTCGCACGGCTCGACACACACGTCGCCGAACAGCAGAGATTCGCAGCCAACGCCTCCCACGAGCTGCGCACACCGCTGGCGATCACGCAGACGCTTCTCGACGTAGCCCGCAACGATCTGAGCCGGGACACCGGCGAACTCGTCGACCGTCTCCATGCGGTCAACACCCGAGCGATCGACCTCACCGAAGCACTGCTCCTGCTCAGCCGGGCCGACCAACGTGCCTTCAGCCGAGAGCACGTCGACCTGTCCCTCATAGCGGACGAAGCCACTGAAACGCTCCTCCCCCTCGCAGAACAGCGCGGCCTCACCATCGAGACCTCCGGCGACATGACCCCCACCATCGGCTCACACGCGCTCCTGCTGCAGCTGGGAACGAACCTCGTGCACAACGCGATCGTCCACAACCTGCCGAAACAGGGCACCGTCTGGGTCACGACCAGCGATTACCCCAAGAGTGCGGTGCTCACCGTCGAGAACACCGGCGAGAAGCTCACCCCGCAGTTGGTTTCCACGCTTGCCGAGCCGTTTCTCCGCGGCACCGAACGCACACGCACGGACCACGCAGGTACCGGCCTCGGCCTGGCAATCGTCAAGAGCATCACCGAAGCACACGACGGAACCCTCACGCTTACCCCCCGGCCCGCTGGCGGGCTCCGCGTCACGGTGCAACTACCCGCCGCGACACCGCCGACTGGCCCAGCACTGAAGAGCAGCCGGCGAGGCACGAATCCACGCTGGCCGGTCGAGACGGATGATCCCTGATGTGACATCGGTTCACGAGGGGAGCGGTTACGATCCCCTGGGCCGTGCCGGTGCCTACGTTTATCGTCGCGCTGGTGATCGCTGGCGGTGCGGTGGTTCCGCCGCCGGCGCATCCTGGCGCTTGGCATCAGGTCGGGTCGGCGGTGACTTCTTCCCGGCCCGGTAAAGCGATCCACTTCGTTCGCTCGCCGCAGTACCCGACTGCGGTCGGTGTGGTCGCGCGCTCGTCCTCGGCCAAACCGATCCGTGTGACGTGGTTCAGCTACTGCGAGCTCTCGAGCGATGACGACATGACGGCGCAGCATCAAGGTACGACCAGTGGCGTTGGCACGGTGACGGTCTATCCACCGGTGTTTGACGGAGCGACGCTCTGCCAGGTGTCGGTGGTTGCGACGCCGCCCGAAATCGGGACGCGTCGCCGCCGCCGTGTTCGCGTACTGAGCCTGGAGGCAGGCTCCATGATCAGAAGCTGCGGGAACCGGTCGTCGGGTTCCCTCAGAGTGCAAGCTTTCCGTCGTGCGTTCGTTGATCGTCCGGCTCGCGACTCGCTATCTCGGTGCGCTCCACCGAGTTCTCTACTCCGCTAGCGGCGGCCGAATCGGCTCGCGCATCTGGGGACTCGAGATCGTATTGCTCACGACCACCGGTCGAAGGTCGGGCCGGGCGCGCATCGTGCCGCTGTGTTCGCTGCGCGACGGTGAGAGCTTCGTCGTGATCGCCTCTTACGGTGGGCTCGACTGTTCGCCTTCGTGGTGGCTGAACCTTCAGCACGAGCCGCGGGCAACCGTCCGACTCGGCCGGATCACACACGACGTCGTGGCGCGCGAGGCGATGCTTGCCGAGCGCGAACGCCTCTGGGCGCAGGTGACCGCGCGGGCGCCAGGATATCTCGACTACCAGCGACGGACCACCCGCCGCATCCCGATCGTGCTACTCGAACCTCCCGGCTGACGGGTTCCGCCGGAAGGGACGGACGGTGGCAGACTCGCCTGCGCGCGTGTCCCGGCACGCCCCCCGACGACGTGCTACCGGCCATCGCGCAGCCGGTACGCGAGCCGCACGAACTGTTTGTCGCGAGCAACGTCGACGAGCTCCAGGTCGGCTGCCGTCAGCCGACGGGGAAGCAACGGAGCTCCCCGGGCGAGTGTCACCGGCGCGATGCCGACAAGAACCTCGTCCAACAGGCGGTAGTCGGCGAACTGCCCCACCAACTCGCCGCCGCCGACGAGCCAGACGTTTCTGTCCTCCGCCGCGTGCGTCATCGCCTGGTGCACCGGTCGAATGTCTCCCTGGACGAACCGGATGTCGGCCCCGGGAACCGGCAGCAGTGTCCTATGCGTGAAGACCCAACATGGCGTCTCCCCGTAGTAGGCATGCCACTTCTCAGGGTGATCGAGCAGATGGTCATGATCGAGCACCCACTCATAGGTCGTCGCTCCCATCGCCATCGCGCCTACGTCGGCGAAAAAGCGCGTGAACGAGTGCTCGTCACCGTCCGAGCGATCGACCTCGAATAGCCAATCGAGAGAATTGTGCTCGTCCGCGATGTACCCGTCGAGGCTCGTTGCGGTGTAGTACAGGGTCTTCGTCACGCCGTCACTCTGCCAGCCTCCCCAGGGCCACACTGCGCAAGGCCGCCGCGATCCTGTCCGTTGTGAAGCGTCAGTTGGATTCCCGACGTTTGCGGTCGTAGACTCGGAAGCGCGAATGGCCGAGCTCCCGAGCGGGACAGTCACCTTCCTGTTCACGGACATCGAGGGCTCGACTCGGCTCGTGAAGCAGTTGGGCGAGCGCTACGGGGATGTGCTCGTAGAGCATCAGCGCCTGCTGCGTCGGGCCTTCGCCGAGTTCGGCGGTCAGGAAATCGATACACAGGGCGACGCTTTCTTCGTCGCCTTCCGGCGGGCGAGGGACGCCGCCTTAGCCGCGATCGCGGCCCAGCGGACGTTGGGCGCGCACAACTGGCCGGTGGGGGTCGAGCTGCGCGTGCGCATGGGGATCCACACGGGCGAGCCCGCTCAGACCGAGGAGCGCTATCACGGTCTGGGCGTCCATCGCGCTGCGCGGATCATGGCAGCCGGTCACGGAGGCCAGATCCTCGTCTCGCAGGCGACCTGTTCGGTGCTCGGCGACGACGAGCTTCCTGAAACAGAGTTGCGGGACCTGGGCGAGCATCGGCTGAAGGATCTCGATCGGCCAGAACGGATCTTCCAGCTCGTTGCAGAAGGCCTGCCCGACGACTTTCGGCCGTTGCGGACCGAGGAGGCACCGACGGCCTATACGGGCCTCGAGGACGGGCTCGCCGAGGCCGCGCAGGTTGCGGTCAAGCGTTCTCGCATCCGACGCCACGGACGGCTGATCGCGTTCGGGGCGGTTCTCGTCGCCGCCGGCATCGGCTCGGGTCTCATCCTCGCCTTACGCTCCGGGAGCGCCGAGGCGCTCGTTCACGTGGATGCGAACGCGGTCGGACTGATCAATCCCGAAACGGGCGCGATTGCCGACCAGGTGCCGGTTGGAGCGACGCCAAGTCACCTCGCAGTTGGCCAGGGAGCGGTGTGGGTCACGAATGCAGATGCGCACAGCGTCTCGCGCATCGACCCGAAGACACACGCTGTCGGTCAGACGATCCAGGTCGGAAACGGGCCCACCGGTGTCGTGGTCGCGCGCGGGGCCGTCTGGGTCGTCAACGGGCTTGACGGGACGGTCTGGCGGATCGATCCCACAACCAACACCGAGGTGCAACGGATCAACGTCGGAAACGGCCCCGTCGGAATCGCCTATGCAGAAGGCTCGATCTGGGTCGCGAATACGGGCGACCGCACGATCACGAAAATCGATGCCGAGAGCGGCAAGCCCACGAGGACGCTGCCGATCGCCGCGACCGAGATCGCCTACGGCGACGGAACCCTGTGGGCGACCGATAGCGCCGCGAGTCAGGTCGCGCGCATCGACCCGACGGCGGGCACCATCGTGCACACGATCCACGTCGGGAACGGCCCTGCGGGAATCGCCTTCGGCCGCGGCGCGGCGTGGGTCGCGAACAGCCTCGACGGAACCGTCTCTCGGATCGATCCCTCGACGAACCAAGTCGCAGCGGTCACTCCGACCGGGAACGGGCCAGGGGCGATCGCCGTCGGCTCCGGCCGCGTCTGGGTGAGCAACAAGTTCGGCGGCACACTGGCAGTCCTCGATCCGCGGACGAACCAGGTGACGCGACGGATCGACGTCGGAAACCGCCCGCAAGGCATCGCGATCGCAAATGGCACGGTGCTGGTTGCAGTTCGGCAGTCGGGCGCAGGACATCGCGGTGGAACACTGAGCGCGAGGATGGGTGACGTCGACTCGATCGACACTGCGATCGCCTACGAGACGAGTTCCTGGCCGATCTTGCGCATGACGAGCGACGGTCTGGTCGCGTTCAATCAGGCCAGCGGACTCCAAGGCACCCAGCTCGTGCCCAACCTCGCCGTCTCGCTCCCGACCCCGACCGACGGCGGCAGGACCTACACCTTCCGGCTGCGACCCAACATCCGCTACTCGAACGGCAGGCCCGTCCGGGCGTCCGACGTCCGTTCCACGTTCGAGCGCGACTTCAAGATCGGCAAGGTTCCCGGCCAGTTCTACGAGGGCATCGTCGGCGCGCATCGTTGCGAGAAAAACCCGAAGCTCTGTGACCTCTCGCGGGGCATCGTCACGGACGACGCCACAAAGACCGTCGCCTTCCATCTCGTCGCCCCGGACCCAGAGTTCCTGGACAAGCTGGCGCTGCCTTTCGCGTACCTCGTGCCGACCGGCACGCCAGCTCGGGACACGCGCGCCCATCCCTTGCCGGGAACGGGGCCGTACATGATCGCGAGCTACCGCCGCAAACATTTCCTGAGGCTGGTGCGCAATCCGTACTTCCACGAGTGGTCGAAGGCGGCGCAACCAGACGGCTACCCCGACGTGATCACGGTCGCAATCGGCGGCACGCCGGACAAGGCGATGGCCGATGTCATCCAGGGCAAGGCGGACATGTTCAGTAGCTCTCAGTTCGCATCGTCTGCATCGCCGGACCGGCTAGCAGCGATCGCGACCCGGCAGGCGAGCCAGTTGCACACAAACCCGCAGCCCGCAACGGTCGGCTTGTTCCTCAACACGCGGGTTGCGCCCTTCAACCGTCTCGATGTCCGCAGGGCGCTGAACTACGCCGCAGATCGCGCCGCAGCAATCCAGGTCGACGGCGGGCCCGACGTCGACCAGCCGACGTGCCAGATCCTCCCACCCAACTTCCAGGGCTACCGGCCCTACTGCCCCTACACAGCGGGGAGGCGAACGGACGGAACTTGGACGGCGCCGGATCTCGCGAAGGCGCAGGCGATGATCGCCCACTCGGGCACGCGAGGCATGAAGATCACCTACTGGGGCGGCTTCAACAGCTTCGACTCCTACGCCGTCAAGCTCCTTCGGTCACTGGGCTACCGAGTCTCTCTGAAGGTGCTCCCCTCGAGCGGCGGAGGAGTCGGCTACTTCTCCGTCGTTGCCGACTCGCGCGTGAAAGCGCAAATCGGCGGGGTCGCGTGGACGTCTGACTACCCCGCGGCTTCCGCCTTCTTCAGCGGCCAATTGACCTGCGCCTCGTTCCTGCCCAACAGCCCGGACAACCAGAACGCCTCCGAGTTCTGCGACCCTCGCGTCGACCGGCAGATAAAGCAAGCCCTCGCCGCACAGGCGACCAACCCCGACGCCGCCCGCGGACTGTGGGAACGCATCGACAGACAGATCGTCGACCAGGCGCCATGGGTCCCGCTCGTCAACCCGAAGCAGTTCGACGTTCTCGCAAAACGCGTAGGCAACTACCAGTACAGCCCCGCCGGCATGGGGATGCTGATCGACCAGCTCTGGGTCCGCTAACCCATCGCCGCCTCTCCTGAGCGGTGTTACCTGGATTCAGCGAGCTAGATTCGGCGTATCACTGTGCTGGTGATGAGACCTGGCGACGACAGCGACGTGGAGGCGATGGCCACGATCTACGTCAGCGCGGCGCGAGCCGGGTGGGCGCACATCTTCGGCGAGCGAAATCTGGAGACTGTTCAGCCACCCGTTGACCGACTCCGTGGCGAAGTCGCATCCATCGACCCACGCCAGCAGGTGCTCGTCGCGGACAGCGACGGGCGGGTGGTCGCCTACGCAGTTGTCCGGCCGTCGCAGGACGAAGACGCCGACAGCAGCCGAGTAGGAGAACTCGACGCCTTCTACTGCGATCCACCGATGTGGGGCCAAGGGGTCGGCCGAGCGCTCATGGCGTCGGTGATTGAGACTCTTCGCCAGAGGGGCTTCGCAGAGGCGACCCTCTGGACGTCGCCAGACAACCATCGTCCCCGACGTATTTACGAAGCTGCAGGTTGGACACTCGACAGCACAACGCGCGATAAACCGTGGCGCGGAGACAGCTGGCGAGACCTGCGCTACCGAATCAGGCTCTAGCCTGCTGTCCTGCCCGAGTGTTCCCGAGTACACCCTGAGGAACGGGCCTCTGCGGTCGGTGTACGGTCGTGCCCGTGGCGGTGACGTTGCGTGACGCACAACTCGAGGATCGCGACCAACTCCAGCGGCTTCTCGCGGACTACCTGTTCGAGTTCGACGGTAGGGCGCAGCCGTATCCGTATCTCGATGCGTACTGGGAAGAACCGGAGCGTCTGCCATTTCTGATCGAGGTCGATGGCGAGGTCGTCGGCCTCTGCCTCATTCGGCGGGGTGATTGCGGCTGGAGCATCGCCGAGTTCTCTGTTCTAGCCCGCCGGCGCCGTCGGGGAGTTGGCCGAGCGGCGGTCGACGCGCTAGCGGCGCGTGCGTGCTCAGACGGGGCCGCGTACCTCGAAGCGAAGGTTCACCCAGATAATCGCGAGGCGTTGCCGTTCTGGCTCACAGCCGGGTTCAGCGAGGTCGAAGGACCGGGCACGGGCGTGACCGTGACGCGCCGGGCCTTGTGAGCGGAGACGACCCCGTCTGGTAGTAGCCGCCTCGCCCGCGCCAGTGTTCTGGAATGCCCTCGGAGCCCGCGGATGGCTGCGCGGCCTGGTGGCTACGTGGCGGTGACGCTCAGGTCGAGTTCAGTGCCGAGGACTGCGGCTAGGCGCGAGGCCTCTTCGACAAGCAGGTCGTCTTCGGGTGGGTTGGCCCCACCGAACCAGGCGACGGTGAGGTTGCCACCCTTCCGTGTCCAGGTGCCTGCCACGACGCCGCTGGCGACGACGAGGTTGGCGCCGCGTGTGACTGGTTGGCGATTGGCGGGAGGCACCACGTGGCGGTTGGCGGTGCCCGGTCCCATCACCCATGGGTCGGCGGCCGGCAGCAGGCGAACGGTCGGGGAGACTTCGGTCGAAACTAGGTCGTCGGCGTCGTCGACGAACAGGAGCATGTCCTCCCCGTCGATGTCGACGGTGACCAGGCGGTCGGATAGATCGTCGAGCCAGCCGCGGAGCGCGTTGCGACCGGCGCTCAACCCTGCACCCAGGTAGTACTGCACCGAGTCGGCGCTCGTCGGGCCGTAGGTGCGGACGTATGCCTCGACGGCCCAACGGCCCGCGTCGTCAATATCTGGCAGCCCGGCCCAACGCGCAACCCGGTGCGGGTCCTGGACAGTTGCTTCACCGTCGCGGACCGGCCCGAAGCACAGGTCGCCCTGCCACATCAGCGACTTCAGCAGGGTGTCGGAGTTGCTGTTCAGCCCCGCTGCGGCATCCCGAAATCGGCGCCGGCGCCGCACCTCGACACTCAACTCGTGGCGCGTCAACGGCTCCACGGCCACGGCCTCCCGGACGGTCTCACGGAACGCTGGCCAATCACCCGGCGCCAGCCCATAGGTCTCCTGCCAGCTACGCAGCTCCCATTGGCGACCCGATGCACGGAGTGCCAGGTAGGCGCCGCCTTCCTCCGGCGTGAGCAGGTGGGTCGCGCCGCGGAACGCGTAGGTCTTGAAGACCTCGCCGGCGCCCAGCGCACTGGCGACATCACCGCTGCGGGCGCCTATGCGACGGAGACCTACCGCGAGCTCGGGCGTGGTCTCAGGATAGGCGGGGACCGCGGCGAGCCGGCTGACCACGTCCCCGACCGAGCAAGTGCCGACAGGATCCAGCAGGTGCCGGCGCAGCCTCCACGCCAGAGCCTGATCCCAATTCAACGCCACCACCGCAGGCTAAACGCTCGCCGGGTTCGCCAAGAGTCACGGCGGCCGCGAAGCTGACCCTCCTTGGTGTCGGTGTCACCGCCGTCGACCAGCGCGATGCGCTTCACCTGGTTGCACATCGGGTGTTCCGGGACGGCTCGCTTCCACCGGTCAAGAAGATCCGCGTGGACGTGGACGTCTCGACGCTCGACGAGGAGCGTGGGCGCCCGAACATGGGGTTATCGCATGTGCGCGGAGTCTGGTTCCCGCTCGGGTACTAGCGGACTCGCCCGGGCCACCGTTCGGGAATGACGCCCGTCTTCATTCGTCGGCGAGCAGTGAGAAGAGCGTCGCGTCGACGCGCCCGCCGCCGTGGCGGAGGAGGCGGCGCTTGATGCCCTCACGCGTGAAGCCGGCACGCTCGAGGACACGCTCGGAAGCCTCGTTCCCGATCCGCACATTCGCCTCGACCCGCCAGAGCCCGCTCGCGAACGCCTCCCGGGCAGCCGCCCGCACGGAGCGCGTCGCGAGACCTCGGCCGCGGGCGTGTGCAAAGAGCCAATAGCCGATCTCGATCACCCCTCGCATCGGGTCGAAGTGGCGAAACGTGATTCCGCCGTGGAGCGATCCGTCAGCCGTGTCCTCGATGACGTACGGGACGAGGAGGGCGCGGGCGCGTAGCTCGGGGAGCCGCTCGCGCAGAAAAGCGCGCAACACTGACTCGTCAAACGGAGGCATCCCGTTCTCTCCGCCGATGCCCGGGTCGCGAAATGCAGGTGCGACGATCGGAACGTCCAACTCCTCGACCTGACGCGCGACGAGGGGCGCGTCGATCTCGAACCGCTCTGGTATCGAGAAGATGGCGAAGGGAGGCTCGGTCACAGGTGACGATCCTGACGCCGCTTCGGGTCACGCTCACGCGACGCCTCCAACTCGACCATCCCACATTCTGGCGCGAAAGCAGTCTGGTGCGCCAGTGTTCCGGAATGAGGGAATGTCTCCTGACGCGACCAGCGCGAAGTCTGTCAACCCGTGGTCGGCTCGGCTGCGTTGCCCTGAACCAGTTCCGTGAAAGCGGCCTCGTCGCGGATCGGGTCGAAGTCGCTGTCCCCGGCAGCAAGCGAACGGAACGATTCCTTGCGGTCGATCGCGAGCCGGAGATGCCTGATCGCATCGTCTGTCCGACCGGCGAGGCTCTCGCAGCACGCAAGGTTGTAGAGCGGCCCGGCGTACTCGGGATGAGCTTCGATCAACTCGCGTCCCCGATCGGCAGCCTCGGCGTATTCGCCTGACTCGTAGAGATGGTGGAGCGGCATCCAGATCTCGCCACCCTGGGCCTCGTACGCCTTCCCCGGAGTTCCGCCGACCGCGACGAGCGTCGTCCCCGGCTCCTCAGCGAACGCTGTCCGCTTCACGGCGGGCCGAACGAAGACGAGTGTGCCCGCGGGTGCGTCCACCCGCTCGCCGTCGAGCTCGAACGTCGCGCGTCCTCGCTGGACGAGGTACAGCTCCTCCTGCAGGTCATGCTCCTGTGACTCGTCGTGCTCGTTGATGAGGCGATCGCCCACCTGATGAGCTGTAAATGCGTTGACGCCGAACGACGTGATGCCGAAGTGGAACCGGACGGGGCGCGAAAGGACGCGGCCGTCATCGATCTCGTCGATCTCGTCAATCTGCGCCACCGCGTAACCGCTCATTCGGCCGTCCTCCTTCGGGTCATGGGATAAGCAGGCGACCAGCCTAACGAGCGCCCCGGCAAGAATCGACCACCTCGCCGCGGCGACACCGTAGATGCTCGCTCGCCCCAGTGTTCCGGAATGACGCCTGAGGGCGCTGGCGCGAGCCGTTGTGAGCGCCACCGAGCAGCGACGCCGCCAGGCACCGGATGCCGTCGGCGGCCTACTGGCGCGTCATTGCGAAGTGCATCAGTTGCTCGGGGTCGAGGAGGTGGTCGTGGCTGTCGGTGCCGGTCTCGAGTCGGACCCAATTGATCTGGCCGGTGAACGTGTTGTCGCCGGGCCCGTAGTCCGGGGCAACCGGCGAACCGGCGTCCGTGCCGACGCCGCCGGTTTCGCAGAGTGAGTAGTTGAATGCGTGGGTTCGTTCGATCCGTCCGGATGCAGCCTCGTTGCCGTCCACATACAGCGTTGCCGTGCCGCCCTTGCCGATGCCGTCGCCGTCGTAGTCGAACTCGAGTCGCACCTGGTGCTGACCAGGCGACAGCTTCTCGTTCGCAGCGATTGTCGATCGTTGCATCCCGAGGAAGTTGTAGTGGTAGATGGGCCGACCGTCCTGGATGTAGAGCACCCAGCCGCCGGTCTGGCCGCCTTCGTTGACGATCACCCCGTTCGGGTCTCCGTCGACGACGATCTCTGCCGTGATCGAGTGGGACTTGTTCTTGAGGTTGAGCATGCAGTTCTCCTGCAGTCCGATCATGCCATCGAACAGCGTCTGCGAGTTGCCGCGGACCAGCTGCGGTCGTCCTGCCATTTCCGGGTTGACCCGCTCGACCATACGATCGTCGAGCGGGAAGACGTTGTACTTCGTCGCTTCGATCAGAAACAGGCGCTGCAGGTCTGCAAGCTTGGCCGGGTTCTTCTTCGCGAGGTCATGCGCCTGTGTCCAGTCGCTCGTGCCGTCGTACAACTCCCAGACGTCCTCGTCGAACGGCACACCAGCTCCCTGCAACTTCCATGGCGTCCGGTGCTTCGTGATTGCCGACCAGCCCTGGTGGTAGATGCCGCGGTTGCAGAACATCTCGAAGTACTGCGTCTCGTGGCGATCCGCGGCGCCGCCGTCGTCGAAGCTGTAGCGCATGCTGACGCCTTGGATCGGCTCTTGCGTCACCCCGTGTACCTGGACCGGTTCGGGGAGCCCAGCCGCTTCGAGCACCGTCGGCGCGAGGTCGATCACATGATGGAACTGGTTCCGAATCTCGCCCTTCGCCTTGACGCCGTTCGGCCAGTGCACGATCGTGCCGTTGCGGGTGCCGCCCCAGTGGGAGGCGACCTGCTTCGTCCACTGGTAAGGGGTGCACATCGCGTGCGCCCAGCCGACCGCGTAGTGGTTGTAACCCTCCGGGCCGCCGAACGTGTCGAGGTGCTCGCGCAGGTACTCCTGCGTCTCGATCTCAGGAGCCTCGGCAATCGTGACTTCGTTCAGGGTGCCGTTCAGCGATCCCTCGGCGGAGGCGCCGTTATCGCCGATGATCAGATAGACGAGCGTGTCCTCGAGAACACCGAGCTGCTCGAGGCTGTCGATCAGTCGGCCGATGTGATGGTCGGCGTACTCGAGGAACCCCGCGTAGATCTCCATCTGCCGCGCGAGCACGGGCTTGAAGTCCTCATCGGTCTCAGCCCAGGCCGGGATCTCGTCGTGTCGCCTCGTCAGGTCGCAGTCGGCAGGGATCACGCCGAGTTCCTTCTGCCTTGCAAAGGTCTGCTCGCGCAGCCTGTCCCAGCCTTCGTCGAAGCGGCCCTTGTACTTGTCAGCCCACTCCTTCGGCACGTGGTGCGGCGCGTGCGTCGCACCGGGCGCGAAGTACATGAAAAACGGCCGATCGGGCGTGAGCGATTTCTGCTGGCGCACCCACTTGATCGCCTTGTCGGTGAGGTCAGGCATCAGGTGGTAGCCCTCCTCGTAGCTCGCCGGCTGCTCGATGTTGGTGGTGTTCTCGACTAGGTCTGGATACCACTGGTTCGTCTCGCCGCCGATGAACCCATAGAAGTACTCGAACCCGTTGCCGGTCGGCCAACGATCGAACGGCCCAGCCGGGCTCGTCTCCCACACCGGCACCTCATGGCACTTCCCGACATGAGCCGTGGCGTAGCCATTCAACTTCAGGATCTCGGGAAGCGGCGCACACGTATTCGGACGCATCCCCGTGTAGCCAGGCGCCGACGTCGCAAGCTCGGTGATCGTGCCCATTCCCACGGTGTGATGGTTCCGACCAGAGAGCAGCGCAGCCCGCGTCGGCGAGCACAACGCCGTCGTGTGAAAGCGCGTGTACTTCAACCCGTGCCCGGCGAGCCGCTCTGCCGTGGGCATGTGCACTGGGCCACCAAACGCGCTCGACGCCCCGAACCCAACGTCGTCAATCAACACGACAAGAACATTCGGCGCGCCGTCCGGCGGCCGCAACGGCTCAATCGCCGGAAACGACGTCTCCGGATCCTTCGCGTCATACGTCGTCAATGCCGGAAGCGTCCGATCCGGGCTCGGCAACACCGTCCGGCCACGCACGTCCCCTCCGTCAACCACAACGCCTCCTGACGATGAACGGCCCGACACTACCGGTCCCCCCAAGCAACACGCGTCATGCGCATCGGCTGCGCCAGTGTTCCGGAATGACGCCAGAGCACGTCGCGGTCGGCGAGCCGTCCACACAAGGGAATTGCAGGAAGCGCCATGTCCGGCTCTCCGCGTCTCGGTTTGCCGTGCATAGGCATGCTTCGATCAACGAGGAGGTTCCGTGATGAAGACACCCGCGATCGTGTCGCCGCAAGAGTGGCAAGCAGCGCACGAGAAACTGCTGGGCGACGAGAAGGAGCTGACGCGAGCCCGCGACGCGCTAGCTGCGGAGCGGCGGCGCATGCCCTGGATGGCGGTGGAGAAGGAATACCGCTTCGAAGGGCCGCAAGGGCAGGCGAGCTTGGTCGATCTCTTCGAGGGCCGCCGCCAGCTGATCATCTACCGCTTCTTCTACGCACCCGATGTGACGACGACGGTAAGCGGCACCTACCCCGAACGCGGCTGCACCGGCTGCTCCCTTCTTGCAGACCAGGTGGCGCACCCCGCGCACCTGAACGCACGCGACACGACTCTCGCGTTTGTGTCGCGTGCACCCCAAGCCGAGATCCAGAGCCTGAAGAAGCGAATGGGCTGGGATCTCATTCCTTGGTACTCCCTTACTGACGAGTTCGACGCTGACTTCGGCGTCGGCGAGTGGCACGGCACCAACGCTTTCATCCGCGACGGAGATCGCATCTTCCGCACCTACCTTGTCGCCAGCCGCGGTTCCGAGGCTTTGGGTACGACCTGGAGTTACCTCGACATCACCGCGCTTGGACGCCAGGAGGAGTGGGAGGACTCACCCGAGGGCTACCCGCAGACGCAGCCCTACCAGTGGTGGAATTACCACGATGCCTACAGGTGATCGACCTGCCTCTTCCGCTGACTAGATGGCTGCACGGCACCATTCAGCCGTAGCCTGCGCCAGTGTTCCGGAATGACGCCTGAGTGCCGATCTCCTTAAGCGTGACCGTCACTAGCGTCTGCCGGAGGCCTGCGCATCGGCCAAACCGGCGGCCCGCCTTCTGGCAGATCAAATACACCCATGTGCACGAAGCCGAGCCGCTCGTACAGCGCCGCGCTACGCTCGCTACTGGCCTCGATGTAGGTCGGTAGCCCAGCCAAATCGGCCTTGGCGAGCGTCGGCTGGATGAGCATCGATCCGACGCCCTGTCCCTGCAGGGCGCTGCGCACCCCGACCGTTCGGACGTAGAAGTGAGGCTCACGTAGGTGTCGCTCCGCCATCGCGCGCTGCACTCGTATCGCGCGCGGCAATCGCGTCCCGAACGCCCGGATCCACTTGACTGTCTCCTTTCCCGTCGCCGACTTCGGCATCTCCCAGGCGTCGGGTGGCAACGCGGCCACCGCACCGTCGTACCCGGAAGTCGTCCAGACGGTCCCCCCATTCGGCAGCACGTACAGCTCGATCTCAACTGCCAACATCGCTCGTAGCCGCGCCTCCTGCCGCAGATGGCCCGGCCGAAGGAACGTAAACACGGGGTCGTTGATGAACGCGTCTGCAAGCGCCGCCGCCACGTTCGGCACCTCATCTGCAGCCGCTATCCGGGCCTCGATCGGAATCAACGCGTTGATCATCGCAAGACTGAGTCGAGGGAGACCTGGCTTGCGCCAGTGTGCTCTCGCCTGACATGGTTCGGAACCGAGCGTCGACGACTTCGAACGGGTGATCTTGCCCAAGCCGCCTAGCGCGTTCCCGGCTACCGGGCCGGGTCGATCGTCGTCCGCATCACGGTGTGGTTCTTGCCCTTGGGCCGCACGTAGCTGAAACCGGCCTGCTCGAACAGGCTGCGGGTGACGCTGTAGAGGAACGACGCCGTGATCTTCTTGCCGCCCGTGTCCTGGGGATAGGCCTCGACCACGCCGCCGCCAGCCTTGGCGATCAGGTCGAGCGCGCCCTGGAGCGCCAGGGCCGAGACGCCGCGGCGCCGGTAGCGCTTGTCGACGAAGAAGCACGTCAGACGGTAGTCGGGCAGGCTGTCGAGCTCGGCTTCGTACTCCTTGCGGTGCTTGATGTTCGGCAGCTCGTCCGGGCTTCCGAACTGGCACCATCCGACGGCGACGTCGCCGTCGAAGACCAGCGCGGCGTGGGCTCGGCCCTCGCGGACGAGTCGCTCCTTGAGTGCCCGGTTGGCGTCGTACGAGAACTCCTTCTCGGCGTGGAAGGTGTGGAACCAGGTACACCAGCAACCGCCCCAGACGCCGTTGTGTCGTTCCGCGAGGCCCGCGAACGCGTCCCACGTCTCCGGAGTCAGAGGTCGAACAAGAGCGTCGCGGCGGCCTGCTCAGTCACCGCCCGCAGCCTAAAGGAGACCGGGCCGTGCCAAGCTCAGGGTGCATTGCGGAACACTGGCCCAGACGACGGCGGCTTTCGATGTCGGACCTACTCGTGCTTGGTCACGTTGATCACCGCGCCGTTCGGATCGCGCACGAAGAACCGTCGAAGCCCCCATTCCTCGTCGGTGAGCGGGTACACGATCTCAGCTCCGGCTGTGCGAGCACGCTCGTAGACGTCGTCGACGTCGTCCACTTCGATCGAGACATCCGGGTGGATGTGCGCCTTGATGTCCAGCTTCATCACGCTCAACTGGACTTCTGCCTGGCTGGTTCCGAAGAACATGATCCAGTCAAGGCCGTCGCCGCCATCAAGCCCGATCACATCGTTGTAGAACGACCGGCTTTCGGCGAAGCGCTCGGAAAGGATGTTCGGCTTGATCCGCCTGACCGCCACCAAGCGAGGTTCTAACCGTCGGGCGTCATTCCCGAACACTCGCGCAGCCCAGCAGCGATGATCGGATGCGGCCGCTCGTCGTTCCCAACCCGCCGTTCACCGTGTCGAGTCTTGCAATCGGTCGGCCCACGCCAATGATGAACGGTAATGGCACAGCCGTGGATCGCGTTCAACAGACTGCTCGACGGCATGAAGCTCGGCCAAATGAGCCTGTCTGCTCGCATGCTGGTGGCGCTTCTTGCTATCGCCGGGGCAGCATTCGCAGTCGTGGTAACGGTCATCGACTGGGCGGGCGGATCGCCGTCCAGCACGGGCGGTCTGATCTTCCCGTTTATCGCCTTCTACGTTGCGATCGCTTGGTACGCCGTCGCGGCGGTGGACTACAGCCTTAGGTGGATCCGCGGACGGACTGACCGGCGCCCGCCGACGTCCCGGACCTCGAGCTGACATCCGCGAACGCACACGCCCCTCAGGTGTCTTTCCCGGACACCGGCGCAGTCCTGCGTTACGTCGTACCGAGCTCGTCATTCGCTCGCGGACGAACGCTCCGACATCGCCGACCTCGATTAGGGGCGGCCAAGGGCCATGAATCCATCGCTTCACGCGGTGCGAGATACACGCTGTCGTCGATGACGCTCCCCCCGCTGTCCAGTTCGATCAGGACCGTGGCCTCCGCCTGGCCGCTTGCCTTTGGCCCGAGGCGAGCGAGCACAATTGCGCAGACCTCCCGTTCACCGGCCCGGCCGGGATCCATGGGTCACGTACTCGTTTGCCCCACGCAGGTCGGCGAAGGCGAGGAGATCGTCGTAGTCGCGGAGGTTCACCACCGTCATTCTCCATCGCTCAGGCGTCATTCCGGAACCCTGGCGCAGTCGAGACTTGGTGTCGTGGACGTTGGGCGCGGAAGGGTTGAAAGGCAGGAGCCGGCTCGTCCTTGTTCCGTCAGGTTCAGGCCGTTAGGCTCGGCCACGTCGCGTCGCTTGGCGCCGGCTGGGAGGTGTGTGGTGTCGAGGTCGTTGACGAGCTTGGTCGTAGCAGGAGCGGTGTTCGTGCTCGTTACGGCGTCGTCCGCGAGTCGCGGTGGCTCCCGGATCGTGTTTCAGTCGATCGGTGCTGGCGGCGGCGACACTCTCTACTCGATGAACTCGGACGGCTCGGAGGTACACCAACTCCGCCTTCATGTGCCTGGTAGTGCGATCAGCCCAGACTGGTCGCCGGACGGTCGTCGGATCACCTTCGCCGTTCAGGTTGGCGATGCCCAATCGATCTGGACTGCTGACGCTGACGGCAGGAATGCAAAGGAACTGTTCCATTGCGCCGGTGCATGCCTGGCAACCGACTATCCCGCGTGGTCTCCGGACGGCAAGTCGATCGCCTTCACCTACCTGAACGCGAACCCCCCCGCCGGGGGCGGACCGCCGACCGGCGACTCGATCCGCGTGATCGACCTCGTCTCGAAGGAGGTTCGCATCGTTACAGAGTCGAAACTGCCACAGTTGGTCGATCTCGCACGATGGTCGCCCGACGGCGAGCGAATGGTCGTTCAACGAGACAGATTCGCCAACGGCAATGAGACAGGGTGCAGGATCGAGATCATTCGTGTGCGCGACGGAAAGGCCACACCGATCACACCCTTTTCCCAGTTCGGCTTCCACCCCGACTGGGCACGCGGCAACGTCATCGTTTACGACACTTACGACCTCCTGGCCTACGCGGTCGGCGCACCGGGCGCTTCGAACCTGTTCACGATTCGCTCCGACGGTACGCATCACAACCAACTGACGCACTTCAAGGTCCGCGGCAATCGCGTCTCGGCCGCGACCTTCACGCCCGACGGCAGGCGAATCATGTTCACCTACCAGGTCGGCGGCACGCGCAGGGCTGGCGTGATCGCCACCGGCGGCGGCCCGATCGCAGCCGTATCGACAAACCACGGCGGCCCGGTCACCCATCCGCGGCAATCAGCGGCACCCTGAACGGCCAAACACGGCTCACCGTCGAAGCGGCTCTCTCGTGCTCACATCAGGCGTCATTCCGCAACACCGGGGCAGGCGAAGAAACGCCTGCCGTCAGGAGAGTTCGCCGCTTATGGGTCGGCGGCTACTCGCTTGTGCGCGGTCGCCGATACGAAACCGAGCTGCTCGTCGTTCTCATGGAGAATTGCGAGAAGCGGGTCTTCCTCCGCGCCTTCGACCTCGCCGACGGCTCTGGCCCAGAGGATCCAGTTCTCAACCCCATCGGGCTGCCACGATGTCTCGATTCCTTCGAGGAGGCCGCTCAGCTCCCAGTGGCGACGCCACCAGTCTGGGGTGTGCCAAGCCGCGACCTCATACCCCCACAAAGACCAGACCTTGGCTGGAACCTCTCCCTCGTAGGGGTCTGACCTGAGACCTGGCGTCGTCATGCCAATAACGCCCCCAGCCTTCAGGACGCGAAGCAGCACGGGTAAGAGATGAACGTCAGTCCCGAAGTACTCGAAAGCGTCGATGCTGACGATCGCGTCGAATTCCTCATTCTGGAATGGCAGGTCCCGCACGTCGGCGTTCACCGCCGTGACGGCATCCTCGACCCCCGCCTCTCGAAGAACTTCATTCACCACTTCCGTCTCGACCCACAGGTCGCACGCGGTCACGGTCACCGCGCACTCGCGAGCGAGGAACACTGAGGTCGCGCCGCGACCCGATCCCAAGTCGAGAACCCGCATCCCCGGCCGCAACCCGAGCGCTGGAAGGATCTCTTCTAGCTGCCACAGCGGATGGGGCCCCATATCGAGGTCGACAAGCCACCGCGGGTCATATCGGGAGGACAGAGGAAAACGATCGGGCCTGACCAGGGCATCGATTGCAGGCACCATCGAACCGTACGCGCGCAGCGTTCACTCAGGGTCATTCCGGAACGTTGGCGCAGCCCGCTGTCATGGCTCCCGGCCCGTTAAGCGTCGGAGGCATCATCTGGGCGAGGCGGCTTCAGCGCATCAACTCCGTCGAGCATGACCCTGAGTTCGAGCGCCTATGAAAGGAGACCGAACGACGATGTCGTCGATCGTGGGAGAACTCATCACCGACAGCCTCAAATACGACGGCGGTAGGAAGATCACGGCGTACGTTCCGCCGGCTCAGGCCGAGGCAATCGTGTTCGCCGGGGACGGTCATCTGGTCTCGCAATGGGGCAGCTCCCTCGAGGCAGCTGACGTTCCCTCGACGATGATCGTCGCCGCTCACCGGCTGTCCGATGAGACGCTGCGGCTCCATGAATATTCACCGAGCTTTGAGCCGGAGCGGTTCGCGGCACACGAGAAGTTCCTCGTCGAGGACGTGCGTGGATGGGTGCGAGAGCGCCTCGGAGTCGACATGCCCGCCGAACGCACCGCGGTGTTCGGCGTCTCTGCGGGCGGCGAGCTGGCACTCGCTCTCGGGCTTCGGCATCCAGATGTCTACAGCGCGATTTTCTGCGCCTCGCCTGGCGGCGGTTACAAGCCGCCTGACGTCATGCCGAGCCCGCTTCCCCGCGCCTACCTCGTCGCGGGAACCCTGGAGCCGTTCTTCCGCGACAACGCCACCCGATGGGCGATCGCGCTTCGGGACACCGGCGCCGACGTTGTGCTGAGGGAGCGTGTCGGGTCGCACGGCGATAGGTTCTGGCAAGAAGAGCTGCCGTTGATGCTGGCATGGGCGTTTGGACGATGAAGCGTCCCGCTGCCAGGCTTCGGCACTCTTAACCGGCGGGTTTTCGATGCAGATCAGCGGGAAAGCGTCCGTGTCCGGCTGCTACGGAACCGCGCTGCGTATGGGGGTCCGGGCTCGGACATTGACCAGAGACGGACAGCGCCCGCGCCGATCCCTTAAGTCTCTCGTTCGACCTGTCTGTGTTCGAGAGGCTCGACCCGCCACACCATCGCCCGCCTCGTTGATGGCCACGGTCCGCATCAGAGAATCAGCGGTCGTCCGTCTGGATCGTTGACTCGCGGTGTCCGTCTGTGGGACGCTCGTTTCGTCGCTTAGTCCTTCGTTCCTTGTTGGCTGAGCTACCGGGCGTAGGCCCGCGTGGACTGGCAACTCGGCCGAGGAAAGGAACTGGTGTGACTGCGGACCGCTTCGATCGTTTCCTGCCGCTCGCCGGAGTGCTGATAGGCGTGTTGTTCTTCGTGGGGCTTGCGCTGACGTGGGGCGATCCGAGCAGCGAGACCTCGCCGACGGACACCTTCTCGTACTGGCATGACAACCGAGGCCGACATCAGATCTCGGGGCTCTTGCTCGCCCCTTTGGTCGCGTTCCTGCTTGTCTTCTTCGGAGCGGGTCTACAGCGGCGATTGAGCCGCAGCAACGGTGGCTCTGGCCATGGGATGGTTGCGTTCGGAGGCGCACTCCTTGCCGCGGCCGCGTTCGCTGTCGTCGGCATGTTGGAGGGTGCGATGACGAATGCCGCTCACGAGGGCCAGCGGCAAGCCGTCTACACCCTCAACCAACTCCACTCCTATGACTGGCTCGCCTGGAACGCGGCCTTTGCAGCCATACTGCTCGCGACCGGCCTCGGTGCCCGCCGCAATGGGATGCTCCCCTCCGCCCTCGCCTGGGCGACAATCGTCATCGGCGCATCGTTGCTCACCCCACTCGGGTTTTTCGGATTCTTTCTCGTTCCGCTCTGGCTGATCGTCGTTGGGTTCATCCTCACCGGTCAGGCACCGGAGCCGGCATTAGAGGCGGCACCTCAACCGGGATAGCTGAGCGGTTGACTCCTGGGTGCGTCCCGGTCGAGACTCCTTGAGCGGGCGGTCTCAGGAGCGCCGGGTCGCGACGCGCAGTCTGTTGCCGTCGGGGTCTTCGAAATCGCACTCGCGCCCGGCAAGTCCGTCTTCATCCACCGGGATGCCGAACTCCCTTGAAACGGCGTCGATGTCGTTGACGTAGACATGGATGAGGGTATTCGGGCGTGCGTCACCCTTGTGCTCGGAGAGGTAGAGCCGTACGCGCCCGCGCGCGACGGAAACGAACCAAGGAAAGCCCGGCTCGAACTGATGCTCCCACTCCTTCTCGAACCCGAGGCGCCGGTACCAAGCAACAGCCCGACCCGCATCCTGGACATAGAGAACGGGCACCACCTCTTCGTCCACGCTGCCGAGATTACCGAGGCGGCCGTAACTCGGCTGCGCCAGGTTCCGGAATGACGCCTGTGGGCGATAGCCTCTCTGCGTGGCATCACAGCAAGTCATCGTCGAACGCGCTGAGACGCCGGTGATGTTCAAGCGCGTCGCTGACGAGATCGATGCGATTCGTCAGGCTATGCAGGAGGTCGAAGACGCGGTAGGACTCCGCGGCCGCAAGTACTACGGCGCCTTCGACGACGACGGCGAGTATCGCGTCTGCGTCGAGCTTCGCGAGGACGACGACCCGTCGGCGTTCGGGCTGGAAGTCGGCAGCCTTGCCGGTGGGCGCTATGCGCGCGAACGTCTGACCGGCGAACCCCCTGAGGTTTATGACCTGATCGGTCCGACGTTCCAGCGGCTCTCTAGCCGCCCAGATCGGGATCCGTCACGCCCCGGCATCGAGTTCTATCGGCGCCAGGACACCATCGACTTGCTACTGCCCGTCGCCTGACCTCACGGCTACGAATTCGCCTGAGCCAGTGTTCGGGAATGTCACCCCCGAGTTTGGGGGCCATTAAGCTCAGACTGCTGTTAGCGTTGAACGGCCGTGCAGGAGGGCTCGGGACAGCTTGTCCTTCGCGAGATCGAGGATCGTGATCTCGGGGTGCTGTTCGAGCACTGGACGGATGGCGACGCGATACGGATGGCCGCGTTCACTTCGCCGGATCAGAATGATCGAACCGCCTTCGAGCGACGCTGGGCCCGGCTGAGGAGCGACCGCTCGACGACGAACAGGGTCGTCGAGATCGACGGTCGAGTCGTGGGTCACATTGCGAGCTTCGACTTGGAGGGTCGGCGCGAGGTCACCTATTGGATCGGTCGTGAAGATTGGGGTCGCGGCATTGCTACGCGTGCCCTGCAAGAGTTCTTGCGGCTGGAGGCAACCCGTCCGCTTTACGCTGGCGCTGCGACCGACAACGTCGGGTCGATTCGGGTGTTGAAGAAGTGCGGTTTTCTGATCGTGGGCGAGGGGCGCGGGTTCGCCCATGGGCGCAACGAGGAAACGGACGAGGTCGTGCTCCGACTCGATGCATGATCCCCAACTGCTCTCGGCTGCGCCAGCGTCCGGAATGACGCCTGACGCTTGTCCCGAGTATGTAACTTGACGGTTACGTAACCGCATTGATACATTCTCGGAATGGAGGCTGTTCTGCGGGCGATGGCAGACGAGGGTCGGCGGACGCTGCTGGAATCGCTGGCTAACGGGCCGGCAACCGCGGGCGAACTGGCGGCGCTGCTGCCGATCGCTCGCCCAGGCGTCTCGCGGCATCTGCGAGTGCTGCGGGAAGCGGGACTTGTCGAGGTTCGCCAGGAGGCGCAGCGGCGGATCTACGCCCTTCGCCTTGCGCCGCTCGCAGAAGTCGATGAATGGCTCGACCGGTATCGGCGCTTGTGGGAGCAGCGGCTCGATGCGCTGCACACCGAGGTGGCCCGGGGAAAACGCGAACAAAGGAGCACCCGATGACAAACAACTCAAGTTCGAGTACGCGCATCCTGGGCAGCCTGCGATCGACAGCCGGCGTGGGCGTCGTGCGGATCGAGGATCGCTACGACACCGGTATCGACGACCTGTGGTCGGCAATCACCGATCCCGACCGGCTCGCCCGCTGGTTTGGCGAAGTGGATGGCGA
Organism: uncultured Thermoleophilia bacterium; assembly: GCA_963708505.1. Lineage (GTDB taxonomy): Bacteria > Actinomycetota > Thermoleophilia > Gaiellales > Gaiellaceae > PALSA-600. The sequence continues at coordinate 328,794 of CAVPST010000003.1, forward strand.
GCTTTCTCAAGGGGGCGGGTTCCGTGTGCACATCGCCGACGCGGGAGAGCGCATAGGGCAGGTGAAGGTGTGCGAGCCCCCACAGCGGGTCGTGGTGACGACTAGGGAAACCGACGAGTCCTACCGTAGAGGGCAGGGCGTGCCGCCGTTCGACGCGGTCTGGGAAATCACGCTGACCGCCGACGGCGATCAGACCATCCTGGTCGCCGAGGTCAAGGGCATGCCCCTGGACAAGATCGCCTTCTATGGGGCCGGGTGGCAGATCCACGCCGAGCACCTCGCCGCCTACATCCGCGGAGGTCAGCCCGACGACATCGAGGCCCGATGGGACGAACTCGTACCTCCCTATCAAGAACTGGCGGCCACCATCAGCTAGTCAGCCACCTCGCCTGGGCGAGTGTTCGCGAAGGTCACATGAGGAAGCTGGCGGGCCTGCCGGGTCTACGTGCAGCCCTTCATCCTTGCACGCACGGTCTAGCCCCTTACCGGCTGCACGGCCAGCGGGTCGCGGGGTAGCCGGTCGCCTGGTCCAGCTTTCGCGAACGTCCAGCGAGATCAGACTTGCGCCTGCTCGAGCGAGTCGGCGTGCTCGCGAACGCGCTTGACATACGGCAGGCAACGCTTGCGTTCCCAGACCGTCAGCGCGCGCTTCAGGGCCTCGCGCGCCTCGCTCACACGCCCCGCGCGCTCGAGCACCAAAGCGAGGTCCTCGTTGCTCCAGCCCTGGAGCCAGACGTTGTCCGTCTCTGTCTCAGCGGTGGCCACGGCGGCACGCGCCTGCTCCTCCGCTTGATCGTGGGCGCCAGCTCTGCTGAGGAGGAGTGCTTCTACCGCCGGGACAAGCGTTCGCTCCACAGGATGCCAACCTGCATTTCGAGCCGCGCGCAATAGAGGCTCAACCTCGTCGATACGACCCAAGTAGTAGAGGTCGCGCGCAAGCATCGACTTCCACGAGGCCATGACACCATCGCTGCCCGGAGGTGCCTCGGCGATGAACTCGGCGGTGTGTCGGCATGCGCGCTCGCGGTCGCCGTCGATCAGCGCGATGAGCCCGAGATATTCGGCGCCGGGGGAAAAGTCGCCACTCACCTCGCGCAAATGCTCTGCTCGTGCCTCCGCGAGTGGCCATGCTTCGTCGATGCGGCCGAGCATCGCGAGCAGCGTCGCCCGTCCAAAGTCGGACGCACCTGGGGAGAAGCCCTCACTTATCTGTTCGAGTGCGTCCAGTGCCTCGTCGGCCGGACGGGGTCCGAGAATGAGCGCCAAGTCGAGACCCGCCGTATCCGAAGGCGAGTCACCCGCCAGCCGGGCGTAGCGGAGCTCCTGCTCGGCGGCTTCGGCGGCCTCGTCATTCTGCATTCGCCCGTTCGCGCAGGAGGCGAGGAGGCGCCAAAGCAGCCTGATCCGACGAGGATCGCCACGCTCCTCCTCCAGTGGCAATGCCGCGCGGCAAAGCTCCTCGGGCTCGGCGATGCCGGCCGCACGGTCGCCGCCGTAGACGCGTAGAAGGAGCGCCGTGGCGCGCGCGAGCATGGCGCCCGAGCGATCGCTCGCACCCTCTGCGCGCCCGGCGACCGCCTCCGCTGCTTCGGCGGCCGCGCGCCCATCGACAGTGAGCATGTACCACGCCGCCTCGAGCTCGAGCGCGAGGTCGAGCCGGATTGGGTGCAGGAGCTGGACCGCTCGCGACAGAAGCGCAAGAGCAGCCCGATAATCCAGGCGGTCACCCGCACGTCTGCCGGCAGCGGCGAGTCGCAGCGCGGCACGTTCCGCAATGTCCGCATTCGGCTGCCCGAGCTCGCCCAGGTAACGGGCGGCCTGCTCGAGGTGGTAGCCGACGACTTCGTCACGCTCGACGAGTGACCGACCGTGCTCGTTGAGCCAGTCGGCAAACCGGACATGGAAATCTGCCCGCACCACCTTGGGAAGCGCTTCGTAGGCGGCGTCCCGGATCAGCAAGTGACGGAAGCGGTAGCCGTCGTCTCCCGCGATCTGAGCGCGGTCGGGGCGCACCAGTTGGCGGCGGACGAGTGCTGCGAGCCGGATCGTCACCTCCCCCTCGTCGGGAGCGAGCGCCTGTACGCCTCCGCGGTGGAAGATCTCGCCTTCCACGGAGCCGCGTTCGAGCACGCGGCGCTCGGCCACATCAAGCTGGTCGAGGCGTGCCGCCAACAGTGACTTCAGCGTGGGCGGCACGTCGACACCCGCATCCTCGGCCGCCATCGCGAGCATCTCCGAGATGAAGAGCGGATTTCCGCCGGCGGCGCGGGCGATCCGCTCGCGCAGCTCGTCGGACACGGCGTCGCCGATCAGCGCGTCGGCCTGCTCCGCGGGAAGTGGTTCGAGTTGCAGCATCCCGGGCCAGCCCGGGCGCCGCTCCGCGAGCTCCGTCCGGGCCATGCTCACGAGGAGTAGCGCCGCGCCACCCGAGAGCAGCGCCATCGACTCAACGAGATCGAGGAACGTCTCCTCTCCCCACTGGATGTCGTCGAACACCACGACGAGCGGCGCCTGTTCCTCGAGCAGCTTGCGGAACGCCCACGCGATCTCATCGCCGCTCGTCGCGACGTCCGATTCACCGAGAAGCGAGCGGATCGCCGCTGCCGCGACGGGGTCGGCCGGCAGAACGGCGAGCTGCTTCACCACCTCCACCACCGGCCAGTATGTGATCCCTTCACCGTAGGGAAGACAACGCCCTCGGACGACGCGCGCCTCCACGCGATGCGAGCGCCTCGGCGACCAGCCGCGACTTGCCGAGGCCGGCCTCACCGACCACCGTCACCAGCTCACATCGTCTCTCTGAACGCACCCGCTCCCACGCCTCCGACAACCAACGAAGCTCCTGCTCGCGACCGACGAACCGCGAGGCGTGGCTCCGTTCGGGCGCGTCCAGCACGTTGAGCAGCCGATACGCCGGCACCGGCTCGGCTTTCCCTTTCAACTCCAACGGCCCCACAATCTCCGCGTCGACCGCGGCCGACACCAGCGCATACGTCCCGGCGCCGATCAGCACTTCGCCCGCTTCGGCCGCCTGCTCGAGCCGGGCGGCGACGTTCATCGCGTCGCCTGTGGCAAGCGTCTCGTCCGTGGTCGTCACCACGACGCCGGTGTTAACTCCGATCCGGCCGCGCAAGCCGAGCTCCGGCAGCGCATCACGCATCTCGACCGCAGCGCGGCAGGCCCGCAGCGCATCGTCCTCATGCACGATCGGAACCCCGAACACCACCACCACCGCGTCACCGATGAACTTCTCCACCGTGCCGCCGTGCCGTTCGACGATCGTCCGCATCCGGTCGAAGTAGCGCGCTAGCAGTCCGCGCAAGACCTCGGGATCAATCGACTCGCCCAGCGCCGTCGACCCCGCCAGGTCGCAGAACACCGCCGTCACCGTCTTGCGGAGCTCGCGCACCCGCTCAGGCTAAGACATCGGCACGCGACTTGAAAGCGGACGGGCTTGGCTCGAACTGCACCTGCGGCGGATCCCGGCAATGGGCCAGTGTGCGGGAATGTCACCTGACGCTTGGGTCGCGTGTCGCGGCTACCAGCGCAGGCGTGGCGCGTGTGATCGCGCGCACGGATGGTGTGGCGATGCCGGCCGCGCACGAGAGCACGACGAGTGCGGCGGCGCCCACGAGGACGGTGTCGGTTCCGACCGCGTCCGAAAGCGGTCCGGCGAGCGCCTGGCCGACCGGCAGCAGGCTAAGCGCGACCAGCCAGGTAAACGAGTCGACGCGCGAGAGCAGGTCGTGTGGCACCTCGCGCTGCAGCGTCGTCTCGAACATGTTGTTCCCGAAGGCGATGCCGGCCTGGTAGATCCCGTAGGCGACCGCGATCAGCACGGTCGGCAGCGGCGGCACGAGCGCAATCGCCGGGAGTGCCGCGAGCGACCAGGCCGCGAACGTGCCGACTAGCGGACGCTGCGGCCGCAGACGCAGTGCGATCACACCGCCGGTGAGGCCACCGATCGCGCCCGCGGTCAGGATCAGGCCCCATGAAGTGGCACCTCCGAGCTCGCTCTTGCTGATCACGGGGCCGAGCACGAGAAACGCCCCCATGCCGAGGATGGCGACGGCGGTGAGGGCAAGCCCGACGCGGAGCCAGCCTTGCGACCAGGCGGCGCGGGCTCCCTCCGCGAACTCGACGAGAAACGGCCGTCGCGCCACCGGCTCGCGGGCAGCGACCGGGAGCAGCGCGAGGAACGCGGCGCTACCGACGAAGGTCAGCGCGTCGATGGCAAAGACCCAACCTGGCGCGGCCGCCGCGACGATCACGCCCGAGAGCGCCGGGCCGACGACCTGCACCGAGCTGCGGGAGAGCGCGAGCAGCGCATTTGCCTGCTGGAGCCGGCCGGCCGAGATCGTCTGCGGGACAAGACCGGTCGCGGCCGGGAGAAAGAACGCGCTCGCCGCGCCGAACACGAACGAGGTGACGGCGAGCATCCAGATCTCCGCCGCGCCCGTGAGTAGCGCAACCGCCACGAACGCCTGAACCACCGCCCGGATCGCATCGCACGTGAGCATCACGAGCCGCCGCGGCAGCCGGTCGGCCCACACTCCGCCGACGAGAACGAACGCTGTACGCCCGATCGTCAATGACGCGAGCACGAGGCCGAGCTGCGCGGCGCCGCCGCCAATCTGGAAGACGGCAAACGCGAGCGCGACGCCGATCATGACGTCGCCGATCGCTGAAGTCGTTTGGCCGAGCCAGAGCAGGCGGAAGGGCCGCTCTGATAGCGGGCCCGCGCGCTCGCGGAGGGAGATCACGCCGCGTTGGTCAGCAGATCGGGGTGGGTCGTCCACGCGCAGATCGTGACAGGAACAGCTGACGCAGAACGTGGACTGCGCCAGTGTTCCGGAATGACGCCTGAGGATCGGTTGGGCCGGGGCTGTACCGGGGCGTCTCGCTCGCATCGCTCTGCAAGGATCGGCCCATGACCGAATCCGTTCGCGAGGCACAACTGAAGAGAACCGAGGTCGGGCTCATCCCTCAGGGTGAGGGGTGGTTCGTTCTTAACGCGCGCGACGTCTCCTGGATCCGAAGCGAGGAGCGTGGGCAAGACACTGACTTTGAAGGCGGACAGGAATGGGTTCAGCTCGGCTTCCGCATCCATGTGCTCATGCCTGGCCAGCGGAACGGCACATACCACCGCGAACGCGGACAGGAGGATTTCCTTCTCGTTGCCGGAGAGTGCGTGCTGGTGATCGAAGGTGAGGAGCGCCGCTTGAAGGCATGGGACTTCGTCCACTGCCCGCCCTGGACGCACCACGTCTTCGTCGGAGCCGGCGACGGGCCGTGCGTCATCGTCATGACCGGCAGCCGAGCGGTCGGCTTCGAGGTGGTCTATCCGGTAAACGAGGTGGCGGCGAAGTACGGCGCGAGCGTGCTCGAGGAGACGTCGAAACCGGCCGACGCCTACGCGCGCTTCGGACCGGAGGAGCGGTCGGCGTACCGTGAGGGCTGGCTGCCGTGACGTCAATCCCGTCGCCTGCGCCAGTGTTCCCGAATGACCTCTGACGGACGGCGCCTCGACGATGAGTTGCGGGTCCCGGAAAGGTCCAACCGTCCATCAAGCTCGACCCACGCGTGAACGGAAAGGGGTGCGACGTGGCTGAATGGGAGAAGCAGATCGGCGCCATCAACCTGATCGTCGGCGACCTGGAACGCTCGAAGGTGTTCTATCAGGAGGTTTTCGGACTGCCCCTACAGCACGAAGACCAGGACACGGCGATGTTCCGCTTCGCCGGCACATACGTCTTCTTGCAGCGCGGTGCAGCTCATCAGGACAGCCCGTCAGATGACGCACTCAGCCTGGCGCAGAAGGGGGTCGGGCAATTCGTCATCTTTGTCGACGACGTGGACGCGGTACGCGCCGAGTTAGAGCAGGCACAGGTGGCCACGATCAGCGGCCCGGCGGATCGTGACTGGGGCATGCGCACGCTCACCCTTGCCGATCCGGGCGGCTACACCTGGGAGATCACGCAAGAGTTGCCCAGCGGTCCAAGCTCGTCGTAAGCCAGCACCCTCGGCTGCGCCAGCGTGCTTACGCCAGAGCGTGTGTCGCGTTCGCCTTACGCGAGGACGCTGACGTAGACCGACCGCGTCCGCGGGCCGTCGAGTTCGCAGAAGAACACGCCCTGCCACTTGCCGAGGGCGAGCTCGCCTTCGGGCGTGAGTGGGATCAGTACCTGCGGACCCATGAGCGATGCGCGGATGTGCGACGGCGCGTTCTCCTCGCCCTCCTCGATGTGCTGCCAGCCCCAGCCCTCGGGGACGATCCGCTCGAACGCCATCTCGAAGTCGCGGGCGACCATGGGGTCTGCGTTCTCGTTGATCGTCACGCCGGCCGTGGTGTGCGGCACGTACACGAGCACCGCCGCTGCGCGGGCGTCCCCGACCGCCTCGCGGACCAGCGAGGTGATGTCGAGGACCTGCGTCCGCCGGTCGGTTGTGATCGTCAGCGTCCGCACGGGCGCCCGTATCCTAGGGAGCATGTCAACGACAGCGCCCACGAACCGTGAGATCGATGCGTTCCGCGATCGTGCCGACCGGTTCGTCGCCGACCTCGACGAGGAGTACTACCTCCACTTCTCGGGGCAGAAACAGAGCCTCGACGTCGAGCAGGTCTACGAGCGCTACGAGGATCTGACGCGTGTCGAGACCGCGCAGCAGATGCGAGGTGCACCGACCGAGTTGTGGCGCTTTGCCTGCGAGGGCTTCCTCGGCAACCTGACGCGTGCGCACCAGGCACGGCTCGCGAGTGTCGAGGCGGAGCTGGAGGCGACAGTCGACGGAGAGACGATCCCGTACCGCATGCTCCGCGTGGCGATGTCGAACGAGCCCGACCGCGACAAGCGGCAACGGCTCGAGGAGACTCGCGTGCGGCTGCTCGACGAGCATCTCAATCCCGTCTACCTCGAGGCAGCCGAGATCGACCGCGGCGCCGTCGTGCAGCTCGATGCGCCGAATTACTACGAGCTGTACAAGAACTTCGGCTTCCGGCTCGACGAGCTCGCCGAGGAGTGCCGCTCGCTGCTCGACGAAACCGAGAAGCTCTGGGAGCGAGAGGGCGACAGCTTCTTCCGCTCCCGGCTCGGAATCGGCCTCGGCGACGCTCGTCCGTGGGACGTGGCGCGGCTGTTCCGCGCGCCGGAGCTCGACCAGCTCTACCCGTCGGACCGGATGCTGCCCGCGCTCGAGGTCACGCTCTCGGAGCTCGGGATCGACCTGCACGCACAGCAGAACGTCCACCTCGATCTCGATTCGCGCCCGTCGAAGTCGCCTCGCGCGTTTTGCGCGCCGATCGAGGTGCCGGGCCGCGTGATGCTCGTGATCCAGCCGATCGGCGGCAAGGACGACTGGGCGGCGCTGTTCCACGAGGCCGGCCACACCGAGCACTACGCGCACACGAGCGACGACCTTCCGACCGAGGACAAACGCTTCGGCGACATGGCGGTGACCGAGGGTTGGGCCGCGCTGCTCGAGCACCTCGTCACCGAGCCGGCCTGGTTGAACCGGCGCCTCGACGTCCCCCGGCCGAGGGACCTCGCCTCCGACGGCGCTCTGTCGCTCCTCTACTTCGTGCGCCGGTACGCCGCGAAGCTGCTGTACGAGATCGAGTTCTTCCAGGCGCCGGACATTCCCGCGATGCGGAACCGCTACTTCGAGATCCTGAGCGATTCGCTGAAGATCCCGGTCAATCCCGAGAGTTACCTCGACGACATCGACGGGAGCTTCTACGTGATCGGCTACCTGCGCTCATGGGCGTTCGAGGCGCAGCTGCGCGAGTTCCTGCGCACCGAGCTCGGCAACGAGTGGTTTGCGCAGCGCGACGCCGGCGATCTCCTCCGGGAGCTGTGGTCGCTCGGCCAGGGGCCGACAGCCGACGAGCTGCTGAAGGACGTCACCGGCGCGACACTCGAGATGGCGTCGGTCGCCGCGCGGATCCGCGAAGGTCTCGCCGCCTAGCAAGTCGCGGGACGCTCGTCCGCGTCCGCGACGGACGATACGTTCTTCAGCACGACCGAACCGAAAGCGGGAGTCGCGCGAATGACGCGTGTTCATCGACCGGCGGGCCCACCCCGCCGGCAAACCCGCAGAAGGAGAAGCACATGCGCAAGCTGGCAGTCGCCCTTGGGGTGGCGGTCTTGGCGACGCTCGCTCTTGTGGCCGCTTTGCTCCGTGGCCCAAGTCCGAGCGCCGCAAAGGCGTCGAGCCACCGCGAGGCGCCGCTCATCTCGGAGGACCCGTCGGCGGACAACACCGACCTGTACGCATTCCGCTCGCCCGACAAGCCGGACATGCTGACGATCCTCAGCAACTTCATCCCGGGCGAAGACCCGGCCGCAGGACCGAACTACTACACGTTCTCGCCGACGGCCCGGTACGACATCTACGTCGACCGGAACGGCGACGGGAAGCCCGACGTCTCGTACTACTTCCGCTTCAAGCGGAACACGGGACCGTTCTTCCTCGGCGACACGGTGCAGCCGTACACGGTCACCCGCGTTGCCGACGGCAAGGCGACCGTCGTCGCAAACGCGTCGACGCCGCCGGACAACATCGGCCCGCGTTCCACGCCGGACTACCACAGCCTCGCCGCGAAGGCCGTCTCGCCTCTCGCCGGCGGCGGCCAGGTGTTCGCCGGACAGCGGGACGATCCGTTCTTCGCAGATGTCGGCGACATCTTCGACCTGCTCGCGATCCGCAAGGGCACCGGCTCGACCGGCGGCGGGAAAGACTTCCTCGCCGGCTACGCAGTGCACACGATCGCGTTGCAGATCCCGATCTCGCAGCTCGACACGAAGTCCCACACGATCGGCATCTGGAGCGCCGCCGACCGCCCGCGGGCCAGCGTGAAGGGCAAGGGTCACGGGCGAGTGGGTTCAGGTCTCGCGCCTGGGCAACCCGCTGATCAACGAGGTCGTCATCCCGACGGGCCTGAAGGATCACTGGAACGCGTCGAGCCCGTCCCAGGATGCGCAGTTCGAGAAGTACTACACGACGCCGATTCTCGCGGCGGTCATCAACAAGCTCTACAAGCTGGGCGTCCCGGAGACGAACCGTGACGACCTCGTCTCAGGTCCTGCTCACCGGGATCCCGAACGTGACGTTCACGGGCTCGACCCTGGCCGACGAGCTCCGCATCAACCTGGCCGTGCCGATCACTCCGGCAGGCAAGGTCTCGCGGCTCGGCGTCCTCGGCGGTGACAACCAGGGCTGGCCGAACGGCCGCCGGCTCTCGGACGACGTCGTCGACATCGCCGAGCAGGCGGTGGGCGGTTTCCTCAAGGGAACCAAGCTCCCGCTCGGTGACGGTGTCGACAACGGCGACACCGCACAGATGAGCTCGTTCCCGTATGTCGCCGACCCGCAGAGCGGTGCGGCCGACACACACGGGGAGCAGAAGTAAGTGAGGCACGCGCGGCTCATGGCCGCTGGGGCGGTGGTGGCTCTTGCCACCACCGCCCTGCTGCTCGGCGGCCTCACGGCACACGGCTCCGCACCGACGCAACGGGCCTCGTCTGCGACGCTGGCGGACGGGTTCGCGACCGGCGACACGCAGGCGCTCGTCGCCCAGCTGCAGGCCGGGCTGCGCGAGCGGCCCGACAATGTGCGCGGGCTCGACCTGCTCGGGCTCGCCTACCAGCAGCGCGCCCGAGAGACGGGTGATCCGTCGTACTACGTGCGGTCAGAGGGAGTCCTTCGCCGCGCCCTCTCGCACGCGCCGCACGATCTCGATGCGACGAGCGGCCTGGCGTCGCTCGCGCTTTCCCGGCATCGCTTCGGGCTTGGGCTCCGCCTCGGCAAGCGCGCGCTCGCACTCTCGCCCACGACCGCTCGCAACTACGGGGTCACCGGCGACGCGCTCCTCGAGCTCGGTCGCTACCGCGAGGCGTTTCGGTCCTTCGACACGATGGCCCGGCTCCGCCCCGGCGTCTCGTCGTACTCGCGCATCGCCTATGCACGCGAGCTGCTCGGCAATCTCGACGGCGCCCGGCAGGCGCTGCTTCTGGCCGCCGACGCAGCCGCCGACGAACGGGAGCCGTACGCGTGGACGGAAACGCAGCTCGGCAAGCTCGAGCTCGCCCGCGGCCGGCTGGACGCAGCATCGTCGCACCTCCGCACCGCACTCCAGACCTTCCCGGGCTACGTCTACGCGCTCGACGCAATCGCCCAGGTCGAGATCGCCCGCGGTCATCTCAGGACCGCGACAGGCTTCGAGCAGCGCGCGGTCGACACGATCCCGCTGCCGCAGTTCGTCGGCTTGCTGGGCGACCTCCTCGCGGCGACCGGGCACCCTCGAGCGGCCCGCATCGAATACACGACCGAGGACGGGATCAGGCGGCTCCTGGTCGCCAACGGCGTCAGCATCGACCTCGAGACCGCCCTCTTCGACATCGACCACGGGATCCGGTTGCGCGACTCACTCGCGCTTGCCCGGCGCGCGCAGCGGGAACGGCCGTCGATCGACGGTGACGACGTGCTCGCGTGGGCGCTCTTCCGGAACGGCCGCTGCGGCGAAGCCCTGCACTACTCGCAGCTCGCCCTGCGGCTCGGCACGAAGGACAGCGCGAAGCTCTTCCATCGCGCCGAGATCGAGCACTGCCTCGGCCACGATCCCCGGCCGTGGGCACGTCGAGCGGTCGCGCTGAACCCCCACTTCTCGGTTCTCTGGACCTCGACTCTCAGGAGGCTTGCCTCGTGAAGCGCATGATCCTCGTCACCCTGCTCGCCGCACTCGCGTTCCCGGCGCTCGCGTCGGCGCATCCTCTCGGCAACTTCACCATCAACCGCTTCGCGCGGGTCGAAGTGGCGGGCCACCAGCTCTATGTCCGCTACGTCGTCGACATGGCGGAGATCCCGACGCTGCAGCACGTCCCCGTCCGGATCGGCGCGCTGCACGTCTCGGTCGACGGGAAGCCGGTCCGGCTCCGCGTCGATGCGCACCGCGCTCGCACACCCGCCTGGAGCGGCAGGCCTGCGCACGACGCGCTTCCAGGCTGTCCTCGCAGGCCCGACGGTCTCCGGGAGCGTCGCAGTCTCGGTCGACGACCGCAACTACGCCGACCGCATCGGCTGGAAGGAGATCGTCTTCGGCGCCAGGACGAAGTCGACGTCCGACGAGCTTCGGGCCTATCCGAAGGATCTCCTGACGAGCCCGCTCGACGTCACGCGAGCCGGCGCGCAGCTGGCGCCGACGAGCGACCCGCCGCCCACCCTGCTCACGGGCCGGGCGCTGGCTGCACCCGACCGGATCGCCGACTCGGGCTTCGCCTCGCTGATCGGCCATCGGCATCTGAGCCTGGCCGTGATTCTCGGCTCGCTCGCGCTTGCAGTGTTCTGGGGAGCCGCGCACGCGCTCTCTCCGGGACACGGCAAGACGATCGTCACCGCCTATCTCGTCGGCTCGCGCGGCACGCCGCGGCACGCTGCGCTGCTCGGGCTCGTGACCACCGTGACCCACACGGCGGGCGTGTTTGCACTCGGAGGGATCACCCTCTTGCTCTCACGGTGGATCGTCCCCGACCGGCTCTATCCGTGGCTCGACCTGAGCGCCGGCCTGATGGTCGTCGCCGTCGGCGCGACCGTGCTCGCCGGCCGAGTGCGGCACGCTCGCGCGCACCGGCACGGACATCACCACCACCATCACCACCACGACGAGGGCGACGCGCACGGCCTGCGCAGCCTGCTGGCCGTCGGCATCTCCGGCGGCCTCCTGCCTTGCCCCTCGGCGCTCGTCGTGCTGCTCGGGGCGATCTCCCTGCACAGAGTGGGGTTCGGAATGGCGCTCGTCGGCGCGTTCAGCGTCGGCCTGGCCCTCGCGATCACCTCCGTCGGGCTCGTCGCCGTCCTCGCGAAGGGCGCGTTCGCACGGTTCGACGGCCGGGGACGCCTGGCCGCCGTGCTGCCGGCCGTCAGCGCAGCCGTGATCGTGGTCGCCGGTGTCGGCATGGTCGCCCGCGCAGTTGGAAAGGTGTGGGTCTGATGTTCGGCCTCGACAGCTGGCTCGTCCACTTCTCCGACGGCGCGACCGTGCTGATCGTGATCGCCGTCGCCGTGCTGCTCGGGCTCCGTCATGCGACCGACCCGGATCACCTCGCCGCGGTCACAACTCTCGTCACGAACGGCCGCGGCGGGGCAACGCGGCTCGGGCTCACCTGGGGCCTCGGCCACGCGTCGTCGCTGCTCGTCCTCGGGGTGCCGATCGTGCTCTGGCAGGCCTACCTCCCGCCGCGCGTCGAGCAGGGTGCCGAGGTGACGATCGGATTCGTGATCATCGCCCTGGCGCTCTGGCTGCTCGTGCGGTGGCGGAGAGGAGCGTTCATCCACGACCACGCACATCTGCGCGTCCCGCCAACCCGAACTCCGTGGCAGGCGTACGGCATCGGCCTCGTGCACGGGATCGGTGGCAGTGGAGGCGTCGGCGTACTGCTGCTCGCAGCCATCCACTCGCACGTCGTCGCTCTCATCGCCCTTGTCCTCTTCGCGGCCTGCACGGCCGTCTCGATGGCGATCCTCTCGACGGGGTTCGGCCTCGCACTCGGCCGGCCCGCGGCCCGGCGCGCCCTCTCACGGGTCGTCCCGGTCTTCGGCGCGATCGGCGTGTGCTTCGGCACGTGGTACGCGCTCGGTGCACTCGCGCTCGTCCCATACGTCTTCTGACGCGACTCGGCGGCTCCGCCCAATAGGCTTTGGAGCCGCCGATGCCGCCCTCGCTTGCACAGCTACCGGACGAGGCGCTGCTGGCGCTCGTCGCGCGGGCCGACGACGAGGCCCTGGCCGCGTTGTACGACCGCTTCGGCGGAGTCGCCTATCGCCTCGCCTTCCGGGTCCTGCGCGACCAGGTGCTGGCCCAGGACGCCGTCCAGGAGGCGTTCCTCGCCGCCTGGCGCACGGCCGTCTCGTTCGACCCCGCCCGCGGCAAGGCCTCGACGTGGCTGCTGACGCTCGTCCACCGGCGCGCTGTCGATCTCGTCCGCCGTGAGGAGCGGCGCCGGGCCGACCCACTCGATCCGCTCCCGGTCGCAGCCGTCGAGGCGGTCGACGAGTCGGCCGAGGTCCGCGAGCAGCGGCGGGCCGTCCAGGGCGCACTGGCGCAACTGCCGCAGGAGCAGCGCGAGGCCCTCGAACTGGCCTACTACGGCGGTCTCACCCAGTCGGAGCTCGCCGAGCGCCTCGGGGTGCCGCTCGGGACGGTCAAGAGCCGGATGTTTGCCGCTCTCGCCCGCCTCCGCGACCTGCTCGAAGCCGGCACGGCCTGAAGATGACGCCGGCATGACCCGGTTCGAGGAGCAGGTCAAGGCGGCGCTCGACGAGCTGCCGCCGCGGATCTCCGAGGGGCTCCGGAACGTGGCCGTCGTGATCGAGGACGAGGATCCGGACGACCCGGACCTCTTCGGGCTCTGGGAGGCCGACGAGTACCTCCCGGACAAGATCACGATCTTCGAACGTCCGCTGACGCGCGCATTTCCCGATCCGAAACGGCTCCGGGCCGAGATCCGGATCACCGTCCTGCACGAGCTGGGCCACTATTTCGGGCTCGACGAGGCCGAGATTGAGGAGCTCGGATATGGGTAGGAATAGCTGCGAGGCAGCCGACGTTCGAATCGATATGAGAACGCTGAAGGAGATCAAACAGGAGATCGATGTCCTGTCCGAGCGGCGGATCGAGGTGATGCGTGCGCTCTCCGAGGGCTACGAGGCCCCACTGGCCTCAGAACATCAGGAGCTCGAGGAGCACATCGCGCAGCTCTGGGAAGAGCAGCGAAACGCACGCGCCATGCTTCGGTTCGGCGACCGTGACGTGATCATTCAGAAGGCGCGGCAGGAAGAGCGCCTCTCGCGCGCCGCCTAGCCGGTCGAGCGGGCCACGACACTCCATTGAAGCGCCCGGGAACGGGCGCTTCGCACGTCAGCATGCGGACGTGAGAGCACGCTTCGTCGCCCAGCTCCTTGCCGGCCCGCCGGCGCGGGACCCGGTCGCGGTGGCCGAGCGGCTGCTCGCGGTGCAGGCACAGGACCTGCGCGGCGCCCGGCTCGCCGTCCGCGCGCGCTCGACCGGGCTCACGGTCGGCGACCTCGACCGCGCACTCACGGTCGACCGCTCGCTCGTGATCGACTGGCTGAACCGCGGAACGCTGCATCTCGTGCGCTCCGAGGACCACGGCTGGCTGCACGAGCTGACGACGCCGCAGCTCGTGACCGCAAACGCGCGCCGGCTCGGGCAGGAAGGAGTGACGGCGGCTGCAGCAGACCGCGGCGTCTCGGTCGTCGAACGCGCCCTCGCCGACGAAGGGCCGTTGACGAGGCTGGAGCTACGCGAGCGGCTGCGCTCCGCCAACGTCCGCACCGAGGGTCAGGCGCTCGTCCACGTCCTGATGCTCGCCTGCCTGCGCGGCGTTGCGATTCGCGGCCCGTTGGCCGGGCGCCACCACGCGTATGTGCTCGTCCACGACTGGCTCGGGCCGCAGCCGCGGATCGAACGTAGCGCGGCCCTCGCCGAGCTCGCCAGGCGGTTCCTCCGCGGGCACGGTCCCGCCGACGAACGGGATCTCGCCAAGTGGGCCGGACTGACCCTCCGGGACGCGCGGGCCGGCTTCAGTGCGATCGCGCCCGAGCTCGGCCGCGCTCCCCGCCCGGCCCGTGCGAAATTGCCGGAGCCGAAGCTGCTCGGCCCGTGGGATCCCGTCCTGCTCGGCTGGCGCTCGCGCGAGCCCGTCCTGGGACGGCACGCCGCAGCGGTCATCACGGGCGGGCTCTTCCGCCCGTTCGCGCTCGTCGAGGGCCGTGCCGCCGCGACCTGGAGCTTCGTCGCCGGCACGCCTGAGCTGTCGCCCCTCCGGCGGCTCAGGCGTGCCGAACGGCTGGCCCTCGACGCGGACGCCGCCGACGTCGTGCGCTTCCTCAGCGGCGCGTGATGCCGAATGTGCGGCTCGTGCCGCCGAGGTAGCCGGCGCCGGCCTGGTTGATGCTCATGGCAACCCGGATCGTCGACCGGCCTTTCGGCAACTTGACGGCGAACGTCGCGTTCGAGAGGCGGTTGAGCCTCACCCGCGTCACCGTGACCCAGCGGCCGGCAACGCGGCGCTGCAGTTGCACGACGCGGCCGCGGAATGCAGTCGTCCCCGCGACGTGCGTCTTCAGCTTGCCGCTCGCGAGCAGCGCCAGGGAGATCTTCGGGTGGACGCCCGACGACGGTCGGAGCGCTCGTCCCGCCGTTCCAGCCGGCCAGGTACTGCGTCCCGATCCGCGGCTTCGCGATGTAGCTCCAGACGCCACCCGTGCTCGTCAGCACCGTGGCGACCGAGGCGGGCGAGCCCCTTCCGTACGCCTGCGCATAGACCGTCACCTGGTCGCCCGCTGCGTGTGAAGGCACGACGCCGCTCAACCGTACCCGGCCGCCGAAGGTCACCTCGCGCGCAGCTGCGGCGATCGTCACGCCGAGCGTCGAGAAGGTGAGGTCGCTGCCGTAGGTCGTGCCCGCGTCGCTCTTCGCGACGAGCCGGTAGTGGTACCCGGTTCCGTTCTTGAGGCCCGTGATCGGCGCGCTGACGTTCTGCGAGCCCGCTTTCGAGCCGGCGTTCTTCGCCGACGTCTTCGACCCGTACGTCGTTCCCGTACCGAACTCGAACCACCAGGTGGTCGGGCGTCCGCGCGTGTCGACGGACCCGGTGAGGGAGGCACCGCCGGCCGAGACGCTCTGCGCGCCGCCGGTCACGACCACCGGCGAGAGTGAGGTCGAGAAGGTCTTGTCGCCGCCGAAGGTGGTGCCGCTGGAGTTCTTCGCGACGATCCGAACGTGGTAGGTCGTCGACGCCTTCAGGCCGGTGACCGAGAGCGATTGTCCCTGGGCAGTCGTGCCCGAGCCGCCGCTCCTTGCGGACGTCTTCGTGCCATAGCTCGTCGACGTCCCGTACTCGAACCACCAGGTGGTCGAGAGGCCGTTCGCGGTGACGGTGCCGTTGAGCTTCGCCGACGTCGGGGCGATCGACGTTGCGTCACCGGTCACGACGCTGGGCGCAGAGCTGGTGACGAACGTCGCGTCGGCGCCGTGCGTCGTGCCGCCGCTGCTCGAGGCGACCAGGCGGTAGTGGAAGGTCTGGCCCTTCTGCAATCCCGTGATCTGGATGGAGACGTTCCCGGGGTTGTTGCCGCTACCGGCGCTCTTCGCCGTCGTCTGCGAGCCGTAGCTCGTGCTCGTCCCGTACTCGAACGACCAGGTCGTCGCCTGGCCGTTCGGATCGACCGTCCCGTGCAAGGTCGCCGAGGAGACGCCCACCGAAGTCGCCGCGCCGGTGACGACTCCCGGTGCGGCAAGCGTGGTGAACAGGCCGTCACTGCCGCGGCTCGTACCGGCAGTAGATGTCGCGACGACGCGGTAGTGGTACGTGGTGCCCTGGGCGAGGCTGGCGAGCGACACGGAGACTGCGGTGTTGCCCGTACCCGAGCCGGCGTTCGTCGACGCCGTCTGCGAGCCGTAGCTCGTGCTCGTCCCGTACTCGACGTACCACGTCGTCGCGACGCCCCCCGGATTGACCGTCCCTGTGACGGTCGCAGTTGTCGCACCGACGGCGGTCACCGAACCGGTGATCGCCGTCGGTGCGGCGGCACGTGCTCCTGCGGCGGCCGCGAGCATCGCGACCGCCATGAGCAGGAACAGGACCCCGTACCGCGTCCGGCGAGTCATTCGTTAGTGCCGTCCCTCGATCCTCGTGAGGGTGTTCTGCGCGTTCTGGAGCGCGCAGTGGATCTCAGCCCGGTCGTTGACCTTGAACTTGGCCTTCACGGCAGCGGACTTGTCGGACGGGATCACACACGTGAGGCCGGCGACGGTGATCGAGTTGTCGGACAGCGCCGTGATGACGCCCCGAGCCTCGCTCTTCTCCGGCTTCGGCTTGGCGGCCGGAGCACAGCGCCCCGGGCCGATCTCGACAGCCGAGCCGCCCGATGTGCCACCGCCGAGCTTGCCACCCGTGAACGAGCCGGGCGTGAAGCCGGCCGACAGGTTGGCGACAACCCGCGCCGACGGCTCGTGGGCACGGCCGACGGCCAGCCCGGCAACGTTGCCGTGGTCGTACACGGTGGTGAAGGCCGCCGAGGTGTCACGCCCCGAAGCCACGTCGATCCTGAGCGCGCCGTCGACGATGCCGACGCCGTCGCTGTTGGTGACGCTGCGTGCGCGCAGCGTGATCGGGCCGGTCAGGTCGGGATCGCCCGACGCCACGCCCGTGTAACGGCCGTTCGTGATCGTCAGCGTCTTGCCGTCCGTCGTCGTGCACGAGCGGGTCGAGACGTTGGCCGAGGTCGCCGAGAACGTGCCCGCGACGGCTTTCGCCGTCTTCGCACCGTCGATTCCCTCGGCAACCGCCACGCTGGCCGCTGCAAGAGCAGCGAGACCGACCGCGGCGAACATGAATTTGCGCATCAAGTGCCTCCCTTTCGGATTCAGCAGGCTGAGCTTCCCCGCCGCCCGTGCGGTTCCGTGCACCTCGGTGTAAAACGGGTGTAAATCGGGCGTCCGGGCTAGACTGGCCCCGCACGGGGCGTTAGCTCAGCTGGGAGAGCGTCGGCTTTGCAAGCCGAAGGTCACCGGTTCGATCCCGGTACGCTCCATCGAGGAAACCCTGCACCGGCCGCGGATCGAGCGGCTCGAGCGCGAGCCTCAGGACGAAGGTCGAAACGTGACGGAGCCGACGACCTCCCAGGGATCGAGGACGGTCGACCGCGAGGCGGGGATGACGCACAGGCTCGCGTCGAGGACACGCTGCGACCCAAGTCGGCTTTCGCGCAGTGCCACGAGCGCATCCCTGAGCCGCGCCGGGTCATGGGCCTGATTCACCGTTCCAAACGTGACGTGGGCTAGGAACGTGTCCATCGGCACACCGGGCAGCGGGCGGGCAACCGGCAGGTCTCGCCAGTAACCCGAGTCGACGAGCTTGCCGACAAGGGTGCGTGGGCCGTCACCCTCGACCTCGGTGACGACGGTGGAGTGGAAGCAGTTGATCCGTCGATAGCTCACCTCAAACGGCTCGATCTCCGACCACGCGTGTTCGGCACGCCGGAGCACGAGGCCGATCTCGTCGGCAGCGGGACGACACGGGCCGAACGCAACGCCTCCGAGCCAGACGTGCAGGAAGTGAGGCGGTTGCGGCGTGATCCAGTCGAGGTGCGAGAGAGCCGCCTGCACCTGTTGAACGGCTGGAACGAGTGCCCCGTCGAGTCGAAGCAGCCACCCAGGAGGTAGCTCTCCTCCTCCGGAAAATCAGCGAAGAAGTCCTCCAGATCTTCCTGACGGTCGAGAAAGGACTCCCACGCTTCGTCGAAGCTCGTGAAGAGACGTCCCATCGACCGACGTTAGTCCACTGCGCGCAGGGCTGGATGCTGATGCGTGGCCCCGGCCGTCCTCGCCGGGGCCACGCGTCTGAGGATCAGTCTCCGCCGTGCTGTTGGACGGCGGTCACGACCGACTGCGCCAGGAGCTGTGCGCCGGACTGGCTCGGGTGCACGTCACAGGTCGCCTGGTTCCCGGGCGTCGTGTTGAGCAGCCCGGCCGCACACGTCTTGCCGCCGGCCGCTGCCGCCGCCTGGCCGAACGCGCTCGAACGCGTCGGCCACGATGGCGCCGTCGGCCGCTGCATGGCTCGTGATCGCCTGGTTCAGCAGCCGCGTGAGCCCCGTTGCGGCGGCATCGCTGTAGTCGAGCGAGTAGTAGTTGACGACGACGAGGCGCCCGTGGAAGTGGCTCCCCTTGATCGCCTTGAAGATCTCGTCCATGTTCGCGCCGATGGTCGCGAGCAGCCCTGGGAGGCCGGCCGCGATGCAGGTCGGGTCGTTGGCGCAGTGAGCCTGGAGGATGAACGCGTCGTTCGCGCCAAGCTGCACCGTGACGAGCTTGGTGTTCGGGTGCGAGTCGAGGAACGCTTTCGCGAAATCGAGCTGCGTTCCGCTGTAGTCCGTGTGCAAGGGGAAGTTCGCCTTGTACGGACGGCAGCCGTTGTCGGCCCCAGTCGCCGAGATGAAGCCGGCGGTCGTCTCGCCCGGGCAGGCCGCGTTCGTGGGCGTCTCGCCGAGCGCGAGCCCCACATAGCTCGGGAAGCCGACGAAGTTGTCGGGGTTCCGATACTCGAAGCCCGCCTGCGTGATGAATCCGAACGAGACGCTGTCGCCGAGCGCGAGGTACGGATGTCCCGGATCCCCTGACGCGCCGCCGCTGACGAGCAGGGCAAAGGCGAGTGCGAGCGGCACCACGGCCGCGGCAAGGATCCGCTTGTGCCAACGCGGAATATTCATGTGTTCCCCCAGTCGGGTCGTTGCTGCGCTTACTGGGCGTGTTGCTGGGCTGTCCGAGAGTCTCTACCCCGAGACCGGGCGTCGCAAATCCCAGAACGCCCCCATCCGGTTGCCGACCCACACGAACGCGAGCGCGGCGGCGGCGAAGGCGATCAGCAGGACGATGCCGCTCACGAACACGTGGCCGTATCCGTGCTGGGCGACGTCGACGAACGGGTACGGGTACCAGCCCTCCGCCGAGCCGCGAACCAGCGTGTAGACGAACCACGCGACCGGATACGCGAGCCAGAGGGCAGCGGTTTTCCAGCCGGCCCTGTTCCGCGGAGGATCGACAGCCAATCCGACCACGAGCACGATCGGCATGAGCGTGTGAACGACGAAGTTCACCCAGGCGATATGCGTGTCGAGGCTCTCCTGGTGTCCCGACAGGAGCAGCGCAAAGACGACGCCCGTGATCGCCATGTACAGCGTCACCGCTCCCCGCGCGGTGTCGAATGCCGCGGAACGGTCGGCGCGCGGCACGAACGCCGCGGCGGTGAGGGCGACGACACCGAGGATGTTCGACTGGATCGTGAAGAAGCTGAAGAAGTTGCCCGGCTTGAAGACGTGGGCGTTCGACAGGGCGCCTGCCTGGAAGGCCATCGCGGCAATTGCGGTCGCGGCCAGCCCGAGCCGCAGCACGGGGAGCACCATCGGACGCCCTGCCACGAGCCGAGTCTATGTCGCTCTTCGTCCTGCAGGCTGAGGCCGGATCATCCCAACGGCCGATGTCTCCGACCGCCGAGCCTCGTAGCGTCGCACCCATGAAACGGAGACTGCTCATCATGCTCCTCGTCACCGGACTGATCCTGCTCGCGCTCGGCGGGTGGTCGGTGCGCGGCCTCCGCTGGACGCTGTCGGGCGGCGCCCGTCACGCCCCCCAGCCCGCGTAGCGGACGTAGTTAGCCTCGTTAACCGACTCAGGTACCTTCGGGGACGTGAGCAGGCGCGCACTTTCGGTCGATCCACCCGATCTAGGGCTCTGGCCCACGATCAAGGGGCTCGCGGGCCTCTGGCGCGAGCAGAAGCGGCTCGTGCTGCTCGGTCTCGGCTGCGCGTTCGTCTACACGGGGCTCTCGCTCGCGATCCCGATCGTCATCAGGCACGCGATCGACAACTCGATCGCGCCCACGAGCGGTCAGGGCGATCCGCTCTGGCCCTATCTCGTCATCGTCGTCGTTCTCGCGGTCATCCGCTTCGGGATCAACTTCACGCGCCGCTATGCGACCGCCCGGACGGGCATCCGGGTCGAGGCGCGCATGCGCGAGCTGCTCTACCAGGACTACCTCCGCTACCCGCGCGCGTTCTACGACCGCCACGCGACCGGCCAGGTGCTCTCGCGGGCGACGAACGACCTCTATCCCGTCCGCTACTTCATCGGCTGGGGCATGACCCAGGGCATCCAGTCGCTGATGATGATCTTCGGGATCACGGTCGTCCTCTGCGTGGTCAACCTCAAGCTCGCCGCGATCGCGCTCGTCGCGATGCCCGCGGTCGCCGTGCTCGCGTACACGTTCGGACGGAAGGTCGTACCGATCTCGCGGGAGGTCCAGCAGCTCAAGGCCAACGTGACCGAGGCCGCCGACGAGGCGGTGGTCGGAATCGAGATGGTGCAGGCGTTCGGCCGCGAGGACGACGTCCAGGCGCGCTTCGGAGCCAAGGCAGAAGCCGTCCGCGACGGAGTTCTGCGCCAGGCGCGCATCGAGGCCGCCTTCCTGCCGGGCCTGCTGTTCCTGCCGACCGTCTCGATCGCAGCCGTCGTGTTGTTCGGCGGGCGCGATGTGATCGGCGGAGCCCTCACCTACGGCGAGTTCTTCCTCTTCTACCAGCTGCTCCTGCAGCTGGTCTGGCCCCTCGAGGCGCTCGGCTGGATCCTCTCGCTCGCCCAGCGGGCGACCGCCTCGGCCTCGCGGAGCTTCGCCTGGCTGCGCGGGCATCGAGACGATCCCGGAGCCGACGCATCCGACCCAACTGCCCGCCGGCGGCCTCTCCGTCACCTACCAGAGCGTGCACTTCTCCTACGGCACCGGCTCGGAGGTGCTCTCGGGCGTCGACCTCGAGGTGGCCCCCGGCGAGATCGTCGCGGTGTGCGGGCCGACCGGCGCCGGGAAGACGTCGCTGCTCAACCTGCTGCCGCGCTTCTACGACGCAACCGACGGCCGCGTGCTCGTCGGCGGGGTCGACGTGCGCGACGTGCCGACCGCAGACCTCCGCGCCAGCGTCGCACTCGTCACGCAGAAGCCGATCCTCTTCTCGATCCCGCTCCGCGACAACCTCACCGCTGCGCGGCCGGACGCGCCGTGGGAGGAGGTCGTCGCGGCCTGCGAAGCGGCGGGCGTCGCCCAGTTCGCCGCCCAGCTTCCCGACGGCTACGACACGCTGATCGGCGAGCGCGGCGTCAACCTCTCGGGCGGCCAGCGCCAGCGCGTCGCCCTCGCGCGCGCGCTCGTCGCGGGCGCGAGAGTCGTCGTGCTCGACGACCCGATGTCGGCGGTCGACACGCAGACCGAGCGCCACCTCGTCATGAGCCTTCGCCCGGCCCTCGCCGGGCGCACCGTCCTGATCGCCACGCAGCGGCTGTCGACGGTGCAGGTCGCCGACCGCGCCGTCGTGCTCGACGACGGCCTGATCGTCGAGTCGGGAACGACGCGACGAACTGCTCCACGCAGGCGGGCTGTTCGCTGCGCTCTTCGGCGAGGAAGTCAGTGCCGCAGCGTAGAACCGGCCTGACGCGGCTCGGCCGCTACCTGGTCGGCCGTCGCGGACGCGTCGCGCTGCTCGCGCTCGTCGGCGTCTTCTCGGCGGCGGCGCCGGTGGCGGCGCTGTTCGTCGTGCAGGACGCGATCGACAAGCGGCATGAAGGCCGGTGACCGAGCCGGCTCACCCGCGACGTCCTGGTCTACCTGGCGATCAACGCCCTCGCGTGGATCCTGCAGACCACGCTCGTCCGCGGCCTTGCCACGGTCGGCCAGGATGTCGTGCTCGGCCTGCGCCGTGACCTCTTCGACCACCTGACGACGCTCTCGCTGCGCTATTTCTCGCAGCAGAAGGCCGGCTGGATCATCGCCCGCCTGACCTCGGACGTCGACGCGCTCTCGGACGTTCTCTCGCAGGGGCTCACGACCCTGGTCGTCAACACGCTGACGCTCATCGCGGCCGTCATCGGCCTCTTCATACTCGACT
Source organism: uncultured Thermoleophilia bacterium (assembly GCA_963708505.1). Classification (GTDB taxonomy): domain Bacteria; phylum Actinomycetota; class Thermoleophilia; order Gaiellales; family Gaiellaceae; genus PALSA-600. Next base: position 351,306 of record CAVPST010000003.1, read on the forward strand.
GGCGCCTCGGTCTGGTTGCGCTCGTCATCTTGCCCCCGACGCTGGTGCTCACACGCTGGTTCCAGGTTCGCTCGCACGCTGCCTTCCTGCGCGTGCGCGAGACGATCTCGTCGATGACGGCGCAGATCGCCGAGTCGATCTCCGGCATGGCGGTGATCCAGGCGTTCAACCGCGAAAGGACGTTCCTCGCCGAGTTCGAGGCGGCGAACGACGCCAACCGCAGGACGAACACGCGTGCGCAGTATCTCAACTCGCTCTTCTTCCCCGGGATCGAATTGCTCGGAGCGATCGCGATGGTCTCCGTCCTGTGGGTCGGCGGCAGGCTGATGGCGGAGGGATCACTGTCGATCGGGACGCTCGTCTCGGCGGTGTTCCTGCTCAACCTCGTCTTTCAGCCGCTGCAGGAGCTGTCGGACCTGTACGGCCAGGTGCAGTCCGCGGGCGCGGCGATGGAGAAGATCACGACGGTCCTCGACGAGGAGACCGAGATTCACGACACGCCCGAATCCAGGCCGGCAACCCGGATCGAAGGAGACCTGCACCTCGACCACGTGACGTTCGCCTACGGGCAGGAGCCGGTGCTGCACGCCGTCGACATCCACGTCCCGGCCGGCGGCTGCCTTGCCCTCGTCGGCGAGTCGGGCGGCGGGAAGTCGACGACGGCCAAGCTCGTCGGGAGGTTCTACGACCCCGACGACGGCGCCATCCGCGTCGACGGCCACGATCTGCGCAGCCTCGAGCTTCGCTCGTACCGCCGCCAGCTCGGCGTCGTGCTCCAGGATCCGTTTCTCTTCGCGGGCACGATCGCCGACAACATCCGGTTCGCACAGCCCGAGGCGACGGACGAAGAGGTCGCTTCGGTCGCGCAGGCCGTCGGGCTCGAGCGGATCGTGCGCCGCTTCGAGGAAGGGTTGCAGCATGAGGTGCGCGAGGGAGGCAGCGGGCTCTCGGCCGGCGAGCGCCAGCTGATCTCGATCGCCCGCGCTCTGCTGGCCGATCCGCGCATCCTCATCTTCGACGAAGCGACGTCGAACATCGACCGGCCGACCGAGATCCTGATCGAGCTTGCGCTCGACCGGCTCCTGCGCGGGCGGACGTCCATCATCATCGCCCACCGCCTCGCGACCGTCAGGCGCGCCGACGAGATCGTCGTCCTCGTCCAGGGCGAATCGCGCAGCGCGGACGCTTCGACGAGCTACTCGCCGCCGAAGGGCCGTTCCGCCGCCTCTCGCACGAGTTGGAAGGCGTGCCGGTTCAGCCGCAGGACGATGCGTCGGAGCCGGTCGTCGGCAGCCGAGACAGAAGTTCGGCCAGCGTCGTCGAGCTCCGAGTCCGAGTAGCGGCCGACGAACAGGTCGTCGACGCCCCGGAGATGCGTCACGGCCGCCTCGCGAAGCTTCGCTGCACCGGCACTCGTCAGCTTGGCGTACGAGACCCGCGCGTCGGACGCGCAGGTCTCCTTGCAGACGAAGCCGGACCCCTCGAGGCCCTCGAGCAGCCGCGTGATTCCCGACGCGGTCAGGACGACGCGCTCGGCGAGGTCGACTCGGCGCAGCCGTGTCCCCTCCGCGCGAGAGAGATACAGGAGCACCTCGTAGTCGTTCAGGGTCAGCCCATGCTCGCGCTGCAACTGCGCCGAGAGCTCGCGGGTGATCGCCGCGTGCGCACGCAGGAACGAGATCCACGAGTCGAGCCTCGATGTCGATCTTGCTGTTGTCGTCATCGCCATAACTCCTTGCGCACTCAAGTGTAGCGCAGAACGGCGACTTCGTGTGCCGTCGATAGATTCTTCGATATGTCGGTCAAGGACAACGGGATCGTGGTCGAGGGGCTCGATCCGGCAGTTCAAGGACGTGCGCGCTGTCGACGGGATCGACCTGCTGATCGAGCCGGGCGAGATCTACGGCTTTCTCGGCCCGAACGGCGCCGGCAAGTCGACCACGGTGCACATGCTGACGACCCTACTCCCACCCACCGCGGGCCGCGCGACCGTCGCGGGGTTCGACGTCGTCCACGACGGCCCGAAGGTGCGCGCCACGATCGGAGCCGCACTCCAGGAGACGGCGCTCGATCCGTTCCTGAGCGGCCGCGAGCACCTCCGGCTGCAGGCATCGCTCCATGGCATTCGCGGCGCAGAGCGGTCGGAGCTGATCGACCGCCTGCTCGCGCGGGTCGGCCTCACGTCGGCGGGCGACCGCAAGATCCGCACGTACTCGGGGGGCATGAAGCGGCGGCTGGATCTTGCGCTGTCGCTGATCCACAGCCCGTCGATCCTGTTCCTCGACGAGCCGACGACCGGCCTCGATCCGCAGAGCCGAACCGCGCTCTGGGAGGAGGTCGGCCGGTTGGCGCACGAGGAAGGCGTGACCGTCTTCCTGACGACGCAGTACCTGGAGGAGGCGGATGTGCTCGCCGACCGCGTCGGGATCATCGACCACGGGCACATCGTCGCCGAGGGCACTCCGGCGCAGCTCAAGGCCGAGATCGGCCGCCCCACCGTCGAGGTCGTGCCCGAGCTGAGCGCGGAGTCGGAGCGCCTGGCCGCGCTGCTCGCGCGGTTCGGAACGCAGACCGCGGCCCGTCCCGGCGCGACGGCCGTGCAACTCGACGGGCACGGTGCGCTCGCGGATGTCATCAGGGCCCTCGACCGCGAGGATCTGCGCGCCGCCGAGATCAACCTCCATCAACCGACCCTCGACGACGTCTTCCTCGCCAAGACGGGGCGGTTGCTCGAAGGCGCCGGGGACGAGAGCACGTGAACGCGCTCCTGCGGCAGGTCTCGCTGATCGCCTACCGCTCGATGGTTCGCACCGCGAGACAGCCGGCGACGTGGATCCCGCCGCTCCTCTTCCCGATCATCCTGATGGCCGTCAACTCGAACGGCCTGCGCGCCGCGACGCATCTGCGGGGCTTCCCGACGACGTCGTTTCTCGCGTTCTTCGTGCCGTTCTCCTTCATGCAGGGCGCCCTGTTCGCCTCGGCGATCGCCGGCACCGATCTGGCACGCGACATCGACACCGGCTTTCTGAACCGGCTCGCACTCACGCCGGTGCGCGGCAGCGCGCTGCTGCTCGGCCAGATCGGCGGCGTGCTCGGCCTCGGAGCGGTGCAGGCGGTCTGTTACCTCAGCGTCGGGCTCGCGGCAGGAGTGCACATCGACACGGGACCGGCCGGCGCCTTCGTGATCGTCGTGCTGTCGCTGTTGATCACCGCCGGATTCGGCGCCCTCGGGCTCTGGCTTGCGCTTCGGACCGGCTCCGCCGAGGGCGTGCAGTCGCTCTTCCCGCTGCTGTTCTTCCTGCTGGTCATCTCGAGCATGAACCTGCCCCGGAACCTGATCGAGGTCGGCTGGTTTCGGTTCCTCGCGACGATCAACCCCATCAGCTACCTGATCGAGGCGATCCGCTCGCTCGTGATCGAGGGCTGGAATGCGCAGGCGCTCGGCCTCGGCTTCGGGGTTGCGTTCGCGCTCCTCGGCGTCTCGATGCTGCTGGCGACGCGCGGACTGCAGACGAGGATGACCCGGACGTGAGGAGCCGGATGGACGTCGCGCTCGCGCTTGCGTACCGGCAGACGACGCTGCTCTTCAAGAACCCGTCTCTGTTTCTCCCGCCGATGCTCTTCCCGCTCATGAACTTCCTGGCGTTCGCAGGCGGGCTGTCGCGCCTGCGTCACATCCCGGGCTTCGAGTTCAAGAGCGGCTACACGGCGTTCCAGTTCGTGTTCGTGCTCCTGCAATCGGCCGCGTTCGGCGGAGTCTTCGCCGGATTCGGGATCGCACGCGACTTCGAGCGCGGCTTCGCGAAACGGCTGCTGGTCTCGGCGCCGCAGCGGGGTGGGATCATCCTCGGCTACGCGCTCGCATCGCTCGTCCGCTGGCTGATGATCGCCTTCGTCCTGACGATCGTCGCCCTGCTCGCGCACATGCAGGTCGGAGGCGACGGCGTCGATCTGTTCGGTCTGTTCGTCGCTCGCGATCATCTTCAACCAGGTCGGCTTGCTCTGGGCCGCGGGCGTCGCGATGCGCGTGCGCTCGTCGCAGGCAGGGCCGCTCATGCAGACGCCGGTCTTCCTCGTCGCTCTTCCTCGCACCCGTCTACGTCCCGCTCAGCCTGCTCAGCGGCTGGATCCACGGAGTCGCCAGCCTCAATCCGCTCACGTTCCTGATCGAGGCCGGCCGCGGCTTCATCGACGGCAACCCGACGCAGGTCGCCGCGGCGTTCTCGATCGCCGGCGCGCTGCTCGTCGTCTTCGCGGTCTGGGCGCGCACCGGCCTGGCCCGGGCGGAGCGCGCGGGCTAGGCCTCTAAAGCCGGCCGAAGACGGACACCGACGAGAGCGAGCGGTGGCGGCGCATCACCTCCCCGCCGTCCGAGTCGTTGCCGATCGCGGTGTTGCCCTCGACCGTGTCGATCCCGCCGGCGGTGCGGCGGATCACGATTCCGACATGGTCGGGCACCCCTCCGTCCCAGTCGTAGACGGCAATGTCTCCCGGCCTCGGCGGCCCGGTGGCCACCCTGCCAGTCGCGCGGAGCCAGGCGGCGAGCGTCGGGACATAGGCGACGCCGCGCGGCCCCGCTCCGGCACCCCGCCACCCGCGGCAGAGGACGATGCCGGCGCCCGACGTCGAAGCAATACGAGACGAAGATCGCGCACCAGGGCACTCCGTCGACACCGAACCACCGGCCGAACATGGTTCGGTTGGAGCCCGGCGGATGCTCCTTGACGCCCACATGCCGGAGTGCCTCTGCCAGTGCCCGCCGGCCGGCTGTCGATGCCGCAGCAACGTCGGTCGCGCTCATCGCGCCCTCCCATCGTCGCTTGCCGGACGAGCTTACAACGAGCCGCTGAAGGTGTCGCATCCGGACGGCTCGCCGCGCCGGTACCCCGTCAGGAACCACTTCTGGCGCTCGGCCGACGAGCCGTGCGTCCAGGTCTCGGGGTTCACCTGGCCCTGCGTCGCCTGCTGGATGCGATCGTCGCCGACCGCGCCGGCGGCATCGAGGCCGTCGTCGATATCGGCCTGGGTCAGGTCGACGATGTAGCCGGTGGCGACCGCGTTCCGCGCCCACACGCCGGCGTAGCAGTCGGCCTGGAGCTCGGTCCGCACCGACCGGCTGTCGGCTCCCTGCGAGCCGCCGGGCCGGAGGTCGCCGAACAGATCCTGCACGTGGTGCCCGTATTCGTGGGCGATCACGTACGCCTCGGCGAACGGGCCGCCCTGCGCGCCGAACCGGTCGTGCAGCTCCTGGTAGAAGCCGAGATCGATGTAGACCTTCTTGTCGACCGGGCAGTAGAAGGGGCCGACGTCGGTCGACGCGGTCCCGCACCCGGAAGGCGTCGAGCCCGTGAAGAAGACGGTCGTGGCCGCGCGGTAGCTCTTGCCGTGCGCCTTGAAGTAGTCGGTCCAGTACCTCTGGACGCTGTTGACGTCGCCGAGGATGCGGCAGTCCTGCCTCGTGTTCGCGTCGGCGCCCGTCCGGCAGCTCTCTCCGAGTGCGGCGGACGGCGACTGCCCCGGCGGCATCGCGATCCCGTCGAGCGCGCCGTAGGCGCCCGAGCTGCCGCCTGCCAGCAGCGCAAACAGCACGTAGATGACGACCGCGACGACGCCGAGCCCGCCGCCGCCGATCGCGATCGGGCCGCCGCCGAAGCTGCCGCCGCCAAGGCCACGCCGGTCCTCGACCTGCGACGGGTCGAGCTGCGCCCCCGGACGGAATCTCATCGGCACGGACCCTAGCGCCTCGTTTACACGCCTTTTCTCTTATGGGAGGAATGAGTTCGCTTTATGTATTATCCTAAGTATGTCTATGAACAAAGCACACAAGCTGAGCATCCTCGCCGGCGCCCTCCTGGCGCTCGGCCTCGCCGCCGGAGCGACCGCGGCCACCCGCAGCACGAACCTGTCGCTGATCGGCTACTCGACGCCGAAGACCGTGATGGGGAAGATCATCCAGGCCTGGCAGAAGACGCCCGACGGCAACGACGTCAGCTTCAACCAGTCCTACGGCGCCTCGACCGACCAGGCGCGCGCCGTCGCCAACGGACTCAAGGCGGACCTCGTCTTTCTCTCGACCGGCGACGACGTCAACCTGCTCGTCGACGCCGGCCTGGTCGACTCGAAGTGGAACCGGCAGAGCTACGACGGCATCGCAGCCGACACCGTCGTCGTCTTCGCCGTCCGTAACGGCAACCCGAAGCACATCAAGAGCTGGGCCGACCTCGTCCGCCCCGGCATCCAGGTGATCACCCCGAATCCGTTCAGCTCGGGCTCGGCCAAGTGGAACATCCTCGCCGCGTATGCCGCCCAGCGCCGCCTCGGCAAGACCGACAAGCAAGCGACGGCCTACGTGAAGCAGCTTTTCGAGCACGTCGCGGTGCAGGACACGTCCGGACGCAATGCCACGAACACGTTCCTCGCGGGCAAGGGCGACGTCCTCATCACCTACGAGAGCGAGGCGATCAACTCGCGCCTGAACGGCCAGGACATCCAGTACGTGATCCCGCGCCAGACCATGCTGATCGAGCTCCCCATCGCCGTCACGAAGTCGAGCTCGAACAAGGACAAGGTCAACCAGTTCATCCGCTTCGTGAAGGGCGACACCGCCCAGGATCTGTTCGCGCAGTACGGCTTCCGCCCGGTCGACAAGAAGGTGCTCGCGCGCTACGCCAGCAAGTACCCGGCGCGGCCTGGGATCTTCCGGATCGACGACAAGATCATCGGCGGCTGGCGCGCGGCCGACAAGGTCTGGTTCGATCCGAACAACGGCCGGATGGTGCAGATCGAACGTGCGGTCGGAGGACCAAGCTCTGGCTAGCGCGGCGCAGACGGCGCGACTTCCGGGGGACGTCCGCCGTCGCCCGAGCGAGGGGGCCGCTGCGGCCCTCTCGCTCGGTTTTACGACCGCCTATCTGTCGATCATCGTCGTCCTGCCGATCGCTGCGCTCGTCTGGGCGTCCCGCGAGAACGGCCTGCACGCGTTCTGGACGGTCGCGACACAGCCCGAGGCGATCGCCGCGCTGAAGCTGAGCCTAGGCGCGGCGCTGATCGTCTCGCTCATCAACGCCGTGCTCGGAACGATCACGGCCTGGGTGCTCGTCCGCGACGAGTTCCCCGGCAAGCAGGTGGTGAATTCCGTGATCGACCTGCCGTTCGCGCTGCCGACGATCGTCGCCGGCCTGACGTTGCTCGCACTCTACGGCCCTCAGTCGCCGGTCTCGATCAACATCGCCTACACGCGGACCGCGATCGTGCTGGCGCTGCTCTTCGTCACGCTGCCCTTCGTCGTGCGCACGGTGCAGCCGGTGCTGCTCGAGCTCGACCGGGAATCCGAGGAAGCGGCCCGGTCGCTCGGGGCGAGCGAAGCGCGCGTCTTCCGCAGCATCGTGCTCCCGAACATCCTCCCCGGGATCCTGTCCGGGGTCGCGCTCGCGTTCGCGCGCGCGGTCGGCGAGATCGGCGCGCTCGTGCTGATCTCGGGGAACTTGCCGTACAAGACCGAAGCAGCGTCGGTCTTCGTCTTCAACCACATCCAGAGCGGCGACCAGACGGGCGCCTCCGCAGTTGCCGTTGTGATGCTCTCCATCTCCTTCGCGCTGCTGCTCGTCCTCGGCGGCCTGCGCTACCTCGCGACGAGGCATGAGCGTGCGTAGATACGGGCTGCGGACCGTTGCGCTGGGCTATCTGCTGGTGGTGCTGCTCGGACCGCTGGCGATGGTCTTCTATCGCGCGTTCGACAAGGGCGTCGGGCATCTGTGGGACACGCTCTCCGACCCGAACACCGTCCATGCGTTCAAGCTGACGCTCGAGATCGCTGCGATCGCCGTGCCGTTGAACACGGTCTTCGGCGTCGTGTGCGCGCTCGCGATCGTCCGCCATCGCTTTCGCGGCGCCGGAATCGTGAACGCCCTTGTCGACTTGCCGCTCGCGATCTCCCCCGTCGTCGTCGGCCTGTCGCTCTTTCTGCTCTACGGCCGCACCGGGTGGTTCGGGCACTGGTTCCAGGACCACGGCGTGCAGATCCTCTTCGCGCTGCCGTCCATGGTGATCGCGACCATCTTCGTCTCGCTGCCCTTCGTCGCGCGCGAGGTGGTGCCGATGCTCCGGGAGCTCGGCGACGAGCAGGAGCAGGCGGCGCACACGCTCGGCGCCGGGCCATGGCAGACGTTCTGGCGGATCACGCTGCCGTCGATCAGATGGGCCGTGATCTACGGCGTCGTCCTCACGACCGCACGCTGTCTCGGCGAGTACGGCGCGGTCGCGGTCGTCTCGGGCAACATCGAAGGCCAGACGCAGACGGCGACGCTGCGCGTCCAGGACGCGTATGAGAACTTCAACCTCTCGGGCGCGTACGGTATCTCGCTCGTGCTTGCTGTCCTCTCCGTGATCGTCCTGGTGGCGATGACGCTCCTGAAGCCCAAGGAGGCTGCGTGAGCATCGAAGTTCATCGCGTCTCGAAGCGGTTCGGGGACTTCCAGGCGCTCGACGACGTGTCCGTCGCCGTCGAGAGCGGCTCGCTGACCGCGCTCCTCGGCCCGTCCGGCTCCGGCAAGTCGACCTTGCTGCGCATCATCGCAGGCCTCGAGCGGCCCGACTCCGGCGAGATCCGGCTGGCCGGCGAGGACGCAACCGCCCTGACACCACAGAAGCGCCGGGTTGGCTTCGTCTTTCAGCACTACGCGGCCTTCAAGCACATGACGGTGCGCGACAACATCGCCTTCGGCCTGAAGATCCGCAAGCGGCCGCCGGCGGAAGTGAAGCGCCGCGTCGACGAGCTGCTCGACCTCGTGCAACTCCCCGGCATCGGCGACCGCTACCCGTCGCAGCTCTCGGGCGGCCAACGTCAACGCATGGCGCTCGCCCGTGCTCTCGCGCCTGAGCCGAAGGTGCTGCTGCTCGACGAGCCGTTCGGCGCCCTCGATGCACGCGTACGCGCCGAGCTGCGCATGTGGCTGCGGAGGCTCCACGAAGAGACGCACACGACGACCGTGTTCGTCACACACGACCAGGAGGAGGCGATGGAGGTCGCCGACAGCGTCGTGGTCATGAACGGCGGCCGCATCGAGCAGGTGGCCCCTCCTCGCGAGTTGTACGACCGCCCCGCCAACGCATTCGTCATGGGCTTCGTGGGCCGGGCGAACCGCTTCGGCGAATCGTGGGTGCGGCCCCACGACCTCGAGGTGCTGCTCGAGCCCGACGACGCGACGCGCGAGGCGATGGTCGAGCGCGTGACCCACCTCGGCTTCGAGGTGCGCGTCGAGCTGCAGCGCGACGACGGCGAGAAGTTTGCAGTGCAGCTGACGCGCGACGTGGCCGAGCGCCTCGAGCTCGAGCGCGGTCAGATCGTGTACGTGCGGCCGACGCGCGAGACGGTGTTCTGACCGAGAGCTTGACTCTAGTGAGGCGCCCAGGCGTCCGGGTCGGCGGCGAGCGCCTGTACCTGCTCGGGTAGCTCACCGCTCGCCAGGTCGGCCAGCGTGACCGTCTCGAGCACGCTGCGCAGGCTTGCCCGGACCGCGACCCAGACGTCCCGGAGGCGCTCCGCGCTCCCGGCGTATTCCACCTGCTCCGAGCGGATTCCGCGCACATTCGCGAGCGGCCCGTCGACGGCTCGGATCACATCCGCGAGGCTGATCTCGGCTGCGGGCCGCGCAAGCCAGTAGCCGCCGTCCGCCCCACGGCGGCTCGCTACGAGTCCTGCGTTGCGCAGGTCGACGAGGATGTTCTCGAGGAAGTTCGAGGGGATCGACTGAGCCTGCGCGATCCGGTCGCCCTTCGTCGGCCCGTCGCCGGCGACGGCGAGCTCGACGGCGGCGCGGATCGCGTAGTCGGCCTTGGCCGAGACTCTCACGCGCTTGATTCTGCCGTCTGGTCGAACTGGTCGAGGAGAATGCGGATTTCGCACAGCTCCCGGAAGCCGAGCCGCGCCAGGATGGGCCGCGACATCGGCGACGCCTGCGTCACGAGAATTGGAGTGTCGCGGGCGACGGCGTCATCCCATCGCGCCTGCACGAGCGCCCGGTAGGCGCCGTGGCCGCGTGCCTCCGGCAGCGTCGAGCCGCCGAACAGCGCAACGCCATGCTCCGAGAACGACGCCGAGCCACGCGCGACAGGCCGGCCGTCGACGTACGCGAGATACACAACGTTCCGTGGATCCGGCTTGCGCTCGAGCTCCGTCGGCATGGGGCCACCGAATGCGACCGCAGCGATCTGCTCCGAGGCGAGGTGCTCCTCGTCCGTCTCCGCACGACGTACCTCGAGACCGGTCGGCGGGCCGGCCGGCGCTTCGGTCAGCACCATGCCGACCGCAAGCGGCGTCGGCAGATCGTCGACGAGCCCGAGCGCAAGCAGGCGGTCGACGAGGTCGGTCGGCGTTGCATTCGTTCCGACCTCCCACGTGCAGGCTGTTCGACCTCTCGTACGAAGGTGCGCATGGATCTCGGCGCGGACATCCGTGAGCTCGGTTGCGTCGAAGCGGAAGCGCTGCGCAACGTTCCAGCCGGGCGCGTCGCCGCGCCCCATCCAGAGGACGTACCGGTCGGTGACGATCCGCTCGTCGTCGGGACCGAGAGGCGTGTAGGTGTTTGCGTTCTCTGCGAGCTCGAGCAGCACGTCGAGCAATCTAGTCGGAGGCTGGATAGAGCTGCGTCTGCCACGCACGCCGGTAGACGGACTTCAGGTGCTCGACGCGTTTTACATAGGCGCGTGTCTCCGCGAACTGGATGTCCTCGTGTGCTGCACGCCAGCGATCGACGTTGCCCTGTCCCGCGTTGTAAGCCGCGAGCACGAGCTTCTCGCTCCCGTACTTCTTGAACAGATTGTCGAGATACCAGGCGCCGTACCTGATGTTGATCTCCGCGTTGTACAGATCCTTCGTCCGGAACGCGTGCCCGCCCGTGCGAATCGCGATCCCGCGCGCCGTGGCGGGCGTGAGCTGCATCAGGCCGATCGCACCGGACGACGACTTCGCACTCGAATCGAACTTCGACTCCTGGTAGATCACGGCGGCGAGCAGCGCCGGGTCGAGATTGTGCTCCTGGGCGTGGACGCGCACGTACTCCGAGTAGTGCAACGGGTAGCGGAGGCGCTCGTACCACGGCGGATTCGTCTCGTTGACGTACAGGAACGCCCCGGCAAGCACCGCCACGAGAGCCGTGACCCAGACGAGCCGCTTCATCGCCCCGCGAGGTCGTCCATCACCCCGGCGACGAACGCATCGAGCTCGTCGAGCGATCCGAGGTTTCGGAACACATAGTCGGCGCGCTCGGCCTTCTCAAGGTCGGGAATGAGCCGTGACTCCCGGTCATCGGTGGCTGTCCCGGAGCGCATGCGCCGCAGCTTCTCGGGCGCAGTGATCACGATCACCTTGTCGAACCGCGCGTCCCCTCCGGTCTCGTAGAGGAGCGGCACCTCGGTCACACACACTGCCGGCGGGCTCGAGAGCTTCGCCAGGCTCTCGCGCCAACCGAGGTACTCGTGCGCCACGAGCGGGTGGAGCAGCTCCTCGAGCCAGGTCAGCGCTTCACGATCGTTGAACACGACGGTTGCGAGCGCGCCGCGGTCGATCTCTCCGTCCGGTGCGACGATGCCGTTGCCCATGCGCGCGACGACCGCGGCCCGGACGTCGTCACGCCGCAGGAGGTGGTGGACGATCTCGTCGGACGAGACGGTCGCGGCACCGTGCCGCCTGAACGCGAGAAGCGCTTCGCTCTTGCCTGCACCGATGCCGCCCGTGATGGCGACGGCTACCGGCCGGGTCACTCTTCGGCTGCGGGGGCTTCCGGCTCTTCGGCCGGTGCAGGCAGCTCGTCGGCCGGCGGCTCGGCTGTCGCTTCCGCCTCCGGCTCCGGCTCCGGCTCGTCCTTGAGCTCGGCCACGGGCTCCGGCTCGACGACGGCCGCGGTCTCGGCCTCAGCGTCGACGGCCGGCTCGGCCTCCCCGTCGACGGCCGCCTCGGCGGCAGGCTCAGCTTCGCCTTCCGCTTCCGCGGCCGGCTCTGTGTCGGCCTCGCCGGCGGGCTCGTCGGCGAAGACTTCCTCGGACAGGTCGAGGTTCGGGCGCGTGTGCACCGACTCGGCTCCATCTGCCCGCGGCTGCACCGGATCGGTGTCCTCCACCCGCTTCAGCGAGAGGGAGAGGCGGCGGCGCTCGCCGTCGACCTCGATGATCTTCACGTTCACCGGCTGGCCCTGCGAGACGACCTCGCGCGGGTTCTCGACGTGGTGCTGTGCCAGCTCGGAGATGTGAACGAGGCCCTCGACACCCGGCAGGATCTCGACGAACGCCCCGAACGTGACGACCTTCGTGACGCGCCCTTCGACGACATCGCTTTCGTGGTAGTTCTCGAGCACCTGCTGCCACGGGTCGCTCTGGGTCTGCTTGAGCCCGAGCGAGATGCGCTGGCGATCGCGGTCGATGTCGAGCACCTTCACCTGCACGGTCTGACCGATCTCAAGCACTTCCGAAGGATGGTTGACGTGCGACCACGACAGCTCGGAGATGTGGATGAGGCCGTCCATGCCGTTCAGGTCGACGAACGCGCCGAAGTCGACGATGTTCGAGATCTGCCCCTCGACCACGTCGCCAGGCTGCAGCTTGTCGAGGATCTGCTGCCGTTGATCCTTGCGCTCCTCTTCGAGGACCGCGCGGCGCGAGAGCACGACGTTGTTGCGCGACCGGTTGAGCTCGATCACCTTCGCGCGCAGTTCCTGGCCGAGGAACTCGTCGAGATCCTGGACGCGGCGGATGTCGACGAGCGACGCCGGCAGGAAGCCCCGCACACCGAGATCGAGAATCAGGCCGCCCTTGACGACCTCGATCACGCGACCGTTGACCGGCTCGCCGGATTCGGCAGCGCCCTCGATGTTCTTCCACGCCAACTCGAAGCGCGCGCGCTTCTTCGACAGGATCAGACGCCCCTCGGCGTCCTCCTTCGTGAGCACGAGCGCGTCGATCTCGTCGCCCAGGGTGACCTCGTCGGCCGGATTGACCGACCGGCGGATCGACAGCTCCGAGACGGGGATGACGCCCTCCGACTTGTACCCGATGTCGACCAGGACCTCGTCCTTGTCTACCCGCACGACGGTGCCGTGCACAACCTGTCCCTCGTTGATTTCGGGGAAGGTCGAGTCGTAGTCGGGGATGAGCTCGCCGTCCGGTCCTTCGACCCAAACCCCCGGTTCGCGCTCCATGATGTCGTGGCTAGCCAAAGCGGCCGCGAAGTATAGCCACCCTGGCTCGAAGCCCGGTTTAGGGGAAGGTCACGCCGCCGCGGTCGTCGAGGCTCGTGCCTTTGGCCCACGCCACGTCCCAGATGTTGCCTTCCGGGTCGCGCCAGCTGAAGCCGCCGCCCCAAAACGCCTCGGTAGGCTCCTCGAGCAACTTGACGCCGGCGACGCCTTTGAGCGTCTCGAAGACGGCCTGCACCTCGGCGAACGACTCGACGTTGACACAAAGTGTGAAGGCGCGGAACGAGTCGGCGGGAGGGCCGAAATGCTGCTCGTAGTTGCTCGCGGCGAAGAGGCCGATCACGCATCCATTCGTGCACTGGAACGTGCGGTGATGTTCGTCGCTCTCCGCCGTCTCGGGCCAACCCAGGTCGCGGAACAGCTGCGCCATCCGGTCCACGTCTCGGCAGGCGAGCGTGATCAGGCCGATCCGCGCCGGGAGGTTCACGCGTTCAGGACTTGGCTTCGGCCCAGTTGTCGCCGGCGCCGACGTCGACCGCAAGTGCCGGGTCGAGGTCGTAGGCGCCCACCATCTCGCTGCGGACGAGCTCCCGCACCTTCGAGACCTCCGCATCGGGAACGTCGAGCAGCAACTCGTCGTGCACCTGCAGGACGAGCCGCGCGCCTCTTCCCTCCTCTCGCAGGCGCTGCGCGATTCTGATCATCGCCACCTTGATGATGTCGGCGTTCGAGCCCTGCATGACGAAGTTAACGGCGACGCGCTCGCCGAAACCCCGCGTCTGCCGGTTCGACGCACGCAACTCGGGCACGGGGCGCCGCCGTCCGAGCAGCGAGGTCGCGTAGCCGTCGGAACGCGTCTGCTCGATCGTCCGCGCGATGAAGTCCTGCACGTGCGGGAACCGCGCGAGGTACGCATCGATGTACCTCTGCGCCTCGTCGCGGGGGATCTCGAGGTTCTCCGACAGCCCGAACGCGGAGATGCCGTAGACGATGCCGAAGTTGATCATCTTCGCGATCGACCGCTGGCCCGACGTGAGCTTCGCCGGCTCGATGCCGAGCACTTCGGCCGCGGTGGCGGTATGGATGTCCTCTCCACGCTCGAATGCCTCGCGCAGCTTGGGCTCACCCGACACGTGGGCAAGGATCCGCAGCTCGATCTGCGAGTAGTCCGCCGAGAGCAATCGATGTCCCTCCTCAGCGACGAAGGCCGAGCGGATCTCGCGACCGAGATCGGTGCGGATCGGGATCGACTGCAGGTTCGGGTCGGACGTCGAAAGCCGGCCAGTCGCAGCGACGGTCTGGTTGAACGTCGTGTGGAGGCGGCCGTCGGCCTCGGAGATCAGCGAGGGCAGAGGAACGAGGTAGGTGTTGAGGAGCTTCGAAAGCTCGCGCCATTCTTCGATCACGGGCACGATCGCGTGCTCGTCGCGGATCGAGCGCAGAACCTTCGCATCCGTCGAATAGCCGGTCTTGCCCTTGCGGCCGGCCGTCAGCCCCAGCTGCTCGAAGAGAACGCGGCCGACCTGCTGCGTCGACCCGATCATGAACTCGTCACCCGCAAGCTCGTACGCCTTAGTCTCGAGCTCCTCGACCCGATCCGCGAGGCGCGCGGTGATCTCCCCCATGCGGTAGGTGTCGATCTTGACGCCGGCCTGCTCCATCTGGGCGAGCACCGCCGACAGCGGGAGCTCCACGCGGCGGTAGAGCTCCGTCAGGCCGCGCTCCTCGAGCCGCTCGAGCAGCGAGCTGATGAGCCGCCTGGGTGTCTCGGCGCGCCGGACCAGCGCCATCGTCTCCTCGTCGGCGGGTGGCACCGGCGCCAGCTCGATGCCGTATTCGGCGGCGAGGTCGTCGAGGTCGTACCCCGCGCGCCCGGGATCTATCAGATAAGCGGCCAGCAGGGTGTCGTCGCGCGCGTCGACCCCGAGCGCCTTCGCGTCATGCACGACAAGTGAGTCGCCGACGGCTGGCTCACCGACGACGACTTCGTCTCCCGTCGCGGCCGCGGCGCGGTCGCCGTCGACCGCGTAGCCGACGACGCCGCGAAGGTCGAGGACGCCTTCGCGCCACGGCACCTCGATGCCCGTCACCTTCATCGGCGCCGAGGGCACCGCCGCGTCGAGCTCATCCACGCGGCCGAGCAGCGCTCGGAACTCGAACCGCCGGAAGATCTCCTTCAGCTCCGCGCGGTCGGGCGGCTCGAGGACGAGCTCCGC
The DNA here is from genome assembly GCA_963708505.1 of uncultured Thermoleophilia bacterium. GTDB lineage: Bacteria > Actinomycetota > Thermoleophilia > Gaiellales > Gaiellaceae > PALSA-600. The sequence continues at coordinate 366,709 of CAVPST010000003.1, forward strand.
AGGGTCGCAGTCGATGTCGAGGTCGCGCCGCATCGTCGCGAGCTCCTTCGAGACGAGGGCGACCTCAGCGTTCTCGGTGATGTTGCGCGCGCGCGCCGGCGAGAGCTCGGACGCATGCTCGATCACAGCTTCGACGGAGCCGTACTGGGAGATCAACTGCCCGGCCGTCTTGTCGCCGATGCCGGGAACGCCTGGGATGTTGTCCGAGGTGTCCCCCTTGAGCCCGATGAAGTCGGGCACCTGGTCGGGTGTGACGCCGTAGCGCGCTTCGACCCGTTCCGGTGTGTAGACGTTGACGTCGGCGACACCGCGCGGCGTCATCATCAGGCAGACGTTCATGCTGCAGAGCTGGAACGCGTCGCGATCGGTCGAGACGACACACGTCTTGATCCCCGCGGCGTCCGCCCGGGTCGCGAGCGTCGCGATCACGTCGTCCGCCTCCCAGCCCTCGAACTCGAGGTTTCGGTACCCGAACGCCTCGACGATCGGTCGGAAGTGCGGGAACTGCTCGCGCAGCAGATCCGGCATTGGGCGGCGCCCCTCCTTGTAGACCACGTCGGCGGCCTCGGCGACGGCGGCCCGATGGACCGGCCGCGAGTCCCAGGCGACGGCAACGCCTTTCGGCCGGTAGTCCGCGAGCAGCTTGAAGAGCATGTTCGTGAATCCGAGCAGCGCATTCGTCGGCTGTCCGTCGGTCGTCACGAGCTCCTCGGGCAGCGCGAAGAACGCGCGATAGGCGAGGTTGTTTCCGTCGACGATGAACAGCTCGGACTCGCGGGCCGGGCCGTCGTCCAGGTCGAGCTCGGCTCCCGTCAGCGTCTTGGGGCTCATACGGCCATCAAGGACGAATGTATCGTCAGGCACCCGTGCCGAGCATCGAGACGATCGCCCTCTTCTCGGTGGCCGCCGTGGCGCTGGCCGTCGTGCCCGGCCCGGCAGTCACCTACATCGTCACCCAGAGCGTCGACAAGGGGCGGCGTGCGGGCCTGGTCTCGGCACTCGGCGTGGCGAGCGGCGGCCTCGTGCACGTCGCTGCTGCCACCGTCGGGCTCTCGGCGCTGATCGCCTCGTCCGCAACCGCTTTCACGGTCGTCAAGCTCGTCGGTGCGGCCTACCTGATCATCGTCGGCATCCGCCGGATCCGCATGCGCGACGACGAGACGACACAGACCGCAGCGCCCGCCCCGCTGCAGAAGGTCTACGTGCAGGGGTTCGTGGTCAACATCCTGAATCCGAAGACGGCGCTCTTCTTCCTGGCCTTCTTGCCGCAATTCGTCAACCCCGACCTCGGCTCGGTGGCACTGCAGATCGCGACCCTCGGCATTCTGTTCGTCGTGATCGCGCTGTGCTCCGACGCGGCCTACGCGCTGGCCGCCGACGCGCTTGCCGGCCGGTTGCGCCGAAACGGCGCCGCAGCCCGGATCCGCCGGTATGTCTCAGGCGGGATCTTCATCGCGCTCGGGATCTCTGCCGCGGCTGCCCGCCGCACCACGTGAGCCGGATCCCCCTGCTCGCGGACTCGCGGATCGTCGTCGCGGAGCCGGGGGCAGACGATCTGGTGTTGAGGCCCCCGCCGCCCGGCGACGCGCTCCGAGACGTCCCCGCGGCGGTGCGGGAGTCGCTCGCGTTTCCGCTGACGGGACCACCGCTCGAAGCGCTTGCGACAGTTCGCGGCTCGGCGACGATCGTCGTCGAGCAGCCGTCGCTGCCGATTCCAGGGGTCCAGATCGGGCCCCGGCACGAGGCGATCGCTGCTGTCGCGGACGAGCTCGACCGCCTCGGAGTCGCAAACGTGACGATTCTCGTCGCGGGCGGGCTGTTGCGGCGAACGGCTCCGCGCGACATCGGGCTGCTCGTCCCGCCCGAGTTCCGGCGGCGTTTCCGCGGGCGCGTGATCGTGCACGACGCCGAAGCCGACGATCTCGTCGACGTCGGGCAGGTCGGCGCCGTGTCGCTGCGCGTCAATCCGGCGCTCGTCGAGACCGACCTCATCGTGACGGTGACGGCGGCGGAGACGGTGCTGCACGGCGGGCCGGCGGCCTTGCTCGCCGCCACCGGCAGCGAATCGCTCCGGGTCGCCGGGGCTCTCTCTCTGCTCGAGCCGAGCACGTCTCAGGGCTGGCGGCTTGCGGTCGAGCTCGAGCGGCGACTCGCCGAGCGCGTCGGGCTGCTCGGTGTCTCGCTGGCGCTGAATGCACCGCGCGTCGCCGGCCCGTTCGCCGGGTACCCCCACGATCACGGGGCGGTCGACCGCCTGCTGGACTCCAAGGCGAGAAAGGTTTTCCAGCTCGCGCCGACCGCGGTGCGCCAGCGGCTGCTCGACCGGCTCCCGCGCGAACAGACGGTCTCCGTCGTCTACTGCGGCCCGCCGTCGATCGCGCACACGGAGGCCTTGCTTCGCGGGACCGTGCAGAAGGCGATCGAGCTGGCGGATCCGGTGGATGCGCTCGTCGTCGGCATTCCGCCGACGACGCCGTTCATGCCACGCGAGCGGCCGAACCCCGTCAGCGCCGCCTATCTCGGCCTTGGCCTCGCGCTTCGTATCTGGCGGAACACGCCGCCGGTCGCGCCGGGCGGCACGGCGATCCTCGTCCACCCCCTCCCCCGCCGCTTCCACCATCCGACGCAGACGCCGTACCGTGCGCTCTATGCCGATTCCCGAACGGCAGGCGACTCCGGCGCGATGCGCGACGCTGAGGCCACCGCCGCTGTCGACGAGCGTGCACTTGCGGCCTATCGGGCGGGCCACGCTTGTCACCCGCTGCAGCCGTTCGTCGAGTGGAGTGCCTGCGACGCAACCGCGCATCGACTCGGTGCGGTGCTCGTCGCGGGCTGCCGCGACGCTCAATCCGCGCGACAACTCGGCTTCGTCCCCGTCCACGCGCTCGGAGCAGCGCTCGAGATGGCGCGTGGGCGCGGCGCACAGCGAATCGCCTACCTGCTCGCACCGCCGTATGCGCCTCTCGTGGTCGGCCGCTGAGTCGAACCCGTAGCCTGCGGACCGTGGATCCGGTCATCGAGACGAAGGGGTTGACGAAGCGATTCGGCGAGCGAACCGCGGTCGACAACGTCGACCTGATCGTGCCGTCCGGGTCGGCATTCGGATTCCTCGGACCGAACGGAGCGGGCAAGACGACGCTGATTCGTACCCTGCTCGGTCTCACTCGCGCGTCCTCCGGCGACTTCAGCCTGCTCGGGCTGCCGCAGCCCTCGAAGCGGCGAGAGGCCCTGGCCCGCGTCGGCGCGATCGTCGAGGAGCCCAAGTTCCACCCGCACCTCACGGGCCGCGAGAACCTGAAGATCGTCGCGGCCGCCCGCGACCGCGCCGCCGACGGGCGCATCGAACCATCGCTCGCGCGCGTCGGGCTGGCCGACCGCGCAAACGACCGCGTGAAGTCGTACTCGCTCGGCATGCGGCAGCGCCTTGGAATCGCGCGCTGCCTGCTCGCAGACCCGTTGCTCCTGATTCTCGACGAGCCGATGAACGGTCTCGATCCAGCAGGCATCCTCGAGACGCGCCACCTGATCCGCTCGTTCATCGACGAGGGCCGCACCGTCTTCCTCTCGTCGCACCTACTCGACGAGGTCGAGAAGACGTGCGACGAGGTGGCGATCGTCGACCGTGGCCATGTGATCCTGCAGGGCCCGGTCGCAGAGATCGCGGCGGGCGGCGATCCGACGCTGCTCGTCGAGGTGGACGACCTCGCTGAGGCCGAGCGGCTGCTCTCGGCGGAGGCCGGAGTCGCCAAGATCGAAGTCGAGGGACCCGCTCTGCGGCTGACACTTGCGGACGGTCTCGCGCCGGCACGCGTGAACGCACTGCTCGTCGGCGCGGGTCTCGCCGTCTCGCGCCTCGAGCCCGCCCGGGCGACGCTCGAAGCCGCCTTCCTGTCGATCACGAGCCGGCTCGGGAGCCCCGAATGAGGCTCGTCTCCGCCGAGGCGCTCAAGATCTACCGCCGCCGCGGGACGATGATCTGGTGCGCGCTGCTGACGGCCGGCGCAGTCGTGATCACCGAGGCCATCCTCGTCGCACTCCACGCCGCGAACGCAGGCAGGCATGGGCCGGCGGGCGGCGCCGAGAACTTCAAAAACCTGATTTTCGTGTTGAGCGGCCTCGGCAATGTCGCCGCGATCCTGATCGGCTCCACGGCGGGCACACAGGACGCGTCGTCCGGCGTCATCCGGGACCTGTTCGTCACGGGTCGCCCACGGAGAGCACTGTTTCGCGCCCGCTTGCCCGGGGCGCTCGTCGTCTTCCTGCCGCTGCTCACGATCGGATTCATCGTGGCGTTGGTGTGTGCGTTCGTGTTCGCCGGCGGTCAACCGAAGCCGACCTGGCCGGATGTCGGTCATCTCGCCGCCTACACGCTCGCGATCACCGCCGTCAACGTCGCACTCGCGATCGGGCTCGCGGCGTTCGCAAGCTCACGCGTGGTTGTCGGCGTGCTGATCGCCTGGAACGCCATCGTGTCGCATCTGCTGATCGCGATCGGAAGCCTCGGCGGCGTTCGCAGGTTCATCGACGTCGCTGCCGCCGAGCACCTGCTCCCGAGAGCCGTGAACGACACGCCGATCGCAATGTCGACCGCAACCGCGGTCCTCGTGCTCGCCGTCTGGGTCGCCGTGTTCCAGCAGGCGGGCATGTGGTGGGTCAACCGGCGTGACGTCTAGCCGGCTCGGTCTCGCTAGGCCTGCCTAGGTCTCGCCGAGGTACGTCTTGCGGACCTGCTCGTTCGTCTTGAGCGCCTTGGCGTCGTCGGCGAGCACGATGTTGCCCGTCTCCATGACGTAACCGCGATGCGCTGCATCGAGCGCCATCAGCGCGTTCTGCTCGACCAGCAGGATCGAGGTGCCTTGTTCGTTGATCGTGTGGATGATCTCGAAGATCCGCTCGACGAAGATCGGCGCGAGCCCGAGTGACGGTTCGTCCAGGAGCAGCAGTTTCGGGCGCGCCATCAGAGCGCGGCCGATCGCGCACATCTGCTGCTCGCCGCCGGACATCGTCCCGGCCTTCTGGTCGCGCCGCTCCTGCAGTCGCGGGAACAGCTCGAAGACGCGATCCATGTCCTCGCGGATGCCCGCGCGATCCGATCGCTGGAAGGCACCCATCTCGAGGTTCTCCGTCACGGACATCCGCGGGAAGAGCCGCCTGCCCTCCGGCGACTGCGCGATACCGCGCTTGACGATCTCGTGGGCGGGCGTCGACGTGATGTCCTTCCCGTCGAATTGAATCGAGCCCGAGCGCGGGCGGTTGAGGCCGTTGATCGACCGCAGCGTCGTCGACTTGCCGGCGCCGTTTGCGCCGAGAAGCGTCACGATCTCGCCGTCCCGGACCTCGAGCGAGATCCCCTTGAGGGCATGAATCGCGCCGTAGTACGTGTGGATGTCGTTGATCTGCAGGACCGGCGTCGCGCCGTTGGTGCTCATGACAGGCCCTGCCGCTTCATGTCCTCGACAGCTGCCTTCCCGAGGTAGGCCTCGATCACGCGCTCGTTCTGCTGCACCTCTTTGGGCAAGCCCTCGGCGATCTTCTCGCCGTAGTCGAGCACCGAAACGCGGTCGGAGACGCCCATCACGACACGCATGTCGTGCTCGATCATCAGCACGGTCAGGTCGTGCTCGTCGCGCAGCTTGTAGAGGAACGCGGTGAACTCGGCCGACTCCTGCGGGTTCATCCCGGCCGTGGGCTCGTCGAGCAGCAGGAGCTTCGGCTCGGTTGCGAGCGCACGCGCGACCTCGAGCCGGCGCTGGTCGCCGTAGGGAAGGTTGCGCGACGTCGCTTCGGCCTTCCGCCCCAGGCCGGTGAGCTGCAGGAGCTCACGCGCCCGTTCGCGCGATTCCTTCTCCTCGCGCTTCACCGATCGCGTGTGGAGGATCGAGTTGAACAGGTTCGCCTTCATCCGCGAATGCATGCCGACGAGCACGTTCTCGAGCGCCGTCATGTTCTGGAACAGGCGGATGTTCTGGAAGGTGCGGCCGATCCCGCGCGCGGTGATCGCATGGGGCGGTTTGCCCGTCACGTCCTCACCGAGGAACGTGATCGTCCCGCCTGTCGGTTTGTACACCCCGGTCAGCATGTTGAAGAACGTCGTCTTGCCGGCTCCGTTCGGGCCGATCAGCGACACGACCAGGCCCTTCGGCACCGTGAACGAAACGTCGTTGACCGCGATCAGGCCACCGAATTCCTTGCGCAGTTCCGTTGCCTCGAGCAGGATCTCCCGCGCGCCGTTCACGGCGTAGCCGTCGCCCGTGCTCGTGGGCTCGGTCGAGCCGACGCCGGTCGTCACGCCTCGGCTCCGGCGTGCTCGGTGTCGTAGAGCGGGTCGTCATGGACACCCTCGTGGAACTCCGCGGCCCTCCGCCGCGAGGGGATCAGCCCTTCGGGACGGAAGAGCATCACCACCAGGATGATCGCGCCGTAGATGCCCGCGGAGTAGAGCTGCACGTCGATGGCCGGGCGGTACGACCCGAAGTGGATGTTCTCGTTGATCCACTGCCCGGTCGTGCCGAGGCCGAAGACGTTCAGATAGGCGAGGAACGCGGCACCGACGAGTACCCCCCAGATGTTGCCCATCCCGCCGAGGATGACCATGCAGAGGATGAAGACCGAGATGTTGAAGTAGAAGTCGCCCGGGAAGGTGTTGCTCTTGAACGAGGCGTAGAACGCGCCGGCGACGCCGCCGAAGAACGCGCCGCTCGCGTAGGCCCATGTCTTCGTGCGCATCAGCGGCACGCCCATCGCAGCGGCTGCGGTTTCGTCTTCGCGGATCGCGATCCAGGCGCGGCCGAGGCGCGAGAACTGGAGGCGGAACGAACAGAAGACGGTGAACAGCAGCAACAGGATCGCCGTCCAGTAGAAGACGTCACTCGACTGGATCTGGTGGCCGAGGACCGTGGAGTTGCAGCATTGGAGGTAGTTCGCGGGCAGGAAGCCGCCCGTGAGAGACGAGATCCGGTGCCCGAAGCCCGGCGAGTCGAGCGGCGTGATGCCGTTTGGGCCGTTCGTGAGGTTGAACCCGGTGCCGAAGAAGTTGTCGCCGTTGCGCGCGACCTGCGGCAGGATCTCGCCGAAGCCGAGCGTGACGATCGCGAGGTAGTCGCCGCGCAGCCGCAGTGTCGGGAGGCCGATGAGGATCCCGAAGAGCGCTGTGATCGCCCCCGCCATGACCAGGATCACCCAGAGCGAGACGTGGAAACCGCCGGTCCCCGGCAGAACGTCGATCGCCCCCAGCGTGAACTCGTGCTTCGGGACGAGCGCGGTCGTGCAGTCGTTGACGCTGACGCCTTTGGTCGGGCACTTCTGGCCCGCGAACTGCGCGGATGCGAACCACGCCGCCGTGTATGCGCCGATGGCGTAGAACGCGACGTAGCCGAGGTCGAGCAGCCCGGCGTACCCGACGACGATGTTCAGGCCGATCGCCATCATCATGAAGACGAGCATGTAGACGCCCGTCGGCACGTCCGGCCACGCGCCGAACACCGGGATCGTGAACAGGTGCAGGTAGTAGAACGGGTACATCACCGCGGCCACGATCGCCACGGTCGGGCAGGACCCACGAACGGGTCGGCAGCGGGACCGAGGCGACGGCGAACGTGGCCGCGAGGAAGAGCACGAACGACCACGGCACGCTCGAGACCAGGGCGAGGATCGCGACGGCGCCGACGATGATCGCGTACCCGACAACGCGGTGCGGCCAGGCCGGCAGCTTTCGGAGCCGGACTACCACGCCGATGAGGAGCGTCGCGAAGCCGAGCGAGTGGTCGACGAAGAAGAGCAGGACGCTGACGATGACCAGGATTACGATCGAGACCCGCGAGCGAGTTTCCTGCGGCAGTCTGCGATACCGCGGGATGCCGTACCCCCGCCAGAGGTTTCCGAGCACCGGCTAACCGCCCTCGGGCGTCTGCTCGCCGAGGAGGCCGGAGGGCCGGAAGACGAGGATGAGGATGAGGATCGCGAAGACCATCGACTGCGTCCAGTCCGACCCGGGCGCATGCCAGTTGAGCCCCTCGTTCCAGCCCTGGAGCAGGCCGATCAGCACCGCTCCGAGGACGGCGCCGGGAAGGTTTCCGATCCCGCCGAGCACAGCGGCGGTGAAGGCGATCAGCCCGAGCTGGAATCCCTGGTCGAACTTGACGCTCGTGAAGTAGAGCGCGTAGACGACGCCTGCGGCTCCGGCGAGCGCCCCGGCGATCAGGAACGTGAACGAGATCGTCCGGTTGACGTTGATGCCCATCATCGCGCTCGCATCCCTGTCCTGGGCGGTCGCTCGCATCGCCTTCCCTTGCCGCGTGCTCTGGACCAGGTACATGAGGAGGAGCAACACAGGCACGGTGATGATCACCGCGATGAACTTGTTCCACTGGTAGTCGAAGCCCCCGATGTGAAAGACGTCGTTGCGTGGAAGGATGTCTGGCGCGATCACGTACTCCGGTCCCCACACGGCGAGCGCAACGTTCTCGATGATGAAGCTGACACCGATCGCGGTGATCAGCGGCGCGAGTCGAGGCGCATTCCGCAACGGCCGGTAGGCGAAGAACTCGATCATCGCGTTCAAGCCGCCGCAGGTGAGCATCACCAGGACGAGCGTGAAGGCAACCCAGAGGACGATGATCGCGCCCTGGCCCTGATGCAGGCCGAAGAAGTGGTTCGCGTACGTGATCGTGAACATGCCGCCGAGCATGAACACGTCGCCGTTTGCAAAGTTGATGAGCTCGAGGATGCCGTAGACGAGCGTGTAGCCGAGCGCGACGAGCGCGTACACGCTGCCGTTCGTGATCCCGATCGCCGTCACCTCGAAGAAATCGCTCGGCGTCTTGATCAGGTTGATCGCGAGCCAGACCGCGATCACCAGGACGAACGCGAGCCCGAGCACAGTCACCAGGCTCGGTGCGCGCAGGCGGCTCAGAGACGAGGGAGTCGCGTCGGCAGCCACAGGTGGTGCGACTTTACTTCCTTCGCGCGAAAAGTCATATCGACTACCGCGTTACGATGGTCGCTGCTGGCCGAAGTGGCGGAACTGGCAGACGCGCCGGACTCAAAATCCGGTTCCCTCCGGGGAGTGTGGGTTCGATTCCCACCTTCGGCATCAGTCGACTGTTGACGAGGGCACGAAGTACGTCTCCCGGCCGAGCTTCTCCGCGGTCGTGAAGACACCGAAATCTGGCTCGAGGCGGCGAAGCTCGCCCGAGTACTCGAGAGCTGCGGCGACCTTCGCCGCCGCCGCCGTTCCGCCGAGTTCGACCGTCTGCCCCTCGTAGCCGTCGAGCAGCCCGGCGGGTGCATCCTGCGGTTCGGCCGGCGAGCGCAGCGCGTAGGGGTAGTCGACGTAGAAGACCGGCCGCGGGCACTTTCGACGGACGGCTTCGCGGATGACGACGTGCTCGTCGTTCGCGATTGCGAGTGGCGCATACACGAGCTCGCTTCGTTCGACGATCGGTGCCAGAGCCTCGACGATGCGGTCCGGGTCGGTCGGCCCGAACTGGCCGTCGTAGAACGGCAGATGAATCGGTGCACGTCCGGCTCGGGCCAGGGCCGCGCTGTCCTCGGCGCGCCGCTCGGCCGCGCGCACGAGCGAGTCGATTCGAGGGTCGAGCAGTGCGTCCCAGGCGCTCTGCACGCCTGGCCTGCCGGCACTGAACACGGTCGCGATCGAGACGTCGAGCCGCGTGTCGGCGATCACGCTCCAGCAGGAGAAGACCGCGTCGTCGAGGTGCGTGGAGACGACGACGACGCGCGACATGCCGCGATCCTAGGCTGCCGCTTGCCTAGCGGAGCAGGAAGTCCGCGACCGCCTTCCGACCCACATCGCTGAACGCCCGCGACTGCGTCGCGTGCCCCGCGCCCGGGACGACGACGAGTCGGCCTTTCGGCAAGAGCTTCAGTTCCTGGCGCGCCCATTCGAGCGGCGTCGAGAGGTCGTGATCCCCGCTGACGATCAGCGTCGGCACGAGGATCTTCCCGGTCGCGACCGGCGTCGCCGGAGTCGGCGACCAGGGCTGGCACTGCTTGATGATGCCGGTGCCCGCCGCGGTCGCCCGGTCGAACGGGTAGAGGCTCTTCGCCGGGATCCGCGCGACCGCGCGCGTGACTGCGGCCTGGCGACCGGCGAGCGGCGCGGTCGACGACCCCCACGGATAGCGCCAATCGCCGCAGAGAGCGCTGGCATGCAGCCCCTGGTCGAGCGAGTACGACGGGGCCGCGTTCCACGTGTGTGCAAGCGCGAGCGTCCGAGCGAGCGGTAGCAGGTCGCCACGGCGGGCGTCACGGAGCACCGAGGGGATATCGACGGCCGACGTGAACGTCGGATCGACGACGCTCATCAGCACGAGAGCGTCGAGCAGTCGGGGCCCGACGTGGCGCGCCTTGACCACTGTCGCGAGGTCCGAGACGCAATGCGGGCCGCAGACCGTCCGCAGGACGCGGGCGGTCGCCTTGAACTGGTCGACTCCCAGGTCGGTCTCGCCCATGTGCGGAACGACGGAGTCGAGCACCAGCTTCTTGACGCGCTTCGGATGAACGAGCGCGTACCGCTCCGCCACATACGTGCCGTACGAGACCGCATCGATCGTCCAGCTGTCGACGCCGAGCGAGTTGCGCAGGTCCTCGAGGTCGGCGACGACGTCGTCGCTGCCGAAGAACTGCCGGAGATCACCGATCTTCGATGCGCACGCGCGCACGGATGCTGCACTCGCCGGATACAGGTCCGAGCTCCCCATCTCCTTCTGCAGCGCCTTGCAGTCGAGCGCTCCCGCCCCGGTCCCACGCTGGTCGAGCACGACGATGCGGTAGGCGGACTGCTCGGCGCCCAGGATGGACGAGATTCGCGGCAGCAGCGGCAGACCCGCCTGCCCCGGCCCGCCGGCGAGAAAGAGCAGCACGCCGCGCGGCGCCTTCTTGTTGGTCGACGTGGCGACGGCCAGCTTGAGCTTGCCCTTCCGGCGTCCCGAGTGGTCGAGCGGCACCGTCAGGGTCGAGCATGTGAATCCCGAGACGCCGAGACACGACTGGGAGTCGAGCAGCCCGGCCGTCTCACCTGAGGAGGCGGCCGAGCTGCCGGCAGCGACCACTGCCGAGACTGTCAGCGCAAGCGCCAGGCGCATACGCACGAGACGGATCATGACGTCACCATCGGCATGAGGATGCGCTGAACGTAGACTCAGATCAAGTTGCGGATCGGAGTGTTGACCGGGGGCGGCGACTGCCCTGGCCTGAACGCGGTGATTCGCGCGGTCGCGCGACGTGCCTGGTCGCGAGGCCATGACGTGATCGGCGTGCGTGAGGGTTGGCGCGGCATGGTCGAGCAGCTCTTCCAGCCGCTCGGTCGCGGCGAGGTGTCGGGGATCCTGCCGCGGGGAGGCACGATCATCGGCACTTCGAGAACGAATCCGTACAAGGTCGACGGTGGCGTCGATCAGGTGCGCGCCTCGTTCGAGCAGCTCGACGCGCTCGTCGCGATCGGCGGCGAGGACACCCTCGGCGTAGCTGCCCGGCTCTACCGCGAGTTCCGGTCACCTATCGTCGGTGTCCCGAAGACGATCGACAACGACCTTTCGGGGACCGACTACACGTTCGGCTTCGACACCGCCGTCGCGATCTGCACCGAGGCGATCGACCGGCTGCACACGACGGCCGAGTCGCACAACCGCGTCATGGTCGTCGAGGTGATGGGCCGTCACACCGGCTGGATCGCGGTGCACAGCGGCATCGCAGGAGGCGCGGACGTGATCCTCGTGCCCGAGCGGCCCGTCGACCTCGACGAGGTCGCACGCGAGCTCGGCCGCAGGCACGCGAGCGGCAAGAACTTCTCGATCGTCGTCGTCAGCGAGGGCTGTGAGCTTCCGGGAGCCGAGGACAAGGGCGAGGTCGACCAGTTCGGCCACAAGCTGCTCGCCAAGCGCGGCGTCGGTGACCGGCTCGGCGAGGAGATCGAGAGCCGTACCGGCTACGAGACTCGGGTGACCGTCCTCGGCCACATCCAACGCGGCGGCTCTCCGACCGCCTACGACCGCATCCTCGCCACGCGCTTCGGCCTCAAGGCCGCCGACCTCGTCGAGGCCGGCTCGTTCGGGCAGATGGCCTCGCTGCAGGGCAAGGATGTCCTGGCGGTCTCGCTCGAGGAGGCGACGGCGGAGCTGAAGACCGTGACGGACGACTGGTACGACGTCGCGCGCGCGTTCTTCGGCTAGTCCCGGCCGAAGGCCAGGCGAAGGCGCATCGGGACGCCCTCGAGCAGTTCCTCGCGGTGCGGAGACTCGACCGCCGACGCCCACGGCTCCGCGTTGACGGCGCGGCAGACCCAGCCCAGGCGCAGCGCCACATCGAGCGCCTCCTGCAGCTCGCCGAGCGGCGCATGCCGCGTGTACGGCTCGAGATACGCGTCGCGGAACGGTGCGAGGTCGACGGAGCCCTCGACGTCGTCGAAGCCCCAGGAGATCTGCCCTTCGAGCGTGATCGACATCGACAGGAACGGGTGCGAGACGCATGAGTCGCCCCAGTCGAAGAACAGGTACTGCCCGTCGCGCATGAAGACCTGAGCGTCGTGGAGATCGTCGTGCTGGATCGTCTCGGGGATGCCGAGCGAGGCGATCTGTGCGCACATCTCCGTGACGCGCGGGACGGTGCCCTCGAACTCATGCGGCACCTGTTCGAGCAGCCGCTCGTACTGCGATGGCAGCGAGCCGAGCCGTCGGTCGGGGCAGCCCACCGCGACGAGCCTGTCGGCGTCGGCGGCAAGATCGACCTGCAGCTCGGCGTAACGCGGGAGAACGTCGAGCCACCGTCCGAGATCGCGCTCCTCCTCGATCAGCTCGCGAAGCCGTGTGCCGCCGTCGGCCATCAGCATCCAGCCGCGGTCGAAATCGGCGGCGAGGAGCTCCGGGACGAGGTCGGGCCGGCGCCGCGAGAGGACGTCGACGACCGCCGCCTCGTGCGCCAGAACGGGAATTGCCGCCTTGAACCAGACATCGCCGGCGGTCGTCGGCACGCGGAGCGCGGTCGCCCACGGCCTGACGTGCGGCTGCTCGACCGGCCCGGTCGCGGCGAGTCCGAGCCGTTCGAGCTGGGACGCGATCCAGGCATACGCGCTCTCCAGCCAGGCGGGCTCGGTCCAGCCGGTCATCTAAAGCTCCGCGAGCGGGAAGCTCCGGTGCCGCCGCGGCGGCACCAGGAAGTTCTGGCGGTGCGTCGTCGAGAGGACCGAGTTGAACCCCTGCTCACGCGCCCGCGGCTCGAACGCGATCTTGCCGCCGGGCAGGATCCCATCCATCGCCCGCCGGTTGCGCCGGAAGTCGTCGCCGGTCGGATTGAACGCGATGAAGTGGACGCCCGCCGCAGGGAGAGCGCCGATCTCGTCGGGCCGCTCCGACCAGTTGAACGGGTTGTCGAGCGTGTTGAAGTCGGCCCGAATCGGGATCGCGGTGCCCTTCGGGTACATCGTGCCGTCGACGGCGACGAAATCCCGCGTCAGCCGCGATGTGGTCTGGATCGGCGCGCTATGCCCGATCCGGCCCGAGCTGCGGTAGTCGCGGTGCACGTCGGCGACGGTCGACACGTCCTTCGGGCCTTGCCGGACCGTCTGCGTGCCCTGACGGACGCGCAGATTGGGGCGAAACGCCGTCGCGACGCGCTCGTCGAAATCGAAGTTCAGGTACCAGGCCTCGAGATCCTCGTGGATGTGCGACAGGTGCATGTGCGTGCCGTTCCGGAAGTAGTCGCTGCCGCGAAAGTCGACGTAGCCGAGCGTCTCGAAGTTCGCGATCGCGCCAGGCCCCATGGCCGCTTTCTGCGTCGACGTGAACCCGAGGAAGAGCTCGGAGGTGTCGGGAATCAGGTCGGCGCCGGGGATCTGCGCGGCCTCCGCGAGCAGCTTCGGGAGCGAGCGCCGGCCGTCGAATCCTCCGCCGGCGAAGCCGCGCCGGATCGATGTGAGCTTGAACAGCTTCGTGTCGCGTAGGCGCTTCGACGCGTCGTCGATGTGCTTGCGCTCGTCCGACCGAAGCAGGATCGCGACGTGGTTGTGCTCTAGGCGCGTATCGGACGGGTCGCTCGGGAACCGCTCAGTGTCGAAGAGAACCGAGCCGCCCGCCCGCCGGTCGTGTGGGATCAAGCGCGCTGCGGCATCCGGGACGAACTCCTCGAAGTAGGGCCTCCCCCACGCCACCGTCACGCCGAGCCCGGCGGGTGAGGGCGGATAGTCGGCGTCGAGCCCCTTGAGCACGCCGGCAAGCGTGCGCTGTGCATCGCGGGCATCGGCGCGCCCGACGGCGAGGCGCGCGGTCAGGATCTCGTGGTGGAGCGGCGGGACGAGAACTTCGACCTTGTCCGAATGCACGACCCTGATCCCGTCGAGCAGATGCTGCTCGGGGAAGCGAACCGGTGTCGCCGTGCGCGCCGGAGTCGTGCCGGCCAGCAGGTCGACGAGCTCGTAGATGCTGCCTGCCCCGACTACGCCGGCTGCGGTGCCGGCGAGGAGTTGCTTCCGCGTCAGCTTCATCTCTAAGCCGGCTCGATACGCACGAGCGAGGCGAGCTCTTGCTTCAGGTACCGGACGACGTGGTCGAACGTCAGCGGCGGTGCGACATGTTCGGACAGCGTGTAGAGCGTGCCGTCGCGCCGCCAGAGGAGGAGCGCATGCCAGGCATCGGCATCCTGGTTGACCGTGTAGAGACGTGCCGTGATTCCGTTCGCGGTGAACGTGCGGCCCGGGTCTGCGTAGCACGGGACGTTCCGGCTGTCGCTGCCGCCGGTGCGGCAGGTCGGGATGGTCGTGCGACCCGGGTACGCACGGAGGTTGACGTGCAGCTCACCGCCGGCGGCCCCACCGCCGGTCTCCTGCCAGACGAAGCTCTCGAGGTAGCTGCGGTCCGGCGAGACCGAGTTGATGTTGTTCCACGTGCCGCCGATCTGGCCCTTGAGCGGGTCGGGCAGCCAGCCGGGACAGTAGACGGGGGCCTTGATCCGGTTCGCGAGCTTCTGCCAGCCGGCGGGATAGGCGCACGTCGGCTTGGGCTTGACCTCGGGCGCAGCGGCGGCAGCCTGCTTGGCCTCACCGCAGCCGCTCGCCAGGAGCGCGCAGGCGAGCAGCGCGAGTGCGGCCGCGAGGAGAGCTCTCACGGGGCGATGGTAGCTTCGAACGGTCAGACGTCGACGGGCTGTTCGCCGACGAGATGGGCGATTTGCCCGTCGGTGACGAGCACTGCGTCGATCCCCGCCCGCTCGAGCGCGAGCACCTCGTCGCGACTGCCGACGTCGACCCGTGCAATCGCAAGCTTGCCCGCCGGCACGTCCGGCAGCAGCTCGAGCACGGCGTCGAGTGGGTCGGCTGCGTTCTCGTCCTCGTCGGCGACGAGCAGGAAGATCTCCGGGTCGCGCTCCTCGAGCGCGAGCTCGAGCTCGTCCTCGTCGCGCACATCGACGACGGACTCCAGGTGCTGGTGTGTGTGGTCGTCCTCGGGGCGTAGGCAGATCGCATCCGCGTCGACCGGGTCGCCACCGCCAATCCAGAGCAGCGGCAGCGTGGTGGCCTCGCGAATCCCGGCAATCGCCCGGTTGATCGCGAGCGCCTTCGCGCCCTGCGCCTCGGCGTCTCGCGCGCCGCCCACGTCGTCGACGAAGGCGATGACGGCAATGCCGTCCCCTTCGGAGATCCGTTGGCTGAGACGTCGCGAACCTGGCACGTGCCGCTCCCTACGCTAGCCGAGGCCGAGGCGGGCGGCGTCCGAGGACGCGTCCAGCCGTTCCAGCTCTGCCCAGTCGAAGCGGGGCGGGGCGAAGAGCTCGACGATCTGCGCGCCTTCGGAGCCGACGACGACGGAGTGCGGAGCGTGCGCGGGGATCACCCACGCGGCGCCGGGCCGGAGCGCCTTGGCTTCGCCGGCGATCGTGAAGGTGAGCGAGCCCGAGAGCAGCAGCCCGATCTGCTCGTTGACGTGGGCGTGTTCGGGCACGACGGCGTCCGGAGCGAGCTCGATCGCCGCGAGCGTCGCCTCCTGCCCGCCGAAGGCGCGGGCGACGACCCCGTCCCAGATGCGGATCGGTGCGAGGTCGGTCAGCTGGTGGAACGCGCTCATGTGCCGATCGGGTGCCAGACGGTCTTCAGTTCGAGGAACGACGAGATGTCGTGCAGCGACTGTCCGTCGGGCTTGCCGACGACGACCCGCTTTACGTTCTCGGCCGCGGCGATCTCGAGATCCGTCCGCAGTCCGTCGGCACCGGTCAGGTCGATCGCGTTCACATCCATGTGGCTTGCGAGCCAGGGCGCGAGCTCCGCCCGCTGGCCCGTGAGCAGGTTCACGACACCTCCCGGTACGTCGCTCGTCGCGAGCGCCTCGGCCAGTTCGATCGCGGCGAACGGCTGAACCTCCGACGCGATCGCGACGACGGCGTTGCCGCCGGTCAACGCAGGTGCGAGGCGAGAGACGAGGCCCAAGAGCGGCGGGTCGTCGGGAGCGACGACGGCGACGACACCCGTCGGCTCCGGGATCGTGAAGTTGAAGTACGGCCCCGCGACCGGGTTCGACGAGCCGAGCACCTGCGCGAGCTTGTCGGAGAAGCCTGCGTACCAGACCCAGCGATCGATCGAGCGCTCGACCTCGTCCTGTCCCGAGCAGAGAGCTGCGAACTCGGGAATGCGCGACTCCATCATCTCGGCAATGCGATAGAGGACTTGGCCGCGGTTGTATGCAGTGGCCGACGCCCACTTTCCCTGTGCTGAGCGGGCGGCGACGACCGCGTCGCGTGCGTCCTTGCGCGACGCACGGGCGACGTTCTGGCCTTGCGCCTCGTAGGTTCGCCCCGACTCGCTGCGCGGAAATGCGCCGCCGATGTAGAGCTTGTACGTCTTCTTGATCGGAAGGCGCGCGTCGCTCATTCGAACGTCAGATACGGCTCCAGGCCGTGCAGGCCGCCCTCCCGGCCGAAGCCCGACTCCTTGTAGCCGCCGAACGGGCTCGTCGGATCGAAGCGGTTGAACGTGTTCGCCCAGACGACGCCCGCGCGTAGGCGCTCGGCCATCCAGAGGATGCGCGAGCCCTTCTCCGTCCAGATCCCGGCACTGAGGCCGTACGGCGTGTTGTTCGCCTTCTCGACGGCTTCGTCGGGCGTGCGGAACGTCAGCACGGACAGAACCGGGCCGAAGATCTCCTCCTGCGCGATGCGGTAGCTCTGAGCGACGTTCGTGAAGACGGTCGGGACGAACCAGTAGCCCTTCTCGGGCAGGCGGCACGGAGGCTGGTAGATCTCGGCGCCCTCCGCCTTGCCGGCCGCCACGAGCTCCTCGATCTTCTCGAGCTGCATCCGCGAGTTGATCGCGCCGACGTCGGTGTTCTTGTCGAGTGGGTCGCCGACGCGCAGCGTCTGCATCCGCCGCTTGAGCTTCTCGACGACCGGTTCGTAGATCGACTCCTGAACGAACAGGCGCGAGCCCGCACAGCAGACGTGACCCTGGTTGAAGTAGATGCCGTTCACGATTCCTTCGACCGCCTGGTCGACCGCGGCGTCGTCGAAGACGATGTTCGCGGCCTTGCCGCCGAGCTCGAGCGTCAGCTTCTTGCCGGTGCCCGCGAGGCGGCGCTGGATCGCCTTGCCGACCTCGGTCGAGCCGGTGAACGCGATCTTGTCGATCTCGGCATCGACGAGCGCGGCGCCGGTCGAGCCGTCGCCGGTGATGATGTTGACAACGCCCGGCGGCAGTTCCGCCTGCCGGAGCACGTCGCAGAAGAGAAGCGCGGTGAGCGGCGTCGTCTCCGCGGGCTTGAGGACAACGGTGTTGCCGGCCGCGAGCGCCGGAGCGATCTTCCACGCGAGCATCAGCAGCGGGAAGTTCCACGGGATGATCTGCCCGCACACGCCGACGGGTTTCGGCGAGCGGTTCGGGAAGGCGTACTCGAGCTTGTCGGCCCAGCCGGCGTAGTAGAAGAAGTGCGCGGCCGCGAGCGGCAGGTCGACGTCGCGCGATTCCTTGATCGGCTTGCCGCCGTTCAGGCTCTCCAGCACCGCGAACTCGCGCGAGCGCTCGGCGAGGATGCGGGCGATCCGGAAGAGGTACTTCGAGCGCTCCGAGCCGGGGAGCTTCGACCACGGCGTGAACGCCTCGCGCGCGGCTGCGACGGCGGTCTTGACGTCGGCTGCGCTCGCCTGGCCGACCTCGGCCAGCGGCGCCTCGTCGCGTGGCGCGATCGTCGTGAAGTGCTCCGCCGAGTCGATCCACTTGCCGCCGATGAAGAGCCCGTACCGCTCTTCGAGGGTGACGATGTCGGTGGACTCGGGCGCGGGCGCGTACGTCCAGTCGGCGGGGACGGGCGAGCGGTCCTGCCGCTTCTCGACGTCAGTCATTCGTGAAGTAGTCCTTGGACTGGTAGGCGCCCGTCTTCTCCTTGCGCAGCTGCATCAGGATGTCGTTGACGAGGCTCGAGGCGCCGATCCGGTAAAGGTCGGGCGTCAGCCAGTCGGGGCCGAGCGTCTCGTGCACCTGCACGAGGTACTGGATCGCGTTCTTGGCGCTTCGGATGCCGCCGGCCGGCTTCATCCCGATCTTGCGCCCGGTCTCTTCGTGCACGTCGCGAATCGCCTCGAGCATCACGAGTTGCACGGGCAGCGTCGCCGCGCCGGGCAGCTTGCCGGTGGACGTCTTGATGAAGTCGGCTCCTGCAGCCATCGCGAGCAGCGAGGCTCGGCGGACGTTGTCGTACGTCCCCAACTCGGCCACCTCGAGGATCACCTTGAGGTGGGCGTCGCCGCACGCTTCCTTGACCCGCACGATCTCGTCGTACACCTTCGCGTAGCGCCCGGAGAGGAACGCACCGCGGTCGATCACCATGTCGATCTCGTCGGCGCCGGCTGCGACCGCCTCCTCGACGTCGCGCACCTTGACGTCGAGTGCGCTCTGGCCCGACGGGAACGCCGTCGCGACGCTCGCGACCTTCACGCCGCTGCCATGCAGACGCTCCTTCGCGGTCGCGACGAGATTCGGATAGACGCAGACCGCGGCGACCGACGGGATGCTCGGATCGGACGGGTCGGGGCGCACGGCCTTCGAGCAGAGGGCGGCGACCTTCCCGGGCGTGTCTTGCCCTTCGAGCGTCGTCAGGTCGCAGCAGCGAAGAGCGAGCTCGAGCGCCCAGACCTTCGCGTCCTTCTTGATGCTTCGCTTCGCGAGCTCGCCGGCGCGGGCCTCGACCGCGACCTGGTCGATGGAGCCGATGCGCGGCAGCCGCTGCTTGAGGGGAAGCTCGAATCCGCGCGGAAGAGCAGGAGCCTGAGCCACGCGGCGAGTGTAGCTCCGCACCATGAGCCGAGCCCGCCACGGCCCGGGTGGACGAGCCGCTCTCCGACCCGTCCGGTGTCAGACACCGAAACGAAACCGTGACGAAGCATCCACAGGTGTCCCCCGACCGCGCTCCGTTACTGGGTTCTCGCGGGGGACACGTCCGGTGTCAGACACCGGGTTGGCGGGCGCGGCGCTTAGAGGCCGAGCCGTTCGAGCATGGTCTGGTTCCGACGCCACTTCGGGGCGGCTTTTACCTGCAACTGCAGGTAGACCTGATGGCCGAGCAGCGCTTCGACGTGCGGGCGGGCGCCGCGGCCGATCTCCCGAACGACCTGTCCACCTTTGCCGATCAGGATCTGCTTCTGGCTCTCCGTCTCCGTGTAGAGCCGAACGTGCACGTGCTTGCCCTCGATCTCGACGACTTCGGCCGTGACCGCGTGGGGCAGCTCCTCACGGGCGACCCGCAGAGCCTGCTCCCGGACGAGCTCCGCGATCTGCACCTCCGTCGACATGTCCGTCGTCATCTCCGGTGGGAAGAGCATCGGGCCTTCTGGGAGCAGCGAGATCAGGTCGGCGCGCAGCTCGTCGATTCCGTCGCCCGTCTTCGCGCTCACCGGATGAAGCGCATGGAAGTTGCCGAGCGTTGCAGCCTGTTTCATCTGCGATGCGATGTGGCCCGGCTTCAGGTTGTCGACCTTGTTGACGACGATCACGACCGGTAGATCGAGCGAGAAGACACGTCGACCGACGAACCTGTCCCCGGCGCCGATCCGGTCGCGCGCGCTGATCACGACGAGCGCGACATCGACGTCCTCATCGGTGATCGCCTCGTCGACGCGCTCCTGCATACGCTCGGTGAGCGGGTCGATCGGCTTCTGCCAACCGGGTAGATCGACGAGCACGAGCTGCGCCTCGTCGTTCGTATAGATGCCGCGGATCCGCTGACGGGTGGTGTGCGGCGTGTTCGAGACGATCGCGACCTTCTCGCCGGTGAGCGCATTGACGAGGGTCGACTTCCCGACGTTCGGCCGCCCCGCGACGGCGACGAAGCCCGACTTCATTCGGGCAGTTCCCACGTGTCGGGCAGCAGATCGGCCGCCGACATCTGCGCGATCGTTCCGTCGGCACGCCGGTACGAGACGTCGTCGATGCGCCACTCGTGGAGCCACTGCCGGCAGCCGCCGCACGGTGACGCCGTGATGCCGATCGCCTCGAGGTCGCCGGGCTTGTACCCGGCCGTCGCGGCGGCGCCGATCGCCGTCTTCTCCGCGCAGACGCCGAGCGGATACGCCGCGTTCTCGACGTTCACACCCGAGAACTCGCGCCCGTCCTTCGTGCGCACGACGGCGCCGACGAGGTAGTTCGAATACGTCGCGTACGCGTTCCGCGAGACGGCTTCAGCCTTGGCGACGAGGTCGCTCACGAGAACACCTGGAAGATGATGAGCGTGCAGAGCGCGCCGAACAGGGCTCCGTACGTCACTTCGATCGTCGAGTGGACACCCGACTCGATCCGAGTCTGCGCGACGAGGAGGGCCATGATCAGCGCGATCGACGAGATGAGGAAACGGTGGTCCGCGCCGGCGACGTAGGTGGCCGCCATCCAGCCCGCGAACGCGACGGCGGCATGCCCCGACGGGACGCCCCCACGGAGCGGCGTTCCTCTCCCCGTGTAGGCCTTCGTCGCGATCACGCCGATCACGGTCAGCACGAGGGCGACAAGCGTGAGCTCCGCCGGCGCCTGGCGCAACCGGTCGAGCAAGTGCGCAGACCGGTCGGCGACCTTGCCGGCGAACACGAGATAGCCGACCGCGACCGCGTTGGTCGACGCGATCAGCACCGCACCGGCCGCGACGTCCTTCGCGAGCTTCGCCATCGGGTCGAACGACGTGGTCGCGATGTCGATTGCCGCCTCGACCGCGCTGTTCAGCATCTCGGAGATGAGGACGAAGGTGATCGAGATAAGCAGCGCGATCAACTCGAGCTTCGTCACGTTGACGATCAGCGCGAACACGATCACGGCGACTGCGATGGCGAAGTGGATCCGCAGATTCCGCTGCGTGCGCAGCACGTGGATGATCCCCTCGAACGCGTAGTTGAACGACTCGAAGATCCCCGGCGTGCGACGGGTACTCATCCGAGCAAGGCCTCTTCTCGTGCCTCCATCTCCTCGCCGTGGTCGTAGCCGAGGAGGTGCAACAGGCCGTGCGCGAGCGGCCAACGCCACTCGTCCCCCACGACCTGCGGGCACAGGACGACGTCGCCGAGCGCACGCGGCACGCCCTCCGGCAGCGGCTCCCGCCCGTCGATCGGAAACGAGAGCACGTCGGTGACCTCGTCGACCGCGAGATGCTCACGTTTCAACGCCCGCATCTCTCCCTCGTCGACGAACGCGATGCCGAGCTCGCCGTCGGCCACGCCTTCGGCTCGCAGGACCCGGCCCGCCAGGTCGACTGCGCCAGACTCGTCGACGTCGACGCCGCTTCGATTGTCGACCTCGACCGAGATCATCGATTGCGCTCGTCGGTGTGCTCCTTGTAGGCCTCGACGATCCTCTGGACGAGTTTGTGGCGCACGACGTCGCGGTGCCCGAACTCGACGAAGCGGATGCCGTCGATCCCGTTGAGCACTTCGCGAACGTGCACGAGGCCGGAGCGCTGCTCGCGCGGGAGATCGATCTGCGTGATGTCGCCGGTGACGACGACCTTCGAGCCGAACCCGAGCCGGGTCAGGAACATCTGCATCTGCTCGGGCGAGGTGTTCTGGGCCTCGTCGAGGATGATGAAGCTGTCGTTCAGCGTCCGCCCGCGCATGAACGCGAGCGGCGCGACCTCGATCGTCCCTCGGTCGATCAAGCTGAGCGCCTTGTCGGGGTCGAGCATGTCGTAGAGCGCGTCGAAGAGCGGACGTAGATAGGGATCGACCTTCGCCATCAGGTCGCCCGGCAGGAAGCCGAGCCGCTCGCCAGCTTCCACGGCCGGACGTGTGAGGATGATGCGCGCCACCTCCCGCTCGTGCAGGGCTGCGACTGCGAGCGCCATCGCCAGGTACGTCTTCCCCGTTCCCGCCGGCCCGATCCCGAACGTCACGGTCGTACGCCGGATCGAATCGACGTACTGCTTCTGGATGAGGGTCTTCGGCGCGATCTTCTTGCCGCGGTGCCGCCAGACGACCGCATCGAAGACGTCGCGCACGTCCGCCCCCGCCTCGAGGGTCCCCAGCACGGCGTCGACGGTGTGCGATCCGATCTGGTGCCCGCCCTCGACCAGCTCCACGAGCTCGTCGATCACGGCTCGGGCGTCCGAGACCTGCTGCTCGTCGCCCTCGAGGGTGAGCTGGTTGCCGCGCAGCCGCACGGTGCAGTCCATGCGCTCACGGAGAGCGTCGAGCACACCGTCGGAGATCCCGGCCAGCTCGGCAGCGACCGCATTCGAGACATCGAGTGTCTGTTGCATCATGCGCAGTGTAGGCCGCACATGCGGCGTGCTCACTCGTCGGCTCAGGGCGCCGTCAGGCCCGGGTCGGCCTCAATCGTTCGGTCGACGACGAGGCCCTGGGTCGCCAGGTGCGGCGTCGGCGGCGCCCTGGGTGAGATGCGATAGATGGTGAACAGCGCACGGCCGGGGTCGCCGTTCGCGTCGAACAAGACGCTTCCCATCGGCGTCCCGACGACGCGCTGGTGGGTCAGCTCCTCGACCACCGACGCGCGAGACCCGTCGGAGCTCGCGACGGCGCGGAGCAGCGCCTCCGTCGCCGCGGCGGCTGTCACGACGAACACGGAGATGTCCTCGAGTGGCCTCCCCGTGAAGACACGGCGGAGGAACCGCCGCCCCGCGGGCGAGAGACCGGCCGCGGTGGCACCGGCGCCGCTGATGTACATGCCGTAACCCGCCTTCGGCGCTCCGATCCCCGACATGTCACACGCACAGGTGAAGTTGTCGGAAGCCAGGAATGCAACACGGGCGCCCAACCCCCTGCGAAGGTCGGTGACGAGCTCGGCGCCGTTCGTGCACACACAGCCCGTGAGCACGACCGCGTCGGCTTGCCTTGCGCGAATGGTGCGGGCGAGCGTCCGGTACGGGCCGTTCGCCTTCCAGTGTCCGGCGCCCACCACTCCGACGCCCAGCCGCCGCGCGGCCCGCGAGACGTATGTGGCCATCGCCACGCTGGTCGAATCGCCGTCATCGAGCAAGTAGATGCGGTGACGGCGAAGCTGGTGGGCGAGCTCGGCCAGAGCCGCGCCCTGCGCGTCGTCCGGCGCGGTCAAGCGGACGTAGTTGCGCACTCCGGTCGGGAAATACCGATCGGGCTCGTCGGGTCCGGTCTGCGGCCCGCCGTGGGTCAGTCCGACGTACGTGTTGGACGGGCTAATCATGGCGACCGGGCCTGCGGCGCTTGTGCCGAGGATGGGAAGCTCGATTCCGGAGCAGATCGATTGGTACGCGCCGACCACCCCAATGACACTCACGTCCCTCTCGAATGCCCGCGCGTTCGAAGCGCAGAGAGGGGGATCTGGGCTTCCACCCGGGCTGGAATCGGTACAGGCCTGGTAACCGACCCGGTAGCTCCCTGCGCGGAACTTTCGCTGCTTCAGTACGGCGCGAATCGCCGTCCGCATGTCGACGATCTCGGCGTTGACTTCGCCGCCGTTGTCGAAAGTCGGGAGATCGGAGACGATCAGAACGTCGGGCGACTTCCCGCCGCTCTCCATCGGCTGACAGCTACCGGTGACGAGCGGCCGGACCTGTGTGGCCGGAGGCGTTGGTGACCGAGGGGCGTTTCCACCCGCCACGGTCACCCAGACACGATGCGCCCCTGCTGCCAGCCCCGTCACGACGCGCGCGACCGGAATCGTCGCAACGACACGTCTTGTCGAGGGGTCGATGTGCGAGACCGATCCGTCGCCGGCGTTCAGCGACCAGACGCCTCCCGCGCCTACGGCGACTGCAGTCGGACGGGTGCCCACAGCTACCGACCCGGCGACCGTGTTCGTCGCCGGGTCGATCCGGCTGACTCGATCCGCGAGCGCATCGGCAACCCAGATGCTCCCGTTGCCCCAGGCCAACGCCGCGGGCCCGGCGACAGGGCCACGTTGCGTCGAGATGCTGATCGTCTTGATCACGCGCCCGGTCTGCGGATCGACTCGGATGACCGTGTCGTCGACGCTGCTTGCGATCCAGATCGAACCGGCGCCGAAGGCGATCCCGTCGATCGAGTGGCCGCGGCCGATGTCGAAGTCGCGCACCTGACCGCGCTGGATGCGGACGAGCTGTCCGTGCACAGTGTTCGTCCACGTCCCGCCGCCGTCGTCCAGTGCAAGCGCGTTCGGCGTGGACGGGGCGAAGAGATCGGCTACGTCTGCGCCCCTGATGGTCACGTCCCTGGTGTCACCCGTGCGTTCGTCGACCCGGCTGACGGTTCCCGACGCCGCGCCGAGGGGATTCGTCGTCCAGACAGCGGTGGGCCCGACGACGAGATCGGTCGGAATAGAGGCCAGAGGCACCGTCCGCTGAACGCGGAGGCGGTCGGGATCGACGGCGATCAACTGCTGCCGGTTCGCGTCGGCGACCCAGACGGAGCGCGACCCGACTCCGACCGCGGTCGGACTGCTACCGAGCGCCACCTGCCCGACGAGACGGTCGCTCGACGGGTCGATCGCGCCGAGTGAGTTCGACGCAATCGACGTCAGCGCGGCGCCCGACTCACCCCGCGTCGCGACGACGGCGACTGCTGCGGCCGCTGCCGCGGCGATCAACACGCCGCCGGCGGCGACGAGCAGCGCTCCTCTGCGTGAGTCGGTCCGCCGGGCTGGGAGCCGAGAGACGCTTCCCAACTCCGGGTCTTGGTTCAGGATGCGCCGTTCGAGATCCTGCAGCGCCGGGCTCGGCTCCAGCGCAAGCTCCTCGTCGAAGAGCGCCCGGGTCTCGCGGTAGAGCTCGAGAGCCTCCGCCTGACGGCCGGACCGATAGAGCGCGAGCATCAGCTGGCTGCGTGGGCGTTCCCAGAGCGGCTGTGAGGCGATCAGCTTCCGCAACACCGGGACTGCTGCGTCTTCGTGCCCGATCGCAAGCTCGGCGTCCACGCGGTCAGCAACGGCGTTCGCGCGGACCTCTTCCAGCCGGCGGATCTCGTCCTGTGCGAACGACGCGAAACGGAAATCACTGAGCGCGTCGCCCTGCCAGAGGTCGAGCGCCTCCGACAGGGTTCGTTCTCCCACCGCGACGTCCCCTCCTTCGACCTGTCTGCGGCCCGTGGTTGCGAGATGCTCGAAGCGAGCCGAGTCGAGTTCGTCCGCGCCGAGTCGGAGCAGATAGCCGCCGGCGGTCGTCTCGATGCGTTCGTTCCCGAGCGACTTCCGGAGACGCGAGACATAGATCTGCACGCTCTTGGTCGCGTTCTCCGGGGCACTCTCCCCCCACAGCTCGTCGACGATGCGGTCGGTCGCCAGCGCCTCGTTCGCGTGGATCGCGAGCAGCGCAAGGAGCGCGCTCTCACGGCCGCGACCTACACTGACCGCGCGGCCGTTCTCAAACGCTTGCAGCGGCCCCAGCAGCCGAAGATCCACTGGGAGCAACGCTAACGCGCCGAAAAGGCGCCTGCAACCAGGCGATTTACCGCGCTGCAACCCCGTGCAGGCCGCTGTTTACCGCCTCCCTCGACGGTTCTCGGTACCGGCCGCGTCGCGGCCTGACGAAGGAGGAACACGGTGACCAGCAAGCACGTCATCGCAGCGCTCACCATCGGAATCACCCTCGCCGTCTCGGCGGCTCCCGCTCTCGCGGGCGGAGAACCGAAGAACGAGCCGCCGTTCACGAGGTCGGCAAGCGATCGTGCGCCGACGGTAGTCGTCCGGCACCAGACGTTGACGCAGGTGCCCCATGGCGAACCGAAGAACGAACTGCCGTTCACGCGGCCGGTCGGAGTGGCGACCGTCGTCGCGGGCTCGAGCAGCGGCTCGTTCAACTGGACGGACGCCTCGATCGGAGTCGTCGTCGGGCTGGGGCTCGCGCTCACCCTGGTCGGAGGAATCGTCCTGCTCCGCGGAGGAACGAGGGGCACGCCGACACTGGCGGGCTGACCTCGGAGGAAGGCGACGGCCGCGTCTGGGGGCGCGGTCGTCCGCCGACCTCGCTAGCGCATTCCGATGAAAGCCCCGATCGCATCGACGATCGGCGGCAGATGCTCGATCCGGGCGAGCCCATGATCGGCGCCGTCGAGCTCGAGCACGTCGTCGGAGAGCTCTCGGGCGAGGGCGCCGTCCCAGCTGGAGTCGGCCGTACCGCCGACGAGCAGCGCAGGCGCGGTGCGGCGGCGGATCATCTCCACACACCGGTCGTCGTGGAGCAGCGGGGTGAGCCAGACCGCTCGCAGGCTTCGCTCCGCCGCAGCCCCGGCTGCGAGCGTCGAGAGCGACTTGCCGATCACGACCGGGTCGCTCGCCTCGTGCGCATATGCCGCCGCGGCGTCGAACCTCGCCCGGACCCACGCGACATCGTCCTGAGACCGGTCGAGGAACTCGTCCCAGACGAGCACGGCCCGCCAACCCTTGTTCCAGACGGCGTCGATCGCGAAGGCGTTGACCGGCATGCCGGCGAGCATCGCGCCGGGGAGCACGAGCGCCGTGCGCCTCGGATCCCCCTCGTACTCGTAGCCGCGGCAGATTCCGAGGTCGACCGGTTGGATCACGCGAGCTTCTCGCGGACGAGCTGGCTGACGGCAGAGCCGTCGGCGCGTCCCGCGATCTGCGGCATCACGTCGGCCATCACGCGGCCCATGTCGCGCATGTTCGTCGCCTTGTTCTCGGCGATCGCGTCGTCGACGATGCGCTCGAGCTCGTCCTCGGAGAGCGGCTCCGGCATGAACTCCTCGAGGATCGCAAGCTCTGCCTCCTCACCCGCTGCCTGCTCCTCGCGGCCGGCGTCGCGAAACGCCTGCGCCGCCTCCTGCCGCTTCTTCCGCTCCCGCTGGAGGACCTGGAGCTCTTCCTCGTCGGACAGCGGCCGCTGCAAATCCTTCTCGGCGGACTTGAGGCTCGACACGATCAGGCGCAAGGCGTCTCGCCGCGCGCCGTCGCGCGCGAGCATCGCTTCCCTCACCTCCTGCTCAAGCTCACCGATCAAGCTCATCCGGAACCTCCGCGGTCGCGACCGCTGCCGGCACTTCCACGGCGGACGCCGGCCCGCCTCCAAGGATGTGCCAGTGCAGATGAAACACCGTCTGGCCGGCGCTTGCACCGACATTGACGATGACCCGGTAGTCGGTCAGCCCCACCAGCTCGGCCGTTTCGGCGACGAACTCCAGCATCCGCTTCGATTCCCGCGCCCCGAACTCGGACACATCGCGAAATGTGTCGACGTGATGCTCGGGCAAAACGAGGACGTGGACGGGCGCCTGAGGGTTGATGTCGTTGATCGCGACAAACCCGTTGGCGCGATGCACGTAAGCGCCCTGACGGGCGATGCTGCAGAACAGGCAATCGTCACGCTGCTTCGGCAACGACACCCTCCGCGGTCACATGCGCGCCCCGCACCTCGACGAGCCGACCCACCGGCGCATCGACGAGCCACGGCGTGTAGTCGTCGCCGTAGCCTCGCCCGGGCCGGTCGACGAGCACGGTGTCGACGGCCCCGACCTTCGCCTGCCACCGTCGCAGGCACAGCTCGTGCGATAGCGACCGAAGCCACGCGCCACGTTGCTTCTTGACCGCAGGCGGCACGAGATCCTCACGGGCGGTGACGGTCCCCGGTCGCGGCGAATACGGGAAGACATGCACCTTGGTCAGACCTGCCGCCTCGACCGTTCGCAACGTCTGCTCGAAGGCGGCGTCGTCCTCGGTCGGGAAGCCGACGATCACGTCGGTCGTGAGGTTGAACTCCGCAGCGAGCGGCGCCAGCCTGCGCAGATACGTGGCGGTCGAATAGCGCCGGCCCATCGCGCGCAGTACCGCGTCGTCGCCGGACTGGAGCGGGACGTGCAGGTGACGGCTGATGGTCGGTGTCTCACGCAACGCGGCGACGAGCGCCGGCGAGACGTGGTTGATCTCGATCGAACTGAGGCGCAGGCGCTCGAGCCCCGGCGTGGCGCCCGCTGCGCGGACGAGCCGGGGCAGGTCGAAGCCGGCGCTGCGATCTCGGAAGCAGCCGAGGTTGATGCCCGTGAGCACGACCTCGCGGTGACCCTGAGCGACGCGACGGCGGATCTCACCGAGCACCGCCTCCGCACTGCGGCTTCGCGACGCACCGCGTACGAGCGGAATGACGCAGAAGTTGCACGCGAACGAACAGCCGTCCTGGATCTTCACGAACGCGCGCACACGATCGAAGCGCGCCTCGGCGTGGAGGCAGCCGATCGCCCCGACGTCGCCAGCGACGAAGCGCGCAGTCTCCTCGCTGCGCTTGCCCACGACGACCACGTTGCCGGGCAGGCCGCCGAACGAGTCGCCTTCGAGATTCGCGCCGCACCCCGTGACGTAGACGCGGCGATGCGTCCGCGCGGCACGCGCGGCGGCCTTCCGAGACTTGGCGAGCGCTTCGTTCGTCACGCAGCACGTGCTGATCACCGCCACGTCGGCACGCGCGTCGTCCCGTTCGTGGTGACCGTCGCCGAGGAGCGCTTCGCGAACCTCGTGCGCGTCGGCGTGCGAGACCTTGCAGCCCAGGAAGTCGACGCGAAACGTCGTCACACCGTGATGGTACGAGACCTATGCGAAACGATGCAGGTCGGCGGCCCAGCCGCCGTGCTCACGACGCGCCTCACGGGTGGATCCGGGCAGGACCGGCCGCTCGGATGCGAGATAGCCGGACGTGACCAGCAGCCCGACGGCGAGCTGCGCCGAGAGCGCATTCACCGCATCGATCGAGATGTTCGCAACCGCCGCGTCGGCGCCCGGGAGCCGCTGACCGGGCTCGACGAGACGCGCCTCGACCTCGACCCCATTCCTCGCTGCGTTCTCGCGCGTCGCCTCGACCGACGCAACCTCGACGTCCACGCCGAGCACAGGCGCATGGCCGAGCAGCGCGGCCGCCGCGGACAGAACGCCGGATCCGCAGCCGACGTCGAGCAGCGACCCGACGGGAAGCTCCTGCAGCAGCTCGAGGCAGAGCTGCGTCGTCGGATGTGCCCCGGTCCCGAATGCGCGGCCCGGGTCGATCACGACGGCGAGCAGGTCGGCGGGCGGCGCCTCCCACGGCGGCCCGACCCACAGACAGCCGACGCGCACCGGACGGTGGAAGGTGCGCCAGCGGTCCTCCCAGCCGGCCTCGACGTCGGACGCCTGGGCGCCGGAGAAGACGTGCCAGATGCGTTCCTCACCGGCCGCGTCCGTATACGCGGCGAGCTCGACTCCCGTCGCGCGATCGACCTCCTCGAAGCCTTCGGGGAAAAGCGCGATCATCGTCGCGCGGGCCTCCTCGGCGCGATCGTGGCCGATCTGCACCGAGACCCGCCGAAGCCCGGTCAGCGGAACGCGCTCCGAAGCTTCTCGAAGAAGCTCTCGTCGTGCCGGTAGGTGTCGGCGTCGCTCGCAGCCTCGAACTCGAGCAGCAAGCGCCGCTGATCGTCGCTGAGCCTCATCGGCACGGTGACGTTCACGAGCACACGCTGGTCGCCGCGCCCGAATCCCTGCAGAACAGGCATCCCCTTCCCGCGCAACACCTTCACGTCGCCCGGCTGCGTGCCGGGCTGGAGCTCGAGCTCGATCGGCCCGTCGAGCGTCTCGATCGTGTGGGTCGCGCCGATCGCCGCCTCGACGATCGTGACGTCGACCTGCGTGTAGATGTCGTTGCCCTCGCGCACGAACCGCGGATCGGGCTTGACCCGAACCCGGACGTACACGTCACCCGCGCGGCCGCCCGACTCACCGGCGTGGCCCTCACCCGAGAGCCGAATCCTCTGGTCGTCGTGGATGCCCGCTGGCACCTCGACCTCGCGCTCGCGACTGTCGACGACGAGCCCGGCTCCCTCGCAGGTCTGGCACGGGTGCTCGATCACGACGCCGCGGCCGGCGCACTGCGGACAGGCCTGGGTCCGGACGAACTGCCCGAGCACGCTGCGGGTGACGTGCTGGAGCCGACCCGTGCCCTCGCAGCGGGTGCACCGAACCGGGGTCGTCCCGGGCTCGATCCCATCGCCGCCGCAGGCCGCGCAGGGAACGGCGACCTCGAACGGCACGGTCACCGTGACGCCCCGGGCCGCTTCGGCCAGCTCGATCTCGACGGTCGCGCCGACATCGGCGCCCCGGCGGCGGGCCCCCGCCGAGAACACGTCCTCGCCGAAGAACGCCGAGAAGATGTCCGCGAGCCCGCCGACGTCGAACTGCGTCGGCCGGAAACCGCCCGAACGGAGCCCGGCGTGCCCGTAGCGGTCGTACAGCGCGCGCGTCTCGGAGCTCGCCAGGACCTCGTAGGCCTCGGTCACCTCGCGAAAGCGCTGCTCGGCATCGGGCTCGGTCGAGACGTCGGGATGCAACTGGCGCGCCAGGCGCCGGAACGCCTTCTTGATCGTCACGTCGTCGGCGTTGCGCGCGACGCCGAGCAGCTCGTAGTAGTCGCGCTCGGTCGACATCAGTCGTCGCCGTAGACCTCTTCGACGAAGCGCGACAGCTCGTTCGCCGCCCCGCGCACGGTGCGGAGCGCCTTCTCGTAGTCCATGCGGAGCGGGCCGAGCAGGCTGACCACGCCGAGGGTCTGATGGGCGAGCCCGTACGTCGCGCCGACGAGCGCCAGGTCGCGGAGCCCAGGCTGTTCGAGCTCCTCCCCGACGCGCGCGAACGTCCGGCGGGGGTCGAGCCGCTGGGCGAGCACGTCGAGCAGCGCAGCCCGCTTCTCGAGCGCCTCGAGCAGGCTTCGGTACGCGCCGATCTCCTCCGTTCGCATCTCGTCGAGCAGCCCGGCGGTGCCGCCGACGTACAGCCGGCGCTCTTCGTCGGGCGACTGGTCGAACGCGGCGCGGATGACGATCAGGAATGCCCGCTCTCGCGCGCCGAGACCCGGCTCGTCGAACGCGAGCCTGGCCGCACGGGAGCCGATCCGCAGTCCAACAAGCCGCTCGTTGAGGTACTCGGACGCCCAGACGACGAGGCCCGGGTCGAGCGGCTCGGCAAACGTGTAGCGCAGCTTCGAAACACCGCCGGTCGACGTGATCACGACCACCATCACGATGCTCGGCTGCAGCAGGAGCACCTCGACGTGGCGCACCGACGCAACCTCGTGTGCGGGAGCCGAGACGACGGCAAGCAGCCGGGTCACCTGCGAGAGCATCTCCGTCGTCGCGCTCAGGGCCTCCTCGACCTCGGCCCGTGCGAGCGAGAGGTCGAGCGTGAAGGCGGCGGGCCGCGGCTCCGGCGCCGAGAGCAGGTGGTCGACGTAGAGCCGGTAGCCGGCCTCGGTCGGCACGCGGCCGGCCGACGTGTGCGGGTGGGTCAGCAGGCCCAGCCGCTCGAGTTCGGAGAGCTCCGTCCGCACGGTCGAGGGCGAGACGCCCAGGCCGGCCCGCTCGACGAGGGTCTTCGAGCCGACCGGCTGTCCGGTCGCCACGTATTCCTCGACGACGCGCCGCAGGATGTCGCCCTGCCGCTGTGAGAGCGGAACCGCCATCCCACCATGGTACGGCCGGGTCAGACGAGCAGGCGGGCCGTCACACCGCCGCCGAGAAACCGTCCCCGCTCCGTCAGGGCGAGTGTGCCGGGCTCGCGCTGGACGAGCCCGCCCGCGTCGAGGCGCTCGAGCTCGTCGTCGTCGAGCACCCCTTCGAGCCCGGCCAGCTCGAGCGGCTGGTCGAGCCGGAGACCGAGCATGACCCGCTCTGTGAGACGGACGTCCGGCGTCAGCACCTCGATCTCGCGCGGCGGCCGCCGCCCCTGACGCAGGGCGCCGAGGTAGCGGCCGAGCGACGGAAGGTTCCGGATCCGCCGGCCGGCGAGCGTGCTCACTGCACCGACGCCGAGACCGAGGTAATCGTGTCCAAGCCAGTAACCGAGGTTGTGCCGGCAGCGCAGGTCGTCGGCGCCGGCTCGGCAGAAGTTGGCGGTCTCGTACCAGCGGAACCCCGCACCGGTCAGCGTCGCGACCACGGCTTCGAAGTACGTCTCCATGCGCTCCGCCTGCCGCTCGAGCTCGGCGCCATGAGCGTGCGTGAACCGTGTCCCGGGCTTGGCCTCGAGCTCGTAGGCAGAGATGTGCTCCGGGACGAGCGCGAGTGCCTCATCGAGATCGCGAGCGAGGTCGTCGGCGCTCTGCCCTGGAATGCCGTAGATGAGGTCGAGCGAGATGTTGGTGAAGCCGGCGTCGCGCAACAGGCGGAACGCGCGTCGGACGTCGGCCGGCTGGGCCGCCCGGTCGAGCATCTCGAGCAGCTGCGGCTGGAACGACTGAGCGCCGAGCGAGACGCGGTCGACCCCGCACCGCCGAAGCAGTGCAGCAAGGTCGGCGGTCAAGGTCTCCGGATTCGCCTCGACCGTCAGCTCGTCGCACGGCGGGAGTGCGACGAGCAGGCGCTCGAGCGCGGCAGGCTGCGTGAACGTCGGTGTGCCGCCGCCGAGATACACCGTCTCGGGCCGCTCGTCGAGCAACCGGCGTTCGAGGCCGAGCTCCGTCAGGAGCGCTTCGACGTAGGCGTCGTGCTCGTCGTCGCGGCCGACGACGGTGACGAAGTCGCAGTAGCCGCAGCGGGAAGAGCAGAACGGGAGGTGGACGTAGAGGTGACGCGCGGCCATCGCTCGAGCGCGACCGCTACTTCTTCGCCGTCTCGTTGAGGTTGAGCACGGCGAGGAAGGCTTCCTGCGGCACCTCGACCCCGCCCACCTGCTTCATCCGCTTCTTGCCGGCCTTCTGCTTCTCGAGCAGCTTGCGCTTGCGCGAGACGTCGCCGCCGTAGCACTTGGCGAGCACGTCCTTGCGCCGCGCTTTGACCGTCTCGCGGGCGATGATCCGCGCGCCGATCGCCGCCTGGATCGCGACGTCGAACATCTGCCGCGGAATCTCCTCGCGCAGCTTGTCGACGAGGCTCCGGCCGCGTTCGTACGCGAACTCGCGATGCACGATCAGCGAAAGCGCGTCGACGGGCTCACCGCCGACGAGGATGTCGACGCGCGCGAGGTCGCCGGGCCGGAAGCCGGAGACGTCGTAGTCGAAGCTCGCGTACCCGCGCGTGCGCGACTTGAGCTGGTCGTAGTAGTCGAGCACGATCTCGGCCAGCGGCAGCTCGTAGGTCAGATGCACACGCTCGGGCGAGAGGTACTCCAGGTGGTCGAAGCTGCCGCGCCGGTCGTTGTTCAGCTCCATCACCGCGCCGACGAACTCCTTCGGGACGATGATCGACGCCTTGATGTAGGGCTCCTCGACCTCCTCGAAGGCGTCGGGGAGATCCGACGGCGTGTGCACCTCGACCCACTCCGCGTCGTTCAGCCCGCGCACGCGGTACGCGACGTTGGGTGCGGTCACGAGCAGGTCGAGATCGAACTCACGCTCGAGCCGCTCTCGGACGATCTCCATGTGCAGCAACCCGAGGAAGCCGCAGCGGAAGCCGAAGCCGAGCGCTTGCGAGGTCTCGGGCTCGTAGAAGAGGGCGGCGTCGCTGAGCTTCAGCTTCTCGAGCGCGTCTCGGAGCTCGGGATAGGCGTCCGAGTCGGTCGGGAAGAGTCCCGCGAAGACCATCGGCTTGACGTCCTTGTAACCGGGGAGCGGCGAGGATGCGCCTCCCCGCTCCGCCGTCAGGGTGTCGCCGACGCGCAGCTCGGAGACGTCCTTCAGGCCGGTGACCACGTACCCGACTTCGCCTGCGCGCAATTCGTCGACCGGCCGCATCGCGGGCGACATGAACCCGATCTCCTGCGCCTCGAAACGTGTGCCGAGCGCCATTGCGCGCAGGTGCTCGCGCGGGTGGAACACACCGTCGACGACACGGACGAACGCCACGACGCCGCGGTACTGGTCGTAGGACGAGTCGAAGATGAGAGCGCGCGGAGGCGCGTCCGGGTCGCCGGCGGGCGGCCTGATGCGAGCGACGATCGCGTCGAGCACGGCGTCGACGCCCTGGCCCGTCTTGGCGGAGATCCGGAGGACGTTCTCGGCGTCGTCTCCGATCAGGTCGGCGACCTCGACGGAGGCTCCATCGGGATCCGCTGCCGGCAGGTCGATCTTGTTGACGACGGGGACGATCTCGAGGTTGTTCTCGATCGCGAGGTAGGCGTTCGCGAGGGTCTGCGCCTCGATGCCCTGGGCGGCGTCGACGACGAGCAGAGCGCCTTCGCACGCCTGCAGGCTGCGCGACACCTCGTAGGTGAAGTCGACATGACCGGGCGTGTCGATCAGGTTGAGCTGATGGCCCTTCCAGGAGACGCGCACGGCCTGCGCCTTGATCGTGATTCCACGCTCGCGCTCGAGATCCATCGAATCGAGCAGCTGGTCGCGCATCTCGCGCGCGGATACCGTCTCCGTGAGCTGGAGGATGCGATCGGCGAGCGTCGACTTGCCGTGGTCGATGTGCGCAATGATCGAGAAGTTGCGGATGTGTTCCTGGTCCATGGCCTATGGGGCGTCCCCCGTGCGCCCGCGCAGTGAGAGTAGCGCCTGCAACTCGCGTACCCGGAGCGCGCGGCAGGCGACGTAGTAGACGCCGAGTGACCCTGCGAGCGCAACGCCGAGCGAGAGCACTTGAGCCGGGAACGATTGGCCGAGTGTCGAGTCGAGCGGCCGCCAGAGGCCGTACGCGACCGGCGCGACGAGGGCCGAGGCGATGAGGATCTTCCCGACCGACGCGGAGATCGCCCGGCCGTCGAGCCGCCCCACCCGTCTGCGCAGCAGGATGAAGAGGACGAACGTGCTCACGATGTTGCAGACAGCGGTCGCGAGTGGGATGCCCCACGTGCCGAACCGGTAGAAGGCGAAGTCGAGGATCACGTTCAGCACGAGGTTCCCCAGCGCGACCCAGGTGGGGATCCAGTTCGACTGCAGGCTGAAGAACGCGCGGTTGAGCATCAGCATCGCGCCGTTGAAGACGAGGCCCGCGCTGAACGCGGCGAGCGCACCGGCGACGACCGGCGTCTGCGGGGCGTGCCAGTGGCCGCGCTGGAAGAGGATGCGGATGATCGGCTCGGCCAGCACGGCACTCACGATCGCGGCCGGGGCGAGCAGGAACGCGATCTGGCGGATGCCGTTCGAGACGGCTTCGGCGAACCCACGCATGTCGCCCCGCGACGCGTATCGCGAGAGCGTCGGAAAGAGGACGGTCGCGATCGCAACGGAGAACATCCCCTGGGGCAGCATGTAGACGAGGAACGCCTTCTGGATCGCGGTCGGTGCGAGCAGCGGATCGATGAACCGCGCGGCGAAGAACGTGTCGATCACGGCGTTGATGTTGATGAGGCCGAGGCCGAGGGTGACCGGAATCATCAGCTTCAGCACCTGGAGGACTGCGGGGTCGCGCCAGTCCAACACGATGCGGAGGCGCTCTTCTCCACGCTCGAGCCCGCGCAGCCACGGCACCGGCAGAAGCACCTGGATCACCGTCGCGACGAGAATCGACCCCGCGTAGACGTAGAGCTCCGCGTTCACCCCGTTCGCCTTCGGGACGCCGATGACGAGCCCGACGATGATCGCGATGTTCCAAAAGACCGGCGAGATCGCCGGCACGGTGAAGTGGTCGTAGCTGTTGAGGATCCCGACGATGATCCCGGACACGCCGAGCAGGGTCACGATCGGGAAGAGCACGCGAGACAGCCCGACCGCAAGCTCGGAATCGTTCCCGGGGTTGCCGAACAGGCCGATCACCCACGGCGCGACGAGCACGAAGACCGCCGTCAGTGCCGTCAGGCCGAGCAGCATCAGCCAGAAGAGGCTCGAAGCCACGCGCCACGCGCGCTTACGCTCACCCCGCTCCAGCAGGTCGCTGAAGACGGGGACGAACGCCGACGAGAGCGCCGCGTCGGCGAGAAGCGCGCGGATGAGGTTCGGCACCTGGAACGCGACGGTGAAGGCGTTGATCCGTCCGGCGGCGCCGAAGTAGTAGGCCGCCACCATCTCGCGGACGAGGCCGAGGATGCGCGAGAGCCCTGTCGCGAGCCCGAAGATCAGCGTCGACCGTGCCAGCCGCCTGCGCTGCGCTCGGGGCATCACGGGCTCGAGCATCGGCCGCACGGCGGTGTCCGTCGAAGCCTTGCGCCAGTCGTCGAACCGGACGGGCTCCCAGGCCGGCTTGCCCTGTTTGCGGCGCCGCTCGTTCCGTGCCTGCAGCCGCGCGTCGCGCTCGGTCTGGCGGGCGGCGTCGTCCATCGAGCCAGCATACGGCGCGCCTCTGCTACCCTTGCCGCCCCCGCCGAGTGCGGGCGTTTTTTCGCGTATGCCGAACATCAGACAGCAGAAGAAGCGGGTGCGGATCGCCGCCGAAGAGCGGCTCGAGAACCTGCACTACCGCTCCACCATCAAGACGCTGACGAAGCGCCTCTCGACGGCGGTCTCGGACGGCGACACCTCGGCGATCGCGACCGAGCGCCGCAGCCTCGAGCAGCTGATCGACCGGGCGGTGGCCCGCGGCGCTCTGCACCGGAACGCAGGCGCACGGAAGAAGTCCCAGGTTGCCCGCCTGGCTTCCGACCGCGACGCCTAACTCGCTGCGGCTCTAGCCGCGAGCAGCGGTGATCTCGACGAGCGCCCGCTCGAGCTCGAGCTCCGGCGCAACCCGTGAGCCGCCCTTGAGCGCATGGTCGAGATCGGCCAGCCGTACGAGCGCGCCGTCGAGCTCGGCCGGACTGAAGTTCCGCACCTGTGCGTAGAGCTTCTGTGCCGGGTACGGCTTCATCCCGAGCCGGGTCGCGGCCTCGCCTGCGCTCAGTCCCTGCTCTTCGAGCCGCTGGGCGGCGCGGGCATTCCGCACGTGCTTCGTCAGGCCGCCGACCAGCCTGGGCAGCGTGCGCGACACCGGGTCGCCGGTCCGGTCGAGCATCCGCTCGGCGGCCCGCAGGACCCCTCCGACGTCGCGTGCGCCCCACGCGTCGGTCAGCGCCCACGGCGGCGATTCGGCCCGCGGCGTGACGAGAGCCTCGACGTCGGCGGAGGTGACGACCTCCCCACCCGCCCACGTGGCGAGCTTGTCGACCTCGCCTGCGAGCTCGTGCAGGTCGCTCCCGACGAGCTCCGTCAGCAACCGGCAGGCCTCGGGCTCGGCCCGGGTGCCGTGCACGGTGAACTGCTCGGCGATCCACTGCGGGATCTTGCGCGCCATCACGTCCCAGAGGAGGACGGTGCCGCGACCCGCGACGGCCTTCGCCAGCGGCGCGTCCTTCTTCAAGTCGCCCGCGACGAGCGCGAGCGTCGTCCCTGGAGCAGGCGACGCGAGATAGGCGGCGAGCGCCTTCACGTCGGGTGCCTTCCACATCTCGACGCCTTCGATGAGCACGAGGCGTGAACCGCCGCCGAACAGGCCCATCGCGTTGCATGCCGCGACCGCGTCCTCGCCCGACATCGTCTCGGCGTGGTGGAGCTCGACGGCGTGTCCCTCGAATCGGCTGCGCAGCCGGGCGACCGCCCGCTCGACCTTGGGGCTGTCGCTCCCGCCGATCAGATAGGCCGTTTGGAGCTCGTCCGCCATCGATCGACAGGCTACGCACGCAGGTCACCGGCGTCGAGAGAGTGCCGCTGAATCACTTCATCGGGTTCAACCGCCTTCCCGAAGCCACCGAAGCCAGACATATGCCGCGACCACAAGCAAGGCGAGAGTGACCGCGGCGGCAGCCGGGCCCGTCGCCTGCGCGAACGGGACAGCCGCGACGGCGCGCGCGCACGTGACGACGTACGCCGCCACCCAGCCGTTCGCGCTCGCGAGCGCAAGGGCGAACTGGGGCAGCACGAGACCGACGAGCGCCGTCACGAGCCCCAGACCGAGCAGCACGCCGATCACGGGCTCGACGAGAACGTTCGCGACGACGCCCAGCAGCGGCACCTGCTGAAACCGGAGCCACAGGATCGGCGCCGTCGCGACACTGCAGACCGCAGAGACGGCCGTCGCCATCGCGAATTTGGGTGGGACGGGATAGCCCTCGAGGCGTCGCGTCACCGGGCCGACGGCCACGAAGATCGCCACCACCGCGGCGAACGAGAGCTGGAACCCGGGATCGAACAGGGTGTACGGGTTCCAGCCCAACAGGAGAACAGCCGCGAGCAGGAGCGCGTGCCAGGGATCGCGTTCGCGCGACATGAGCCATGCGGCGGAGACCGCGACGCCCGACACCGCCGCGCGGACCACCGACGGCTGCGGACCGACGGCCAGCACGTAGACGCCGATCGCCCCGACTGCACCGACATGACCAGACCAGCGGGGCAGACCCAGCAGCCAGGCGAGAGCGAGCGCGCCCGCCGCCAGCAGCACGACGTTCTGACCGGAGACCGCAAGCAGGTGGTAGAGGCCGGCCCGTCGGAAGCTCGTCTTGAGCCCGTCGGTGAGCTCGGCGTCGTCGCCGAGGACGATCCCTTCGAGGACCGCCCGCCGGTCTCCGGCCAGGCCGGGAGCGGAGGAGCGCTTCAGCCACGCTCGCAGCCGGTCGCTGACGCCGCCGAGGCCGCGACGGTGCCCGACGAGCTGCCACCCGTCCACCTTGACGACGACGTGAACTCCCTGGCGGCGCAGCCACAGCCGCTCGTCGAATCCGTGCTGTGGCCCGCGCGGCACGCGAATGACGCCGAGCAGGCTGGCGATCGCCCCCTGCGGAGGCGCGCGGCCCAGCGGCAAGTCGAGCTGCACCGGCTCGGCGACGGGCGCGCCCTCGAACGATCGCGTCTCGGCAGGGATTCGCTGCTCGAACGATCCGACGCGAGGCTCGCCGGTGACGACGACCAGGAAGCGGCCGGCTCGGCCGATCTTGCTCCTGAGCGTGCTGTGATCGAGCGCATCGAGCCGCGCGCTGCCCCAGCCGAGAGCGAGCACGACGACGACCGCGCCCGCGGCAGCTGCCGGAGGCAGATCGCCCACGGCGACGACGAGTGCTACGGCCGCGGCAAGCGCCAGCGCGATACCCGGTGCGATCCGGACGAGATTCGCGCAGGCGAGGCCCACCACAGCGGAGGCTGCGACGACGTGCGCGGGCAGCACGCGGGTCACGGCACGACCAGCCCCTTGAGATCCGCGATGCGCGCCGGGCCGATGCCTGGAATCGCGTCGAGTGCCTCGACCGACGTGAACGGCCCGTTCTCCTGGCGATACGTGACGATCTTCTGGGCCGTGACCGGACCGACACCCGGCAGCGTGTCGAGCTGCTCGGCCGTCGCCGAGCTCAGCGACACCGGGCTCTGCGAGGCAGGCGGTGCCGAACCTGCCGTCGCCGTCGCCCCCACGCCAGGCGGAGCGCCGCGAGCCGCAACGAGAACCTGCTCGCCGTCGCTGACCGGTGCCGCGAGGTTGACGGCCGTGCGTTCGGCCTTCCGCGTCAGGCCCCCGGCGTGCGCGACGGCGTCTGCGACTCGAGAGCCGCGCGCCAGGTGATAGAGCCCCGGCCGCTCGACCGCGCCGACGACGTCGACGACGATCGGCGAGGGACGAGCCGAGGCTGTCGCACCGCTGCTCCCGCGCGGCACCACCGGCGCGACCCGGAGAGGGGTCGCCGCCGGTGCCGCCGGGTGGTGCTGCCGCAGGAAGAAGAGCGCCGCGGCCAGGCACGCGAGCGCCACCGCGGCGAGGCGGCGCTGGGAGACGCTGAGGGGAAACGCGAGCACGGAGAAACGGTGCCGCGGCAGGTGTGACGTGTGTGAAACGCGTTCGTGCCGACTGTGTGCCAATGCGCGCCCGCCCGCGCCCGGGCGCGCCGTCGGACGATCGGCTCAGATGACGATGTTGACGAGCTTGTCCGGAACGACGACGACGCGCCGCTCCTCGCCGTTCAGGTGGGCCCGCACCTTCTCGGAGGCCCGGGCACGCTCGACGAGCTCGGCGTCCGGCAGGCCGGCGGGAACCTGGATCCGGTCGCGAACCTTGCCGTTCACCTGGAGCACCAGCTCGATCGTGTCGCGCTGCAGCAAACGCTCGTCGGCGACGGGCCACGGCGTCTCCCACAGCCGCTCGTGACCGAGGATTTGCCACAGCTCCTCGGCGACGTGCGGAGCGTACGGCTGAATCAGGGAAACGGCGGTCTCGGCGGCGAATCGAGCGGCCGGATCCGTGGGCGCCTTGGACAGCTCGTTGATGAGCTCCATCACGGCCGAGATCGGCGTGTTGAACACGAACCGGCGGCCGACGTCGTCGGAGAACCTGGCGATCGACTCGTGCGCCTTGCGGGCGAGCGGCGTATCGACGCCATCGGGCGAGGCCGGCTGTTCCGCGGCCGCTCCGACGACGCGCCACAGCCTCTTGACGAAGCGGGCCATCCCCTCGACGCCTTCAGGGCTCCAATCCATGTCCTGGTCGGCCGGGCCGAGGAACAGGATGTACAGGCGAGTCGCGTCCGCTCCATACGTGGCGATCAGCTCGTCCGGGCTCGAGACGTTGCCCTTCGACTTGGACATCTTCGAGCCGCCCTGCTTCACCCACCCCTGGTGCCAGAGGCGCTGGAACGGCTCGCGGAATCCGATCAGGCCGATGTCGTTCAGGAACTTGACGAAGAAGCGCGAGTAGAGCAGGTGCCCCTTGACGTGATCGATGCCGCCGACGTACTGGTCGATCGGCATCCAGTAGTCGACGATCGTCCGGTCGAATGGAGCGCTGTCGTTGTGCGGATCGGTGTAGCGCAGGAAGTACCAGGACGAGTCGACGAACGTGTCCATCGTGTCCGCTTCGCGCTTCGCCGGACCGCCGCACTTCGGGCACTCCACGTTGATGAAGTCCGGATTCGAGGCCAGCGGCGGCTGACCCTTCGGACGGTAGTCGGTGATGTCGGGGAGCAGCACGGGCAGCTCGCTCTCCGGCACCGGGACGATGCCGTCCCGCTCGCAGTACACGACCGGGATCGGGCAGCCCCAGTAGCGCTGCCGCGAGAAGCTCCAGTCGCGTAGCCGGTAGCTGATCGCCTCCTTGCCCTTGCCCTCGGTGCTCAGCCACGCGACGATCTCGCGCTTCGCCGCCTCCCACGGTCGCCCGTCGAACCGGCCGGACGAAACGAGATTCCCGTCGTCGTCGATCACGGGCACGATCGGAAGGCCGAACGTCTCTGCGAACTCGCGATCGCGGGCGTCGTGCGCGGGGACCGCCATGATGGCGCCGGTGCCGTACTCCATCAGCACGTAGTCGGCCACCCAGATGGGTATGCGCTCGCCGTTCACGGGATTGGTCGCGAACCGCCCGGTGTCGACGCCGGTCTTGGCGCGTCCCTCCCGGTCCTCGGTGGGTCTCGCAGCCGCGACGCGCGCGTACGCCTCGACCTCTTCGGCACGCTCCGTCCCCTCGACGAGCCGTCCGACGAGCGGGCTCTCAGGCGCGACCACGAAGAACGTCGCCCCGAACAGCGTGTCGGGACGGGTCGTGAACACGGCAATGTCGAGGTCGAGCTCGTCGACACGGAACAGAACCTCGGCGCCCTCGGAGCGCCCGATCCAGTTCGTCTGGATTCTCTTGCTGCGCTCGGGCCAGTCGATCGTCGCCAGGTCGTCGAGCAACGCGTCGGCGTACGCAGTGATCTTGAAGAACCACTGCGCCATGTTTCGCGCCTCCACGACGGCGCCGCACCGCCAGCAGCGGCCGTCGACGACATGCTCGTTCGCGAGCACCGTCTGATCGTTCGGGCACCAGTTGACGGGCGCTTCCTTCCGGTAGGCGAGCCCATGCTCGAGGAACTTCAGGAAGAGCCACTGCGTCCAGTGGTAGAAGGAGGTCTCGTGGGCCGAGACCTCGCGGTCCCAGTCGATCGCCCAGCCCATCCTGCGCATGAGGCGGCGAATCGAAACGATGTTGCGCTCGGTGATCTCCCGCGGGTGGCCGCCGTCCTTGATGGCAGCGTTCTCGGCCGGCAGCCCGAACGAGTCGAAGCCCATCGGCCGCAGGACGGTCGAGCCGTTCCGGCGGCGGAAATGCGTGACGACGTCGCCGAGCGTGTAGTTGAGGACGTGCCCCATGTGCAGGTCACCGGACGGGTACGGCAGCATCTCGAGCATGTAGAAGTGCGGCTCGGGCAGCTCCTCGCCGGGCGCTGGGTTCTCGACCGCGAACGCGCGCTCGGCATCCCAGATCGCCTGCCACTTCGTCTCGATTTTCTGCGGGTCGTACGCGTCCATTTGTGTTGATTTGCCTCCGGAAATGAAAAAGCCTCTCAGATGAGAGGCCGTGGGAGGTCATTGCGGCTTCGCCGCACTGCTCCCTGACTCAGGTAAGAAGCAGATTCACGACGGCCAGTGTAACGATCGAATTCGGATGCAGCCACCCAACGCCATCCTCGAACTGCTGCCCGATACCGCGGTTGCGGACGGTGGGCGCCTTGCGATCGGCGGCGTCGATGCACAGGAGCTCGCAGAGCGATTCGGGACACCACTCGTCGTCTACGACGAGGCGACATTGCGGAGTCAGGCACGCGCGTACCGGGCTGCGGCCCCCGACGCACTCGTCGTCTACGGATCGAAGGCGTTTCCGTCGGTGGCGATCGAGCGGATCTTCGCCGAGGAGGGCCTCGGGGTGGACGTCTCGACGGTCGGCGAGCTGGAGTTCGCCCGGCGGGCAGGGTTGGCCGGCGACCGGCTCGTGGTGCACGGGAACAACAAGGAGGACGCGCTCCTCGAACAGGCGGCCGCGGCCGGCGCCCTGATCGCGATCGACTCCCTCGACGAGCTCGGGCGAACGCTTGCCCTCGGCTCACCACGGCTGCTGATCCGCGTCACACCCGGCATCGAGGCCGACACCCACGAAGCTGTGAAGACCGCTCACCACGGGTCGAAGTTCGGGCTGCCGCCCGACGACGCGCTCGAGGCGATCAGGCTCGCTCCGGCAACCGAGGGGCTCCACGTGCACGTCGGCTCGCAGCTGATGCATTTCGGCGCGTCACTGATGACCGTCGACTGGATCGCAGGCTTCGCAGCCCGAGCCCGGGCCGAGCTCGATTGGGTGCCGCGGGTGATCGACCTCGGCGGCGGCCTCGGCGTGCGGCATGTGCCGGAGGAGCCGGCGTTCTCGATCGACGAGTTCGTCGGCGGGCTGGTCGGCCAGTTCGGCAGCGCATGGGAGCTGCAGGGCCTGCCACCAGTCGACCTGATCCTCGAGCCTGGACGTTCGCTCGTCTCGCGCGCCGGCGTGACGCTCTACACAGTCGGCGGCGTCAAGCGCGCGAGCGCCGCGACGACCTACGTGACGATCGACGGCGGGATGTCGGACAACCCTCGGCCTGCGATGTACGGCTCGCGGTATACGGCACTGCTCGTCGACCGCGTCGACGCGCCGATCGACGGTGCGTTTGCGGTCGCCGGGAAGCACTGTGAATCCGGCGACGTGCTCATCGACCGCGTCGAGCTGCCCGAGCCCAGGCGCGGGGACGTGCTCGCAGTGCCGGCGACCGGCGCGTACACGCTGGCGATGAGCTCGACCTACAACGCCGTCCCCCGGCCCGCAGCGGC
Source organism: uncultured Thermoleophilia bacterium (assembly GCA_963708505.1). GTDB lineage: Bacteria > Actinomycetota > Thermoleophilia > Gaiellales > Gaiellaceae > PALSA-600. The sequence continues at coordinate 410,490 of CAVPST010000003.1, forward strand.
GCTCGTGGCGGACGGCGATGCTCGGCTGATCCGCCGCCGCGAGACGGTCGACGATCTGCTGGCCTACGAGCTCTAGAACGCGCTAGGCCGCGGAGCCGGCGACCTTGGCGTGGATGTCGGTCGAGAGGCGGTGGATCTCCTCCGTCAGCCGCGTGTTCTCCTCGAGCAGCGTCATCTGCTGCTCCGACAGGCGCTCCATGTGCTTCGCGTTCGCCTCTGCGTGAATCTGATCGCGCGCAGCCTGACGCGACTGGGCGAGCAGGATCAGCGGTGCCGCGTACGCCGCCTGCGTCGAGAACGCGAGGTTCAGCAGGATGAACGGGTACGGATCCCATTGCAGCGCCCACGCGATCGAGTTCACGATGATCCAGAGGACGACGACGATCGACTGGCCGAGGATGTACTTCGGCGTCCCGAAGAACCGAGCCGCCCGCTCCGCTTTCTGGCCGAACTCGTCGTTGCCGAATGCGCCGCGGAGACGCTCGAGCTCCGCATGGCGATGCGAGTCGTGCTGCATCGCCATCGCTACATCCGCGTGCGGAGCGCGAGCACGTTCGCGACGAACGGCCGCGTCACCTTGTACGGGCCATGCTCCCGCACGGCCCGCTCGCCCTGGTACCAGCCCGCCAGCGCCAGTGCCTCGTCGCCGTGGAAGACCGCGAGGAGATGCTTGAGGTAGAGCACCCCGACCTCGACGTCCCCGTCCACCGTCCGCGGGATCGAACCGCCCTTCAGCACATTCTCGACGTACTCGCGCGTCGTCGGCAGCGTCTGCAGCACGCCGACGGCGCCCGCCGGTGAGACGATCGTCGTCTGGTAGCCCGACTCCATCCAGGCGAGCGCGCGCACGAGGTGCGGGTCGACGCCGAGCTGTGACGACCAGCTGTCGAGGATCGTTCGCACGGCTCCCGATTGCGCACTCAGCGCGGTTCGGGTCGCCACGGGAACGCGCAGCTTCTGCCCGATCACAATCGGCTTCGAGACGTCGAGGTGGTTCAGCGATGCCAGCTTGGCGATCGATGTTCCGCGCGTCTGCGCGATCGCGGTGAGCGAGTCGCCCGCCCGGACGACGTAGATCGCGTTGCCGGAGCTCGGCGACGAGCGTGCGCGAATCGGTACCGAGTCGTGTCGCGCGATCGCGCTGAGCGTCCGCGGCCCGACGACGGCGTCGGCTTGCAGGTGCATCGCCCGTTGGTACTTGCGCAGGGCGGCCGCGGTCTCGGTGCCCATGTACCCGTCGAGTGCACCCGAGTACACCCCGCGGCGGGTCAGCAGGAACTGCAGCACGGAGACGTCCCACCCGAAATCACCGCGGCGCAGCGTGCGAGAGCCGAAGAGGGGACGCCCGAGCGGCCCGAGGGCCGCGCGCGTCCTCGCGTCGGCAACCCCGAGAGGCAGGCCGTGTCGGCGCTGAAACGCGCGCACGGCGGCGGCAGTGCGCGGTCCGGCGATCCCGTCGATCTGGGCGAGGTAGAGGCCGTGCGCGCGCAGGGCAACCTGCAGGCCCGCGATCTGCGGGTTTCCGCGTGCAGAGGCGACAGACGGCGCGGCAAGCGCGACGAACGCCAGGATGACGACCCCAAGACGGCGCACCAGGGCAGGACCCTTCGGCCCGCTTCCCGCCTCTCCTGCAAACCCTCGAGCAGGACGCGAGAAACGGTCAGCCGCGATTCGCGAGTACGGCCCCGACTCGCAGAACGAGCGGCAACAGGAGCATCAGCGCGATCAGGATGGCTCCGAGAACGAACGTCGCCGGGCCTGCCTGCGTGGTCTCGATGTGAGGGAGCACGCCCACCGCGTCCGGCAGGAACTCGATCAGCAGGGCGCCGAGCGCGGCTCCCCAGATCGAGCCGTAGAACCCGATGACGGCGCCGGCGAGCAGGTAGAGGGACAGTTGAACCTGGAACAGGCTCGGGCTGACGTAGGCCACGTTGATCACGACGAGCGAGCCGGCAACACCCGCGTAGGCAGCCGAGAGGCCGAACGCTGCGACCTTGTAGCCCGCGGGGCTGATGCCCGACGTGGCCGCCGCCAGGTCGTTGTCACGCACCGCGCGGAGGGAGTGGCCGAACCGGCTGTCGAGCAGCCACCAGACGAGCAGAAAGAGCAGTGCGCCGATCGTCCACGTGAGGCCGTACAGCCACCGGTTGTTCGACAGGTGCGCGCCGAGGATCGTCACACCCGCCCCGTGGCCCGTCTGGTGCTTGGTGCCGTAGAGAGAGATGCCGGTCGAGCCGCCGGTGAAGTGATCGAACTTCTCGAGAATCGTCGGCAGCACGAGTGCGAGCCCGAAGGTGGCGAGCGCGAGGTAGAAGCCCCGCAACCGCAGCGCGGGGATCCCGGCGAGCAGACCGACTGCGCCCGCGACGCCGGCTGCAGCCGCGATCGTCCAGACGTCCTGGACGCCGTGGTTCGCGACGAGGATGGCCGTCGTGTACCCGCCGACCGCCATGAACGCTCCGTTCCCGAGCGAGATCTGACCGCTGTGCCCGGTCAGCACGTCGAGCCCGAGAATCGCGATGAACAACGCACCGACGGTCGCGAACTGCCCCGTCCCGAAGTCCGTGAGCACGAACGGCAGCAACAGGAGCAGCAGCGCGGCCGCTCCGACGCCGATCAGCTTCGTCCTCATGCGCGTCTCACCACTGCGCTCGCGAAGAGGCCGGCAGGCCGCACGAGGAGCATGCCCAGGATGACCGCAAGCGCGACCGCGAGCCTCAACTGGCCGTCCACCCAGTGCACGTAGGTGCCGACGAGGCTCAGCAGCACGCCCAGGATCAAGCCGCCGACGACCGCGCCGACAGGCGAGCCCATCCCGCCGAGAACAGCTGCAGCGAAGGCGTACAGCAGGACCGCCTCCATCATGTTCGGCCCGAGCACGAGCGACGGTGCGGCGAGTACCCCCGCGACGGCGCCGAGAGCCCCGGCGAGCCCCCAGCCGGCGGCCAGCACCGTCGCCACCTTCACGCCGGTCAGTCGCGCCTCGAGCGGATTGACCGCACCCGCGCGCAGGCCGAGACCCATCTTCGTGCGCCTGAAGAGCAGTCCGACCAGGATCACGGCGGCGAGCGAGACACCGATGACGCCGAGGTCCTGCTTCGAGAGCGCGACGCCGCCGATGTCGACCGTCGCGGTCGAGAACGGCCCGTGAAACTGGCGCGTCGCGTCGCCCCAGATCCAGGTCGTCAGCCCGTTGATCGCGAGCAGGAGCCCGACCGTCAGGATCACGACCGCGACCAGCGGGCCACCTTGGATCGGCCGGATCAGCGCCTGTTGGACGGCGACGCCGCCGGCGAACGAGAGCACGATCGTCGCTCCGAACGCGGGCCAGAACGCCCAGCCGTGATCCATCAGCGCCCAGCAGACGAACGCCGACAGCGTCGCAAACTCACCTTGCGCGAAGTTGATCACACCCGTCGCGCGATGGATGAGGACGATCCCGAGCGCCAGCAGGCCGTAGATCCCGCCGGAGGCGAGCCCGCTCACGACCTGCTGGAGGAAGTGCGCCATCAGTAGCCGAGGTAGCTGCGCCGGACCGACTCGTCCAACTGCAGCGCTTGCGACTCGCCGGCCAGCACCACATGTCCCGTTTCGAGCACGTACGCATGCTGCGAAGCGGCGAGCGCGAGGTTGGCGTTCTGCTCGACGAGGACGATCGTCGTCCCGGATTCGTTGAGGTTCCTGAGCGAGTCGAAGATCTGGCGGACGACGAGCGGCGCCAGGCCGAGCGACGGCTCGTCGAGCAGGAGCACACGCGGCTTCGCCATCATCGCGCGCCCGAGCGCCAGCATCTGCTGCTCGCCGCCGGACAACGAGCCTGCCCGCTCGTCACGCCGTTCGAAGAGGCGAGGGAAGAACTCGAACACGCGCGCGAGATCGCGCTGCGATGTGCCCTGTTGCACCCAGGCACCGAGCCGCAGGTTGTCGAGCACCGACAAGGTCGTGAAGGTGCCTCGACCCTCGGGCACGTGGGCGATCCCGCGCCGCGCCATCGCCTCCGGCGTGCGGCGAAAGAGCTTCTCGCCCGCGAAGATCACGTCGCCCGTCGTCTTGACGGTGCCGGAGATCGCCCGAAGGACTGTCGTCTTGCCTGCTCCGTTCGCTCCGAGGACGGCGACGAAGTCACCGTCCTCGACGCTCAGCGTGACGCCGTGCAGCGCGCGGATTTCGCCGTAGCGGGCTTCGACGTCGTGCAGCTCAAGCAGCGACAAGCCGCTCCCGCAGCCGGTCGAGTTGGGCGTCCGTCAGCCCGGCCGCCCGCAGATAGCCGGCGACGTCGCCGTACCGGCGTTCGATCTCCGCGAGCACCCGGAGGATCCCCTCGGCGGGGGTGTGCGAGAGCAGTTCACGCTTCGCTCGCTCGACGTCGTCGTCCGCTTCTTCGATCCAGGCCGCCGACCGCAGCTCGAGGTTGGGGCCCGACTGGGCGTAGTCGGCTCCGATCGTCTCGAGCCCGACTCCGGCGAGCCGCAGGAGCAGTGCGACGACCAACCCTGTTCGGTCCTTGCCGCCGAGGCAGTGCACGACGACCGTTCCCTCGGCGTCGGCGACCGCGGCGATCGCCTGGCCGAAGCGGTCGCGATACCGCTCGAGGAAGTCGAGGTACGACCACGCGTAGTGATCGGCGGGCTCGCTCGCCGCGTGCAGATGCCCGTCGAGCTCGGCGACGTAGTCGGGGTCGAAGCCTGGTCCGAGCACCGAGATGTGGACGACCTCGATGTCGACGTCGCGCGGTGGGTCGTCGGCACGCTCCTCCGGCCAGCGCAGGTCGACGATCCGCTCGACGCCGTGATCTCGAAGCGAGCGCCAGCCTTCGTCGGTGAGCCGACGAATGTTGTCCGATCGGACGACAGCTCCGGCGCGAACATGCCGGCCGTCCTCCGTCGGTAGACCACCGAGGTCGCGAACGTTCACGCAGCCCTCCCAGGCGAGCGTGGTCAAGCAGCGGCGGGCTCGGCGCCCAGGTAGGCCTCGATCACGGCCGGGTCGCGCTGCACCTCGTCGGGCGTGCCCTCCGCGATCTTCCGCCCGAAGTCGAGGACGTGGATCCGTTCGGCCACGCTCATGACGAGGCCCATGTGGTGCTCGACGAGCAGTACGGTCAGCTCGAAGTCGTGGCGGAGCTTGCGGATGAACGCGCCGAGCTCCGCGACCTCGCCGTGGTTCAGGCCACCCGCCGGCTCGTCGAGCAGCAGCAGCTTCGGCTCGGCGACCAGCGCCCGGGCGAGCTCGACCCGCTTGAGCGTCCCGAACGGAAGCCCCGCCGCGGGCCGTCCGGCGACGTCGGCGATCCCGACGTAGTCGAGGACCTCGCGCGCACGGGCCTCGGCGGAGCCGCTGTGGAACGGCCTTGTGCGGGTGTGGGCGCCGACGAGCACGTTGTCGAGCACCGTCATGGTTCGGAAGAGCTCGACGTTCTGGAACGTACGGGCGATCCCGCGACGGACCACGCGGTGCGGAGGCGTGCGCAGGAGGCTCTTGCCGGCGAACTCGAGCGAGCCGGAGTCCGGCTTGTAGAGCCGCGTCACGACGTTGAAGAGCGTCGTCTTGCCGGCCCCGTTCGGCCCGATCAGGCCGACGATCTGGCCCGCCTGCACGTCGAGCGAGACATCGTCGATCGCGACGATCCCGCCGAACCGCCTCGTCACGTTGCGGATCTCGAGCAACGCCATCGGCTGCGAGCTTAGACGCTCGCGGGGTCCGTGACCGGCAAGCTGCACACGAACCGCTCGCAGCGGTAGACCGTCGGCAGGCCGTCGACCTGTGGCCGGCCGGCGAGCAGCGGGACGTCCTCGGCAGGACCGAACGCGACGACGTCCGTCACCTCGGCCCTGGCGAGCGCTGCCCTGGCGACCGCGTCCGCAGGCGCGCCGACGATTGCCACCTCCCGGTGAGGAGCGAGCTGCTGCTGCAGGGCGACGAGCATCCAGCCGAAGGACGAGGGCGCGACCTGCAGCGCGTCGCGTGCGAGGCCGATTGCCGAAGCGGCGCGTCGCTCGAGTCCGTCGTCGCCCCAGATGCGGCCGAGGCGCAGGAGCACGTAGGCGAGCATCGCGTTGCCGCTCGGCGTCGGATGGTCGTCGAGCTCCTTCTTGCGGGCGACGAGTCGTTCGCCGTCCATGGGCGCCTGGAAGAAGCCGCCGTGCTCGTCGGCGAAGAGATCGATCGCCAGCGTGGCCAGGCGGTGAGCCTCGCGCAGCCAGCGAGGGTCGCCGGTCGCGACGTGGAGCTCGAGCAGGCCGTACGCCACGTCGGCGTAGTCCTCGAGGTAGCCCGTCCCCTTGGCGGCGCCGTCGCGCCACGTGCGCTGCAGGCGGCCGTCCGGTGTCGACAGCGGCCCTAGCAGGAACTCGCCGAGCGTGACGGCAGGCCCGACCCGGCCGGCTTGCGAGAGCGCGGCCAGCATGAGCCCGTTCCACGACGCGATCGCCTTGTCGTCGCGCGGCGGCTTCGGACGGTCCTCGCGCAGCGCGAAGAGCCGCCGGCGCAGCTCGTCGTCCAGCTCGCCGCGGAGAACGAAGCGCCCGTCCTCGAACGGCTGCAGCAGCTCATCCGGCGCAGCCTCGCCGGGAGCCCAGGTGAACGTCAGCCCCTCGACACCGTCGGTGTCGGCGTCCTGCGACGAGGCGAAGCCGCCGCCGTCGAGCGCGAGCTCGCGCAGCACGTAGTCGATCGTCGCGTCGGCGATCACCTGGTAGCGCTCGTCGCCGAACGCGCGCGCGGCGTGCGTGTACACCGACGCCAGCTGCGCGTTGTCGTACAGCATCTTCTCGAAGTGCGGCACGAGCCACCGCTCGTCGACCGAGTAGCGGTGGAAGCCGCCGCCGACCAGGTCGTACATCCCGCCGAGCGCCATCCCGTCGAGGGTGCGACGCGTCATCTCGTCCTCGCCCGAGCGCAGGAGGAACTCCAGCACCGGGCGCGGGCGGGAACTTGGGTGCCCGCCCCCACCCTCCCCAGCGCGGGTCGAAGCCCTGCGCGAGATTCCCTCTCGCCTGCGCGAGCAGGTCATCGGTGAACGGCTCGGCCGACGGACGAAGCCGCGCCGACGAGCGGATGTGCTCGGCAAGATCGCGACCCGAGCGCTCGACCTCTGCACGCTGCTCGGCCCACGCCTCCGCCACGCCGAGCAGCACCTGCCTGAAGGCGGGCAGCCCGTGGCGCGGCTCGGGCGGGAAGTACGTGCCGCCGAAGAACGGCTCGCCGCCGGGCGTCAGGAAGACGGTCATCGGCCAGCCACCGCTCCCCGTGAGCGCGACGACGGCGTCCATGTAGATCGAGTCGAGGTCGGGCCGCTCCTCGCGATCGACCTTGATGCTGACGAAGTGCTCGTTCATGACGCGCGCGGTCAAGGGGTCCTCGAACGACTCGCGTTCCATCACGTGGCACCAGTGGCAGGCTGCGTATCCGATCGAGAGCAGGATCGGGCGATCCTCCGCGTGCGCGCGCTCGAGCGCCTCGGGTCCCCACGGATACCAGTCGACCGGGTTGGCGGCGTGCTGCTGCAGGTACGGCGACGTCTCACGCGCGAGGCGGTTCATCGGCGCAGCCTACGAACAGCCTCGACGGCGAACGCGACGCCGAAGGCGATCCCGAACGCGAGCAGCAGGGCGGCCCAGACGTGGTCGTGGAAGAACCGGCCGCCGAAGTAGCCGAGCAGCGTGCCGTACACCGCCCACGTGACGGCGCCGACCACGTCGTACATCGCGAACGTCGGATACGAGTAGTGCGTCAGGCCCGCGGTGAACGTCACAGCGGTCCGACCGCCGGGCACGTAGCGGCCCACGATCACGACCAACCCGCCTCGCACCGCGAGCTGCCGCTCGGCCCATCCGAGGGCCTCGCGGGTTCGCTCGCCGCGCAGGAAGCGCTCCTGCGCAGGGCGTCCGATGAACCGGCCGAGCGCATAGGAGAGATTGTCTCCGGCGAATGCGCCGGCGGCGCCTGCGACGATCACCCATCCGACGGAGAGATCGCCGACCACGGACAGGAGCCCGGCGACGATCAGCGCCGTCTCGCTCGGGAACGCCGGGAAGACGGCGTCTCCGAGCGCGAACGCGAAGACGATCAAATACGCCTCGGGCGAATGCGAGAGCAGGTCGAGGATGTGGTCGAAAGCGCCCGCGATGATCATCGGCGCACGAAGGCGAGCTGCTCCATCCATTTGCGAAAGCCCACCGACTCATACAGCTTCGACGGCGCGGGACGGGCGTCGTCACCGCGGCTCGCGACCAGCGCACGCGTCGCACCGAGGTCGCGCAACTGCGCGAGCGCGAAGAGATTGACTGCGCGACCGAGGCCCAGGCGGCGATAGTCGGCGTGCGTCCCGACCGGCTCCAGCTCGCCGAGTCCGTTCATGTCGTCGAGCCACGCAAGCGCATACGCCGCGATCGAGCCGTCGGGCGCTTCGACGACACAGTCGAGCTCCGGCCGGTAGGCCCAGGACCCGCGTACGGCCGCGTAGACGTCGTCGCGGAAACGCGACGGGTGAAACGCCGAGCGGTGCGCGGCGGCACGCGATGCGAAGTCGCGTTCCTCGACCGTGCGAAGGGCGAAGCCCTGCGGCACGTGTGGCTGTTCGATCTCCTCGAGCAGGCAGCTGTTCACGCGCATCCACGGTGCAGCGGGGTCGTGCGCGAGGCCGTGCGCCTCGAGCCGCGAGATTGCGTCGGTGTGGTGTGACAGCACGAGCACCTCGCTCGGCCGGGCCCACTCGAGGATCTCGTCGAGCAGCTCGGGCCGCTCGGGGCGGACCTGCCACTCGAGCTCGACCCCGCGGGTCAGCCAACCCCAGCCGACGAGCTCGTCGCCGTCGGACCAGAGCCGGACCTGATGCTCGCCGTGCACGAGATTCGCCGACCAGAACGCGATCTGGCCGAAGTTGCACGTCACACACAAGGGGTCCTGCCGCCAGAGCTCCTGCGAGAGCTCGAGCAGCAGTTGCAGGTCGCCGTCGCGGGAGTCACGCGCCTGCATGGGTCCGAAGTCTAGGGTTGGACGATGAGCGAGCTGCGCGACCTTCTCCACACGACCGCAGATCTCAGCGCGGACTTCTACGACACGCTGGCGACGCGGCCGGTCTACCCGGAGGCGACCGCCGACGACCTGCGGGAAACACTGGGCGGCCCGCTGCCCCAGCAGCCGTCCGACCCGCGCGTGGTCCTCGGCCAGCTCGCAGAAGCGGCCGAGCCGGGCCTCGTCGCCGAGCCGAGCGGGCGCTACTTCGGATTCGTGATCGGCGGATCGGTGCCGGCCGCTCTCGCTGCCGACTGGCTTGCCACCGCATGGGATCAGAACGCCGGCCTCTACGTCGGCGGCCCATCCGCCTCCGTGGTCGAAGAGGTTGCCGGAGCGTGGCTGGTGGAGCTGCTCGGCCTTCCCGAACACGTCTCGTTCGGGTTCGTCACCGGAGGGCAGATGGCGAGCTTCACCACCCTCGCGGCGGCGCGGCAGCACGTGCTCGCCAAGGCCGGCTGGGACGTCGAGCGCGACGGGCTGACGGGCGCTCCGCGCATTCGGATCGTCGTCGGCGCGAACCGCCATGGAACGATCGACCGTGCACTCCGGATGCTCGGCCTCGGGTCACCGACCGACGTCATCCCCTCCGACGCGAATGGACGAATGCTCGTCGAGCACCTGGAACTCACGGACGAGCCGACGATTCTCTGCGCCCAGGCGGGCGAGGTGAACACCGGCGCCTTCGACGCGTTCCACGCTCTTGCCGACGCCCGGGACGATGTTGCGAACACCTGGATTCACATCGACGGGGCATTCGGGCTCTGGGCGGCGGTCCCCGAGTCTCTCCGGCACCTCGTCGACGGAGTCGGGCGCGCGGACTCATGGGCGACCGACGCGCACAAGTGGCTCAACGTTCCCTACGACTCGGGCGTCGCGTTCACCGCGCATCCCGAGTCGCACAGCGCAGCCTTCTCGGCCCGCGCTGCGTACCTCGTCTTCGACGCGACGACGCGCGATCAGATCGACTGGAACCCGGAGCACTCGCGCCGCGCGCGCGGCTTCGCTGTGTATGCCGCGATCCGCAGCCTCGGACGCGCGGGTATCGCGGAGATCGTCGAGCGCTGCTGCAGCCACGCGCGGAGATTTGCCGCGGAGCTCGAGCTCATGGGCGCAGAGGTTCTCAACGACGTCGTCCTGAACCAGGTTCTCTTCCGGTTCGCCACCGACGAGGAGACCGAGGCGGCGCTTCGCGCGGTACAGGACGGAGGCGAAGCGTGGATGAGCGGCACTACCTGGGACGGACGCGCCGCGATTCGCATCTCGGTCTCGAACTGGCAGACGACGGACGACGATGTCGACCGGACGCTCGCGGCCTACGCCGGCCAGCGCGCGCTGCGGTAGAGCTCGCCTTCCAGGCGCCGGCCGAGCTCCTGTTCGAGCCAGCGCGACACCGCGACGACGGCATCGAGATCGACGCCCGTCTTGACGCCGTCCCGTTCGAGCTGCCACACCAGGTCCTCGGTCGCGATATTGCCGGTCGCGTTCGGGGAGAAGGGGCAGCCGCCGAGCCCGCCGACGGAGGCGTCGAGCGTCGTGGCGCCGCCGTCGAGCGCCGCCCACGCGGCCGCGTAGCCCGTGTTGCGTGTGTTGTGGAGGTGCGCGCCGACCGGCTTACCGAGGATCGACACGCGCTCGACGAGCCGCCGGACGCGGCGAGGCGTTGCGACGCCGATCGTGTCGGCGAGGACGAGCTCGTCCGCACCGTCGAGCTGCTCGCACAGGTCCGCGACTGCCGCCGGGTCGACCTCGCCCTCGAACGGGCAGCCGAACGAACACGAGATCGTCACGGTCGACGGCACGACGGCGTGCTCGACGATCGCGCGCACGCGCTCGAGGGCGTCGGCGAGTGACGCGTTGCCGTTCCGCTGGTTGAACGACTCGGTCGCCGCAAGCGTGCAATTGACGCGCGCGAGGTCCGTTTGCACGAACCGCTCGTAGCCGCGCTCATTCAGGACGAGACCGCTCAGCTCCGACTCCCGCCGGTCGACCTGGGCAACCACCTCTTCGGCGCCGGCCATCTGCGGCACACGCTCGTCGCGCACGAACGAGACTGCCTCGATTCGCGGCAGGTTCGCCGCTGCGAGGCGCGACACGAGCTCGGCTCGGAAGGCCGGCGCGAGCACGTCCGGCTCGTTCTGCAGGCCGTCGCGCGGCCCGACGTCGCAGATCGTGATCACGCCGGCGCAGGAGCGGGCATGGGTGGCACCTCGACCGTGCCGCGCGGGCGGGCAGGCAGCAGCGCCACGACGAGGCTCGTGACCGCGACCCCGACCCACTGCGACGCCGAGAGCGTCGCGCCGAACTTGAAGTAGCCGACGAGAACCGCGGTGATCGGAAACGCGAGCTCGGCGAGCGTCGCCGCGACCGCTGGTGTCTTGCGCAGTCCGTAGTAGTAGAGGCTCATCGCGACCGCGCCCGTGACGAGCGCAAGCACTGCGATCCAGAACGAGTCGTGCGCCGACGCGAAGGCGGGCGCGCCGAGTATGAGCAGCGCGATCGCACTCGCGGGGAGGCCGAACGTGAAGCGCAGCGCCGTCACGTGCTCGAACCTCAGGTCGCGCGCGAGATATCGCCCGAGGACGGTTCCGAACGCCCAGAGCACGGCCGCGGCGAGCGCATACAGAGAGGGCAGCAGCGTCGAGTTCGTGTCGATGTTGGTCGGATGCGGAAACGCCATCAGCCAGGTTCCGACGATCGCCGGGACGAAGTACCAGGCGAAGCGCTGGTGCGGGCGCTCGCCGAGCAGAAGGCGCGCCGCGACGAGCGCCACGAGCGGCTGCACCTTCTGGATCACCACGGGTGTCACGGGATCGCCGTCGACGAACGCCTGCGTGAACAGGATCGTGGCGATCGCCGAGGCGCCGGCGCCGATCCCGACCGCCGCGGCGACGCCTCGCCAACCGAGCCGCCACATCGCGGCGAGCGCCGCAGGGATCAACGGCAGCGCAAGCAGCACCAGCGCCAGGTGCTCGCCGAAGACGATCGTCGCAACGCTCGTCGACTGGGCGAGTGGCCGCCGCAGCAGCGCGTCCATCCCCCAGAGCGTCGCGGCGACCGCGACGAACACGGTTGCCGCGGGGCGTGAGCGGATCAGTTCCCTCATCGCCGCGCGGCGGTCAGCCGATTCCGTAGTCGAGGACGGCGCGTGCCTTGATCCGGACGATCACGCGGTCGACGGGCGTGTGGAAGTCCGTGCCCTCATAGCGCCGCGACAGCTCGCTGATGTGGTCATTCGCGCCGTCGAGGTCGAGCTCGGCGGTTCCCTGCACCTCGAAGTAGTTGTACGGGTCCTCGTTGTCCCAGACGCTGATCGAGATGTCGGGGTTCTCCCGCAGGTTGCGTCCCTTCGCACGGCGGTTCGTCGTGTTGAAGACGACGTGCTCGCCGTCCGTGTCGACCCAGACCACGCTCGTTTGCGGCCGCCCGCCCGTGTCGACGGTCGAGACCACGCCGAAGTTGAGCCCCTTCAGCAGCGCCCTCTGCTTCTCCGACAAGACTGTCGTCACGTCGCGTCCCCCCGATTCATTTCACGGTCGTCGGGATGTTCGCGATCTTCCCGCTGATGATCTGCTTCTCGATCTGCTCGACCTTCGGCTTGATCGTCTTCGGGGCCTTCGGCGAGAACTTCCCGAGACCCACTCCGTTCTGCTCGAGCCCGTAGACCGCGTCCTGGCCCCCTTTGAACTCGTTGTTCTTCGCGTCCTTGATCGCGAGGAAGACCGCCGTGTCGACGCCCTTCAAGGCCGAGGTGAGGATGTGCGGCCCGAGGAAGCTCTGGTCGGCATCGACGCCGATCCCCCAGACGCTTTTCGACTTCGCGGCGTCGAGTGCGCCGAGACCGCAGCCTCCCGCCACCTGGAACACCACATCGGACCCGGCGGCGATCTGGTTGAGCGCGATCTCCTTGCACTTCGCTTCGTTCGCGAAGTCCTGCGAATAGGCGTTGAGCGTCTGCACGCCCGGGAACGCGGCCTTCGCTCCGGCCTGGTACCCGGCGATGTACCGGTCGACCGGCGGCTGCTTCTGGCCGCCGACGCTCGAGACCGCCTTGGCCCCGTCGGCCTTCGCGGCGAGCCCGGCTGCGTAGCCGGCGAGGTAGCCGACCTCCTGCTCCTTGAACAGGAGCCCCTCGACATTCGGCGCGTTGCCCTCGTCGGCGTTCGAGACGTCGACGATCGCGAAGTGCGTCTTCGGGAAGGTCTTTGCGACCGCCTTCAGCGCGTCGATCTCGGTGAAGCCGACGCCGATCACGAGGTTGTAGCCCTGTTGGGCGAGCGCGCTCAGATTCGGGATGTAGTCCGACGGCGCCGCCGACTGGACGACGCGGGTCTGGACGCCGAGGTGACGCGCGGCGTTCTGCAAGCCGACGTACGCCAGATGGTTGAACCCGCGGTCGTTCAACCCGCCCGTGTCGGTGTTCAGGCCGACTTTGAACGACGAGGCCGGCGTGGTCGTGGCAGTCGTGGCCGTCGTCGTCGTGGCGGCGCTCTTCTTCGAACCGCACCCGACCGCCGCGACGGCCAGGAACGCGACGAGGGTGACCATCAACAGCTTCTGCACGTGTCTCTCTCCGAGGTTTTAGACTGTGGGACGAAAACCGCGATGGATTCTACTCACCACGACCTGATCGCCGTCGTCCTACGCGCCCGCGCCGGCGGAATGGATGCGTCCGTCAGCACGGTGACGAGGAAGGCGGGCGAATCGCTCGACGACGCGCTCGCCCGCGCGGTCGACGTCGAAGCCCTCGCCCACGTCGAGCAACTCGAGACGCGGATCCTCCGGAACGGCTCACTCGCGACCGCGTATCTCGGGATCCTTCATGCGGACGACGGCCACGACTCGGTCGGCGCCGCGCCCGCGAAACTCGATGAGCGGGAGCTCGTCACCGCCGCGCAGGCTCGTCTGCGCGCGAAGCTCTCCTACACCAACGTCGGCTTCGCGCTCGCGCCAGAAACGTTCACGATCTCCGAGCTGCGCGAGATCTACGTCGCGGCGCTCGGACACGACGTCTCGGCGACGAACCTGCAGCGTGTGCTCCTCCGCCGCGGCGTGCTGGAGCGCATCGGCGAGCGGCGCCCGTCGGGCCGAGCGGGCGGCCGCCCGGCGGCACTCTTCCGCTTCGCCTCACAGCGGCTCGAGGTCACGGACGAATTCGCAGCCCTCCGCCCTCCTCGCTAGGCGCGTCTCGCGCGGCCACTTCACGTGGTCAGACCAAGGTGTACGACCGTGTGACGTTCCCTCCACACGTCAGGGTGGCTTGGCCGCGTCAGATAGACGGTTGTCGCGCCAGGCATGCCTCGCCGGGCCACGACACATGGTCAGACCAAGGTGTACGAGAGTGCGACTTCTTGCCCCCATCGCCCGGCCGGTCGGACACGCCTGATCGGGGCGATGACGCGGCCGTTTGGGCTCCGGTTCAGCGGACGACGAGCGTGGCGCTCATGCCGCGTGCGCGGTGGTCTGCGAGCGAGCACCAGAAGCGGTAGCGACCCGGGCGGAGCGTGACCGTCAGCTCCGCACGTCCGCCGGCCTGGACGACCGGCGTGCCGGCGATGTGCCGCGCGCCGACGCGCTGCACCCGCAGGTCGTGCGCGTCCTGGCCGAAGTTGGCGAGCTCGATCACCACGCGCCCCGACTTGAGCTGCGTCCGCGAGAGCTGGTACGAGAACTCGCGCGCGACGACTTGCACTCGCGCGGGAGGAGCGCCGCCGCCGAGCGCGAGCGCGCCCAACGCGGCGGCCGCGAGCGCCTTCATTTGACCAGCTGCGGCTGCTTGAACTTCTTCGCCCCCGGGATGACGCGCGCGGCGTCGAAGTGCAGCCACTGCTCGAGCAGCCCGGAGTAGACGCCCCGGAAGTCCGACGTCGGCTTGAGGTTGCCGTCCGCGTCGAGACCCGAACCCAGACCCGGGAACTCGCCGATCTGCGTGCCCGCGGCGCGCGTTCCGATCAGGAAGCCGGTGCCCGCGGCGCCGTGGTCGGTCCCGCCCGAGCCGTTCTCCTGCGCACGACGCCCGAACTCCGACCACACGAGCGTGAGGACACGGTCGGCGATGCCGCGGGCCTCGAGGTCGCGCTGGAACGCGAACAGCGACGCCGCGGTCGTCGTCAGCGCGGGCGTGAGCTCCGAGGTCTGGTCGGCGTGCGTGTCGTACGAGCCGGAGGCTTCGAGCGCGACGCAGCGCAGCGGCAAGCCCGCGGAGATCATCGCGGCCAGCCCCTGCAGGCGCTTCGGGAACGAGTCGTTCCCGTCCGGGTACGGCACCGCCGGCTTCGGGGCCTTGCCCGCGAACGGCGCGAGCTGCCGGCGCAGACGATCGACCTGCGCGGTCACGTTCGCAACCGACCGGAGAGCCGGATCGTGCTGCCTGGCGTGGCCGAGGCCACCGACCGCGTCGAGCATCCGATCCTGCACCGAGCCCCAGACGCCGGGAACCCAGAAGTCGTACTGGTCGGGCCCGTCGATCGCCGCGACGGGGACCCGGGTCGTCGCGAGCGACGGCTGGAGCGAGCCGGTGATCGACAGACCCTGCAACGGGTTGTCCGAGCGGCCGGCGACGTCGAGGTAGCGGCCCATCCAGCCGGTCAGCAGCCGCGCGTCGGTCGCGCCGACCTCCCAGAAATGGCGCGAGGTGAAGTGCGACTGATCGGGATGGTCGTAACCGACGGCCGGCAGCACCGAGACCTTGCCCTCGTCGTGGAGTGCGGCGAGCGGCGCAAGCGCCGGGTGCCAGTAGAGGCGCGTGTCCTCGGTGAAAGCCGCGCCGCCCGTGACCGCGAGCTTCTGGCGGTACTTCGAGTACAGCGGGTCGCCGACCGGATAGAGCAGCGACATCGAGTCGGCCCCGCCCTGCAGGAACACGGTCACGAGGATCGGCGACTTGGGCGCCTCGGCCGCCGCGGCCGCGATGCCCTCGTCGAAGAGGCCGAGGCGGCCGGCGCCGTAGACCGACAGCGCGAGCCCAACCGAGCGCGCGACGAAGGTGCGACGCGACATGCCCGTGCCGGCGGGCAGCGGCATACCGCGTTCGATCGCCGGGAGCCCGGCGCCGGCGACGGCCCGGAACGCATCCGCGCGATTGCACTCGTCGCACACGAACCTGTTCATGACGTCTGCGCATCCGGAGAGACGGCGATGAGATGCCGAAGCGCGTTCTCGATCAGCACGGGGTACTGCTTGAGCTTCCAGTCCTGCCCGTGCGCATCCTTGAGCGATGCGCGCGCGAAGTGCTGCAGCGCGTAGGTCGTGCCGGGCGACAGCTCCGGGTTCCGCCAGAACGCGAGCGCCTGCTTGACGAGCACCCCGACGTCCGGCGTGATGGTCTTCGGCGCGGGCTTCGACGGATCGAGCTGGTGGTCGCGCATCATCCGCTGCACGCCGATCCAGCGGCCTCGGTAGGTCGCCGTGTCGAGCCAGCGGGTGTCGTCCCACCCGGCGACGTTCGGCGGGTAGAACAACTGCTGGCCCGAGAGACCTCCGATCCACGCCCAGTCGGTCGTCGTGATCCCGCTTCCGACCCGGCGCAGCATCCCCGCCTGGTGGACGACGGGCGGCTTGACCATGCGCGGCCCGGCAATCAGCGCCGGGTGCTTCAGGATCGCGCCGACGACCGGCGCAACCTGATAGCCGCTCTTGTAGATCGCCTCGAGCCCGGCGAGCGTCGCGCGATCGGGCTCCGTCGGCACGAAGTAGCTCCAGAGCTTCTGGACGAAGAACGAGGCGTGCAGAGGATGCGTCACGCAGAGCCGGCAGGCGTCGCGCCAGTCGAAACGGCCCGCCTTCCGGAAGACCGTCTTCATGCCGGGATCGTGCTGCTTCGGATCGAAGCGGAAGTTGTAGACGCCGCTCTTGCGCCACGAGTTCTGCCAGCCGGTCAGCGCACGGGCCTGCTCGCGAACATCGCGCTCCGTGTACGCACCGCGGTCGGCACCGAGCGTGAAGAGCTCCATCATCTCGCGCCCGTAGTTCTCGTTCGGCGAGTCCTTCCGGTTGTCGGTCCCGTTGAGCCACATCAGCATCGCGGGGTCCTTCGTCACGTCCAGGAGCAGCCGATCGAACGCGCCGAGCGCGTGGAATCGGAAGAGATCGTTCTGCCGCAACATCAGGCCCTGGTTGCCGACGCCGTCGTTCGAGGTCGCGAACCAGTCGTGCCAGACGAGCGTCATCCGCTCGATGAGCGGCCGGGACGTGCGCACCATCCGATCGAGCCACCAGCAGTGGTCGTGGCCCCACGCGTCACGCGGGGCGAGCGGGCGGCCCTTGTCGTCGTGCGGCTTCGGCCCGACGAATCTCTCGGCTCCCGGGTTGAGGAGCGAGTGCACCGCGCCGTCGAGCCCCTTCTTCGCAAGCGCCTCCGCCTCGCCGGGGCGCGGCCCGAAACCGGCGCGCCAAAGCAGCCGCTCGGCTTGCGGCGGCCCGAACTTCCCCCGGTAGACCGGCACGGCCACGCTCTTAGGGGTCGGCGTCCCCGGCCCAGCCCCGCATCCCCGATTTGGGGGTCAGTCGAGGTGCTTGACGAGCAGGACTCGAGCCTCTCCGCGCCCGTCGTACGCCGGATCGATGCGTTCGATCTCGAAGCCGAGTGCCTGGTGGAAAGCCACTGAACGCTCGTTCACGGGCGACGTGACCGCTCTCACCACGGTGCGCGGCCGGACGGCCGCGAAGAACCGCTCGTAAAGCAGGCGGCCGAGGCCCGACCCTCGCCGGTCCGGGTCGACGCCGACGAAATGGATGTACGCCTCGTCGTCGAGCGTCTGAGAGCGGAAACCGCAGAGAAACCCCGCCAACTCGCCGTCGTCCTCGGCCACGAACGAGGTCTCGCGGAAGTGGACGAAGAAGAGCTTCGGCAGCATCGCCGCCATCGCACGTCCTCCCCACCAGTCGTCGACGACGGCGTTCACGCGCCCGTAATCGTCCGCCTCGGCATGACGTACGAGCAACATAGGCTGGAGCGTATGCGGATCCTCGTTCTCGGAGGCACGCAGTTCCTCGGACGCCACGCCGTCGAGATCGCCCTGGCCCGGGGGCACGAGCTGACGCTCTTCAACCGCGGCCAGACGCGACCCGAGCTCCACGCAGGAGTCGAGAAGCTGCGCGGCGACAGGGACGGCAGCCTCGATGCCCTTGCCGGTCGCACGTTCGACGCCGTCATCGACACGAGCGGCTACGTCCCGCGCATCGTCGAGCGCACGCTCGCGGCGCTCCCCGACGTCGGCCACTACACCTTTGTCTCGAGCATCTCGGTCTACGCCGATGTCTCGACGCCACCCACCGAGCGTCTCGCCCCTGGCCGAGCTCGCCGAGCCGACCGAGGAATGGCGTGAGCACTACGGGGCCCTCAAGGCCGACTGCGAAGACGTCGTCCGCGAACGGTTCCCCGGTGCGTTCATCCCCCGGCCCGGGCTGATCGTCGGCCCGTGGGACCCGACCGGCCGGTTCACGTACTGGCCGCAGCGGATCGCGGAGGGCGGGCGGGTGCTCGCCCCGTCGCCGCGCGATGCGTCGTTCCAGGTCATCGACGTCCGCGACCTTGCAGCCTGGATCGTCCAGGCCGCCGAGTCGTCGCTGGCGGGGACCTTCAACGCGGTCGACCGCCCGACACCTCGCGGCGACGCGTTCGACACGATCCGGCGGGTCACGGGCAGCGACGCCGAGTTCGAGTGGGTCGAGCCGGACTTTCTCGCCGCAAACGAGGTCGGCGAATGGATGGAGCTGCCGCTGTGGCTGCACGCCGACGAGCACGCCGGGATGTTGTCGATCGACCCGAAGGCCGCATTCGAAGCGGGGCTGACGACGCGGCCGCTCGAGGAGACGACGCGGGACACACTCGCATGGGTCCGCACGGGCGACGCGCCCGACGATCCACCGGCCGGCCTCGACCGGGCCAAGGAACGACAGGTACTTGACGCCTGGCTCTCGAAACAGTAGTTTCGAAACATCTCTTTCGATAATACCCTCAGCCTCGCCGACCCGCGCGCGATGCGCGCTCTTGCGCATCCGACGCGCCTCGCCCTGCTCGATCACCTCCATGCGGTCGGCGAGGCGACGGCGACCGAGTGCGCCGAAGCGGTCGCCGACAGTCCCTCGTCCTGCAGCTACCACCTGCGCGCGCTCGCGCGCTGGGGGTTTGTCGAGGAAGGATCGCGACGCGCCGGCCGCGAGCGCCCGTGGCGCGCGACCGCAACGCGGATCGAGTTCGACAGCGATGGGCTCGAGGCGACGGTTCTCCGTGACGAGCTCGTCGGACGCCAGCAGCAGCGCATCCGCGACGCCCTGCGTCGCGAGCACGAGCTTCCACCCCGCTGGCGCCGCGCCGCGCAGACGTCCTCGGCGGCACTGAGCCTCGGCCCGGCCGAGCTCGAGGAGCTCGGCGAGCGTTTCGAAGCGCTGATCGACGAGTTCCGCGGGCGCGAGGATCGTCGTGGAGCTCGTTCCGTGATCGTCTCGTTCGGCGCCGTCGCCGAGCCGTGAGCATTCTGCGCGACCGGCGCGTGTCCGCGCTTCTCGCGGCCGAGGTCATCTCGTCGCTGGGCACGCAGATGACGTGGCTCGCCCTGCCGTGGTTCGTCCTGCGCACGACCGGGTCGCCACAGCGGATGACGTGGGTGATCATCGCCGAGATCGTCCCGGTCGCGGTGTTCGGGTTCTGGGGAGGGGCGATCGCGGCCCGGCTCGGAACGCGCCGGACGATGCTCGTCTGCGATCTCTCCCGTGCCCCACTCCTGGCTGCGATCCCGTTCCTGCACGAGCTCGGCGTGCTCAGCTTCCCGCTCCTGCTCGCACTCGTCGCCGCCAGCGGCGTCTTCCTCGCGCCGTACTTCGGCGTGCAGCGGGCCGTCGTGCCGGAGCTCGCCGGTGAAGAGCAGGCTGACGTCTCGCGCCTCACCGCGCTCTTCCAGGCGGCGAACCGGCTCACGATCTTCCTCGGTCCGCCGCTGGCCGGTCTCTTGATCGCGACGATCGGTGCGACGCAGGTTCTCTACGTCGACGCAGCCACGTACCTCATCTCGTTCGCGCTCGTCGCCCTGTTCGTGCACCCGCCTGCCGTGACGTTGCCGCCCGACGAGCGCGGCGTCCTCGTCGGGGTGCGCTTCCTCCTGCGCGACCGGCTGCTGCGCATCTGGACACCGGCGTTCACGTTGCTGGATGTCGGCTGGCAGCTCCTCTTCGCGACCCTGCCGGTGCTCGTCGTCACGCACTACGACGCGAGCCCGCGCGTGCTGGGCTGGCTGTTCGGCGGGCTCGGCGGCGGCGCTCTTGCCGGTGCGCTCGTCGCACTCCGGATCGCGCCGCGGCTCGAGCCACTGCTGCTCGGCTCGGCTGCCTTCGTCTGTCAGATCGCATCGCTGTGGGTGCTCGTGATCCCCGCGCCGTGGTTCGTCCCGCTGGCCGCGATGATCGCCGGCGGCTTCTGCATGTCGCTCGTCAACGCGCCGATCCAGGCGCTCGTGATGCTGCGCATCCCGCGTCACCTTCGTCCGCAGGCACTCGCGAGCTTCGGAGTCTTCCAGTGCATCGCAGCACCGATCGGCCTGCTGCTGGCCGGCGTCGCGCTCGCGAACTACGACGCCCGGGGAGTGCTCGCCGTCGTGCTCGCCATGCAGACGATCGCGATCGCGATCGTCGTCACGACAGCGCTCGCCGAGCGCACGTCGCTGCGAGCGGAGTCCGTCCGGCCCGCCTCCTAGCGTTGCGCGCGTGCTGGAGGGCGACTATCTGCGCCGCGGCGCGGCCGAGTTCATCGGCACGTTCGCGCTCATCTTCATCGGCTGCGGTTCGGTGGCGTACGCACGGACGCTCACCGACGTCGCACTCGCGCACGGCTTCGTAATCGCGGTCTTCGTCTCCGCGCTCGCATTCGCGTCCGGCGCGCACTTCAATCCCGCGATCACGCTCGGTTTCCTGGTCACACGGCGCATCGGCGTCACGCTCGCGCTGTTCTACTGGGTGGTCCAGTTCGGTGCTGCCGTGATCGCGGCGCTCGTGCTCAACTGGGTGCTCCCGAACGCGATCGCCACCCAGTCGAAGCTCGGCGTACCGTCGCTCGGTGCCGGCGTCGGGCCTGGTGCGGGGGTCATCGTGGAAGCGATCCTCACCTTCTTCCTCGTCTTCGTCGTCTTCGCAACGGCGGTCGACGAGCGCGGGGCGTTCAAGCAGATCGCCGGGCTCGCGATCGGCTTCACCATCAGCCTGGACATCCTGATGGGCGGGGTGCTGACGGGCGCCGCCATGAATCCTGCGCGCGCCTTCGGGCCGCAGCTCGTCGGGGACTACTGGGCGAATTTCTGGGTCTGGTACATCGGCCCGCTTGCGGGAGCGGCGATCGCGGTCTCGGTGTACGAGCTGCTGTACCTCCGGGCGCGACCGGCTGCGACGTCGGCCGGTTAGTTCGGGTAGGTTCCGGCCCCGATGCTGTCGACGTCACTCGTCGTCGCCGGACTGACGACCGGCCAGAAGATCGGCCTGGCGACCGTGGGCGGTGCATTCATCTTGTTCGCGCTGGTTTCGGCGCTCATGCTTCCGAAGCGCAACCCGAACTTCCCCGGCCGCGGCCTGGGCTGGTACCTGCTGCTCAGCGTCCTCTTCGTGATCGCGATGCTCTCCGCCGTGCTGATCTTCGGCAAGGAGAAGGAGCCGGCCGAGGCGGCAACCTCGACGCCGACGACGTCGGCGCAGACGACGACGGGCGAGAGTCCTGCTCCGCCGCCCGCGAGCACCGGCAATCCGACCGCCGGGAAAGCCGTCTTCACGAGTGCAGGCTGCGCGAGCTGCCACACGCTGAAGGACGCCGGGTCGACGGGCACCGTGGGGCCGAACCTCGACCAGCTGAAGCCCCCGTTCGCGCGGGTCAAGCTTCAGGTCGAAAACGGGGGCGGACCGATGCCCTCCTTCAAGGGGACGCTGACGCCGGCCCAGATCGACGACGTTTCGGCCTACGTGTCGAGCGTGGCCGGCAAGTAAGAACTCCCTCCAAAAGCGCGAAACCCGCCCGGGGGAGGGGCGGGATTCGCCGCAGTCACGTCAGTTCGCCGGAAAGTATTGGGGGAGCCGGCTAGCGAATCGTGCAGCACGGCGCCGCGGCCGGGCATCGCCCGGAGGGGTGATCTTCACATCACCCATTCGGGGCACGGGCACGGAGAAGGAGGGATTCGAACCCTCGAGGCAGGGATTTCCCCACCTAACGCCTTAGCAGGGCGCCGCCTTCAGCCACTCGGCCACTTCTCCCGGGCAGGCGGGCATCGTACCCAAGGTCATTCGACGCGAAAGCCCGCGCAACGCGGGCTTCCACGGAGACGGAGGGAGAGGGATTTGAACCCTCGATGCACCTTTCAGCACATACGCGATTTCCAATCGCGCTCCTTCGGCCGCTCGGACACCCCTCCGCGCGGATGTAGCGGAGCGTAGCCGCGGCGCGCCAAGGACGAGCGCGATCAGGCGAAATGCGACTGGTCGATCAGGAAGATCAGCAGGATGAACAGCGCGAAGACAACGATCGTCAGCCAGGCGAGGATCAGTCCGACCAACGCCCTCCCACTCCGGCGCCCGAGCTCGCGGCGGCTTCGCACGGCGAAGACGATCGCGAGCGCGGCGCCGATGGGACCGATCACGAAGATGCTCAGCCCGAAGAGGAGCGCCAGCGTTCCGTTCGTGTCCTTCGGCGGCACGAGTGCGGTCTCGCTCATTGGCTCACCCTAGGACGCGAATCGGCCGCTGCAACCGCGGTGGCGAACGTACTCACGCCTGACGAACGATCGTTCTGACCGCGCGTGCCGCCATCACGTCCTCGCGCGCCCGAAGAACGACGACGCGGAGGGGCGATCCGGCCGTCGCTATCTCAGCGTCGGGAGTTGCCCGACGGTTCGCGGCGTCGTCGAGCTCGACGCCGAGGAAGCCGAGCCGGTCGCAGACATGCGCGCGAACAGCCGCCGAGTGCTCGCCGACGCCCGCGGTGAATACGAGCGCGTCGATGCCGCCGAGCGCAACCGCCATGGCGCCGACCGCCAGCGCAATCCGGTACGTGTAGACGTCGAATGCCAACGAGCCCTCGAGCGTCCGCAGGTCGTCGGTCCCACCGAGCCCGACCAGCCCTGATTCGTGCTCGAGCGCGCGGTCGAGGTCCTCGAGAGTCACCAGTCCCCGCCGGAGCACGTGCAGCAGCGCACCGGGGTCGACCGAACCCGAGCGCGTTGCCATCGGCACGCCTTCCAGAGGCGTGAAGCCCATGCTGGTGTCAATCGACTCACCGTCGCGAACGGCCGTGACGGAGCACCCGCCGCCCAGATGGCAGACGACCAGGCGCCGTGCGCGGACCTGACCGGCGGCCCACGCGACGGAGAGCCCGTGAAACCCGTACCGCCGGAGCCCCCAGTCCTCCCGGAACCGCTCCGGCAGCGCATAGGTCGTCGCCTCCGGCGGCATCGTCGCGTGGAACGCCGTGTCGAAGACAGCCACGTGTGGCACGTCCGGCAGCGCTCCCCGTGCCGAGCGGATCGCCTCGACGGCCGGTCCGTTGTGCAACGGCGCGAGCTCCGTCAGCTCGCCCAGGTCGCGTTCGACGTGGTCGTCGATCAGAACCGGCTGACGGTACTGCCGGCCGCCGTGGACGACGCGATGCCCGACTGCAGTCGCGCGTCCCTGCGCCGCGCCGAGCGAATCGAGCTGCTCCGAATCCTCTCGATCGTCGACCAGCGACAACTTGAGGCTGGTCGAGCCCGCGTTGACGACGAGGACCGGCAATGCCCGATCGAGTATTCCGCACCGACGTCGGGCCTGACGCGTCGAACCCGACCCCCCTAGTGCGACATCGTCCCCGCGACGTTGCCGACGTTGAGCAGCCCGACCTGACCCTGGTCGACCGCGGCGAACGCGTGCGAGACGAACGGGTAGAGGCCCGGCTGGTCGATCTTGACGTCGAAGACGCCGCCGCCGCCTGCCGGAACCGTCACCGTCTGCACGTTGTGGAGGGCATCGGCCGGGGTGAGATCGCCGAACGGATACGCGGTGTCGAGGATCGTGCCGACGATGTGGAAGTCGGTGTCGAGCGATGGCCCGGCGTCGACGACCCAGAAGCGGACCAGCTGGCCCGGGTCCGCCGTCAGCGGATGCTTGACGTACTGCCCTGCATACCCGTTGAACGTCATCCAGTCCGGTTGCCGTGCATGTGCCTTCGCCATGTCGAACGACGCCGGCTTCTCGAGGCCGTCGGACGAGAGGTACCACTCGCTCGCGACGAGAACGTAGTTCTTGTCGGCGTGGGGCAGAACGCCCGGCTTCGGCTCGACCACGATCGCGCCGTACATGCCGTTCGCGATGTGCATCAGCACGGGCTTGGTGCCGCAGTGGTACATGAAGACGCCGGGATCGTTCGCCCGGAAGCTGTAGCTCACGGACTTCCCGGGGAACACGTCCGTGAACGCCTTGTCGGGGGCGATGCGAGCGGCGTGGAAGTCGACGGAATGTGGAATCGCACCGTTGTTGGTCAGCGTCACCTTCACCATCTGACCCTGGCGAACGTGGATGACCGGCCCGGGAGCTCCTCCTGCCCACGCCCACGCCGCGTAGTGCACACCCGGTGCGATCTGGACGTTGATGTCGGTCAGGGCCAGGCGCACGTCCGCCACCGGACCTGCCTGAGCGGGCGGGAGAGCCGCGGGATAGGGCTTGTGGGCCGCAGCGAGGACGTCGGCGTTCTCGGGAGCCGCTCCGGCGTAGCTCGTCAGCGTTCCGGAGGCGGCGTTTGCAGTCATGTCCATGCCGGGCATCGCCGAGGACGCGACCGTCGTCGCACCGCGATTCGCGTCGTCCCGCGCATGGCGGGCATCGCTCCACATCAAGATCGCGACGGTTCCGAGCACGACCACGAGGAGGCCCATGAGCATCGCGGCTGTTCCGGCGAGTGCAGCACCGTACTCGTCGTCCCGCTTACGTGAATAGTCGCTGCCCGGCATGGCTCTCCCTTTCGGTCGTCCGTCGTCTGCTCGGGTCGATCGGACCCTCCTCTGAAGGTAGGGCGACGCAAAGCGCCCGACATCGTCCCGAGGCCGCGGATCGACGTCGGGAAGTCCGAGCGCGGCCTGCGGTCTTTCCGCAGCGTCCGTCACACCACCCGCGCAACGCCGCGGCTTCTCCGCGGAGCCCGCTCACCGGCGGGCGAGGCGGCACGCACGATCAGCACAGGGCGCTGCGTCTCGCGCAGCACACCCAGTGAGACGCTACCCAGCACCGCGCTCGCGACCGCCCCGTGGCCCCGGGATCCGATCACGATCAGGTCGACGTCGTGTGCGTCCGCAAAGGCGACGATCTCGTGAATCGGGTTGCCGGGCAAAAGCTCGGCGACGACTCGAACGCCTCGCTCGTCGGCGCTGAGCAGGGCTTCCTCGATCGGCGCGCGGTCCGCGTCGCTGATGTCGTGCGGTGCTGCCACCGCCATGCCGAAACCACTCCACGGAGCCACGTCGACGGTCGGAACGACGTGAACGACGAACACGGTTGCGTCGTGTTCGCCGGCGAGATCCAGCCCGAGTTCCACGGCGTCGTGCGATCCGGCGGAGCCATCCGTTGCGATGAGGATCCGCTTCATGATGTGTCCCTCCTTCGTCGACAACTGAAGCGTCGACCGGTGAGGCGCACAGCGCATCCGGCCAATCTCCGATCGGCCCGCGGTGAACTACGCAGAACGGCGTCCTAGGCGGCTTCTCCGTCGAGCTGTTCGACGAGCCGCTCGACCCGGGTGTGGATCTCGTCTCTGATCGCGCGCACGCGGTCGAGCGGTTCGTTCTTCGGGTCAGGCAAGTCCCAGTACACGCGGCGCGTACCCGGCGGCGTCACCGGGCAGGCCTCCTCGCCGCAGGTCGAGACGACGACGTCGGCCTTCGCGACGAGCGCAGTGTCCAGCCGTCGCGGTACGTGATCGCCGACAGGGATTCCCAGCTCGGACAGCACCTTGACGACAGTCGGATGTGCTGCTGCGCCAGGGTCACTGCCTGCCGACTCCGCGATGTGTCGCCCGACGGCGAGCTCGTTGAACATGCGCTCCGCCATCACCGACCGCCCGGAGTTGGCGACGCAGATGAACAGCACCCTCATACCGCTTCTCTCTCCGCGATCGGACTCTCCGGCCGCGCCTCCTCGCCGCGAACGAACTCGTACGTCAACGCGGCGACAGCTGCGCCGGCGAGCGGCGCGACGATGTAGATCCAGAGAGCGTGGAGGTCGCCGGAGACGAACGCGGGACCTATCGACCGTGCCGGGTTCATCGAGGCGCCGGTGATCGGCCCTCCGAACATCGCATCGAGCCCGACCGTGCCGCCGACGGCGATGGCGGCCGCTTCGCCGACCGCCCGCGCGTCCGTGGCGACGGCCATGATCACGAACATGAGGAAGAACGTCAGGACGAACTCCCAGAGCAGCGCCTGACCCTGCGAACCGGACGGCAACGTGGCTCCGACGTGCGCACGATCACCGAGTGAGGCGCGGAGCACCGCGGCAGCGAGCAGCGCGCCGGCCAGTTGTGCGAGCCAATAGGCGACCGTGCGAGACCACGCAAAGCGCCCTGTGACCGCGAACGCGAAGCTGACAGCTGGATTGAAGTGTGCGCCCGAGACGTGGCCGACCGCGTAGATGCCGAACATGATCACGAGGCCGAAGGTGATCGCTACGCCGACGTGCCCGAGCTGATGCGTCTTGTCGTCGACCATGATCGCCCCGCAGCCGGCGAAGATGAGCGCGAAGGTTCCGATCGTCTCCGCGACGAGCGGCCGAAGCAACTCAGCAGCACCCCGCTGTCGCCGCCGGTCCGATCACAGGCAGCCGCTTCTTCGCCGGCTCTGTGGTCTTCGTCGCCCTGACGATCGCGCCGTGCATCCCATCGGCCACTTGATGCGTGAACTTCACGTCGACCTCCTCGAACCCGGCAGCTTCGAGCCCCGCGATGTACTCGCTTTTCGAGAGCGCGCCGGCAATGCAGCCGACGTACGAGCCGCGTTCGGCGCGCTGGGCGCCCGACAGGTGATCTTCCGCGACGACATCTGAGACGCCGACGCGTCCACCGGCCCGCAATACGCGAGCGATCTCGGTGAGAACGCTCGCCTTGTCCGTCGAGAGGTTGATCACGCAGTTCGAAATCACGACATCGACGGACTCCGAGGGGAGCGGCACCTCCTCGATGATCCCCTTGAGGAAGATCGCGTTCGTGATCCCGGCCTCGCGGGCGTTCGTCCGCGCGAGCGCCAGCATCTCGTCCGTCATGTCGAGCCCGTAGACGAGCCCGGTCGGGCCGACGCGCTTCGCAGAGAGAATCACGTCGATCCCGCCTCCCGAACCCAGGTCGAGCACCGTCTCACCCGCGTGCAGGTCGGCAACAGCGGTCGGGTTCCCACAGCCGAGCGACGCAAGGATGGCGGCGTCCGGAAGCTCCCCGTGCTGCTCGGCGTCGTACAGCGCCTCACCGAACGTCGCTGCGTCGCTCGCGTCGCCGGCACAGCACGATCCCGATCCGCAGCCGCAGCCTTCGCTCTCGTCGGTTACCCGACGTGCGGACTCGGCGTACCGTCTCCGCACCTGCTCACGCAGCTCGTCAGCGCTCGTCGTCATCAGCAGCACACTCCCTTCAGATCGGCGAGGGCCGCGAGCGTCCGCAGCGCGTCCGGATTCAGCGAGAAGTAGGCCCACTTGCCGCGCTGGTCGCGCTCGACCAGACCGGCTGCAAGGAGCTTCTTCATGTGGTGGGAAACAGTCGGCTGCGAGAGCCCGAGCGGCTCGACGAGGTTGCAGATGCAGACGGGCTCGTCGCTCGTCGCGAGGACGTTGACGATCCGCACGCGGCCCGGGTCGGCAAGCGCCCGGAAGACATCCGCGGTCGCCTCCGCCTCCTCGTCGGAGAGGACCTCGGCAGAAAGAGGGGCGCAGCACTCGACGGCCACACTCGTACCCGACATCCTCATGACGTTTCTCCTCAGATCGAAGTACGTCGATGTATAGATGAACATCGATACGACGTCAAGTGGAACGCGATTTGCACTTGGGCTTGTCTAATCTAGAATTTAGACATGCCTAAAAACGTGACCCGCCGTCAGCTGCTCGTCGCGGCCGCACCCGCAGTCGCCGCGGTCCCGCTGGCCAAGCTGGCGTTCGCCGAGGCGTCGAGCGCTGCGCCGCCGGACGCGCACGCGGGGATGGCCATGGGCGCGATGGGTGCGATGGAACACGGACACGCGGCGATGGTCGGGAACGAGGTGCCCGCACCGGGAGGCCCGAACGCGCTCGACGCGCTCCTCTATCCCCCGCGGCCGCTCGCGCACGAGCCGGGACGTGTGCGCGAGTACACGCTGACCGCGATCGATCGTGAGATCGAAGTGCTGGCGGGAGTGACGTTCGCCGCCTGGACCTACAACGGCAGCGCACCGGGGCCGGTGATCCGCGCGACGGAGGACGACCTGCTCCGCATCCGCTTCGCGAACGCGGGCTCGCACCCGCACACGATCCACTTTCACGGCATTCACCCGGCGAACATGGACGGCGTCTTCGAGATCGTCGAGCCCGGTGGCAGCTACACGTACGAGTTTCCGGCGAAGCCGTACGGGATGCACCTCTACCACTGCCACTCGACACCGCTCAAGAAGCACATCGCCAAGGGGTTGTACGGCGCCTTCATCATCGATCCACCGACGCCGCGTCCGCCGGCGCAGGAGCTCGTGATGGTGCTGAACGGGTTCGACACCGACGGCGACGGCGCGAACAACGTCTACGGCGTCAACGGGCCGGCCTTCTACTACGCGAAGTACCCGATCCGCGTGAGCCGCTCACAGACGGTGCGGATCTACCTCGCCAACCTGACGGAGTTCGATCTGCTGAACTCGTTCCACCTGCACGGCGAGTTCTTCCGCTACTACCCGACCGGTTCCAGCGACCTGTTCGAGTACACCGACACGGTGATGCTCTGCCAGGGCCAGCGGGGAATCATCGAGATCGACTTCCAGCACACGGGCCGGTTCATGTTCCACGCCCACCAGTCGGAGTTCGCCGAGCTCGGCTGGATGGGCTTCTTCGAGGTCGGCGATTGATGGAGGGCGGTTCGGCCACGGTGCGGAACCGCATCCCGCTGAGCGCCTGGCGGCTCTGGGCGCTCGTGCCGATCCTGCTGCTCGTCGGCTTCATCGTGCTCTTCGCCTCGACGGGCACCTCGCTGCTCGACCTCGTTGGCCGGGCTCCGCCCCCTGCCGACCAGTTCGACGTTCGCCGCGTGGAGTTCCGGCCGGGCGAGATCAAGATCCGAGTCACGAACCCGCAGCGGCCGAAACTCACGATCGCGGCCGTCACGGTCGACGACGCGATCGTCCCGTTCCACCTCGAGGGGCCGGCGACGCTCTCCCGGCTGCGTTCGAGCACCGTGGTCGTGCCCTTCCAGTGGGTCGACGGCGACCCCTACACGGTCGGGATCACGAGCTCGCGAGGCATCGAGACCACGACCGAGATCGCTGCGGCGATCGAGACACGCGGCCCTTCCTCGCGCAGCTTCATCGGCTATGCGCTGATCGGCCTGCTCGTCGGTGTCGTCCCGGTCGCTCTCGGACTCGGCTGGCTGCCCTCGCTGCGACGCGCCGATGCCCGCTGGCTGGCGGCGTTCATGGCGCTGACGGGGGGCCTGCTCACGTTCCTCGCGTTCGACGCACTTGCCGAGGCTCTCGACCTCCAGGCCACGCTTCCCGCGGGCTTCCAGGGGCCCGGGCTGATCCTGCTCGGAGTCGCCGTCAGCTACCTGGGGCTCACCTACGTCTCTCAGCGGCTCTCGAAAGGCGGTCAGCGCGAGCGTGGTGCGCCGCTCGAGGGTGCAGCCCTCGCCGCG
The DNA here is from genome assembly GCA_963708505.1 of uncultured Thermoleophilia bacterium. Lineage (GTDB taxonomy): Bacteria > Actinomycetota > Thermoleophilia > Gaiellales > Gaiellaceae > PALSA-600. The sequence goes on from CAVPST010000003.1 coordinate 440,350, forward strand.
CTGATCGCAGTCGGGATCGGAGTGCACAACCTGGGTGAGGGCCTGGCGATCGGCTCCTCGATCGCCCTCGGCGAGCTGGCGCTGGGGACGTTCCTCATCGTCGGCTTCATGGTGCACAACCTCACCGAGGGACTCGGGATCGCCACACCGATCGCCGGCGGCGCACGCGTCAGTCTCCTGCGACTCGCCGGCCTCGCGGTGCTCGCAGGCGCCCCCGCGATCGCAGGCGCCTGGATCGGAGGCTTCCTCACCAACGACGTGCTCGGCGTTCTGTTCTTTGCGCTCGCGGTCGGGGCCGCACTGCAGGTCGTGGTCGAGGTCGGCCGCTACGTCGCACGGCGTGCCCCGGGCGGCCTGCGCTCGGGCCACGTGATCGGCGGCTTCCTCGCAGGGATCGCGGTCATGTACACCACCGGTCTGCTGGTCGGGTGACCATGGAGGGCAAGGCGAAGCCGGCGCAACGGGCGACAGATCTGAGCGACGCCGTGCAGGACTACCTCCGCGAGATCTACAAGCTCCAGAGCGCCGGCGAGCGCGTGCGGACGTCGAGCCTCGCGCGGCGGATGGGGGTCGCTCCCCCGTCGGCGACGTCGATGATCAAGAAGCTCGCCTCGCTCGGCTACGCCGACCACGAGCCGTACCGTGGTCTTCGCCTGACCCCGGCCGGTGAGCGAGTGGCACTCGAGGTGCTCCGCCATCACCGGCTGCTCGAGCTCTATCTCGCAAAGACGCTCGACCTCGGCCTCGATGCCGTCCATGCTGAAGCGGACCGGCTCGAGCATGCGCTTTCCGAGGAGCTCGAGGCGCGCATCGACGAGATGCTCGGATCGCCGACCGCAGACCCGCACGGCGATCCGATCCCCGACGTCCGGCTCCGCGTCGTTCATTCGAAGACACGGCCGCTGACGGAACTCGAACCGGGCGAGCAGGCGACCGTGCTCCGTGTGCCCGACGGGGACGACGAAGTGCTCCGCTACCTCACCGCGCTCGCGCTCGTTCCAGGGCAGCGGGTCGAGCTCGTTGCCGCAGCCCCGTTCGACGGTCCCGTCACGCTGGATACAGGCGGCGGCCAGGCTGCGATCTCACGTCAACTTGCAGCTGAGATCTACGTCTCCGTCTAGCCCAGGCCTGCCCACTAGCCGGACGGGTCGGCATCTGCTTATCTGAGTAGGTCGTCCGATCGGGAGAGGAGCGCGGCGTCATGAAAAAGGCTCACGTGGTCATCACGGTCGTCGCGGCTGTCGTGATCGCCGGCGCCGGAGGTGCGTTCGCGGCCAGCAAGCTCGATTCGCCGACGACCCGCAGCCAGGCGATCATCACGGACGCCGCCGGACAGCTGAACATCGATCCGGCGAAGCTGACGAGCGCGCTCGAGAAGGCGATCGACAACCAGATCGACGCGGCGGTCAAGGCCGGCCGGCTCACACCAGACCAGGGGTCCGCCCTGAAGAAGCGCGTCGACTCCGGGCAGATGCCGCTCGTCGGCGGGCTCGGCCTCTTCGGCTTCGGGCACGGTTTCGGGCACGGGCACGGCGGATTTGGCGCCCCCGGTTTCGGCGCCAGTGCGTTCGGCGCTGCCAGCGCCGCCCTCGCGGCCTATCTCGGGATCACGCCTGCGCAGTTGCGTACGGAGCTCTTGAGCGGCAAGACCCTCGCGCAGATCGCCGTCGCGCACAACAAGACCGCAGACGGCGTCGTCGCGACGCTGGTCGGCGAAGCGAAGAAGAAACTCGATGCAGCCGTCACCGCCGGCAAGCTCCCGGCCGCCAAGGAGCAGACGTTCCTCGACCACCTGAAGACGCTGCTGACTGCCGTGGTCAACGGGAAGATGCCCGCCCCGTCCGCCTTCGGGTTCCGCGGCTCGCACCTGGCGCCGCATGCCTTCGCGCGACCGGGCGGATTCGGCGGCTTCAGATTCGGTCCGCGACGGTCGAACGCGCCCACCGCGTTCGCCGAGCGCTCCTGACCCGTACTAGTCCGGGCGCGCGACGGAAGGTCTGGCGCCGATCACGCGGTCCAGGCCCAGTCGCGGATCTTCGGGTCGTCCTCTCCGTGTTCGCGGGTGTAGGCGCGCGCGGCGAGCCGGGCATCGGTCATCGCCTGCCGCAGGCGAGCGTGGCTCGTCGCCAGTCCCGGAACGCGGTCGAGGACGTCGATCACGAGGTGGAAGCGATCGAGGTCGTTCAGCATCACCATGTCGAACGGTGTCGTCGTCGTTCCCTCTTCCTTGTAGCCACGGACGTGGAGGTTCGCGTGATTTGCACGGCGGTAGGTGAGCCGGTGGATCAGCCAGGGATAGCCGTGGTAGGCGAACACGACGGGTTTGTCGGTCGTGAAAAGCGCGTCGAACTCGGTATCGGACAGTCCGTGTGGGTGTTCGGTGGCGGGCTGCAGGCGCATCAGGTCGACGACGTTGACGACCCGAACGCGAAGATCCGGAACGTGCTCGCGCAGCATCGCCGCCGCAGCGAGCGTCTCGAGCGTCGGGATGTCGCCTGCGCACGCGAGCACGACGTCCGGCTCACCGTCGGAGTCAGTCGACGCCCAGTCCCAGATCCCGATGCCGCGCGTGCAATGGAGGACTGCGTCGTCCATCGAGAGGTAGTTGAGGGCGGGTTGCTTGCCGGCGACGACGACGTTGACGTAGTTGCGGCTGCGCAGACAGTGATCGGCGACGCTCAGAAGCGTGTTGGCGTCGGGAGGCAGATAGACGCGGACGACCTCCGCCTTCTTGTTCATGACGTGGTCGATGAAGCCCGGGTCCTGATGCGAGAAGCCGTTGTGGTCCTGACGCCAGACGTGTGAGCTGAGGAGGTAGTTCAGGGACGCGATCGGCCGGCGCCATGGAATCCCGGCCGTCACCTTCAGCCACTTGGCGTGTTGGTTGAACATCGAGTCGACGATGTGGATGAAGGCCTCGTAACAGTTGAAGACGCCGTGTCTCCCGGTCAGCAGGTACCCCTCGAGCCATCCCTGGCACAGATGCTCGGACAGCACCTCGACGACGCGGCCCGACGGTGCGAGCTTGTCGTCGCCCGGGCGAATCTCGGCACCCCACTGACGACTGGTGACGTTGAAGAGGTCGCCGAGCCGGTTGGATGCGGTCTCGTCGGGGCCGAAGACGCGGAAGTTGTCCGGGTTCCCTCGGATGACGTCGGCGAGAAACCGTCCGAGCACGCGCATCGCCTCGCTCGACTCCGACGCCGGACGCTCGACCTGCACGGCATAGGCGCGAAAGTCCGGCAGGTCGAGATCGCGCAGGCGCAACCCGCCGTTCGCATTCGGGTTGGCGCTCATCCGACGGTCGCCTTCGGGTGCCAGCGCGCGCAACTCCGGCCGGAGGGCACCGCGCTCGTCGAACAACTCACCGGGTCGGTAGCTGCGCAGCCACTCTTCGAGCAGGGCACGGTGCTCGTCGTTGTCGCGCGTATCCGCCAACGGCACCTGATGCGAGCGCCAGGTGTCCTCCACCTGGAGACCGTCGACCTCGCGAGGCCCCGTCCAGCCCTTCGGCGTGCGCAGGATGATCATCGGCCAGCGCGGCCGTCCGGCAGGGTTCTGCTTGATGCCGTCGATCTGGTCGAGCGCGTCGTCCAGTGCCGCCGCGAGGTCGCGATGAACAGCGTCCGGCTCACTTCCGGAGACGAGCAGCGGGCGATAGCCGTAGCCCTCGAAGAGTGCGAGCAGCTCCTCCTCGGAAATGCGCGCCAGCACCGTGGGATTCGCGATCTTGTAGCCGTTCAGATGCAAGATCGGGAGGACGACGCCGTCACGCTCTGCGTTCACGAACTTGTTCGCGTGCCAACTCGTCGCGAGAGGTCCCGTCTCCGCTTCGCCGTCGCCGACCACGCACGCCACCAGCAGGTCGGGGTTGTCGAACGCCGCGCCGTACGCGTGCGCAAGCGCATAGCCGAGCTCGCCGCCTTCGTGGATCGAGCCGGGCGTCTCGGGTGCGGCGTGACTCGGGATTCCTCCGGGGAACGAGAACTGCCTGAAGAGCCGGCGGATTCCCTCCTCATCCTCACGGATGTCGCCGTACAGCTCACTGTAGGTGCCCTCCAGGTACGCGTTCGCCACCATTCCCGGCCCACCGTGGCCGGGCCCGCAGATGTAGATCGCGTTCAAGTCGCGAGCCCGGATCACACGGTTCAGGTGCGCATAGACGAGGTTGAGCCCCGGCGTCGTCCCCCAGTGTCCCAGCAGGCGCGGCTTGACGTGTTCGGCGCGCAGCGGCTCGCGCAGCAGCGGGTTGTCGAGCAGATAGATCTGCCCGACCGACAGGTAGTTCGCGGCGCGCCAGTATGCATCGAGAAGGCCGAGCTCTTCAGCTGGAAGCGTGCGCTCTGCGACGCTCACGACTTCGACGTCTTCTCGAAGATCACCAGCACCGACAGCTGCTCGTACCCCACAAACCGATGCTCGGCCCCCGCCGGTACGAAGGTCGCCTGCCCCTCGTGCATCTGGAGCCGCTCACCTTCGACTTCGAGTGTTCCCAGACCCTCGAGCACGACGTAGATCTCGTCGTCGTCGTGGGGTTGCTGACGATCCGGTTCGGGTGCGACGAGGACGTAGACGCCGACCTCGAGCCCCGGCGACTCGTGAACGACTTCGTAGCCGCCCCCAGTCCCCGCGAGCCGCTCTTTGGCGCGAAGGATCTCGACCGTGTGTGCCTTGGAGGTCATCAGCTCCTCGAGAGCGTAGTGCTCCGACTTCGGCCGGGCGGGAGCGTCCGCGCTCCCGCCCGTTGACTTGCCGGTCACGCGCCGACCGGAACCTGCTCGGCAGCACGCTCAGGCGGTGCCGGTACCGGCTCCGCCGTGAGCACGACCTTCAGCGCGTTGGTCTCGGCAGCCGCTGCGAACGTGTCATACGCCTGCTCGGTGTCGGCCAGCGAGAACCTGTGCGTCGCAAACAAGGTCGGATCGAGCCGCCGCTCCTGGATCAGCTTGAGGAGCTGCGGAGTCGTTGTGGTATCGACCAGTCCCGTCGTGATCGTGATGTCGCGGATCCACAGCGTCTCCAGATGCAGAGTCGCGGGATGCCCGTGGACGCCGACATTGGCGACATGGCCGCCGGGCCGCACGATCTCGGCACACAGCTCGAACGTCGCCGGCACGCCGACCGCCTCGACGGCAACGTCGACGCCGAGCCCGCTTGTCAGCTCCATGATCCGCTCGACCGCGTCCTCGCGGCCGTTGTTGATCACCGAGTCAGCGCCGAACTCGAGCGCTTTCTCGAGCCGTGCGTCGGCGAGGTCGATCGCAACGATGTGAGCTGGAGTGAACAGCTTGGCGGTCATGATCGTCGCCAGGCCGATCGGCCCCGCTCCAACGACAGCCACAGTGTCCCCCGGCTGCACTCCGCCGTTCAGGACGCCGACTTCGTACGCCGTCGGGAGGATGTCGGCGAGAAACAGCACGTCCTCGTCGGCGAGCCCCTCCGGCACCTTGTAGACGGACGTGTCCGCGAATGGGACACGTGCGAACTCGGCCTGCAGCCCGTTGATCGTGTGGCCGAAGATCCACCCGCCGCCGCCGGTGCAGAGACCGTAGTGGCCTTCCTTGCAGAACCGGCAGCGCCCGCACGACGTGATGCACGAGACGAGCACGCGGTCGCCCGGCACGACGGTCGTCACCGCGGCGCCGACCTCGACGACCGTGCCCACCGCCTCGTGGCCGAGGATCGTCCCCGGCACCACCTCGGGCACGTCGCCCTTCAGGATGTGCAGATCCGTCCCGCAGATCGTTGCGGAGTCGATCCGCACGATCGCATCGGTCGGGTCCTGGATGACCGGGTCGGGAACAACATCCCACGACCGTTCCCCGGGCCCGTGATAGACGAGAGCTTTCATCGCTCCTCCTTTTTCTTGCCCCGATCGTCTGTCTCGACTCCTTCGATCGTTCCTCCAGCTTCCAGTCGGGCCGCCGGCACCGCACCGGGGTTTTTCCGCATGACGGTCCGGGCGTTCGCCGATTTGGCGGCGCGTTGGAGGGCGCACGATTGAGGAAAGTCGCCAACGAAAAGGAGGCGCACCATGTACGGCACCATCCTCTGGGCAACCGATGCGTCGCCTGTGTCGGATCGCGCGCTCCCCGAAGCTGTCAGGCTGTTGCAGCCTGACGGGCGCCTGATCGCGTTCCATTGCGACGAGAGGTTCACCGGCAGCCGCGTAAACGGCATCTCGCTGCTCGCGGACGAATCCGATCGTGCGGCCAAGTTGCGGGCCCAGGTGGCTGCCCTGCGGGCCGACGGAGTCGACGCCATCCTCGAAATCGAGATCACCCACCACCATGTGGTCGGCGAGATCGCGAAGGCGGCCGAGCACTACGGCGCGGATGCGATCGTCTGCGGAACGCGCGGGTTTGGCGTGGCCGGCGGAACAATCGCAGGCAGCGTCGCCGTGCGACTCCCCCACGTCGCTTCCTGCCCGGTGATCGTCGTGTCCGAGAAGGCAGCGCAGCGGGCAGCGCCGGCGACCGCGGGATGACGCCGGGCGTGATTCATCGCGCGCCGAAGACGATCATGTCGGCCCAGGTCGCCGAGCGCCGGCATCCGGCCGACCTCGAGCCGATCGCCAACTGCTGGCAGCGTGCGCTCGACGCCGACTACAAGGCGCTCAACGCGGCTGAAGGAATCCTTCCGAGCACGGTCATCGCGCCCAGGCGTCACGAACTCGTCCGCGAACGCCAGGCAGCTGAGCTTCTCCTCGCCAGGCTGGCACACACGACCGGAGCGCATCCGGTGCCGTGGCTCGCTGCCCTTCCCCTGACGAACCACATCTTGGGCCTGCCGGACTCGATCGAGGGCTGCGTGTTCGATCTCGACGGCGTGCTCACGGACAGCGGCCTTCTGCACGCCCAGGCGTGGACGAAGACCTTCGATCCGTTTCTGCAGGAACTGGCGGAGAAGACCGGGTGGCAGCTCATCCCCTTCGACCGCGAGCACGACTACCGCAACTACCTCGACGGAAGGCCGAGACTCGAAGGAGTGCACGCGTTTCTCGCCAGCCGCGGGATCCGCCTGCCCGAGGGCCGGCCCGAGGACGCTGCGCGGTCTGATACGGCGTTCGGCATCGCCAGGCGCAAGGGCGAGAATCTGACGCGGGAGCTCGGCGCCCGTGGCGTGACCCCGCTTGAGGGCGCGCGGCGCTACCTCGAAGCTGCCGGGCGCGCCGGGCTGGAGCGCGCTGTCGTCTCCGCCAGCACGAGGACGCTGCCCATGCTGGAGCTCGCCGGGCTCGACACGCTGGTCGAGACACGCGTGGACGCGGAAACGATCCAGACCGAAGGACTCCGTGCGCGTCCTGCACCGGACCTGCTCCTGACGGCATGCGACCGGCTCGGCCTACGGCCTGAGGCGGTCGTCACGTTCACCCATAGCCCGGCCGGAGTCGCCGCAGGGCGCACCGCGGGGCTCATGGTCGTCGGTGTCGGGCGAACGGACCGCACCGAACTGCTCCGCTGCTGCGGAGCCGACCAGATCGTCGGTTCACTCGGCGCGCTGCTCGACGGACGCATCCTCGCCCTCCACTAGCGGCATTCGACCCACTCCGAGCTGCGGGATTCCCGCAACCAGGTTCCGGTTGACCCCGATGGCATCGGGCTCCATGACGCCGAAGCTAGGTAAGTCACATGGTCGAGCAACGGATCTCGACCGCAATGAAGGGAGTGGAGATGCGCAAGCTATTCGAGATCGGAGGCGTCGCAGCGACGGTCGTGCTGATCGTCTTCGGCATCGCCTCGATCGTCATGGGCGTCAACGGGCGGAACACCGTCCAGGACAGCATCAAGCAGGAGCAGATCGTCGGCACGCCCGACATGAACAAGACCGCGATCGCGGCCGAGGCCAAGAAGGCCGGCCTCCCAGCTTCGATCAAGCTGCCGACCGCCGACATCGCCGGCAAGCCCATCGACACGGGTGCGCGGGCACGCGACTTCGCGACGTACATGCGGATTCACGCACTCGAGGCGACGGGTGGCGTTCCGTATGCCCAGCTGCCGCGCTACGCGACCGCTGACGGCAAGGGCACCAACGACGCGACCAAGGCCGTGACGACGAACGGCCAGCCGGTCGACAACCCGATCCGTAACGTCTGGGTCACGGAGACCGCACTCTCGACCGCGCTCAACGCGAGCTACCTGGCCGAGAACGTTGCCCTCTTCGGAATCGTCGTCGGTGTCGCGCTCCTCCTGACCGGGATCGGCTTCGGGGTCCTGGTCCTGGGTGGATCGCTTCACGGACGCGAAGAGTCATTCCAGCTCTTCGGCAAGCGCACGCCGGAGACGGCGGGAACAAAGGCTGTGCCCGCTGCTTGACACGCTGCGCATCTCCGGGGCAGGCCGCGCGAGCGGCCTGCCCCTTCTGACAAAGGAGCAAGACTCATGAAGCTCGCATTGGTCACACTCGTTGCACTCGCAGTCGCCGGATCGGCCATTGCCTCACCTCGATCCGCGACGCTGACGATTCGCCACCAGACTCACGGCTGCCACAGCTGGTCGCTCGACGGAAAGTCGTGGAACCCCACGCAGAAGTTGAGCCTCCCCGCCGGCGGCAAGATCACCGTCGTCGACAACGACGTGATGCCACACTCGCTGATTCAGGTCAGCGGCCCCAAGGCTTCTCTCACCGGGGCGGCGATGAAGCACATGGGCGCAGCCGCCAGGATCACCTTCCCAGCCAAGGGCACCTACGTCTTCAAGACCCGTGCCGGCGAGGACTACATGCACGGCGTCAAGACGACCGGTGAAGACAACGTTCTCCGGCTCATCGTCACGGTCGCGTGATGCTGGGAGTCCGCCACACCGGTCGTGTCGCCTGGAGGCGCAAGCACGCCAGCCGCCACTACGTCGGCTACGTGCTCGTCACCGACGACGCTGTCCGGTTGGCCGGCGACGAGGACGAGACCGGCATCCACGCCGTGCTCTCGATCCCACCGACCGCGATCGAAGGGACACGCGTCGGACACGGACCCGGCGAGCAGGTCGTCGGTGAGCAGGCTGTCGTCATCGAACTCGCCGACCACGACCCGATCTTCCTCCGGCCGATCGGACCCGGCCGGCTCAGCCTCGACGACCTCGCCCGGAAGTTGAGCTTCGCCTCCAACGGCGCCGTCACGGCCTCTTCGTAGCAACCGACACGGCGTCCGGTCGCCCCTCGATTGCAGCAGCTCAGTCGCCGAGCAGGCCGTGCTCGATCGCGTAGCGCACGAGCTCGGCGCGGGTCTCCAACTGCAGCTTCCGCATGATGTGAGCCCGGTGTGTCTCGGCAGTGCGCACCGAGATGTAGAGCAGCTTGGCGATCTCCTGGTTCGTGTGACCAAGCGCCAGGAGCTTCAGCACCTCGCGCTCTCGATCCGAGAGCGGGTCTGCTGCAGCAGCAGCCTGCGCAGCAGCATCCGCGGCGACCATGCGCGCCCCGAGCACCGGATGGACGTACCGGCCGCCCGCGGCAACCTGCCGGATCGCCTCGACGACCTCGGTATCCACGGCTTCCTTGAGCACATACCCGCTGGCACCGGCTGCGAATGCTTCGCGCACATAGTTGGGGTCGTCCTGCATGGAAAGCACGAGAACCTTGGCGTCTGGCGCTTCGTGCAGGAGCTTCGGGACTGCCTCGATGCCGCTCTCGCCGGGCATCACGACGTCCAGGAGGACCACGTCCGGCTTCTGCGCACGCACCTCGAACACCGCCTCGCGCGCATCTCCGGCTTCGCCGACCACCTCGAGGTCGCTTTCGCCGCCGAGCAGCAGGCGCAGGCCGCTTCGGACAACCGCGTGGTCGTCGACGACGACGATGCGAATCAAGCCAGCGGAACCTCGGCGACGAGGGTCGAGCCGGCGGCAGGATCCGATTCCACGACGAGGCGTCCGTCGAGCAGCGCCAGACGCTCGCGCATCCCGGCCAGCCCGATCCCGCCGCGCTGCTCGTCTTCCGGGCTGAATCCGTGGCCGTCGTCCTCGACGACCGCCATCGCCGACGAGTCGCGCCGGACAAGTAGGACGCTGACACGACGGGCACCCGCGTGCCTGGCGATGTTCGTCAGCGCCTCCTGGATCACCCGGTACAGGGTTGTCTCCACCTCGGACGACAGGCGGTTCTCTCCAAGCCGCGATTCCAGCTCGACGGGGATGCCGGTCGACGACCTGAACGTCTCGACCAGCCGCTCGACGGCAGGCACGAGGCCGAAGTCGTCGAGGGCCTTGGGCCGAAGCTCGACCGCGAGACGCCGAACATCCTGAAGGGTGCCGACGACCAGCTCCCGTAGATCGCGCAGCGCCGCAGGCATGTCCTCCGCGCCCTCGACGGCCTTCAGCCCGAGTAGAACGGAGGTCAGCGCCTGGCCGGTCTCGTCGTGAAGCTCACGCGCGAGCCTGCGTCGCTCGAGCTCCTGACCCTCGATGAGCCGACGGAGCGAGTCGCGCTGCACGCGCCGCGACAGGTCGACCGCGACGGCGGCGCGCTGGGCGAAATGCTCGGACAGACGCAGATCGGCACTCGAGAACCGTGGATCGCGGCTGAGCTTGTCGTGCGCGAAGACGATGCCGATCGGGCCGCTGGCCACGACAAGTGGGACGTACAACCCCGTGACTGCCGCGAACTTTCGCGCCACCTCCTGTACGACCTCGGGGTCGTCCATGATCGCGTCGACTCGCTCACTGCGGCCCCGCGCCAGCACGTGTCCGATCTTCGATTCGTGCGGAATCACTGCGTGAAGCAGCGTCTCGGCGCCTTCCCCGGCGACCGCCTCGACTCGCAACCCCTCCGCCACCGGGAGCGCGATCGCGACGACGCGCGCGTCGATGAGCTCCTGTAGCCGCTCGACGACGAGCTTCAACTGCCGCGGCAGGTCGAGCTCACCCACGAGTGCCTCGCTGATCTCCTGCATCGACTCGAGCTGCCGCGACCAGCTGGTCGCCGACTCGTAGAGGCGCGCATTCTCGATCGCGACGGCCGCCTGCGCCGACAGCAGGGTGACGAGGTCTTCGTCGTTGTCGTCGAACTCCACCCCGTCCGCCTTCTCGGTCAAGTACAGGTTGCCGTAGGCAACGCCCCGCAGCATGATCGGCGTCCCGAGGAAGGTCTTCATCGGCGGATGGCCGGGCGGGAATCCGACCGACCGGGGATCCTCGGCGATCGAGTGCAGGCGCAGGGTCCGCGCATCGGTGATCAGCGCGCCGAGAACGCCACGACCCCGTGGCAGATCGCCGATGAGTCCGCGCGTCTCCTCGTCGATTCCGTGCGTGACGAAACGCTCGAGATTGGTTCCGGTCGGATCGATGACGCCGAGCGCCGCGTACCGCGCGCCGGTCACGAGTGCCGCAGCTTCGACGATCCGCATCAGTACGACGTCGAGCGACAGCTCGGAGCTGATTGCGATCCCGGTCTGCAGCAGGACGCGAAGACGGTCAGTCTCCTCGGTCTTCACCCCGAGGATCGTCCCACAAGCCGGCCCGGGTCACCACGTCTTCTTCGTGTCAGGCGGTGCGTAAGGCGCGATTCTCATCCTCAGGTCGACGGCAATGCAGCCAGTCGGCCCGGCGAGAACCGGATTGAGATCGAGCTCTGCAACCTCGGGGAAGTCGACGGCCAGGCGTGACAGCCGGTGCAGCAGATCTTCGAGAGCGACACGATCGGCGGCGGGAGCCCCACGCCAGCCGTCCACAAGCCGGGCTGCCTTGCCCGTGCCGAGCAGCTCTCTTGCATCCGCGTCGGTCAGCGGCGCGAGGGCGAAGTTGGCGGAGCCGATGAGCTCTGCCAGCACTCCGCCCGGGCCAAAGGCGACGATCGGGCCGAAGACGGGATCCTGGACGATCCCTGCGAGCAGCTCCGTCCCCTCGGTGACGTACTGCTGCACGATCACAGGGCCGCCCACGCGCGTTGCAGCGCTGTGCACGTCATCGGCGGATCGGAGGTCGAGCGCCACTCCGCCGCTCTCGGTCTTGTGTGCTCCGGCAACGGCGGTCTTCACGACCACCGGAAGACCGAGCTCGGACGCAGCTGCGACCGCCGCTTCCGGCGATGCGGCGTGCCGCTCGGAGACGACGGGGATGCCGTAGGACTCGAGCAACTCGTGGGCGGCATCGGTGTCGAGCCAGCCTGCGGCCGCTGACTGCACGATGCTCCGGGCGCGAGCCGTGTCGACGTCCAGCTCGGGCGTCGTGCCGGCAGGCCGTCGCAGCCATTCCGCGCGTTGAGCAGCCAGGCCGAGTGCTCGGGCTGCGGATTCCGGGTACTCAAATCCACCCCGGCCGGATCCGTCCGCGCTCATCACGACCGACAGGAGCGGCTTGGTCGAGGTCTCGGCGATCCCCTCCAGGACTGCGACGACGGCCCGCGGATCCTCGACGACGGGCGGCACGAACAGCGCGATCACCGCATCGACGTTCGGTTCCGCCAACACGAGTGGCAAGGCGTGTTCATACGTCGAGGCGTTGGCGGAGCCGAGCAGGTCGACGGGGTTCGCGAGGCTGGCTTCGCTCGGAGTCTGCTCGGCGAGCGCGGCTCGTGTTTCGTCGCTCAATTTTGGAAGCGACAACCCAGCTCCTTCGCAGGCGTCTGCGCACAGGATCCCCAGACCACCGGCATTGGTGACGACCGCGACGCGGTTCCCGGCGGGCGGCGGCACCGTGGTCAAGACGACAGCGGTGTCGAGTAGCTCCTGCAGAGTCGATGCGCGCAAGACGCCTGCCTTGCGAAAGAGCGCGTCGACCACCGAGTCGGAGCCCGCCAGCGCGGCCGTGTGCGACGAGGCCGCCCGCGCGCCGGCGGTGCTCGTGCCGCTTCGCATCGCGAGAATCGGCTTCGACCGTGCGACCCTGCCTGCGACGCGCGCGAACTTCCGCGGGTTGCCGAAGGACTCGAGATAGAGCAACACTGCATCGGTCGCGGCGTCGTCCTCCCAGTACTCGAGGAGATCGTTCGACGAAACGTCGGCCTTGTTCCCGATCGAGACGAACGCCGACAAACCGAGACCGCGGGCGTCTGCCTGCTCGAGCAACGCGAGACCGAGTGCACCGCTCTGGGACGAGAACGCGATCCGGCCGATCGGGAAGGAACGTCGTGCGAAGGTGGCGTTGAGGCGCGTTGCGGCCGATGCGATTCCGAGACAGTTCGGGCCGACCAGTCGAGCGCCGTACCGACGGACGAGCGCGAGCAGCTCCTCCTGGCGCGCCCGGCCATCGGAGCCGGTTTCGGCGAAGCCGGCCGAGATCACGCACACTGCGCGGGTGCCCGCCTGTAACGCCGAGCGAACGGCGGCAAGCACCTGAGCGCCGGGTACGCAGACAATCGCAAGGTCGACCGGCACGCCGACCTCGTCGACCGACATGAAGCCGCGTACCCCGCCCACCGGGTCGCCCTTGGGATTGACCGGGTAGGCAGCACCGGTGTAGTCGCCCGCTATCACGTTGCGGAAGAGCTCGCCGCCGATCGAGCCGCGCCGGGCGGACGCGCCGATGACGGCGACGGACACGGGCTCGAAAAACCGCCCCAACGACGCCGCTACCGCCGAATGGTCCCGCTCCGCGATGCGATCGAGCACGACTGCCGACGGCGTCAGCTCGAACTCGACTTCGACCACGCCGTCGACGTGGCGGCGGGTGACCTCGAACCCGGTGTCGCCGAAGACGCGCAGCATCGCCAGGTTCTCCGGAAGGACCTGCGCAACGAATCGCGTGACACCTTCCTGTCGGGCGTGAACGGCGAGACGCTCGAGCAGCCGGCTACCGATTCCGCGCCGTTGCATGCTGTCGGCGACTGCGAAGGCAACCTCTGCGCGTGACGGGTCGCGAAGACGGACATACGTGCCGATGGCGACGACTCTCGTCGACCCGCCGCTGTCGACCAGTTCGCCGACGAGGGACAGCGACTCAGCGTCGTCGCAGCCGAGGAACGGCGCGACGAGATGGGCGTCCACCCTGACAGCCCCCTGAAACCGCAGGTGGCGTGTCACTGGCGAGAGCCCTTCGAAGAAGTCGACCAGCGCCTGCTCGTCGCCCCCGGTCGTCGCCCGCAGGCGCAGGGTCGAGCCGTCCCGCAGGACGACGTCTTCGCGTGCGGCTTCCACGATCACCCCCTTTACCTTCGCAACGTCAACCGCGGCTTCCATCGGCCGTCCGCCGTCGGATCGCTACGGAGAACTACCGATGTCAGATCGACGGACACCCCGATTCCTCACCCCGCACCCGGACGGACGATGGCGATGTCGAAACGAGGAGGCTGTCATGAACGTCAAGCCCATTCTGCTCGCAACAGATGGCTCTCCCTCCGCCACCGAAGCGACGCTGGAAGCGGTCGAGCTTGCCAAGGCATTCCACACGTCTCTGATCGTGATCTCGGTCGAGCATCCACCGCTGCTTGCGGGGACAGGCTTCTACGGCTACGGCGAGCTCCTGGTCGAGATCCGGAAGGTCGAGAACGAGCGCATCGAGGCGGCACTGTCCCAGGCCTGCGCCGTCGCAGCTGAGGCCGGCGTCCCTTGCGAGGCGATTCATGCCGACGACGCCGCGTCCGTCGCCGACCAGATCTGTCGCCTGGCGGCAACACGCAAGGCGCGCCTGATCGTGATCGGCGCCCACGGCTGGGGCGCGATGCGCCGCGTTCTTCACGGCAGCATCTCGACGGCCGTCGTGCACCTGGCGCGCTGCCCGGTGCTCGTCGTGCCATCGGGAACGGTCGGGAGTCCCGAATTCGCGAAGCAGCCGGCCGATGTCGTCCTTGCAGGGCACGATGCGTGAGCGCAGGTCTCCGATGACCGTTCTCGTCGCAACCGCGAGCCGGCACGGCGCGACCGAGGAGATCGCGCAGGCGATCGCCGACGTCCTACGGGAGCACGACGTCCCGGCGGAGGTCAGGCGTATGCAGGACATCGAAAGCGTCCTGCCCTATGGCGCATTCGTCCTTGGCAGCGCTGTCTACTTCGGAGGGTGGCTCCGCGACGCCCGGAAGTTCCTGGACGACAACCGCGAGATGCTCGCAGCCCGGCCCACCTGGTTGTTCAGCAGCGGTCCCATCGGGGCGCCTAATGCCGCCGGGAGCGAGGTGTTCAACGGTGCCGATCTCGTTCAGCGATCGAGTGCACGTGGTCACGAGCTCTTCGGCGGCAAGTTGGACCGCAGCAGTCTCGGCTTCCGAGACCGTGCGATCACGAGCGCGCTTCGGGTGCGTGAAGGCGACTTCCGCCAGTGGGACGCGGTCACCGCGTGGGCGGCCTCGATCGCGCATGCCCTCGAACAAGAGGCGAATGTCTCCCTTGCCAAGAGGTCGAGTCGGCCCGCGACACGACAGTCCGTCCACCCACACTGATCGTTGTTAGATAGTGAGGGGCGATGATTCTCGTCTGGTCGGCCTTGATCGTCGTCGGCGTCGCCACGGTCGCGATCACGGCGATGCTCCTCGTCCGCCGGGGCGCCCCGGCCGGCAGCTACTTCGAGGACGGCGACCGCGCATCCGGGGTCTTCGGCGTGATCGCCACCGGATTTGCGGTCCTGATCGGGTTCGTCGTGTTCCTCGCCTTCGAGAGCTTCGACACCTCCCGGAGCGGCGCCGAGGCAGAGGCGCGCATCGTGGTGCAGCAGTTCGAGACGGCGCAGTTCCTGCCGGTCGCCGTCCGGGCGCGGCTCTCCGGCGACCTCGTCTGTTACGCGCGTACGGTGGTCTATCAGGAGTGGCCGCAGATGGAAAACGGGACACTCACCGACTCGATCAACCCGTGGAGTGTGTCGATGCTGCGCACCCTGAAGACGACGGAGCCACGTTCGGCGTCCGAGCAGACGGCGTACAGCAAGTGGTTCGATCAACGATCGGATCGGGAGAGCGGACGCGCCGACCGCGTGCACGGCGCCGAGGGAGTCATCCCGGCGCCGGTCTGGATCGTCCTCTTCATCGCGTCCATCACGATCTTCTTCTACATGCTGTTCTTCGCCGACAGCGCCGAGCGGGCGATCGTGCAGGCGACGATGATGGGCGGCGTCGCAATAGTGCTGACCTCGACGCTGCTCCTGCTCTGGTTCCTCGACAACCCGTACCACAAGGGAGTGGGCGGCCTCCGCCCGGTTGCCATGGAGCGCACACTCGCCGTTCTGCAGCAAGAGCACCTGCTGGCCGGCGGCAAGATCGTCTTCCCGTGCGACGCGCACGGGAAGCCGTTGCCCGCCTGAGCCGCGGGAAGCGCGCGGAGAACCCGCCTGGTCGGCGGGTTTCCGGCTTCAAGAGGCGGAGGGGGAGGGATTTGAACCCTCGATCCGCCTAACGACGGATAACGGTTTTCGAGACCGCCGCATTCGACCGCTCTGCCACCCCTCCGATCGCGCGACAGGTTAGCGGGGCTAATCGTGAATGCGAGCGATCAGCTCTTCGCGCTTGAGCACGCGGACGCGGTGCGACGAGCGCGCGAGACGCACGTCGTAGCCGGCGTCACGCGGGAAGAGCACCTTGTCACCCGGCTCGACGAGGCTTACATCCGGGCCGACGGCGGCGACGATCCCGCTGCGGCACTGCGCCGCCTCGTTCGCGGGAACGATCAACCCGCTGGGGAGCTCGGACTCGTCAAGAGGTTCGAGCACGATGTAGTCGTCCAGTGGCTCCAGCGTCACGTCGGTCATCGAATGCCTGTCGAGCACCTCTTTCACGATACTCGCTTCATGCGCGTCGGTCGCGTCGAGGTCCCGGTGACGAGCCCGGACAAGCCGTTCTTCCCAGAGCGCGGGCTGACGAAGCTCGACCTCGTCTCGTACTATGTCGAGGTCGCGGCGCTCGCACTCCCCCACGTCCGCCGCCGGCCGTTCCACATGAAGCGGTTCACGGACGGCGTGACGGGTGAGTTCTTTCACCAGAAGCGGGTGCCGAAGAACCACCCGAGCTACGTCGATGAGATCTTCGTCCAGTTTCCAAGCGGTCACTCGACCGTGTTCGCGGTTCTCGACGACGCGGCCGGGCTCGCGTGGGTCGCGAACCTCGGCTGCATCGAGCTGCACACGTGGCATTCGCGCGTGCCGGAGATCGAGCAACCCGATTACCTGCTGATCGACCTCGACCCGACGACAGAGGGGCAGTGGCCGTTCGTGCGCGAGATCGCGCTCGTGGTGCGCGACGTGCTGGACGGTCTCGGGCTCCGCTCGTATCCGAAGACGTCGGGCGCAACCGGCCTCCACATCCTGGCGCCGATCAAGCGGGACGTGCAGTTCCCGGACGTGCGCCGGTTCGCGAAGGCGCTGGCCGAGGAGGTCGAACGACGCATCGGTGACCAGGCGGTTGCGACGACCACCTGGCGCGTCGCGGACCGGATCGGCGTCTTCGTCGACTTCGGCCAGAACGCGCGCGACCGGACGATCGCATCGGCCTACTCGGTGCGCCCGACGCCCGACGCGCGCGTCTCGGCGCCGCTGCGCTGGGACGAGGTGGCGGCCGTCGAGCCCGAGGCCTTCTCGATCGAGACGATGCCGGCGCGCATCGCCGCTGTCGGCGACCCGATGCACGGCATGTGGCGAGGCCCTCCGTCGCTTCGCTCGCGCTTCGCGAAGCTCGGGCTCGAACCGCCTAGTTGAACAGCGCCTCGACGCCGCCCGCCGCTGCGTCCCGCGGTGGGCGGACCTCGCGCCACGTGCAGGCCGACGGATCCTTGTCGTCGCGCCACCGGATGAACTTCGTGCCGTGCCGGAACCGGTTGCCCTGCACCTTGTCGTACCGAACCTCGACGACAACCTCTGGGCGCACGGAAGTCTGCTCCAGCTCGCCCGTGCCCCAGCGGTTCGGCTCCGAGAAGCGCTGGTCGAGCGACTCGTCGACGAGCGGCAGGACTCTCCGCGCAACCTCGTCGCGCATTCGCGCGCCCACGGCGCACGAGCCGACGTAGTCGAGCCCGCCGTCGTCGCGATACAAACCGAGGAGCAACGTCGCGACCGCGCTCCGATCACCTTTCCACCGAACGCCGATGACGACACAGTCGGCGGTGCGGTGCTCCTTGATCTTGACGACCGCATCCCGCAGGCCGGGGCGGTAGGGCGCATCGAGCTTCTTGCCGATCACTCCGTCGAGCCCGAGCGCCTCGAACCGATCGAGCCACGCACGCGCGTCGGCCAGGTCGCGCGTCGCAGGCGAGATGCGGAACCCGTCGAGCGCCTCGACGCGCGCCCTCCGCTCCGCAAGCGTCAGCTTCCAGACGGGCTCTCCGGCCCAGAGCAGCACGTCGAATACGACGAACTGGGCCGGGATCTCGGCGGAGAGCTTCCTGACCCTCGAATCGGCCGGATGGAGCCGGGTCTGCATCGCATCGAAGTCGAGCGCCCCGTCCCGCGCGATCACGATCTCGCCGTCGAGTGCCGAGTGCGGAGGCAGCAGGTCTCCGAGCGGGCGCAGCTCAGGGAAGTACCGCAGCAGCGGCCGCTCGTTGCGCGACCAGAGCGCCAGGTCCCCACCGGCGTTCTCGAGGACGCCGCGGAACCCGTCCCACTTCGGCTCGTACTGCCAGCCGTCGCCCTCCGGCAGCTCGCGCACGAGCTCGGCCTCCATCGGCGGGAACGGGACTTCGGGCACCGGCACGGATGCGAAGACTAGGCTGCGACGATGAAGCGCGTCGCCGTCACCGGCATCGGCGCGGTGACGCCGCTCGGGCTCGACATTCCCTCGACCTGGCGCGCCGCGCAGGCCGGGGAGAGTGGGATCGACTGGATCTCGACGTTCGACACCGACGGCCTGCCGGTGCGGGTGGCGGCCGAGGTGAAGGGGTTCGACCCGACGCAGGTCGTCTCGCCGAAGGAAGCACGGAAGCTCGAGCGCAACGTCCTGCTGGGCGTGGCGGCTGGACGCGAGGCCCTGGCGGACGCAGGGCTGAACGGATTCGACCCCTCGCGCGTCGGGATCATCTTCGGCTCCGCAATCGGCGGGGTTCCGGGGATCCTCGAGCAGGCGGACACGCTGCGGGAGCGCGGGCCCGAGCGCGTCTCTCCGAACTTCCTGCCGAACGTGCTCGTCGACACAGTGTCGGGACAGCTCGCGATCTCGCTCGGGATCACTGGTCCGAACTACGCCGTCGTCTCGGCCTGCGCGACGGGCTCGCACGCTGTCGGCGAAGCGGCCGAGATGATCAAGCGCGGCGCCGCCGACGCAGTCCTCGCAGGCGGCACGGAGGCGTGTCTCATCCCGCTGATCCTCGCCGGATTCACCGCGATGCGGGGCCTGGCCGCCGAGGACGAGTACCCACCGCGCGCGTCGCGTCCGTTCGATGCGACTCGCGCGGGTTTCGTCATGGCGGAGGGCGCGGGAGCACTGCTGCTCGAGGATTGGGATCTCGCCGAGGCGCGCGGGGCAGACATCCACGCCGAGGTGCTCGGATACGGCGCCTCGAACGACGGACACAACCTGGCTCAGCCCGAGCCCGAGGCGACCGGCGTCGCGGCGATGATGCGCGGCTCGCTCGAGCGCGCGGGAGTCGAGCCGACGCGCGTCGGTTACATCAACGCGCACGGCACCTCCACCCCGCTCGGCGACGCAGCGGAGACACGCGCGATCAAGGCGGTCTTCGGCGACCACGCCTACTCGCTCGCCGTCTCGTCGACGAAGTCGATGATGGGCCACACGTTTGGCGCGGCGGGCGCGATCGAGGCAATCATGTGCGTGCTCGCGCTGCGCGACGGTGTGCTGCCGCCGACGATCAACTATCGCGAGCCCGACCCGGAGTGCGATCTCGACTACGTGCCGAACGAGGCTCGCGCGGCGCGCGTTGACGTTGCGCTCTCGAACGCGATGGGGCTCGGCGGCCACAACGGCTGCGTGCTGCTCGGCCGCGCGGCATGAAGCTGACGCTCGTCCGGAACGCGACGCTGTTGCTCGAGACGACCGAGGGACGCGTGCTCGTCGACCCGATGCTGCGCGACGCGGGCACGACGCCGCCGATCGAGAACACGCCAAATCCTGTTCGGAACCCGCTCGTCGAGCTGCCGTTCGCTGCCGAGGACGTCGTCAGCGGACTCTCGTCCTGCATCGTCACGCACCTGCACGGCGACCACTTCGACGACGCGGCGGCCACGTTGCTCCCGCCCGACCTGCCGATCCTGACGCAGCCGGAGAGCGCCTCCTCGCTCCGCGAGCGTGGCTTCACGGAGGTCGCGACGTCCCACGAGCAGTGGCCGATGACGCGAGGCCGGCACGGCACCGGCGAGCTCGGCGACGAACTCGGACCTGTCAGCGGCTGGGTCGTAGAAGGCGTCTACATCGCGGGCGACACAATCTGGTGCGACGAGGTCTCCGAGGCCCTCGCTCGGCACCGGCCGCGCGCGGTCGTCGTGAACGGCGGCGGCGCGCGCTTCAACGAGGGAGATCCGATCGTGATGACGGTCGACGACGTGCGCCGCGTGCGCGCCGCAACTGACGGGGTGGTCGTCGTCGTCCACCTCGAGGCCATGAACCACTGCCTCGAACGGCGCGACGCCTATCGCGAGATCGAGGGCGTCCTCGTGCCCGACGACGGCGAGTCGCTCAGTCTCTGAGGGCGCGCGGCAGCTCGTCGATCGACGCCAGCACGACGTCGGCCTCGGCCAGTGTGGCGGGATCCGGCGGGAAGTGCGGGTTCGGAAGCGCGAACACGCGCATGCCGGCGGCCTTCGCCGAGAGGATGCCGTTGTGCGAGTCCTCGACCGCCGCGCACGCTGCTGCGGCAACTCCCAGGCGACGCGCCGCCTCGAGGTAGACGTCGGGCGCGGGCTTGCCGCGCGCGACCTCCTCTGACGAGACGGCATGCCGAACGACCTCGCCGAGCCCCGCAGCGTCGAGGACGGCTGCGATCAACTCCGGGTTGGACGACGAGGCGATCGCCACCGGCCACCGTTCGGCGACGGCTCGGACCGCGTCGGCAGCTCCCGGAATCAACGGAGGCGCCTCGCCGTAGCGGCTGAGCATCCGCTCGACGACCGCCGCGTTGATCTGCTGCGGTGTCCCCGGCACGCCGAGCTCGTCGGCCATGTAGCGCGACCACTCAAGGGAGCTCATACCCATCATGTCGCGCGCTGCGGTCGGGCCGTAGTGACCGCCCGTCTCCTCGGTGTAAGCGAGCCGCACCTCGTCCCACACCTGCTCGGAGTCGACGATCACACCGTCGAGATCGAAGACGACGGCGGCGGCGGTCACACCGACTTGTAGCCGTGGTGGAGGTAGACGAGCGATTCCGCCGACGGGCCCTCTTCAAGGGTGAGCAGCTCGGCGACGAAGAAGGTGTGGTCGCCGGTCCGAAACTCGTCGATGGTGCGCGCCGTCAGCCAGCCGACGGCACCGACCAGCAGACGCGGGTCGTCCTCCCGCACCTCGATGCCGTTCCAGAGCGCGATCGGCGGCACGCTGCGTGCGAAGTGCTGTGCGAGGTGCGCCTGATCGCCGGAGAGCATCGACGCAGCCCAGTCACCTGCATCGCGCAGCAACTCGTGGAGCGATGCCTCCTGTGCGATCGAGATGCCGACGAGGCGCGGCTCGAGCGAGAGCGAGAGGAGCGACGAAACCGTCAGACCGGCGCGGCGCCCGTCGACCTCGGCCACGACGACCGACACCCCGGCGGGCCACCGCCGGAAGAGCGCGCGCTGCTCGGCTCCTCGTTCCTGCACGGATGCGGAGACTAGCCTTGTGTCAGTTGGCGCGGCACTGGCGGTCGCCGAGCTGCGAGATCTGCGCGTTCAGCTCGGTGTCCAGCGATTTGTCGTACAACCCGGCCGGGACGCCCTGCCACATGACGTCGGGCGTCACGCCCGGGCCTTCGACCGTCGCACGGTAACGGGCGCCTTTGCCCGCCGGATGCCCGCTGTGCGGGTTGAACGAGTAACAGAAGACCCCGGTGCGGGTGTGCGTCAGGAAACTGTTCTCGCGCCTCCAGCCCTGGCCGTAAGCCGAGTCGTAGGTGTCGACGTAGATGTTCCGGCCGAACGTGTCGAGCGGCACGCCCGACGACGTCGAGCGGAAGCCGAACACCGGTGAGTTGTCGTACGTGAACGTCCCGAAGAGGTGATCCCACTGGTGCCACGCCCAGTCGGTCTGGATCTGCAGCACAGGCAGCGAGCCCGTCCAGTGCGAGAGCCGAAGCTCCCAGGCACCCTGGATTCCGGTCGGCGTGACCCCGTAGTTCGGCAGCCCGCGCTGCCAGGCCTGCAGCGCCCAGAACGAGCCGTCGGGCGCCGTGCACGCCGCCACCTTCCACGCGAGTGCCGGCCCGGTGTAGGGACGGCATTTGTTCGTGAAGGTCTTCCAGTAATCCCGCCGGTACTTGCCCCAGCCGCCTGCGTAATCGAGCCTGAACGACACCTGCGGGCGGGTACGCGTCGGCGCAATCGCATTCTTGGCAGCCCACGCGAGCACGTGCTTGTGCTTGCCGCCCGCCGTGTAGGTGAGCAGTGCCTCGCCCTTCGCGTTGACCTTCAGCGTCACCCCGTGCGCGTTGCGGTCGATGAGATCGGACGCGTTGGCGGTCGACGCAGCGACCGAGAGGGCCGTGGCGACCGAGAAGACGAATAGGACGCGCCGCAACGTGATGATCGTGATTCTCCCGAGAACGATGGCTTGGTGCGGTTTTCGGCTTCGTGCCTGCCCGACTCGACCCCTGGAACGAGGGACAGCTTGGTAGGTTCGCCCTCCTTGACGCGGCGCGACCGGATCGAACTTGCCCTGACCGCGGTCGCGGTCGCACTTGCGGCGCTCTGTCATTTCGCCGGCTTCGGAGCCGTTGTCACGTTCGTCGTCGCAGCGGCCGCGCTCGCGCTGCTCGCCCGACTCGTCGGCACCGCCACGGAGCAGCTCGGCTCGAGGCTCGGTTCGGGCGGCGCGAGCGTCATCCAGTCCGCGCTGGGCAACCTGCCGGAGCTCTTCATCGCGCTGTTCGCGCTGAGCGACGGACTCTTCACGGTTGTCCAGGCGGCACTCGTCGGCTCGATTCTCGCAAACAGCGTCCTGGTGCTCGGGCTCGCGTTCCTCGTCGGCGGCCTGCGCAACGGCCCGCAGCGCTTCGACTCGTCGCGCGCGCGAATCATCTCCACCCTCGCATTCCTCGCCGCGGCGACGATGGCGATTCCCTCACTGGCATCTGCGTTCCACGCTCCCGCGGCCGCCCACGGAGAGGCGCTCTCGCTCGTCTGTGCCGTCGTGCTGCTCGTGCTGTTCGGGCTGACCCTGCCGGGCTTCCTGCGCAGCGCCCCGGGGGAGGAGCACGAGCCTGCCCGCTGGACGGTCGCCACGACGGCCGTGATCCTGGGAGCCGCCGGGACGGGAGCGGCGTTCACCTCCGACTGGTTCGTCACGGCGCTGACCCCGGCGATCGACACTCTGCACATGAGCCAGGAATTCGCGGGCCTCGTGATCGTCGCGATCGCGGGGAACGCGGTCGAGAACGTCGTCGGCATCCAACTGGCGGCCCGGAACCGTGCCGACTTCGCGGTCTCGGTGATCATGAACTCGTCGCTGCAGGTCGCGCTGGCGCTGACACCGGTGCTCGTGATCGTTTCGCTCCTCTTCGCGACGCACCTGACGCTCGTCTTCCCGACGCTACTTGCACTCGTGCTCCTGATCGCGGGGATCCTGGGAGCGCTGGTCGTCAACGACGGCGAGTCGATCTGGGAGGAGGGCGCCGTGCTCATCGGCTTCTACGTGGTGATCGCCGCGAGCTTCTGGTGGGGCACCTAGGTGAGCGCGATCAGATCCTGCGGGCGGAGCTCGATCTGCAGGCCGCGGCGCCCGGCGCTGACCAGGATCGTCTCCCACTCCAGCGCAGAGTCGTCGACGACCGTCGGCAGCCGCCGCCGCTGCCCGAGCGGGCTGATCCCGCCGGCGACATAGCCGGTCGCGCGCTCGGCCTGCTGCCGGTCGGCCATCTGCGCGCGCTTCCCGACGCTGCGGAGATCGAGCTGGCGATCCGACGGCACGACGAAAACGCGGAGATCGCCGTCGACCGAGACGACGAGCGTCTTGAACAGCTGTCCCGGCGGCCGTCCGAGGGCCTCTGCGACGGCGACCGCGTAGTCACCGTCCCCCACTTCGACGCCCTCGTATTCGTGCAGCGTGAACTCGATCCCGGCGCGCCTGGCCGCCTCGACCGCAGGCGTCATTCGGCAAGCTCCTCGGCCAGCAGCGCGAGCGCATAGACGCGCCAGGCGAGGTCGAGATCGGCGACGAGGAAGAGCGCCGCATCACGCGCGACCGGCAGGTCGCGGACGCGCAGGACGAGCTCGTCCAGGGCGCCGCCGAGTTGGGCCTGCCGATCGTCGCTGTGGAGATCGGCGGCCAGCGCCTTGACGGCGCGGTCGTCGACGCCCAACTCGCGCTGCAGCACACCGCCCGCTGCGACGAGGAGCACCGCCCGCCTGCGGGCGCCGTTCAGCTCGTCGTCGGCGATCGTCACGGACTGCCCAGCCACGTAGGCGAGCACCGGCAGCGGATCGCCGAGCTCCCCGGCGTCGACCCGGGCCAGCAGCGCGTCGAGCCCCTCGGCGTCCACCGTGCTCATGCCTGGCATCATCGCGGCATGGACGACGTGCTCGCAAAGGCTGCGGAATGGCGCGAAGAGGGTGAGGCCGTCGCGATCGCGACGGTTGTCGCGTCGCGCCGCAGTGCGCCGCGCCCGATCGGCTCGAAGCTCTGCGTGACGGCAGGCGGGCGCATGTTCGGGTCCGTCTCCGGCGGCTGTGTCGAGGCCGACGTCGCAGAGCACGCGAAGGCCGTGATCGCAGGTGCGGATCCCGCGGTCGTGTCGTATGGGATCGCCGACGAGGAAGCCTGGAGCGTCGGGCTGCCGTGCGGCGGCGAGATCGACGTGTTCGTCGAGCGTTTCGACGACTCGGCCCAACTGCTCGAGCGGGGCACGCGCTACGTGGTCGTCGACGGCGAAGGCGTCGGAGAGCGGTGGGAGGACGACTCCCCCGCGCGTACGGGACTGGTCGAGGAAGAAAGCCGCACGGTCTTCGCCGAAGCGGTGCGGCCGCCGCTCCGGCTGGTCGCGGTCGGCGCCGGCGACATCGCCGAGGCGCTGTGCGCGCTCGCAAAGCCGCTTGGCTGGCACACCGTCGTCGTCGACCCGCGGGCGGGACTCGCGACGCGCGAGCGCGTACCGAGCGCTGACGAGCTCGTCGTCGCGCAGCCCGACGAGATCGACGTCACCGCCGATACAGCGGTCGTCTCGCTCGTGCACGAGGAGCGGCTCGACCTGCCGGCGTTGCGCGCTGGCGTCGAGCGGGGCGCGTTCTACGTCGGCGCCCTCGGGTCGAAGCGTGCGCAGGAGAAGCGGCGCGAGAAGCTCGGAGACCTGGCCGACGGCGTGCGCGGTCCGGTCGGCCTCGACCTGGGCGGCGAGACCCCGTCGGAGATCGCGCTCGAGATCGTCGCCGAGATCTTGGCTGCGCGGAAGCGCGGCTAGAGATCCAGCGCACGTACGGCGAGCAGTAGCCCGACGCCGCTCAGGAAGAGCACCCAGTTCGTCGTCACGCCGAACGCACCCGCGACCCCGACGAGCCAGCCCGCGAGCGCCGCCGTGCCAATTCCCGAGATGACGACCCGCGCGCTCATCACGGCAGCACGATGACGCCGTCCTCGTCGGCGTAGAGCGGCGCGCCGGGCGTGAACGTGACGCCGCCGAACGTGACGGGAACGTCTATCTCGCCCGCGCCTCCCTTCCGGCTCGGCCGCGGGTTCGAACCCAGGGCCTTGACGCCGAGGCCCAGCTCGTCGAGCGCGACCGTATCGCGCACGCAGGCGTTGAGCACGATCCCGGCCCAGCCCGCCTCCTGGGCGAGGGAGGCGATGTTGTCGCCGAGCAGCGCGCACTCCATCGAGCCGCCGCCGTCGACGACGAGCACGCGCCCGTCTCCCGGTTCGGTTGCCCGCCTGCGGACGAGCACGTTGTCCTCGAGGCAGCGCACGGTCGCGACCGGTCCCGAGAACGATCTCGCCCCGAACGACCGGAACTGAATCAGACAGACGGCCGCGTCCGCGCCGTGCTCGTCGAGCAGATCCAAGGTCGACGGCACACGGTCAGCCTAGTCACAAGCTCGTAACAGGTCCACGGCAAATCCACCCCGGACCCTGACCAGGTGCTTACGCCACGGTGGGAGGGTCGAGCGCGTGATCGCGAACGTCGTTAGCCACGCGTTGGCCGGCCATGACTGTCGCGTTAGCGGCCCCTCCGACGCTCGCCCGCAGCGATGAAAGGAGGTGAGACAAATGAAGCGGGCAAGCAATTCGAAGCGTTCCGTCGCAGCGGTCGTCGTGGCAGTGGTCGCGCTGGCGGCAGGCTCATTCGCCGGCGTCGCGCATTCGGCGCCGAGCGCGAACGTGAAGCCGATGCACCTGTGCCCTCCGG
>CAVPST010000004.1:0-133691 GCA_963708505.1 uncultured Thermoleophilia bacterium
GCGTGAACTGCCCAGCTTGTAGCCAGCCGATAGGGAACGAGATGGACGCCGAGCTCGAGAAGATCGCGAGGGAACTCGCTGCCGTCGATCGTGCGGTGCGTGTGTATGAGTTGACCGCCAAGCGCAAGGACTCGCCCTACGTGCCCCCGGCGTCCGTGCTCGCACGGCTTGGACGTGCAGCGTCAGTTGGAACCCGATAGACCTCGCGAAGCTCGACGCGCGACCACCGATCACGCCCAGCATCGGCGGACGCTCTACCCCGGGGGGCCATCACGTATTCGGCGGTCCCCCGGAGTCGGGCAAAACCTTCGCGGCCTACTGCCTAGGCCTCGACCAGATCCGTCAGGGCGAGCATGTGCTCGTCGTCGACTTCGAAATGGGCCCGTATCAGGCGCGCGATCGGTTGCGCGACCTCGGCGCCACTGACGACGAACTCGAGTGCCTGCTCTACGTCGCGCCGTGGACTCCCGCAACGCATGTCGAGCTCGCCGCGATCGTCGACGAATGGAATCCGGCGCTCGTCGTGATCGACGCTGCGGCCGGCGCCTACGGCCTGCACGGCCTCGACGACAACAAACGCGCCGACGTCGAATCATTCGCCGCGTTCGTGCTCGAGCCGTTTCGCCAGCGCGACGTTGCGACGATCCTGCTCGACCACGTCACGAAGAACTCCGAGACGCGCGGCAAGTTCGCGATCGGCTCAGAGCGCAAGGTCGGCGGCGCCGACGTCCACCTGGGCTTCGAGGCGGTCGTGCCGTTCGGCCGCGGACGCAACGGCCTCGTCAAGATCACGACACACAAGGACCGGCATGGACACCTGCCGCGTCCGCGGGCTGCCGAGCTCGAGCTGCGCTCCGATCCGTTCACGCACGCCGTCACCTGGAACTTCCAAGCGCCCGAAGCAGTAGCCGACACAGACACGCCCGACGGCTTCCGTCCAACGGTGCTCATGGATCGCGTTCTCGAGTTCCTCGCGCAACAAGACGAGCCCGTCAGCCGGCGCTACATCGCAGAGAACGTCACCGGCAAACGCGAGTGGATCTTCCTTGGCATTCAGCATCTCGTCGCCGAAGGTCGAATCACGCCAACCGACGGAAAGAAACTCACCCTCAAAAGGAACCGGTTCCCAGCGGTTCCCAATGGTTCCCAGGAACCGGAAGGAACCGGTTCCCTCCCCCTACAGGGGGGAACCGTTCCGGGAACCGTTTTCGCACAAGATCGGTTCCCTTGCGCTGAACAGCACCCGACACCCCCGGGGTAGGGGGTCTCACGGCCATGCGAACAGAGAACGACCCCGTCGCACTGGCCACATATCCCCCCGATGCTGTGGGGGTTCGCGATCAGCGGTAACGGCGACAAGTACGGCCACCGCCACCGGCGCGAGCGGAAGCTGTGGGCTGCGCGTGTCGAGCTCGAGAGAGTCGTGTGCCGGCGTTGTGGCACGACGATCCGGCGCAGCGAGCCGTGGGACCTCGGACACAGCGAGGACGGGTCGCCGTCACGCCCGGAGCATCAAAAATGCAACCGCGCGGCTGGGGCTGCACGGACGAACGAGATCCGGCGGCTGAAGGAACGCGGCTGGGCGCCTCGCGTTCTCGAGGACGCGCCGACCGACGATCCTGAACGCCGGATCTACTGGGGTCCGCCGAACGTGCACGGCGAGTATCTGCGCTGGTCACGCGCCTGGTACGACTGGCGGAGCGAGCCGTGAGCCTTCGATTCTTGTGGCCGGACGCGCGCCGTGAGACTCAGCTCTCGCCCGCCCCTACGTGCGAGAGCCGATGCGGCGCCCGGCCACTCAAGTTCTGTCCTCGTTGCCCGCCGGAAAACGCCGGTGAGGTGCGAACGTCGATGAGTGGTGGGTCGCGGTCGATGAGCGGCGCGAGACGGGCATCGCACGGATGACCGAGCGGCTTGTGAATGCGGCAACACTTGCCGACTACCTCGGCGTCAGCACGGGGACCGTGCTCGACTGGTGGGAAGCCGGCACGCTGCCGGGGTTCAAGCTTGGTCGTGCCGTCCGGTTCCGCCCGTCCGAGGTCGAGGCGTGGCTCGAGGACTGCCGCCGCGGCCCGGCGCCTTCCAATCATCTGAGCGAGGTCCTATGATGCGGCCATGCGTGATTGGAGCACGCATAACGGATTCGGCGATTACTCTCATGCGCGGCCCCCGGGTCGGCGCTCCAATCGTCGGCTCCGGGGGCTGTAGCACGAGGAGGACGAATGCCTAGCGTTCAACGAGGCCAAGTCGTCAAGCGCGGCAAGCGGTGGGGCGCCCGCTGGTACGACGAGGAAGGCGTGCGGAGGTTTCGTGGCGGCTTCGCCACCAAGACCCAGGCGCGTGAGTGGGTCGACAACAAGACGAAGGGTGTGGCCGCGCTTCGCCGCGGCGACCTCCCGAAACCGTCTGACGTTCCGACCGTCGAGAAGCTTGTCGACTCGTTTCTTGAGTCGCATGAAGTGGACCCCGCGACGACATACAAGCTGCGCTTCGAACTGGCACATGCCAAGCGTGGCTTCGAGGGCAAACGCATCGACAAGATCACGCCGCTCGATCTGGCGACGTGGCGCGGCACGCTCCCCGCGAAGTCACGACAGAAGATCTTTCGCTCGTTCAAGCAGGTCCTCGAGCAGGCCGTGACGTGGCAGCTTCTCGAGCGCAACCCTGCCGAACGAATCGTCAACCGTCGAGTCGTGACGGACGACACGAACAAGATCGTCCCGTTCGAGTCGTGGGCCGACATCGACGCAATCTGCGCGGAGCTCGACGCCCTCTACTCGACGATCCCGATCGTGCTTGTCGGCTGCGGGCTGCGGCCCGAAGAGCTCTACGGGCTCGAGCGGCGCGACATCGACTGGGAATCAAGCGTGCTCAGCATCGAGCGGGTGTTCACGCAGGGTGTCCTCAAACCGTGCATGAAGTCCGACCGCCAGCGCAGGCGCGTTCCGCTTCGTGGGAAGGTCGCTGACGCCCTCCGGGCGATGCCGACGAGGCTCGACACGCCGGTCCTGTTCCCGGCCGCGGACGGATCGAGGATCAAGCACGGCACGTTCTCCTACAAGCACTGGACGCCCGCGCTACGGGCCGCAGGCATCCCTCACCGCCGCGTCTACGACTGCCGCCACACGTTCGCCGCGTGGAGCATTCGCGCCGGCGTCCAGCTCTTCTACCTCTCGCGGATCATGGGGACGAGCGTTGGGATGATCGACAGGACGTACGGGCATCTGGTGCCCGACTCCGAGGACTACCTGCGCGGCCTTCTCGACAACTACGACGCTCAGGTCGCGGAGGCAGTCGCGGGGCCGCGCCGGCGTTCGGGAATAACGCGTGGGCGGTGAGTGCGAGTAATGAAGAGGTGAGCGCGCGACCTCAAATCTCTGACAATGACGTCCGCCCAAACATGTCCGGAATGGGTCTAAGCTCATGTCTGGAGGTCGACGTGGCTGAGTTACCGGGTGGGACTGTCACCCTGCTATTCACGGACGTCGAAGGGTCGACGCGCCTCGTGCAACAGCTCGGGGATGGCTACAGGGCCGTCTTGGATGAGCATCGGCGGCTGCTCCGGAGGGCTGTGGCGGAGGCGGGCGGCGATGAGGTCGACTGTCGTGCCGATGAGCTCTTCGCCGCCTTTCGTCGGGCGAAGGATGCGGTCGCGGCCGCGGCCGCCGGCCATTCGGCGCTTGAGGCCCACAAGTGGCCGGAGGGCACCGCGGTACGCGTCCGTATGGGCCTGCATACGGGTGAGCCAGCGCTCGAGGGCGGCGCCTACCTCGGGCTTGACGTCAGCCGCGCCGCGCGCATCTGCGCGGTTGGGCACGGAGGGCAGACTCTCCTCTCACAGACGACGCGCGAGCTCGTCGCAACCGGCAGCGAGCTCAGGGATCGGGCGCCTACGCGCTCGCCGGGCTGCCCACGCGGAGCGGATCTTCCAGCTCGTCGTCCCAGGTCTGCGGTCGGACTTCCCGCCGCTGCGGGTCGAGAGAGCGGAGCGCCACCGACTGCGGGGGATGCTGCCGCGACGCCGCTCACGCAGCCGACACTCGAAGAGACCGCCTGGCGGACCCGCCGACTGCTACCCAGCGTCGCGACCCTGCTCCAGGCGCCTCTGGCCGAACTGGGGAGCGCGATCTTCACGGGCCATCGGGCGGCAGCAGGCGCCGACCGGATGCTGGCGCGGATCGACCGCAGGCGGCTGACTCGCCGGCTCGCCGCGCAGCGCGAGTTGGCGGTTTTCTCGCAGCGCGCCCGTCAGGAGAGCGAGTCGCTCGAAACGCAGATCGCCCGCGTCGACCGGCTGCTCGAACGCCGGCGGGCGCTCGCCGACATGGCAGGGGAACTAACGAGCGCGCTGGACGAGACGCTCACGGCCGAGCGGATCGCCTCGCTGCGAGAGCAGGTGGCTGCGACGACAGCGCAACTCGACGAGGCCGCTGCCCGCGCGGCGAGCGCCCTGGACCCCTTGAGCTTCAAGCATGAGCGCACCCGCCATCGTGGTGTCTACCGCTCAAATGGGAGGTACGTCGTCCCGTTCTCGGACGAGCTCGGCGTCGACCGCCGCCGCGACTTCGAAACGCTCGACGAAGCACGGAACTTCCGGACGGCGCTCCGAGTCGCAGAGAAGCACAAGACCGACTACACCGGACCGTCGTTCAAAGGCCACACTGGATCACCCGGCGGCGGCCCTGTTTGATAGTTGCTCGCGTGCACGAGTGTCCTTCCGCTCGAGACGCCGGCCTGTCGATGAGCGTTTGGGCACCAATCAGGCACCGGACGCCAGGTCTGGCACGTGATTGAGCCGAAGTAGCCGACGTGTGGGGGGTGGGCTATCGGCTGCGCGGCATCCCGACAACCTAGATTCGGTCGTCTCCCGGACTACCGACTGGTAGTCTTCAGGGCGAACGATGCTCACGGACGTCAATCCGTTCGTCTACTCGCACCCGATCTCGCCTGACGACATCATCGACCGGGAACGCGAGACGCGGGCGCTGCTCGCGAACGCGGTCGGGGGCCACTACGTGCGCCTCTACGCGCCGCGCAAGTACGGCAAGACGAGCCTGCTGCAACGGGCGCTCCGGGACGGCGAGCGTGAGGAGGGCCTCATCCCGGTCCGGGTCGACCTGTATCGCGTCGTCTCGCTCGCCGACGTGACGGTCCGGCTCGAGCGTGCCTACGCGCGCCATCTCAAAGGGGCGATCCGCGCGCGCATCGACCGGTTCCTGCAGAGCACCGGCATCGGCCTGTCCCTCGGTGCGACGGGGATCAGCGCGCGAATCCAGCTCGACCCGAAGGCGGATCCGCTGCCCGCGTTGCATGCGCTGCTCGACCTGCCTCTTCGGCTCGAGGCAGGTGGCGGCTATCGCGCGTTGATCGCCTTCGACGAGTTCCAGGACGTCTGCAAGATCCCGAATCTCGACGGCCTGATCCGCAGCCATATCCAGTATCACGGCGAGGTGGCGTCGTACGTCTTCGCCGGTTCCGAGCCCGGCCTGATGGAGCAGCTGTTCGAGGATCGCGACCGTCCGCTCTACGGCTCCGCGGTGCCGATGAGGCTCGGGCGGCTCGACCCGGGAGACGTCGGCGAGTACGTCGCCCGCCGGTTCGAGCAGACCGAGCGGAGCGTGGGCGAGGCGCTCGGTCCGCTGCTGCAGGCCGCGGCGGGTCACCCGCAACGGGCGATGCTGCTCGCGCACCACCTCTGGACCGTCGTCGCGCCTGGCGGGACCGCGACGATCGAAGACTGGTCGCGCGCCTACGCGGCCGCGCTCGCCGAGCTCGAGGCGGAGTTCGACGCCGAATGGCGTCACCTGGACTCCTCGTCGCAGAAGACGCTCAGGTCGATCGTCGAGGGAGACGGGTCCCCCTACCGGGCTCACATCCTGCGGCGGCTCGCGTTGACGAAGGACATGGTTCGCAAGGCCCTCCCGCGACTGACCGCCGCCGCGCTGATCGAGCGACACGGAGACCTGCACGAGATCGTCGACCCGCTCTTCGCCGCGTGGATCGCGCGCGGTGCCGAGGCGCCCGACTGAGGCGCGCAGTCTCACCCGCGTCGCGGCGGGTAGGTTGAAACCGTGGACCAGCTCGAGCAGGCGAAGGTCTTCCGCAGGTTGCACCTCGAGCCGCCGCTCCTGGTGCTGCCGAACGCCTGGGACGTGGCGAGCGCGAAGGTGCTCGCGGCCCTGCCCGGCTGCAGGGCACTTGCCACTTCGAGCGCTGCTGTCGCGCGCTCGCTCGGCTTCGAAGACGGCGAGAACGCGCCGGCGGCGGCAATGATCGAGGCGAACTCGCGCATCGCCGGGGCCGTCGACGTGCCGGTGACCGCGGACCTGGAAGCGGGCTACGGCGCGCCCGTCGAGACTGCGCGCGGCGCGTGGGACGGCGGTCTCGTCGGGATCAACTTCGAGGATTCGCCCGGCGGGGTGCTCAGAGACGTCGATGAGCAGGCTGCGGCGATCGGTGCGATTCGGGCAGCGGTGCCCGATCTCGTCATCAACGCCCGCGTCGACACGTTTCTCGTCGGAGACGGCGACGTCGACGACGCGGTGCTGCGCGGGAACGCATACCTGGCCGCGGGGGCGGACTGCATCTATCCGATCCTCTGCCCGGTGTCCGCGATCGCCGAGCTGGCGGGCCGCATCGACGGGCCAATCAACGTGCTGCTGACGCCGAAGATGCCGTCGGTCTCCGAGCTCGCCGACCTGGGTGTCGCTCGCGTGACGTGGGGCGGCGGTCTGGCCGGGCTCGCCTACGCCGAGGCGGCGCGTGTCGCTGCGGCCGCGCTCAGCGGTGAATGACGCGCGCGGCGCGCCCACGCGTCACGTAGCTGAACGTCCACCGGGTCAGCACCACCAGCCGGTTCTGGAAACCGATCAGGTAGAAGAGGTGCAGGCCGAGCCAGAGCACCCAGGCCGGGAACCCGGAGAAGTGCAGTCCCTTGATGTCGGCGACCGCCCGCGACCGGCCGATCGTCGCCAGGTTCCCCTTGTCGCGATAGCGGAACGGCGAGTTCTCGTCTCGCTTGATGGCGCGGGCCACATGGCGCCCCTGCTGCATCGCGACTGGTGCCACGCCCGGCAGCTGCTGGTCGCCGACGACGACCATGTCGCCGATCGCGAACACCTCGGGGTGTCCGGGGAGGGTGAGGTCGGGCTCGACCGTGAGCCTTCCGGCGCGATCGGTCTCGGCGCCCGTCGCCTCGGCGAGCAGCCCCGCAAGGGGCGACGCTGTCACCCCGGCTGCCCACACCGTCGTACGCGTCGGAAGCCGGCTCTCGCTTCCGTCGGCGCGGCGGACCAGCACCGACTCGTCATCGATGCCGATGACGGTCGTTCCGAGCATCGTCGTGACACCGAGCGACGCGAGTGATTTCTCGGCTCGGCGAGAGAGCGACTCGGGGAACGTTCCGAGCACGCGGTCCGTTGCTTCGATGAGCAACACGCGGGCGCTGCGGGTGTCGACGACGCGGTAGTCGCGACGGAGCGTGTCGCGCGCGAGCTCGGCGATCTGCCCGGCCATCTCGACGCCTGTGGGGCCCGCTCCGACCACGACGAAGGTGAGCCACACCTCACGTCCCGCGTCGTCGCGCGACGACTCGGCTGCCTCGAACGCGGAGAGGATGCGCGCGCGGAGGTCGAGCGCACCGGTCAGCGACTTCAACTCCGGCGCGTACGCGGCCCAGTCCTCGTGCCCGAAGTACGAGTACGCCGAGCCGCCGGAGACGACGAGCCGGTCGTACTCGAGCGAGACACCCTCTTCGCCGCTCGCGATCATGTCCACCAGCACGGTGCGGCGGTCGAGGTCGAAACCCGTCACCTCGGCGAGGAGCACGTGCGTGTTGTGCTGGCGGTGGAGAACGTGCCTCAGCGGCGCTGCGATCTCGACCGACGAGAGTGCACCGGTCGCAACCTGGTAGGCGAGCGGCTGAAAAAGGTGGAAGTTCTGGCGATCGACGAGCGTGATGTCGACGTCGGCGCGGCGTAAGCCGCGAGCGGCGAGCAGCCCTCCGAAGCCTCCGCCGACGATCACGATCCTCGTCATCAGCCCAGAATCGCACCCTCGAGCTGGAGCAGCTGCAGCTTGCGGTCGAGGCCGCCCGCATAGCCCGTCAGCGACCCGTTCGCTCCGACCACGCGATGGCACGGAAGCACGATCGGGATCGGGTTGCGATTCATCACCGTTCCGACCGCCCGGGCGGCCCTTGGATGCCCGACCTTGTCGGCGAGCGTGCCATAGGTGGTCGTGACCCCGTACGGCACGCGGGCCAGCTCGGCCAGCACCTCGGCGTTGAACGATGCCACCCGCAGATCGAGCGGCAGGTCGAACTCGCGGCGGCTGCCCTCGAAGTACTCGTCGAGCTCGCGCCGGACGTCGTCGATCGGACTGCGCAGCACACGGCGCCCGAACATGCGCGCCAGCTCGTCCTCCTGGCCTTCCGGGTCGAAGTGGATGCGAGCGAGGCCGCGGTCGGTCGCGGCGATCAGCAACTCGCCGACGGGCGAATCGATGACGTCGTAGCGGACGTCGACGATGCCTTCGCGGATGGCAGCCGCGCGGAACCGTTCGTCGAGCTCAGGCGTGATGTTCATGTGTCCTCCTCAGTCTGCGGACCCCGGACGAGGCTGCGGCGCGGGCCGCCTCCTCGCTGGATCCGAGCGCGTCGGCGATCTGGGCGTAGCCGAGGTCGTAGCCGTACCGGAGCACGACGGCCGCGCGTTCCGTTGGCGGAAGCCGATCCGTCAGGTGCTCGAGCTCCTTGAACGCGTCGCGGCGCAGTTCGACCGCCGCTTCGGGCGCTTGTGCCAAGTTGGCACTTGCACGGGGTCGCAGCTGGTCCATCGCCACGTTCGTGGCGATCGTGAACACCCACGCGCGCAGGTGGCGGCCGTGCTCGAGCCGGTCGTAGGCGCGGAGCGCGCGCAGGAACGTCTCCTGCCAGGCATCCTCCGCCCGCGCGCCGAGCAGCTTGCGCAGATAGCGGAGCACCTCCTCGCGATGAGCCAGGTAGAAGCGCTCGAAGGGCGGGATCCGGTCTGCCGGTGGCATCTTCCTCATCATCGATTGAAACCTGTCAGGCTGCGAAACCGTGAGATGCGCCGTCGTCGGGCACATCGAGTGGGTCGAGTTCGCGCGCGTTCCGGCGATGCCGCAGCCGGGAGACATCGTGCACGCGACGAGCACGTGGAGCGAGCCGGCAGGCGGCGGCGCGGTGATCGCAAGCCAGATCAACCGGCTCGCCGGGGGCTGCGATTTCTTCACAGCGCTCGGGGAGGACGAGATCGGGCTCGAGAGCGAGCGCCGGCTGACCGAGCTCGGCCTGACTCTGCACGTCCAGTACCCCGATGGATCCTCGTCCCGGCGCGCCTGGACGCACGTCAACGCACAGGGCGAGCGCACGATCACATTGCTCTCGAAGAAGCTCCTTCCCTGGGGGCCGCTGCCGCTCGACGACTTCGACGCCGTGTTCTTCGTCTCGGGCGATGTCGAGGCGCTGCGGTCGGCGCGACGTACGCCGTTCGTCGCCGCCACGACCCGGGAGCAGCCGACACTGCTCGAGGGCCGGGTCCCGATCGACTTGCTCGTTGGGAGCCTCAACGACGCAGGCGAACGGTTCGAAGGCGGTCTCGACGTGCGCACTGTCGTCCTCACCGACGGTGCGCGGGGAGGAGTCGCGAACGGCGAGCCCTATGACGCGGTCGAGCCGCCAGGCCCGATCGTCGACACATACGGGGCCGGAGATTCGTTCTCCGCCGCACTGTGCTTCGGGCTCGCGCGCGGTGACTCGCTGCCGGCTGCCCTTCGGCTCGCGGCGAGCGCAGGTGCAGCCGTGATCACCGGCCGGGGGCCGTACACGAGCCAGCTAACGTTGCCGGGGTGACCGCCCGCGTCTCGTGGATCTCGCTGACAGCGGTCAAGGCCCTCGCGCTTGAGCACGTCGACGAGGTCGACCTCCTCGAAGACGGGCTGCGCGGCGACCGTAGGTTCTTCCTCGTCGACGAGAACGATCGGCTCGTCAACAACAAGGATCGGCGCCGCGGCCCGCTGCAACTCGTGCATGCCGACTACGACGCCGAAGGGAACGAGTTGACGCTCGGGTTGCCCGACGGCTCCGTGGTTGCGGGCGAAGTCTCCTTCGGCCCGGAGGTGGCGACCACGTTCCACCGCCTGCCCCTGCCCGCACGACGCGTCGAGGGCCCGTGGGACGAAGCGCTGTCGGAGGTCGCGAGCGAGCCGGTCCGGCTCGTCGCCCCGCCGCACGGGGGAGCCGACCGCGGGCGCAGCGGTGCGGCCACGTTCCTCGGGCAGACCTCGCTCGAGACGATCGCGCGCGAGCTCGGCGTCTCGACCGTCGACCCACGGCGGTTTCGCATGAACTTCGGCCTGGAGGGTCTCGAGCCGCACGAAGAAGACTCCTGGATCGGCAGGAGGGTGAGAGTGGGGGACGCGGTCGTCGTCGTCCAGGGAAACGTCGGGCGCTGCGCGATCACGACGCAGAGCCCCGAGACGGGCCTGCCCGACCTGGACACGTTGAAGGCGCTGGCGGCCTACCGGGGCCAGGTTCCGACGACCGAGCCCCTCCCGTTCGGCGTCCACGCAGCCGTCGTCGAGCCCGGCCGCGTGGCCGTCGGCGACCCCGCCGAACCGGCCTCCTAGCCGGTCTCCCGGCCCACGCCGGGTGGGACGCGGGTCGCGGCATGGTCCGACAGGGGTTTACAGGTGGGGAATAGTGGAGTAAAGTGGACCATAGTGGACCAACTGCTCGGTGAACATGACCACTCCCTCGACGACAAGAACCGGCTCACACTCCCGTCGAAGTTCCGTGCCGCATTCGCGGACGGCGTCGTCGTCGCACGTGGCTTCGACGGCTGTCTCACCGCGTACCCGAGCGAGGAATGGGCACGGATGACCAGGCGCTTCGCCGAGCTCGACCTGCTTTCCGAGGACGCACGGCGAGTCCAGCGCCATTTCTTCGGCGGTGCGGCTCACGCCGAGCTCGACAAGCAGGGCCGGCTCGTCGTGCCGCAACCGCTCATCGAGCATGCCGGCCTCGAACGCGAGCTGACCGTGCTCGGGGTCCACGACCATCTCGAGATCTGGAATCGCGCCACCTGGCGTCGACTGCAGCAGGAACCCGAAGGGAGAGTGGAGGATGCTGCCGAGCGTCTTGCCAACTGAGTCCGATCACGTCCCCGTCCTCGCCGACGAGGTCGTCGCGGCGCTTGATCCGCGACCTGGGGAAACCGTCGTCGATGCGACGTTCGGCGCCGGCGGTCACGCCGCGCTGCTCGCCTCGCGGCTTCGTGGAGACGGCAAGCTGATCGCGATCGACCGCGATCCGACCGTCGTGCCCTACTTCGACCGGTTCCGCCGCGCAACCGGTGTGCGCGCACGCCTGCTGCACGGCGAGTTCTCCTCGACGCTCGAGCAGCTCGCAGCGAACGGCTCCGGGGCAGACGTCGTCCTGCTCGACCTCGGCGTCTCGTCGATGCAGCTCGATCGGCCCGAGCGCGGTTTCTCCTACGCCGCCGATGCGCCGCTCGACATGCGGATGGACCCGAGTGCGACCTACTCGGCGCGCGAGCTCGTCAACGAATCCGGAGAGCGCGAGCTCACCGACATCTTCAAGCGGTACGGCGAGGAGCGCTTCGCCAAGCAGATCGCGCGCGCGATCGTACGGCGGCGCAAGCAGTCGCCGTTCGAGCGGACGGGGGAGCTCGTGGACGTGATCAAGGCATCGATCCCGGCTCCGGCCCGCTTCGGTGAAGGGCATCCGGCCAAGCGCGTCTTCCAGGCGCTGCGGATCGAAGTGAACGACGAGCTCGGTGCGGTCGAAAGGGCACTACCCGCCGTCCTCGAGATGCTTCGTCCTGGCGGCCGGCTCGGCGTGATCTCGTTCCACTCGCTCGAGGACAGGATCGTCAAGCGGTTTCTTCGCTCGGCCGAGCACGGATGCACGTGCCCGCCCGATTTCCCGGTGTGCGTCTGCGGCTCGCAGCCCTCGATGCGCGCGACGCCGCGTCGTGCGATCAGGCCGTCGGCAGCGGAAGTCGCTCGCAATCCACGCGCCCAGTCGGCGCGCCTGCGCGTCGGGACGAAGGTCTGACGATGGCGAGTGCCTCGCACGCGCAGGCCCGGGCCGCGGTCGCCGAACCGC
The DNA here is from genome assembly GCA_963708505.1 of uncultured Thermoleophilia bacterium. Taxonomy (GTDB): domain Bacteria; phylum Actinomycetota; class Thermoleophilia; order Gaiellales; family Gaiellaceae; genus PALSA-600. The sequence goes on from CAVPST010000004.1 coordinate 12,152, forward strand.
TTGCGCCGCCACGCCGCCGAAGCACGTCACGGAAGCAGCGGACTCAACGGGCCCGCGCGCGCGGCGGCATCCTCTGGATCGCCGTGAGCGGGATTCTGCTTGCGGGCGTCGTATTCGTGAACGTGGCGGTGCTTCGACTCAACCTCGCGCTCGACGGAGCGACGGCCGACCGCGTCAAGCTGCACGCCGAGAACGCGGCGCTCCAATCGGAGCTTTCGAGCAAGCTGCGGGCCGGAGCGATCCAGGCCCAGGCCTCGAAGCAGCTCGGCCTGCAGTACCAGGACCCGTCCGAGTACGGATACGTCGACCTGGGCAAGTGAAGGGCGAGCGGCAGGCAAACCGCCGGATCCGCCTGCTGCTCGCGGTCTTCGTCCTCCTCTTCGCGGGGACGCTCGCACGGGCCACCTGGCTCCAGGGCGTGCAGGCCGGGACGCTCGGACAGATGGCCCAGCGCCAGCACCGGGAAACCATCACCGTGCCGGCCGGCCGCGGGACGATCTTCGACCGCACGGGCGTCCAACTCGCGATCGGCGAGCAGACGACGACCGTCTATGCAGATCCGCATCAGCTGACCGAGCCGCGCCGCGTCGCCGTCGCCGCGCAGCACCTGCTCGGCGCCGACGCGAACCAGCTGTACCCGGAGCTCATGAACAAGCGGCGGAGCTTCGTCTACGTCGCGCGCTTTGCGAAGCCGGCCGACGCGGCAGCGTTCATGAAGAAGGGCTTCGCGGGGGTCAACTCCTACCCTGAGGAGAAGCGCACGTACCCGCAGGGAACCGTCGCCTCACAGGTCGTCGGCTTCGCCGGAACCGACAACAAGGGCCTCGCGGGGCTCGAGGTGGAGTACGACAAGCGGCTGTCGGGGCGGCCAGGCAAGCAGATCGTCGTCCGCGACCCGTTCGGGCGCGCGATCGACGTGATCAGCTCGACGCCTGAGCGCGAGGGGAGCGACGTCTTCACGACGATCGACCACAACATCCAGGCGAACGCCGAGCTCGTGTTGCGGCAGACGGTCGCGGAATGGGGGGCACGCGGCGCGACCGCCGTCGTCCTCGACCCGTCCACCGGCGCCGTGCTCGCGATGGCTCAGGCGCCGGGCTTCGACGCCAACAAGGCGAGCCGCACGCCCTTCGACGTGCAGCGCAACCGAGCGGTCACCGACACCTACGAGCCCGGCTCGACGTTCAAGCTCGTGACGATCGCCGGCGCCCTCTCGAACAACCTCGTCACCCCGGGAACGACGTTCAGGCTGCCGTACTCGATTCCGGTCGCCGACCGCATCGTCCACGACGCCGAGCGGCGCGGCACCGAGACGCTGTCGGTCGCGCAGATCCTCTCCCACTCGTCGAACGTCGGCGCGGTCACGATCGCCGAGAAGCTCGGGCCGTCCCAGCTGATGGATTGGATCGGCAAGTTCGGATTCGGGCAGACGACCGGCCTCGACTTCCCCGGCGAGAGCCCTGGACAGGTGCTGCCACTCGACCACTGGTCGGGCTCGACGATCGGCAATGTGCCGATCGGCCAGGGCATCGCCGTGACGCCGATTCAGATGGCCTCCGCATACGCCGCCATCGCGAACGGTGGGGTCTGGGTGCAGCCCCACCTCGTCGAGCGAGTCGGCGGGGGAGCACCGGGGCATCTGAAGCGGCACAGAGTCGTCTCGCATGCGATCGACGTCGAGCTGAAGGCGATGCTGACGAACGTGGTCGACGAGCACGGCGCGACCGGCAACGCCGCGCAGATCCCCGGCTACACGGTCGCCGGCAAGACCGGGACGGCCCAGAAGCCGGGGCCGAACGGCTACACGACGGGGAAGTACGTCGCGTCGTTCGTCGGGATGGTGCCGGTGTCGAAGCCGCGCTTCGTCGTGCTCGTCACAGTGGACGAGCCGCACGGGGCGATCTTCGGCGGCGTCGTCGCTGCGCCGGCCTTCAAGGAGATTGCCAAGTTCGACCTGCAGTACGAGGCGGTGCAGCCCGACGTGCCGCTCGCGCCGAGCCGGTAGGCCCTCCCCCGCTACGTTTCACTCGCGCATGGAGCTCGACCGTCTGATCGGGGCGCTCCGACCGGCCGAGGTGGTGAACGCCGCCACGGCTGAGATCGTCGACCTCGCATACGACACGCGCTCGGTCGTCCCCGGTTCACTCTTCTTCTGCGTGCCGGGGTCGCGTGCCGACGGGCACGATCTGGCCGGGTCCGCGGTCGCGGCCGGCGCCGTGGCGCTCGTGGTCGAGCGCCGAGTCGACGCGGCCGTGCCCCAACTGCGTGTGACGAGCGTTCGCGACGCGATGCCGGTGGCGGCGAACGAGTTCTTCGGCCGGCCCTCACACCACCTCGACGTCGGAGCGGTGACCGGCACGAACGGCAAGACGACGACGGCGTTTCTGCTGGCCTCGGTCCTCGAGGCCGCAGGCCGCCGCCCCGCTCTGCTCACGAACATCGAGCGGAGGATCGGCGGAACGCAGCGCGAGCTCGGGCTCAACACCCCGGAGGCGATCGACCTGCAGCGCCTGTTCCGGGAGATGCTCGACGCGGGCGACCTGACCTGCGCGATGGAGGCGACGTCGATCGCCGCCGAGATGGGGAGGCTCGAGGGCACGCGGTTCGCGGTGCTCGTCTTCACGAACCTGACGCAGGATCACCTCGACTTCCACGGCACGATGGAGCGCTACTTCGAGGCGAAGCGCGCGCTGTTCGAGCAGGCCGAGCGGGCTGTCGTCAACGTCGGCGACGAATGGGGCGCGCGGCTCGCCGCCGAGCTTCCCGGCGCACGAACGTTCACACCCGACGACGATCTCGGGGGCCTGCAGCCGAAGCTGCGCGGGCCGGTTCAACCGGGCAAACGTGCTCGGAGCCGTCTGGGCGGCACGTGAGCTGGGGGTGGCGGAGGACGCGATCCGGCGCGGCATCGAAGGGCTCGCCGGCGTGCCCGGGCGATTCGAGTCGGTCGACGTCGGCCAGCCGTTCACGGTGATCGTGGACTACGCGCACACACCGGACTCGCTCGAGAACGTGCTGCGCGCGGCGCGGGAGCTCGGGAGCCGCGTGACCGTTGTCTTCGGCGCGGGCGGCGACCGAGACCGGGAGAAGCGGCCGCTGATGGGACGGGTCGCGCGGGCGCTCGCCGACCGGGCGATCGTGACGACGGACAATCCGCGCTCCGAGGATCCGGCCGCGATCGCCGCACAGGTCTCCGAAGGAACGCTCGAGGTCGTGCTCGACCGGCGTGAGGCGATCGAGCAGGCCCTGGCGGACGCAAGCACCGGCGACATCGTCGTCATCGCGGGGAAAGGCGCCGACACGGAGATGGAGCTCGCGGGCCACAGCATCCCGTTCGACGATCGCGCCGTCGCCCGCGAGGCGCTGTCGTGATTCCGGTCGAGCTCGGCTTCATCGAGCCCCTCGGCCGACTCGTCTCGCGGCCCTGGGACGAAGCCGTCACAGGCGTCCAGATCGACTCGCGGCGGATCCGCGACGGTGACCTGTTCGTCGCGGTCGGCGGAGGGTCGACTTCGTCGAGCACGCCCTCGCCCGCGGTGCGGCGGCCGCGCTCATCCCGCACGACGCGCACGCTGCTCTCGCGGCGATCGCGACCGAGGTTCGCGGCGCGCTCGACTGCACGCGTCGTCGCGATCACCGGCTCAACGGGCAAGACGTCGACGAAGGACATCCTGTTCGCGATGTGTGCTCCGAACGCGCGCACGATCGCGAACGAGGGCAACTACAACAACGAGCTCGGGCTGCCGCTCACGCTCTGCCGGCTCGAGGAGGACACGGAGATCTGCATCACCGAGATGGGGATGCGCGGCGTCGGGCCAGATCGCCGTGCTCGCGGCGATCGCGAAACCGAGCATCGGCGTGATCACGAACATCGGCCCGGTCCACCTCGAGCTCGTCGACACGATCGAGAACGTCGCGCGGGCCAAGGCGGAGCTGATCGAGGCGCTCCCGGCGGGTGGGATCGCGGTCGTGCCGCACGAACCGCTCCTCGAGCCGTATCTGACCCGCAGCGACATCTTCGTGCAGCGGGTCGATCCCGACCTCGAGCTGCCGTTCACGACGAACTACACGTCGCAGCATCAGCTGCAGAACACCCGCATGGCGATGGTCGTCGCCACCTGCCTCGAGATCCCTCTCCCGAGCGGCGAGCTGAGGGTCGAGTTCTCGAAGCTCCGTGAGGAAGAACGTGAGCTGGCCGGCGGCGGGGTGCTGCTGAACGACTGTTACAACGCCAACCCGGTCTCGATGCGCGCCGCGCTCATGCACCTGGTCGATCGCGCCGGCCCGCATCGGCGCGTCGCGGTGCTCGGCGAGATGGCCGAGCTCGGCGAGACCGCGCCCGGGTATCACCGGGAGATCGGCGAGCTCGTGCGCGAGCTCGGGGTCCACGTGATCGCGGTCGGCGAGCAGGCTCGCGCGTACGGCGGCGAGTGGGTGCCGACGGCCGTGGAGGCCGCCGAGCGGCTTCGGGCCGAGCTCCGGCCGGGCGATGCCGTCCTCGTCAAGGGATCGCGCTCGGTGGGACTCGAGGTCGTCGCGGAGAACTTGACCGACTGATGTCCCGTGTCCTCGTCGCCGCGCTCGTCGCGATGATCATCGCGATCCTGGTCGGCCCGACCTTCATCGCGTTCCTGCGCCGGAACGAGTTCGGACAGCACATCCGTGAGGACGGGCCACAACACCACGCGAGCAAGCAGGGGACTCCGACGATGGGCGGGCTCCTCATCATCGCCGCGGCGACGATCGCGTTCCTGCCGCTCTCGATCTACACGACGCCGGCGCTGACGATCTTCGGTACCGCGCTCGCCTGTGGCGGAGTCGGGTTTCTCGACGACTACATCAAGCTGCGCCACCGGCGCTCGTTGGGGCTCAAGGGCCGCTGGAAGATGCTCCTGCTGCTCGGCATCACCGTCGCCGTCGGACTCGCGGCCAACCACCAGCGCCTTCGCCATGACGTCTTCATCCCTGTCGTCGACAAGTGGCTGCCGCTCGGGCCGTTCTGGTACGTCCTCCTCTTCCTGATCATCGCCGGCGCCGTGAACGGCGTGAACCTCACCGACGGTCTCGACGGCCTGGCTGCGGGGACCGGGATCATCGCCCTCGGGACGTTCACCGCGATGGCCGTGACGATCTTCATCCGCTCGGCGACGCCGCAACACGGCCGGATCGAGAATCGGCTCGATGCCGCGCTGATCGGCGCGGCGCTGATCGGGGCCGGCGTCGGCTTCCTCTGGTTCAACGCGTTCCCGGCCGAGGTGATCATGGGCGACACCGGCGCCATGGCGATCGGAGGGGCGATCGCCGCGATGGCGATCATGCTCAAGGTCGAGCTCCTGCTGCTGTTCGTGGGCGGCATCTTCCTGATCGAAGCGCTGTCCGTGATCCTGCAGGTGATCTCGTTCAAGTACTGGGGCCGGCGGATCTTCCTGATGGCGCCTCTGCATCACCACTTCGAGATGAAGGCGTGGTCGGAGACGAAGATCATGGTGCGGTTCTGGATCGTCACGGCGATTCTCTGCGGCGCCGGCTTCGCCCTCTTCTACAAGTACTACCCGCAGATCAAGCCGCAGTGAAGGCGCTCGTGTACGGCCTCGCGCGCTCGGGCCGGTCGGCCGTCGAGCGGCTGGCCGAGCGTGGCGACGAGGTGACGATCGTCGACCGGTCGCTCGGCAACGAGGACGATCTGTCGCTCCTCGACGGCGTCGGTGTGCTCGTCAAGTCACCGGGCGTCCCACGCGAGGCGCCGCTCGTCGCGGCAGCCCACGAGCGCGGGATCGAGGTGTGGTCGGAGGTCGAGCTGGGCTACCGGCTGCTCCCGGAGACACGCTTCGTCGGCGTCACCGGCACGAACGGCAAGACGACGACGTCGGAGCTGCTCGGAGCGATCCTCCGGGCCGCCGGGCGCGATGTCGTCGTCGCGGGCAACGTAGGGACTCCACTCACCTCCGTCCGCGACGCGGCCTGGGTCGTCTGCGAGCTCTCGTCGTTCCAGCTCGAGGACGTGCACGAGCTCGCGTGCGACGTCGCGGTGCTGGTCAATCTCGAGCCGGACCACCTCGACCGCCACGGCTCGTTCGAGTCGTACCGGGAGGCGAAGCTGCGCATCTTCGAGCGAGCCCGCGTGCAAGGTGGTGCCGGCCGGGCTCGGCCTGCCGGGAATCGAGTTCTCGGCGGACGACCCGCTGCCGGCGGAGCCGCTGATCCCGGGGCGTCACAACCGTGAGAACGCCGCCGCGGCCACGGCGGCCGCGCGCGCGGCCGGAATCGAGGAGCCGGAGATCGCCGAGGCACTGCGCACCTTCAAGGGTGTCCCGCACCGGCTCGAGCTCGTCGGCGAGCGGGGTGGTGTCCGCTACGTCAACGATTCGAAGGCGACGAACGTCGCAGCTGCCTTGCCCGCCCTCGCGACGTACGCCGGCGATCCGGTCCACCTGATCCTCGGCGGGTCGCCGAAAGGCGAGGACTTCGGCCCGCTGGCGGCGGCCGTCGGCCCGAACGTCCGCTCGATCCACCTGATCGGCGCGGAGGCGGAGCGGCTCGCTGCGCTGCTCGACGGGTACCGCGACGAGACTCTGGATCGTGCGATCACCCACGCTGCGGAGCTGGCCCGCCCCGGCGACGTCGTGCTGCTCAGCCCCGCGTGCGCGAGTTACGACCAGTTCGCGAACTTCGAAGACCGAGGCGACGAGTTCAGGCGCCTCGTCTTACTGCTCGAATAGGACTTCATCGCCTCTCCGCGAAGGAGATGCGAATGAAGCGGGGAGACCTCGATTCCAGGCTCCTGATCCTGGTCACGCTCGCGCTGGTCGCGTTCGGGCTGGTGATGGTGTACAGCGCGACGTCTGCCTCGGCGACGGTCGGCGGCAGCGACCCGATCTACTACCTGAAGCGGCAGGGTGCGTACGCGGCACTCGGGATCACGCTGATGATCCTGGTGCAGCGCTGGGACTACCGCCGCCTCCGCCTGCTGTCGCCGGTGCTCGTGCTGGGGTCGCTCGGGCTCCTCGTCGCGGTGCTCGCCGTCGGGCCGGCGATCAACGGAGCCAGGCGTTGGATCTCGTTCGGCCCCGCAGTCTTCCAGCCGTCTGAGCTGGCGAAGCTGGCGCTCGCGATCTGGGCGGCCTCGCACTTCGCGCGCAAGCCGGCGCCGCGCACGCTGCGCGAGCTGTGGCGGCCCGCCGGCGCACTCGCGGCGGTCTTCTGCGTGTTGTTGATGCTCGAACCCGACATGGGGACGTCGATCGCGCTCCTCGTGATGCTCACCGGGGTGCTCGTCGTCTCCGGGACGCCGGCACGCGTGCTCGGGCTCGCGCTGCTGATCGCCTCGGCCGCAGGTACCGCGGCGATCTGGTTCGAGCCCTACCGGCGCGCGCGGTTCTTCGCGTTCCTGCACCCGTGGCATGACGCCCAGGGGACGGGCTTCCAGCTCGTGCAGGCGATGATCTCGATGGGCTCGGGCGGGTTCTTCGGAGTCGGCCTCGGTCAGAGCGTCGGCAAGATCTTCTACCTGCCGGAGGCGCACACCGACATGATGCTCGCCGTCATCGGCGAGGAGCTCGGGCTCGTCGGTGTCGGCGCCGTGATCGCCGCCTACGCGACGTTCGCCTACGCAGGGTTCAACATCGCTCTCCGCTGCCGCGATCCGTTCGGCAAGCGGCTCGCGGCCGGGCTGACGGTCCTCGTCTCGGGGCAGGCCGCGATCAACATCGCGGCCGTGATGGGCGTTGCGCCGCTGACCGGAATCCCGCTGCCGTTCCTCTCCTACGGCGGCTCGAGCCTCGTGGTGCTGCTCGCCTCCGTCGGAATCCTCCTTAACATCGCTCATCGTGGCAACAGAGCGGCAGTTGCGGTGCCTGATCGCAGCCGGGGGGACGGCAGGACACGTCCTGCCGGCGATCGCGATCGCAGAGGCGCTCGTGGAACGCGGCGTGGCAGTGACGTTCGCCGGGTCGCCGGATCGCGTCGAAGCGCGTCTGGTTCCTGAAGCCGGATTCGAGCTCGACACCTTCCCGATCAGCGGGTTCCCGCGGCGGCCGTCGCTGGACCTTGTCCGTGCGCTGCTCCTCGCAGGCGCGGCGCCGCGCGCTTGCCGGCGGATCCTGAAGGCGCGGCGGCCCGACGTGGTCTTCGGCGGAGGCGGCTACGTCGCCGGCCCGATGGTCTTCGCAGCCTCGACGATGCGCATCCCGGCCGCGCTCAGCGAAGCCGACGCGCACCTCGGTCTTGCCAACCGGCTCGCCGCCCCGTTTGCGAAGCGGTTGTTCCTGGCGTATCCGATCGAGGGCCACCACGGGGCCAAGGTGCGTGTCGTCGGACGGCCGATCCCGGCACGCTCGCGGCCAACGGCTCAGGCCGACGCGCGGGAGGTCTTCGAGCTCCCCGCAGACGGGCGCATCCTCGGCGTCTTCGGCGCCCTCGCGGGTGCGCGCGCGCTGAACGAGTTCGTCGTCGAGACCTGGGGCGCAGCGGGACCTCCGATCCTGCATGTCACGGGGCGCCGCGACTACGAGCTCGTCAGGGCCAACGTGGTCCGCGGCGACTACCGCGTCGTGCCGGAGACGGAGCGCTTCGGCGCTGCGCTCTCGGCGGTCGACCTCGTGCTCGGCCGGTCCGGTTCGACCGTGTGGGAGGTCGCCGCAGCCGGCAGGCCCGCGATCTTCGTTCCGTATCCCTTCGCGACGGGCGACCACCAGGCGGCGAACGCCGAGCACTTCGTCCGTGCGGGCGGGGCGATCATGGTGCGCGAGCTCGAGCTCGACCAGGTGCCGGAGCTCGTCCGGTCGCTGCTCGACGACGACGGACGGCTGGAGTCGATGGGACGGGCGATGCTCGCCGCCGCGAGACCCGACGCTGCGGCGGAGATCGCCGACGAGCTCGTCGCGCTGGCGAAGCGATGAAGGGCAGGCGCCTCTGGTTCGTCGGGATCGGCGGTGCCGGGCTGAGCGCGTACGCGCAGCTCGCACGGGCGTGGGGGGCGACCGTCGGCGGCTGGGACCGTGTCCGCACCGCGTATCTCGAGCCGCTCTCGGACGTCGAGCTCGACATCTCGCCCGAGCCTTCGGTGCCCGGCGGGTGGGAGGCGGTCGTCTCGTCGGCGTATCCGTCGGTGCCGGGCCTGCGCCGCTCGGAGTTCCTGCGCGAGCTCGTCTCCGCCCGGCCGTCGATCGTCGTCGCCGGGACGCACGGGAAGGGGACGACGGCGGCGATGATCGCGTACGCCCTGCGCGAGACGGGCCGCGATCCGGCGTGGCTGATCGGCGCTCCGGTGCCGCAGCTGGGCTCGAACGCCGGTTTCGGCGCCGGGTTTCTCGTCGTCGAGGGTGACGAGTCCGACCGGACCGTGTTCGGGCTCGCCGCCGAGCTGGCCGTCGTCACGAACATCGAGCTCGACCACCACACCGAGTTCGTCTCGCGAGGCGAGCTGCTCGACGAGTTCGAACAGTGGCTCGCCGCAACGCCGCACGTCGTGCGGGACGCGCCGGCGTACGAAGGCGCTCTCGTGCTGCCCGGCGAGCACAATCGGCAGAACGCGGGCGCGGCGCTGGCCGCACTCGTCGCCGTCGACGTGCCGCGCGGTGATGCAGAGGCCGCGCTCGCACGGTTCACCGGCACGGGGCGACGGTTCGAGGTGCACGACCTCGGCGACAGGATCCTGGTCGACGACTACGCACACCACCCCACCGAGATCGCCGCGACGATCCAGGCCGTTCGCGAGCGCTGGCCGGAGGCTCGTGTCCGGGTCCTGTTCCAGCCGCACCTCTACTCCCGCACCCGGCACCTCGCGTGGGAGCTCGCAGGCGCGCTCGCCGGTGCCGACGACGTCACGGTCACCGATATCTACGCCGCCCGCGAGGAGCCCGCTCCCGGCGTGACGGGCAAGCTCGTCGTCGACGCGCTCAGCGACCAGGGTTTCCTCGCCGCGTGGACGCCGTCGGTCGAGGACGGCGCCGAGCGGCTCCGGCGGCAGGGCCGGCCCGGCGACGTGCTCGTCGTGCTCGGTGCCGGCGACGTCGACCGGGCTGCCGACCTCCTGCGGAGCTAACGTCGCGCGCGTGGAGGAACGCGTCGCGCTCTCGCGCTTCACGACGATCGGCACGGGCGGCCCCGCGCGCTGGTTTGCCCGGCCCGAGTCGATCGACGACCTGGTCGCGGCCCTGGCGTGGGCGAGGGGGCACGAGGTGCCCATCGCGGTCGTCGGTCTCGGCTCGAACCTGCTCGTCCACGACGACGGAGTCGAGGCGCTCGTGCTCAAGCTCGGCGGCGAGCTGGCGTCGGCGCGAGCCGACGGAGAGCTGCTCGTCGCGGGCGGCGGTGCCCCGAACGCCGTCTGCCTGCACCGTGCCCGGACTGCCGGTCTCGGTGGATTCGAGTTCGCGTCGGCGATCCCGGGAACCGCCGGCGGTGGCGTCCGCATGAACGCGGGCGCGTACGGGCGCGAGTGGCGCGACGTCGTCGTCGATGCGATCGTGGTCGACGCCGACGGGCCGCGCACGGTCGCAGCAGCCGGGCTCGGGCTGTCGTACCGCCACTCCGATCTCGATCCCGGGGACGTCGTCGCCCAGGTTCGGTTCCGGCTCGAACCGAGCACGCCCGAGGACGTGAAGGCGACGGTGGCCGAGCTCCTCGCGCAGCGAAAGGCGACGCAGCCGACGAACAAGCGGACGTTCGGGAGCGTCTTCAAGAATCCCGCCGAAGGGCCGGGCGCCGGACGCCTGATCGAGGAGTGCGGGCTGAAGGAGACCCGGATCGGCGGAGCCGTCATCTCGCCGCGGCATGCGAACTTCATCGAGAACGCCGGCGGCGCAACCTCGGACGACTGCATCGCGCTGATGGCAGAGGCGCGCCGTCGCGTGCGCGAACGCTTCGAGGTCGAGCTCGAGCACGAGGTGCAATTCCTGGGGCCGCTCGAGCTGCCCGCGTAGGGAAACCCGGGACCGCGGCGAAGTCGCCCCCGTGGCCGCCCGCAGGAGGACGACCGCTCGGACCGCGGCGCTGCCCGTGCGCCGCGCGCTGCCCGACCTCCTTCGCCTGGCGCCCTCACTGCGCTCGCTCCTGGCCGGCTTGGCGATCCTCCTGCTCGCTGTCGGCGGATACATCGCGGCGAGGGAGACGTCGGTCTTCGCGGTTCGGACGGTCGACGTCACGGGCGGGACGCCGCAGCTGCGCCGGCAGGTCGAGGCGGCTCTCGGCGGCGAGGTCGGCCGCAGTCTCCTGCGCGTCAACGGCGCCGTGCTCGACGAGCGCCTCGCGGCGCTGTCCGGCGTGCGGTCGTTCTCGTACGACCGCGCGTTCCCGCACACGCTTCGCGTCGTCGTTCGACCCGAGCGTGCAGTGCTCGTCGTCCGCCAGGGCGACCGGGCGTATCTCGTGGCGGCAAGCGGCCGCGTGCTGCGTCCGCTTCCGAACCCTCACCTTTCGCACCTGCCGCGCCTCTACGTCAAGAAGGACGTGGCCCTCACGGTCGGCGGCACGGCACCCGACGTCGTGATCGGAGCGGCAGCGGCGCTGGCGGTGATCCGCGACGCCGCGCTGCCGACCGGCGTGCATTTCGTCCGCGTCGGCACGGGGGAGCTGACACTGCTGCTCGGCAGCAAGTTCGAGGTCCGCCTCGGAGACGCCTCCGACCTCAGGCTCAAGCTCGCGATCGCACGCCGGATCCTGCTCGCCACCGGCGCCGCGACGACCCCGGCCGCCTACCTCGACGTCGCCGTCCCGGAGCGCCCGGTGCTCGACTGCCAACCCTCAAGTCGGAGGTTGAGCTTGACGGTTAGACCGCTCGAGCTTCAGGGTTTTCGCGTTGACAGAACAGGAAACCCCCCGTACTCTCCCGAAGAGAGGAGGCGCTCGACAGGCCCCACCCTGCACTCGAGCTTGAGGTCGAGCAACAGCCCATGAGAGATCGGACCGGAAACTACCTCGCTGTGATCAAGGTCGTCGGCGTCGGCGGCGGCGGCACGAACGCCGTCAACCGGATGGTCGACGCAGGCGTCACGGGAGTCGAGTTCGTCGCCGTCAACACCGACGCCCAGGCCCTCCTGATGTGCGAGGCCGATGTGAAGATCCACATCGGCGCGAAGGCGACGCGCGGCCTCGGCGCGGGCGCCGACCCGGCGGTCGGCCGCGAGGCCGCCACCGAGTCGCGCGACGAGCTGAAGGAGGCGCTCAAGGGCGCCGACATGATCTTCGTCACCGCCGGCGAGGGCGGCGGCACCGGCACGGGCGGCGCACCGATCGTCGCCGAGATCGCGCGCGAGCTCGAGGCGCTGACGGTCGGTGTCGTGACGCGCCCATTCGCGTTCGAGGGCCGACGCCGCTCGCAGCAGGCCGAGCAGGGAATCAACGAGCTGGCCGACAAGGTCGACACGCTGATCATCATCGAGAACGACCGGCTGCTGCAGGTCGTCGAGAAGAAGACACCTCTGTCCGAGGCGTTCAAGCTGGCCGACGACATCCTCCGGCAGGGCGTCCAGGGGATCACCGACCTCATCACCGTCCCCGGGATCGTCAACCTCGACTTCGCCGACGTGCGCACGATCATGCGCGACGCAGGCTCGGCGCTGATGGGCATCGGCGCGAGCACCGGCGAGAACCGGGCCGGCGAGGCCGCGCGGACCGCCGTCAGCTCACCGCTGCTCGAGTCGTCGATCGAAGGCGCCACCGGCATCCTCCTGAACATCAGCGGGCCCGCCGACCTCGGTCTGTTCGAGGTGAACGAGGCCGCCGAGGTCGTGACGAGCGCCGCCGACCAGAACGCGAACGTCATCTTCGGGGCCGTGATCGACGAGAACCTCAAGGACGAGGTCAGGGTGACCGTGATCGCGACCGGGTTCGGCGCCCAGCGCCGGCGTCGGCCGCGGACGGCCGGCGATGAGGCGTCCGCACTGGGCGACCGCCCGCCGAGGTTCGATCCGGGCGACTCGCTCGACGTTCCGTCGTTCCTCCGCGAAGATTAGTCGGGAGGGAAACCACAGGTTTCCCTCCCGAGACCCTCCCTTCCGGGATCGCCGCCCGCGTGACCTGCACCTCGCCTCCCGCCCGGCGAAGCCCGGCTCCGGCGGCGGCGACGTTGGTGACCCGTTGACATGGAGTGGATTGCCGGCCAGCAGCGTTGGACGCCGATGAGTGCCACCGTTCGCTGCCGGAGCCCGGCTGGCTGTGCGGGAGGCGAAGACCACCGGGCAAGGCGTGGCGTGAGGGAGGGGTGGCCCGCGGAGGGGAACCGTCGGTTCCCCTCCGCGACGAACTAGCATCGCGCCGGATGCAGATGCTCCGGGAGACGCCCCTGCACGGCCGTCACGTCGCCCTCGGCGCGCGCATGGTCCCGTTCGCGGGCTGGGACATGCCCGTTCAGTACGAGGGCGTGATCCCCGAGCACCGAGCCGTGCGCACGGACGCCGGTGTCTTCGACGTCTCGCACATGGGCGAGCTCGAGGTCGAAGGGCCGACCGCGCGGGACCTGCTGCAGTCGATGCTCTCGAACGACATCGACCGCCTGGCCCCGGGCGAGGCGCAGTACACGCTCCTGACGACCGAGACCGGTGGAATCGTCGACGACCTGATCGTCTACCGCCTCGACCCGCACCGGTACCTGCTCGTCGTCAACGCTTCGAACCGACAGCCGGCGTTCGACTGGCTGCAAGAGCACGAGCTGCGCGGCTCCGACGTGCGCGACGTCTCCGACGACTACGGCCTGCTCGCAGTGCAGGGGCCGAGGGCGCTCGAGCGCCTCGGGCTCGCGCCTGCGAGGCCGTTCACGTTCGCGATGGGGGAGATCGACGGCGTCGAGGTGATGGTCAACCGCACCGGTTACACCGGCGAAGAGGGCGTCGAGCTCGCGTGCATGGCCGACGACGCGGAGCGGCTCTGGGACGCCGTGCTCGAACGCGGCGTCGTTCCCTGCGGCCTCGGCGCGCGCGACACGCTCCGGCTCGAGGTCTGCTATCCGCTCCATGGCAACGACATCGGCCTCGAGTGGGACGCGATCTCGTCCGGGCTGGGCTGGGCGTGCGCGCTCGAGACCGACTTCACTGGGGTCGAGCGTCTGCGCGAGATCAAAGAGCACGGACCGGCGACGAAGCTGGTGCCGTTCGTGATGACGGAGAAGGCGATCCCGCGCCAGTCGATGCCGATCGAGGGCGGCGGCATCGTCACCTCGGGGTCGCTCTCCCCGATGCTCGACCTCGGGATCGGCCTCGGGTACGTCCCGGCGGCGCAGTCGAAGCGCGGCACGAAGCTCGTCGTCGACGTGCGCGGGCGGCCCCGAGGCGCGGAGGTCGTGAAGAAGCCCATCTACAGCAAGGAGTGACCGTGGCCGAGTCCTACCCCGAAGAACTCCTGTACCACCCCGAGCACGACTGGGCCCGCATCGACGGCGACGAGGCGGTCATGGGCGTCACGTGGCACGCGCAGGACGCGCTCGGCGAGCTCGTGCACTACGAGCCGCCCGACGTCGGCGCCACGATTGCGAAGGACGCTTCGTATGGAGAGGTCGAGTCCGTGAAAGCCGTCTCCGACCTGATCTCTCCGCTCTCGGGTGAGGTGCTCGAGGTGAATGCCCAGGTCGTCGACGCGCCCGAGACCGTCAACGAGGACCCGTACGGGGAGGGTTGGCTCGTGCGCATCCGGCTGACCAACCCGTCGGAGCGCGACCAGTTGCTCGCCGTCGGCCAGTACCGGAAGCTGCTCGAAGAGCAGTGAGCGCATGAGCTACCTCTCCCTCACCGACGCCGACCGCGAGGCGATGCTCGCGACGATCGGGGTCGGGACGATCGAGGAGCTGTTTCGGGACGTCCCGCCGGGCGTGCGGTTCGGCGCCGAGCTCGCGGTCCCGCGTGCGCTCACCGAAGCAGAGCTGCAGCGGCATCTCGAAGAGCTCGCGGCGAAGAACGTCGTCGACGAGGTCTGCTTCCTCGGCGCCGGGATCTACGACCACCACGTGCCGGCGGTCGTCGACGCCGTGCTGCAGCGCGGCGAGCTCCTGACCGCGTACACGCCGTACCAGCCCGAGATGAGCCAGGGCGTCCTGCAGGCGGTCTTCGAGTACCAGACCGCGATCTGCGAGCTGACCGGGATGGATGTCTCGAACGCCTCCGGGTACGACGGCTCGACGGTGGCCGCCGACGCCTGCTTCGTCGCGAAGCACGTCACGGGCCGGTCGAAGATCGTGGTCACCGAGGCGACGAGCCCGCAGGTACGTCAGGTCGTGAAGACCTACGCGCCGGGCTTCGGGCTCGACGTCGTCGAGGTGCCGCACGAAGGAGGCGCCACCGATCCGGACCGCGTGCGCGCGGCCGCCGAGGACGCCGCGGCCGTCATCTTCCAGACTCCGAACTTCTTCGGCTGCCTCGAGCCGGCGCCCGACCTCGCTGCTGCCGCCAACGAGGCCGGCGCCCTCGCGGTGGCGCAC
The DNA here is from genome assembly GCA_963708505.1 of uncultured Thermoleophilia bacterium. Lineage (GTDB taxonomy): Bacteria > Actinomycetota > Thermoleophilia > Gaiellales > Gaiellaceae > PALSA-600. Next base: position 27,558 of record CAVPST010000004.1, read on the forward strand.
GTCGAGCCGATCTCGCTGGGCGTGCTCGAGGCGCCGGGCAACTACGGCTGCGCGCTCGCGATCGGCGAGGGCCAGCCCGCTGGGAACGCGATGAGCTACGGCGGCCCGCACTACGGCTTCCTCGCGGGGAAGTCCGAGCTGATCCGGCGCCTGCCGGGCCGCATCGTCGGCGAAACGGTCGACGAGGCCGGGGAGCGCGGCTTCGTGCTGACCCTGCAGACCCGCGAGCAGCACATCAGGCGCGAGAAGGCGACCTCGAACATCACGACGAACCAGACGCTCCTCGCACTCGCCGGGCTCGTCCACCTGAGCCTGCTCGGTCCGCAGGGACTGCGCGAGCTGGGGGAGACGTGCCTGGCGCTCGCCGCCTACGCGAAGGAGCAGTTGACCGCCGCCGGCTTCGAGCTCGCATTCCCGGACCGGCCGACGTTCAAGGAGTTCGCCGTTCGCACCGGCCGAAACGCGCGGGAAGCCCTCACGGCGGCACGCGCGCGAGGCATCTACGCCGGTTACCCACTCGGCCGCGACTACGCGGGGCTCGACGACGCCTTGCTCGTCGCGGTGACCGAGAAGCGGACGGTGGCCGAGATCGACCGGCTCGTCGAGGCGCTGCGGCCGTGAAGCTGATCTACGAGAAGTCGCAACCGGGCCGTCGCGGGATCGGTGTCCCCTCGCCGGACCTCCCGGTCCCGGAGATCCCGGCCGAGTTGCGCAGGGCCGAGCCGCCGCGGCTGCCCGAGCTCGCGGAGCCCGAGGTGCTGCGCCACTTCACCGAGCTCTCGACGCGCAACTTCGGGATCGACACCGGCTTCTATCCGCTCGGCAGCTGCACCATGAAATACAACCCGCGCATCAACGAGCGGCTCGCCGCGCTGCCCGGGTTCGCGAACCTGCATCCGCTCGCCGACGACGACGCAGCCCAGGGCGCGCTCGAGCTCGAGTGGGAGCTGCAGGAGATCCTCCTCGAGGTCACCGGGCTCGACGCCGTCTCGCTGCAGCCCGCCGCCGGCAGCCAGGGCGAGCTCACCGGCCTACTGCTCTTCCGGGCGTACTTCGCGGCTCGCGGCGAGGGCGAGCAGCGCCGGAAGATCGTCATCCCCGACACGGCGCACGGTACGAACCCGGCGAGCGTGACGATGGCCGGTTACGAGCTGACGCCGGTCAAGACCGACGCGCGCGGGAACATCGACGTCGAGGATCTGCGCGCGAAGGTCGACGAGCACACCGCCGGCCTGATGCTCACGAACCCCTCGACGCTCGGGCTGTTCGACGAGAACATCGAGGAGATCCGCGACATCTTCCACGGCGTCGGCGCGCTCATGTACTACGACGGAGCGAACCTGAACGCCGTTTGCGGGATCTCACGGCCCGGCGACATGGGGTTCGACGTCGTGCACATCAACCTGCACAAGACGTTCTCGCAACCGCACGGCGGCGGTGGCCCGGGTGGCGGCCCGATCGCGGTCCGCGCGAGCCTCGAGCCGTTCCTGCCCGTGCCGGTGGTCGGGCGCGACGGCGACTCGTTCCGGCTCGACTACGACCGCCCTCAGTCGATCGGCAAGGTGCGCGCCTTCACCGGCCCGTTCGGCGTCTTCGTTCGCTCGTACGCCTTCATGCGCTCGTACGGGCCCGGGCTTGCGCGAGATGAGCGAGGTGGCCGTGCTGAACGCGAACTACATGCTGGCGCGGCTGAAGGACGCCTACGAGCTGCCGTACGACCGTCTGTGCATGCACGAGTTCGTGCTCAGCGCCCGTGGGCTGAAGCGCGAGCACGGGATCACAGCCTCCGACGTCGCCAAGCGCCTGATGGACTACGGGTTCCACCCGCCGACCGTCTACTTCCCGCTGGTCGTGCCGGAGGCGCTGATGATCGAGCCGACCGAGTCGGAGGCCAAGGAGACGCTCGACGCGTTCTGCGACGCGCTGATCGCGATCGCGCGGGAGGCGGCCGAGGAGCCCGAGGTGATCCGGGAGGCCCCGCACAACCGCCCGGTGAGGCGGCTCGACGAGGTTCGGGCCGTCAAGCAGCCGGTCGTCAGGTACGGGTTCGAGCATAGTTCGGGACGTAACGAATCGGGCCTCGCACAGGTCTGAAAGGCGACCACGAACAAAGGAGATCTGGTTGTCGAACAAGGTTGTCAAGAGCGATGCCGAATGGCGTGCGGAGCTTTCGCCGGAGCAGTACCGGGTGCTGCGGCAGCAGGGCACCGAGGCGCCGTTCTCGGGTGAGTACGACGAAGTCTTCGAGCCGGGCACGTACCTGTGCGCGGGCTGCGGAGCCGAGCTCTTCGACTCGGACGCGAAGTACAACTCCGGCTGCGGCTGGCCCGCCTTCTACCAGGCGGCCGCGCAGGAGGCGGTCGACGAGGAGACGGATTCGAGCCACGGCATGGTGCGGACCGAGGTCACGTGCGCGAGCTGCGGCGGGCACCTGGGGCACGTCTTCCCGGACGGCCCGCGCCCGACCGGGCTGCGGTACTGCATCAACTCGGCGGCGCTCAAGCTCGAAGAGCGCTGAGCGAGCGCGCCACGAACTGAGGAGAAACCAGGTCGCACCACCCCGCCCGGTGGTGCGACCTCGTCCCTCCCGCGCTCTCTAGAACTTCGTCAGCACGCGGAAGAAGAGCCCGCCGCTGTCGAACGCGCGAAGCCTGCGCCGCAACAGTGTCTGAGTCATGCCGTCGTGCTCCTTCTGTCCGCAGTGTGACTTTCCGCTGCCCTCCGCAGTACCGGGCCGCGTGATCAGCATCGGCGATCAAGGACACTTGACCAACACCCGTTTGGTTGTTGACTGCGGCGCTTGACCCGGCGGGTTCGGCACTATGGGGCCGTGCTCGTCCGTCGCCTGGTGGGTCTCTCTGTGCTGGTCCTCGCGCTCGCCGCCTGCGGAGGCTCGAGCGGCGGGTCGAACGGCGGTGCCGGGGGCGGCGCCGCGTCGTCCCGGACGCCCTCGCTCGTCGCCAAGGTCTCGGACGCGAAGGTGGCGGTCGACGGCAGCGACGAGGTCGCCTCGGCCAAGATCAGCGTCGGCGGGGTGGCGGGGCGGAAGCTGACGCTCCAGTGGGGGCTCGTCGACGCGCTCCAGGGCAACGAGTCGCAGGACGAGATCGTCCTGCACCGCTACGTCACGACGAAGAACGTCGCCTCCGGTGTCCAGTCCGTCCGCATCCCGCTCAGCCGGGCGAACACGCCGCTGCTCGTGCACTTCGTCCTCTACGACACGGACGGCGCCTACCTCGCGTCCGACGACACGCCCCAGTTCGGCAAGGGCAGCTGAACGCCGAGCCGGCTCACGCGGCGAGCTGGCCGCAGGCGGCCGCGATGTCCCGGCCGCGCGTGAGCCGCACCGTCGCCGGCAGCCGAGCCTCGTCGAGGACCGCCTTGAACAACGCGATGCGCTCGCGCGACGAGCCTTCGTACATCCCTGTCGGGTTGTAGGGGATCAGGTTCACCTTGAACACGGTCCGGTCGAGCACGCGCGCCAGCTCGCGCGCCTGGGCGGGCGCGTCGTTGACGCCGTCGAGCAGCACGTACTCGACGAACACCTTGCGGCGGCGGAGGGCGAAGTACCGGACGCATTCGGCGAGCACGTCCTCCAGCGGATAGCGGTCGTTGACCGGCATGATCTCGCTCCGCAGGGCGTCGCTCGGCGCGTGCAGCGACAGCGCGAGCCGGATCGGCTCGTCGACCTCGTCCACGAAGCGTGTGAGACCCGGCAGCCAGCCGACCGTCGAGACCGTCGTGCGCCGCGGCGTCACGCCGACGGCGGGCAGCCGTCGCGCCGCGGCGAGCACCGCGTCGAGGTTCAGCATCGGCTCGCCCATGCCCATGAAGACGACGTGGTCGATCGGCTCGGTCCGTCGGAAGTGCAGTGCCTGGTCGAGGATCTCCCAGGGGCTCAAGTTCCGCCGGAACTGCATCTGCCCCGTCGCGCAGAACGTGCAGGTCAGGGGGCAGCCCGACTGCGAGGAGACACAGACCGATCGCCGCCCGTCGCGAAACCGCATCAGCACGGCCTCGAGCGGATGACCTTCGTGGGTGCGGAACAGCACCTTGACGGTTCCGTCGCGCGAGACCGCCTCGTGCTGCGCCTCGATCGTCGAGAACGGGACCCGCTCCTCGAGGAGCGCACGGGTACGCGTCGCGACGTTCGTCATCTCCGCGTAGGAGGTCGCGCCGCGCGACGCCCAGTCCCAGACCTGGCGGCTTCGATAGGCAGGCTCGCCGGCGAGCACCTCGTCAACGAGGTCGAGGTCCATCAGGCCACGGTAGCCCGGAGGTACGCGACGACGTCTGCCGCGTTCCGGTCGGGCGGGAACACCGGGTAGAAGACTTTCGTCACCCGACCGCGCTCCGCGACGAGCGCGAGCCGGCGGTAGAGCGTGTGACCGGCGATCTGGAACGTCGGCAGGCCGATGCTCTCGGCCGCGCGCAGCTCCGGGTCGGCGATCACCGGAAACGGCATGTGGTTGCGGTCGGCGAACTCGTTCTGGTCCTCGAGCGTCTGCGCCGAAAGGCCCGCAACGCGCGCCCCGAACGCCGCGAGCTCGGCCGAATGGTCGCGAAACGCACACGACTGTGGCGTGCAGCCCCGTGCGCCTGGAAAGTCGTCCCAACCCGGGAGCGAGGGCACGCCCGGGCGGCCCGAACGCGGGTAGACGTAGAGCACGCCGCGCTCCGCGCACAACTCGGCCAGGTCGACCGGGCCCTGCGACGAGGAGAGCACGAGCGCGGGAATGCGTGCGCCCGGCAGGTGATCGGCGGCCCCGTCATCCTCGGGGACGGGCAGGTTGTCCGGCAGGACGTAGGGGTCCACGACCCCATGATCGCGATTACAGCCGCTTGACGGACGAAGCGACGATCGCGAGTGTCGAGGCGGGTAGGTTCTTCCCCGTGGCGACGATCTTCACGATGCGGCCCTGCGCGCCGCGCACGCAGCGCCAGGCGGTGTCTCCGCCCGCGCTCCAGACCTTGTTCCCGTCGACCTGGTAGCTCTTCTCGTTGCCGGCGCCGCACGCCGCCAGCGAACCGTCGGCATACCGGGCGGTGACGACGACCGTCCGGTTCGTGTTGGACGGCCTGTAGTGCTTGTCGTGCAGCCGCACCGTCAGCTGTTTCCCGCCATTGCTCCAGCTGTAGGACAGGTAGCGGTAGCCGAACGGAGAACGCGTCGGGACGTAGGCCAGCGGGCCGGCTTTGTGCTCGATCACGTGCTGGATCGCCGGTGGCACGAGGGGCGTCATCGACGGCATCGTCGAGGACGGATGTGAGCGGCTCGTTAGATTCCGGTCAAATGATCGAACTTCGCTCCGACACCCAGACCAAGCCGTCGCCCGGAATGCGCGAGGCGATGGCGCGCGCGGAGGTCGGCGACGAGCAGGAGCGCGAGGACCCGACGGTGTCGGCGCTCGAGCGGCGCGTCGCGGAGCTGCTCGGCCACGAAGAAGCCGTCTACCTGCCGACCGCGACGATGGCGAACCAGATCGCCCTGACGATCCTCGGCGAGCGCGGCACCGAGCTCGTCGTCGAAGCGCGCGCGCACATCATGGTCTCCGAGCTCGGCGGAGCCGCGTCGCAGGCCGGCCTACAGACGCGCGGGCTGCCCGGCCACCTGGGGCGGCTGTCGCCGGACCAGATCACGGCCTCGATGCACGCCGACGGCAGTTTTCACACTCCGCGCACGTCGGTGGTGGCGCTCGAGAACACGCACAACACCGAGGGCGGAACCGTCTGGCCGCTCGACGAGCTGCGGGCCGTCGTCGACGTTTCGCGCGAGCTCGGCCTGAAGCTGCATCTCGACGGCGCGCGGCTGCTGAACGCATCGGTCGCGTCGGGTGTCCCGGCGCACGAGCTCTCCTCGCCCTTCGACACCGTCAGCCTGTGTCTCTCGAAGGGGCTCGGCTGTCCTCTGGGCGCGCTGATCGCCGGTTCGGCCGAATTGATGTACCTCGCCCGGCGCGAGAAGCACCGGTTCGGCGGCGCGATGCGTCAGGCGGGGATCGTGGCCGCGGCGGGTCTGTATGCCCTCGACCACAATGTCGACCGCCTCGCCGACGACCATGCGCGCGCACGGCGGCTCGCCGAGGCGTGGGTCGCGGCCGGTCTCCCGGTCGAGCTCGACCGCGTGCAGTCGAACTTCGTCCAGGTCGACGTCGGCGCTCTCGGGCTCGGCGAGGTCGAGGCCCGCGAGCTGCTCCGCGAGCACGGCGTCGCGATGTCGCGGACAATGCGCCCCGGAGTGCTGCGTGCCGTCACACACCTCGACCTGACCGACGACGACATCGAGTCGGGCGATCGAGCTCGTCCCACAGGCGCTCAACGTCCGTGTCCGTGTCTGACCCGCTCGACCGGATGCTTGCCGAGCGGCAAGCCGAGGGGCTGCCGAGCGTCGCAGCGGCCGTCGTCCGCGACGGTCGCCTGACGTGGTCGGGCGCTGTCGGCTCGGCCGACTTCGACCCCGAGACGCCGGCGACTCCCGACACCCAGTATCGGATCGGGTCGATCACGAAGACGTTCACCGCGACCGCGATCATGCAGCTCCGCGCCGAGGGCAAGCTCGACCTCGACGATCGGCTCGAGCAGCACCTCCCCGAAGCCGCGGCCGGCTCGCCCACGATCCGGCGGCTGCTCTGCCACCTGTCGGGCCTGCAGCGCGAGGTGGGGGAGATGTTCGTCAGCGGCCACTCGCCCACCGAGGAAGAGCTCGTCGCGCAGCTGGAGCTCGTGCTTCCTCCCGGCGCGCAGCACCACTACTCGAACCTCGCGTTCGCGCTGCTGGGCCAGGTCGTCGCCCGGACGAGCGGGCGGCCGTACACCGACTACGTCGACGAGCTGATCATCGGGCCGCTCGGGCTCGAACGCACGACCTGGACTGCTCACGCGCCGAAGGCACAGGGCTTCCTCGTCGACGAGTACGCGGGCACCGTCTGGCGGGAGCCGGAGACCGATCTCGCCGCCGCGTCGCCGGCGGGGCAGCTCTGGTCGACCGTCGAGGATCTCTGCCGCTGGGCCGCGTTCCTCGCGGCCGGGCACGACGGCGTGCTCGACGCACGCAGCATCGAGGAGATGTGGTTCCCCCAGGTCATGTACTACCCAGACAACTGGTTGCTCGGTTGGGGCCTCGGACTGATGCTGCACAACCGGGACGGCGTCATCTACGGCGGCCACGGCGGTGCGATGGCCGGTCACCTCGCAGGCGTGTTCATCGACCGCAAGACGAAGATCGGCGGCGCAGCGCTGACGAACTCCGGCACGCGCGCCGACACCGAGCTCCTTGCGATCGAGTTCGCAGCGAAGGCGGCGGAGCTCTGGCCACCCGCGAGCGAGCAATGGCGGCCCGAGCAGGAGCCGCCCGCCGACGTGAGGGCGCTGCTCGGCCGCTGGTGGTCGGAGGGAAGCGAGTTCGTCTTCACGTGGCGGGACGGCGCGCTCCAGGCGAAGGTGGCGGGGTCGGCGCCCGGCCGCAAGGAGACCACCTTCGAGCGCGACGGCGACGGGTTCCGCGCCGCCCGCGGCCGGGAGCGCGGCGAGCGGCTGCGCGTCGACGGCGACCAGCTCGTCTGGGCCGGCTACGCCTTCACACGCAGGCAGGAGCCGTTCAAGGCCTAGAGGTCGGCGCCTCTAGACCAGGTAGTAGGCGACGACGGCGACGCCGTAGGCGCCGAGGAGCAGGAACCCTTCCCAGCGGCGCGACCGTCCGTCCCAGACGACGATCGCGGCGAACGCCGCTGCGGCGAGCATCGTCACGATCTCGACCACGCGAAACGACAGCGGCAGACCGGCTCCCACGATCCAGGAGAGCAGGCAGACCGCGGGCGTGACGAAGACCGCGACCTGCATCGACGAGGTGATCGCGATCTCGGTCGCGAGCGTCGTGTTGCCGCGCCGGGCGATCACGACGGCGCCGCCGTGCTCGGCCGCGTTGCCGACGATCGCGACGATCACGATCGAGATGAAGAACTGGCTCAGTCCGACCGCTTCGCCGAAGTGGTTGAGCGTGTGGATGAGGACTTCGGAGACGAAGGCCGTCGCGATCGTCGCCACCGAGAGCAGACAGGATTGCGCCCCGCAAAGGCCATGCGTGCGCGGCCGGGGCCTTGCGTTCGGCGGCGCGGTGAATCCGCAGGTTGCGGACCGTGACGACGAGGTACACCGCGAGCAGCACGCAGGACACCGGAATCGAGACCAGGAACAGACGTGTGACTGCTTGGCGGGTCGCCGTGCCACGTCGGGATGGAAGTGATCGTGAGCAGCAGGACGCCGCCGAACACCGCGGCGAGCTGCCAGCGCAGCGACCGCGCGTCGATGCGCCCGTCGCCTCCGGCGATCATCGCCGCGCCCAGGACGAGGAGGATGTTCGAGACGACCGACCCCGTCAGCGATCCGCGGACGACGGTCGGGAGCCCGTCGGCGACCGCGAGGAGCGCGATGATCAGCTCAGGCGCGTTCCCGAAGCTCGCGTTCAGAAAGCCGCCGATGCCGGGACCGGTGTGTTCCGAGGCCTGCTCCGTCGCCTCGCCGATCAGCCACGCGAGCGGAATGAGCGCGAGCGCTGCGAGGACGAACAGCGCCGTTTCGTTCAGGTGAATCACATAACGCGAGGCGAGCACGAGCGGCGTGAGGGCGAGCAGTGCCCAGAGGATCCGCCGCACCACGACCGCTAGCGTAGCCGCGTGCTCGAAGCGGTCCTGTTCGACTGGAACAACACCCTCGTCGAGTTCACCTGGGACGACGAACTGCTCGCGGCCGGACATCGCGCGGGGCTCGGTCGCGACGATCCCGACTTCACGGCCCGCTACCGCAAGCTCGTGCTCGGCGATTCGAGCTACCGGCCGTACGCCGAGTTGCTGACCGAGCTGGGCGTCGAGGACCCCGACCGGTACATCGACGCCGAGCACGAGGTGTGGCTCCCGGCGCATCAGGTGCTCGCCTCGGCGCAGGCGATGCTCGAGTCGCTGCGCGAGCAGGGTCTGAAGACCGGGGTCGTCGGGAACTCGTGGCCGGATCCCGCGCGCGTCCTGCGAGCGGATGCGGAGCGCTACGGGCTCGCGCCACTCCTCGACGTCCAGGTGTGGTCGGAGGAGGTCGGGGCACGCAAGCCCGAGCCAGCGATCTTCCTGCGCGCCCTCGCCGAGCTCGGCGTCGATCCCACCGACGCGATGTTCGTCGGGGACGGTCTCGCCACCGATGTGCAAGGAGCGGCGTCAGTGGGCATGTCGACCGTACAGGCGTTGTGGTTCAGAGCAGACGACACCCAGGGCGGCGAGCCCGACTTCATGGCGTTCACCCCGATGGACGTGCTGAACGCGGTCCGGCGTCTAGCGCCCTGAGCAGCAAAAGTCAAGTCTTGCGGCTGTCCGTCAACGTTCGGACAATGTCTGCATGACGCCACAGCAGACCGTTGCACCGGCGCTGCCTCTTCGCCCTCAGGACGAGATGGAGTGCCGCCGTTGCGGGGTGCATTGCGACAAGGTCGTTTACCCGGGCGCGTGCCTGCGGCGTGCGTGCCCGTTCGTCTATTCGTACGAGGCCTGGGGCCACACCTACGTCGGCTGCATGCAGAAGGTGTACGACGTCGAGATCGACCTCGACATGCTGCGCGCCGCCGAAGCGCGCAAGCCCGGGTTCGGTGCGATCCGCGCCGTGCGGCACCCGCTGCCGATGTGTCACGCCGAGGTCGAGCCGACGTACGAGAGCCGCGTCGACGAAGAGCTCGGCTGCATCAACCCGGAGTTCTCGGAGCTGCCGGTCGGCGAGCCGACGTTCCGGGTGATCGCCCGCATCACGCCTGGTTGAGCAGAGCGTCCACGCGGCGCCGCCTGATCGTGCGGACGGCGAACCAGGCGAGACCGATGAGCAGCACGAGCGGGCCGCCGAGCGCGAGCGCGTAGACCGCGCCGATCGCGATCCACCGGAACGCGACGCCGAGACCGTGCAGCGGGCCGTGGCCGTGATGCGCCGGCGCGGCGGCGGGCTTCGTCGCGAGCTGGAGCCGCACCGTGGCGTAGCTGGTCGTGCGGATCGTCGCGGCCTTCTGCCGCTGCAGCTGCTCGATGCGCGACGTGAGCGCGGCGATCTTCAGCTTGACGGCGTCGGTCTGCTCCTGGGCGCGCAGAGCGCCGATCTGCCGCTGCAGCCGCGCGATCAGCCGGTCGGTCGCGTTCAGCCCCGCCTGCGCGTCCTGGACGTCGACCTGCTCCCCGATGATCGTCCCGAGCGCCGACAGGCGAGCGATCGCCTGGCCGACGTGGCTGCGCGGCACCTTCAGCGTCAGGTTCGCGGTCGGCGGCGTCTGTCGCGGACGACGCGTGCACCGAGACCGGGTAGCCGCCGAGTGACGAGGTGATCGCCAGGGCACGCTTGACGCCGTCCGAGACGCCCTGCTGGGTCGCGACGCGCAGCGACAGGAACGCGCCGTAGCGCTGGGCGCGGGTCGGCGAAGCGGGAGCCGCGAGGCCGGCCGCGCTCTTCGTCACCGCTCCTTGGACGGTCGTCGCCGGCGTCGCAAGTTGGTCGCGCTCCAGCGCGGCCGGAGACGCCTGGTGCTGCGGCGAGGGCCGGGCCACGATGACTGCTGCGGCGACCGCGGCGGCCACGGGCAGCGCGATCACGAGCGTGCGGCGCCACGTGAAGCGGCGGGGTGGGGGCGTCGCGGCTGCGGTGATGAGGCGCACCTGGGCGCGCACGTGGCTGGGAGCAACGACGCGTGCGGAACGAAGCTCGGCGGTCAGATCACGCTGCGACATTCAGGGCCTCCTCGAGCTTGCGGAGCGCGCGGTTCAAGCGCGTCGTGCAATTGGTGGGCGAGATGCCGAGGACGCGCGACGCCGTCTGCGCGTCGACGTCGAGCACCACGCGCAGGGCGACCACCTCGCGCTCGCCGGCGGTCAGCGCGCCGAGCGCTGCTTCCAGGTCGGGGGAGAGCCCCTCGACGAAGCGGGCGTCGACGCGCTCTGCCGGAGCAGCCAGTTCCTCGCGGCGGGTCCTGCGGCGTTCGGAGCGGAAGTGGTCGAGCGCAACGGTGCGTGCGACCTGGCAGAGCCAGGTCTGAGCCGACCCACGCTTCGGGTCGAAGCGGTGCCAGAGCCTGAGCGCGCGCTCGAATGTCGCTCCGGTGAGGTCGTCGGCGGTCGCCCGGTCGCCCGTGAACCAGGCGAGGTAGCCGTAGACGTCGTCGAGGTGAGACTCGGCAGCCTGGGCAAAAGTCATCTCACACGTTGTACGCCGCCCGTCGGCGGAATGTCACAAACGGCCCGCGAACAAAGCGTTACGAAACACACCTCACGTCTGACTCCTGTCTGACTCGAGTCAGACTCGTGTCAGACGTGGCGGGCGTGCAGTTCGCGCAGTTTCACGATCTCGGCGGCGCCGTCGTTCGAGATCGCCGGCACCTCGAGATAGGCGCCCAGGGCCTGGAAGGCGGGATGGGCGAGGAACACGCCGAGGCGCTCGCCGATCTCGCCCTCGAGGAGGTTCGCGTGCCGGTCGCGATTGGAGCCCAGCGGCGTCGCGCTGTCGTTGACGTGGAGCGCGCGGATCTTCTCGATACCGATGCGGGCGTCCAGGTCGGCGACGAGCTCGTCGACGGCTGCCGGGTCGCCGACGTCGTAGCCCGACGCGAAGAGGTGGCACGAGTCGAGGCAGATGCCCAGCCGGGGATGACCATCGAGCCGGTCGACGAGGACGACGAGCTCGTCGACCGAGCGGCCGATCGTGTCGCCGGTGCCGGCGGAGTTCTCGATGAGCAGCCAGGTGTCGCCGTCGCACCGCTCCAGGATCCGCACGAGAGCCGCCGTCGTTCGGTCGAGGCCCGTCTCGAGGCCCGACCCGAGGTGCGAGCCGACATGGAAGATCACCCCGTCCGCGCCGATCGCCGTCGCGGCGTCGACGGTGGCGCGCATCGTGTCGATCGACTTCTCGTAGATCGTGTCGTCGGGGGCAGCGAGGTTGCACAGGTAGAGCGCATGGCACACGACGCCACCGATCGCAGCCTCCTGCCGCCGCTCGCGGAAGCGGGCGATCGCATCGGGCTTGTGATCGGTCGGGCGCCACATCCGGGGGCTCTGCGTGAAGACCTGGACGCAGTCGCCGCCGATCGCCTCGATCCGGTCGATCGCGGTGTAGATCCCGCCGCTGGCGGAGACATGCGCGCCGAATTCCACCGCCGCCCTACGATAATGAGGCATGAGCGTCCGTGTCCGCATGGCTCCGAGCCCGACGGGCTTCCTCCACATCGGAGGCGTCCGCACGTTCCTCTTCAACTGGCTGTTCGCGCGGCGCGCTGGCGGCGAGATCCTGCTGCGCATCGAAAACACCGACACGAGCCGTGAGGTGGCCGAGGCGACCTCGCAGATCAAGGAGTCGTTGATCTGGCTCGGGATCGACTGGGACGGGGACGTCAGCTTCCAACTCGACACCGCCGACAAGGCCCGCCAACTCGCGGAGCAGCTCGTCTCCGAGGGCAAGGCGTACGAGGACGACGGCGCGATCAGGTTCCGCCAGCCCAAGGAGGGGACGGTGTCCTGGAACGACGCCGTTCGCGGGCAGATCGAGTTCCGGAACGAGCTTCTCCCCGACCTGGTGATCGTCCGCTCGGACGGCCGGCCGACCTACAACTTCGTCTCGCCGGTCGACGACGTGTTCGACGAGATCACACACGTGATCCGCGGCGAGGACCACGTCTCGAACACGCCGACGCAGATCAACATCCTGCGCGCGCTCGGCGCCGACCTACCCGTCTACGGGCACGTTCCGAACATCAACGGCGAGGACGGCCGCAAGCTCTCGAAGCGGCGGAACGCCGTGGCGCTCGACGACTTTCGCGACGCGGGCTACATCCCGGCAGCACTGCTCAACTTCCTCGCGTTGCTCGGGTGGAGCTTCGACGACAAGACGACGATCATGGCGCGCCACGAGCTCGTCGAGCGATTCGACCTCGACCGGGTCGTGCCGAGCCCGGCGACGTTCGACTACCAGAAGCTCGACTGGCTGAACGGCGTCTACCTGCGCAACCTGCAGCCCGACGAGTACGCCCACTGGCTCGACAAGTGGCTCGCGCAGCACGATGTCGACTGGCCCCAGGAGACCGTGCACGCGACGGTGCCCCTGGTGCAGGAGAAGATCGAGAAGTTCTCGCAGTACCCCGATTTCGTCCGATTCCTCTTCGAGGACGTTTCGCCCGACGGCGCCGATCCGCGCATCTGTCGCGCGGCTCACGACTCCCTGCAGACAGTCGAGCCGTGGGAGGCGTCCCGCCTGGAGGACGCTCTCCGGGCGCTCGCCGAGGAGCTCGGCGAGAAGCCGCGCACCGCGTTTCAGCCGATTCGGCTTGCGATCACCGGCTCGAAGGTCTCTCCGGGGCTGTTCGAGAGCCTCGAGCTGCTCGGCAAGGAGGCGTCGCTCGGGCGACTCGCCGCAGCGGCGCAGGCTTCTACGGCCTGAACGCCAGCACGGACCCGCAGACGGCGAGCAGCCCGAGCGTCCACACCGGCCAGAGGCCGAGCGCGGCGCCGGCGACGAAGGCCAGTGCTCCCAGAAGGGCCAGCAGGAACGAGATGAACGGACGTGTGATGCTGCTCTGGTCGTCGGCGTCCGCCGCGTTCATCCGGGACCGGCCAGGCGCGAGCCGGAGCCGGGCGAGCCGCACGCGGAACAGTGCGCCTCGCCATTCGTGCAGGAGCGGGGCGACTCCGGCGGCGCCGAAGAGAGAAGCGGCTTCGGCGACCTCCGCCGTCGCGTCGCGCGCCCCTGCGAGCGCTGCTCCCAGCTCGGCGTGAGCGGTCTCCCCGCCCGGCGGCGGGGTCAGACCGGCAATGTGCTCGAACGAGACGTGCAGCCCGTACTGGAGCCTCCGGAGGGAGACCGCGACATCCTCGTCGTCGAGCAGGTCGGGCTCGGCGGCGACGCCGTCAAGGGACGTCAGCGTCCGCCGAAGATCCGTCCAGAGCTCGCCGAGCCCTTCGGCGTACACCTCCTCCGTGCCGGTCTGCGCCGTCACCACCCCGATCCTAGACGCTAGAGTCGCGGCCCGATGGAGGGGTCGATTCCCAGGGCGCTCATCGTCGACGACGACCCCGCATTGCGCATGATGATGCGCGTCAATCTCGAGCTGGACGGTTTCGCCGTCTCCGAGGCCGGAACGCTGGATGAGGCCGAGGAATCCCTGGCCGAAGGGCACCCGGACGTCGTCCTGCTCGACGTCCATCTCGGCCGCGACGACACCGGCGGATTGCTCGATGCCTTGCGCGCCGACGGCGTCCCCGTCGCCGTCGTGACCGGGTCGGCCGACGTCAACGACTACCGGGATCTCGCGGATGGTGTGCTGGCCAAGCCGTTCGTTCCCAGTTCGCTCGTCGAGCTGGCCCGGCGGCTGGCTAGGGTAGGGCCGTGAGCACGACCTCCGTCCTGTCGGCGACCGAGTTCGAGTCCCGCCTCGAGCGTTACCTGTACGACCGCTCCGAGGAGTGGCGTGCGGTTCGCGTCGGCGAGAAGGAGACGTCGGAGCAAGCCGAGATCGTTCGCCGCTATGCGGATCTCTTCAGCCGCGAGCAGCTCGACGCGCTCTACGAAGCGGAGCAAGGGTCGTCGGGCTCCGGGCGCGAGCTTCTCTACCGGCTCCGCAAGACGTGCGAGTCCGGGCTCATCTCTGCGCAGCTGGCCGAGCGCGAGGACGAGCTCGAGAACCGGCTGCTCGCCGCGCGGGTGACGTTCCGCGGCGAGGAGATGCCCCTCCGGAACGCCCAGGCCCAAGTTGCGGTTCTCCCGGCCTACGCCGACCGCGAGGAGCTCGGTGTGCTCCAGGCAGATGCGAGCGCCGGCTTCAACGACGATCGGCTCGACCTGCTTCGCGTAACCGAGGAGCTCTCGGCGGAGTTTTCGGGGATCGCGGATGCCGTCGAGCGGAACGAAGAGGAGAAGGACATCTCCCTCCGTGACCTGTCACGCGCGCTCGAAGCGGCCGCGACGGCTGCCGACGCGAGCTTTCGGGGGCTCCGGGAGAAGTGGTTCGCCCGCCTGCTCGGCGACGACCACCCCGAGATTCCGTCGAGCCATCACACCGCGTGGATGCGACGGCTCTCGCCACTCGAGGCGACCTACACGAAGGACCGCGCGACGGAGATCTGCCTCGAGACGCTCAGTGCACTCGGCTTCGACCTGACGGCACAGCCGAACATCAAGCTCGATCTGGACGACCGTCCCCAAAAGTCGCCACGCGCGTGTGTGATCGCGAGCGATCCGCCGAAGGTCGTGCACCTGATCACGCGCGCTCAGGGCGGTCTCCATGACTACCAGGCGTTCCTGCACGAGGCGGGACACGCGCTGCACTACGCAGGCTGCGACCCGACGCTCCCGTACACGTTCCGGCGCATCTCGCGTGACCACGCGCTGACCGAGATCTACTCGTACATCGTCGAGGCGATCTCACGCGAGCCGGCGTGGCACGAGCAGTATTTCGGCCTGTCGGCCGAGCAGGCCGCGGAGAACGCCGAGGCGACGATCTTCCTCGAGGCTCTGCTCTTCAAGCGGTACGAGGCGAAGCTTCGCTTCGAGCTGGATTACTGGTCGCGGTTTGCGGGCGACGGCGGCGATCCAGCTGTCTACGAACAGCTGCTGACCGACGCGACGGGCATTCGCTACCGCTCGGACAACTACCTCTCCGACATGGATGCGGGCTTCTACTCGGCCGACTATCTGCGGGCGTGGATCCGCTCCGCCCAGCTGCAGAAGCATTTGCGGAACGAGGTGGGAGAGGACTGGTGGCGCAACCCGAGCACCGGTGAACTGCTGCGTGACCTCTTCCGCGAAGGTACGGAACCGACGAGCGAGCAGATCGCCGTCCGGCTCGGATTCGATCCGCTGGACACCGCGCCGCTGTTGCACGAAATCTCAGGCTGATACCACTCCGGGATGGAGCAGGAGCGGCAGCGACCGCCGCGCCCAAAACGCCAGCCCCACGTCATCCGGACGGTCGTCGAGGTCGGCGCGGTGGCGGTCATCGCCATTGTCGTCCTGACGCTCCTCGGCGTTGTCTTGCTGCACGGCCGCGCGAAGAGCGCGCCGCCCAAGAGCACGGTTGTCGTCTCGCAGAGCGCCGATTTCGCGACGCTCGATCCGGCGCTCGCGCAGACGCCCGACGCGTGGGAGCTCGAGTACGCGACGTGCGCGAGGCTGCTCGACTACCCGCCACGCTCGGGCTATCGAGGCACGAGGCTCGTCCCCGAGGTCGCCTCCGCGTTGCCGACGGTCTCGCCCGACCGTTTGATCTACACGTTTCATCTACGCCCGGGGTGGAAGTTCAGCGACGGCTCGAGCGTGACGGCGGCATCGTTCGCACGGGCATTCGAGCGGGCGCGTTCGCCCGAGCTCGTCTCGCCGGCCGACACCTATCTGCGCGAGGTTCGGTCGTGGCGGGCGTCCGGGCTGACGTTGACGGTCAAGCTGTCGCGGGCGGCTCCGGATTTCGCCGAGCGGCTCGCGCTGCCGTACTTCTGCGCCGTGCCGACGTGGGCGCCGAACGAGCAGCGCGACGACCTCCCCTCGGCCGGCCCGTTCGCGGTATCGAGCTATCACCGAGGACGGTCGCTGTTGCTGAAGCGGAATCCGTACTACGCCGGTCCACGGAAGATGCACGTCGATGCGATCGAGTACCGCTTCGGGGCGTTTCCGTCGGAGATCAGACTGCAGCTCGAGGACGGAGAGGCCGACTACGGCGTCGTCACTCCCGCGGCGTTCGCAGAGCTCGCCGCGACGGAGAAGCGCGATCACACGCATCTGCTCGTCGTGCAGCAGCCGATCGTCGCGTACCTGGCGCTGAACACCCAGCGACCGCTCTTCCACGATAACCCGGAGCTGCGCCGGGCGATCAGCTACGCGCTCGACCGGCCGGTGCTCGCCGACCTGTTCGGGCGCGACGGCGCGCAGCCCAACGACGAGTACATCCCGCCGGGATTCCCGGGCTACGAGGCCCGACACCTCTATCCGATCGGCGAGCCCGACCTCGCGACCGCGCGGCGTCTCGCAGCCGGCCACCTGCGCGGGGGCCACGCGACGTTCCTCGCGTGTGGGTCGCAGGCGTGTGTCGACCGTGCGTTGGCCGTCTCGCAGGCTCTCGGCAAGATCGGCCTCAAGGTCGACGTCAAGACGTCGCCGGGCACGAGTCAGCTCACGCTCGCAGCGGTGCGCGGAACGAAGTTCGACATCACGGACGTGATCACCCGCCCCGACTACGGCGACCCGTACGCGCTCATCGACAAGCTCCTCGACAGCCGCGCGATCCGGTCGGTCGGCAACACGAATCTCGCGTACTTCGCGAGTCCGGCGCTGAACCACAGCATTGACGAGGCCCAGCGACTGACCGGTGTCGCCCGCGACCGTGCCTACGGCCACCTCGGACTCAGGGTCGCGCGCACGGAGGCGCCTCTCGTCGCCTACGCCGTTCTCAACGCGCGCGTGGTCCTCTCGCGCCGGGTCGGCTGCATCACCTATCAGGCGGTGTACGGACTCGATCTCGCGGGCCTCTGCCTGGCGCCAAGCTGAATCGCAGCCCTCCGGTACACTGCGGCGCGTTCGACGGGGCCCATTCGTCTAGTGGCCTAGGACACCGCCCTCTCACGGCGGCGGCACGGGTTCGAATCCCGTATGGGCCTTACGGCACGGTCCTGACACACGGATCTGGCTTAGATACGTGTGTCAGGCGTGTCACCTATGCAGCGCTTGCGCTGGCGTTGGCCCGCCAGTGGGCCAACGGCCGACAGCGGTGGTGAGGCGCCGGCAGGTTCGCATGGCGCTCCAAGAAGCCAAGCTCGAGCCGGCGCTCATTCGTCGCGGCCCGTCCCCTGATCGGGGCCCGGGCTGCTGCTAGACGCAGTGGGCTTCGCTGTGACAGGCTCCACGCGAGTCCAAGGAGGGCGGTAATGAAGGCTTTGAAGCAGCCGGCCACGATCATCGCGACGCTGGCCTTGTTCGTTGCGCTGGGCGGGGGAGCTGCCCTCGCGAGCGGGCTGATCTCGGGCAACACGATCGTCAACCACTCGATCCCCGAGAAGAAGCTGACCGCTGCCGCGATCAAGGCGCTGCGCGGGCAACAGGGGCCCGCCGGAGCACAGGGGCAGACAGGCGCCGCCGGGCCGCAAGGCTCGAAGGGTGACCCCGGCGCCAAGGGGCCGATTGGTCCGAGCAATGCGTACTCGACGTACGCCTCTTCTGTCGCCCTGGGGTTGGCTGGCGCGACCGTCGGCTCCCTCACGCTCGCGGCTGGTTCCTATGTGGTCATGGCCAAGACGACGCTTTACATGCCGTCTGGACAGGGCACGTCGTGCAAATTGACAGACAGCGGCGCCGGTGTGATCGACACGAGCACTGTAGGAGCCATCGGCTTCTCGTCTGCGTATGCCACGGCGAGTCTGCTTGCGCCGCTAACAAGCAGCGGGACCACCGTCTCGGTGCAGTGCGCCAGCAACGAGATGGACGCCTCGGCGTATTACACACACCTGGTGGCGATCAAGGTCGGGTCGGTGGCGGGGAGCTAAAGCCGGGCGTCGGACCCTGTTCATGGAATCGCAATGTCCTCGCATGGGATGATCTGCCGTCGCTCGTCCACACTGCCGTGTGGCCGAGCGGACACACAGACGCCCGCCGGTTTGAGCAATCCCCGACGGGCGCCTGACCGACTGCGGCGCGACGACGGAGGTTGACGATCGGCCGGATCTTTTTGTTTTCGCTCACGGCGGCGCTCAACCCGACGCTCCTAACGGCGACGACGGTGATGCTGTTGCTCCCGAACCCGAAGCGTCTGATGCTCGGGTACTTGGCGGGTGCCGTAACGACGAGTGTGATCGTCGGGATTGCGATCGTGGAATGGCTACACAACTCGAATGTCGTCGGCACGACGAAGCATTCGCTGGCCCCCGGGATCGACGTCGCCCTGGGGCTGATCGTGCTCCTCGCAGCCTTTGTGATCCAGAGTGGACGCGTGGCGCGCGCGCGCGAGCGTCGCGCAGACAAACGTGCTGGCAAGGCGAAGAAGACGCCGCGCTGGCAGGAGGCGCTCAGTGGCGGCACGCCGAGGACCACCTTCGTGATTGGGCTGTTGTTGAGCTTCCCCGGAGCCTCCTACCTCGCCGCCCTGACGGAGCTCGACAAGCAGAACTTCGGCATCGCCGGCGACGTGGTGACCATCCTGGCGGTAACTGCAGTCATGCTCGTCCTCCTCGAACTACCGCTCCTCTCCTTCGCCGTTGCGCCGGAGTGGACCCCGCTGGCGGTCGAGCGCTTCAAAGGCTGGATGGGCGTGCACGGCGGCAAGGCGATCGTGATCGCCCTGACGGTGATCGGCCTCGCTCTGATCCTCCGTGGACTGCTTGCGATAGCGGCCTGACGAAAGGTCGACCTATTGGCCGCTGGTCACGATCCTCAGCACGACCCGTAATCAACTGTGCATCGCAGGCGTCACGTCGACGCCTACCACGATCCGAGAATCAGGGACCCGAGGATGGTCAACCAGATCAGAATTGCTCCGCCGAGCAAACACGCTTGCTCGAGAAACGGCCTGAGTGCCTCCGCGCTGGAAGGCGCTTGAGTCTCGGCGACGGTCAACTCTTGGGTCTCCACCCGCTGACTATGACCTAGGAAGGATCCCCGCACCATCAGCCGTTCGGGTGACATTCGACGGTCAGAGCGGCACTGTTCAGCGGCCGCCGGCCCTTCGCCGCGTCGCCACCACTTCGGCAAATGCGAGCCAGGCGACAGCGGGTAAGAGCCACCAGTACCAGCGGTAGTGGCCTGACGCGAGGTGGTAGAGCGAGCCGCCACCGACAGCGGCGCAGAACAGTGCCTGCAGCCACCACGGCGCACCGACGAGCAACAGGCGGTCTCCGACGTCACTCCAGCGCGTGGCGGCAGGCGGCCGGCCACGGAGGCGACGAACAAGGTAGAGACCGACGCCGCCTCCGATGATGATGAGCCACAACCAGTGTGACTGACCGCTGCGGCCGTATCCGAGCACTCAGAGTTTGCTCAAGTTCAGCTTGGCCCGTGCAGTGGCTGAGGCGACGAGGCTGTCTGGAACATGGGCGTTGGCCCGGGCGATCGTGACTCCGCTGCCAACTCGACCGCGTTGGAGGAACACGGTCACGAGGTCGATGATCACGGTCCGATTCGTATGCGTCGAATAAAGAGTGACCAGAGAGTGATCCGCCGCCACCCGAACGGACGTCGAAGTCGGCGGTAGACGCTCGATCGTCGCGATCTTCACGGTCACGCCAGGGCGCGCGAAGCTTGTCAAGACGCAGCGCATGAATCCTGGCTGCGACTCCGTCAAGAACGCCTGATGGGCCTGCGACGCCGTGACGAAGACGGCCGACTCCGACTCGACCTGCAGGTCGGCGAGCGAGTAGCTGTAGCCGGCTTCGCCGGTTTCCGTGAGCGAGTCGAGTCGATAGTCACGCACCACGCACGGCGGGTTTGGCTGGCTGAAGTCGGTCGGCGAGGTTTTCCACGCGCCTGCGGGGAGGTCCGCTTTGCGGAGGACGAGTGAACGAGCGAGCTTCTGATCGGCGGGCGTGAATTTGCGGTTTGGGTCGCCGGGCGCGGTCGCGGCAACGGCTGTGAGCAACAACGCAACCAACATGGCCGCTGCCAGGGCAAGCAGATGCCGTTTCATCCGCGACTTTCCCGCTTGTCCCTCAACTCGGTGGTTCGAATCGGCAAGGGACCGGCGGTGCTTTAGACCCCGTTGGCGGCCGGATTTTGGCTTGAAACGGTGTGTCAGGCGAGCCCCGCATGCAGACCGGCGCCAGACGGCGTCAGAGCGGTCGACCCTCGACACCCCGTTCAGCGCCGCGTCGACCTGGACGGGCTGGGTTACGCGTCCGTTACATGCCACGTCCGACGGGTTGGCACGAGACACACAAAGTGGAACACTGAGAGGGATGGCTGCCGATCCCGATCTCCCCGACTTCGACGAGCTTGTGCTCGAGCGCGTCCAGTTGCAGCGGCGACTACGCGAATTGGAGCGACGCCTCGAGCTGCTGCAGCAGCGGTTGGCAAGCTTCCCGAACGAAGTCGCGGTCATGCAGGAGCGGCGAGTCGCGACCGAGCTCGCGGCGGTGGTCGCACGCATCGACAAGATCGACGCGACGCTCGTCCCGTTCCGCCTGACCTGGTAGCGCAGGCTTGGGCAGGTTCATCGTCTCCGTCGAGGGGCCTGGCTGGCAGACGCACGAGAACATCGAGCTGCCTCGACTCCCGGAGGTCGGCGACTCGATCGAGACGCAGTACGGGACCCTGCTCGTCGCCGAGGCCGAGGCTACTCCCGGAGGTCAGTACGCCGGCAAGATCGTCTGCCGAACGCCTTAGCTTGGACGCTGCAGGAGCGGCTTCGCTGCTGCCGAAGCGGGTTGGCCGTGGGAGAACGCTGGGGTACCGGCCGAATCATCATCCGCGCCGTGACCCACGATGAGGCGCTCGCCCCGGCTGTCATGACTCCCGCGGAGAGCTGCGGCTACGTCAATCGGCTCGCTTCGGCTTGACCAAGCGCACCGACCTGATCCTGGTCCTGCTTGCCGCGAGCGTGACGCGCATCGCGGTGTTCCTGGCCGCCCGGTCGTCGCCGCAGCGCTTCTGGTCCGCTGACGATCGCGACTACCTGCCGATCGCGACGCATCTGCACGCCGCCTACCTCGCCGGTTCGGGTCGGCTGTTCGATTTGGGCCTCCGACGCACGCCGGGGTATCCGTTGTTCGTCAGGGCGATCTACGAGATCTTCGGCCGGCACTACGCGCCGGTGGTCGCCGTTCAGCTCGTTCTGTCGGTCGCGACCGTGGCGGTCACGTACTGGCTCGCTTCGCGGCTTCTACCGCACCGGTACGCAGTACTGGCCGCTGCGGTGCTCGCGGTCGACCCAGCGTCGATCGTATTCGCGAATCAGCTGTTGACGGAGACGCTGTTCACGTTCGTCTTCATGCTCGCCGTGACGCTGCTCGTCGTCGCGTGGCAGCGTGGATCCACACCCGCGGCCTTTCTCGCCGGCGTCCTGTTGGGGATCGCCATCCTCGTCCGCCCGGTCGTCGAGTACGCGCCGGTCGTCCTCGCCCTGGTAGTCCTGCTCGTGGCCGTGTCGGGGATCCGCTCGCGCGCAGCGGTGGCCGTCGCTCTCGTGATCGGCGTCTTGCTCCCCGCAGGCTTGTGGGTCGTACGAAACTACGAGCAGACCGGAGTGCCGATCGTCAGCACGATCGACGGCTACAACATGCTCCAGTACCGCGCCGTCGGAGCGCTCGTTCACAGCGGTCAGCCACGGTCACTGGCTCAGCACGACGTCCTGGTACGGCTTGCTGCTCGCGTGCGTCCCGGTGACAACGCCGCGGAGGTGAGCCGGGCCGAGCTGAGCGTCGGATTCGCGATCCTCAGAGAGCATCCAGTCGGGGCGTTCGAAGACTGGTCGCGCGGAGAGGTCAAGCTTCTGCTCGGCCCCGCACGGTCCGAGACCGCGACACTCCTCACCGGAAAGGATTCGGACAGAGCGGGGTGGTTTCGCGCGCTCATCGCTGTCGATGCGCTCGTGACCGTGGCGCTCGTACTCGGAGCGCTCGCAGGCTTCGTCGGTCTCGCCGTCGGCCGGATCAAGATTCCCGAGCTTTGGCTCCTCGTCGTGTCCGCGGCCTACGTCATCATCGTCTCCGGCGGCCATGAGTCGTACTCGCGCTTCCGGGTGCCCGCCGATCCGATTCTCGCCGTGCTCGCAGCCGCCGCCGTCATGTGGCTGAGGCGCGAGGTCGTGTCGTCGGACGACCGACCCTAGAGGTAACTCCTGCTCAGTCGCGACTGCGAGGGTCGAGCTCCTCGGCGACGGCCTCGCCGACGCCGCGCTTGCGGACGACGAGATAGCGGTCGGTCGACTCGAGGATCTCGTCGACTTCCGGATCGGTGTGGCCGGGCAGCACGAAGAATCGATTGCCGTCCGATCGGATGTACTCGTACTCCTCGATGGTCATCGAGACGCGCTTGTCACAGCGGTCGTCGAGACATTCGCAGACGAACTGTGAGAACGAGGCGGGCGTGGCCAGGTCCTCGATTCGCTCGTTCACCTCGCGGAACAGGCTCTCGTTCTTCGCGGCGCGTTCACGCTGCAGGTCGAGCTCGGAGATCTCGCTCACCTCGTCGATCCCCCGCTGTCGAACATCGACGCAACACTAGCCCGCGTGTCGAGCTACGGACAGGGCGCGGCGACGATCGCGCCGCCTGGGCCGCTCGCACTCGCCGTCGTCGTCCCGACGGTGCTCTGCACGCAGAACGTCGTCGCCGTCAGATCGTGCAGCGAGATCGTCGATCCGATGCCGGCGTTGATCTGCTGCAAACCGCCGACCGTCGCTGTCGAGTAGCCGCCGTTCGCCGCCCCGAATGCCTCGATCGAGGCAAGTGCGGCGCTCACGTTGGCGCTCGCCGTGGCCACTGCCGCCTGGTCTGTGAAGCCGAGCAGCGTGCTCGTCGTCTTGTCTGCGCTGCGGCCGATAAAGAAGAACGCAGCGCCGACGCCGACAGCCACGAGAAGCGCGAGCACGACGAGGGACTTCATGCTCTTTTTCTAGGCGTTCCTCAACCTAATTACTAGCCTAAAGGTTCCACAGGATCGGCCGATACGGCTCAATGTGGCGTCTCAATCCTTCTTCGATTTGAAGGGCATGCTCGTCGAACTCGAGCAACTCGAGGTCCGCGAGCGTGAGGTTTCTGCCTTGCGCCACCAACTACACGAGACCCTTGATACCGGGCCGAATGACCTACTGGCCCGGCGTGAACAAGAGGTCTCGACGGAGCGCCGCCACCTCCACCGTCGCATAGACATCCTCAGGGCCGAGCTCCGCCGGCTGAATCGCAAACCGGCGTAGGCGCTCGGTCAGATCAAGGAACAGGGGGTCCCCACATGAAGAAGGCGATCATCGTCGCGACGGCAGCGCTGACGCTTGCCCTCGCTTCGACGGCGGCGGCCGCACTCGAACCGGGTGTCTTCGACCCGGGCAGCACCGGCTGTCCCGTGGCCACGTACACGAACGGCGTGCTGCATCTCGAGAAGAACTGCGCGACTGCCACGAACGCGGCGGCCGGCGCAGACATCACCGGCCTCGACGGACAGACGTTCACGTCGGCCTCGTTCACGCTCAAGAGCGCGGCGCAGTGCAACGGCGGCTCGCCGCGGTTCAACCTGAGCACATCCGACGGAGCGTTCTTCCTCGGCTGCAACAACGTGGCGCCGGTCATGAACGGTGACGGCTCTGCGACGTACACGTTCACGGCCGCAACGCTCGCCGCGGCCGGCCAGCAGGTGCCGACCCCGACCGGGACGATCAACTCAGCGGCCGTGCTGATCGACGTCCAGGGAGTCGCCGATGTGACCAACATCTCGGTCAACGGCGTCTCCGAGGTTCCGGCGCCCGCCACCCGTTCAGACCACCCCGACGAGCAAGGACCAGTGCAAGCACGACGGCTGGAAGACCTTCACGAACCCGAAGTTCAAGAACCAGGGCGAGTGTGTGAGCTTCGTCGAGCACCAGACGTCTCATGGCAAGCACGGCTGGAAGCCGAAGCATGAGAAGTCAAAGCACCGTCATTGGCATCACGCCGACTCGCACGGCGATTCGAACCATCACGAGTCGAAGCCCGGCAAGAAGTAACCGAGCGCCCCTCCGCTCGCGCCGTCACCGGCGCGAGCGGAGCGCGGCCTCGGCCTCGGCCAACTCGTGCGCGGCGCGGTCGGCTTCGACACGTCGCTGAGCGGCCTCTTCGCGCAACAGCTCGGCGGCCTGTTCGGCATCGCGCGCCGCGGCTTCCGACGACCGAGCCTCTGCGGCGAGCTGTCGGGCCGCGGCACGCAGTGCCGTCACGCGCTCGCGGGCGGCGCGAGCCACCTCGTCCGGGCGGGGCTTCGTGCTCTCGACGGCTTCGAGGGGGCCGAACCCGACCGAGGTGAGCTCCTCGGTCAAGCGGCCGCGGGCCAGGAGGTACTGCGCGCGCTCGTCGATCGCGGCGGCCTGCAGCGTCCGCCCGAGGCGGTCGAGCAGCGCGGGAGTCGCCCGGTCGCCGAGCTCGCGCCGCGCGGACGCCACCAGCAGTCGCACCGCCGTGCGCTCGGCCGCCGTTGCGGTCACGACTTCCTCGGGGCGGACGGTGCCCGCGAGCGACTGCTGCTGGATTTCGCGGAGCCGGCGGGACGTCTCGAGCAGCGACGCCACCTGATCGGGCACCACGCGTGCAAGGAGGTTTGCCGCCCACGCGACCGCGGTCGGCTTCTTGAGCGCGCGGACGGCCGCAGCGGCCTCCGCCTGGTGCGCTCGCTTCAATCTGGACGACAGGTCGTTCCGCGATTTCGTGAAGTCGGCGAGCGGAAGTGCGTACAGCGCGTCGAGCTCGCGCTCGAGATCGGGCACGGCGGCGAGCGGCGGGGTCACCCCAGGATCGTTCCATACGAAGAGGGGGAGGGCTCGCGCCCTCCCCCTGGTACAGCGTTCGTGGGGTCCCGACTTATGCGATCTTGACCAGCGACTTCGGCGGCACGATCACCCTGTAGGTGTTCGACTTCGCACCCGTCACACGGTAGATCGTGACCGGGTTCGAGCTTACGTCGCCGTTCGAGTTGAACGACACGTTGCCGAGAATGCTGTTCGTCAAGTTGGACCTTGAAGAGCTGCTTCGCGACGTCTGCACGCGATCCGTTCGACTGCTTGATCGCCTGGACCAGCACCTCCGCAGCCTGAGCTGCGTAGACCGAGTACGGATCCGGCACCTTGTGGTCGGCAACCGTGAAGGCCACGACGAAGGCCTTGCCCGCACCCGTGAGGGCAGTGTTCGGCAGGCCCGCAACCGAGACGAACATGTGCTCGGTGGCTGAGCCACCCTGCTGGATCGTCGCTGAGACCGGCGTGAAGCCGTCCGGCGCGAGGATCTTGACGTTGTTGCCGAGGCCGTTGCGCAGGTCCTTGATCAGCTTCCCGCCGTTCTCGCAGATCAGGCCGCCGAGGAAGACGCCTTGCGCCCCCGAAGCCTTGATCTTGACGGCGAGTGCCTCGTAGGAGGACGCCTTGCCGTCCCAGGCCGTGAAGCCTGCGACGTTCAAGCCGAGCCGCTGTGCCGCGTTCCGGAAGTTCGACGCGACGCCGAGGCCGTAGGCCTCCTTGTCGTTCAGGATGTACACCTTCTTGATGCCGAGCGACTTCGTGAGCACTGCGTCGGCAGCACCCTGATAGTCGTCCGCCGCCACGACGCGGGCGTAGTTGCGCTTCCCGGTCGGGTAGTACTTGCCCGGCTCACCGGCGACAGTTCCCGGTCCGCCGTGCGTGAGTCCGACGTACGTGTTCGCGGGGCTGACCATCGCAACGGGTCCGCCCGAGGCGCGGTTCAGGACCGGGATGATGATCTCGGCACAACCGGAGTTGAACGTGCCGATGACACCGATCACGTCGCTGTTCCGTGCGTACGCGTTCGCGTTCGCCGAGCACTTGCCCGAATCCCACTTGCCGGCCTGAGCCGTCGCGTCGTCACAACTCTGGTAGGCGAGGGAGTACTTGCCTGCCTTCCACCCATGGCGGTTCAAGATGAACTTGATCGCACGGGTCATCTGCGACGTCTGAGTCCGGCCTGAGCCCTCGAGCGGCAGGTCGGACGCAATCAGGTACTGGCCGCCCGGGTTCTGGATCGCCGAGCATGACGACGCGGGCAGCGGTGTAGAACCGCTGTGCGCGAGCGCCCCGCTCACGGTCGCCACAAGGGCGATGACGGCGACCAGCGCGGATGCGCCTGCACCTGCGTAGATGCGCTTCTTCACTCGTCCTCCTGTCTGGGGGGTCAGGGGAATTGCGGAGGAAGCATATAGCGCCCGCCCGACCGATTCGCACGGATGGCTACCCTTTTCCGAGTGGGACGAGGGTGGCTGGGGGTCTTCGCCGTCGTCGCGGTCGCGCTCGTCGCAGCCGCGGCCGTCGCCGTCTCCCATCGTGGCGGCAACTCGCCGGCGACGCCGAAGCCGGGCAGCGCCGAGCAGTCGCAGCGGTACGGCGACGACGCAGACCTGATGCGGCGCCTCGAGCGGAAGAAACTCGTCAAGAGGTCGCAGTGACAGGTCTGTCGCGCAGCGAGCTGCTTCGGCGCGGAGCCGCGGCACTGGCCGCAGGGAACGTCTACGCGCTGCTGGACGGCCTCGCCGCGCCGCCCGCGAGAGCGGCAGCGTTGCTGGCGCCGCGGCGAGAGCAGTACCTGCTCGGCGGCGTTCCGGTGATCCGCGAGCTCGGCATCGAAGTTCTCGTCCCGCCGCTTCACCACCGCGTCGTGACGGCGAATCTGAGGGTCAGGACGCCGGCCGCGCTCGCCAAAGCGCAGGCGCGCCTCGAGCGCGCTCTGCAGACGCTCGAGACGCGCTATCCCGCTACGCCTGCGGGGCTGGGCGTGACGGTGGGGTGGGGGCTGCCGTACTTCCGGCGCGTCGTGCCGAAGCTCTCCGACGGCCGGCGGTACCCGCGGTACCTCCCCGTCGATGCGCGGTCGTCGAAGCAGAAGCGGACGAACGTGCCGGCCGTGCTCGATGCGGTGCGCTTTCCGAGTGACGGCCCCGATGTCGTGCTCGGCGCAGACGACGTCGTCTTCCAGCTGCGCAGCGACCAGATCGCGCACCTCGACGATGCCTACGATGCGCTCCTCAGCCGGTTGGGCGACATCTTCGCCGTCCGGAGCGTGCGAAACGGATTCGTCGGAGGAGGGTTCGGCACCGGCCCAGGCCTGGCCAAGCAGATGGCGCTCGCGGCGGGCGTGCCCGGCGCCGATCTGATCGTCGACGGCGTCCAGATGTTCCTCGGCTTCACCTCGACCCAGAAGGCGGCGATGGCCCCGGATCGCATCGCGAACTTCGAGACGCTGCGGGGCTTCACCGACCAGGCGCCGCGCACCTTCTGGAGCGGCGGCACCGCGATGCATCTTTCGCACCTCGACGAGGACCTCGAGCGCTGGTGGAGGGACGTACCATTCCAGGATCAGCTGCGCTCGATGACGAGACCGGGGCTGAACGTACCCGACAAGACGTACACGATCGCCGAGGACATCACCGTCGTCGAAAAGGCGGCGGACGTTCACGCAGACCTCGCGAAGTTCGGTGCCGTCGGCCACAGCGCCGCACTCCAGACCGTCACCCGCCTCGCAGCCGACACCCGTGACGCCTACGGCGCTCTTCGCGCCCGTGGAACGGCGATCGTGCAGCGTGCGGATTTCAACACGCTCGACAACCCGTTCGCACAGAGCGTCATTGCGGGAGAGGTGTCGGCGACGCCCGCCGCAGGGCTTCACTTCGTCGCGTTCGCGCCGACGTCGGATCTCTTCAATCGCGCCCGTCGCGCGCTGGACGGCCAGCTCGGCGACGGATCGACGCTTCCGCTCGACCCACGCGCTCCGGCGCAGGGGTTCAACTCCTTCGTGAAGGCGACGCACCGGCAGAACTTCCTCGTACCACCGAGGACGCAGCGGTCGTTCCCGCTGCTCCGCCTTCGAGCGAGGCGCGCTACGACGCGCGCGTGATCTTCAGCGTGCCGCTCCACGCCAGCGCGTCGGTGCACTGGTCGGCGGTGCGGTAGCCCTCGTACGGCTTCGTCGGCTGCGAACAGTCGAGCGTCGGTGCGTAGGCGTCGCCCGGCCCGGGCCGCGACGTGCCTGTTTGGAAGGTCAAGGACTGACCCTTGCGGAGGCTCTTCAACTTCTTCTGCGACACGACGACATGTGCGGTGAGCTGGTCGTTGCGGACGTTCAGCGCGCATCCGGCGCCGACCGGGACCGCGAGGGCGGGGCCGGTGACGGCGATGACGAGTGACGCGGCTGTCTTGCGGGCGAGCGCGAGTGTTGGAGGGCCCGACATCGCGAGCGATTGCGCACACGACGTCTGGCTCGACCCAGCCGGGAGGCGCCTGACTCAGGTCGAGGCCGCAGGCGTCCTTGACGTCCGACCCCTGGATCGCCGACCCGTCGATCCGCACCGGGCCAGGCGCCGAGCCCTTGCCCGGACGGAACTTCGTCCACGATGCCGCCCACGCGAGGTTCGCCGTCACGTTGACGTGCTCGGCGGAGTCGCACACGCCACTGTCCTGGATGTTTCGGCGGGTGTCCGCCTGTTGTTCGCTGCCGCTCCCGGTGAAGGTGATCGAATAGGAGGGCGCGGTCGCAGCCGTCGAGGAGGCTGCGGAGACCAGGGCGCCGAGCGAGGCGGCCAGGAGGACGACGAACGTCAGGCGCACGATCGTTGTTCTACCTGCTGCACCAGACCGATCGATAACCTCGCTAACTAATTCGCACTAACTTAACGCGCTTAGGCCAGTCTTACCTCTCGATGCAGATTGCTGGTGGACAGTTGTGCGCCCGCGCCCGGTTCTGGGTGTCCCTGCGCGTCGACGGCGAGCTCTCCGAGCTGGAGGGTGCGCTCCTCGACGCGCACCTCGGCCGCTGCGCCCAGTGCGCGGAGTTCGCGGCCGGCGCGACCGTGTCCACGGCGTGGCTCCGCGAGGCGCCGCCCGAGCACTCGGCTCCGATCACGATCACCGTGCCGAAGGCCGCCCCCCGGCGGGCCGCTGCCGGCGTGGTCGCCGCAGCAGTCGTCCTTGCCTCGGCACTCGTTGCCGGCTTCGTCCACGGCACCGGCACCTCGAGCCGCACGTCGGCCCTCAGGCCGACGGTGTCGGTCGTCTCGAGCGTCGAGACGCCCGACGAGTTGCGCCGTCTCCGCCGGACCTCGCTGCTGAATCAGCGGCCGGTGCCGCGCGAGTACTCGGTCGAGCCGGCCTGACCGCTCTCAGCTGCTGATCGTGACGGGCGTCCCGAGTGGGACGCGCGCCATCAGATAACGAAGGTCTGCATCGCCCGCGTGGAGGCAGCCCGTCGACACGGCCTCGCCGATCGACGAAGGCGCGTTCGTCCCGTGAATCGCAATCCGGTTGCCGCCATGCCAACCCGCAGGGAGATGTGTCTGCTGCGCAGACAGCGCGAGGATGCAGCAGCCGTACACCGGGCTGAAGGCCGGCCCCTGGAGCTTGTCGGTGACCGCGAAGCGGCCGGTCGGCGTCGGGGTGGAGGGCGCGCCGACGCCGATCGCGACCGTGCGTACGACCCGGTCGCCGTTGCGCAGCTCCAGGGTCCGGGCGCCCAGATGGATTTGCAGAGAGAGCTTCGTCGCGCCTACGGCGAGGCCGGGCTGAGCCTCGTCGACCCAGCCGTTCCGGCCAGAGGGGAGGTCGGCGGTCGTGACGTGCAGCCAATGGCCTTGACGGCCGACGACCGAGAGCACGCGAGCCGAGCCGAACGGCGTCGTGCGGCCGACTGTTGCGAGTCGCGGCCCGCCGGGACGCACCGTTACCGGCACGGTCCTCTCGACGTGCACGAGCAGATGCTCGTGCGGTGAAGGCTTGACCTCAGGCGCCGGCTTCAGGAGCGCGAGCGCCGTGAGCACGATGCTGAGGAACGCCTGCATCCGGTCTGAAATCGGCCGGACGGGCGGAGAACTTGAGCGTCAGGTGACGGTGAGGACGACGTTCCCGACGCGGTGGTCGGGCGTCGCGAGCCGCAGCTCGAGGCGGCCGCGCCGGCCGGGTCTGACCGAGAGCCGGTAGCTGCCGTCACCGTGCGTCGTCGTCCGGACGAGCACGCGCCAGCGTTCGCCGCTCCAGCGGCCCGTCAGAACGACCGGCCCGTCTGCGCGCGGCGCGTTTCCCTGCAGTGAGGCCGTGTGCCCCGTGATCGTGTACGTCGACCCGAGCCGGATCGTCCTGTCGGCGAGGTTGTGCTCGGAGGCGTTCGCGGGCACGGCAACACCGGTCGCGATCAGGGCGACCAGGGCCGAAAGCAGGAGGGTTGCCCGCCGCAAGGCGGTCAGATCATAGACGCGCATGCCGACGGGGCGGCTACGGCGTCGCTGCGGTCTCGGACATGTCCGGAAGCGCCCGGAGCGCGTCCGAGGCCGGGCGCCCGAAGTAGAAACCCTGGGCGCCGTGGCAGCCGAGACGGCGAACGATCTCGTGCTGTCCGCGCGTCTGGATTCCCTCGGCGACCAGCTTGAGGCCGAGGGCGTTTCCAAGCTCGACGATGCCTCGGAGGAGGACGAGATCCGCCTCGTCGGAGTCGATCGAATCCGTGAAGCTGCGGTCGATCTTCACGATGTCGACCGGGAACTGCTGCAGGTACGAGAGCGAGGCGTAGCCGGTCCCGAAGTCGTCGAGCGCCAGCGTGATGTCGCGCGCCTTCAGGGCGGCCAGCCACCGGCCGGTGTGCTCACCCGATGCCAGCAGAACGCTCTCGGTCAGCTCGACGATCAGGCAGCGGGGCGGGAAGCCGGACTCGGCCAGCGCGTCGTCGACGTGGCCGAGGAAGTCCGGATGCTGAAGCTGACGCGCCGAGACGTTGACCGACATCAGGATCTCGCGTCCCAGCTCCGCGTTGAGCCTCGCGCCGTACCGGCATGCCTCCGACAACACCCACCTGCCGAGTAGGGACGATCAGGCCCGACTCCTCCGCCAGTGGGATGAACTCGAGCGGCCCGATCACGCCCTCGGTTGGATGCTGCCACCGCAGGAGCGCCTCGTAGCCCGTGATCTCGTGGGCGTCCAGGTCGATCACCGGCTGGTAGTCGAGGGTGAACTGGCCGAGCTCGACGGCCTCGCGGAGCTCGAGCACGCGACGCGACCTACGCACTGCGTGCGTATCGAGCCCAGGGTCGAAGAACGCGTAACCGACGTCCTGTTGCCTTTTGGCACGGTACATCGCAGCGTCAGCCTCTTTCAGCAACACGATCGCGTCATCGCCGACGGCGATGCCCACGCTGGCCGTCACCAGGAGGGGCCGTCCGTCGAGCTCGATGGGGGCACCGATTGCCTCCAGCAGACGCTCGGCGACCCGAACCGCTTCGGGAGGCTCGGAGATCATCGGGAGCACGACGGCGAACTCGTCACCTCCGAGCCTCGCGGGGACGTCGCCCGCGCGCAGGCTCTGCTGGATGCGGCGACCGAGCTCGGCGAGGACTCTGTCCCCGACGTCGTGGCCCCAGCGGTCGTTCACGCTCTTGAAGTCGTTGAGGTCGATGAACAGCAGCGCAGTTCGATGCTCCGGCTGCTTGCGGAGCGAGACCACGTGCTGCAGCTGCTCGTGGAAGAACGTGCGGTTCGCGAGGTTCGTCAGGGGGTCGTAGAGCGCCATCTGACGCAGTTGCTCGTGCGCTTCGCGCTCGGCGGTGATGTCGAGCAGATAGCCCTGGAGGTAGATCGGGTGCCGGTCGTCGTCGAAGACGATGACGCCCTCGTCGCGGATCCACACGAGCCGCCCGTTCTTTGCGAAGAGGCGGTACTCGACGCTCAGCGGCTCATGCGTGGCGTGCGTGTGGGCATGCGCCGCGAGCACGCGGTCACGGTCGTCCGGGTGCAGCGTGCGAACGAACAGGTCGCTGTCGGCCGCCCATTCCTCTTGCGTGTAGCCGAGCAGCGGTTCGACCTGCCGGCTCGTGAAGATGTTCGAGCTCGCGGCGTCGAGCGCGTCGAGGTACACGACCAGTGGAAGCTGCTCGACGAGTGTCCGGTATCGCCGCGTGATGTCGTCGTAGTCAGGCACGTCCAGGAACGCAGAGGAGCCGGTTCCGCCGCAGTCCTCCACACCGAGTGAATCGACGGTGCCTCCAGTGCTGCCGTCCCCCGATCGAGGGATCCGCACCGACTTCGGCCGGAACAGAAAAAAGCCGCCAATTGCGGCGGCTTTCGACGAGCTGCGGGACTAGGACTCGAACCTAGACTACCGGATTCAGAGTCCGGCGTCCTACCATTAGACGATCCCGCAAAGCGGCTTCAGTGTAGCCGCCCTCCGGGTTTCTCACACCTCACAAATCGAGCTCATAGAGCGGCACGAGCCGCTTTTCGGCCTCGGTGTCGATGTGTGCGACGACCTCGACGTACGGCTCGAGTCCGGAGCCGACGAGCTTCGCCTTCAAGAGGCCGTCGACCTGGTAGATGCCCGACGAGTTGTTCATGCGGATCGAGATGCGGATCGGCTTCTCGCCGTCCGTGATCTCGACCTCCTCGATCGCCGCCGCCGAGAGTGAATGGATGCCGACCCGGCCTCGCTCGAAGGCGATTCGCGACCGGCCCTGCTCCATGTCGAGGGCATCCGCGACCCGCAGGATCCCCGCCTCGAGCGTCAGCGGCTCGCCGTCGGAGCGGTGGCTGATGATCCCTTGCAGCACCTCCGAGACGACGACCGTCCGTTCGGGCTCGCCGTAGAGCCCTTCGAGCAGCTCGCGGAGCTTCGGCTCGGCGAGGAACAGGCTGAAGTCCTCGTGTCCCTTGCGGTGCACCGACATGCCGACGCAGTGGGTGAGGGCCGTCAGCGCAACGACGACCTCGGCGTCGTCGCGGTGCATTCCGTAGTCGGTCACCATCGCCGGCTCGATGCCGTGCTTGGTGAGCTGCCGAAGCAGCTTGAGCGCGATGTTCGTGACGATCTGGATGTGCACCCAGGAGTGGTCGTTGATCTCCATGCGGGCGACCGCGTTCACGTTCGCGACGTGCCACCACCCCTTCAGCTGCTCGTCCTTGTTCACGCGCTCGATCACGGTGCGCAGCGTCCGGTTGGCCCGCACGGGCACCCGGATGCGCATCTGGGCGACGGCCTCTGCCGGCGTGAGCCGAACCTCACGCTCGGCTTCGGCCGACACGGGTTGGTCGATTCGCTTCTCGGTCTCCGGGTCGAGCATCGCCCGGGGAGCTTACGCCGCCTGGCACGCGCCCTCGCGGGCCGCGCGCCAGGCGGAGAGAGAGTCTCAGCCGATCAGGCTCGACGCGCCGTGGCCGATATCGTTGGCGATCGCCGAGTAGATGCCCTGCAGGGAGCCCGGGTTCGGCTTCAGGAAGAAGTGCGACGGGTCGGTCGCGATGTTCGTGAGCGCCTGGGTCACGGAGATCGCCGGCGACTCGACGCTGCCTGTGTAGGACCTGCAGCCACCCGTGTCGTCGTTGAGCGCGTAGCCGATCGAGTAGACCGTCGTCCCCTTGACCTTCGAGAGGCCTGCCGAGGTGGCGCCCTGATGGCAGGGCTGCGTGCGATACGGGGACGAGGTCGAGTAGTAGGTCGGCCCGGTGTTCGCCGCGCCGTCCGACATGAACACGATCACGTCGGGGACGCCTGCCCGGCCGTGAGCGTCGAGCTCCGCCTGGGCCGCCTCGATCGCGTTCGAATACGAGGTGCTTCCTCCGCCCTGGATGCAGTTCAGCGTGGACAGGAGGTTCGACGATGTATTCAGCGAGTTGTCGGGATTCTTGTAGTCGTGCGACATCGGCACGATGGTGTACGCCGCCGTGGTCGAGTTGTAGTTTCCGGTCGCTGGGGTGTTACAGCGTCCGGAGACGCTCGTCGCCGGCGGAAGCACGGCCAGCCCGACCCAGGCGAGGTTCGGGTCGAAGAAGCTCAGGAACGTCCTGATCCCGTCCTTGGCGTTGTTCAGGTCGGTGCACGCGGGGTCGTTGGCGCCCGAGCTGTCCTGGCACATCGACCCGGTTCGGTCGAGCACGAGCATCACGTCGACGGGCCGGGAGCCGCACGGCGAGCATGCCGTGGCCTTGACCTTGATCTTGAACGAGTTGAATCCCAGGACCTTCGAGAAGAACGTCGGGACGGTTGCGGTCTCGCTGACCGAGACGGAGTTGACCGGGCTGCACCCTGGGATCGTCGTGATGCAGCTTGTGCTGATCGACTCGGTGACGGGGACGTTGCCGACTTGGTTGTTTCCGCTCGTGGACGCGCCGTACTGCGTCGCGACCGAGGTCGCGCTGGTGCTGTCCGGGAGCTGCTGCGCGCCCGCCAGCGCCGCGGCATCGGCGGTCGCCTGCAGGTTGCGCTGCGTGCGATACGCGTAGCCGATGTCGATGACCACTCCGACCATCGCTGTCAGCACGACGAACGCAATGACGACGAACACGATTACCTGACCGCGCTCGTCGGAGAGCCTGCTCAATATCGGTTTCTGCTCGCGCATGTCGAAACTCTCCCCGGGTCGGGCGGCGGCCGCATGCTCCGCGTAACGGTGTGTCCTCACGTTGTCGGGCAAGCGAACGCGTGCCGCCATCCCCGATAGGGGTGAACTCGAACGAGGGACTCCGGCGGTCGACGGGTTTCGTCCGACGGCCCTGCCAGTATCCGGAGACGATGACCGACGATGTTCAGGGCGGGCTCAAGGCACCGCCCGCCGGCTGGTGGCGTCGGTTTGGGTCCCTGCTCATCGACGGGATCGTGCTCTCGGTCGTGAGCGGGATCCTGCGCCTGATCATCGGTATGGCAGCCGGCGAGGGCATCGGGATTCTGATCTCGCTCGGGTATTTCACCTACTTCCACGGCCGCACGGGCCAGACGCCTGGGGACGCCGTTCTCGGCATCCGGGTCGTCGATGTCCGCGACCGGATCGGGGAACCGATCGGTTACGGCCGCGCAGCGCTCCGCTGGCTCGTCTCGATCGTGTCGTTCGTCGTCTTCTTGCTCGGCTACCTCTGGATGCTCTGGGACGCCAACAAGCAGACCTGGCACGACAAGGCGGCCGGCTCCGTGCCGATCCATCCCGGCTAGAAGGTCAGGCGACCTCGGCGGCCCAGTCGCCGTAGAGCGAGGTGTAGAGCCCATCGCGGGCGAGCAGCTCGGCGTGCGTGCCCTGCTCGACGACCGCTCCGTTCTCGAGCACGACGATCAGGTCGGCGTCACGGATCGTCGACAGGCGATGCGCGATGATGAATGCGGTGCGGCCATGCAGAAGGCGGCGGAGCGCATGCTCGATCTTCCGCTCCGTACCGATGTCCACCGAGCTCGTCGCCTCGTCGAGGATCAGGATGCGAGGATCGGCGAGCAGCGCTCGCGCGAAGGCCACGAGCTGCCGCTGACCCAGAGACAGCCGCGAACCGCGCTCGCCGAGCTGCGTCTCGTAGCCGTCCTCGAGCCGGGCGACCAGCTCATCGGCACCGACCGCCCGCACCGCCGCGGCGATCTCCTCGTGCGACGCATCCGGGGCGGCGAACGCGACGTTGTCCGCGAGTGTGCCGGCGAACAGGAAACCTTCCTGCGGGACGATCCCGAGCTGGCTGCGGAGTGATTGCTGCGTCACGTCGCGCAGGTCGGTGCCGTCGATCGTGATGGCGCCCTCGGTCGGGTCGTAGAAGCGCGCGATCAGCTTGGCGATCGTCGACTTGCCGGCCCCTGTGTGGCCGACGAGCGCAACCGTCGTCCCGGCCGGCACGTCGAGGTCGATGCCGTGGAGCACTTCGGGTCCCCGGCCGTAGGCGAACTTCACTCCTTCGAACTTGACGCGTCCAGCGATCGGGCCGAGCTCCCGCGCCCCGGGGCGATCCTCGACCTCCGGCTCCTCGTCGAGGACGTCGGTGATCTTGTCGAGAGCGGCGACTGCCGACAGGAAGGTGTTGTAGAGCTGCGACAGCTGCTGCACAGGGTCGAAGAAGTTCGTCAGGTAGCCGAGGAACGCGACGAGCGTGCCGAGCGATATCTCGCCGTGATAGGCGAGCCAGCCGCCGTACCCGAGGACTACGGCCGTCGCCGCAGAGGAGAGGAAGTCGACGAACGGGAAGTACAGCCCGCTCAGCACGACGGTCCGCATGTTCGAGACCCTGTAGTCGTCGGCGATCGCGCGGAAGTTGGCCTGCGCGGCGTCCTCGCGAGTGAACGACTGGAGTACGCGCATGCCGGCGATGTCCTCGGCCAGGGTGGCGGTGACGAGACCCAGCGTCTCCCGGACCGAGCGGTAGGCCCGACCCGAACGCGTTCGGAAGATCGCCGTCGCGACGGTCATCAGCGGGAACACGATCAGCGCAGCGAGAGCCAGTCGCCAATCGAGGAAGAAGAGGAGCACCGCGGTGCCGAGCAGCGTCAGCGTGTTCTGCACGAGCGAGGAGACACCGTCCGTGACGAGCTGGTCGAGGGCCTCGACGTCGTTCGTCAGCCTGCTGATGATCACGCCCGCGCGGTTCCGCTCGTAGAAGCCGAGCGAGAGGCGCTGCAGGTGCCGGAAGAGGGTGTTGCGCAGGTCGGCGAGCATCCGCTCACCGGTCCAACCGGTGAAGTAGGTCTGTGCGTAGCTGAAGACGATCCCGAGCAGGCCCGCCGCGACGAAGGCGGCGACGATCCAGCCGAGGAGCTCCGTTCGTCCGTGCTGGACCTCGTCGACTGCCCGTCCGACGAGGTACGGCGGCGCGAGCGAGACCGCCGTCGCGGCGAGGAGCGACACGATCGCGAGCAGCGTGCGGCCGAGATACGGCCGGGCGAGCGAGGAGAGCGCGCGCAGGCGGCGCCGGGTCCGCGCCCACGACCAGTCGTCGACGGCGGTCCGACCACCGCGCATGAGGTGGCCCCCGGCCTGGTGGACTCTCACGCGACCTCCTCGCTGAGCACGCGCTCGAGCAGGCCGTGCTCGTGGATCTCGCGATAGACCTGGCTCGTCGCGAGGAGCTCGGCGTGGTCTCCGCGGGCTGCCACGCGCCCGTCCTCGAGTACGACGATCTCCTCTGCGAGGGCGATCGTCGAGAGTCGGTGGGCGATGATGATCGTCGTACGCCCCTGCATCGCGCGGCGCAGACCGTCGCGGATGCGCGCTTCGGTCGTCGCGTCGACCGACGCCGTTGCGTCGTCGAGGATCAGGATCCGCGGGTCGACGACGAGGGCGCGTGCGATCGCGATGCGCTGGCGCTGGCCACCCGAGAGCGTGATCCCGCGCTCGCCGATCACCGTCTCGTATCCCTGCGGCAGCGTCTCGATGAACTCGTGCGCCTGCGCCAGGCGGGCTGCCTGCTCGACGTCCTCCTCCGTCGCGTCGGGCCGGCCGAACGCGATGTTCTCGCGGACGGTCGAGGAGAACAGGAACGGATCCTGTGAGATCACGCCGATCTCGCGCCGGAGCGAAGTGAGCGTCACGTCGCGGACGTCGTGCCCATCCACCTCGACGCTCCCCTCCTGGACGTCGTAGAAGCGAGGCACGAGCCCTGCCAGCGAGGTCTTGCCCGAGCCGGTGTGACCGATCAGCGCGACGACACGCCCGGCCTCGAGCGTGAGGCTCACGTCTTGCAGCACGGGCCGCGCCGGGTCGTAGCCGAACGTGACGCCGTTGAATGCGACGACGCCGGGCCCCGGAGGAAGCGGCGCTGCGCCGTCGCGGTCGCGGATCTCCTCGACCTCGTCGATCACCTGAAAGATGCGCTCGCCGGACGCCGTCGCCCGCTGTGCCTGTCCGATCCACATGCCGAGTTGCCGCAGCGGCATCACGAGCAGCCCCAGAAAGAGGTTGAACGCGACGTAGTCGCCGAGGGACAAGGTGCCGTTGGCGACCATGTGGCCGCCGACGAAGAGGATCGCCGCTTGCGCCAGCAGGGGCAGGAAGCTGAGGATCGGCACGTAGAACGCGCGCTGCCTGTTCGCCTTCACGCTCTGCAAGAAGACGAGCTCGGACCTGGCGTCGAACTTCGCCTGCTCGGCAGTCTCCTGCGCGAAGGACTTGACGACATGGACGCCGACGATGTTCTCCTCGGCGACGGTCGCAACGTCGGCCATCTTCTGCTGCACGTCGCGGAGCAACGGATGGGACACGTGGCTGTACCGGTACGCGACCGCGATGAGTACCGGCCCGATTGCCAGCGAGATCAGGGCGAGTTTCCACGAGATCACGAAGACGACGATCCCGACTCCGAGGATCGTGAACGTGTGCTGGAAGAAGAAGATGAGGCCGTAGCCGAGGAAGAACCGCACGCCCTGCAGGTCGACGGTCGCACGGCTCATCAGCTGACCGGTCTGGTGCCGGTCGTAGAAGCCGAACGAGAGCCGGACGAGCTTCGCGTATACGGCCTGGCGCAGATCGAGCTCCACGAGCAGCGCCTGTTTGCCGGCGATCAGCCGGCGGCCGGACATCATGACCGCCCGCGCCACCCCGAGCGCTACCACGAATGCGACCAGCCACTTGAGCTTGTGCAGCTCGTCGTGCCGGATCGCGGTGACGACGCTTCGGGTTAGCAGGATCGCGACGAGCGCTGCCGCCTGCGACCCGATCGCAAGCACGATCGACACGATCATCGACGCCTTGTACGGGCGCAGGAAGCCGACGAGCCGCAGGAACGTGGAGCTATACCGCGGCGTCGCTGCTTGCGTCACTCGTTGAGGGTACCGGCGGGTCAGACGGAAGCGCGGACGGCGACGAACCACTGCCCGTCGTGCAGCACGTCGCCGCCGCCGAGCTCGGCGGCGAGTCCCGGTCCTGTGAACCAGCGTTTGTAGACGGTCCATTCGGATCCGTCGTTCAGGACGCGCGTTTGCGTCTCTTCGTCGGCATCCGCGCCGGCGCGTGAGGAGTCGACCACCACGAGTTCCCCCGCGACGCGCATCGCCTCGCCGAGAAAGCGCCGCAGCTCGGAGTCTTCGAGATGCCCGTAGAAATGCGCGGTGAACACGCGGTCGAACGATCGATCCGGGAACGGAAGGGCAAGGGCGTCGCCCTGGACGACGGTCGCGTGAGGGGCCTGACGGGCAGCCTCCTCGAGCATCTGCAGGCTCTGGTCGAGTGCGACGACGTCGCCCACGAGGTGCTTCGTCAGGAATCCGGTCCCGCAGGCGACATCGAGAGTTCTCGCAGGCGGCAGTTCCCCGACGACCCTTGTCAGCGCCTCGACTTCGTCGTCCCAGCCCGGACGTTCGCGGTCGACGAACCGGCCTCTGCCGAGGTACCAGTCGTCGTACTCGGCCGCCCGCCGGTCGTAGTACTCCTTCATGCTTTCTAGAGTAGGGACATGGCGATGCTCGAGTCCGTCCCGAACTTCAGCGAGGGCCGCGATCGCGCGACGATCGAGGCGATCGGAACGGCACTCGACACTGCGGCGCGCGTGCTCGACGTCCACGCAGACCTCGATCACAACCGCTCGGTCTTCACGGTCGTCGCCGGCGCAGACCAACTCGTCGACGCGCTCGCCTCGGCCGTGGCCGTCGCCGTCGATCGAATCGACCTTCGCTCGCATCAAGGCGTGCACCCGCGGATCGGCGCCGCCGACGTCGTCCCGATCGTGCCGATCGTGCCGGAGGACTTCGAGACGGCTCAGGAAGCTGCACGCGCGCTCGGGCCGCGGCTTGCCGCTCTCGGGTTGCCGGTGTTCGTCTACGCACCGCCCGAGCGTGGGCCGGCCTTCTACCGCCGCGGTGGGCCGGCGATCCTCGGCGCCCGTCTCGACACGGGCGAGTTGGCGCCCGACTTCGGGCCGGCACGACTCCATCCGACCGCGGGCGGCGTGATCGTCGGGGCTCGCCGACCGTTGATCGCCCTCAACGTCAACTTGCGCGGAGATTTCGACGTCGCCCGCGCGGTCGCACGCGCGGTGCGGGAGCGCGACGGCGGGCTGCCCGGTGTTCGCGCGCTCGGGCTTGATCTCTCGGCGCCCGGCGTCGTCCAGGTCTCGATGAACATCGAGGACTGGAGCGCCTCGCCGCCGCACCTCGTCGTGGCACGCGTCGGCGCCGAGGCCGGGGCGCTCGGCGCCGACGTTCTCGACGTCGAGCTGGTCGGGCTGATTCCCGCGGGAGCTGTGGCAGCCGCCGCAGGCACGGCGCTCGGCATCGAGGATTTCGATTCCTCTCGCGTGCTCGAACTTCGAATCTAGACTCGGCGCGTGACTGCGACGCTGACCGGCAACGACCTGACTCCGGCAGACGTCTGGGCGGTTGCGGTCGGTCGTGAACCGGTGCCCGAGCTGTCGGAATCGGCTCGCGCCGCGATGAGCGCGGCGCGTGCGCTCGTCG
The DNA here is from genome assembly GCA_963708505.1 of uncultured Thermoleophilia bacterium. Lineage (GTDB taxonomy): Bacteria > Actinomycetota > Thermoleophilia > Gaiellales > Gaiellaceae > PALSA-600. The sequence continues at coordinate 68,370 of CAVPST010000004.1, forward strand.
AGCGGGCCGCGCACGGCTCGAGCGAGCACACGTATGGGGTGAACACCGGATTCGGGCGGTTCGTCTCGAAGCAGATTCCGGAGGAGCTGACGGAGGAGCTCCAGGTTCGCCTGCTGCGCTCGCACGCGTGCGGCGTCGGCGAGCCGTACCCCGAGGAGGTCGTGCGGGCCGCGATGCTGCTTCGCGCCAACGCGCTTGCGAAGGGCAATTCGGGTGCCCGGATCGAGACCGTCGAGTTGCTGCTCGGGTGCCTCGGACGCGGGGTTCTCCCACGGGTGCCTGCACGCGGCTCGGTCGGTGCGTCGGGCGATCTCGCGCCACTCGCGCATCTCGCGCTGCCGCTCGTCGGTGAGGGCGAGGCCTGGCACGACGGCGAGCTGCTGCCCGGTGGCGACGCGTTGCGGCGGGCCGGGCTCGAGCCCGTGCGGCTGGCCGCTAAGGAGGGCCTGTCGCTCATCAACGGAACCCAGTTCATGGCTGCGCAGGGCGCGCTCGGGCTTGTCCGGGCTCGCAGGCTCGCGCGGGCAGCCGATTGCGCGTGCGCTCTCTCGCTCGAAGCGCTGCAGGGTTCGCGCACCTCGTTCCTGCCGCAGGTCCACGCTCTCCGGCCGCTGCGCGGGCAGGGCGCCTCGGCACGGAACGTGCTCCGCCTGCTCGACGGCTCGGCGATCATCGAGTCGCATCGCTGGTGCGACAAGGTGCAGGACGCCTACTCGCTCCGGTGTGCGCCGCAGGTGCACGGAGCCTCGCGGGACCTGCTCGACTACGTCGAGTACACCGTCGGAACGGAGTTGAACGCGGCGACCGACAATCCACTCGTGCTGGTCGAGGACGAGTTGCTCGTCTCGGCGGGCAACTTCCACGGCCAACCGCTCGCCTTCGCGCTCGATGCGCTGGCGATGGCGGTTGCCGAGTTCGCGAGCATCTCAGAACGGCGGGTCGAGCGTCTCGTGAATCCGAATCTGAGCGACGGCCTGCCTGCGTTCCTGACGACCGACGGCGGCCTCAACTCAGGGTTCATGATTGCGCAGTACGTGGCAGCTTCGCTCGTCTCCGAGAACAAGGCCCTCTGTCATCCGGCCTCGGTCGACTCGATCCCGACGAGCGCCGGTCAAGAGGATCACGTCTCGATGGGGAACGCATCCGGGCTGAAGGCCTGGCAGGTGATCGCAAATGCCGAGCACGCGCTCGCGATCGAGTTGCTGGCGGCAAGCCAGGCCGTCGAGTTCGTCGCGCCGCTCGAGCCGGGCGCCGGAGCGCGGGCGGTCCACGACCACGTCCGCACGCTGTCCGAGCGCGTGCGAGACGACCGCCCGCTCGGCCGTGACATCGAAGCCGTGGCGGCGTCGATCCGGGACGGGTCGCTGGACAGGTCGATCGAGGCCAAGGTAGGAGAGCTGGAATGACGGAGAAGCTGAAGTGGGGCGGTGTGCCCGACGTGCCGCCTCCGAAGAATCCGTTCAGGGACACGCTCCTGGTCTACGGCGCTCTCGCGCTGATCATCATCGTCATCTCGTGGCTGACCGGTGGCTCCGTCGCCCGCGCGGCGGTGATCGCCGTCTTCTTCTTCGTGGTGGCCTCCGCTTGGACGCTCTGGCGCTTCCGCACACGCGCCCGCGCCGAGGCAGCGGCGGCCAGGAGAGAAGGACAGGAGTGAGCGTCGCCGTCGCGGACGCGGCCGTCGAGGCGCTCTGCGGCGACCTGGGCGCGATCCGCGCCCCACGCGGCACGGAGCTCAACGCGCGGTCGTGGTCGACCGAGGCGCCGCTCCGCATGCTCCTGAACAACCTCGACCGCGAGGTCGCAGAGCGGCCGGAGGAACTCGTCGTCTACGGCGGCAGTGGCAAGGCGGCACGTTCTCACACGGCGCTCAAGGCGATCGTGCGGTCGTTGCTCGACCTCGGTGAGGACGAGACGCTGCTGGTGCAATCCGGCAAGCCCGTTGCGGTCTTCCGGACGACACCCGGCGCGCCGCGCGTTCTGATCGCGAACTCGCTGCTCGTGCCCAGGTGGGCCACGTGGGACGAGTTCAGGAGACTCGAAGCCGAGGGCCTGACGATGTTCGGGCAGATGACGGCGGGATCGTGGATCTACATCGGCTCGCAGGGAATTCTCCAGGGCACGTATCAGACGTTCGCGGCCGCGGCGCGCGTGCACTACGGCGCGTCGTCCCTGTCTGGGCGGACGATTCTGACGGCCGGCCTCGGCGGGATGGGCGGGGCACAACCGCTGGCCGCGACGCTCGCAGGCGCCGCGATTCTCTGCGTCGAGGTCGATCCCAGCCGGATCGAACGGCGGCTGGAGACGCGCTACCTCGACGAGGCCGACAGAGTCCCTCGATGACGCGGTCGCTCGTGTTCGCGCGGCCGCCGCGGACGGTCGCGCGCTCTCGGTCGGGCTGCTCGGGAACGCGGCCGACATCGTGCCCGAGCTCGCGCGGCGCGGCGAGGCATTCGACCTGGTCACTGACCAGACCGCCGCGCACGATCCCCTGACCGGATACGTCCCGAGCGGGCTCTCCGTCGAAGAGGCGGCGATCCTGCGTGCCGCCGATCCCGAGGAGTACCTGCGGCGAGCGCGGGCGTCGATCGTCCGTCACGTCGAAGCGATGCTGGCGTACGTGCAGCTGGGAAGTCACGTCTTCGACTACGGCAACAACCTGCGTGGCGAGGCGCGGGACGCGGGTCTCGCCGATGCCTTCGCCTACCCCGGCTTCGTGCCGGCGTACATCCGGCCGCTGTTCTGCCGCGGGATCGGCCCGTTCCGGTGGGCGGCCCTCTCGGGAGATCCCGCAGACATCGCCGCCATCGACCAGGCGCTGCGGGAGCTCTTTCCGGACGACGACCTGTTGCAACGCTGGCTGGAGGTCGCGCCTGAGCGCATCGCCTTCCAGGGGCTGCCTGCCCGGATCTGCTGGCTCGGCCTCGGCGACCGGGCGAAGGCCGGACGGGCGATCAACGAACTCGTCCGATCCGGCGCGGTGACGGCTCCCGTCGTGATCGGCCGCGACCATCTCGACGCCGGTTCGGTCGCCTCGCCGTATCGCGAGACCGAGTCCATGCTCGACGGCTCGGATGCAATCGCCGACTGGCCGATCCTGAACGCCCTCGTCAACGTCGCCGCCGGCGCGACCTGGGTGAGCGTGCACCACGGCGGTGGCGTCGGCATCGGAAACTCGATCCATGCAGGGATGGTCGTGCTGGCCGATGGGACCGAGGCTGCGGCCGAACGGCTCGAGCGCGTGCTGACGACCGACCCGGGCATGGGCGTCGTGCGTCACCTCGACGCCGGTTACGAGGACGCCGTCGAGGCCGCGCGCGAGTACGGCCTGCAGACGCCGTAGTGCGACTCCTCGTCCGCGATCTCGCACAGGTCGCGACACCGGCGGCCGACGGCGCGACGCCACGCCGGGGTGCGGATCTCGGCGCGGTCACGGTTACCGAGGACGCCTACGTCCTCTGCTCGGACGGCCGCATCGAGGCGGTCGGGCGCATGCGCGATCTGGAGGCTCTCGACGGCGAGGTCGAGGAGGTCGACGGCCGTGGACAGTGTGCGGTCCCGGGCCTTGTCGACTGCCACACGCATCCGGCGTGGGGAGGAGACCGCGTCGACGAGTTCTCGTTGCGCGCCGCGGGTGCGACGTACGAGGAGCTCCACGCGGCCGGCGGGGGGATCCTCTCGACCGTCGAGGCGACGCGCGCGCTGGGCGAGGAGGGGCTCGCCGCGCGCGTCGAGCGCCATGCTGCGTGGTTCCTCGGTCACGGCACGACGACGTGGGAAGGCAAGTCGGGCTACGGTCTCGACCGCGACACGGAGCTCGCGTCCCTCCGCGCGGTTCGCACCGCCGGCGGACAGCCGACGTGGCTCGGCGCCCATGCAGTGCCGCCCGAATCGGCCGACGCAGACGCCTATCTCGACTTCGCGATCCGCGAGGTGCTGCCTGAGGCCGGGCGGATCGCGACCGCCGCCGACGTCTTTCTCGAGCGCGGCGCGTTCGATGCGCAGCAGGCGCGGAGGTATCTCATCGCATGCCGTGAGGCAGGCCTCGCCCTGCGGCTGCACGGCGACCAGTTCACGGAGAGCGGTGCGATCCCACTCGCGATCGAGCTCGGCGCCCGCTCGGTCGACCACCTCGAGGCAACCGGGGCCGAAGGCGCGCGTGCACTGGCCGCAAGCGACGTGGTCGGCGTGCTGCTCCCGGCGAGCGCCCTCTTCCTGGACCGCCCGATGCCGCCGGCCCGGGCGCTCGCCGATGCGGGTGCCGCTCTGGCGCTCGCCACCGACTTCAACCCAGGGAGCGCCCTCACGGCGAGCCTGCCGCTCGTCTGCTCGCTCGCCTGTACGCAGCTGCATCTCTCCCCGGCCGAGGCGCTGACCGCGGTGACGATCAACGCCGCGCATGTGCTCGGGCTCGCCGGACGGGCGGGTCGGCTCGCCCCGGGCCTCGCAGCAGATCTCGTGCTGCTGGACGCGCCCGACTGGCGCTACCTGGCCTATCACCTCGCGGGCGACATCGTCGCCGCGGTCGTTCGGGAGGGACAGGTCTCCTACCGGCGCTAATCTTGTCGGGAGATGCCGACCAAGAAGCAGCGCCGCCGCCGCGAGAAGAACTTCCGGCACGAGTACGACTTCGTCGTCGAGGACGACGAGGGCAACGAGGTTCCGGTCGACACGACGGAGTTGCGCGCGGGCCGCGTCGAGCGTGACAAGCAGCGCACGTCGGCCAAGCCGGCACGCACGCCGGCCAAGGGCCGGGCAATACGCGAGCCTCCACAGCCGACGTGGCACCGGGCGTTCCGGCGCGGCGGGATGATGGGCGCGTTGATGCTGGTGGCGTTCCTCTTCCTCTTCAAGAACGCGCCGATCGGGGTGCGTCTGGCGTGGGGCATCTTCTACGCGGGAGCGTTCATACCGCTCACGTATTTCGTCGATCGCACGGCGTATCGCTCGTACCTGCGTCGCCTCGAGCGCACGAACGAGAAGAAGTCGAAGCCGGCCTAGTCGCGACCCGGTTCGAGTCTGACGTGAGTCTGACTCACGTCAGACACGTGTCAGACCTGAGTCAGACTCACGTCTGACACATGGAAGTGTGACCAGGTTGAAACGAATGTGTGACGTGCGCCTGCGAACCCAGTGCGGGAGCGGGATTCCGCGGGGTCGAGTCAGACCGCGTCGCCGCGGTAGTGACCGGCGCCCGGCCAGGGGGCGAGGAGCAGCAGCACCCTCGCACCCGTGTCGCTGCTCAGCGTGTGGCGCTCGTCGGGCTCGAAGCGGGCCGTCGTGCCGCGGCGGGCAGAGATCGTCTCGCCGCCGCACGTGATGTCGATGTCGCCGTCGAGCACCGTCACCCACGCGTTCTCCTTCACCTGGTGCTCGCCGAGCGCCTGGCCCGGCTGGAGCACGATCAGGACGGCCCGGGCGCCGTCGTCCGAGTGCAGGACGAGCGGGTCACGGGTGCCGTTGGGCGCGTGAACGGAGAGGAGGTCCCACTTCTGCATGCGAGTCAGAGCCGATTCGGGGCCAGGCTACACTCAAACGCCTCCCGATGCCGCTCGCAGTCGACCCGTTCGTGCTCGGTCCATTCCGCTCCAACTGCTACGTGGTGCGGAGCGAGCGCGGCGCGCCGGAAGCGGTCGTGATCGACCCGGGCGACGACCCCACCGAGCTCCGTCTCGAGCTCGCGCGGATGGGGACGCGGACCGCAGGGATCCTCGTCACGCATTCGGATGTCGACCACATCGCCGGCGTCGCGGCGCTCGCCGAGGGCGCCGGTGCGGAGGTGTGGGCACCGTCGGGAGAGGTCGAGGCGTTGCGAGCCGGTGAGACTCGAGGAGGGATGCGAGTCACTCCGCACGATCCGGCTCACACCGTGTCGGGCGGTGACGAGGTCACGGTCGCCGGCGTGACGTTCGAGGTGCTCGACGTGCCAGGCCACTCGTCCGGGCATGTGGCGTTCCTGGCCGACGGCCAGCTCTTCTCGGGCGACCTCCTGTTCGCGGGCTCCGTCGGCCGTGTCGATCTCGCCGGCGGCGACTGGGAGACGCTGCTCCAGTCGGTTCGCTCCCTGCTCACCCGGCTCCCGGCGGAGACCGTGATCCACCCCGGGCACGGCCCGGCGACGACGCTCGGCCGCGAGCTGCAGTCGAACCCGTTTCTCTCCGAGCTGCGGGCCGAGCAACAAGCGTGAGCTCCGGCAAGTTCCAGGCGCCGCGCGGGACACATGACGTCCTGCCGGCCGACGCACCATGGTGGCATCTCGTCGAGGTGATGGAGGAGGTCGCCGCGCTCTACGGCTGGGGGCGGATCCAGACGCCGGGCTTCGAGGACACCGGCCTCTTCGCGCGAACGTCGGGGGAGGCCTCCGACGTGGTGCACAAGGAGATGTACAGCTTCACCGACCGCAGCGACCGGTCCCTGACCCTTCGCCCCGAAGGGACGGCGCCGATTGCGCGCGCCTATGTCGAGCACGGCCTGCATCGCGAGCCGCAGCCCGTCAAGGCCTACACGATCGCGCCGATGTACCGGTACTCCGCGCCCGGCCGCGGCCGCCATCGCGAGCACTACCAGCTGTCCGTCGAGGCGATCGGCTCCGCCGATCCCGCAATCGACGCGGAGATCATCCAGCTCTACCACGAGCTGTTGAGGCGTCTCGGCGTGACGAAGTGGGAGCTTCGCCTGAACTCGATCGGCGACGCGAACTGCAGGCCGCAGTACGTCGAGCGCCTGAACGCGTGGCTCGACGCGCACGACGACGTGCTCGACGAAGACGCCCGGCACAAGCGCGCAACGAGCCCGCTGCAGGTCTTCGATGTCAAGAACGAGCAAGTTCGCGCAGCGCTGGCCGACGCGCCGAAGATCGGCGAGTCGCTGTGCGACGCGTGCCGCGCCCATTTCGACGATGTTCGGCGAATGCTCGAGCTCTACGGCGTTCCGTACCTCGTCGACCCGACGCTCGTCCGCGGCCTCGACTACTACACGCGGACGACATTCGAGTTCGTCGGGCCCGACGAGAACGCCAACTCGGCGATCTGCGGAGGTGGCCGCTACGACGCTCTGGTCGAGACGATCGGCGGTCCGCCGACACCCGGGATCGGGTTCGGCGCCGGTCTCGAGCGCCTGCTCCTCGCACTCGAGAACGAGGGGATCAGCGTGGAGCCAGCGAGGCTCGACGTCTTCATCGTGATCGGGGACGACGCGGATCGCGCGACCGTTCTGCCCGTGCTCGCCGAGCTGCGGCGCGGCGGGCTGGCGGCCGACGTCGACTATGCGGGACGGTCGTTCAAGGGCCAGATGACGCAGGCCGGCCGGACCGGAGCTCGCACGGTCGTGATCGTCCGTGCCGACGGCGCCACGATCCGCCGCGACGGCCGGGACGAGCAGACGATTCCGCTCGCAGACCTCGTCGCTACCCTCACGACCGCATGAGCTGGCGCGACCTGTATTGCGGCGAGCTGCGGCCGAGCGACGTCGGCAAGCGCGTCACGGTCGCCGGCTGGGCGGACACCCGCCGCGACCACGGCGGGCTGGTGTTCATCGACCTGCGTGACCACACGGGAAAGCTCCAGCTCGTGATCAATCCCGAGCACTCGCCAGAATCTGCGTCGGTCGCGCACGAGGTCCGGAACGAGTTCGTGCTGCGCGCGGAAGGGGCGGTCGTCGCCCGGGCCGCGAAAGACGTCAACCCGAAGCTCCCGACCGGGGAGGTCGAGGTGCAGGTGGAGAACGTCGAGATCCTCTCGCGTTCGACGCCGCTGCCGTTCCAACTGGACGAGGAGAACGTCGACGAGACGCTGCGCCTGCGTTACCGCTGGCTCGACATGCGGCGCGAGCGCATGCAGAAGGCTCTTCGGCTCTCACACACGGTGATCGCCGCCATCCGCCGGTCGATGGACGAGCGCGGCTTCATCGACGTCTGGACGCCGAGCATGACGCGCGGCACGCCCGAGGGAGCACGTGATTTCCTCGTGCCGGTCCGCCTGCAGCCCGGGAAGTTCTTCGCCCTCGCCCAGTCGCCGCAGCTCTTCAAGCAGCTGTGCATCGTCGGCGGGATCGACCGCTACTACCAGATCGCCACGTGCTGGCGCGACGAGGATCTCCGCGCCGACCGACAGTTCGAGTTCAGGCAGCTCGACCTCGAGCTTGCGTTCGCGGAGCGCGACGACGTGCTCGACGTCATGGAGGCAGCGGTTGTCGCGTCCTTCGAGGCCGTGGGACGAGCCGCGCCCCCGACGCCGTTCGAGCGGCTCTCGTACCCCGACGTGATGCGCCGGTTCGGCACCGACAAGCCCGACCTGCGCTACGGGCTCGAGATCCAGGACGCGACCGAGGTGACGCGCGGCTCCGAGTTCGGCGTCTTCTCCGGCGCAGACTGCGTGAACTTCCTCGTTGCGCCGAGGGCTTACTCGCGCACCGAGCTTGGCCGCCTCGAGGAGATCGCCAAGGAATGGGGAGCGAAGGGCCTCGCCTACATCGTCGTCGACGAGAGCGGAGAGGTCCGCTCGCCGATCGCCAAGTTCCTGTCGCCGGCCGAGCTCGAGGCGTTCGCGGCTCCACCCGGCTCGACCGTTCTCTTCGGAGCCGGCGACGAGGCCTCGGTCGTGCGCGTCCTTGGCGGCCTGCGCGTGCACCTGGGCCGAGAGCTCGGGCTGGCCGACGGCGCAGCCGACGCCTTCCACTGGGTGCTCGATTTCCCGCTCTTCGAGCCGGATGACCGCGGCGGCTGGACGTTCATCCACCATCCGTTCACGGCTCCCGCCCCGGGCCAGGAGGTTTGGGACGAACAGAGTCCGGAGGCCGTTCGCGGACAGCACTACGACCTGGTCTGGAACGGGTGGGAGCTCGGCTCGGGGTCGATCCGGATCCACGACATCGACGTACAGCGCCGCGTCTTCCGCACCATGGGCCTGTCCGACGACGAGGCACACTCGAAGTTCGGGTTCCTGCTCGACGCGCTCGCAATGGGCGCGCCCCCGCATGGCGGGTTCGCGATGGGGATCGAGCGGTTCGTCGCACTGATGGCCGGTGAGCCGGACATCCGGCAGGTGATCGCGTTTCCCAAGGTGGCGAGCGGATCGGATCCGCTGACCGGCGCGCCGACTCCGATGCCCGCCGAGGTGCTCTCGGAGCTCGGTGTGCAGACGCTGCCGGGTCTCGCAGAATGACCGACAGCCGCGGCTCACGCTTCGTCTTCGAGGTCCTGTTCCTGCTCGCTCTGGCCGCCGCGCTCGCGATCGCGACGGTTCGGCCGATCGTGATCGTCGGCGTGATGGCGGTCGGTTGGCTCATCGTCGCCGCGCTGGAGTGGGCTGTCTGGCGCAGCCGCCCTCATTACGGCAGCGGCCTCCCGCCGCGCTACTACGTGCCGCGGCTCAACCTTCCGCCCGCTCAGGCCCTCGAACAGGTGCGTGCGGGCTATCCGGAGTCGCCCCGTGACGAGGCCCCGACGTGGATCGCCTCGGCTGCGATGCGCGCCGAGGTGCTCGGCGAGTGGCCCGCGGCGCCGGAAGCGCCGCCGGAGGCGGCTCCCGCGGTTCCGGCGCCTGTTCCCGCAGCCGGCGAGCAGCCACCGGAGGCCAAGCCGCCACAGGGCCTTCCCGTGCAGCTCCCTCCGGTCCGGCTCGAGCTCGCGCCCGGGACGCCGCGGGCGCGCTATTCGTTCGACCCCTTGGGCGAGCCGGCCCCGAAGCGGCGGTTCGGTCGACGTCGCGATCAGGACGAGCCCGAGCTCGAAGTTCCGGCGCGCCCCGCGGGCCGGGGCCTTCCGGGGACCGCCGGCGACGAATGAGGGCGAACCTCGCGCTCCGCGAGCTCGCCTTGCTCGGGATCGCTCTGCTGGCGGCGGTCGCCGTGCTGGCGGTCACCGAGCATCGTCGCAGCGACGAGGGGTCGATGCCGGAGCCGGAAGGTTCGTTCAGCGCGCTGGCCGGGTCGAGCGGGCCGGCGGCTTTTGGCCGCCACACGGCGTGCGGAGGCGTGCTCGCGCCCGCCACGGTCGGAGTGGCGCAGCCGACGCTGCCCTGCGGCGCACGGATCTTCATCACGTACAAAGGGAAGACGGTGTTGACGCAGGTCGTCGACCGCGGGCCCTATACCGAGGGCCGTCAGTTCGACCTCACGGACGCCCTCGCGCGCAAGCTCGGACTGCGCGGCGTCCAGACGGTCACATGGTCGTACGCGCGCACGCCGGACTGACGGTCGATACGATCGCTCTCGGTGCTCGACGGGGTTCGCGCACCGCGCATCCATGTAGAACCAACACCATGTGAAAGGGAGCCCGCGTCGGGCAGAGGCTCGCAAGAGCTCGACTGGCCGCACGGCACCCACCTGGCTTGTCCAGGTTCACACGGGGCGCGGGCATCGGCCTTGTCAGGGCACACACAGAAGGGGGGCCTCGGCCCCCCTTCTGCTGCTCTGAGTACGCTGGCCGCATGGTTGAGCTGTTTGGCGACTCGGCACGGGGCGAGGACTGGGCCGCTGTCCGGCTTCGTGTCGCGGACGGGCGAATCGTCGACGCGGATGCGTCCGGGCTCGAGCACGACCTCGTCGGGCTGTCGCTGCTCGAGGCGGCGCAGGTGGGGGGCGAGACGCTTCCCGCCGACGCACTCGCGAACGCGATCGGGCCGGCGATCCGTGCTAGTCGGGAGGAGGAGCGGGTTGCGGTCGCGATGAGCGGCGGCGTCGACAGCGCAGTCGCGCTCCTCAAGGCCGGCCCGTCGGCCGTCGGAGTGACGCTGCGCCTGTGGCTCGACCCGCACGGGCCCGATTCAGAGCGCGCGTGCTGCTCGCCCAGCGCCGTTGTCGCCGCTCGGGAAACCTGCCACCGACTCGGTCTCGCTCACGTGACGCTCGACCTCCGGGAGGACTTCCGCCGTGCGGTCGTGGCGCCCTTCGTTCGCGGATATGCCCGCGGTGAGACGCCAAATCCATGCATCCGCTGCAACGGCGGCTTCCGTTTCGCGCAGCTCCTCGCGTTCGCGCGCCGTGTCGGTGCACCTCGGCTCGCGACAGGCCATTACGCGCGCATCACCGAACATGCCGGCCGGCCGCTGATCACGCGAGCCTTCGACGCGCAGAAGGACCAGAGCTACATGCTCGCGCGGCTCGACCCGCGCTTCCTCGACCGCATCTGGTTCCCGCTCGGCGAGCAGACGAAGGACGAGACGCGCTCGCAGGCACTCGCGGCCGGTCTTGCGGTCGCCCAGCGGGCCGACAGCCAGGAGGCGTGCTTCCTCGCCGGAGACGACTACCGGGCATTCCTCGGCCGCCAGGGGCTCGGGCCTAGGCCTGGCCCGATCGTCGACGAGGACGGCCGCGTGCTCGGGAGTCATGCCGGCCATTGGCGTTTTACGCCCGGCCAGCGCCGCGGCCTCGGCGTGGCGGCGGCCGAACCGCTCTATGCCCTGCACACGGATGCGCGGACGAACACGGTCGTCGCCGGCCCGCGGGCATCCCTCGCCCGCCGCCGGGTGTCGGTCCGCGGGCGGCTCTATGCCCCGGTGGGACGGGCCGAGGCGAAGCTCCGGTATCGCAGTCCGGCGGTGCCTGCCAGGGTCGAGACCACCGCAGGAGGCTTCCGGCTGCACCTCGACCAGCCCGCCTATGGCGTCGCCCGGGGACAGGCCGCCGTGCTCTACGACGGCGACGTCGTCGTCGGTTCCGGTTTGGTCACTTCGACGGCGGCTGACTAACCTGGTGGCCGTGCTCGCGTTCTCGTACAGCGATCTCGCTCATCTGGCCCTCGCGTTCTTCCTGGTCGCGGTCGGCGCCGGGGTGGGCTGGGCGTTCCTGCGCCTGGCCGTCACCTTCGACCGGCTCTCGTCGTTCATCCGGGGCGCTGAGGTCGAGGTGCTCCCGGTGATCAACAAGGTCGGCGGTTCCGTCGACCGGGTGAACACGCAGCTCGACAAGATCGACATCGCGACGACGAGCGCCGTCGATGCGGTCGTGGCGGCCGACGAAGCCGTGCGTACGGTGAGCTTCGCTGTGAAGCGGCCGGTTCAGAAAGTGACTGGGTTGACCGCCGGCGTCTCGCACGGGTGGTCGACCCTCAGGACGAAGAGGAGCTGGCGGGAGGCTGTCGATGAGGGTAAAGCGGCAGCGGCCCGCCGCGAGCGCGACCTCGAAGACGAGCTGAAGCCGCACGATGTCTGATGAGATCACGCTCACGCTCCCACGCGAGTCCGACTACCAGACCGTGGCGCACCTCGTGCTCGGCGGTCTGGCCGCTCGTCTCGATCTGACCCTCGAGCACCTCGAGGACCTTCAACTCGCGCTCGGAGCCGTTCTCACTCACGGCGACGACACAACCGGCGACGTGACTCTGCGCCTGCGCATCGACGGCGACTCGCTCGAAGCGGTGGTCGAGCCCGTCGGGGCGCGCCTCCTCGACGAGGTCGAACGGGAGAGCGACGAGCTCGGCCTCCGGCACATGCTCGAGTCCACCGTCGACGACATTCAGGTCGACGGCCGCTCGGTGCGGCTGACGAAACGGGTTGTCCGTGCGTGAGTCCGACAAGGCACTCCTCCGCCGCTACCACGAGGAGGGAGACCTCCAGGCCCGCGAGCAGCTCATCGAGCAGTACATGTCGCTGGTCCGCTCGCTCGCACGGCGATACAGCTACCGCGGCGAGCAGCTGGACGATCTCGTCCAGATCGGCGCCATCGGCCTGATCAAGGCGATCGACCGCTTCGATCTCTCGCGCGGAGTCGAGCTGACGACGTACGCGACGCCGAACATCATCGGCGAGATCAAGCGTCACTTCCGCGACCGGGGCTGGGCGGTCCGCGTGCCGCGCGGGCTGCAGGAGCTGAACGTGCAGCTTTCGAAGCTCGTCGAGCAGCTGAGTGTCGAGCTCGGTCGCTCGCCGACCATCGCCGAGCTGGCCGAGTCGGCCGGCGTCGAGGAGGAGAACGTGCTCGAGGCTCTCGAGTCGGGCCGCGCCTATTCGTCCCTCTCGTTGTCGGGTGGGGCCTCGACCGAGGACGGCGAGGAGGTCGACCTGCTCGAGTCGCTCGGAGACATCGAGCCCGAGTACGAGCTGTCCGAAGACCGGGCTGTGCTGGCGCCCGGGTTCAAGGCACTCGACTCGCGCGAGCGGATGATCCTCCACCTCCGGTTCTACGAGGGGCTGACGCAGTCTCAGATCGCCGACCAGATCGGTATCTCCCAGATGCACGTCTCGCGTCTGATCCGGCGCGCAGTCGAGAAGATGCGCGACGAGATCGACTCGGGAGACGTCGCAGACCCTGATCGAGCGGCTCCGTAGCCCGACCTAGACTGTCGGTCATGACGACGAACGAGCTGCGTGAAGCGTTCCAGCGCTTCTACGAGGAGCGTGCGCACCTTCGCGTGCCGGGGCACTCGCTGATTCCCCCTGCGGACGACCAGACAACGCTGTTCGTCGTCGCCGGCATGCAGCAGTTCAAGCCGTACTTCCTCCGCACGAAGGAGCCGCCGTCGAACCGCGTCGTCAGCGTGCAGCCGTGCCTGCGCGCGGGTGGGAAGGACAACGATCTCGACGAGGTCGGGCGCACCGAGCGCCACTGCTCGTTCTTCGAGATGATGGGCAACTTCTCGTTCGGCGACTACTTCAAGGACGGGGCGGTCGACTTCGCCTGGGAATGGGCGACCGGCGCGCTTGCACTCGACGCGAGCCGACTCTGGGCGACGGTGCACGAGGGCGACCCGGTGCTCGAGCTCGACGAGGACACGGTGGCGATCGCCGCCTGGCGGCGGGTGGGCATTCCCGAGGAGCGGATCGTCCGGCTCGGCAAGGACAACTTCTGGCAGGCGGCCGAAACGGGGCCGTGCGGCCAGTGCTCGGAGATCTTCTACGACCGCGGCGAGCGCTACGCGTGCGGCGACCCGGCGTGCGGTCCTGGTCACTGCGACCGCTACATGGAGATCTACAACCTCGTCTTCATGGAGTACGACCTCAAGCCGGGGAACGTGCTCGTTCGGCTTCCGAACGCGAACGTCGACACGGGGATGGGAGTCGAGCGAACTGCGTGCGTCCTGCAGGCCGTCGACTCTGTCTTCGACACCGACGGCTTTCAGCTCATCATGAAGTGGGTTGCCGAGCAGTCCGGCGTCGCGTACGGCGACAGCGATCTCTCTCGGCGGGCGCACCGCGTCCTCGCCGACCACGGCCGCGCCGTCACTTTCCTGATCGCGGAGGGCATCGAGCCGTCCAACGAGGGGCGCGGCTACATCTGCCGGCGCCTCCTGCGGCGTGCGATCTACCAGGCGAAGCGGATCGGGCTCGAAGGGGTGCACCGGCTCCCCGCCATCGTGGTCGAGCAGATGGGCGGCGCATACCCGATGCTCCGAGAGCACGCGGCCGATATCGAGCGCATCGTGCGCGCCGAGGAGGAGAAGTTCTCCGAGACGCTCGCGCGCGGGATGAAGGTGTTCGACGACCTCGCCGGCAACGAGACGATCAGCGCAGATGACGCGTTCGCGCTCGTCGCCACCTACGGCTTCCCGATCGAGCTTGCGCAGGAACTCGCCGAGGAACGAGGCCAGCCGCTCGATCTCGACGGCTTCACTGCGCTGATGCAGGAACACCGTGAGATCTCGCGCGGTGCAGGTGAGAGCTCGACGCAGCAGACCGCTGCGCAGCTCGTGGGGGCGGGCCGCAGTGCGTCGGAGTTCGTCGGCTACGCGAAGACGACGGCCCTGACCGCGGTGATCGAGAGCGCTCCGGTCGACGCTGAACGACAGTTCGTGAAGCTCGAGGAGAGCCCGTTCTACGCCGCCAGCGGCGGTCAGGTCAGCGACCGTGGCTACGTCGCCGTCGACGGTGAGGAGCAGCGGCTCGACGTCGTCGACGTCCTCAAGTTCGGCGAGGACCAGGTGCTCGTGATCGACCTTGCGGGGCACGAGCCGCTCCAGGCCGGCACGCGCGTCGAGGCGAGCGTCAACTGGAGCGACCGCTTCCCGACGATGGCGAATCACACCGCGACGCACCTCTTGCAGGCCGCTCTGCGTGAAGTGCTCGGCGACCATGTGAAGCAGGCCGGATCGGCCGTTCGGCCCGACAAGCTCCGCTTCGACTTCACCCACGACCGTCCGTTGACCCCCGACGAACGGCAGCGGGTCGAGCGGATCGTCAACGAGAAGGTGTTCGAGGCGATTCCGGTTCGCACGTTCGTGACCCCGATCGAAGAGGCCCGCAAGCTCGGCGCGATGATGCTCTTCGGCGAAAAGTACGGCGACGAGGTTCGCGTCGTCGAGATCGACGGATTCTCCCGGGAGCTCTGCGGCGGCACACACGTCCGCTCGACCGCGGAGATCGGGCCGTTCCTGATCGTCAGCGAGCAGTCCGTCGGCTCGGGCGCACGGCGCATCGAGGCGGTCACCGCCGGCGAAGCGTGGACGATTCTCGAGGGCCGTTCGCGCGAGCTGGAGGCGGTGCGCGCCGAGCTCGAGGGCGCCAGGCGCGAGGCGAGGAAGCCGCAGGCACCGGAGCAGGGCCCGGACGTCGTCTGGCAGGACCGGCAGGGCTCCGTCTACGTCGCCGAGGTGAAGGGCGCGCGGGGCAGCGCTCTGCGCGACCTGTCCGACCGTCTGCGGCAGCAGGAGGCGGCAAGGGCGGTCGTGCTGGCGTCCGTCGACGACGGCAAGATCGCGCTCGTGATCAATCTCGACAAGTCGGTGACGGAGGCCGACGCCGTCGCGGTCGTGCGTGAGCTCGGGCCGATCATCGGCGGCGGCGGCGGCGGCAGGCCGACGCTGGCCGAGGCGGGCGGCAAGAACCCCGAGAACGTGCGCGAAGCGCTGACTGCGGGCAGGGACAAGCTCGTCGCGCTCCTCGAGACGTGAAGGTCGTGGCACTCGACTACGGGTCCGCACGCACAGGCGTCGCGGTCTCGGACCCGACCGGGACTGTCGCCCGTCCGCTGACGACGGTACGCCGGGCGGCGACCGATGCCGGATTCAACGAGCTTCTGATGGTGATCGACTCCGCCGAGGCGCAGCTCATCGTCGTCGGGTTACCGCTGACGCTTCGCGGCGAACGCGGCGAGCAGGCACGCGAGACCGAGGAGTTCGTCGAGCGGCTGCGCACCGCCTGCCGGATCCCGGTCGAAACCTATGACGAGCGCTTCACCTCCGTGCTCGCCGACGGGGATGACGCCCGCGCGGCCGCGCACCTCCTGACCGACTATCTCCAGTGGCACGCGAACACGAGCTGACGCCACCCGGTCGGCCCGGGCCGACGCCGGAACAGATCAGGAGACGCCGCCTACTCGCGCTCGGAGGGATCGTCGTTGTCGTCGTGCTCGTGGTCACCGCCGTTGCCCTGGCGGTCCCGCACCTGCACCGGAAGGCCGCCGCGCCGCCGCCCCCTCCGCCGCCACCGCCGAAGCCGTTCCGCGTCATCTTCCCCGAGGGATTCACCCGCGCGCAGATGACCGACCGTGTGAGTGCGGTCGCCAAGATCGCAGAGCGAAAGCGCAATCGTCCTGTTCGCCTCTCGGGCCCGAAGTACGCGCGCGCCTCTCGGTCCGGGATCGTCTCGTGCTTCGCGCCGCGTCGCCGGCCGAATCTCGAGGGTTTCCTCTTCCCGGCGACGTACGAGTTTCTCGCGAACGACGACCTCGAGCCGCCTCGTCGCCGACCAGCTGCAGACGTTCTGCGAGCAGTGGCGGACCGTCGATCTGCGGTACGCGCAAGAGCAAGAATCTCACGCCGTACGACGTGCTCACGATTGCCTCGATGGTCGAGCGGGAGACGATCGCTCCGTCGGAACGCCCGCTCGTGGCGGCCGTCATCTACAACCGCCTGCACGCGCGGATGCCACTCGGTATCGACGCCACGCTTCGCTACGGGTTGCACATCCCGCCGACGCAGTCGATTCTCGAGTCGCAGCTGCAGAGCGACAATCCGTACAACACCCGCAAGCTCAGCGGACTGCCGCCGACACCGATCGCAAACCCCGGTCTCGCGTCGATCCGCGCGGCCGCGCACCCTGCGAAGGTCGACTACCTCTACTTCGTGCGCAAGCCCGACAAGATCCACCACTTCTTCACGGCCAGCGACACGGCGTTCGCGCAGTACGAGTGCGCGCACGGGTACGGCTGTTGACGCACCACGTCGCGCTGCTCGGTCATCCTGTCGCGCATTCCCTCTCGCCGCGCATGCAGAACGCGGCGTTCGCAGCGGCCGGGCTCGACTGGCGGTACGCAGCCTTCGACGTCGAGGACGTCGTCGGCGCCGTGCGTGCACTCGGAACGCTCGGCTTTGCCGGCGCGAACGTGACGATCCCCCACAAGCAGGCTGTGGTCGCCGCCTGCGACGACGCCGACGGGGACGCCGTGAACACGCTCGTGTTGCGCGACGGGCGCGTGCACGGACACAACACCGACCGTGAGATCCTCGCCGGGATCAGCGCGTCACGCGCGTGTCTGATCGGCGGAGGCGGCGCCGCGGTCGCGCTCGGTCCAGCTCTGCCCGAGGACACACGGCAGTTCACCCGGTCCGGCAGCTGGCCGCCGGACGCGACGGGCTGCGACCTCGTGGTCAACGCGACACCCATCCGCGACGAGGTGCTCGTCGAGTTGAGCGCGGACGCAAACCGTCGTCGATCTCGCCTACGGGCCCGAGGAGACGGCCCTCGTTGCCGCGGCGCGCGCGGCCGGCTGCGTCGTCGTCGACGGGCGCGAGGCGCTCGTTCGCCAGGGGGCGGCGAGCTTCCGGCTCTGGACGGGGCTCGAGCCGCCGATCGAGGCAATGCGGGACGCGCTCACGACCTAGCCCAGACGACCGCACCGATGCCCAGGGCTGCGACTGCGCCGCCGATCCAGAGCACGGTGCGCAGCCAATCGCTGCCTCCTGGCGCCGCGGTCGCGACCGGCGAGGGGTGCGGCCGCCGTGCCGTGACGTAGACGTACGTCGTGCGGCTCGAGCCGGCCGGGTCGGGATTGCCGAGAAAGGTGTCGTACTGCTTGACCCGCGCCAGCTCGAGCGAAGCGCGGACCGCCCGGGCCAGCAGCGCGCGCCCGCTTTCGCCGGGAGGGGGGCTCAGCAGCTCCGGCGCCTGCAGCGGCCGGACGACGAGCCGGACGGCGCCGTCCGGGAACGTGGCCGCCGACGGGTGCGCCGCGCCGCCGAGAACGAGGCTGATCGCCCGCCCGCCGATCGTCCCTGCGATCGCGAGCGGAGCCGAGACGTCGAGCTTGACGGGCGTGACCGGCGAGGTGACCAGCGCAGTGCCGCCGCCGACCGTGGCGTGGGAGCTCGTCGCACGCCGGAACGCGGCGAACGTCGCCAATAGCTCGCTCGGCCGCGCTTCCGCCTCGAAGCCGGTCGTCGTGACCCCGGTCACGTTCCGGAGCGTCAGCCTGCCGTCGTGCGGCTCGAGCCGGAGCGGCAGCGCTGTCGCCGCTGCGAGGCGAAGATCCGCTGCCGCCGCGAGGATGCGCCTGCCTGGACTGAAGCCGGCCCAGAGGATGGCGTGTGCGCGCTGGCCCGGGTCGGATTGCGATCCCGGTGCTCGCTCGACGCGGATGACCGGTGCGCCGATCGCGTACGTGTAATCCCCGACTCGCAGCACGTCGAGCCGTTGGACGACGCGAAGAGCGAACGGCATCCCGGCTCGGTCGAGCAAGACGGTCACACGTTGCGGTCGCGTTGACGCGGTGCTGTCGGCCTTCACGCGGGCCGACCGCGCCGCCGCCGAGCGGCGGCGACGCCGAGAGCGGTGTCAGCGGGGACGGCAGCGAGATGAGGCGGGGAGGCGCCGCGTGGGCCGACGACGCGGCGACCATCGTCGCGCCGACGGCGCACAAGGCCGCGGCTCTCACTGGAGCTGGGGGATCAGCGGCAGGGTCTTCGAGAGTGCGTCGTCCTGCACCGGCGCGTACGTCATGTCGTGGAACCGTGCGAAGTAGATGTCGTCGTCGATGACGCCCTCGTGGTTGTTCTCGTTGAACCCCCTGGAGTCGCCGTTCGCGCCCTGGATCGACACCTGCTCCAGCGCGGCAGTGATCTTGGCCGGCTCCGTCGACCCGGCCTTGGCGATCGCGGCGGCCACGAGATTGACGAAGTCGTAGGCGTACATCGCCGTCTCCGGGGGTTGAATCACCTCGCGCCCGGCGCTGGTGCGGACCCCGACCCGCTCGACGCCGTAGGCAGACTCGAGCCGCTGCTCGAACGCCTGGAACGGCCCCGTGCCGACTTCGGCTGTCAGCCGGCCGCTCGCGAATGTGAGCCCGTCGACCCACGCGGGATGATCGGCGAGCTGTTGCCTGACGAACGGGTCGGCGCCGGTCGGCGGTGTGTAGAACGGGACCGACCAGCCCGCAGTGCGGGCGGCCGTGATCGCGGCGGCGATCGTCGCGGGCCGACCCCAGACGAGTACGCCCGTCGCGCCGGCTTGCCGCGCGCGAAGGAGTTGCGGGGAAAGGTCGAGTGCGTCGGACGGCACGGTCAAGTCGCTCACGATCGAGGATCGGTTCCCCGAGAACGCGCTCTTGAGCGCCTGTTCGCCGGCAGCGCCGTAGTCCGAGTCGTCGTGGATGATGGCGAGCTTCAGCCCCTTCGGCACGAGGTACTCGGCCAGCCTGAAGGCGATGCCATGGTCGGTCGGTGCGACCCGGAACACGTTGCGGCGCGTCTGCGGGTCGATGACGTTCCCGCCGCCTTCGAAGACGACGCCGATGGGGACACCGGCGCGTGCTGCGAGACGCCACGACGCGTCGATCCCGGTGCCTTCGTCGACGATGGCGACGGCATGACGGGCGACCGCCCGTCGTACGTTCGCCACCGCACGGGCCGGTGAGAGCCCTGTGTCCATCGTCTCGATCCGGAGGTTGTAGCGCTTGCCCCCGACGCGGATCCCGGCGGCATTGACCTCGCTCGCAGCCAGCCGGGCACCGTTCTCGATCGACCGCCCCAGGTACGGGGTGCGCGTGAACGGGGCGTTGACGACGACGGTGAGCGATTTCCGCGGTGCCGTGCTGCCGCCGCAGCCGGCGAGGACCGCCAGGGCGAGGAGGAGCGGCAGGAGGCGAATCACGGCGGCGACCACTGTAGAGCGCCTCCTCCGAAGTACGCGGCGCGGACGCGCTCGTCGGCGGCGATCTCCTGGGGCGTCCCGTCGGCGATCACCCGGCCGGCGTCGAGCACGACGACGCGATCCGCGAGCTCGCTGACGACCGAGAGGTTGTGCTCGACGACCACGAGCGCTCTGCCTTCGTCGCGCAGGGCTCGCAGCAGGCTCGTCGCACGGGCTGACTTCGGCGGCTGAGAGGCCGGCAGTCGGCTCGTCGACGAGCAGGACAGCCGCGCCTGTCGCCGCCGCTGCCGCCAGCATCAGCAGGCGCTGGTCGGAGGCCGGAAGCTCGCGTGCGGCGGTGCCCGGCGTGAGCCCGAACCGTGCGAGCAACGCGCCGGCCTCCCCGACGAACTCCGCGTCCTCGCGTCTCGCCTGAGGCGTCGCAGCGAGCGTTCGGATGAACCCGTCGCGGCGGCGGCGGCCGGCCGATCCGACGAGCACGTGCTCGAGGGCCGTCAGCGGCGGGAAGACCGACGTCGCCTGGAGCGTGCGGGTGACGCCGCCCGTGACGGCGATCCTGCCCTCGTCGGGCGGGGTCGTACCCGCGAGCAGACGGAGGACCGTCGTCTTGCCCGAGCCGTTCGGGCCGATCACGGCGGTGACCGTCCCGGCAGCGACCGTCGAGCGACACCTCGTCGGCCGCAGCGAGCTCTCCGTAGCGCTTCGACAGGCCGTTCGCGGACAGCGCCCCGGCGAACGTCTCGGCAGGCGGTGCTCCCGCGCCGCGCCGCCGGGTGCGCACCGGCCGCACGAGCCCGTTCCAGCCGAGCGAGACGACGCCCAGCAGCAGGATCGCGGCGAGCAACGCGTGTGACCGGGAGGCAGCGACGTGCTCGAGGGACGTGATCGCGTCGGCGACCACCGAGAGGGCGCCCAGGACGAGGACGCCTGCAGGCGCGCCGAGCGGCGCCAACGCCCCGCCCAGGAGCACGACCACCAGGAGCTTGAACGACAGGTACGGGCTGTACAGGGTCGGATCGGCAACGCCCGCGAGTTGGACGCCGAGCGCACCTGTCACGCCGGCCGGCACGCCCGACGCACTCATCGCAAGCACGCGCAGCCGGACGACCGGTACCCGCAGCGTCCGTGCGGCGGCCTCGCGCTCGCGTGCGGCTGCGAGGCGCAGTCCGAACGTGGCTCGAGCGAGCACGAGGTAGCCGGCGGCGGCGAGTGCCGTCAGCGCGAGCGCGAGCTCGTAGTGATCGGTCGGGGAGGGGCCGCCCTGCACGACGATCCCCTGCGAGCCGCCGAGCACCCAGCCGATCGACTGCGTGGCGAACGCCATCAGCCAGGCGACGATCCAGGTCGCGGCGGCAAAGCCCGCCCGGGGCAGGCGAACGAAGGCGGCGCCCGTCACGGCGCCCGCGAGGCCCCCGGCGAGCCCGCCGCCCACTGCTGCGACGAGCGTCGGCGCGCCGTGCGCGAGCAGGTGCGCTCCGGCGACGGCTCCGACCGCCACGAAGGCGCCCTGGGCAAGCGAAGGCAGGCCCGCGACACCGACGACGAGCGCGAGCCCGACGGCGGCGCAGGCGAGGTACAGCCCCCCGGCCAGATCCGCGGTCCGGGCGTCGCCGACGACGAGCGGGACGAGGGCGGCGACCGCGAAGGCCGCCACCGCGACGGTCGAGCGGCTCATTCGGCGGCCTCGGCCGGCGCACGCGTGCGAATCGCGAGAACGATCAGTCCGACCAGAAGCGGCAGGACGTCGCGGTACGCCGGGCCGCCGCCCCAGTGCGTCGAGGTGACCGTCGCCTGCAGGAGGCCGAGCGCGACCCCGGCGAAGAAGGCGCGGCGCGGATCGAACCAGACGACGACAGCCGCCAGGAGGCCGTACAGCCCGTACCGCGCGGCAGCGTCCGGGTCGAATGCGCCGGACGGCGCCGCCAGGACGGCGGCCAGGCTCGCCGAGGCGCCCGCCAGGGCGAATGCGATCCCGACGAGACGCCCGACCGGCAGGCCGACGAGGACGGCCGCGTCGAAGTCCTGCGAGATCGCCTCGAGCGCCCGCCCGAAGCGCGTGCGCTGCAGCAGGGCTGCTGCCCCGGCGGCCAGGAGGAACGCCGCCGCTGCGACGAACAGCGAGCGGGCCTGGATCGTCGCGCCGCCGACGTGCCAGAAGCCGTCGTTCCCCAACCGGTGGAATGGCAGCGGGTCGGGGAAGACGTAGGCCGCGCGATCGAAGAACGCGACGAGCGCCGTTCGGATCACGAACGCGACGGCGAGCGACGCCGCCACCCAGCCGATAGTCGAGCCGCGGGCACGGTAGGGCTCGATCGCCAGGAAGTACGACCCGGCGCTCGCCGCTGCGGTGACGACGAGGCCGACGACGAGCGCGAGCAGGAACCTCGCACCCCCGACGCTCGTCTGCGACACCGGCCCTGAGCCTGCTGCGACGAGGAGCGTCGTGAAGACACCGAGCGCGATCAGCTCGCCGTAGGCGAGGTTGACGACACCCGTGAGCCGGAAGACGAGCGAGTTACCGACACCGACGAGCCCGTAGACCGAGCCCGCTGCAAGGCCGCTCGCGGCGATCTGAAGGGCGACGGCCATCGATCCGCAACTCTAGGCTTGGCGGCATGACGCTTCGCCTTTCCACCGCCGGTGAATCGCATGGGCCCGCCCTCGTGGCGATCCTGACGGGACTGCCCGCCGGGCTCGAGCTCGATCGCGCTGCGATCGACGCCGATCTGAAGCGTCGCCAGGAGGGCTACGGCCGCTCGCCCCGCCAGCAGATCGAGCAGGACCGCGTCGAGGTCCTGGCAGGCCTCCGGCACGGGCGAACGCTCGGCACGCCGCTCGCCCTGGTCGTCCGGAACGTCGACCACAAGAACTGGACGTGGGGGATGAGCCCCTGGCCGCCCGAAGGGGACGCCGCCGGGAAGGGCGCGAAGCCGGTGACGCTGCCGCGTCCGGGGCATGCGGATCTTGCAGGCGTCCTCAAGTACGGCCACGACGACGTGCGCAACGCTCTCGAGCGCGCCTCGGCCCGCCATACCGCGGTCCACGTTGCGGCGGGCGCGGTCGCGAAGGCGCTGCTCGCCACGATCGGGATCGCGGTCAGGGGCGAGCCTCTCGACGAGGAGGCGCTGCGCCGGGCCGTCGACGAGGCACGGTCGGAGCGCGACACGGTCGGCGGGGTCGTCGAGGTCCGCGCAACGGGAGCGCCGCCCGGCCTCGGCAGCTACGCGGCGAAAGAGGACCGGCTGGATGCGCGTCTCGCGGCCGCGCTGATGGGCATCCAGGCCGTCAAGGGCGTCGAGATCGGCGACGGTTTCGCCGTCGCGGGCCTCCGCGGCTCCCAGGCGCACGACGAGATCCGCCCCGACCGCCGCCGTGACACGAACCATGCGGGTGGGATCGAGGGCGGCGTGTCGAACGGCGAGGAGATCGTCGTCCGTGCGGCGATGAAACCGCTGCCGACGCTGATGAAGCCGCTCCGCTCGGTCGATCTCGCGACGGGCGAGGAGGCCGCAGCGCTCGTCGAGCGCTCGGACGTGGCGGCCGTCGAGGCGCTGGCGGTCGTTGCGGAGGCGGCCGTCGCGTGGGAGCTCGCCGTTGCCTCGCACGAGAAGTTCGGCGGCGACGCGATCGGCGACCTCGTCGCGGCGCACGGCGCCTATCTCGCTCGCATCGAATGGTGAGGGCTCCAAACGCGCTTGCGCGCCATCTCGCGCTGATCGGCTTCATGGGCGCGGGCAAGACGACGATTGCCCCCGAGCTCGGCGCGAGGCTCGGGCGCAGGTCGGTGGAGATCGATGCATCGCTCGCGGTCGGGACGATCTTCGGCACGCAGGGCGAGCAGGCGTTTCGCCTGCAGGAAGCGAAGCGGGTCCTCGACGCCCTGAAGCGCCGGGAGCTGTCGGTGCTCGATCTCGGTGGCGGCGCGGTCAAGAGCCCGTCCGTCCGCGACGAGCTCGACGCCTGCGCGTTCACGGTCCTGCTCGACGTCGACGTGTCGACGGCATGGGAGCGCTGCGCGGGGAGCGACCGGCCTCTGGCGCAGAACGAAGAGCAGTTTCGCGCTCTGTACGCAGAACGGGAGCCGCTCTACCACGAGACGGCCGACGCGACCGTCCGCAGCGGGGACGTCGACGGCGCAGTGCTGGCGGCGGCAGGCGTCCACCACGAGACCGGTGTGCTCGAGCGCCTGGGAGAGCTCGTGCCGGGGGACGGCCCGGTCGCCCTCGTCGCCGACTCGACGGTGATGGGCATCCTCGGCCCCGCGGCGCAGAACGCCCTCGGCGACAGACTCGTCTCCGCGCACGATCTCCCGCCGGGCGAGGCCGCGAAGCAGCTGTCCGTGCTCGAACGACTCTGGGGTGAGCTGCGCCTCGACCGCGCCGGGACGATCGTCGCGCTCGGCGGCGGTGCGACGACCGACCTGGCCGGGTTCGCAGCAGCGACCTACCTCCGCGGCGTCCCATGGGTCGCGGTGCCGACGACGCTCGTCGGGCAGGTCGACGCGGGGATCGGCGGCAAGACGGCGATCGACATTCCGCAGGGCAAGAACCTCGTCGGCGCGTTTCACTGGCCGGTGCGGGTCGTGATCGACGAAGCGCTGCTCGCGACGCTGCCCGAGCGGGAGCGGCGTCAGGGCGAGGCCGAGCGCATCAAGACGGAGCTTCTCGCCGGTCGCCCGCTGGATGTCCGGGGCGCCGCCGCGTACAAGGCAGGCATCTGCCTGCGCGACCCGCACGATCACGGGCCGCGGCGCTGGCTCAACCTCGGCCACACGTTCGCGCACGCGCTCGAGGCGGCCGCCGGCTACGAGCTCCCGCACGGCGAGGCTGTCGCGCTCGGGTTGCTCGCGGCGCTCCGGCTGAGCGGGCGCGACGTCGCGCCCGTCGTCGACGCGCTCGACCCGCAGCCGGTCTCGGTCGACCGCGACCGGGCCTGGGAGGCCCTGCTCCGCGACAAGAAGCGGAGCGGCGGCGAGATCAACCTCGTCCTCCTGGGCGACGACGGCCCGTACGTCGACGCGCGGCCGCCCGAGGACGTTCGAGCCGCACTGGATACGCTCATCGCATGACCCAGGTGCTCGTCCTGAACGGCGTCAACCTCGACACGCTCGGGCGGCGCGATCCGCGCATCTACGGCGGCCTGAGCATCAACGAGCTCGAGACGAAGATCTACCAGTGGGCCCACGCCCTCGACATCACGGCGCGCTGCAGGCAGACGAACAGCGAAGGCGAGTACATCGGCTGGATCCACGACGCCTACGACGACATCGACGGTGTGATCGTGAACCCCGGCGCCTGGAGCCACTACAGCTACGCGATCCGCGACGCACTCGAGGTGCTCTCGGTGCCGATCGTCGAGGTGCATCTGTCGAACATCGAGGAGCGCGAGGAATGGCGGCGGCACAGCGTCGTCGCAGAGCTCGCCGCCCACCGCGTGATCGGCAAGGGGCCGGACGGCTATCGCGAGGCGCTCGAGTTCCTCGCCGGGAAGGAGGCAACAGCATGAGCGAACGGTTGGCGCAGCTCGGCGGTGAGCTCGAGGAGCCGCTCCTGGTCACGAACCTCGTCAACATCCTGTACCTCACGGGGTTCGACAGCTCGAACGCCGCCTTGCTCGTTCGGCCGGGCGGAGAGACGACGCTGTACACGGACTTCCGGTACCTCGAGGTCGCGCGCGAAGTGCCCGGAGTCGAGGTGGAGATGACGAAGCGCGCGGTCATGGTCGACCTCGGGCCTCGGCTGAAGGGCACGGTCCAGTTCGAGGCCGACGTGCTCCCGTACGTGGAATGGCAGCGGCTGACGGCCGGTGAGGCGAAGCTCCAGCCGACGAGCGGGATCGTCGATCGCCTGCGGGCCGTCAAGGACGCCGAAGAGGTCGCGAAGCTCGGCCGCGCCGCGAAGATCGCCGACCGGGGTCTCGAAGCGCTGACCGCCGAGACGTGGATCGGCCGGAGCGAGCGGGAGCTCGCGTGGCGACTGCACGAGCTGCTCCACGCACACGGCGCCGACGAGCTGTCATTCGAGTCGATCGTCGCCTCGGGGCCGAACGGTGCGCGGCCGCACGCCCGGCCGACGGACCGGATCGTGGACACGAACACGCTCGTGACCGTCGACTGGGGTGTTCGCTTCGACGGCTATTGCAGCGACTGCACGCGCACGTTCGCTACGGGGTCGGTGTCCGGGGAGCTCCGCCGTGCCTACGACGTCTGCCTCGAGGCCCAGCAGCTCGCGTGCGACGGCATCCGAGCCGGCCTGACGGGGGTCGAGGCCGACGCGCTCGCGCGCGGGCCGATCACCGACGCCGGGTTCGGCGAGAACTTCGGCCACGGGCTCGGCCACGGCGTCGGCCTGATGGTGCACGAGGCGCCGCGCCTGTCGTCCGAGTCGACGGACACCCTCGTGGCCGGCCACATCGTCACCATCGAGCCGGGGATCTATCTCGAAGGTCTCGGCGGCGTGCGAATCGAGGATCTCGCAGTCGTCCGCGATGACGGCATCGAGGTGCTGACGTCGTTCCCCAAACAGCTGATCGAAGTGCGTTAGGTACCCTGCCGCGCCGTGGCCGAGGTCGTCTCCACCAACCAGTTCCGAAACGGAATGCACATCGAGCTCGAGGGCCAGACGTGGCGCATCGTCGAGTTCCAGCACGTCAAGCCCGGCAAGGGCGGCGCCTTCGTCCGCACGAAGCTCAAGTCGCTGACGAGCGGCTCGGTCGTCGACAAGACGTTCCGGGCCGGCGAGAAATTCGCGCGCGTCCGCACCGAGCAGAAGAACATGCAGTACCTGTACGACTCGGGGGACGAAGTCGTCTTCATGGACGAATCGACCTACGAGCAGCTGTCGCTTCCGCACGCCGATCTCGAGGACGAGCTGCCGTTCATGCAGCCCTCCTCGTCGGTTCAGGTGATGTTCGTGGGCGGAACGCCGTCAGGCGTCGAGCTGCCTGCTTCGGTCGTGCTCGAGGTGACCGACACCGAGCCCGGGGTGAAGGGCGACACCGTCTCGAACGTGTCGAAGCCCGCGACTCTCGAGACGGGTGCGGTCGTGCAGGTTCCGCTGTTCGTGAACGTGGGCGACAAGATCAAGGTCGACCCGCGCGAGAAGCGCTACATCCAACGAGCCTAGGTAAGGCACGAACAGAGGACGTCTACGCGCGCGGCGCGTATTCCACGGTGGCGAATGGCCAGTCCGATTCGAGCCACTCACTCACGGTGCGCCAAAGCGGGGTGTCCAGGTGCGCGTGGCTCTTCCGCACCCAGGAGAGCGCGCAGGCGTCGTAGTCGCTGTCGCGCAGCGGGTAGATGTAGACGCACCCGAGCACGTCGCGGCTGGCCGGATCGAGCACCGTGTACGTGAACCCCTTCCGGGTGCGGAAGTCGTCGGCGTGGCGCTGCAGATCCGCGCGGTTCTCGTCCCGCGTCATCTCGCGTGGCCAGGTGCCGTCGGGATATCCCGGCGTCGCTGCGATGTGCTCCATCGACGACGTCCAGGCGTCGTAGTCCTTCTCGTTGTGCTCAGGGCCGAGCGGCTCGAGGACGAACTCGGAAGTCTCGAGACCGAGCGGGACGTCGAAGTCGGGCGGGACGAACTCGGCCACGCGACCGTAGGACGCCGCTCGAGGTCGAACCGCTCCAGCCGGCCTTTTTCGGTCGAATGACCGTGGGCGAAGGTTCTGCGCGAAAGGCCCGCCAATGGCTGGTCGAGCGGGACTTGTTGCGCTGGCGCTGATCCTATGTCGAACTACAATTCCGCTCGTGCCTGAATACAGCTACAGCCATAGCCTCCATTGGGACGGGGCAGACGTCAGCGACGGGATCCTCACCGTCCGGCTTGATCGGGCACCGGATCACTTCTGGTTGACCGCCTGGTACCCGTGACCGTGACCTCTCCGTAGGAGGAGGCTGGTGGCTGGTGACGCAGATGCCGGCAAACGGCGAGTTCCAGGTCGGCGGGATCACTCAAGCCAATGCCGAGACGATCCGGGAACTGCTGGCCGGCTGGGTCGAGCAGGCAAATCGGGACGCGACCAAAGCTCGTTTCGAGCTAGAGCGACAGCAAGCTGAGGCGGAGGCGGCGGCGGAGAAAATGGCAGTCGACGATGCGGCTCTGACCGAGCTCTTCCGTCGACAGGCGAGCCGGTCCATCTAGATCCATTGACGCGCCGCGTCGCCTCGTGCGACGTTCGCCATTCGTTACTCGGTCCTTCATCACCCCGATCGGCTGAGTTGACGGACGGGCGCCCGCGTGGCGGTCAACCGTCGCGGACGCCTGTCGCTCTGGTCATGTCCGACGCGCGAACCCAACCTCGTTGCGGCGGGCGGTTTCGCGGCAACCGGACCCCCGGATTCATGCCCGCTGATCCGCGCGGGAAACCCGCCAGGAGAAAGTTCCAGTAGAAAATTCGCGGGAACGCCTACCCTGCACGGTTCCCGCGATAAGCGCTACATCCAAAGAGCCTGAGCCGACGGCGTAGCATTCGAGGCGGGAGGTCGCGGATGCGCCGAGCCGGCGTGATCCTCGTTCTGGCTCTGCGGTGGTCGCGGAAGTAACCGCGCCCGGGCACTTGAATTCGCTCGCGTGCGGCGCGACGATGGTGGTCGGGGAGGTGCGAGTTCACGGTCTTCATCACTACGCGGTGCGCGTGCGGCGAAGTCAGCGCCTGCCGTACCGCGTTGCCCGGACGATTCAGCGCTGGTGGTTCGTGCCCATCGTGGCGACGGCGCTGATCTACCTCGTCGTCCGGTGACCGAGCCTGAGAAGAACACGCCCGGCAGGCTCGCTCATCTCCATCATCGCGAGCGCGACCTGGTCGCGAGGCTCGAGCTGGCGAAGGAGCGGCTCGCGTTCTTTCCGAACAGGATGGCCGAGCGGCAGGTTGCGACGCTCTCCGCCGAGCACGACGAACTGACCTCGCAGTTGAACGCGCTCGCAGCCTCGCTCAGCCGCTCCTGAGCGGTCGGGGTCGCGAGAGGCCGCGGTAAGGCTCCCCCGCCATGCCGCGCCTTGTCGACACCTCTATTCGCGTTCTCACCCAGGAGCCGCTGGCCGGACGCATGCCGACGGCCGATGTCCTGCGGCTCGCGGAGATCCTCGACCAGGCCGGATTCGCCTACCTCGAGGTCTCGGGCGGCGGCGTCTTCGACGCGCCGTGCGCCGCGGCGTCGAGAGCCCGTGGGAGCGCATCCGCGCGCTGAAGGCCGGACGACGACGCCGCTGGCACTGGCCGTGCGCGGCCGGTTCCTCGTCGGCTCGCG
The DNA here is from genome assembly GCA_963708505.1 of uncultured Thermoleophilia bacterium. Lineage (GTDB taxonomy): Bacteria > Actinomycetota > Thermoleophilia > Gaiellales > Gaiellaceae > PALSA-600. Next base: position 97,641 of record CAVPST010000004.1, read on the forward strand.
CCCCGTGCGCGGCGACTTCGCGCGGCGGTTCGTCGCGTGCGCCGCCGAGAGCGGCATCGACGTCTTTCGCCTGCACGACCCGCTGAACGACGTCGACAACCTGCGCGAGGCCGCCGAGGCGATCGTCGAGGCCGGCCGCGAGTTCGAGCCGGGCTGCTGTACGGCAGCGGCAGGCACGAGGCGCTCGTCGAGGCGGCGACGCGACTGCCCGAGCTCGGCGCCACGCGCATCCTGCTGCACGACCCCGCCGCGCTCCTGCAGCCGCACCGCGCCGGCGAGCTCGTCGCCGAGCTGCGCGAGGTCTCGGGCCTGCCGGTCGGCCTCTACTGCCAGGGCGCCGGCGGCAATGCGCTCGCTGCGGCGCTCGAAGCGGCGCGTGCCGGCGCCGACCTGATCGCGACCGCGCGTCTACCCGGTCGCGCTGGCGATGCACCGCGTCTCGGCCGAGTCGGCCGCGCAGGCGCTCGCCGGGCTCGGGATGGAGACCGGCATCGACATGCAGCAGCTCTGGGGCGCGACCGAGCTGGTCGACGAGCACATCGGCGACGAGCCCGTCTCGCCGCTCGCGCCGCGCATCGCCGTGCGCGCGGCGCAGCACAAGCTTCCGGTCGGGCTCGTCGCGGCGCTCGACGTGCAGCTGCGCGCGCAGGCCGCCGGCGACCGGCTCGACGAGGTGCTCGACGAGGTCGACCGGGTGCGCGACGAGGTCGGCTCGCCGCCGCTCGCGGCGCCGATCGGGCAGATCGTCGCCTCGCAGGCGCTCCTCAACGTCCTGTCCGCGAACCGCTACTGGACGATGGTCGACGAGCTGCGCGACCTCGTCGACGGGCGCGTTCGGCCGCACGCCGGGCCCGATCGACGCCGCGCTGGTGCGCGCCGTCGAGCACTACGGCGACGAGCGCCGACGACGCGCCGAGTCGACCTCGACACGCTCCGCGACGAGGCCGGCGGGCTCGCGGCGAGCGAGGAGGAGCTGCTGCTGCTCGCGCTCTTCGGCGAGGAGGCCGAGCCGCTGCTGCGCGCGATCCGCGAGCGCGTCGGGCGGCGAGGAGTCGCTCGCGGCCGTCGGGCGTCGACCAGGAGCGCGCAGAGCGGATCCGCGAGGTCGTCCGGATCGTCCAGGAGACCGGCATCGGCGAGATCACGATCGAGGAGGACGGCATGCGCGTCAGCGTGCGCCGCACGGCCGAGCCGGCTCGCCGCGGCAGCCGCCGCCGCGCCGCTCCGACCGTGTCGAGCGAGGAGCCGGCCGACGCGCCGTCGCGCCGCGCGACGACACGCTCGTCCGCGTCGAGAGCCCGATGGTCGGCACGTTCTACCGCGCGCCGGCGCCCGGCTCGCCGCCGTTCGTCGAGGAGGGCGACGCGGTCGCAGCCGGGCCAGACGCTCTGCATCCTCGAGGCGATGAAGCTGATGAACGAGGTGAAGGCCGAGGTCGAGGCGATCGTGCGCGCGGATCCACGTCGAGAGCGGCCGAGCCGGTCGAGTACGGCCAGCTCCTCTTCGAGCTCGAGCCGATCAACGGCCGCCCGCTCGACGCGGTCTAGGTCGCCTGATGTTCTCGCGAGTCCTCGTCGCGAACCGGGGCGAGATCGCGGTCCGGGTGATCCGCGCGCTGCACGAGCTCGGCGTCGAGGCGGTCGCGGTCTACTCGACCGCCGACCGCGAGCTCGCTGCACGTGCGGATGGCCGACCACGCGGTCTGCATCGGGCCGCCGTCGGCCGCGCGAGAGCTACCTGCGCATCCCGAGCATCGTCGCGGCCGCGGAGACGACCGGCTGCGAGGCGGTGCATCCCGGCTACGGCTTCCTCGCCGAGAACCCCGCGTTCGTCGAGGCGTGCGTCGACAACGACCTCGTCTTCGTCGGCCCGCCCGCGGACGTGATGGCGACGATGGGCGACAAGATCGCGCGCGAAGCAGGCGATGCGCGCCGCCGACGTGCCGACCGTGCCCGGCGACGACGGCGCGACGACGCTCGGCGAGGCGCGCGACGCGGCCGGCGAGCTCGGCTATCCCGATCCTGCTCAAGGCGAGCGCGGGCGGCGGCGGCAAGGGGATGCGGCTCGTCGCAGGCGCCGGACGAGCTCGAGGACGCGTTCGCGCACCGCGGCGTCCGAGGCGGAGGCGGCGTTCGGCGACGCGACGCTCTACGTCGAGAAGGCGCTCGTCCCGGCGCGCCACGTCGAGATCCAGGTGCTCTGCGACGACTTCGGGCAACGTCCTCACGCTCGGCGAGCGCGAGTGCTCGATCCAGCGGCGCCACCAGAAGCTGATCGAGGAGTCGCCGTCGGCCGCGCTCACGCCCGAGGCGCGCGAGGAGATGGAGGCCGCCGCCGAGCGCGCGTGCCGCGCGGTCGGCTACCGCAACGCCGGCACGTTCGAGTTCCTGCTCGGCCCGGACGGCAGCTTCTACTTCATCGAGCTGAACGCGCGCCTCCAGGTCGAGCATCCGGTGACCGAGCTCGTGCACCGGGATCGACCTCGTCCGCGAGCAGCTGCGCGTCGCTGCCGGCGAGCCGCTCGTCGGTGACCGGGCGCGCGCCGCGGCGCGGCCACGCGATCGAGATCCGGCTGAACGCCGAGGATCCCGAGCACGACTTCCTGCCGTCGCCCGGGCGGATCGCGCGGTTCCAGGCCGCCGCAGGGCCCGGGCGTGCGCATCGACACGTTCGTCGAGGCGGCGCGTCGATCCCGCCGTACTACGACTCGCTCGTCGCCAAGCTCATCGTCTGGGACTCCGACCGGCCCTCCGCGATCGCGCGCGCCGAGCGCGCGCTGCGCGAGACGACGATCGAGGGCGTCCCGACGACGCGCGATCTCGCGCTCGAGGTGCTGGCGAGCGAGCCGTTCCGGAGCGGCGAGTACTCGACGTCGACGCTCGAGGAGATCGCGAGGCGCGCGCGTGACGCTCTCGCGCCGCCAGGCGCGCCGGCAGGCGCTCTTCCTGCTCTACCAGTGGGATCTCTCCGGGCAGCCGATCGGCTCGCAGTACGACGGCGAGATCGACCCGTGGGCGCGCGGCGTGGCCGAGGCCGTCGCTGCGCGGGCGGACGAGCTCGACGCGCGCATCACCGCCGCTCGGAAGGCTGGACGGCCGACCGGCTGGGCGCCGTCGAGCGGAGCGCGCTGCGCGTCGCGGTGCACGAGCTCGAGACCGCGGGAGGTCCCGGTCCAGGTCGCGATCAACGAGGCGGTCGCGTTCGTGAAGCGGTACGCGTCCGACGACGGCGCCAGGCTGGTGAACGGCATTCTTGGGCAAATCCAACGGGAGGAGGCAGCGTGACGACGGAGGAATCGCTTGACGAAGGTAGAGGATCTGCTGGCGCGGCTCGAGTCGGTGCGCGCGCGCTGCTCGACGAGACCGACGATCCCGACCAGGCGATCGAGATCCTGCAGGAGCTCGCCGAGCTCGCGAAGGAGGTCGAGGCCGAGCTGCAGCGCGCGAAGCGCGCGGCCGAGACCGAGGCGGCGGCGCCGCCGGATGTTGCAGAGGCCTGACGAGCTGCGCGCGCTCGTCGAGGGCTACCTCGCAGAGCTCGCGCTCGACGCCGGAGCTCGGCACGCTCGCCGAGCTCGATGCGCTACGCGCTCGCGGGCGGCGGCAAGCGGATCCGGCCGGTGCTCTGCCTCGCGACCGGCGACGCGGTCGGCGCGCGCGTCGAGAGCTTCTGCCGGCGGCGGCCGCGGTCGAGCTCGTGCACACGTTCTCGCTCGTCCACGACGATCTGCCGGCGCTCGACGACGACGCCGAGCGGCGCGGCCGTGCCGTCGATGTGGGCGCGAGTACGGCGAGGCGACGGCGATCCTGGCCGGCGACGCGCTGCTCGGCGAGGCGTTGCGGCTCGCGCTCGCGTATCCGACCGGGCGGTCGCGCGCGAGCTCGTCGACGGCGACGCTCGGCGATGATCGGCGGCCAGCAGCTCGATCTCGAAGGCGGCAGCGCGACCTCGAGCAGCGTGCAACCGGCTGAAGACCGGTGCGCTGTTCGAGGCCTCGGTCGATGTGCGGCCTGCACGCGGCCGAGGTGCCGGCCGGCGAGCAGCGCCGTGGCGCGCGTTCGCGCGCCGAGCTCGGCGCTGCTGTTCCAGCTCGTCGACGACCTGCTCGACGGCGACGGCTCGGTGCTCGACGTCGGCGAGGACGGCGACCCGCCGCCTCGCCGACGAGGCGGCCGAGCGGGCGCAGGCGCGGCTCGCGGCGATTGACGGCGGACACCGCGGTGCTCGCCGAGATCGTCGCCGGGCTCGCCGTCGCGCGACGGCGTGACGACGGCGCCTCAGCAAGCGGCTCGACGTGCTGCTCGTCGAGCGCGGCCTCGCCGAGTCGCGCGCGCAGGCCCAGGCGCTCGTGATGGCCGGGCTCGTGCCGGGCCACTCGAAGCCCGGCGAGCAGGTGCACGAGGACGCGCCGCTCGAGGTCGAGGCGCCGCCGCCGTACGTCTCGCGTGCCGGGCACAAGCTCGCGAATGCGCTCGACGCGTTCGGTCTCGACGTCGCCGGGCTCGACTGCCTCGACGTCGGCGCGTCGACCGGCGGGTTCACCGACGTGCTGCTCCAGCGCGGCGCCGCGCGCGTGATCGCGCTCGACGTCGGCTACGGCCAGCTGCATTCGAAGATCCGGGACGATCCGCGCGTGACCGTCCTCGAGCGCGTCGAACGCCCGCTCGCTCACGGAGCTGCCGTATGCGCCCGCAGCTCGTCACGTGCGACGTCTCGTTCATCTCCGTCAAGCTCGCGCTGCCGCCCGCGCTGCGGCTCGCCGCGCCGGGCTGGCAGGCGCTCGTGCTCGTCAAGCCGCAGTTCGAGGCGGGCCGGGCCGAGGCTCCGCGGGGCGTCGTTCGCGATCCGGCGGTCCGGCGGCGCGTCGTCCGCGAGGTGGCGGAGGCGCTGCTCGCTGCGGGGGCCGAGCCGCGCGGGGTCGTAGACTCGGGGCTTCCCGGCCCGAAGGGAAACCATGAGTACGTCCTCCACCTCGTCCACCGACCCGAGCGCCGAGCTCCCGGCCGAGCTCGACAGTGGATCGCCGATGCCGTCGGTTGAGCGTGTCGCGGTCATCACGCACGGCCGCGACAACGTCGACGAGAGCGCCTCGCGCGGCGTCGCGCGCGGTCGCGGCGCAAGCTCGGAGTCGAGGTCGTCGACGGCGACGACGCAGACCTCGCGGTCGTCCTCGGCGGCGACGGGACGATGCTGGGCGCGCTCGAAGCGGTTCCTCGGCACGCGCGTCCCGGTGATCGGCGTCAACTACGGCCGGGTCGGGTTCCTGACGGCGATCACGGCCGACGGTCTCGAGGCGGGCTCGAGCGCGTGTTTCGCGGCGAGTACGAACGGTCGAGCTGGCGACGCTCGAGGTCGACGTGGACGGGTCGACGACGCGTCGCGGTCAACGACGTCGTCATCGCCGGCGACACGCTCGGGCGGATGATCGAGCTCGGCTACTCGATCGGCGGGGAGGAGCTCGGCCAACAGCCGTGCGACGGCCTCATCTGCGCGACGCCGACGGGCTCGACTGCGTACAACCTCTCGAACGGCGGGCCGGTGCTGGTGTGGGGGCTCGACGCGATGGTGCTGACGTTCGTCGCGCCGCACGCGCTCGTGATCCGGCCGCTGGTCGTGCCGCGCGGGGCCGACGTGACGATCACGAACCTGACGGCGCCCGTGACGCGGCTGTGCTCGTCGACGGTCAGCAGGTCGGGACGCTCGAGACCGGCGAGCACGCCGTCGTCCGCCTCGGCGACCAGCCGACCCTGCTCGCAACCCTGCCCGAGGTGACGTTCTTCACGCGCTACGCCGCGACGTTCGGCCGCTAGATGGCTCATCGCGTCTTGCGTCGGCGTCGCGTCTGCTCGCCGGTCTCGTGCTGCTGTTTCCGGCGGCCGCGCAGCCGCGTCCGCAGGCATCGACGGTCAAGGTCGCGTTCCTCCAGGGCGAGCAGCTCGTTCTCTTCTCCAGGACGGGCTCGGGCGCCGACGGAGTCGCCGCCGCGCTCCTCAAAGGGCCGACGGCAGCCGAGCGCAGCCGCGACGTGCGGACCGCGATCCCCGACGGGACGCCGCTCCGGTCGGTCGCCCAGCAGGGCAACGTCGTGACGGTCGACCTCGGCGAGAAGTTCGCCCTCGGGACGAATGCCGACTCCTTGAACGCGCGGCTCACGCAGGTCGTGCTCTCGTTCACGGCCGTGCCCGGCGTCAAGTACGTGCGCCTCCTCGTGAAAGGGGGCGTGCCGCTCGGGCTGTTCCCGGGCTTCCCGACGTCGCGGCCGCTGACCGCGAAGGATCTCCGGCCGACCCTGCCGCCGCCGGGGGCGCCCGCGCCGGGCTCGACGGGCCCGACCACCGAGGAGACGAGGGCGTTGCAGCAACGGCTCGCCGATCTCGGCTTTCTCGACCAGAGCGTGTCGACGGCAAGGCCGGTGAGCAGACGAAGGCGGCCGTGCTCGCGTTCCAGAAGTGGGCGCGCCTGGGCCGGGACGGGACCGCCGGGCCCGCGACGCTGAAGGCGCTCGCGATCCGCCGATGCGCCCGACGCCGCTCACGACCGGGTCCGGGCACGCGCGTCGAGGTGCTCCTCGATCGCCAGCTCACGCTGCTCATCCGGGACGGACGCGTCGAGCGCGTGCTCGGAGCTCGACGGGCGCTCCCGGCTTCGAGACGCCGCCGGGGTCGTACACGGTGTTCCGGAAGGAGGACCGGTCGTGGTCGGTCCCGTACAAGGTCTGGCTCCCGTGGGCGAGCTACTTCGTCGGCGGGATCGCCTTCCACGAGTCGCCGGACGTCCCGGGGTATCCCGCGTCGCACGGCTGCGTCCGCACGCCGCAGTTCGACGCCCAGTGGCTGTACAGGCAGACCCCGATCGGCACGCGGGTGACCGTGCTCGCCCGGTCATGAGGAACGCGGCGTGCTGACCGCGGCGCTCGCGGCCGGGCTGCTCCTCGCCGGAGCGAGCACCGCCGCCGCGCCGCCGACGAAGACGCCCGGCGAGCTGGTCGTCGGCGTCAACCTCGGTGAGCCGGGCTTCCAGGTCGGCGCGGTTCAGGGAACGAAGGTCGTGCTCGCCCGGGGCTTCGAGATCGACCTGGCGCGCGCGATCGCGAAGCGGCTCGGCATCCCGCGGGTCAGCTTCGTGCACGAGCCCGTCTTCTCGCGGCTCTACGCCGCCGGCCCGAAGCCCTGGGACCTGGCGATCGCCGAGATCTCGATCACGGCGCCGCGACGCGCCAACGTCGATTTCTCGACGCCGTATCTCGGCGCCGACCAGGGCGTGCTGCTCGCCGAGGGCGTCGCGGAGCCGAAGTCGCTGTCCGCCTTGCGTGCTCTCCAGCTCTGCGCCCAGCGCGGCACCACCTCGGTCTCCGCGGTCACATCGATCGTCAAGCCGACGCGCAAGGTGCTTCTGTTCGACAAGCAGGAGGGCCTGCTCGACGCGCTGTACCAGCGCCGCTGCGACGCCGTCGTGAACGACGCCCCGCTGCTCGCCGCCCTTCGCCGGCAGGCCCCCGACCGGTACGGCCGCCTCGTCGGACGGCTGGGCCTCGCCGAGAGCTACGGGATCGCATTCGAGAAGGGGAACCCGCTCCGGGCGCTGGTCGACCGGGCCCTGGCCGATCTGCGGGCGAACGGGACGCTCGCCACACTCGAGAAGCGCTGGCTCGGCACCAACATGGCGAAGCTGCCGGTGCTCCGCTAGAAGTCCGCCCATGCTCCAACGCCTGCGGATCAGCAATCTCGTCCTGATCCGTGAGGCGACGCTCGAGCTCGCCCCGGGGCTCAACGCGATCACCGGCGAGACCGGTGCCGGCAAGACGATCCTCTCGGGCGCGATCGGCCTGCTCCTCGGCGCCCGCGGCGATGCAGCGTTGATCGGTGCGGCCGGTGACGAGGCCTACGTCGAGGCCGAGTTCGCCGATGCCGACGACGAGACGCTCGGCTCGCTCGCCGAGCTGCGGCCTGACGGCGAGGACGGGGTCGTCCTGGCACGCCGCATCTTCGCCGACGGCCGGACGCGCGCGTACGCGTGGGGGCGGAGTGCCGCGCGCGAGGACGTCGCCGGTGCAGCCGAGGCGCTGATCTCGATGAGCGGCCAGTTCGAGCAGCGGCGGCTCTCGCGACCGGCCTACCAGCGCGAGACGCTCGATGCCTTTGCAGGCGTTGACGGACGCGCTTCGCGCGATGCCTGGCGCGACCTGCAGGCGGCCCGGCGCGCGCACGAGGCGTTGACGCGGGATGCTGCCTCGGCCGCCGCCCGGATCGACGAGCTGAGGGCGCTGTCCGCGGATACGGAGGGTCTCGAGCCGGGCCGCGAGGAGACGCTGCGCGCCGAGCGTGAACGGCTGCGACACGTGACGGAGCTGGCCGAAGGGGCCGCGACGGCGGCCGCAGCCCTCGCGCCGGAGGACGGGGAGGGTGCCGCCGACCTGGTCGGCTCGGCCGAGCGTGCGGTCGCGCCCCTCGAGCGGCTGGCACCGGAGCTTGCAGGTGCCGGCGAGGCGCTTCGGCAGGCCGAGCTGCAGCTGCGCGAGACGGCGTCCGAGCTCCATGGGTTTCTCGCGTCGCTCGAGGCAGAGCCCGGGAGGCTGGAGCAGGTCGAGAGCGACCTCGACGGCCTCGCCGACCTCAAGCGGCGGTATCGCGCCCAGACGCTCAGTGAGCTGCTCGAGCGGGCCGAGGCCGCACGCGCGGAGCTGGCGGCCCTGGACGAGGGCCACGACCCGGCTCGGGCCGCTGCAGAGGCGCTGGCCGCAGCCGAGGCGGCTGTGACGAGGCTGCACGCGGAGTTGCGTGCCGCGCGGACCGCGGCGGCAGCGCCGTTCGCCGCGGCGGTGGCGCTCGAGCTCCGCGGGATCGGTCTTGGCGACGGCGAGTTCCGGGTGGAGCTGGGGGAGCGCGAGCCCGGCCCGAGTGGGGCGGACGAGATCGTCTTTCTGATCCGGCCGAACGCCGGCCTGCCGTTCGGCCCCGTCGCGGAGACGGCGTCGGGGGGCGAGCTGTCGCGGGTCGCGCTCGCGATCGCGGCGGTTGCGGGCGGCGAGACGATGGTCTTCGACGAGATCGACGCGGGGATCGGCGGGACCACGGCGCACGCCGTCGCGGGCACGCTGACGAGGCTGGCCGAACGCGCCCAGGTCGTGACGATCACGCACCTGCCGCAGATCGCGACCGCGGCCGACCGGCATTTCCGCGTCGAGAAGGTCCCCGGCGATCCGACGCACACGCAGATCGAGCAGCTCGACGACCTCGAGCGCCGCGACGAGGTCGAACGCATGCTCGGCGGCTCCGACTTTCTCGCCTCGCTCGAGCGCTGACCGAAGGTCCCCCGACGGGGCTGATACGATCGAAGCCCGTGAGCTACTTCGCGGGAAACGAGCGGCAGACAGTGACGAAATACGTGTTCGTCACGGGAGGAGTCGTCTCGTCACTCGGCAAGGGGATCACCGCCGCATCGCTCGGCCGGCTGCTGAAGGCGCGGGGTCTGAAGGTGCAGGTCCAGAAGTTCGACCCGTACCTGAACGTCGACCCCGGAACCATGAGCCCGTTCCAGCACGGCGAGGTGTTCGTCACCGAGGACGGCGCCGAGACCGATCTCGACATCGGCCACTACGAGCGGTTCGTCGACGAGAACCTGTCGCGCGCCGCGAACCACACCGCCGGAGGCGTGTGGGACCGCGTGCTGCGCAAGGAGCGGAAGGGCGAGTACCTCGGCTCGACCGTTCAGGTCATCCCGCACATCACGAACGAGATCAAGTCGCGCATTCGCTCGGTCGCGGAGGCGACGGACACGGACGTCGTGATCACCGAGGTCGGCGGGACCGTGGGCGACATCGAGTCGCAGCCGTTCCTGGAGGCGATCCGCCAGTTCCGGCGCGAAGTCGGGCCCGAGAACGTCGTCTACCTGCATGTGACGCTCGTCCCGTACATCGACACCGCCGGCGAGCTGAAGACGAAGCCGACACAGCATTCGGTCAACGAGCTGCGCCGCATCGGTATCCACCCTGACGTGCTCGTCTGCCGGTCGACCGAGCCGCTGGCCCGCGACATCCGCGAGAAGATCGCCCTGTTCGCCGACGTCGACGTCGACGCCGTGATCACGAATCCCGACGTCGCGGACGTCTACCTCGTTCCGCTCGCGCTGCAGGAACAGGGACTCGACGATCTCGTCTGCCGCAAGCTGGGAATCGACGCGCCGCCCGCCGAGCTCGGGGAATGGCTCGAGCTGACGGAGCGCATCGGCGAGCGGAACGAGTCGATCGAGATTGCGCTCGTCGGGCAAGTACGTGCAGCTGCACGACGCCTATCTCTCCGTGCACGAGGCGCTCAAGCATGCCGGGATCGCGCGCGGCTGCCGCGTTCACGTGCGCTGGGTCGACGCGGAGCACATGACGCTCGACGAGGCCCGCGCCGAGCTGGCGAGCGCCGACGGCGTGCTGGTACCGGGCGGCTTCGGGTCGCGCGGCTGGGAGGGCAAGATCCTCGCCTGCCGCGTTGCGCGGGAGGACGAGATCCCGTATCTCGGCATCTGCCTCGGCATGCACGTCGCCGTTTCCGAGTTCGCGCGCCACGTGTGCGGGCTCGAAGGGGCGAACTCGACCGAGATGGATCCTGAGACGCCTTATCCGGTGATCGACCTGCTCCCGGAGCAGAAGGAGGTCGAGGATCTCGGCGGGACCATGCGCCTCGGCGCCCAGGCCGTCGAGCTTGCGGAAGGGACGCGGACGCGCGAGGTGTACGCCGAGGAGCCGGTCATCTCGGAGCGTCACAGGCACCGCTACGAGGTCAACAACGCCTATCGGCAGCAGCTGAGCACGGCCGGGCTCGTCGTCAGCGGCACGTTCCAGGAGGGGCGTCTCGTCGAGATCGTCGAACTGCCCGACCATCCGTGGTTCGTCGCCTCGCAGTTCCATCCCGAGTTCAAGTCGCGGCCGACCAGGCCCGCGCCGCTGTTCCGCGAGTTCGTCACTGCAGCGCTCGCCCGCGCTCGCTCGCGCGCCGGCGTCGGTTCCGTCACAGCCTGAAGCGCACCGGATCGCCTGGGCGGAGCTGCCCGGCGCGAGGGAGGTCGTCGCTCGCGACGACGGCGATCACCGGGTAGCCGCCGGTCGTCGGATGGTCGTTCAGCAGCAGGATCGGTTGTCCGTTCGGCGGCACCTGGAGCGCACCGGTGACGAGACCTTCGGAGAGCAGCTCCTCCGTGCGCGCGCGCGCGAGCGGCGGGCCGGCGAGACGGATCCCCACCCGGTTCGACGCCGGCGTCACGTTCCACTCGGTCGCCGTCAGAGCGGCGAGCGCGGAGGCGGCGAACCAGTCCTCGCGTGGGCCGGGGACGATGCGCAACACGGCGTCCCCGGCCGGTACCGGGCCGGATAGCAACTGGGGCTGCAGTGCGGGCTCACTGCCGATCTCGATCAGGTCGCCGGCCTGGAGTGGAGGTGGGCCGATGCCGGTGAGCAGGTCTGTCGAGCGGCTTCCCAGGACCGGCTCGACGTCGATGCCGCCGCGCACGCAGATGTAGGCGCGCACCCCGCCGACGAGCGGGCCGACCTCGATCTCGTCGCCTGCGTCGATCTTCAGGGTTCGGACCTCTCCGACTGCGCCGGTGAGCGCGACGAGCGCAGCGTGCCGGAAGCGCAGGCGCGGTCCGATCAGCGTCGCTTCGAGCGCGGCCGCGCCGAGCGGGTTGCCGACGAGGCGGTTCCCGAGCTCGAGCGAAGGTCGATCGGCAGCTCCCGACGGCGGGACGCCCGTGTGCGCCCACCCCGGACGGCCGAGATCCTGGATCGTCGTCAGGAGGCCCGGGGCCAGAACCTCGATCATGTCGCGACGAAGCGCACGCGGTCGCCGGCGGCGAACAGCGCGGGAGGACGGCGCGCCGGATCGAAGAGGACGGCCTCCGTCGTTCCGAGCAGCTGCCAGCCGCCCGGCCCCTCGCGCGGATAGATGCCGGAATACGGGCCGGCGATCGCGACCGCACCGCTCGGTACGCGCTGCCTCGGCTCGTCACGGCGAGGAACCTGCAGCCGCTCGTCGCCGCCGAGGAGATAGGCGAAGCCCGGGGCGAAGCCGAGGAACGCGGCCGTGTACTCGGTCTCGATGTGACGCGCAACGAGGTCGTCGACGGTCAGGCCGGCGAGCTCCGCGACCGTGTCGAGGTCGCGGCCGTCGTAGCGCACGGGGATCTCGTGGAGCCGGACGTCCGCGCTCGACTCGCCGGCCGCGATCGCGCGCTCGCGCCAGCGCGACCAGGTCCTCCGACGAGGGCTCGACGTCCCACGTGACGAGCACCGTCCGGTGGCCGGGCACGACGTCGACGAGCCCGGCAAGCTCGGCCGCGATCAGACCGGCGACTCGCGCAGCCGTGCCGTCGGGCAGATCGAGCATCATGGCTCGATCGCCGGCGGGCCGAAGCTCGATCCGCGTCATGCGAAGCGCGCCAATGCGACCCCGGCTGCCTGCAGCTCCCCGGCGACCCGGCGGGCGACCCGCTCGGCGCCGGGCGTGTCGCTGTGGACGCAAATCGAGCGGACGGCGAGGTCGAGCCGCCGGCCGTCAACGGCGACGACTGCTCCTTCCACGGCGATCAGAACGGCCTGGGCCGCGGCCTCGTCCTCCGTCCGCAGGGCGCCCGGCCGGTCGCGCGGCACGAGCGATCCGTCCGGCAGGTAGCCGCGGTCCGCGAAGCCTTCGGCGACGGCGGTGAGCCCGGCTGCCTCCGCCGAGGCGAGCAGCTCGGAACCGGGGGGACCGAGCATCGCCGTGACACCGCCGGCACTGCTCGCCGCGAGGCAGATCGCATCGGCGCACGCACGATCGGCGGCGGCCCGGTGGTAGAGCGCCCCGTGCGGCTTCACGTAGGTCACGCGTGCCTCTTCGGCCTGTGCCGAGCGCTGCAGGATCGCGATCTGCTCGGCCGTCTCCAGCTCGACGGTGGCGGGCGCGACGTCGAGCGGCCTGCGTCCGAGCCCCTGGCGGTCGCGGTAGCCGACGTGCGCTCCGATGGCGACTCCGTTTGCATGCGCGAGCCGGCACAGCCTGCGCATGGTCTCCTCGTCGCCGGCGTGAAAGCCGCAGGCGATGTTCGCACTCGTGACCACCGCGAGCAACGCCGCGTCACCCGGCATCCCTTCGCCGACGTCGGCGTTCAGATCCACCCGCAAGGTCATCTCGCCATCTTGGCCACGTCCGGTGTCAGACACGGTTACGAATGTGCCACGGGTCCGTGACGGAAGTGCAACGACGATGCTCGAAGCGGGTCGACTGACGTGTCTCCGTGCGGGTTTCCGCGCACCGTCCGCTCGGGACACGACCGGTGTCAGACACGGGTTACCGAAGTGCAACGCGCCCCGTGCGTAGGATCAGGATCTGTGCCGCCCGAGGTGCTGGATCTGTTCGTCGAGCTCGCCGCGGTGCCGAGCCCGCCGGGGGAGGAGCGTGGCGTCGCCGATCTCGTGACCCGCTACCTCCGCGATTGTGGGCTCGAGGTCGACGAGGACGACACCGCCGCCGAGACCGGCTCGACGATGGGCAACCTCTACACCCGGCTCGAGCCGACGACGAGCGAGGGCGAGCCGCTGCTCTTCTGCGCGCACCTCGACACCGTGCCGCCGACGGCCCCGATCGAGCCGGCGGTCGAGGACGGCATCGTCCGTAACACGGCAGGCACGATCCTGGGTGCCGACAACAAGGCGGCCGTCGCCGCGATGCTCGACGCGGTCCGCCGCACCGTCTCCGAGAATCGCCCGCATGCCGGCATCGAGCTGCTCTTCACGCCGAAGGAAGAGGTCGGCCTCGTCGGCGCCTACGCGTTCGACCACCTGCGACTCCAAGCGAAGATGGGCTTCGTCTACGACCAGGCGGCGCCGGTCGGCACGGTGATTCTCGGAGCGCCGTTCTCGCGCTCGATCGAGGTGACGTTCCACGGCCGCGCAGCCCATTCCGGGATGCACCCGGAAGAAGGTCGCTCCGCGATCGCGGCCGCGGCCCGCGCGATCGCCGAGATGAGGCTCGGACGCGTCGACGAGCTCTCCACGGCGAACGTCGGCACGATCACCGGCGGGACGGCCGCCAACATCGTCCCGGAGTGGTGCACGTTCGTCGCCGAGGCGCGCTCGCACGACGAGCGCCGGCTCTCTGATCTCGTCCAGGAGATGCAGGACGCAATCACGTTCGCGGCGGGCCTCGCTGATTGCGACGTCGAGACGAAGATGCGCAAGAGCTACAAGGGCTACCGCTTCGCCAGGAACGACCGCGCCGTCGCGCTGGCCGCGGCCGCGCTCGAGCGGCGTGGCCACAACGTGACCTACGAGCTCTCCGGAGGCGCGGCCGACGCAAACGTCTTCAACGAACGCGGCTTGCAATGCGTCAACCTGGCGAACGGGATGACGCAGATCCACACGCCGGACGAGCACATTGCCGTCGCCGATCTCGAGGCGATGGTCGATGTCACGCTGACGCTGCTGGACGAAGCGACCGCGCTGTAGGCTTCCGCGCGCCATGCGCATCGGAGTCGCAAAGGAGATCAAGTCCGACGAGTACCGCGTCGCCCTGACGCCCGCGGGCGCGCTGGAACTCATCAACCACGGCCACCAGGTCGCGATCGAGACGGGTGCGGGCGACGGCAGTGCGTTCGCGGATTCCGACTACATGCGCGTCGGCGCGCAGATCACGTCTGTCGACGACGTCTGGGAAGGCTCCGACATGGTGCTGAAGGTGAAAGAGCCGATCGCGGCGGAGTATCCGCGGCTGCGCGAAGGCTTGATCCTCTTCACCTATCTTCACATCGCTGCCGACGAGCCGTTGACGCGCGCGCTGCTCGATTCCGGCATCACCGGTGTCGCGTACGAGACGGTCGAGGTCGGTCGCGCGCTGCCGTTGCTCGCACCGATGTCCGAGGTCGCCGGCCGCCTTGCCTCGCAGGCAGGCGCCTATTTCCTGGAGAAGCCGCTCGGGGGCCGCGGACTGCTGCTCGGCGGCGTGCCGGGTGTGGCTCCGGGCCGCGTGGTGATCGTCGGGGGCGGCGTCGTCGGATACAACGCCGCGGTCATCGCACTCGGACTCGGCGCGCACGTGACGATCCTCGAGCGCTCGCTCGACCGGATGCGCTACCTCGAGGAGATTCTCTCGGGCCGGGTCACGCTGCTCATGAGCTCGAGCCTGCAGGTCGCGGAGTCGGTCGAGCAGGCAGACCTCGTGATCGGCGCCGTACTGATCCCCGGAGCCGTGGCGCCCAAGCTCGTGACCCGCGAGATGATCGCCGGGATGAAGCCCGGCGCGGTCGTCGTCGACGTCGCGATCGACCAGGGCGGCTGCTTCGAGACCTCACACGCGACGACGCACGCCGACCCCGTGTACGTCGTCGACGGCGTGACGCACTACTGCGTCGCGAACATGCCGGGCGCGGTGCCGATCACCTCGACGAAGGCGCTGACGAACGCGACGCTGCCGTACGTCGAGGCGATCGCGAACCGCGGGCTCCGTCAGGCCGTCGCCGCCGACCCGGCGCTCGCGCGCGGGGTGAATGTAACCGGCGGCAAGCTCACCTACGAAGCGGTCGCCGAGGCGCACCACCTCGAGTACACACCGCTTGCCGAAGTCGTCTAGCCGGAGGCTTTCTTCGCGCCGGGCGACGGGCTGACCTTGATCACGACCCATGTGACGCCTGCCGCGAGAGCGACAATGCACACGCAGAACACCAAGATCCCGAGGACACCGAGCACGTTCTCCACGAAAGTAGGATAGCCGCATGCCGCGCGCGTGCGTCATCGTGCTGGACGCCGTCGGAGCGGGCGAGTTGCCGGACGCGGCCGACTTCGGCGACGAGGGGTCGAACACCCTCGCCAATGTCGCGCATGCTGTCGGGGGCCTCGACCTGCCGACGCTCGAAGCGCTCGGCTTCGGGAACATCGAACCGCTCGAGGGTTGCGCCCCGCAGCCGGGGGCCCCTGCCGTCGCCGGGCGGCTCACCGAGCGCTCGAAAGGGAAGGACACGACGACGGGCCACTGGGAACTGATGGGCATCGTCACTCCGCAGGCGATGCCGACCTACCCGTACGGCTTCCCCGACGAGGTGATCGACGATTTCATGAACCGCACCGGTCGCGGCGTGCTCGGGAACAAGCCGGCGAGCGGGACCGAGATCATCCAGGAGCTCGGCGAGGAACACCAGCGGACCGGCAAGTGGATCGTCTACACGAGCGCCGACTCGGTCTTTCAGATCGCCGCGCACGAGGAGACGGTCCCGCTGGAGGAGCTCTACAGCGCCTGCCGGGTCGCGCGGGAGATCCTGACGGGCAAGCATGCCGTCGGCCGCGTGATCGCGCGGCCCTTCAACGGAGAGCCCGGCTCCTACGAGCGGACAACGAACCGTCACGACTTTTCGCTCGAGCCGCGCCGGCCGAATTACCTCTCCGTCGTGCGCGCCGCCGGCCACAAGGTGTACGGCGTCGGGAAGATCGGCGACATCTTCGCCCACCAGGACATCGACGAAGAGTTTTCGACTCGGTCGAATGTCGAGGGAATCCAGAAGACCGAGGAGCTCCTCCGAACGATCGACGACGGCTTCGTCTTCACGAACCTCGTCGAGACGGACTCGCTCTGGGGCCACCGGAACGATCCCGTCAACTTCCATCGCTGCCTGCAGGACTTCGACCGCCGGCTGCCGGACCTACTCGACGCGCTGCGGCCGAAGGATCTGTTGATCCTGACGTCCGATCACGGATGTGACCCGACGACGCCTTCCACCGACCACTCACGAGAGCACGCGTTGCTGCTCGCGTACGTCGAAGGGCGAAACGCTGCGGGCAGGATCCACCAGGAAGGCGAGTTCGCGGACGTCGGTGCCACCGTCAACGCGTGGCTCGGCGCCAGCTCGGTGCCGCGCGGCGTGCCGGGGAGGCCGATCCTCGAACCATGAGCCGGCTGAACGACCCGGTCCTCGTGCGCGAACAGTACGCCGGGGAAGCGAATCTCGGCGCCCGCAAAGCGATCTACGCCGACGCGGAAGGTCCTGACGCGCGTGAGCTCGCATTTCAGGCGATCGCCGAGGTGGCGCCGAAGCGCGTGATCGAAGCAGGCGGCGGCGAAGGCGAGCTGGCCGAGCGCGTCGTTCGAGAGCTCGGCGCGGAGCTCGCGTTCGTCGACCAGTCGGAGCGAATGGTCGAGCTCGCCCGCGCGCGCGGCCTCGATGCACACGTCGGCGACGTGCAGGCTCTGCAGTTCCCGGACGGCACCTTCGACTGCGCGGTTGCGGCCTGGATGCTCTACCACGCGAGCGACGTCCCGGCCGCGATCGCCGAGCTTGCGCGTGTGTTGCGCCCCGGCGGCCGCCTCGTCGCGGTGACGAACGGAGCCGGCCATCTGGCGGAGCTTCGTGAGCTGGCCGGGGAGCGCGGGTGGTGGACCGGCATTCCGTTCTCGCGCGAGAACGGCGCCGAGCTGCTCGGCAGCTCGTTCTCCAAGGTCGAGGCACGGCACGCCGACGGGTGGGTCACCATCCACGACGACGAGACGATCTGGGGCTACCTGCGGTCGATGTCGCAGGTGGATCCGCCCGAGAGGCTCGCACCGCACGAGCTGCCGTTTCGCGTCCGACGCTGTTCGACGGTGTTCGTCGCCACCAGATGATCCGTCCTGCCGAGCTCATCCAGCGCAAGCGTGACGGCGGAGAGCTCACCGACGCCGAGCTGTCCGAGCTGACGATCGGCTACGGACGCGGCGAGGTGCCGGACTACCAGATGGCCGCCTTCTGCATGGCCGTCTTCTTCCGCGGGCTCTCGGAGCGCGAAACGTACGCGATGACGAACGCGTTCATCGCGAGCGGAGAGACCGTCGATCTGAGCGCGAAGCTGGGCCGGAAGGTCGTCGACAAGCACTCGACAGGCGGGGTCGGTGACAAGACGTCGCTCGCGGTCGGGCCGATCGTGGCGGCGTGCGGCGTCCCGTTCGGGAAGATGAGCGGCCGCGGCCTGGGTCATACGGGTGGCACGCTCGACAAGCTCGAGTCGATCCCGGGATTCCGGACGGAGCTGTCGCTGGACGAGTTCGTCGCGCAGATGCGCGACGTCGGGATCGCGATCATCGGACAGACGGCAGACCTCGTCCCCGCGGACAAGCTGCTCTACGGCCTCCGAGACGTCACGGCGACGGTCGATGAGCTCTCGCTCATCTCCGCCTCGATCATGTCGAAGAAGATCGCGGCCGGAGCGCAGGCGATCGTCCTCGACGTCAAGGTCGGGGACGGGGCGTTCATGAAGACGATCGACGAGGCCCGTGCGCTGGCGGAGACGATGCGCGCGATCGGCCGACACGCCGGACGTGAGGTCACGTGTCTGCTGACAGACATGGACCAGCCACTCGGCGCAGCCGTCGGCAACGCACTCGAGGTGCGGGAGGCGCGCGACACCGTGCGCGGACACGGACCGTCCGATTTCACCGAGCTCGTCCTCACCGCGTGCTCCAAGTTGCTTGCGTATTCGGACCTCGGAATCGACGAGGAGGAGGGACGGCGGCGTGCGGAGGCAGCGATGGCGGACGGATCGGCCGACACGGCGTGGCAGCGCTGGATCGAGGCCCAGGGCGGCACCGCCGACGAGAGCGCGCTGCCGGTCGCTCCGGTCGTTCGGCCGGTTCCGGCACCGCTCGCCGGCTACGTCTCGAACCTGAGTGCGATCGGTATCGGAAACGCGGCTGTCCATCTCGGCGCCGGCCGTCGTACGAAGGAGGACGAGATCGATCACGCGGTCGGCATCGTCGTGCATGCAAAGCGCGGCGCTCGTGTCGAGCCGGGCGAGTCGCTCGCCGACGTGCACGCGCAGACCGAGGAACAGGCAGGCGTGGCGGCCGCCGAGGTGCTCGCGGCCTATGAGCTGTCAGACCGGCAGCCGCCTGAGCGGCCGTTGCTGCTCGACGTGATCAGCTAGAGGTCGATGCCCGAGCTCCCCGAAGTCGAGACGGTTCGCCGCCGTCTTGCGCCGATCCTCGAGGGGCGGAGCCTGAAGCACGTCGAGATCGACGACCCGCGCCTCACGCGGCCGTTCGACCCGCAGGACGTCGCTCGCGAGCTCACGGGCGAACGCGTCGCGCTCGCCGACCGGCGCGGCAAGTACCTGCGTCATCCGCTTCGTCAGCGGGCGTGCGCTCCTGATTCACCTGCGCATGACCGGCGCTCTCCTGGCCGGTGCGGACGGAGGGCCGCACGAGCGCGCTGTGCTGACCCTCGACGACGGCTCGAGCATCGCGTACCGGGATGTCCGGCGGTTCGGCACGTGGCTCTTGCTCGAGCCGGACGAGATCGAGCCGTATCTCGCGACCCGCGTCGGCCCGGAGCCGCTTGCGAGCAGCTATCGCTCCCGCGACCTCGCCGCCAACCTCGCGGGGCGCCGTGCGCCGGTGAAGGCTGCGTTGCTCGACCAGCGCACTGTCGCCGGGGTGGGAAACATCTACGCCGACGAGGCGCTGTGGCGGAGCCGCCTGCATCCGCTCACTCCCGCAGCCGACCTCGAGCCGGACGAGATCAAGGCGCTCTATCGCGCCGTGCGCGACGCCTTGCGCCGCGGCCTCGCCCGGCAGGGCTCGACGCTGCGCGACTACCGCCTGCCGAATGGAGAGATGGGCGGCATGCAGCACGAGTTCAAGGTGTACGGGCGCGGCGGTGAGCCGTGCGAGCGTTGTGGCACACCGATCGACAAGATCCGCGTCGCCGGACGAGGCACGTGGTACTGCCCCAGCTGCCAGCGTCTCTAGAGTGAACGGGGTGGCTTCCCGGACGTACAAGACGCAGGCGATCGTCCTGCGCTCGATGCGCTTCTCGGAGGCCGATCGGATCCTTCATCTCTACACCGCCGATCGCGGCCGCATCGGCGCGATCGCCAAGGGCGTGCGGAAGACGAAGTCGCGTTTCGGCGCTCGGCTCGAGCCGCTCTCGCACGTCGAGCTGCTCCTGCACGAAGGCAGCGGCGAGCTGCAGACGATCACGGGCGTCGACCTCCTTCATTCGCATCACACGGTCCGCGAGAGCTCGTATCGCCTGAACGCCGGCCTGATCGGCGCCGAGGCGATGCTGCGCCTGTTCGGCGAGCCCGAGGCCAACGAGCGCGCGTTCACCGCCCTCGCGCGCTTCCTCGACTTGCTCGAAGAGGTCTCCGCGCCCGCCGCGGGCCGGCCCGAGCTGGACCCGCTCGTCCTCTCGTTCCAGCTGAAGCTGCTCTGGCTGGCCGGCTACCTGCCGCACCTGACGAACTGCGTCGAATGCGGTGAGCGCGAGCTCGTCGGCTTCTCGGCCCGTGCCGGAGGTGCGATCTGCCGGCAGCACGCGACCGGGTCGCTCAACCTGTCGGCCGAGGGGCTCGCGGCCGTCGAGGGCCTCCTCTCGACTCCGCTCGCCGACGCCGTCGACGCGCCGCTCGGCGATCGAGCGCGCCGCGACGCGCTCGCGGTGATCACCTCGTCGTACGAGGAGCACGGCGGGTTCAGGCTCCGAACGCTCTCGGCATGATCCGGGAGCTCGGCGGGGGCCTTCAGCTCGACGACGACCAGAGCCGGATCGACCTCGTCGAGGTGCACCGGTTCCTCTCCGAAGAGTCGTACTGGGCCGCGGGGCGCCCGCGCGCGACGCAGGATCGGCTGATTCGAGAGGCGTCTCGGGTCGTCGGCCTGTTCGACGGCGACCGCCAGGTCGGGTTCTGCCGCGCGTTCACCGACGGCGTCGCGATCGCGTACCTGGCCGACGTCTACGTCCTGCCGGAGTACCGAGGCCGCGGCCTCGGCGAGGAGCTCGTCCGCGAGATGATCGAGAACGGCCCGTTCGCAGACGTCAAGTGGCTTCTGCATACGACGGACATGCATCGCGCTGTACCGCAAGTTCGGGTTCGAGGAGCCGAACTACAAGGTGCTCGAGAGGCGCTCGACCAGGAACGCGAGCGAAAGCGGGTAGCGCCAGGTCAAGCCGCGGTGCGTGCCGGGGAAGAGCTCGAAGTGGACGCGGTCCTCGGGTGTGCCGGCGGCGACCACCTCCCGGTGGAACGCGATCGCTCCGAGCTCGAGGTGGTACTCGTCGCTGAAGCCCGAGTCGATCCAGACCCCTTGCAGCTCCCGCAGCGTCCGGCGGTGTTTCTCCTCGCGGGCGAGCCGCGCCGGGTCGAAGCCGAGCCAGCGGGCCCAGACGTCGGGGCGGAGCTCGGCCGTCTCGAGGTCGAACGGCAGGTCGACCGACCCGTCGGGCCCGGCCGAGTACGCAGCAGCCATCGCGTACGTGTTGACGAGCACCTCGTCGCTCGGCTTGGTCAGGATCGGCCTGCCGGAGCGGAAGTCGGCCCAGAATGCGTCGTACGACCCGCCGTACTCGTCGCGCAGCGCCCGGGCCGCCGGAGCGAAGTCGCGGGCGTAGCAGACCTCGAAGAGGGCGTCGCCGGCATGCGTGGCGAGCCCGCCGAACAGGTCGGGACGGAGAAGCGGGGTGATCATCGCGCCGTAGCCGCCGGACGACTTCCCCTGGATCCCGCGGTGCTCGCGGGCCGGCAGCGTCGGGAACTGCGAGTCGACGTAGGGGACGAGCTCGTCGCAGAGATACGTGTGGTAGTTGCCGATTCCCGGCGAGTCGAGATACTGCGACCCGCCGACCGCCGTGAAGGCATCGACGAGGACGACGACCGCGGCCGGATCGAGCGCCGCGATCCGGTCGGGGTAGGACGGCGACCACGGCTCGGTGTTGAACCACGCGTCGACCATGCCCGCCATCCCCTGGATGACGTAGACGCTCGGGTAGCGGCGAGTCGTGTCGTCGGGCACCCAGACGTGGAGGGGCCGCTCGTGCGGGTCGCCGAGCGGATTGCCGCGGAGCGCCTCGGACGTGAACGTGTGCGCGTGCCAGGGCATCTACGACCGCGGCCGCCACGGCTCGTGCGAGCCTGGCTCGCAGCAATCCGGGCGCCGACTCGAGTGAGATCCGCTCCTGCGCGAGCGTGTCGCGGTCGCGGATCGTCACCGTTCCGTCGACGAGCGTCTGCTCGTCGATCGTCAGCGCCCACGGCGTGCCGATCTCGTCCTGGCGGCGGTAGCGCTTGCCGATCGCGGCCGCGTCGTCGTACTCGGCGGACATCGACCTGCGCAGCTCCTCGTAGAGCGGGCGCGCCGTCTCGGCCATCGGGCCGTCCCGTCCGATCAGCGGCAGGACCGCGACCTTGACCGGTGCGAGGCGCGGATGCAGCCGCAGCACCGTGCGCGGGCGCTCCGCGACCACCTCCTCGTCGTAGGCGTCGCAGAGAAACGCAAGCGTCGCACGGACGACGCTGATCGCCGGCTCGATCACGTACGGCACGTAGCGCTCCTCGTGCCCGATCCACTCGAGCTTCGTGCCCGAAGCCTCCGCGTGCTGGCGCAGGTCGTAGTCGCCGCGATTGGCGACGCCCTCGAGCTCCTGCCAGCCGATCGGGTAGAGGTACTCGAGGTCGCTCGTGGCGCTCGAGTAGTGAGAGAGCTCCTCGGCGCCGTGCGCGCGCACCCGGAGGTGGCTCTCGCGCAGCCCGAGCTCGAGGTGCCAGCGGCGCGCGCTCGTCGATCCAGTAGCGGTGCCACTCGTCCGCGTCGGCCGGAGGAACGAAGAACTCCATCTCCATCTGCTCGAACTCGCGCATGCGGAAGAGGAAGTTCCCGGGCGTGATCTCGTTGCGGAAGCTCTTGCCGATCTGCGCGATCCCGAACGGCGGCTTGACGCGCATCGACGAGGTGACGTTCTTGAAGTTCACGAAGATGCCCTGCGCCGTCTCGGGCCGCAGATACGCGCGGGACGCGTCCTCGCGCACCGGGCCGACGTACGTCTCGAACATCAAGTTGAACTCGCGCGGCTCGGTCAGATCGCAGGCCGTGAACTCTCCCGGGTGCTTCGACGGCCTGCGCCCGCACGCGCTCGTGTCGAGATGGTCGGCGCGGAACCGCAGCTTGCACGTGCGGCAGTCGACGAGCGGGTCCGAGAAGCCGGCGACATGCCCGGAGGCGACCCAGACGGCCGGGTTGAGGATGATCGCCGAGTCGAGTGCCACGACGTCGTCGCGCTCCTGGATCAGGGAGCGCCGCCACTCGGACTTGACGTTGTCGTTCAGGAGCACGCCGTAGTGCCCGAAATCGAACGACGAGCCCAGGCCGCCGTAGATGTCCGAGGACGGGAAGACGAACGCACGGCGGCGGCAGAGCGCAGCGATCTTCTCGACCGTCGCCGCGCCTTCGAACTGCTCGAGCTGGCCTGCGCTCATCGTCGGGAAGCTATCTGCCGACTCGGGGTGCGCGCCGTCTCAAGCACGGCGGTCGTTCATACTTGCGACCAGGCGAAACGAGGGGACCGGGTGCCAGTCAAGCCGGAGGAGCTCAAGGCCGCGCTCCTCGAGAAAACCGTCGCGCACGTCCACGAGCGCTTCGACGACGCGCAGGCCGGCCTGATCGAGACCTTCGTGCGCGCGTACTACGCCGATGCTGCTCCCGAGGATCTCGACGGCCTGGATCTGTACGGCGCCGCCCTCGCGCACTGGCACCTGTTCCAGAGACGGCCGGCCGGCGAGGTCAAGGTGCACGCGTACACCCCGACAGCCGAGGAGCACGGCTGGAGATCGACGCACAGCGTCGTCGAGGTCGTCTCCGACGACATGCCGTTCATCGTCGACTCGGTCTCGATGGCGCTGACGCGCGGCGGCAGGGGGATTCACCGGTTCCTCCACCCGGCCGTCAGGGTCCGGCGCGACGGTGACGGCCGGCTCGTCGACCTGCTCCGGTGGGAGGACGAAGGCCCGGCGGAGTCGCTGCTGCACGTCGAGATCGACCGCCAGACGGAGCGGTCGCAGCTCGACGAGCTCGAAGCCGACCTGCAGCACGTCCTCTCGGATGTGCGCGCTGCGGTCGAGGATTGGCCTGCCATGCGTGCCCGCGTGCGGGATGCCGTGGCGCTGCTCGACGAGCGGCCGCCGCCGCTCGATCCCGACGAGGTGGCCGAGGCGCGGGCGTTGCTCGAATGGATCGGCGACGACAACTTCACCTTCCTCGGCTATCGCGAATACGAGCTCCAGCGCGACGGCGACGATGACGTGCTGGCGTCGGTGCCGGGCTCCGGGCTCGGGCATTCTGCGCGAGACCGAGCAGAAGCCCGTCTCGCGCAGCTTCAGCCGGCTTCCGCCCGAGGTGCGGCGCCTGGCGCGGCAGCCCACGCTCCTCAACCTCACAAAGGCCAACTCGCGCGCGACCGTGCATCGGCCCGCCTACCTCGACTACGTCGGCCTGAAGCAGATCGACGCGGAGGGCGCGGCGTTCAGCGAGCGACGCTTCATCGGGCTCTACACGCACACCGCCTACCGCGCGAGCCCGTCGGAGATACCGGTCCTGCGCCGCAAGGTCCAGCGCGTCGTCGAGCGCAGCGGGTTCGCCGCCGGCGGTCACGATCACAAGGCGCTGGTCGAGATCCTCGAGACGTACCCGCGCGACGAGCTCTTCCAGATCGGGGAGGACGAGCTGTACGAGATCGCGCTGGGCATCCTCCACCTCGGCGAGCGCCGCCGCGTCCGCCTTTTCGTCACGCGGGACACGTTCGGGCGCTTCCTCTCGTGCCTCGTCTACGTCCCGCTCGAGCGGTACAGCACCGAGATCGGGGAGCGAATCGAGCAGATCCTGCTCGACGCCTTCGGCGGGACCAGCATCGACGTCTCTGCGCGCGTGTCGCAGTCCGTCTTGGCGCGTCTGCATGCGGTCGTTCGCACCGAGCCCGGCGTCGCGCGCGACTACGACGTCGCGCAGATCGAGGCCAGACTGGCCGAGGCGGTGCGTACGTGGTCCGACGATCTGAGGGACGCGCTGACCGAGCAGCTCGGCGAGGAGCGCGCAGCCGAGTTGTTCGCGCGTTACGCAGACGCGTTTCCGCCTGCGTACCGTGACGACTTCACGCCGCAAGGTGCCGTCGCCGACATCGAGCGGATCGAGCGGCTGAGAAGCCGACGGCGACCTGGACATGAGCCTCTACGAGCCGCTCGAAGCGCTGCCGGGCCACCTCGCGTTCAAGCTGCTTCGCTCGGGAGGGCCGATCGTCCTGTCCGACGTGCTCCCTCTGCTCGAGAATATGGGTGCCAAGGTCACCGACGAGCGTCCGTTCGAGGTCAAACGAGTCGGCGCCGCGCCGGTCTGGATCTACGACTTCGGCCTCGACTACGGCGCGGAGGTCGCGCTGCGCGCCGACCGGATCCGGCAGAACTTCCAGGACGCGTTCGACCAGGCGTGGCGGGGAAACGTCGAAAACGACGGATTCAACCGGCTGGTTCTCGGCGCCGAGCTCCACTGGCGGGAGATCGCGTTGCTGCGCGCGATCGCGAAGTACCTGCGACAGGCGGGCAGCACGTTCAGCCAGTCGTACATGGAGGAGACGCTCGCCCGTCACCCGCGGATCGCCTACGAGCTCGTCGAGCTCTTCAAGCTTCGCTTCGATCCGGCGGGCCGGCGGTGAGGAGGCGCCGCAGCTCGCGCGGGAGATCGAGGCCGGGCTCGACGCGGTGGCGAGCCTCGACGAGGACCGGATCCTGCGCGGGTTCCTGGGCGTGATCCAGTCGATGCTGCGCACGAACTACTTCCAGCACGGCGCCGACGGAGCGGCGAAGCCGTATCTCTCCTTCAAGCTCGACCCGGCCGGGATCGCCGACCTGCCGGACCCGAGGCCGATGTTCGAGATCTTCGTCTACTCGCCGCGCATGGAAGGCATCCACCTGCGCGGCGGCACCGTCGCCCGGGGCGGGATTCGCTGGTCGGACCGGCGTGAGGACTTTCGCACCGAGGTTCTCGGCTTGCTGAAGGCGCAGACCGTCAAGAACGCCGTCATCGTCCCGACGGGCGCGAAGGGCGGGTTCGTGGTCAAGCGCCCGCCTCCCGAGCGCGACGCCCTGCGCGACGAAGTCGTCGAGTGCTACCGGCTGCTCGTCCGAGGATTGCTCGACGTGACCGACACGCTGGCGGCCGGGAAGGTCGTGCCGCCTCCCGACGTCGTCCGCGTCGATGGCGACGACCCTTACCTCGTCGTCGCCGCCGACAAGGGAACCGCCACCTTCTCGGACGTCGCGAATGCGCTCTCTGCCGAGTACGGCTTCTGGCTCGGCGACGCTTTCGCGTCGGGCGGGTCGACGGGCTACGACCACAAGGGCATGGGGATCACCGCCCGCGGGGCCTGGGAGTCCGTCAAGCGGCATTTCAGGGAGCTCGGTGTCGATGTCGAGAGCACCGACTTCACCGTTGCCGGAATCGGCGACATGTCAGGCGACGTCTTCGGCAACGGGATGCTCCTCTCGCCGCACATCAAGCTCATCGGCGCGTTCGATCATCGCCATGTCTTCATCGACCCCGATCCGGATCCCGAGCAGGGCTTCGCCGAGCGGCAGCGCCTCTTCGCGCTTCCGAGCTCGTCGTGGGCCGACTACGACGAGCAGCTCATCTCCGCCGGCGGCGGCGTGTTCGCGCGCTCGGCCAAGTCGATTCCGCTCTCCCCGGAGATGCGCGGAGCACTCGGCACGGATGCAGAGTCACTACCGCCCAACGAGTTGATTCGGGCGCTGCTCCGGGCGCCGGTCGATCTCCTCTGGAACGGCGGGATCGGGACGTTCGTGAAGGCTCGGAGCGAGAGCCACGCCGACGTCGGCGACCGTGGCAGCGACTGCGATCCGGGTCGATGCGGAGGATCTGCGCTGCCGCGTCGTCGGCGAGGGCGGCAACCTCGGGCTGACGCAGCGCGCACGGATCGCCTTCGCACTCGGCGGCGGCCAGGTCTCGATGGACGCGATCGACAACTCGGCGGGCGTCGACTGCTCGGATCACGAGGTGAACATCAAGATCCTGCTCGACGCGATCGTCGCCGAAGGCGACCTCACGGAGAAGCAACGGAACACGCTGCTCGCCCAGATGACGGACGAGGTCGGGGACCTCGTTCTGCGCCACAACTACGACCAGACCCAGGCGCTCAGCACCGCCGTCGCCCAGGCGGCTCTGATGGTCGACGTCCACGCTCGTTACATCCGGAGCCTCGAGCAGGAGGGGAAGCTCGACCGGGCGCTCGAGTTCCTGCCCGGCGACGAGACACTGGCCGACCGCAAGACTGCGGGTCAGGGGCTGACCGCGCCGGAGTTCGCCATCCTGCTCTCGTACACGAAGCTCGCGCTCTACGAGGAGCTCCTCGCCTCCGACCTGCCCGACGACCCGCAGGTCTCCGGCGAGCTCGAGCGGTACTTCCCGGTCGCGGTCGGAAGCCGGTTCCGCTCGCGGCTCGCGAAGCATCCGCTCCGGCGTGAGATCGTCGCTTCGCAGCTGACGAACGGCCTCGTCAACCGCTGCGGGACGACGTTCGTGTTCCGGCTGCGGGAAGAGACGGGCGCGACCGGCGCCGACATCGCCCGGGCGGTAACCGTGACTCGCGAGATCTTCGATCTGCGCGCCGTCTGGGAGGAGATCGAGAGCCTCGACGGCCGCGTTGCGGCCCAGACACAGGTGGCGATGCTCCTCAAGGCCCGCGTCTTGCTCGAGCGTGCGACTCGCTGGCTGCTCCGGAACAGGCCTCGTCCGCTCGACATTGCTGCGACGGTCTCGCGCTTCGGACCGTCGACGGCGGCGTTCGCCGAGCATCGCGGGTGCGACGGTGTCGGCCGCCGATCGCAAGGCCGCGCGGCAGACCGCCCGCGAGCTGACCGAGGCCGGCGTGCCCGCCGCGCTGGCCGCGCGTATCGGGCTGCTCGGCTCGCTCCTGCCGACACTCGATCTCGTCGAGGCCGCGGCGGCGACCGGAGTGAGCTTCGAGGAAGTGACCGGCGTCTACTTCGCAATCGATGAGCGCCTCGAGCTCCACACGCTGCGAGGCCGGATCGCCGCCTTGCCGCGGGAAGAGCGGTGGGATGCGCTCGCCCGACGCGCGCTCTTGGAGGACCTGCAGATGGAGCAACGGGCGCTCACGGTCGAGGTCCTGCGCTCGGGCGACGGCTCGGTCGAGCAGCGGCTCGATGCGTGGACGATTCTGAACCATGCCGCTGTCGAGCGGTGCGTGCACGTGCTCGACGACGTCTCCGCCGGCGCAGCCTCGGATCTCGCGACGCTGTCGGTCGCGGTTCGCGAGCTTCGGAACGTGATCGAGGCGACCGGAGCGTCGGGAGGCGCGTCGGCCGGCTCGCCTGCCGCCGGGCCGACTGTGCGAACAAGCCTCTAGTACTCGTCCTCGCCGTCCGAGTAGTCGAGCGCCTCGATGCGCCCGATCACTCCGAGGCCGCGCCAGGCGATCTTGCTCGAGCGTGGGTACCAGCACATGTCGTTCGGTTTCCGCGTGCCGTAGATCAGCATCGTCAGCCCCTGCTCGCCGGCGAGGAACGAGTGAGAGATACGCGTGCCGGGCGGTCGCGCGACCACGTGGCCGGGGCGGATCGGCAGTTCCTCGTAGACCGCGCCGCGCGCGGCCTCCGTCGGCGACGGCCACAGTTCGAGCAGTCCCTCGCCCTCGAGCATCACGAAGACCTCTTCCTCTTCCGAGTGGCAGTGCGGCGGAGACCCGCGCTCACCGGGATTGATCCGTTCCCAGTGGAGACCTGCCTGCTCCGAGCGCTCACGCGTCGCAAGCGACGCGGTCACGGCGTTCCCCCAGTTCTCGACCTCGACCTCGTCGACGTTGACGATGTTCGCGAGGACGCTCGGCGGGTGCGCCGTACTCGAGCGGGGGACGCTGGGCCTCGATCTCCCAGGGATCGTCCGTGCGCCCCTCGACCCACGGCCAGCCGATGCGGACGGCGCCGGACCGCGGCAGCCAGCCGAACTCCGTCCGGAAGCCCGTCGCGAAGACGAGGTACTCGAGACCGTCGGGGCCGGCCACGAACGTGTGCTCCATCTCGTCTGCTCGATGGATCACGCAGTCGCCGCTGCGAACCTCGTGCACTGCATCGTCCTGCCAGGCGAGGCCCGTCCCACCGAGCACGAAGTACAGCTCCTCGGATGCTCCGTGCGAGTGGGGCGGCGTCGGAAGCTTCCCCGGCGCAACGTGCACCCGATTCACACCGACGCCGACCGCGCCGGCTGCGCGGCCGAGGCGCTGCCAGGTCGCATCCATCTCGCCGACCGCGCTGCGGTGTCTCTCCACGTCGTCCCAGTGGGCGAGCATGGCGCAAAGATTACG
The DNA here is from genome assembly GCA_963708505.1 of uncultured Thermoleophilia bacterium. Taxonomy (GTDB): domain Bacteria; phylum Actinomycetota; class Thermoleophilia; order Gaiellales; family Gaiellaceae; genus PALSA-600. Next base: position 126,783 of record CAVPST010000004.1, read on the forward strand.
CAGGCACAGAGATAAGGTGCCGCGATGGCTGCCGTCGAGTTGCACATGATCTCCGACTCGACCGGCGAGACAGCGCAGCGCCTCGTGCAGGCGCTCGAGGCGCAATTTCCGGAGCAGGAGTTCCTCGAGATCAGGCATCCGCGCGTCGAGAGCGTCGCCGACCTGCGCCTCGCGGTCGACCGGATGAAAGGGCGCTCGGCTGTCGTCGTCTACACGCTCGTCGAGCCTGAGCTGCGCGACGCGATGCGGTCGCTCTGCCGGAACGCGAAGCTGCACTACTGCGACCTGCTCGGCCATCCGATCGAAGCGGTTGCACGGGTGTCGGGGCAGGCGGCGAAGATGAAGCCGCGCGCGCGGCCGCCGCTCAACGATGCGTACTTCCGGCGCATGTCGGCGATCGAGTTCGCCGTCAAGTTCGACGATGGTCTCGGCTCCGGCCTTGCCGATGCGGACATCATCCTCGTCGGCGTCTCCCGCACCTCGAAGACGCCGCTGTCGATCTATCTCGGGTACCTCGGCTACAAGACCGCGAACGTTCCGCTCGTCAAGGGCATCGATCCACCGCCCGACCTCTTCACGGTCGACCAGTCGAAGATCGTCGGGCTGACGATCGACGCCCAGCGCCTGTCGGAGATCCGCGGGGAACGAATCCGGTGGATGCGCGGCGACCGGAAGTACGCCGACCTTGTCGAGATCTACGACGAGCTCGACTACGCAACGCAGATGCATCGGCGCCTCGGCTGCCCCGTGCTCGAGGTCAGCGAGCTGTCGATCGAAGAGATCGCGCATCGGATCATCCAGCTCGTGGAGCGCCGGAAGGCCGAGGTTTAGGGCATGAAGCCGAAGCCGCCAGTTCCGAAATGGCGCTGGGCGGTGTGGTACACGGCGCTCGGCGCCGCCCTCGTCCTTTTCTACGGCCTGTTCACCCCGTTCTGGTTCGGCCTGCGGGCGCTTGCGTGGGTGGCCGAGTTCCGCGCGCGCAGGCGGCGCAGTCCGGGGTAGTCTCCCGGCCCCATGGGGCGGTTCATCTACGACTTCGCCGAGCCGGTCGACGGCGGCCGGGAGCTGCTCGGCGGCAAAGGCATCGGCCTGGCGGAGATGACTCGGCTGGGCGTTCCCGTGCCGGCCGGGTTCACGATCACGACGGACGCCTCCCGGGCCGCGATGGCAGGGGGCGGCGAGCTGCCGGCAGGGTTGCCCGAGGAGATCGACGAGCACATCGGTCGGCTCGAGACCCGCGCCGGGAAGCGGTTCGGCTCGAGCGACGACCCGCTGCTCGTCTCGGTTCGCTCGGGGGCGGCTGTCTCGATGCCGGGGATGATGGACACGATCCTCAACCTGGGTCTGAGCGACGAGGCCGCCGAAGGGCTGGCCTTGCGCACCGGGAACGCGCGGTTTGCGTTCGACTCGTACCGCCGACTGATCCAGATGTTCGGCGAGGTCGTCGACCGCATCGACGCGCACCGCTTCGAGAGCGCGCTCGCCTCGCTCAAGAAGGCCCGCGGCGTCCAGCAGGACACGGACCTGACCGCCGACGACCTGCGCGAGCTCGTCGGCACCTATCGGGACATCTATCGCGAGGAGGCCGGCTCGGACTTCCCCCAGGACGCCCGCGAACAGCTCCTTCGAGCCGTGCGCGCCGTGTTCGCCTCGTGGGACAACCCGCGGGCGCAGGTGTATCGCCGCGCGCACGAGATCCCGGACGACATCGGCACTGCAGTCAACGTCGTGCAGATGGTGTTCGGCAACAAGGGCGACCGCTCCGGGACCGGTGTTGCGTTCACGCGCAACCCGTCGACCGGCGAAACCGGTCTGTACGGCGAGTTCCTGGCGAACGCGCAGGGCGAGGACGTCGTTGCCGGCATCAGGACACCGCAGCCGCTCGAGGCGATGTCGTCGACGGTGCCGCCGGCGTTCGCACAGCTCGTCGAGACGATGAAGAGCCTCGAGTCGCACTACCGGGACGTGCAGGACATCGAGTTCACGGTCGAGGACGAGCAGCTGTACCTGCTGCAGACCCGTTCGGCGAAGCGCACCGCCGCGGCGGCGCTGAAGGCCGCGACGGCGATGGTCGACGAGGGCCTGATCACGCGCGAGGAAGCGGTCGGCCGGATCGATGCGTCGCAGCTCGACCAGTTGCTCCATCCGGCGATCGATCCGGCCGCGACCCTCGAGGTGGCCGCGAAGGGGTTGAACGCCTCCCCCGGCGCTGCGAGCGGCGCCATCGTCTTCGACTCCGACTCGGCCGTCGAGCGTGCGAAGGACGGCCCGGTCATCCTCGTTCGCTGGGAGACGACGCCGGACGACATCCACGGGATGATCGCGTCGCAGGGAATCCTGACGGTGCACGGCGGGATGACGTCGCATGCGGCAGTCGTCGCGCGCGGCATGGGCAAGCCCTGCGTCGCGGGCTGCGAGGAGTTGTCGCTCGAAGACGGTGTCGCCACGATCGGCGAGCACCGCCTGCACGAGGGCGACATGATCACAATCGACGGGGGGACCGGGCGCGTGTTCGTCGGTGAGGTGCCGCTCGTGCCGCCAGCGCTCAACGAGGACTTCGAGACGATCCTGACCTGGGCCGACGAACAACGCCGGCTCAAGGTTCGCGCGAACGCCGACAACCCCGAGGATGCGGCGCGCGCGCGAGGCTTCGGCGCGGAGGGCATCGGTCTTTGCCGGACCGAGCACATGTTCTTCGGCGACCGGCTGCCTGTGGTGCAGGAGATGATCCTCGCGGACAGCGAAGCCGGGCGGCGTGCGGCGCTCGACCGGCTGCTGCCGTTCCAGCAGGCCGACTTCGAAGGCATCTTCGAGGCGATGGCCGGGCTTCCCGTGACGATCCGGCTGCTCGACCCTCCGCTCCACGAATTCCTGCCCGACGAGGCGGACGCGCCGAACGAGCAGATGCGCGCCCGGATCCGCCAACTCCGGGAGACGAACCCGATGCTCGGCACGCGCGGCTGCCGCCTCGGCCTTCAGTTCCCTGAGATCTACGAGATGCAGGTCAGGGCGATCGCGCGCGCCGCGCGCGCGGTTCAGGAGCGGACCGGGCAGGTGCCGCTCGTCGAGGTGATGCACCCGCTGGTCGCGTTCCGGGAGGAACTCGCACGGCTGCGGCAGCTGACCGAGGCCGTCTGGAACGAGGAGGCGCCCGACGTCGAGCACCTCGTCGGGACGATGATCGAGGTTCCGCGCGCGGCGCTGCGCGCCGACGAGATCGCCGAGATCGCCGACTTCTTCTCGTTCGGCACGAACGATCTGACGCAGACGACGCTCGCATTCTCGCGCGACGACGCCGAAGGCAAGTTCCTCACGCACTACCTCGAGGACGGCGTGCTCGAGCGGAATCCCTTCGAGGTGCTCGACGTCGACGGCGTCGGCGACCTGATGCGGATCGCGGTCGAGCGGGGACGCGGTGCGAAGCCGGAGATCAAGCTCGGCATCTGCGGCGAGCACGGCGGCGAGCCGCGTTCGATCGCGTTCTGCCACTCACTCGGGCTCGACTACGTCAGCTGCTCGCCGTTTCGCGTCCCGCTCGCCCGGCTTGCGGCAGCGCAGGCGGCGCTGGCCGAGTCGGGCTCGGGCTCGTACGTCGCTGCGGGCGGCTAGCTCAACCGAGCGGCACGATCTCGCGCTTGTACGCCGCGAGCGAACGCGGCTTCGACGCGAGGTCGAAGATCGAGCCCGGCTTTGCGTTGAAGTACGCAATGAGCTTGGTGCGGTGGTGCGTTCGCACGAACTGCGCCATCTGCTCGATGAAGACCGGGTCGTCGATCCCCCAGAGACCCCATTCGGGGAACGAGTACGGCTTCGACGGGTGAGCCTTGTAGAGCGCGTCGGCGGCGGGCCATTCCGCCTTGCCGCGGATGTCGTAGAGGTCGTCGCCGACCATGTCGACGTACTTGTCTCCCGGGTAGTACGCCTGGGCTGTGTTGCCCGGAAGGTCCGGGCTGCCGTAGCCCTGCGGATTCCACACGACCTTCACGAACGTGTTGACCGGAATGTCGCCGGCGACCGGCGGCAAGTGAAGCGCCCGCAGGCGGGCGTTCACGGCCGGGCCGCCGTGCATGATCAGGTAGATCCGTGCGAAGGCGTTCCGGAACGCAGCAGTCGAATGCGTCGGCCCACGAGAGCTGCCGTTCGTGTTGTACGCGCAGTACGGGTTCCAGTGGCCGTTCATCTCCGGCAACGGCCGGATGTAGACCGGCCGTTTGAGCTCGCGGGCCGACGTGCTCATCTCGAGCAGGAAGCCGTCGCCGCGGCCGCGTGCGATGTCGAGGGGCGAGATCGACTCGGCACCTCCGCCTGAACCGGTGCCGAAGCCGAGCATCGGCACCGGCCCGAGCGTCGGCCAGATCTGCGGAAACGTCGTCTGTCCCCAGCCGACGATCACGTGGCCGACCTGCGACTGCTGCCCGGTGAGCGACTCGAAACGGTCGAGGTTTCCGTAGATGCCCAGCTGTGTCGCGCCGCCGGCTGCCGGAACCAGCACCAGAGCGGCGAGCACGACGAACAGCCGCATCAGTTGTAGCCGCGGACCTTCGAGTATGCGACCACGATGCTGAGCACGATGACCGCACTCGCCGCGGCGATGCTCATCGCCGCCGACCGCCGGTACTGGTCGAACAGATACATGAGCACGACGCCGGCGATCAGGCCGCCGACGTGCCCGCCCACCGAGATGAAGCTCGAGAGCGTGAAGGTGAAGATCAGGTTCAGGACGATCAGCCCGGCGATCTGCCCGCCGGTCGCGATGTGCCGCCGGCGCTCGAGCACGAAGAGGCCGCCGAGGACTCCGAAGATCGCGCCGGACGCGCCGAGCGTGATCTGATTCGGGCTCCAGAAGATCGCGCCTGCGCAGCCCGCGACACCGGAGACGAAGTAGAGCAGCGCGAACCGCCAGCGGCCGATCATGCCCTCGAGCAGCGTTCCGGCGTAGTAGAGCGAATACATGTTGACCGCCAGGTGGAGCGGACCGTAGTGCAGGAACGCCGCGGTGATGAGCCGCCACCATTCTCCGTGGGCGACGCCGACGAGCGAATAGCCGGCTGGTGCAGTGGCATGCGCGGGCCCCGGGATCAGGTTGCCGTTCACGATGATGCCGTTCACGATCAGCGCGCCGTGACTGAAGATCCAGTTTCCGGTGCCCTTGATCGAGCCACCAAGAGCAAGCTCGGCCAGGTAGATGCCGACGTTCATGCCGATCAGCACCATCGTGACGGCGTTGACCCGCCGTGAGCCGACTCCCGTGACCGCGCGCTGGATGGGCGCCGTCGCTTTCCGGATGCCGACCGGCGCACCGGCGTGCTCCGGGCAGCGCTGCCCCACCGGTGTGTAGTGCATGCACTCGTAACAGATGGGGCGCCCGCATTCGGCGCACGACAGTCCCGTCTCCCGGTCGGGATGGCGGTAGCAGTAACGCGGCTCTTCCACCGGGCTAGCGTATCGGGGTGCGCGTCCACGTCGCCTTCACGCAGGAGGAGAGCGCGCCGGCACGCGTGGGCATCGTCGTCGACGTCGTGCGGGCGACATCCTCGATCGCGCAGGCTCTCGCTTCTGGTTACCGGCGGGTGCTCTGCTGCGCCGAGATCGAGGAGGCGCGGGCGCTCCGGACCGAGCTCGGCGACGAGGCGGTCGTCGGCGGCGAGCGGAACGGCGTGGTCGTCGACGGGTTCGACGTCGGCGCCTCGCCGCGCGAGTTCGCCGAGGGTGCGAAGGCGCCGAACCTGATCCTGACGACGACGAACGGCACCCGCGCGATCCTCAGGGCAGCCGAGCAATGCCAGACCGTCTACCTCGGCTCGCTGCTGAACCTGAGTGCGGTCGTCGAGGCCGCGCGCGCAGACGGCGGGGACGTGGCGATCATCTGCTCCGGCTTCAAGGGGACGTTCGCGCTCGACGACGCGTATTGCGCCGGCCGGATCGTCGCTGCGCTTGCCGGCGACCCGAGCGACGCCGCGATCGCGGCCGAGGTCGTCGCGCGCGCCTGGCCGTCGGCGCTCGAGGGGCTGAACGCGCGGACCTACGGGCCGCCAGGGCTCGAAGCAGACATCGAGTTCTGCGCCCAGGTCGATGTGCTGCAGACGGTGCCGCGGTTCGTGCGCCTGGTCGGTCCGGCGGCCGAGATCGTCGCGTGAAGCTCCTCGGGGCACTGCCGTTGCGCGAGATCGAGCATTTTGCCTCGCAAGGCTTCCGGCATACACGGGTCGGACACGGCGACCTGCACGTATCGCTGGCCGAGCTCGACGGCGTGATCGGCGGTCATGACGCGGCCTCGGCGCAGGTGCTCGTCGTAGTCCGCGGGCGTGTCGCCGTCTCGACGCGCGACGAGACGGCCGAGCTCGGTGTGTGGGAGGCCGTCAGTTGGGAGGAAGGGGAATGGCACGAGACGCGTTCCCTCGAGTCGTCCGTCGTTCTGACTCGTGGAGGGGGTTTTCGAATGACTTCGACCGAATGGTTGTTCGGCGATGCGCACGTCGACAGGTACCGCGAGACCGACGGTGAGGTCGGGCACATCTGGAAGGAAGGCTCGACGATCCTGCTGCTGACGACGACTGGCCGGTCGAGCGGCGAGCCGCGCACATCGCCGCTGATCTACGCCGAGGACGGCGACCGGTACGTGATCGTCGCCTCACAGGGCGGTGCACCGGAGCATCCGGGCTGGTATCGCAACCTCGTGAAGACACCCGAGGTCGAGGTGCAGGTTCTCGGCGAGGTTTTTCCGGCCCGGGCGTCGACCGCCGAGGGAGCAGAGCGTGAGCGGCTCTGGAGGGAGGCCAACAAGGTGTGGCGGCACTACGACGAGTACGCGACGCGAACGGAGCGCGAGATTCCGGTCGTCGTCCTCGAACGCATCTAGAAGGCCCGGCCGAGCGACCGTCCGACGTACACCGCGATCATCCCCAGCAC
>CAVPST010000005.1:0-49252 GCA_963708505.1 uncultured Thermoleophilia bacterium
GGTCGCACGGCAGTAAGCTTCCGCCGTGGCGCACATCCGCATCCTTTACTGCCCGGTCTGACACGGCTACGACGAACGGGCCGCGAGTCTCGTGGCCGAGTTGAACGGCACCGCGCACACGGCGGAGATGCTGGAGGGCGAGAAGAGCCAGTTCGACGTCCTGGTCGATGACGAGCTCACGTTCTCCAAACAACGAGAGGGACGATTCCCGGAGCTGGCCGAGATCCTGGCAGCCCTCGCCTAACGCAGTCTCAACGTGAGCGGCGCTACCCTCGCGCACGATGCGTGGCCTTCCAATCGTCGTTCTGTTCGCGCTCGCCCTCTCGGCGTGCGGCGGCTCGTCTGATTCTTCGTCGAAGAAGACCACCTCGACGGTCGCGTCCGGCGTTTCGATGCAGGCGTACGTCACCGCCGGCAACAACGTCTGCATGGCGGCGGACCGGCGCATCGTCAAGCTCGGCCGGCTGTCGCGCGATCCCAAGGGCTGGGCGCGGACCGCTGCCGCGGCGCGCACGGCGATCGGGGAGATGCGCCAGGTGACCCCACCGCCGGCGCGGCAGAGGTCGTTCCAGCAGATGATCCATTACGCGAGTGCGCTGGCGCTATCGCTGCAGGAAGTGCACGACTCGCTGGTCAAGCACAACATCGACACGGCCGCCGCGGCGCAGTTCGCCGCCGCCCAGCTTCAGGACAAGGTGCACGAGTTCGCCAAGAACGCCGGGCTCACGTTTTGCCAGCAGTCGCTGACGAACTGGCCGGCGTAGTCGTCGAGACGTACTCGTTCGCCAGAGTCGGGTAGCGGTCGGTGACGAGCAGGAGGTAGCCGAGCGTCTGCGCGTGGAAGCGCAGGCAGTAGGCGCCAAGGCGCTGGAGCCCGGAGGGGATGCGCCCGGTTGCCAGGGCGGCGAACCAGGCGAGGAAGGCGACGACCGAGACGACCGTGTTCAGCACGTACGAGAAGATCAGCGCAGGGACCGCCAGCACCAGGCGGAGCAGGATCGTCCACCGCCGCTGCGGAGCCGGCGGATCGATTCGTAGGTCGACCGGGTAGGTGCCGGGCCAACCGCGGAACTTCGGATAGGGGTCGGCCAGCAGGTACGTGTACGCGGTCACGTGAACCGAGTAGCGCAGGTAGCGCTCGAACCAGGCACGCAACGACGGAGGGGTCTGGCCGCGAACCAGCGCGATGAACCAGTTGACGATTGCGACGAGCATCGCGAGGAGCGTCCACACATAGACCAGGAACAGGTGTGGTATGGCGAGCACCCAGCGGAGTAGGACGGTCAGTCGCCAGCGGTTCCTGTCGTCGCCGTTGACGAGCGTGATCGGGTGGGGGCGTTCGACGTCTGCGCCGGTGAAGGCGGGCTCCCGCTTCTCGAGAAACGCGGCGACGCCTTCACGGAAGTCGTGTGTCTGGGTCAGCTCGGACTGCGTGACAGCCTCGCGCTCGAGCTGCTCGGCGAACGATGCGTTCTCCGCCTCGTCGAGCAGCTGCTTCGTGCGCCAGACGGCCCTCGTCGGCATCGCTGCGTAGAGCGCCGCGACCTCGTTGGCACGGTGCATGAGCTCGTCGGCGGGAACGACCTCGTTGACCACGCCCCACTCGCGTGCCTCGTCCGCCGGCAGACGGCGTCCGGTCGTAAGCCATTCGAACGCGCGAGTCGTGCCGAGCAGGCGCCGTGCGAGCCAGGTGCCGCCCGAGTCGGGGACGAGGCCGATGTTGATGAACGCGGGCACGAAGCTCGCCGAATCGGCGGCGATCCGGATGTCGCACGCGAGCGCCAGCGACAGGCCCGCTCCCGCTGCAGGGCCGTTGACCGCCGCGATCACGGGCTTCTCGAGCGCGCGGATCGCGAGCACGTTGCGGTGGTAGTTCCGGCGCAGGTTGTCGGCGACGTCACCCGAGCCGGCCGAGAACTCCTGCAGGTCCTGCCCGACGCAGAAGCCGCGGCCGGCTCCCGTGATCACGACGGCGCGGATGGTCGGGTCCTTCGCCTGCTCGAGCCCGGCGGCGAGCCCCGCGTGCACGGACCGGTTGAGCGCGTTCAGCACGTCCGGCCGGTTGAGCGTGATCGTCAAGACCGGGCCCTCGCGGGTCACGTCGACGTCGGCCACCACCGCACCATAACGGCGCCTACCGACGGGGCACGCCTCGCGGAGCCACGTCCGGTGTCAGACACCGCAACAGAAGTGCAACGGAAGCGAGACGAAAGTGCAACGCGATCGGCGCAAACCATTGCGGCGCCTCGGCGGCGGTCTGGACACGTCCGGTGTCAGACACGGCCTTCGCGCTCCCGTAGAGTCGCGACGATGGATGGCCGCTACGACGCCTTTCCCGGCCTTGCGCTCGACCGGCCGGCGCCGCACGTGCTGCGGCTGACCCTGTCCGCGCCCGGGCGGTTGAACGCCGTCAGCGGGACGGTGCACCGCGAGCTCGCAGCCGTCTGGCGCACGATCGGCGACGACGACGAGACGCGCGCGGTTCTCGTGCGCGGTGCCGACGGTGCGTTCAGCGCCGGCGGCGACCTCGACCTCGTGCTCGAGATCGCCTCCGACTTCGAGACCCGCCGCCGCGTCTTTCACGAGGCACGCGACCTCGTCTACAACGTGCTCGACTGCCCGAAGCCGATCGTCTCCGCGATGACCGGCCCGGCCGTCGGCGCGGGGCTCGCCGTCGGGCTCCTTGCCGACATCTCGATCGTGACCCCGAATGCACGCATCGTCGACGGACACACGAAGCTGGGCGTGACGGCCGGCGACCACGCCGCGATCGTGTGGCCGCTTCTGTGCGGGATGGCCAAGGCCAAGTACCACCTGCTGCTCTGCGAACCGGTCGACGGTGTCGAGGCAGAACGGCTCGGCCTCGTCTCGCTCTGCGTGCCCGAGGACGAGCTGGAGGAACGCGCCCTCGCGATCGCCGTGCGCCTCACCGAGGCGTCGCAACCGGCGATCCGCCATACGAAACTCGCGCTGAACAACTGGCTGCGCCTCGCCGGGCCAGCGTTCGATGCGTCCCTCGCGCTCGAGTTCCTCGACATGACGGGACCCGACGTCCACGAAGGCGTCGCTGCCGTGCGCGAGAAGCGGCCGCCCCGCTTCTAGGCGAGCGAGACGAACTCGACGGTCGGCTGCGGGAAGCCGCGCTTGTAGGCGTCCTTGCCGGTCGCCATGAACTCGTCGCTCCGGGCGGCCGCCTTGAACGACTCGTCGTCGGCGAACTCCCATTCGGCGAAATACCGATGCGCGGGCTCGCCCATCGGAGCTCCGAACACCGGCCCGTGGCGGAAGGTCGCCCCGGGGACGAGCCGGCACAGTTCCGCGTGCTCCTCATAGTCCCGGCCGTCAGGCGCCTCGCCGTAAAGTACGACCACTCTGACCACCCTGTCCCCCTTGGTCGGAAGAACTCTGTCGAGGAGAGGAGAGTAACCATGGCCGGGAAGATCGTTCACTTCGAGGTGCCCGCCGGCAACGCCGACCGTGCAAGCGGCTTCTACAGCGGCTTGTTCGGCTATCAGATCGGCGAGAGCGTAATGGAGGGGGTCGACTACCGCATGTTCCAGTCCGCCGAGGATCAGGGAGGCGCGATCATGCCGTCGGAGAGCGCGGGTTCCGGGCTGATCGTCTACCTGGACACCGACGACATCGACGCATCGGTCGCCAAGGTGCGCGAGCTCGGCGGATCCGCCGAGGACAAGCAGCCGGTGCCGACCCACGGCTGGTTCGCGTCGTGCAAGGACACGGAGGGCAACGACTTCAGCCTCTGGCAAGCGGATCCGAACGCAGCGTGACGTCGGCCGCGGTCGCCCTGTCGGTCCTGGCCGGGCTCGCGGGCTCGGTGCAGGTTGCGGTGATGGGACGCTTCGGCGACCGCATCGGCGTCCTCGAGGCGCTCACCTTCGCGACCGGAGTGCAGCTCGTGCTCTCGGTGGCGATCCTTCTGATCGCACGCACGGGCGTGGGCGGGCTCGGCGGCGCGTTCAGCTCACCGGCGTGGATGTGGCTGGGCGGCGTGATGGGGCTGACGGTCGTCGGCACGATCACGTTCGCCCAGCCGCGCATCGGAGCGACGGCGACGATCGGGATCCTGATCGCCGGGCAGCTCGTGATGGGGGCCGTGATCGACCGCTTCGGCCTCTTCGGCGTCGAGCGCATCGACATCTCGGCGCCGCGCGCTGCCGGCATCGTGCTGCTGGGAATCGGCGCAGGCCTGTCGCTCGTTCGTTAGCGGGTGAGCCAACAGGGCAAGGTCTGGACCGCGCTGGTCACGGTCTACGTGATCTGGGGGTCCACGTACCTCGCGATCGCGTACGCCGGCGAGACGATCCAGCCGCTGTTCGCCGCGTCGACCCGCTTCATCACCGCCGGGGTGCTGATGTTCGGCGTCGTCGGTCTGCGCGGCGGTTCGCTGCGCATCACCCGGCGCGAGCTCGGCTCGTGCATCCTGATCGGGGCCTTGCTGCCGGGAGCGAACGCTGTCCTGTTCGTCGCCGAACGCAACGTTCCGACTGGACTCGCCTCACTGATCATCGCCTCCGTCCCGCTCTGGGTGGTGGTGCTCCGGCTCGCCGGGCGTGAACGGCTGCCGTGGCCCGCGCTCGCCGGAGTCGGCATCGGCTTCGCCGGTGTCGCGGTCCTCGCGCATCCATCCGGGGGTGCGAAGCTCTGGGGCATCGGCCTGTGCCTCGTCTCGGCTGTGATGTGGGCAACGGGCTCCGTCCTGTCGGCGCGGATCGAGATGCCGGCGGACACGTTCGCCGCCACGGCTTACGAGATGCTGGCCGGCGGCCTGCTGCTGTTCCCCGTGTCCCTCCTGACCCTGCACGATTTCTCGCCGTCGACGACCTCGATCCTGAGCTGGATCTACCTCGTCGTCGCCGGTTCGATCGTCGGCTACACCGCGTACGTGTGGCTGCTCCAGAACGCCCCGCTCGGTCTGGTTTCGACGTACGCCTATGTGAACCCGATCGTCGCGATCGCACTCGGCGTGCTCTTCCGCGGCGAGCAACTGACGTGGCGGCTCCTCGGGGGAGCCGCGATCGTCGTCGTCGCTGTTGCGCTCGTCGTGCGGCAGGAACCACCGTCCGCGACGCATCCGGAGGAAGGCGTGCGCTAGACGATCGCGATCGTGAAGGTCCGCACCGTGCTCGTATCGACTCCCCCGTTCGCGGTCCCGCCGCTGTCGACCGCCCGGATCGAGATCGTCGCCGTCCCGAGCGCGAGCAGCGCAGGCCGGTACGTCAGCGTGCCGTCCGGTGCGATTGCCGGCTGAACGCTGAAGAGGCCCGGCTTGTCCGCGACGACGGTGAAGGTGACGGACTGACCCGACTCGTCGGGCGGACCCGGGGTGATCGCGCCGGCCCAGCCCGGCACCGTGGCGGCGCCGAGGAGCGAGACGGCGGTCTGATTCGCTCCCGGCGCAAAGCTCGGCGCGTCGTTGACCGGCGTGACCTCGATCGAGAAGTTGCGGCCAGCGCTCGCGTCCGCCCCGCCGCCCGCGGTCCCACCGTTGTCGTGAGCGGCAACGCTGACGGTCGCCGTGCCGTTGGCGTTCGGGGCCGGCGTATAGGTCAGTGTCCCGTCCGCTCCCACGCTGGGAGGGGCGCTGAACAGGGATGGGTTGTCGTAGCTCACCGCGAACGACACCGTCTGCGCCGCCTCGCCGGGCGGGCCCGACGCGATCGAGGTCGCCCAGCCTGCCACCGCCTGTGGGCCGGCGTCCTCGAGGACGGCCTGGTTCGGCCCTGGTGTGAAGCTCGGCGGCTGGTTCACCGGCGGCGCCGTCGTGGTCGGCGGTGGGGGCAGCGGCGCAGATCCCGGCTGCGGTGCCGTCGTGGTGGGCGGCGCCGCGGCGGGCGCAGGCGGCGGCGGCGTCGTACCCGCGCCCGGGCCGGCGGTGCTCGGCGGCGGAACCGGTGCAGGAAGCTTCCGGGGGCGGGGTGTCGTACGGCGCGGAAGGCGACGCGAAATCACGATCGGCCGCGCGTCGACGTGCACGCGGACGACGCGGTGCGCTGCCGAGGCGCTCGGCCCGGAGCGCCGGCCGCTCTCATGGCCTTCGCTGCGCGCGACGATCGCCGCGGGGTGCGCTCGGGGCGGGTGGCCCGCCGCTGCTGCCCGTGCCACGTCGTGGGTCTGCGCGAGGCCGGCCGCCGTGACGGCGCCGAGCGCCGCGGTGCCGCTGAGTGCCGCACCCAGCGAGGGCGTGAGCGGAAGGCGCGTCAGAAACGGGGCGTGGGCCAGCCACGAGATCGGGCCGACGACGAGCCTCATCCGCCCAAGCGACATGTTCACGAACGCGCGTACCAGCCGCGGATCGAACTGCGTGCCGGCGCAGCGAGCAAGCTCCTCCCGCCCCGCGGCCGCCGACGCCGACGCCTTGTACGACCGGGTCGACGTGATCACGTCGAACACGTCGGCGATCGCGACGATACGCCCGGCGAGCGGGATCGCCTCTCCTGCCACACCGCGGGGATAGCCCGTGCCGTCCCACCGCTCATGGTGAAAACCGACCGCGTCGGCCCATGTGCCGAGCCAGTCGCGGAGCGGCTCGACGAGCGCCTCGCCGTAGAGCGGATGGAGGCGCAGGCTTTCCCACTCCTCCTCGGTCGGGCGGCCGGGCTTGTTGAGGATCTCTGCGCTCACCTCGAGCTTTCCGATGTCATGCAGGAGCGCCGCCCAGTTGAGGCGATCGAGGTCGTCGCGCGACAGCCCGATCTGTTTGCCGAGACTGGCTGCGTAGGCGCGCACGCGCTCGGCATGACCGCGCGTCACCTTGTCGTGCACATCGAGCGCCGCGACGAGTTGCAGCAGAATCTCGGCGGCGGCCTGGGGCTGGTCGGTCGGCTCCGCCTCGCGCAGGCCGCGTAACCGCTCCTGCAGCTCCTCGACCGTGCCCGAGCGGAGCGCGAGCCGGAACCTGGACGGGGCCTCGTCGGGGAAGACCAGGGAGAGCTCGAGCAGCGCACCGAGCGGCAGGAGCCTCCGCGACAGGCTGTAGGCGGCGGAGACAGCGGCCGTCGCCGCAACGCTCATTCCGAACCACCAGAGCAGGAAGACGGCGAGCGAGCTCGTCGGAGTGCCCGTCAAGCGCGTCGCGAGCTGCACGAAGACGAGGGAGCCCGCGATCGGCACGGCGTACACGAGCACGCGCAGCAAGCGCGCCCGCCACGGCCGCGCAGTCCAGCGCTCACGGTCTCCGCCGACCGTCGCCACATCCGAGGTATCGGCGGATCGAGCCCGCGCCTGCGTAGCCCTAAAGGGCGATGTCGTCCGGGCTGACCGGCACGCGCGTCAACGGCCGCCCGGTCGCGTCACGGAGGGCTGCCACGATCGCAGCCGTCGAGACGACCGTCGGCGGCTCGCCGACGCCCTTGACGCCGTACGGCGCGTCGGGCTCCGGAACCTCGATCAGCACCGACTCGACCGGGGGCATGTCGAGCGCCGTAGGGATCAAGTAGTCGGTGAAGCTCGCATTCGTGATCAGGCCGTCACGGGTCTGGATCTCCTCCATCAACGCGAGACCGAGCCCCTGGGCCGTGCCGCCCTCGATCTGCCCCTCGACCTGCTGCGGGTTGACCGCCTTGCCGACATCCTGCGCCGCTCCGATCCAGACGACGCGCGTCAGCCCGAGATCGACGTCGACCTCGACGACGACCTTCATCGCACACGCGGCGAACGCGACGTGCGCGCGCTCACCGGTGATCTGTCCCGTCTCCGGGTCGAGCGGCGTCGTGCGGGGATGGCGGTAGATGCGCTCGACGTCGACTTCCTCACCCGGCCGGCGCGCCTGCTCGTCGAGCGCAGCGCGGCAGGCGTCGCGCACGGCACCGGCGGCCATCCACGTCATGCGCGACGCGGACGCCGAGCCGGCGGAGTCGACCGTCGCAGTCTGGACCGGCGCGAGCCTCACGTCGTCGAGCCCAAGCTCGGTCCGCGCAACCTGGAGGATGACGCCCGTGACGCCCTGGCCGACCTCGGCCGCTGCGCAATGCACCTCGGCCGAGCCGTCGTCAAGCAGCCGGACGCGCGCGGCGCAGTAGTCGTCGAAGCCCTCCGAGTACGCGATGTTCTTGTAACCGACCGCGAAGCCGACGCCGCGTCGCACGCCCTCCCCGTGGGTCGTGTTCCCGGCGCCGCCGGGCAGCCGCAGCGGATCGCGGGGCAGCTCCTCGGGCGCCGGCGGCTCGAGTGCGGCGGCCGCGCGGATCGTCTCGGCGATCGGGAGTGAGCCCGTGATCGGCTGGCCCGTCGGCAGGACGTCGCCGGGCTCGAGCGCGTTCAGGAGTCGCAGTTCGACCGGGTCGATGTCGAGGGCGGCGGCGAGCTTGTCCATCTGCGCCTCGGCGGCGAAGCACGTCTGGACGGCGCCGAATCCACGCATTGCACCGCACGGCGGATTGTTCGAGTAGACGCAGGTCGAGTCGATGAATGCGTTCGGCGTCTCATACGGCCCGACCGCGAACGAGGCCGCGTTCGACGTGACGGCGGTCGAGCTCGAGGCGTAGGCGCCGCCGTCGAGCAGGATGCGCATCCGCACGTTGACGAGCTTCCCCGCGCGCGTCGCGCGGTGCTCGCACCAGATCTTGGCCGGATGCCTGTGCACATGACCGGTGAACGACTCCTCGCGGTTGTAGACGATCTTGACCGGGCGGTTCGTATGCAGCGCGAGCAGCGCACCGTGCACCTGCATCGACAGGTCCTCGCGGCCGCCGAACGCCCCGCCGACACCGGCGAGATGGATCCGCACCTGCTCGACCGGAAGACCGAGGCACGGTGCGACCTGCGCCCGGTCGACGTGCAGCCACTGCGTGGCGACGTAGATGTCGACGCCGCCTTCGCCGTCGGGCACCGCAACGCCCGACTCGGGCCCGAGGAAGGCCTGATCCTGGCTCCCGATCTCGTAGACGCCCTCGACGCTGACCTCCCCCGCCGCCTCGGGATCGCCGTGCCTGATCACCAGGCGCCGCACGACGTTCGGGCGGTCGTCCTCGAGATAGCCATGGCCCGACGTCGGCCGGTCCGGGTGGAGATCGGCCAGCTCGGTCGCGCGCTCCATGTCGGCGACCGGCTCGAGCGGCTCGTAGTCGACGCGGATCTCCGCGGCTGCACGGCGTGCCTGCTCGGGATGCTCGGCCGCGACTAGCGCGACCGGCTCGCCGTAGTACAGGACGCGGTCGCCCGCGAGCACCGGTTGGTCTGCGAATTCCAGCCCGTACGTCTTCTGGCCGGGTACGTCGTCGTGGGTGAGAACGGCGTGGACTCCCGGCATCGCGACTGCGCGAGAGATGTCGATCTCGCGGATGCGCGCGTGCGCGTGCGGGCTGCGAAGGGTGTGGCCCCAGAGCATTCCCGGCACGATGAGGTCGCTGGCGTAAGCGAACTCGCCCTTCACCTTCGGCGGCGCATCGAGACGCGGGACGAGGTCGCCGACCTTGCCGACTTGGAGCTGCCTGCCGGCGGTCCGCGTCACATTCGCACCGCAGCCAGCCGAACGGCGTCGAAGATCTTCGCGTACCCGGTGCAGCGGCAGAGGTTCCCCGAGAGGGCCTCGCGGATCTCGTCGTCGGACGGAGTCGGGCTGCGCCGGAGCAGGTCGACGGTCGCAACGACGAGCCCCGGCGTGCAGAAGCCGCACTGCACCGCGCCCGCCTCGACGAACGCCTGCTGGACGGGATGCAGCCCCTCGCCGTCGGCAAGTCCTTCGACCGTCGTGATGTCGTGGCCGTCGGCCTGCGCCGCCAGCACGAGGCACGCACAGACGAGCGTCCCGTCGAGCAGGACCGAGCACGAGCCGCATTCTCCCTGCTCACACGCGTTTTTTGCACCAGGGAAGCCGAGCTTCTCACGCAGTGCAAAGAGCAGCGACTCGCCTTCCCAGCAGTCGGCCTGATGCTCCTCGCCGTTGATCCGGACGGCGATCCTCATACCAGCACCCGCTTCAGCGCGCGCGTGGTCAACACCTGCAGCGCATGGCTGCGGTAGCGCTCCGATCCGCGCACGTCGTCGATCGGGGAGGCGGCCGCCGCGACCCGCGCGGCAAAGGAGTCCGCCTCGTTACGAGGAGCGGTCACGAGGACCGGCCGCGGCGACGCGGAGCCGAAGCACGCTCGCAATTCGTCACCTGCGGAGACGGCGAGCGAGACGACGGCGATCACCATCGCATTGCGCGGGCCGACCTTCAGGAAGGTCTGTGGACTACCCGTCGGCGACAATCGAATCGCCGTGATCAGCTCGTCGGGCTCGAGCGCATTTCGCTTCACGCCCGTGATGAACTCGACCACCGGGACGGTGCGCACGCCCCGCGTCGACGCACATTCGACCTCGGCACCGTCGATCACGAGCGGCGGGAGCGCATCTCCCGCCGGTGACGCGGTGCCGAGATTGCCACCGATCGTGCCGCGGTTACGAATCTGCGGCGAGCCGACGGTGCGCGATGCCTCGGCAAGCGCCGGCAGGACCTCTCGGAGCTCGCCGTGCTCGATCTCGGCGTAGGTCACGCCGGAGCCGAGCCGCAGCGTTCCGTTCGAGCGCGACCAGCCGCGCAGCTCGACGACCTCGTTCAGGTTCAGCATCGCCTGCGGACGATCGCGGTCGAAGTTGAGGGCGACCATGACGTCCGTGCCGCCCTGAATCGGGACCGCGCCTGGATGCTCGGCCTTCAGCCGGAGCGCCTCGTCGAGCGACGTTGGCGTTAGGACGTCCACAGCGGCAAGGGTACGGTTCTCGAACGGTGGATGCACCCCTGTCGAGACGGCTCGCGGTGGCCCGCGGCGACGAGCCTGCAGACCTCGTCATCCGGGGCGGGAAGGTGCTGTCCGTCTTCACGCGCGAGTGGCTCGACACCGACGTCGCAGTGGTCGACGGCTGGATCGCAGGGCTCGGCTCGTACGAGGGACGCGAGACGATCGACGCAACGGGGCGATACGTCGTACCCGGCTTCATCGACGCACACATGCACCTCGAGACGTCGAAGCTGCTCGTCGACGAATTCGCGCGCCTCGTGCTCCCGTTCGGGACGACCGCGGTCGTCGCCGACCCGCACGAGATCGCCAACGTGCTCGGCACCGACGGTGTCCACTGGCTGCTGGACGCGAGCGCGGGGCTGCCGCTGGACATCTACTTCATGGCATCGTCCTGCGTACCCGCGTCGCAGTTCGAGTCGCCGCGACGCGAGTTGACACCCGGCGATCTCGATGCGCTCCTCCGCCGCCGTCGCGTGATCGGACTGGCGGAGATGATGAACTTCCCCGGCGTGATCAGCGGTGCGCCGACGGAGCTCGCGAAGCTCGCGCTCGCCGAGCACGTCGACGGCCACGCTCCCGGCGTCCTCGGCCGGTCGTTGAATGCGTACGCGGCGGCCGGCATTCGGTCGGATCACGAGGCCTACACGGCGGACGAGGGCCGCCAGCGCCTGCGCGCCGGGCTCTGGCTGCTGATCCGCGAGGCCTCTGCCGCGCGAAACCTGCAGGCGCTGCTGCCGCTCCTCGCGGAGTACGGCCCGTCGCGCATCGCCTTCTGCACCGACGACCGCGAGCCCGAGCACATCGCGGACGACGGCCACATCAACGGCATGGTTCGCGACGCGGTCGCCTACGGGATCGACCCCGCCGACGCGCTCGTTTGCGCCACGCTCAGTCCGTCTCTCTGGCACGGCCTGGCGCACCTCGGCGCGGTCGCCCCCGGGTACCAGGCCGACCTCCTCGTGCTGTCGGACCTCGAACGGTTCGTCCCCGACACGGTCCTCAAGGCGGGCAAGCCCGCGGCGGAGATCCCGCGCCCGACGGTGCCCGACTGGGTGCGGCACACGATCCGGATCGGCGCGTTCGGGCCGGAGATGTTCCGGATCCCGTGGTCGGGAGGGAGGGCGCGCGTGATCGGGATCATCCCCGGGCAGATCGTCACCGACTCTCTCGTCGAGACGATCGAGCCGCACGCGGGCGAGGCGCTGGCGGATCCGGAGCGGGACCTCGCGAAGATCGCCGTGGTCGAGCGACACCTCGGCACGGGCCGGGTCGGGCTCGGCTTCGTCCGCGGCTTCGGGCTCGAGCGCGGCGCGATCGCCTCGTCGGTCGCGCACGATGCACACAACGTCGTCGTCGTCGGGACGAACGACGCGTCGATGGCCGCGGCCGTCCGGCGGCTGGCGAACCGCGGCGGCGGAATCGTCGTCGTCGACGGGGCAGATGTCGTGGCGGAGCTCGCGCTGCCCGTTGCGGGCCTGCTCTCAGACGCGCCGCTCGAAGAAGTGGTGAGCGGGTCACGCGCCGTGACCGAGGCGGCGAGGACGCTCGGCTGCGAGCTCGAGTCGCCGTTCCAGCACCTTGCCTTCCTCGCCCTGTCGGTGATCCCCTCCCTCAAGCTCACCGATCGCGGGCTCGTCGACGTCGATCGGTTCGAGCTCGTTTCCCTGGAAGCTTCGTGATCCTCGGCAATGCCTGGGTCGTCACGTGTGACGACGACGGCACCGAGTACGAGCATGGCTGGCTGCGGATCGAGGACGGTCTCGTCGCAGAGACCGGTGCGGGAGCGGCACCGGACGGCGCCGAGGATCTCGACGGCGCCGTCGTCACTCCGGGACTCGTCAACACCCACCATCACCTGTACCAGACGCTGACACGCGCGCGAGCGCAACAGGCCGACCTCTTCACCTGGCTCCGCACGCTGTATCCGACCTGGGCGCGCATCGACGACGAGATGCTGTACGCGGCGGCGAAGGCAGGTATCGCCGAGCTGGCCCTGTCGGGCTGCACGACGGTGTTCGACCATCACTACGTCTTCCCGAAGGGAGTCTCGGGGCTGATCGACGCCGAGCTGCAGGCGGCCGACGACCTCGGCGTGCGCATCGTCGCCTCGCGCGGCTCGATGGACCTCGGCATGTCCGACGGCGGGCTCCCGCCCGACTCGCTCGTCGAGACGATCGACGAGATCCTCGCTGACACGGAGCGGCTCGCCGCCCGCGCGGACGGAGACCGGGTCGGGATCGCAGTCGCACCGTGCTCGCCGTTCTCCGTCACGAGCCGGCTGATGGAGGAGTCGGCCGCGCTCGCCCGGAAGCTCGGCCTGCAACTGCACACGCACCTCGCGGAGACGCTCGAGGAGGATGCGTACTGCCGCGAGCTCTTCGGCTGCTCCCCGGTCGAGTACCTCGAACGGCTCGGCTGGACCGCCGACGACGTCTGGTGCGCGCACTGCGTGCACCTGTCCGACGCCGACGTCCAGACGTTCGGCAAACGGGGCGTCGGCGTCGCGCATTGCCCGACGTCGAACCTCCGCCTCGGCGCGGGCGTCGCACCCGTCCGCCAGCTGCTCGACGCAGGTGTGCGGGTCGGCCTGGGCGTCGACGGCTCCGCCTCGAACGAGCGCAGCGACCTCTTCGCGGAGGTCAAGCAGGCGCTGCTCGTCGCGCGCGGCCGGGGCGGCGGCGAGGCGATGACGGCCCGCGATGCTCTCCGCCTCGGAACACGGGGCGGCGCGTCGGTCCTCCGCCGTGACGACCTGGGCTCGCTCGAGCCCGGCAAGCGCGCCGACGTGGCCGTCTGGCGCACCGACGGGCTCGAGTTCGGGGGCGCCGAGGATCTGGTCGCGAACCTCGTGCTGAGCGGGTCGCATCGTGTCGACCGCCTGCTGGTCGGGGGTGAGGATGTCGTGCGCGGCGGCGCCCTCGTCCACGCCGGCGAGCAGGAGATCGCCCGTGAGCATCGCATCCAGGCGAGGCGGCTATGGCAGCAGTGACCGTCTCCACACATGTCCTCGACACCGAGCGGGGGCAGCCCGCGGCCGGTGTGCGCGTCGAGCTGTTCGACGCCGACGGCCGGCTGGCCGGCGAAGGAATCACCGACGGCAACGGACGCATTGCGACGCTCGCCGAAGGGGAGCCGGGTTCGTACCGCATCGTCTTCCATCCGCCGTCCCCGTTCTTCACGCGGGTCGAGCTCGAGATCGTGCTGCTCGAAGGTCACTTCCACGTGCCGTTGCTGATCTCGTCCTACGGATGCGCGAGCTACCGCGGCAGCTGACGGTCGAGCAGCTGGCCGAGCTCTTCGAGGGCCGCACACGCCTCGTCGAGGAGCTGGCAGCCGTCGACGATCCCCTCGGCCGCGCCCGTCAGCTCGCGAGCGCCCTGCCCGACGGCGACAAGCAGGAGGTCCTGGACGCGCACCCGGCGATCGGCGCGACCGCACGTTCGGCACGCTCACGGGCCGAGCAGGGGACCGACGACGATCCAGACGTGCTCGCGGAACTGGCCGAGCTGAACCGTGCGTACGAGGAGAAGTTCGGCTTCCGGTTCGTCGTCTTCGTGAACCGGCGGCCGCGACGCGAGATCATTCCGGTGCTGCGCGAGCGGCTCGAACGGTCGCGCGAGGAAGAACTGTCGACCGGCGTGGACGAACTGGTGCAGATAGCGATCGACCGATGGTCAACGTCCTAGCTCTCAGCGACTACTGGTGGGGCTGGCTCGGCCTCGGCTTCCGGTGGCTGCACGTGATCGCTGCGATGGCCTGGATCGGTGCGTCGTTCTACTTCATTGCGCTCGACAATCATCTCGAGCCGCCCCGGGACCCCGACGACGCCAGGCGCGGCGTCGGCGGCGAGGCGTGGGAGGTGCACGGCGGAGGCTTCTATCGCGTCGAGAAGTTCCGCGTCGCGCCGGAGCGGCTGCCCGAGCCTCTGCACTGGTTCAAGTGGGAGGCGTACACGACCTGGCTCTCGGGCTTCGCGCTCTTCATCGCCGTCTACTACTCGCATGCCTCGAGCTTCCTGATCGACACGTCGGTCGCCGATCTGACCGCCTGGGAGGCGATCGCGATCTCGATCGCAGGTCTCGTCATCGCCTGGCTCGTCTACGACGGCCTCTGTCGCGCGTTCCCCAACGACGAAGGAGTGCTCGCGGTTCTCGTCTTCGCGTTCATCGTCGGCTCGTCGTGGGCAGCGTGGAACCTCTTTGCGCCGCGCGCCGCGTACCTGCAGGTCGGCGCGATGATCGGGACGATGATGGTGGGCAACGTCTTCTTCGTGATCATCCCGGCGCATTGGAAGCTCGTGCGCGCCAAGGAGGCCGGCGTCGAGCCGGACCCGCGCTGGAACCGCGACGGGAAGACGCGGTCCGTGCACAACAACTATCTGACGCTGCCGGTCGTGTTCGCGATGTTGTCGGGCCACTTCCCGTTCACCTACGGATACGCGCGAGGCTGGCTCGTGCTGGTCGCGATCATGGCGCTCGGAGCTCTGATCCGGCACTACTTCAACCTGCGCCAACGCGGCCTCAACGCCTGGCCGATTCTCGGGGTCGCCGCCGCAGGGATGCTCGCGGTGGCACTACTGATCAGATGATCCACGTCGGGTAAGGTCACCTCCGATGCTCGAGATCGTCGCAGCCGGCATGCGGTTCGTCGCACGCTGGGAAGAGGAGCTCGCGCCGAAGACGGTCGCCGCCTTCAGGGCGAGCCTCCCGCTCGACGACCGGATCATCCACTGCCGCTGGAGCGGGGAGTCGAACTGGATCCCGTGGGGCGACCGCGACTTCGGGATCGGGCCCGAGAACGCAACCTCCTATCCGCACCCGGGCGAGCTCGCGCTCTACCCCGGCGGGCAGAGCGAGACGGAGCTGCTGTTTCCGTACGGCTACTGCTCGTTCGCGTCGAAGGCCGGCCACCTGTGGGCCAATCACTTTGCGACGCTCGTCGAGGGCCAGGAGCAGCTGCCGGAGCTCGGCCGCCTGACCCTCTGGGAAGGCGCGCAGCAGATCACCTTCCGCGAGGCCTGACGACCCCGACACGCACCTTGGTTGTGATCTCGGTCGGTCCGCTGTAGGTTCCTCCGGTTTCCGACGCAAAGGAGCGAGGGATGAGCGGCGTGCGGCGTGTCGCGAGATCGATTCTGAAGTGGTTCTCAGCGCTCTACGTGGTGGCGATCATCGTGCAGGTCTTTCTGGCCGGCGAAGGGATCTTCGGCCTGAACAACATCAAGCACGCGGACGACTGCGACAAGAACGCGGCCTTGTGTGTCGGCAATTCGAACACGCTCGATGCGCATCGAGCGCTCGGCTTCTTCCTGACGATGCCGGGTGCGCTGCTCTTCCTGATCGTGGCGCTGCTGGCGTGGTTCCCGGACAAGCGCGTACGGATCGTCTCGATCGTCGTCCCGTTCCTCACGTTCCTGCAGATCATCCTCGCGGGCGCAGGCCGTTGGGGTGGAGCGTTCCACCCGGTGAACGCGATCCTCGTGCTCTTCCTCTACGGCTGGCTCGCGGTGACGCTGTTTCGCGGATCGGCCGACGCTCCGGCCACGGACCCGGCGGCGGCGACCTAGTGAGCGAAGATCATCCGTGACCGTGCGAGGTCGTATGTGACGACGAAGTCCTGCAGGAAGGTGTCGCCGACGAGCCCGTCGTAGATGATCTGCTGGAACATCACGGGTGGGTCGCGCTGCGCGATCTGCGGCACCCCCACCGGATTGATCGACCCGGACAGGGTCGTGAACGCTCGACGGTAAGCGTGACCGGTCTCATCCGTCGCCTCGACGATGCGCACGCCCGGCGCGGTGAGATCGACTCCGACCGCTGAGGAAAGCGACTCGTCGAGGATCAGGACGTCACTGCCGGTGTCGACCTCGACCTCGACCACCCCGCCGCCGGGCACCTCGAGCCGCAGGAAAACCTCGGCGCTCAACTCGTCCTGCTCGACCCGCACCTCGACACCCGCGCCGTCGCGCGCACGATGCTCGAGCGAAGCTTCGTCCTCGACCACGATCTCTCGCCGCGGGTAGTCGAAGGTGACGGCACGGTCGCGGAAGAACGCGAGTGAGAGGAACCCTCCGACCATGGCCAGCGCAGGCTCGTCGAGGTCGAGGATGCCGAGGGCAACGTCCTGGCGCTCCAGCCCGGCAAACGAGAGCGACTCGGCGCGCCCGACCGGCACCGTCACCTCCTGGCCCGACATGCGCCGGCCCCTGTACGTCGAGCCGTCGGGAACGAGCCCGACGGAGGCCGCGAGCTCCTCGGTGACCAGAACGAGGCCCATGCCGGTGTCGAGCACGAAGCGCGTCTCGACAGCGCCGATGCGCACCGGGACGGTGACGAGATGATGCAGGTACTCGAACGGGACGGCGTGCCGGCCGCTGCTCACCGGTCTTCGCGCACGTACGGGGTGCCGAGCGCCGCAGGGGCGCCGAGTCGGCGTCGCGCCCCTGCGGTCGAGACGAGCACGAGCACGATGATCGTCATGACGTACGGCAACGCCTGGAACAACTCCGGCGGGATGCCCGTCAGGATGCCGCGTGCCTGGAACGTGAACGGGATGCCCGAGAACGCACCGAAGAAGTAGGCGCCGACCAGGCAGAGCCCTGGGCGCCAGAACGCGAAGATGACGAGCGCGATCGCGATCCAGCCCGCTCCTGCGGTGAGCCCGTCGACCCACTGCGGCGTGATTGCGAGCGAGAAGCAGGCGCCGCCGATACCCGCGAATGCGCCGCCGACGAGAGTGTGCACGTAGCGGTAGCGCGCGACGTTGATCCCCATCGCGTCGGCTGCCGCCGGCGACTCGCCGACGGCCCGCAGGTTCAAGCCGGCGCGAGTCCGAGTCAGGTAGAGCCCGATGAGGATCACGCAGATCCACGATGCATAGACGAGCACCGACTGGTCGAACAGCACGGGACCGACCACGCGCGCGTGGCGCCACGAGTCGGGCAGCACCGACGAGAACGCGTGGCGTGCGGGCTGGTCGGCGAGGTTGAGGTCGTTGCCGAGGTACGACGACAGGCCGACGGCGCCGGCGAAGAGCGTCAACGCCAGGCCGGACACGATCTGGTTCGCGCGCAGCGTGATCACGAGAAAGGCGTGGATCAACGCCATGGCGGCTCCGGCGAGAGCGGCAACGAGGATCGCGACCGAGAGCGACCCGGTGCGCTGGACGCCCCAGAACCCCATCACGGCGCCGACGAGCATCATCCCCTCGACTCCGAGGTTCAGCACGCCGGAGCGTTCGGCGAGCAACTCGCCGAGCGCGGCATAGAGAAGCGGCGTCCCGTAGACGACGGCCGATGCAAGCACGACGACGAGGATCGAATCGTTGACTCCGGCAGCGACGATCATGCGGCCGCCTCTGCCGAGCGGTGCAGGTCGATGCGGATGCGATTGCGCACGAGCACCTCGCCGCCGAGCGCGCAGAAGAGGATGAGCCCCTGCATGACGCCGACCAGGCCCGATGGGAAGTCGGCTCCCTGCAGCGCATACCCGGCGTTCTGCAGGCCGCCGAGCAGAAACGCGACGATGCAGACGGCAAACGGGTTGTAACGGGCGAGCGCCGCGATCACGATCCCCGCGTAGCCGTAGCCCGCGGCGGTGAGACCGCGCGGGTCGAGCGTGTGGCGAAAGTCTCCGTCCTGACTTGCACCCCCGATGCCGGCAATCGCACCTGAGAGCGCCATGACGGCAAGGATCTTCCGGCGCGTGCGCATGCCGGCGTAGCTGGCGGCGCGCGGCGAGTCTCCGATCACCTGCACCTCGAACCCGAAGCGCGTGCGCGTGTAGAGCACCCAGACGAGGACCGCGACGGCGACGCCGATCAGGAGCCCGAGCGGCAGCACGAGCTGGCCCACGTTCGTCGTCGGCCAGTTCGCCGCCGGCGGCAGGTTCTTGCCCTGCGGAAAAACCCTCGCCGTCGCGCTCGACGTGTCGCGCCAGTACGAGAGCGAATCGAAGATGAGGTAGTTGAGAAAGAGCGCGGCAACGTAGTTGAGCATCAGCGACGTGATGATCTCGTTCGTCTTGAGGTACGCCCGGAGCACGGCCGGCACGAGTGCGAGCGCAGCCCCGCCGACCATCCCGGCTGCGACCATCGCCGGAATCGAGACCCACCCGGAATGGTTGCCGAGGGCGATGGCCGCGGCGGCACCGAGGATCGCACCGGCGTAGAGCTGGCCTTCACCGCCGATGTTGAAGAGCTGCATCCGGAAGGCGACTGCGGCGCAGAGCCCGGTGAAGACGAGCGGCGTCGCGGCAACGAACGTTGCGTTCAGCGCATCGGCCCCGATGAACGCGTTGTCGAACAGCTTGCGGAACGTCTCCAGCGGCGGGTGATGCGTGGCCAGGAGAACGACGGTCATGAAGACGAACGCGATCAGGATGGAGCCCACCGGGACCGCAATAGACAGCCACCGCGGCTGCTCGAGGCGCCGCTCGATGCGGATCACTCGGGCGAGCCTCCCGCCATCAGCAGGCCGAGCTCGTCGACGGTGGCGCTCGCCGCGTCCCTCTCTCCGACGACCGCACCCTCGTACAGAACCGCAATCCGGTCGGCCAGGGCGAGGATCTCGTCGAGGTCCTCGGAGATGAGCAGGACACCGACGCCTCCAGCAGCCGCCTGGCGGAGGTAGCCGTGCACCGTCTCGATCGCGGCGACATCGAGGCCGCGGGTCGGGGACGCGACCACGAGTAGGCGCGGACGGCCGTGAAACTCCCGCGCCAGTACGACCTTCTGCAGATTCCCGCCGGAGAGCTGCCGGGCGGGCAGCTCGGGCCCGCCGCCCCGCACGTCGTACCGGCTGATCAACGCCACTGCGAGCTCGCGGATCGCGCGCAGGCGAAGCAGGGGGCCGCGGGAGGCATCACTGCTCCGATAGGTCTTGAGGACGATGTTCGACGCGATCGGCAGCGACGGCGCGACGCCGGTGTGCAGCCTGTCTTCGGGCACGTGGGCGACGCCGGCCTTGATCGCTGCGCGCGGGTCGCCGAGCCGCAGTGCCCGTCCGTCGACCGTCACCCGGCCGCGGGTCGCGGCGCGCATGCCGGTAACCGTCTCGGCCAGCTCCCGCTGACCGTTGCCGGCGACGCCTGCAATCGCGACGATCTCCCCTGCGCCCACCGCCAGCGTGACACCGCGAACCGCGTCGCCTCCGCGGTCGCCGGCCGCCCAGAGATCGTGCAGTTCGAGCACCGGCTCGCCGACCGTCGACTCGCGCGACACGCGCGCGGCGGCGTCCAACTCGCGTCCGACCATGAGCGAGGCGAGCGAGCGAGCCGTCGAGTCCCTGGTCTCGACGGTCGCGACGTTCTTGCCGGCGCGCAGGACCGTCACCCGGTCCGAGACCGCCTTCACCTCGTGCAGCTTGTGCGAGATGAAGACGATCGTGCGCCCCTCGAGGGCCATCACGCGCAGCGTCTCGAAGAGCGAGTCTGCCTCCTGCGGCGTCAGCACCGCCGTGGGCTCGTCGAGAATCAGGATCTGCGCCTGGCGATAGAGCGCTTTCAGGATCTCGACACGCTGCTGCTCGCCGAGGGAGAGCTGCCAGATTCGCGCGCGCGGATCGACGGCGATCCGATACCGCTCGCCGAGCTCGGCAACGTTCCGCTCGATCCGGCGCGGATGCACGAGGAACTTCTTCCCCTCACCCCGGTGGTCGCCGAGCATCACGTTCTCGGCCACCGTGAACGGCGCGACCAGCCGGAAGTGCTGGTGCACCATGCAGATCCCGGCGTCGAGCGCGTCACGCGGCGACGCGAACGTCACTTGCTTGTCGCCGAGGAGGATCTCGCCTTCGTCGGGGTGGTAGAGCCCGGTGAGGATGTTGGAGAGCGTCGACTTGCCCGCGCCGTTCTCGCCGAGCAACGCGTGCACCTCGCCCTCGGCAGCCTCGAAGTCGACGTGATCGTTGGCCACGACGCCCGGGAAGCGCTTCGTGATCCCGCGCAGGGTGACGGCCGCCGGCATGGAGAGAGTGCAGGGCGGGGCCGGTCGGCCCCGCCCTGCGGATCGAGCCTCTAGCCCTTGGGGCTCCCGATGACGCCCTTGACGAGCCAGTTGATGGACAGCAGCTGAGGCAGTGTCAGCCGCTGGCCCTTCTTGACGCGGAGCTTGCCGCTCTGGTCGTAGATCGGGCCGGTGAACTCATTCCACTTCCCGCTCTCGATCAGTGCCTTCTGCTGCGCGATCAGCGACTTGGTCTTCGCCGAGACGCCCTTGCCGTACGGCGCGAGCAGGGTGAAGCCGTCCTTCAGGCTGCCGTAGTAGTTGCCGGTCTTCCAGGTGCCGTTCAGCGCCGCCTTGGTGCGCGACAGGTAGTACGGACCCCAGTTGTAGACCGCCGCCGTGAGCCATGAGTTCGGCGCGAACTTCTGCGAGTTCGAGTCGTAGCCGACCCACGGCAGGTGGACACCCTCGGCGTACGAGCCGGCGGACGGGCTGTCGACGTTCTGGCCGATGACATCGGCTCCGGCAGCCTTCAGGTTCTCGGCTGCCTTCTTCTCCTTGTCCGGCGCGAACCAGGAGTTCGTCCAGATGATCTTCACCTTGGCGCCGGGATGCGCCTTCTGCACGCCGAGCGCGAACGCGTTCGTGTGCCTGATCACCTCGGGGATCGCGAACGGCACCACGTAGCCGACGGTGCCGGACTTCGTCGCCGCGCCGGCGGCGATGCCTGAGAGGTAGATCGCGTCCTCGCCGGCTCCGTAGTACTCAGCCATGTTCTTCTTGACGATGTATCCCGTCGCCATCTCGAACTTCACGTCCGGGTACTTGGCCGCAGCCTTGGCGACCGCGTCCTGAAAACCAAAGGACGTCGCGAAGATGATCTTGTTCCCGTCGCGAACGAGCTGGTCGAGCACGGTCGAGACCTGCGGTCCTTCGGGGACGTTCTCCTTGAACGTCGTCTGGACGCTCGAGCCGAGCGATTTCTGAACGTACAACCGGCCCTGGTCGTGTGCCTGCGACCAGCCGCCGTCGTTGTGGGGGCCGACGTAGATCCATGCCGCCTTGATCGTCGCGTTCGACTTCGCCGAACCGGCCGACGTGCCGACTGCGAGCACGACGGCAGCTGCCAAGATGACAAGCAGGATCGCGCCGAGCGCGAGCTTCCTCTGGGTCAAAGTGCTCCTCTCCTTACCGCGGATGCCTGGGGGTAGGGCGAAGATATCCGAGACCCCGGCGGAACGCGACCGTCTACGAGACGGCTTGGAGCACGGCTTCGTCGGCGCTCCATGGGAACGTGATCCACCGCTCCGTCCGGCGCCAGACGTACTCGCACTTGACGACCGAGCGCGGCTTCTCGTAGAGGACGGCGCACCGCACCTCGGCCACCTTGCCCTCACAGAACTCCTTGACGAGCTCGAGCGTCGCCCCCGTATCGGCCACGTCGTCGGCGATGAGGACCTTGAAGTCCGCAAAGTCGACGAGATCGGGCACCGGGGGCAGGATCATCGGCATCTCGAGCCGCTCGTCGATCCCGGTGTAGAACTCGACGTTCATCGTGAAGGTGTTCTTGACGCCGAGGGCGTAGCCGAGCGCCCCGGCGATCAGCAGGCCGCCGCGCGCGATCCCGAGGATCAGATCCGGGCGGTAGCCGTCGTCGGCGACGGCCTGCGCCAAGTCGCGGGCTCCATCGCCCAGGTCGACCCACGACATGACTTCTTTTTCGCTCATGAGGCGAGCCTACTAAGTGCGGCGGCGAGGACGTCGACAGCGCGCGCGATGTCCTCCTCGCTCGAGAGCTCGTCCCGGTGGTGGCTGGTTCCACCGTTCAGGCTGCGGACGAAGAGCATCCCGGTCGGGACGCCGGCGGCTGCGATGAACATCGCGTCGTGCCCCGCCCCGGAGACGAGCTCGGGTGCGCCCGGCGCTGCAGCGCGAAGCGCAGCGAGTGGGGCGCCGCTCATCGCGACCGGGTCGAGCCGCCAGGTCGGCTCGAAGCCGATCCTGGCGATCAGCGCCTCGAGCTCCGCGGGCTCGGGCGAGCGGGCGTCGACCGAGACCGACACGCGGGCCGGAACGACGTTCGACGCGTTCGGCTCGACCTCGATCGCGCCCACCGTGGCGACGCCCCCGTGACGAGCCGACTCGCGCACGTGCAACACGAAGCGGGCCGCCTCGACGAGCGCGTCGGCGCGTGCTTCCATCGGCGTCGTGCCGGCGTGATCGGCGCGCCCCTCGAACGTCTTGACACCCCGCGCCTGACCCGCGATCGCGGAGACAACGCCGATGGGCTCGCCGAGGCTTTCGAGGACGGGGCCCTGCTCGATGTGCAGCTCGAGAAAGGCAGCGGGCAGCGACTCGAGCCTGCGGCTGCCCATCTTGCCGCTCTCCTCCGAGCGAAACGCCACCACGGTCATGGGCGTGTCGGGCAACCGTTGCGCCGCCTCGATCGCCGCGACGACCCCGAGCGTCCCGTCGAACCGGCCGGCCGTCGGGACCGAATCGAGATGCGAGCCGGCCCAGACGCGTCCTTCGCCCCGCCGGCCGAAGAGATTGCCGACCCCGTCGCGCGAGACCTCGAGGCCTGCCTCGCGCATCCAGCCCGCCGCGAGGTCGTGGGCGGCATCCTCCTCGGCCGAGTACCCGGCCCGGTGCTGTGCGATCGCGTAGATCTCGTCGAGGCGCTCCGCGACCGTCACGCGGCCAATGGTCGCAGCACACGGCGGCCCGCGAGCGGGAAGAGCGCGACGACGAAGAAACCGGCGCGCCACGAGGTCGCGGCGATGAGAGCGCCGAAGAGCGCCGGGTAGGCGGCGCCCGGCACGTTGAGGAACGTCTGCTGCAGCCCGATCGCGAGTCCGCTCCGCCCGTGGCCCGCAAGCTCGACGGCTGCCGCGAAGGAGAGGGCGTTCCAGCTCATCGAGAACACGCCTGCGGCGATGAGCACCGGGATGAGCACTCCGAGCGGTGCCTCGGTCAGAGCCGCGGTGAGGGCGACGAAGATCGACGCGCAGAGCGCGATGCGCCGCAGCGGCCCGATCCGGCTGGCCGTCAGATCCGACCAGCGGCCGGCGGCGATCCGCCCTCCGACCGCGAGCAGCTGCGTGACCGCAAGAACGGCGGCCGCGGCGCCGGTCGAGAGCCCGTGCTCCTCATGCAGGTAGACGACGGTGAACCCGCCGACGCACAGCTGCGGCGCGAGCACGAGGGCGCTGCCGGACGAGAGTGTCCACAACCGCCTGTCGCGGAAGGGGCTCGGCCCGTTCGCCGCCGCGGCAGCTTCTCTGACCCTGCCCTCGCGGAGGACGATTCCGCCCACGAGCGCTCCGCACAGGCACGCCAGCCCCATCGCCGCGAAGCCCCACCGGACGCCGCCAGCAGCGACGGCGTGTGGCAGCGCGATCGAGATCGCGAAGCCGGAGAGTGGGATCGCGGTCTGCCGGATGCCGAGGGCGAGACCGCGTTGTTCGGGCGGGAACCAGTGGAAGACGGCGCGCCCGCTCGCCGAGTGCACACTGGCGCCGAGCGCGCCGGCGAGACAGAGGAGCGCAAAGAGCGCCCAGAAGCCCTGCATGCGCGACGCGCCGAGCAGCGCCAACCCGCACGTGCCGATGCCGGCCACCAGCACCAGCCGTTCGCCGACGCGGTCGGCTGCGAGACCCCACGGGATCAGGGTGAGGACCGAACCGACGAGCGACGCGGAGATGAGGAGGCCCGTCTGGCTCAGCGAGAGGTCCAGCTCGCTTCGGAGGGTCGGCGCCATGACCGCGACGCCGAACCAGATCGCCGAGTAGGTCGCCTGCGCGAACGTCCCGGCGGCGAGCACCGCCCATCTGTAGTTGCTCAGAGGCCGAACGGGTTGGTCGGCCGCGTGCCGGTATACGTGACGACCGACTTCGTCTCGAGATAGAGGTCGAGCGTCTCGAGGGCGAGCTCACGTCCGAAGCCCGACTGCTTGTAGCCGCCGAACGGGATTCCGGGGAACGCGGTGTACGGCATGTTGATCCCGACCGTTCCGGACTTGATCTTCGCGGCGATCCGGTGCCCCTTGGCCGGGTCGCCGGTCCAGACCGTCGCCATCAGTCCGTAGCGAACGTCGTTCGCGATCCGCACCGCGTCGGCCTCGTCCTCGAACGGGATGACCGTGACGACGGGACCGAAGATCTCCTCCTGTGCGGCGCGAATCGTGTTGTCGGTCTTGGCAATGACCGTCGGCGGGTAGAACGCTCCCGGCCCGTCGGCGATCGCGCCGCCGGTCGTCACCTCGGCGCCCTCGGCTCGAGCCTCGTCGACGAAGCCGTGCACCTTCTCCCGGTGCGCCGCGGAGATGAGAGAGCCCATCTGGGTCTCGCCGTCGAGCGGATCGCCGACCTTCACCTTCTGCGAGAGCTCGGTCACCTGCTCGACGACGTCGTCGTACAGCGACTGCTCGACGAGCAGCCGCGAGCGCGCCTCGCACGACTGGCCGGCCGACGCGAAGATCGCCCAGACGCTCGCCGGAATCGCGTCGGTCAGGTCCGCGTCCGCGAAGACGAGGTTCGGGCTCTTGCCTCCGAGCTCGAGCGTGACGCGCTTGATCGGATCGGAGCACAGCCGCATGATCTCGCCGCCCGTCTTCGTCGACCCGGTGAACGCGACCTTGTCGACTCCATGGTGGCGGACGAGGTACGCGCCGGTGGTCGGCCCATCGCCCGGAACGATGTTGATCGAGCCGGCGGGGAAGCCGACCTCCGTGGCGAGCTCGGCGATCCGCAGCACGGAGAGCGGCGTCAGCGGGTCGGGCTTGAGCACGACCGAGCAGCCGGCGGCGAGCGCCGGCGCGAGCTTCCACGTCGCCATCAGCAGCGGGTAGTTCCAGGGAACGATCTGCGCGGCGACGCCGACCGGCTCCTTCTGGGAGTAGAAGAGCAGCGAGCCTCCGATCGGATTCGACCTGCCGGCGATCGAGGCAGTCGCCGACGCGAAATAGCGGAAGTGCTCCGTCGCGCCGGCGAGCTCCGCCTTGACCGACGAGATCGCCTTGCCGACGTTCCGCGACTCGAGCTCGGCGAGCTCCTTCCGGTTCGCGGCGAGCGCGTCGGCAAGCGCATGCAGGAGCCGCGAGCGCTCGGTTGCCGGCGTCTTGCCCCAGGGGCCCTCGACCGCCGCCCGCGCTGCCGCGACGGCCCGGTCGACGTCGGCGTCGCCTGCCATGGCGGCGCGACCGAGCACGTCGCCCGTCGCCGGCTCGCGCAGCTCGCGCAGCTCGCCGGACGCAGGCTCGACGGCCTCGCCGCCGATCTGCAGTCCGTACTCGCGCTCGGCAGCAACAGCCACGTTCAGAGACTAGCGAGAGGTCGCCGACGCGGACGTGCTCGGTCAGGAGCGTCCGGAACCGCTCGGGATCCCCGGCCGTGTAGGCACGGCAGAGGTCGCGGCCGGCCGTGTAGGTGATCACGTAGGCGCGCCAGGTCGGATCGGTGGCGAAGCGCACGGCGTGCGCACCCTGCTCGGGCGTCGCAAGGCGCCATCGCTCGAAGTACGCCTGGGCGTCCTCGGGCGACGCACCGTCGGCATGGAGCAGCAGCGCCGCGTCGAGGCCGGCGGTCGACAGTTTTTCGAGCGCCTGCGCAATCCTCTCGGTCAGCTCCGGGTCGAGGACGAGGCCGTGCTTCGCCAGCACCATGTACGCCTCCGCTCGCCCCGCGTCGTCGAGCACGACCTCTGCGCCGGTCTCGGCGATGCCCTCGCTCAGCACGGCCTGCGGCGTCGGCACGAGCTGGATTCCCTCTTCGATCAGGCCGCGGTCGCGCAGCAGCAACTGCTCCTTGACTGCATGTTCCGTGTGGTGCCCCGGATACACCTCGTGTGCGGCCAGGTGGATCAGGTCGTACCCCGTCGTGGGGACGTCCACGTTCAGCACCACGCGGCTGCGGAGATCGCCGAGGTAGTAGTTGAACGCCCACCACGGCTCGTCCTGCACCGGCTCGAGCGTCAGCTGCTCCCCGGCGGGCAGCTCGAGCAGCTCCGCGGTCCGCCGGCGGAGAACCGGCAGCAGCTTCTGCAGCACGGGCACCGCGACCGCGCCGTCGACGAGGTGCTGGTCGCGCCACGCCTGACGGCGCTCGTACAGCGAGCCGTCGCCCGGGAGAAGCTCGTCGAGCTCGGCGTGCGCCGCTTCGTAGACGCTCGTCGGCGTCAGCTGGGGCCGAACGCCGTAGCAGCGCTCGACCTCGTCGACATAGGAGATCTCGGCGCCCGCGAGCACGTGCGCGTAGGTCGCGCACCCCTGCACCTGGTCGCGCAGCCAGCCGTCTTCGAGCTCGGCCACCAACGCGTCGCCGTCGGCGGCGAGCTGCGCGGCGTCGATGGTCTCCTCGGCGTCGACCTGCTGCTTGAGCTCGGCCGGGCCGTAGTACGCGTCGACCAGACCGTCGACATGCTTGCCGAGCCGCAGTCCGAGCTCGAGGTAGCGCTCGGCGTAGGTCATTCCCGCTCCCGGCGGCGGCCAAGCCGCCGCCTCCGCTCCTTGCTGAGCTCCGTCGAGCCTACGCTCATGCCCGCTCGAAGAGCGCTGCCTGGCCCTGGCCGACGCCGACGCACATGGTGGCGAGACCGTACCGACCCTGGCGCCGCCGCAGCTCGTGCAGCAGCGTGACGACGAGCCGGGCGCCGCTCATTCCGAGCGGGTGGCCGATCGCGATCGCGCCGCCGTTGACGTTCAGCCGATCCTCGTCGACGCCGAGCTCACGGACGACGGCGAGTGCCTGCGACGCGAACGCCTCGTTCAGCTCGACCAGGTCGACGTCGCCAATCTCGACGCCGGTGCGCGCGAGCAGCTTGCGAACCGCGGGCACCGGCCCGATCCCCATGACGCGCGGATCTACCCCCGCGACGGCCGAGCCGGCGAAGACGCCGAGCGGCGGCACACCGAGCTCTCGCGCCTTGTCCTCGGACGCGACGACCAGCGCGGCGGCGCCGTCGTTGATCCCCGACGAGTTGCCCGCGGTGACCGTGCCGCCCTCACGAAATACGGCGCGCAGTCCCGCGAGCTTCTCGGCGGTCGTGTCGGGCCGCGGATGCTCGTCCTGCGCGAGCTCGCCGACCGGCACGAGCTCGTCGTCGAAGCGGCCTGCCTCCGCCGCGGCAGCCCAACGCTGCTGCGATCGGAGCGCGAAGGCGTCCTGGTCGGCACCGCGACACCTCCCAGCGATCGGCGACGTTCTCGCCGGTCTCGCCCATCGTCTCGAGCGGGAACCGCTCCTCGAGCCGCGGGTTGGGGAACCGCCAGCCGAGTGTCGTGTCGTACAGCGTCCGGTCGCCGCGGGGGAACGCGGCGTCGGGCTTGGCCGTGACGAGCGGGGCACGCGTCATCGATTCGACCCCGCCCGCAACGAACAGGTCGCCGTCCCCGGCGATCACCGCGTGACAGGCACCGACGATTGCGGCGAGGCCCGACGCGCAGAGGCGGTTGACCGTCACGCCGCCGACCGTCTCGGGCAAGCCGGCGAGCAGCACGGCCATCCGCGCGACGTCTCGATTGTCTTCGCCGGCCTGGTTCGCGCAGCCGAGCCAGACGTCCTCGATCTCGGCCTCGGGGACGCCTGCACGGTCGACGGCGGCACGGACGGCCAGCGCGGCGAGGTCGTCGGGCCGCACTCCCGCGAGCGCACCGCCGTAGCGACCGACCGGTGTGCGGACCGCCGACAGGATCACCGCTTTCGTCATGCCGCGAACTCAGGCTCGCTGCCGAGCAGGAGTGCGATCGCCCGGCGCCCGCGGTCGCCCATGTCGAGCGTCAGGTCGTTCACGTACATCGCAACGAACTCGTCGGCGGTCGCGTCGTCGATACCGCGGCCGAATTGCGCCGCATAGCCGAGCGCCTCTTCGCGGTTCGCGAGCCCGGCGTCGATCGCCTCGCGCAGCACGGCCGACACGTCGGAGAGGCGGTCGAGGTCCCTGCGCGCGGCGACGACGCCGAGCGGCAACGGCAGCCCCGTCTCCTCCTGCCACCAGATGCCCAGGTCGAGCAGCTTGTGGAGACCCGACGACGCGTAGGTGAGCTGGCCCTCGTGAATGACGAGGCCGGCCTCGGCCCGCCCGGCGACGACCTCGTCGAGGACCTCGTCGAACGGCAGGTCGCGTGTGCGGACGCCTTCTCCGAGCGCGAGCTTGAGGACGCGGGAGGCCGTCGTCAGCGCCCCGGGCGTGACGATCTCGAGGTCGCGCAACTCGTCGCGGGTCAGCTCGTCGCGCGAGACGACGATCGGGCCGTAGCCCTCGCCGAACGATGCGCCGTGCGGAAGGAGGACGTAGCGGTCGGCGACAGCCGGGTACGCGCCGGCGGAGAGCGCCGTCACTTCGAGCTTGCCTGCGACCGCCCATTCGTTGAGCGTCTGGATGTCGGACGAGACCGGTTCGAGTTCCAGGCCGCGGGTGTCGACCCGCCCCGCTTCGAGCGCCCAGACCATGAAGGCGTCGTCGGGATCGGCGCTGTGGCCCACGCGAATCGGCACGGCGAAGCACGTTACCCTCACGGGAATGACAAAGGCTCCGCTCTCGGAATCGATCCAGGACTACCTGAAGAGCGTGTACAAGCTCCAGTCCACCGACGGCCGAGTCTCGATCGGGGCACTCGCGAAGGACCAGTCGGTCTCCCCTGCATCCGCGTCGGCGATGGTGAAGAAGCTGACCGCGCTCGAACTGCTCGAGCACGAGAAGTACCGCGGCGCGCGCCTCACCCCGTCGGGCGAACGCGTCGCGCTCGAGGTGATCCGGCACCATCGCCTGCTCGAGCTCTATCTCGCCGAAACGCTTGGCCTGCACGTCGACGACGTCCACGACGAGGCCGACCGGCTCGAGCACGTCATCTCAGAGGAGCTCGAGGCCCGGATCGACAAGGCGCTCGGCTTTCCGACCCACGATCCGCACGGCGACCCGATTCCGGACGCCAACCTGAACTGGCCCCGGCCGGACTAGCGGCCGAAGAAGAACTTCTCGAGCGGCGCGAGCAGCTCGTCGCGGACGAACGGGCGGACCCGCTCGGTCGCGCCGTCCTCCTCGGAGACGACCGCGTCGTCCTCGAGCGTCGCGTTCGCCGCCTCGAGGCAGTCGTCGAGCTCGTGTCCTTCCCAGATGTAATCGTCACGACGCGGCTCGTCCGTCTCGCGGTGCTCCGGGTTCACCTGCCGGCCGACGGCCCACGTTGCACCGGGCCGGCGCTCGATCCAGATGATCACCCGCTCGACGCTGCCGTCGTCGTCGCGGCCCTGGACGACCCGCTCGGCGAACCGCCCTGCCGCGGCGGAAGGCTTCACGGTCTCGACTATACAATCGCCCGCGTGGGGCTCCGAGACGCACTTTCCAGCACGTTCTCGTTCCTCGGCAGCAAAACCCAGAAAGAAGAGCGGATCGCCCAGTACGTGATCCGCGAGCATCATCGCGGCCGCCCGCTGGCGGAG
This sequence comes from uncultured Thermoleophilia bacterium, assembly GCA_963708505.1. GTDB lineage: Bacteria > Actinomycetota > Thermoleophilia > Gaiellales > Gaiellaceae > PALSA-600. The sequence goes on from CAVPST010000005.1 coordinate 30,122, forward strand.
ATCCTCGAGGATCCCTACGTCACGAACAGGCTGACGCCAGAGCAGATCCGGCGCCTGCTCGAGCGGCAGGACGTGATCCACGCCGTCGGCGAGGACACGATCGCCGCGATGAAGTAACCCGTGTATCCGAGCCGAACGTCCGCAAGCTCGGGCGCGCGCACTTCTCGTCGCCGCGCCCGACCTGCGCGGGCGCGGCCCACACCCGTAGGGATTCCAGACGAGTCCGGCCGAAGTCGTCATGGCTTCGGCGCAGCCGAAGCCGGACTTCGGACGGCGAATGCGCCCGGCAAGATTCGAACTTGCGACCTCTGCCTCCGCAGGGCAGCGCTCTATCCCCTGAGCTACGGGCGCGAGGGAGCGGTCAGTGTAGCCGGGCGGCCGCGGCGCCGACTCGCAGCTCGGCATCGTCCGGGACCTCGACACGGACGTAGGCGAGCGCGAGACCGGGCACGGAGCTCGTGACGCGGCCGACCTCCTTCTCGCCGTACACGACGGGCGTCTCGGGCGCGGGAACGCCGTCGACGTCGAGCACGCGCAGGCGGCGGTTCACCTTGCCCCGGTGGTGCTGTCTCGCGACCGGCTCCTGGCCCGGATAGCACCCCTTCGTGAACGAGATCGCACGCTCCTCGAGGCCGGCCTCGGCCGGCAGCACGCGGTCGTCGATCTCACGGCCGAAGCGCGGCGTTGCGGCTTCGATGCGGAGCGGCTCGAGCGCTTCCTCGCCGTCGGCTTCGACGCCGGCGTCGAGCACTTCGACCGCCGGGAGACCGTAGTCGCGATTCGGGATCCCCTCCGCCCCCTCGAAGACGATCGTCGACGTGTGCTCCTCGGGTTCGATCTCGCACTTCGCGGCGAAGCGCATCCGGACGAGCTGGGAGCGGAGCACCTCGCCGAGCTCCGGCTCCGTCAGCAGGAGCACATCCTCCGGCCCGCGTCGCCACACCAGCACCGGCGCGATCACGCGAGCCTTCGGGGTCAGCAGAAGCGCGTCGATCGAGCCTTCGTCCGGCACGTCGTTCGTCAGCATCCGGTCGAGGTAGTCGACCGCGTCCGGGCCTTTGACCCGCACGTAGGCGCGGCGACGACTGGCGGCACGCGGCGTAACGAATCTCATCGCTCCTAGACTAGACAGCGTGTTCCGCTCGAAGGCAGAAAAGAAGGTCGTCGAGGCCGGGTACGACCCGGCACGGCTTCCCCCGGGCCAGTACTTCACCGCGAAGTGGCCGGTCCTGCACGCGGGCTCGGCCGCGCACTACGACGATCTCGCGACGTGGACCCTCCGCGTTTTCGGCGAGGTCGAGAACGAGATCGAGCTCACGTGGGAGCAGCTGGACGCCCTGCCTCGCTCGTCGAACACGCAGGACATCCACTGCGTCACGCGGTGGTCGCGGTTCGACGCGCAGTTCGAAGGCGTCCACTGGCGGGAACTGGCCAAGCTCGCGCAGCCGAAGCCGACCGCCCGCTTCGTGATCGCACACGCCGAGGCGGGATTCACGTCGAACGTACCGATCTCGTTCCTGGAGGCCGACGACGCGCTGCTCGCCTCGCGCGCCGACGGCGCGCCTCTGACGCCGGACCACGGCTACCCGCTGCGGCTCGTCATCCCGGGCAAGTACTTCTGGAAGAGCGCCAAGTGGCTCCGCGGCATCGAGCTCTCGAGCGTCGACAAGCCGGGCTTCTGGGAGCGCTACGGCTACCACAACGACGCCGACCCGTGGAAAGAGGAGCGCTACGGCTTCTAGCCGCGAATCACTCACGTGAGGGATCGGACGCGGGAGGGCGGCGCCGATATCACAGGCGTACCACCCTCCCCCATCCCCATTAGAAGAGCCGCTCTCGGGCGGCTTTTCTAATGCGAAGGGCGGCCCTTGGGCCGCCCTTCGCCGTTCCTGGCCGAACCCCGAAGGGTCTGGCTACATCATCCCGCCCATGTCCGGCATGCCGGCGCCAACTCCGGCGCCTGCCTTCTCCGGAGCCTCGGCGACGATCGCTTCGGTGGTGAGGATGTTCTTCGCGATCGACGCAGCGTTCTGCAGCGCCGAGCGGGTGACCATCGTCGGGTCGGTGATGCCGGCCTTGACGAGGTCGGTGACCTCGCCCGTGTCGACGTTCAGGCCCTGACCCGGCTTCGACGAGCGAACCTGCTGCACGACGACCGAGCCCTCGAGCCCGGCGTTCGTCGCGAGCTGGCGAAGCGGCTCCTCGAGCGACTTGATGATGATCTGCGAGCCCGTCCGCTCATCGCCCTCGAGCGAGTCGAACTGTCCCTTGACCGCGTCGGCTGCGTTCAGCAGCGCGACGCCGCCGCCCGGGACGACGCCCTCTTCGAGCGCCGCGCGAGCCGCCTGCAGCGCGTCCTCGACGCGATGCTTCGTCTCCTTCATCTCCGTCTCGGTGGCAGCCCCGACCTTGACGACGGCGACGCCGCCGGACAGCTTGGCGAGGCGCTCCTGGAGCTTCTCGCGGTCGAAGTCCGAATCGGTGTTCTCGATCTCGGCCTTGATCTGCTTGATCCGGGCCTTGATCCCGTCACCCTCGCCGGCGCCGTCGATGATCGTCGTCGTGTCCTTCGTGACGACGACACGGCGGGCGTTCCCGAGCTGGGACACCTTCGTGTTCTCGAGCTTGAGGCCCATCTCCTCGGTGATCACCTCGGCACCCGAGAGGATCGCGATGTCCTCGAGCATCCGCTTGCGGCGGTCGCCGAAGCCCGGCGCCTTGACGGCGACGGCCTGGAAGGTGCCGCGCAGCTTGTTGACGACGATCGTGGCGAGCGACTCGCCCTCGACGTCCTCGGCCACGATCAGCAGCGGGCGGCCGGCCTGAATGACCTGCTCGAGCACCGGCAGCACATCCTTGACAGCACCGATCTTCTGGTTCGCGACCAGGATGTACGGGTTGTCGAGGACTGCCTCCATCCGCTCTGCGTCGGTCACCATGTACGGCGACAGATAGCCCTTGTCGAACTGCATGCCTTCCGTGAACTCGAGCTCGAGGCCGAAGGTCTGGCCCTCCTCGACGTTCACGACGCCGTCCTTGCCGACCTTCTCGATCGCCTCGGACAGGACCTCGCCGATCTCGGTCGAGCGCGACGAGACGGTCGCGACGCGCGCGATGTCCTCCTTGCCCGAGATCTCGGTCGACTGCGACTTGAGGTTCTCGACGACGGCCTCGACGGCCTGCTCGATGCCGCGCTTGAGACCCATGGGGTTGGCCCCGGCGGAAACGTTCTTCAGGCCCTCGCGGACGATCGCCTGAGCCAGCACCGTCGCCGTCGTCGTGCCGTCGCCGGCCACGTCGTTGGTCGCGGTGGCGACTTCGCGAACGAGCTGCGCTCCCTGGTTCTCGAACACGTCCTCGACCTCGATCTCGCGCGCGATCGTGACGCCGTCGTTCGTGATCGTCGGCGCACCGAACTTCTTGTCGAGCACGACGTAGCGCCCCTTCGGGCCGAGCGTCACCTTGACGGCATCGGCCAGGATGTCCACGCCGCGCTGGAGCGAGCGGCGGGCATCCTCACTGAACTTGAGCTCCTTGTGAGCCATGTGTCTCTTTTCTCCTCCTCTTTCCCTTAGACCGCTGCGCGATCGCCGACGACCTTCGCCAGGACGTCCGACTCGCGGAGGATCAGGACCTCGTCGGCGCCGACCTTGATCTCGGTGCCTCCGTACTTGCTGAAGATGATCTCGTCGCCCTCTTCGAGGTCGAGCGGGATGTGCTCGCCGTCGTCGTCTCGGGCGCCCGGGCCGACGGCGAGGACGCGGCCGCGCTGCGGCTTCTCCTTGGCCGTATCCGGCAGGACGATGCCGCTGATCGTCGTCTCCTCTTCATCGAGGACCTCGACGATCAGACGGTCGCCAAGCGGCTGTAGATTCATGCGAAACCTCCACCTTGTAACAGGCTTGTGCGTACCTTCGGCACTCTACCCATGAGAGTGCCAACCACGCAACCCTAGCGCATGGGATCTAAGTCGGGGAGGCTAAGATCTTGGGATGCGTCGCGAGTTCTCGGCCGGCGGAGTGCTCGTCCGGCGTCTCGGGGGGCGCTGGATGGTCGCGGCGATCCGGCCTGCCGGGAAGCGACCGGGTGTCTGGGCGCTGCCCAAGGGGCAGATCGAGGAGGGCGATTCCGGCGAGGCGACGGCGCTTCGGGAGGTGGCGGAGGAGACCGGAGCGCACGGCCGCTCGCTCGGGAAGCTGGGCGACGTGCGCTACTGGTTCAACTGGGAGGGCGAGCGGATCTTCAAGGTCGTCTCGTTCTTCCTCGTGCGCTACGAAGGAGGCCGGCTCGGAAACCTGCCGCCCGCGTTCCGGCACGAGGTCGCGGAGACACGGTGGCTACCACTCGCCGACGCTCCCGCGCTCCTCGCCTACACCGGCGAGCGGGAGATGGCTCGCAAGGCTGCGGCGAGGCTCGAGGAGCAGGGCGTATGATCGGCGCCCAGTGCCCGCCTTCGCGCTGAACTTCTACTCCCCGGTCGTCGAGGCCCAGCTGAAAGGGAACCGCAAGACGGCGACGATCCGGCTCGGCGACAAGTCCCGCAAGTACCAGAAAGGGATGGTCGTCTCGGTCTTGTGCGGCGCCCGCTACAGCCCCCGCCAGCACGTCTTCGACGCGGTCATCGACAAGGTCGAGGTGAAGACGATCGCCGAGCTCTCGCCGAACGAGATCGAGCACGACAACCCCGAGATGCGTTCGACCGACGACCTCTGCCGCTGGCTCAGCCAGCTCTACAACCGCGACGTCTCGAGCGACGACACGGTCACGCTCATCCGTTTCTCGGCGATCAAGCCGAGTTTCGGTTTCTAGCGACCAGGCCGGCGAATCTTCATGCCGAGCAGTTCCGGCGGCCGCAGCGGCTTGCCGCACTCCTCGCAGTCGACGGCGAAGGTCGACGAGAACGGCGCCTCGCAGGCCGGGCAGCGGCGGAGGATTCGCCCTCCACACGAGCACGTCTCGGGCACCTCGTCCTCCGACTCGACGAACCACCGGCGGGCGGCGCCGCAGTCGAGGCAGAACGCCGTCCAGTGGCCGAGTACGTTCCGGCGCTCCTCGCGCAGCCAGTCGGCGGCCTTGCCCACCCCCGGACGGTAGCCCAGCCCGACGAGTCGAGCAGCTCCTTCGCGGGTCGAAACGCCACGGGCTGTCGCGCGCGCTCGTTACGATTGGCGCGCCCTTCCACTTCGAGACGACGAGGAGAGCAGTGGCGATCGCGCGCGTGGCCGAGCCGACAGGCTCGCTGCAGGATGTGAAGGAGCAGGGCCTCGACCGCGAGGATCTGCTCGGCATCTACCGCAACATGTTGATCACCCGCGGGATCGAAGAGCGCGGGCACATCCTCTACCGGCAGGGGAAGATTCCCGGCTCGTTCTATACGGGCCGCGGCAACGAAGCATCGTCCGTCGGCGTCGCGATGGCGATGGGGCCGGACGACGTCGGCACGCCGCTGCACCGCGACATGGGCGTGCACATCACCCGCGGCGTCGAGCCCTGGCGGATCTTCGCCCAGTACATGGGCCGCGCCGACGGTCCGAGCAAGGGCAGGGACGGAAACGTCCATATGGCCGACGCGCGCCTTGGCCTCCTTGCGATGGTCAGCCATCTCCCGGCGATGCTTCCGGTGGCCGTCGGCTGCGCGCTGGCATTTCGGATCCGCGAAGAGCGCCGCGTGGCGGTCGGCTGGTCGGGCGAAGGCGCAATGGCTCGCGGCGATGCGCATGAGGGAATGAACCTCGCCGGTGTGCGGAAGCTGCCCGTCGTCTTCATCTGCGACAACAACCAGTGGGCGTACTCGACGCCGACGCACCTCGAGTACGCCGTCGAGCACCTCGCCGACCGGGCGCAGGCGTACGGATTCGACGGCGTGGTCGTCGACGGCACCGACGTGCTCGCCGTGTACCGGGAGGCCAAGCACGCGATCGAGAAGGCGCGCGACGGCGGCGGGCCGACGCTGATCGAGTGCCAGACGCTGCGCATGGAGGGCCATGCGGTCCACGACGATGCCTTCTACGTCCCGAAGGAGCTCTTCGAGCGCTGGGCCGAGCGCGACCCGATCGAGCGCTACCGCACCTGGCTGCTCGACCAGGTCGACATGACCGAGAGCGAGGAGGACGAGATCGCCGGCTACGTCAAGAAACTGCTGAACGACTCGCTGCAGCGCGCGGAAGAGTCGCCGATGCCAGACCCGGAGACGCTCCTCGAAGGTGTCTACGCGACGGCGGACGACCTCGACACGCCCCACCACAAGTAATGGCCGAGAAGACCTATCTGCAAGCGATCTCCGACGGTCTCCGCGGGGAGATGCGCCGCGACGATCGCGTCTTCGTCCTCGGCGAGGACATCGGCGTCTACGGCGGCGCGTTCAAGGTGACGCTCGGGTTCCAGGAGGAGTTCGGCTCGTGGCGGGTGATCGACATGCCGCTCTCCGAGACCGCGATCGTCGCGGGCGCAACCGGCGCCGCGATCATGGGCATGCGTCCGGTCGCCGAAATGCAGTTCGCGGACTTCGTCTCGTGCGCGTGGGACCATCTCGTCACGATCGCGGCGAAGCAGCGCTGGCGCGCAGGCACGCCGGTGCCGATCGTCCTACGACTCCCGTCCGGCGGCGGCTTCTCCGGCGGGCCGTTTCATTCGCAGAACCCCGAGTCGTCGTTCGCGCACATTCCAGGCCTGAAGTGCGTCTGCCCGGCGACGCCGGAGGATGCAAAGGGCTTGATGATCGCCGCGATCGAGGATCCGAACCCGGTTCTCTTCTTCGAGCACAAGCATCTCTACCGCCGCATCAAGGGCGAGGTGCCGGACGAGCGGTACGTGACGCCGATCGGCAAGGCGCGCATCGCACAGGAGGGCGAGGACCTGACGCTCGTCACCTGGGGCGCGATGGTGCATACCGCCACCGACGCGGCGAAGCAGCTGCCGGATGTCTCGGTCGAGCTCATCGACCTGCGCACGGTCATGCCGTGGGACAGGGAGGCCGTCCTCGCATCGGTGCGCAAGACGTCGAAGCTCCTCGTGCTGCACGAGGACAACCGCAGCGGCGGCTTCGGCGGCGAGATCGTCGCGACCGTCGCCGAGGAGGCGTTCGAGGATCTGGACGCTCCGATCCGGCGCATCGCAGCGCCCGACACGCCGGTGCCGTTCTCGCCGATCCTCGAGAAGGCGTTCATCCCCCAGGTCGACGATGTCGTCCGTGGAATCAAGGAGCTGGCTGAGTACTGATGGCGACGAACACCGCAGTCGACGTGGTCATGCCGCAGATGGGCGTTTCGGTTTCGGAGGGCACCATCACGCGCTGGGCCAAGCAGGTCGGAGACACGGTCGACGCCGACGAGACGCTGCTCGAGATCTCGACCGACAAGGTCGACACCGAGGTGCCGTCACCCGCGTCGGGTGTGATCAGCGAGATCCTGGTGGAGGAAGGAGCGACGGTCGAGGTCGGCACCGTGCTCGCGCGGATCGGCGGCGAAGCTCCGGCAGCAGCGCCCGCGTCGCCTTCCGAGCCCGTCGCGGCGGCGCCCGAGCCTGTGGCCGCGCCGCCCGAGCCGGTTGCCACCCAGCCTGTCGCGCCGGCGCCGGCCGCTCCGGTACCAGCGCCGGCGGCCCCCGACGCGTCGGGGAACGGCCGCTCGTTCGTCTCGCCGGTGGTCGCGCGCATCGCTGCCGAACATGGGATCGACCCCTCGCTCGTCACGGGCACGGGCGGCGGCGGCCGGGTGACGAAGAAGGACATTCAGGCGTTCATCGCCGCCGGCGGCGCGGCAGCAGCCCCGCCGGCCGAGACTCCGCTGACCGAGACCCCGCCGCCCGCACCGGCGCCGGTCGAGCCGCCCGCTCCGGTCGAGGCGGCTGCGCCCGCCGCACCAGCACCAGCACCCACGCCCGCACCGGCGGCAGCGCCTCCTCCGCCACCCGTCGTGAAGGCGCCGCCACAACCCGTGGCCGCGGGCGACGCACTCCCCGGCGAGCTCTTCGAGCCGATGTCGGCCATGCGGCGCGGCATCGCCGAGCACATGCGCCGCTCGCTCGACACCTCGGCACACGTCACGAGCGCGATCGAGGTCGACATGTCGAGAGTGGTCTCGATCCGCGCGAAGCTGAAGAACGAATACTCGGCCGCGTACGGCGTCAACCCGACGTATCTCGCCTTCATCGCGCGCGCGACGACCGAGACCCTCCGCGACTACCCGTGGGTCAACGGCGAGCTGCGCGGCGACAAGATCGTCACGAGGAACTTCGTCAACCTCGGCTTCGCGGTCGAGCTCACCGACGGGAAGGGGCTCATCGTCCCGGTCGTCAAGAACGCGGAGACCCTGAACCTGCTCGGGATGGCCAAGGCGATCGCCGACGTCGCGAAGCGTGCGCGCGACAAGCAGCTGACGCCCGACGACGTCGTCGGCGGCACGTTCACGATCACGAACCCCGGCGGCTACGGAACGTTCCACGGCACGCCCGTCATCTCCCAGCCGCAGGCTGGGATCCTCGGGACGTACGCAATCGTCAAGCGGCCGTGGGTGATCACCGACGAGAACGGCGACGACGCGATCGCGATTCGGTCGATGATGAACCTGACGCTCACCTACGACCACCGTCTCGTCGACGGCGCATATGCGGGCCGGTTCCTGCGCGACCTGCGCGAGCGGCTGCAGTCCTGGGGCGAGTCGGATTACTAACGACCAATCCGCCGGCGACGAGCTGGTCGAGCTCATCTGGGTCGAGTCGGCGACCGAGGCGGCGGTCATCTCCAATCTCCTGCGGTCGAACGACATCCGGTGCGGCGAGTCCGCGTCGCTCCCGCCGGTGCTCGGGATCGGCACGGGCGGCGGCGTCACGATCCACGTCCTCGCCTCGGACCTGGAGCGGGCGAAGGCGCTGCTCGCATGAGGACGCAGCTCGTCAACCTCGGCATCGTCGACTACCGCGAGACGCTCGACCTGCAGCGCTCGCTGGCCGCCGAAGTGGCCGAGGGCACGCGCACCGACACCGTGTTGCTGCTCGAGCATCCGCCCACCGTCACGCTCGGGCGGCGGACCGAGGACGGCGAGGTGCACATCCCCGACGGCGCCGAGGTGGACGTCGTCGAGGTCGACCGCGGGGGCAAGTCGACCTATCACGCGCCGGGACAGCTCGTCTGCTACCCGATCCTCGACCTGACCCGGCACGGCCAGGACGTGAAGCGGTACTGCCGACAGCTCGAGGACGCGCTGATGCGCACCACGGCCGCTTTCGACATCCACTCGACGCGAATCGACGGCCTGACCGGGGTCTGGCTCGAGTCCCCGCCGCGCAAGATCGCCTCGATCGGGATCCACCTGACGAGGTGGGTGTCGACGCACGGCTACGCGCTCAACGTCGACCTCGACCCGGCGCCCTTCAGCAGCTGGATCACGGCGTGCGGGCTCGACGGCTACCAGTTCACGACGATGGCGCGCGAGCTCGGCCGGGAGCTGTCGGTGGACGACATCCGCCCCGCCGCTGCCCAGGCGCTCGCCGACGTCTTCGGCTTCGCGTTCGAAGAGCTCCACCCAGCCGACGTCGCCGAGCTCACGAACCGCCGCAGCCTCGTCACGCGCTGAAGCGCTCGACACTCCCACCCGCGGCCTAGCCCCAACCGCACACGGCCGGTGTCAGACACCGGAACTTCTCGTCCACAGCGTGGACATGGCTTCGGGCGGTTCGGACACCCGTCATCGGCTTGGCTGCAGGCTCGTGGAGGATCGGCCTGTGGAAGACCTGTGACGTTTACGGGCTCGGGGGACTCGTCCACTTGGGGCGTGGGCGCTCCTCGCGCTCTAGCCGCTCGAGGCGGTCGAGGAGCGCCTCGGGCTCGTCGCCGACCGCGATCGCGCCCAGATCCGACTCGCGCACGAAGCCCTCGTCGGTCGCATGCCGGGCGAGCGCGATCAGCGGCCGCCAGAAGCCCTCCACGTCGAGCAGACCGACAGGCTTCGCATGCAGGCCGAGTTGCGACCATGTGAGCTGCTCCATCAACTCGTCGAGCGTGCCGAAGCCGCCGGGCAGGGCGACGAACGCGTCCGCGAGGTCCGCCATCAGCGCCTTCCGCTCGTGCAGCGAGCCGACGACGTGCAGCTCCGTCAGACCGCCGTGGGCGAGCTCGCGCTCGACGAGGGCCTGCGGGATCACGCCCACGACCTCCCCGCCGGACGCAAGCGCCCCGTCGGCCACGGCCCCCATCAAGCCAACCCGGCCGCCGCCGTACACGAGCCCGAGCCCACGCGCCGCGACCGCACTCCCGAAGCCGCGCGCAGCTTCGGCGTAGGCCGGCCGCTGCCCGCTCGACGCTCCGCAGAACACGCAGACCCGGCGCACGGCGCGAGCCTAGCCACCTTCTCTACCGTGACGGCATGCCAAGGCCGTTCCGAGACGGCGGCGAGCGGCCCGATCGTCCCAGCGACCCAGCCGTCCGCCGCGACAACCTGAAGCGCATCGCCGCGCTCTTCCGCCCCTACCGCGCGCGGCTCGGCGCGGTCTTGAGCCTGATCCTCGTCTCGGCGGCGCTCGGCGTCGTGCCGGCGTTCCTCCTGCGCGGCGTCCTGCAGGCGATCCCGGAGCACGACACGTACCGGCTCTCGCTGCTCGCGGGAGGGATGATCGTGATTGCGATCGTGACCGGCGTGCTCGGCGTCTGGCAGACGCTGCTGTCGAACCAGGTCGGCCAGCGCGTCATGCACGACCTGCGCACCGCCGTCTTTCGGCACCTGCAGCGGCTTTCGCTCGCGTTCTTCACGCGCACCCGAACCGGCGAGGTGCAATCCCGAATCTCGAACGACATCGGCGGCGTCCAGAACGTCGTCACGAGCACAGCGACGTCGATCGTCTCGAACGTGACGACGGTCGCCGCGACGATGATCGGCATGATCGCCCTCAGCTGGGAGCTGTCGGTGTTCGCCTTCGCCCTCATTCCCATCTTCGTGCTGCTCACCCGCCGCGTCGGGAACGAACGGCGGAAGATCGCCAAGTCGACCCAGGAGACGCTCGCGGACATCTCGAGCCTCGTCCAGGAGTCGCTGTCCGTCTCCGGGATCCTGCTCGGCAAGACGATGGGGCGCACGAACGAGCTCGCCGACCGGTTCGACGCGGAGTCGCAGCTGCTGGCCGACCTCGAGGTGCGTCAGCGGATGGCCGGCCGCTGGATGATGGCGATGATCCAGACGACGTTCGCGGTGCTCCCCGCCGCCGTCTACTGGTTCGGTGGCCTGGCGATCGCGCACGGCACGACCGGGATCACGGTGCCGACGCTGGTCGCCTTCACGACGCTGCAAACGCGGCTCTTCTTCCCGGTCGGCTCGCTGCTCGGCGTCGGGCTCGAAGTCCAGACCTCGCTCGCGCTCTTCGACCGGATCTTCGAGTACCTCGACCATCCGATCGACATCACCGAGGCCGAGCACCCGGTCGAGGCCGGCGCCGGGGACGTCGCGTTCCACGACGTTTGGTTCCGGTACGACGACGCCGCGTGGACGCTCCAGGATGTCTCGTTCACGGTCCCGGCAGGCACGACGACGGCGCTCGTCGGCGAGACGGGCTCCGGCAAGACGACGCTCGGCTACCTCGCTGCCCGCCTCTACGACGTGAAGCAGGGCTCGGTCTCGATCGACGGCGTCGACGTCCGCGAGATCTCATTCGACAGGCTCGCGACCCTGGTCGGGGTCGTCTCGCAGGAGACGTACCTGTTCCACTCGAGCATCCGCGACAACCTGCGCTTCGCGAAGCCCGACGCCACGGACGAGGAGATCGAGACCGCCGCCGAGGCGGCTCGCATTCACGAACTGATCGTCTCGCTCCCGAACGGCTACGACACGATCGTCGGCGAGCGCGGCTATCGCTTCTCCGGAGGGGAGAAGCAGCGGATCGCGATCGCCCGCACGATCCTGCGCAACCCGCCGATCCTCGTGCTCGACGAAGCGACGAGCTCGCTCGATACACAGACGGAGCGCGAGGTGCAAGAGGCTCTCGACCGCCTGGCCGAGGGGAGGACGACGATCGCGATCGCCCACAGGCTCTCGACGGTCTACGACGCCGACCAGATCGTGGTGCTCGACCACGGCAGCGTCGTCGAGCGCGGCACGCATGACGAGCTCGTGGCCCACGGCGGCCGCTACGCCGAGCTCGTCGACCGTGCCCCGGTGCTCGGGCTCTAGACTCATGCCCGTGGAGACGTCGCTTCCGGTTGCCGAGCGCCCGCGCCGCCCCGAGTGGATGAAGGTACGCGCGCCGTCGCAGAACGGCAGCTATTTCGACGTCAAGAAGCTGCTCCACGGCCAACGGCTCAACACGATCTGCGAAGAGGCGCGATGCCCGAACATCGCCGAGTGCTGGGGCCGGGGAACCGCCACCTTTCAGATCCTCGGCGACACGTGCACACGGGCTTGCCGCTACTGCTACGTCCACTCCGGGAAGCCGAGCGAGCCCGTCGACCCACTCGAACCGCTGCGCCTCGCTCACGCCGCAGCCCAGATGAACCTGCGGCACGTCGTCGTCACCTCCGTCGACCGTGACGACGTCCCCGACAAGGGCGCCGGCCATTACGCCGCCACGATCCGCGCGATTCGCGCGAAGCTCCCCGAGTCGAAGATCGAGGTGCTGACTCCGGACTTCCTCGGCGTCGAGGAGGTTGCGCTGCAGACGGTGATCGGGGCCCGCCCGGACGTCTTCAACCACAACATCGAGACGGTTCGGCGACTCCACCGCGCGATGCGCGGCGGCAAGGCGAGCTACGACGGTGCGCTCGGCCTGCTCAGCCGGGCCAAGGAGATCGCCGACTATCCGGTGCTGACGAAGAGCGGGATCATCGTGGGGCTCGGCGAGACGAACGACGAGGTCGTCGAGACGATGCGCGACCTGCGCTCACACGGCGTCGACGTGGTCACGATCGGCCAATACCTGCAACCGAGCTCGAAACACGCGACGATCGACCGCTGGGTGCATCCCGACGAGTTCCGCTGGTTCCGGGAACAGGGCGAGGCGATCGGCTTCGGATCGGTCTTCTCCGGCCCGCTGGTCCGCTCGAGCTACCGCGCCGACGAGCAGCGCCACGCTGCCGAAACCGGCCGCGGCGCAGTCGCCTACTAAGCAGTTCCGAACCCGATATCACCGGCCTTGCGCTCGGCTGATATCGGTTTATACTCGCGGCGTTGCCCGGGGAGAGCATGTATCGCTTCTTGCTGCGCATGCCGGACGAGCTCAGAGAGCGTCTGGCCGAAGCTGCTCGGTCCTCGGAAAGAAGCCTCAACCGCGAAATCGTCGGCCGCCTCGAAGACAGCTTCGAGCTGACGGCCGCCAGCCAACCAGAGGGGGAGCAGAGGATGGCCTCAGCCAGACCCGCAAGGAGGTACCGGCTCGCCGCGGTCGCCGCGTTCGTCGTGGTGGCAGCCGTCGTCGCCGGGCTGGTGACGTCGTCCGGCGGACGCAACTCGTCCAAGCCGGTGTTCAAGAAGGGCGATCCGGATGCGGCGTCGATCAAGGCGCTCGCAGGAATCGCCAACGAAGGTCCTGACGCGACGTACGAGGCTCAGCAGGAGGCCCTGCGCGCCTATCCGGCGAGTTCGGTTCCTCTGAGCGCGACCCTCGACTCGCAGGCGACGTTCGCCGCCGTCGAGAAGAAGGGTGACGGCCCGGGCGCCTGGCGCCTCATCGGCCCCGACCAGGCCAAGTACCCCGCCGTCCTCGACCAGTTCCTGGCCGGTGGCAAGGAATACGTGGCCTCGGGCCGCGTGACCGCGCTCGCCATCGGCGGTTGCAAGAACAAGTGCTCCATGTACCTCGGCGCTGCCGGCGGCGGGGTCTGGACTGCGAAGAACGCGACGCTCCCCGCAGGAGCGGTGCACTGGCAGTTCGTGTCGGGCTCGTTCGCCACGAACGCGATCGGCGCGCTCCTCGTCGATCCGGCGGACACGAGCGGGAACACCGTGTACGCGGGTACCGGCGAGCCGAACGCCTCGGGCGACTCCGAGGCCGGCATGGGCATCTACAAGTCGACCGACGGCGGCGACCACTGGGCGCTCGTTCCCGGTAGCGACGCCTTCCAGGGCCGGGCGATCTCGAGCCTGGCGTTCGACAGCTCGCACAACCTGCTCGTGGGCATCGCCCGCGGCGTCCGCGGCATCAGCTCGGTGACCGGCGGGGCGACGTCAACTCCGCCTGTGGCGGTTCCGCTCGGCCTCTACCGCCAGACCGGTACGTCGTTCACCCAGGTCTGGAACGCACCGGGGTCGATTCGTGGCGTCAACGAGGTTGCCGTCGACCCGAAGAACTCCTCGACCGTCTACGCGGCCGCGTTCCAGATCGGCGTCTGGCGGTCGACCGACGGCGGCACGACGTGGGCTCAGATCAGGCCGGCCGACCAGCCCGCCATCAACACGGACCGCTCGACGTTCGCGTTGAACACCCTTCCGAACGGGAAGACCCGCATGTACGTCGGTGACGGGAACCAGGGTGTCACGCCGGCGCACTTCTACCGGACTGACGACGCCACCGCGGCTGTGCCGACGTTCGCCGATATGACGACGGCGCAGAACATCGACTACTGCACAGGTCAGTGCTGGTACGACAACGTCGTCTACTCGCCGGCCGAGAACCCGGACGTCGTCTACCTCGGCGGCTCGTTCGACTACAACACCGTCAACGGGTCGACGAACGGCCGGGCCGTGCTCATGTCGACCGACGGCGGAGCGACCTGGAGCGACGTGACCCGCGACCAGAGCGGCGCCGGCTGGATCCATCCCGATCAGCACGCGATCGTGACCGTGCCGGGCAAGCCGCTGCAGTTCTTCGAGGGAGACGACGGTGGCGTCGTCCGCTCGAGCGGGACGTACGTCGACGGCTCGAGCGCAGTGCGAATCGCGCGGGCTCGGGGCTACGAGCCTCGCGTACTGCAAGTCGCTGCTCAACCGGATCCCCAGCGAGACCACGGTTCTGAACAGCGGTCTCTCGACCCTGCAGTTCCAGAGCCTGTCGGCCAATCCGAAGAACCCGACGGGCAGCCTGATGGGCGGGACGCAGGACAACGGCACGTTCGAGTATCAGAACTCGACTTCCGTGTGGCCGCAGATCATCTACGGCGACGGCGGCCAGTCCGGCTGGAACGCGGCGAACAGCAACTTGCGGTTCAACACGTTCACCGGCCAGGCCAACGACGCCAACTTCCGGAACGGCGACCCGACTGCCTGGGTGATCATCGGGGGCCCGATCGCGTCGAGCCCTGAGAGCGCCCTGTTCTACCCGCCGATCATCGCCGACCCGAACCAGGCGACCGCGGGCTCGATCTTCCAGGGCTCGCAGTCGGTGTGGCGCACGCAGGACTGGGGCGGGAACCAGGCGGATCTCGAGGCCAACTGCCCCGAGTTCACGACCGCGTTCAACAACCCCAACTGCGGTGACTTCGTCCAGATCGGGCCTTCCGGGGCGACGGATCTGACGGGCGCCGCCTACGGCGCCGACCGGGCCGGCGGCAACGTCGCGGCCATCGAGCGGGCGCCGCAGAACACCGGCACGTTGTGGGCAGCCACGACGACCGGCCGCGTGTTCATCTCCGACAACGCCAACGCGAGCGCCTCGGCGGTGACCTGGACGCGGCTCGATTCGTCGTCCGCCGCCGCCCCGCAGAGGTTCCCGAGCTCGATCTACGTCGACCCGGCGAACCCGAACCACGCGTGGATCTCCTACTCCGGTTACAACTTCAACACGCCGACCACTCCGGGTCACGTGTTCGAGGTCACCCGGACCGGGAGCACCGCCACGTGGACGGACATCACGAACAACCTGGCCGACCTGCCGGTCACCGATCTCGTCCGCGACGACGTGACGGGTGATCTGTACGCCGCCTCGGACTTCGGCGTCATGAGGCTCGCCTCCGGCTCGTCCACCTGGACGGTCGCGGCGAGCGGCATGCCGCAGGTCGAGGTCGCAGGCCTGACCATCGTCCCGAGCGCCCGCATCCTCTACGCCGCGACCCACGGCCGCGGTGCCTGGAGCCTGTCGCTCGGGAAGTAGGACGTCCGTTGAAACATCGGAATGCTGTGGAGGGTCGCCGCTCAGGCGGCCCTCCACGTTTCCGGCGGGCTCGTTTCGGGCACGATGCACCCATGCGTCGTCTGGCTTTACTCGTGGGAGTGCTGGCTCTGATCGCTCCGACGGCCGCAATCGGACGAGCGCCCGCCCGGGTGTGGATCGCAGATCGGAGTCCCCTCGTCGTTCGGGGCTCCGGGTTCAAGGCCCATGAGCGGGTCACCTTGACGGTTCAGGTGACGAAGCCTCTCATCGTGAAGAGAGTCGCGAGCACGACGGGCACGTTCGTCGTTCGCCTCTCGAGCGACACGGTCAAGCTCGGCTGCAACACGCTCAGCGTCCGGGCGGTCGGCAACCGCGGCACGATCGCAGTGGCCAAGGTGCCGGGCATGGAGTGCCCGCCGCCACCGGTTGACCCGACGGCCTAGGCGGGCTTGCAGGCGGGGGCCGAGAGCGTCACCGTCGCGGTCGAGCCGAGCGCGCCCTGAGCACGGTAGAACGCTTCTGCGCACGCCGTCGCGCGTAGCGGCAGGCTGATGACGAACGTCCCGTCCGCGGCGGCGGAGACCGCCTGTGCGGCCTGCTGCTCGCCGCTCAGCCGTCCGACGACGACAACGCGCTCATACGGCAGGAATGCGCTACCTCGAACGAGCCCGACGCGCGGTGCTGCGATCGACGGCCTGCCTCCCGGAACGTTGCACGGACGCACGACCAGTGCAGCGGCACCGGCTTCGACCTCGGCACCGCGACAACGCTGGAACCCGACGCCGGCGAACACGGCCCGCAGACGGCCGTTCGCAGACACGACGACCGGCCGCTGCCGCTGGACGGCGCCCGATCCGTAGGACACGCGCACCGGCGTCCCGGGTGTGAAGCCGCTCCCCACCACGACGAGGGGCGACGCCTGAGCGAGCCAGACGGTCGGCCCCGGGGTCGACCCGGAAGCCCCAGCCCACACGGCCGCGAGACCAAGGGCCGCGGCTACGACGTACGCCCGCATCGACGTCAGGATATCCGCGGGCGCCGATCGGAAACACCGAGGGCCGCCCGAAGGCGGCCCTCGAATCGTTCAGGTAACCCTGGGAGCGGCTCAGCCGTTCCCGGGCTTTGCGATCGCCGGGAGCAGTGCCCCGGCGTTCGGAGAGCCCCAGCCGGTCGCCTCGTCGAAGCCCGGCGCCGCGCTGAAGCCCGGAATCGATGTGCCCGCCAGGGCAGTCCGGTCGTCACATCGTGGAAGTAGGTGCCTTGGTCTCTTCTTTCCCAGCTTGTACAGGGTCTTGTTGATGTTGCCCATGCGGCCACCGGCCAGCTGATCCGTGATCGCGACCAGACCGGCCCACTGCGGTGAGCCTGCGCTCGTTCCGCCGAACCGGAAGACGAGATTCTGACCCTGGCCAGACGACGACCAGACGGCGAGGACGCCACCGATGACGCTGCGTTGTACGCGACGTCGGGAAGCGCCCGCATCTTCGAGTCTTTAATGATCGGCGCCTGGAAGTCCGGGCCGCTTGAAGAGAACGGAGAAGCCTCCGCCGCCAGCGGCCTGGCCCGTTCCAGGCTCGTTCGCACTGGTAACGTCTCCGGGTGGTATCGCGCCGGGGCTCAGATGCCGTCCGCATCGAGGATCGTCCCGCCGACACCCGTGACGTCCGGGTCGCTGGCGGGGGTGCTGGCCGCCAGGAAGAACGCGTCGCTGCCATCGCACGCCGGCTGGTTCGAGACCCTTGTCACCGGACGATGCGAAGAGGGTGACACCCTTGGCCGAGAGGCCGTCGAAGATCTGATGCTGGCGCGCGAGCAGAGCACGGATCCATGCACTGCTCGCCTTCGCCGTAGCTCTGCGAGAGCACGTCACCAAGGTCGTGGTCGAGCACGTACTGGGTGGCGTCGAGGATGTCCGAGTCGTTGTTCGACTTGGCCAGCACCAGCACGATGTTCGCGCCCGGCGCCACGGCGTGAGCCCACTCGACATCGAGCGTCGTCTCGCCCGCCCAGCCAACCTGGTTGGCGTCGTTCGGATCGAAGGGCGCCAGCCCGGCATGGCGGACGATCGTGAAACTCGGGGCCGGCAGGCCGAAGACCGCGTCGAAGAGCCCGAGATCGTGCTGGATCGTCGGGACTCTGTAACGCGTCGACGATCACGATCGTGCGGCCCGTACCGTTGTGGCCTTGGCGAGGAGCGGCGTGATGCCATAAGCCGCCTGGATCTGCGCCGGGCCGTAGCAGGCTCCGGCAGGTTTCGATCGTCGGCTGACAGCTGAAGACGTGAACATTCGGACGTCGTTCGCCGCGCCGACGAGACGTGGACTGAGGCCGGCGCGATAGCCGGCGTCTTCGCACCGCGCAGGGCGGCGTGATCGCCGCGAGCGCTGCCCGCGAAGGCGGCCACGGCGATCAGGATTCCGACGAGTGCAACTCCAAGCGCGACAAGGGCGCGCCGCTTGGCGATTCGTCTCAACTTCTCCCCCTTTGAGGTTCGGTGTTGCGGCCCTGAACGGAGCCGCAGGTCAGGGGGCATCCTCTGCTATTCGCGCCAGATATTCAACCGACTACCGTCGGAGGCTCGGTCAGCCGAGCGGAACGACGATCACGCCGCACGTCTTCGCGCCGGCCGGCTTCGCGGAGACGGGCTTCCCACTCGCTTGGGTCGCGGTCACGGTCAGCCCGCGGCAGCGGAACACGAGGACCGACGATGCCCAGCGAGCGGTGAATCGACCGCTCGAGCCGGTCTGAACGACCTTGAGGAGGTTCCCGCCGTGCCAGGTCACCTTCACGCGCACCGGCCTGTCGGCCGCGAACCCCGAGCCCGCAACGACGGTCGGAGCCAACTTTGCGAACGACACCCTCGGCGCGGTTCCCGCGCTCGCGGCGGAAGCCAGCAGCACCGCGGCCGCACAGAGTGCGATGAGCGAGCGCCTCAGGTTCTCTCCCTTCCCAACGACGATGACCCTAACATCCTGCGAAGGCGACCGGGCCTCAGAACCCGGGGTTTTGAACAACCGACACAGCACTGTCAACCGGGACCCGGCCTGGCAGTCACTCGACGATGCGAGGCGGGTGGGACCGCCCGAGGCGGCCCCACCCGTGTCACGAACTACGGCGAAACGTCGC
>CAVPST010000006.1:0-437500 GCA_963708505.1 uncultured Thermoleophilia bacterium
GGCCCCCGCCGAAAACAAGCGCCTAGACAGGGATCCGCACAAGCTCGCTCTTCTCATCCGCGACCGCAAACGGCGCCGAATGCGCCAGTGTTCGGGAATGACGCCTGAGGCTGAGCGAGACCAAGCTGGGACCGTGTGTCCGGCCGTGCATCTCGTACGATGGCGGAGGAGGATGCCACGTGGCGACGTCTGATCCGATCGCCGAGATCATCGGGGACTATCGAGCCTTCGCCGCGATGCAGCGCGACCGTCTTCTTGCCCGCGGCATCGACATCGCGCCGTACCCGCTCAGCCACCTCGCCGTCCGCGTCGCCGATTGGGACCTGTACGTCCACCAGCGGACGCTTCTCGAGCGCCATGCGAGGGCGAACCTCGAGAACGTCTGGAACGGGCGTCCGATCTCCTTGATCGTGCTCGCCGAGCCGCTCGATGTCCTCGACGGGACTCCGGTCTCGCGCATCGAGCTCATCCCGCCCGTTCACCAGCGCGTCTACCGGATGGGCCTCGAGCACCTCGGCGTCGTCGTCGGTGAGGAGATCGACGAGTTCTCGCGAGTGCATCGGGCCGCGCTGACTGGCCAGCAGTTCCAGAGTCCCGACATCGAGCCGGTCTACGTCCTGTTCGAGGACTTCACCCACGTGAAGTTCTACCGGCGCTCCTTCTTCGACGTCGTCGAGGACGAGGGAGGGCGCTTCGACGGCTTCAGCCACGTCGACGACTGGGTGCCGCAGCGGCTGGTCACCGCCACCGGCCCGAACCCGCTGCCGCGGTGACCGAAGCTGCGCCGTGCGTCGCGGAGATCCTCAATCTCGGCGGAAGCGTGCAGAGGTTTGGAACGCGCCCGCCTGGGTCCGGCGCATGCGGCGTCGCCACTCTTCTGAAATCCGGCAGACGGAGAGTCGCCTGCGCCAGCGTCCTCTCGCCTGACGCGGGGTGATGCTCAGCGCCGATGGCTGACTTCCTGGAGCGGAATCGGACGGATCGATTGGCGCGGCGAAGTCGCGATCCCCTGGGTCTAGCGGCGTCTAGCGTTCGGGCACCAACGAGCACCGATCACGACCTACGGCCGATCGGCGAAACCACGTATCCGCACGGTTTCATGGGTGTCAGTTGGTGTTGCATGTTCGACGCTCGGAATCGACAAGCTGGGGGTCACTGGTTCGAGCCCAGTACGCCCACTCAGTGAAGTCCTTGGAAATGGAGAAGATCGCGGAGGGCGCCAGCAGGCGCCCTCCGCCGCTTTCGGGCTTAGGTCTAGCGAAGGTCCAGCGTTCACATTCGGCAAAGTGCGTCCGTGGACGTCGACGCCGCAGAGGTCTGGGCCGCCGTCAACGCGGTCTACGCCGGCTTCCTCGCCGGCGACCGCGCGGCGATCGACGCGAACATCTCGCCCGATGCGACCATCTGGGATTCCGCGCACGAGCCGCTTCTTCGGGGCAAGGTCGACCTCGACGCCGTCCGCGACGCCCGCCCCGCCGACGGCCCGAACCCCACCGATCTCGAGGCGACCGACCCGGTGATCGATGTCTTCGGCGACCTGGCGCTCGTCCGTCACGTTCTGCTCGTGCACTTGCCAAGCGACATCGAGCGCATCCGCAACACCTCGGTATGGCGGAAGACCGAGGGGCGCTGGCGCTGCATCCACAACCACGAGGACGTCGTCAGCTAGCGTCACAGCGTGTTCGACTATGCGGCCAGGCAGGGTCTTCTCTCCGAGCGGCTCGAGCAGGAAGGCGTCGACGCGCTCTTCCTCGCTCCGTCCGCCGACCTCGAGTACCTGACCGGCGTCGAGCGCCAGCTCCCGATTTTCGGCGAGGTCAACTACGCCCACGGCTGGGTCACCGGCGCCCTCTTCCGGCCCCGCCGCGAGCCTGTCTTCCTCTTCCCGCGCATGTTCGCAGCCTTCGACCTCCGCGAGGAGCCGCAGGGTGAGGTGATCGTCGTCAGCGAGACCGACGACGGCGCGGCGATCTTCGAGCGGGTCGCAAAGGAGGTCGACGGCACGGGCGGCGTCGCGGTCGGCGACCGCGTCTGGGCCGAGACGACACTCCACCTCGGCCGGACGCTCGGCTTCGACCGCCTCCGTGCAGGCACGCGCCTCGTGAACGAGCTCCGCCGTACGAAGGACCCCGACGAGCTCGCCGCGATGGGGCGCGCCATCGCCACGGTCGAGCAGGCGATGGCGGCCGTGGCGCCGCTCGTCGTCAACGGCGTCTCGATGCTCGAGCTCGCCGAGGCCGTGGAACACGAGCTGCTCGCGGCCGGCTCGCGCACGCCCTCCTTCCCCACCCACATCTTCACCGGCCTCGACGCCGACTCGTTCGACTCGCATACCGAGACGGGGCGCAACCCGATCCCGGAGGGCACATCGGTCATGTTCGACTTCGGCGGTGTCGTCGACGGCTACTGCTCCGACTTCGGCCGCACCGTCTACTGCGGCGATCCGCCGCAGGACTTCCTTGACGGCTACGCGACGATGCTCGCCGCCTACGAGGCCGGCAAGGCGGCAGCGCGGACCGGAGCACGAGCGCAGGAGGTGAACGCCGCCTGCCGCGCGCCGATCGAAGAGGCGGGGCTCGGCGAGCACTTCCGCCACCGCATGGGCCACGGGATCGGCAAGGACGTCCACGAGAGGCCGTTCCTCTCGACCGAGGACGAGACCCCGCTCGAGCCGGGCATGACCTTCACCGACGAGCCGTCGCTGATCGTCCCGGGGCGGTGGAGCCTCCGGATCGAGAACATCATCGTCGTCGAGGACGACGGCGGCCGGAACCTCAACTCGTTTGCCGACGACCTGATCGTCAACTCGTAGCTTGCTCCAGTTGCGCCGGCTCACATCGCCGAGCTGCTCGGCGACGCGGCTCGGCGGCGGGTCGCCCCGCCGCCCCCGAGGAATGACCCGCCTACTTCGGCGCGACCTTCGTGACGTCGACCGAGTAGACCGCGTTGTAGACCGCGTTCTTCAGGTCGGACGTCGCCACGAATACCTGCGTCGGCTGCATCAGAGGGAAGTACGGCCCCGTCTGGTTCAGCTGCCGCTGGAACTGCTGGAACAGCTTCTCGCGTACCTTGCTGTCGGTGGCGACCGCCGCGGCGGCGGCCGTCTTCTCGATCGTTGCCGACGTGCCCTTGTCCCAGCCCGCCCGTAGCCCTACGAGCTCGCCGGGGGCGAACGTGAGGTAGTCGGCGGGATCCGGGTAGTCCGGGCCCCACAGCGAGAGGCCGAAGGCCATCTTTCCACTGCGGTAGTTCGTCAGCCATGTGCCGGTCGGCGAGCCAGCCAGCGTCACGTTGACGCCGATCGCCTGCAGATTGGCCTGCACCTTCTGCGCAAGCGTCGCGAACGGTACGCCGTTGATCGTCAGGTCACTCGGGTACTCGAGCGTCACCGAGTCGCCCGCGTGGCCCGACGCCTGCAGCGCCGACTTCGCCTTCGCCACGTTCTGCTTCACCTGGTCGCTCTTCGGCAGCGCGCCGAGGAACATCGACGGGATGATCCCGGGCGTCTGGTAAGCGCCCGGCCCGGCGACCGACAGGATCGACTTGTAGTCGAGGCCGTACCGGATCGCGTTCTGCCAGCTCTTGTTCGACGTGACCGCCGAGACCTGCGCGTTGTTGTTCGCGAACAGCCAGAAGACCCAGGTCGACGGCTGCAGCGAGACGCTCAGGTTCGACTTGCCCTTCAGCGACTGTGCCTGGTCGGAGGCGAGGTCGATCGCGACCTCATGCGAGCCGCGCTGCACGTTGATCAGCTGCGTCGCCGCGATCATGTTGCGGACGACGACACTCTTCCACGCCGGCTTCGAGCTGCCCCAGTAGTTCTTGCTCGGGGCGAGCGTCACCTGCGACGTGGTGCTGTACTGCTGCAGCGTGTACGGGCCGCTGCCCGCGCCAGCCGACGCCGACGAGTTCAGCCACTGCTCGGCCTTGTCGCCGGTCGACGCGTTCGAGCCGTCGGTACCGCCGTGAGCCTTCACGAGCTTCGAGTTCAGGATCCCGGTCGACGGGTTCGCGAGGATCGCCGGCAGCTGCCCGTCCGGCGTCTTCGAGCTCATCACGACCGTGTACTTGCCGGGCGCCTTGATCCGCGTGCCCGTGAGGAGGAACGCTGGGTTCCCTTTCAGGTTGATCAGGCGGTTCAGCGAGAAGGCGACGTCCTTCGCGGTCAGCGGGTCGCCGTTCGCGAAATGGACGTTCTGCTTCAACTGGAAGGTGAACGTCTTCGCGTTGTTCGTCGCCTTGTAGGACGAGACGAGCAGCGGGACGGGATGCGCCAGGTCGCCCTTGTTGTACGTGAAGAGCGTATCGAAGAGCGCACGGTCGATGATCGACCCGGTCGGGTCGAATGCCCGGCCGGGATCAGAGGTTTTCAGCGTGAACGAGTTGTCGATCACGAGTGTCGAGCTCGCGTCGTGACGTGAGCTCGGCTGCGAACGCGGCCGCGGCGCACGTCAGCGCAACGAGCGCGGCGAGCGGCACGAGCCATTGCCAGTGTCTGGCAGGGGAATGGGTCATTCTTTCTCCTCCTAGGGTCTTCCGAGACTATTCGACGCGCGCACCAGGGCGAAGTTGGCGGCGCGGGCTGCAGGGGGCTCCGCCCGCTGCCCCGCCTGCTGAAGCCAGCAGGCGGCTTCTCGGCCGTCCGCGAGCCCGAGGAGCGGCGGCTCCTCGCTGCTGCAGCGGTCGAAGGCGTACGGGCAGCGGGGGTGGAAGCGGCAGCCCGACGGGGGCCGCGACGGGTCGGGAACCTCTCCGGGGAGCGCGTCGGGCAGCGTGCCCTCGCCGTCTGCGTGCGGGACGGCCGCGATCAGCGCCTCGCTGTACGGATGCGCCGGGCCGCGCCACAGCGGGAGAGTCGGGCCGGTCTCGACCATCCGGCCGAGGTACATGACGCACACCTCGTCGGCGACGTGGCGGACGATCGCGAGGTCGTGCGAGATCAGCAAGAGCCCCAGCTCGAGCTCGCGCGAGAGCCGGGTCAGCAGGTTCGCGAGCTGGGCCTGAGCCGAGGCGTCGAGCGACGCGAGCGGCTCGTCGAGCACGATCACCGACGGGTCAGCGGCGAGCGCCCGGGCGATCGCGATCCGCTGACGCTGGCCGCCCGAGAACTCGTGCGGGTAGCGGGATGCAGCGTTTGCGGAGAGGCCCACGAGCTCGAGCAGGTCGCCGACCCGCGTGCGCCCGTCGCGGGCGCCGTCGGCGACCTGGCTCCCGACCGTCCGGCGCGGGTTGAGCGAGGAGTACGGGTTCTGGAAGACGAGCTGGAGCCGAACGAGGTCGGCCGGGCGGGCACGGCGCGTCATCGCGGTCACTGGGCGGCCCTCGAAGACGACGCTCCCGCCCGCGGCCGGCACGAGGCCGACCGCAGCGCGGGCGAGACTCGACTTGCCGCAGCCCGACTCACCGACGAGGCCGACGATGCGGCCGCGGTCGACGCTCAGGCTCGCGCCGGCGACGGCACGCACCGTGCCGTCGCGGCCGTGGTAGTCGACGACGACGTCGGTCAGCTCGAGCGCGCTCATCCCGCGAACGGGTCGACGTGGCAGGCGAGGAGGCGCGCGTCGACGGGGTCGAGGGGCGGCACCTGCGCGACGCACACGTCCTGTACGTAGCGGCACCTCGGATGGAAGGCGCAGCCGGTCGGGATTCGGCCGGGGCTCGGCGGCGTGCCGGGGATTTCGACGAGGTCCTGTTCCTTTGTCAGCTCCGGGTGCGGCAGCGCGTCAAGGAGCGCCCGGGTGTATGGATGGCGCGGGTGCTGCAACACGTCCTTCCGCCGCCCCAGCTCGACGACGCGGCCGGCGTAGAAGATCCCGACGCGGTCGGCGATGCCCGAGAGGACGCCGAGGTCGTGGGTGATCAGGATCACTGCCAGGTCGTGCTCGCGGCGCAGGCGGTCCAGGAGCCGCAGGATCCCCGCCTGCACGGTCACGTCGAGCGCGGTCGTCGGCTCGTCGGCGATCAGCAACCTGGGCCGGCAGGCGAGCGCGATTGCGATGGCAATGCGCTGGCGCATCCCGCCGGAGAACTGGTGCGGGAAGCGGCCGAGGGCCGCGCGAGGGTCGGGCAGTCGCACCTCATCGAGAAGCTCGACGGCCCGCGCCTCGGCGGCGCCCCGCCCGAGGCCGAGGTGCAGGCGCACGTGGTCGGTCAGCTGTCGCCCCACCGAGAGCATCGGGTGGAGCGACGTGAAGGGGTCCTGGAAGACCATCGCGAGCTCGCGGCCCGAGATCCGGCGCAGGCGACGGCGCGGCATCGCGAGCAGGTCGTCGCCGCCGAAGCGCGCCGTCCCGCCTACCACAGCGCCCTCGGGGAGAAGGCCGAGCAGCGCGAGCATGGAGATCGTCTTGCCGCTGCCGCTCTCGCCCGCCACCCCGAATACCTCGCCGGGCTGCACCTCGTAGTCGACGCCGTCGACGACCGTCACCTCGCCCGCCGGCGTCCGCAGGCTCACGTGCAGGTCCTCGACCGCGAGGACGCTCACGACTCCTCCACGCGGCGGGCGGTTTGCGGGTCGAACACGTCGCGCAGGCTGTCGCCGAGGAAGTTGAAGGCGAGCACGACCGAGAAGATCGCGAGCCCCGGGAACGTCCCGATCCACCACCACTGGAAGTACTGCGTTCCGTCGGCGACCATCGAACCCCATTCCGCCAGCGGCGGCTGCGCGCCGAGGCCGAGGAACGATAGGCCAGCGAGAAGCAGGATCGCGGTCGCCAGGTCGAGCGTCGCAAGCACGAAGATCGGTCCCGCGACGTTCGGGAGCACATCGCGGAAGAGCGTCCTGCGGCTCGACGACCCGAGCAGCCGCGCGGACTGCACGTACTCCGACTCGCCCACCGAGAGGACGAGCCCGCGCGAGACGCGCGCGTACGACGGCCAGGCGACGACAACAATGGCAAGCGCCGCGTTGAAGAGGCCGCGGCCGAGCACGGCGGCGACGACCATCGCGAGGATAATCGGCGGGAACGCGAAGACGAGGTCAGTGAGCCGCATCAGCGTCCCGTCGGTCAGTCCGCGGAAGTAGCCGGCGACCGCGCCGACGAAGCTGCCGATCGTCAGCGCGAGCGCGACGAGCACGAGTGCGATCGGGAGCGACGCGCGGGAGCCGTAGATAACGCGGCTGAGGACGTCGCGACCGAGCTCGTCGGTCCCGAAGAGATGCGACCAGGAGGGAGACTGCGCAGGCGCGAAGCTCTGCTCGAGCGACCCGTACGGCGCGATCAGCGGCGCGAAGATCGCGATCAGGATCCACGCGACCGCGATCACGACGCCGACGATCGCGAGCGGCTGCCGCCAGGCGACCGGGATTTTCATGCGCCTGCGCGCGGTCCGCGCCTCGACGGCCGTGGCGGTCATGTGATCCTGATCCGCGGATCGATGACGCCGTACAGCACGTCCACGATGAAGTTGACGCTGACGTAGACGATCGCGACGAAGATGCTGACGCCGGCGATCGCCGGAACGTCGAGGTTGACGGCCGCCTCGTACGCGTACTGGCCGACGCCAGGCCAGCTGAAGATCTTCTCGACGAGAACCGCGCCGGTGAGCACGTTCGCGAACACGAGCCCGAGCACGGTCACGATCGAAGGCAGCGCGCCGCGCAGGATGTAGCGTCGGACGACGACGTGCTCGGGGATGCCCTTCGCGCGGGCCGAGCGGACGTAGTCGTTCCCGACCACCTCGAGCACGGCCGAGCGCGTGAAGCGCGTCAGCAGGCTGACGCTGAACGCCGCGAGCACGAGCGCCGGCAAGACGATGTGGTGCAGCGACTCCGTGAACAGGCCGAAGTTGCCGTCGATCAGCGCGTCGATCGTGTAGAAGCCGGTCACGCTCGGCGGTGGGAGCGTGCCCGGGTTGAGACGCCCGGCGCCGGGGAACCAGCCCAGCCGGTAGAAGCCGACGTAGAGCGCGATCAGCGCGATCCAGAACGTCGGCATCGAGATGCCGGCCAGCGACGTCACGCGCAGGGCATGGTCGGTCGGCCGGTTTCGGCGCAGTGCCGAAACGACGCCGAGCGTGACGCCGACGAACGCCGCGAAGAGCACCGAGTAGAGCGCGAGCTCAGCGGTCGCCGGGATGAACTGGCCGAGGTCGTGCGTGACCGCATCGTGCGTGAGTGACGACTGGCCGAGGTCGCCATGCAGCAGATGGTCGAGGTAGAGCAGATAGCGCTGCGGGAGCGGCTTGTCGAGGCCATAGTGGTGTCGGAACGCCGCGACAGCGGCGGGGTCGCCTGCGGCCTGCTCGCCGAGGTTCGTCGCGACGGCGTTTGACGGCACGAGCTGCGTCAGGAAGAACACGACGGCGGTGATGCCGATCATCAGCAGAACGAGCGCGGCGAAGCGGCGCAACACGAAGCGTGCGAGGCCGTGCGCGCGGCCGAAGCGCCGGAAGCGCACGGCCGGAGCCTCGGTGATGGCGGTCGGAGCAGTCGCCACGTGGCGACCGATCGTAGCGGGGGTTACCCCGTCGTCCGGAGCGCGCGCAGGACGCAGTCGAGGAGCAGGTCTATCCCCTGCGGGTTGCCGAAGTCGAAGCCGCGCGACGCCGGCCTCGTAAAGGGCAAGCAACCCGCCACCTGAGGGCAACCAGTTGCAAACAACCAACGCAGAACCAACCAGCGTCATCGGTCAGGATCGCCAAGATGCTCGGCCGTTCAGTCGCCAAGAAGCCTGGAAGCTTAGGACGGAGAATCTTGCTGGAGGCGTAGAGTCGTGGGGGACATTCCCGGTGGGAAGGAGACGT
Source organism: uncultured Thermoleophilia bacterium (assembly GCA_963708505.1). Taxonomy (GTDB): domain Bacteria; phylum Actinomycetota; class Thermoleophilia; order Gaiellales; family Gaiellaceae; genus PALSA-600. Next base: position 8,746 of record CAVPST010000006.1, read on the forward strand.
GAGATGCCGTTGTTGAGAGGCCGCCGCGGTGATGGCGGGGGGACGAAGTACCAGATGCGCGAGAAGATGTTCGCCATCGGCGACGACTACTGGATCGAGACCGACGGCGGCGAGCGGGCCTTCAAGGTGAACGGGAAGGCCCTGCGGATCCGCGACACCCTCATCCTCGAAACGTCCGGCGGCGACGAGGTGTTCACGATCCAGGAGAAGAAGCTCACCGTGCGCGACAAGATGGAGATCGAGCGCGACGGCAAGACCGCGGCGACTGTGAAGAAGGCGCTGATAAGCCCGTTGCGCGAACGCTTCTCGATCGACGTCGAGGGCGGCGAGGACATGGAGGCGAAGGGCAACATCGTCGACCACGAGTACAAGATCGAACGGGGCGGTGACGATGTCGCTGAGGTGTCGAAGCGCTGGTTCAGAGTGCGGGACACCTACGGGATCGAGATCGACTCTGAACAAGACGACGCGCTGATCCTCGCGATCACGGTCTGCATCGACCAGATGACACACGACGTCGGTTAACCCCAGACGACTGCCTTGTCCACCTAGCCTCGGGCGTCACTCGCGAACGTTGGCGCGGGTCACGCGTCGTTGACTCGTCACAAGATCTGCGGGGCGGGCGCCGGAGGCTAGGGCCGCTCGCAGAACCCACACTGGGCGCAGTTCATCCCATCATCGGTGCGACGTGGGCGGGTCGCCGCCTCCGTTCATACTCGCGAGGAAGTCACGAATCGATTCGCAGCAAACGAGGAGCAGAAATGGCCACCCCACCCGTACAGCTTCGTGCAATTGCGGAAAACTCGATTCTTTGTGGTCGTGATGGTCGCGTCCAACGTTCGGTCACTCCGAACTGGCGCGAACACCAAGAGGCAGAAAGCGCCGTTTCCCGGGGTTACCGAGCGGCGCCCGAACGGGCGCGAACGCCTTCCTCGTTTCGACGAGGTGGGGGTCACTGGTTCGAGCCCAGTACCGCCCACTGGATGAATCCCTGGAAACGTGAAGATCGGTGGAGGACGCCTGGTGGCGCCCTCCACCGTCTTCGGGTCGTGTCGTGGAGTAGGCTCGGATCGATGCGCGCCGGGGTCGACCTGGGCGGAACGAAGATCGATGTCCTGATCGTCGAGGGCGAGCGTGAGGTTCTCGGTCGCATGCGTCGGCCAACACCGACGGAGGGTGGCGCGGCGGCAGTGGTTGCTGCGATTGCTCAAACGGTGGTGGACGCCGCCGATGAGGCGGCCGTCCGCGTCGATCAGCTGACTGGAGTCGGCGTCGGATCACCCGGGGCTGTCGACGCCGCCGCCGGCACGGTCGGGTTCAACTCGAATCTGGCGGGCGGCTGGACCGATCCGTACCCTTTCGCCGAGAAACTGGGTCGGCGGGTCGGGGCCCGTGTGCGGGTGGCCAATGACGTCGCAGCAGCCGTGGCCGCGGAACTCGAGCTCGGCGCCGGCCGCGAGCTCCGGTCTTTTCTCGCCGTCTGGTGGGGAACCGGCCTCGGCGGGTCGGTCGTGCTCGCTGGTCGGCGATGGGAAGGCAACGGGGCCGCCGGCGAGCTGGGGCACACCGTCGTGAAACTCCGGGGGCGTATCTGTCCTTGCGGTCGCCGTGGGTGCGCCGAGGCGTACGCGGGTAGAGCGGCGATGGAGGCTCGCGCGCGCCATCTCCACGAACGCGGACAACCCACGAAGCTGTTCGACCTCATGCGCAAGGCGAACCGGGATCGCCTCACGAGCGGCGTCTGGGAACGCGCGCTCAAGGAGGACGACCGGCTCGCGCACGAACTTGTCGACGACGCGTACGACGCCATTGCCGCCGCCAGTGCCTCCGTCGTCAACCTTCTCGACATCGATGGCATCGTGCTCGGCGGCGGCCTCGGGACCCGCTTCGGCACGGATGCGACCGAACGCATCCACGCCAAGATGCGCCCTCACATCTTCAACCCGACGCGTGACCCGCAGGTCAGACCCGCACAGCTGGGCGATGACGGCGGCGCGATCGGCGCCGCCCTAATCGTCAGATAGATCCCCTGGCCGACCGCGTGCCGTCCGTCGGCATCCTCCTCACGTTCGTCTGGGTCGTCTCGGTCAGCGTCGTGTTAGTCCGCCGGGCCGCAGTCGGGCTCGTGTCCGCCGCGACCGCATCGATCCCGCTGGCCGGGGACGGCCTGGCGCGTCCCCGGCCCCACCTGGCTGGACTAGGGTTCACTGCGATGGGAGACATCGAACACCAGTCCGATGTGCCCGAGGGCGACAACGTGATCGAGTCGATGGGGCCGATCCAGATGACGAGCCTCGCGTTCCCCGGCAACCACTTCAAGGGCGAGATCCTCCCTGAGCTCGAGAAGCTCAAGAAGGCGGGGATCGTGCGCATCGTCGACCTGCTGCTCGTCCGCAAGGACGAGCTCGGCAGCGTGATGGTGACGACCGCCACCGACCTCGACTGGGAGGAGGCGGTCTCGTTCGGTTCCTACATCGGCGCCCTCGCCGGCTATGCGGCCGCCGGGCCGGCCGGGATCGAGCAGGGCGCGATGGCGGGCGCGGCCGAGCTCGCCGACGGCCACCTGTTCGACCAGGACGACGTCTTCCGCGTCACCCAGGCGCTTCCGAACTCGATGAGCGCGGTGCTCGTGCTCTTCGAGCACCTGTGGGCGAAGCCGATGCTCGAGGCGGTCGACCGGGCGGGCGGCATCGAGCTCACGAACGACTGGATCCGGCCCGAGGAGGTCGTCTCCGTCGTGCATCGAGCGGCGCCGCCCGCGTCGCCGAGTTGACCGCCTTCTCCTCTGGTGCGACCGACGCGAGTGTTGCTCGTTCGTTGGCCTTGCCGTGGGGAGTGTTGATTTCGGGCGGCTGGGCGGACGATCATCCGGGTATTCCCCCCTCTTCAACCGCGCAGGCAGACCTCTGAGCGAAAGGAACAACGATGAGAAGGGTGACGGTCAGTGTGCTCGTGGCGGTGGCGATCTCGGCAGGCGCGTCTGCGCAGGCGAGCCGCCTGCCTGCTCAGTCTCGGGCCGCGTCGTCGACGTCGCTGGTCGCGCAGGTGAAGGTGAGTGCGAGCGAGTTCAAGTTCGTCTTGAGCAAGAAGACAGCCAAGCGCGGCCTCGTGAGCTTCAAGGTCACGAACGTCGGCAAGCTGTCGCACGATTTCGAGATCAAGGGCCGCAAGACGAGGATGCTCTCGCACGGTCAGTCCGCGACTCTCCGGGTCACGTTCCTGCGCAAGGGGGCCTACCCGTACAAGTGCACGGTTCCTGGGCACGCCGCGGCCGGGATGAAAGGCGTCTTCACGATCACCTGAGAACGCCCGCTCGGCCGAACCGATTACGTCGTGGGCTGGACGGGCCAGCCCACGACACGGTCGGCGCATAGAGTTGCGGCGAACCGGACCGGGGGTGGTGTGGAGTCGTGAAGGCATCGGAGCCCGTATCGACGCTCGTCGGGCGATACCGACTGCTCGCCCCGGTCGGCGAGGGCGGAATGGGAGTGGTTTGGCGGGCGCACGACCGCACGCTCGGCCGCGACGTGGCGATCAAGCTCCTCCGGCCGATCGTCGCGTCCGACGGCCAGCAGAGGCGCAGGTTCGAGCGGGAGGCGAGGACTCTCGCCGGACTCGCGAACGAACACATCGTCCGGGTGCACGACTACGTAGACGATGGGGAGCGAGCGTTCCTCGTGATGGAGTTCGTCGACGGCCGCAATCTCGCCGACACGACAATCCCGCGCCTGCCGCTCGAGGTCGGAGAGGCTGCCTGGTACGCGGAGCCGGTTGCGAAGGCACTCGCCTACGCGCATGCGAAGGGTGTCGTGCACCGCGACCTGACTCCCGCGAACATCCTCGTCGAGCACGGGACCGGACGGGTGGTGACCACCGACTTCGGCCTGGCACGAGTCGCGCGCAGCGGCGGCTCCCTCACCACGGTCGGGATGCTGGTCGGGACGCCCGAGTACTGGTCGCCCGAGCAAGCGCTCGGCCGCGAGACGGGGACCGCCACTGACCTGTACGCGCTCGGCTGCATTCTCTATCTGCTCATCGGCGGCCGTCTCCCGTTCGAAGGTGATGACCGCCTCGCCGTCGGGCTTCGCCGCGCCCACGAGCAGGCGCCGTCCCTGATGACCCTGGCGCCCGAAGTCCCGGCCGCCGCCGACCTCGTCGACTCGCTCCTGTCGACGGAGCCGGGCGGGCGGCCCGATGCGGCGACGACGGCCGCGTTGTTGTCGGCGCTGGCGGCCGCACCGCAGTGGCCCGCGCGCCCGGTCGAGCGCGAGAACGACGCGCCGCTCGTCGTCACCGTCGCTCGTCCGGCCGCCCGTGGTTCGGATGCGTGGCCGACGGTCTCCGGCGCAGCCGCCGCGGCAGCGGCGGCGTCCACCCTTCCGCGCTCACCGGGCCGCGTCGCCGCCGTCCGCCGGCCCGTCGATGCGGCTCCGCTCCGGGAGAGCCCTCGCCGGCGTCTGCTCGTGCTCGGCGGCGTGGCGGCGGCCGGTCTCCTCGGCGCAGCCGTTGCCTCGCGCCTGCACGATCGGCCGGCCCGGAGTGTCCCCGAAGTCGTCTCGCTCCGTCCAGCCGCGGCGCGTGCTCAGATCCTCCAGTCGCTGCCGGACGCGAACGTGTCGGTCCGGTGGGTGTACTCGACGCGGGTGTCACTCGGCCGGGTGATCAGCCAGCGTCCGGCGCCACGAACGAGCGTCGGCAGCGGCGAGGCCGTAAGGCTGACGGTGAGCAAGGGAACGCCGTTCGCGTCGGTGCCGGTGGTCCCTGTCGGCGCGTCGGCACCGGCGGCAAGACGAACTCTGGTCCGCACCGGCTTCAGCGCGCGCCTCCGTTACACGCCGTCGTGGACGGTGAGGAAGGGCGCGGTGATCGAACTGCGCCCGCGGGCGGGTGTGCGGCTTCGGCGCCCCGCGACCGTACGCATCGTCGTCGCCTCCGGCTATCCCCGCGAGGCGGTGCCGCAGGTCCTGAATGCAGACCTCGCCTCGGCTCAATCCAAGCTGGACGCCAAGCATCTCCGCTCCCAGATCGTCTATCGCCTACTGCCGAACACGCCGGCGGGCGAAGTGGTCGGCCAGACCCCGTCGGCGGGCGCGATCGTCTACCGCGGAGCCCGGGTCCGTCTGACGGTCGCGCGGACGTACCGGTGGGTGAACCTCTTTCGCTGGTCGGGAACGGATCGTTTCCACAGCCATCCATTTCGGGTCCCGGCTCGGTGGCGGATCCGGTACCGGCTCGCCGCAGCAGCGGCTTTGCCTCCGCTCGCCCAGTTCTTCTGGTTGCGGGACGGCGACCCGTTCGCCGGCCACGGCTTCGTCGCCACCGACACCGGCAGCCACATCGTGCCTGACGGCGCCGGCACGTACCGGCTGGCCGTGAACCCAATTGCGGGGACGAGCTGGTCGGTCGAGTTGGACGCGTTCGAGTAGCCGCGTCCGAGACGCACCATGCGTCGGCCCTAGCGGCGGGCGCGCGAGCTGAGCTTCGTCCGGTCGAGTGCGTTGAGGATCCGCATGTCGGCGTCGCTCAGTGCGAAGTCGAACACCTGGGCGTTGGCTTCGATGCGTTCCTTGCGACTCGACTTGGGTATGACGATTGCTTCGTGCTGGATCGCCCAGCGGAGCATCACCTGTGCCGGACTGCGGCCGAGTCGCTCGGCGACGCCGGCGATCGTCGGGTCGCGAAGGCCCTGTCCGCGCGCGAGCGGGCTATAGGCCTCGAACACGATTCCGTGTTCCCGGCAGTAGTCGAGCAATCCCCGGCGGTAGTGGTACGGGCTGAACTGCACCTGGTTGACCGCGGGTACGGAGGCATGCTGGATCAGCGATTCGAGCTGATTGCTGCCGAAGTTGCTGACGCCGATCTCTCGCGTCAGCCCCCGTTCTCGAAGTGATTCGAACTGGCGCCAGTATCGCGCGCTGAGGAGGGGGATCGGCCAGTGGATCAGATAGAGGTCGACGTAGTCGAGGTTCAGGCGCTTAAGGCTCTTCGCCAACTCTCGCGCAGCGCTCCGGTGGGTGGGCATCAGCTTGGTCGTGATGAAGACCCCGTCCCGCGGCAGCCCGCTGCGTTTCAACGCGGCACCGACGCTGTGCTCGTTGCGATAGAGCGAGGCCGTGTCGATATGGCGGTAGCCGACCTCCAACGCGTACTCGACGGCTTGTTCGGTCTCCGCTCCGGCAGCCATCTGCCAGACACCGAGGCCGAGCACCGGCATCCTCGACCCGGCAGCCAGTTCGCGCGTCGGTTGCTCGCCAGGTGACGTCACCATCGAGTTACGAGAGCAAGCGTAGAGAGACGTGTGCCACGCCGCGTGGCGCTTTGTCGACCTGAATGCTCAGCGTGCTACGCCACCGGGTCGTTTTCCTGTAACTCGGCCGTGTTCGACGACGCGCTCACCCGCGACCCAAACGCCGAGGACACCCTCCGGGCTTCGCTTCGGATCCTCATAGGTCGCTGAGTCGACGTAGAGCTCTGGGTCTAGGAGCACGAGGTCAGCTCGTTTGCCGGGTTCGATCCGACCGCGGTCGGAGAGACCAAGCAGATCGGCGGCGCGCGCCGTCAGCCGTGCGACGCCTTCATCGACAGGCAGCAGCCCCTCCCGAAGGACGAAGCGGCCGAAGAAGCGGGGAGCCGTGCCGTAGAGGCGCGGATGGGGTTGCGATCCGAAGATGCCGTCCGAGCCGACCAGTTGCAGTCGCGACGAGGCGACGAGGCGGACGGCCTCGTCGCTCGCGTAGTGGATAACCACTTGCGCGGAAAGGTCGCTTTCGAGAAGCAGGTCGAGCACGGTCTCGACCGGATCGCCGCCCCGCTCGGCGATCGTGATTGCGTCGACGACGACGCGTTCTGGGCCGAGCGTGCCGAGCGGGTTTTCCCAGCCGGGAAGACCCGCTTTGACATCGTGTGCGATGCGCTTCCGCACCGCGCGGTTGTGTAAACCGGCGAGCGTCGTGGCGGCGCCGCCTTCTTGCGCCCAAGCCGGCAGCAGACCCGCGAGTAGCGTCGAGCCCGCGCCGTAGGGGTACTGGTCGAACGTTACGGCTGCGCCCTCGACGAGCTCGAGGAGCTCCTCGAGGAGCGTGGGATCAAGCGATTTCAGGTGTGAGAGGTGAAGTCGCGCCCCAGAGCGCTGCGATACCTGGATCATCTCTGTAACCGCAGCGAGCACGTCTGCGCCCTCGTTGCGGACATGCGGCACGAGTGGTGCTCCGTACTCGGCGGCCACTTCGGCCACCGCGACCAGCTCGTCGGTGTCGGCGAAAGCCCCCGGGAAATAGACGAGGCCGAACGAGAGCATGCGCGCACCCGCTTCCAACGCAAGCCGCACCTCGTGCCGCATCTCCTCCAGACGAGGCGGAACACGCTCGGCACCACAGACGAAATCGCGGACCGCGCCATGACCCACCGATGCCACAAGGGTGGTCGCGGGCCGCGTCGCCTCGAGCGCGTCGAGATATTGCGCGAACGTCGACCACTCCCACTCGGGCGGGCCTGGGCCTTCGAGCGCGCGCAGGTACGCCTGCCGTGCACGCCAGTCGGATACGGGCGCCGGCGCGAGCCCGTCCGGGCAGATCACCTCCGTCGTGAATCCCTGCAGCAGCTTCGGCGTCAACAGCGGATCATCGAACGACGCCAACGCCGAATGGGCGTGCAGGTCGATGAATCCCGGGCAGAGCAGCGCGCCCCTCGCATCGATTACCTCGCCCTCGAGCTCGCCGATCGCCGCGATCCTCCCGTCAGCGACCCCGACGTCAGCCCGGAAGGACGGCCCGTCGCCCGGGTAGACCTCAGCCCCGCGGAAGACAAGCATCAGATGAAGCTATTACGCGGCCCGGGGTGAGTGTTCCCATGAGGTCGGGCACAGGCGATTACCCCAGCTGTTCCCGACGGAATGGATGCGCGATCTTCGTTATGGTCCCGCTTCCGCCGCAGAACGACCCAGGGGGGAATGCCGCTATGAGGAAGTCCGCGCTTGCGGTCGCGCTCGTCGCGCTCGCCTTCGCGCTCGCCGGGCCGGGGTCGGCAGCCGCCGCGCCGCCCGCCTTCGGGCCGAACGTCGTCGTGTTCACGCCATCGACACCGCAGTCGCAGATCCAGGCGACGCTCGATGCGATCTCCGGGCAGCAAGTGTCGAACCAGTTCGGCTTGCAGCGCTACGCCGTCTTGTTCGAGCCCGGCGTATACGGCAGCGCGCAGAGCCCGCTCGTGTTCCAACTCGGCTACTACACGCAGGTCACGGGCCTCGGCGCCACGCCGAGCGGCGTCGTGATCAACGGCGCCGTCGACGTCTTCAACCAGTGCGACAGCTCGGGTACGTGCGACGGCCTGACCAACTTCTGGCGTTCGCTGTCGAACTTGACCCTGAACGTGACGCTGCCGGGCACGCCGCCGGCTTACGCCCCGGAGAACGGGGAGGACGACGGCTGCAAGAACTCGAACGACCTGTTCGCTGTCTCGCAGGCATCGCCGGTGCGCAGCGTGATCGTCAACGGCGCGCTGATCCTGCAGGACTACTGCAACCGCGGCTTCGTGAGCGGCGGCTTCTTCGCCAACGACGAGCTCAACGGATTCGTCGGCAACTTCGGCCAGCAGCAGTACTTCACGCGCAACAGCAACGTCGGCCAATGGTCGAACGCCGTCTGGAACCAGGTCTTTCTCGGCGACAACGGGGCGCCGGCGACCGCATTCGGACCGGGCGTCGGCCAGTACACGAACGTGCCGTCAGCCCGCGTCTCGCAGGAGCCACCCTTCCTGACGACAGACGCCGCTGGGAATTGGAGCGTCTTCCTCCCGGCAGTGCAGCGCAACTCCGTCGGCCCGAACTACGCGGGAGGCTCCATAGCAGGGACATCCATCCCGATCAGCCGCTTCTTCATCGCGAGCCCGGCGACGCCGGTGGCGTCGATCAATGCAGCGCTCGCGCACAGCCAGAACCTGATCCTGACGCCGGGCATCTACCAGCTGGCGCAGCCGATCCAGGTCGTGAGGCCACACACCGTGGTGCTCGGCCTCGGCTTCGCGACGCTGATCCCGACGAACGGCAACACTGCGCTCGAAACGTCGAGCGTGCCGGGGATCAAGGTCTCGGGCCTGATCATCGACGCAGGGCCGGTGAACTCGCCGGTCCTCGTGCAGATCGGCGGCAAGAACGCCGGCGGCACCCATGACCCGAACGACCCGACGCTCCTCTCCGACGTGTTCTTCCGCATCGGAGGTGCGCAGCCTGGCCAGGCGACAACGAGCCTCGTCGTGAACGCCGACAACGCGATCCTCGACGACATCTGGGCCTGGCGCGCAGACCACGGCGCCGGCGTCGGCTGGAGCAGCAACACGGCGGACACGGGCGTAGTCGTCAACGGCGACAACGTCTCCGCATATGGGCTGTTCGTCGAGCACTACCAGAAGTTCGAGGTGATCTGGAACGGCCAGAACGGCCAAGACGTCTTCTTCCAGAACGAGATGCCGTACGATCCGCCGTCGCAAGCGGCGTGGATGTCGAGCCCCACGACCGACGGCTACGCGGCGTTCCTCGTGTCGCCGAACGTGACGAGTTTCCAGGGCTACGGCATGGGCAGCTATTCGTTCTTCAACCAGGGCGTGCCGATCCTCGCGACTCAGGCGTTCCAGTCGCCGACAACGCCGGGCGTCCAGTTCCACGACCTGCTAACCGTGTTCCTCGACGCGACACACGGACAGGGCGGCATCCTCTCGGTGATCAACGGCGTGGGCGGTTCTTCCACCGCCGCGAACGCAGACCAGCCCGTGGACGTCGTGAGCTACCCGTAGACACGATGAGCTCGTCCGACGAGCTGACCGAGCACGCCGCGCGGAACCGTGCGTACTCGGATCGCACGCCCGCTCATTGCACTCCCTGGAAAGAGAAAGATCGCGGAGGGCGCCGACAGGCGCCCTCCGCCGTTGTCGGGCTTAGGTCTAGCAAGGTCTAGCAAGGTCTAGCGTTCAGGCTCCGAAGCCGGCGCCGTCTCGATGATCCAGAGCGGTCGGCCGTCGCCGCACAGCACGCGTATGCCGCCTTCGCGGTCGTCAAGGCGGCTGCGCAGAACGCGGATGCGCTCTCCGTTGACCTCAGTCAGGGGGCCGTGGACGCCGTCGCGTGCTGCGGCGACCCACCACGCGCGTACCTGTCGCTGCACCTCCTCGGCTGGACGCGTCCGGTCGAGCTCGACGAACTCGGGCTCGAAGAAGCCCGCGTAGCTCTCGCCCGCCGGACTCTGCTCGGCACCGCGCTCACCGGCCCCGATGCGCGCGAGCGCCTCCGGGAGCAAGGTGGTCCACAACCGGAAGAGCACGCGAAGGACGTCGTCGGCCCGCTCGGCGAGAGCCAGCGGCGCAGCGCCTTGGAGGAGGACCGGGCCGGTGTCGAACTCCGCGTCCATAAAGTGGAAGGTGAACCCCAGCTCGGGCTCCCCGTCCCGGAGCGCCCATCCGATCGGGTTCGGGCCGCGATAACGGGGGAGGGGTGACGGATGACCGTTCAGAACGCCGTGTAGCGGGACGGCGATCGCGTCCGCCGGGATGCGCACCGGGAAGCCGCCGCACACGGCAAGGTCGGGTTCGAGTGCTGCAAGCAACGGTGCAAAGCGCTTCGAGTTGTCGGCGACAAGGATGTCGACGCCGGCGGGCCGCGCGTCTACAACTGAGAAAGCGGCACGTCGCCGTAGCGCCCCGACGGGCTGGGACGAAAGCGGCACGTCGCCGTAGCGCCCCGACGGGCCCTCCGTGGTCACGACACCGACGACGTCATGGCCACGTTCGCGGATGATCGGCGTGATGCCACGCAAAACCGCGGGCAGCCGAGTAAGGATCGCGATCCGCATCTGCGCGAGCTCACGCTACGGGAAGAGCTGCCTCGTCGGCCAATCGACTAGACAACCAAGACACGCCGATCCTTGGGCCACGTGACCTGCGGGCGCCGATGCGTCCGCGTTGAGCGCCGGGTGCGATCTCGCTCCGAGGGGCGGCGTTTCCGCCGCCCCTCGACGAACGCTTCCCGGTCCTGGTTAGTTCTCTGGGCCGTGCTTCGCCGGCCGGAAGTACCTCCGCAGGCGAGCCTGGCGTGGGCGTGCCGTCTCGCGACCCAGCGTCGCCTCGGCCCTCCCCTTGCTCTCCGCGCGACCTACGATGAGGATGGCTCTTGTGGGGCGGACAATCGAGCGGCGCTGCGGTGTCTGAGTCGATCGAGCTCGCGACGATTCTCGTGAGCGACCTCGTCGGCTCGACGCGGCTGGCGAACGCGGTTGGCCCCGCCCGCGCCGATGAGCTGCGGGACGAGCATTTCGCCGTGCTCCGCGAGGCGATCGGCGCGTCGGGCGGGCGCGAGTTCCGGAACACCGGCGACGGGTTGATGGTCGCTTTCAACTCCGCTTCGGCCGCGGTGCATTGCGCCGTCGCGATGCAGCAGCTGATCGAGCGCCGCTACCGTCGCGCCGAGGAGAAGCTGCAGGTGCGAATCGGCCTCGGCGCGGGCGAGTCGACGGTTCAGAGCGGCGAGTACTTCGGAATGCCGTCGATCGAGGCGGCGCGCCTGTGCGCGAAGGCGCCGGCGGAGGGGATCCTGGTCTCGCCGGCGGTTCGGATGCTTGCCGCCCGGCTCGACGGCGTCCGCCTCGACTCCACGGGCGAGCTCGAGCTGAAGGGATTCCCTGAGCCGATCGAGGCATTCGCTGTTGCGTGGACGAAGCTCGCGGACGAGTCGGCGGGTGTCGGCGGTTGGCCGCTTCCTGCGCTCATGCGGTCGGCGCCGCGGGCCGCGTTCGTCGGACGCGACACGGAACGGGCTCTCGTGGAGCGGTCGCGCAGCGACGCGCAGGCGGGATCCCGGCGCGTCATCCTGGTCTCGGGCGAGCCGGGTATCGGGAAGAGCCGCCTGTCGTCGCTCTCCGCGCACGGCGCTCATGGCGAAGGGTTCGCCGTCCTCTGGGGCGCGTGCTCAGAGGAGCTGGCAGTGCCGTACGAGCCGTGGATCTCGGTCTGCTCGCAGCTCGTGGAGCACGCGCCTTCGGATCTGCTCGAGCGGCACGTCGAGCGACACGGAGGCGAGCTCGCGCGACTGTCTCGCGAGCTGCGGCGACGTGTACCCGGGGCGCCCGAGCCGGAGAGCTCGGATCCTGAGACTGAGCGCTTCCTCCTCTTCTCTGCTGTCGCAGGCGCACTCGTCGAGTTGGCGGCGTCAACGCCCGTCTGTCTCGTGCTCGACGACCTCCACTGGGCGGACGCGCAGTCGGTGGCGCTGCTCAAGCACGTCGTCACCTCCGGCGACTCCCGCGCCCTCCAGGTGATCGTCGCTTTCCGCGACTCGGATCTGGGCAAGGATCACCCGCTGAGCGCGGTGCTGGCGGATCTGCGACGCGTCGAGGGTGTCGAGCGGATCGCGCTCGAAGGACTCGGCGCGGCCGAGGTGTCCGAGGTGATGGCGGCGGCCGCCGGCCACGAGCTGGATGCGGACGGACTGGTGCTCGCGGGTGAAATCGCGAGCGAGACCGACGGCAACCCGTTCTTCGTCGGCGAAGTCCTCCGCAGCCTCGTCGAATCCGGACGACTGCTCTACGATTCGGCGACCGGACGGTGGAGCGTCGACCGTTCCGAGCCGCTAGGCCTGCCGCAAAGCGTCCGCGACGTCATCAGCCGCCGTGTCGACCGGCTCGGAGACGAGGCGCGTGAGGCACTGACGCTTGCGGCGGTGATCGGTCGCTCGTTCGAGCTCGCGCTGCTCGCGCGACTGGCGGAGACGACCGAGAGCGAGCTGCTCGATCGGCTGGAAGCTTCGGTCACCGCATCGTTGCTGGACGAGTCGGCCGAGCGACTCGGCCGCTTCCGGTTCGTCCACGCGCTGATCAACCAGACGTTGTACGAGGGACTCGGTGCGACCCGCCGGTCGAGCATGCACCACCGCGTCGCGCTCGCGCTCGAGGACGAACCGGACGAGCGTGTCGCGGAGCTGGCACTGCATTGGCGCCTGGCTGGGACCGACAACCCGAAGGCGGCGATGTATTCAGCGCGTGCCGGCCGGCTGGCACTCGACAGCCTGGCGCCGGCGGAGGCGGTGAAGCTGTTCGCCGATGCGCTCGAGCTGCTCGGCGAAGTCGAGGATGCCGACCGCTGCCGCGCGCTGATCGGCCTCGGCGAGGCGCAGCAGCTGATCGGCAACCCTGACTACAGGCAGACACTGCTGCATGCCGCCCGGATCGCCTCGGCGCTCGGCGATGCCGATCTCGCCGCGGCCGCAGCCCTTGCCAACACGCGCGGCTTCACCAGCCTGATCGGCGAGCTGGACGACGAGCGGGTGGAGGCGATCGAACGTGCCGTCTCACTCGACGACCGCTCCGACGTGCGGCGAACCGCCCAGTTGCTCGCGCTCCAGTCGCAGGAGCTGCTCTACGAGCACGACCGCAGCCGGCGGCAGGCGCTGGCGACCAAGGCGATCGCGCTCGCGCGTGACATCGGCGATCCGCGGGTTCGGGCGCACGTCCTGCAGGCCGCGTTCCACGGTCTTTGGGGCCCCGACAAGGTCGCCGTGAGAGCCGACCTTGCTCAGGAACTCCTGGCCAGCGCGCGGGCGGCGGAGGATCGCGCGCTCGAGTTCTGGGCTCATCTGCTGCTGCTGCACGTCTACTTCGAGACCGGCGACTTCGTGCGCGCCAAGGACGCACGCGACCGCTTGCAGGAGCTCGCGGCGGCTCTCGCGCTACCGACGGCGAGCTGGGTTGCGCAGCTCGCGGCTGCCGGCTGGGCCACGTTCGAGGGCGATCTGGTCGCCGGCGAGCGCCTGGGCAGGGAAGCACTCGAGCTCGGGAACCTCGCCGGCCAGCCCGACGCGCTCCAGGTCTTCGGCGAGCTCCGTGCCTTCGTCCGGACCTACCAGGGCCGAGGCGACGTGCAGCTGATCGAATTGAGCCGGCAAGCCACCCACATGTACCCGCGCATGGCGGTGTGGCCGGCCTCGACCGCCCAGTACGAGGCGCACTTCGGCGACCGCGAGGTCGCGCGCACGCTCCTGCAGGAGGCCGTCGCGAGCGGGCTCGAGCGGGTGGGATGGGACACGCTCCGGCTCGTGGCCCTGTCGTTCTATGCCGACGCGGCGTCGCGCCTGCAGGCAGCCGAGGCTGCGGCGCTCGTGCACGAGCTGATGGCGCCGTGGCAGGACCAGTACATCTGGAGCGGTGCTCTCGGCTATGGCCACGTGCGCCTCTGGCTCGGTGTGGCAGCCGCGACGATGGGGAATCATGACGAGGCCGAGGAGCAGTTTGCGTTCGCATGCCGGGTCCACGACGACAACGGCCTCAGCCTGTGGTCGGCCCGTGCGAACCTCGGCTGGGCGGAGTCGCTCGCAGCCCGTGGCGACCGCGCGCAGGCGCAGGAGCACGCCGGCCGCGCGCTCGAGCTCGCACGTGCCCACGGCTACGGCCTGATCGAGGGCCTGGCGGCCGCGATCGTCGGCGTCGAGCCACTTGCAATCGACTGATGTGAACGTCGAGAATCGGCGGCCATGACGCATACAGAGACCGAGCCACAGATTCAGCCGGACGGCCCCGCCCTCGACGGCCCTTCCACCCCTTCGTTGTACGTCTCGAAGCTCCCGATCCGCGCAGAGGGATACGTGAACTGCCCGGCGCTCCCATTCTGGGCGGACAAGGACGGCAACCCCGATCCGACACATGTCTCCTCGACGCTCGAGGGACTGCAGAAGCGCGAGGCCAAGGCGAAGAGCGCGTACGACGGTCTCGACAACAAGTACACGATCGGCGGCCAGACCAAGAAAGCGTACGAGTTCCTCTACGGAACGCCGCCGCCGGCCGCCGCTCCGAGCCCGCTGACCAAACTGGCGCTCGACGAGGCCCACCAGTACACACTGCCCTGGACGAACCACCAGCAGGTGTACGCCGACTCACAGGGCCTCAAGGGGCCGTTCGCCGACACGTTGACGGACAAGGACGTCGCGACGCGGAGCTTCTGGCCGACGATCGCCTACTTCGGCTTGCCGTACAACCTCCTCGTCCTCTCGAAAGTGAGCGAGGCGCGGGCCGCCGAGCTTGCGGACGTCTTCGGCGAGGTGTGGGTGGCCGAGGATGCGGACACTGCGGTGGCGGCCGGGCTCGTCTACGAGATCGACATGAGCATCCTCACGTCGGTCGGATCCTTCACCGCTCCCGACGGGACCACGCGTTTCACGCCCGGCACCCTGACGGTCCTCAAGCAAGACAGGACACACAAGACGCTGACCCCGTTTGGGATTTCGCTGATGACGAGCGACGGCACGAGGCGCGTCTACAACTACGGCGACAACGCGTGGCTCTACGCGCTCCAGGCAGTGAAGACGTCGATCACGGTCTGGGGCATCTGGATCGGGCACGTCTACCACTGGCACATCGTCACTGCCGCGATGCAGATGACGATGTACAACAAGCTTCCTCCCGGCCACCAGCTCTGGCCGCTGCTGATCCAGCAGTCGCAGTCGCTGATCGACTTCGACTTCGCCCTGATGACCGAGATCTGGGACACGATCTCGCCGCCAACGCCGGTGAACGGCTCCAAGGCGCTGATTCCGCTGCTCGACACGTTCGCCAAGGGTCGCTCGTTCTTCGACGACGACCCGATCAACGAGCTGCAGAGCCGAGGGATCACCCAAGCGGACTTCACGGTCAAGAACGCCTGGGACGCGTACCCGGTCGTCGGCGACCTGCTGAACATCTGGAAGATCGCGGAGGGGTTCGTCGAGCCGGTCGTCGACGTCTTCTATACGAGTGACGACTCCGTGAAGAACGACACGGGCCTGCAGGCCTGGCTGACCGCAAGCCGCGATCCACTGGACGGGAACGTCGCGCTGTCGCCGATCGAGACGCGCGACGAGCTGACCGCCTTGCTGACAAGCCTCCTCTATCGCGTCACCGTGCACGGGGCCGGCAGCCTGACACCGACGGTGAACCCGGCACTGGCGTTCATCTCGAACTTCCCACCGTGCCTGCAGAGCACGGACATCCCGGAACCGAACGTCAAGCTCAGTCCTAAAGACCTGCTCGCGCGACTGCCGAACACGGGGACGTGCGGCGGGATGACGACGTTCTACTTCACGTTCGCCTACACGGATCCGTACGTGCCGGCGATCCCGAAGGGCGGCGTCAGCCTCGATCCGTACTGGCTTCCGCCGGAGTCGGAGCCGAAATTGAACGCGGCGCTGGTGACGTACAGGGAGAACATCCGTGCCTTCGTCGACGCATACGTCAAGGACTGGAACGAGGAGCTCGCCCGGATCGGCGGTTGGATCGCCGGAGACCCGCCGTCATACGCGAAAAAGCAGTACGAGCAGTGGCCGCGGAGCATCGAGATCTGAGCTGACTCTTATCCGGCGCCTAGGCGCTGTTGGCGAGCTTGAGGCGTTCCGGCGGTGTGGGGTGGGTGAAGAGGGTGAGGTAGGCGAGCCGGGGCGGGTCGAGGTCGGCGAGGTTGGTGCGGGCGAGCGCGAGGTGGGTTTGGATGTAGGCGTCGCGGTCGCCGGTGAGCTGTAGGGAGTAGCGGTCGGCGGTGCGTTCCCAGCGGCGTGAGAGTGCGGCACCGAACGGCAGCGCAGCGAGCTCGAGGGCGATGAGGAGGAGGGCGGCGATCGGGTAGTCGCCGGGTTTCGGCGTGCCGAGCGTGACTCGGATCAGCAGGACGGCGACAACGGCTGCGGCGATCGCGAGCGCGGTGCCTTTGACGATGTGGTGCTCGCGGCGGTGACCGAGCTCGTGCGCGACGACGAGCTTCAGTTCGCGTTCGTTTGCTGTTCGCAGCAGGGTGTCCCAGACGACGATGCGTCGTGTTGGCCCGAGTCCGGAGACGTAGGCATTGGCTTTGACGGTTCGGCGGCTGGCGTCGGCGACGAGGACGTTGCGGATCGGGACGCCTGCTTGGTTGGCGAGTTGGCGGAGCTGCTGGGCGAGCTGTTCGTCGGCGAGCGGCTGGAAGTGGTTGAAGAGCGGCTCGAGCACGAGTGGGGCAAGCAGCGTCAGGATGAGGACCGCAAGGGCGGCCGCAGCGGCGGCGAGGAGGGGCCACCAGTCCGGTGCCGCGCGGGCGGCTCCGACGAGTCCCGTCCACGCGCACGAGACAAGAACGAGGCTGATCAGGAGCGACTTTGCCCGGTCGCCTAGCCAGCCCGGGAGACTCTGGGTCGACAGGCCCCAGCGGCGCTCGCGCAGAAGGCTGCGCCAGAGATCAAGCGGGAGCGTGATGAGGGTCGCGACGGCGGTGACGGTTGCGGCCCAGACGGCAGCATCGCCGGCCCAACCGAAGGCGTTGATGCTGTGGCCGGCGAACACGCCGTAGACCGCGACCACGAGTAGCAGTCGCACGAGGGTCGTCAGGTAGAGCGGGCGGTGATAGCGGCGTGCCCGCTCTCGCTCCTCGGCGCTGAACAGGTCGGCGGGCTGCTCCTGCACGGTCCCGGCGACGTTAGCTGCCGCGTTCGCGTAGCTGCCGCTTGCGCCCAGCACGAACTAGCCGCGATGCCGCACTGATCAGGCCCGCGAGTACAGGCCGACCGGTCTCGAGACGAAGGACTTGTAGGTGGGGCTTCCGGGCACGGCGACGCGATAGCTACCCGGCGGCAGGGTGCGGTCAAAGCTTCCCGTTCCGCGGGCTACCGGCGTCCATGTGCGCCGCGTCAGGCGCTGCACCTCGAACGGCAGCCGCGGTGAAACGAGTGCACGAAGCTTCGTGCCGTCCACCCGGACAACGAGCCGCGGCGTGACGTCGAGGGCGACCGCGTCGCCGGCGATCGTGTTGTAGGCAAGCCGGAGTTGCGTCGAGCGCCGGGCAGGCAGGGTGACCGTGAACCGCCCGGCGGGCGTAGGATGGATCCGCGCGATCACCTGCCATCCGGTCGGTGTCAGTGCCTGCAGCCGCGCCTTGCCGAGCCCGCGCACCCAGCCGTGTACCTGAACGCGGTCGCCGAAGATCGCCGGTGAGCTCGGCGCCTCGAGCGACAGCACGCGCACCTGGAAATCAGTCGATCCCAGCGCGAAGCGCTGCCGGACGACCTCCGCCGGAAACGTCTTCCAGCCACTCGCCGTCAGCACACGAACCGCCTGTGCCCGGCCAGAGGAGTTGTCGAGGACTCGTAGATCGCGCACACCTCGCACGTGCAGGACGCGCGCGACGCTCGCGGCGCTGAGCACAGACGTCGGCCAGACATGATGCGGCGAGAGGTAGTCGTACGGGTCGGCGACCGAGACGAGGTATGGAACCTGATGCGCGCGCGGCCACGCATCGTGCACGGACGACGTTCTCCCGCCCGAGCTGGAGAAGTAGAACGCCGGGATAACCTGGTCGTGCCAGACGAGCACCTGACCCGCGGTCGCACCGATCGCAAGATTCGTCTGCGGACGCTCGGCGCGAATGCCGCCGTACTGCTCCGACCGCTGATCGGGGAAAAGGTCGAAGTTCTTGCCCGGGTGCAGCGTCGCGAGCGTGTACGACCGCGCTGCAACCGCCTGCGCTTCGTAGGTCGCCTCGTGCCAGCCCTTCGGCGCCTCCCAGGGGACCACACCGCGCAGGTAGCGGTCGAGCGGCAGCACGTTGACGGCCATGACGCCCGCGCGCGCCCGCCGGACGACGAGATCGCCGCGGTAGCCGGCATCGCCGAGCCGGAGGGGCTGAACGCCCGGCTCGAACCGGATCGGGGCCGCCAGACGCCTGTGACGGAGCACAAGCCGCCGGTCGACGACGACCGCCCCCGCCGGAAGATGAAGCTTGCGACCGCGCGCGTCGACGACGAGGAAGGGCGCCGCAGAACCGACACGCACCGTCGCCTCGCCCTGAACGAGCAGGACGCGGACCCGTCGTGGCTCTGCGATCGCGATCTGTGTCTGCGAGTAGTAGTGGGCGAGGATCTTGCGGTACCCGTAGCCATGCCGGGCATACCCCTCGGCACCCCACTGGCTCATCCCGACCCCGTGCCCCCAGCCGCGACCGTCAAGCAAAAACATGGTTCCGGCCGATGACGCAGCTGGAAACGCGAGAGCGACGACCACCGCTACCACCCTGATCCGCATCGCGGATCAGCAGAGTACCGTCGAGCCTGGTGCGGCTAGTTCTCGATCGTTACGAGCGTCCCGATCGGTGTGTACGGCCAGGTCTCGGCGGCGGCGCTGAGTGGGAGCTCGACACAGCCGAGGCTCTGCGGTGTTCCGAACGAAGCGCGAGTGAAGGCGTGCAGAGCTTCGCCACCGTGGAAGTAGCTGATCCAGCGGATTCCGGGGTCGTTGTAACGGGTTCCGTCGGGGTTGGTGCCACTCATCCGGCCGACCGGGATGTGCTCGAAGACCGGCCAGGTGCCGAGTGCTGTCGGCGCGGCCGGTACGCCAGTGTTCCCCGGGGAGGTGAGCACGGTGCGGCCGTTGTGCCAGAGAGTCAGCAATTGCGGGACGCTTCGATGCACGTAGACGTAGCTGTAGCCGGCCGTTCGCCGCGTTCCGGCAACGGCATCGCGAAGCAGCGCGTGCCACACCTGGGAGCCTGCGATGCCGTCGACGGCAAGATGGTGCTCGTCCTGGAACATCATGACCGCGCCCCGCGTGATCTCGTTCGGCTCGCCGGTCTTCCAGAGCGCCTGCAGTTCTTGCGGGCTGCCCGGATACCTCCACTCGAAGTGTCCAGCAGGTGGATCGACGGCCGCGGCGAGTTGGCCGCGCATCGTCTGCTCGACACCAGCCTGCGTCGGCCGCCACGCAAGCGGCAGGTAGCCCTCCTGGGCGAGCAGCTGCTGCAGGCGCACAAACGAGGCCGGCGCGATCGAAACTCGAACGCTCCTGCTCACGCGTGCGTCGCGCACACCGGTCTGAGTGGCGATCGCCAGCGCCAAGGGCAGACGCACGGTTACTTCGGAGTTGAACGGGAGCCCGCCTCCGGACGGCCGGAAGACGAGCGTGTGGTCGTCGACCGCCCGCCACCGGCCAGCCGCCGCGGGCACGAGGGACGGCTGCCTGCCGCCGAAGAGTCGCGAGACGGGCTCCGAGAAGGTCAGCCTGATCGGCGTAAGTGGGTTGACGTGCACCTTCGGTCCCGGCGAGACGAGCACAACTGGCCGTTTCGATTGCGGAAACCAGGTGACCCGAACCGGCGCGCCGAGGCTCTCCCATGGCCGCACGGCCGCGGCGATCGCGACCGAACCTGCAGCGGTCGTAGCCGGCAGTGTCACCGTGCCGCCCGTTGCAACGGCGCCCGCGACGGAGACCCGATCGACCGGGGTATCGAAGCGCACGCGCACGGGTGCGCCACGCGCGACCGTCGGCCAGCGGTTCGTGATCGTCGCGACCGGTGATCGGACGGTCAGCGTCTGATGACGCGTGGTGCCCAGCGCCCAGCTCTCCCAGCCCGGACGACGAACCACAACCGATATCGAGATCCGCTCACCCGCGGCCACCTGCACGCGAGGAGTCAGCCGACCGTGCGAGATGGCAATCGGGACGGCGCGACCGTCAGCTCCCCGTGCCTGGACGCTGACGAGCGAACCGGCGAACGGTTGCAGCTCAACACGCGCGAGTGCGGCCCCATCCGCGACCAGCCGCACATTCGAGAACACCCAGACCAGGACGGCTCCTGCGACCGCAACGACGGCCACTCCAATGCCGAACCAACGCCCAATGCGAATGGTTTTCCGATGCGGCCGCACTTCTCTCCGCGCTCTGGATGGCACCAACTCGGTCACGACAACAGCTGACAGTATTCGGCAAGTCCGACGCCGACGACCAGAACCCAGGCCTCACCGGGTCGTCGGCGAGATGTTCTGGTTGAGCCGGAACAGGTTGTCCGGGTCGTAGCGGCGCTTGACCGCCGAGAGCCGCTCCCACGTGGCTCCGGGGTAGGCGGCGCGGATGCGCTCTTCTCCTTCGTCGCCGACGAAGTTGACGTACGCACCGGTATCCGTCTGGCGAAGCGCGGCCGCCGTCTCCGTCGCCCACGCCTCATGGACCGAAGCCTCGTCCGGGTTTCCGTAGATCGCGGCCACGTTGACCATGATCCTGCTCTGCCTGTGCGCGAACGCGGTGGCGTCCGCCGGAACCCGCGCCATCGCGCCACCGAGCACGCGCAGCTGCGCGACGCGCATCATCGCCGTCGAGCTCTCGAGCCGGCCGAGGATCTTCTCCGCCACTGCGTCGTCGACCCCGTCGATGAACAACGTCCGGGCTGCGGCGCGCGGACGGTAGTTGGGATCCTCGGGCGGGTAGATGTCCGAGTACGGCATCGGCCTGACCATGTCTGCGAGCGGAGCCGCGAGTGCGCGGAAGGGCGCGACGGCGCGTTTGCCCTCGTCGAGCGGGCCGGCGTGGACGAGCATCGCGAGCACCACAAGCTTGCCGTGCCACTCCTCTGGGAGGAACGGCAGCGGCGGCGCCGTCATCGCGTTGGCGATGGTCGAGAGCTCCTCCGGCGCAGCTTCGGCTGCGGCGATGAAGCCGGCGAGGACGTCGGGGGTCGCCGGCAAGACGAGCATGCCGCCGGTGACAGTCCCGACCGGGTGCAGCCGGTAGCGGAAGCGGGTGGCGACGCCGAAGTTGCCGCCGCCGCCTCGGATCGCCCAGAACAGATCCGGTTCGTTGTCCGCGTCGACGTGCAGCAGGCGACCGTCGGCGGTCACGATCTCGGCGCCGAGCAGGTCGTCGATCGTGAGCCCGTGCTTGCGCACGAGGTAGCCGATCCCGCCGCCGAGCGTCAGGCCGCCGATCCCGACCGAGCCTGTGTCGCCGAGCCCGATCGCGAGCCCGTGCGCCTGGGCGGCGTTCGTCACCTCGCCGGCGGTCAGACCCGTCTCCGCCCAGGCGACCTGCTCGTCCGGGTCGATCTCGAGCGCCTTCATGCGCGAGAGGTCGAGCACGATCCCGCCGTCGCTGACGCCGTGCCCGGCCACGCTGTGGCCGCCGCTCCGCACGGCGAGCTCGAGACCCTCGTCACGGGCGAGCGCGACGACGGCCGAGACCTCACTTGCATCGGCCGTCCTGACGATCGCTGCAGGCCGGCGATCGATCTGCGGCGCGAACACCAGGCGCGCGCTTTCGTACTGAGCATCCTCCGGCGCGATCACCTGTCCTGCGATTTCGGTGCGAAGCGGTTGAATCGAGCTTGCGGTCATGTTGAATCCCCCGTCGATCGATGGACGTCTTGCGCTTTCGAGAAGACGACGCACGGCGGCACCGGCAGGGGACACCGGACTCCGAGATCAGGTGAGACGTTGGCGGAGGGCGTGCCGTCCCGCTGTACATTCCGCCTTGAAACTTGACTCTGACCCAGCCGGTCGTTTATTCATACTGAACAGTGAGCGCCAGTCAGGACGCGCGTCCGGCCGTTGGGTTGATCGGGCTCGGCAACATGGGCAGCGCGATCGCGCAGCGCCTTCTCGACGCAAGCTACGACCTCGTCGTCTACAACCGGAGCCGCGAGAGGGCGGAGCTTCTGGCTGCGCGCGGCGCGGCGGTCGCGGAAACTGCCGCCGAGCTCGCCGCCGCCGTCGACATCGTCCTCACTTCTCTCCCCAACGACGATGCGCTCGGATCCGTCGCGGCTTCCGTGACGAGCGCAGCGAGGCCTGGGACGGTCCTCGTCGACCTGAGCACGGTCTCGCCGGACGTGTCGGCTAGGGTCGCGGCGCTCGCCGACCGTGCGTCGATCCTGTACCTGCGCGCTCCCGTGAGCGGCAACCCCAGCGTCGTGCTGGCCGGGAACCTCACCTTCATCGTCTCGGGATCGCGTGCCGCTCTCGACCGCGCCGAGCCGGTGTTGCGCGCGATCGGGGCGACCATCCACGTCGTCGGCGACGCGGAGGAGGCTCGCGTCGTGAAGCTCGCGATCAACCTTGTCATCGCCGGGCTGGCGGAGCTGATGTCCGAGGCGCTCGTTCTCGGGGAGGCGTCCGGTGTTTCCCGGGCTGCACTGCTCGAGACGATGGGCGACTCGGCCGTCGGCGCGCCGTTCGTCAAGTACAAGACCGAGCCGCTGCTGCGCGACGACTACTCGGCTACGTTCACCACGAACCTGATGGAGAAGGACATCGACCTCGTGCTCGACGCGGCTGAGGCCGGCGGCGTCCTGCTGCCCCTGGCGGGGGAGATCAAGGCGCTCCTCCGCTCCACGATCGAGGCAGGCTACGGAGACGACGATTTCATGGCGCTCTTCCGCCATCTTCGGAGCAGGTCCGGTGAGGAGGTATTGCCATGACGATTCGAAGCAGGGCCAGCGGCTCGCCCGACGCCACGAGGGCGGTGGACTGGGAACAGCGGATCGACTTCCCGAAACTCCGCGGCGATCGCCTGCGGCGGGCGAAGGAGGCGCTCGACGCATCCGATCTCGGGGCGTTGCTCCTCTTCGACCCGAACAACATCCGCTACGTCACGAGCACGCACATCGGCGAGTGGGCACGCGACAAGAATGCGCGCTTCGCGCTCCTCCCGCGCGGCGGCGACCCGATCCTCTGGGATTTCGGTTCCGCAGCCCGTCATCACCAGCTCTTCGCCCCGTGGCTCCCACCCGAGAATTTCCGCGCGGGTGTCGCTCCGATGCGCGGCGCGATGCCGGTCGAGACCGGGATCCCCGACCGCCTGGGCGAGCAGATCGCGCACGAGCTTCGCGAGGGCGGGCTCGCAGGCGAGCCGCTCGGCATCGACATGGCCGACCTCGTCACGATCGAGGCTCTCCAGCGCGCCGGCGTGCACGTCACCGACGGCTCGCGGGTCATGCTCGAAGCGCGCAAGATCAAGACCTCCGAGGAGATCGCGCTGCTCGACCAATCGGCCGGGCTCGTCGACGCGGTCTACGAGGAGATCTACCGGATGCTGCGGCCCGGCGTCTACGAGCACGAGATCGTCGGGCGGGCGCACCAGCTGCTCTTCGAGATGGGCTCGGAGCACGTCGAAGCGATCAACGCGGTCTCAGGCGACCGCTGCATCCCGCATCCGCACATCTTCTCGGACCGGCTGCTTCGCCCCGGAGACCAGGCGTTCTTCGACATCATCCACTCGTTCATGGGCTACCGGACGTGCTACTACCGCACGTTCAACGTGGGCGGAGTCAGCTCGGCGCAACTCGACGCGTACAAGCGGTGCCGCGAGTGGCTGGACGACGCCATCGCCCTCGTCCGGCCGGGGATGACGACCGACAAGATCGCCGCGGTGTGGCCCACGGCGAAGGAGCTCGGCTTTCCCGACGAGGAGACGTGCTTCGGCCTTCAGTTCGGTCACGGGATCGGCGTCGGCCTGTACGAGCCGCCGATGATCTCGCGTGTGCACTCGCTCGACCATCCCGTTGAGATCGAGGAGGGGATGGTCTTCGCGCTCGAGACGTACTGTGCCGCGACCGATGGCCGGTCCGCGGCAAGGATCGAGGAGGAGGTCGTCGTCACGGCCGACGGATGCGATGTGATCACTCGCTTCCCGGCCGAGGAGTTGCTCGTCGCCGGACGGATCTACGTTCGCGGCGCAGACCTGCTCAGCGACGGCGCGACCGGTCGCAACGGAGTCGCCGGCGCAGTGGCCGCCTCGGCGCTCGTGGGAGACGGCTCGGGCGCGTGAGCTCCGACACCGGAACGCGGCACCTCGCCGACGGACTGCCCTCGTACCGGCTCGTCCGGCGGGAGGACATAGAGCTCGCCGACGCGCTCCCCGGCCGCTCGAGCAACCTCGAGACGTGTCGCCTCGTCGGTGGATCACTCGGGTCGACGCACATGGCGCTGACGCTCGTCTCCCTCGACGGCGGGCACGTCGACGCACACGTCCACTCGTTCGAGACCGGCTTCTACGTGCTCGAGGGCGAGCCCGTCCTCTACCTCGACGGACGTGGGGTGCAGCTCGAGGCCGGCGCCTGCGGGGTCGTTCCCGTCGGCGTCCCGCACGCGTTCCGGTCCGAGTCGTCGGCGTCCTGGATCGAGATGGCGGCGCCGCGTCCGCGCCTGGACGGGAGCGACACGTTCTTCCTCGGGCCGGCGCCTGATGCCTCACCCGAGCGCCTCGACGTCCGCGACCCGCGCAACCGCAACCTGTTCCTGCTCGGCGAAGGACAGATGGATCTCGACGTCCTCAAGCGTGGCGCTCCGGCTGGAGCGCCCACTGTCTCCGCGAGCATGGCGACGGCTGTTCTCGCCTACAGCGGCATTGCGGTGAAGATGCTCGTCGACCAGCGGCTGAACGCGCAGCTGCACACGATCTTCATGGTCGACTACCAGCCGGGCGCGGTCGCGCACCCCCACGATCATCCCTTCGAGGAGTCGTACTACATGCTCGAAGGCGAGATCGATGTGGTCGCAGACACCGACCGTTACACGCTTCGTCCGGGCGATTTCTTCTGGACCGCCGTCGGGTGCTCGCATGCGTTCTACGAGGTGCAGGGCGCTCATGTGCGCTGGCTCGAGACGTCGGCACCGGGACCTCCGCCGCGGCACTCGTACCGGTTCGAGCGCGACTGGGACTATCTCGCCGAGCGGCTCGCGTCTGAGGTGAAAGCCGGATGAGCGACGTAGGCTCGACGGAGTCGCCCAGGAGCGAAGGCACCGGCTTCGCCGGCGCCGGAGCGGGGATCAGCCGCACAGGCGCCCGCGTGCTCGACGACGTCGAGCTGTACACGCGGATCTACCGTCAGATGCTCCTCATCCGCGGCTTCGAGGAGCTTGTGCAGTCGCTGTTCCTCAAGGGCGAGGTCTACGGCACGACGCATCTGTACTCGGGGCAGGAGGCGGTCGCGACCGGCGTCGCGAGCCTGCTCGAAGATCGCGACCGGGTGGCGGCCACGTATCGCGGCCACGGTCACGCGCTTGCGCTCGGCGTCGACCCGCAGGCGCTCCTCGACGAGATGCTCGGGCGCGAGACGGGGGTGAACGGCGGCCGCGCAGGCTCGATGAACGTGACGTCGCCCGCCGACCGCCTGATCGGCTCGTTCGGGATCGTCGGCGGCAGCATCGCGGCCGCCACCGGAGCGGCCCTCGCGCTCTCGCGCACCACGGGCGGTGTTGCGGTCGCCTACTTCGGCGACGGCGCGATGAACCAGGGGTATGTCTTCGAGTGCCTCAACTTCGCGCAGGTGCAGAAGCTGCCGCTCGTCCTCGTGTGCGAGAACAACGGCTACGGCGAGTACACGCCGTTCCGCTCGGTGACGGCCGGAGAGATCCGCTCGCGCGCCGAGGTGATGGAGGTGCCCGCCGAGACGGTCGACGGTATGAGCGTCTGGACCGTTCGCGAAGCCGCGGCACGCGCGATCGACCACGCACGCGCCGGCGACGGTCCCGCGTTCGTCGAGGCATTGACCTACCGCTACTTCGGGCACTCGCGCAGCGACCCCGGCGCCTACCGCCCCGAGGGCGAGCTCGACGAGTGGAAGACGCGCGATCCGATCGTCGTCCTGCGTGCACAACTCGAGGAGGAGGGGACCGGCGCATCGGCCCTCGACGAGCTGGAGCGCGAAGTGAGCGACGAGCTCGAACGGATGCGCGAGCGCGGCCTCGCCGCCCCGTTCCCGTCCAGGCTCGACGTCGGCGAGTTCAAGGACTGACTGTTCGTGTCCGCCGAGTTGACGATGCCGAAGCTGTCCGACTCCGAAGCCGACGTCGTCATCATCCGTTGGCTGAAGGTGCCCGGCGAGGGCTTCCGGCGCGGCGAGGCGCTCATGGAAGTCGAGACCGACAAGGCCACCGTCGTCTACGAGGCCGAAGACGAGGGGACGCTCGAGGCGATCCTGGTCTCCGAGGGAGAGTCCGCGGTCGTCGGTCAACCGATCGCCAGGCTTGCAGGTCGCGCCGAACAGCGGCCGGCCGGGGGAGCATCGAACGGCTCGCCGCCGGCGGGCGCGCGCCCGAACGCGACACCGGTTGCGCGACGGACCGCGGTTGAGCTCGGCGTCTCGCTCCACGGCCTCGCCGGGACCGGCCCCGGCGGAAGGATCACCATGGAGGACGTTCGGCGTGCGGCGCCGACCGTGCCGGTCAAGCCGGCGGGTGATGCCCGCGGAGACGTGACCGTTGTCGAGCTGACGCCCACACAGGCCACCATCGCGCGCCGGATGGCGCGGTCGGCCGCAGAGATCCCGACCTTCACCGTCTCGGCCGACGCCGATGTGTCGGAGGTCGTCGCGCTTCGCCGCGGCGCGCGGGCGGAGTCCAAGCACGCACCTTCGCTCAACGACTTCGTCGTCAGGGCCGCCGCACTCGTCCTGCGCGAGTTTCCCCGTTTCAACGCGCTGTACGTCGACGGGAGAATCGAGTGCTACTCGCGCGTCAACGTCGGGGTCGCCGTTGCGGTGGACGACGCGCTGTTGGTTCCGGTCGTCGCCGACGCCGAGCGGAAGAGCCTCGCCGAGATCGCGGCCGAGACGCGGCGGCTCGTCAACGGCGCGCGCGGCCGTTCGCTCCGGCCCGAAGAGCTGCGCGGGGGGACGTTCACGGTCTCCAACCTCGGCATGTTCGGGGTGCGCTCGTTCTCCGCCATCGTCGACCCCGACCAGACGGCGATTCTGGCCGTCGGGTCGGTACGACGCGCACCGGCTGAGGACGCTGCGCGGCAGGTCGTCTTCCGCGACGTGATGACGCTCACCCTGAGCTGCGACCACCGGGTCGTCTACGGCGCCGACGGCGCGCGCTTTCTGTCCCGTCTCTGCGAGCTGCTCGAGCGGCCGCTGGTGCTCGCCCTCTGATGCCGCCGATTGCCTTCCGCACCGCGATCCGGGACGCGCTCGACGAGGAGCTTGCCTTCGACGAACGCGTGATCCTCTTCGGCGAGGACGTTGCCGCGGCCGGCGGCGTGTTCGCCACCACACCGGGCCTCTACGACAAGTACGGCCCACGGCGCGTGTTCGACACGCCCATCTCGGAGCTTGCGCTCGCCGGCGCCGCGTTCGGCTCGGCGGTGAATGGGCTGCGACCCGTCGTCGAGATCATGTTCGGCGACTTCCTCACGCTCGCGATGGACACCGTCGTCAACCAGGCGACGAAGTACTGGTTCCTGACCGGGGAGGAGGTGAGCGTGCCGCTGGTCTTCCGGTCGGTGGTCGGTGCGGGCGGCCGGTTCGGTGCGATCCACTCGCAGATGCCCGCTTCCTGGTTCATGGGCGTTCCGGGTCTGAAGATCGTCGCGCCGTCGACGCCGGCGGACGCGAAGGCGCTCCTCAAGGCCGCCGTTCGCGACGACAATCCGGTGCTCTTCTTCGAGCACAAGCGCCTCTACGGCCTCGAGGGAGAGGTGGACGGCGCCGTCGGGAAGCTCGGCGAGGCGGTCGTGGTGCGCGAGGGCAACGACGTCACGCTCGTGACCGCCATGAAAAGCGTTCACGACGCTCTCGATGCCGCGGAGCGGCTCGAGCGGGACGGAGTCTCGGTCGAGGTGATCGACCTGCGCACGCTGCGCCCGGTCGATGTCGACACGATCGTCGCCTCCGTTCGAAAGACGAACCGCGTCGTCGTCGTCGAGGAGGGACCGCTGACCGGCGGTTGGGCCGGCGAGGTACTCGCATGCGTCACCGAGCAGGCGCTCGGGCATCTCGACGACGCCTGGCGGATCGCGACTCCGAACACGCCGATCCCCTACAGCCCTCCGCTCGAGGATGCGTTCCTCCCCGGAGCGGATCGAATCGTCGCGGAGATCCTCCGGAGGCTACGGTAAAGACATGACCGCCACGGTGCGCAGCTTCGAGTCGTCGAAGGTCGGGAGCCGTCTGCGCCAGGAGCGCGAGAGGAGCGGGATGAGCCTGCGCGAGCTCGCAAGGCGCGTCGGCGTCTCGCCGAGCCTCGTCTCGCAGATCGAGCTCGACCGCGTCAACCCGTCGGTGAGCACGCTCTACGCGCTCGTCTCCGAGCTCGGGATGACGATGGGCGACGTGTTCGTCGACGACGCACAGCCCGCGCCCCGGGTCCACCGTCTGCGCCCCGACGACGACGACAACGGTCTGGTCACGCACCCCGACGCGCGACTCGTGATCAACCTCGCGTCCGGCGTGCGCTGGGAACGCCTCACGCCGCGCAGCGACCCCGATGTCGAGTTTCTCCACGTCGTGTATCCGGTCGGCGCAGAGTCCTGCCCGCAGGACGCACTCGTCACCCACGCCGGTCGTGAGTACGGCTATGTCACGAGCGGAAGGCTGGGCGTCCGCGTGGGTTTCGACGAGTACGAGCTCGGCGCGGGCTCGTCGATCGCCTTCGACTCTTCCTCGCCGCACCGCCTCTGGACGATCGGCGGCGAGCCCGTGCACGCGGTCTGGCTCGTCATCGGGCGGGGGGCCGACCCGCGCGCAGACGCGGTCGGGCCCGCCCGGTCCTAGGTCGTCGCGGGCGCCTCGCCGGGGTCGATCGAGCGTCGCGAAGCCCGGAAGCGCGCGACCAGCTCGGGCGCCTGGTAGAGCACCAGCGCGAGCAGGATCAGGGCACCGATGGCGACCTCCGCGTATTCGGTCGGCTGCTGGAAGAACGGGAGGACGTTGTTGATCTCGGTGAGGAAGAACGCCGCCAGGAGCGTTCCGAAGAAAGATCCCTTCCCGCCTGCGAGGCTCGCGCCACCGAGGACGGCGGCCGCGATGCTCTCGAGCGCCTGGTTCCCGATGATCGGCGAGCCGACCTGGACCTCTGCGGCGAGGTAGAAGCCGGCGATCGACGCCATCACCGAGCACACGACGAACGCGAGGATGATCGTGCGGCCGGTCGACATCCCGAGCCTGCGCGACGACGTCTCGTCGAGGCCGACCGCGCGGAGTGCGAGGCCGGACCGTGACCGGTACAGCCAGAGGTCGGCCAGTGCGGCGGCAACGACGACACCGATGAACGCGATCGGCATCCAACCGATGCTCTTAGTCAACGCGTTGGTCACGTCGGTGTTGATCGCGCCCTGCGGGTAGGAGCGAAGCCAGAGCGAAAGTCCTTCGAGAATGCTGAGCGTGCCGAGCGTCGCCACGATCGACGGGAGTCGCAGGACCCGGATCAAGAACGCGTTGAAGAGACCGGTGGCCACGCCCACGCCCAGGAGGGCGAGCGAGCCGGTGACGAGACCGAAGCCGGACGTCGTCGGTGTGAGCGTGAACGACGCGGTGACGACGCACAGTGTCATGAGCGCTGCGACCGAGACGTCGAAGCCGCCGACGAGCAGCGCGACCGCTTGACCCATCGAGACGATGATCAGCGGCAGCGCGGCGAGGAGCAGGCTGCTGAGGTTCTCCTTGCTCAGGAACGCCGACGAATGCGCGTCTGCGTACACGCCGAGCGCGACGATCAGCGCGGTCAGCAGCACGAGCGGCAGCCAGCCCCGCGTCATGGCCGCGTTCCTTCGTCCTCGACGGCCACCCTGACACCAGCGCGCGAGCCGACGATCGCCTCGACGATTCGCCGCTCCCCGAGTTCGTGGCGCGGGATCTCCTCGACGATTCGCCCGCGCGACATGACGACGACGCGGTCGCACAGGCCCGCCAGCTCGAGCGGGTCGCTGGACTTGACGACCGTGGCGATGCCTTCGTCCGCCTTCGCCCGCAGCGCCTCGTAGATGTCGAAGCGCGCACCCACGTCGACGCCCTGCGTGGGCTCCTCGGCGAGGATCACCTTGACGTCTCCGCGCAGGAACGGGCGGATGAGCGAGACCTTCTGCTGGTTGCCGCCGGAGAGCGATTGAACGGGCTGCTCCGACGAAGCCATGCGGACTCGCAGGCGCTCGACGAGCCCGGCGATTGCGCGCCGCTCGCGGCTGTGCAGGACGATCCCGCCGCGGGCGAGTCGCCGGAGGACCTGGATGGTCGCGTTCGCGCGCACGCTCAGGACGGGGAACAGAGCCTCGCCGCGGCGGTCGCCGCTCAGCAGGACGATTCCGGCACGGAGCGGTCCCGCCGGGGAGCGCGTGTCGAGCTTCGCACCGTCGCAGGATGCGCTGCCGATCGCCGGCTCGACGCCGGCGAGCGCTCGGAGGAACGGCACCTGGCCGTTGCCCTCGGCGCCCGCGATCCCGAGAATCTCTCCTTTTCTGACCTCGAGGTCGACAGGACCGAAGCGCTCGCCCCGGAGGCCCGACACCGCGAGCACGACATCTGCGTCCTCGGGGAGCGCGGCTCGCTCTGGGTACGCCACGGTGAGCGGCCGGCCGATCATGAGCGCGACGAGCGCGTCCTCCGAGACTGACGCCGCCTCGAACGTCCCCTGCCCGACGCCGTCGCGGAGCACCGTGACGCGGTCGGCAACCGCGAGCACCTCGGGAAGGCGGTGACTGACGTAGACGACGCCGACGCCTTCGCGCGCCTGTTCGGCCACGAGGGTGTGGAGGCGCTCGACGGCCTCCGGCCCGAGCGCGGTGGTGGGCTCGTCGAGGAGCAGCACCTTGGGCCGCGTCAGCAGCGCCTTCGCGACCTCGAGGAGCTGTCGATCGGCAAGCGGCAGCGAGGCGGTGGGCGCCGTCACGTCGATGTCGAGCTTGAATGCCGCGAGCGTCTCTTCTGCCCAGCCCTGCATCCGTCCCCAGGCCGGCCGCCCGTCGGCGGTCATCGCGAGGAAGAGGTTCTCGGCCACCGACAGCTCGAGGACGTGCGAGTAGTCCTGATAGGCGATGCCGAGCCCGAGCCGCCGCGCCGCGGCGGGGGAGTGGCGTGCAAGGCGCTCCGCACCGATCTGGACGGTCCCCTCGTCGGCCGCGAGGAAGCCGCTTGCGATTCCCAGCAATGTCGATTTCCCGGACCCGTTCTCTCCGACGAGAGCGTGGATCTCGCCCGCGTGGCAGTCGATGCTGACGTCACGGAGGGCTTGCACCGCTCCGAACGCCTTCGACAGCCCGCGAACGGACAGGACGTCGGATGTCACGGGCCCGGGATTCGACATTTCCGGATTCAGTTTCTCGTGCTCGATCCTCCTACGGATACATCTGGTGGAGAAGGCTCAGCGGAATGAGCGAGGTCGGGGACGCGGTGTCCGGGTACCCCTTCGTGCACATGTCCCGCGTGGCCTGGTTCTGCAGTTGGATCGGCAGCACCATCGTGGGCGGGATCTTCGCCCCGGCGAGCTTCATCATGTCAGCGGTCAGGGCCATTCGGATCTGCGAGTTGCCCGCTGTGTAGTAGAAGACCTTGAGAGCCGGGTCCTTGAGCTTGTCGGCCAGGCAGCCCATCGCAGACTCGTCGGTCCGGTAGGTGAACACGCCCTTGTAGGGGATACCGGCGGACTTGTAGGCCGCGTAGCCGCCCTGCGACATGAAGAGCGCGTCCTCGTAGCTGATCCCCTTCAGGTCCGGATACTTCGCCAGGATCGCGGCGACGATGCCTTGGACCTTCGACGGATCCCAGTTCGTCGGGACGTTCGCGACGACGTGGATCGAGGAGTTGAGCGCAGCTTCCTCGCACTTCTGCCAGCCGGCCGACAGCGGGTTCCCGGGGAAGCCGCCGAGGAAGGCGATGTTGCCGGACTTGACCTGGTTGTTCATCACGTACGCGAACGACTTGCCGAGGTTGCACGTGTCCTCGCCGACCACCGTGGTGTAGTTGGTGCCAGGGCCGGTGACGTAGCCCCACGCGTAGGTCGACACCGGGATTCCGGCCTTCGTCGCCTGCTGGAACACCGGGATCATGGCGTCGCCGAAGTCGGGGTAGGTGACGATCGCGCTCACGTGCTGCGCGATCACCGACTTGAAGTCCGCGATCGCCTGATTCAGGTCGGAGTGTGCGCTCATGTAGATGATCTTTCCGATCTTGGGATACGTGAGCGCCTGGAGAATGAACTCCATCTTCGACATCTGGCGGTAGGTGTTCTCGCCGAAGCCCTCGACGTACGCGACGGTTTGCTTGCCGCCGGTTCCGGTGCTGCAGCCGTTGTTCTTCCAGCACTTCAGCGCCAGCGTGTAGTTGACCGTCTTCGTCGACCGCCCGAATGCAGCGAGCGAGATGTCGCGCGCCGTCTTGTTCGTCGGCAGCAGTTTCGCCTTGAAGAGCGTGTGTGCCAGGGTGGTCGACGGCGCCTGGTACGTCTCGCCGAAGCCGCCTCCCTTGCCGATCACGGCACCGCCCTTCCCCACGTAGCCCGAGGGGCCCGTTGAGGCTTTGCCGCCGGCGTTGCCGCTCGTGGCCGCGATGAGCGCGATCGATGCTGCGGCCGCGAAGAGCAGCACCGCAACGATCTGGGCCTTCCGTCTCATCCGTGACTCCTTCCGTCGTTCATCAGTTGAACTTCTTCGAACGCGTGCCGCTCGTGGGGGGCTATCCGCCATCGGCCGCTCGAGCAGGCGGCGCGACGACGCTGAGGCTCCAGGCGAGGATGGCCGCGAGGCGATCGCCCGAGACCACCATTCCCGCGATGATTGCGATGCCAAAAACGACGTACTGCATGGCCGACGAGAGCCCCATGATCACGAGCATCTGCGTCAGCAAGGTGAGGGCGATTGCGGCGATCCACGTCGACGTCGCGCTCGCGAGTCCGCCGGAGAGCGATGCGCCGGCGATCACGACCGCTGCGATCGGGGCGAGCAGGTAGGCCGAGCCGAAGGCGGGGTCGATGCTGAAGCTCACGCCGGCGAGCAGGACCGCTGCCACCGCGTAGAGCGTCCCGGCCGCGGTGTACCCGAGCACGACGTACGTCCGGACGCGGAGCCCCGCCATCCACGCCCCTTTCGGGTTCGCACCAACGGCCTGGAACCGGCGACCGACCACCGTGTAGCGGAGGACGAGTGCAACCACGATGGTGATCACCGCCCCCAACCAGAAGACGTTGCTGGCTCCGAGCGGTTTCGTGGTCGCCCAGTTCGAGAGCCCGCTCGGCACGTTCGGGCGGTTGGTGACGACGTCGCGCGAGTACTTGCTGCTCCAGGCGAGGACGATCAGGCCGACCGCCAGCGTGACGATCAGCGGGTTGAGCCTGAGCAGGCCGACGAGGACGCCGTTGACGAGACCCACGATGACGCCGACGCCGAGAGCGACGAGTATCGCGACGGGGAGCTTGTGGTTCGAGCCTGCTCCGATCCCGGCGACGAGGTTTCCCGCGGCGGCCATCACCCCGGGTGTCGACAGGTCGATGCCGCCCTGGATGACCACGAGCATCTGGCCGAGCGACGCGATGGCGAGGACCGTCGCGACCGGGAAGATGTACGACCACGAGGTGTGCCCGAGCGTGTCTGGCGCCGCAAACGCAGCGATGACGAGGAGTGCGGCGGTCGCCAGCCAGACCGGGAGGAAGCGAGCGGCGACCGCGGCGTTCGTGGCGAGTCGTCGAGCGTGGGCGGCCGCAAATCGTCCCGTCGGGGGCGACGATGGTGGGCTGGCCGCAACCACGAGCCATTCTCACCAGGTCCGGCCAACAGTGTCAATGATGGCTTAACGACTGCCGACGGGAATGCCGGAGGTCTCCCCGCGAATCATCCTTGGTCTGCGGTTCGTCGTTGACGTCGCGGGCCGGAAGCGTTTATGGTCGCTGTACATGCGGCGGCCCAGAACCACCGCACCGAATTCCTGTCTGAAGAGGCTAAGGAGTAAGACATGAGCTCGCAGCGGCTTTTGATCCGCAACGGCTTCGTCGTCTCGATCGATCCCGACGTCGGCGACGTTCCGGACGGTGAGGTCCTCGTCGAGGACGGCAAGATCGTCGACATCGGCACAGATCTCGGCGTGTCGGACGCGGAACAGATCGACGCCTCCGGGATGATCGTGATGCCCGGCTTCATCGACTCCCACCGGCACACCTGGCAGACCCCGGTCCGCGGCGTTCTGCCGTCGTGCACGCTCGACCACTACTTCGCGGTCATGCTCGGGCAGGTCGGCGGCTTCTACCGTCCCCAGGACGTCCACATCGGCAACTACGCCGGCTCGCTCGAGGCGCTCAATGCAGGTGTCACGACGCTCCTCGACTGGTCGCACATCTCGAATACGCCCGACCACTCGGACGCGGCGATCCAGGGACTGAAGGACGCAGGCATCCGCGCCGTCTACGCGCACGGCATGCCGACCGGCGGGGAGTGGTGGTCGTTCAGCGAGCTCGAGCACCCGGCCGACATCCGCCGCATCCGCGAGACGTACTTCTCGTCCGACGACGGCCTGATCACACTCGCCATGGCCGCGCGCCAGCCCGGCAATGTGAACTTCGACGTCGCGAAGCACGACTGGGCGCTCGCGCGCGAGCTCGGAATCCTCATCAGCGTGCACGTCGGCATGCGGCTCCACACGCTGCACTACACGCCGGTGAAGGACATGCACGACCTCGGGTTGATGGGCCCCGACGTCTGCTACATCCACATGACCGACCTCAACGACCAGGAGCTCGACTGGATCGCCGAAACCGGCGGGAAGGCATCGATCGCGCCCTACGTCGAGATGCTCATGGGGCACGGGCCGCCTCCCACCGGGAAGATGCTTGCCCGTGGCGTCCGTCCGTCGCTCAGCGTCGACGTCGTCTCGAGCGTTCCCGGCGAGATGTTCACGCAGATGCGGACGGCGCTCGCCTACGACCGGATCCTGGAGTTCACCGATACGCCGGACATCGCGTTCGCGCCGAAGCTCACGCACGAGGACGTGCTCAACTTCGCGACCATCGACGGCGCACGGTCGATCATGCTCGAGGACCGGGTCGGCTCACTCACGCCCGGCAAGCAGGCCGACATCGTGCTGCTCAAGGCCGACGCGATCAACACGGCGCCGATGCTCGACCCGAAGGCGACGATCGTCACCTACGCCGACACGTCGAACGTCGACTCCGTCTTCGTCGCCGGCCGCGCGTTGAAGCGCGGCGGGCAACTCGTCGACGTCGACATGAAGTCGATCGTGCGGACCCTCGAAGAGTCGCGCAACCACATCCTCGGGCAGGGCGGTCTTCTGCCCGAGTGGGCCATGGAGCCGGCGGCGGCGCACTCGCACTGAGAGAGCTGGACCGGAGGCGCGGGCTCGGACCCGCGCCTCCAGCCAACGAAAGGAGAACCGAAGGATGGCGAGCAGAAGCGTCGTTGTCGTGGGCGGGACGCGTGGCCTCGGGCGCGAGGTCGCGCAGTTCTATGCCGACCAGGGACGCGAGGTCGTGATCACCGGCCGCGACGCGTCCGAAGCGGAGGCGTGCGCCGCGGAGATCGGCGGCTCGACGCGCGGCCTCGGGTTCGACCTCGCGGATCCGCACACGCTGGCCGATCGACTCGCCGACGTCGGCGATGTGGAGTACCTCGTCCTTGCGGCCATCGAGCGCGACAGCAACTCCGTGCAGGACTACGACATCTCGGCGGCGCTGCGGCTCGTCACGTTGAAGCTCGTCGGCTACACCGAAGTCGTCCACACGCTCCTGCCGAGGCTCGCCGACGACGCAGCGATCCTGATCTTCGGCGGTCTCGCCCGCGACCGGCCCTATCCGGGCTCGACGACGGTGACGACGGTGAACGGCGCGGTCACGAGTCTCGTCCGGGCGCTCGTGATCGAGCTCGCCCCGAGGCGCGTGAACGCCCTCCATCCCGCGATCGTCGGCGACAGTCCGCAATGGGTGGGCATGCCGGCCGAGCGGTTTGACGCGCTGGTCCAGCGCACGCCGATCGGACGGCTGGTCACGATGGCGGAGGTGGTGGACGCGTCGCGCTTCCTGCTCGAGAACGGCGCGATCAACGGCCTCAACCTCGCGGTCGACGGCGGCTGGCTCTGCATGTGACGTGAGCGGGCGCTAGGACCTCATTGCACCTTGCAGTGGGCCACGGCGCATCTGTCCCCGTGGCTAGTAGTGGCTGTTGTCCTCGAGTGCGTCGCCGCGGCCGAGCTTGCGACCGGTCGTGTTATCGGCAGCGAAGTACGGCCACATCAGATTGGTGTCGTCGGCCTTCGACGAGTTCGTGACGTGGTCGAACTGGAGGACATGACCGATCTCGTGCGCCGCGACCGACTGGATGTCGAACGCGCCCGCCGCGCCCGTCGTCGACCACTTGTAGGCGGTGCTGAACCTGATGTCGGAGTCGATCGGGTTGCCCTGGTCGTCGTACCAGGTGAAGGTGCAGGCGAGAGACATGTTGCAGTCCTGGTCGTTCTCGAGGCTGCCCCAGTCGACGACGTTCTTGCCGTCGTTCTTGATCGCGTTGCCCGATGTATTGCCCTGGTAGGACGCGGGCGGGTTCGCCTGGTCCTTGATACCGCACCAGTTGATGTTGTTCGTCCACTCACTCTGGGCGTTCCTGACGGCCTTGACGACTCCGTCGCGGGCGATCCCTGGAGGCGTCGCGCCGATCCACCACTTCCTCGTCTTCTTCCAGTAGTCGACGCCGATCGATGCCTGAGCGGAACTGTCGCACTTCACGTTCGCCTCTGGCTGCGGGGTCGCGGCGTAGGAGCTGTCGACGGCGCTCAAGAGCGCCCCGGAAGGACGATAGAACGCCACTCCGAGAACGTGCTGCGCCGCATCGATGTGCAGGGCGGCGAACCGGCTGCCGTCCCGGCGAAGCAGCGTGCACAACGCCACCCGTCCGGCCAGCGTTCGACGGAGCGCTCGACCTCCGGCCGGGACTCTGAACAGAAGCTCGCCCCTCTGCGGAGGCGGGAGGCGTAGGCCGCAAGGCCCGGAGGCGCCGGTCGCGCCAGGCGCTCGAAGAACGACGCCGTCAATGCAGGCAATCGTGATGACGAAGATCAAGAAGAGTCGTCGCATCACGCGCGTCGACGTGGGATGAGCTTGGCCAGGCTGAGTGCGGCATAGATGAGCGTGTTGATCGCGACGAAAGTGGCGAGCGCCTGGAACCAGCCCGATTTGAGCACGTCGGCGGGAAGCAGGATGCCGGCGATCGTGATCATTGGACGACCGCCTGTCGAGTGGCAGCCGCTTGGCGGGGGACGTAGTTCCAGCCGGCGGCGCGGCCGGTCGCGATGTCGAACAGCGATTTGACGTAGACGGCCTGCAGGACGAGGTCGTAGGCGATCTCGAAGACCAAGGGGAAGGCGAGGAGCCGTGCCCGCCAGCCGCCGGCCCAGACCGTGACGACCCGTTCGACGACGAAAATCGAGCCAATTCCAACCCAGAACCAGACGAGCTCGAAGCTGTCGGCGGCGAGCAGCGTGATCGTCATCAACAGCAGGTAGGCGTTGAGGGCGACGGTGCCGTAGCCGATCCCAATCTGCTGCAGCCAGTACCGGAAGGTGGCGCGCGTCAGCCCGTACGCGCCGATGTTCTCGAGCGCGCCGCGTTGCCAGCGCATCCGCTGCCGCCAGAGCCCCCGCCAGTTCGGCATCAGCTCGGTCGTGACGCGGCACTGCCTCGGCGAGACCATCTTCGCGCCCAGCGTCTTCAGCGAGAGAGTCATCTCGTTGTCCTCGGTCAGGGCCAAGGTGTCGTAGACGCGGCCCGTGTCGCCCGGCAGCAGCTGGGCGCGGGAGTCGGCGACTGCCTTCAGAGCGTAGGTGCGAAACAGTGAGGCGGTTCCGGTGAGGACGAAGACCTGGCCCAAACGGCGGGCGATGACGCGCTGGTACCGCGTGTACTCGTTGCGCTGGAGCTGCCCGACCAGGCCGGCTCCCGGCTCTCCGTAGAAAACGCCGCCGACCGCCATCAGATCCGGGTCTGCCTCGAGACGCCCCATCGCCGTCTCGAGGAACTCGGGCACGATCACCGAGTCGGCGTCCATCACCATCACGACGTCACGGGCGCTGATCTCGCGGAACAGTTCCGTCAGCGCCTGGTTCAGTGCACCCGCCTTCTTGTCGGTGTTCCGGACGGTGTTGAACACTTCGGCGTCATTTGCGCGTGCGAGCTCCGCCGTATCGTCCGTGCAGTTATCAGCCACGACCACCACCCTGTCCGGTGGCCTCGTCTGTGACCACAACGACTGCAACGTGGCGGCGATCGTCAACGCCTCGTTGTGCGCCGGCACCAGAGCCGTCAGCTGCAACGGGCCCGCAGGGTCGTGATCGTCCGAGTCACGCAGCTTGCTCGCCGGAAGCTCCGGCTCGTCCGCCAGGCGCACGACCGACGGGCCGAGCGGTGTCAACAAGAGGCTACGCGCCCTCTGCATCTCGGGCGTCAGCGCGCGCGGGATCCGCCGGTCGCGCGCAAGTACCCGCATCGCCGCCGCGGCGTGCAGCGCCGCGAGACCGACGAAAAAACCGGCCGCCGCAGCGCCTGCAGCGACGACGAGCGACACCGACGGGATCGCGTCCGCGGCGGCAACGGGAAGCCTTCCGACCGCCGTCGTCGCCTCCGAGCCCCACGCCACGGCAACCGCGACCGCCACCGCCAGGAGCACAACCGCCACCACGATCAGCCCAAGAGCGAGCCGACTCAGCCGGGCGACGCGACGCCGTAGTGGGAGTTGCTGACCAGGCTTCGCTGAGCTGTTCTCGCTCACGCTCATGCTGCACCTCTCACCGATTCAGGGTGCTCACTGCTCGCGCTGTCTTTTCGGGCGTGGTTTCGCTGAGGTGGGCGTGGAAGGTGTTCTCGTAGCCGGCGAGGTCGAACCGGTCGAGGAACCGCTTGGCGGCCATTCGTCCATTCGCCAGCAGCATCGCCTGATCGCTTGCGGTCAGATTGAACTGCGTCGTTGCGATATCGCCCGCATCAACGGCGACAGTTCGGGCCCCCGTCGAGTGAGAAACGAAGCGGGCGTCCCATGCTTCTTGCGAGGTCTGGAAGACGTCGAAGCCGAACCGGATCGCCCAGGACATGTGCTGGACGAACTCGTTGAGCCCTGCACCAGCGCCGCGGCCGCCTTTGAGTGTGAACCCGAAGGTCGGTCGAAGCGGCGCGGTCGCGTCAACGTCGAACAGCCAGACCGGGAAGTTCGAGAGTGTCCCGCCGTCGATGATCACCGATCGCTGCTGCTCGGTCTCCTCTTCGTTCAGCTCGCGGTAGGCCGCTTCGTCGAGGGCGAAGTGTCGTGCGACCTCGTTCGCATGCTCGACGTCGATCCGGTCGGCAGGCTGGCCGTCGAACAGACCGTCCGTGTCACCCCTGTCGGTCACGATCACCCTGTCCCGGGTCAACTCGACCGGCTCGAAGAAAGACGGGATCGACATGCTCATCCGCGCTGCGTCGGCGAGCTCGAACTCATCAGGGTCGATTGGATCCGGTTGCCCGTTCAGCCGGTAGCGGGGCAGGTCGTCTGGAAGCACGAGCAGCGCCCGGTTCGTCGCGTCGACCGCGATCAGCTTGAGTCGGTTGCGCGTCCCGTCGTCGCTCTTCGTCGCGGCGAACGTCTTCCCCGCCAACTGTTCGCTGAACCACTCCCGGAAAGCATCGCCTCGCGCCAGCCCCCGCTCGCGCAGCAAACTCAGGCCGCCGCCGAGGATCTCACCGGGCCAGAGGAAGTCTTGGAACCGGCCGATGTCCGTCTTCGTCAACAGCGCCGCGAGGTCAGCCGCATCGTGGCCGACAGCGAGGTAGCAGGCGACGATCGCCCCGGCGCTCGCACCGGCGACGTTCACCCATTTCTTGACCGGCTTCTCGGGATGCTCCGCAAACCCCAAAAGCGCACCGGCCAGCCCCAACCCCTTGACGCCCCCACTACGGAAGACGCCGTCGGCCTCCTCGATCCACTCCATTCGATCAACTCCCCCCTCGACGACCCAAACAGCCGCAGGAATTGACCGCAGACCCTGACCGTACCCCCGATGCCGAGCCTTCACAAGTGGGTGGGCGAGGCCAACCGATTCGTCGTCAACCTGCGGTTGCCCCGGAGGGCCGCCCGTGCCGGGCGACGGCGACGGCCTCGAGTCGCGTGGTGACCCCGAGGGCTCGCAGCAGATGGCGGACGTGATTCCGGACCGTCTCGGTGCTCACGTGGAGCTCCTGCGCGATCTGCTTCGTCGAGCGCCCTTGCTCGAGGTGACGCAGCACCTCGGCCTGGCGGGGCGTCAGATGCGCGGGCGGTGTGCTCGTCTCGTCGTCGAACGGGCCGGTCAGCAGCCCGAAGACGCCGACCACTCGCTCGCCGCCCATCAGCGGCACCGCGCTCACCTCGAGCGCGAGACGGGTGCCGTCGGCCGAGACGAAGACCCCGCTGGCCTCGGTTGCTGCGGTGGTGCCGAGCACCTTGCTGGCAAACAGCCCCTGGGCCCGCGCACGGTCTTCGGGCCCGACAATCGACGTGAAGTGCCGGCCGCGGACGTCGCCGAGGAGACGCTCAGCCGCCGGGTTGAGCCACCGGACGACGCCTGAGGTGTCGAGGACGTAGCTCGGGACGGGCAAGCTGGCGAGCGCCTGCTCGACGTCGCCGCCGACCGCCAGCCCGGCAGTCGTTCGTGCCATTCCGAGAGTGTGCTCGATCCGGCAGGATCTGGAACATGTCGCCGAAAATGCCGAAGGGCGCCGTGAGGCGCCCTTCGGGTTGCGGGGAACGTGGCTGCTACTTGGCGTTCACGCAGATGACGTAGAGCGTCATGTCTGCAGCGTTTACCTTGTCGTTGACCTGCACGATCCAGCCAGAGTTGTCATTCGGCTTGACCGTAGTCGTGCTCCAGTCCATGCGACCAGGGAAGGACGCGACTACGCCGCTTCCGTCCGAGATTGCCTGCGAGTTGAACCCGTTGTCACCGGGCGACGTGAACCGATAGCCGCCGCCGATCGCGACCTTGCCAGGCGAGCAGGCGACCGTGGCGATCGCGCCGCCGCCGACACCGACGTACCCCGGGCCCATGTCCGAGTTGGCGTCGTCCTTCGAGTAGCGCCAGGTGCGAACTTCGTACCCGCTGACGCCGGCCTGTCCCTGCGGACCCTGAGCGCCGGTTGCGCCGTTCGCGCCGGTTGCGCCGGTTGCGCCGGCCGCGCCGGTGTCGCCCTTCTGGCCCTGCAGCGCCTTGCGGGCGGCGGGCGAGAGATCATGGGCGGA
This sequence comes from uncultured Thermoleophilia bacterium, assembly GCA_963708505.1. GTDB lineage: Bacteria > Actinomycetota > Thermoleophilia > Gaiellales > Gaiellaceae > PALSA-600. The sequence continues at coordinate 50,487 of CAVPST010000006.1, forward strand.
AACCGTGCCGTCCTTGATCTGGCTGGACGATGTGATCAGGTAGTGGTTGGCGGCGGCGAATGCGCCGGAGGTGACCGCGAGCACTGCAACGAGCGCTGCGATCAGCGTGATTCCCTTCTTCAAGATCTTCCCTTTCGTATTCCGGGCCGTCACGAGACGGGAGCAGCGTTTCGGCCCGGGATCTCAGGCTGCTCTCGCAAGGACGACGGTAGCCCCGCCTCGGCGGAGCGACAATGACGCGATGGGGTAGGTTCGGCGCGAGCCGGCCTCCGCGAAAGCCTGTTGCGCTGCCGGGAGCGGGAGCCACCCGTAACGGGTGAGGGCCGGTCACCCATGGCCTTGTAGAGTGGGGTTGTGTTGTTCGGACGTCATTTGTGGCGTCTGCGGCGGGGGGTCTGGTTCGGGGCTGTAGTTCTGGCCGGGCTGATCGGTGTGCTGCTCGTCTTCTTGCAGCCGGCGATGTCACAGCCGAATGAGAAGAAGGTCCGGATCTGTCACGCGACGAGCTCGGACAAGAATCCGTACGTCTCGGACGAGCCGGCGATCGCGAACAACGGTGATCTGCACGGTGGTCACCTGAACCACGCCGGGCCGGTGTTCCCGGCGGCCGATTGGGGCGACATCATCCCGCCCTACTCGTATCTCGACGAGAACGACGTAGTACAGGTGTTCCCGGGTTACAACTGGTCGGCGGACGGACAGGCGATCTGGCAGAACGGCTGTGAGCCAGGTCACAGTCCGTTGACGCCCATCGTCGAGTGTGTCGAGTCGCTTCCTGGTGGGGGTTTCCTCGCGCATTTCGGCTACGACAATCCGAACGACGAGACGATCGTGGCTCCGTTCGAGAACGTGTTCGACCCGTTGTCGGCGGACGGCCAGCAGCCGACGAGCTTCCAGCCCGGTCGTGCGCAGGACGCCTTCCAGGTTCAATCCGGCGGTGTGCCCTTGACGTGGCACCTCACCGGTAACCAGGTGACCGCGACCGCAGGTTCGAAGCGTTGTCAGGGATCGATCACGATCGTCAAGATCCTGAATCCGAAGACCGATCCGGGCCGGTTCAACCTCGAGCTAGACGGCCAGACAGCGGGTGGAGCTGCTCGCGTGGGTGACGGTGGCACGACCGGGACCGTCGCCGTGGACTCCGGGTCGCACAGCGTGGGTGAGTCGGCGGCGCAGGGCACCGATCTTGCTGACTACGACACGCAGATCACCTGTTCGCGTGGCTCGATCGTCGTTGCCGAAGGTCGCGGGCCGAAGGTGACCGTTACTGTCTCGCGCGGTCAGTCGATCCTGTGCGCGATCACGAACACGCGAAAGGCGGTCGCCGCGGCGGTCAATCCGGTCTTGCAGTGCGTCGTCTTCCGAAGCGGCGCACCCGACCAGGCGGTGTGGGGCTACTCGAACCCGAACAGCTTCCCGGTCACGATCCCGATCGGGTCGACCAATGGGTTTGCGCCGGCACCGGTGAATCGCGGCCAGCCGCTCGTCTTCCAGCCGGGGACCGTGACCGGCGCCTTCCAGACAGCGTTTGCCGGCGCGACGACGCTGGCCTGGACGCTCGGAACGAAGACGGTCAGCGCCGACAGCAGCTCGACGCCGCTGTACCGCGACGCTCGAGCTGCGAAAGGTGACCGTCCCCACGAACGATCCGGGCATCTTCAACCTGCAGGTCAACGGGCAACTGTGGGCGAATGGTGGCAACGGAACAACCACAGGGCCGGTCACCGTCGGCGTCGGCGAGGGGACGGTCAGCGAGGCAGCCGGACCGGGGACCGACCTCGCCAACTACGACTCGGCAGTCTCGTGCACCCGAAACGGCGCGCCCGAGGTGTCAGTCCCGGGGACGAAGGTCGACGGCGCTGTCGCGAACGGCGACGTCGTCGTCTGCACTTTCACGAACACCCGCAAATCGACCGCCCCGCCGATCCCGCCCGGGCCGCCGCCACCGCCGCCACCGCCGCCACCGTTGCCGCCGCCACCGGCACCCGACCCGCCGCTCGGCGACCTCAGCGTCCAGAAGACCGCCACACCCACCACCGCCGTACTCGGGCACACGATCAGGTGGACGATCACCGTCACGAACAACTCGACGATCGCGGCAGCGGACATCAACCTCGTCAGGGTCTCCGAGCTGACCTACCGCCTCAAGCTGGTCTCGCTGACAGCGTCGCAAGGCACCTGCAACGTCGGCGCGTGCAACCTCGGCCGCCTCGCCCCCGGGGCGTCAGCCACCGTCACTGCGGTGACGCGCGCGACCGGGGTCGGAAGGGTTCTGAACGTCGTTCGAGTCAGCTCCGAGGAGCAGGAATCGAACTACCTCAACAACACCGCTGCGGCGCTGGTCCGGATCACCGCGCCGCCAGAGGGAGCGGCGTCAAAGGCGGTCAAAGCCGCCGCCCTCAGGATCGCCTGCAACACGCTCACGGCCTCGCCGCGTGTGCTGCGGGCAGGCAGCACGTCGATCGTGCTCGCAACCGCCCGCAACCGCTTCGGGACGCCTCTCAAGGGCCTGGCGGTGCGCGCGGTCGGGTTCGGGGTCGACCAGCGGGCGCGAACCAACAGCCAGGGGATCGCGCGCTTCGCGCTCACGCCCACCCGTCTGAGCATCGTCCGCTTCCAACACGGAATCCGGCTGCCGGCCGGGGTCACGTCACGGTGTCGAACCTTCCTCGCCGTGCTCGGGACGACGATCAACAAGCCGTCGGTCACGGGCTGAGTGAATAGAGACTAGGGCAGGAAATCGACCGGTGTGCCGAGCGGAGCGAGTCGCTGCAACTCCGACGCGACCGGGTTCGCGACACGCACGCACCCATGGGAGACAGCCTGGCCGAGCAGCCCGGGCAGGCTGGTTCCGTGGATCCCGACCAACCCGCCGCCGGGCCAGTCGCTCAGCTTCGAATAGGCGCTTGTCACCAGCACGAACGGCCCGAAGAACGGATCGTCGGACACGTACCGCCCCTGCACGAAGAAATCCCGTCCGAGCGGCGTCTCGGCACCGGGCTTGCCAACCGCGACAACGGCACTGAGCAGCAGCCTGTCGCCGGCGATCCGGCGCACCTCGATCCGGCGAGCCCCGACATGCACCAGGATCCGATTCACGACCGGACGGAGATCGACCAGATCGCCGCGCACCCAGCCCCGCTGACCGTTCGGCCGGCCCGGCAGGCTCAGCTCGTACCACCAGTACCCGTCGCTCCCTCTCCGCGCACCGACGGCCAGCACCTCTTGGAATTGGCCGTCAGATCGAAACTGGTGCAGCAGCCGGACGAGTCGCGCTTGCGAGTCCGGCGCAGCCCGAACCGCAGCACTCGAGCTCACGAGCTCGCCCGCCGCGGGCAACGGCTCGCGCGATCCTCCGACCGCACGTGACTGAGGCACGATCGCGAGAGCAAAGACTGCGCAGAGCGCGGTCACACACGTCGTACAGCGAACGGATCCCAGTGCCATGCCTCGTCTGGAAACAGTAGGCGATGACTGCGACGCGCGCGGGCTCGCAACCCGTCGTCTCACTCGGGTCGGTCTCGAGGGATCTAGGCGGCTCTGCGGTGTTCGGTTGACGCGAAGAGCGTGATCCCGATCGCGGCGAGCGCGACCGCGACGAGGAACTGGATGATCCAGCCGACGTCGAAGATGTTCGCGAGGATGCCGCCGAGAAGGCTTGCGGCAATCCCGACCAGCGCGGTTGCGAGCATGCCGATGTCTTGCCGACCGGGGAGGACCAGTCGCCCGAGTGCCCCGATCACCAGGCCGGTCAGCGCGAGCCAGAAGAGCGAGAAGGCCAGGCCGATGATCGAGCCTGCCAGCAGCAGGGCGAGGATGATGATGATCAGGACGACGACGACCGACACGTCGCGGACGCTACCGGCTTCGACCACATCGAGCACCGGGTTGGCGCGACGTGAGAGAGTCCGACCCGCCGATGAGGACGACCGGGGGCCGGATGGGGTTGTTGGCGTTGCTGCTCGCCGTGACGGCGTGCACCGTCGCGAGCCCCGTTCAGGCGTCGCCCGGCATCCAGTACGGGATCCAGGACGACGCGTGGCTGGAGTTCGGGCCGGGGACGCTCAACCAGCGGCTCGCGACGTTCAAGCGGCTCGGCGTGCCGCTCGTCCGCTTCACGCTCCGCTGGAACGAGGTCGCCCGGCGGCGGCCGAAGGACGCCGCCTCTCCGGGCGATCGCGCCTACGACTGGCGCAGGCCGGACCGTGTCCTCCGCGGCCTTCGCCGCTACGGGCTGACGCCTGTGCTCACGCTGGTCGGGACGCCGGGGTGGGCGAACGGGGGGCGCCCACCGAACTTCGCGCCGCCGCACCCTCGAGACTTCCGGGCCTTCGCGCGCGCTGCCGCCCGCCGCTACCCCTGGGTTCACTACTGGCTGATCTGGAACGAGCCGAACAAGCGGATCTGGCTCAGGCCGACGAGGGCGGCGATCTACGTCCAGCATCTGCTCAACCCCGGGTACGAGGCGATCCATTCCGTGCTGCGACACGCCCGCGTCGGCGGCGGTGTGACAGCGCCGCGCGGCGGGTTGGGAGGCGTCGCACCCGTCGTCTGGGTCCGCGGCATGGCGGCGGCCCACGCGAAGCTCGACGCGTACGCCCACCATCCGTACCCGTCGTCGCCGGGCGAGACACCGTCGAGCGGAGGCTGCAAGAACTGCCCTTCGATCACGATGGCGACGATCCCGAAGCTCCTCATTCTCGTCAGACGCTCCTTCGGGCCGAAGCCGGTCTGGCTCACCGAGTACGGCTACCAGACGAATCCGCCCGACACGTTCCTGGGCGTTCCGCCGAAGAGGCAGGCGACGATGCTCAGCCTCGCCGCGATGCGTGCGTGGAGGCTGCCGCGGGTCACGATGCTGATCCAGTACCTCTACCGCGACGAGGTCGGAACTCAGCCGCTTCCAGACCGGGCTCGTCTGGGCGGACGACCGCCCGAAGCCGTCGCTACAGGCATTCAGGCTGCCGTTCGCCCAGATGGGCCGGCGCGGGTATCAGGCCGTCGTCTGGGGGCAGATCCGGGGCGGGCGGCTCGGACGGAAGCCGTACCAGCTCGAGGTGCTCCACAAGAACGCCTGGAAGGCGGTCGGTCACGTCCGGCTGACGAACGACTCCGGCGTCTTCATCCGGTCGATTCGCCTTAACCGCGGCGCACTGCTCCGGATCTGGTCGCCGCGCCAGGAGCGCTTCACGCTCCAGCTGCGGATCAGGTGATTACGCGCGCGTCGTGGCGGCTCGGCTGAGCGCGCTTTCCGCGGCGCCGTTTGCTCCCAGCGTCTGGCCAGTTCGCGGGCGTCGAGCTTCTCGGCCGCATCGAGCGCCTTCGCCGCGCGCCCGAGGTCGCCCTGCCGAAGGCTCCGCTGAACACCCACTTGCGAGTGAGCCGCACGAGGCGCAGCTTGTCGTCTGTCAACTTCGGCGCGTTTTTCGGCTTCAGGTACAGATCGATCGCCAACTTCTTGACGAGCAGCGGGTCGCTCGGCTTGCCCGTTGCCTCCTCGAGCCGGTAGGCGACGAGCGAGGCGAGCACCTGCAGCTCCCGCACGCCGGTGCGCACGGCGATGCCGACCGAGAGGGTGCTCGTGGCGATCATCGCCCAGGGCACGCGGCTGAAGCGCGCGCTCCGGACGAGAAGGCGGACGGCGGGCACCGCCGAGTACGACGACGCGCTGGACCTTGTCGGCCAGCTCCTCCGTGTCGGCACCGCCCGCGAGCGCACGCTTGCCCTCGGCGGCCGAGGTCACGCGCTCGTCGGTCAGGAGGACGTGGTCGACGGCTGCGTCGGCGAGGTTGCCGACGGCCTCGACGAGCGCGCCGCCGGCTTTGTAGGTCGCCGCACCTGCCCCTTTCCCTGCGGAGGCTGCAATCCCGCCCAGGCGCGCCGCGCGGCCGGCCGGTGTGCGCGTCTGCTCGTCCGGCGTCATCCCGGCACCCTAGGCGCTCGCGGGTCTGCCGCGGTTAGGCGCTCGTCGCCGCCGCCTCGATCCTGAGGATCTTGAAGTGCAGACGGCCCTTCGGCGCCTCGACCGCGGCGATCTCGCCCTTGCGGCGGCCGAGCAGCGCACGGCCGAGCGGCGACTCCGCGGAGATCCGGCCCGAGCGGGGGTCGGATTCGAGCGAACCGACGAGTTCGTAGCGGTGCCGGGCGCCGGTGTCGACGTTGCGCAGGCGAACGCATTCGCCCAGGTCGACGACGTCGTCGGCATTGTCGGGCTCGACGACCCGTGCCGCTCCGAGCCGCTCCTCGAGGCGGGCGATCCTCGCTTCGAGCATCGCCTGCTCCTCACGCGCAAACTGATAGTCGGCGTTCGCGGACGGATCCGCCTCGGTGGCGAGCGCGTGTCTGAGTCGTAGCGCGATCTCCCGTCTGCCCGCCGTCTTCAGACGGTCGAGCTCGCCGCTGAGGCGCAAGAGACCGGCCGGCGTGATCAGTGGCTCTCTCATCGTTTTCCCCCAATCCGATCGTGTGAACTGGAGGCTGCCGCTCGCCCGGAGGCGCCGCCATGAGGTCGCGCACCCATCTTCCCGGCTCGCGATTCCGGGAGCACAGATGGGGTCTGGCACGGATCGCGGTCGTGGCCGTTCGGCGCAATCCTTCGAGGCGATGCGAGAGAAGAGAGCGATGCACGGGACGGTCGTCTGCGGCGTGACCGACAAGATCGAGGGCGATTCCGCGGTGCAGCTCGCGGCTGCGCTCGCCGTGCGGCTCGGGATGCGGCTCGTGCTCGTGCATGTGGTCGCCGACGAATCGCAGTCTGCGCCGGCGGGCTCCGGACGAACGCCGGAGGCGGCCGAGATCCGGATCGTCAGCGGGAGCCGGGTCGACGGACTCACGCGGGCAGCGGCCGAGGAGGGGGCGGACGTGATCGTCCTCGGCTCGCGCCCGCGTGGGGCACGCGGCCGTCAACTGCGGTGCACGCTCGCCCGCGAGCTCGAGGCGGCGACCACGGTGCCGGTGCTGATCGCGCCTCCGGCGACGCGAGCGCGGAGCGGGCGGAGGCTGGCGCTGGCCGAGCCGGTCGCCCACCGCTAGAACTGGATTCTCCGATGCACTTCTCCCGGCTGCCGCTGCTCTGGCGGGTCTTTGCGATCAACGCAGGTCTGCTGCTCGTCGGGACGCTCGTGCTCGCGTTCTCCGCCGGGCGGATCCACACGTCGCTCGCCATCGTCGAGACGCTCGACGTCGTCGCGGTGCTCGTGATCATGCTGACCGCGAACCTGCTGTTGCTTCGCGAGACGGTCGCGCCGATCGATCGGCTCGTCGAGCGGATGCGCACGGTCGACCTGCTGCGGCCGGGGCAGCGGCTGCCGGAGGAGGGCGGCCTGGAGGTGGTCGAGATGGTGCAGGCGTTCAACCAGATGCTCGACCGGCTCGAGACCGAGCGCCGCGAGAGCAGCCACCGAGCCCTCGCAGCGCAGGAAGCCGAACGGCTGCGCATCGCCCGCGGCCTGCACGACGAGGTCGGCCAGGTGTTGACCGGCGTCCTGCTCCAGCTCGACGCGCTCGCCGAGGCCGATCCCGGCAGCCGTCGCCGCCGCGCCGACGAGGCGAAGGACGCGATCCGGCGCGCACTCGAGGAGGTGCGGAGGATCTCGCACGAGCTGCGGCCCGAGCTGCTCGAGCATCTCGGCCTGGTCAGCGCCCTGACAGAGCTCTCACGGACGTTCGCCGACCAGAGCGGAATCGTTGTCGAGCGCCGCTTCGCCGGCGACCTCCCGCGGCTCTCGGACGAGGCGGAGCTCGCCATCTATCGCGTCACTCAGGAGAGCCTGACCAACATCGCCCGTCACGCCGGCGCGACCAGGGTGGAGCTGACGCTCGAGCCGGGACCAGACAGCGTCATCCTGCGCGTCGTCGACGACGGCCGCGGGATCGCCGAGGCGGCGCTGCTGAACGGGCACGGGGGCCTCCGCGGCATGCGTGAACGCGCCGTTCTCGTTGGAGGCGCGTTCGCCGTCAAGCCGGGACGTCCGGCCGGCGTCGAGATCCGGCTCGAAGTTCCGGCCGAAGCGACCTGATGCCGATCCCGCTCGTCACGCGCATCCTCGTCGCCGACGACCACCCGATCATCCGCTCGGGACTCAAGAGCGTGCTGACCGCGCAGCCCGACCTCGAGGTCGTCGCCGAGGCCGAGAACGGCGCCGAGGCGGTCAAGAAAGGGCTCGCCGAGGACATCCAGCTCGCCATCCTCGACGTCTCGATGCCGAAGCTGACCGGCATCCAGGCCGCCGACCAGCTCCACCGGCAACGCCCCGAGCTGAAGCTGCTGATGCTCTCGATGTACGACAGCGAACAGTTCCTCTTCGAGTCGCTGCGAGCCGGCGCGTCCGGGTACGTGCTCAAGTCGGACGCCGACCACGACATCGTCGACGCGTGCAGACGAACGATGCGCGGCCAATCGTTTCTCTACCCGTCGGCGATCGCCACGCTCGTGCGCGACTACGTCGAGCGGGGCCCTCGCGACGACGAGCAGTTCGACGTCCTCACTCCACGCGAGCTCCAGGTGCTGAAACTGATCGCCGAGGCATACAGCTCGAAGGAGATCGCGGCAGAGTTCGTCATCAGCGTCAAGACCGTCGAGCGCCACCGGCAGAACATCCTCGACAAGCTCGGCATGAACGACCGCGTCGAGCTCACCCGCTACGCCATCCGCCGCGGCCTCATCCAGCCGTAGAGATAGAGGCACGACCCCATGGCGCCGGGCCTTCCCACCGGGCACCGTCGAAGCTGACAGCTTCAAAGGGAAGGAGACGCATGTCGCTCACGCGGCAACTGAGAACCGCAGCCCACGTCAGGCCGATGGCCGGGCGGCCCCACGAAGAGAACGACGGCGAGCGGACCGACCTCGTCTGCTCGGAGTGCGGCTACGGCGTCGCCCGGCCGAAGCCGCCGCGGCAATGCCCGATGTGCCAGACACGAGACACCTGGGTGCACGCACGCCGGTTCGGGCGTCGATTCCGGCTCTCCGAAGTCGTCCGTCGCGTAGGCGGCTCGCTCGTTTGAGTGCGGCTGGCTGGCGCGCCCGCGCCCGCGCCCGGTCGTTTCTGGTCTCGGGCATGCGGTGGATCAGAGATCCTGTCGGACATGCCCGATCGCAGGCGCTCCTGGAAGACCGACTCGCAGTGGATCCGGCTCGCCCTGACCGCGACCGGCGTCGGGGTGTCGCTGATCCTCGCCTCGGCCGCAGCGTGGAAGTCGAGCCCGGTGATCTGGTTCGGCGCGGGGCTTGCGGTCGTCGGCGGCTACATCGCCTGCGCGGTGCTCGTGATGCCGCTCCCTCTCCCGCGGCTGCTCTCGGAAAGGCGAAACAGAGCGTTTCGTCGAGGCGTGGGCGCGCTGCTCGTCGAAGGGCACGAGCTGACAGCGCGGCCGGTGGCGGACAAGGCCGAGCTTGCGTCGCTCGAGGCTGACTACCGCGACTGGTCGGTGCGCGCAAAGGCCTGGCTGGACGCGAAGTCCCGCCCCGCCGACTCTGCCGCGTTCGAGCACGCGATCGGTCCGTCACCAGGAGATCGTCGACTCCTTCGACCGCGCCCACAACGACCTGCGCCTGAAGCTCTCCTGGCAGCTGAAGGTGCTGCGCGACCTGCCGCAAGAGCCTTGAGGACACATGGGTCATCGAGCGTGGCTCTCGCTGAGGTGGTAAACGAGCGCTGACCATGGCTGTTCGCTTCCTCGGGCCTGACACCGATGCCTACGTCTCCAGCGTGCAGCGGCACGCTGCCGAGTTCGAGGAGAAGACCGGGATCGAACTCGAACTCGAGATCGTGCCGAGCGACCTCTACTTCTCGAACAAGATCCACCACCTCCTCGACGGCGAGCACGCTGCGGACGTGTACATGTCGGGTCCGGTGCTCGTCTGGGAGCACCAGGCAGCCGGGTTCGTGCGGCCGCTCGACGAGTTCCTGAGCCGGGCGAGCGACGAGTACGAGCCGCAGGACTTCGTCGACCGCCTGTTGCACGCCAACCGCTGGAGCGGTGTCTTCGGCGAGCCGCTCGGCAAGGGGCCGTTGCTCGAGATCCCCGTCAACTGCGAGTCGTACAACCTGGCGTACCTCCCGTCGGTCCTGGAGGAAGCCGGCGTCGACGTGCCGGGAACGTGGTCCGAGTACTTCGCGGCAGCGCGCGCGATCGTCGCCGGCACCGGCGGACGCGTCCGCGGCTTCGGCCAGCGCGGGACCGACGCCTGGCACACGATGTACACCGGCTTTGCGACCCAGCTGTGGTCGTACGGCGGCAGCGACTTCGAAGATGGCCGTTGCGCAATCGCCTCGAGCGCGTCCGTCCGCGCGACGTCCGACTTCCTGGCGGCGCTACGCGACGCGGGGCCACGCGATTGGCCCGAGCAGCGGTGGTACGAGCTGGCTCTCGACTTCGCGCACGGCCAGTACGGCCTGATCGTCGACTCCGACCACTACGTCGCGTACTTCGAGGATCCGACGTACTCCGAGCGGGTTGGGCAGATCGCGTACGCGCTGCCACCGGTCGGCGACGCGGGGCGGCGCCCGAACCTCTGGACGTGGTCGCTCGTCATGAACACCCGTGCGAAGAACCCCGATGAGGCGTGGCGCTTCATCGAGTGGGCAAGCAGCAGAGACTTCCTTCGCCGGTCGGTGTACGAGGGAAACATGAATCCGACCCGCACGAGCATCTGGGACGACGAGCAGTTCCGCGCGCACACGTCGAACTGGGGCGCGTTCTACGACGTCGCGCCGGACGCTTGTCGAACGCGAGGCGTCGGTGCTCGTGACGCCCGCCGGCAACTATCTGCAGATCGCGACCCGCTGGGTCCGCGCACTGCTGGACTCATACTCCGGGCGGGCAGACGCTCGTCGAGGCTCTCCAGGCGGCTGCGGCGGACATCGACGAGCTCGTTTTGACCTCAACCGCGAGGTGAGGACGGCGCGGATCCGGGTTACGTGTCGAAACCTCCTGACGCAACAGAAGGCGGTATCAGGGCGTGGTTCGCCGGCACGGAGGCGGCGATCGATATATCGCCCGGGTTCGACAGCGCGCCGAGCCGAGACTTGCGTTCTAGGATCGCGGCCGTGATCACGATCGGGCTCGTTCATTCATCCGGCGTCGCGCCATGACATGACTGAAGCGCCGCTACGGGCTACGCGAATCCAGATCCTCGCGTACCGCCGACGCGTCGGAGCGCTGGATCAGCGGCTCCCACCGGGACGAGCGTCGCTGCGTCGCGCGGCCTGGGCCGGGCTGCAGGACAGCATGCCGCGCGCCGCGCTCCTCTCCATCCACGCACGCGTCGGAGGCGCCAAGCCGGATGCCTGGGAGGACCCGTCGCTCGTGCAGGTCTGGGGGCCGCGGTACAACGTGTACGTCGTCGCTGCGCCCGACCTCGCCGTGTTCACGCTCGGCCGGCTCCCGGACAGCGGGATGATTCGCCGACGGGCGGACGATCTGGCTGCTCGTGTGCACGTCGTCCTCGACGGGAAGCGAATGCGGTACGACGACGCCGGGCGGGCGCTCGGGACGCACGGGAACAACCTTCGCTACGCCGCGTTGACCGGCACGCTCGCGATTCGCTGGGAAGGCGCACGGCGGCCCACCGTCTGGACCGTGCCGCCGCCGGAGATCGAGCGCGAAGAGGCGACCCGTGAGCTCGCGCGCCGCTACCTGCACATCTTCGGGCCGGCGACGCCGCAGGGGTTCGCGAAGTGGGGGGCCATCGGCGCCCGAACGGCCGTGACCACGTTCGACGATCTCCGCACCGAGCTGATCCCGGTACGGACGCCGACAGGCGACGCCTGGATCCTCGCCACCGACGAGCCCACGATCCGCGAGCCGCCGGCGCCGCCGGCCGCCGCCCGGCTGCTTCCGAGCGGCGACGCCTACACCCTGGGCATCACGAGCGAGGACCGCGCGCTCCTCGTGCCGGACGCCGGCCAACGTGCCGAGCTGTGGACGCCGCGCGTCTGGCCGGGTGCCCTGCTCGTGGACGGGAACATCGTCGGCACGTGGCGCCGCGCCGGGAAGACCGTGACGATCCAGACCTGGCGGCGGCTCTCGCGCGCGCAGCGCGAGGCGGTCGTCGCGGAGGCCGAGTCGCTGCCGCTGCCCGACGTCGGCGGTCGGATCGTCGTCGACTTGGCGTAGTATTCGACTCCCGGCTCGAAGACACGAAAGGAGGGCCGCCATGGATCACACAACCGCTGCAGCAGCCCTCTTGTTCGGCCCGGCCGCGCGCTAAGCACGCACGCGCGCATCAGCACAGATGTCCTTGCCGAACGGTGGGCCGCTGCGTCCCCGTTTCTGCTCGAGAAAGGACTCTGGTTGAGAAAAGCACGCAAGCGCGGCGCCGTCGCGCAGGACCGGCGCGTCACCGCAAGGATCAACGAACAGATCGGCAACCGGCCTGTGCGGCTGGTCGCCGAGGACGGAACACAACTCGGAGTGATGAGCGCCGACGAGGCGCGCGAGTACGCGTACGCGCGCGACCTCGATCTCGTCGAGGTCGCGGCGACCGCGGACCCGCCGGTTTGCCGCGCACTCGACTACGGGAAGTGGCGCTACGAGGAGGAGCGCAAACTGCGCGAAGCGCGACGGAACCAGGTGCACGTCTCGCTGAAGGAGGTGCAGCTGCGGCCGAAGATCGGCTCGCACGACTACGCCTGGAAACGGGACCGCGCTCTCGGGTTCCTCCGCGACGGAGCGAAGGTGAAGGCCGTCGTGATCTTCCGCGGTCGCGAGCGCGAGCATCCGGAGCGCGGGCGAGACCTGATCGCCCGGCTCGCGGAGGACGTCAAGGAGGTGGGGACGGCTCGACGGGATGCCGGTTGCCGAGGGCCGAACCCTGACAGCGGTGATCAGTCCGACGGCGGCGCGGCCATGAGGTCGCGCCGCCGCCACCTCTACGCGCTCGCCGAGCTCGTCGAGCGGCACGGCGACGTCGAGTCGTGCCGCGACGAGTACCTCGCGGCGCTCGACGCCGACGACGGCCTCGTCGTGCTGCTGATCCCGGCCGACGAGATCCGGGCGACGGTCGCCGCGGGCCGGGCGCGTGCGCCCGCTCGCTGCGACCGCTGCGGCGCACGTCTTCCGGCGAAGCAGCACCGCTGCCGGCGCTGCGGTCTCGCCGGCCGCTGAGTGCGATGAGTTTCCGGTTTCCCGATGGTCTCCATCGGTGATCTCGCTAGCGTCGGAACTGACCAGGAGGGAGAAGAGATGCCCGAGCACACGATTGGAACCCGCGAGGAATGGCAGGCGGCCCGGAACGAGCTCGCCAAGCTCGAAGCCGAGCAGGGGAAGCGGGACGAGGAGATCACGAGCAAGCGCCGCGAGCTCCCCTGGGTGCCCGTCGAGAAGGAGTACGAGTTCGACACCGAGGACGGCAAGAAGACGCTCGCCGAGCTCTTCGACGGGCGCTCGCAGCTGCTCGCCTACAACATCATGTTCGGCCCCGACTACACGCTCGGCGCCTGCCCCGGCTGCACCAGCCTCGGCGACGGGCTCGACGGCTCACTCGTCCACGTCAACCACCGCGACGTGACGCTGCTCTGCTTCTCGCGGGCGCCGATCGAGCGGCTGACCGCCTACAAGCAGCGGATGGGCTGGGAGTTCCCGTACGTCTCCACCTACAACACCGACTTCCCATTCGACTTCGGCCTGGCGCTGACCGAGGAGCAGGCGCAGCAGATTCCCGAGGTGAAGGGAATGATCGACGACCCGCCCGAGTGGCTGCAGGAGTGGGCCGGCCAGATCGGCGGCGAGCTCAAGGACGGGCTGCGCGAAGGCCCGGGCTGGATCGCCTTCGCGCGCGAGAACGGGACGGTCTACCACACCTACACGGTGATGGCGCCCGACCCGTTCGTCGCCCCGTACTTCAGCTTCCTGCTCGAGCGAACGCCGAAGACCCAGCCCGACGAGCCCCGCACCTGGCGGAAGGACGAGTACCCGGACTGATCCCGATCAGCCTCAGGCCTCGAACCACGCAAAGCCGGTCCCCGGGAACGCGAACGTCCCTTTGAAGCACGTGCCGCTGGTCGCGCGGCCCCGCCGGCTGTTCGGCTCCGCCCAGCAGTGGTAGCCACGCGGGCCGTTCGTGAGCGGCAGATTCTTGATGGAGCTTGTGAATCGGGTCGCCGATGAGCTTGACGACCCACGCCTTGGCGGACTTGCACGTCCAGCTCGAGCCGAGCGTCTCCCACTGATAAGTTCGCCCGCCCTGCTTGAACGAGGGGCAGACCGCCGCCGCGCGGGCTGCGCCGGCGGTCGACGCCGCAGCGAGGCAGAGCGACGCCACGACGACGAGTGCTGCGAGCTTGCGGTTCATTCGGATCCTCCCTCGTTGGGGTGCGGCCAGGGTGCGAGAGCGGCGGCGAGTATGCGTTCGAACGGGATCCGTGCCCGCTCGGCGACGTCGCGGACTGCTGCGGCGGTTCCCTCGAACTGGCAGAGGACGACCTCGTCCTCGCGCAGCAGGATGGAGCCGAGGTACCGAACCGGGCGTTCTGGTGCGAGCCCGGAGATCTCCCGGTCGATGCGCCGGTCGAGCTCGACGAGGTCGCCGTCGTCGACGTCCGGCCAGTAGCACTCGGCGACGAAGCTCTCGGGTCTTGCCTGCATCGCAGCCGACGGTAGGCCTGCGCCGGTGCGGCGGAAAGAGGGAGCTCCCTACGAAATCGGCTCTGCGTCTCCCGCGAGCGCCCGCCCGAGTTGCGCGCGCGACGAGATCCCGAGCTTCCGATAGACCCGTGCCAGGTTCGCTTCCACCGTCTTGCGCGACACGTAGACGCGCGCGGCGATCTCCGGGTTGGAGAGACCGGTGGCGGCGAGCACAGCGATCTGCCGTTCGGTCGGAGTGAGCTCGTCGGGGGCGCGTCGCGTCGCCAGCCGGCGCAGCTCGGCGGACGCGGTCTCCGTCCACCTCGCGGCGCCCAGCCGCGCGAAAAGCTCGTGCGCCTCGTTGAACGCTGCGCGCGCTTCGCGCTTCTGCTTGAGCCGCCGCAGAATCCGTCCCCGGACGAGCAGCGTCCGCGCACGCTCGAACGGCATCTCGAGCTCGTCGTGCTGAGCGATGGCTTCCGAGACGGCCGCAGCGGCTCCTGTCAGGTCGCCGTCGCCTGCCGCGACGAGGGCGCGGCAGCGGGCGCTCGTCGCCAGAATCCACGGCCGGGGGAAGACCGCCGCCCTCTGCTCGAACGCCTCGAGCATCGCGCGGGCACGGGCCAGGTCGCCGAGTTCGACCACCGCTTCGACGTGATCGGGCTGGAAGCGGCAGCGCGCGGGCTCCCGTTGGCCCTGCGCGTCGACGATCGCCTGCGCCCGCGTGTACTCGCGGTCAGCCGTCCCGGCGTCGCCGATCGAGAGTGCGGCGAAGCCGAGCAGCCAGTGGCTGAGCGTAGTCGGGCCGGAGGTCGCGACGATCTCCGCGGCGGCGGCCCGCGCCTCGTCGAGCCGCCCGAGGTGGGCGTCGACGAGCCCGCGTGCGTAGAGCGAGCTGCCGCTGAACGCCGACGAGGCGGTGCGGTCCGCGAGCGCCATGCACTCGTCGGCGAGGCGGTCGGCGTCGGCCCAGTCGCCAGTCCAACACGCGATCTCTGCGAGCCGGACGAGGGTGCCCTGCACGCTCGTCACGTCTCCCGCCGCTTGCGACCGCTCGAGCCCGCGCTCGTAGAAGCCGCGCGCTTCGGCGAAGCGGTCGTGGATGAGCGGCCACATGCCGAGCACGGGACTCGTGTCGTCCCAGTCGATCGGCCGCTCTTGCAGCTCGAGGCCGCGGCGGTAGGTCGCTTCGTCGTCGCCCTCTCCATTGAGGAGGCGCAGGTAGGCACCGAGGAGGAGCGACCACGAGTACGGGCCCGGATGGTCGTCCGGATCGAGCAGCGCGACCGCGGCGTCGGCGTGCTCGATCGCCCGGTCAAGGTCGCCGTCGTGCCAGAGCCACGCTGCGGCGGTGTGTGTGCGCGCGGCCAGCTCTGGGTCGCGCACCTGCTCGAGCGCCTCGACGACGAGGCTGTAACCCGCCTCGCGCTCGCCCTCGTACCAGAGCCCGTAGCCGCGGTCACGTAAGAGCTCTGCGCGCAGGTCGCCGTGCACCGACTGCGCGTCGAAGGCCTCCAGCGCCGCGCGCGACGCGGCGGACTCGCCGGCATCGAGGAGGTGGTGCGCGAGGGTGAGCGTCCGGCGGGCCTGCGCCTTCCGCGCGCCTTCGGGAGTGGCGTCCAGCGCGAGGCGCGCGAGCTGAGCCGCGGCCGCGGACGCGCCGCGGGCGGCTGTGTGACTCGCGGCGGCATCGAGCGCCTCGGCCACCACCTCGTCACGCCCGTCGGCGGCGAGTGCGAGATGCCGGGCACGCGTCTCCAGGTCGTCCGTCTGGTCGAACAAGCGGCGATGGGCGTCGCGTCGGTCGCTCTGCGATGCAGACTCGTAGATCGCTGCGGCGAGTAGCGGGTGTTCGAAGTGGATGCGCCCCGCCGCGTCGATGCGGACGACGCCGGCTGCTTCTGCAGGCGCGAACGCGTCCTCCGAGGCAACGGCCGTCGTCGGCACGGCCAGCGCGGAAGCCAGCAACAGGGCATCGCGTGTCTCACGCGGCAGGCGCGCCACTCGTCCGCGCACGAGCTCCTGCGCACTGGCGGGAACCGGAAGCTCGCCCGATGCGTCCTCGCCCTGCCGGACGAGCTCGCGCGCAATCTCGAGCGCGTAGAACGTGTTGCCGGCTGTCTGCTGGAGGATCTTCACGACCGTCGGCCGCGACAGGGAGCAGCCGACTCGCGCAAGGATCACCTCGTGCAGCGCCGCGACGGTCAACGGCGCGAGCTCGAGCTCCGCCCCTCGATCGTCGGGCAGCGCCGTCTCGAACGTGTTCGGCCGCCCGGCCTCCGTCCGCACGGAGCAGAGGACTCCCACGTTCGTGTCGGTGAGTCGCCGGAGCGCGAATCGGAGTGCGGCGGCAGTCGCGTCGTCGAGCCACTGCGCGTCGTCGACGGCGACGAGGACCGGCTCGTTGCCCGCGAGGTCCCGAAGGAGCGTGGCGGTTGCCGTGGCGAGCGCGCGGGGATCGATCCGGCCGCCCGCCGGCTCGTCCCGGAGGATCGCCGCTGCGAACGCACGTCGCTGCGGCGCCGGCAGTATCTCGAGTGCCGCATCCTCGACGGACGCGAAGAGGTCGCCGAGCCCGGCGAACGAGAGCGAAGCCTCGACGCCTGCCGGTCGCGCCACGAGCACGCGCCAGCCGCGGGCGCCGGCGAGTGCGACGCCGGCTTCCCAGACGGTGGTCTTCCCGATTCCCGCCGGGCCGCTGACGGCGAGCGCGGCGGCTCCGTCGGACACCCGCCCCAAGAACGCCTCGATCGCGCCGAGCTCGCGCCTCCGGCCGACGACCTCTGATTGGTCGGGTCCTCACCACGAACACAGTGCGGCGTCGGCGCCCGTGGCGCAAGCCCGTCAGCGGTCGATCATGCGCTGGTTCGCTTCGGCGTAGCGAGCCCCCTCGGCCGTGATCTGCGCGGCGGCCTCATCGATCTCGCGGAGGTCGTCGGGGGTGAGCTCGAACGCGGTCGCGGCGAGGTTCTCCTCGACGCGCGACAGCTTCGTCGTCCCGGGGATCGGGACGATCCACGGCTTCTGGGCGAGCAGCCACGCGAGTGCGATCTGCGCCGGCGTCGCACCTTTCCGTTCGGCGACGCGGGTGAGCAGCTCGACGAACGTGCGGTTCGCCTTGCGGGCCTCCGGATCGAAGCGGGGGACGGTGTTACGGAAGTCCGTGCTGGTGAACGTCGTGTTCTCGTCGATCTTCCCCGTCAGGAAGCCCTTGCCGAGCGGGCTGAAGGGCACAAACCCGATGCCGAGCTCCTCCAGCGTCGGCAGGATCTCCTCCTCGGGCTCGCGCCACCACAGCGAGTATTCGCTCTGCAACGCGGCGACCGGCTGGACCGCGTGGGCACGGCGGATCGTCTGCACGCCGGCTTCCGAGAGACCGAAATGCTTGACCTTGCCCGCGGCGATCAGCTCCTTCACAGCTCCCGCGACCTCCTCGATCGGAACGGCCCGATCGACGCGGTGCTGGTAGAGCAGATCGATCCGGTCGGTCCTGAGCCGCGCGAGCGAGTCGTCGACGGTGCGCTTGATCGTCTCCGGACGGCTGTCGAGGCCGCCACGGTTACCGCCGTCGAGGTCGAACCCGAACTTCGTCGCGATCACGACCTGGTCGCGAACCGGGGCCAGCGCCTCGCCGACGAGCGTTTCGTTCGTGAACGGGCCGTAGACCTGCGCGGTGTCGAAGAACGTCACGCCGTCCTCGACTGCCGTGCGGATGAGCGAGATCATCTCCTGCGTGTCCGCCGGCGTGCCGTAGCTGCTGCTCATCCCCATGCAGCCGAGCCCGAGGGCCGAGACTTCCAGGTTTCCAAGCGTTCGCTTCTGCATCGGTTCTCCTCGAGTTCGTGGGGCAGCTACTGAAGCACGGGCGTGCGCGACGTGACCGGCCCTGTTGATCCAGGTACCGGCAGGACCCCTCAACCCGCACGGCATCGGGCTAGGCTCGCGTCGTGGACACGAGGAACGAGCTCCGTGAGTTCCTGACCTCCAGGCGCGCGAAGATCACGCCGGAGCAGGCAGGCCTGCGCACCTACGGAGCCGGCGCACGTCGCGTCCCTGGACTCCGCCGGGAGGAGGTTGCGCTGCTCGCCGGCGTCAGTGTCGACTACTACACACGGCTCGAACGGGGGCACGCAGGCGGCGTCTCGGAGTCCGTGCTGGAAGCGCTCGCCCGCGCGCTTCAGCTCGACGACGCCGAACGAGCCCACCTCTTCGATCTCGCACGCGCAACGCAGACCTCGCCGTCCCGCCGACGCCGGCGGCGGGCGAAGGAGATCCGCCCGTCCGTCCAGTTCCTGCTCGACGCGATGGCCGGCGTCCCCGCGTTCGTCCGCAACGGACGGCTCGACCTGCTCGGCGCCAACCGGCTCGGCCGCGCGCTCTATTCGGGTCACTTCGATAGCCCGGCGCAACCGCCGAACACTGCGCGGTTCGTGTTCCTCGACGAGCGCGCCGCCACGTTCTACGCCGACTGGGATCGCGTCACGAACGACGTCGTCGCCGTCCTTCGTGCCGAGGCCGGCCGCGACCCGTACGACCGCGAGCTCTCGGACCTCGTCGGCGAACTGTCGACCCGGAGCGAGCTGTTCGGAACGCTCTGGGCGGCGCACGACGTCCGCACGCACGACACCGGTCTCAAGCGCTTCCGCCACCCGCTCGTCGGCGAGCTGAGCCTGACGTTCGAGAACCTCGAGCTCGTCGCCGACCCCGGGCTGACGCTGTTCGTCTACACCGCCGAGCCCGGCTCGAAGTCGGAGCAGGCGCTGAACCTGCTCGCCAGCTGGGCTGCGACGCCGGACTCCGAACCCGCAGAAGCTCGGCACCGCAGCGCGACCTGATCGCGGGCCACGCTAACTCTTCCCGACCGCCTTCCCGGCCGAGCCGCTCTTGCCGGTCAGCCGGGCGAGCGCGGACTGGTAGTCGGCGGGGTCGCGATCGACGGTCGCAGCCGGATGCTGCGCCGTGAGGCTGAGCAAGGCGGTGTTGGCGTCGCTGGGCGGAAGCTGTTCGAACGTGGGGAAGTGCGCGGTGATGCTGCTGCCGTTCTCGGTCACGCTCCACTCGATCGGCTCGCAGGTGGTCGCGTCGACGAGCAGCGTCATCTCCGGCGAGGTCGAGACGATCCGGATCGCATCGCGGCCTCCGACCGACACGTGCCCGTCCTCGTGGGCGGCGCCCGACTCGAGGAGTGCCTTGATCTTCATCCGGTAGCGGTCACCCTCCGCAGCGCCCATCGCAACCTGAGCCTTGCCGACGAGATCGGCCTTTCCGGGCGCGAGTGGCTGCACGAAGATCGTGTTCGACTGCGGGTCGTACAGCTGCGACTCGCCGTCCAAAGTCGCAACCTCGAATTGATGCCCGTCCCGGATCTGTAGCTCGCGGCCGGCGTACGGCGGGCCGGTCCGCTCCCAGCTTTCGATCTGCAGGCTGGAGCTCGACCCGTTTGCGTTGGTGGTCGTGCTCACAAGCACGACATGCAGGATCGAGTCGCCCGGCGCGCCGAGCGCGGCTGCAGCGTGTGCGACCGCGGACTGGCCGGTGCCCGGCAGCACGCTGAGCACGCCGAGTGCCAGGGCGCTCGCGGCGACGGTTGCGAGGGCGATGCGCCGGACGAGTATGAGCGGCCGCTTGCGGCGCTCGCGGCGGATCGCCGCCTCGAGCTGCGACTCGAAGCGGGTCAGGCTTGGCGGAAAGGCGTTCACTGTTCCTCCTTCGGGGTGATGAGCGCGAGCCGGCGCAGCGCCCGTGAGACGCGGAGCCGGGCGGCCGCAGGGCGGATCGAGAGGCGTTCGGCCACCTCCGCGTACGGCAGCTCGTCGACGATACGAAGCTTCAACGCCTGCCGCTCGGGCGGCGGCAGCTCGGCCAGGAGCTCCGTCAGCGCAAGCCGCGGCGACAGGCGCTCGTCGACGTCCGCGTAGCCGTCGTCGGTGGCGAGGTCGAGCGGGAGGCCGAGCTTGCGGCGCGCCCGGTTCTCGATCCGGTCACGCCGCGCCGAGTCGCGAAGCACGTTGTGTGCGATCCCAAAGAGCCACGGCAATGCAGAGCCGTCGCGTTGGTCGCGGAAACGCCGGCGGCTCAGCCAGGCCTGCGCGAAGGTCTCTGCCGTCAGATCGCTCGCGGCCCACGCGAGACGCCGGTTGAACCAGTCGTAGACCGTCTGCGCATGCCGCCGGTAGAGCTCGGCGAACGACGCTTCGTCGGCGTCGCGCAGGAGCAACGCGTCGCTCCGCTCGCTCGGGCTGTCGGTCATACCCCTCAATGGAGGAACCCCGTCAATGTGTATCGCCTGGAGCCGGCGGCGGACAGCGGTCCTGCGCATTCGGCATCAGCAGAGGGCGTAGCCTCGCGTCCGTGCACCGGCTCACCAAGACCCAGGCCCGGCGCATCGTGGTGCGGGCGCAACTACTCGACGCGCCCCGGCCGACGGCGCTGCTCCCTGTCGTCGAGCGGCTGACCTTTTTGCAGATCGACCCGACGGCGCCGATCGCGCCAAGCGCCGATCTCGTCGTCTGGAGCCGCCTCGGCTCGGCCTACCGGCCCGAGCACCTCCGGCAGGCGCTCGAGCAGGACCGAACGCTGTTCGAGCACAGCGCACTCGTGCGGCCGATGGGCGACCTGGGCCTCTACCTCGCCGGTGCTGCCGACTTGCCGAGCTACGACAAGTCGCGGGTTTGGCTGCGCCACAACGACCGCTTTCGCCGCGACATCCTGAAACTGCTCGCCGCCTCCGGGCCGTTGAGTTCGCGCGACATCCCGGACACGTGCGTCGTCCCGTGGGCGTCGACCGGGTGGACGAACAACCGGAACGTCACCCAGATGCTGGAGTTCCTGATGATGCGCGGCGAGGTCGCGATCGCCGGCCGCGTCGGGAAGCAGCGGCTGTGGGACCTTCCCGAACGCGTCTATCCCGCCGGTGTCGCCGTCCCGTCCGTCGAGGACGCTGGGCGCAGAATGAATGAGCGGCGGCTCTCCTCACTCGGCATCGCGCGGCAGAAGACCACCGCAGTGCCGGTCGAGCCATGGGACGTCGGCGACGCGGGGGAGCCCGCCGTGATCGAAGGCGTCAAGGGCGAGTGGCGTGTCGACCCGGCCGCGCTCGGCGGCGGCGGGTTCAAGGGACGGACGGCGCTGCTCTCACCGTTCGACCGGCTCATTCACGATCGCACCCGAGCGCTCGAACTGTTCGACTTCGAGTACACGCTCGAGATGTACAAACCGGCCGCCAAGCGCCGCTGGGGCTACTACGCACTTCCGGTGCTGCACGGCGACCGGCTCGTCGGGAAGGTCGACGCCGCGGCCGACCGCAAGGCCTCGGTGCTGCGGGTCAACGCGATCCACGAAGACGTCACCTTCACTCCTGCGATGACGAAGGGTGTGCAGGCCGAGTTGCAGGACCTGGCCTCGTGGCTCGGACTGGGCGCGGTCGAGCCGTAGGTCATGGACGACCGCCATGCTCCGGCCGCGATCGCGGTCTCCGACCTGACTGTCGTCCGCGGCGGCAACGCTGTGTTGCGCGGCCTGAACCTCGAGATTCTGACGGGGTCGGTGACGGGGCTCCTCGGTCCGAGCGGCTGCGGCAAGTCGACGCTGATGCGGGCGATCGTGGGCGTACAGATCGTCCAGTCGGGGACCGTGACAGTCCTCGGCGAGGCGGCCGGCGCCGCGGCGCTGCGCAGCCGCGTCGGCTATGTGACGCAGGCGCCGTCGGTGTACGGCGATCTCAGCATCGGCGAAAACCTCCGCTTCTTCGCGAGCGTCGTGCGTGCGGACGCGGCGCAGATCAGCGAGGTGATCGAGACGGTCGGCCTGGCCGGGCTCGAGAGCCGGGTGACAGGAACGCTCTCGGGCGGCCAACGCTCCCGGGTCTCGCTCGCGACTGCACTGCTCGCCAGGCCCGACGTCCTCGTGCTCGACGAGCCGACGGTCGGCCTCGACCCCGTCTTGCGTTCGGAGCTGTGGCAGACATTTCGCGAGCTCGCCGCCGGCGGTACGACGCTCGTCATCTCGAGCCACGTGATGGACGAGGCCGCCGAATGCGACGCCATCCTCCTGATGCGCGACGGCGCGATCCTGCGTCAGACGACGCCCGACGGATTGCGGCGGGAGACCGGGGAGGACGACCTGAACCGCGCGTTCCTGACGCTGATCAGGCGCGAGTCGGCATGAGCAGGCGCGTCACATGGGCGATCGGCCTGCGAGTCCTGTGGCAGATCCGCCGCGACCCGCGGACGATCGCGCTCCTGCTCGTCGTACCGGTGGGGCTCCTCGTCCTCCTGAAGTACGTCTTCGCGGGCGAGCCGGCGGTCTTCAAGAAGATCGGGGTCCCGCTGTGCGGGCTGTTCCCTTTCATCGTCATGTTCCTCATCACGTCGATCTCGATGCTTCGCGAGCGCACGACCGGGACGCTGGAACGGCTGATGACGCTGCCGATGACCCGGCTCGACCTGCTCGCCGGCTACGGGATCGCGTTCGGGTTCCTGGCGGCGATCCAGGCGGCAGTCGTCAGCCTGGTCGGGTTCCTCGTGCTCGGCCTGGACGCCGCACACGGCGCGTGGCTCGTCGTCCTCCTGGCTGTCGGGAACGCCTTGCTCGGCATGGCGCTCGGCCTGTTCGTGAGCGCGTTCGCCCGGACCGAGTTCCAGGCGGTGCAGTTCATGCCCGCGATCATCTTCCCGCAGCTGCTCCTCTGCGGCCTCTTCGTCGACCGCGCCGAGATGAGCGACGTCCTCTACTGGATCTCGTGGGCGCTGCCGCTCACCTATTCCTACGACGCGCTCGCGCGGGCGACCGCGCCTGCCGCGCTCGGCGGGCGTTTTGCGTTCGACGTGCTCGTGACGGTCGGTGCGACCGTCGCCGCGCTCGGTCTCGGTGCCGCGACGCTGAAGCGGCGAACGGACTGAGGTTGCCTCTTTGGTACGACGAGCTTCAGGCAAGCCTGTAGCCGCGGACGTAGTCGACGACGAACTCCTTCGGATACGGCCGCGACCTCTCGTCGCTGTCGCTCGCGGGGAACTCGTAGATGCTCAGCATCACCTGCATCGGATAGGACGGCGACTGGTCGACGGTCTTGACGAGCGTGCCGTCGACCGAGAACTCGACCCCGTCGGACGTCCAATCGGCGGCGTACACATGAAACTCGGTGGCGTCGATGGCGACTCGCTCCTGGGAGAAGTCGTCGACGATGCGCGGGTCACCGAATGGGTGGACGCCCATTCCGACGAGGGCGTAGTCCGGGTGGACATCGCGGCCGAAGATCTCGCACACGCAGATCTCGGCCGAGTTCTCCGGCTGCTCTTCGTAACCGATCAGCCAGAGAGCGACCATCGTCCGCGGGTCGTCGCCGGCGAGTGCGCGCAGCTCGATTCGGCCGTATTGCGGTGTGTAGAGACGGACGTCTTCCTGCGCCTCCCGCACGACCGCAGCGGGATTGAACCGGTGCTGGCCGATCGCCGTGCCGACGCTGCCGGCATAGAGCCCTGTCTGCAGCGACGAGACGCGGACGTGATCGTCGTACTCGGGGCACCAGGGCTCCTGGTCGGCTTCGATCAGCAGCGTCAGGAAGCCGCCGCCGATCCTGTAACGGGCCTTCGACCGCTCGCGGCTGCTCCAGTGCGGCAGGTAGTGCGGAAGCCAGCGGCTCGAGTCGAGCAGGTCGTCCTCGAACGCCTCCTCGAACTCGAGCTCAGCTCGCATCCGGCCGACTCAGGCGGCCGCGAGCGCGAGGCGGCGATTGAACCGGTCGACCCGGTCCCCGCCGGCGACGTTCCGTGTCTGCCCCGTGTATGCGGGATGGCAGTTCGAGCAGACGTCGACCGAAATCGCCTCCGCGGTTGAGCGCACATCGAACGTCGTGCCGCACGACGCACAGCGCACGCCCACGAGATGCAGGTTGGGATGCTGTTTCACGACTTCTCCTTCTTGTCTCGGCCACACAACGTCGCGGCGGCCTTCACCCTGTTCAACGAACCAGACGGGCCGGGTGTTCCGCGCTGAGGGGAGCTAGTCGGCCGTGGCGCGCAGGACCGAGTCGACGAGGCCGGGGAAGCGCTCGTCGAGCTCCTCGCGCCGCAGCCGGATGTACTTGCTGCGGCCCTGCTCGCGCTCGGCGATCACCCCGGCGGCATAGAGCGCCTTGAAGTGGTGGCTCGCAGTCGACTTCGTGACCGGCATCTCGATCTGACCACACCGCAGCTCGCCCGACCCCACGCAGCCCGCGAGCTGCCGGACGATCTCGAGTCGAACCGGGTCTGACAGCGCCTGCAGCACGGTCAGGCCGTCGACCGCGTCGAGATCGGCGGCGACGACCTGCTCTGGGCTCTCGGAGGGTGAGCTCATCATCACGATTGTTTGACAACCGTCGAACAGTTCATGTACGGTGTGGATCGAACAATAGCAAAGGGGTGATCGTGTCCACACACGTTGCAGATTCGCCGTCGTTCGGCGGCACAGACCAGTTGAGCAGACTCGCCTGGGGCACCTTGCTGGTGCTCTGCGGGGCGCTCTTCCTCGACGCGCTCGACGTGTCCATGGTGGGCGTTGCTCTCCCTTCCATTCGTGACGACCTGCACATGTCGACCGGCTCGCTGCAGTGGGTCGTCAGCGCATACGTCCTCGGCTACGGCGGCTTTCTGCTGCTCGGCGGGCGGGCTGCGGACCTGCTCGGGAGGCGGCGCGTCTTCCTGATCGCACTTGCGGTCTTCCTCGTCGCCTCGGCCCTCGGTGGGCTCGCAAACGACGGCAATCTGCTGATCGCGACCCGCTTCATCAAGGGCGTCAGTGCCGCGTTCACTGCTCCGGCGGCCCTGTCGATCATCACGACGACCTTCGCGGAAGGCCCGGCACGCAACAAGGCTCTCTCCGTCTTCACGGCTACCGGCGCGACCGGGTTCTCACTCGGGCTCGTGTTCGGTGGAGTACTGACCGAGATCGGTTGGCGCTGGGTCTTCTTCCTGCCCGCTCCGGTGGCGCTCGTCACGCTGATCGCAGGACTGCGCCTCGTACCGCGGGACAGCCGTCCCGCACGCGCGCTGCGCTCGTTCGACGTCGCGGGCGCGGTGAGCATGACCGCGGCGATGCTGCTGCTCGTGTTCACGCTGGTCGAGGCGCCGTCGGTCGGCTGGGCCTCCGTGCGGACGCTCGCGTCCTTCGTCGGCGTCGCGGGGATCCTGGGCTTCTTCGTGTGGCGCGAGCGCAGCACGGCCTCGCCGCTCGTCCGGCTCGGCATTCTTCGCTCGGGCCCGCTCGTCCGGGCGAACCTCGCTGCGATGACGCTGTTCGGCGGCTGGGTCGGGTTCCAGTTCATCACGACGCTCTACCTGCAGCAGTTGCGCGGCTGGTCGGCGCTCGAGACAGGGCTCGCGATCTTCCCGGGCGGGATCCTGGTCGCCGTCCTGTCGCCGCGTATCGCACCGCTGATCATGCGATACGGCGTCTCGCGCCTGATCCTCGCCGGGATGGTGTCGATCGGCGTCGGCTACGTCCTCTTCCTGCCGATCGGGCTGGACTCGAGCTACGTCTTCGCCATGCTGCCGACGTTCATCCTGGCCGGGTTCGGCTTCGCGCTTGCCTTCGGGCCGTTGAACGTCGCCGCGACGAGCGGGATCGCGCCAGAGGAGCAAGGGCTGGCCGGAGGGCTGCTGAACACGTCGTTCCAGTTCGGCGGTGCGCTCGTGCTGGCCGTCGTGGCGGCTGTCTACAACGCCAACGTCGGTGCGGGCGGAACGCCGCAGGCCCTGCTCGACGGCTTCCACTCGGCGCTATACGTCCCGGTCGGAGCCGCCGTGCTCGGCGTCCTCGCCATGACGACGCGCGCAGTAGCCAAGGCGCCGGTCGTCGTGCTCGAGCCCGAGGTCGAGGAGCTCCTCGAGGAAGCAGCCTGAATCGAGTGGGGCGCTGCCGTCGGCGGCGCCCCACTCCTCGCCTGCAGGATGTAGGCGTGACGGTCGAAGACAGTGTCGAGATCGCGCCCGGCATCCGGATGCCGCTCGTCGGGCTCGGGACGTGGCAGGCGCGGGGCGACGAGGTGCAGACAGCGGTGCGCCAGGCGCTCGAGCTCGGCTACCGGAGCATCGACACGGCACAGATGTACGGGAACGAGCAAGAGGTCGGCCGCGCGATGGCGGAGAGCGCCCTCGCGCGGGACGAGATCTTCGTGACGACCAAGATGTGGCCCGACCGCGCCGGGCGCGAGCGCGAGACGCTCGAGGAGAGCCTCGCCTTGCTCGGTCTCGACCGCGTCGACCTCTGGCTCATCCACTGGCCGCCGGGTGGCCGGGCACGGCCCGACGTGTGGGAGCGGTTCCTCGAGGCGCAGGCGGACGGGCTCGCCCGGGCGGTGGGCGTCAGCAACTACGACCTGGCGCAACTCGACGAGCTCGAGCGCGCCACCGGCCGGCTGCCAGCCGTCAACCAGATCGAGTGGAGCCCCTCGCTCTACGACGACGCAACGCTCGATGAGCATCGGCGGCGCGGGGTGCGGGTCGAGGGCTACAGCCCGCTGAGGACGACCAATCTCGCCGCCGCACCGCTCGTCCGGATCGCCGAGGCACACGGCGTCAGCCCGGCGCGGGTCGTGATCCGGTGGCATGTCGAGCACGGCATCGTCGTCATCCCCAAGTCGACGAACCCGGACCGCATCAGGGAGAACTTCGATGTCTTCGGGTTCGCGCTTTCGCCCTCGGAGATCGGCGAGCTCGACGGCCTCGGCTAGGCGCTCGCAACGCAAAACGGAGTGACCACTCCGTTTCTGGCATACTGTCGAAGTGACAACGCGGACGCAGACACCGGCGCGGCCCCTGCGCAGAGATGCGCAAGCCAACCGCGAGCGCATCGTCGCGTCGGCCCGCCTCGCCTTCGCGGCTGACGGGACCGGGGTCTCGGTTGAAGAGATCGCCCGCCGTGCGGACGTCGGCATGGGGACGCTGTACAGACACTTTCCCGCCAAGGCAGATCTCGTCGACGCCGTGCTCGAAGAGGCGTTCGCCGAGTTCATCGGCGCTGCGCAGGACGCGCTCGCGCACGAGGATGCCTGGGCAGGATTCTGCGGGTTCCTCGAGCAGGTCTTCACGCTGCACCGCGAGAACTTCGGGCTCAAGGACGTCATCGCCTCGCGCGCACACGGCGAGCGGGTCGAGGCGATTCGCACACGCATGCGGCCGCTTGTTCGGCAGTTGATCGAGCGCGCACAGGCTCAGGGCACGCTGCGGGCGGACTTCACACCCGAGGACATGCCGCTCGTCTTCTGGAGCGGCGGCCGGGTGATCGACGCGACTGCATCGGTCGCGCCCGACGTCTGGCGCCGCCATCTCGGGATGCTGCTCGACGGCCTCCGCGCGGAGGCTGCCACGCCGCTGCCCCATCCGCCGTTGACACGCGCGCAGCTGAACCGCACGAGGGAACGGGGGGCGAAATGACGACGGCCGAAGTGACGAAGGAGTCGGACGGGCAACTGACCGGGCGCGCGCTGTGGACGGTCTTCGCGGCGCTGATGCTGGGCATGTTCCTGGCCGCGCTCGACCAGACGATCGTCTCGACCGCGCTGCCGACGATCGTCGGCGACCTCGGAGGCCTCGACCACCTCTCGTGGGTGGTCACCTCGTACCTGCTCGCCGCCACGGTCTCGACGCCGATCTACGGCAAGCTCGGCGACATGTACGGGCGGAAGCCCGTCTTCCAGGCGGCGATCCTGATCTTCCTCGCCGGCTCGATGCTCGCCGGGCTGAGCCAGACGATGGACCAGCTGATCGGGTTCCGCGCCTTGCAGGGAATCGGCGCCGGCGGCCTGATGGTCGGCGCGCAGGCGATCATCGCCGACATCGTCCCGCCTCGCGAACGCGGCCGTTACATGGGCCTGATCGGCTCGGTCTTCGCGGTCGCCTCCGTTGCGGGGCCGCTGCTCGGTGGGTTCCTCGTCGACACCCTGTCGTGGCGGTGGGTGTTCTACGTGAACCTGCCGATCGGAATCGTCGCGGTCGTCGTCGTGGCGCTGCGGTTGCACCTGCGCTCGTCGCGGAGCCCGCATCGCGTCGACTACCTCGGCGCGGCGCTGCTTGCCGGCGGCGTGAGCTCGCTCGTGCTGCTGACGACGTGGGGCGGGAACCAGTACGCCTGGGGCTCGAAGCCGATCGTCGGGCTCGGGATCTTCGGTGTCCTGCTGCTCTGCCTGTTCGTCGTGCAGGAGCGCCGCGCCCCCGAGCCGATTCTGCCGCTGAAGCTCTTCCGCTCGCGCGTCTTCGACGTCGCGAACGCGATGGGCTTCACGATCGGCATGGCCATGTTCGGGGCGATCGTCTTCATTCCGCTGTACCTGCAGCTCGTCTACGGCGCGAGCCCGACGAGCTCGGGACTGCGCCTGCTGCCGCTGATGGCCGGGCTGCTCGTCGCTGCGATTGCCTCCGGCCGCGCGATCAGCCGCATCGGGAAGTACAAGATGTTCCCGATCGCAGGTACGGCGACCCTGGTGTTCGGCATGTATCTGCTCTCGCGCCTCACGGTCGGCACCGCCCCGTGGGTGGCGTCGCTCTACATGCTCGTCGTCGGTGTCGGGATCGGTCTCGTGATGCAGGTGCTCGTGCTCGTCGTCCAGAACGACGCGCGGCCGGAGGAGATCGGCGTCGCCACGTCGACGGCGACGTTCTTCCGTTCCGTCGGCGGCTCGTTCGGCGTGGCGATCTTCGGCGCGATCTTCGCATCACGCCTCACCGCCGAGATCGCCCGACTGCCGGCTTCGGCTGCGCAGCACCTGAGCGGCGGCGTCCACCTCACACCGGAGCAGGCCAAGAAGCTCCCGCCCGGGGTGCACGACCAGTTCCTGCACGCCTTCTCCCACTCGCTCCACGGCGTCTTTCTCTTCGGCGTCGGGATGGCGATCATCCCGTTCGTCCTGTCCTGGTTCCTGCAGGAGGTCCCGCTGCGCACGACGCTCGAGCGGCCGGCGGAACTCACGCCGGAGGCAGTCGTCTAGCTCGCTGGTTCCGGCGCCGAGACCGGGAGGGCGGGATCCTCCTCCAGGTCGAGGTTTTGCTCGAGTACGTCGCAGAGCACGAGCACGACGGCAGGATCGAACTGGGTGCCTGAACAGCGGCGCAGCTCGGCGATCGCCTGAGCGCGGTCGGCGACATCGCCGTACGGGCGACCCGCCGTCATCGCCGAGAATGCGTCGCAGGCGCTGATCACGCGTGACGCGACGGGAATCTGCAGTCCGGCGAGGCCGTCGGCGTAGCCCTTGCCGTCCCAGCGCTCGTGCGTCGAGCGCACGATCTCGCCGACCCGGTGCAGCGCCGGCGCACCGCCGAGGATCCGCTGCCCGATCAGCGTGTGCTGGTGGATGAACTTCCACTCCTCGTCGGTCAGCGGACCGGCCTTCCGCAGCACGGCGTCCGGGATCGCGAGCTTGCCGACGTCGTGCAGCTCCGCGGCCAGGCGCAGCTCCCTCAGTTCGGTGGCGCCGAGACCGAGCCGGCGGCCGACGGCAACCGCAAGGCGCGCCACGCCGTCCACGTGCTCACGCAACTCGGGCTCACGTTCGGCGAGTGTCCTCATCAGCAGCTCGTGCGGGCTGCCGCGGCCGGCGGCGAGCTGGTCCTTGTGCGCGTAGAGCCGCTGGTCGGAGAGGCTGAGGGCGGCGCTCGGCTCCGACGCCTCGTCGGGCAGGGTGACCGCGCCAAAGGCGCTCGAGACGACGAAGCTCTCGCCCTCCTCGTAGAGCGCCGAGGCTGCGCGGTGCAGCGCGGTCTCCGACGCCGGAATCAGGACGCAGAACTCGTCGCCGCCCATGCGGTACGCGGATCCTGCGGGCTCGACGGCGTCCCTGAGCTTGCGCGCAAGGCGCGCGAGCAATGCGTCGCCGGCCGGATGGCCGAACCGGTCGTTGTAGCCCTTGAACCCGTTCAGGTCGAAGACCACGAGCAGGTGCGACTGCTCGGGGTCCGCACGGTCGAGATGGGCCTCGAGGTCGGCGACGAGCTTTCGCCGGTTGCCGAGCGCGGTGAGCGAGTCGGTGAGCGACTCGGTGCGGCTGCGTTCGAGCAGCCGCGTGTTCTCACGGAACGTCACACCGGTCCGCGCGAGCACGAGGACGATCGTGCCCGCGGCCAAGACGATCGCGACCGGGTGGACGGAGTGGATCGATGCGTACACGAGCACGCCCGCCGCGATCAGCCCGCAGGCGGCCGGCGTCGCGAACAGCGTCCGCCGTTCGAGCCCATCGGATCGGCCGCCGGGCTTCGGCGCGTGCCAGGCTGCGAGCGCGATGAGGATCAAGGAGGCGGGCCAGAGCGCGTCGAGCACGCCGCCTTCGACGTAGCGGCCCTGCGCGCTGAGGTAGAGGTAGACGCCGTCGCCGATCGTGTTCAGGAGGAGCGCGACGCCGATGAGCAGCCAGGCACGGCCGGGACGCCAGTCGGTGACCGCGAAGACGAACACGAGCAGAGCGAGCAGGATGATGTCGCCGAGCGGGTACGAGAGATTGGTGAGAACGACGATCGGGCTGCCGTCCGTGCTCGACACGACGACCTGCAGGAGCGCCGAGGCGCCGACCGCTCCGGCGGCGAGCGCCGCGGTGAAGCCGTCGAGCCAGAGACTTCCGTTGAAGCTCGAGATCCGGCGCCGCACGAGCAGGACGATCCCGAGATAGCACGCCGGGTAAAAGCCGAGATAGAAGGCGTCGGCGAGGGACGGGAACGGGGGGTTGCCGCCGTAGGCGAAGTCGTAGGTCACGTCGCCTAGCGTCGTCAGCAGGAGCGCGCCGCCGAGGGCCAGCCAGGCCGCCCGCTCCTCCCTGATCCGAATCGCTCGGACGAGGCATCCCGCCGCCGCCAGAGCTTCGAGGCCTTCGTACAGCCAGCGGTCGAAGAAATGGCCTCCGCCCGCCCAGCCGAGCCCGCCGAGATCGTGGGCCGTGAGCAAGGCAAGGCCGCAAACGAGCATCGTTTGCCAGAACCGGAGAAGAAGCCGCGAGAATCGGAACGCTCTCGTCTCCGGATGAGGAGACGCCACAGCAACCATCGCGCCTTTATCGGCCCGCCGGCAAACGGACTTAACTAGACGGTTGACTCGGCCGGATCCCCGATCGGGTGGGGTGCGAACGCGTCTGCGGGCCGCCGTCCTGGGATGAGGAGGCCCGCCAGAACGCCGATCGCCAGGCCGGCGGCGCAGAGCGCGAAGGCGGCTGTGTAGCCGCCCGCGGTCGGATAGCCGGTCTCGTTGATCGTGCCCGCGATGAGCGACGCGGTGGCGGCGCCGCCGAAGGCTCCGCCGACGGTGCGCGTGACCGTGTTCATGCCCGTCGCGACGCCCGTCTGCGTCGGTCCGACGTTCTCGATGATGAGATTGGCCATCGAGGCGAACGCCAGGCCGATCCCGCTGCCGAGGAGTGCGGCAGAGAGGTAGATCTCCCAGGACGCGCTGCGCTCGAAGGTAAGCACGACGAACGAGAGCATCGTCAGCACGCCGCCTGCAAGCAGCGGCGGCTTCGACCCGAAGCGCCGTTCCAGGCGTCCGGTCTGGGAGCCGACGATCAGCATCGCCAACGTCGTCGGCGCGAGGTACAGGCCGGCCTGCGTCACCGACGAGGCGAAGCCGTACCCTGCGATTCGCGGTGTCTCGACGTACTGCGGCAACAGGATGAACGAGGAGTACATCCCGAAGCCGAGCAGCAGTGCGACGAGGTTCGTCGTCCAGACGCCGCGGATTCGCATCATCCGCATGTCGACGAGCGGGTCCGCCGACCGCGACTCGGATCTGACCCACAGCGCCAGCAGCAGAATTCCGAACAGGATCAGGCCGATCGTCTTGGACGACACCCAACCCCAGTTCGCGGTCTCGCTGACGGCGACGAGCACGGCGATCAGTCCGCCCGACATCAAGGCCGCCCCGGCCCAGTTGACCCGGCCCGGCACCTTGATCGGCGACTCGGGCACGACCAGGTGAGTCGCGACGGTCGCGACGACGATCGGGACCAGGGGAAGCCAGAACAGGTAGTGGTACGACAGGTTGTCGATGATCGGCCCGGCGAGCACGACGCCCGCCCCACCGCCGACGCCGAGGAGCGCCGACATCAGGCCGATTCCGCCCGCAACTCGCTCGCGCGGAAACTCGTCGCGGATGATCCCGAAGGCGAGCGGGAAGATGCCGCCCGCGGCGCCCTGCACGACCCGCCCGACGAGCATCACCGGCAGCGTGGTTGCGAGCGCCGAGATGAGCGTTCCCACCGACAGGAGCACGAGGACGATCACCAGCACGCGCTCCTTGCCGTGCATGTCGCCGAGGCGCCCGATCAGCGGGGTCGCGACCGAGGCGCTCAGCAGGTAGGCCGTCAGAATCCAGCTGACCCCGTTCTCGGACGTGTGCAATGCGTGCTGGATGTCTGGCAGCGCCGGGGCGACGAGCGATTGCAACAGCGCATACGAGACGCCCCCGAGCGCGAGGACCGCGAACGTCACCCTGTAATGCCGGCGGTCTGACGCGTCGTCCAAGAAGCAAGTACTAGCTGAACGGCGACCGCCGGCCGAGTCAGACGGGCGCCGGTCGAACCACCCGATCCAGGCGGTACCTTTGGCCGCAGTGATGGCCGGCGGAGGGTCCGCACACAGGGAACCGGGCGCCGGACACAGCTGGCGCGGAACGCGTCGGCGCTTGTTCTTACTCGCCGGCGGGGCCGGTGCTGCGCTGCTCTCGCGTGTCGGGCCGGCCCGGGCGGCGTTCGAGCCGCTGCTCACGTCCGTACGCGTCGCGAGCGACGGGCACCCGTACGCAGGCGACCGTGCGGCCCTGGCGACGATCGGGGGCCCCGGGCGGCGAAGCGCGCGCCTGCACTTCACCCTCAACCGTCGCGCCAACGTGTCCCTCGAGGTTCTGCAGACCGGGCAAGGCGCCGTGTCGGAGAAGTCGGTGCCGGTCGCAACGGCTGCGCTGAGCGAGAACGAGACGATGTTCGGCCCCGGTTCCCACACGCTGGACTGGGTTCCTCCCGCGAATCTCCCTCCGCGCACCTACATCCTCCGGCTCACGGCGACCTCCACGGGTGGACGGAGCCAGACCGAGAAGACCGTCGTGCGTCTGCTCGGCGTCGACGCGGCATTCGCAAAACGCAGCGTGCGGCCCGGCGATCGCGTGACGCTCGTCACGCGCACCGACGCCAAGTCGCTCAGCGCCCAGTGGCTGCACAGCGGCCCGGAGACCGAGCCGAACTACGCCAACGACGTGATCAAGGGCATCGCGATGGGAGCCCCGGTCGCGGTGAACTGGAGCGGGAAGGCGAGTGCACCGGCGCCCGTCGTGCTGCAGGTCGCTCCGGACTGGCCGTCCGGCGTCTACTTCGTCCAGCTCACCGCCGACGACGGCCGGATCGGGTACGCGCCGCTGATCGTTCGTCCCGCCAAGCCACAGTCGCGCGTCGCGGTCGTGCTGCCCACGACCACCTGGGGCGCCTACAACTTCCACGACGCGGACGGCGACGGCTGGGGTGACACCTGGTACGCACGTTGGAAGACGAACCGCGCCGACCTGACGCGGCCGAATCCGAACCGGGGCGTGCCCTACCGGTATCGCAGCTACGACGTCGCGTTCCAGCACTGGCTCGCGCGCACGGGCAAGAACGTCGACTTCTACGCCGACGAGGACCTCGAGGCGTTCGCAGGTCCGGCGGCGCTGCGCGCGGCGTACGACCTGATCGTCTTCCCCGGCCACACCGAGTACGTGACCTCTCGGCTCTATGACCTGATCGAGGGCTATCGCAACGCCGGCGGCAACCTGATGTTCCTCTCGGCCAACAACTTCTTCCGCCGCGTCGACCGGCACGGCCACGCAGTCGAGCTGATCGACGAATGGCGCGACCTGGGTCGTCCCGAGTCGGGGCTCCTCGGCGTGCAGTACGACGCCGGCGATCGCGGCCAGCGTCGCGCGGCGTTCATCGTCACCGGAGCAGAAGTCGCGCCGTGGGCATTCGCGGGTACAGGGCTCGCGAACGGAAACACGTTCGGCCTGTACGGCATCGAGGCCGACCAGCCCGCGGCCGCATCTCCACTCGGCCTGCAGGTGCTGGCAGTGATCCCCAACCTGTTCGGCCCCGCGCGCTCGGCGATGATGACCTACTACGAGCATTCGAGCGGCGCGCGCGTGTTCAGCGCAGGCGTGCTCGACTTCGGCGGCCAGGTGCTGCTCTGGCCGCAGACGACGCAGCTGCTCGAGAACGTCTGGGCCCGCCTGGCGCCTCGTTAGCTGGCGGGAAAGAGCTGCGGCGGAGACTCGCTCGGCCAGGCCGCCGTCCCGGGCCACAGGTCGAGGCTCCCGCCGGCGCGGCAGGCGCCGGACTGATACTCGCTGGGCATGAACGGCTGGAGCGCCAGGACGAGCGCCGCGGCCGCTGCTCCCTCCGCCGCCGTGCCGCCGAGCCTTCTGACGGTCCAGGCGTCCTCCTGAATCGCGTAGCACTGCGCCTGCGCCTCGCCGACGAAGCCGCGCAGGTGCATCGCCTCGTGCGTCAGCGTGTTGACGGCCTCGACGTCCTGTCGAGCGCGCCGCTCGCACGGCGCGTCGTAGCTCAGGCCCGCCGACCAGTTCTTCCAGTCGATCGCCTCGAGGCAGTCGAGCTCGCTGCGCGCCCTGCTCGCTCCGAACTCCTGCAGTCGCTTGCACGTGGCGCGTGTCAGGAACATGTGGTCGGGGGGCCGGCCCGCGTGAAACTCGACCTCGCCCGCGCGGTCGTTGATGTCGAGCATCGCCGCCCAGAAGCCCTGGCAGCGGACGCCGACGGGGCGGCCCGCGAGCTGGCTCGCGACGGTGCCGAGCTGGTGCTCGGTCGTGTGTCGCTCGTGACTCGACCAGCCCCAGATCGCGAGGACGAACGCTGCGCCGACGGCGAGCAATCTCATGTTGTCGGCGACTTCGTCAAACTCCTCTGACGATGACAGACGAAGTCGAACGCGTTTTCTCTCCGGACGAACGGCCGGTACTCGACTTTCGGCTATCTCCTGAGGAGGCCGAGGCGCTGCGCCGCGAGCTCGTCTCGCGGGGTGTCTTCGTCGCGGCGCTGCAGTTGACGATCGCGGATGACGAGGAGGACCTTCTGCGCCTGCTGGCCCACGCGGCTCACCTCCCGCTCTCGTTCGCGGGGAACTGGGACGCCGTCGGCGAGTGCCTGCTCGACATCGGCGCCTTCGGCGAGAACAAGGGGTTCGTCGTCCTGCTCGCCGGGGCGATGACGCCGGGGTTCGACAAGCTCGTGGAGGCGATCGTGGCGGCCGGGCCGCACTGGGCCGAGGCAGGCCGCTTCACGCGCCTCGTGTTGACGTGAGCGGGGTGAGGGTGCTCGACGAGCACGCCGTTCGGCAGCTGCTGCCGATGGACGAGTGCATCGAGCTCATGGTCGACGCGCTCTCCGCGGTCGCGCGCGGCGAGGTGCACAACCCGCTGCGTGCGATGGTGCAGCCGCCGGGAGAGGAGAGCGTCCTCGCGCTCATGCCCACCCACCGTGGCGGCGCTGCACGCCTCTGGGGTTTGAAGACACTTGCCATCTTCCCGTCGAACGCCGCGCGCGGGCTCGACCTGCACCAGGGCTTCGTCGCGCTCTTCGACGGGGAGACGGGTGAGATGCGCGCGCTGCTGAACGCGAGCGCGATCACCGCGGTGCGTACCGCCGCCGTCTCCGCCGTCGCAACCCGCGTGCTCGCGCGCGGTGAGGCGCGAACGCTCGCGCTCCTCGGAGCCGGGGTCCAGGCAAAGGCGCACCTCGAGGCGATGCGCGCCGTGCGCGACTTCGAACGAGTGGTCGCATGGAGCAGAACGCCGGGGCGGGCCGGCGCCGAGCTGCCAGGTGTGGAGGAGGCTCCGACCGCCGAGCAGGCTGTCCGTGCGGCGGACGTCGTCGTCACGGCGACCTCGGCCACCGAACCGATCGTACGCCGCGAGTGGCTCCGGCCTGGCGTTCACATCAACGCGGTCGGGTCGGCGTTCCCAAACGTGCGCGAGCTCGACTCGGCTACGGTCCGCGATGCAGCGTTCTTCGTCGACCGGCGCGAATCGGCGCTCAACGAAGCGGGCGACTTGCTGTTCCCGCTCCGTGAAGGAGCGATCAATGAGGAGCACATCAGAGCCGAGCTCGGCGACGTGTTGATCGGCCTCGCGCCGGGACGGCAGACGGACGACGAGCTGACGATCTTCGAGTCGCTCGGGCTTGCGGTGGAGGATCTCGTCGCCGCCGAGCACGTCGTCGCGCGCGCGAACGCCGAGAACGTGGGGGCGCTCGTCTCGCTCTGACCCGGCGGACACCCTTTCCTAACAGGTCTTCGCAATCCTGGCCCACGTGAAGGGCAGGCTGATCGCTCTGGCCGTCTCGGCGGCCCTGCTCGTCGGCGTCTCGGGCGGTGCGAGCGCAGCGCCCGGCGCCGCGTCCGCGGGCATCTTTTCCGGCTACGCCTTCGACGCTTGCACGGCGCCGTCGCAGGCGTCGCTCGCTGCCTGGCTCCAATCGCCGTACCGGGCACTCGGCATCTACATCGGCGGCGTCAACCGTGCGTGTGCCAGCGGCAACCTCTCGGCGACGTGGGTCAGTTCGACGCTCTCGGCCGGCTGGAGCCTCCTGCCGCTTTATGTCGGACTGCAGGCGCCGTGCGTCTCGCAGTCCGGCCTGCAGAAGATCTCGACCGTGCCGGCGACCGCAACCAGCCAGGGCCGCAGCGCAGCGGACGATGCCGTCACGCACGCTACGAGCTTCGGGCTGCCTTCCGGGAGCCCGATCTACGCCGACATCGAGGGCTATGCGCTCGGCAACGCAACGTGCACGAAGGCGGTGCAGTCGTTCGTCAGCGGGTGGACGAGCGAGCTTCGCGCGACCGGGTACCTCGCCGGCGTCTACGGCAGCGCGGCGTCGACGATGCGCGACGTCGCTGCGCTCGGAGCCGGAGTGCCCGACGCAGGCTGGATTGCGAACTGGAACGGCGTCGAGAGCGTGTTCGGCGACCCCTACGTCAGCGACAGCGTCTGGCCGAACCACCAGCGCGTGCATCAGTACAAAGGCGGGCACAAGGAGACGTGGGGCGGCGTGACGATCAACATCGACTCGAACGTCGTCGACGGACCTGTTGTCGGCGGCACCACTGGTCCGCCTCCGCCTCCGCCGCCGGTTCAGCCTCCGGCAGGCTCGGTCGGTTCCGGCGATGGGAAGGCGACGGCGACCTGGCCCGACGGTGCGTTCGCGTCGACCGCGGTCGTGACGCTGACACCGACGTCGCAGCTCCCGTCGCCCGACGGCTACGGCGTGCAACTGTCCGTCACCGACCCGGCCACCTCGACTCCCGTGACGGGCTTCGCGAAGCCCGTGATCCTGCACCTCCTCACGGTCGCGGGCGCGCTGACGCCGTCGCGGTCCGACGACGGTACGACCTGGCGGCCGTTGCCGTTGCTCAAGTCGGCGCTCCTGCCGCCCGGCGTCACCGCCGGGCTACACGATCGACCCCGACGGCACGGTCGAGATCCAGACGCTCGTGCCGGGCTTCTTCGGCCTGCTGCCGGACACGGTTCCGCCGACGCAGCCGCCGGGCTTCAGCGGCCACTTCGTCAAGGGAGCGCTCGTGCTCTCCTGGCAGGGCGCGACCGACAACAGCGGGAACGTCGCCTCGTATCAGGTGCTGCTCGACGGCACGGCCGTCTCGACGCTGCCCGGTAAGAAGCGGCGTGTCACGGTTCGGTTGTTCCATCCCACGGGCCAGACCGTGTACCGCGTGCGCGCGGTCGACGGATCGGGGATCTTCGGCAAGCCAACGCGACCGGTCGCCGTCGTCCCGGCGAAGCGGCCGGCGAATCTGCCGCGCGTCCTGCCGCGCTGGGCGTGGGCGCTCTTCACGTCGCAGCACTCGGGTGGCCCGCGCCCGCAGGCGGCGCCGCGCAAGCTGCCGGCGTGGTACTGGCAGTGGGCCGCGTGGCGCGTTCGCGCCGTACCGCATCGCGCATTTCTGAGCAGCATTCTGAGCCCGGACGCGCCGAAGGGGCCCGAGGGCCCCTTCGACAATCCCGCCGACCGAGTGGAGCTTTCGTCCACCTCGCCGACCGGCCGGTCTTCGCGCTCGCGCGCGTCCTCCAGCTGCTCGGCGGGGCTTCGACCTACTTGCTCCCCGCGCTTGGCAGGAGCCGCAGATTACGTTTTGGACGGCGCGTCGCGCAAGAGGGGCGCGCCAAGAATCGTCCGCACATTGCGCGGTTTGGCGTGCGACCATCACGGCTAGATGTCCGTGGTGATTCGTGCGTTCACTCTTGCGGTCGCGACCGCCGTCTCGACCGCCGTCCTGTGCTCGGCCGACGTCACGGCGGCCGGAAGCTCCGGCCTGCAGCACGTGACGTTCATCGGCGATTCGGTCGCGACCTCGATCTCGCGGCACCCCGTCGGCGCTCAGCCTGCTCAACCAGGGGGTCGACCTCGACTTCGAGTCTTCGCCGTGCAGGCGGCTCGAGGATCCGAGCTGCCCGCCGGGCCCGCCGACCGTGATCGATCTCGTCAAGCAACTCGGCGCAAAGGTCGGGCCGACGGTCGTGATCGCGGTCGGCTACAACGACTTCGCCGATCACTACGCGGCCGAGATCGAAGACGTCCTGACCGCCCTCGAGGCTGTCAACGTCAAGCACGTCTTCTGGCTGACCCTCCGGGCCGCCCACCATCCGTACGTGGGCATGAACGACGAGATCGTGGCCGCGGCGGCACAGCATCCCGAGGTCTCGGTGGTCGACTGGAACCTCTACTCGCGCAGCCATCCGGAATGGTTCCAGGCCGACGGGCTCCACCCGCTGTACGGCGGGGCGGTGGCGATGGCGACCCTCGTGCACCAGAAGCTCGTCGCGGCGGGGATCGCCGTGCCTCCGCCGCAGGTGCAGACCAAGACGCTTCCCGCCGGCACGGCGTGGACGGCCGTATTCGGCCCGCGTCCGCGCCGTCGGGGGTGAGGCGCCGTACACGTGGTCGCTGACGGGGCGGCTGCCCGCGGGCCTCCACCTGCGCCCGAACGGTGTGATCGCCGGGACGCCGCGCGGCATCGACGCCACCGGCACGTTCACGCTCGTCGTCCGGGTCAAGGACGGCAACGGGCAGGCCGCCGCGCGAAAGCTGCTGCTCCGGCTGCGACGCTGAGGACGAATCAGCGGTGCTGTTCCCGACCGTCACGTTCGCCCTCTTCTTCGCCGTCGTGCTGCCGGTCTCGTGGGCGCTCATGCCCCATCAGGGGGCGTGGCGCGCGTGGATCCTGCTCGCGAGCTACGTGTTCTACGGGTGGTGGGACTGGCGCTTCGTGTTCCTCCTCGCCGCGTCGACGGTCGTCAACCACGTCCTCGCCGTCGCCATCTACCGCACGGGGCCGCAGTCGGCGCGGAAGCTGCTGCTCACGCTGGCGCTCACCTTCGATCTCGGGCTGCTCGCCTACTTCAAGTACGCGAACTTCTTCCTGAGCTCGGTCGACAACGCGATCGGCACCTCGTTCATCGCGCAGGTCGTGCTGCCGGTCGGCGTCTCCTTCTACACGTTCATGGCGATCTCGTACGTCGTCGACACGTATCGAGGCGAGCTCGTTCCCGCGTCCTTCGCGCGCTTCGCGGTCTTCCAGGCGTTCTTCCCGCACCTCGTCGCCGGCCCGATCGTCCGCGCGAGCGAGCTGCTGCCGCAGCTCGAGTCGCCGCGTGATCCACGGCGGGTCGACGTGTCGCGGGCGTTCTTCCTGATCGTCAGCGGGCTCTTCCTCAAAGTCGTGATCGCGAACCTCCTTGCGACGCACATCGTCGACGAGGTGTTCGCCGCCCCGAACCGGCACTCGTCGCTCGAGGTGCTGGTCGCCATCTACGGCTACGCCGTCCAGATCTTCGCCGACTTCTGCGGCTACACGAACATCGCGATCGGGATCGCGCTGCTACTGGGGTTCGAGTTCCCGCAGAACTTCAACTCGCCCTACGCCGCCGTCTCACTGCAGGACTTCTGGCGGCGCTGGCACATGACGCTGTCGCGCTGGCTGCGCGACTACCTCTACATCCCGCTCGGCGGCAGCCGGAAAGGGAGCTGGATCACGTATCGCAACCTGCTCCTCACGTTCGTGCTCGGCGGGCTCTGGCACGGCGCTGCCTGGACGTTCGTCGCCTGGGGTGCGCTGCACGGCACCGGTCTCGCGGTCGAGC
Source organism: uncultured Thermoleophilia bacterium (assembly GCA_963708505.1). Lineage (GTDB taxonomy): Bacteria > Actinomycetota > Thermoleophilia > Gaiellales > Gaiellaceae > PALSA-600. The sequence goes on from CAVPST010000006.1 coordinate 91,197, forward strand.
GGGCGCTCGGCTGGCGGCCGGCCTCGCCCGCGGCGCGCTGGTTGGGCCGCGTCGTGACCTTCAACTTCGTCTGCTTCGCGTGGATCTTCTTCCGGGCCGACTCGTTCAGCCGGGTGGGGGAGATGATCGAGCGGCTCTTCACGGCGTGGGGGCAGCCTTCGCCGCTCGTCACGACATCGGTGGTGCTCGCGATCGTCGTCGGGATCGGCGCGCAGTACATCGGGCCGGGCGTGCTCAGAGGCCTGCTCCGCGGCTTCGGCCGCCTGCCGGTGCCCGCCCAGGCGGTCACGGTCGCCGTGTGCCTGATGCTGATCAACACGCTCGGCCCGGAAGGGGTCGCGCCGTTCATCTACTTCCGCTTCTGACGGCATGCGACTCCTGGGCACAGCAGCCGGCCGTGGGATCCTCGTGCTCCTGTTCGCGTTCGTGCTCGCTGCGCTGCTCGACGCAGAGGGTCTGCGCAAGCAGGCGCAGATCCAGCCGCAGGGCTTCGAGCGACGCGTTGCGCTTGCCGCCACGCGTCCGCTGGTGCACGTGAGCCGCGCGCTGCATCTGACCTCCCCGCGGCACGAGCTCCAGGTCGCGATCGGCCGCGCCGGCGAGGATCGGATCGACGCGCGCGTGCATCTGACGCTGCCGCCGCCTGCAGGGCCGCTGCCGCGGCCCGCGCCACGGCAGCCGCGCCGGCCGGCGAAGCCGCTCTTTACGACGGCGCACCCGCTGAGGGTCTGGGTTGCCGGCGACTCGCTCGCGCAGGTGCCCGGCGACGCGCTCGAGCGGCTGGGCGGCGCCGTCGACGTCGTCGGCGTCGAGAGCCGTCTCGCGACCGGCCTCGCGCGGCCCGACCTCTACAACTGGTACACGCGCTTCAACCAGCTGCTCGCAGGTCAGAGGCCGCAGGTCGCCGTCCTCTCGTTCGGGGCCGACGACGCCCACGACTACCTGGCGGGCGTGCCCGGCGGCAGGCAGGTCGGCCCGCTCGGGTCCGCGTCGTGGGTGGCCGAGTACAAGCGACGGGTCGAGGGGGTGACCCGCGAGCTGAACGCCGCCGGCATCAGGACCGTCTGGCTCGGACTCCCGATCCCCGACGGTCCTGGCTTCAGGCACAGCTTCCCCATCGTCAACGCGATCATCGCCGCCGTCGCGAGGCGGAACCCGAGCCGCTCGACGTACGTCGACACGTGGCACCTGCTCGACAGTGCGCGCGGCACGTACACGCCCTACCTGCGCGTGCACGGGACATTGACGCTGATGCGCCTGCCCGACGGCGTGCACTACACGCCTGCCGCCGGCGATCTGATCGCGCAGCGCGTGCTCGCCGTCCTGCGTCGCTCCTACTGATTGCGCTGACGCTCGAGGCGTTTGGCAGACGCGTCGACGGCGGTGTAGTCGCGCGTCTCCAGTGCCTTGACGATCGCGTTGATGCGCCGGGCGCGGGTGCGGCCTTCGCTCCCATCGAGCCACGTCACCCAGCGATCCCAACGCGTACGGCTCACGCGGTCCCGCGTGCGCTTGGCCTCGGGGCTCGCGTTGATCGCCGTCCGCAGATCGGCGGGTGCGCGCAGCGGCGTCTGGGCGGTGTACGCGCGGTCCCACTCACCGCTTTGCTTCGCCGCCTCGACGGCGGCAAGGCCCATCGGCCTCATCTCGCCGGCCGCGATCAGCCGCAGCGCGATCTCCCTGTTCACCTTCGACCACTTGCTCTTCGCTCGACGCGGGGTGAAGCGCTGCTTGTACCGCTCGTCGTCGATGCTGCGGATGATCCCGTCGATCCAACCGAAGCGGAGTGCGACCTCGACCGCCTGCGCCCACGCGATCGACTCGCGGCCCGAGCCCTTCTTCCAGTAGACGAGCCACGCCTCGGCCGCCGTCTCGTGATGCGCGTCGAGCCACGCCTGCCACTCCGACGCGTCCCGCGCCACGACCTCCGTCACGTGAACGCGGACTCGCCGGTGAGCGCGCGGCCGATCAGCAGCTTCTGGATCTGGCTCGTGCCTTCGTAGAGCGTCGTCACACGCGCGTCGCGCAGGTACTTCCCGACCGGGTACTCGTCGACGTAGCCGTAGCCGCCGTGCACCTGCAGCGCAGCGTTCGCCGCCCGGACGGCCGTCTCGCTCGCGAAGTACTTCGCGATCGACGCCTCGACGGTGTACGACTCGCCGCGGTCGGCGGTCGCAGCGGCGCGCCAGACGAGCAGCCGGGCGGCGTCCGTCTCGACCGCGATCTCCGCGAGCAGCTCCTGCACCAGCTGAAAGCCGGCGATCGGACGGCCGAACTGCTTCCGTCCGGCCGCGTACTCGAGTGAAGCGTCGAGGCAACCCTGCGCGATCCCGACGCAGCCGGCGCCCAGCGAGACGCGGCCGTGGTCGAGCGCCGACATCGCGACCTTGAAGCCGGAGCCGAGGTCGCCCAGCCGGTCCTCGTCGGAGACGCGGACGCCGTCGAGGAACAGCTCTGCCGTGTCCTGCGCGCGCAGGCCGAGCTTCCCCTTGATCGGGCGCGCCTCGAAGCCGGGCGCATCCGTCGGGACGACGAAGCACGTGATCCCGCGCGCTCCCGGGTCTCCGGTGCGCGCGAACACGAGCGCATGCGCGGCCCAAGATCCCAGCGTGATGAAGATCTTCTGGCCGCTGAGCAGCCAGTCGTCGCCGTCGCGAACGGCCCTCGTCTCGAGACCCGCAGGATCCGAGCCGGCGCCGGGCTCGGTGAGCGCGTAGCAGCCGAGCTCGTCGCCGGCCGCCAGCGGAGGAAGGAGCCGAGCCCGCTGCTCGGGCGTTCCCCAGCGCGCGACCGACTTCCCGTACAGGCCGTTCGAGACCGAGACGATGCCGCGGACGTTCGAGTCGGCCCGGCCGAGCTCCTCGACGATCAGCGCGTACGTGCGCAGGTCGAGCCCCATCCCGCCGTGCTCGGCGGGCAGCGCTGCGGCGAGGAAGCCGAGCTCGGCGAGCTTGCCGACGAGCGTGCGGTCGATCGTCTCCTCACGGTCCCAGGCCGCGGCATGGGGAACGATCTCGCGCTCGCAGAAGTCGCGCGCGGTGCTGCGGACCAGCTGCTGCTCGGCGCTGAGGGTGAACTCCACCGGCGGCGATCCTTGCACAAAAAAACCGCAAGGCCGGTGGCGCTTTCGTCCACCTCGCCGACCGACCGATCCGGGCTTGCGCCCTTACAGCTGCTCGGGAGGCTTCGACCTACTTGCGCTCCGTACCCTGCGGGAGCGCAAATCTGCCATGGCCGCGAGCACGGTGCAAGTCGTGCGAAGGCAAACTGTGTGCTCTTTGCGCGAATCGTTTTCGATCCGTTCGCTCGGGCCTGACGACGCGGACGTCGTCGCCCGGCTCGCGACCCGCACGCCGCGCACCGCGTTGCTCACCGACGCACACACGATCTTCCTCGTCGCATTCGACGGCGACGAGCCCGCCGGGTTCGTCCTCGGCTACGAGCTGCCGCGCCGACACGGGCTCGAGTCGATGCTGCTGATCTACGAGATCGAGGTCGAGCCCGAGTACCGGCGGCGCGGGATTGCGACTGCGCTTCTGCGCGAGCTCGAGCGTCTCGCACGCGAACGCGGCATCGGAGAGAGCTTCGTGCTCACCGAGCCCGACAACGACTCCGCCAACGCGCTCTACGGCTCGCTCGGCGGCACGCGGACGGAAGTTGTCGAGTGGGACTTCGACTACACGGCCGGCTGACGACCATCAGGCCGGCGACGGAGGACGACGTCGACCTGCTCGTCGGGTGGCACGCCGACCCGGAGGTGTCGCGCTACTGGGACGACGAGACCTTCACGCCCGCCGAGATCCGTGAGCGGCTGGAACGCACCGAGGTCGACCCGTGGATCGTCGAAGCGGAGGGCCAGCCGGTCGGCTACCTGCAGTCGTGGTGGGAGCAGGACGAGCCGCGACGCGGCGGGCTCGACGGGTTCCTCGTGCCCGGCGCGCGCGGTCGCGGACTCATGCCCGACGGAGCCAGCGCACTTGCGCGCGCCCTGCTCGCGGCCGGCTGGGCGAGCGTGACCGTCGATCCGTACGTGTGGAACGAGACCGCCGTCCGCGCCTGGCGCCGGGCGGGGTTCGTCGAGGTCGGTCGACACGAGCCCGATGCGGATCACACCAGCCCATGGGTCCTGATGGCGTTCGTCCCTTCGGAGGGTTGATGCTCGCAGCCGTTGCGCCGGAGTAGCCCGCCGCCTACAGTCCGGCGGTCTCGGTCGTCCAGGAGGGGGTCTCGCGTGCGGTTTTGGCTCGGCGTCGGCGTGCTCGTCGCGGTTGCGTGTGTGCTCGTGCTCCCCGCGGCTTCGGCCGTCGGCGGAGGCTCCTCCCCGGCGGCGCTGAGCGTGCCGTCGGCGGCGACCGTCGACCATCCCGGAGCGGTCACTCCCCGGGGCGGCACGACAGGTCTCGACTCGCAGCTCGGTGCACTCGCAACGGTCTCGCGGGCGCAAGGCGCCGCAGCCGCGAACACGCGCGCACGGCAGTTCGGGCTCGCGGTCGAGCCCGGAGGAGTGCGCGTCGTCGTGTCCGGGACGTCGGCCGCCGTGGCGGCCGCCGCGGTCCGGTCGGTCGGCGGAACGGTCGAGGTGGGGGCAGGGTCCGGCGTCCAGGCGCTCGTGCCGTCGCAGTCGCTGCGTGCGGTCGCTCAGCAACCGGGCGTCCGGAATGTCGCTCCGCCTGCCAGGCCCGTGCCGCTCGCGGTGGCGGGCGAGGAAGTCGGCTCGACCGGCGCAGCCGGCTGGCAGACCGCGGGAATCACGGGCGCCGGTGTCAAGGTGGCGATCATCGACGTCGGCTTCGCCGGGCTCGCGAGCGCCCAGGCGACGGGTGACCTGCCCGCGTCCGTAACGACGCAGGACGACTGCGCCGGCGGCTTCTCGACGGTCACGCAGCACGGCACGGCCGTCGCGGAGATCGTGCACGAGTTGGCCCCCAACGCCCAGCTGCTCCTGGCCTGCGTCGACACGCCAGCCGATCTCGCCACCGCCGAGCAGTGGGCTGTGGCGCAGGGAGCGCAGATCATCAACCACTCCGTCGCCTGGTTCGACACGGCGCGCGGCGACGGGCAGGGAGGCGCCGGCACGCCGGACGCAGTCGTCGCCGATGCCGCGGCGCACGGCGTGCTGTGGGTCAATGCGGCGGGGAACTTCGCCCAGCAGCACTGGAGCGGCACCTTCACGCCGATCACCGACTCGAACAACCTGACGTGGGAGAACTTCTCGGGCGGCGACCTGGGCCAGTCGGTCTTCGTGCCCGCCGGATTCCTCTTCTGCGCCTTCCTGCGCTGGGACGAATGGCAGCCGACGCCGCCGGACGACTACGACATCTTCATCTATCCCGCCGGCGGCACCTCGCCGGTCGCGGGCTCCTTCAACGATCAGACATCCGGGGCTCCTCCGACCGAGGAGGCGTGCTACACGGCGCCCGCGGACGCGACCTACTTCGTCGCGATCAACAGGTTCGCGGGCGGCGGCTCGCCGCGGCTCGATCTCTGGACCGTCAACGCGGGCAACGCGCAGTACCAGGTCGCGAACGGCAGCATCACCGACCCCGCGGCCAGTCCGAGCGCCTTCGCCGTCGGCGCCGCTTGCTGGCAGTCGGGCGGTCTCGAGCCGTTCAGCTCGCAAGGCCCGACGATCGACGGGCGCGTCAAGCCGGATCTGGCGGCGGCCGACCGGATGTCGTCGTTCACCTACGGCTCGTTCGACTCGTGCGGCGGAGTCGGCGGGTTCGCCGGGACGTCGGCGTCGTCGCCGACCGTCGCCGGGATGGCGGCACTCGTGAAGCAGCTGTACCCCTCCGACACGCCGGCGCAATTGCGCGCCTATCTCACCTCGCAGGCGATCGACCAGGGCCTGCCTGGCGTCGATTCCCAGTACGGGGCCGGTCGCGCTCAACTGCCTGTCGTGCATGCACCGCAGGTCGTCACAGCACCCACGATCACCGGCTTTCCGACGCCCAGCCACACGCTGACCGGAACCCAGGGAGCCTGGACCGGTGACGGCGAGTCGTTCACCTACGCGTACCAGTGGCAGCGCTGCGACTCGAATGGGCTCAACTGCGGCAGTCCGACGGCCGGTTCGACCTACGACGTGACCGCGGCCGACCTCGGCAGCCGGCTGCGCCTGCAGGTGACCGCGACGTCGCTGGTCGGCTCGTCGAACGCAATCGCGCTCACGCGCGTGATCGGGACGACAGCCCCGCCGATCAACACACTCGGGCCGAGCGTCCAGGGCACGTACTTCGTCGGGCAGACGCTGACCGCGGTCGAGGGAGGCTGGGACTCACCGACGACTCCGGTCTTCACCTACGACTGGGAGAGCTGCGACCTGAGCACCTGCACGACCGTCGGCACCGCGAAGACGTACGGGCTCGCCGCCTCCGATCTCGGGCACGGCATCAGGCTGACTGTGACGGCGACCAACGCCGACGGGCTTGCCTCGGCCACGACCGGCCCCGGCCCGCTCGTCCAGCAGCAGCCGAGCGGCGGCGGAGGCGGCGGTGGCGGCGGTGGCGGAGGCACGTCGGTTCCGGATCTCGGCGTGACGCTGGCGGCGAAGCTGCCGAGCATCGCGCCGGGCGGTGACGACGAGATCACGGTGTTCGTCCGGAACGCGGGCGGTGCCGGTTCGCTGCAAACGCATCTCGTGATCTCGCTTCCCGCGTCGATCACGCTGCTCGGACTGCCTGCCGTCGAGCGGGGCTCGGGGTGCACGGGGACGCAGTCGGTCGACTGCTTCCTCGACTACATCCCGAACGGCGAGACGACGAAGGTGATCTTCGAGCTGCGCGCGAGCAGCGCCGGTGCTCAGGTGATCACGGCGACCGCGTCCTCGGATCGGGAATCGAACCCCGCCGACAACGCGGCCTCCCTGACGCTCCAGGTCGGGACGACCTCTGCTCCGCCGCAGCCGCCAAAGCCGCCGGCGCCGAAGCCGCACGGGAAGACGTTCAACGGCACGGCCCGCGCCGACCGGCTGGTGGGGACGCCCTACAACGACGTGCTCTACGGCCGGGGCGGCAACGACACGCTGCTCGGGGGCAAGGGCAACGACCGGCTGTTCGGCGGCACCGGCAAGGACCTGATCCGCACCCAGGACAAGCAGCGCGACACGATCGACTGCGGCTCCGGGCGCGACACCGTCTATGCCGACCGGATCGACGCAGTCGCGAGGAACTGCGAAGTCGTGCACCGCGCGTAGGACGCTGGCGAGGCGACAGGGTGACTACCCTTGTCGTCTCGCCATGAAGGTCGTCCTCCCAGACAAGTCGGAACTCGAGCTCGACGACGGCGCGACCGGGCTCGATGCCGCTCGCGCGATCGGCCCGAAGCTCGCCGAGCAGGCCGTTCTGGCGCGCGTCGACGGCGAGCCGCGCGACCTCCGTCTGCCTCTGGCCGACGGAGAGCGCCTCGAGATCCTGACGACCCGTGACGCTTCCGACCCGGACGCGCTCTACGTGCTTCGCCACTCCTCCGCACACCTGCTCGCCGAAGCGGTTCGCCGCCTCTATCCCGGTGTCAAGATCGCGATCGGCCCGCCCATCGCGAACGGCTTCTACTACGACTTCGAGTTTCCCGAGCCGATCCACGAGGCCGATCTGGAGCGCATCGAGGCCGAGGTGAAGCGCGAGATCGCCGAAGGACGCGAGTGGAGCCGCGAGGAGATCGGCCGGGACGAGGCCAAGGCCCGGTTCGGCGCGGAGGGCGAGCCGTACAAGGTCGAGCTCGTCGACACGGCGGAAGGCGACATCTCTCTGTATAGCCAGGGCGACTTCACCGACCTCTGCCGGGGGCCACATCTGCAGAACGCGAAGCCGATCAAGGCGTTCAAGCTGACCGGCCTCGCCGGGGCTTACTGGCGGGGCGACGAGCACAACACCCAGCTCACCCGCATCTACGGCACCGCGTTCTACTCGCAGGCCGACCTCGACGCGCACCTCGCGCTGCTCGAGGAGGCGCGCAGGCGCGACCATCGGCGGCTCGGAACGCAGCTCGAGCTCTTCCACCTCTCGGAGCACTCGCCGGGCTCGCCCTTCTGGCACCCGAAGGGGATGGTGATCTGGAACCTGCTCGAGGACCTCCGCCGGCGCGAGAACGCGCGCCGCGGCTACATCGAGGTGAAGACGCCCCTGCTCTACGACGAGCAGACCTACGAGACCTCGGGGCACCTGCAGAACTACGAGGAGAACATCTTCTGGGTGCACTCGCACGCCGAGTCGGACCGGCGCATGGCGCTCAAGCCCATGAACTGCCCGGGCCACATGATCTTGTTCGGGTCGCGGCTGCGCAGCTACAAGGACTTGCCGCTGCGGTTCGCCGAGTCATCGACGCTGCATCGCGACGAGAAGGGCGGCACCCTGCACGGGCTGCTGCGGGTAAAGCACATCACCCAGGACGACGCGCACATCTTCTGCAGCCCCGACCAGATCGAGGACGAGATCTTCGCCTGCCTCGACTACGCGTCGTATCTCTACGACCTCTTCGAGATGGAGGCGAAGTTCGAGCTGTCGACCCGGCCGGACAAGAAGCTTGGCGCCGACGAGGAATGGGACTTCACCGAGGGTGCGCTACGGGCAGCACTCGAGAGGCGCGGGATCGACTACGTGGTGAACGAGGGCGACGGTGCGTTCTACGGGCCGAAGATCGACCTGCACATGACGGATGCGCTCGGCCGCTCGTGGCAGATGGGGACGATCCAGCTCGACGCTCAGATGCCGCAGCGCTTCGAGCTGAGCTACATGGGCGGCGACAACGAGGAGCACTTCCCGTATGTGATCCACCGGGCGTTGCTCGGGTCGCTCGAGCGCTTCATGGGGATCCTGATCGAGCACTACGCCGGCGCATTCCCGTTCTGGCTCGCGCCGGTGCAGATTCTCCTGCTCCCGGTCGGTGAGAGCCACCGGCCCGCTGCAGCCGAGCTCGCGGCGCGTCTCGCCCCTTACCGCGTCGAGGTCGACGATTCCGACGAGACCGTCGGCAAGCGCATCCGCAACGCCGAGCTCGCCAAGATCCCGTACGTCGTCGTCTACGGCGACAAGGAGTCCGACGAGTCGCTCGCGATCCGTGAGCATGGGGGCGGGCAGAGCACGCTCTCGCTGCCAGAATTCCAGGCGAGAATTGCTACCCTTGAGCCCTGGCAAGCAGGGGCGGAACCGTCTCTCACCTCCTAGCGCAAGCTTCGGAGGTTCAACCGACGTGGTTGGAAGAGACCCCTCGCCGCTGCCTGCCAGCGGTTTTTCATTCGACGAGGAGGTCAACACGAGCTTGGTGAAGAGCATTTGAGGCCGCGGGGCAGGCGTAGTTTCGAGCCGCCGCGCCGTCCAGAGCCACAGACACGCATCAACGACGCGATCCGCGTCCCGCGTGTCCGGCTGATCGACGAGAACGGCGAGCAACTCGGGATCAAGACGACTGACGAGGCGCGTGAGTACGCGTACTCGAGAAATCTCGACCTGGTCGAGGTTGCGGCCCAGGCGGATCCACCGGTCTGTCGTGTCATGGACTTCGGCAAGTACCGGTACGAGCTGGAGCAGAAGGCCAAGCTGGCCCGCAAGCACCAGACGCAGATCAACGTCAAGGAGATCAAGCTCAGACCCAAGATCGGGATTCACGACTACGACACCAAACGGGGCCACGTCGAGCGCTTCCTCAACCAGCGCGCAAAGGTGAAGGTCACGATCATGTTCCGTGGCCGAGAGCGCGAGCATCCGGACCGCGGACGCGACCTCCTCATGCGCCTGGCGGATGACGTCAAGGAGATCGGCCTGATCGAGACGCAGCCGCTCCTCGAAGGGCGGAACATGACGATGGTGCTCGGCCCAACGAAGAACGCAGGAGTCAAGAAAGATGCCGAAACAGAAGACACACTCAAGCGCGAAGAAGAAATTCCGGGTGACGGGCACGGGGAAGCTGATGCGAGCCAGCCAGATGTCGGGGAAGCTCATGCACAAGTCGCCGAAGCAGAAGCGCCAGTTCAGTAAGGACAAGCCGGTCGACCCGGCGAACGAGAAGGCGGTCAACCGGATGCTGGGGAGGAACTGAGCGATGCCTCGCGTCAAGCGCGCAGTCCACGCCCAGAAGAAGCGCCGCAAGGTCCTCGACCAGGCGAAGGGTTACTGGGGCCTCAAGAGCACCAACTACAAGTACGCGAAGGAGCAGGTCGAGCGCTCGCTCTCGTACGCGTACCGCGACCGCAAGGTTCGCAAGCGCGAGTTCCGGAAGCTCTGGATCATGCGCATCAACGCCGGTGCACGGGCGAACGGTCTCTCGTACAACCAGTTCATCGCAGGCCTGAAGGCAGCGGACGTCGAGCTCGACCGCAAGGTCCTCGCCGATCTGGCGGTCGTCGACCCGAAGAAGTTCGGCGAGCTGGCGGAGCAGGCCAAGGCCGCTCTGGCCAAATAGACCGGCAAGCGGAGATCTTTCGTCGACAGGCCGGTTATTGCGACGGCCGGTCGCCGCTCTACGCGGACCTCTGCCGCCGGCTCGCGGACGATCCGCGGGTCGGCGCCGTCGCTTCCGACCTCGACTGGGACTTCCCGCTGCGCCTCCTCGGCGCGCTGCACTATCTCGTGCTGGCCGGGGACGCCTCGTGGGACGACGTCGGCACTGCGCTCGAGACGCAGGGCGACTTCCTGCGGCACTTCACGGCCGACCAGGACGTACAGACGAACGAGGTTCAACGCGCCTGGGCGCTCCTGCCCGGGTTCTTGACACTTGCAGACGCTCGTCCGTTCGACCTCCTCGAGCTCGGTCCGTCTGCGGGGTTGAACCTCGTCTGGGACCGCTACGCCTATCGCTACTCGACCGCGACCTGGGGCGCCGGCGAGCTCGAGCTGTCCGGCGACGACCGCGTCCCTCCGCCCGCCGAGCTCTTCGACCGCGGCGCCGCGGTCGAACGCCGCCGCGGCATCGACCTCAACCCGGTCGATGCCACAACCGATCACGGCGCCCGCCTGCTGCAGTCGTTCGTGTGGGCCGACCAGGCCGCACGGCTCGAGCGCCTGCGCCAGGCGATCGAGACGCTGCGGTCCGACCCGCCGGAGCTCCTGCGCGGCGACTACGTCGAATCGCTGCCCGAGCTGCTGGCGGACCGGCGGCCCGGCACCCAGCTCGTGGTCTTCCAGACCGCGTCGACGATGTACCTCCCGGACGGGGCGCTGCGGCGGCTGCGCGACGCCCTCTCGCGGGCCGCGCGGGTCGAGCCGCTCGTCTTCCTGACGACCGGCCGGGCGCCGGACGACAACGGCTTCTCGCTCGAGATCGAGCGCTACCCGGGCGGGCGGGCCAGGCGTCTCGCCGTCTTCGACTTCCACGGCGCCTGGCTCGAGTGGGGCCGATGATCGTCTCGAAGGACAACGATCGCCTCAAGCTCATCCGCAAGCTGCACGAGCGGCGCTGGCGCGAGAGGCTCGGCCTCTTCTTCGTCGAGGGAGAGGACGCGGTCGAGGCTGCGACTGCCGAACCGGTCCACCTGCTGCGGGCGGGAGTCGACGTCGAGCCGGCGCTCCTCGCGGGCGTCTCGCTCGCCCCCCACCCACCGCGGGTGATCGCTGTCTACCGCCGCGCGGATCTGCCGGGCTGGGAGGCGCGAGACGCGACGCTCGCGCTCTGGCGGCTCGCCGACCCGGGAAACCTCGGCACGCTGATCCGCACCGCCGACGCCTTCGGCGCGGCTGTGGTGCTGTCGGACGGCTGCACGGATCCGACATCGCCGAAGGCCCTCCGCGCGAGCGCCGGGTCGATCTGGCGCGTGCCGGTGGGACCCTGGGTTAGTGCCAACTTGGCACAAAGGGTCGCGCTCGTGCCGCACGGCGGCCGGCCGCTCGGCGAGCTCGACCTGTCGGGCCGCGTCACGTTCCTGCTCGGCGCCGAGCGGGAGGGGTTGCCGGCCGAGGTCGAGCGCGAGCTCGACGCGACGATTCCGATCTCCGGTGCCGAGTCGCTGAACGTCGCCGTCTCCGGGGCGATCGCGCTCTACGAACGGAGCCGGCAGACCCAGACCGAGTCCTCGCCGCCGCGCCAGGGCCGCCGGTCGAACCAGCCGTAGACGGCGTCGACGGCGAACCCCTCGTCCCGGAGCAGCTCCTTCCACTCCGGCACGGAGAGCCACGCGAGCGACATCTCCGACTCGGCGTCGCCTCCCCGCACGCGCAGGATCAGCGTCCGCGCCTCCTCGTCCCAGTCCGCGCGCTCCCAGATGCCCGGCTCGCGCTCGACCCAGCGTGCGTGGGTGTCCGCGATGTCGTCGGCGCCGGGTGTGAACACGTCGAAGACGAAGCGCCCGCCGGGAGCGAGCAGCCTCCCGACCGTGCGCAGCGCGGCCCGCCGGTCGGCGTCGGTCTCCATGTGCAACAGCGTGCGAAACGGGATCACGATCAGCGGAAACACGCCCTGGACCGGCGGGTCGCGCATGTCCCCCTGGCGCAGGTCGACCGACACGGCGGCGAGCTCGGCCCGCTCGCGCGCGACGGCCAGCATCCCCTCGGAGAGGTCGACGCCGATCACCTGGATCCCCTCGGCGGCGATCGGAATCGCGATCCGCGCAGTCCCGACGCCCAGCTCGAGGACCGGGCCGCCGGAACGCACGGCCTCGTCGACGTAGAACGCGACGTCCTCGACGACGCTGCGCGACCACGGGTCGTAGAGGCGCGCGATCTCGTCGTACACGGACACGGGCTGTCTCTTTCTAGCGACGGAAGCCCGTGCGGCCGAGGATCGCAACGCACCGGCGATCTTCCCCTCCGCTCAGCTCGTGCGCAATAGTGCAAGCGAGATGACTGAAGCTCCTGTTGGCACAGTCACGCTTCTGTTCACCGATATCGAGGGATCGACGCGGCTTCTGCAACGCGTCGGGGACTCATACGCCGAACTGCTCGCCCATCATCGCCGTCTATTGCGAACGGCATTCGAGCGACACAACGGCTACGAGGTCGACACCGAGGGTGATTCGTTCTTCGTCGTTTTCGCGTCCGCCAACGACGCGGTCGCGGCAGCGATCGACGCTCAGCGCGCGCTCGGGGAGCATTCGTGGTCTGACGAGAACGAGCTCCGCGTGAGGATGGGGCTACACACCGGCGAGCCCCGGTCGATCGAAGGGCGTTACGTCGGCCTCGACGTCCACCGAGCGGCGCGCGTGATGGCCGCGGGTCACGGCGGCCAGGTGCTCGTCTCCGAGTCGACACGCGCGTTACTCGACGAACGGTTCCAGCTGCGCGATCTGGGCGAGCATCGCCTCAAGGATCTCTCTGAGCCTCAACGCCTCTACCAGCTCCTCATCGAAGGGCTGGCGGTCGAGTTCCCGCCGCTGAAGACGCTCGGAAACAGGCCGACGAACCTGCCTGCGCCGCCGAACGCACTCGTCGGACGGGCGGACGAGCTCGAACGGGCACAGGTCATCCTCGCGCGAACGGACGTGCGCCTCTTGACGCTCACCGGCCCCGGCGGGGCGGGCAAGACTCGCTTCTCGCTTACAGCTCGCCGCCGACCTCATCGAGAGGTTCGCAAACGGCGTGTTCTTCGTCTCGCTTGCGCCAATTCGCGACGCCGCTCTGGTCGTGCCGACGATCGCAGAGACGCTCGGCCTGCGCCAGCAGCCCGGGGAGTCGTTGGACGAGACGCTGAAGGAGTACCTCCAGGACAAGCAGATGCTGCTCTTGCTGGACAATTTCGAACAGGTCGTCGCGGCTGCACCGACGGTCGCGGAGCTGCTCGCCAGAGCACCTCGACTCAGCGTGCTCACCACAAGTAGGACGCCGCTCAATCTCTCTGGCGAGACGATCTACGAGGTTCGACCACTCGCGCTCCCAGACCTCGAGCAATCGCCTGACGCGGCGGCGCTGCTGAAGTACGCGTCCGTCAGCCTCTTCGTCGAGCGCGCCCAGGCCGCGGCGCCCGACTTGGCCATCACGGATGCGAACGTTCGCACAATCGCCGAAATCTGCGTCCGTCTCGATGGACTCCCGCTCGCGATCGAGCTCGCAGCATCCCGCGTGCGTGCGCTTCCGCCGGTCGCACTTCTCCTCCGGCTCGACCGACGGCTGAAGCTCCTCACCAACCGGCGCGCGAGACCTCGACGAGCGCCAGCGCACGCTGAGAGCGACGATCGACTGGAGTTATGAACTGCTCACGGAGGCAGAGAAGGCGCTGTTCGTACGAGTGGGCGTCTTCGTCGGAGGTTGCCGTCTCGAAGCAGCGCAGGCACTCGGCGACGCGGTAGAAGACGCGGGCCTCGACGTTCTCGACGGACTGAGTTCGCTGGTCGAGAAGAGCCTTGTGCGTCAGCGGGCCGACCTGGACGTCGAGCCGCGCTACTGGATGCTGGAGACGATCCGTGAGTATGCGCTCGAGATGCTCGTGCAGGTCGGCGCGGCGGAGGACGCGCGCCGGCGCCACGCGCACTACTTCCTGTCGATCGCCGAACGGGTCGACCTCGAGTCGCGCACGGGTGATCAATCCAACTCGTTCGCCATTCTCGACCGCGAAAACGAAAACCTACGCGCCGCGATCGCCTGGGCACGCGAGACGGCCGACAGCGACGTGATGATTCGCCTCGCCACCGCTCTCTGGAGCTTTTGGGCGACTCGCGGCTACGTCACGGAGGGAATGAATGCCTTAGAGCATGCTTTGGAACGGAGCGCCGAGCGACCGGCGCGTGTACTACTCGGCCGCTGCGCCCTGCAGCTGTTGGCAGGCAGCCGTGACGAGCTGCTTCCGGCCGCGCGAGAGGCGTTGACTGCCTGCGAGCAACTCGGCGACGAGTACAGCCTCGCCCAGGCATGGAATCTTCTCGGACGGGTGGAGGGAACCGTCATGGGCGCGATGGCCTCAGCCGAGGCGGCTTGGCGGAACGCGCTTTCGTACGCAGAGCGCAACAACTACCGCGCAGAGAGAGCCGAGAGCATGGGCTGGCTCATGGTCAGTGCGATTTTCGGACCACTCCCCGCCGACGAGGGAATCGCACGTTGCGAGCAGTTCTTCGAGACGGCTGGAGACGATCCGGCGATTCGCGCCTTCTGTCGCGTCGAACGCGCCGTCCTGGAGGCGATGAGAGGCCGGTTCACGGTCGCCCGCGCACTGCTCGCGGAAGGCATGCGCGAGGTCGAAGAGCTTGGGCTCACCGTCTGGGCGGCGAACAACGCCCAGGAAGCCTTCTTCGTGGAGATGCTTGCGGGAGACCCGCAGGCCGCGTCACGAGCGCTTCGCGAGAGCTACACCACGCTGGACCAGATGGGCGAGCGGAACTTCCTCTCCACGATCGCGGGCTCTGCTTGCCCACGCCCTGTATGCGCAGCAGGAGTACGAGGAGGCGGAACGATTCAGTGTGGCAAGTGAGGCAGCCTCGGCGCGCGACGACGTCCATTCACAGGTGCTTTGGCGAACCTCGCGCGCAAAACTCTGCGCCCGGCGCGGAGAGTTCGCAGCTTGCGGAAGCGCTGGCGCGGCAGGCGGTCGAGTTGGCGGAAGAGACCGATCTCCTGAATACCCAGGCCGATGCACTCTTCGACCTGGCAGGAGGTTCTCGCCGTCGCCGGCCGGCCCGCAGATGCGCGCGTGGTGGTCGAGCAATCTGCCCAGCGATATGCACAGAAAGGGAACCTTCCTGGGCTCGAGCGGGCGCGGCAACGGGCGGATGAGCTCGGCCGGCCGCGGCCGCTCCCGTGCGCTGAACTAGATCCGGCCTTGACACTGCAAGGCTGGGCCGGGATATTCGCCGGGACCGACTGAAAGGCGGCGACTGTGGACGACGACTCGGACTGAACTCCTGAACCGCACGTGCGGGATTACCTCTACGAAAGATCCGTAAGCCTGCCTCCCCGAGGGAGTCCTTGAAGGTGCTGAATACTCTCACTGCGGAGGAACTGGCCGTCCTCGATCGTGTAGGCGCCAGCCTGGAAGCCGCCGACGCCGATCTGAAGGATATACGTCTGCGCCATCCATTAGCCTGACGCGGCGGCAGGCCACGGATTCGGATGACGGTCACCAACACACCCGTCACCCCCGGTGACGGCGAGCGCGCGCATGCGACCGAAGATCGAGCTCGCAGTCGGCCCGTTCGCAGCGGCGTTTACGGCGCTCGTCGACCATCCGCGCATCGCCGAGCTGTGGCCGGCCTATCTGATCATGCAGCATGCGATCATTCGCGCGACCGTGCCGTTGACGGAGGCGGCCATGGAACGGGCGCTGGCGCTGCGGAACGACGATCCGCTGGCGATTGGGCTGGCGGACTACCTCCAGACTCACATCGACGAGGAACGGGATCACGACGCCGGACTGCTCGACGACCTCGAGGTGCTCGGCGTCGATCGAGCCGCGGTGCTCGATCAGATGCCGTCCCTGCGGTCGCAAGCCTCGTCGGGTGCCAGTACTACTGGGTCCTCCACTACCACCCCGTGGCCGTTCTTGGATACATCGGAGTGATGGAGGGCTATCCCCCGACGCCGGAGCTACATCGAGACGTTGATCGTCCGGACCAGGTATCCACGGGCCGCGTTCAACACGTTCGCCGAGCACGGCGAACTCGACCCCGGACATCGGGCGAGGCTCGATCGGACGATCGACGCGCTACCCCTGACGCGCGAGCAGGAAGCGGTCATCGGCATTTCCGCAATTACGACCGCCGGCCTCGCGGCGCGCTCGCTGGAGGAGATCCTCGAGCGCGCGTAAGGATCGTCTTTCGGGCTCCCTGGATCGCAGAAGGACAGATGCCGTCTTCGAGACATCGGCCGTCGAGCGGCCGAGAATCGGCCTCGCCATGCGTTCAAAAACGCGGCCTGCCAGGGGTATACTCGCGGCCCCGCCGCGGGTTTCGGGAACGTGAGCGTGGGCCGTTTCCCCCGCCGCATCCTGTAGACGACGGGAGCCATCCGACCACCCAGCTAGGTGGCTGTCGCACCTAAGGAGGAGACTTGAGACGGACGACGACGACGACGTTCCTCGCGTTGTGCCTGATCGCGCTGTTGGCCGCCGCAACCGGCTTCAGTTCCGGCACCGCCCCGCAGCGGGCAAGTCGCACCGCCGCCTTACAGGACCATCGCGGCGGCACGCTCAAGCTCCTGGCGAAGGCGGCCGGCGGCACGATCGATCCACAGGTCAACTACACCCTTCAGTACTGGCAGCTCTTCCAGGCGACCTACGACGGGCTCGTCGCCTTCCAGAAAGCCGGCGGCAGCGCTGCCTTCAACGTCGTGCCGGACCTCGCCTCGAACCTGCCGACGCCGACGAACGGCGGTAAGAAATGGGTGTTCCACCTGCGCAAGGGGATCAAGTTCTCCAACGGCAAGACCGTTACTCCGAAGGACGTCGTCGCCTCGTTCCAGCGGATCTACAAGGTGAAGGGCCCGAATGCGGGGTCGTTCTACGCGGGGATCGTCGGCGCGACCGCTTGCAACAAGACCCCGGCAACCTGCACGCTCAAGGGCGGCGTGGTCGCGAACAACGCGACCAACACGATCACGATCAACCTCGTCGAACCCGACTCGGAATTCAAGTACAAGCTCGCCGTCCCCTTCGCGAGCATCGTCCCGGCGGACAGCCCGCCGAAGGACGTCGGCACCAAGCCGCTGCCGGGCACGGGCGCGTACTACTTCGCATCCTACGACCCGAACAAGCAGCTCGTGATGAAGCGGAACCCGTACTTCAAGCAGTGGTCGCAGGCTGCGCAGCCTGCGGGCTATCCGGACGAGATCATCCAGTCCTTCGGCTTGACGGTCGAATCGCAAATCACCGCGGTCGAGAACGGACAGGCGGACTGGTCGTACGAGAACGCACCCGCCGACCGCCTCGGCGAGATGGGCTCGAAGTACGCGAGCCAGGTGCACGTCACCCCGTTGACGGCGTTCTGGTACGCACCGATGAACGTCAACATCCCGCCGTTCAACAACCTGAAGGCCCGCCAGGCGGTGAACTACGCGATCGACCGCAACGCCGCCGTCAAGATCTTCGGCGGCCCGAAGCTCGCGACGCCGTCATGCCAGGTGCTGCCGCCCGCCTTCCCGGGTTACAAGCCCTACTGTCCATACACCAAGAACCCGGGCACGACCTGGTCCGCCCCCGACCTCGCGAAGGCGAAGGCGCTCGTCAAGGCGTCTGGCACAGCCGGGCAGAAGGTCGCGGTCGTGAGCTCGGACGACGAGGTGAACAAGGCGATGGGGGTGTACCTCCAGAGCGTGCTCAACTCGATCGGCTACAAGGCGACCGTCAAGCCGATCTCCGGGAACATCTTCTTCACCTACGGGCAGAACACGAAGAACAAGGTGCAGATCCAGGTCCAGCAGTGGTACCAGGACTATCCCGCTGCCTCGGACTTCCTCTACATCCTGTTCGGCTGCGAGTCTTTCCACCCGGGCAGCGACTCGAGCATCAACTTCTCGGGTTGGTGCGACAAGCCGATCAACGACCAGATGCACAAGGCTCTCAACACCGCGGTCGTGAACGAGTCGGCCGCGAACGTCCAGTGGGCGAAGATCGACAAGGAGGTGACCGACCAGGCCCCGATGGCCACGCTGTTCACGCCGAAGCACCTCGACTTCGTCTCGAAGCGGGTCGGCAACTTCACCTTCAGCAAGCAGTTCTACTGGCTGGTCGACCAGTCGTGGGTCAAGTAGGAAACCAGGCGGGGGCCGGGCACGCGCCCGGCCCCCGCTCGCTCAGCGACCTGTGACCGAGGCCGTCGTCGGGGGGGTGCCGCCGGCGGAGCCGGCGGCGACTGGCGTCGCCGGGCGCCGGCCCGTGGGTGCTCGCCCGGCGCCGGCTGATGCGGAACCGGATCGCGCTCGTCGCGCTCGGCCTCTTCCTGCTGATCGTGCTCGTCTGCCTCGCCGCGCCGATCTACGCCCACGACATCGCCCATACCGACCCGTTCCGGTCGAACCTCAACGGCACGACGGTCGTGAACGGGAAGACGGTGCCGGTGATGCAGGAGACCTCCGGCGGGCTCGGGCTCGGCGTGACCCCGATCGGGCCGACGTGGGACCCGGCCCATTACTTCCTCGGCGCCGACTCCCAGGGCCGCGACGTCGCGGCCAGGCTGCTCTACGGTGGCCGCAACTCGCTGATGATCGGCATCGCGGCCGCGCTCCTGACCTGCGTGCT
The DNA here is from genome assembly GCA_963708505.1 of uncultured Thermoleophilia bacterium. Taxonomy (GTDB): domain Bacteria; phylum Actinomycetota; class Thermoleophilia; order Gaiellales; family Gaiellaceae; genus PALSA-600. The sequence continues at coordinate 110,283 of CAVPST010000006.1, forward strand.
CGCAACCGTGATCGCGATCATCGCGGGATTCTTCGGCGGGCTCACCGACGGGATCCTCGCGCGCGGTCTCGACGTCGTCTGGGCATTCCCCGTCTACCTGCTCGCGATCTGCCTCTCGACGGTCCTCCTCACGTCGGGCGGCCTCTCGCTCGGGCCGGTCAGCATCCAGGCAGGGAGCCTTGCGCTACCGATCCTCATCATCGGGATCGTCTACATCCCGTATGTCGCGAGGCCGATCCGCGGCGAGGTGCTCTCGCTCCGCCGGCGCGAGTTCGTCGAGGCCGCGGAAGGGCTGGGCGCCTCCGACTGGCGGCTGCTCTGGAGGGAGATCCTCCCGAACGTGACGACCACGGTGATCGTGTTGATCCCGATCATGATCGCGCTCGCGATGCTCACGGAGGCGGCCCTCTCGTTCCTCTCGATCGGCGTCCAACCGCCGGACGCGAGCTGGGGGACGATCATCAACGACGGGCAAGGGCTCCTCTACACGAGACCCGTCGTGGCGCTCGCGCCGGGGCTCGCGATCGTGCTCACCGTGCTCGCCCTGAACATCTTCGGTGACGGTATCCGCGACGCGCTCGACCCGCGCGCCAAGCACCGGGGCCCCGCCTGATGGCCCGCTTCATCCTCTTCAGGACCGCCTCGATGGTCTTCGTTCTGTTCGCGATCAGCGTGCTCGTGTTCCTGATCTTCTTCGCCACCCCGGGGGTCGACCCGGCCGCGCGCATCGCCGGACGCGAGGCCGACCAGCAGACGCTGCAGCAGGTGCGCCACGACTTCGGGCTCGACAGGCCGAAGCCGGTCCAGTACGTGATCCTGATGAAGAAGCTCTTCATCTCGCGTGACCTCACCTCTTACGTGAACCGCGGCGCCAGGGTGTGGCCGCAGATCACCGAGGCGATCCCGGTGACCCTCTCCCTCGTGCTCGGCGCGTCGGTGATCTGGCTGATCTTCAGCGTCGCGATGGGCCTCATCGCGGCCGTGTACCGCGGCACCCCGGTCGACGCCGGAGTGATGATCCTCGGGCTGATCGGGATCTCGATGCCGGTCTTCTGGCTCGGGGAGATGGTCAACCTCGCCAGCCAGAGCCGCTTCCACGACACCTTCCTGTTCTCGTGGGTGCCGCCGCTCGGCTACGTCCCGTTCACGGTGTCGCCCGTCGGCTGGTTCAAGGCGCTGATCCTGCCGTGGATCACCCTGTCGATCCTCTACATCGGGATCTACGCGCGCGTACTCCGCTCGAGCCTGATCGAGTCTCAGAGCCAGGACTACGTCCGCACGGCGCACGCCAAGGGGCTGACCGGAAGGCGCGTCCTGCTCCGCCACTCGCTCCGCACCTCGATGCTCGCCTACGTCAGCCTCTTCGGGCTCGATTTCGGCGCGCTGGTCGGCGGCGCCGCACTCCTCACGGAGGTGGTGTTCGGCCTGCACGGGATCGGCTGGCTGACCTATCAGTCGCTCCAGAACTTCGACCTGCCGGTGATCATGGCCACGGTGATGTACGCCGCGTTCTTCGTCGTCGTCGCGAACGCGGTCGTCGACCTCTTCTACGCCGGGCTCGACCCGCGGGTGCGCCGTGCCTGAGAGCCCGTCCGTGCCCCTGCTGGAGGTGCGCGACCTGCGGGTCTCCTTCCGGACCGAGGACGGCGTCCTGCAGGCAGTGGACGGTCTCTCGCTGACGATCGGCGCCGGCGAGGTGCTCGGCATCGTGGGCGAGTCGGGGTCGGGCAAGACCGTTTCGGTGATGGCCGTGATGCGGCTGATCCGGGATCCGAACGCGATGATCGAGGGAGAGGTGCTCCTCCGCGGAAGAGACCTGATGAAGCTCTCCTCCAGCGAGATGCGGGCGATCCGCGGCGGCGAGATCGCGATGATCTTCCAGGATCCGATGACCGCGTTGACGCCCGTCTACAGCGTCGGCTGGCAGATCGCGGAGCAGCTCCGCGCGCACCAGGAGCTGACCAGGCGACAGGCGAACCGGCGGGCTGTCGAGCTCCTCGAAGCGGTCGGCATCTCAAACCCCGACCGTCGTGTGGACGACTACCCGCACCAGTTCTCGGGCGGGATGCGGCAGCGGGTGATGATCGCGATGGCGCTCTCGTGCAGCCCGTCGCTTCTGATCGCGGACGAGCCGACGACTGCGCTCGACGTCACGATCCAGGCGCAGATCCTCGAGCTGATGAAACGCCTCAAGAGCGAGTTCGGCTCGTCGATTCTGATCATCACCCACGACATGGGGGTCGTCGCCGATCTCGCCGAGCGCATCGTGGTGATGTACGCGGGCCGGGTGGTCGAGGAGGGCTCGAAGTCGGCGATCTTCCGCGACACGCAGCATCCCTACACCTGGGGGCTGCTCGGCTCGATCCCGCGCGTCGACCGGCCGCGCGTCCATCGGCTCGCAGCGATCCCGGGCGCGCCGCCCTCTCCTCTGGCTCGCGAGGACGGCTGCCGCTTTGCGCCCCGCTGCCCGCACAGCTTCGAGCTCTGCTCGACGCGGCCGGAGCTGCTCGAACGGGTCGGCCCCGGCCATCGGGACGCCTGCCATCTCGCCCCCGCGGTGCGGCCGGCGCTCCGGGCCGCATCGCTCGCCGGAGAGTCGGAACGGGAAAGCGCATGACGGTGAGCGGACCTGCCCCGGTGCTCCTCGAGGCGGTCGACCTCGTCAAGCACTTCCCTGTACGGTCGACCTCCGTCCGCCGCGGGGTCCGCGAGTACGTCCACGCAGTCGACGGCGTCTCGCTCGAGGTCCGGCGCGGCGAGACCCTCGGCATCGTCGGCGAGTCGGGCTGCGGGAAGTCGACCCTGGGCCGACTCCTGGTGCGGCTGCACGAGCCGACCAGCGGGACGATCCACTTCGACGGCACCGACATCACGTCGTTGTCGCGGCGCGAGTTGCGGCCGTTCCGCCGCCAGATGCAGATGATCTTCCAGGACCCGTACGCGTCGCTCAATCCACGCAAGCGTGTGGGCCAGATCGTCGGCGACCCGTTCCACATCCACCGGGAGGGCTCGCGCGGCGACGTGCGCGAGCGCGTGCAGGGTCTGCTCGAGGTCGTCGGCCTGTCGGCAGACCACGTCAACCGCTATCCCCACGAGTTCTCGGGGGGTCAGCGACAGCGCATCGGAGTCGCCCGCGCCCTCGCGCTGAGCCCGCGTCTGATCGTCGCCGACGAACCGGTCTCGGCGCTCGACGTCTCGATCCAGGCACAGGTCGTGAACCTGCTGGACGACCTGCAGGACGAGTTCGAGCTCACCTACGTGTTCATCGCGCACGATCTCGGCGTCGTCCGCCACGTGTCCGACCGGATCGCCGTGATGTACTTGGGAGTGGTCGTCGAGTCGGCCCCGGTCGACGAGCTCTTCGAGCGCCCGATCCACCCGTACTCCGAGGCGCTTCTGTCCGCGATCCCCGAGATCCAGACGGACGACTCGAACGGCAGGCCTCCTCGTGCGCGGATCGTGCTCGAGGGCGAGGTGCCGAGCCCGATCCATCCACCGAGTGGCTGCCGGTTCCACCCCCGCTGTCGGTACGCAACCGACATCTGCCGCACCGAGCAGCCCACGCTCACCAGCTACGGCGACCAGCACGCTGCCGCCTGTCACCACCCGCTCGGCAGAGGCGATCCGACGACCCGGAGGAGGCTGAGATGACAAACAGCGAAGGGACGATGGACTGGGATGGCCACGAGACCTGGTATCGGATCGTCGGCGAGCTCGACCCGGAGGCTGCGCAGACGCCGGTCGTGATCTGCCACGGCGGCCCCGGCGCGGCTCACGACTACTGCGAGCCGATCGCCGACCTGAGCCGGTCCGGCCGCGCCTGCGTCCTCTACGACCAGCTCGGCTGCGGAAAGAGCGAGCTCTTGCCCGAAGCGCCGGCCGACTTCTGGACGCCTCAGCTCTTCAAGGACGAGCTGGTCGAGCTCACGCGCCGGCTCGGGATCGCCGATCGGTACGCCGTCGTCGGGCAGTCGTGGGGTGGGATGCTCGCGATGGAGCACGCCCTCGACCATCCGCCCGGGCTGAAGGGGATGGTTGTGGCCAACTCGCCGGCAAGCATGACGCTCTGGGTCTCGGAAGCGAACCGCCTGCGGGCGGACCTGTCGCAAGAAGTGCAAGAGACATTGACCCGGCACGAAGAGGCCGGCACGACGGACGACCCCGAGTACGAGGCCGCCGTAGACGTCTTCTATGCGCGCCACGTGTGCCGGGTGCCGATGCCCGACTGCGTCCAGCGGAGCTTCGCGCAGATCGCGGCCAACCCGACCGTCTACCACACCATGAACGGCCCGAGCGAGTTCCACGTGATCGGCACGCTGACCGGCTGGGACATCACCGAGCGACTCGGCGAGATCACGACTCCGACCCTGCTCGTCTCGGGCCGCTACGACGAGGCGACGCCGCTCATCGTCGGAACGATCCACGACCGCATCCCCGGCTCGGAATGGTCAATCTTCGAGGAGTCGAGTCACATGCCGCACGTCGAGGAGCCCGAGCGGTTCCTGGAGACGGTGGAGGCCTTCCTGCGCACGATCGACTGACCGCCGCGACCCTGGCAGGCGTTCGGCCCACTTGTGGCCGACGGGGCTCGGGTCGCTTCGCTCAGCTGGAAGTTGCCGTCTATGCTTTCTACCGATGCAACTGCAGCGCGCGGCGATCTTTATGCGGCCCCGGTGGTCGGGCCGCGGCGTGCGCTAGCACCTTCGGCCGGTCACCGGGGCCTGACCCGGACCCGTCAACCGAAGGAGGAACCTTGGATAGTGTCGCCGCGGTGAACTGGCCCGCGTACGAGGAGGAAGCGCTCGGCGCGATCGGCGCAGCCGGAAGCGAGGCCGAGCTCGACGAGGCACGCATTCGCTTCCTCGGCCGCAAATCCGAGCTGGTGCAGGCACTTCGCGGCGTGCGCGACCGCGAGAGCGGGATGCTCCTGAACGGGATCCGCACCCGGCTCGAAGAGTCGACCGACGCCCGGGTGCGCGAGCTGGCAGACGCCGAGCTCGACCGGCGCCTGCGCGACGAGGTCGTCGACGTGACGCTCCCCGGCGAGCAGCTCCCGCTCGGACACCTGCACCCGATCACGCAGGTGCGCCGGATGGTCGAGGACGCGTTCCTCGGCCTCGGCTACGAGGTGCGAGACGACCGCGAGGTCGAGAACCTGGAGTACAACTTCGACAAGCTCGCGTTCGAGCAGACGCACGCGGCGCGCTCGCCGCGCGACACCTTCTTCTTCGACGACACGCACGTTCTCCGAACCGAGACGAGCCCCTCGCAGATCCACGCGCTCGAAGCGGGCCGGCCGCCGATCTACATGGTCTCGATCGGGCGCGTGTATCGCCGCGACGCGATCACTGCGACCCGGTACCCGATCTTCCACCAGTTCGAGGGGCTGGCCGTCGACCGCGGCCTCACGCTCGCCGACCTGAAGGGGACGCTGCTGCACGTGATGCGGCAGCTGTACGGGCCCGACCGGCGCGTTCGCTTCCGCACCCACTACTTCCCGTTCACGGAACCCTCGATCGAGCCCGACGTGTCGTGCGGGATCTGCGGCGGCAGCGGCTGCCGCACATGCAAGTTCAGCGGCTGGATCGAGATGGGCGGCGCCGGCATGGTCGACCCGCGCGTCTTCGAGAACGTCGGACTGGATCCCGATGTCTGGAGCGGCTTCGCGTTCGGCTGTGGGCTCGAGCGCACGGCGCAGCTGCGGCACGACATTCCCGACATCCGCGCCCTCTGGGAGGGCGACCTCCGCGTGCTGAGGCAGTTCTGATGCGGGTCCCGATCAGCTGGCTGCGTGAGTACGTGCCGATCGAGATGCCGCTCGCGGAGCTCGCGACCCGCTTCTCGGTCGCGTCGGCCGAGGTCGAGGGGCTCGAGCGCCGCGGCGTCTCGGACGCGAACGGAAACCTCGAGCTGTTCCGCGTCGGCACGGTCCTCGAAGCCGTCAAGCACCCGAACGCCGACCGGTTGCAGTTGACGCAGGTCGACGTCGGCGACGGTGAGCCGCGCTCGATCGTCTGCGGCGCCTGGAACTTCGGGGCCGGCGCGACGGTGGCGGTCGCGCTGCCGGGCGCGGTGCTGCCGAACGGCGTCACGCTCGAGCGCCGCAAGGTCCGCGGCGAGACGTCGGACGGGATGATCCTCGCCGAGGACGAGGTCGACCTCGGCCAGGACCACGCCGGCATCATGCTGCTCGCCGACGGGACGGAGCCCGGGACGCCGCTCGCAGACGTGCTGCCCCTCGCCGACGAGGTGCTGCTCGTCGAGTCGACGGGCAACCGCCCCGACCTCCTGTCGGTCTACGGGATCGCCAGGGAGATCGCGGCTCTCTTCGACCTGCCGCTCTCCGAGCAGCCCGGCGGCCGGGCGAGCGGTCAGGTCCCGGACGGCCGAGTCGCGATCGAGATCGAGGACTACGCGGGCTGCCCGCGCTACGTGGGCCGGCTGTTCGAGGACGTCGAGATCGCACCCTCGCCGGTCTGGCTGAAGGCGCGTCTGCTGGCGGCGGGGATGCGCCCGATCTCGAACGTCGTCGACGTGACGAACTACGTGATGCTCGCACTCGGCAACCCGCTCCATGCCTTCGACCACTCGACCCTCCACGAGGGACGGATCGTCGTGCGGCGCGCACGCTCGGGCGAACGGCTCCGCACGCTCGACGGGGTCGACCGCGATCTGACGCAGGACGACCTGCTGATCGCCGACGCGGATCGGGCGATCGCCCTCGCCGGGATCATGGGCGGCGAGGAGACCGAGATCGGCGAGACGACGCGAACGGTGCTGCTCGAGGCGGCCAACTTCGAGCCGTACGGGCTCTTCCGCACGAGCGAGCGCCTGCGCTTGCGCACCGAGGGGTCGAACCGCTGGGAGAAGGGCGTCGACCCGCACCTCGCGGGGCCTGCCGCGAACCTCGCGACCGACCTGCTCCTCGAGCTGACGGGTGCGCGCTGGACCGCGCACACCGACGCCCACGGAGAGCTGCCCGAGCGGGCGGTCGTCCGCTTCCGCCCGGACCGGGCCGATGCGGTGATCGGGATCGAGACGCCACCGGGCGACCAGTACGCCCTCCTTGGCCGGCTCGGCTTCGAGGAACGCGCCGACGACGTCGCCGTCCCGACGCTGGCGGGCACGCGACGTGACCCGGGAGATCGACGTCGTCGAGGAGATCGCGCGCTTCCGGCTCGAGGACGTCCCGTTCACCCTGCCGCAGCGGCGCGCGATGTTCGGGACGCTGACGACGAGCCAGCGCCTCCGCCGGCGCGTCGAGGAGACGCTCGTCGGCCTCGGGTTCGCCGAGACGTATACGCCGAGCCTGCGGCCCGCCGACGAGACGACGTGGAACCTGCTCGAGCCGATCAGCGTCGAGCTGACGGCCCTGCGCACCCGTCTGCTCCCGAGCCTCGTGGAGGCGGCGGTCCGCAATCGCGACGCAGGCGCGGATCGCATCGCACTCTTCGAGATCGCCCGCGTCTACCTTCCCGACGGCGAGTTCCCGCGCGAGCGCATGCGGGTGGCCGCGGTCGCCGAGGGCGACTTCCTGCACGGCAAGGGCGTCGTCGAGACGCTCTACGAGGCTCTGAAGGTCGAGCCGTCGTTCGTGCGTGCAGAGGATCGGCTCTTCCACCCCGGCAAGACCGCGTCGACCGGCGAGGGTGTCGTGGGTGAGCTGCATCCGCGCGTGCTCGAGGGCACGTGGTGCGCGTTCGAGCTCGACCTCGAGGAGCTGTTCGAGCGAAGCCACGATCCGGTCACCTACCGCGACGTGATCACGTACCCCGCGGTCCGCCAGGACATCGCCGTCGTCGTCGCCGAGGACGTCGAGGCAGGCGCGATCGTCGCCGCCGCGCAAGCCGCGGCGGGAGCGGAGCTCGCCGACGTGCGCGTGTTCGACGTCTATCGCGGCGAGCCGGTTCCGGCCGGCCGCAAGTCCGTCGCGTTCTCGGTCGCTTTCCAGTCGCCCGACCGGACGCTGACCGACGAAGACGCAGCGCAGCTGCGGGGCGCGATCGTCGACGCGCTGGCGGAGCAGTTCGGCGCGGAGCTGCGCGCCTAGCGCCCCGACCCCAGCTAGTGCCAACTTGGCACAAGCTGGGTCTCCGTCCGCCTAGCGGCGGCGCACGAGGCGCGCCACGCCGCGGATGCCGCCGCCCAGCACGAAGCCCGCGGCGGCGGCCGCGATCGGAACACGGGTCCGCAGCTTCGCCGCTCGTGCGAGCTCGTCCTTCAGATGTTCGATCGACTTCCCGAGGCGGTCACGGTCGGCTTGCTGCACCGGCATGGTCGGGGTTCCCTTCTCGAACTGACGGCGGGCGAGCCACACGAGGACGGCGGCGACCAGGACGAGCATCAGCGTCACGATCAGCAGCGAGAGCCACAGAGGGAGTGCGAGGTCGAGTGCGACCGCGATCGTCGCGAGTAGGAATCCGATCGCATAGATCGCGAGCACCAGGGCGCCCGCGCCGTAGCCGACGCCGATGCCGAGTTCCTGCCCCTGACGCTTGAGATCATCGGCAGCCTTGTTCGCGAGCAGCGTGCCCTGGTCGACGACTTCTTGCGCCGAGTCGCGAACCCCCATCTTCTTCGCCACGGTGTTCACCCCGGGGAACGTAACCGTCCGGGGTCAGCTCTGCGGCGGTTGGGTGTTCGCGAACCGATCGGGTAGCCGGTCGGCCCAGGGATGCGCCGCCTCGAGCTGCGAGGCGAGCCGGATCAGCAGCGCTTCGCCGGCGGGCGGCCCGATCAGCTGGATCCCGGCGGGCAGCCCGTCGACGACCGTCCACGGCACTGCCGCCGCCGGCTGGCCGGTCAGGTTGATGATCGGCGTGAACGGCGTGAACTCGCCGCCGCGCGCGAACTGCTCCCACGGGTCGTCCGGCTCGAAGATCCAGCCGATCTCGACCGGCAGCATGGCCAGACCGGGCGTCAGGACGACGTCGAAGTCGTCCCAGAACGTGACGGTCGTCCGCGCCAGACGCTGGAGGGCGAGCACCGCCTGGCCGAAGATCACGCTCGACGTCTCGCGCGCCGCGGCTGCCAGGGCGCGGTTCAGCGGCATCAACAGCGACTCGTCGCGCACCGGGTAGAGCGCCGGCGTGATCTGCCACATCTTCGCGAACGCGGCGAGAGCAAGGGGATCGGTCCACGGCGGCGTGCGCTCGACGACGTCGTGGCCGAGCTGAGCCAGCGCGTCGGCAGCATCGCGCGTTGCCTGGACGAGTCGTGCGTCGACGTCGTACGGGATCGCCGGCTCGGCCGTGAAGGCGATCCGCAGCCGGCCCGGATCCGCGCCGACCTCGTCGAGGAACGGGCGCTCGGGCGGCGGCGCCCAGTGCGCGTCGCCGCTCTCGTAGCCGGCGATCGCGTCGAGGAACGCTGCCGCGTCGCGCACCGTCACCGAGAGCGGGCCGCTCTGCGAGAGCTCGAGCGAGCCGCTCGTGAACGGTGCGGGGGAGACCCGCCCGCGCGAAGGCTTGAGCCCGAAGAGGCCGCAGCACGTGGCCGGGATCCGTACCGAGCCGCCGCCGTCGGAGCCGTGTGCGAGCGGCAGCGCCCCCGACGCGACCGCGGCCGCGGCGCCGCCCGACGAGCCTCCCGGTGTCCGCGACGTGTCCCACGGGTTGCGGCACGCGCCGTTCAGGTCCGACTCCGTGACGCAGGTGATGCCGAACTCGGGCGTGTTCGACTTGCCGAGGACGATGAACCCGGCCTCCTTCATGCGCCGCACGACCGCGGCGTCGTTCAGCGGCACGTAGTCGGCGAACGCGCGCGACGAGAACGTCGTGCGGACGCCCGCGGTCTCGGTCAGATCCTTGACCAGCATCGGCACGCCGGCGAACGGGCCGTCGGCGGGGGTCGTCGCGCGCGCCTGCTCGAAGCAATCCGTGACGAGGAAGTTCAGCTCGGGATCGGCCGCCTCGATGCGTCCGATCGCCGCGTCGACGAGCTCGCGCGGGGACACCTCCCCTGCGCGAACGGCTGCTGCGAGTGCGAGGGCGTCGATCAGCGCCGACCCGAGATGCCGAGCCACTCGAGTGCGCGCCGGACGAGCCCGACGCGCTCCGCTCGTTCGACCGGAGGTGCTGCCTTCGTCTCGGCTCGCTGCACGATCGACGCCTTGTCGGGCTCGACGTCGACCTGCTCCGGCGGCTCCTTGAACTCGGCGAGACCTGCCAGCGCAGCGCGGTCGAGCGTCAGGCGAACGCGACCGTCGACGATCTCGCCGACCTGCTCGGCCGGGACGTACTGCGGATGAGCGAACAGGCTCGAGGCGATCGAGAGGCCGTCGAAGATGTCGGCGCCCGAGTCGCCCGTGACCTCCTCGACGCGCCCGATCTCGGTGCCGTCGGCCGCCTCGACGCGCCAGCCGGGCTCGACGAGCAGCCACGAGACCGGCGTCGCCATCAGACGGTCTTGCCGGCCAGCATCCAGACCGGGCCCTGCGTCGCCACGAGCTTCGTGTCGGAGAGGACGCGCAGCACGGTGATCGAGCCGCGAATGTCCGCCTCGTCGCAGCGCTCGAAGCAGCGGCCGGCCATCTGCGGCGAGACCCCGTAGCCCGCCTGCCGGGCCGCCCGGAAGCGCAACGCGGCGCGATTTCCGTCGCGGCGCGGATTCATCTGGATACAAAGCACCGCCGCCGGCTCGATGTAATCGGTCGAGAGCAACTCGAGCTCGCAGAGCAGATCGCTCCAATCCGCAGGCAGGCCGGCGAGCGCCCGGCGCCAGGATTCGGCGAGCGGCGTCACCTCGGGCTCGACGCGGACCGCCGCCTGGCCGGAGCCTGCCAGCGTGAGCGTGCCGCCGATTCTTGCGTTGTCGAGCCGTCGCAGCAGGCGTACGACGTTGTCCGGGCTCAGCGCGCTCCCGTCCAGAGCCGACGCGAAGCGCAGTACGGTCGGCTTCGCGCGGTACGGCTGTGCAGGTCCCATGAGCCCGGCAGCCTCCGCCGCGGTGCCTTCGTCGCGCAGTTCGAGACGCAGTTCCGCGCGTCCCCAACCCTCCGGCAGTTCGGATCCAAGTGTCTTCCACTGCTCCGCGAGGTTCATGGTTCGAAACGTACACTGCCCGCGCTATGGCCAAGGTCGAAAAGGGCGCCGTCGTCACCGAGGACACGCTGCGCGACTTCCTGCACGGCATGCTCCTGATCCGCCGGTTCGAGGAGAAGGTCGAGGAGCGTTTCCGCGCCGGCGACCTTCCCGGATTCCTGCATGTCGCGATCGGCCAGGAGGCCGTCGCCGTCGGTGTCTGCGCCGCGATGGAGGAAGACGACGTCTTCGCCTCCACGCACCGCGCCCACGGGCACACGCTCGCGCGCGGGACGCACCCGAACAACGTCATGGCGGAGCTCTACGGCAAGATCGAGGGCTGCTCGCGCGGCTACGGCGGCTCGATGCACCTGTACGACGTCGCGCGCGGCAACTACGGCGCGAACGCCGTCATCGGCGGCGGCCTGCCCGCCGTCACCGGCGCCGGGCTCGCGTTCAAGCTGCGCAACGAGCCGCGCGTCGCGCTCGCCTTCTTCGGCGACGGCGCGACGAACATCGGCACCTTCCACGAGTCGCTCAACCTGGCGCAGCTCTGGAAGACGAAGACGGTTTTCGTCTGCGAGAACAACCACTGGGCCGAGTCGACGCCGGGCTGGCAGCACTCGCCGGTCTGGGACGACATGTCGAAGCGCGCGCTCGCGTACGACATGCGGTCGATGAAGGTCGACGGGCAGGACGTGCAAGCCGTCTACGAGGCGGCAGTCGACGCGCTCGACTACGCGCGCTCGGGCCAGGGCCCCGTCTTCCTCGACGTCGAGACGCGCCGCATGCACGGCCACTTCATCGGCGACCCGCAGGTGTACCGCTCGAAGGAGGACCGCGAGCAGGCTGCCGCCGACGATCCGATCGTCCACCTGCGCGAGCGGCTCGGTCTCTCGGACGACGAGTTCGCAGCGTTCGACGACCTCGCCCACGACACCGTCGACGCGGCGCTCGAGTTCGCGCAGAACGGGACCGATCCTCAGCCCGAGGATGCGCTGAAGAACGTCTATGCCTGAGCTGACCTACCGCGAGGCCGTGCGCGACGCGCTGCGCCGGGCGATGGAGCACGACAGCGACGTCTTCATCATGGGCGAGGACATCGCGGAGATGGGCGGGTCGATGGCGGTCACCCAGGGCCTGCTCGACGAGTTCGGCCCGGAGCGCGTGCGCAACACGCCGATCTCCGAGATGGCGATCGTCGGTGCCGGAATCGGCGCCGCGATGGCGGGCATGCGCCCGATCGTCGAGATCATGTACGAGGACTTCCTCACGCTCTCGCTCGAGCAGATCGTCAACCAGGCCGCGAAGCACCGCTACATGTCGGGCGGCCAGCTGAAGATCCCGCTGACGATCCGCACGCAGGGCGGCGCCGGCTGGTCGCCGGGCGCCCAGCACGCGCAGCAGCTCGAGGCGTGGCTCGTCCACATCCCGGGGCTCAAGGTCGCGTTTCCCTCGACGCCCGAAGATGTCCGCGGCCTCCTCTGGACGGCGATCTACGACGACAACCCGGTCGTCTTCTTCGAGCACCGGCTGCTCTATCCGGTCAAGGGAGAGGTCCCTGACGAGCTCGAGCCGATCCCGCTCGGGAAGGCGCGCACGATGCGCGAGGGAACGGACGTGACCGTGATCGCGATGGGGCCGCTCGTGCACCTGTCGCTCGAGGCTGCGCAGCGTGCCGCCGACGAGGAGGGCCTGTCCGTCGAGGTGATCGACCCGCGCACGCTGCAGCCGCTCGACGAAGAGGCGCTCGTCGCGTCGGTCAAGAAGACGAACCGCGTCGTCGTCGCCCACGAGGCCGTGACGCGGATGGGCTTCGGCGCCGAGGTGGCGGCCGTGCTCCAGTACCAGGCGTTCGACTATCTCGACGCGCCGATCGAGCGCGTCGGCTCCAAGTTCGCGCCGCTCGCGTTCGCGCCGGTGATGGAGCAATACGTCGTGCCGCACGCGGAGGACGTGCTCGCCGCGATCAAGCGCACGGTGGGCAAGTAGGCTCCGTCCATGGCGAGCGAGGTCAAGCTCCCGCGGCTCGGCCAGGGTATGGAGGCCGGAACGATCACGAAGTGGCTCAAGTCCGAGGGCGACGCCGTCGCGAAGGGCGAGCCGCTGTTCGAGATCGACACCGACAAGGTCACGCAGGAGGTCGAGTCCGACTACGAGGGCGTCCTGCTGAAGATCTCGCTCCCCGAAGGGGAAGCGCCGGTCGGCCAGACGATCGGCTGGATCGGCGCTCAGGGTGAGGAGGTCGCGGACGCCGCTCCGGCGCCCGCCGCCCCCGCGAAGGAGCCTGCTCCGGCCAAGGAGCCCGACGCCGCTCCGGTGCCGGAGCCGAGCCGCGCCTCGTCGAACGGCAGCGACACGCGCATCAAAGCCTCGCCGCTCGCGCGGCGGATCGCGCGCGAGCGCGGCGTCGACCTCGCCTCACTCACCGGCACGGGCCCGGACGGCCGCATCGTCGCGGAGGACGTCGAGCGCGGCGGCGCGGTGGCCGAACCCAAGCTTGTGCCAACTTGGCACAAGGGCGAGGTTGAAGCGGTCCCGCTGACCAGCATCCGCAAGACGATCGCCCGCCGGCTGACCGCCGCCTGGCAGGCGCCGGTCTTCCAGCTCACGGTCAGCGCCGACATGACGCGCGCCAACGAGCTCGTCGCGCGGGCGCGGGAGCTGAACCCGGACGTGCGCATCACCGTCACCGACCTGCTCGCGAAGTTGTGCGCTCAGGCGCTGATGCGGCATCCCGACGTCAACGTCCAGTACGCGGAGGACGCGCTGCTTCGCTTCCCGACCGCGAACATCGGCATCGCCGTCGCGGCGCCGCAGGGGCTCGTCGTCCCGGTCATCCGCTCGGTCGAGCAGCAGACGCTCGCCCAGGTCGCCGTGGCGCGCGGCGACATCGTCGGACGCTCGCGCGACAACAAGCTGACGACGCAGGATCTCGAAGACGGCACCTTCACGATCTCGAACCTCGGCATGTTCGGCATCGAGCAGTTCGTCGCGGTGCTGAACCCACCACAGGCGGCGATCCTCGCCGTCGGCGCGACCATCGACACGCCCGTCGTACGTGACGGGACGATCGAGGCGCGGCCGATGATGGCGATGACGCTGACCGTCGACCACCGGGCCGTGGACGGCGCAGCGGGCGCCGACTTCCTGCGCACGGTGAAACAGTTCGTCGAGGATCCCGCGCTCGCCCTGTGACGGCGGCGATGATCCGCAAAGGCTCGCACGCGGACGTCCCTTTCATGCGCTCGATGCTCGCGCACGCCTATGCGTGGCGGGTGAATCAGTTCGAGGCCGAGATCCCACTGACGCGGTACGTCGACAACTGGGGTCGTGCCGGTGACTTCTCGCTGATGGCGACCGAGACAGGTCACCGCGTCGGGGCCGCGTGGCTCCGCCTCTTCTCCGCCGACAGTCCCGGGTACGGCTTCGTCGACGAGCGCACGCCCGAGCTGACGATCTCGATCGTCCCCTCGCGGCGCCGGCACGGCGTCGGGCGGGAGCTGTTCGAAGCGCTGCTCCACGGAGCGCGCGAGCAGGGCCACCGGACGGTCTCGCTCTCGGTCGAGTCCGAATCGCCCGCCGTCGCCTTCTATGAACGGCACGGGTTCGAGGCGGTGCGGGAACACGAGGGCGGGCTCGTCATGCGCCGCGACCTGTGAAGGCCGCGGTCATCCGCGACGGACGCCTCGAGATCGAGGAGCGTTCCGACCTCGTCGCCGGCGACGGCGAGCTTCTGATTCGCGTCCGCGCAGCGGGCCTCAACAACGCCGACCTGATGCAGCGAGCCGGCCACTATCCGCCACCGCCGGGAGCTCCGGTCGACGTGCCGGGACTCGAATGCGCCGGCGAGGTCGTGGAGAGCGGGGAGCGGGTGATGGCGCTGCTCGGCGGCGGGGGGCACGCGGAGCTGGCCGTCGTCGACGCGCGGCATGCTCTTCCGGTCCCGGAGGCGCTCGACTGGCTGCAGGCCGGCGGCGTGATGGAGGCCTACGCGACCGCCCACGACGCGCTCTTCACCCAGGCCGAGCTCGCGCCCGGTGAGCGCCTGCTCGTGAACGGCGCGGCCGGGGGCGTCGGCACGGCGGCGGTTCAGCTCGGCCTGGCGGTCGGAGCCGAGGTGACCGGCACCGTGCGCAGCAATGCGGAGCGCGTCCAAGGACTGGGCGCGTCGACCGAGCCCGAGGGCGAGTACGACGTGATCCTCGAGCTGGTCGGCGGGCCGGCTCTGGCGGAAGACGTGCGGCGCCTCGCGCCTCGCGGCCGCCTCGCCGTGATCGGAACCGGCGCCGGCCGCCGCGCCGAGATCGACTTCGGCCCTCTCATGGGCAAGCGCGGCCGGATTCACGGTTCGACGCTGCGCTCACGGTCGGCCGACGACAAGGCGCTCGTCGTCGACCGGCTGCGCGAACAGGTGCTCCCGCTCCTCGCGTCCGGTCGGATCCACGTGCCGGTCCACGCGACGTTCCCGCTGGAGCAGGCCGAGGAGGCCTACGAGGCCTTCGCCGCGCCCGGCAAGTTCGGGAAGCTCGTGCTCCTGCCGTGAATGAGACACGCGCCGCGATCCTTGCCGACGCCTACGGCTTCATGGTCACGCAGTCCATCGGCACCGTCGCCCGGGCGGGGATCGCCGACCTGGTCGCGGACGGGCACGACACGATTTCGGAGCTCGCCGCCGAGAGCGGGCTGCCGATCGACTCGCTCCGGCGCATCCTGCGGGCGCTCGCCGCGCTCGAGATCTTCTCGCTCGACGGCGACCGGGTCCGGAACACGCCCAAGTCGCAGCTCCTACGCGCCGAGGTTCCCGACTCGGTCAACTGGATCGCGCAGAGCTTCGCGAGCGAGCACTACCGGGTGTGGGAGCGGGCGGAGCAGGCGTTCCGAACCGGCGCGGCCGCGACTCCCGCTGTGCTCGGGAGCGGCTACTTCGAGTGGCTCGGCGAGCACCCGGCTGAGGCAGCGATCTTCAACCGCGCCATGGCCGCCGGCTCGGCGTACAAGCTGCGGTCGCTCGAGCAGGTGGCGTGGAGCGACGAGCTGGTCGTCGATGTCGGCGGCGGCACCGGTGGCCTGCTGTCGGGCCTGCTCGCGAACCACCCGGCCCTGCGCGGGATCGTCGTCGATCTGCCGCATTCGGAGACGGTCGCCCGGGAGACCTTCGAGCGCGCGGGTATTGCCGATCGCTGCGCGTTCGTGAGCGGGGACTTCTTCGAGGCGGTGCCGTCGGGCGGGGACGTGTACGTGCTCTCGCACATCCTCCACGACTGGGACGACGAGCCCGCTCGGCGCATCCTGCGTGCCATCCGGACCGCAGCGGGTGACTCCGCGCGGCTCGTGATCCTCGACAACGTGCTGGACGCCGGCCCCGGGGCGGTCGTCCCGAAGCTCCTCGACCTGCACATGCTCGTACTGATCGGCGGCCGCGAGCGCACCGAGGCCGAGTGGAGCCGTTTGCTCGCCGACGTCGGATTCTCGCTCGTGGGCATCCACGCAGTGGAAACCTTGACCGCGATCGAGGCGGCTACGATCGCCCTGTGAACTCGCGAAACCTGAGGAGCTGAGATGGAAGTCGACGTTGCCGTTCTTGGCGGTGGGCCAGGTGGCTACACCGCAGCGATTCGCGCAGCCCAGCTGGGTGCGACGGTCGCCTGTATCGAGAAGGAGCCCGAGCTGGGCGGCACGTGCCTGCGCGTGGGCTGCGTTCCCACGAAGGCCTGGGTGCAGACGGCGCACTTCCTGCATCAGGCGAACGACACGTTCGCGAAGCTCGGAGTCAGCCTCTCCGGCACACAGCTCGACTTCGCAGCCGCCAACGAGTGGAAGGCGGGCGTCGTCAAGCAGATGACCGGAGGCGTCGCTGGGCTGTTCAAGACCAACGGCGTCGAGTGGGTCAAGGGCTACGGCAGGTTCAACGGCCCGAACACGATCGTCGTCGACGGCGGCGAGGACGTCACGTTCCGCTCCGCGATCATCGCCACGGGTTCCTATCCGATCCGTCCGCTGATCCCCGGGCTCGAGTCGGACCTGTGCGTCGACTCGACCGGGCTGCTTGCCCAGACCGAGGTGCCGCGCCGGCTCGTGATTCTCGGCGGCGGGATCATCGGCTCCGAGTTCGCGTCGATCTTCAACCGCTTCGGCTCCGAGGTGACGGTCATCGAGATGCTCGAGACGTTGATCCCGCAGGAGGACGCGGACGCCGGCAAGGAGCTCGCAAAGGCATTCGGCAAACGCGGCATCGCCCTGCAGCTCGGCAAGCAGTGCACGAAGGTCGAGCAGAGTGGCAACGCGTTGAACGTCTACTTCGGCGACGGCGAGTCGGTCGAGTGCGACCTGATGCTCGTCTCGGTCGGCCGCGCGCCGGTCGTCGACGGTCTCGGCCTCGAGACCACGGGTGTGCTGTCGGACACGCGCAAAGGCATCACCGCCGATGCCGCGCGCCGCACGACGGTGCCGCACATCTACGCGGTCGGAGACTGCGCCGGCTACTGGCAGCTCGCCCACACGGCGTTCCGCGAGGGCGAGGTAGCAGCCGAGAACGCATGCGGCCACGATGCCCAGGTCGACAACCGCGCCGTGCCGCGCCCGATCTACACCGATCCCGAGATCGCGGGCGTCGGGCTGACCGAGGCCGAAGCGCGCGAGCAGTACGGCGACGAGGTCGCCGTCGGAACCTTCCCGTGGGTTGCGAACGCACGCGCCGTGATGCAGGCCGAGACGACCGGCTGGGTCAAGTCGATCCACGAGACGAAGTACGGCGAGCTGCTCGGCCTGATCATGGTCGGCCCGCACGTCACGGACCTGATCGAGGCGGGTGTCGTCGCGATCGACGCCGAGGCGACGGTCGAAACCGTGGCGGATGGGATGACCGCGCATCCGACGCTCAGCGAGGCGATCAAGGAAGCGGGTCTCGCAGCGCTCGGCCGCGCGATCCACATCCCGAACCGCAAGCGGGCACCGGCGGTTAAGGTCGGCCAATGACGTTCATGAACCGCCGCAACGCCGCCGCCGGCTGGCTCACGCTGGCGGTCGGCAAGTACATCCTGAGGAGAAAGGCGAAGAGCGGCACGGCGAAAGTGGCGAAATGGACGCTCGCCGGAGCGCTCGCGGCAGCTGTCGCAGGTGGCCTTTTCTTCTGGAAGCGCTCGAAGAGCGAGCTAGCTGGCGCTGGCGCGCCGCTGCCACCGGTCGTTCCAACTGTCGCGGGTGAGACCGGAGATGACGGCCCGCCGGACGAGACGCCCGTCGCGGGTCCGGCCAAGAAGGTGAACCCGAAGGGGTAGATCGGCGAGCGGCAGCTCGAAGCTCGTCGTCGCAGACGGCAGTTGGTGCGTCTCGCGCACCGCGTAGTCGCCTCGCGCATCGGGGCGCTCGCTGATCCGTACCTCCCAGCCCGCGACCGGGGCGGCCGGGTCCCAGACGAGCGTCGACGAGCCGGACCGGCGTACGTCCATATTGGCGTTGACGGTCGGCCTCGTCCGAAGCGCAGCCCTGCCGTCCGACACCTTCACGGTGTCGGACAGCTTCTGCCGCGCGCGATAGACAGCCATCACCGCATCGAGCTTGGCCAGCGCCTCTGCATCGCCCGCGAGGCGGGCGCGGAGCGCGACGACGTCCGGGAACCGCCCGGCGGCGATCTCCGCCCGCGCTTCGGCGAGCACGGTGTCTACCGCTCGCTGTGCCATGAGTCCCAGAGTGCCGCGTACGAGCCTCCGCGCGCGACGAGCTCGTCGTGGGTGCCGATCTCCCCGAGCAGGCCGTCCTCGACCACTGCGACGCGATCGGCGTCGTGCGCCGTGTGCAGTCGGTGCGCGATCGCAACCACCGTGCGGCCTTCGAGCACCGAGGCGAGCGAGCGCTCGAGATGGCGCGCCGCGCGCGGATCGAGGAGCGACGTCGCCTCGTCGAGTACGAGCGTGTGCGGATCGGCGAGCACGAGGCGCGCGAGCGCGACCTGCTGCGCCTGCGCGGGCGCCAACGCGTAGCCGCCGGCACCGACGACCGTCTCGAGGCCGTCCGGCAGCGCGTCCGCCCATTCGAGCGCGTCGACGGCAGCGAGCGCGGCTCGCAACTCTGAGTCGCTCGCATCCGGGCGGGCGAGGCAGAGGTTCTCGAGGAGCGTTCCGACGAAGACGTGCTGCTCCTGGGTCACGAGCGCGACTTCCTGCCGCAGCGACTCGAGCGGCAGGTCGACGAGCCGCACACCGCCGACGTCGACGCGACCGACCCGCGGTGGGTGAATCCCTGCGAGCAGACGCCCGAGCGTCGACTTGCCCGCACCGGACGGACCGACGACCGCGACACGCTCGCCCGGCTCCAGGTCGAGGTCGATTCCGTGCAGCACATCGCGGTTGTCGACGTAGGCGTACCGAACGTCCTGCGCCGCGAGCCGGTCGCCCTCGGGCGTCTCGTCGGTGGCCGTGCGGTCCGGCGGCACGTTGGCGATCCCGACGAGCCGGGCGAACGAGGTCGCGCCCACCTGGATCTCGTCGAGCCACGAGATCAGGCGGTCGACAGGGTCGGCCAGCTGGACGACGTACAGCGCGATCGCGGTCACCTCGCCGATCGTCGCGTGCCCGTTCGAGACGAGCCAGCCGCCCCAGGCGAGCGACGTCGCGACCGGGAGGACGTACGCGAACTCGGCCGTGGGGAACCAGATCGTGCGCAGGTAAAGCGTCCGGCGCTCGGCGCGGTAGGCGTTCGTCAGGTCGGCGTCGATGCGCCGCACGCGCTCCTCGTTCAGGCCGAGCGCCTCGATCGTCCGGCCGCCGTCGACGGTCTCGCCGACCGTGCCGGTCAGCGTCGCGTACGCCGCCCGCTCCCACAGGTAGCCGGCCGGCGCGCGCGCCAGGTACCAGCGCGTGCCGAGGTAGAGCACAGGGCACGCCGGCGAAGCAGGGCAGCGCTGCCAGCGGATTGACCCAGAGTGCGGCGGCGACGGTCAGCACCGTCGTCACTCCGGCGATCAGCGTCTCCGGGATCGCGAAGCGAATCGTCCGCGTCATCGCGTCGACGTCCGCCGTCGTGCGCGAGACGAGGTCGCCCGTGCCCGCGCGCTCGACCGTCGAGAGCGGGAGCGCGAGCACGCGGTACATGAACTCCTCGCGCAGCTCGGCGAACATCTGCTCCGAGAGGACGAACGATGTTCGCCGCGCGAACCACGTCAGCACGGTCTGCGCGATCAGGAATCCGAACAGGACGACGGCCAGCTGGTCGACGTAGCCGGTCGTCGTCCCGTCCTGGACGGACTGGACGATGCTTCCCGAGAATCGGCGGGCCTGCAAGCCCGGCGGCGGCCGCGAGCGCGTTCAGGCCGACGACGACCGCCAGCCCGCTGCGGTGGCGACCGGCAAGCTGCTTCGCCTGGTCGCGCAGCTCGCTTCCCTCGGCAATCGGGAGCAGGGTGCTCATTCGTCCTCTCCGCGTGTGACGACGAGGCGGTACGCCGGTGTCAACCGGAGCAGCTCCCGGTGGGTTCCTTCCGCGACCACGCGACCGTCCTCGATCAGCGCGACCCGGTCCGCGCGGTCGAGCACGAGCGGGCTGGTCGTCGCGATCACGGTCGTCCGGCCTGTTCGCGCTCCGTGCAGGCGCTGCGCGATTCGCGCCTCGGTGTGCGCGTCGACGGCACTCGTCGGCTCGACGAGCACGAGCGTCTCGGCGTCGGTCAGGAGGGCCCGCGCAAGCACGAGCCGCTGGCGCTGGCCGCCGGAGAACGATCGGCCGCGCTCCTCGACCTCGGCGTCGAGGCCTTCGGGCAGCGCGTCGAGGATGTCCTCGGCGTTCGCGACGCCGATCGCCTCGAGGATCCGGTCGTCCTGCCCGTTCGAGCGTCCCAGTGGATCGAGCTCGGTGCGCAGCGTGCCGGCGAAGAGCACGGGGTCGGCCTCGCTGACGACGATCCGGCGGCGAACGGTCTCGACCGGGAGCGCGGCCAGGCCGACGTCTCCGAGCAGGACGCCGTCCTCGTCGCCGAAGCGGCCGAGCCGGTCGGCGAGCGCGGCGCTCTCGGCCGGCTCGGCGGAGACGAGGCAGAGCAGCTCGCCCGGCCGGATGACGAGCCCCGAGCGCGGGTCGGCCAGGCCGACGCCGGCGGGCGGCTCGGCGGCCGGCTCCTCCGGGTCGTCGACGTGCCGCTCGACGGCGAGCACGCTGAGCATCCGGCGCGCCCCGACGAGCGAGCGCGTCACCTTGTCGACCGCCTCGGCGGCGGTGCGCAGCGGGATGACGAGGAACGCCGCGTAGCCGTAGAACGCGACGAGCTCGCCGGTCTGGATCTGGCCGGAGACGGCGAACCGCGCGCCGAGCCAGGTGACGAAGACGACGAAGAGGCCCGGGATGAAGACCTGCGCAGCGTCGAGCGTCGACTGCGGGAATGCGACCCGTACGCCGGCGAAGCGGACGGACTGCGAACGGCGGCGATAGCGGTCGAAGAACGCCTGCTCACCGCCGATTCCGCGCAGGACGCGCAGCCCGGCGGCCGTGTCGGCGCCGAGTGCGGTCAGGTGCCCGACCTCCTCGCGCTGGACGCGCTGCCGCGCCTGCAGCGGCTTGATCACCGTTCCGAGGAGCGTGACGAGCACCGGCACGCCGATCAGCACGACGAGGCCGAGCGTCACGGACGAGCCGAGCAGGATGAACGCGACGACGATGTAGGCGACGACGGCGCCCGAGAGGCGCGCGGTGATGTCGAACGCGCCGCCGGCGCGCATGGCGTCGTTCGAGACCGTGGCCACGACTTCGCCGGTCGAGAGCTGTCCGCGCACGGCCGGGCCGGTGCGGGCCGCGTGGTGCGCGACGATCTGCGCCATCCGGAACGAGGCCTGGAGCCAGTTGAAGACCGCGTAGCGGTGCCTCATCACGCCCGCCGCCGCCTGCGTCGCTCCCAGGCCGAGCACGATCAGCGTCCAGATGGCGAGCTGCCTCGTTGTCCGACTCGACGATGCCCTTCTGGATCGCCCGCCCGATCGCGAACGGGATCAACGCCTGCGCGAGCATCCAGACCACGCCGAACAGCACCCCCAGGAGGAGGGTGACGCGCTGCTTGCTGCCCACCCATATGAGTAGGCGCGCAGGTGAGCGCGTGTCGGGGTCGCCGGGGTCAGCGACCGGCAGCTGAACGGTCAGAGGAATCGCCATGCCGAAGGACGGGGGTGGGCCCGCGCTTCGATCCTAGCGACGACTCCGTCGTCCTCAGGGACGACTTGACAGCAAGCGCCACGGCTGCGGCGACGATCGGGACGAGCAGGTACCAGGCTGCGAAGATCCCGAGCACGATGCACCGTCGCGAAGGCGAGCGCGGCGACCAAGCGGATGCGTCCGGTCAGGATCCGGAACGCGGACGAGAGCGCGAGCAGGTAGACGCCGATGAAGCAGGCCGATGTGGCCCGCACGAGGCCGCTTGTGCTGCCGGCGCCCGCGACGAGTGGGACGAGCAAGACGACTTCGACGACTGCGAGCACGGCGAGCGGTCGCCGGGGGACGCTCAGGTGCGCGTCGCCGCCGAGCCAGCGCGGGAGTGCGCCTTCGACGGCGAGCGAGGCGGCCAGCTTCGACGCCCCGCCCATGTAGACGTTCATCGTCCCCATCGTCAGCGCAACCGCGAGGACGGCGGTGGCGTCGCGCCCAGCCCGGCCGAAGCCGACGGAGACGAGGTCGGCCAGCGGGACCTTCGACGTCGTGCCGGCCGTGACGCCGATCGTGGCGACGGCGAGGGCGCCGTAGAGGACGGTCACGAGTGCGAAGGCGAGCGCGATCGAGCGTGGCAGGTCGGCGGCGGGGTTCTTGAACTCGCCGGCGAGCTGCGCCACCGCCTCCCAGCCGATGACGAGCCAGACGAGGACGTTGGCCGCGGTGCCGATGGCCCACCAGCCGTGCGGCGCGAAGGGTGTCCAGTGATCGCCGGCGTGGGAGGGGAGGGCGAAGCTGATCGCCACCGCCATCACGACGATCAACACGGACGAGAGCGCGAGTTGGAAGCCGGCCGAGATGCGGAGGCCGAAGACGTTTGCGGTCGCGACGGTCGCGAACATCGCGAGGCCGACGAGCGTCGCGACCACGGTTCCCGAGCCCGTCAGGTCGGCGACGTAGTAGCCGCCGATCAGCGAGACGGCCGGCGTGCCGATCATCACGGCCGTCAGGAACCAGGCGCCGGTGACGGCCGCGGCGTTGTCGCCGAGCCCTTCCCGCACGTACGCGGAGACGCCGCCTGCGACGGGATGGCGAACACCGAGTGCAGCGAACGTGATCGCGAGCGGGGCGGAGAGGACGATCAGGCCGGCCCAGGCGATGATCGAGGCCGCCCCGGCCTCCTGGACGGCGAGCGCCGGAACGAGCAGCAACCCGGGCCCGATCAGCGCGCCGACGTAGAGCGCCGCCCCGTGCACGACGCCGAGGCTCCCGCCCCCGTGCTCGGCCGCAACGGGTTCTGCGAGCTTGCTCACGACGTGGTCAACGACGAGCGCTCGCCGCGTCGTCCCGCCTGTGGATGCTTCGTCTCACTTCCGCATCACTTCCGTGGCACTCTCGTAACCGTGTCTGACACCGGCCGTGGCCGTTCCGCGGCTCGCTGAGCAGGGCAGTCACACTTACGTTCCACTCTCGTTGCACTTCGGTAACCCGTGTCTGACACGGGGACTCGTCCAGAGCTAGGTCGGGAGTTTGGGACGGAGGCTCTCGAGCCGGGCGGCGATTGCGGGCCACACGCGACTCGACGGTTCGATCACGTCGAAGTGGCCGCCCGGGAACTCGAGCAGCTCGCAGTCGTCGCCGGCCGCTCGAGCCGCGTCCGCATATGTCCGCGATTGCTCGATCGGGACGGTCTCGTCGTGCTCGCCGTGGACGAGGATCGTCGGTACGCCCGTCGGCAGCCGCTGCAGCGGATCGGCGTGCGCGTAGGCCGCCGGCGATTCGTCCGGCGTCGAGCCCATGAGCTCGACCGCGGCCCCGTTTCCCAGGTGATCGACGACGGCATCGGCAAGGCACGAGACGCCCGCCGAGCGAGATCGCCGCCGAGACGAGTTGCTCCGACGCGAGCCACAGAGCCAGGTGTCCGCCTGCCGAGTGGCCGATCGCGACCAGCGGTTCGAGCCCAAGTTCAACGGCCGCCCGAGATGCCGCAGCCACGTCCTGGAACGTCGCCGGATAGCCGCCGCCGCTGCCGACCCGCCGGTACTCGACGTTCCACGTCGTCCAGCCGCGCGCGTTCAGGTCGGCCGACATCGGCCTCATCAAGTCGCACGCGTACTTCGCGCGCCAGAAGCCGCCGTGGATCAGAAGCGCGGTCGGTCCGCCGGCGCCGGTCAGCTCGCAGAACTGGTCGCGGTGCTCCCCGTAGCGGTGCGTCGTCACGGCGTCAGCTCCTCGACGCGCACCGCATAGAGGTCATACGGCAGCGCCTCGAGCACCCGCAGCCGCGGCTCCTCCACCGTCAGGAAGCGCGGGATCGCGCGGTCGCGCAGCCAGGCGAGCTCCCGCTTCGCCGCCAGGACCCCGTCGACCGCGAATCGATCCCCGCCTAGGGCGCTGAACGGCGTCGGCTTCAACACGGCGGCGGCCACATCCGCAGCCTCCTCGATCAGCGCCTTCGCCTGCTCCTCGCGCCGTCTCCGGAACCGGTTCGACGACGAGCCGCCCTTCTTGTGCCGGTTCTTGACGAAGCGCGAGCCGACCTTCGACGTGACCAGCCGCTCGCCGTCGAAGACGCCGACCGCGTACCCGCCGAGCCGCACCAGCAGCGCAGCGACGAGGTGATCCTCCTCGATCGCCTCGAGCAGCGGCCCGACGTGCACCTCGTCGTACGTCCCTGCGTGCGCGAGCCCGAACGTCGGCGTCACGACGAGCCGCCCCTCGATCGTCATCGTCCCGTCGGCGTACACGGTTCGACCCGGAGTCCCATCGAGCGGCTCGAGCAGCTTGCGCACGTTGACCCGGCCGATGTAGCGCGCGCTCACGACGTGAGGTAGACGACGGTGGCGCCGTCCTGCGCTTCGCTTGCACGCCGGTCGACGAGCGGATGCCGGTCGAGCTCCTCCCGCACCGCGGCCCGCACGGCTCCCGTACCGCGGCCGTGCACGACCCGCACCTCGGCCAGCCCGGCGAGCGCCGCCTCGTCGATGTACATGCGGACCGCTTGCCTGGCGTCGTCCGCCCGCCGCCCGCGCACGTCGAGCTGGTCGGAGACATCGCCGCGTGCGAGCGCATTCACCTTCACGGGCGGCTCCGACGGAGCCTCACTCGCCCGCGACGGCCGCAGCCGTGCGAGCAGCGATCCGGACGCGCTGGCCGCTCAGCCCCACCACCTCGGCCGTCTCGTCGTCGAGCGAGACGATCGTTCCGCGCAGGCCGATGTCGGCCGCCTCGACCGGGTCGCCGACCCCGAGCGGCGCAAGCACCGGCAGCGGCTCGTCGAGCGACCGCAGCGACCGCTCGGCGTTCGCCGCCCGCTCGACCGCCGCGCCGAGCCGGCGATCGGCCGCCGGCTCCGACCGAACGCGCCGCGCGGCGCGCAGCTCGGTCCGAAGTGCGGCGAGCTCGGCCCGCGCCTCTGCCAGATCGCGTTCCGCTGCGGCGATCGCCTCGGCGCGCGCGAGAGCCGCCGACTGGCGCACGCGCGCGATCTCGGCCTGCAGCTCGCCCTCGCGCGCCGTCAGCCGTCCGAGTGCACTCACTGCCTCGGAGCGCGCGGCGGCCGCTACCCGCTCGGCCGCCTCGGTCTGCGCGAGCAACTCCGCCATCCGCAACCGCTCCGGGGCAACGCGCTCCCGCGCGTCGGCGACGACCGGCGCATCGAGCCCGAGCCGCTCCGCAGTCTGCAGCGCATGCGAGATCCCCGGCCGTCCGAGCGTGAGGCGGTACGACGGTTCGCCCGACTCCGGGTCGAGCGCCGTCGCCGCGTTCACCGCGCCCTCGCTCGCGCCCGCCCATTCCTTCAATTCCGGATAGTGCGTCGTCACGACCGTCAGCCGCGCCTGGTGCGCGAGCCGGTCGACGAGCGCCTGCGCGAGCGCCGATCCCTCGACCGGATCGGTCCCGGACGCGACCTCGTCGACGAGCACGAGCGATTGCTCGGTCGCTGCGTCGAGAATCGCGACGAGGTTCTCGACGTGCCCCGAGAACGTCGACAGGCTCATCTCGATCGATTGCCGGTCGCCGATGTCCGCGAGCACGGCGTCGAACACCGGCAGCACCGCGAGCTCGGCCGGTGGGCGCAGACCAGCCTGGTGCAGTAGGGCGGCGAGCCCGAGCGTCTTCAGCGCGACGGTCTTGCCGCCGGTGTTCGGCCCGCTGATCACGAGCGCGCGGAGTTCGCCCAGGTCGAGATCGATCGGGACGGCGGTCGCGCGGTCGAGCAACGGATGCCGCGCGCCGACCAGACGCACCGCGTCCGCGATCTCGACGGCTGCACCGCGCCAGCCGCGCGACAACGCTCCACACGCGACCGCGAGGTCGATCGCGCCGCAGACCTCGACGAGCGCGACCAGGTCGGCGGCGCGCGAGCCGACGGAAGCCGACAGCTCGCGCAAGATCCGCGTCACCTCCTCGCGCTCGGCACCAGCAGCCTCCGACAGCCGATTGGAGAGCTCGACTACCTCGAGCGGCTCGACGAACAGCGTCTGCCCCGAGTCCGAGATGTCGTGGACGATGCCCTGCACGTTTCGCCGCGAGCTCGACTTGACCGCGAACACCGGACGCCCACCGCGCTGCGCGACGAACTCCTCCTGGAGGTGCTCGCGCAGTCCGGGCCGGCGCGCGAGCCGCTGCAGCTCCTCGGTGACGCGCACGCGCGTGTCGCGCAGCTCCCTGCGCAGCTTGCGGAGCAGGGGTGAGGCGTTGTCCCGGACGTCGGAGCCGTCCTCCTCGATCGCCCGTCCGATCTCTTCCCCGAGCGGGCCGAGCCCGGGTTCGATCGCCGAGGCCAGTCCGAACAGG
This sequence comes from uncultured Thermoleophilia bacterium, assembly GCA_963708505.1. GTDB lineage: Bacteria > Actinomycetota > Thermoleophilia > Gaiellales > Gaiellaceae > PALSA-600. Next base: position 137,231 of record CAVPST010000006.1, read on the forward strand.
AGCGGCGCGCCTTCATCGAGCGCCGAGCGAACGCGCAAACCACCGCCCACCGTCGTCGCGACCGCCCGCAGCATCTCCGCGTTGAGCACGCCGCCGCGCGAGGCCAGCTCGACCGGGGCACGCACGTCCTGGATCCCTTCGAACGCGGGCTCGGCCGACGCGTCGAGCAGCCCAACCGCCTCGGCGGTCAACGTCTGGCGGCGCCGGACGTCCTCCGGCACGGCCGACGGTTCCAGCGCGAGCGCGAGCTCTTCGCCATGCGGCGTGCCCGTCGCGGCGGCCAGCCGGTCGACGATTGCAGGAAATTCGAGAGCAGCGAGGTCCATGCAGCCCCTATCTTGGAGGGTTCGTGCCCGGTCTCGATCTCATCTGGCTGAACGGCTCCGTCTTCGCGATCGGCGGCGGGCTGAAAACGGGCGTGGAGACCGAGATTCACGTCGCCGACCGGCACGCGCAGGCGCGCCGCCTAACCGTGCCGCAGCTGCTCGAGCTCGATCCGGATGGCCGGGAGCTCGGAGACAGCGCCCGGGCGGTGCTCGCGGTCGCCGACCTGGCCCGTCGCTCCGTGGCCGACGGCCTCGTGCACCCGCAGCTCGCGCGCGGCGGCAGCACGTGGTACGCGTTCTGGGGCGCGACAATCGACGAGCCGACCCAGACCGAGCTCGACGAGCTCGTCGCCCTCGCACCGACCGCGGCCGGCAATCTCGAGGAGCTCTATCCCCAGCTCGTCGATCAGATCGCGCGCACGAAGCTCGTCGAGGCCGGCGTCCAGCTCGGCGGCGCGCAGGCCCCCGCGCTGGACGCATTTCTCCGGGCGCTGACGGCGCCCGATCCGGAGCTCGTGGCCGGGCCGCTCTACTCCTCGCTCGAGCAGCGGCTCGCCCGGTGGGTCGACGCGGGGCTCGAAGAGGTGCGGGAGGTGCGCTGGCAGCTCGGCCTGCATCTCGACGAGCGCCCCGGCAACGACGCCCTCGCGCTCGAGCTGTGGCTCCACGCGGCCGATGACCCGACGCTCTCGCTGCCCGTTTCGCTCCTCCGTCGCGGCGCCGAGGGGTTCGCATTCGTCCGCGACGGGGATCCGCAGCGCGACCTCGACGAGCAGCTGGCCGACCTCGCGCCGCTCTTCGAGGAGCACGGGATCGTGTTCGCCGACGACGAGGCCGAGCTCGACACCGAGGCCGCGTCCGGCTTTCTCCTCCTGCTCCGTCCGCTACTCGAAGCGCGCGGGATCCCGGTGCTGCTCCCGACGGCCTGGGTGCGTGCGCCCGCCCGCATCAGGGCGGACGTGAGCGCGAGCGCGTACGCGCCGTCGAGCGGCCTGCTGAGAACCGACGCCATCGCCGCGTTCGACTGGCGGCTCGCGGTGGGCGACGTCGAGCTCGGCGAGGCGGAGCTGCTCGAGCTCGCGGCCGCGAAGAGCCCCGTCATCCGGGCCGCGGGCCGCTGGCAGGCGCTGAACCCGTCGGACATCGATCGCGCGCTCCGCTTCCTGGAACGGCGGCGGCGCGGCGGCGGCGTCGTCGACCTCGTCCGCACGGTCACCGGTCTCGACACCGACGCGGCCGGGCTCGAGCTCGGCGAGGTGACGCTCGACCGTTCGCTCACCGACCTGCTCGGCGGCGCTGACGCGCGGTTTCGGCCGCTGTCGACACCGGACGGCATGACCCACGACCTGTTCGCGTTCCAGGAGCGCGGCCATGGCTGGCTGCGGCTGCTCGGTGACCTCGGGATCGGCGGGATCCTCGCCGACGACATGGGGCTCGGGAAGACGGTGCAGGCGATCGCGATGCTCGTCTCGGAGCGCGCCGACGGCCGCACACCCGGGCCGACGCTCGTCGTCTGCCCGATGAGCGTTGCGCGCCAATGGGTCGCCGAGGCCGCGCGGTTCGCGCCGGACCTGCGCGTTCATCTGCACCACGGCAGCGACCGGCTGGCCGACGCAGCGCTCGTCGACGCCGTCAGCAGGACGGATGTCGTCGTCACGTCCTACGACATCGCCACGCGCGACGTCGAGACGCTCGCCTCGATCGACTGGGATCGCGTCCTGCTCGACGAGGCGCAAGACGTGAAGAACCCGCAGACGAAGCGTGCCCGCGCGCTGCGGCGCATTCCGGCGAAACGTCGGCTCGCGATGACCGGCACGCCGCTCGAGAACCACCTGGGCGAGCTGTGGGCGCTGATGGACTTCCTCAACCCGGGCCTGCTCGGCTCGCGCGAGTGGTTCGCGCGCACCTTCCAGCGCCCGATCGAGATCGCTCGCGACGAAGCTGCGCTCGAACGCCTGCGCGCGATCGTACGACCGTTCATCCTGCGCCGCACGAAGGAGTCACCCGAGGTCGAGCTCGACCTGCCGCCGATCACGATCGAGAAGGAGTACTGCCGGCTGACGGTCGAGCAGGCGGGCCTATACCAGGCGACGGTCGACCACTGGCTGCCGCGCATCGAGGCGCACGAGGATCGATTCGGCCGCCGCGGCGCCGTGCTCGCGATGCTCGCGCACCTGAAGCAGGTCTGCAATCACCCCGAGATGCTCGTGCACACGGGCGCTCCCCTGGACGCACGCTCGGGCAAGCTCGAACGCCTTGTCGAGCTGCTCGCCGACGTGCCGCGCACCGACAAGGCGCTCGTCTTCACGCAGTACCCGAGCTTCGATCGCCTCGTCCCGTATCTGAGCGAGCGGCTCGACCGCGAGGTCGGCTTCTTCCACGGCCGGCTCAACGCGCGGCAGCGCGAGGAGCTCCTGGCCGCGTTCGCGAGCGAGGGCGGGCCGACGGTGCTCGTCGTCTCGATCCGCGCGGGGGGCCGCGGTCTGAACCTGCCGGCGGCGAATCACGTCTTCCACTTCGACCGCTGGTGGAACCCGGCTGTCGAGCAGCAGGCGACCGACCGCGTGCATCGCGTCGGCCAGCGCAAGCCGGTGTTCGTGCACAGCCTGATCTGCCTCGGCACGCTCGAGGAGCGCATCGACGAGCTGCTCGACTCGAAGCGGGAACTCGCGCAGAAGGTGCTCGCGGGGCGTGCCGACGACTGGCTCGGCGATCTCGATCTGGGCGCGATCCGCGCGGCGGTTGCGCTCTCGCCGGATTCGGTGGCGGCATGAGAGGCCCGTGGGCGCGCTCGGTGCTGACGGCCGTTGTCGGCGATGCACGGCCGACGCTGGATGTCGAGTCGCTCGACGTCGAGGTCGGCCGCCTCACCGCGCGCGCCGGTGGGTGCGATGTCTCGCTCTCTGCCGAGCCGGTCGCGCGCGCGAACTGGATCGCGATGGTGCGCTACTCGCGGGGGATGGGCCCGCTCGAGCAGGCGGTCGCCGGCCGGCTGCAGTCGACGCACCTCGACCACCTGCTGGCCGAGGACTGGGGCGAGCAGCTGATCCCGCGGCCGGGACAGATCCGGCGGGACTGCAGCTGCGACCCGAGCGGGGCGTGTGAGCACGTCGCGGCGGTCGGGCTCGCGTTCGCGGATGCGATCGACGAAGACCCGGCGCTGCTGCTCCGGTGGCGCGGCTGCGTCGAGGGGCCGCGGCCGGAGGTCGACCACGGTGACCCGTGGGTGGGCGGGCAGTTGCCCGAGCCGGGGCCGCCACGAGCGTTGCCCGTCGGTGCGGTGTTGAAGCGCCTCGGCCCGAGTGGGATCGTGGTCGGCGACGACGATCTCGCCGACGTGCTGCTACCGGCCTACGAAGCGTTCGCCGGCTGAGTCCCGGCAGGCAGGTAGTAGCGCTCGGCGTACTCGATCACGGCGCGCTGCATCGAGAACTGCGGCGACAGGCGCGCGATCGAGGCCTTCATCATCGCGAGCCAGTCCTCCCGCTTGTGCCAAGTTGGCACAACCTGGGTCTCGAGCAGGCGGTAGAGCTGAGCGCGGTCGGCGTCGTCGGAGACGCCGTCGATCGCCCAGCCGACGTCGGCGTCGTAGCCCTCGGGCCACCAGCCGTCGAGCACCGACAGGTTGAGCACCCCGTTGACGGCGGCCTTCATCCCCGAGGTGCCGGAGGCCTCGAGCGGGCGCGTGGGGTTGTTCAGCCAGACGTCGCAGCCGGGGATGATCGTCTGCGCGAGCGCGATGTCGTAGTCCGCGAGGAACACGATCCGGTCGGAGTGCTCGCGTGACAGCTCGACGATCTGCTGCATCACGTCCTTGCCCGGGTTGTCCTGCGGATGCGCCTTGCCGGCGACGACGATCTGCACCGGCAGCGCCAGCAGCCGCTCGAGGTCGCTGAAGACGAGGCTCGCGCGCTTGTAGGTCGCGAAGCGCCGCGCGAAGCCGATCGTCAGCCGCTCCGGGTCGAGGTGCGTCAACTCGGCGAGCCGAGTCTTCGCGGCGGCGTGGACGTCCCACAGCGCCGACGCATCGATCTCGTCGACGTTGTTCCAGGGCGTGGCGGCGGGCGGCGCTGCGGGATCGATGCCGTGCTCGCGCAGCAGCGCGGCGAGCGCCGGGTCGAGCCAGGTGCCGAGGTGGACGCCGTTGGTCACGTGCCCGATCTCGGTGTCGACGAGTGAGAGCCCGGCCCACATCTCGCGGGCGACCTCGCCGTGCAGCTTCGAGACGCCGTTCGCGTAGGCGGACAGGCGCAGCGACAGAGGCGTCATGCCGAAGTGTCCGTTGTCGCCGAACTCACCGAGTGCGTGCAACAGCCCGGTGTCGATGCCCGCCTGTTCGGCGAGCGTGCCGACGTAGTGGGTGACGAGCTCGGCGTCGAACACCTCGTTGCCGGCGGGCACGGGCGTGTGGGTTGTGAAGACGGTCGAGCGCTTGACGTGCGCGAGCGCGTCGGCGGTCGACAGGCCGTCGGCGACGAGCGCGCGGACGCGTTCGATCGCGAGAAACGCCGAGTGGCCTTCGTTCATGTGGAACACGGTCGCGTCGATGCCGAGCGCGGCGAGCGCGCGCACGCCGCCGACGCCGAGCAGCAGCTCCTGCTTGATGCGGTGCTCACGGTCGCCCGAGTAGAGCGCGTCGGTGAGCAGCTCGACCTCCAGCAGGTAGAGCGGGACGCTGCCGACGTCCTTGCGCCAGACGTTCGCGGTGAGCGCCTCGCCGTTCAGCTGGATGTCGACGGTGACCGGCTCGCGGACGAGGCCGGCAGCCTCCGGGTCGACGCGCTCGTACGTCTCGGTCTGGCGGCCGGCGTCGTCGACACCCTGGCGGAAGTACCCGCCGCGGTAGAGCAGCCCGACGCCGACGAGCGGGAGGCCGAGCTCCGCTGCGGCCTTCAGGTGGTCGCCGGCGAGCACACCGAGGCCGCCCGAGTAGATCGGCAGGTCCTCGGACAGTCCGAACTCCATCGAGAAGTACGCGACGCACAGACCCGGGGCGTCGGCGCCGTGGTACTCGCTCCACCAGGTGGTTGTCGCGTGCGCGTGCGTCATCGGAGGGGAGTGACCGCGGTGGGGCCGCGGAAAAACGTAGCGATTTCAGTCGCCGTAACGTGGGACGAGCCGGCGCTGCAAAGGTTGGAGCAACTCCTCGCGATCGGGTGGTGTGAACAGGTCGGCAGGCACGTGGGCGCGCGCGTTCCAGAGGTCGACGTTCAGGCGCTCGATCTCCTCGACGAGCAGCGTGATCGCGCGCCCGGCCGCCTGCACCTCGTCGCGCGGATCGGCAGACAGCCCCTCGCCCCAGTTGCGGAGGATTTCGATCTTGGTCTCGTCGAGGCGCTTGGAGGACGGGGGAGGGGGAACCACGCCCGCGCACCCTATAACCGTGTTTGCGCCGTCCACACCGTTTTCCACAGCCGCGAGCGCAAAGGTTGCCGCAGAGACCGAGATTCTCTCTTCGGCGCCTGTGGATCATTTCGCGGTCAGGTTCGGGTGGCCGATCGCGCGTACCCTGGCCGCGTGGGCGATGTCAGTTCGGTGCAGTTCCTCATCGGTTTCGCGATTGCCGCGGCGGCCGGGACGGCGGTGTTCTTCCACGCGGAGAAGCGGAGCATCAAGCACCCGTCGGCGTGGGCGAGCTTCGTCTTTCTCTTCCTGATCGTCGGGCTGCCGGCGTACGCGTTCCACGTCCGGCGCAACCGGCGCGTTCGCGGTTAGTTGCCGGATGCGTCCGCGGCGCCGGCCTACGAGTGTCCGGAGACCGCGTGTGTGACGTAGGGCTGCTCGAGCCTCGCGATCTCGTCCGCGTCGAGCTGGAGCTGAGCGGCGGAGAGCGCATCCTCGAGGTGGCCGATCTTCGTCGCCCCGACGATCGGTGCCGTGACCGCCGGCTGGTGGAGGAGCCAGGCCAGCGCGACCTGTGCGCTCGGGACGCCGCGAGCCGCAGCGACCTCGCCGGCCCGATCGACGACAGCGAAGTCGACGTCGGGCGTGTAGAGAGAGTCGCCGAACGGATCGGTCTTCGCACGCGCGGTCAGCCGTTCGCCGGCGGCTGTTCGCGTTCCGGCCAGCAGTCCACGGGCGAGCGGGCTCCACGGGATGATCCCGACGCCCTGGTCGACGCACAGCGGGATCATCTCGCGCTCCTCTTCGCGGTAGACGAGGTTGTAGTGGTTCTGCATCGAGTCGAACCGCGTCCAGCCGTGTTGCGCGGCGACGGTCTGCGCCTTCGCGAACTGCCAGGCGTACATGCTGCTCGCTCCGATGTACCGCGCCTTGCCGGCTCTGACGACGTCGTGCAACGCCTCCATCGTCTCCTCGATCGGCGTCCGGTAGTCCCAGCGGTGGATCTGGTACAGGTCGACGTAGTCGAGACCGAGCCGGGCGAGCGACGCATCGATCGAGGCGAGGATGTGCTTGCGGCTCAGGCCGCGCCCGTTCTCGCCCGGCATCGTCTGGCCGTGGACCTTCGTCGCGACGACGAGCTCCTCGCGGGTCAGGAGCTTCTTCAGGAGGCGGCCCGTGACGACCTCGCTCTGGCCCTCGTTGTAGACGTCGGCCGTGTCGAAGAACGTGATGCCGCCTTCGACGGCGCGCTTGACGATCGGCTCGGCGGCGGCTTCGTCGATCGCCCACGGTCTCTCCGCCGACACGCCGTAGCTCATCATTCCGAGGCAAATGCGCGAGACGCGCAAACCCGTGCGCCCGAGATTCACGTACTCCATTGGGAGAGCGTAGTAACGGGGGGCCACCTGACGGGTCTTGAACAGCGATGACCGACGACGCCGATCCGCGGCCCTATGGTCGGCGCGCGTTCCTCGCGCTGCTCGCGGGTGGGGCCTCGTCGTTCCTCTGGGCGCCGGCGGCGAGCAATTTCCTCTCGCCGCTGACCTCGGCGTTCTCGCAGGCGCTGGGCAACATCCTGCCCGTCGGAGGCTGGCGCATCTACACGATCTCCGGCTCGATGCCGGTCTTCGACCCGAAGGCGTGGCGGCTGGAGATCGGCGGGCTCGTCCGCAAGCCGGCCAGCATCAGCTACGAGCAGCTGCTCGCGTTGCCGCGCGCCCACCAGGTGTCGACGTTCCACTGCGTCACGGGCTGGACGGTCAAGGACGTGCGCTGGTCCGGCGTGCGCCTCAAGCACATCCTCGAGCTCGTCGACCCACTGCCCGAGGCGAAGGCGATCAGGTTCTCGTCGGCCGAGGAGCCCTACAACGACTCGCTCACACTCGCGCAAGCGCTGCTCCCCGACGTGATGCTCGGGCTCACGCTCGACGGTCACCCGCTCTCACGTCCGCACGGCGCGCCGGCGCGCATCGTCATTCCCGAGATGTACGGCTACAAGGGCGTCAAGTGGCTGAACAAGATGGAGCTGCTCGCCGACGCAGCCGACCGGCTACTGGGAAGGGCTCGGGTACGACCAGAACGCCTGGGTCGGGAGGTCGAATGGCTACCACTGAGCGCCTCCGTCTCGCGCGCTTCACGCGGACCGAGCGGGCCGTGCATTGGGTGCACGCGACCGCGTTTCTGATCCTCTTCGCGAGCGGTCTCGCTCTCTATCTGCCCAGCCTCGCGGAGGCGGTCGGACGCCGCCCGCTCCTGAAGACGATCCACCTCTACACCGCGATCGCCTGGCTGGTCGCGCTCGTCGCAGTCGTCGTGGTCGGCGACCGTCGCAGCCTGCGCGCGACGCTGCACGAGATCGACACCTTCGACCGCGACGACCGCAACTGGCTGCGCCGTCGACCGGCGCCACAGGGACGTCTCAACGCCGGCCAGAAGCTGAACGCGATCATCACCGCTGCGTTCGCCGTTCTCTTCGCGGTGACCGGGCTGCTGCTCTGGTACGGCGAGCGCGACACGCGCTTCCGCTTCGCCCAGACGATCCTCATCCACGACTGGCTGATGTACATCTCGTTCTGGCTCTTCCTGGGCCACCTCTACCTGAGCGTCATCCACCCGAAGACGCGCCACGCGCTGACCGGCATCACCCGCGGATGGGTCTACGCCGACTGGGCGCGCAAGCATCACGCCAAGTGGGCAGCCGATCAGGAAGGCCGGATGCTCTGAGCGAAGTGGAAGAGGTTGTGCGGGTCGTACCTCTTCTTCACCGTGCGCAACCGGGGCAGGTTCGATCCGTAGTACGCCTGCTGCCAGTTCGCGAGCTGCGGATCGATGTAGTTCACGTACGCGGCTCCCGAGACCGCCGGTCTCAGCGCCGCACGCGAGGCATCGACCCAGGCGCGCGCTCCGCTCCCCGCTGCGTAGTACTGGATCGACGCGAGCTCGTTGCGATGCACGAATGCCGTCGCGCTCGGGGCAACGCGGTTCAGCGCACCGCCGTAGGAGTCGATCAACAGCGCGCCGGAAGAAGGGGCCCGCGCTTCGACGACCGAACGGAACTTCGCGAGCTGCGCCGTGGCCGGCACCTTTCCGATGTAGTCCGACGCACCGACGAACGCCTGGTGCCCCGGCGCGGCGCAGCCCGGGAGTGAGTGCCCCAGACAGCCGGCCCAGCGCTTGACGAGGTCGAGCCACGACGCAGTGCCGGTCGTCAGCTTCGTCGCGGGCGGACCGAGCGTCGCGAGCGCCGCCTTCAGCGCGGTCTCGCTGCCGAGGTACTGCCCGAACACCTGCACCGTCGGCCCGCCCGGCCCGGCGGCGAGCCGGCACAGCGAGCCGAGTGCGTCGGGTTGGCGCGGCGCCCACGCAAGGAAGTTCGCGACCACCTGCTCGGCCTGCGCCCACGGCCAGGTCGCGATGAAGAACGAGCCCTGCGACACCGCATGCGTGCGGAAGACGAGTCGCGTCACGATCCCGAAGTTGCCGCCGCCGCCGCCGCGGCAGGCCCAGAACAGATCCGCGTGGTGGCTCTTGTCGGCGACGAGGATCTTCCCGTCGGCCGTGACGATCTGCACCGAGACGAGGTTGTCGGACGCGAGCCCCCAGGCACGCGATGCGAGCCCGAAGCCGCCGCCGAGTGCATGGCCGCCGATGCCGACACTCGGGCACGTGCCCGCCGGAATCGCGAGCCCGTGGGCGGCAAGACCGCTGTAGACGTTCCCGAGCCGGGCACCCGGACCGACGACGGCATGACCTCCTGAGACGGCGACGCCCGCCAGCTTCGAGAGGTCGACGACGACGCCGCCCGCCACGGTCGAGTAGCCGCCGTAGCTGTGGCCGCCCGAGCGGGCGACGACGTGCACGCCCGTCTTCGCCGCCCACTTGACGGCGGCGGCGACATCGGCGGCGTCGAGCGGCCGAACGATCGCGAGCGGATGGATGCCGTCGTAGAGGCTGTCGAAGATCAGCCGCGCGCCCTCGTACCCCGGTCGCGCCGCGCGCGAGGACCGGCCCGCGCACAGCGGCCGCGAGCGACTTCAGCCTCGGGTCGGCGGCCGCGGCGAGCCAACCGGGGAAGGCGAGGGCCGCGCCGGCTCCGACACCGCGCACGAGAAGCTGACGCCTGTTCATCAGGCGCCGAGCGTACTGTTGCGAGCCTGCTCGCCGAGCGCCACAGCCACGTCTGGGCCGTCGCCGCGCTGGCGGCGTTTCTCGCCTCCCTCGGCCTGATCGGCAGCGACGCCCTCTGGCTCGTCCCGTTCGGCGCCGAGATCGCGCACGGCCACCTGCCGAAGTCGATCGAGTACGCGACCGCGGTCACCGGCGACTGGCACGACGTCGCCGCGCTCGGCCAGCTCGTCTTCTGGGCGAGCTACCACGCGTTCGGTGGGCTGCGCGGTCTCGTAGTCGCCCAGACGATCGCAGCGGCGATCGCGTTCGGGGCGCTCGCGCACGGGCTGAGCCGGGAGACGTCACGCGGCGGCGTTCTCGCGGTCAGCGCGATCGTCCTCGCCGGCTCGCTCGCCGCCGTGATGGTGACGGCCGCCGCGCTCTTCTCGCTGGCCTTCTTCGCGGTCCTGCTCGCCCTGCTCGAGTCCGGGCCGAGCCGGCGGTCGATCTGGTGGAGCGTGCCGCTCCTCGCGCTCTGGGGGAACCTGCACGGTGGTGTGCTCGCGGGCTGGGCGCTGCTCGCCTGCTACCTCGTGTTCTCGCGCGGCCGACGCGAGCCAGGCCTCGTCATCCTCGTGCTCGCCGCGGCGACAGTCGCCCTCGGCGCGAATCCGTCGTTCTGGCACACCCCGGATTACTACCGCGGCGTGTTCCACAGCGAGGTCGCGCGCCGCGGCGACGGACTGTGGGCGCCACTCGGTTTCGGCCCGCTCGACCTGTTGTCGATCCTCGCCGCCGTGAGCCTCGGTGCACTCGTCCTGAGGCGCTGGGACCGTATCCGCCTCTGGGAGATCGTCGCAATCGTCGGGCTTGTCGCCGCCACCCTGCACGTCGCCCGAAACGGTGTTTCGCTGCTCTTCGTCGCGGCGTATCCCGCTGCGCGCGGGCTCCAGATCCGGTCGCCGGGCCCGCGGCTCGTCGCCGCTGCCGCGGCGATCTTCGCGGTCGCCGCCGTGGCGGCGCTCGCGCGTGGCCCTGCCGACCCGGGCTCGAAACGGCTCGCGCACCTCGCGGCCCAGGGCCGCCCGGTCGTCCTCGCCGACGCGATCCTGGGGCAGCAGGTCGTGCTGGCGGGTGGGCGCGTCTGGGTCGAGAACCCGATCGACGCATTCCGGCGGCCCGACCAGAGCCTGTACCTCGATTGGCTCGCGGGCCGGCCGAGCGGAGACAGGGCCGCAGACCATGCAGGCTTCGTGCTCGTCCGCCCGACGTCCGCCGCCGGGCGCCGCGCCGCGCGCGACTCCCGGCTCACGCGAGTCGCGCGGACGCCCGATGCGGTGCTGTACCGCGTCAAGAACGCGTGATGCAAAATCGCAGCGTGGGGGGAATCTCTGCAGCGGAGTTCATCGAGCGGCGCGCCCGCCTCATCGAGCACGCACCGGACGGTTGGGTGCTGTTCGATGAGAAGTACATCCAGTACTTCACGGGCTTCGGGTTCCTGGCGACCGAGCGTCCCGTGGCCGTCGCGGCGAATGCCGCCGGAGAGATCGTCGCGTTCGTGCCGGAGTTCGAGGTCGAGCGCGTGCGCGCCGAGACGGAGTTCGAGCGCATCGAGTCGTATCCGGAGTACCCGGGCGAAGAGCATCCGATGAAGATCCTCGCGCGGGTGCTCGCCCAGCTCGGCGTGGGGGACGAGCTCGGTGCGGACCAGGACGGCTACCCGGGGATCCTCGGCTACGAGGGACCGACGCTCAGCGAGGTGACAGGCTCGCGGGTCGCGCCGCTCGGCAGGCAGATCGAACGGATGATGCGACTGAAGAGCCCGGCGGAAATCGAGCTGATTCGCGAGAGCGGCCGCTGGTGCTCGGTTGCGCATCGATTGCTCCAGCGCTACTCGATCCCGGGCGCGACGGAAGCGGAGGCGAGCCTCCGCGCGAGCCAGGAGGCGACGCTCGGGATGCTGAAGACGCTCGGCGACACATTCGGCGGCCGGCAGGCCTCGACCGACGGCGCGTCCGCGGGGTACCGCGGCCAGATCGGCAAGCGGAGCGCCTGGGCGCACGCGGTCGCGCACAATCTCGAGTTCGCCGCGGGCGACATGCTCGTCACCGAGACGAGCGCGCCCGTCTGGGGGTACAACGCGGAGCTCGAGCGGGCGATGGTCATCGGGCCGGCGAGCGACGAGGTGCGCCGCCTCTTCGAGCACACGGTCGCCGCGCAGGACGTCGCCTTTGCGTCGCTTCGCCCGGGTGTGACCTGCGGCGCGGTCGACACCGCCGTGCTCGGCTACTTCGAGGAGAACGACCTGCTCTCCAACTGGCGCCAGCACGTCGGCCACGCGATCGGCCTGAGGAACCACGAGGCGCCGTTCCTCGACGTCGGCGACTCGACGGTGATCGAGCCCGGAATGGTCTTCACGATCGAGCCGGGGCTCTACGCCGAGGGCGTCGGCGGCTGCCGGCACTCAGACACCGTGGTCGTGACCGAGGACGGGATCGAGCTTCTCACCGACTATCCGCGCGACCTCGAGAGCCTGACGATCCCCAGCTCGTAAGACCGCCGTCCGTCTCGGACGACATCGTTAGTGACATGTCTGTTTGGGCAGGTCTCGGTGCGGCTCTGGTTGCGGGGCTGCTGCTCGTCTCTCCGACCGGAGCTGCGGCCACCGCCTCACCTGGGGCGGCGCAGGTGTTCCGCATCGCACGGGTCGTCGACGGTGACACGGTCGACCTGACGAACGGCGCCAAGGTGCGTCTCGTCCAGATCGACACGCCCGAGGTGTACTTCTCCGCCGAGTGCTACGGACGGCGCGCGTCCGCGATCGCGAAGCGGCTGCTGCCGCCCGGAACGCTCGTGCGGCTCGCGGCCGAGCCGACGACCGACCGCGTCGACAGGTACGGGCGGCTCCTCCGGTACGTGACACGCGTCCGGGACGGGCTGAACGTCAACGTCTATCTCGTGCGGATCGGAGCGGCGGCGCCGTACTTCTATCGCGGCCGGGAGGGCCGCTATGCCTCGCTGCTCGATCGCCTCGCACGCCGAGCCCGTGCGCTCAGGCTCGGGCTCTGGGGTGCGTGCCCTCACACGCCGTACGGCCCCGACCGTTCGGTCGCGACCGGCGCAGCGCACTGACGGGATTAGGATCGTCCTGTGACCCGCGAGCTGATCGACGCGTACAACGACGCCTGGAACCGGCAGGACCTCGACGCGGTCATGTCGATGCATACGGACGACACCGTCTTCGAGAACCACACGGCGGGCGACAGCGCCGAGGGGATCGACGCCGTGCGGGCGCACATCGGCGGGATCTTCGAGCGTAACCCCACGTTGCGGTTCTCCGGCCGCCGCCTCTACGTCGCCGACGATTTCGTGGTCAGCGAATGGACGGCGACCGTCATCCGCGACGACGGCAAGACGATGGAGTGGGACGGCGTCGACGTCTTCCCGATCCGCGACGGGAAGATCGCGCGCAAAGACGTCTACTCGTCGTCCCACGCGCCACGCATCTCCTGACCGGCCGTCGCACGATCACCGTCGTCGAATGCCACGCGGGCGGCGAGGTCGGCAAGGTCGTCGTCGACGGCGTGCCGCCTCCGCCGGGCGCGACCGTCTTCGAGCAGATGCAGGCGCTCGCCGGCGACGACTCGTTGCGCCGGTTCCTGCTGCGCGAGCCGCGCGGCTCGGTCGCACAGCACGCGAACCTGCTCGTGCCTCCGACGCGGGACGACTGCGACGCGGGCTTCATCATCATGGAGCCGACCGAGTACCCGGCGATGTCCGGCTCGAACACGATCTGCGTCGCAACGGTGCTGCTCGAGCGCGGCCTCGTCGAGCTGAAGGAGCCCGAGACGACGCTCAGGCTCGAGGCGCCGGCGGGCCTCGTCGAGATCACCGCGCGGTGCAAGGACCGCCGGGTCGAGAGCATCGAACTGGTCAACGTTCCGTCGTTCGTCGACCGGCTGGACGTGCAGCTCGAAGTGCCAGGGCTAGGGACGATCAGGATCGACGTCGCGTTCGGCGGGATGTGGTACGCGATCGCCGACTCGGCCGAGCTCGGGTTCACGCTCCGGCCGTCCGAGGCGCGCGACCTCGCGGAGGCCGGCGAGCGAATTCGCGAGGCGGCTCGCGAGCAGCTCGACCCCGTCCATCCGGAGAACTCCGAGATCGCCGGGGTCAGCATCGTCCAGATCGCGGAGCCCTGGCGCGGCCTCGACCAGATCACCAAGAACGCCGTCGTCGTAGCTCCCGGGCGGCTCGATCGCTCCGCGACCGGCACCGGCCTCTCCGCGCGCATGGCAGTCCTCCACGCGCGCAGCCACATGAGCGTGGGCGACAAGATGGCTCACGCGTCCGTGATCGGCTCTACCTTCGACGGGCGGATCGTTGCCGAGACCGAGGTCGGAGGGCGCCCGGCGATCGTCCCCGCCATCCGCGGCAGCGCGTTCATCACCGGCGTCACCGAGCTGGTGGTCGACCCGGCCGACCCGTTCCCCGAGGGTTACCTCCTGTCCGACACCTGGCCGGGAGATGATCGGCAATAGCGATGCCGACCGACCGTACCTTCCTGTTCACGGACATCGAGGGCTCGACCCGGCTCCTCCGCGAGCTCGGCGATCTGTACGCCGACGTGCTCGAACGCCATCGGACGCTGATCGAGTCCGCGATCGCCACCAACGGCGGAAGCATCGTCGACCGAAGCGGAGACGAGCTCTTCGCCGCCTTCCTCGACTCGTCGGGCGCGGTCGCGGGCGCCGTCGCCGCGCAGCTCGCACTGGCCGCCGAGCCGTGGCCGGAAGCGGCACGCGTCAACGTGCGCATGGGGCTGCATCGCGGTCGCGTGCACGCGACGGGCGGCGGCTTCGTGGGCCTCGCCGTGCACCAGGCCGCGCGCGTCTGCCAGACCGCCCGAGGTGGCGAGATTCTCATCTCGGACACTGTGGAGACCGAGGCGGAGACGCTCGACCTGGGCGAGTTCGAGCTGCGGGGCATCCCCCGCGCGACCCGGCTACGGCGGGTCGTTGCACCCGGGCTCCAGACGCAGTTTGCGCCGCTGCAGGGGAACGTTCCGCGGCCGGCCCCGCTGCGCATCGTGCTCGCGGACGACTCGGTCCTGCTGCGGGAGGGGATCGCCTCGCTGCTCGAGGACGCCGGCTTCGAGGTCGTCGGCCAGGCCGGGAACGCCGAGGCATTGCTCGAGCTCGTCGACGAGACGCTGCCGGAGCTGGCAGTCGTCGACATCCGGATGCCGCCGACCTACAACGACGAGGGACTTCGCGCGGCCCACGAGATCCGCCGCCGCTACCCGTCGACCGGGGTGCTCGTCCTCTCGTCCTACATCGACGCGGTGAGCGCGATCGATCTGTTCGGCGACGACCCGAAGGGCGTCGGGTATCTGCTCAAGGAGCGCGTCGCGGACGTCGACGAGTTCACGGCGGCCGTCCGGCGCGTGGCCGAGGGCGGAACGGTCGTCGACGAGCTGATCGTGGACGCGCTTCCGGGCGGGTGAGCTTGCGCTCCGGGCCGTCTGTGCCCGAAGATCGACCAAATTCAACCTGCGGGGTGGGCTCATGCCATTTTCCTGGTTCCGTGTCCCGAGCAACACGAGCAAGAAACTCCACGACTGCCTGCTGAGGAAGGACGAGGAGTCAGGCGTCGATCGCCTTCGGAACAACGACCATTCGAAGGTCAGAGTCGCCGAGTGCATCGAGGAGATCGTCGGACAGCAGCCCGGCGCCGAGGTCATCGGCCCGATCTACTTCGAGGCAAACGGCAAGTTCGCTCATGTCCATGTCGAATACAGAGACGACCAACAGCGGCTGAACCTCATCGTGGACCTCGAGGCCGAACAGGCTGTCGATCTCGTTCCGGCGTCGGATATTGGGGATCTGATCGATTCGCGCTATCCAGAAGCAAGCTAAGCCCGTCGGGAGGGGATATGCCGAGCCTTCCCACCGGCACCGTCACTCTTCTCTTCACCGACATCGAGGGGTCGACCCGGCTCGCGCGCCGTCTCGGCGACGGATACCAGGAGCTGCTCGCGACGCATCGCCGGCTGCTGCGCGAGGCGTTCACGGCCCACGACGGCGTCGAGGTCGACACACAGGGCGACGCGTTCTTCGTCGCGTTCGGCCGCGCGCGCGATGCGGTCGCGGCGGCCGCCGAGGCGCAGCGTGCTCTCGTCGGACTCCTCGGCGAAGGTCCGGATCGGGATCCACACCGGCGAGCCGACGCTGGCCGACGGCGGCTACTACGTGGGGGTCGACCTCTCGCGCGCCGCTCGCATCTGCGCTGCCGCGCACGGCGGCCAGGTGCTGCTCTCGCGCGCGACGTTCGACCTGGTCGCAGACATCGAGACGCTCGATCTGGGCGAGCTCGTCCTCAAGGACATCGAGAGCCCGAGCGGATCTTCCAGCTCGTGGTTCCCGGCCTCGCGCAGCGATTTCCGCCGCCGCGGGCGCTCGTACCCGGGAACCTGCCGCGCACCCGCACGGCCGTTCGTCGGTCGCGAGCGGGAGCTCGACGACCTGCGGCGAGCCTGCTCGCGAACGAGACGCCGGTCGTCACGCTGACTGGCCCCGGCGGCGTCGGGAAGACGCGGCTCGCCCTCGAGGCTGCCCGCGAGCTGCGCCCGTCGTTCCCGGGTGGCGCGTACTTCGTCTCGTTCGCGGCGCGGTCCGCCGATCTCACGGGCGTGCTGGCGCAGACACTCGAGGTCGAGGAGCGGGCGGGCGAGCCGCTCGTCGAGGCGGTCGGCCGGCGGCTGCAAGCGAGCAAGGCGCTGCTCGTGCTCGACAACTTCGAATCGGCGCTCGAGGCGGCGCACGAGGTCGCCTCGCTCGTCGAGCACTGCCCGCAGCTGAAGGTACTCGCGACCAGCCGGGTGCGGCTGCACCTCGGTGCGGAGCACGAATACCGGCTCGACCCGCTCACCGAGCGACGAGGCGTCCGATCTCTTCGCGTCGCGTGCGACCGCCGCTTCGCCCGACCTCGACGTCGAGGCGGAGCGCACGAACGTCGCGGCGATCTGCCGCCGCCTCGACCGGCTGCCGCTCGCGCTCGAGCTCGCGGCTGCGCGGGCGCGGATCCTGCCGCTCTCGGCGATCCTCGACCGGCTCGACCAGCGGCTAGCGTTCCTGACGGGCGGCGCGCGCGACGTGCCCGAGCGCCAGCGGACGCTCGCCGCGACGATCGACTGGAGCTACGCGCTCCTGAACGACGAGGAGCGGGCGGCCTTCGACGCTCTCGCGGTCTTCGCCGACGGCGCTCCTCTGGATGCGGTCGAGCACGTCGCAACCGCACCTGGGCCGCGCGCTCGACATCCTCACGTCGCTCTGCGACCAGAGCCTGCTCCTGAGCCGTGCGGGCGACGACGGCACGCCGCGGTTCCGCATGCTCGCGACCATTCGCGAGTACGCACTTGCGCGCTTGCGCGAGCACGGCCAGGAGGACGAGATCCGCCGCCGGCACGCGATGTGGTTCCTGCAGGTCGCCGAGCGCGCTGAACCTGAGATTCAGGGCCGACGCCAGGCGCGCGTGCTGCAGCGAGCTTGCGGTCGAGCACGAGAACCTGCGGGCTGCGCTGAACGTGGGCGGCGCGCTCGCGGCGAAGGCGAGACTCTCGTTCGGCTCGCGGCGGCGCTCTGGCGGTTCTGGTTCGCGCGCGGGCACCTGACGGAGGGGAGAGGATGGCTGGCGCGGGCTCTCGTTGTCGAAGGCCTCGACAGATGACGCGCGCGCGCGCGCTCTTCGCGGCGCCTCGGTTCTCGCAGCCGTCGCGGGCGACCTCGACGAGGCGCGCTCGATCGCAGAGGAGCTCGTCGAGCGTCCGGCGGCGGCTCGGCGTCGGACGAGGACATCGCCGAGGCGCTGGGCGTGCTCGCGAACGTCGACGCCGCGCTGGGCGAGCAGGAGACGGCTGCGGCGCTCTACGAAGAGGCCGCGACGCATGCGCGACGCGCAGACGCGCGGCCGGCGCTCGCGGGGATCATGAACAACCTCGGGTACCTCTCACTGCTGCGCGAGCAGCCGGACGCGGCGCGCGAGACGTGTCGCGAGGCTGCGGCGCTGTTCGAGGAACTGGGGTTCGGCGAGGAGGCCGCAGGCGCCTGGCTCAACGCCGCCTCGGCGGAGATCTCGCTCGGCGATCTGGTCGCGGCTCGCGCGGCGCTGGCCGAAGAGCCTCGACCGCTACGCGGCCCTGCAGCATGCGGAAGGGCTCTCGTACGGCCTGGAGACCGCTGCGGCGATCGCGGCGCGCTGCGGGCGATGCACGCCGAGCGGCGGTGCTCGTCGGCGCCGCGGCGGCGGCCCGCGGGCGAACCGGCGGCACGCTGCCGCCGCTCGAGCAGCGCCTGCACGACGAGACCGCGGCGCTCGTCGGACGCAGCGCTCGGAGCGGACGCCGACGAGGCGGCCCGCGCCGAAGGAGCCACGCTCACCCTGGAGTCGGCGCTCGACGTGGCGTATAAAGAGACCGGTGACCCTGCTGCGGATTAGCGACCCGGGTCTGCTCCAGCTGTTGCGCGCAGATCTGCAGAGCCGAGACGACCTCGTCGCGGAGATCGTCGACGACCACACGCTCCAGGTCGACATCCTCGGCTCCTATGGCGAACAGGGGATGCAGCTCGCAACGACGCTTCGTGTGCAGGCGTGGGTGACCGCACAGCGCGCTCGCGGCGTCGACGTGAGCGTCGAGATCCTCGACTGACGCCGCTCAGGCGACGACGTTGGGCGGGCGCCGGTCTTCGAGCAGGACCGCGCGGAGCGCGCTGACCGCGAGCATCCCCATCGCCTGACGCGTCTCGCGGGTTGCGCTGCCGAGGTGCGGCGTGACGACGACGTTCTCGAGCGAGAGCAGCTCCGCCGCAACCGAAGGCTCGTGCTCGTGCACGTCGAGCGCGGCGCCCGCAATCGCGTGCGACTCCAGCGCCGCGATGAGCGCGCGCTCGTCGACGATCGCGCCGCGAGCCGTGTTGACGAGGACCGCCGTCGGTCGCATCGCAGCGAGCGCGGGGGCGTCGAGCAAATGCCGCGTCTCGGGGGTCAGAGGGCAGTGCAGGCTGACGATGTCGGCCGCTCCCAGGATTGCGTGCAGGTCGTCGTCGCGACCGGCAAGGACCGGGATCGCCCCGAATGCCTCGGCGAGCCGTGCGGTCGCGAGCCCGATGCGGCCCGGCCCGACGACGGCGAAGCGCTTGCCGTGCAGCCCTTCGCCGAGCATGAACTCGACGCTGAACTCCCACGGGCGCCCTTCGCGGAGCAGGCGGTCGCCCTCCGACCACGCGGCGCAGCAACGCGAGGGTGAGTGCGATCGCGAACTCCGCAGTCGTCTCGGTGAGCACGTCGGGGGTATTCGCGACGACGATGCCGCGCTCGCGTGCCGCGTCGAGGTCGATGTTGTCGACGCCGACCCCGTAGTTCGCGACGACGCGTAGCTGCGGCCCCGCCTCGTCGAGAAACGTGCGGTCGATCCGGGTCGGAAGCGTGGCCAGCACCCCGTCGGCGGTGCTCGGCCCGTCGAGCAGCGAGAAGCTCTCGGCCAGCGCCGAGGAGATCGCCGACGGCACCGGCCCGGTGACGTGCACGCGCGGCCTCGCAACCATCTAGCCCACCACGAGATCGGCGAGTGCCGCCGACGACTTCCCGAACTCCCACCAGCCGCGCATCGACGGATTGACGATCGCCATGCTCCGCCCGTAGGCGAGCGGGATCAACGCCGCCTGCTCGGTGACCGCCATCCGGTCGGCGGCGTGGTACAGCTCGAGCCGCTCGCGATCCGAGCGCTCCTGTCGCGCCCGCTCGATCAGCTCGTCGAACGGCGCGTATGCGTAGCCGCCTTCGTTCGTCTTCGACTCGGAATGCAGAAGCAGCCGCAGGTAGTACTCGGGATCCGGATAGCCGGGCAGCCAGCCGGTGACGACGATCGGCGCGATGAACTCCTCCCACGGGCGTGGCAGCTGCCAGGCGTGGTCGGGCGTCCAGGTCGGCGTCTCGATCCGCAGGCCCGAGTGCCTCGTTCCAGCCGCGGGCGAGCAGCTCGATGATGTCGGCCCAGTCCTCGAGGCCGGCGACGCGCACCGTGCCCTCGACACCCGACTCGGCGAGCAGCTCGCGAGCAAGATCGGGATCGAAGCGGGGGACGATGTCCGGCGTATGCCCCTGCAGCGCAGGCGGGACGAGCCCGCCCGTCGCCACGAGCAGGTTCTCGGGCAGGAGCTCGGCGAGCGCTTCACGGTCGACCGAATGTGCGAGCGCGCGCCGGAACTGCGCGTTCGACGCCATCGGGTCGCCGTGGTCGAACGCGAGATACGCGGTCCAGGCGGCAGGGCCGATGACTGCGTCGCTCGCCGGCGCCTTGGCGACGCGGTCGGCGAGGCGCGGGGTGTAGCGAACGGTGACCATGTCGACATCACCGCGCGCGTAGAGCTGCAGCGCGTCCTCCATGTTCGCTCGCACGTACTCGACGCGCTCGATGTTCCCGGGGCGCACGCGGTTCGCGTAGTCGGTGCGACGCTCGAGCACGAGCCGTTCGTCCGCGCGCTCGGCGATCCGGAACGCGCCGCTGACGACCTGGCCGCCGGCAGCGTGGCTCGGCTGTGGGCCGCCGTCGGGACGGTTCAGGACGCTCAGGAAGTACGGCGCGGGTGCGGCAAGGCGGAACTCGACGGTCCGCTCGTCGAGCGCCCGCACGCCGACCGCCGCGGCGTCGGTGTTCCGGCCGAGGCAGTAGTCCTGGCCGTTCTCGAGCACGAAGTAGATCGCGGCGGACGAGCCCGGCGTCTGCGGGTCGAGCACGCGCTTGACCCCGAACTCGACGTCGTGGGCGGTCAGGGGCGTCCCGTCCGACCAGTGCAGGCCCTCCCGCAGCCGGAAGACGTAGCGCAGTCCGTCGTCGGCGATCTCCCAGTGCTCGGCCAGCGACGGCACGATCGTGCGCTCGGGCCACGCCTCGACGAGCCGGTCGAAGAGCTGCATGCAGAGCTGGATGTTCGGCCAGGCGATCGCCGACCGGGGATCCGGGTCGTTCGGGATGAAGCTCGACGCGAGCCGCAGGGACGCGGTCGCGGTCAGTGCGACGGTCTCCGGCGCCCAGCGCGCGAACGCCTGCTGGTACGTCTCGTTCGCCTCCGCGAACCGCATCGACGTGTGCAAGGCCAGCGCGAGCTTGAACAGCACCAGCGCGACGGCCTGTGATTCGCCGCGCCGCTCGAGCAGGGGAAGCAGGTCGCGGTAGTGGCCGATCGCCTCGTCGAGCGCGTACTCCTGGCGTGCCTTGTCGCCGGCCCGGGTGAGATAGTCGACGGCCTTCGCCTCGTCCTCCGCAGCGAGCCAGTGGTGCGCGAGCAGCGCCAGGGCGTCGTCTGCGGGCTCGGCACGGCCCTCGAGCCACAGCGCCGCCTCGCGATGGAGCCGCCGTCGCTCCGGGCCGACGATCGTCCGGTACACGGCCTCCTGGATGAGCACATGCTTGAACCGGAACTCCGGCTGCGGCCAGCGGCGGTGCTGCCGGACCAGGTCGAGACGCTGCAGCTCGCGCAACGGCTCGCTCAGGCGCTCCTCTCCGCCCGCCACGCCCGCGAGCAACGGCAGACCGAAGCTGCGGCCGAGCACCGAGGCCGCGGTCAGCGCGTCGCGGCATGCCGGAGTCAGACGGTCGACCCGCGCGAGGATCACCTTCTCGACGGTCGGCGGAACCTCGACCGCGACGTCGTGGTCGTAGCGCCAGCGCACCTCGTCGTGGTGGAGCGCGCCTGAGTCCGCGAGCGAGCGCACCAGCTCCTCGAGGAAGAACGGGTTGCCCTCGGCGCGGTCGAGGAGCAGCGCCTCGAGGTCGGCCGGCAGCGTGTCGGCGCCGACGAGCGAGTGAATGAGCTCGCGCTCCGCGTCGCCCGACAGCGCCTCGAGGTCGACGGCGCGCGTCAGATGCGGCCAGCGTCGCGCAGCGATCTCGCGCAGCGCCCACGAGGCGTGGTCGGGATCCGGGCGCTGCGTGATCACCAGCAGGACGGCGGCCTCCTCGGTCAGGCCGAGCAGCTGCTCGGCCAGCTGCAACGAGGTCGGATCAGCCCAGTGGACGTCCTCGAGCGCGAGCACCACCGGGCCTGTCGAGGCGAGTCGCTCGAGCAGATGCCGCACGACCTCGAAGGTGCGGTACTGGAGCGCCTCGGGGGAGAGCTCGGCGAGGCGCGCGCTCGTCTCGGGCTCGGGCGGCAGGCCGAGGAGAAGCGCCAGGTACGGGTAGTAGTCGTCCGCCTGGTCGTCGGCGGAGGCCTTGAGCCGGCGCCGCAGGCTGAGCCTCGTACGCAGCTCGGGGTCGTCGAGCGCGAGACCGAGCCATTCGCGCAGGAGGTCGCGGAACGGCCAGTAGGGCATCGACTCGCCGTACGAGACGCAGCGCCCCTCGAGCCAGAGGGGTCCCGTTGCGAGCCGGCGGAGCTCGCCGAGGAAGCGGCTCTTCCCGATCCCCGGCTCGCCGGAGAGGAAGAGGATCGAGCCGCTACCGGCCCGCACGTCGTCGACCGCCTGCCGGGCGAGGTCGAGTTCGTGGTCACGTCCGACGAGCGGCGTCTCGGCCTCCGCGCGGCCCGCGCCGAGCGGCGCCTGGACCGCAAATGCAGCAACCGTGTCGGCCTTGCCCTTCAGCGTCAGCTCCTGCCGGTCGGCCCACGTGAACTGGCGCTCGGCGAGCCGTCGCGTCTCCGCTCCTGCGAGAACGCCGTTTCTCGGCGCGGCGGCCTGCAGCCGCACGGCCACGTTGACCGTGTCGCCCGTCGCCCCGTACTCGACGCGGCCGCCCGCTCCGACGGGGCCGACGACGACCGGGCCGGTGTCGACGCCGACTCGGACGGCGAGGCCCGCAATTGCGAAGCTGCGCTCGACGTCGCGTGCGAACTCGGCGACGCCCTCGACGATCCGGAGCGCGGCCCGCAGGGCACGCTCCGCGTCGTCTTCGTGCGCGGTCGGCGCTCCGAAGAGCGCCAGGACGCCGTCGCCGGCCAGGTCCTTGACCGTGCCGCCGAACTCCTCGACGGCATGGACCATGCGCGCCACTGCCTCGCCGACGACGAGCCGCGCCTCCTCGGGGTCGAGCGACTCCGTGATCGCCGTCGAGCCGGCCAGGTCGGCCGAGAGCGCGGTCACGACGCGGCGCTCCTCGCGCATGGGCTGCTGTGCGCTCACCCCGCTGATTCTGCCCGAGCGGGCGCGGCAGCTTATTTGTTGTGCTTCTCGACAGACGTGATCCTGTCGAGGGCCGGATCGACCAGACCGCGGTCGGCTCCCGGCCCGCCGTTGACGATGTCGGCCGTGCCGTCCTTCGAATTGAGCCAGTCGTTCCCGGCGCCTCCGAGGAGCGTGTCGGTGCCGGGGCCGCCGTTCAGCTGATCCCGGATCTTCGTGCCGTCGGGCGAGAAGGTCGGCAATGCGTCGAGCGCACCGCTGTCGGTGAGCGGCGTGACGCCGGATCCGTCAGCTGCGTCTTGCCGCTGCGGTCGCCGTTCATCACCCAGATCTGGCTGCTCGAACCGTCCGACGACCTGTGCCGTCCGGATTGACGAGGACGAGGTTGCCGCTCCGGTCGTTGAAGACGATCCGGCCGTTCCGGCCGGGGAAGCCGGTCCCGGCTGCTCCCGCGTCGAGCGTCAGGAGGGCGGCAGTGATGCAAAGCGCTGCGAGCAGCGCGAGCGCGAGGCGTCGGTTCGAGGGAGTCATGCGTGCCAGACCTCCAGTCCAGGGTAGTCAGCCGATGGTTCACCCCGCCGCTAACTCCGCGCTAATCGGCCTTTCGGGACCCGTCAGGACCCGGGCGTACACTGACCCTCCCCGATGCCCGACGCACCTTTCGTTCACCTCCACGTCCACTCGGAGTACTCGATTCTCGACGGTGCGTGCCGGATCCCCGACCTCGTCGCGCGGGCCGCCGAGCTCGAGATGCCGTCGGTCAGCCTGACCGACCACGGCTCGATGGCGGGCGCGGTGCAGCTCTGGAAGGAGACGCGCGGCACCGGCGTCAAGCCCGTGATCGGCTGCGAGGTCTACGTCGCGGCGAACCGCAAGGCGCACGAGAAGGGCAACGCACACCTGACGCTGCTCGCGGCCGACAACGCCGGCTACTCGAACCTGATCAAGCTCTCGTCGCTCGGCTACCTCGAGGGGTACTACTACAAGCCGCGCGTCGACTGGGAGCTGCTCGAGCGCCATTCGGCCGGCCTGATCGCCCTCTCGGGCTGCCTCTCGGGCCGCGTCTGCAAGGCGCTCGAGGAGAACCGCGTCACCGATGCCGAGGGCGAGCTCGACCGGCTCACGCAGACGTTCGGGAAGGACAACGTCTACGTGGAGCTGCAGAACGCGCACCTCGACGTGCAGGCGCGCATCCTGCCGCAGCTCGCGTCGCTGGCCGCCAAGCAGGGCCTGCCGACGGTCGCGACCGGCGACGTGCACTACCTGCGCGACATCGACGCGCGCGCACACGAGGCGCTGCTCTGCATCCAGTCCGGCGACTCGCTCAAGAACCCGGATCACTGGAAGTTCGAGACCGACCACTTCTACTTCAAGTCGCCCGACGAGATGCTGCTCGACTTCCCCGGCCACGAGGATGCGCTGCGCCGCTCGCTCGAGGTCGCCGAGCGCTGCAATGTCGAGATCGAGCTCGGCCGGATCCTGCTGCCGCGCTTCGACGTGCCCGAGGGACGCGACGCGTTCGACTACCTCGTCGAGCAGTGCGAGCGGGGGCTCGCCAAGCGGTACGACAAGGTGACGACCGAGCTGACCGAGCGGCTCAAGTACGAGCTGACGACGATCAAGGAGATGGGGTTCACCGACTACTTCCTGATCGTGTGGGACTTCATCGCCTTCGCGAAGCGGAACGGCGTCTCGGTCGGGCCGGGCCGCGGCTCGTCGGCCGGCTCGCTCGTCGCGTACTCGCTCGCGATCACCGACATCGACCCGATCCGGTACGACCTGATGTTCGAACGCTTCCTCAACCCGGGACGCAAGTCGATGCCCGACATCGACATCGACTTCGCGGTCGACGGCCGGGAGCGCGTGATCAACTACGTCCGCGAGCGCTACGGCGCAGACCGCGTCGCGCAGATCATCACGTTCTCGACGATGGCCGCGCGCGCCGCCGTCCGGGACGCTGGGCGCGTGCTCGAGGTGCCCTACGGCGCGGTCGACAAGATCGCGAAGCTGATCCCGGAAGGCCCGGGCCAGATGCTGGCCAAGGAGCTGGAGCCGGGCGGCGAGCTGCGCAAGGCCATCGACTCCGACCCGGTCGCGAAGGAGATCCTCGAGCTGGCGCTGCCGCTCGAAGGACTGACGCGCGCAGACTCGATCCACGCCGCCGGAGTCGTGATCGGCGCCGAGCCGCTGATCGACGTCGTCCCCCTCCAGCAGAAGGGCGCCGACCAGGAAGTCGTGACCCAGTTCTCGATGAAGGACATCGAGGCGCTCGGGCTCCTCAAGATGGACTTTCTCGGCCTGCGCAACCTCGACGTGATCGACGAGGCCTGCGCGCTGCTCTCGGGGCTCGACATCGCCTCGATCCCGCTGGACGACAAGAAGACGTACGCCATGCTCGCGAAGGGGGACGCCGCAGGCGTCTTCCAGTTCGAGTCGTCCGGGATGCGCGAGGCGCTCCGGCAGGTCAAGCCGACCGAGTTCGAGGATCTGATCGCGCTCGTCGCCCTCTACCGGCCGGGCCCGATGGGCTACATCCCCGGCTACGGGAAGCGGAAAGCCGGGCAGGAGCGAGTGACGTACGTCGACCCGCGGCTCGAGCGGATCCTGCACGACACCTACGGGATCTGCGTCTACCAGGAGCAGTACATGCGCATCGCGCGCGAGCTCGCCGGCTTCTCGATCACCGAGGCCGACGACCTGCGCAAGGCGATCGGCAAGAAGATCCGCGCGCTCATGGACTCGCTCAAGGACAAGTTCCTCGAGGGGGCCGCCGGGCAGAACGTGACGCCGGCGGCAGCCAAGCAGCTCTGGGAGGACGTCGAGAAGGCAGCCGACTACTCGTTCCCGAAGGCGCACGCCGCGTGTTACGCGCTGATCGCGTACCGGACGGCGTGGCTCCGCGCCAACCATCCGTGCGAGTACATGGCCGCGCTCATCTCGTCGGTCATGAACACGAAGGACCGCGTGCCGATCTACGTCAACGCGTGCCACGAGCTCGGCATCGAAGTGCTGCCGCCCGACGTCAACGAGTCGCAGGTCGACTTCGCGGTCGTCGACGGCAAGATCCGCTTCGGGCTGAACGCGGTCAAGGGCGTGGGGGAGGGAGCGGCCCGCGCGCTCATCCAGGCGCGCGACGAGGGCGGCCCGTTCGAGTCGATCTGGGACTTCACCGAGCGCGTCGACCCGACGGTGTCGAACAAGCGCGTCCTCGAGGCGCTCGTCAAGTGCGGCGCGCTGCCCGGCTCGCGGAAGGGGATGCTGGCCGTGCTCGAGCAGGCGGTCGCGTCGGGGCAGAAGCAGCAGGCCGACAGGCTGGCCGGCCAGGGCTCGATCTTCGATCTCGGGCCGGTCGAGGAGGAACGGCCGCGCCACCATCCGCCGACGCCCACCGACGAGTTCGAGAAGAGCGAGCTACTCGCGCTCGAGAAGGAGGTGCTCGGGCTCTACGTCTCGGAGCACCCGCTCTCGGCGATTCGCGACCAGCTGCGGCGGAAGTCGGATGCGACGATCGGCGAGCTCGACCGCCGGCGCGACGGCGAGGTCGTCACGGTCGGCGGGATCGTCGCCGGGGTGCGGCACATGACGACGAAGCGCGGCGAGGCGATGGTGTTCCTGCGCCTGGAGGACGTGACGGGCGGCATCGAAGCGGTGGTCTTCAACTCGACGTACGAGAAGGCGCGCGAGCTGTGCACGACCGACCGCGTGTTGATCGTCAAGGGCCGACTCGACCGCAAGGAGGGCGAGACGAAGCTCATCGCCCTGGAACTGGCGGCCTTCGAGGCCGTCGCCGAGAAGCGCGAGGTGCGGCTCAAGATCGACGCGACGAAGGCCCGCGCAGGCACGATCCGGGAGCTGGCGGCGCTGATCAAGGACTTCCCCGGCGAGTCGCCGGTCTACGCCGATCTGGAGACGTCCCAGGGGCGCAAGACGTACGCCTTCGGTCCGCAGTACAAGGTCAAGCCGGCGCCGGATTTCTACGCCGAGGTGAAGATGATCCTCGGCGAATCGGCAGTCGTCTAGCGCCCGCGCTGCGCCTCAGGCCTTGCCTGCGACTGACACTTGCATGCGATTTCCGAACGTCTGAGGAACAGCCTCCGAACAGTGCCGGGATAGAACCAGACCGTGCTGGCTGCCTCAACCAGACGAAGGTCAGAAGCCAGAGGCGTAAGAGATCCGTTAAATCCATAGATCCCCCGGTATAGGGAGAACCATCTCGTTCGTTTTACCGAACAAGGAACGAAGGAGACGATCACAGAGATGCCAACTGCCGAGACCAACGTTCGCCCGACCGAGCAGGAGCTCGTGGAGTCGTGGCGGGCCGCTGAGCTGGAGCGCGCGGGATACTCGCACGCAGCGGCTGTCGAGCTCGCGACGCGCACTGATGTCGATCTCCACTTTGCGGTCGAGCTGCTCCTCAAGGGGTGCTCGCCCGACCTCGCGCTGAACATCCTTCGCTAGCCCAAACGAACGAACCTGGCTCGCTGCCTCCTGCGGGCCAGGTTCGACCCGTCTTCCGAACGTGGTTGACTTCCGCGGATGCTCGGCTTCATTCCCAGCCCGCACACCGGCGTCGTCCACGTCGGGCCGCTCACCGTGCACATGTACGGGCTCACGCTCCTCGCGGCCATCCTGGCTGCGATCTGGCTGACGGGAAAACGCTGGGTCGCGCTCGGCGGCGACTGGGAGCTCGTCACGCGGGTCGCGGTCTGGGGGGTGGCGTTCGGGGTCGTCGGCGCGCGGCTCTACCACGACATCACCTCGTGGAGCGAGGTTCCGAGCCCGAAGTGGCAAGGGATCGTCGAGGTCTGGAGAGGCGGCCTCGGCGTGTGGGGCGGCATCGGACTGGGCGTCATCGCCGGCGCGATCGTCGTACGCCGGTCGGGCGCGAGCGTCTCGCTCTTCATGGACGCCGTCGCGCCGGGACTGCTGCTCGCGCAGGGCATCGGGCGCCTCGGCAACTGGTGGAACCAGGAGCTGTACGGGAAGCCGACCGACCTGCCGTGGGCGCTGAAGATCGACGTCGCGCACCGCATGCCGCAGTACTTCGACCGCGCGACCTACCACCCGACCTTCCTCTACGAGATGATCTGGGACTTCGTCGGCGTCGGCGTGCTGCTCTACATCGGCCATCGCTTCCGGATCCGGCCGCCGGGGCTCTTCGCGCTCTATGTCGCGTGGTACACGTTCGGGCGCTTCTTCGAGGAGCTCCTGCGCATCGACCCGTCGCACCACATCGCCGGGCTGCGGCTCAATGCCTGGGTCTCGATCATCGTCTTCATCGGCGCAGTTGCCTGGTTCGTGTGGCGGCAGTTCTACACCGGACGGGCGCCGAAGCCGCCTGCGCAGGAGAAACGGCCTGCGATGGCGATCCCGAAAGGCCGCGTCCGGTAACGCGAGTACCCTGCGCGGGTGGTCGTCCGCGAGCTCGAGCTGGACCTCGACGCGTTCGAGGGGCCTTTCGACCTGCTGCTCTCCCTCGTCCTTCGTGAGGAGCTGCCGCTCCGAGAGGTCGATCTGGCGCAGATCGTCATCGCCTTCATCGAGCATCTCGCCGAGCGCGACGAGCTCGACCTGGACGCCTGCGGCGAGTTCCTGATCCTCATCTCCGCGCTCCTCGAGCTGAAGGCGCGCGCGATGTTCCCGGAGGAGGACGCCGAGCTCGCGGAGCTCGAGCCCGAGGAGGCCGCCGAGGAACTGGCGCGCAGGCTCGCCGAGTACCGGCGCGCGAAGGAGGCGGCTCGCCTGCTGCGCGGACGGCTCGACGAGCGCCGCGACCTCTTCTTCCGGCTCGGCCCGGCGCCGCTGCAGCCGAAGGTCGAGCGGAAGCTCGCGCAGCAGGATCCGGAGCAGCTCGCCGCCGTGCTGCGGCTGCTCGCGGTCGAGCCGGCCGCTCCGTCGACCGCGCACATGGCGATTCGCTTTCCGCCGGTCGCGCAGTTCCTCGACCGGTGGCGCTCCCTGCTCCGCCGCCGGGCGCGCTTCGACTTCGACCAGGAGGTCGAGGGCCTGTCGCGTATCGAGATCGCGGTCGCGTTTCTCGCGCTGCTCGAGCTGCGGAAGCAGAACGAGGTGGCAATCGCCCAGGCCGCGCCGTTCGCGCCGATAAGGATTTCCCGTGCCGACGCCGAAAGGAGTCTCTCTTGGACCGTCCGCTCCGCCTGATCCCGACCGAGGTGACGCCCGCCGCCGAGCTGGCGCGCACCGTCGAGGCGCTGCTCGTGGTTGCGTCGCAGCCGCTCCCGATCGCCGATCTCTGTGCGGCCGCCGAGGCGGAGGAGGATCAGGTCGAGGAGGCGCTCGCCGTGCTCGGAGCCCGGTTCTCCGAGGGCCGCAGCGGCATCGTCCTCGAACACGTCGCCGGGGGGTGGGCATTCCGCGCCGCCGCGTCCGAGTCGGAGGCGTGCGCGCGCCTGTTCGAGAAGCCGGTCGAGCGCGGGCTCAGCCAGGCGGCGCTCGAGACGCTTGCGATCGTCGCCTACCTCGGGCCGGTGACGCGCCCGGAGATCACGCGGATCCGCGGAGTCAACGTCGACGGCGTCATCGCCGGTCTCGTCGAGCGGGGCCTCGTCACCGAGGGCGGCCGCGAGAACGAGTTCGGCGCGATCCGCTACCGCACGACGCCGCTCTTCGAGCGGGTCTTCGGCCTCGAGTCGCTGGCGGCGCTCCCGCGCGTCGACGACATCGGCGAGGACGTCGGCAAGATCCGCGCGCGGCTGGAAGCCGTCGCGGAGCAACGCACCGCGTAGCACTCGCCTCGCGTCGCGACGGTCCGCGAAAGCAGCGGGCGCTCTAGCGACAGGCGCTGAAGCATCGGCCGCCGAAACACCGGGCACCGCCACGACCCACTTCCGTCGCACTCCCGTCACGGTCCCGTGACGGTGTCTGACACCGGGTTTCAGGTCACAAATCCCTGCTCGCAGAAGACCTGTGGAACGTTCGTCACACTCTCATACCCGTGTCTGACACCGGGCGTGGCTCGGGAGGACGCGGCCCGGTGGGTGGGGGCTACCGTGTGCTCATGGACGTGACCGATTCGACCTTTGCGGCCGACGTGATCGAGCGGTCGGCTCGGGAGGTCGTCGTCGTCGACTTCTGGGCCGATTGGTGTGGGCCGTGCAAGACGCTGGCGCCCGTGCTCGAGGAGGCGGCACGCGAGCGTGGCGTCACGCTGGCCAAGGTGGATGTCGACGCGAACTCCCAGGTCGCCGCCGAGTTCGGGATCCAGGGGATCCCCGCCGTCAAGGCCTTCCGGAACGGCCACATCGTCGCCGAGTTCGTCGGCGCGCAGCCGCCCGCCAATGTCGCCGCTTTCCTCGACGAACTGACGAAGCCGTCCGTCGGCGAGACGCTCGACGACGATCCGCAGGTTGCCGCAGCGCTCCAGGCCGGGGACTACGAGGGTGCGCTCACCACGCTGCTCGACCGCGTCGAGGCCGCACCCGACTCCACGTCGAAGGATGCCGCGCGCGACGTGATGGTCCGCATCTTCTTCGAACTCGGCCAGGAACACCCGCTGGCGGCGAGCTTCAGGAAGAAGCTCGCCGCCGCCCTCTACTGAGCCCTACGGCTCGATGTTCTGGTTCAGCCGGAACAGGTTGCCCGGGTCGTACTGCTTCTTGATCGTCCGCAGCCGCGCGAGCCGCGCACCGAAGCTGTCGGCGATCTCGTCCTTGCCGACCTCGGTGTAGAAGTTGAGCGCCATCCCGGATGTGACCCACGGCGACACCGCCTCGCTCGTGCTTCGCGTCCACGCGATGTTGGGCTCGTCGTTGTCGGCGCCCTCCCACATCGTGTTGAGATGGACCGAGAACGGCGCCGAGCGCCCGCCGAGCGCGGTTGCGTCGTCACCGACGCGCGCGATCGCGCCCGCCATGTTGAGGACGAGCAGTGCGCTGAACGGGGACGGCATCGAGTCCGCCCGCTCGATCAGCGTGTCGACCAGGCCCTCCTCGAAGCCGCTCAGGTTGTGCGCCCGCCAGTAGTTCCGGCGGCCGTACGGGTTCGCGCCGTCGATCAGCCCCTGCATCACCGTGTACGGCATGGGCTGGAACAGGTCGAACTCGGGGCCGAGCGCGCGGAGCGGAGCCAGCGCCTTCTCGGCATCCTCCTGAGCGCCGGCAAACTGGCCCGCGACCGCCCACATCCGCTTGAGCCGCCACTGCTCCGGGACGAACTCCTCGGGTGGCGCCACGACCGATCCGACGACCCAGCCGAGATCCTCCGAGGCACCGTCCGAGATATCGCGCCAGGCCCGGATCACCTCGGCTCCCTTGGCGGGATCGAACGCCATCAGGCCGCCGTAGACCAGCGGGCCGGCCGGGTGGAGCTTGAACGTGATGCTCGTGACGACGCCGAAGTTGCCTCCGCCGCCGAGCAGCCCCCAGAACAGATCGGTGTTTTCGGTCTCGCTCGCGGTGACGACCGAGCCGTCGGCCGTGACGACCTCGGCAGAGATGACGTTGTCGCACGCGAAGCCGTACTTGCGCTCGAGCCAGCCGCTGCCGCTGCCGGTCGTGAAGCCGACCACGCCGGTTGTCGTGACGCGCCCGCCGGTGACCGCGAGCCCGTGCTCCTGCGTCGCGGCATCGAACGTCGCCCAGTTCACCCCACCTTGCGCCTGCGCCGTCCGCCCGTCCGGGTCGACGGTAACGCCGTTCAGGTTGCGGAGGTCGAGAACGATGCCGTCCTCGACACTCGAGAAGCCGGCGACCGAGTGTCCGCCGGAGCGGATCGCGAACGGTGCGCCCGATTCGCGCGCGAGGTTGATCGCCGCCTGGACGCCCGCTGTGTCGCTCGGCCGCAGGATGACGGCCGGACGCCGATCGAACATGCCGTTGAAGACCGCGCGCGTCTCGTCGTACGACGCATCACCCGGTTCGACGATCTCCCCTTCGAAGCCCGCCCGCAATCCATCGAGGGCGTCTGTTTCCAACACTGTCATGTATGCACTCTCCTTTTGAACCCCACGGTCGAACCTACAGCCGTGCGCCCGTCCGGTGCAACATCCCCAGGGATGAGCATCGAACATCCCCAGGGATGAGGCTGAACGCCTGGCTGGCGCGCGCGGGAGTCGCGTCGCGCCGCAAATCCGACGAGCTGATCCAGGCCGGCCGGGTGACCGTGAACGGCGAGACCGGACAGCTGAACACGTTCGTGCAGGCGTCCGACGACGTCCGCCTCGACGGCCGTCCCCTGCACAAACAGGCGCTCGCCTACGTGCTGCTCCACAAGCCGGGCGGCGTCGTCACGACCGCGAGCGACCCGCAGGGCCGCCAGACGGTCGTCGGGCTCGTCGAGCACCCGGCGCGGGTCGTCCCCGTCGGTCGGCTCGACGCTGCCACCACGGGAGCGCTGCTGCTCACGAACGACGGCGAGCTCGCGCACCGGCTCGCACACCCGAGGTACGAGGTCGACAAGGTGTACGAGGTCGAGTGCGAACGGCCGGTCGGGGACGCCGAGCTCGAGCAGCTGCGGCGCGGGATCGAGCTCGACGACGGGCCAACCGCACCGGCGCAGGTCCACCGCCTCGGGCGTACCAAGCTCGAGCTCGTCCTCCACGAGGGCCGCAACCGTCAGGTCCGGCGCATGGCGGAGGCCCTCGGCCACCGCGTCACGCACCTGCACCGCAGCCGTTACGGCCCGCTGACGCTCGAAGGCCTCGAGCCCGGCGCTTGGCGCGAGCTCGAGGCCTCCGAGGTGGGTGCCCTACGGGCTGCTACGACGTCGTCGCGAGGGTATGAGCCTGGTCGAGCAGGCTCTGCCCCTGGCTGATCCACGTCTTCGCGTTGTTCTGGTCGATCTTCGAGACCCCCTTGGCCGCGTCGTTCAGCGCCTGCCGGATTGCTCCCGCGAGCACATCGCGCTGCGACGTCAGGTTTGCGATCGATGTCTCGATCGAGTCGTACTTCAGGTTGCCGGCCGTGGTACCCGGCTGCTTGAGCGCAATCGTCGACGCCGTCAGCGTGTCCATGCCGAACTGGCCGAACGGCGCGTTGATCTGCTTGTAGATGTCGCCGAGCTGCTGGACGGTCTTGTCGTGCTTGTCCAGCGTGTTCGGCTTGAGCCTTGTCGTTCACGATCTGCGTGATCACCCTGCCGTCGTCGACGTAGGGATCCTGCAGGCCGAGTAGCGCGAGCATCGTCGGCCGTGCGTCGACGTGATCCGTCCACGTCTGGTCGTCGACGCCGTTGTTGTCGACTCCCGGCCCGACCATCGCGAGCCAGGTGTTCGCGATCTCCTGCTGGTCGTCGCCGTGGTTCCACGCGAACTTCGGGTCGACGCACTCGGCGATCGACGGCGAGCACGTCCCGGAGTTCGCCGTCTGGAAGAAGAAGTCGTCCTGCCCGAACAGGGTCAGCGTCGGCGTCCGCTTCGGGTCGGCGGTGACCATGTGGAGCGCTTCTTCCTCGACCGAATCGGCCAGGTTGTCGGTGATCGGGACCGCCGCGCCGCCCTGGTACGGGTCGATCGCGGTTGCGCTGCCGATGTCCCGTGCCAGCTGCCGAACGGATGGATCGGTGCGGTTCGGCTGGTTGTTGACGTAGATCGTCGGGGCATCGTCGCTGTGCACGCTGAACGGCGGCTCCGTTGCCGGGAGCAGCGCCTTCAGGTTCGTCGTGATCTCACCGATCTGGTTCCCGGGGCACGTCGGCGTAGCCGCAGTGACTGGGCACGGCGCGTGCGTGTACGTCAGCGCGCCCGGGTTCGCCGGATCGGGCGTTCCGGTACCGCCTGCGAAATGGTCACCCTCGTCGACGGTGACGACGAAGAGCGTGTTCGACTTGTTGATGCCGTCGGCGTCGAGCCGCTTGAAGAACGTGTCGAATGCCGCGTCGTAGTCGGCGAGCTGCTTCTGGTAGCGCGCCTCGCCCGGCCCGGACGCCTGCGCCAGCGTGTGGTCGTCGTGCGCGTCCGAGATGTACGCGAACGTCACCGGGACGCCGTGCTCCTGCATCTGTGCGACCTCGCCGAGGGTGTTCTTCGCGAGGGCACCGTCGAAGCCCGGGAATCCGCACTGGTTCGTCGGGTCGGTGATGTTGGAGCCGTCGGTCGCCTTGATGCAGGGCCGGCCGTTCGCGTCCGTGCTCGTCGACCCGATCGCTCCGTTCACGTACTTGGCGCCGAAGAGCGCCTGGTAACCGTTGTCGGAGCCGGGGTAGATCGTCTGGTCGTCGGGCTTCGCGTTCGGGTTGCCCTGGCACGGCGACTGGGCCTGCGCGCAGTGGATCGCGATCCCGACGAAGTCGGTCTGCGCGAGGTTGCCGCGGCGGTTCCGAACGGAGCGAGCTGCGAGTCGCGGCCTTCGTTCCATTCGGGCGATCCCTGGCCGAAGACCCGCGTCATGTCGCCGGTCGGGTCGACGCCGTACACACGAGCGCCCGATGCGTGCGCGATCGTCAGCGGTGCAGTCAGCGTGACCCCGGTTCCGGTCGCACCGGCCGTGCCGACGCTTGCGATGGTTGCGGTCTCGGTCGCCGCGCCTGTGTCGATCGTCAGGACCTGGCCGGGCGCCATCGCTGCGACCGAGCCGACCTTGATCGTCGTGTCACTGACGAGCGTGGCCGCCGACAGCGAGGTGATCGCGATCGACGTGTTGTTCTCGAGCTCGATGTTCGCCGCCGAGACCCCGCCGACGTTGCAGCCGGCTGCCGTATAGGTGAGCCACGGCTCGGGAGCCGTCTGGCCGCCGTCGCCGACCATGTTCGGCAGCGGATCGGCCGTGGCGGAGGTGACGTCCGTCCAGTACTTGAACGAGGACGAGAACGCCGGGACGCCGTTCGCCGGGTAATAGCCGTAGGAGTTCGAGACGGCCTGTCCGGTGCGGTCCGGGTAGAGCCCGGTCAGAGACGAGAGGATCCCGCCCGCGGTGTGCGAGATCAGGATCGTGTGGTCGTTCGAGAGGAGCGTGCCGTTCCCCTTGAGGAAGTTGAGGAGATGCGGCATCTGCTCGAGATCCGACGGAACACCCGCGACGTCCCGTTTGAAGTGCGTGTTGTCGAACTGCAGGTAGATGACGTGCTTCACGTCGCCGGCCTTTGTGCCAAGTTGGCACGAGCCGGACGCACTCGCTGCGGTGGCGCTTCCACCGCCGTCACGACCCCCGAGACGAGAGCCGCCGCGGCGCACGCCGCGATCAGAACGACGACGATCGCCGCTCGCCGAGCAAACCTCATGTGTGCCTCCCCTTGGTCGGGTATCCGAGCAGCGCCGACCCTACGACGGCGACGCCGCAGAAAGGGATACCGCAAAGGGGCTATTTGGTAACACGACTGCTACGGCGCGACGAACCCCATTCGTTCGTACATCTTCCGGAGGGTCGGAGCCGAGGTCTCACGGGCTTTTTCGGCACCGACCCGGAGCAGGCGCCGCAGCTCACCCTCGTCGGCGCGCAGCTCGGCGTACCGGGCCTGAACCGGCGCGAAGAGCTCGACGACCGCCTCGCCGACGTCGCTCTTGAGGTCGCCGTAGCCGCGCCCGTCGTACGCACGTTCGACTTCGCCGAGCGTGCGCCCCGTCGAGACGGAGAGGATCTCGACGAGGTTCGAGACGCCCGGCTGCTCCTCCGGCGCGTAGCGCACCTCCCGTCCCGAGTCGGTCACGGCGGTCTTGAACTTCTTCCGGATCGTGTCCGGCGGGTCGAGCACGAGCACCGTTCCCTGAGACGTCCCGCCCGTCGTCGACATCTTGTTCGTCGGCTCCTGCAGGTCCATGATGCGCGCCCCGACCTCGGGGTAGACGCCTTCCGGGATCTTGAACGTCTCGCCGAACCGTGAGTTGAACCGCTGCGCGACGTCACGGGCCAGCTCGACGTGCTGGCGCTGGTCGTCGCCGACCGGCACGAGGTCGGTCTGGTAGAGCAGGATGTCGCCCGCCATCAGGACGGGGTAGGTGAAGAGACCGGCGGACACGAACTCCTTGCCTTCGCCCTTCTCCTTGAACTGAGTCATGCGGCCGAGTTGTCCGAACCCGGTGACGGCCGAGAGCAGCCAAGCCGCCTCCGGGTGCGCCGCGACGTGGCTCTGCAGAAACAGCGTCGACCGGTCGGGGTGCAGGCCGACCGCGAACAGCAGCGCCGCGAGGTCGAGTGAGCGGTCGTGGAGGTCCTCGGGGTCGTAGTCGACCGTGATCGAGTGCAGGTCGACGATGCAGAAGAAGGCGTCGCCCTCTTCCTGGGTCGTGACGTACTGGCGCATGGCGCCGATGTAGTTGCCGATGTGCTTGGCACCCGTGGCTTGGATGCCGGAGAAGACGCGCATTGAGGTCACCTCGTCAGGTCGATGAGAGCGGGATCAGCGGACGAGGCGGCCTAGCTCGAGATCGTGCTGTGGCCTCCGCCTCGCCCGCGGCGCCATGACCAGCGGTGGCAAGAGGCGAAAGTCATGTGCTCAGGATAGAGCAATATGGAGCGATGGCTACGACGTCGCCACCCTGGGCACCCGATTCGTGGCGCGACCGCGTCGCGTTGCAGCAGCCCGAGTGGCCGGAGCCGCGGGCGGCCGCGGCTGCGCGCGAGCGCCTGAAGGCGAGCCCGCCGCTCGTCTTCGCCGGCGAGGCGCGGGATCTCCGCGAGAGCCTGGCCGGCGTGCTCGAGGGCCGGGCGTTTCTGCTGCAGGCGGGCGATTGCGTCGAGTCGTTCAACGAGCTCTCGACGATGCGGATCCGCGAGAAGCTCAAGATCATCCTGCAAATGTCGGCCGTCCTGACGTACGGCGCGACGCTGCCGGTCGTCAAGGTGGGGCGGATCGCCGGGCAGTTCACGAAGCCGCGCTCGGAGCCGTTCGAGCGTGTCGGCGGGGTCGAGGTGCCGAGCTTTCGCGGTCACATGGTTCACAGCGACGAGGCGACCGCCGAGGCGCGCGTCCCGGACCCGGCGCGGATGGTCGAGGGGTACAACCAGTCGGCGTCGACGCTGAACCTGCTGCGCGCTTTCACGAAGGGCGGCTACGCGGATCTGACCGCGGTGCACCTTTGGAACCAGGAGTTCGTCGCGTCGAGCCCACAGGGCCGCCGCTACGAGCGGCTCGCGCACGACATCGAGCGCGCGCTGCAGTTCATGGCGGCGTGCGGCATCGACCTCTCAGCCGAACGGCGGCTGCACGAGGTCGACTTCTTCACGAGCCACGAGGGGCTGCTGCTCGACTACGAGGAGGGGCTCACCCGTCGCGACTCCCTGACCGGCGACTGGTACGACTGCTCGGCCCATCTGCTCTGGATCGGCGAGCGAACGCGCCAGTTGGACGGCGCTCATGTCGAGTTCTTCTCGGGCGTGCACAACCCGCTCGCGGTCAAGCTCGGCCCCAGCGCGACCTCCGCCGAGGCCGTCGGGCTCTGCGAGCGGCTCAATCCGGAGCGTCTGCCGGGGCGGCTCACGTTCGTCGCGCGAATGGGCGCCGACGACGTGCGGGAGCTCCTGCCGCCGCTTCTCAGCGCGGTCGCCGAGGAGGGTCATCCGGTGGTGTGGGCGTGCGATCCGATGCACGCGAACACGATCCGGGTCGACGGCGGGCTGAAGACGCGGCGCTTCGACGCGGTGATGGCGGAGATCGAGGGGTTCTTCTCGTCGTGCTGGGAGGCGGGCGTCTGGCCGGGCGGCGTGCATCTGGAGTTCACCGGGGAGGACGTGACGGAGTGCCTCGGCGGCGCCGACGACGTGCTCGAGGAGCACCTCTCGTCGAGGTACGAGACCCTCTGCGACCCGCGCCTGAACGGCCGCCAGGCGCTCGACCTGGCGTTCCGGCTCGCCGAGCTGATGCAGCGCGCGCCGCGCTAACCCCTGAGTCTGACGTGTGTCAGACACGTGTCTGACGTCGAGGGGGCGAGTTGCGCGCGCGTCGGGAGAGCGGTCAATCGTGCTCTTCGGACGGTTGTGGACGATTTGTCACAGTTCGCGCGGTCGCAGGCTCCGTGCGCGATTGCGCGAAGGCCGTTCCAGTTACGTCACGAAGACGTTGCCACTTCGTGTGTCAGACACGTGTCTGACTCGAGTCAGACACGACCGTCCAGACGCCGGCCCTGAGTTACCCGCCCTCCGTAAAGTGGCCGCGTGCGGATTGCTGTCCTCGGAACCGGCCTGATGGGCGCCTCGGTTGCGCTCGCCGCGCGCGAGCGCGGCGACGACGTCGCCGGCTGGGACCCCGAGCCCGAGACGCTCGCCGCGGCCGCGGTGCGCGCGGCGCTCGATCCGGCGGCCAGCCTCGAGGCGGCCGTCGACGGCGCCGAGCTCGTCATCGTCGCGGCTCCGATCGCGCAGCTGCCCGCGGCCGTCGTCTCGGCGCTCGCCGCGAGCGGCGAGGCGACCGTGACCGACGTCGGCTCGACGAAGTCGAGCGTCGTCCAGGCGGCCGCGGGGTCGCCGCGGTTCGTCGGCGGCCACCCGATCTGCGGCTCCGAGACCCGCGGGCCCGAGAACGCGAGCGCCCGCCTGTTCGAAGGGGCGACGTGGTTCCTGACGCCGGTCACGCCAGACCGATCCCGCCCGGCACCGCCTCGTGCACGGCTTCGTGACCGACGTCGGCGCGACACCCGTCGCGATCGACCACGAAGCACACGACCGGCTCGTCGCGCTGACGAGCCACGTGCCGCACGTGCTCGCGAACGTGGTCGCGAACCAGACCGGCGCGACGCGCGTCGAGGGCCACGAGCCGCTCGCGCACGCCGGCGGCTCCCTGCGCGACATGACGCGGATCGCGGGCGCGAACCCGCGCATCTGGGTCGACATCTTCCTCGACAACGCCGAGCGCATTCGCGGCGAGCTCGCCGAGCACAGGCGCCGGATCGAACAGGTCGAGAGCGCGCTCGCCCAGGGCGACGCGGGCTTCCTGGCGCGCTGGATCGGCGAGGCGACGGGCAACCGGCGCCGGATGCTCGAGCGCGAGTATCCGGATCCGGGCGAACTGCAGCGCATTCGCGTGCATGTACCGGACCGTCCGGGCGTCCTGGCCGGGATCACCCAGGCGCTCGGAGCAGAGCGGATCAACATCGAAGATTTCGAGATGCACCACGTCTCGCCGGAGCGGGGCGGCACGCTCACGCTGCTCGTCGCGGGCGAAGGCGAGGCGCAGCGCGCCGCCGACCTGCTCGAGCGCCAGGGCTACGGCGTCGTCGTCTCCGCGGTGCTCGACGCGTGAAGATCCAGCCCGCGGTCGCGCTCGAGGGGCATTTCGCCGTCCCGGGCGACAAGTCGATCTCGCATCGCGCGCTGCTGCTCGGCGCCGTCTCGGACGGGCCGACGGAGATCCGAGGCTTCGGCTGGTCGGGCGACACCGAATCGACGCTGGCCGCCGTCCGCGCGCTCGGCGTCCAGGTCGACAACGACGGCGGCTATCTCACCGTGCACGGCGCCGGGCTGCGTGGATTACATGCCGCCGACGTCGACTGCGGCAACGCGGGGACGCTCGCGCGGCTGATCGCGGGGCTGCTTGCCTTCCAGGACGGCGCGTTCACGCTCACCGGGGACGAATCGCTCTCGAGCCGGCCGATGGGGCGGATCGCCGAGCCGCTCGCGCAGATGGGAGCGCAGATCGACTCGACGGACGGCAAGCTGCCGCTGACGATCACGGGCGCGCCGCTCCAGGCGATCGACTACGTGCTGCCCGTGGCGAGCGCCCAGGTGAAATCGGCGATCCTGCTCGCCGCGCTCGGCGCCGCAGGCCGGACGACGGTCGTCGAGCCGACGCCGACGCGCGATCACACGGAGC
Source organism: uncultured Thermoleophilia bacterium (assembly GCA_963708505.1). Lineage (GTDB taxonomy): Bacteria > Actinomycetota > Thermoleophilia > Gaiellales > Gaiellaceae > PALSA-600. Next base: position 176,884 of record CAVPST010000006.1, read on the forward strand.
TGATGCTGCAAGCGGCCGGCGTACGTGTGACCGTGCGGCCCGAGAGCGTGAGCATCGACCCGCCCGCCAGGCTCCGGCTCGGCGAGGTCGACGTGCCGGGCGACTTCTCCTCGGCGGCGCCGCTGATCGTCGCGGCCACGCTCGTGCCGGAGTCGCGGATCACGATCCACGACGTCAATCTGAACCCACGCCGCACCGGCCTGCTCGACGTGCTCGAGCGGATGGGCGGACGCGTCGGGATCCTCACCCGGCGGCGCCTCGGCGCCGAGCAGGTGGGCGATCTCGAGGTTCGCTCGGCCGAGCTGACGGCGACCACGATCCGCGCCGACGAGGTGCCGCTGCTCGTCGACGAGTTGCCGCTGTTCGGACTGCTGGCCGCCGGCGCGCGCGGCGAGAGCTGGGTCTACGGCGCGGGCGAATTGCGCCTCAAGGAGACCGATCGGATCGAGGCCGCCGTCGACGCGCTGCGGGCGATCGGCGCTCGCGCGAAGGCACACGAGGACGGGTTCGCCGTCACCGGCGTGCCGACCCGGCCGCGTGGTGGGCGGGTCGATGCGCGGGGCGACCACCGGATCGCGATGCTCGGGGCGATCGCCGGGCTCTGGTCGAGCGACGGAGTCGAGATCGAGGGCGCCGAGAGCGCGGCGATATCCTTCCCCGGCTTCTACGACCTGATCGACCGAATCGTGCAGAGATGATCATCGCCATCGACGGCCCCGCGGGGGCCGGGAAGAGCACTGTTGCCCGGCGGCTCGCCGAGCGGCTCGGCTTCCGCTACCTCGACACCGGGGCGATGTATCGCGCGCTGACCTGGCTGGCGATGCGCGAGGGGATGCCGCTCGGTGAGGGGGAGCCGCTCGGTCTGCTCGCCCGAACGCATCCGATCACCTTCGACGAGGTCGGCCGTGTCTTCATCGACAGCTCGGACGTCACGTCGGCGATCCGCCAGCCCCGCATCGACCGCATGGTCCCGGTCGTCGCCCGCCACCATGAGGTGCGCGAGGTGATGCGCGAACGGCAGCGCGAGCTGGCCGGGCTCGGCAACGCGGTGATCGAGGGCCGCGACATCGGCACGGTGGTCGCGCCGGACGCGGAGGTGAAGGTGTACCTGAGGGCCGACCCGGAGATTCGCGCGCGTCGCCGCCAGGCCGAGCGGCCCGACATCGGCGCCGACGCACTGGCGACGGATCTGCGCGCGCGAGACGAGTCGGACCGGGTGCGGATGCAGCCGGCCGCGGATGCGGAGCTGATCGACACGACAGACCTCGAGGTCGACGACGTCGTCGCGCAGCATTCAGGCGCTGATCTCGAGCCGCTCGCTCACACCGTCTTGACCGGGCAGCAGGTCGCGTGGGCCCTCGGCCGCGTGTACATGGGCTGGCCGACGCGTGCCGTCTCTCGCGCACGCGCCTACGGCCGTGACCGTGTGCCCGCGCAGGGCGGACTGGTCTACGCGATCAACCACCTCCATTGGCTGGACGTCCCGCTCGTGGGCGCCCTCTCGCCCAGGGTCGTCGACTTCGTCGCCAAGGTCGAGGTGGGGAAGCTGCCCGCCGTCGGCCGCTTCATCGAGTGGCACGGGGCGATCCTCGTCAGGCGCGGCGCCTCCGACCGGGACGCCGTTCGGCAGATGCGCCAGGCGGCGCGCGACGGCCACGTCGTCGGCCTGTTCGTCGAGGGCACGCGCATGTCGAGCGGCCGGCCGGGCCCCGCGCAACCCGGAGCGGCCATGGTCGCCGTGCAGGAGAACGTGCCGGTGGTCCCGATCGCCGTCTACGGGACGCAATTCTGGAAGCCGGGCGACTTCGCGCCGTGCTCGCTCGCTTTCGGGGAGCCAGTTCGTTTCGAGGGGCTGCCGAAGGGCGGCAAGGGGTACAAGGAGGCGACTGGCGAGATCGAGCGGCGGATCGGCATCCTCTTCGACTGGCTCGCCGACGTCCACGCGCACGGCCGCCCGCGAGACGTGGTTCCCCCGCTGTGAGCGACGGCCTTCAGGGCACCGTGGCGATCGTCGGCTTCCCGAACGTCGGCAAGTCGACCCTGGTCAACCGCCTCACCGCCACCCGCCAGGCCGTCGTGCACGCGACGCAGGGGACGACGCGCGACCGCAAGGAGCTCGTCGCAGAGTGGAACGGCCGCCGATTCCTGCTGATCGACACGGGTGGGATCGACATCGCCGACCCGAGCCCGGTCACGCGCCAGATCGCTCAGCAGGCGCGGGCGGCGATCGCCGAGGCCGACCTCGTGCTGTTCGTCGTGGACGCGCGTGCCGGAGTGACGCCAGGCGACGAGGAGCTCGCGCAGATCCTGCGGGAGTCGAAGAAGGACGTGCTCCTGCTGGCAAACAAGATCGACGACCCGTCGCAGGAATCGCTCGCGCTCGAACTGCACAGGCTCGGCTTCGGCGAGCCGTTCCCGATCTCGGCGCTGCACGGCTCCAACACCGGTGACCTGCTCGACGAGGTGCTCGATCGCCTGCCGGGCTTCTCGGCACGCGAAGAGCACGACGATGCCATCCGCGTTGCGATCCTCGGCCGTCCGAACGTCGGCAAGTCGTCGCTCTACAACAAGCTCGTCGGCGAGGAGCGGACGATCGTCGACGAGGTTCCCGGGACGACGCGCGACACGATCGACACGGTCGTCCAGCGGGACGGCCGCACGTTCGTGCTCGTCGACACGGCCGGCCTGAGGAGAAAGCGCAAGCAGCGCCAGGGGATCGAGTACTACTCGGAGCTGCGCGCGCTCGACGCCGCGGAGCGTGCGGACGTGGCGCTCGTGCTGATCGACGCCAGCCTGGGGATCGTCGAGGGAGACATCACGGCCGTCGAGGTCGCGCGCAAGTCGCACTCGGCGACGCTGATCGTGCTCTCGAAGTGGGACATCTCCACGATCACGATCGAAGAGGTGCGGCCCGAGCTGCAGCGCCGGCTCCGCCAGCGCCCCGACTTCATCACCGTCTCGTCGAAGTCCGGGCGGGGTGTCTCGCGCCTCCTCGACAAGACGGCGGAGCTCTTCGACCGGTACGCGAGCCGAGTGCCGACGGCCGAGTTGAACCGCTTCATCGGCGAACTGAAGGAGGCACGACAGCCGCCGTCGAAGGGCGCGCGCCGGCTGAACCTCCTGTACGGCGCGCAGGTCTCCTCGAGGCCGCCGCGGTTCCGGTTCACCGTCAACGACCCCGGGCTCGTGACGCGGGACTACGGGTACTGGGTCGAGAACCAGGTGCGCGAGCGGTTCGAGCTCGAGGGCGTTCCCGTGGCGATCGACTTCCGGGCCAGGTCGTGAACACCGTCGTCATCGGTGCCGGAGCGTGGGGGTCGGCCTTCACGCACCTGCTGCGCGGGCACGGCCACGACGTGACGCTGGCCACCCGCGAGACGATCGACGACGCGCCCTACGAGGACGCCGAGCTCGTCGTGATCGCCGTCCCGTCGACGTCGTTCGCCGAGGCGCTCGGGCACGTGCGCGGCAGCGCGCCGGTCCTCAGCCTGGTCAAGGGGCTCGACCCGGCGAGCGGGGAACGCCTGTCGACGCTCGTCCGCGACCGGCCGGTCGCCGTTCTCTCGGGGCCGAACATGGCCGAAGAGGTGCTCGCGGGACTCCCCGGCGCGACGGTGATCGCCTCCGAGGACGAAGTGTTCGCACTGCGGTTGCAGGAGGCGATCAACTCGCTCGCGTTCCGGGTCTACGTCAACACCGACCTGATCGGAGTCGAGATCTGCGCCGCGGCGAAGAACGTGATCGCTCTGTCCGCGGGCGGCGTCGACGGCCTCGGGCTCGGCGACAACGCAAAAGCGGCGCTGATCACCCGCGGCCTCGTCGAGATGGCCCGGCTCGGCGAGGCGCTCGGCGCCGAGCCGGAGACGTTCTCCGGCCTCGCAGGCCTGGGCGACCTCGTCTGCACGTGCTGGCATCCGTCGGGCCGGAACCGCCGCGCCGGAGAGCTGATCGCGCGGGGCGCGACGGCCGACGATGCGCGGGCGCAGATCGGCCAGGTCGTCGAAGGGCTGACGACCGCACCGGTGCTGCGGGACCTCTCGCGCCGCATCGGCGTCGAGCTGCCGATCACCGAAGGCGTGTGCGCCGTGCTCGACGGGATGCCGCTCGACGATCTGCTCGCCTCGCTGATGGGCCGTAGACCGACCGGCGAGTGACGGCTACTCTGCGATGAAGATGAGCGGGCGGACGTTCCTTTTCACCTCGGAATCGGTCACCGAGGGCCATCCCGACAAGATCGCCGACCAGATCTCGGACTCGGTGCTCGACGCCGCGCTCTCGAACGACCCGAACAGTCGCGTCGCGTGCGAGACGTTGATCACGACCGGCCTCGTGGTGGTCGCCGGTGAGATGACGACCGACACCTACATCGACATCCCGCACCTCGTGCGCGAGACCGTCAAGGGAATCGGCTACACGCGCGCCAAGTACGGCTTCGATGCCGAGACCTGCGGCGTCATCGTCGCGATCGACGAGCAGTCGCCGGACATCGCACAGGGCGTCGACAACGCCTACGAGGTTCAGCACGACCCGGGCGACGACGATCCGCTCGACCGCGTCGGCGCCGGCGACCAGGGAATGATGTTCGGGTACGCGACGAACGAGACCCGCGAGCTGATGCCGCTGCCGATCATGCTCGCGCACCGCATCGCCAAACGGCTCTCCGAGGTGCGCAAGGCCGACGTGCTGCCGTACCTGCGTCCGGACGGCAAGGCACAGGTGTCGATCCGCTACGACGTCGACGACGAGGGGCGCAGGTCGCCGGCTGCGATCGAGCGCGTGCTCATCTCGACGCAGCACCGCGAGGGGCTCGACCCGGACTCGATGATCAAGCCCGACCTGATCGAGCACGTGCTCCGTCCGATCCTGCCGAAGGACTACTACGACGAGAAGCAGCTCGACGACCCGGACTTCGTCTACGTCAACCCGACCGGCAAGTTCGTGATCGGCGGCCCGATGGGCGACACCGGCCTGACCGGGCGCAAGATCATCGTCGACACCTACGGCGGTGCCGCACCGCACGGCGGCGGCGCCTTCTCCGGGAAGGATCCGACGAAGGTCGACCGCTCGGCGGCGTACGCGGCGCGCTACGTGGCGAAGAACGTCGTCGCGGCGGGCCTCGCCGACCGCTGCCAGGTTCAGGTCGCCTACGCGATCGGCGTCGCGCGGCCGTTCTCGGTGCTCGTCGAGACGTTCGGGACCGAGAAGCTTCCGTCAGATCAGATCGAGCGCCTGGTCAACGAGCACTTCGACCTGCGTCCCGCCGCGATCCTCCGCGATCTCGACCTGCGCAGGCCGATCTACGCGAAGACAGCGGCGTACGGGCACTTCGGCCGCGACGACCACGACTTCACGTGGGAGCGCACCGACAAGGCCGACGCGCTCCGCGAGGCCGCCGGCCTCGTCGCGGTCAAGCAGCCGGCTTGACGTAGAGCCCGGCGGCGGCCTTGTCGCCGATCGCCATCTCGACGCCGCCGACCAGCACGCGGAGCTGGCCTGCTGCCGGTTCCGCCGCTCGTAGCTCGACGACGGTCCCGGGGGAGAGTCCCTGGTCGTAGAACCAGTGCAGGAGCTCGCCGTCGTGCTCGGCGAGTCGTACGATCGTCGCCTCGGCTCCCGGCTCGAGATCCGACAGCGGCTCGAGCTCGCGGTTCTCGGCCTGCTCGAATTCCGGATCGACCGGCCACCCGTGCGGGCAGCGGGCGGGGTGGCCGAGCTTCTCGTCGATGCGGTCGACCATCTCGTCGCTGAAGGTGCCGCCCAGCTCGTCCGCATGGACGTGCGCCTCGGCGGCGGTGTAGCCCATGAAATCGGTCAGCAGACGCTCGATGATCCGGTGCTTGCGGACGACGCGGCGCGCTCGGTCGGCCCCGGTCGGCGTGAGGATCGCCTCCTTGTGCTGCCCTCGCTCGACGAGCCCTTCGGCCTCGAGCCGCTTCAGCATCTCGCCGGCCGAGGCCCGCGAGACGTCGAGCATCTCGGCCACGCGGGAGGCGATCGCCTGGCTGCTGCCCGCCATGGGCTTGTACTCACCGATCGGAAACGCGAGGAAGTAGATCGTCTCCAGGTACTCGTCGATCCCGTGCCCGGTGGACATCGGGGTTGATCCTATCCGGGGGTCGTGTAAGGTATGCCTTACATGAGCACCGGCCAGACCCTTCTCCTCGGCGCGATCGCGGGCGGCACGATCTTCATCAGCCTGCCGATGGGCCGCGTCGGCAACACGTCCCGCACGGTCAAGGCCGGCCTGACGGCCTTCGCCACCGGCATCCTCGTCTTCCTGCTCTGGGACGTGCTCGGCCACGGGGTCGAGCCCGTCGAGACGGCAGTCGAGGGTCACGACTGGAGCCGCGTGGCCGAGCTGGCGCCGCTGCTCGCAGGCGGCCTGGCGCTCGGGCTGATGAGCCTCGTCTACTACGACCGCTGGATGGCCGGGAAGCGCGCCACACCGCTCGTGGGGCCGGGCGCGGCGGCGGTCGACGAGTTCACGGCGCGCTCCTGGGTCGAGCGCCTGACGGCGGGCCAGCGGCTCGCCCTGCTGATCGCGACCGGGATCGGCCTGCATAACTTCGGCGAGGGCCTCGCGATCGGGCAGGCCGCGGCGTCGAACGAGGTCTCCCTCGCGCTCGTCCTGATCATCGGCTTCGCGCTTCACAACGCCACGGAGGGCTTCGCCATCGTCGGCCCGATGTCCGGTGAGGCCGAGCGGCCGACCTGGGGCTTCCTCGGCCTGATGGGGCTGATCGGCGGCGGGCCGACGTTCATCGGAACGCTCGTCGGCCAGGCCTGGGTCAGCGAGGCGCTCGAAGTCGTCTTCTTCGCCGTCGCCGCCGGCTCGATCCTCTACGTCGTCATGCAGCTCTTCGAGGTCTGTCGCCGCTACTCCACGCCGGTCGTCGTGGCGTGGTGGCTGCTCGGCGGAATCGCCGTCGGCTTCGCCACGGACTTCGTCCTGGTCGCCGCCGGGGCCTGATCTACCTTAGGCGTCCTTGGGCGCCTTTCTGCACGCGGTTGCGGTCTTCTTCGACCATCTGGCCGACGTCGAGTGGCAGGCGCTGGGTCTCGCGATCGGCTGCCATGTCGTCAAGCTGCTCCTCCGGGCGCGGGCGTGGCAGAACATCGTCCGCGCGGCCTATCCGGCGGGCCGCCTCAGATTCCGGAGCGCGGCCGGGGCCTACATCGCGGGCGTCGGGGTCAACTCGATCGTCCCGGCGCGCGGCGGCGATCTCGTCAAGCTCTACCTCGTCCGGCATCGGATGCCGGAGTCGACGTACCCGACGCTCGGCGCGACGCTCGTCGTCGAGACGATCTTCGACTTCGTCGTCTCGGGTGCGCTCCTCATCTGGGTGCTCTCGATCGGCGTGCTGCCGACCCACCAGGTGTACGCGCGGATCCCGGCGGTCGACTGGAAGTTCTTCCTGCGGCACGAGCGCTGGACCCTGATCGGCCTCGCCGTTCTCGCCGGCTGTGCGGTGATCGGGTTCTTCTGGGCTCGCTTGCGGGTCGAGAGGTTCTGGAGCCGCGTGCGGCTCGGCTTCGCCATTCTCGGTGACCGCCGGCGTATGGCCGTCGGCGTGCTGCTTCCGCAGACGATCTCCTGGGGATTCCGAATCGCCACGCTCTACTTCTTCCTGCAGGCGTTCGGAGTCCACGCCTCGATTCACAATGCGCTGCTCGCGCAGGCAGTCGACTCGCTCGCGACCCTCTTCCCGGCTACGCCGGGCGGGGCCGGCACGAAGCAGGGGCTGATCGTCTACCTCTTCCGCGGTCAGGCTGTCTCGCGTGCGCTCCTGCTCGCGTTCAGCGTCGGCATGTACATCGTCCTGACCGTCGTGAACGTCGTGCTCGGCCTGATCGCGATCGGCTTGATGGCCAGGACGCTCTCGTTCAAGCGCCTGCGGCAGGACTCGCGGCGCGAGCAAGAGCAGACTGCGTGAGGTACGGCTCGGTCTACCCGCTCGTCGCAGCACGGGCGGTCGCGCGCGAGTTCACGTACGAGGTGCCCGACGACGTGGGCGTCGGCGCGATCGTCCGCATCCCGTTCGGCCGTGCCCGGGCGCGGGGGATCGTCGTCTCGCTCGCCGACGCGTCGCCGCCGGGAGTCGAGGCCCGGCCCGTCGAGGCGGTGATCGGCCAAGTCCCGGAGACGCTCGTCGCGCTCGCGCTCTGGCTGGCGGACTACTACGGGACGACCCCGGCCCGGGCACTGGCGCTCGTGGCTCCCGAGAACCCGAAGCGCCGGAAGGAGCAGGCTCCGCCGGCCGAGCGCCAGGCCCTCGCGGGCGAGGGCGAGCCGCTCGAACTATCAGAGCCCCAGGTCGCGGCCGTCGCCCGGATCGTCGCGGCGATCGACAGCGGCGGCGGCAACCTGCTCCTGTACGGCGCCACCGGCTCGGGCAAGACCGAGGTCTACCTGCAAGCGTGCGCGGCCGTCCTCGACCGCGGCCTCGGGGCGATCATCCTCGTCCCGGAGATCGCGCTCGCGCCGCAGACCGTCGGCCGGGTCCGCGCGCGCTTCGGAGAGCGTGTCGCGATCCTGCACTCGGCGCTCACCGACGCCGAACGTCGCGACGAGCGCGAGCGGATCGCGACCGGCGAGGCGCGACTCGTCGTCGGTGCCCGCTCCGCCGTGTTCGCGCCGCTTCGTGGGCTCGGGCTGATCGTCGTCGACGAGGAGCACGACCCGTCGTACAAGCAGGACTCCGACCCGCGCTACGACGCTCGCACCGTCGCCGCCAAGCGGGCCGCGCTCGAAGGCGCCGTCGCGGTGTTCGGCTCGGCGACGCCGCGCCCCGAGAGCTGGGCCGCTCTCGAGCGGCTCGAGCTCGGCGGGCGGCTCGGCGCCCGGCTGCCACCGGTGCGCGTCGTCGACCTGCGGCGCGAGGCCGGGTATCCGCTCTCGGCGCCGCTGCTCGAGGCGCTGCGGGGCATCGCCGACCGCCGCGGGAAGGCGATCCTCCTGCTCAACCGCCGCGGGGTCGCGCCCGCCCTGCACTGCCGGGCGTGCGGCACGACGATTCGTTGCCCGAACTGCGATGTCTCGCTCGTCCTGCACGGCGACACCAGCCTGCGCTGTCACCACTGCGGCTTCGAGGCGCAGTCACCGGCGAATTGCGAGACGTGCGGCTCGCCCGACCTGGCGCGGCTCGGGGCGGGCACCCAGAAGCTCGAGCGCGAGCTCGCGCGCGAGGTGCCGGAGCTCGAGCTGATCCGGCTCGACGCGGACGCCGTCGCCAAACCGGAGGCGCTCGCGGCGTCCCTGCGGCGCTTCGCGGAGTCGGAGGGCGCCGTGCTGCTCGGGACCCAGATGGTCGCGAAGGGACATCACTTCACGGGCGTCGAGCTTGCAGCTGTCGTGGACGCAGACACCGGGCTCGCGATGCCCGACTTCCGCGCCGAGGAGCGGACGTTCCAGCTCATCACCCAGCTCGCCGGGCGGAGCGGTCGCGACGCGCCGGGCCGGGTGATCGTGCAGACCTACCAGCCGGACTCGCGCGCCGTCGCTCACGCCGCGCGGCACGACGTCGGCCGGTTCCTCGCAGAGGAGCTCGAGCGCCGCGAGGCGCTCGCCTACCCGCCGTACACCCACCTCGTACGGATCGTCGTCTCTGGGCCCGAGCGCGAACCGGTGCTGCGGGCGCTCGAGGAGCTGAAGGCGGGTCTGCCCGGTGCCGACCTGCTCGGTCCGGCGCCGCTGCTCCGCCTCCGCGGCAAGCACCGGGCGCAGCTCGTCGCGAAGACGGCCAATCCTCGCCGCCTGGCTGCCGGGGCGGCCCGGCTCCTGTCGGCTGCCGCGCCCGCCATGCGCCGGGCGCGACTGACGGCCGTCGTGGACGTCGATCCACAGAGTCTCTGACGGCAAAATGGAGGCGTGAAGAAGCGAAGCCCGCGGCCGGAAGAGCTGCTCGGCGAGTGGGGCGTCCGCGACGTGACGCCTCCGTCGCAGGCCGAACGCGCCGACGTCGAAGCCGACCTCGACCTCAACCCGCTCGTCGGGAAGCCGCTACGCCGCCGTCTCCGGAACTTCAACACCGAGGCCGACGGGTACCTCGCATCCCTCGGTGGCCCGCTGCCGTACATGGTGCGGCTGCGCGAGATCGAGCGCCTCACCGAGCAGCACCTCGAAGCGCTCGCCGCCGCCTACGACGAGCATCGCGACGACCCGGCCGCGTGGCAGGGCGGTCGCCGAGCACTGGGACTTCGGCGACGTGAACGGGCTGATCGAGAAGCACAACCGCTGGTTCCCGGCCGAGGCGCGCCTGCGCATGGACCCGCGCACGCGTGACTTCGTCAAGATCGGCGGCCGCCCGTACACGCAGGAGCCACTCGACGCCGACTGGATCCTGGAGCGGTTCCCTACACTGCGGCCGTGACCGAGCACGCACACGAGCATGACCACGAGCACGACGACGACCACGACCACGAGCCCGTGGACGCCGAGGAGGCCCGCGCCGAGGCCGAGGCCGAGGCTCGTCGACGACTTGCGCTCGCGCAGATCCGCCAGTACGGCGATCCCGCGCTGCGGTTGAAGGCGCACGCGGTCGAGGACTTCGACGACGACCTGCGCCGCCTGGTCGATCGCATGACGACGCTGATGCACGACGCCCAGGGGGTCGGGCTCGCGGCGACGCAGGTCGGCGTGCTGCGGCGCCTGTTCGTGTTCGAGCCGGACGAGGACGGCCCACGCGTCGTCGTCAACCCGACGCTGACGAGCGTGGGGGAGGAGCGGGAGGAGGACTCCGAAGGCTGCCTCTCGCTGCAGGGCGTGCGCGTGCCGGTGGAACGCCCGCTCGAGGTGGTGCTCGAGGGCAAGGACGCCGACGGCGCCGACGTGCGTTACGAGCTCGAGGGCTACGGCGCGCGGATCGCGCAGCACGAGCTCGATCACCTGGACGGCGTGCTGATCATCGACCGCACCGACGACGAGCACCGCAAAGAGGCGCTCGGAACGCTGCGGCCGCGCGTCACCTTGCGGTGAGAATCGGCGTCGCTGCGACGGCGCCGATCGGCGCCGACGTGCTCGAGCGGCTGGCCCGGACGCACGAGATCGCGTTCCTGCTGACGCGTCCCGATGCGCCCCGCGGTCGCGGCCGCAAGCTTGCCGCGCCGCCCGCCAAGGAGGTGGCGGAGCGGCTCGAGATCCCGGTTCACCAGCCGGAGAAGCCCGAGCTGCCTGCAGCGGTCGATCGGATGGTCGTCTGCGCCTACGGCCTCTACATCCCGACGCGGTTGCTCGACCAGTCGCTCTGGCTCAATGTTCACCCGTCACTGCTGCCGCGCTGGCGCGGGGCCGCGCCTGTCGAGCGGGCGATCCTCGCGGGGGACGCAGAGACCGGCGTGACGATCCACCGCACGGTCGCCGAGCTGGACGCGGGCCCCGTTGCGGCGCAGGAGGCGTTTTCGATCGGAGATCTCGACGCCGGCGGTGTCTTTGCGCGCTGTGGAGAGATCGCGGCTCGCCTGCTCGACGCGGTCCTGCCGGAGCCGCGGTTCGAGCCGCAGGGCGAGGCCGGAGCGACCTACGCCGAGAAGATCTGGCCTGCCGATCGCGAGCTCGACCTCGGCGACCCGCTCGATGCCTCGCGGCGGGTCCGGGCGCTCTCGCCGCACATCGGCGCCTGGGCGACGCTCCACGGCCGCCGGGTCACGATCTGGTCCGGCCATGCGGACGGCGGCACGTTCGTCCCCGATGTCGTCCAGCCCGAGGGCAGGAGCCAGATGACGTACGACGAGTTCCTGCGCGGCCTGCGGTGATCGCTCCTGCTCGGCGCGCCGCGTTCGAGGTCGTGCGGCGCGTCTTCGAGGAGGAGGCGTACGCCGATCGCGCGCTCGCCTCGGCCGTCGAGGGTCTCGACGACCGGGACCGCGCGCTCGCGCAGCGCCTCGCCTACGGCACCGTCCAGCGCACCCGCACCATCGACTTCGGGATCGAGCAACTCGGCAAGCGACCTGTGCGCAAGCTCGATCCGCCCGTGCGAACCGCGCTTCGGCTCGGGGGCTACCAGCTCGCCTGGACCGACCAGCCCGTGCACGCGGTCGTCGACGACGCGGTCGAGCTCGTGCGCGCCGCGCGCCGCGAACGCGCCGTTCCGTTCACGAATGCGGTCATGCGGCGACTCGCGCAGGGCTTCCGTGGGCTGGTCGCGTCACTGCCCGACGGGCCGGTCAAGGAGTCGTACCCCGACTGGATCGCCGAGGTGTGGACGCGCGACCTCGGTGCGGAGGCCGCGCTGTCCCTGATGCGGGCGCAGAACGAGCCGCCGGGGCTCGAGGTCCACGCGCCGGAGCCGGTCGGGCAGGCGACCGACGTCCCGGGCGCCTACGTCGTCGAGCGGGTCGACCCGACCCGCATGCGCGCCATGAGCCGCGCCTCGCAGCTCGCGGCGCGTCGTCGTCGGCTCGCAGCCGGGCGAGCGCGTCCTCGACGCGTGCGCCGCCCCGGGTGGGAAGACGCTGCTCCTGCGCGGCGAGGTGACGGCTGTCGAGCTGCATCCGGGCCGTGCCGCTCATCTCGCCGAGGAGATGCCGTCGAACGTCACCGTCGTCAACGCGGACGTGCGCGAGCTCGACGACGGCGGCTTCGACCGCGCGCTCGTCGACGCGCCGTGCTCGGGCCTCGGCGTGCTCGCGCGCCGTCCAGACCTGCGCTGGCGCGCCCGCCCGCTGCCCGAGCTGCAGGCCGAGCTGCTGCGCGCCGCCGCCGAGCGGACGAAGAGCGGCGGGACGATCGTCTACTCGGTCTGCACGCTGAACGCGGACGAGAACGAGGCAGTCGTCGATGCGCTCGGGCTGGCCGTCGAGCCGCTCGGCGCCGAGTGGCCGCAGTACGCGCACCCGTCGCGGCCGGAGTTCTTGCTCACGCGCCCCGACCGCGACCGGACGAGCGGCTTCTTCATCGCCCGCTTGCGGGCTGCGTAGGATCGAAGCGTGGGCTGGTCGGAGTGGATTCGCGGGGTCGAGGTGGAGCCGTCGCTCTACGGCGCCGACTTCTCGCGCCTCGGCGAGCAGATCGAGGCGCTCCTCGACGCGGACTGCCGGATCTTCCATTTCGACGTCGGCGACGGGCATTTCGTCGAGCCCGTGACGATGGGCCCGATCGTGCTGCAGTCGATCTCGCCGCTCATCCGGCAAGCCGGCGGTGCGGTCGACGTGCACCTGATGGTCGAGCGGCCGGCGAAGTACTTCGAGGCGGTCGCCGCGGCTGGAGGTGACAGCGTCACCTTCCACTACGAGGCCGTCGACGACGTGGCGGCGACGATCGCGGCCGCCCGCGCGAACGGCCTGCAGGCAGGCGTCGCGTTCAATCCGGAGACGGAGCCGGAGCCGGTCGCCGCGGTCTCGGCCGGCGCCGACCTCGCGCTCTGCATGTCGATCCATCCCGGTTACTCCGGCCAGCCGTTTCGGCCGGAGACGTTCGACCGCGTTCGGAGACTGCGCTCCGCCTTGCCCGACGAAGTCCACATTCAGGTCGACGGCGGCGTGGCCGGCGAGAACATCCGCGAGCTGCGCGACTGCGGCGCGAGCTCTGCTCGTCGCCGCGTCGTCGATCTTCGCGCACGACGACCCGCCGGCTGCGTACCGCGGCCTCGTGCGCGACCTCGCATGAGCGTCTCGAGGGCGCTCGAGCTTGCGGCGGCGGCGGGCCATCGTGCGTACCCGAATCCGACGGTCGGCGCCGTGCTCGTCAAGGACGGCGTGGTCGTAGCGGAAGGCGTGACCGAGCCGGTCGGACGGCACGCCGAGGTCGTCGCGCTCGCGGCCGCGGGCGAGCGGGCCGGCGGCGCGACGATGTACGTCACGCTCGAGCCGTGTGCGCACCACGGGTCGACGCCGCCGTGCGCCGACGCGATCATCTCCGCGGGCGTGGCGCGTGTCGTCTACGCAGCGCGCGATCCGAACCCGGAAGCCGCAGGCGGGGAGCAGCGGCTGCGTGCCGCCGGGGTCGACGTCGAGTTCGTCGACTGGTTCGAGGCCCGGGCGCAGAACGAGGCGTGGCGCACCTGGGTGGCCGCGAGGCGGCCGTTCGTCGTCTACAAGGCCGCCGTGACCCTCGACGGCCGCGTGACGGTCCCCGGGGAGCGCTGGGTGACGGGCGAGGAGAGCCGCCGGCTCGTGCACGAGCTCCGGGCGCAGGTCGACGCGGTGGCCGTCGGCGGCGGCACGGCGCGAACCGACCGGCCGAGACTCGACGCCCGTGACGTCGAGACTCCGAAGGGGCAGCCGAGGCGGCTCGTCTTCTCGAAAGGCCCGCTCCCCGACGGGAGTCGACCTCGAGCTGAGAACTGGTGCGCTCGCCGACGAGCTGCGCACGCTGGCGGACGAAGGCGTTCAGTCGCTGCTGCTCGAAGGTGGGCCGACGCTGGCCTCGGCGTTTCTCGCCGCAGATCTCGTCGACAAGGTGCTGCTGTTCGTGGCACCGGTCCTCGCGGGCGACGGGAGCGCTCCGACCGCTCAGCTACCCTCACCGCGCACGCTGTCGCACCTGACGGCCCGGCCGGTGGGCGACGACGTGCTCCTCGAAGCGTATGTCCACCTCCCCTGATCCCTCCAGCCTGCGCGCGGACGACGAGCTCGTCACGCACCTGAGTCACTGGCTGACCCGCCAGATCGGGAACGACGAGCTGCTCCGCAAGGTGCGCGAGATCGGGACGGACGAGCTGGCGCCCGCGTGCCGTACGGCAATCGACGAGCTCGTGTCCGAGCTCGAGGCGGCTGCGCCCGGCGAGCGCGCCCAGCTCGAGGTCGCCGTGCGCGAGGCGGTCGAGACGCTCGTCTACGGCGACTAGAGGCTTCCCACTAGCCTGACCGGATGTTCACGGGGCTCATCCGTGAGGTTGGAACGGTGGCGGCGCTCGCGGGCGATGCCGAGGGCGTGCGGCTCGAGCTCGACGCGCCCGAGACGGCCGGCGGAGCGGCAGTCGGAGACTCGGTCGCGATCGACGGCGTCTGTCTGACGGTCGTCGCGGTCGACGGTGACACGCTTGCCTTCGATGCGGTGCCCGAGACTCTCGACCGCACGTCGCTCGGACTGCTCCACGCGGGGTCGCGCGTCAACCTCGAGCCGGCGCTGCGCGCAGGGGACGCCGCTCGGCGGACACTACGTCCAGGGCCACGTCGACGGGGTCGCCTCCGTGGGCAGCGTCGAGCAAGAGGGGGATGGCAAGCGGATCTGGTTCGACTCCGCCTGCCGAGCTGCTCCGCTACGTCGTCGAGAAGGGCTCAATCGCCGTACAGGGCACGAGCCTCACGGTCGCTGCGCTCTCCGGAGCGGGGTTCGCGGTCGCCTTGATCCCGCACACGCTCGAGGCGACGACGCTCGGCGAGCTCGAGCCTGACGACCGCGTGAACATCGAGGTCGACGTGCTCGCGAAATACGTCGAGAAACTCCTCGCCCGCTAGCCTTCTCAGATGGCCGTGACCACCCCGTTCGCGACGATCGAGCAGGCGATCGAGGATATCCGCGAGGGCCGGATGGTGATCGTCGTCGACGACGAGGATCGCGAGAACGAGGGCGATCTGACGATCGCCGCGCAGTTCGCGACGCCCGACGCGATCAACTTCATGGCGACGCATGCACGGGGGCTCATCTGCCTGTGTCTGACCGAGGATCGCGCTGACGAGCTCGCGCTGCGACCGATGACCGACCGAAACGAAGCGCCGCTCGGGACCGCCTTCACCGTCTCGATCGAGGCACGTGAGGGTGTGACGACGGGCATCTCGGCCGCCGACCGCAGCCGCACGATCCAGGTGGCGATCCAGCCCGAGTCGACCGCCCTCGATCTCGTGCAGCCCGGTCACGTGTTTCCCCTGCGCGCGCGCCCGGGTGGCGTGCTGGAACGCATCGGCCAGACCGAGGCGGCTGTCGACCTTGCGCGGTTGGCCGGGCTCAACCCATCCGGCGTCGTCTGCGAGATCATGAACGACGACGGGACGATGGCGCGTGTCCGCGATCTCGTGCCCTACGCAGAGCGCCACGGGCTGAAGATGATCACCGTCGCCGATCTCGTCGAGTACCGCAGCCGGCACGAGAAGCTCGTCGAGCGCGGGGCGGAGGTGCGCCTGCCGACCGACTACGGCGAGTTCACGGCAGTCGCGTTCCGCGAGAAGCTGACCGGCAAGACGCACCTCGCGCTCGTGAAGGGCCAGGTCGACGGCGCCGAGAACGTGCTCGTCCGTGTCCACTCGGAGTGTCTGACCGGCGACGTCTTCCACTCGCTTCGCTGCGACTGCGGCGAGCAGCTCGACCAGGCGCTCGCACAGATCGACGCCGAGGGCAGCGGCGTCCTGCTCTACATGGCGCAGGAGGGCCGCGGGATCGGGCTGCTCAACAAGCTCCGTGCCTACGAGCTGCAGGAGCAGGGGTCTCGACACCGTCGAGGCGAATCTCGAGCTCGGCTTTCCGGCCGACGCGCGCGACTACGGGATCGGAAACCAGATTCTGTCCGACCTCGGGCTGACGACGCTGCGCATCCTGACGAACAACCCGAAGAAGCTCGTCGGGATCGACGGTTTCGGGCTCACGGTCGTCGAGCAGGTGCCGATCGAGGTGCCGCCGCAGGCGGAAAACCAGCGGTACCTGGCGACCAAGCGGGCTAAGCTCGGGCACAGGCTTCATCACCAGGACCTGAAGAACCTCGACTACGAATCGGAGAATGCGTGACCGACACTGACGACACGAAGCTCGACGACGCGAGCGTGGAGACCCCCGAGCCCGAAGCGGAGGCCGAGATCGAGTCCGAGGTCGAGGCGGCGCCCGACGTCGAGTCCGAGGTCGACGTGGAGGCCGAGCCCGAGGTCGAGCCTACGGTCGAGCCGGAGGAGAACGGCGCCAATCTCGGTGATCCGTTCGAAGGCTGGCCCGCGGCGGACTCGGCCGCGGTGATCGAGGACATCCCCGCCGACGTGAGCGTCGAGCACGTGCGCGGCGAGGTCGATGTCCCGGACGGCTACACGGTGCTCGAAGGCGCTCCGCTCGGAGCGAAACGATCGGTCGGTGTCGTCGTCTCGCGGTTCAACGGCGGCGTCACGAACCTGCTCCTCCGGCGGGCGCTCGAGGCGCTCACGGACGCTGGTGTGACGAACGACGGGATCACGGTGCTGCCGGTTCCCGGAGCGTTCGAGCTGCCGCTGGCTGCGATGGCACTGGCAAAGACACGCCGGTACGCGTGCATCGTCGCGCTCGGCGCGATCGTACGCGGTGAGACCGCGCACTTCGACTACGTCGCGGCGGAATGCGCCTCGGGCCTGCAGCTCGCGGGGATCGAGACCGGCGTCCCGGTCGCCTTCGGAGTGCTGACGGTCGACAACGTCGCCCAGGCAGAGGCGCGCATCGAGAGGGCCGCGGACGCCGTCCGTTCTGCGCTCGAGATGGCCGACCTCTTCGCACGGCTCAGGGCCAGCGCCAAGGTCTAGCCGGCCGAGCGGGTGAAGTCGACGTCCTTGGTCTCGACGGTGCCGGCGGTCCGTCCGGGCGCGGTCTGGTCCGCCCAGTAGAGGTTCGTGTGCGCGATCACTTGGTCGGGCGGCGGCGCCCCCCAGGCGCTCAGGTCCTCCGTCGTGTGGGCATCGCTGACGAGGGTCGCGTCGTAGCCCCTGACGAGCGCACCGTGGAGAGTCGATCCAGTGTGCTCATGCCCGGAGTTCACCCGGCGACCGGCGGGCCGGAACACCGCATGGTCGAGCCGCTACACTGCCGCGCTGTATGAGCAAGGTCTGCGCAATCTGCGGAAAGAAGCCGGCCTTCGGCAATCACCGCTCGCACTCGATGGTCGCCACCAAGCGCCGGTTCGATCCGAACCTGCAGCGCGTGCGCGTGCTCCTCGGCGGCTCGCCTCAGCGCGCCTACGTCTGCACCCGCTGTCTGAAGTCCGGTCGAGTCACCAAAGCCGTCTAGCAACCCCGGATGGCCCGAGGAGGGTCTAAGCGAGTGCTGTGGCGGACGATCTGACGCTCGAGCTCGAGCTTGGCCGACTCACCATCTCGCGCGACGCGTTCGCCGAGATCGTCGCCGAGACGGCGCTCGGCTGCTACGGCGTCGTCGGCCTGTCGGCCGGTTCGCGGGTCGGGAGGCTCCTCCGGCGCGAAGGCGTCGGCATCGAGGGCGACGGGCACGGCCTGCGCATCGAGCTGCATGTCGTGGTCGAGCACGGTCTCAACCTGGCCGAGGTCGCCGCGACGATCCGCTCCCAGGTCGCCTACGAGGTGACGCGGCTGACGGGCTTCGAGGTCGACTCCGTCGAGGTCATCATCCAGCGCGTGCGAGCGAGCGCGTGAGAGACCGCGTGCGTGAGCTCGTCGCCGGCGCTCGAGCCTCGATCGAGGCCCATCGAGCCCGCATCGACGACCTGAACGTCTACCCGGTACCGGACGGTGACACCGGCACGAACCTGAGCCTGACCGTGCGCGCTGTCTCGGAGGCGCTCGAGGGTGACGGCCCCGACGACCGTGCCGGTCTGGCCCGGGAGGTTGCCCGTGCGGCGCTGATGGGTGCACGCGGCAACTCCGGCGTCATCCTCTCCCAGATCGTCCGCGGCGCGACGGACTCGCTCGCCGAGTCCGACGATCTGCCCCGTGCTTTTCGCTCTGCATCCGATGCGGCCTATCGCGCGGTCAAGAAGCCGGTCGAGGGAACGATGCTGACGGCGATCCGCGAGCTCGCCGAGGCGGCCGAGCGCGGGCTGCCGCTCCCGGAGATCGTCGCTGCCGGCGACGACGTCGTCGCCCGGACCCGCGACATGCTCGAAGTACTGCGCGAGGCCGGCGTGGTCGATGCCGGCGCAGCCGGGCTCGTCGAGATCGTGCGCGGCCTCTCGGCCGTCGTCAGCGGCGAAGCGCTACCGGAGGCGCCCGTGCACGAGGAGGGACTCGGCCTCGAGGCGATCCACCAGGAGCTTTCGCGCTACCGCTACTGCACCGTGTTCGTGGTCGAGGGAGACGGGCTCGATCTCGCCGCGCTCGAGAGCGACCTGGAGCAACTCGGCGACTCGCTGCTCGTCGTCGGCGACGCGAACGCGATCAAGGTGCACGTGCACACCGACGACCCGGGTCGTGCGCTGTCGCTCGGCGTTGCGCGCGGCGTCGTCGGCGGCGTCGAGATAGCGAACATGCACGAGCAGGCGCTCGAGCGCGAGGAGCGCCTGCTGCAAACCGGCCCCGAGGACCAGCATTCGTCGGCGGTCGTCGCCGTCGCAGCGGGCGCAGGCAACCGGGCGCTCTTTTCAAGTGCCGGCGCCGTCGTGGTCGACGGCGGCGAGACGATGAACCCGTCGACAGCCGCCCTCGTGGCCGCGATCGAAGGCGTCGTGGAGAGCGACGTCGTGCTGCTGCCGAACAACAAGAACGTGATCATGGCCGCCGAGCAGGCCGCCGACCACTCGTCGAAGCGCGTCCGTGTCGTGCCCACGACCTCGCTGCAGGCGGGACTCGTCGCACTTGTCGCCTTCGACCCGGCGCTCGGCGCGGAAGCGAATGCATCGGCGCTCGCGGAGGCGCTGTCCGAGCTCGCCACCGGCGCGGTCACGGTCGCCTCCCGCGACGTCAGCCTGAACGGCGTCGACGTTCGCAAAGGCGAGTGGCTCGGGCTGGCGGACGGCGAGCCGATCGCCGGGGGCGAGACGTTCGACGAGGTCGTGCACGCAGTGCTCGCAAGGCTCCTCGCCGAGCCGCGCGGACTGCTGACGCTGCTGACCGGCGACGACGCTCCTGCGCTCGACGTCCTGCTGGAAGAGCTGGCAGCGTCGCATCCCGACCTCGAGCTCGAGGTGCACGAAGGCGGACAGCCGCACTATCAACTCCTGCTGGCGGCAGAATGACGCCTCCGGTGCGGGTCGTGATCGTCGAAGACAACGACACCTTCCGCGAGACGCTCGAGCTGCTGTTCGGGATGCGCGACGAGGTCGAGGTCGTGGCGACCGTCTCGACCGGCGACGAGGCCTCGCATGTCTGTGCCGCCGTGTCGCCGGACGTCGTCCTGATGGACTACCGCATGCCGGGGCTGAACGGCGCCGAAGCGACGCGCGCCGTGCTCGGGGCGTGCCCGCAGACGCGCGTCGTCTGCCTGACGGCTTCGGTCACGCCGCAGGAGGTGGAGGAGGTCCGGGCGGCCGGTGCCGTCGCCCTCGTGACGAAGGACGAGGACTTCGACCGCCTGGTGGCCGCCGTGTGCGAGGCTGCGGCGGCATGAAGCTGACCGCCGCGAACACCGCGGTCGTCCTCGACTCGACCGCGGACTTCCCCGACGCGCCTGCGCGTTTCTCCAACTTTCGCGTCGTGCCGTTGTACGTGCAGTTCGGCGACGAGAGCCTCAAGGACTACGTCGAGATCACACCCGACGAGTTCTACGAGCGGCTCACGCACAGCGCGCAGCTGCCGACGACCTCGCAGCCGACGCCGGGCGACTTCGCCGGCGTCTACGACGAGCTCGCGCCGTCCTACGAGCGGATCCTCTCGCTCCAGATCTCCTCCACGCTCTCCGGGACGTTCGCAAGCGCCGAGGCAGCCTCCGCCGGTGCGGGAGACGGCAAGGTCCGCGTGATCGACTCGAGGACGGTCTCGGCCTCGCTCGCACTGCTCGCGCTCGGCGTTCAGCAGCGTCTCGAGGCAGGGACGACCGACGAGGAGATCGACGCGTACGTCGAGCGGTACCGCCATGGGCACAAGCTCCTCTTCACCGTGAACACGCTCGAGTACCTGGCGAAGGGAGGCCGGATCGGACGGGCGGCGGCGCTCGCGGGCAGCTTGCTGAACGTCAAGCCGATCCTGACGATCCGGGACGGCGAGGTCGTGCCGCTGAAGAAGGTGCGCGGCAACCACAAGGCGTTCGCCGAGTTCAGAGAGCTGTTCCTGTCGACGACGACCGACTCGCCGACGCTGCAGGTCGGCATCGCGCACGCGCTCGCGCCGGAACGGCTCGAGGCGCTGCGGGAGATGGTCGTGCACGAGCGTCCGCAGGCAAAGGTCGAGATCACGACGACGCTCGGCGCGGTCGTGGGGACGCACGCGGGGCCGGGCACGGTCGGGTTCTTCTGGTACGACGAAGCCTGACCGCTGTCCGGACCGGGTCCTATGCTCCGTACCGGTGGCAACCTTGACCCGAATGCACCCGGGTTTCGCAGGTGTGGTCCAGGACGAATGGCGCCGGCCGCGCGGCTGGGCGGCGCCCGAGGTCGTCGGTGCGCTCGGGATCACGACGCTGCCCGGCGTCGGCGCTGCGCTCGCGAAGCGACTGCGCGCGCTCGGGATCGAGACCGTCCGCGACCTGCTCTTGCATCGCCCGCGCCGTTACGAGCAGGCGGTCGACGAGATCGCGATCTCGCAGCTGTGGGGCGACGACGAGGTCGCGATCGCCGGCGAGGTGATCGACGTGCGTACGCGGAGGCTCGGCGGTCGCAGATCGATCGTGACCGCGCGGGTGCGCGACGCGACCGGCGCGATCGGTGCTTCCTGGTTCAACCAGCCGTGGCTCGCCGAGAAGCTCACGCCGGGTACGCATTTGCGGCTGCGCGGCAAGCTCGGCCGCTACGGCTTCGACGTCAAGAGCTACGACGTCGGAGCGGCACGAGCGACTGCCGATTTTGCACCGGTGTATCCGGCCAGCGAACAGATCCCGTCGACGCGGTTACGCGAGCTCGTGCGCGTCGCGCTCGCCCAGCACGGGCGGTTCGTGCCCGACCCGCTCCCGGCGCAGCTCGAGCTGCCGCTCCGGTGCGATGCGCTGCTCGCGGTCCACTTTCCCGAGACCGAGGCGCAGGCGGACGAGGCGCGCCGGCGACTCGCACTCGACGAGCTCTTCGCGCTGCAGCTCGTCGTCGCGCATTCCCGCGATGACGACGCGGTCGCCGTCGCGCTCGATCGACCCGGCGAGCTGGTTGCGCGCTACCGGGAGCAGCTGCCGTTCACGCTGACCGAGCACCAGGAGCGTGCGATCGCCGAGATCGACGGCGACCTCGTCGGCACCGTTCCGATGCAGCGGCTGCTGCAGGGCGACGTCGGCTCGGGGAAGACGGTCGTCGCGCTCTACGCGCTGCTGCGCGCGGTCGAGCACGGTCGCCAGGGTGCGCTCATGGCGCCGACGGAAACCCTTGCTGAGCAGCACTTTCTCACGCTCGACCCCCTCTGCAACGCCCTCGGCGTCCGCTGCGTCCTGCTGACCGGGTCCGTGGGCTCGAAGAAGGTTCGCGATGCGATCGAGCGGGGGACGCGGACCTCGTCGTGGGCACGCACGCCCTCATCCAGCGCGACGTCGTGTTCTCCGATCTCGCGGTCGCGGTCGTCGACGAACAGCATCGCTTCGGCGTCGAGCAGCGTCAGGCTCTCGCAGAGGGCCGGAGCCCGCACGTGCTGCACATGACCGCGACGCCCATCCCGCGCACGCTCGCACTGACGATCTACGGCGACCTCGCGGTGAGCGAGATCGCGAAGCCGCCGGCGAACCGCAAGCCGATCGTGACGGCGTGGGTGGGAGCCGAGCGCTCGAGCGAGGCGTACGCGCGGTTGTGCGTCCATCTCGACGCGGGGCGGCAGGCGTATCTCGTCTGTCCGCTGATCGAGCAGTCCGAGACACGACTTGCGCGTGCAGCCGAGGCGGAGGCGGAGCGGCTGCGGCGCGCGGAGCTGCGCGACTACCGGGTCGGGCTCCTGCACGGCAAGCTCAAGACAGCCGAGCGCCGCGAGGTGATGCAGCAGTTCAAGGACGGCGAGCTCGACGTGCTCGTCGCGACGACGGTGATCGAGGTCGGCGTCGACGTCCCGAACGCCACCATCATGATCGTGCAGGAGGCCGACCGGTTCGGCCTCGCTCAGCTGCACCAGCTGCGCGGACGCGTCGGTCGCGGAGCCGAGCAGAGCTATTGCCTGCTCATCTCGCGGGACAAGCTCGAGCTGACGGATGTGGCGCAGTCGCGCCTGCAGGCACTGGTCGACACGACCGATGGCTTCGAGCTCGCCGAAGTCGACCTCGAGCTGCGCGGCGAGGGCCAGCTGCTCGGACGGCGCCAGTCGGGCTGGAGCGACCTGCGGTTCACGCGGCTCCGCGAGGATCGCGACCTGATCGAGCAGGCGCGAGAGCTCGTGCACCGGTTCGGCGACCAGGAGGGACCCTGGCAGGACGAGGCCGAGGCGCTGATCGCCGTCGCGAGCATCGCCGCTTAGGATCGGACCGCTCCGCTGAGGATCATCGCCGGCACCCACCGCGGGCAGCGGATTGCAGCTCCGAAGGGACGCGATACCCGCCCGACCTCGGACCGCGTGCGCGAGAACCTCTTCAACCTCGTCGGCCCGGTCGACGGCGCGGACGTCCTCGACCTGTTCGCGGGGTCGGGCGCGCTCGGTCTCGAGGCGCTTTCGCGTGGTGCCGCGAGCGCGACGTTCGTCGAGTCCGAGCGAGACGCGTGCCGCGCGATCAACGCGAACCTCGACAAGCTCGGCCTGCGCGGAACCGTGCTGTGCCAGGACGCCGTCCGGGCGGTCGGCTCCGACCGCCGCCGGTACGACCTCGTGCTGTGCGACCCGCCGTACGAGTTCGACCGCTCGCGGCTCGACAGCGCGCTCGGTGCGCTGCTCGCGCCCGACGGCGTCCTCGTGCTCGAGACGGCGGGACGCGAGGCGCCGCCGGACATTCCAGGGCTGCAGGTGCGTACGTCCCGCAGGTACGGCGCCGCACGCCTTACGCTGTTCGAGCTGTGATCACCGCTATCTACCCCGGGACCTACGACCCCGTGACGAACGGTCACGTCGACGTGATCACGCGGGCCTCCCGGATCTTCGACCGGGTCGTCGTCGGCGTGGTCGGCAATCCGCATCACAAGACGCCCCTCTTCGAGGTCTCCGAGCGTGTTGCGCAGATCAAGGAGGCGCTCGGCGATACGCTCCCGAACGTCGAGGTCGACGTCTTCAGCGAGCTCGTCGTCGACTTCGCGCGCCGCTGGGAGGCCAAGGTGATCGTCAAGGGGCTCCGCGTGGTCTCGGATTTCGAGTGGGAGTTCCAGATGAACCAGCTCAACCGGACGCTCGCTCCGGAGATCGAGACCGTCTACGTGATGGCGAGCCCGGCGGTGAGCTTCGTCTCCTCGAGCGGGGTGAAGGAGATCGCTTCATTCGGCGGAAATGTCGAGGAACTCGTGCCCCAGGTCGTCGCCCGCCGCCTGAAGGAGATGTTCCCCGACGGCCGCGGCGGCGCTCCACTCCCCGACCAGGAGTAAACTGCCCAGCCTATGGACGTCCTCGTACTGATCGACAAGCTCGACGATCTCGTGCACAACGCGAAGGCGGTGCCCCTCACCGACCAGGTTCGCATCGACCGCGAGGAGATCTACGACATCCTCGATCAGATGCGCGCGACGATCCCGGAGGAGATCAAGCAGGCCCGCTGGATCGTCAAGGAGCGGCAGGAGATGCTCGCCGAGGCGAAGCGCGAGCAGGACCGCCTGCTGCAGGAGTCGCGCGAGCAGGCCGTGCGCGAGGCGTCGCAGACGGAGATCGTCAAGCTGGCCGAGCGGCAGGCGCAGGAGATCATCGACGAGGCCCGCCGCAGCGCGCGCGAGATGCGCCTCGAGATGGAGGACTGGGCCGACGGGATGCTCGCCACGCTCGAGACGAATCTCGACAAGTTCCTGGTCGCCGTCCGCCGCGGCCGCGAGCGGCTGCACGAGCGGTCGCAGGAGTCGGTCGTCGCCGGGATCGGCCCGGTCGACCTCTCCGACAACGGCGACTCCGGCTACTAGAGCTTCGGCTTCTCGCCGCCCGTCTGCCAGTGACCGAACGGGGCGTACGCCTCGCGCGGCGCCGACGTCTCCGTCTCGACACCGGCGCCGTGCCCGAGCGCCAGCTCGGAGCGTGGGTACACGAACCCGCCGTCGCCTGAGCGGCTGCCGATCATCAGCAGCACGCAGCCGCCCTCGCCGCCGACGAACACGTGCCGCGTGCCGCGCGGGCAGTGGAGGAAGTCGT
Organism: uncultured Thermoleophilia bacterium; assembly: GCA_963708505.1. Taxonomy (GTDB): domain Bacteria; phylum Actinomycetota; class Thermoleophilia; order Gaiellales; family Gaiellaceae; genus PALSA-600. The sequence continues at coordinate 201,826 of CAVPST010000006.1, forward strand.
ACTGGCGGAGTTGGATCTCGCGCTCCTCGACGATCGCGAGGCACTCGCCCGAGACGACGAAGAAGTCCTCCTGCGCCTTTTCGGCGTGGTACATGCCGCTCGGCTTGCCGCGGTCGCAGCACCGCGAGCGTGTAGCCGATCTCGCCGAACATGGTCGGCTCGAGCCCGGGCCGCGCCGAAGCCACGCGGCCGTCGGTGTCGAACTTGCAGCGGAAGCCGAAGAGGTCGTGCTCGACCCAGGCTGCGTCGCGCGCGTTGACGACGAACCATCCCTCGCTGACCGGCGCGAGGCCGTTGCCGATCTGCTCGATGCGAGCTTCATCAGGCATCGGCGAAACGCTACCCTCGATCACATGACGAGCTTCAGCCTGCGTCAGGTGAAGCTTCGTCCGGGTGAGCAGTACCGCGACGAGCTCGAAGTGGAGCTGTCACCGCTCGATCTCGGTGGGCAACGCTACGTCCCCATCCCCGAGCAGGTGCCGGCCGCCTTCGAGATGACGCGTGCCAACACCGGGACGGTCTTCGGCCTGGCCTTCACCGCCCGCCTGCACGGGCCCTGTTACCGCTGCGTCGGCGACGCCGTGCTCGAGGTCCCGATCAGGTCCCGCGAGTATCAGGCGGAGACGCCCGAGGACGACCAGATGATGACGCCGTACATCGACGGGACGAATCTCGACGTCTCGCAGTGGGCACACGACGCCGTCGCCCTCGCGCTCCCGGACAAGATCCTCTGCCGGCCCGACTGCGCCGGCCTGTGCGGCGAGTGCGGCAAGAACCTGAACGACGAGCCGCACACGCACGCCGAGGAGCGCCGCGACCCACGCTGGGCGGCCCTCGAAGCGCTACGCGAAGACGGGTAGCCCCGTCCGGCTCGCACGGGTCCCGCTCGGGCGGGCCGCACTCGGGCCCGTCCGGTGTCAGACACCGTTACAGAAGTGTGACGCTCGGCCCCGGACGCCCGGCGCAGCCCCGGTGCCGCAACGTCTTGCGGCCGGACATGTCCGGTGTCAGACACCGGGGTTAGAGCGTCGGAGAGCGCCGTTCCAGCACGAGGACGTCGCGCCAGACGCCGTGCTTCTGGGCCAGGCGTTCGCGCGTGCCGACGATCCGGAAGCCGCAGGCGATGTGGAGCGCGACCGACGCGTCGTTGCCGTCCATGATTCCCGCCTGAATCGTCCAGACGCCTTCGTCGTCGGCCCGGCGGACGAGCTCGGACAGGAGCGCCCGCCCGACGCCGCGGCCGCGTGCAGGCCAGCCCACGTAGACCGAGTTCTCGACCACGCCGCGATAGCACCGGCGGGTCGAGACCGGCGACAACGCGGCCCAGCCGACGACGGCACCGTTCTCGCGGGCGATCAGGCGCGGTGCTGCGAGGTGCCCGGCGTCCCACGCCTCCCACGACGGCACCTCGTCCTCGAAGGTGCCTACGTCGAGCCCCTCCTCGTAGATCCGGGCGCAGGCGGGCCAGTCGTCGGGCCGCATCTCCTCGATCGTCACAACGAGATGGTACGAGTGACGGACAGGTGCTCCAGGAAGCGACGGTCGTGCGTGACGACGACGAGCGAGCCCTCGTAGGTCTCGAGCGCGGTCTCGAGCTCCTCGATCGCCTCGAGATCGAGGTGGTTCGTCGGCTCGTCGAGGATCAGGCAGTTGACGCGCTTGACCGAGAGCAGCGCAAGGCCGGCGCGGGTGCGTTCTCCCGGTGAGAGCCGCGTCGCGGGGCGGCCGATGTCGTCGGAGCCGAGCGAGAACTTCGCGAGCAGCGTCCGGGCGGCGGCCGGGAGGAGCCCTGACAGCTCGACGAAGTCGTCGAGGAGAACGCCGCTGAACTGGTCGCGGGCCTGATTCAGCTCGCCGAAGACGACCGACGGCCCGAGCCGGCGCGAGCCGCCCGCGAGCGGCAGCTCGCCGGTCAGCGCCCGGATCAGCGTCGTCTTGCCGGCGCCGTTCGCCCCGACGACGGCCAGGCGGTCGCCCCAGCGCAGGTCGAGGGACAGGGGCCCGAGGCGGAACGAGCCGCGCTCGACGACGGCGCCCGAGAGCTCCGCGACGAGGTCGGCGCTGCGGGCCGGCGCCGCCAGGTCGAGCTGCAGGCGCCACGGAGACCAGGGCTTCTCGACCTCCTCGAGCCGTTCGAGATGGTTCTTCGCCTGCTGCACCTTGCCGCGGAGCGCGTTCGTCGCCCGGCGGTCCGCGCCGCCGGTCTGGCGGGCGAGCTTCCGCTCGCCGCCGAGTGAGTGGGCCTGGTTGCGGCGGTCGCGGAGCAGGTCTGTGTAGCGCTGCCGCTCGGCCAGGAAATCCGCGTAGTCGCGCGCATGCTGCGCCCGCGCCCGCTCGCGTGCCGCTTCGTACTCGGACCAGGTCCCGGCGTACTCGTGCACCCTGCGGGTCTCGCCCTCGATCTCGAGCACACGCGTGACCGTCCGGTCGAGAAACGCCCGATCGTGCGAGACGAGCACGACGCCCGCCTGGAGGCCGTCGAGGAACGATTCGAGCCGGGCGAGTCCCGCGAAGTCGAGGTTGTTCGTCGGCTCGTCGAGGAGAAAGACGTCGAATCGGGCGAGCAGGATCGCCGCGAGTGCCGCTCGGGCTGCCTCGCCGCCCGAGAGCGTCGTCATCTCGCGGTCGGTCCGCGGCCCGAGGCCGATGTCGGTCAGGACGGCGCGAGCCCGGCCTTCGAAGTCCTCGCCGCCGAGGGCGAGGAACCGGTCGAGCGCATCGGAGTAGGGGCCGGCCTGCTCGGGCTCGTCGCCGAGCCGGGCGGCGAGAGCGTCCATCTCGGCCTCGGCTTCCCCGACGCCCGTGCGGCGGGCGAGGTAGGCGAGCACCGTCTCGCCGTCCCTGGCGCCGTGCTCCTGGGGCAGGAACCCGATCGCGCCGCTGCGGACGATCTGGCCGCCGTCGGCCGGCTCGATCCCCGCGAGCACGCGCAGCAGGGTCGACTTGCCGATGCCGTTCGGTCCGAGTACGCCGATGCGGTCGCCGGGCGAGACGACCAGCGACACGCGGTCGAGCACCTGGACGGCGGCAAAGCTCTTCGAGATGTCACGGGCGGCGAGTGACCCCGGCACGGGGCGGACCTCCTTCAGTCGGAAAGGCGAAAAGACGCGGTTTTCGACTTAGAGATCCGTCATAGGGCGGCCCGGAGGCCGGGACGCAGACTACAGGACTCGGCTACACTCCCCGCTCCTTATGGCAGTCCCGAAGAGGAAAACGTCGAAAGCACGCCGCGATCAGCGCCGCGCGACCCACGCGCTCGAAGCCCCGCGCGTGAACACGTGCCCCCAGTGCGGCTCGCCCAAGCGCGCCCACCGTGTCTGCCCGACCTGCGGAACCTATAAGGGCCGCGAGGTCGAACCCCTCCGCCTCCAGGCTCCCTAGCGCACGTGACCCGCGTCGCGGTCGACGCGCTCGGGGGAGACAAGGCACCGGACGAGGTGATCCTCGGTGCGCTCGATGCTGCCGCCGACGGGATCGACGTCGTCCTCTTCGGCCCGGCGGGTCTCGACACGCAGGGCCTGGCGCTGATCGAGATGCCTGACCGGATCGAGATGGCCGAGAAGCCGGCCGAGGCCGTCAGGGCGAAGCCCGACTCGAGCCTCGTCGCCGCGGTTCGCGCGGTGTCCGGCGGCGATGCCGACGCGGTCGTCTCCGCCGGCAACACCGGTGCGATGCTGGCCGCCGGGCTGCTGCATCTGCGTCGGATCCCGGGCGTGATGCGGCCGGCGATCGCCGTCCCGATCCCGGCCAAGCAAGGGCCTTCCGTGCTTCTCGACGCCGGCGCGAACGCAGATGCCCGGCCCGAGCACCTGCTCCAGTTCGCGCACATGGGCGCGATCTTCAGCCGCGAGCTCCTGGACATCCGGAATCCGGACGTGCGCCTGCTCTCGATCGGCGAAGAGGACGAGAAGGGCAATGCACTCACACTCGAGGCGCACGCGCTCCTCCGCGCGAGCGAGCTGAACTTCAAGGGCAACCTGGAGAGCCGCGAGCTCCTGCGCAGCCCCGCCGACGTCGTCGTCACGGACGGCTTCACCGGGAACATCGTCCTCAAGCTCCTCGAGGGGACGATCAAGGATCTGCTCGACGAGCTGCGCCACGAGATCTCCGCCACGGCGACCGGGAAGCTCGGCGGACTGCTGATCAGCCCGGCTGCGCGGCGGCTCCGCACGAGGTTCGACCCCGACACATACGGCGGCGCGTACCTGCTCGGGCTCGGCGGGCTCGCGGTGATCGCACATGGATCGAGCGGCCGGCGGGCGATCGCCAACGCCATCCGGCTGGCCGCGCGCGGGGTCGAGCACCGTGTCGTCGAGCGGCTCGCGGAGCGGCTCGGCGAGCGCGTGAGTGTATGATCGCGCGGTTTTTACGGAAAGACCGTTTCCCCAGCAACCCCCCAACGACAATTGAGGTGACATGGCAGCGTCGCGTGAAGAGGTCTACGAGCGCGTCAAGGAAGTTCTGACGGAGCAGCTCGGAGTCGAAGAGGATCAGATCACCGAAGAGGCGTCGTTCCAGGACGACCTCGACGCCGACTCTCTCGACCTGGTCGAGTTGATCATGGAGCTCGAGGATCAGTTCGGGATCAAGATCTCGGACGAGGACGCCCAGAAGATCACGACCGTCGGGCAGGCCGTCGACTACGTCACCTCGCACCAGTAAGCGCGCGCAGCTGGGGTCGCTGGGCCTGGGGGAGCTGATCGACGCCCTCCCAACTGAAAGAGCGGCGGCGGTGTTCACGCACGCGTCGTGGGCGGCCGACCGCGCCGACTCCTACGAGCGCCTCGAGTTCCTCGGGGATTCGGTGCTCGAGCTGGCGGTTGCCCGCGCGCTCTTCGATCGTTTCCCGGACTTCAGCGAGGGGCGGATGGCGAAGATCCGGTCGCACGTCGTCTCGCGGGCGAGCTGCGCGGTCGTGGCGCGCGGCCTCGGGCTCGGGGAACGGCTGCTGCAAGGCTCGGAGAACCTGCAATCGGGTGAGGTCGCAAGGCTCGCTCAGAACCGGAACGTGCTCGCAGCGCTGCTCGAGGCTGCCCTGGCCGCGTTGTACCTCGAGCACGGATTCGAGCAGGTGGAGCCGGCGATCGTCGAGGCGTTCGTGCCACAGATCGAGTTCGCGTTGACGACGTATGTCGACCACAAGACAGAGCTCCAGGAACAGCTCGCTCGCAGCGGCCGGTCGGTGCTCTACACGGTGCTCGAGGTCGAAGGCCCGCCGCACGACCGCACGTTCACGGCGGCCGCCGTGATCGACGACGAGGTCGTCGGCACGGGCGTCGGCCGCTCGAAGAAGGATGCCGAGCAGGCGGCCGCGCAAGAGGCGCTGAAGTACGCCGCGGCCGGCGACGCACCGTCGGTCTGAGGCGAGACCCCCGTCCGGGAGGGTCGATAGCCTGACCTCGGCGTGCACCTGAAGGCCATCAAGCTGCGCGGGTTCAAGTCGTTCGTCGATCCCGTCGAGATTCGGCTCGAGCCCGGAGTCGCGGTCGTGGTCGGCCCGAACGGCTCGGGCAAGTCGAACGTCTCCGATTCGATCCTCTGGGCGACCGGCTCGATGAGCCCGGGGGAGCTGCGCGCGGAGAAGCCCGACGACGTCCTCTTCTCCGGCTCGGCTGGACGGCCGGCGACAGACGCATGCGAGGTCGACCTGCTCTTCGACAACGCCGACGGCGCGTGGCCCGATCTGCCGTTCGCCGAGGTGTCCGTCGCGCGGCGGCTGCAGCGCGGCGGAGAGGGGCAGTACCTCGTCAATCGCGCAGCGGTACGGCGGATCGACCTGGTCGAACTGCTGTCCGACGTCGGGCTCGGCGGCGGCCTCCGCTCGGTCATCTCGCAGGGGCGGGTCGAGACCGTGCTCAACTCAAAGCCGCAGGAGCGCCGAGAGCTGATCGAGGAGGCGGCCGGGCTCGGCCGCTTCAAGCGCCGGCGGCATCGGGCGGAGCTGAAGCTCGCGCGGGTCGGTGTTCAGGTCGAGCGCGCCCGGGATCTCGAAGACGAGGTGCGCAAGCGGCTGCGGCCACTTGCCCTGCAGGCCACTGCCGCCGAGCGGGCCGAGAAGCTCGCGGTCGAAATCGGCCGCTTGCAGGCTGCGATCGCAACGCTCGACCTGGCGCGGCTCGACGAGCGGCGCACGGCGTCCGAAGCGCGGCGGGAAGTGACAGCCGCTGAGCGGCAGGTGCTCGACGCCAAGATTGCTGCGCTCGTTGCCGAGCGGGAGCGCACGGAGGAAGAGCTGACCGACTCCGCGGGTGTACGGGAGCAGGCGACGGCCGCGCTCTACCGGCTGCGCTCGAGCGGCGAGCGCATCGCGCTCCGGCGCGAGGCCGCCGCTTCCCTGTCGGCGTCGCTTCGGTCGGAGCTCGAGGCCGTGCGCACGCACGATCCCTCGGCGTCCGTCGAGCTCGAGCGAGCCGCGCGCGACGCGGCCTCGTCGGCGCAGGCGGCGGCCGGGGAACGGGCACGCCTGGAGGTGGAGGCCGAAGGCTTGTGGGCGCACGTGGCTGCCGCCGAGCGGGCAGGCCGGGCCGAACTGGCCGGCGAGCTCGACGACGTGCTGGCGCGTCGCACGAGCGCCGAATCCCTGCTCACGGGCGGCCGCCGCGACGCGCTGCTTGCGCTCCGCGGTGCGGCACAACTGCTCGACGTCCGGCACGAGAGCGCGCAGCGCCTGGTTGCCGAGCTGCAAACCGAGGTCGCCGAGGCGCGTCGTCCACAGCTCGGGCCGTCGCCGGCCGAGCTCGGGCGCGCTGCCGATGCGACCGATGCGGCCGCGCGGGCTGCGGCTCGCGAGCAGGACGATCTCGACGCACGCGTCCGGCTGGCGGAGGAACGGCTCGCCGCCCTCGAACAGTCACTCGCCGAGCGCGAAGGGCTTCCTCCGGCTGCACGCGCGTTCGCCGAGGACGGGGAACAGCTCGCGCTCCAGCTGCTCGAGGTCGATCCGGGCCGGGAGCGTTCCGTCGCGGCGGCGCTTTCGCACCGGGCTTCCGCGATCGTCACCGACACTCCGGCGCACGCGCTCGAGCTCGTCGTCAAGGCGATGTCGTCGGGTCTCGGCTCGCTCTACGTGCTCGTCGGGCGCGACCCCCGGCAGCTCGTCGACCTTCCTGTCGTCGAGCGGCAGGCATTGCTCGCCTCGACGGTGCCGGCCGTGACAGCCGACGGAATCGGCTGGGATCCCGATCGCGGCGAGCTGTGGTTCGCGGGCGAGACGGCAGAGGCCGTGCTCCTGGAGCTCGACAGCCGGCGGCGCGAGCTGCGCGACGAGGTCGAAGAGCTTCGCGTTCGCGCAACTCGAGCTGCGGACGAGGTCGTCCAGTCGCGCGCTCAGGCCGACTTGGCGGCGGCCGCATTCGAGCCTGTTGCGCACCTCCGGAATCTGCGTCGTGCGGAAGCGGCGTCGCTCGAGCGGCTCGCCGCCGGCGCGGCGAGGCTCGACGAGACGCTCCGCGTGGCCGCGGCGGCGGCGGCGCGGCTCGAGACGCCGCTCGCCGAGCGGGCGGGCCGGCTGGCCGAGGATCTGCGCGGGATCTCGGCGCGCGAGTCGACGCTGCGCCGGGCGGTCGCCGATGCCGACGCCCGCGCGCTCGCCGCCGAGCGTCGTGCCGGCGGACGAACCGCAGATGCTGCCGGGTCGCCGACCGAGCTCCGCGCCCGCGCGGAACAGGTCTCCGCCGTCGCCGCCGAGGCGCGTGAGGCGGCCGAGTCGGCTGCCGAGCGGGCCGCGGCCGCGGCACGGGCCCTCGCCGAGCTCGACCCGGGCCGCAGCAGGCGGCCGGGCGAGCTCGTCCTGACGCGGCTCGCCGAGGCGGCGGCGCGGCTCGAGCGTTCGCTCGGCGTCGAGGTCGCGCGATTCGAGGCGCCGGTGCAAGAGCGCGCCGAAGGACAGGCGGCCCGAACGGCCGAGCTGGGCTCGGCGCTCCGGCGGCTCGGCGCGGACGAGCTCGAGCTGCGCCAGCAGGCTTCGCAGGCCGGCGAACGGCTGGCGGCCATCGACGTCGAGCTGGCACGGACGGACGCGGAGCGCGACGAAGCCCAGCGGCGCCTCACGGCGGCGGCCGCGGAACCGGCCGACGGCGACGATCGCGATGCGCTGGCAGAGACGCTCGCACGCTACGAACGGCGCCGCGAGCAACTCGGCCAGGTCAACCCGCTTGCGAAGGAGGAGTACGACGCCGAGAAGGCACGGTTGGAGGAGCTGTCGGTGCAACGCGCCGACCTCGAGGCAAGCCTGGCCGAGCTCGAGAAGCTCCGCGACGATCTGACACGCACTGTCGAGACGCGCTTCGCCGAGACGTTCACAGCGGTCGAGCGCCATTTCTCCGACGTCGCCGCGACGCTCTTCCCGGGCGGCGAGGGCCGGCTCCGGCTGGCCGAGGCAGAGGACGACGACGAGGAGCCCGGCATCGAGGTCGAGCTGCGCCCGGCCGGCAAGAAGGTCACCCGGCTCTCGCTGCTATCGGGCGGCGAGAAGGCTCTCGGCGCGATCGCGTTCCTGTTCTCGCTGTTCCTGGCGCGGCCGAGCCCGTTCTACCTCCTCGACGAGGTCGAGGCCGCGCTCGACGACACGAACATCGGGCGGTTCACGGCGCTTCTGCGCGCATACGCCGATCGCGCGCAGTTCATCGTGATCACGCACCAGAAGCGCACGATGGAGGCGGCGGACGTGCTCTACGGCGTGACCATGGGCACCGACGGCGTCTCGCAGATCGTGTCGAGGCGCCTGCCCCGCGACGAGGTCGCCGCGACGGCGTGAACGACCTCGAGTTCGTCCTCCGCGCTGTCGATCGGCTGCGGTCGGAAGGAATTCGCACCTGGGTCTGCGGCAGCTGGGGCGAGGAGCTGCGCGGACTCGCACCGCCGGGCCCGCACGCCGATCTCGACCTGCTCTATCCGGCGCGCGACTGGCAGCGAGTCGACGCGCTCGATTGGGTGGAGGACGAGCGCGTCGGGTGGAAGCGCACGTTCTCGCTCGAGTCGACGCTCGTCGAGCTGTACCTCGTCGAGCGCGACGAGCACGGGTGGTTCACGCGGCACGGCCGCTCGCGGCACGACTGGCCGGACGACGTCTTCGCAACGAACGGCCGCATCGCCGTCGCGTCATTCACCGCGCTGGCCGACTTCCGCCGAGCCCACCGCCGAGCCGGCCGCCGGGCCGCCTGAGAACCCGAAGCCCGAGCCGCCGAGCCCGTCCCCGCGGAGACCTCGCTCCGGGAGCCACGTCCGGTGTCAGACACCGAAACGAAAGTGTGACGAGAGCGTGACGAGAGTGATACGCGATCGGCGCAACCCCGCATTCCGGCTGGGCGGCGGTCTGGACATGGCCGGTGTCAGACACGGCCGTTGATCTTGGGGCCTGCGGCTAACCTCCGCCGTCATGGCGAGAAGCTGGCCCGAGCTGTTGCAGGACGCCGACGGCCCGGTCGAGACCGCCGACGACCGCCGCGGGCTGTTCGGCCGCTTGCGCGAGTCGCTCGGCAAGTCACGGCGGGCGCTCGGCGAGCAGCTGCAGGCGGCCGCGTTCGACCCCGGCGACGACGCGTCGTGGGAGCGGCTCGAGGAAGCGCTGATCTACGCCGACGTCGGCGTCCGCGCGACGGCCGAGCTGATTCGCAGGCTCGAGGCGCGCCAGGAGCTCGCCGACCTGAACGGAGCGCTCGCGGAGGAGATCGCCGCGCTCTTCGGCGAGCCGCCGACGCTCGACGTCCACCACGACCCGGCGGTCATCCTCGTCGTCGGCGTGAACGGCACGGGCAAGACGACGACGATCGGCAAGCTCGCACGCCGGCTGCGCGAGAGCGGCCGCGACGTGACCGTCGGTGCGGCGGACACGTTCCGCGCCGCGGCCGAGGAGCAGCTCGAGATCTGGGCCCAGCGCGCCGACGCGACGTTCGTCGGCGGTGAGCGCGGGGGAGACCCGGCCGCCGTCGCCTACGACGCGGTCGGCGCCGAGAGCGGCGTCGTGCTCGTCGACACGGCGGGGCGACTGCACACGCAGTCGAACCTGATGGACGAGCTCGCCAAGGTGCGGCGTGTGATCGCCGGCCGGCGCGAGGGCGCTCCCCACGAGGTGCTGCTCGTCGTCGACGCGACCACGGGCCAGAACGGCCTGCAGCAGGCGCGGCTCTTCAACGAGGCCGTCGGCGTGACAGGAGTCGCGCTGACCAAGCTCGACGGCTCGGCCAAGGGCGGCATCGCGGTCGCGATCGCGTACGAGCTCGACCTGCCGGTGAAGCTCGTCGGGGTCGGCGAGACGCTCGAGGACCTCAGGCCGTTCGACGCAGACCGACTTCGCACGCGCGTTGGTCGCCGAATGAACCTCGTTCCGGCCGACACGTACTCGATCGAGCAGCTGGCGGCGCTCTTCACGGCGGGCTACGAGGGCTATTTCGTGCCGTTCCGGGTCGACGCCGCGCAGCTGAAGGCGATGATCGAAGCGTGGGACCACGATCTCGCACGCTCACGCGTCGCCGTACGCGACGGAGAGCCGGTCGGCTTCGCGCTGCTCGCCACCCGCGGCGACCGCGGCTGGATCGGCGGCGTCGGCGTCGTCAAGCACGAGCGCCGGAACGGGATCGGTCGTGCGGCCATGGAGGCCGTGCTCGCCGACGCTCCGAGGGTCGTCGGCCTGGAGGTGATCGAGCAGAACGAGCCGGCGATCCGCCTCTACGAGAGCCTCGGCTTCGAACGCACCCGCCTGCTCGAGGTGTGGTCGCTCGCGGCGGAGGTTCCGCCAGTGGACGTGCGCGAAGCGGAACCGTCGCCGACGGGTGAGGCTGACACCCCGTGGCAGCGCGAGGACGCTTCCCTTCGCCCCGGCTACGAGCGACTCGAGGTCGACGGCGGAGCCGCGGCGATCAGATGCGCCGACGGGCAAGTCTCGATCCTCCAGCTCCGCGCCGACGACGAGGAAGCAGCGCGGCTCTTGATCGCCGCCGCTCGCGCGCGAGGCGACTCGGTGCGCTTCGTGAACATCCCGGAGGGCCATCCCGCCTCGGCCGCGTTCGCGGCCCTCGGCGGCAAGCTCGACCTCCGCCAGTACGAGATGCGGCTCGAGCGCTAGCAGAGCTTCTACTCGGCGCTCGAGCCGCACCCAGATGTTGATGTCGCTGTCCGTTGCGTAGCGGTCGATCTCCGTCGAGCTCGTCGGCCGAGAAGTCGAGCTTGTCGAGCGCGCGCAGCGAGTCCTCGAGCTGCGCGACGCTCGACGCGCCGATCAGCGTCGACGTCATCCGCGCATCGCGTAGCGTCCACGCCAGTGCGAGTTGCGCGAGCGACTGCCCTCTGGCCGGCCGCCAGCTCGTTGAGCGCGCGCACCTTGGCGAGGGTCTGCTCGGTCAGCATCGACGGCGACAGCGACGTGTCGCGGGAGGCGCGCGAGCCCTCCGGGATCCCGTCGAGGTACTTGTCCGTGAGCACGCCCTGCGCGAGCGGCGAGAAGCCGATGCAGCCGACGCCCAGCTCGCCGAGCGTGTCGAGGAGCCCGTCCTCGATCCAGCGGTTGAGCAGGGAGTACGACGGCTGGTGGATGAGCAGCGGCGTGCCGAGCTCGGCGAGCAGCGCGGCTGCCTCGCGCGTTCGCTCGGGCGAATACGACGAGATGCCGGCGTAGAGCGCCTTGCCCTGGCGAACGGCGGTGTCGAGCGCGCCCATCGTCTCCTCGAGCGGCGTGTCCGGATCGTGGCGGTGCGAGTAGAAGATGTCGACGTAGTCGAGGCCCATCCGCTGCAGCGACTGGTCGAGCGATGCGAGCAGGTACTTCCGCGAGCCCCACTCGCCGTACGGCCCCGGCCACATGTCGTAGCCGGCCTTGGTCGAGATGACGAGCTCGTCGCGGTACGGCCGCAGGTCCTCGCGCAGGACCGTGCCGAAGGTCTCCTCGGCCGACCCGTACGGCGGCCCGTAGTTGTTCGCGAGATCGAAGTGCGTGACCCCGAGGTCGAAGGCGCGCCGCAGGATCGCACGGCTCGTCTCGAGGGGGCGGTCGGCGCCGAAGTTGTGCCAGAGGCCGAGCGAGATCGCGGGCAACTTGAGCCCGCTTCGGCCCGTGCGGCGATACGCGCATTGCGTCGTAGCGGCTGTCTGCGGCTGAGTAGGGCATGGGCCGATCGTAGAGAACGTCGACCGGGCGCGGCTACGATGCGCCGTCGTGTTCGACAGCCTGTCCGACAAGCTGCAGAGCGCCCTCGGCGATCTTCGCAAGAAGGGAGCTCTCGACGAGGAGTCGATTTCGCGCGCCATGCGCGAGATCCGCCTCGCGCTGCTCGAGGCCGACGTCAACTTCACGGTCGTGCGCGACTTCGTCGCGCGGGTCCGCGAGCGGGCCATGGGCGAGGCAGTCCTCAAGAGCCTGACGCCGGGCCAGCAGGTCGTGAAGGTCGTCCACGACGAGCTCACGGAGCTGATGGGCGAGGGCGAATCCGGGCTCGCGTTCGGGAAGTTCACGGTCATCCTGCTCGCGCGGCCTCCAGGGCTCGGGCAAGACGACGACCGCGGCGAAGCTCGCCTTGCACCTGCAGGGCCTCGGCCGCAAGCCGGGGTTGATCGCCGCCGACCTGCAGCGCCCCGCGGCGATCGACCAGCTCGAGCAGCTCGGCCGGCAGATTCACGTGCCGGTGTTCCGCACCGACACGAAGGACGCGGTCGAGGCGACGCGCGCCGGTCTCGCAGCGCGCGCGCGAAGCCGGTCTCGACGCGGTCATCGTCGACACGGCCGGCCGCCTCCAGATCGACGACGAGCTGATGGCCGAGCTCGCGCGTGTTCGCGACGAGGCGAAGCCGCACAACGTGCTGCTCGTGCTGGATGCGATGACGGGCCAGGAGGCGGTGAACGTCGCGGAGGCATTCCAGGAGCGCATCGCGTTCGACGGCGTGATCCTGACGAAGCTCGACGGCGATGCTCGCGGCGGCGCCGCTCTGAGCGTCAAGGCGATCACCGGCAAGCCGATCAAGTTCGCGTCGACCGGCGAGAAGCTCGATGCACTCGAGGTCTTCCACCCCGACCGGATGGCGTCGCGCATCCTCGGCATGGGCGACGTGCTCACGCTGATCGAGCGCGCCGAGGCGGCGGTCGCCGAGGACGAGCAGGAGGCGATGGAGAAGCGCCTGCGCCAGGGCCAGTTCACCTTCGACGACTTCCTCAGCGCCTACAAGATGCTGCGGCGGATGGGGCCGCTGAAGGGCGTCATGAAGATGATCCCCGGCCTCGGCCAGCAGCTCGGCGACCTCGACGTCGACGAGCAGCAGCTCGGGCGGGTCGAGGCGATCGTGCTCTCGATGACGCCGCTCGAGCGCGCGAAGCCGATCGTGATCGACGGCAAGCGGCGGCTGCGGCTCGCCCGTGGCTCCGGCACGACCGTCGAGCAGGTCAACCAGCTGCTCGAAGCCCGGAAGCAGATGGAGAAGATGATGAAGCAGATGGGGCGGGGGAAAATGCCGGCCCTCCCGACCCAGCAGGCGCCCGGCAGCGGCACATCCGCGAAGCGGAAGCGGTCGTCGAAGCGCAAATCACGCAAGGCCGGACGGAGGTAAAGGAACCAGATGGCAGTCAAGCTGAGGCTCACCCGCGTGGGCTCGAAGAAGAACCCGATCTACCGCGTGGTGGCCGCCGACTCGCGCGCGCCGCGCGACGGCAAGTTCCTCGAGATCGTCGGCCGCTACAACCCGCAGACCGACCCGTCGACGATCGACCTCGACGAGGCGAAGGTCAAGGACTGGCTCGGCAAGGGCGCGCAGCCGACCGAGGCGGTCGCCAAGCTGATCAAGATCCAGGGCATCGAGAAGTAGCGAGGGCGTAGATGGCGGAACTGCTCGCGTATCTCGCACGCGAGCTCGTCGACGATCCGGCGGCCGTTCGCGTGGAGACGGAGGAGCGTGACGGCGCACTCGTCCTCGTGCTGCACGTCGCGGCCGACGACATCGGGAAGGTGATCGGCCGTCAGGGCAGGATCGCGCGTGCGCTGCGGACGATCGTGCGCGCGAGCGCCGTCCGCGAGGGACGGCGCGTGCTCGTCGAGATCGCCGATCCCGGCGAATGAAGGTCGCCGCGCTCTACGACATCCACGGGATGCCGTGGGCGCTCGAGGCCGTGCTGGCCGAGGTCGACGCCGACGCGCTCGTTTTCGGCGGCGACTACCTCTACGGCCCGTATCCGCGCGAGATCGTCGCGCTCGTGCGGTCGCTCGACGCGTACGTGCTCCGGGGCAACTGCGAGGACCTGGCGGAGGACTGGGAGCGCTCGCAACTCGCCGACGGCGACCTCGAGTGGCTGCAGTCGCTGCCGCTCACGGCGACCGTCGACGGCGTTCTCTACTGCCATGCGTCGCCGACGACAACCTGCCGATCACGACGGCCGTCACGCCCGCCGGAGGTCGTCGCCGCCACGTTCGAGGGCAGCGACGGGCACGGTCGTGATCGGCCACACGCATCACCAGTTCGACCGCACGGATCGGCGAGCTGCGCGTCGTCAACGCGGGCTCGGTCGGGATGCCGTACGAAGGCGAGGTCGCCGCGTTCTGGACGCTCGTCGAGGACGGCGAGCCGGCGTTCCGGCGGACGCCGTTCGACGTCGAGCGGGCCGTCGCCGAGACGCGGGCGAGCGCCTGGCCGCACGCTCAGGGGTTCGTCGACGAGAACCTGCTCGTCGCGGTCGACGCGCGACGAGGCGATCGCGCGGCTGGAGAGCCGCCGCGCGTGAGGGTGCGGATCGGGCGAGTCGGCCGCCCGCACGGCCTCGACGGATCGTTCGTCGTCGAGCAAGCGAGTGAGGACCGGCGCTGGTGGAAGACCGGCGCGCGCTTCCTCGCCGCCGGCGCGCTCGGTCGAGGTCGTCGGGCACCGCACCGCGTCCGGCCGGCCGGTGATCAAGCTCGACCGGCACGTCGAGCGCGGCGCGGAGCTCGAGGTCGAGCGCGACGCGCTGCCGGCGACCGCCGAGGACGAGTACTACGCCTTTCAGCTCGATCGGCCTCGAGGTCGTGGAGGAGACCGGCCGCACGCTCGGAACGGTCAAGGTCGTGACCCCGGGCGTCGCGAACGACGTGCTCGAGCTCGACACCGGTGTCTTGCTGCCGATGGTCGAGGACTGCATCCAGGACGGTCGATCTCGACGGCGGGCCGCATCAACGTCGCCGCGGGATTCGCGGACTGATGCAGCTCGACGTCTTCACGCTCGTCCCGCACGCCTACGCCTGGCTGACCGAGCAGCGCCCGGTCGCGACGGTGCTCGGCTCGGAGCTCGACCTGCGCCTCTTCTCCTACCGCGACTCGACGCCGCTGCGCGCGGCGCAGGTCGACGACGAGCCGTACGGCGGCGGTGCGGGCATGGTGCTGCGCGTCGACGTCGTCGCAGCCGCGCTCGACGCCGCGTACGGCGGTGAGCCGGCGCATCCGGTCGTCGCGCTCAGCCCGCAGGGCCGCCAGCTGACGCAGGCGATCGTCGAGGAGCTGGCAGCCGAGGAGCGCGTGACGCTCCTCTCGGCGCGCTTCGAGGGCTTCGACGAGCGCATCGTCGAGCATCTCGCCAGCGACGCGATCTCGGTCGGCCCGTACGTCCTCTCGAACGGCGACCTGCCCGCGATGATCCTCGTCGACGCGATCGCGCGCCGGCTGCCGGGCGCGCTGAGCGAGGGCTCGGGCGAGCTCGAGTCGTTCTCCGACGAGCTCGGCGGCGGACTCGAGTACCCTCACTACACACGGCCGGCGGAGTTCCGCGGCTGGCAGGTCCCCGAGGTGCTGCTCTCGGGTGACCATGCGCGGATCGAGAGCTGGCGAAAGGAGCACGTGCGCTGAGGAATCCGATCGACCATCTCACCGAGGGGCTGCCGCACGGCTGGCGGGTGACGATCGATTGGCTGGTCACGATTCTGGGGGCGGTTGCGATCGTGCTCGCGATCAAGGCCTGGGTCGTAAATCCGTACCGCATCCCGTCCAGCTCGATGGAGCCGACGCTGCACTGCGCACGGCCCGATTCCGGCTGCGAAGCGCGCTTTTCCGACCGGGTGCTGGCGTGCCGGTTCTGCTTCCGGTTCTGGTCGCCCAAGCGGGGCGACATCATCGTGTTCCACACGCCGCCGCTCGCGAGCGTGCGGTGCGGCGCCGGCGGCACGTTCGTCAAGCGCCTGATCGGCCTGCCCGGCGACACCTGGGAGGAGCGCGCCGGCTACGTGTACATCAACGGCAAGCGGCTGAACGAGCCCTATGTGCTGCCGCAGAGACGCGACGCGCGGACGATCGCGCCGATCAAGATCCCGAGGGGCCAGTACTTCATGATGGGCGACAACCGGAGCGCCTCGTGCGACTCGCGGGCCTGGGGGACGGTGCCGAGGCACGACCTGATCGGCAAGGTGTTCGCGACCTACTGGCCGCCCGGCCGGATCACGATCCGGTAACACCGAGCCCGCCCGTCCGCTACCATGCCCCGCGGCCTGCGGGCCTCTTTCGCTATGAGCACCATCATCCAGGACATCGAGCGCCGCCAGCTGCGCGAGGTTCCGCGGTTCAAGGCGGGCGACACCGTGCGCGTGCACTTCCGCGTGATCGAGGGAACGCGCCAGCGCATCCAGGTCTTCGAGGGGATCGTCATCAAGCGCCAGGGTGCCGGGTCCCGCGAGACGTTCACCGTCCGCAAGAACTCGTTCGGCGTCGGCGTCGAGCGCACGTTCCCGCTGCATTCGCCGAAGATCGACAAGATCGAGGTGCAGGCGATCGGCGACGTGAACCGCGCCAAGCTCTACTACCTGCGCGGCAAGGTCGGCAAGAAGGCTCGCGTACGCGAGCTTCGCCAGCGTTAGGCTCGCTCGGGCGCATCGCGGCGCTCGGGGCGGCGGCCGTCGTCGTCGCCGGCTGCGGCACGATCGGCCACGACCGCGCCGTCACGCGGACCGAGGCCTGGGCGACGACCCATGGCGTCGAGGGCAAGGTGACCTGCAGCTCAGGGTTCAAGCCGCCGTCGGCACTGTCGGCGCGCGCCGATTTCATCTGCCTGGTCCGGCGCTCGCCGATCGACTGCACGGTGCTGCACGTCTCCGACACGGTTCCCGTTCGTGTCGAGTTGCTCCACCGGCACGCCGATTGTGTGCAGCCTCTGTGACTTCTTCGCTCCAAGCGTGAAACGCACGGTTCGCGTCGCCCGGCCCGAGGCTATTCTCGGCCGATGGCGCCGAAGCGGACCGGCGGGAAGCTCCTTCGCTACGACCGGAATCTCGGCGTGCGCCTCGTGGCGGGCGCCGACGAGGCGGGGCGAGGGCCGCTCGCCGGACCGCTCGTCGTCGCCGGCGTGCTCCTCGACTACGCCTCGCTCCGCGACCACCGCGTGCGTCCGCTCGCCCGTCTGAACGACTCGAAGCAGGTCGACGAGGCGACGCGCGACGAGCTCTATCGCGCGGTGCTCGCGTGCGCGGAGCGCGTCTCGGTGCACGTGTTCCCGCCCGGGGTGATCGACCGCGACGGCCTGCACAAGTCGAACCTGCGCGGGCTCCGCGAGGCGCTCTGGGCGTGCCAGCCCGCCGACGTCTCGCTCGTCGACGGGTTCAGGCTCGGGCCGACGGCGCCGCCGCATCGCGCGATCGTCGACGGCGACACCAAGAGCGCGGCGATCGCCGCCGCCTCGATCATCGCCAAGGTCACGCGCGACCGCTACATGCGCGCGGCCGACGCGGTCTATCCCGGGTACGGGTTCGCCTCGCACGTCGGGTACATCACGCCGGCGCACACGAGGATCGTGCGCGAGCGCGGGCCGTGCGAGATCCACCGGCGATCATGGCGCGCCCGCGCCTACCTGCCGGAGGAGCAAGACGCCGTCGCCGTCGAGGCGTAGGCCGCGTCACCCGTCCGAGCGCCGCGCCGCGTGGTGGTACCGGCTCCACGGCTATCGGATCCTCGAGACGAACTGCTGGCTCGACGGCGCCGAGGTCGACCTCGTCGTGCGCCGCGGTCGAACGCTCGTCTTCTGCGAGGTCAAGTCGAAGAGCGGGACGGCGTTCGGCGACCCGCTCGAGATGGTCGACGCGGTCAAGGTGCGGCGGCTGCAGCGGGTCGCCGACGCCTGGCTCGCCCGCCACCCGGAGACGCGTGGGCTCGAAGTGCGGTTCGACCTCGTCGCCGAGCGCGCGGGCAGGCTCGAGCACGTGCCGGACGCCTTTTGAAGCAGGGGGCCATCCGGCCCCGGAGAACCTGCAGGCATGGGCGTCACGCAGGAGCAGATCTACGCAGGGCTCGACCTCGACCTCTCCTGGTCGGAGCGCGACCTGCCGGAGCGCGAGCGCACGAAGCACGTCCACCGGCTGCATCCGTATCTCGGGAAGTACATCCCGCAGCTCGTCGAGGAGCTCTTCCGCCGTCACGTCCCCGCGGGCGGGCGCGTGCTCGATCCGTTCGCCGGCTCGGGGACGACGCTCGTCCAGGCGCTCGAGAGCGGGCTCGACTCGGCCGGCGTCGACATCGCGGCGTTCAACTGCCTGCTGATGCGCGTGAAGACGGCGTCGTACAACCCGTTCGTGCTGGAGCGCGAGCTGCGCGACGCGCTGGCGCGGTTCGAGCGTGGCGACGGCGCTGCGGCCGTCGCGACGCCCTACGTCGCGAAGTGGTTCGCGCCGCAGGCCCGCGACGAGCTGCTGCGGTTCCGCGTCGCTCGTCGAGGACTACGAGCACGCCGACGTCCTGCGGATCGTGCTCGCGCGCGCCGCGCGTTCGGCCCGGCTCACGACCCACTTCGATCTCGACTTCCCGCGCAGCCGCAGGCCGAGCCGTACTGGTGCTTCAAGCACAAGCGCGAGTGCCGGCCCGTCGACCACGCCGACCACTTCATCCGCCGGTACACGCTCGACACGCTCGCGCGGCTCAAGGAGTTCGCGCGCGTCCGGACGCAGGCGCTCGGCCGAAGTGCTGCACGGCGACGCGCGCGAGCTCGGCCCTGCCCGGGCCGTTCGACGCGGTCGTCACCTCGCCGCCGTATCCGGGGCTGATCGACTACCACGAGCAGCACCGCTACGCCTACGAGCTGCTCGGCCTCGACGACCTGCGCGAGCGCGAGATCGGCGCCGCTGCGCGCGGGACGTCGAAGGCGGCGCTCGCCGCGTACGTCGAAGGCATCTCGGAGGTGCTCGCGTCGTGCGCGCTCCGCCTGCGCCGCGCGGCCGGGTCGTGATCGTGGTCAACGACCGGCGCGAGCTGTACCGCGAGATCCTCGAGCGCGCCGGGCTCGCGCTCGAGCAGCGCTACCAGCGGCATGTGAACCGGCGGACCGGGCGCCGCGCCGGCGAGTACTTCGAGGACGTGCTCGTCGCGCGCCGCGCGTGATTCGTCACAAAGCTGGCACAGACACGTAGCGGTTGCCCACCTAGCGTGGCAACGTGCTCGCTCGAACGGTCACGCATGCGCTCGTCGGCCTCGAGCCTCGCCGGGTCGAGGTCGAGGCGCACCTCCAGCTGGCGCGGCCGTCGTTCGCGATCGTCGGGCTCGCCGACCGCGCCTGCCAGGAGGCGAAGGAACGGGTCCGCTCGGGCATCGCGTCGGCCGAGCTCGAGTTGGCCCGTGCGGCGGATCACGGTCAACCTGGCGCCCGCGGGCCTGCGCAAGGAGGGCTCGGGCTTCGACCTCCCGATCGCGCTCGCGGTGCTGGCCGCGTCGCACCAGCTGCCGCTCGACGCGCTCGACGGACTCGCCGCGTTCGGCGAGCTCGCGCTCGACGGGCGGCGTCCGACCCGTTCCCGGTGCGCTGATCGCGGCCGAGGGAGCGAGGCGCGCCGGGCTCAGCCGGCTCGTCTGCGCGGCCGAGTCCGGCCCGGAGGTCGCGCTCGCCGGGGTCGAGCCGATCGCGGTCCACCACCTCGCAGAAGCGGTCGCGTACCTGCGCGGCGAGCGCGAGCCGCCCGAGCCGTTACCGCCGCGTCGAGGACGCTCGCGAGCCGTCGCCCGACCTCGCCGACGTGCGCGGCCAGGAGCGTGCGCGTCGGGCGCTCGAGATCGCGGCGGCGGGCACCCACAACCTGCTGCTCGCCGGCCCGCCCGGCACCGGCAAGACGATGCTGGCCCGCCGGCTGCCGGGGATCCTGCCGCTGCTCGACGACGACGCGGCGCTCGAGGTGACGCGCATCCATTCGGTCGCGGGCGCGCTCCGGCCCGGCGGTGGGCTCGATCCGCGTGCCGCCGTTTCGCGCGCCGCACCACTCGACGTCGGCGGCCGGCGATCGTCGGCGGCGGCGCGTCCGCACCGCGGCCGGGCGAGGCGAGCCTCGCGCACCACGGCGTGCTCTTCCTCGACGAGTTGCCGGAGTTCCCGCGGCCCGCGCTCGAGGCGCTCCGGCAGCCGCTCGAGGACGGGGTGGTCACGGTCGCGCGCGTGGCCGGGCGCGCCGTGTTTCCCGGCGCGCTTTCAGCTGGTCGGCGACGATGAACCTCTGCCCCTGCGGCGCGCGCGGCGATCCCGCTGCGCAGTGCTGCTGCACGCCGGAGCGGGTGCAGCGCTACCGCGAGAAGCTCTCCCGCGCGCTGCTCGACCGGTTCGATCTCGTCGCTCACGGTGCCGCGCGCCGCGCGGGACGAGCTGGCGGGCCCGCCGGGCGAGGCGTCGGACGCCGTTCGCGAGCGGGTCGTCGCCGCGCGCGCGCGGCTGCGCGAGGCGGCTCCGGCGCTCGGCGCGGACGCGCGGCGAGCTCCTGACGCGGGCGGTCGAGCGGCTGCCGCTGTCGGGCCGCGGGCGCGCACGCGTCGCGCGGGTCGCGGCGACGTGGCGGCGCTCGCAGGTGCCGAGCGGTCGTGCCCGAGCACGTCGCCGAGGCGCTGTCCTACCGCCCGCCGCGCGGAGCTCGACCGCAGTGAGCGAGCTCGCCGCTCGCGGTGTTCGCGGCGGCGACGGGCGACGCATCTGCTCGACGGCCCGCGGACGGTGCGCTTCGAGCGTTTCTCCGCAGGCTTCGACGAGGCCGCGTATCGGCGGCGAGCTCGCGGCCGGCGGCTTCCGTGGCTCGGCCGCGCGCGACCCCGGGTTCCCGGCGCGACTCGCGCGGCGATCCACGATCCGCCGCCCGGGCTCTTCGTCCGCGGCGTCGGCGCCTGACGCGCTCGCTCGACCGCCCGTGCGTCGCGGTCGTCGGCGCGCGGGCGTGCTCGGCGTACGGCACTGCGGTCGCGCGCGCCCTCGGGCGCGAGCTCGCGGCGGCCGGAGTCGTCGTCGTGTCCGGGCTCGCCCGCGGCGTCGACTGCGGCCGCGCACCGCGGCGCCCTCGAGGCGGGCGACGACGGTCGCCGTGCTCGGCTGCGGCATCGACCGCGACTATCCGCGCGCCCACGCGTCGCTCGCGGCCGAGGTCGCGGCGCGCGGGTCTGATCGTCTCCGAGTACCCGCCGGGCGTCGAGCCCGCACCGTGGCGCTTCCCGGCGCGCAACCGGATCGTCGCCGGGCTGGCGGACGCCACGGTCGTCGTCGAGGCGCGCGAACGCAGCGGCGCGCTGATCACCGCCGACCTCGCGCTCGACGAGGGGCGCGAGGTGCTCGCCGTTCCCGGCGAGATCACCTCGGCCTCTCGCGCGGGCACGAACGCACCTGCTCCGGCTCGGCGCGACGCCGGTCACCTGCGTCGGCGACGTCCTCGCCGCTCGGCGTCGAGGCCGACCGCGCCCGAGCGCCGCTCGGCTCGATGCGCGCCTCGAGCGGTGCGGGCGGTCGTGGCCGACGCGCCGGCGGCGGTCGACGAGCTCGCGCGATCGGACCGGTCTCGACCGCCGGCGACGGTCGCCGCGGCGCTGGCCGAGCTGGAGCTGCTCGGTGTCGTCAGCAGGCCGACGGCGCTGTACCGGGAGGCGATGCGCTAGCGGGGAGGCGAAGCACCAGGCGACGTAGCATCGGCGCTGGCGATGTGACCACGACGTCCTTCTGGCTCGAGGAGCCGCCTCGCGGCCTGCCGGCCGTCACGCGTCGACGGGCGGGCCGAGGTCGCGGTGATCGGCGGCGGCGTCACCGGCTGCTCGTGCGCGCTGACGCTGGCCGAGCGGGGCGTGCGCGTCCGTCTCCACGAGGCGCGCGAGATCGCCGGCGGCGCGAGCGGGCGCAACGGCGGCTTCGCGCTGCGCGGCGCGGCCGTGCCGTACGACGAGGCCCGCGACGCGAGCTCGGCGCCGAGCGGGCGCGCGCGCTGATGGCGCTCACGGAGCGCTCGCTCGACCGGATGGAGCGAGCTCGCAGGCGACGCGTTCCGCCGCGTCGGCAGCCTGCGCCTGCGCTGCGGACGAGGCCGAGCGGGACGCGCTCCGGCGCGAGCACGACGCGCTGCGCGGCCGACGGCTTCGCGGTCGAGTGGATCGACGAGCTCGATCCGCCGCTCGACCGGCTCTACCGCGGCGCGATCCTCCATCCCGCCGACGGTGCGCTCCAGCCCGCGCGCTGGGTGCGGCGGCTCGCGGCGCGCGCGGCCGAGGCGGGAGCCGACGTCCGCGAGCACGACGCGGTCGACGGTCGACGACGCTCGACGCCGACGTGGTCGTCGTCGCCGGCGACGGGCTTCACGGCTCGCTGCTGCCCGAGCTGGCCGCGGTCGTCCGCCGACGCGCGGCCAGGTGCTCGCGACCGAGCCGCTGCCGAGCTGCGCTACGACCGGCCGCACTACGCCCGCGGCGGCTACGACTACTGGCAGCAGCTGCCCGACGGCCGGCTCGTGCTCGGCGGCTGCCGTGACGCGTCGCTCGCGACCGAGGAGACGGACGTCGTGGAGACGACGAGCCTGATCCAGGCGCGGCTCGACGCGCTCGTCGAGCGGCTGACCGGCGCGCCTGCCGAACGTCACCCACCGCTGGGCCGGCATCTGGGGCACGACGCCCGACCTGCTGCCGCTCGCCGGCCGCGTCCCGGGCCGCGAGGGCGTCTGGGTCGCCGGCGGCTACTCGGGTCACGGCAACGTGCTCGGCCTCGCGTGCGGCGACCTCGTCGCGCGCGCGATCCTCGGCGAGCGGCCCGCCGAGCTCGGCTCTTCGACCCGGCGCGCTTCGAGTCGTAGCGGAGCGCTCGCGCTCAGAGCTCGAGCAGCTGAAGGTCGGCCAGCTCGCTCCGGCGGCGAGCGCCGCCAGCGCGATCGCGAGATCCTGGATCGCGAGCCCGGTCGAGTCGAAGAGCGTGATCTCCTCGGCGTCCGTCCGGCCGCGGCGCCCCGGCGAGCACGTCGCCGATCGCCGTCACGTCGTCCCGCGTCACGAGCCCGGCCTCGACCGCGTGCGCGAGCTCGCCGCCGTGGGACGCCTGCTCCCAGTCGTCGCAGAAGAGGCGCGCCCGCGTCGAGCTCGCCGGCCGTCGGCCTCGGCCTTGCCCGGGCCGTCGGCGCCCATCAGCGACACGTGCTGCCCGGCCGCAGCGTGCCGTCGCGCGAACAGCACCTCGTGGCCGGGCGTCACGGTGACGACAGGTCGGCGGCGAGCGCCTCCTCGAGCGACGGCGGCGACGTCGGCGCCGAGCTCGCGCCGCGGCCTCGCGCGCGCGCTCGGCGTCGACGTCCCACAGCGCGACCGTCGCGGCCGCGCGCGAGGAACGTGCGCGCCGCCGCGCGGCCGTTCACGCCGGCGCCGATCACCGCGGCCGACGCCGCGTCCGGTCGCGCCGAGGAGTCTCGGCCGCGAGCACCGCCGCCGCGCCCGTGCGCAGCGCCGTCACGGCGCCGCGTCGAGCACCGCGCGCAGCTGGCCGTTCGCGCGTCCGGACAGAGCACGACGCCCGTCACCGTCGGCAGCCCCCGCGCCGGGTTGCCCGGGAACGACGTGATCCACTTCAGCAGCGCGTAGCCGCCGCCGAGCGCCGGCATCGCGCGGAAGTCGCCGGCCGGGTAGTTCGTGACGTAGACCTTCGGCGGCATCGTCCACTCGCCGCGCGCGTGTACGCGACGAACGCCTCGCGCACCGCCTCGACCGCGCGCTCGGGCGAGACGGCCGCCTCGACGTGCGCGGCCGGTGAAGACCGGGACGCGCGTCACAGCGCTCTTGACGCCGGCGGCGAGCTTCGCGACCGACTCCTTCGCGTCGCCGAACAGCATCATCGTCTTCGGCTCGACGAAGAGCGGGTTGTCGATGCCGGCGAAGCCCGGGCTCATCGAGCGCTTGAGCACGACGACCGCCTGCGCCTGGTCGACGTTCAGGATCGGCATGCCGTAGATCGGGCTGCCGGCGTTCGTTGCGCGCGTCGGGGTTGACGACGTCGTTGGCGCCGATCACGAGCGACGACGTCGGTGCGCGGGAACTCGGCGTTCGCCTCGTCCATCTCCTTGAGCTGCGGGTACGGGCACGTTCGCCTCGGCGAGCAGCACGTTCATGTGGCCCGGCATGCGCCCGGCGACCGGGTGGATCGCGTAGCGTGACCTCGACGCCGCGCGCCTCGAGCAGGTCGGCGAGCGCGCGCACGTCGTGCTGCGCCTGCGCGACCGCCATCCCGTAGCCCGGGCACGACGACGACCTTGCTGCGCGTAGGCGAGCATGACGGCGACGTCGTCGGCGGTCGTCGGGCGCACGGTGCCGTCCGTCGGCGCGCCGCGGCGCCGCCGCCGCGCCTGCGACCTGCCCGAACGCGCCGAAGAGGACGTTCGCGATCGAGCGGTTCATCGCCCGGCCCATCATCAGCGTCAGGAACGTGCCGGACGCGCCGACGAGCATGCCGCTCACGATCAGCACGTTGTTCTCGAGCTCGAAGCCGGTCGCCGCCGCGGCGAGGCCGGTGAACGCGTTCAGCAGCGAGATCACGACCGGCATGTCGGCGCCGCCGATCGGCAGCACGAACAGGACGCCGAAGAGCAGCGCGCCGCCGATCAGCGCCCAGAGCAGCCACTCGTGCTCGGCACCCGGCGACGATCGCGACCCCGCGCGGCGAGCGCGCCGAGGAGCAGCGCGCGTTCACGATCTTCTGGCCGGGGTAGGTGATCGGCCGGCCCTGGATCAGCTCCTGCAGCTTCGCGAACGCGACCAGCGAGCCGGCGAACGAGATCGAGCCGATCAGCGCCGAGAGCACGATCGCGACCGAGATGTCGCCGTGGATCCGCCCGGCGCCGGCGCGAGCTCGTGGAACTCGGCGAGCGCGACCAGCGCCGCCGCGCCGCCGCCGACGCCGTTGAACAGCGCCACCATCTGCGGCATCGCGGTCATCTTCACGCGTCGCGCCGCGACCGCTCCGAAGCCGCCGCCGATCGCATCGCGCCCGCGATCGATCAGCCACGTCACGTGCACGCCGAGTCTTCGCAGCGTGACGACGATCGCGAGCGACCATGCCCGACCGCGCCGATCTGGTTGCCGCGCCGCGCCGTCGCCGGGGACGAGAGGAACCGGAGCGCGAGGACGAAGCAGCACGATCGTGACCAGGTAGAGCAGAGCTGACGTCGCGTTCGGCGCCCATCAGTCGCGTCTCTTCGGCGGCTCGCGCTTCTTGAACATCTCGAGCATCCGGTCGGTGACGACGAAGCCGCCGACGACGTTCGCCGACGCCGAGCACGACCGCGACGAAGCCGACGATCCGGATCAGCGTGTCCTGGTCGGCTGGCCGGCGACGATGATCGCGCCGACGATCACGATGCCGTGGATCGCGTTCGTGCCCGACATCAGCGGCGTGTGCAGCATCGTCGGCACCTTCGAGATCACCTCGAAGCCGAGGAAGATCGCCAGCACGAGGATCGTCAGCTCGACGACGAGCAGCGTGCGGTATGGCTCATGCAGTCACCTCCCGGCGCGTCACGCACGCGCCGGCGACGATCTCGTCGTCCCAGTCGAGCACGAGCTCGCCGTCCGGCGACGAGCAGGCCGAGCGAGCGCCGCGACGTTGCGCGAGAGAGCTGGCTCGCGTGCGTCGGCATCGTCGACGGCAGGTTCGTCGGTCCCGACGATCGTCACGCCGTCGTTCGACGATCTCCTCGCCGGGCCGCGTCAGCTCGCAGTTGCCGCCGGTCTCGGCCGCGAGGTCGACGATCACCGAGCCCGGCCGCATCCCGCGCGACCGCCTCGGCGGTGACGAGCTTCGGCGCCGGCCGGCCCGGGATCGCCGCGGTCGTGATCACGACGTCGAAGCTGCGGGATCCGCGCCTGCAGCTCGGCCTGCTGCGCCGCCTGCTGCTCGGGCGTGAGCTCGCGCGCGTAGCCGCCTTCGGTCTCCTCGCCGCGCACGCCGAGGTCGAGGAACGTCGCGCCGAGCGACTCGACCTGCTCGCGCACCGCCGGCCGCACGTCGAACGCCGAGACGACGCCGCCGAGCCGGCGCGCGGTCGCGATCGCCTGCAGGCCGGCGACGCCGGCGCCGAGCACGAGCACCTTCGCGGGCGGGATCGTCCCGGCCGCGGTCATCAGCATCGGCAAGAAGCGCGGCAGCCGGTCGGCGGCGATCAGCGCCGCCTTGTAGCCGGCGACCGTCGCCTGCGACGAGAGCGCGTCCATCGGCTGCGCGCGCGTGATGCGCGGGATCGACTCCAGCGCGAGTCCGTGCACGCCCGCCGGCCGCCAGCCGCTCGATCGCCCTCCGCGTCGGTGAGCGGCTGCGAGGAACGCGACCAGCACCTGGCCCTGCGCGGAGCTGCGCGACCTCGTCGGCGGTCGGCGCCGCGACCTTCACGACCACGTCGGCCGACCACGGGTCGCCGAGCTCGGCGCCCGCCTCGCGGTACGCGTCGTCGGGGAAGCCGGCGGCGACGCCCGCGCCGGCGCTCGACGATCACGGCGGTCACGCCCTCGCCCAGCCGTGACACGGTCTCCGGGACGAGGGCGACCCGGCGCTCGCCGGGCGCGACCTCCTGAGGGACGCCGACCTTCATGAACCGGCGCGACGCTATCGCATCCGTCCGGCGCGTCTCGGAAGGGAATCGCCGCGGCGTGCGGAATCCTGCTCTGCCCATGAGCCATGCGGAGCTGCTCACCCGCGAGCGCTCGTCGATCACGACCCCGGCGTCGTCGATCACGCGGCGCGGCGTCACCGACCTCGCGCTCCGGCTCGCGACCGAGCTCGACGCGCCGCCGCAGCTCCTGCGCGGCTCGCCGTCGCGACGCCGCTGCACGACATCGGCAAGCTCGACATCGACCCGGCGATCCTCGCGAAGCCCGGCCCGCTCGACGACGCGAGGCGGCCGAGATCCGCCGCCACCCGGTCTCCGGCACGACGATCCTCGAGGGGATCCAGTCGCTCCGAGCGACGCTCGACGACGGTGCTGCACCACCACGAGCGCTGGGACGGCGACGGCTATCCGCACGGGCTGCGCGGCGCGAGATCCCGGAGGAGGCGCGCATCGTCGCCGTCGCCGACGCGTACGACGCGATGGTCTCCGACCGGCCGTACCGGTCGCGCCTCGAGGCACACCGAGGCCGTCGCCGAGGTCGAGCGCTGTGCGCCGGCGCGCAGTTCGACCCGCGGGTCGCCGAGGCGTTCCTCCGCCTCGTGAGCTAGAGGGTCGACCAGACCTCGAGCTTCGTGCGCGTGCGGCGGATCACCTCGTCGGTGAACTCCGTCGTCGTCGAGTGGCCGGCGAGGTCGGCCGTCTTCACGCCCTGGGCGACCGCCTCGAGCGCCGCCTCGCGGATCGCGCGGCCCGCCGTCGCGCCCTCGTCGGCGTCTGCGACAGCAGCGCCGCCCCGGCGAGGATCATCGCGAGCGGGTTCGCGACGTTCTTGCCCTGAGCGACGGCGCGGTGCCGTGCGCGGCCTCGGCCATCAGCGCGGTCGGCTCGAGCTCGTCGCCCTCGAACGCGACGAGCATCGACTCCGAGCCGGCGATCGAGCCGAAGAGCGGCAGCACGAGATCGGAGAGGATGTCGCCGTCGCGGTTGAGCGCCGGGATGACGAGCGGCTCGCCCGTCGAGGCGACGAGCAGCGCGAACGTCGCGTCGATCAGCTGCGGCTCGTACTGCACGTCGGGATGGCGCTCCGCGGCCGCATCCATCTCCTCCTTCAGCATCCCCTCGTACGTCGGGCGAGACCGTGTACTTCGGGCCGCCGAAGACCTTCGCGCCGGTGCGCTCGGCCTCGCGGAACGCGAACTCGGCGACGGCGCGGCAGACGCTGCGCTCGATCCGCTCGGTGCGGAACGCGACCTCGTCGTCGCCCGAGCCCTCGCGCCACTCCTTCGCGCCGTAGGCATCGCCGACCGCCATCCGCACGACCGAGATCGGCGCGTGGACGCCGCCGAACGGCACGACGCCGGGCAGCCGGCGGCCGGTGCGGACGATCACCTTGCCGCCGATCTCCTCGCGCAGGATCCGGTTCGGCGAGCCGACGTCGCCGCGCGCCTCCGGCGTGACCGTCGCCGCCTTCAGGCCGAGTCCGTGCTCGCGGATCGCGGCTGCCGCCTCGTGGACGACGCCGTTGTCGGTCGCCCGGCGCTTCGCGAGCGAGAGGTCGAAGCGGGGGAGGCCGACCTCGAGCCCGATCACGTCGGGCGCGAGCACGCGCAGCGACTCCTCGAGCAGCTCCTGCCCGGTCTCGTCGCCTTCGAGGACGCGATCGCCGTCAGCTCCATCGGCGGCGAAGCTACGTAGTCCACGTCTCGACGTTCGACGGATCTAACGGGTGATTTCGGCGCGGAATTCGTCTTTCCGCCGACGTCGGCGTAAACTGGCGCCGAAGTCGACACGGAGGCTGAAATTGGCACGGAAAACCGTTCTGGTTTGCGACAACTGCGGCAAGGAAGTCGACGAGTCGCACGGCGCCGACGCTCCGCATCACGTACACGGATGCGCGGCGCGGCTCGAAGGTCGCCGACCTCTGCGACGACTGCGCCGGGAAGATGCCCGGCCGCGCCGCCGCCCGCCGCGGCCGGCGGCCGAAGGCCGTCGGCCGCGTAAGAGCGCAGAGAACTCCGTCGGGAGTGGCCGCAGGACCCGTCCTGCGGCCACTCTACGATGGGAAGGTGGGGCTGTCCCTCCTCGCGGGGCCTGCGAACGCGGGCAAGGTCGCGCTTCTCCTCGACCGCTATCTGGCGCGCCTCGACGACGAGCCGTATCTGATCGTGCCGAACCGGTCGGACGTCGACCGGGTCGAGCGCGACCTGCTCGCGCGCTGCGGCTGCCTGCTCGCGGGCGAGATCGGCACGTTCGACGACCTGTTCGCGCGAGATCGCTGCGGCGACCCGGCGGCGCCCTGTCGCTCACCGACGCGCAGCGCGTCCTCGCCGTGCGCCGGGCGCTCGCCGCGGCGTCCGCTCGACGGGCTCGCGCGCTCCGCCGCGCACCGGCGGCTTCGCCGACGCGCTGCTCGGCGCGCTCGGCGAGCTCGAGCCAGGGCTGCTCGACCCCGAGCGACCTCGACGGCGAGCTCGCCGTCCTCTACGGCGCCTACCGCGCGGAGCTCGACCGGCTCGGCGTCTGGGATCGCGACCTCCAGCGCCGCCGCGCCGCGGAGCGGCTCCGGTCCGAGCTCGACGCCTGGCACGGCGAGCCGGTCTTCGCCTACGGCTTCGAGGACCTCACCGGCGCCGAGTGGGCGCTGCTCGAGGCGCTCGCCGGCCGCGCCGAGGTGCACGTGTCGCTGCCGTACGAGCCCGGCCGCGACGTGTTCGCGTCGCTCGCGCCGCACCGCGACGGATCTGGCGGCGCTCGCCGACGGCCGGCATCGAGGAGCTGCCGCCGCGCTCCGCCGAGTACGCGCATCCGGCGCTCGCGCATCTCGAGCGCAGCCTGTTCGAGGAGGCGCCCGCCGCCGGCGCCCGAGCTCGACGGCGCCCTCCGCTTCCTCGAAGGCGCCGGCGTCCGCGGGACGCTCGAGCAGGTCGGCGAGGAGCTGCTCGACCTGCTGCGCAGCGGCGTCGCCGCCCGAGCGAGATCGCGCTCGTCGCCCCGTCGCTCGAGCGCTGGCGCGCGCCGCTCGAGACGGTGCTCGGCGGCGCTGGGGATCCCGTACGCCGTCGAGTCGCCGCGTGCGGCTCGGCGCGACGCCGCTCGGTCACGCGCTGCTCGCAGCTGCTCCGCTTCGCGTGGCTGGGCGGCGGCCGCCGCGAGCTCTTCGCGTACCTGCGCTCGCCGTACTCGGGGCTCGCCGCGCTCGTCGGTCGACTACGTCGAGGGCCGGCTGCGCGGCCGCGCGATCCAGACGCGCCGAGCGGGTCGAGGAGGAGGCCGAGAAGCTGCGCGAGGCGCCGCTGCCGGCGCTCGACGAGCTGCGCGCGCGCCGACGACGCCGACCGACGCGGTGCGTGCGCTGCTGCGGGCGATGATCCGCGCGCGCCTACGGCACCGAGGCGCCGCCGGCCGGGGAGACGTCGCGGCTCGACCTGCGCGCGTACGGCGCGGCGCTCGGCGCTGCTCGACGAGCTCGACGCGTTCGCCGCGCTCGGCGGCGAGCTCTCGCGCGACGAGTGGTCGCCGCGCTCGAGCGCGCCGACGTGCGGCTCGCGCGCGGCCGGCGAGGCCGGGCGGGTCGCCGTCCTCGATCTGCTGCGCGCGCGCACGCGGCGCTTCGACGTCGTCTTCGTGCTCGGGCTCGAGGAGGGGACGCTGCCGCGGCGCGGGCGCACGTCGCCGTTCCTCGACGACGACGCGCCGCCGCTCGCTCGGCGGCCGGCTCGAGCGTCCCGACCAGGTGGCCGCGACCGCTACCTCTTCTACACCGCCTGCACGCGCGCGACGCGGCGCCTCTACCTCGTCCGCGAGGCGGCGACCGACGACGGCTCGCCGCGCGAGCCGAGCCCGTTCTGGGACGAGGTCGCCGCGGTCTTCGACGCCGAGGACGTCGACGCGCGCGACCGTCGCGGCGGCCGCTCTCGGCGCTCACGTGGGCGCTCGAGGAGGCGCCGACCGAGCGCGAGCGGCTGCGGCGCTGGCGCAGCTCGCCGTCGCCGAGCCCGACGCGGCCGCAGGCGCTCGCCGAGGCGAACGGCTGGGAGCGGCGGCTCGGCCGGGCGCGGCGCGCTGCGCCGCGAGACGCGGCTCGCGCAACGCCGCCGTGCTGGAGTTCTTCGGCGCAGCGGGCGACGTTCGGCGTCACCGAGCTCGAGCGGTTCGCCGACTGCTCGTCGGCGTGGCTGTTCGAGCGGATCGTCTCGCCGAAGACGATCGACGCCGAGGTCGACCCGATGCTGCGCGGCTCGGTCGCGCACAGCGCGCTGCACAAGTTCTACGCGGGGCTGCCGAAGGAGCTCGGCTCAGGACCGCGTCGACGCCGGAGAACCTCGAGCGGGCGCTCGGGTTCCTGCGCCGCTGCCTCGACGACGCGCTGCGCGGCGGCGTCCGGCTCGACCTCACCGAGCTGCAGGAGGCCGAGCTCGACGAGAGCCTCTGGCGCGACCTCAGGGGTTCGTCCGCGACGAGGCCGAGTCGGCGCTCGCGCTCCTGCCGCGCCGGTTCGAGGTCGTCGTTCGGCTCCGAGCGCTCGGCGCCCGAGCTCCAGCGCGGGCTCGCTGCTCGGCGACGGGATCTTCCTCAGCGGCAAGATCGACCGCATCGACGTCGACCCGTTCAGCGCGCGCGGGATCGTGCAGGACTACAAGTCGGGCCGTACCGCGCACTCGGCGAAGCAGATCGACGAGGAGCTGAAGCTCCAGATCCCGCTGTACATGCTCGTGCTGCGCGACCTCGTCGGCATCGAGCCGCTCGGCGGCGTCTACCGCGCGCTCGCCGGCGCGCGGGTCACGCGCGGCCTGCTGCACGGCCGGCGCGACCGACGACCTGCCGGGCTACCAGCGGAACGACTACCTCGACGAGGACGAGTTCTGGGCGCTCGTCGACACGTCGCGCGAGCGCGCGCTCGGCTACGCGCAGCGGATCCGCGCCGGCGACGTGCGCCACGATCCGAAGGGCGGCGAGTGCCCGGCGTGGTGCGACCTCTGGACGATGTGCCGGGTGAGCGCGTGACGCGTATGAACGCCGAGCAGCGCGCAGCCGTCGACGCGCAACGGCGAGGTCTTCGTCTCGGCCGGCGCCGGCACCGGCAAGACGACCGTGCTGGTCGAGCGGTTCGTGCGCGCGGTGTGCGACGAGGGGCTCGACGTCGAGTCGGTGCTCGTCATCACCTACACGCGCAAGGCGGCCGGCGAGCTGCGCGTCGCGCATCCGCGCCGCGCTCGCGGCGCGCGGCCGGCACGACCTCGCGCGCCGGCTCGACGGCGCCTGGATCTCGACCATCCACGGCTTCTGCTCGCGGCTGCTGCGCGCGCATCCGTTCGCGGTCGGCATCGACCCGCGCTTCCGCGAGCTCGACGACGAGCAGGCGGCGCGTGCTGCGCGGCGAGTCGTTCGAGCGCGCGCTGGCCGCGTTCTGCGCGACGCGCGACGCCCGAGCGGCTGCGGCTGCTCGCGACCTACGCGGCGCACGGGCTGCGCCGCATGCTGACCGGCGTCTACGAGACGCTGCGCTCGGCCGGGCGCGCCGCTGGTGCTCGAGCTCGGCGAGCAGCACGGCGTGCGCCGAGCGGCTCGCCGAGCTGCAGGCCGCGGCCGCAGCCGCTCGCCGCCGATCCCGGCGCGACCGAGAAGCAGCGTCGCCGCCGCGAGCGCCGCGCTCGCGCTCGGCCCGAACCCCGAGCAGCTGCTCGACCTCTCGGGCCTCGCCGGCGACGCGGCGAGCGCGCCGCCGAGTTCCGGGACGCGCGCCAGCGGCTCGAGCAGGCGGCGTTCGACGAGCTCGCCGCGCGCGACCGCGATCTGCTGCAGGAGCTGCTCGACCTCTTCGCGGCCGAGTACGCCGCGGCGAAGCAGCGCGAGTCGGCGCTCGACTTCGAGGATCTGCAGCTCTTCGCGCGCGAGCTGCTGCGCGACCACGAGCGCGGTGCGCGAGGCCGAGCAGCTGCGCTTCCGCGCGATCATGGTCGACGAGTTCCAGGACACGAACCGCCTGCAGTGCGACCTCGTCGATCTGCTCCGCGGCGGCCCGTCGAGAAGGACGTGTTCTTCGTCGGCGACGAGTTCCAGTCGATCTACGGCTTCCGGCACGCCGACGTCGCCGTGTTCCGCGAGCGGCGCGAGCAGGCCGCGCTGCGCCTGCCGCTGACCCAGAACTACCGCTCGCGGCCCGAGGTGCTCGCGGCCGTCAACGAGCTCTTCGGCGACGAGTTCGGCGACGGCTACCAGCCGCTCGCCGCGTCGGGCGACTTCCCCGACCCGGTGTTCGGCCATCCGGTCGAGCTGCTCGTCACCGACAAGCGAGCTACCAGGACGCGGGCGCGCCGTGGCGCGACGGCGAGGCGCGCGCGATCGCGCGGCGCGTGCGCGAGCTCGTCGACACGGGCGCCGCGACGCCGGGCGAGATCGTGCTGCTCTTCGCGGCCGGCACCGACGCCGAGCGCTACGAGGCGGCGCTGCGCGAGCCGAGTCTGCCGACCTACCGCGCGACCGGCCGCGGGTACTTCGGCCAGCAGCAGGTCGTCGACCTGCTCGCCTACCTGCGGCTGCTGCACAACCGCTACGACGACGAGGCGCTCGTCACGGTGCTCGCCTCGCCGTTCGTCGGCGTCTCGAACGACGCGCTCGTGCTGATTCGCCGCCACGCCGGGCAGGCGGCCGCTCTACACGGGCATCGAGCGGTCGCTGCCCGACGCGCTGCTCGAGCGACGACGAGCGGCTGATGCGCGCGTTCAAGCAGCGCTACGAGCGGCTCGTCGCTGCGTCCGCGCGGCTCTGCGCTCGAGCGGCTCTGCGAGGAGATCGTCGGCGGCGCACGACTACGACCTGGCGGTGCTGGCGCGGTGGGACGGGAGGCGCCGCTACGCGAACCTGCGCAAGCTGATGCGGCTCGCGCGCTCCTACGAGGAGCTGCGCGGCGCCGGACATCGAGGGCTTCGTCCGCTTCATCCGCGACCAGGAGGCGCTCGGCGCGGCGCAGCTCGAGGCGGTCTCGGAGGAGGAGGGCGCCGACGCCGTCCGGCTGCTCACGATCCACGCGGCCAAGGGCCTCGAGTTCAAGGTCGTGATCGTCGCCGACGCGGGCCGCGACACGGGCGGCGCGCCGTCGTCCGACGAGATCCTCGTGCGCTCGCCGACGGGCGCTTCGGCTTCCGGGTCGTCGATCCCGAGCTCGGGCAAGCGCGAGCGCGTCTTCAGCTACGAGGAGGTGCGCGACGCGGAGAGGCGCGACGACGAGGCCGAGCGGCTGCGCCTCTACTACGTCGCGATGACGCGCGCGATCGACCGGCTGATCGTCTCGGGCGCGATCGACCCGGAGCGGCCGCACGACCGCGAGACGCCGATCGGCTGGGTGCTCGGCCGGCTCGGCGTCGCAGACCGAGATCGAGGCGCGGCCGAGCCGGTCGAGCTCGAGCGCGGCGACGCGCGCTTCCTGCTGCGCGTCGACCGCGCGTCGACCGGCAGCGCCGGCGGACGCCCGGCTCGCGTCCGTCGGACGAGCCGCGACGAGGACGGCCAGCTCGCGCTGTTCGCCGAGCTGCCGGCGCGGCGCCGGCGCCGCGCGGCTACCGGCTGCCGGAGCTCTCGCGCCGCGCCGCTGCCGCCGCTCCACCGCGTGCGGCGGCTGTCGTACTCGGCGCTCGCGCTCTTCGAGCGCTGCTCGTACCGCTACTACGCCGAGCGCGTCGCGGGGCTGCGCGAGCGCGCGCGGCGGCGGTCGGCTCGGCGACGACGGGCTGCGCGCGACCGAGATCGGCGACGCGGTGCACCGGCTGCTCGAGCTCGTCGACCTCGCGCGCCCCGGTCGCGCCCGGACTCGCGATCGTCCGCGAGTGGTATCCGGCGGTGACCGACGAGGAGGTCGCGCGGATCGCGGCGTTCGTCGACGTCGTACTGCGAGTCCGAGCTCGCGCGGCGCGATCGCCGCGCTCGACGGACGTCCGGCCCGAGCGGCCGTTCGCGTTCGAGCACGACGGCGTGCTGCTGCACGGCCGCCTCGACGTGCTGTGGCGCGACGGCGGCGCGGCGCTCGTCGCTCGACTACAAGACGAACTCGCTCGCCGAGGGCACGCCCGACGAGATCGTCGAGGCCGACTACCGCCTGCAGCGGCTCGTCTACGCGCTCGCGTGCTTCCGGGCCGGGGCCGACGAGGTCGAGGTCGTCTACCACTTCCTCGAGCGGCCCGACGCGGTCGTCTCGACGACGTTCGAGCGCGACGAGCTGCCGCGGGCTCGAGGAGGAGCTGTCGGCGGCGATCGCGCGGATCGACGCCGGCGAGTTCGTCCCGACGCCGAGCGAGTTCACCTGCTCGGGCTGCCCGGCGCTCGACGTCGTCTGCGCGGGGCCGCGGCTCGCGGAGGCCGCCGGCCGACGCTCGCCGGCCGCCTGTCGCTGTCAGTGCGGAGCTACGTCGCCGAGGCGCGGCGGCGGGTCGGCCCGAAGAAGGCGCGCATCGGGCCGATCATCGAGCGGCTCGCCGGCGAGCACGCCGACGCGCAGATCGCGCTCACGGTTCGAGAGCCCGCTCGAGCTGCTCGTCTCGGTGATGCTCTCGGCGCAGACGACCGACGTGAACGTCAACCGCGTCACGCGCGACGCTGTTCCAGAAGTACCGGCGGCCCGAGGACTACCTCGCGGTGCCGCAGGAGGAGCTCGAGCGCGACATCTTCGCGACGGGCTTCTACCGGCAGAAGGCGAAGTCGCTGCGCGGGCACGATGCAGCTGCTGATCGAGGAGTACGACGGCGAGGTGCCCGAGCGAGTTCGACGAGCTGCTGCGGCTGCCCGGGCGTCGCGCGCAAGACGGCGAACGTCGTCTCGGCCGAGCGCGGCAAGCCGCAGGGGATCGTCGTCGACACGCACGTGCGGCGGCTGTCGCAGCGGCTCGGGCTTCACGCGGCAGGAGGATCCGGTGAAGATCGAGCGCGACCTGATGCAAGCTCGTCCCGCGAGCCGACTGGGCGCGCTTCCCGCACCTGCTGATCTGGCACGGCCGCCGGATCTGCGACGCGCGCCGGCCGCGCTGCGAGGACTGCCCGCTCGCCGCGGACCTCTGCCCGTCGAGTCGCGGTCAGCGTCGGGGCGTGAGCGCGACGAGCAGGCCGCCGTCGTCGTCGTAGGCGGGGAAGACGTCGGCGACGACCGCCTTCTCGTGCCCGCGCGGGTGCGGATCGAGAGCTGCTCGCCCAGCCGGCGGACGCCCCATTCGCGGGCGAGCTCGACCGGGCTGTCGCGTCGGAGAAGCTCGAGCGCCTCGACCACGTCGCGTCCCATCAGGTCGGCTTCGGGGAAGCCGGTCAGCTCGAAGACGCCGCGGCCGATCGCGAGGACGCGCCGCTCCTGGTCGGTGACGAGCAGGCCGGTGTCGGGAGCGGGGTAGTAGTCGTCGAGCAGCTCGAACAGGAAGCCGAAACCGCAGTGACGGCACGCCGGCGCCTGCGCGAGAACCCTCGCGCGCCGTCGATGTCGAGCGAGCGCTCCTTGCACTTCGGGCAGATGTAGTACGGCACGGCCGCCCAGGGTAGCCGGGTGACTGAAGCCAGCGCGTCGAGCGAACCGGGCTCGCGGGAGCGTTGGGCGCGACCTTCGCAAGGCGCCGACGCCAGATCTGAGAGCGGCCGGACTGAGGCTGCATGGCTCGCCCGGGAAGGGATGATCGGGCGGACCGTCGAACGGGGGCTGCGCCTCGTCCGGCCGCCTTGCGGGATCAGGCGAGGTTTCTGCTCTCGAGTTGGGCTTGCCAGCCCCGGCGGGGTCCTGCCTACTCGTCCGGCCGGTACGCGAGGTAGACGACGCCGTTCGGGTAGGAGGCGCTCGCCGCGAGCGTCAGCTCTCGCCGGCGGCGCCGTCGGGGAAGAGGCGCGGGCCGGTCGCCGCGGGTGAGCGGGTAGACGAAGAGGTGCAGTTCGTCGACGAGCCCGTCCGCGAGCATCGCGCGGACGAGCGTGCCGCTGCCGCTGACGTAGAGATCGCCGTCGACCTCGTCCTTGAGGCGGCGGATCGCGTCGGGGTCGTAGGCGCCGACGACGGTCGAGTTCCGCCACGACGCGGTCGTGAGCGTGGCCGGACACGATGTACTTGGTGGTGTCGTTGAAGAACGGCGCGCCCGGATCATCCTCGACGGTTCGCTGCGACCAGGTGGGCTCGAACATCTCGTACGTCGTACGCCCGAGCAGGATGCCCTCGCAGCCGCCGTACACCGCTGCGGCGATCGCCTCTCCCATCTTCGGATCGAAGCCGTAGTCGGCGGTCCACGTCGGCGCGTCGATCACACCGTCGAGGCTCATGAACTCGTGCACCTTGATCGCTCCCACGTCACGCCTCCTGCTCGTCTCGTCATCACGGTCGAGGCGCCGACTCTAGCTCGACGCTCAGGCCTCTCGCGCCAGACTCAGGCGTCACGTCCATAGCACCGGCGCGGGCGAGTTTGACGCCCTGAAGGGCCTTAGGTGCGGCTCCACCTCGTCACGAGGAAGAAAGGCATCGGCTGGGTCCGGGCGCGCTCCGCCGCCATGGTGGCTCGGCTGCTGCTTCCAGGGCGAAGCCGTGCTCGAGCATGGTGTTCAGGTAGGTGGAGAGGGTGCGGTGGTTCGAGCCGACGCGGCTGCGCACGCCGTACCGTCGGTGTTCCACCAGCCCTCGCTGAAGTAGCTGCCGTCGCTGGGCCAGCTCGCCCGGATGTCGTCGATGCCGGGGAAGCCCAGGGTGGAGGATCGACCAGGTGAACCAGCTGCCGCGATCGTGTCATTCGGCCGCTGCAGTGGAGACGGCGGCGTCGAGGTTGTCGATGTCCATCAGCGCCATGCTGGACACGACGCCGTCGAAAGGGCATGCCGTCCCACCACTCGGTCGCGCAGGCATCGGCGCAGAGGTAGTCGATGCGATCGTGCGCCAGCGGCAGCGGGCGATCTCGGAGAAGCTCGGCCGAGAGATCGACCACGATCGACATCGTTTCCGCGCCGGGCGAGCTCGCGAGAGATTCTGACCGTGGCCGCAGCCAAGGTCGAGGATGCGCTGACCTTCGACCGACCCGATCAGCTCGAACAGCGATGCGGCGACGACGATCGTCCTCCGGCGCCGCAACCCACTCGTCGTACCAGGATGCGAACGCGTCGTAGCGGGCATGCTCGGCTGGCTGCACGCAGATCAGTGTCGCCCATTGAAAGGTTCAGGCTGAAACGGTGGGTGCTCGCGCCGGTCCTCCGCCGCACGCCGGCAGTCGTCTGCGGAGGCGCAGCGGGGTGCCGGGGCTCGGCGGTCCTGGTGTGTCAGATCCAGCGCTTCCAGCGGAAGAAGGCGAGCTGGATGATCGTCGTCGCGATGATCAGCGCCCACGACCACGAGTAGCCGAAGCCCAGTGGAGCTCCGGGATGTGGATGAAGTTCTGGCCGTAGAGGCCGACGATGAACGTCGGGACGAGCAGCAGCGACGCGATGACCGTCAGCCGCTTCATCACCTCGTTCTGGTCGTTCGCGATCTTCCCCTGCAGGTAGTCGCGGACGCCGGCGAGCGAGTCGCGCGAGGCTCGAGACCCTCGGACGCGCGCAGCAGCTTGTCGAACGCGTCGTCGAAGCGCGATCTCGACGTCGCGCGGGAACAGCTCGGCGCCGTCCGAGCTCGACGCGGTTGTCGACGATCTTGCGCACGGCGTCGCGCGTCGGGCTGAGCGTGCGGCGGATGCCGAGCAGGTCGTGGCGGAGCTCGCGCAGAGCTTCGGCCGACCTCGCCGGGCTGGCGTTCGGGACGATGGTCCTCGAGCTCGTCGATCTCCTCGTCGAGGTCGTCGACCACGTCGAGGAAGCCCTCGGCGATCTCGTCGACCAGGTGGTAGACGAACATGCCCGACGTCCTCGTCGCGGCCGGCACGCCTCCTTGGCCGGCGCCGGGTCGAACGGCTGCTCGCCCGGCGGCGTCTTCGAGACCGTGACGAGCTGCGTCGACCGTCGCGACGAAGTCGATCTCCTGGTAGTAGACCCGATCCTCGTCCGACGACCTCGACCGGGAGCAGGAGGATGCCGAGGACGTAGTCGCCGTGCGAGCTCGATGCGCGGCCGCGGCTCGTCGTCGTGCACGTGCGGCGCGAGCAGCGCCGCGAGCGCCGTCGGCGCGATGCCGTCCGGCAGCGCTCGCTCGCAGCTCCTCCTCGGTCGGGTCGACGAGGTCGATCCAGCGCGGGCGGTCGGGCACGTCCGAGGCTACGCGCCGGCTCCGGACGGGATGCTGGCCTACGCGGTTCGCCGTCAGCGCGGTGCCCGGGTGTCCCTCGAGCGTCGCGAGGAACCGCTCGGCGTCGAGCGCGGCCATACAGCCCGAGCCGGCGGCGGTGATCGCCTGGCGGTAGATGTGGTCCTGCACGTCGCCGGCGGCGAACACGCCGGGGATGTTCGTCGCCGTCGAGCCCGGCTGCGTGACGAGGTAGCCGTTCTCGTCGTGGTCGAGCTGGTCGAGGAAGAGCGCCGTGTTCGGGTCGTGGCCGATCGCGACGAACAGGCCGTCGGCCGGGACCTCCCAGCGTCTCGTCGGTCTCCGTGCTGCGCAGGCGCAGCGCCTCGACCTTCTGGTCGCCGACGATCTCCTCGACGACCTCGGCGTTGAGGACGAAGTCGAGCTTGTCGTTCGCCTCGGCGCGGTCGACCATGATCCTCGAGGCGCGGAACTCGTCGCGGCGGTGCACGAGGTGGACGCGCGACGCGAACTTCGTCAGGAAGAGCGCCTCCTCGAACGCTGAGTCGCCGCCGCCGACGACGTAGACGTCCTTGTCGCGGAAGAACGCCGCGTCGCAGGTCGCGCAGGCGGAGACGCCGCGGCCCTTGTGGGCGCTCGCTCGAGTCGATGCCGAGCCAGCGGGCGCTCGCGCCGGTCGCGACGACCACCGCGCGCGCGGCGGTATTCGTCGTCGCCGACGAAGACGCGGAGCGGCTGCTCGGAGAAGTCGACGCGCGTGACGTCGTCGGTGATGAACTCGGCGCCGAAGCGCTCGGCCTGGCGGCGGAAGTCGGCCATCATCTCCGGCCCCATGATCCCGTCGGCGTAGCCGGGGTAGTTCTCGACGTCGCTCGTGATCATCAGCTGGCCGCCCCAGTCGAAGCCCTCGATGACGAGGGGCTCGAGGTCGGCGCGGGCGGCGTAGAGCGCGGCCGTGTACCCGGCCGGGCCGCCGCCGACGATGATCAGCTCACGGACGTTCTTGTCGTTCAACGTTGCTCCTCTCGAAACGAATCGTACGAGGATATAAACGTCAATGGGCCGGCCGGACGTTCCCGGGCGTCACGCCGCGTCGGCGTCGGCGCGCGGGAGCGCGACGAGCTCCGGAGCGCTCACCACGACGGGCTTGCGTTCGACCTGCGCGGGTCTCGGGAGGCGTGTCGTTCGTCACCCCGTGCTCCGGGAACTTCCGGGCGGTGACGAGCAGGCGGGTCTCGAACGAGCTGACCGCCTGGTTGAAGGCGCCGACGGCCGTATCGAGGCCGCGTCCGACCTTCGCGAAGTGCCCGGCGAACACGCCGAGCCGCTCGTAGAGCTCGCGGCCGAGGTTCGACGATCGCCCGGGCGCTCTCGGCGACCGTCTCCTGCTGCCAGCCGTAGGCGACCGTGCGGAGGAGGCCGATCAGCGTCGCCGGCGAGGCGACGATCACGCCCGTCTCGGCGCCGGCTTCGAAGAGCGAGCCGTCCTGGTCGAGCGCGGCGCGGTAGAGCCCTTCGTCGACGAACATGACGACGAACTCCGGCGTCGGCTCGAACTGCCGCCAGTAGCGCTTCTGGCCGAGCTTGCCGATGTGGTCGCGCATCTGGGCGGCGTGGCGTGCGAGGTGGCGGCGCTTCTCCTCGGCATCGTCGGAGTTGACCGCGTCGAGGTACGCCTCGATCGGCACCTTCGAGTCGACGACGATGGTCTTGCCGCCCGGCAGCTTGACGACGAGGTCGGGGCGCAGCAGGCGGCCGTCCGTCGTCGCGTTCGCTCTGCTGGGTCTGGAAGTCGCAGTACTCGAGCATGCCGGCGAGCTCGACGACGCGCTTCAGCTGCATCTCGCCCCAGTTGCCGCGCACGTGCGGGGCGCGTAGGGCCGTGACGAGGTTCCCGGTCTCCGAGCGGAGGCGCTCCTGGCCCTCGGCGACCGACTTGAGCTGCTCGCCGACGGCCGAGACCGACTGCAGGCGCCGCTCCTCGAGCCTGCGCGCCTGCTCCTCGAACTTGGTCAGCGTGTCCTGGATCGGCGCCAGCTTCGCCTCGGTGAGCTCGAGCAGCGACGACTGGCTCTTCAGCAAGGCATCGCCGGTCGCGGCCTTGAACCGGTCCTCCCACTGCAGCTGCGTCTCCTCGGAGCGCTCGAGCGCCTCCTTGGCCGCGTCGATCTTCGCCCGCGCAGCAGCCAGACGGCGCCGGCGCCGACCACGAGCCCGATGAGGAGGAAGACCGCTGACATGAGCCCGAGAACGCTAGAGAGGGCGTCGGACGGATCGCTCTGGGTGATCGGGCTCAACAAAAAATCAGCCCCGGCGAGCCCGAGGGCCTACCGGAGCTGAGTGCCGGATCCAGCGACTCCGAGGAGCTACCGGATCCGACGGGGAGAACCTAGCCGCGTCGAGCGCGGTGCAGTCAAGACCGCCTTGGGCGGGAAAGTCGCTCTGAGCGGATTTTTCTGCGGACGCTGCAAGATGAGAACATCCGTTCGCTCGCGTACGCTGACCGTCCGTGCCCGATCACTTCAGCGTCGGCGGCTCGCTCGCGGAGGCCCTGCCCGGCTTCGAGCCGCGGTCCGAGCAGGCTGCCCTCGCAGACGCCGTCGAGAACGCGCTCGCGACGGGCCGGCACCTCGTCGCCGAGGCGGGAACCGGCGTCGGCAAGAGCCTGGCCTACCTGCTGCCGGCGCTCGAGTCGGGACTGCGGGTCGTCGTCGCGACGGCGACGAAGGCGCTGCAGGAGCAGTTGCTGCGACACGACGTGCCGGTCGCGGCGACCGCGCTTCGGCGCGACCTCGACGTCGCCGTCGTCAAGGGGCGGCAGAACTACCTCTGCCGGCGCCAGCTGCAGGGGTTTCAGCCGTTCCTGCTCGCCGAAGGACGCGACGGACGCGCGTGGGAGGCGATGCAGTCGTGGCTCGAGACGACCGAGACCGGCGATCGCGCAGAGCTCGAGGTCGAGCCGTCGGAAAGCCTCTGGGCCGAGCTCGCGGTCGGCGGTGACCGGTGCGCGGGGCGGCGCTGCCCGTTCGTCGGCACGTGTTTCGCCGAGGCGGCGCGCGATCGCGCCGGCGAGGCGGATCTGGTGATCGCGAACCACGCCCTCTACTTCGCGCACGTCGCGGCGGGAGGCGGCGTCCTGCCCGAGCACGACGCGATCGTGTTCGACGAAGCGCACCGGCTCGAGGAATCCGCCGCGTCGTGGCTCGGCGGCCGGATCTCGCGGGCCGGCCTGCGGCGGCTGGCGCTCGACCTCGAGCGCGCCTGCCGGGAGGGCCACCGGCCCTTGCCCGCGCGGCAGATCGACCGGGTCGAGCGCGCCGGAGAGCGGCTGCTGCGCGCCGTCGCACCTCCGTCCGGCCGCCGACGCCTCCGGGAGATCCCCGCCGAGGCGGCGCTCGTGCTGGTCGATGCGCTCGGCGACCTTGCAGACGTGCTGCACGGTCAGGGCGAGGATCTCGACGCGCTCGGCCGGCGCGCGCTCGGCCTGGCCGCGCAGGTCGAGTCGTGTCTCGAGCCCGGAGCGCTCGAGCGGGTCGTCTGGTCCGAGCCCGACGCGCTCGCCTGGGCCCCCGTCGATGTGGCCGACCAGCTGCGCGAGCGCCTCTGGGACGAGGGGCCGACGGCGGTGCTCGTCTCGGCGACGCTCACGACCGGCGAGGACGCGGGCTTCGTGCGCCGCCGTCTCGGTCTCTCGGACGCACGCGAGACGATCGTCGGCTCGCCGTACGACTATGCCGAGCAGGCGCTCCTCTACTTGCCACGGGCGATGCCCGATCCGCGCAGCGACGAGTTCACCGAGCGTGCCTCCGAGGAGATCCTCGCGCTCCTCGCACTCTCAGCTGGGCGCGCGCTCGTCCTCACGTCGAGCTACCGGGCGCTCGAGGCGTATGCCGAACGGGTTCGCGGGCGTGTGCCCGTTCGAGGTGCTCGTGCAGGGCGACGCGCCCCGCGAGCGCCTGCTCGAGCGGTTCCGCCGTGACGTCGGCTCGGTCCTCATCGCGACGGCCACGTTCTGGCAGGGCGTCGACGTGCCCGGGGAGTCGCTCTCTCTGCTCGTGATCGACAAGCTGCCGTTCTCGGCGCCGGGCGATCCGCTGCACGAGGCGCGCTGCGAAGCCGTCGAACGGGGTGGTGGAGACTGGTTCACCGACTACGCGCTGCCGACGGCGATGCTGCAGCTGCGCCAGGGGTTCGGCCGCCTGATCC
Organism: uncultured Thermoleophilia bacterium; assembly: GCA_963708505.1. Taxonomy (GTDB): domain Bacteria; phylum Actinomycetota; class Thermoleophilia; order Gaiellales; family Gaiellaceae; genus PALSA-600. The sequence continues at coordinate 244,983 of CAVPST010000006.1, forward strand.
GCAGCCACGCCGACCGTGGCGTGGTCGCGATTCTCGACCCACGGCTGCGCACGCGCGGCTACGGGCGCGCATTCCTGGGGGCGCTGCCGCGCTGCCCGGTCGTCGAGGATGCGGCTGCCGTCGCGGAGTTCTTCGGCGAATCGATCGCCGTTTCCGCTTGAATGGTCGCCTCGCATGGCCAAGAAGAAGCCCCGCACCCCGCCGCCCCCGCGCCGCGTCCAGGCTCCGAAGACGCGAACTGCGTCGAGCGGGGTCTCTCCGGGCGATCTGGGGAACAGGCAGCGGGTGATTCTGTACGGCGTTGCCGCCTCCGGCATCGTCGCGCTGATCGCGGTCATCATCCTGCTTGCGGTCGGCGGCGGCAGCTCTGGTTCGAGTGATGCTTCTGCGGCGATCAAGAAGGCCGGCTGTGAGTTCCGTACGTATCCCGCATTGCCCCGCACGCCGCACTATGTGACGTTGAATCCCTCGCCGCCGCCTTCGTGGAACTCCTTCCCGCCCACGAGCGGCAGGCACTACTACCAACCGCTCATCTTCGGGATCTACACCGAGCCGGTGCCCGAGATCCGTGCCGTCCACAATCTCGAGCACGGCGCAGTCATCCTCCAGTACGGCAACAAGGTCTCGGCGTCGGACGTCGCGAAGATCACGGCGTGGTATCGCAAGGACGCCAACGCCGTGCTCGTCGCGCCGCTCCCGAAGCTCGGCGCGAAGACCGCGTTGACCGCCTGGACCCGGTGGACCGAATGCACCGGGTTCAACGAGAAGGCTGCGAACACCTTCCGGTCGGCCTTCAGGTACCAGGCGCCGGAGAAGTTCCCGCCGAGCTACCTGAACCCGGGCGAGTAAGACACCGCCTGGCCCACGTTCGGGCTCGAACAGTAAGTGAGCGCCGACGCCACTCCGCCGGAGCCCGGCTTGGCCGGGCGGGAGGCGCAGGACGAACGGGCAAGGCGCGCGAAAGGGAAAGGAGGCCCACGGAGGGAAACCGTAGGTTTCCCTCCGTGATCAGCCGGGGTGGCGAAACTGGTCAGACGCGGTCGGCTTAAAACCGGCTGTCCCTCTGGGACATGGGGGTTCGACTCCCTCCCCCGGCACCTCTCACGCTCTTCCGCTTCGTCGAGTCAGCTCGCGTAGCGCAGCCGCGTTGTCGTCTGTCAGCGCATCCGGCGAGAACCTCCAGTGCCAGTTGCCCTGCTCTGTCCCGGGGCGGTTCATCCGGGCTTCGCCGCCGAGCTCGAGCACGTCCTGAAGTGGCGCGATCGCGAGCGCCGGACGCGACGACCACGCGACCTCGATCAGACTCCAAGCGGGGCGGGCGGGATCGAGCTCGGTCCAGGCGCGTTCTTCGTCCGTCAGCGACTCCCACCAGCCGAGGGTGGTGTCGTTGTCGTGCGTCCCGGTGTAGACGACGGAGTGCTCCTCGTGGTTCTGGGGCAGATGCGGGTTGGTCGGATCCGCTGCGGAGGCGAACTGGAGCACGGCCATTCCCGGCAGGCCGAGCTCGTGGCGGAGCCGGACGACCGGCTCGGTGATCACGCCGAGATCCTCCGCGACGAGCGGCAGGTCGCCGAGCGCCGCCGTCAGGGCGTGGAACAGGTCGATGCCGGGCCCGCGGAGCCAGCGACCTCTGACAGCGGTCCTGTTGCGCGCCGGGACGGCCCAGTACGAGACGAAGCCCCGGAAGTGGTCGATGCGCGTCAGGTCGACGAGACCGAACATGCGGCGCAGGCGCTCGATCCACCAGCGGTATCCGTCTGCGCGCATCGCCGGCCAGTCGTACAGCGGGTTGCCCCAGAGCTGGCCCGTCTTCGAGAAGACGTCGGGCGGTACGCCGGCGACCTCGTCCGACCGGAAGAGAGTCGGATGCGCTCGGTGATCGGACCCGTCGAGGGAGACGTAGATCGGGATGTCGCCGAACAGGCGCACATCGCGTGCCGCCGCGTACGCGCGCAGCGCGCCCCACTCCCGCTCGAATCTCACCTGGTCGTCGAGCGTCCCTCCGTGGTCGATCCAGTCGTCGATCCAGTACGAGTTCTCGGCGCGGAACGCGTCCGCGTCTGCGCGCGGCACGCGGGCGCGTCGGGCGGCGACGAGCTCGGGTGAGCCCGCGAACGCCGACGGCGACATGTACGGCGATGACGTCAGTCCCTCTGGCGGGCCGAGGGGCAGTACCTGCCACCAGCGCTGCCCAGCGGCGGCGAGCCAGTCGACGAATCGGTAGGCGTGCTCGTCGAGAACCCCGTTCGGCAGGGACGTCGGATGAAGCAGGATGCCGGAGGACCGTCCGAGTCTCACGCCCGCTCCGGCGCCGGCGAAGCCGGCACCTGCGCTCCTTTGAGCTCCGTCGAGCCTACGCTCATACGCTCACCATCTCCTTCACCGAGAATCTCACGAACGATGGCGCTTCCCAAGACCAAGCAACCGCCGCCGCGGATCCAGATTCAGGCCGTCGAGCCGCTCGTCGACTGCGGGCGCTACCCGGTCAAGCAAACCGTCGGCGATCGCGTCGACGTGTTCGCGACAGTGTTCAAGGACGGCCACGACACGCTCGCAGGGGCGATTCGGGTGCGTGGCCCCGGACAGCGCGCCTGGCGCGAAGAGCCGTTTCGCCTGCTCGAGAACGACCGGTGGGCCGGGTCGTTCGAGGTCGACCGGCCGGGTCGCTGGCAGTTCGCGGTCTCGGCGTGGGCAGATCGCCTCGCGACGTGGCAGGACGAGCTGCGGCGAAAGGTCGACGCAGGTCAGGAGGACCTCGCGGGCGAGCTGTCCGAGGGTGCGGCGCTCCTCGGGCGCGAGTCACTGACGGTGGAGGAAGGGCTTGCCGCGGAGTCCGGTGAGCGCGACGGCGAGGTCATCACGGACGCGTTCGAAGTGGATGTCGACCGCGTGCTCGCGCGATTCGGCGCCTGGTACGAGCTCTTCCCGCGGTCGTGGGGCGGGTTCAAGGGCGTCGCCACCGTGCTGCCTCGGCTCGCGGAGCTCGGCTTCGACGTGGTCTACCTGCCGCCGGTTCATCCGATCGGGACGACGAACCGGAAGGGGCGCAACAACGCGCTCGTCGCAGCGCCGGGCGATCCCGGCTCACCCTGGGCGATCGGCTCGGCGGTGGGTGGCCACGACGCGATCAACCCGGAGCTCGGCACGTGGGCGGACTTCGACGCGATGGTCGGCGCGGCCGCGAAGGCAGGCGTCGAGATCGCGCTCGACTTCGCGATCCAGTGCTCGCCGGACCACCCCTGGCTGACAGAGCATCCCGAGTGGTTCAACCGCCGGCCGGACGGGACGCTCAAGTACGCCGAGAACCCGCCGAAGCGCTACCAGGACATCTACAACGTCAACTTCGAGTCGGAGGACTGGCAGGGACTCTGGCAGGCGCTCCTCGAGGTCGTCCTCGGGTGGGTCGAGCGCGGCATCACGGTTTTCCGGGTGGACAACCCGCACACCAAGCCTGCCGCCTTCTGGGAATGGTTGATTCGTGAGGTGCGGGGCAAGCATCCGGAGGTGCTGTTCCTCTCGGAGGCGTTCACGCGGCCGTCGATGATGACGACGCTTGCGAAGCTCGGCTTCGCGCAGAGCTACACGTACTTCACGTGGAAGAACACGAAGGCGGAGATCGCGGAGTACATGGCGCAGATTCTCGACTGGTCGGCGTTCTACCGGCCGAACGCGTTCGTGAACACGCAGGACATCCTGCACGAGTACCTGCAGGTCGGCGGTCCGCCGGCGTTCGAGGCGACGGCTCGTGCTCGCGGCGACGATGGTGCCGACCTACGGGATCTACTCAGGCTTCGAGAGCTTCGAGGACGTGCCGCTGCGGGCGGGATCGGAGGAGTACCTCGACTCGGAGAAGTACGAGGTGAAGAAGCGCTCGCTCGACGGACCGCTGCTCCCGCTCGTCGCTGCGCTCAACGAGGCGCGCCGTTCGGAGCCGGCGCTGCAGGTGATCGACAACTTCGTCTGGCTCGAGACGGAGAACGACGCACTCGTCGCGTATGCCAAGGACGCTGTCGTCTGCGTTGTCAACATCGATCCGTTCACCGAGCGCGCGGGAGTGTGCGTCGTCCCGGTCGCGCTCGGGTTCCCGCCCGCGTTCGAAGCGGTCGACCTGCTGACCGGCGAGGAGTTCACCTGGCGGGCGGGGCGGAACTACGTCCAACTCGGCCCGGGAAAGGCCCACGTCTTGAAGGTTCGCCGATGACAGACGCGCGGCCGACTCGTTACACATTCGTAACGGTGTCTGACACCGGACGTGTCCAGACCGCGCCCCCATCGTGCGGGGTTTTCGCATCGGCGCGGCAAATCGGTGGCGCGTTCAACCCCGTGTCTGACACCGGACTTGGCTCAGGTAGCCGTGTCTGAGCCGGGTCATTGGTTCGAGCGCGAGCCGAACTGGTTCAAGACGGCCGTCTTCTACGAGATCCACTTGCGCGGGTTCTTCGACGGGAACGACGACGGGTCCGGCGACTTCCGCGGGCTGACCGACAAGCTCGACTACCTGCAGGAGATCGGCGTCGACTGCATCTGGCTCCTGCCGTTCTATCCGAGCCCGCTGCGGGACGGCGGCTACGACATCGCGGACTTCTACTCGATCCACCCCGACTACGGGACGATCGAGGACTTCACCCTGTTCATCGACCAGGCGCACCAGCGCGGGCTGCGCGTGATCGCCGACCTCGTCATGAACCACACGTCGTCCGACCATCCGTGGTTCCAGGCGAGCCGCTCCGACCCGACCGGCCCGTACGCCGACTGGTACGTGTGGGGCGACGACGACAGCCGCTGGAGCGAGGCGCGGATCATCTTCCTCGACACCGAGCCGTCGAACTGGACGTGGGACGCGATGCGCGGCCAGTACTACTGGCATCGCTTCTTCACCCACCAGCCCGACCTGAACTACGACAACCCCGAAGTGCAGGAGCAGATGCTGAACGTCCTGCGCTTCTGGCTCGACCTCGGCCTCGACGGATTCCGCCTCGATGCCGTGCCGTACCTGTACGAGCGCGACGGCACGAACGGGGAGAACCTGCCCGAGACGCACCAGTTCTTGAAGCGCGTGCGCGCCGAGGTCGATGCGCGCTACGCCGACCGCGTGCTGCTGGCGGAAGCGAACCAGTGGCCGGCCGATGTCGTCGAGTACTTCGGCGACAGCGACGAGTGCCACATGGCCTTCCATTTCCCGGTCATGCCGCGCATGTTCATGGGCGTGCGGCGCGAGGACGCTCTGCCGATCATCGAGATCCTCGAGCAGACGCCGGCGATCCCCGACGGAGCCCAGTGGGGGATCTTCCTGCGAAACCACGACGAGTTGACGCTCGAGATGGTGACCGACGAGGAACGCGACTACATGTACGAGGAGTACGCGAAGGATCCGCGCATGAAGTTGAACCTCGGGATCAGGCGCCGACTCGCGCCGCTGCTCGACAACGGACGGGCCGAGGTCGAGCTTCTGCACGCGATGCTCTTCTCGCTGCCCGGCTCGCCGGTTCTCTACTACGGCGACGAGATCGGGATGGGCGACAACATCTTCCTCGGCGACCGCGACGGTGTGCGCACGCCGATGCAGTGGACCGGCGACCGGAACGGCGGCTTCTCACGCGCCGATTTCGCGCAGCTCTACCTGCCGCCGCTGATGGACCCGGTCTACGGCTACCAGGCCGTCAACGTCGAGGCTCAGCTGCGCCAGCCGAGCTCGCTGCTGCGCTGGGTCCGCCGTCTGATCGCGCTGCGCAAGCAGCACCCGCTGTTCGGAGTCGGGACGTACGAGGCGCTCCGGCCCGACAATCCGCGGATCTTCGCCCACGTCCGGACGTACGAGGACGACATCGTGCTCTGCGTCCACAATCTCGCGCGGTCGGCGCAGGCCGTGGAGCTCGACCTCTCGCGCTGGGAGGGGCTGATTCCAGTAGAAATGTTCGGCCAGACGGCATTCCCGCGCATCGGTGAGCTGCCCTACCTGCTCACCCTCGGCCCGCGGGGGTTTTTCTGGTTCCAGCTGCGGAAGGACACATCTGAATGACAGGCGAGCAGTCACTGATCGACTACATCAGCGGCCAGCGCTGGTTCGGCTCGAAGTCGAAGACAGTCGGTCACGCGACGGTGATCGACCGTGCGCGGTTCGGTGAGACGGATCCCGCGCTCGAGCTTCAGTTGGTCGAGATGCGATTCGACACGGGAACGCACGAGATGTACCAGCTACTGACGAACGAGGGTCTCGACGCCCTCGAAGACCCGCAGGTCGCCCGGGAGCTCGTCCGCATGATGCGCTCGGGAGCGAAGCTGCCCGCGGACGAAGGCATCGTCGAATTCGTTCCCTTCGCAGGGTTTGCCGACGCGGGCCAGGAACTGCGCGACGCGCGCACCGTCGGAGCAGAGCAGACGAACACCTCGATCGTCTTCGACGAGGAGTTGATCCTGAAGGTGTTCCGCCGGCTCGAGGCCGGGATCAACCCCGAGCTCGAGCTGCTGCGTTTCCTGACCGAGCACGGCTTCGAGAACATCGCCGCGCTCTGCGGCTGGTATGCCTACAACGGCCGGCCGATGGACGCAACGCTGGGCATCCTCCAGCGCTACGTCGTGGGCGGGCTCGACGGCTGGGACCTCGCACTTGACACGATGCGCGACGGGGCGGACGAGTTCCTGCAGCGGCTGTATCGCCTCGGCGAGGTGACGGGCCACATGCACACGCTGCTCGGCAGCGACCTCTCCGACCCGAGCTTCGCGCCCGAGGAGCCGTCGTCGGAGTCGCTCGGGCTGCTGACCGCCGCGATCGACGACGAGATCGAGAGCATCTTCGTCGAGCTGCCCGATGACGACGTCGTGGCCCCGATCCGCGGTCGCGGCGAAGAGGTGCGCGAGCGGCTGCGCCAGCTGACGCAGGTCGGCGCGATCGGTCGGGTGATCCGGCACCACGGCGACTTCCATCTCGGCCAGACGCTCTGGGCCGGCGACAACTGGATCCTGATCGACTTCGAAGGCGAGCCCGCCCGGTCTCTGCCTGAACGCCGCCGCAAGCGCAGTCCGTTGCGGGACGTCGCAGGGATGCTGCGCTCGTTCGCGTACGCGGCCACCGCGACGCAGCTCCTGCGTGGAGTCGATCCACCCGTCGGCTGGGAGGTGCGTGCTCGCACCGAGTTCCTGACGGGCTATCGGAGCACGATCGACCCGTCGCTCATCCCGTCGGGGTCGGCAATCGACAAGCTGCTCGCCGTCTTCGAGCTTGAGAAGGCGGTGTACGAGCTTCGCTACGAGTTGAACCACCGTCCGGACTGGGTGCGCATCCCGGTCGCGGGGCTCGTGCGCATGCTCGACGAGGAGCTACCCGTGTGACGACCGCCTTCGGCGATCTCGACATTTGGCTGGCGCGCGCCGGCCGGCACGAGGAGCTGTGGTCGAAGCTCGGTGCGCATCTCGTCGACGGCGGCGTGCGCTTCGCGGTCTGGGCGCCCAACGCGCGCTTCGTCAGCGTCGTCGGCGACTGGAACGGCTGGGTGACGGCCGCCGACCCGCTGCGCCCGGTGGCGGACACGGGCATCTGGGAAGGGATGGTCTCGAGCGCATCAGCGGGCGATCACTACAAGTTTCACCTCGACGGACGCGAGAAGGCCGATCCGCTCGCGTTCGAGGCGGAGGTACCCCCGAAGAACGCCTCGATCGTCTTCCGGTCGGAGTACTCGTGGAACGACGACGCCTGGGTCGAGGCACGCGACCGGCAGTCGCCGCTCGGGTCGCCGATGACGATCTACGAGGTGCACGCGCCGTCGTGGCGGCGCGGGCTCGGCTGGCGTGACCTTGCCGAGCAGCTCGCGCCGTACGTCAAGGACCTGGGCTTCACGCACGTCGAGCTTCTGCCCGTCATGCACCACCCCTATTCCGGCTCGTGGGGCTACCAGGTGACCGGCTACTACGCGACGCTCGCGACGATGGGGTCGCCGGACGACTTTCGCTACTTCGTCGACCACCTCCACGCCGAGGGAATCGGCGTGATCCTCGACTGGGTGCCGGCCCACTTCCCGCGCGACGAGTGGGCGCTCGCCCGCTTCGACGGGACGGCGCTCTACGAGCACGACGATCCGCGGCGCGGAGCACACCCCGATTGGGGCACGCTCGTCTTCAACCTCGGGCCGCAGCGAGGTGCAGAACTTCCTGCTCGCGAACGCACTGTTCTGGTTGCGCGAGTACCACGCCGACGGGCTGCGGGTCGACGCAGTCGCCTCGATGCTCTACCTCGACTACTCCCGCAAACCGGACGAGTGGGTGCCGAATGCATTCGGCGGGCGCGAGGACCTCGATGCTGTGGCGTTCCTGAAAGAGCTGAACGAGCTGGTGCACGCGCGGCAGCCGGGCGTCATCTCGGCTGCCGAGGAGTCGACGGCGTGGCCGGGTGTGTCCCGCCCGACATATCTCGGCGGGCTCGGGTTCGGGCTCAAGTGGAACATGGGGTGGATGCACGACACGCTCGGCTACTTCGAGCGCGACCCGATCCACCGCCGCTACCACCATCACGAGCTGACGTTCTCGCTCGTCTATGCGTGGAATGAGAACTTCGTCCTGCCGCTCTCGCACGACGAGGTCGTGCACGGAAAGGGCTCGCTGCTCGGGAAGATGCCGGGCGATCGTTGGCAGCAGCTCGCGAACCTGCGTGCGCTCTACGGCTACATGTGGGCGCACCCCGGCAAGAAGCTGCTCTTCATGGGCGGGGAGCTCGCGACGCCGTGGGAGTGGTCCGACGCAGACGAGCTCCCGTGGTGGCTGCTCGAACATGCCGAGCACGCCGGCGTGCACGACCTGCTGCGTGACCTGAATCGCGCCTACCGTGAGGAGCCGGCGCTCTGGGAGGTCGACTTCTCGCACGAGGGGTTCGCGTGGCTCGAGCCGAACGACGCGTTGAACAACGTGCTCGCGTTCATGCGCGTGTCGCGCGACGGCAAGCGGCGGCTCGTGTGCATCGCGAACCTCGCGCCGGTCCCGCGCGAGAACTACCGGGTCGGACTGCCGAAGCCAGGCTCCTGGCGCGAGGTGCTGAACACGGACTCCGCGTACTACGGCGGCACCGGCCTCGGCAATCTCGGCGAGGTGGGGGCGACCGGCCGCGGGTGGCACGACCAGCCGTACTCGGCGGAGGTGACCCTGCCGCCGCTGTCGGTGCTCTGGCTCGCGCCTGCTCTCTAGCGGTCGGCCGTCTGGAAGAAGCTCGCGATCGCGCCCGCTGAGCCGGCGACGACGATCACTGCCCAGATCTCGAGGACGACGTCGACGACACGGCCCCATGCGGTGAGCGGGTTCCTGATCTGCGACGACACCGTCAGCAGCTGCACCGTCGTGAAGAAGGCCGCGTCGCCGAAGGAATGGATGTCGCCACCTCTGACGTCACGTTCGAGGAAGTACTCGACGACGGTGCCGACCACGTCGATCGCTGCTGTGAGTACGAGCACGAGCAACAGGCGCGAGACGAGGATGCGGTGGCGCTCCTCCCACTGCATCAGCTCGCGCCACTGGTCGCGCACCACGGGTGAATCGTCGCCGCCGATGCGGACGGTACGGTGCGGCCGATGTCGACCCGCTCGGTCTGGGCCGGACGGCCGTTCCCGCTTGGCCCGGAGTGGGACGGCCACGGCACGAACTTCTCGCTCTTCTCGGAGAACGCGGAGCGCGTCGAGCTCTGCCTGTTCGACTCGGACGGCGTCGAGGAGCGGATCGATGTCCGCGAGCGCACGGCGTACAACTGGCACTGCTACCTCCCGGACGTCGGGCCCGGCCAGCACTACGGCTATCGCGTGCACGGCCCGTACGAACCGGAGCGGGGACACCGCTTCAATCCCGCGAAGCTGCTGATCGACCCGTATGCAAAGGCGATCGACGGGGTGGTCCGGTGGAACGCCGCGAACGTCCTCCCGTACGTCCCTGGAACTGGCGCCGACGACGCCGATCTCCGAATCGACGAGACGGACTCTGCGCCTGCGGTGCCCAAGTCGGTGGTCGTCGACCCGGCCTTCGACTGGCAGGACGACGAGCTCGTGCGGCCGCGGACGCCGCTGCAGGAGACCGTTGTCTACGAGATGCACGTGAAGGGCTTCACCAGGCGTCGCGAGGGGGTGCGCGAGGACCTCCGCGGGACCTACGGCGGCCTGGCGAGCGAGGATGCGGTCGCGTACTTGAAGTCGCTCGGTGTGACCGCGGTCGAGTTGCTGCCCGTCCACCACATCGTCGACGAAAGCTTCCTCGCGGCCCGTGGCCAGACCAACTACTGGGGCTACTCGTCGATCGGCTACCTGGCGCCGCACTCGCTCTACGCCGCGACGGGTGACCAGGTGCGCGAGTTCAAAGGGATGGTCAAGGCGCTGCACAGCGCAGGCATCGAGGTGATCCTCGACGTGGTCTACAACCACACCGCCGAAGGCAACCACCTGGGGCCGATGCTCTCGTTCAAGGGTGTCGACAACCAGAGCTACTACCGCCTCATGCCCGACGAGCCGCGCTTCTACATGGACTACACGGGAACCGGCAACACCCTCAACCCGGTGCACCCGAGCGTGCTGCGGCTGATCATGGATTCGCTGCGCTACTTCGTCACCGAGTGCCACGTCGACGGCTTTCGATTCGACCTGGCGTCGGCACTCGCACGCGAGTTCTACGACGTCGACCGTCTCTCGGCGTTCTTCGACGTCATCCACCAGGATCCGGTTCTCTCTCAGGTGAAGCTGATCGCAGAGCCGTGGGACGTCGGACCGGGCGGGTACCAGGTCGGCAACTTCCCGATCCTCTGGTCGGAATGGAACGGCATCTACCGCGACACGATGCGTGACTTCTGGCGAGGGAGGGCGTCGGTCGCCGATTTCGCCTCACGGTTCGGCGGCTCGGCGGACCTGTACGAGAGCGACGGACGCCGGCCGTTCGCCTCGGTCAACTTCATCACGGCACACGACGGGTTCACGCTCCGAGACCTCGTCTCGTACAACGAGAAGCACAACGAGGCGAACGGCGAGGCGAACCACGACGGCACAGACGACAACCGCTCGTGGAACTGCGGCGTCGAAGGGCCGACCGACGATCCCGCGATCAACGCGTTGCGCGCGCGGCAGCAGCGAAACTTCCTGGCCACGCTGTTGCTCTCCCAGGGGGTGCCGATGCTGCTCGGCGGAGACGAGTGGGGCCGCTCCCAGAACGGCAACAACAATGCGTGGTGCCAGGACAACGAGCTGTCGTGGTTCGACTGGGACGTATGCGACACCGAGCTGCTCGAGTTCAGCCGACGGCTGATCGAGCTTCGGCGGCGCCATCCGGTGTTCCGGCGCACACGCTTCTTCGGCGGGCACGGCGAGCAGCTTCCCGACGTGTGGTGGATGCGCCCCGACGGCCGGCGTATGACGCGGCGCGACTGGGACAACACTGGGGCGCGCGCCATCGGCGTCTTCCTCAACGGTGAGGAGCTGAACGCTCAGACGGCGCACGGAGAGGAGCTGCGCGACGAGTCGTTTCTCCTGCTCTTCAACGCCCATTTCGAGGAGATCACGTTCCGGCTGCCTGCCCGGCGCTTCGGCACACGCTGGCAGCTCGAGCTCGCGACCGGCAATGTCGGCGCCGACGTGCTCGCGCCGGGACGCGACGTCGTCGTCGAGTCGCGGTCGGTCGTCGTGCTGCGGCGGAGTTGACGCCGGCGCGTGAGCGGCGGATCATCTCAGGACCTTCCTGTCGAGTGGTGTCGACCAGGAAGCCCGGCCTCCGCGCCGGCGTTCGCGCCGGCGCGCGGGTCGCCTACAGAGCTTCGCCCGGCTGCACGACGCCGGCTTCGTAGGCGAGGACGACGACCTGAACCCGGTCGCGCAGTCCGAGCTTCATGAGGATGCGGGCGACGTGGGTCTTGACCGTCGTTTCCGAGACGAACAGCTCGCGCGCGATCTCCGCGTTCGACAGCCCGCGTGCGATCGCCTTCAGCACCTCGAGCTCCCGTGCCGTCAGGTCTTCGAGGCGCGGGAACTGCGCGGCGGGCGTCGGGCCGGTGCCCTTGACGAACTCCGAGATGACGCGCCTCGTCACCGAGGGCGCCAGGAGCGCCTCGCCCTCCGCCACGACGTTGATCGCGGCGACGAGCTGCTCGGGCGGCGTGTCCTTGAGCAGGAAGCCGCTCGCGCCGGCGCGGAGCGCTTCGTAGACGTACTCGTCGAGGTCGAATGTCGTCAGCATGAGAATCCGCGGGGCGGAGTCACCCTGCTCGGCGATGATCCGGCGCGACGCCTCCAGGCCGTCGAGCTCGGGCATGCGGATGTCCATCAGGACGACGTCGGGCCGGAGCGACCGCGACTGCTCGATCGCCTCGCGCCCGTCGGTCGCCTCGCCGACGACGTCGAGATCCTCCTCGGCGTCGAGAATCATCCGGAATCCCGCGCGGACGAGTGCCTGGTCGTCGACGAGCAGCACGCGGATCATCGCGACGCCCCCACGGGCAGGCTCGCCTTGAGGACGATCCCCCCGCCTTCGCGCGGCTCGGCGTCGAGCTTGCCGCCGTAGAGCGCCAGCCGCTCCCGCAGGCCCGTCAGGTCGGCGACGGGCTTCGAGGCTGCGCCGGCGTCGGTGATCTCGAGCTCGAGCTTCGTGGTGCTGTAGCGAACCACCACCCGCGCGCCCGCTCCGTTTGCGTGCTCGAGCGCACCTGCGAGAGCCTCCTGGACGACGCGGTACGCCGAGAGATCGACGCCGGGTGAAAGCTCGAGGCGCTCCCCCTCGACGCGAAGTGTCACCGGGAGTCCCTCCGCTTCGACCTGCTCGATGAGCGATTCGAGATGCCGGAGACCGGGCTGAGGTGCGAGGGAAACGTGAGGCGCGTCCGCGGTCCGCATGACACCCACCATACGGCGCATCTCCGCCAGCGCGTCGCGCCCTGTCTGCTCGACGTTCAGTAGTGCCTCGCGCTCGCGCGACTGATCGTCCTGGAGCAACCGCCGCACCGCCGACGTCTGAATGACCATCGAAGACACCGCGTGAGCGACCAGGTCGTGCAGCTCGCGCGTGATCTGCGTGCGCTCGCGTTCCGCGGCCGCCACGCGTGCGCGCAGAACACGCGCCTGCTCGGCTCGGGCTCCAAGGAGTCGTCCGGTCCCCCAGGCGAGAGTGAGGACGACCGTCGTCCAGACGAAGTCCGACAGCCCACCCGCTGAGAAGTCGACGATCGCCGCGGCTCCCGCGATGACGGCCAGGCCGGCGTACGCCAGCCGGCGAGCGCGAAGCTGCCCGAAGGAGGCTGCAGCGAGCAGCGCAGCGAAGAACGGCGTGGCGAGCTTCATCGCATCGTGGCCGGCCACGAACGAGAGCAGCACCAGCGCCGCGGCGACGATCACCGGGACGGCGAACGGGTGGCGGTTCCGGAAGACGAACGGCACCGACCACGCCAGCGCGAGCACGGCAACTGCCGGGCGGTGGTCGATCGAGTCCTCGACCAACACCTCGACGACGGACACCACCGCGAACGCGAGCACGAGCCCTTCGAGGGCATGCGCCCGAATTCGTCCGCTGAGGTTGTCCATCGCCGTCAACGTAACCGCATGGACACGGGCATTGCGTCCTCCGGGGTATCGAACGTCTCATCATCCCCGAGGACGACCTGTGAACCCGCTAGTCTCGGCAGCGGCCCGTACGTGGGTCGACAGTTCGGCCGCGATCGACTTCGACAGCGGCCGGATAGGCGGGGCCGGGGTGCCGCAGCCTCGGCCCCGCTTCCTTTACGAGTACCCTCCCGCCGTGACCGGCCCAGCGACGGTGGAAGCGGCGCCCACGCTCGAGTGGGAGACGCCGCTGTACGCACAGGCCGCGACGCAGCTGGACCACGCCCTGGAGCTCGCCGAGATCCCGGACTTCGTCGCGAGCCGCCTCCGCCACCCGGAGCGCGCGGTCATCCTGACGCTGCCGGTCCGGCTCGACGACGGGACGGTCGCCTCGTTTCCGGCCTACCGCGTGCAGCACTCCTCCGTGCTCGGCCCCACGAAGGGCGGCATTCGTTACGACGCCGCGGTCGACCTCGGCGAGTGCGCGGCGCTCGCGATGTGGATGACGTGGAAGTGCGCGCTCCTCAGGCTGCCGTACGGCGGCGCGAAAGGCGGTGTCCGCTGCACCCCGCGCGAGTTGTCGCAGAACGAACTGACGCGCATCACGCGGCGCTTCACCGCCGAGCTTGCGCCGTTCATCGGTCCGCAGCTCGACATCCCGGCTCCGGACATGGCGACGAACGAGCAGACGATGGCCTGGATGATGGACACGTACTCGATGCAGAAGGGCTACGCCGTTCCGGAGATCGTGACCGGGAAGCCGATCTCGATCGGTGGCTCTGTGTTCCGGCACGAGGCGACTGGAGCAGGCGTGGTCATGGTCGTCGAGCGTGCCTGCGCCCGTCTCGGCTGGCCGCTTGCAGAGCAGCAGTGCGTCGTACAGGGCTTCGGCAATGTCGGCGGGATCGCCGCCGGCGAATTGCACGAACGCGGAGCGCGCGTCGTCGCCGTCTCGGATCTGTCGGGCGGGGTTCACGCCGCAGGCGGTCTCGACATTCCGGCGCTGCACGCGTACGCAGACGAGCATGGATCGCTTGCCGGGTTCGAGTCGGGGGTCGACCGCATCACGAACGACGAGTTGCTCGAGCTGCCGTGCGACATCCTCGTGCTTGCCGCCCGCGAGGATCAGGTGACGAGCGCGAACGCTGCCAACCTCCGCTGCCGCCTGGTCGCCGAGGGCGCCAACGGCCCGACGTCGATCGAGGGCGACCGGATTCTGGCCGACCGCGGCATTCCGATCCTGCCGGACATCCTCACGAACGCCGGCGGCGTGACCGTCTCCTACTTCGAATGGGTGCAAGACCTCGGCCGGCTCTTCTGGGACCGCGACGAGATCCGCCGCCGGTTGGCGGACAAGCTCACCGACGCGTTCGACCGCGTCTGGGCCGTGTCGGAGGAGAGCGGCGTCTCGCTGCGCGACGCAGCGCTCGTCGCTGCGATCCGCGAGGTCTCAGGCGCACTCGAGGCGCGTGGTCTCTACCCATGAGCGTGCCCCAACTCGCGCGCGACGCCATGGTCTCGGAGCCGTTCGCGCTCGAGACGACCGCGACCGCTTCGGAGGCCGGCGAAGTGCTGTCGCGCGACGCAGTCCGGGCCGTGCTCGTGACGAGCGAAGGGATGCTCGTCGGCGTCGTCACGCGCAAGACGCTCGTGCGGGAGGTGGTCGCCGCCGGCCGCGACCCGGCCGAGACGCGGCTCGGTGACATCGCCGAAACGCCGAACGCGATCATCGACTCGACGATGCCCCTCGACGAGGCGTTCGCGTTCCTCGAGCAGCAGGACTACGAGCGCGTTCCCGTGACCGACGGTGGGCGGCTCGTGGGGGTCCTCTCGCGCGCCGTCATCCAGCGCCGGCTCGCCGAGGACGAGCCGCCGGAACCCGCCGAGGCCTAGACACTAGGCCGCCGCGAGCTGGCTCGACGGGACCTCCGCGACGAGCGTCTGCAGCGCGTCGCGGAGCCCCTGCCGGACGTCCTCGTCGACGAGATGACCCTCGTCGTCGAACTTCTCGTGTGCGTGGCCTACGGCCAGCTCGGCTTCGGCCACGCGGGAACCCATCGCACCGAGCACCTTGCGCAGCTCGGCGGCAGCCCACACACCGCCGAAGGCCCCGGCGCTCGAACTGATCACGGCGACGGGCTTGTTGCGGAAGACGTTCGTCGCGACGGGGCGCGAAGCCCAGTCGAGCGCGTTCTTGAGCGCCCCGGGGACCGACGAGTTGTACTCGGGTGTGGCGAAGAAGACGCCGTCGACCCCGCGCACCAGCGCGCGGAGCGCCTCGACGCTCTGCGGGCCCGGTACGCCGTCATCGTCCGAGTTGTACAGCGGGATCCCCGCCAGCCCTTGCCAGAGCTCGATCTCGACGCCCTCGGGGGCCTCCTCGCGCAAGGCGCGCAGGAGGCCCGTGTTGTTCGAGCCAGAGCGGAGGGAGCCGCTGACCGCGAGGATCCGCACTGTTACGCCTCGGTCTGCTCGACCAGCGTCAGGTCGGCCTTCAGCGTGACGTCGTTCGAGAGAGCCGGCTCGCCGTTCGGCAACGGCATGTTCCAGTTGATGTCGAATTCGGTGCGGTCGACGGTCGTCTCGCAGCTTGAGGCCGAGGCGCGTCGCCCCGAAATGGTCGACTGCGGGCCCGGTCGCGGTTCCGGTCAGCGTTGCGGGCTTGGTAATGCCCTTGATGCTGATTTCTCCGTCGAGCGAGACCTGGTCGCCGTCGCGCGTGATCGACTTCGAGACGAACGTCACCTCGGGGTGCCGCTCGGCGTCGAAGAACTCGGGGGAGAGCAGGTGGGCCTCGAGGTTCTCCTCCTTGACCTTGAGGCTCTCGATCCGGGCGAGGCCGCGTCAGCGTGCCGTCCTCGAGCGTGGCCTCGAACTCGGTCACCTCGCCGGTGAAGATCGCGACGGCGTAGGGAACCTCGAAGGCGACATGGCTGTGGACCGTGTCTGCCTTCCACGTGCCGGTGGGAATCTCTACCTGTGTGTGCTCGATCGTGCTCATGCTTCCGTTCCTCCAATACTTGATAACGCAAGGATCGTAGCAGATAACCTTGCGCCCGCAAGTTTTATTCCATCATGGCCCTTTCTGCACCCAGGCCGCGATCCGGCCGTGGGCGCAGTCGATCGTGCCGGCGCCTTGCGCGAGCCGCGTGAAGATTCCCCGGGCCCTGAAATCAGGGGCGAACCGGGTCAGCCGGAACGTGATGCGGACGTGGTTCACGTCCTGCGGCGCGACGCGCAGGGACAACAGCCTCATGCGCTCCCCGAGGGCGATCCGCGCACGCAGGTAGGTAAGCGCCGTGCTGCGCCTGCGCGTGCTGAACCTGCGCCCGTCGCTCTCGGTCGTCGCGTACACCTGGAAGAACGGCGGCGGAGCGAGGTAGCCGGGCTGCGACAGGAACGTCGTCACGATCGTGTCGACCTCGGCCACCGTGCAGCCCGGTGGGAAGCTCGAGGTCGTCGTCGTCTCGGCGTCGTGCGACGAGCCGCCGCAGCCGGCGAGCGCGAGCAGTGCGCCCGCGGCAGCAAGTCTCAGCAGCACGCGTACGCACCCGGCGGCGCGTCACCCTCCGGCAGGTTCTGGAGCTCGGCGGCGGCGAGCGCCGCTCCGTCGAGAATGTCCCGGACGCTGAACCGGAGTGCGTCGAGCGCGTAGCGCTGGAGCACCTCCCGGACGATCAGCGCGCCGCCGACGATCGTCGGCGCGCGCTTCGGGTCGAGGCCGGGCACCTCGCGGCGCTTCGCGAGCGGGAGGGATGCGAGCAGCGCGCCGAGCCGGTCGACCGCCGCGAGGGTCAGGACGTCGGTTCCGGCGAGAGTGCTGAGCTGTCCGACCGTTCCGGCGACGCCGATCGCGGAGGTCGCCTCCAGGGGCGGTAGCAGCTCCCTGACCGCCGCCGCTGCGGCGTCCAGCTCGTCGTGCGTCGGCGGGTCGCCGTGCAGGTAGCGCTCGGTGAGACGCACGGAGCCGATGTCGAGGCTCTGTCGAAATTCGGGTGTCGTCAGCTCGGTCGAGCCGCCGCCGACGTCGAGCAGAAGCATCCCGGGGGCGAGTGCGCCGACTCCGCGCCGCGTCAGCTCGGCCTCGTCGTCGCCGGACAGGAGAAGCGTCCGGAAGCCGTAAGACCATTCGATCTCGCCGAGGAACGCCTCGCCGTTCTCGGCGTCGCGGACCGCACTCGTCGCAACGGCGAGGGTCCGCTCGGCGCCGAGGTCCTCGAGTTCGCGCCGAAACTCGGCGAGCGCGTTTCGAACGCGTGCGATCGGGAGCGGCAGGAGCCGCCGTCGTGCGTCGACGCCCTCGCCGAGGCGCGTCACGACACTTCGCCGCACGACCTCGTCGACGCGGTCGTCGGCCACGTCGGCGACCAGGAGCCGCGTCGAGTTCGTGCCCAGATCGACGGCGGCGACGCGCGTCACTTCTTCGGAATCACCCGGCGCATTCTGTTGATCGTCTCCTGAGCCTCGGCGACGGCCGCCTGAAGTACGCGTAGCTGCGCCAGCGACGCCTGCAGCTTGGCCGTCGCCGCGGTGAGCCGCTCGGTCCCCTCGGAGACGGTGGCTGCGCGCGCCTCGGCGAGCTCCGCCCTTTCCGACACGACCGCGAGCGCGGTCGTCAGCGTGCCGTTGAACGAGGCGAAGGACCGCTTCAGACGCAGCCCGCGAACGACCATCACGACGCCGGAACCGACGATCGCGAGCACGAGGATGAGCAGCGAAGTCCCGGTCAGCGGCGAGATTTCGCCATCGTAACGGTGCTACAATCTTCGCCGCGACGCGGGGTGGAGCAGTCAGGTAGCTCGCCGGGCTCATAACCCGGAGGTCGCAGGTTCAAATCCTGCCCCCGCTATGCCGAGAGCCCCGTCCAGCGGGGCTCTCCTTTGTTGTTCGAGCGCCTAAGCTCCACTCCAGTGGCGCCCTCCGAGTCGCTTCGGAGCTTCGGACACGTCTTCGACCAGGTTGCCGAGGCGTACGACGACGTGCGCCCCGGCTACCCGCCGGAGCTCGTCGACCTGGCGGTCGCGCGCGGCCGCCTCGGCGTCGGTTCGCGCGTCCTGGAGGTGGGGGCCGGGACGGGAAAGCTCACCGAGTCGCTCGTCGAGCGTGGCCTGATCGTCGACGCGGTCGAGCCGGGCCCGAACATGATTGCCGCGGCCCGGAGACGGATCGGAGACACGGGTTCCGTCACGTTCCACGCCGGCAGGTTCGAGGACGTCGACCTGCCGGAGCGGGCATTCGACGGGCTGTTCTCCGCGACTGCGTTTCACTGGGTCGACCCCGAGATCGGCTGGGCGAAGGCGGCTTCGCACCTCAGGGCCGGCGGGCTGCTCGCGCTCCTCGCGTACGTCGGGGTCTCGGACGAGGAATCGGCGGGCGTCCAGAACGAGCTCCTCGAAGCGTTGCGCTTCCGCGCACCCGAGATCGCGGGGACATGGAAGCCGTTGCGCACGCTCGACGAGATCGAGTCGGGCGTCTCGAAGCGCAGCGACAACGCATCCGGCGTGTGGGACTGGCTGATGAGCGACGGTCGGCACAAGCTCGCCGTGCCTGCCGCAGCGGATCTCTTCGAGCGCGTCGAGGTCGCGAGTCACGTCGGTGTGCGTGAGGAGACGGCAGACGAGCTCGTCGCGCACTTCCGCACGACCTCGCTCTGGTTCCAGCTCGATCCAGATCGGCGCGACGCGCTCGAGGAAGACGACCGGCGCATCATCGAGCGCCACGGCGGGGCGATCCGCTCGTCGTTCGCGACGATGTTGATGACCGCGCTCCGCCGCTAATCCGGCAGCATCGGCATCGTGTAGCCGCTGTCGCGTCCGAGCAGCACGGCCCGCGTGATCGCGCTCGAGCCGAACCGCTCGCGCACCTGGTCGACCACGGCATCGAGATCCTCCTGCCGGCGGCCGTCGAGCGGGAGCGACAGCTGCAGCCGCCGCGCGTTCTCGAGGTTCGCGACCGAGATGCCGACGAGCGTCAACCCGCGTTGCTCGAGCGTGGGCAGCGCAGCGTCCACGAGCGCCCGCGCGGCGATCAGAACGGTCTCGGTGCTCGTCGTCGGGTGTGCAAGCGTGTGCGACCTCGTCGCCCGCGTGAAGTCGTCGAAGCGGAGGCGCAGGACGACGGTTCGTCCGGCGCGGCCGGCAACACGCATCCGCCGGGTCACCCGGTCGACGAGGGCGATCACGTCTGCATCGACCGATTCCGGAGACCACGGCGCACGGCCGCGCGCCCGCTGCGACCCGATCGACCCGCGCCTGCGCCCTGTCTGGACCGGCCGCGGATCGCGGTTGTGCGCGAGCGCATGGAGCTGCCGGCCTGACGCTCGGCCCAGCATCGAGATCAGCTGCGCCTCGGGCACGCGCGCGACCTCGCCGACGGTCGCGATTCCGTTGGCGTGGAGCTTGCGCGCAGTCACCGGCCCGACGCCCCAGAGCCGCTCGACCGGAAGCGCGTGGAGGAAGACGAGCTCCCGGTCGGGTGGGACGACGAGCAGACCGTCGGGCTTGGCGACGCCGCTCGCCACCTTGGCGAGGAACTTCGTTCTCGCGACGCCGACGGTGATCGGCAGGCCGACTTGCTCGCGCACCGCGCGACGCAGCCGCTCGGCGATCTCCACCGGCGTCCCGAAGCCTCGCTCCATCCCGCGCACGTCGAGGAATGCCTCGTCGATCGACAGTCCCTCGACAACCGGGGAGAAGTCGTCGAAGAGGCGGAAGACCGCGCGGCTGGCATCGAGATACGCCGAGAACCGCGGCCGGACGACAACCGCCTGGGGGCAGAGGCTTCGCGCCTTGGCCCCGCCCATCGCCGTGCGGACGCCGCGTGCCTTCGCCTCGTAGCTGGCGGCGAGCACGACCCCGAGGCCGACGATCACGGGCCGTCTGCGCAACCGTGGCTGGTCGCGCTGCTCGACGGACGCGAAGAACGCGTCCAGGTCGGCGTGCAGGATGGACGCCCTCCCGGCACGAACATATGTTCGCACAGCGAGGCGGTTCGCGGCAACGGCCGGTGTGGTACGAACGCGCGGGTGCTGGCGCTGATCTTCGATCTCGACGGGACGCTCGTCGACACCGTCTACGCGCATGTCTTCGCCTGGCAGCGCGCCTGGCCGAGGCCGAGATGCCGATCGACGGCTGGCGGATCCACCGGCGGATCGGCATGAGCGGTGGTCTGTTCGCGCGGGCGGTCGCTCGCGAGGTCGGACGAGAGCTGGCGCTGGACGAGGTCGAGGCGATCCAGCGGAGGCACGGTGAGATCTTCCGAGGCCTGCTCCCCGAGCGGCGGCCGCTCCCCGGCGCCGTCGATCTGCTCGCCGAGCTCCGGCGCCGCGGGATCGTGCACGGCATCGCCACCTCCGGCAGGCGGCCCGAGATCGACGAGTCACTGGCTGCGCTCGGTGTCGGCGCCGAGACGGTGGTGATCGAACGGGGCGACGTGGCCCGCGCGAAGCCCGAGCCGGACCTGTTCTTCGCGTGCCAGGAGGCGCTGGGCGTCGAGCCCGCCGATTGCTACGTCGTCGGCGACGCGGTCTGGGACCTGCTGGCCGCCCGCCGGGCGCGCATGCTCAGCATCGGGCTCCAGAGCGGCGGGTACGGCGAGGACGAGCTGCTCTCGGCCGGAGCGTTCCGCGTCTACCAGGACGCGGCCGAGCTGCACCGCTCGCTCGACGAGCTGGGGTTCGACGTCTGACTCGAGTCTGACTCGAGTCAGACGCAGTCGTGTTCTCGGGAGGCGAAAGGAACTGCGCGGTCGGTTGTCCGAGCGGGCCAGTCGGCCGGTGTCCCGCAATCGCCGATCGGAGCTGGCCTCGTCACGCTTTCGTGTCACTCTCGACGCAAAGACGTGTGTCAGACACGAGTCTGACTCACGTCAGACGTAGGGGCCCGCGCGCCGACGTCAAGTAGCTGCCGCTGTTCCACGGCCCGTCGCCTGGACCGGCTTTCAGCGCACTCGGGCGAGGTCGCGCTAGGACAGGCGCTTGAACCGGCGATGAGTTTCGCCGGACAGCCCGGTCACTTGAAGGCATGACGGCGACCTGTGCCGGCCGCGTAGCATTGCGTTCCGTGCCGACCGAGAGTGCGACGACCGGGCTCGAGCGTGAGCTCGAGCAGCTACCGTTCCGAGCTGACCGGCTACTGCTACCGCATGCTCGGCTCGCCGTTCGAGGCCGAGGACGCCGTGCAGGAGACGTTCATCCGCGCCTGGCGCGCGCTACGACCGGTTCGAGGGCCGGTCGGCGCTGCGCTCGTGGCTGTACCGCATCGCGACGAACGTGTGCCTCGACATGCTGAGCGGCCGCGAGCGGCGCGCGCTGGCCGATGGACCTCGGCCCGCGCTGCGAGCCGGTCGAGTCGAATCTGCACACGCTGCCCGAGGTGACCTGGATCCAGCCGATCCCCGACGAGCTCGTCGTCGGAGAGGGCGATCCGGCCGACGCTCGCTCGTGGCCCGCGAGACGATCCGCCTCGCATTCGTCGCGGCGCTGCAGCACCTGCCGCCGCGCCAGCGCGCGGTGCTGATCCTCTGCGAGGTGCTCCGCTGGCAGGCCGCCGAGGTCGCCGAGCTGCTCGAGACGAGCGTCGCGTCGGTCAACAGCGCGCTCCAGCGGGCGCGCGCGACGCTCGCGAGCGCGAGATCGCGCTCGGGCGCGCCGGCCGCGGAGCTCGACGAGGCCGACCGTGAGCTGCTCGACCGGTACGTGAGCGCGTTCGAGGACTACGACATCGAGGCGCTGACGACGCTGATCCAGGAGGACGCGACGCAGTCGATGCCGCCGTTCGACATGTGGCTGCTCGGGCGCGACGACATCATGACGTGGTGGTTCGGGCCGGGGATCGGCTGCAAGGGCTCGCGCGTGATTCCCGTCGGCACGGCGAACGGCTCGCCCGCCTACGGGCAGTACAAGCCGAGCCGAGACGGCGGCTACGAGCCGTGGGCGCTGCAGGTGCGTCGAGCTGTCGCGACGGCCGGATCGGGGAGTTCACGTTCTTCCTCGACACCGAGCGGCTGTTCCCGCTGTTCGGCCTTCCGTCACGGCTCGACGCGTAGCACCCGCGCGAGCCCGACGAGCTCGAGCAGCGCGCCGGAGCTCGCGAGCGCGTCGAGCAGCCTGACCTCGAGCCGGCGCGGGCAGCGACGAGCTGCAGCCGCGCGAGCGCGTCGATGGTCACGAGATCGGCCGGGGTGGGACGCGCCGGCAGGCACGTAGAGGGGCGTGACCATCGCCGTAAGGACTCTGCCCGCCGGCGGAACTCATCGATGAGTTCGTGCGTCGGCGCCGGGTCGCTACTCCGCGAGACCGATGGAAATCGATAGGAAGAAGGCACACATGACACTCGACGCCCGCACCCGCTGGCTCGCGCTGTACGTCCTCTGCCTCGGCACGCTGATGATCGTGCTCGACACGACGATCGTGAACGTCGCGCTGCCGTCGATCAGGGCCGACCTCGGGTTCTCGGAGACCTCGCTCGCGTGGGTCGTGAACGCGTACCTGCTCACGTTCGGCGGCTTCCTGCTGCTCGGCGGCCGGCTCGGCGACCTGTACGGCCACCGCCGCCTGTTCCTGGCCGGGATCGCGCTGTTCACGCTCGCCTCGCTCGTGCTGCGGGCTCGCGACCATCGCAGGGGATGCTCGATCGCCGCGCGCGCCGTGCAGGGCGTCGGCGGCGCGATCGCCTCGGCCGTCGGCGCTGTCGCTGATGATGACGCTCTTCACCGAGCCGGCCGAGCGCGCGAAGGCGATGGGCGTCTTCGGCTTCGTCGCCTCGGGCGGCGGCACGCTCGGCGTGCTGCTCGGCGGCGTCCTGACGGACGTCCTCAGCTGGCACTGGATCTTCCTCGTCAACCTGCCGATCGGGATCGTCGTCGATCGCTGCTGTCGCTGCGGCTTCTGCCGGCCGCGCACGGCGCGCGGCGCGCCGGACGGCTCGACGTCGCCGGCGCAGTGACCGTGACCGCCGCGCTGATGCTCGCGGTCTACGCGATCGTGAACGGCAACGAGCGCCGGCTGGACGTCGGCGCAGACGCTCGGCCTGCTCGCGGTCGCGGCCGCGCTGCTCGCGCGTCTTCCTCGTGATCGAGTCGCGCGTCGCGTCGCCGCTCGTGCCGCTCGGCCTCTTCCGGCTGCGGAACGTCGCCGACGGCGAACATCGTCGGCGTGCTCTGGGCCGCGGCGATGTTCGCGTGGTTCTTCCTCTCGGCGCTCTACCTCCAGCTCGTGCTCGGCTACAGCCCGCTCCAGGTCGGCCTCGCGTTCCTGCCGGCGAACCTGATCATGGGCGCGTTCTCGATCGGCCTCTCGGCGAAGCTCGTGATGCGCTTCGGGATCCGGCCGCCGCTCGCGGCGGGCTGCTGCTCGCCGCCGTCGGGCTCGCGCTGTTCGCGCGCGCGCCGGTCGACGGCAGCTTCGTCGTCGACGTGCTGCCGAGCATGATCCTGCTCGGCTTCGGCGCCGGCATCGCGTTCAACCCGGTGCTGCTCGCCGCGATGAGCGACGTCGAAGCCGGAGGAGTCGGGCCTCGCCTCCGGCATCGTCAACACCTCGTTCATGATGGGCGGCGCGCTCGGGCTCGCCGTGCTCGCGAGCCTCGCGGCGTCGCGCACGGACAGCCTGCGCGCCGTCGGGTGACAGCGACGCTCGCGGCGCTCACCGGCGGCTACCACGCGGCGTTCCTCGTCGGGCCGCTCTTCGCGGTCGCGGCGGCAACGATCGGCGGCGTGTTCCTCCGCGAGCGGCGGCCGAGCCAGGGCCACGAGCCGGCGTTCGCTGCAGACTGATGGTGTGAGCGAGCTCGCGATCCGCCTTCGCGGCGCCGTCAAGCGCTACGGCGCCGATCACCGCGGTCGCGGGGCTCGACCTCGACGTCCCGACGGGACGTGCGTCGGCCTGCTCGGCCCGAACGGCGCGGGCAAGTCGACGACGATGCGCATGCTGACCGCGCAGGCGATCCCCGACGAGGGCGAGCTCGAGGTGCTCGGGTACCGGCTTCCGGACGAGTCGAAGCAGGCCCGGGCCGAGCTCGGCGTCACTCCGCAGCTCGACAACCTCGACGTCACGCTGACGGTCGAGCAGAACCTGCTCGTCTTCGCGCACCTCTATCGCATCAGCCGTCCAGATCGGCGCGAGCGATCGAGCGCGCGCTCGAGATCGCGAAGCTCGGCGACCGGCGCGACACGCGGGTCGACAAGCTCTCCGGCGGCATGCGGCGGCGGCTGCTGATCGCGCGCGCGCTCGTGCACCGGCCGCGCCTGCTGCTGCTCGACGAGCCGACGGTCGGTCTCGACCCGCAGGTGCGCCAGGAGCTCTGGGCGCTGATCGACCGGCTCAGGGCCGAGGGCACGACGATCCTCATGTCGACGCACTACATCGAGGAGGCCGAGCGCCTCGCCGACACGGTGCTGATCATGTCCCACGGCAGGCCGTCGCTGCGGGCCCGCCCGCCGACTGATCGCCGAGCACGCGGGGCGCTAGGCGCTCGAGGTCTACGGCCCTCCGGACCGGCTCGCCGAGGTCGAGGCGGAGGCCGCCGCGAAGGGGCTGCGCACGCGCCGCACGGGACGAGCGTCGCGGTCCTCGGCAGCGGACGGCGACGGCGCCGGCTTCGACGGCGAGCGCCGGCCCGCGAACCTCGAGGACGTCTTCGTCCTGCTGACCGGCGAGGAGATCGGCTGATGGCCGCTCGCGTCGAGCGCGCCGCGCCGGATCGGCCGGCTCGAGCGGCTCGGCGCTGACCGGCGTGCTGATGCGCGAGATCGTCAACTACTCGTCGTACTGGCGCTCCGCGACGTTCTCCTCGACGGTCGAGCCGACGATCTACCTGCTCGCCTTCGGCTTCGGCTTCGGCTCGCTGGTCGCACACGTCGGCGGCTACAACTACGTCGAGTTCGTCGCCACCGGCACGGTCGCCACCGCCGTGCTCTTCTCGAGCGCCTTCCCGGCGATGTTCGGGACGTTCGTCAAGTACCAGTTCCAGCACACCTACGACGCGATCCTCGCCGCGCCGGTCGACACGGAGGAGCTCGTGACCGCCGAGGCGCTGTGGATCGCGACGCGCGCCGGCGTGTACGGGTGCGTGCCGATGCTGGTCGGGATCGCGTTCGGGCTGGACCGCGGTGGGGCATGCTCCTCGTGCCGCCGATCGCGTGGCTCTCCGGGTACGGCTGGGCGTGCTTCGGCATCGCGATCGCCGGCTTCGCGAAGTCGATCGAGAACTTCAGCTACATCATCAGCGCGGTCCTGACGCCGCTCTTCCTGGTCGCCGGGACGTTCTTCCCGCTCTCGCGGCTGCCGCGCTGGGCGCAGATCCTCGCCGAGTTCAATCCGCTGCATCAGTGCGTCGTGCTCGTCCGCCACGCGTCGTTCGGCTTCCACGGCTGGACCGACCTGCTGCGCGTCGGCGTGATCGTGGTGCTTCGGCCTCGCTGATGTGGCGCCTCGCGATCTTCGCGATGGAGCGGAAGCTGATCGACTAAGGGTCTCGATCAAGCAGCCTGCTCGAGCACGGGCTCGGGCAGCTCTCGCGCTCGACCTGCTCGAGGCGCGCGGGCGGGTGAGCGTCCAGCCGGCAAGCGCGACGACCGCCGCGACGACCGTCTGCACGCCGAGCACCGCGACGAACGCGTCGCGGTAGCCGAGCGAGTCGGTCGCCGACAGCGACAGGAACAGACTGCCGAGGCTCGCGACGCCGAGTGCCAGCGAGGCCTGCATCGTCGTGCTGACGATCCCGCTGCCGACTCCCGCACGCTCGGCCGGGACGCCGGCGAGCACGAATCCGAACAGCGGGCTGACGACGAGGCCCTGGCCGAGCCCGACGACAGCCATGGCGGGAGCGAGCTTCAGCGGGTCGATGTTCGGCCATGCGGCGAGGAACGTCGCAGCGAGACCGAGCAGGCCGACGCCCTGCACCACCGCGCCCACGGAGAGCACGCGGCTGCCGAAGCGCGCAGTCAGCCGCGCTGTCGCGAGCGACGCGCCGAGGAACGCGACGCCGAGCGGGACGAGCGCGAGCCCGGAGCGGAGAGCGCTGAACCCTGCGCCGCTCTGCAGCGTGAGCGCGCTGACGAACATGAACGTCCCGAAGCCCGCGAAGAACGGCATCGTGATCAGGAGCCCACGGCGCATGCCGCGCAGCCGAAGCAGGGTCGGCGGCACGATCGGGTGCCGCCCGGACCGTTCGAGCCGGCCTTCGACCAGGTAGAACGTGGCTGCGGCCGGGGCGGCGAGCGCGAGGAGGACCCAGCTCCAGACGGGCCAGCCGAGCGTGCGGCCCTCCGTCAGCGGCACGAGCAGCGCGAGCACCGCAACCGCGAGCAGTCCGGTCCCGAGCGCGTCGACGCGCGGGGCGTTCTCGGCGTGACTCGACGGGACGTTCCGCCACGCCAGCACGAGGCCGACCAAGCCGATCGGGACGTTGACGAGGAAGATCGGCCGCCAGCTCTCGCCGCCGAAGTTCGCCGCGACGATCGCGCCGCCGGCGAGCTGGCCGACGACCGCAGCCACGCCCGCGGTCGCGCCGAACATGCCCGAGCGCGCGAGCGCGCCGCTGGCCGGTCGTCGAGGCCTGGATCGTCGCGAGCACCTGCGGGACCATGAAGGCCGCCGATGCGCCCTGGGCGATGCGGAACGCAACCAGCGCCACGTCGGTCGGTGCGATGCCGCAGAGGAGCGAGAAGAGCGTGAACGACGACATGCCGAGCATGAACAGCCGGCGGCGCCCATAAAGGTCGCCGAGCCGTCCGCCGAGGACGAGGAGCAGGGCGTAGGGGATCCCGTAGCCCGCGACGATCAGCTCGAGCGTTGCCGAGGAGGTGTGCAGGTCGGAAGAAATCGTGGGGAGTGCGACGTTGACGATGAAGAAGTCGGCAATCGAGAGAAATGCGCCGACGAGAATCGTCGCGAGGCCGAGCGGCGTGCAGTTCGGATCTTGGAGCCATGAGACCATGATGGCCGCCGACACCACCCTGGTACCAGAGCGCAGTTATCCTGGTATCAATGCCACCCCTCTGGCCGGGAATAGATGACGCATACTCCAGCCATGGCCGTCGCCATCGAGCTCTCGCACGCCGACCAGGACGCGGTCCGCCGTCACGAGCTCGCGGCGTTTCTCCGCAGCCGGCGCGAGCGGATCACGCCCGAGCAGGTCGGCCTCCGTCACTCACGGCGCCGGCGGACGCCGGGGCTCCGGCGCGAGGAGGTCGCTCAGCTCGCCGGCGTAGGAGTGACCTGGTACACGTGGATCGAGCAGGGGCGGGACGTGAACGCGTCCGCCCAGGTTCTCGACGCGATCTCACGGACGCTCCTCTTCGACGCGCAGGAGCGGTCGCACCTCTTCACGCTGGCCGGCGCCACGGACACGACGATCGAGGCCGATACGACCTCGCTGCCGCCGACGACGCGGCTGCTGCTCGACCGGTTGGAGCCTTTTCCCGGCGTGGTCGTCAACGGCCGTTACGACATCCTGGCGTGGAACCGGGTGTGGGCGAGCGCGTTTCCGATGCTCGACGACCTGCCGGTCGAGGACCGCAATGCGCTGTGGCTGATCTTCACGCACCCGCACTGGAAGCGACTGCTGCCGGACTGGGACGACGCGGCCTCGCGGATGGTGGCGCAGTTCAGGGTCTCGATGGCGGAGCATGTCGCCGAGCCGGCATGGAAGGCTCTCGTCGCCAGGTTGCAGCGCGCGTCGTCCGAGTTCGGCGAGGTCTGGGCGCGACACGACGTGCAGGAGCCCGAGAGCCGAGTCAAGCGGTTCCGTCATCCGACGGCCGGGATGCTGCGGCTCGACTACACGTATCTCTGGCTCGGGCGGCGCCTCGGGACACGGCTCGTCACCTACACGCCCGCCGATGCGGAGACGGCGGCGCGGCTGGAGCTGCTCTACCGCTCGCTCCCGGACGCGTCGAACCAGCGCTGAGGCGTACGCTCCGCGCGTGCTGAGCCGGCGCACCGCCTTCGCGGCCTGCGTGACGATCGCGGTCGCCGCCGCCTCGGCAGACTCGTCCGTCGTCGCGCTCGCGCTCCCGCAGCTGTACCGCGACTTCTCGACCTCGGTGGTCGGCGTGAGCTGGGTGCTGACCGCCTACAACCTGGCGGTCGCCGTGGCCGCCCTGGCCGTGCTTCCGTTCCGCCGGCGCTTCTCGAGCCGGGTGCTCTACGGCACGGGGATCGTGATCTTCCTGGTGGCCTCCGCCGCCTGCGCGGCCGCGAACGGCCTGACGTTCCTGATCTCGGCACGCGTCGTCCAGGGCGTGGGCGGCGCGGTGCTGCTCGCCGGCTCCATCGGGGTGCTGGAGGCTCTGACGGGCTCGCGCACGCAGACGATCAAGACCTGGGCCGGCGCCGCCGGCATCGGCGTCGCAGTCGGCCCCGCGCTCGGCGGCGTCCTGACCGAGGTGTTCGACTGGCGGGCGATCTTCATCGTCCAGGTGCCCATCGCTGCGCTGGGGCTCGGGGCGCTGCTCGTTCCCGGCCGGGCCGAGGCGCCCCGCGATGACGACGGCCCCGCGCACCTGTTGCCGGACGTGTCGATCGGCCTGCTCTTCGGCGCGCTCGTCGGCGCGCTCTTCCTCTCCGTACTGCTCCTGATCCCGGGCTGGAGCTACTCGCCGATTCGCGGCGCCGCGGTCGTCAGCGCCCTGCCGCTCTGCAGCCTCGTCTCCCGCCGGCTGATCCGGCCTCCGAGCGACGACGTCTCGGTCGTCGCCGGCGAGCGTGCTCGTCGCACTCGGGCTCGCGGCGCTCGCCCTGTTGCCGCGCGGCGGCTGCGATTCTGCCGCTGCTCGCGCTCGCCGTCTGCGGGACCGGCCTCGGGCTGGCCCTGCCGGTCCTCTCCGAGCGCGCGCTCGCGGGCGGGGCGCTGCAGCGAAACGCGCTCGTCACCGTCGGCGCGCGCCACCTCGGCCTCGTCGCGGCGCTGGCGCTCGTCGCGCCGGTGCTCTCCCACACGCTGCCCTCCGCGGCGCACCGCGCGGAGCGTCAGGCGACCGCGATCGTGCTCGACGCTCCGGTCGGGCTGACGAAGAAGGTCCCAGTCGCGCTCGATCTCGGCTCGGCGTTCCATCGCGCCCGCTCGGCGAGCTGCCGAATCTCGCCGCGCCGTTCGACGCCCACGGCGCGGGCAGCGACAAGGACCTGGCCCGGACACGTGACCAGCTCGTCGGCACCGTCCATCGCACCGTCGCGGAGGCGTTCCGGACGTCGTTCGCACTCTGTGCGGCCTTCGCGCTCGCGGCGGCGGCCGTCGGGCTCGCGGCTCGAAGGAGAGATCGTGAATCGCCTGATCGCCGTCTTCGCGGCAGCACTCGTTCTGATCGCAGCCGAGCTCGTCATCTCGAGCCGGACGACCTCGGTCCACGTCGCCGCGCCGTGCGGCGCCCGTCCTCTCTTCCCGAGCGGCGGGATCGACGGCACGACCCAGCGCATCGTCCTCGACGGCCTGGGACGGGCTGCGTGCAAGCTCGGCGTGACGAGGGAGGAACTCGTCGTCTCGCTCGCCCCGTAGAGCGGTGAGCATCTGAGCCAGCCGCCGCCGAAGGTCGCGCACGCGCTCCGCTCGGGCCTCGAGGAAGCGGTCGACGCATCAGTCCACCGCCACGAGCTCTCGGGTTCGTCGCGTTCATCATCCGCGAGGCGGTGCGGCACGCGCCGCTCGAGAACCTCGTCCAGGGCCACCTCTTCTAGAGCCTGGGCCGCCGCCAGGTCGCGTCGGCAGCGCGTTAGTCTTGGCACATGGAAGCGGCCGAGCAGACCATCGCGCCCGAGGGCACCGACGGGCGGGATCTCCAGGGCGTCTACCGCTACTACGAGCTCGCGAAGCGCGCCGAATGGCAGGTGCGCGACCTGCCGTGGGGCGAGATCCCGCCGATCCCCGAGTACCAGGGCTCGCCGCAGAAGCTCGCGCGGCGCCGCGACCTCTGGCGCTCGGTGGTCACGCAGCAGCTCCAGGCCGACGAGCTCGCGGTCGAGATGGCGACGCAGCTCTTCTCGATCGCGCCCGACCACGAGGCGAAGCTCTACTACACGACGATGGTGCAGGACGAGTCGCGCCACACCGAGGCGTGGCTGAAGCTGATCCACGAGGCCGGTGGCATGGCCGAGCGCGATC
The DNA here is from genome assembly GCA_963708505.1 of uncultured Thermoleophilia bacterium. GTDB lineage: Bacteria > Actinomycetota > Thermoleophilia > Gaiellales > Gaiellaceae > PALSA-600. Next base: position 275,620 of record CAVPST010000006.1, read on the forward strand.
CGTACCTCGACCAGCTCGCGCACATGACGCTCGACGCGGACACGCTCGAGGAGAAGGTCTTCCTGATGCAGGTGTTCTACGAGCGCCTGATCATCCCGCGCTTCCGGATGATCGCCCGGTCGTCGCGCGGGACGGTGCTCGAGGATCTCTGCAACCGCCTCGCGATCGACGACGGCATCCACCACGGCGCCGGGATGGCGTACGAGCGCGTGTTGCTCGAAGGCGCCGGCCGCAGGGTTCAGACGCAGCTCATCGACGCCGCCAACCGGCTGCTGCCGCTCTTCGCCCAGCACGCGCTGTGGCGGCCGAAGGCGCGCGAGTTCATCGGCGCGCTGATGCGCGAGACCGACATCCGCATGCTCAAGGAAGACCTGGAGAACGGCGTGCGCCTCGCGAGGTCGCTCGGCATCGACGTCAGCGGCGTCGAGCTCCCTTACTAGCGATGGCCGACCTGCGACTGATTGGCGGCTGCCTCTGCGGCGGCGTTCGGTACGAGATCGACGAGGCTCCGATCTCGGCGTCGTACTGCCACTGCACGCGCTGCCAGCGGCGCTCGGGCACCGCTGCTTCGGCCCAGGCCCGGCTCGCTCCCGGGGCGCTGCGGATCGTCGCCGGCGAAGAGCTCGTCCGCGAGTGGGTGCCGCCGGACAACGGGTGGCCGAAGGCTTTTGCTCGGCCTGCGGCGGCGCGCTCTGGAGCCGCAGCCCGGCCGAGCGACGGCGTCTACAGCGTGCGCCTCGGCACGTTCGACTCCGATCCCGGCATCCGGCCGCAGTACCGGCAGTTCGTGGCGTACGCGGCCCCGTGGGAGCCGATCCCCGACGACGGCCTGCCTCGGTACGAGGAGCGGCCGCCTGCCTGATGCCGCGCGGGCGGACAAAGTCGAAGAAGGCCGGCAGGTCGACGACCTCGCTGCGCGAGCGGGTCGCCGAGCTCGAGCGCGAGCGGGAGCTGCTCAACGCGATCGCGAACTACGCGCCCAGCCTCATCTGCCTCGTCGACGACACGGGGCGCGTGCGGCCGCATGCGTCGAACCAGGCGTTCGAGCGGACGCTCGGCTATGCGCCCGAGGAGACAGGAGGCGTCCTGTTCTGGGAGCGGTACGTGCCCGACGGCGAGCGGGCAGCCGCGCGCGACTGCGTCCTCTCCTCGATCGGGAGCCAGTCACGATCGGAGCACGAAGGACGCTGGGTGCAGCGTGACGGGACGCCGATCGACGTCACGTGGTCGTGCACGCCGCTGCCGCGGATCGCGAGCGGCCCGGTGTACCTGATCAGCGGCACCGACATCACCGATCGCAAGCGGCATGAAGCGGAGGTCCGGCAGTCGACGAGCACGCATCGTCGCCGCGGCGGACAACGCGCGGCGGCGGCTCGAGCGGAACCTGCACGACGGCGCGCAGCAGCGGCTCGTCGCGCTGCTCGTCCAGCTGCGCGGCGCCCAGCGCGGCCTGATCGACCCGTCGGAGACGCTCTCCGCGGCCGTCGACGAGCTCGCGGCCGCAGTCAAGGAGCTCCGCGGGCTCGCGCAGGGAATCCATCCGTCGGCGCTGACCGAGCGCGGGCTGGCCCCGGCCCTCCGGATGGTCGCCGCGCGCGCATCCGTCCCCGTCGAGCTCGACGTCACCGATGCGCCGATCGAGCCGCCGATCGCCGTCGCTGCGTACTACATCGTCTCCGAGGCGCTCACGAATGTCGCCAAGTACGCGGACGCGAGCCGCGCGGCTGTCCGCGTGCGCGAGACCGGCGACAAGCTCGTCGTCGTCGTCGAGGACGACGGCAGGGGCGGGGCGGACCCGTTCGCCGGCAGCGGGCTCCCGGGCCTCGGCGACCGCGTTGCGGCGCTCGACGGGACGCTGTTCGTCGACAGCCCGAAAGGCGCCGGCACGCGCATCCGCGCCGAGCTCCCGTCCTCTGGGTCCTAAGCACGTTGGTTCATCCGGGCCTCCTTGGAGGCTGAGAGCTGCCAAGGCACCTCAGTCCAAGGAGGACACCGGATGAAGCTTCACCGTAACGCGGCTCTCAGTTGGAACGGGCGGCGGGAGTTGGCCGTGCGGGTGCGTCGAGCAGGGCTGGACGGTCGCGGCGGCAGCCGAGGCGTCGGGGTCAGCGTCCGCTGTGCGCGGAAGTGGGTCGAGTAGATACAGGGCGGCCGGCGAAGCGGGTCTCGTTGATCGCTCTTCGGCGCCTCGGCGGGTCGCGAACCGCACGCCGCCGGAGCGGGTCGCGGTGATCGTCGCGTTGCGGCAGCTGCGGATGACGGCGGCGGAGATCGCTGAGACGCTGGCGATGCCGCTCTCGACCGTCTCGGTGGTGTTGCGCCGCAACGGAGTCGGCAGGCTCGGCCGGATCGGTCTCGAGCCGGCTATCCGCTACGAGCGCTCGCGGCCGGGCGAGCTCGTCCACATCGACGTCAAGAAACTCGGCCGGATCAAGGGCGGCGCCGGCAAACGCTGGCGCGACGGCGACGTACCAGCACTACAACGGTCAACGCAGCGACGCCGCGGGCAAACGCCGCAACACCGTCGGCTGGGAGTACGTCCACATCGCCGTCGACGACTACAGGCGGCTCGCCTACGCCGAGGTGCTGCTCGACGAGAAAGCCTCAACCGCCGCCGGCTTCCTCCGCCGCGCGATCGCCTACTACCGGCGGCACGGCATCACGCGTCGAACGCATCCTGACCGACAACGGCTCCTGCTACCGCGGCGCCGTCCACGCCTCGCCTGCCGGCAGTCTCGGCATCCGCCACCTCCGAAGCCGCCCCTACCGGCCACAAACAAACGGGAAAGCAGAACGCTTCATCCGCACCCTGATCAACGGCTGGGCCTACGGCGCCATCTACCGCTCAAGCCAAGAACGCACCCGCGCCCTTGACGGCTGGCTCTTCCACTACAACCATCGACAGGCGACACTCAGCGCTCGGCCGCCGACCCCCGATCAGCAGAACCAACCTCCTAGATGGTTGATCGGCGATTGCCGTCGTCTGCGTTGAATTGCCGATCAGCCATCTAGGATCCGCAGATGTGCTTCGACACCGACTCCACACCTCCGGTCCGCGCGATCGCCGGCGCGGCTGTCTCGCACGACCGGCTCACGCTGGCCGCTGCGGACGGCAACCGGTTCGCCGCGTTTCTCGCGACGCCGGAGACTCCGGCTGCAAAGGGCATCGTCATCTATCCGGACGTGCGCGGCCTGTATCGCTTCTACGAGGAGCTGGCGCTTCGCTTCGCCGAGCGCGGGATCGCAGCGATCGCGTTCGACTACTTCGGCCGCACGGCCGGCACCGGCGAGCGCGACGACGAGTTCGAGTACACGCCGCACGTCGAGCAGACGACCGACGACGGCGTGCAGGCCGACGCCCGAGCCGCGATCGAGCAGCTGCGCGGAGCCGGCACCGGGACCGTCTTCAGCGTCGGATTCTGCTTCGGCGGACGTGCGTCGTGGGTCGGCAGCAGCGTCGGGTCACGGGCTCGCCGGCTCGGCCGGGTTCTACGGCTCCCCGACGCGGGAGCGCGGCGGGCCGAGTGCCGTGGAGCGCGTCGACGCGATCGAGTGCCCGATTCTGGCGCTGCAGGCCGGCGACGATGCCGGGATCACCGCCGACGACAATGCTGCGTTCGAGCAGGCGCTGGCCGGCGCAGGCGTCGAGCACGAGATCGTCGTGTACGACGGCGCGCCGCACAGCTTCTTCGATCGCAAGCAGGCCGAGTTCGCCGAGGCGTCCGACGACGCCTGGCGACGCGTGCTCGCGTTCGTCAGCTCTCACGAGTGATCCTCGCGATCGACCAGGGCACGACGGGGACGACGTGCCTGGTCGTCGACGAGGAGCTCCGCGTCCACCGCCGTGGCTACGTCGAGCTGCGCCAGCACTTTCCGCAGCCGGGTTGGGTCGAGCACGACCCTGACGAGATCTGGGAGAGCGTGCTCGCGGCCGCAGCCGAAGCAGGGCTCGACGGCGTCGAGGCCGTCGCGATCACGAACCAGCGAGAGACGACGATCCTCTGGAGCCGCGCGACCGGCCGTCCGGTCGCGCCGGCGATCGTGTGGCAGGACCGACGCACGGCCGAGCGCTGCCGGGCGCTCGACGGGGACCTGATCCGCGAGCGCACCGGGCTCGTGCCCGATCCGTACTTCTCGGGGACGAAGCTCGAGTGGCTGCTCCGGGAGCACCCGGGTCCCGGGCTTGCCTTCGGGACGGTCGACTCGTGGCTCGTCTGGCAGCTCACGCAGGGGGCGGTGCACGCGACCGACACGACGAACGCATCACGGACGATGCTGTGCGGCCTGCGCACGCTCGACTGGGACGACGACCTGCTTGCGCTTCTGGACGTCGATCGCGCACTGCTGCCGACGATCCTCCGCTCGGACGCGGAGTTCGGCGAGGCAGAGCTGCTCGGCAGGAGGCTGCCGATCCGCGGGATCGCCGGCGACCAGCAGGCGGCGCTCTTCGGGCAGGGCTGCCATACGCGCGGCGAGGCGAAGGTGACGTACGGCACCGGGAGCTTCGTGCTCGTCCACGCCGGCGACGAGGTGCCTGCGCCGCCACACGGGCTGCTCGCGACGGCCGCCGCGGACGGCTACGCGCTGGAAGGTGCGGTACTCGTCGCCGGTGCTGCACTGCAGTGGCTCCGCGACGGGCTCGGACTGCTCGCGAGCGCCGCGGAGAGCGAAGCGATCGCGCGGAGCGTCGACTCGGCCGCCGGTGTGTCGTTCGTGCCTGCGCTGACCGGGCTCGGCTCACCCTGGTGGCAGCCCGATGCGCGCGGACTCGTCAGCGGGCTGACGCGGGGCACGACGCGCGCGCACCTCGTCCGCGCCGCGCTCGAGGCGATCGCCCACCAGGTGGCGGACGTCGTCGACGCGCTCCCGGACGCTCCGACGACGCTGCGAGCGGACGGCGGAGCTGCTGCAAACGGCTTTCTGATGCAGCTTCAGGCGGATCTGATCGGCGTGCCCGTCGAGGTCGCCGCCGAGCGTGAGACGACCGCGCTCGGCGCAGCTGCCCTCGCAGGACGCCACTCGGTGCGGGTCCCGGTGGGCGAGACCTTCGAGCCGGCGATGTCGCGCGACGAAGCGCTCGCATTGCGGGCAAACTGGCGGGATGCAGTCCGGCTCTTAACGGGAAGTTCTTAGGTTCCTGGGTAAACCTTAGGCCGAACCCGAGCGAGGAGGAGAGCGTGGAAGAGGTCGGCGGCAAGCTCGAACAGGCCCTGTTCGAGGTCCGGCGGGTCATCGCCGGCCAGGAGGAGATGCTCGAGCGGGTACTGGTCTGCCTGCTCGCGGGAGGGCACGTCCTGATCGAGGGCGTCCCGGGGCTCGCGAAGACCCTCACCATCAAGACGACGGCGGCCGTGCTCGGTGGGTCGTTCCAGCGCGTGCAGTTCACGCCGGACCTCGTCCCGTCGGACCTCGTCGGCACGCGGGTGTTCAGGCCCGACAAGACCGACTTCGAGACCGAGCTCGGGCCTGTCTTCTGCAACTTCCTGCTCGCCGACGAGATCAACCGCGCGCCGGCGAAGGTGCAGTCCGCGCTGCTCGAGGTGATGCAGGAGCATCAGGTGACGATCGGTCACAACACGTTCCCGGTGCCGAGCCCGTTCCTCGTGCTCGCGACCCAAAACCCGATCGAGTCCGAAGGCACGTATCCGTTGCCGGAGGCACAGGTCGATCGATTCATGCTCAAGGTGCTCGTCGATTATCCGGCTCACGACGAAGAGCTCACCGTCGTCGCACGTTCGCTCGAGCCCGAGCCCGAGTTGCAGCAGGTCCTCTCCCTGGAGGAGCTCCAGCGCCTCCAGGCGCAGGCTGCCGACGTGTTCGTCGATCCGGCGTTGATCAGCTGGACCGTCGACGTCGCGACCGCGACGCGCAAGCCGCGCGAACACGGCCTGGACGACGTCGCGGACTACATCGCGTACGGCGCCAGCCCGCGCGGACCGATCAGCCTCGTTGCGGCAGGACGCGCACTCGCCCTGATCCGCGGACGCGACTACGTCGTCCCCGCCGATCTCGAGGCGCTCGTTCGCGATGCCTTCCGCCACCGGCTCGTGCTCTCGTACCGTGCGTTGGCCGAGGAGGTCGCCCCGGACGTGATCCTCGATGCGGTCCTCGCGACGATGCCGACGCCGCAGATCGACCTGGGACGCCGCACACAAGCCGCATGACCGCCACCGCCGTCGACCCGCTCGCTCCGACTCGGACACCGGCGCGGCCAGGGCCGGGCCCGCTGTCGTCGGCGTCGCTCCGCGCCCTCGAGCTGTCGGTGGGCCGCCGCGTGGACGGACTCCTCGCCGGCGACTACCGCTCGGCGTTCGCCGGCGTCGGGAGCGAGTTGTGGCAGGTACGGGCGTACGAGCCCGGCGACGACGTCCGCCGCATGGAGTGGAACGTGACCGCCCGGACCGGTCAGCCGCACGTTCGCGTCGAGCTCGCCGAGCGCGTGCTCGTCACGTGGCTCGTGCTCGACGCGTCCGCCTCGATGGCGTTCGGCACCGGTGACCGACGGAAGGCCGACATCGCGGAGGGCGTCGCCATCGCGGTCGGCTATGCCGCCACGCGCCGCGGCAACCGCCTCGGCACGATCGCGTTCGGCATGGAGGCGGTCGTCGAGCGGCCGCGCCAGGGCAGACGTGCGCTGCTCGAGACGCTCCGGCTGCTCCGCGAGCTGCCCGCGGGTGGCAACGGCTCGCTGCGCTCGGCCCTCGAGCTCGCCGACCGGGTCGCGACGCAGCGCTCGCTGGTGATCGTCGTCTCCGACTTTCGCGGGCCGCTCGACTGGCGTCCTCCGCTGCTCCGGCTCGCTGGGCGGCACACCGTCCTGGCCGCCGAGATTCGCGATCCCCGTGAGCAGGAGCTCGCCGACGTCGGCGAGTTGCGGCTCGTCGACCCCGAGTCCGGGCGGCAGCTGCGAGTCGACACGGGCGATGCCAAGCTGCGGAGCCGCTTCGCCGAGGCTGCCGCCGCCGAGCGCAAGGCCCTGCAGTCGAGCTTCGCCTCCGCAGGCGTCGGTCATGTCGCACTGTCGACGGACGGCGACTGGCTGCGTCCGCTGGCGGCATTTCTCCGCCGCGGAAAGCGGGTGCGATGAGCTTCCTCCACCCGAGCGCGCTCGTCTGGCTGCTGACGGTCCCGCTCGTCGTGGGCGCGTACATCTGGTTCGAGCGCAGGCGCGACCAGCGGGCCGGCGCGTGGGCGCAGCCCGCGCTGCTCGAGAACATGGTCGATCGCCCCTCGGCGTGGCGGCGCCACCTCCCGACGGCGCTCCTCCTGCTGGGCGGCGTGCTCCTCCTCGTCGGCTTCGCGCGCCCGCAGGCGAAGGTTCGCGTCAAGCGCGAGGACGCGACCGCCGTGCTCGTCGTCGACGTGTCCGGCTCGATGGCCGCCCGCGATTCCAAGCCGACCCGTCTCGGCGCTGCGCGAAAGGTTGCCGACGAGTACCTCGACAAGCTGCCGAAGGGGTACCGCGTGGCAGTGATCACCTTCTCGGACCACACGACCCTCGTCACGCCGCCCACCCATAACACGGCGCTCGCCCGTGCGGCGCTCGATCGCGCGCAGAGCGGGCCGCAAGGCACTGCGCTGGCCGATGCCGTCGCGCGTGCGGTCAGGGTGGCGAAGACCGTTCCCAGGACGCCGGGCGCGAGACGGCCTCCGGCGGTGATCGTCATCCTTTCCGACGGCGGCCAGACCGCCGGGCGCGTCACGCCCGAGCAGGCGACGCAGTTCGCGCACGGCGCGGGCATCCCGGTGACGGCGATCGCGCTCGGAACTCCCGACGGGGTCGTCAACCAGCAGCTGAAGGGCGGCTTCACCGAGCGAATCCAGGTGCCCGTGCAGCCGGCCGTCATGCAGGGGATCGCCCGCGGAAGCGGCGGCCGGTTCGTCGCCGGCGTGGCGGCGGTCGACCCGGCGACGACATTCGACGAGCTCGGCTCGCGGGTGGGGCACACGCACAAGACGATCGAGGTCACGTCGGCCGCTGCAGCAGGCGGGCTCGCATTCCTGCTGGCGGGCGCCTTCGTCTCGGGCATCTGGTTCCGGAGGCTCGTATGAAGATCGCAGTCGTCACCGTCCTGGCGGCGCTCGGGCTCCTGGCGTCGACTGCCGGAGCCGCGACGAACGAATGCCGCGGCATCACTGCGTGCATCCGCGTGCCGGGCCCGTGGGTGCTCGTCCCGGCGGGCGGGACCTCCGAGTTCCTGCTCTCGTGCCCGAACGGCCGCAGCATCGTGGCCGGGCTCGACGCGCAGGCGACCTCGCGTGACGTGCGCGTCGGATTCGACGCGCGCCTCGGGGCACCCGTCTCCCCGGGCGTGACGACCACGAGGTACGCACTCTTCCGCGCCGTCTCAATCTCGAAGCGCACGCAGGTGTTTCAGCCGTTGCTCGGCTGCGTGCCGACGCAGGGCGGGGGCGGGAGATCGACCGTCTCGGCCCGCGTGACGCCGGTCGGGCCCTCGCTCGAGCTCCGCTCCCGGATCGTGATCATCGGGCCCGGGCAGCTCAAGTTCGCGAAGGTCTCCTGCCTGGCGGGAGAGAAGCTCGTCGACTCCTGGCAGGCGACTGCGTTCCGCGTGAAGCAGCCGCCGCATCTCGGCGCGGGGACGCTCGTGCACGTCACCCGCACGACCGCCGGGCGGCAGGTGGTCGTGACGGCGACGGCGACCGACGGCCTGTCGATCGACGTGCACGCGATCGTCCAGGTCGGGGCGGTGTGCGCGCCGTGAGCTTCGCCTCGCCGTGGCTCCTGGCGGTCCTGCTGGTCGTGCCCGCGGCGCTGGCGTTCGCCCTCTGGCTCGACCGCAGGCGTTCTCGCTATGCCGTCGCGTTCACGAACCTCGACGTGCTCGCCTCGGTCGCGCCGAAGCGCCGCAGGCCGTTCCGCTGGCTGCCGCTCCTCCTCTTCCTGCTGGCGCTCGCGTTCGCCTCGGTCGCGGTCGCACGTCCGACGGCGAAGGTGTCGGTCCCGTCCGACAAGGCGACGATCGTCCTGCTCGTGGACGTCTCGGGCTCGATGCGCGCCGCCGACGTCAAGCCGTCCCGGCTGGGCGCCGCGCAGGCGGCGATGGGCATCTTCTCGGACAAGGTCCCGAAAGGGGTGAAGATCGGGCTCGTCTCGTTCTCGAGCAGCGCGGACGAGCTCGTCGTCCCGACGACCGATCGCACCATCCTCCACGAAGGGATCGACCTGCTCGTGCCAGAGGCCGGAACCGCGATCGGCGACGGCCTCGCGCTGGCCGTCCAGGTTGCGAAGACGGCTCTCGCCGGAGTGCCGAGAGGCAAGGACGGCAAGGTGCCCGGCGCGATCGTGCTGCTCTCCGACGGGGCGCAGACGCGCGGGATCCTGACGCCGTTGGAGGGTGCGGGACGCGCGCATGTGGCGGGCATTCGCGTCTTCACGGTCGCGCTCGGGACGAAGAACGGCTCGCTCGGCTTCAACGGCGGCGCCTTCGGCTTCGGGGGCGGCGGCTTCGGCGGCAACGGCCGTTTCCCGGTGCGGCCGGATCCGGTCACGCTCGCGGCGATCGCAAAGGCGACCGACGGCAAGGCGTACCAAGCTAAGTCGGCGTCCAAGGTGCAGTCGATCTACAAGCAGCTCGGAGCGAGCATCGCGACGAAGTCCGCCACGCGCGAGGTCTCGTCGTGGTTCGTCGGCCTTGCGGCGCTCGCTCCTGCTCGTCGCGCTCGCAACGGCTCGGCTCACCGGCGAGCGCCTGCCCTAGCACTACGTCTGACGTGAGTCAGACTCACGTCAGACACGAGTCAGACAAGAGTCAGACTCACGTCTGACACACGAAAGTGTGACGCGCCGGCGCTAGAGGTCCAGGTTCAGCTCGCGCAGCGCGAGGAACACGCCTTCGCTGAAGGTCGGATACGGCTGAATGACGTCGAGCAGCACGTCGATCGGCGTCTCGGCCCGGATCGCGAGCGTCAGCTGTTGGAGCCACTCGCCCGACTCCGGGCCGACCGCGACGGCGCCCTTGAGGACGCGCCGGTCGGGATCGGCGACGACCTTGATCAGCCCCGGCCGCTTCGGCCGTTCGTAGGTGGAGAGGCGTGACACGGACCGGAGGTCCCAGGTCGAGCTGACGCCACCCTGGGTGTCGCCGACCATCGCCACCTGCGGATCGGTGAAGATCGTCGCCGGCACCGCGCGGTGGTCGGCCCGCACGTCGCGGCCGTCCATGTCGTATGCGGCGATGCGGGCGTGGTACTTGCCGACGTGGGTGAACGGGGCGATCCCGGTCACGTCGCCGAGCGCCCAGACGTTCTCGGCCGCGCGCATGCGCGCATCGACCTCGATGCCGCGGCGGCTGATCTCGAGCCCGACAGGCCCGAGCGGCTCGAGGCCGGCCGTGTTCGGCCGCCGGCCGGTGGCGACGAGGAGCCGGTCGAACTCGATCTCGCTGCCGTCACTTAGTGCCAACTTGGCACTTGTCACGCTCACGGCCCGGACCGCCAGCCGGATCTCGATGCCGTCCGCGCGCAGCGAGTCCGCGACCAGAGCGGCCGCGTCGGCGTCGACGCGGGACAGGATGCGGTCGTCCGATTGCACGATCGTCACTTGCGAGCCGGCCCGCTGGAAGAACTGCGCGAGCTCGCAGCCGACCGGGCCGCCGCCGAGCACGAGCAGCCGCTCCGGCACTTCGAGGGTCTGGGTCGCTTCGATGTTCGTCCAGTACTCGATCGCGTCGAGACCCTCGATCGGCGGGATCGCGGCCGACGAGCCCGTGGCGAGGACCAGCCGGTCGTAGCGAAGCTCCTCGCCGTCGACCTCGAGCATGCCCGGCCTCCGGACGACCGCGTCGCCGCGCACGAGCTCGGCGTCTCGCGATTTGAGCCATTCGACCTGCGAGCTGTCGTCGCGCTCGGCGACGACGTCACGCCACGCAAACGCGCGTTGTGCGTCGAGCGTCGCGCCCTCGACCGCCCCGAGCGTGTTCTGCGCTGCGGCGACGAGCTCTGGGGCGCGCAGCATCGTCTTCGTCGGCATGCAGGCGAAGTAGGAGCACTCCCCGCCGACGAGACGCCGCTCGACGACAGTCACCCGCGACGTGGTGTCGAGCCGACGGAGGGCGCCGACGAAATGCTCGCCGGTCGACCCTCCGCCGAGAACGACAACGTGCGTCAGCGAATCAGGCGAGACCGTTCGCCTTCAGGAACGATTTCGCAACCTTGGCCGCCGACTGCTTGTCGACGATCACCGCTTTGTTCATCGCGACGATCGCGTTCTGCGTCAGCTTCGCCGAGACGGCGTTCACCGTCGAGGTGAATTTCGAGCCGAGCGCTGTCGCGACCGAGGTCTTGACGATCGGTGCCACGTTCTGGAAGCCGGTCACATGCTTCGGATCGGCGAGCACCGTGTACTTCGAACCCTTTCCGAGCGGCGGATCGGTGGAGAAGACGTCGGCGGCGAGCACCGTCCCGGCGTCGAGCGCCGCGTAGGCCGAGATTCCCGCGAGGGGCAGGAAGGTCGCCTTCGTGATCCCGTACATCTTCGTGTAGCCCAGGAAACACGTGTTTCGCGTCTTGCACTCCGGGAAGCCGCCGAGCTTGAAGCTGCCGACCTTCTTCAGGTCGCCGACCGACTTCAGCCCGTACTTCTTCGCGGTCGCGTTCGTGACGGCGAGGACGTCGGTGTCGAAGAACGGCGTCGCATTGAGCAGCGTGAAGCCCTTCGTGGCCTCGAGCTGCTGCGCGAGCTTGTACGTGCCCGCGGCCGTCTTCGCCGAGAGCTTGTGGTGGAAGACGTCCTGCACGATCACACCCGTGTACTCGGGATACATGTTGATCTTGCCGCTGGTGAGCGAGGTCTGAATCAGCTCGGTCGAACCGATGTTCTCCTTGTAGGTGACCGAGAAGCCCTTCGCTTCGAGCGCCTGCTTGTACAGCTGACCGAGGATGTACTCCTCGGGGAAGTTCTTGGTGCCGAGGATGACTGTCGTCCCCGCGGACTGGGCCGGCCGCGCGAAGGCGGCCGCATACAAGCCGATGAGTATCGCGACACCGAGCGAGATCGCGAACGCCGCCTTGGCGGCACGGCGCGTGTGCTTACGGATCACTTCAACTCCTTTCGAGACGTGTCGAGTTATCGACGAGACTAGTACTCCGAAGACCCCTGGGCGTTACGGCAACCTGCACTCCGAGTAGGCAGAGAAAGACCGCCGCGGAGAGCAGCATGACCAGCAGCGAGGCGCCGATCACGCCCGAGAGCCGGTAGCTCGCCTGGTTGACGATGATGTCGCCGAGGCCGCCGCCCCCTGCGATCGCGGCGATCGGGGCGGTTGCGACGACCGTGACGGCGGCTACCCGGATACCCGTGAAGAGCAGGGGAATCGCGAGGGGCAGCTCGACGCGTCGCAGGATCTGGCCCCCGGTCATGCCCATCCCGCGGGCGGCTTCGACGACATCGCGGTCGACGCCGTCGACGCCGTCGAAGGCGTTCGTCAGGATCGGGCCGGAGGCGAGCACGGCCAGCGCGACCATGTTGTTGAGGAAACCGATCCCGAGGACGGTCAGGAACGCCGCGATCAGCACGAGGCTCGGGAGCGCACGCCCGAAGATCGAGGTCCCGATCGCGAGCGCGGAGCCGCGATGCCGGTGCCCGAGAACGATTCCGAGCGGCAGCGCGACGAGCAGCGCAAGACCGAGTGCCGCCGCCGAGAGCTCGAGCTGCTCGAGCGCCTTCGTCGCGAGGAAGCTCGGATGATCCCCGATGAACCGAACCGCGTCGACGAACGTGTGCAGGTTGGCTGCATCGCCAAGGGTCATGTGCGGCTCCAGGGGACGAGAGCGCGCCGGATTGCGACGAGGGTGAGGTCGCACGCGAGCGCCAGGCCGACCGCCAGCAGGCCCGCGGAATAGATCTCGGTCTTGAACGGAATCGGCTCCTTGAGGGCGAGGAAGATCGGATAGCCGAGACCCTCCGGAAGCAGGAACGCGGCAATCGTCGCGATCGAGATCGTCGAGACGACGGCGATTCGCAGGCCGCCGATGATCGCGGGAACCGCCAGCGGCAGTTCGATGCGCAACAGCACCTGCCGCCGCGTCAAGCCCATCCCGTCCGCGGCCTCGAGCACATCCGGTGAAGCGCTGCGCAGGCCCGCGAGGATGTTCGGGAAGAGGATCACGAGCGTGTACGAGACGAGTGCGATCTCGACGGTTGTCCGGGTGATGCCTGTAAACGGCACGAGCAGCTGGAACAGCGCGAGGCTCGGGATGGTGTAGAGGAGCGCGGAGCCCACACCGATGGGCTGCTCGACGTGCGGCAGCCGATGCGCAAGCAGGGCGAGGATGAACGCAAGGGTGAAGCCGATGCCGATTGCGATCGCCGTCAGCTCGAGATGCTGCACGAGCGCAGGTCCAAGTGTGTCGTGCCAGTGCTCGCGCACCCAGTCCGGGCAGAACGTGTGGTCGCCCGTGACGCACGAGCTCCCCTCGCCGAACTTCGGGATGACAGGACCGGCTATAGCAGGCCTCCCGCGTCGCCGAGATGGAAGACACCATGGACGACTCCATCGTCGGCGACGAGCACCTCGTCGGTGTCGTTCTCGAGCATCAACGAGACAGCGTTCCGGATCGTCGTCGACGACGGCACCGTCGTCGTGGGCTCGATCTCAGTGACGTTCGGCTGCAGCTTCACGTCGGCAAGCGTGCGGAGCGCCAGGCGGCGGAGTGCGCGATCTTCGCCGATGAACTGGGCGACGAAGTCGTCGGCCGGGTGCGCGAGGATCGCGTCGGGCGTGTCGTATTGCGCGAGGATGCCACCCTGGCGCAGGATCGCGATTCGGTCACCCATCTTGATCGCCTCGTCGATGTCGTGGGTGACGAAGATCACTGTCTTGCCCACCTCGCGATGCAGACGGCGCAGCTCGTTTTGCAGGCGGAGGCGCGTGATCGGGTCGAGCGCTCCGAACGGCTCGTCCATCAGGAGCACCGGCGGGTCGGCCGCGAGCGCGCGCGCAAGGCCCACACGCTGGCGCTGGCCACCCGACAGCTGCGACGGATAGCGCGTGGCGTCCGCCGCGTCGAGCCCGACGAGCTCCAGCAACTCGGCGGCACGCTCGGAGGTGCGGCGCTTGTCCCAACCGAGCAGCCTGGGCACGGTCGAGACGTTCTCGCCGACCGTCATGTGGGGAAACAAGCCGATCTGCTGGATCACGTAGCCGATCCCGCGCCGCAACTCGACCAGCGGCAGGTCGGTCACCGAGCGGCCGTCGATCGTGATGTCGCCGGAGTCGAACGAGATGAGACGGTTGACCATCTTGAGCGCTGTCGTCTTGCCGCCGCCGGACGGCCCGACGAGCACGCAGAACGTCCCGGCGGGGATCTCGAAGGTCAGGTCGTCCAGGGCCGCCTCGTTGCGCCCTGCATAGCGCTTCGTCACGTGGTCGAAGCAGATTTCCGCAGCGTCGTGGCTCACGTCGTCTTTCGTATCCCGGCGAGTCCGATGACGCCGCCCGTGGCGATGAGGCCGGCCGTGATCGCCATCGACAGGTGGAACCCTGACAGGTCGAGTGTGTTCTGGCCACCCGTCGCAACGACGGCGCCGACCACCGCGATGCCGAGCAGACCGGCGATGCGTGCGACGGCGTTGTTGACGCCGCTTGCGATTCCGGCGTCCACCTCGCTCGCGTCGGCGAGAACCGTCGCGGTCAGCGGCGCGACGATCATCGCCAGGCCGAGCGAGAACCCGAGCAGGATGGGAAACAGCTCGGTCCAGTAGGAGAAGTTGAGACCGAGGCGGGTCAGCCAGATGAGCGACGCCCCCGCAATCAACGGCCCCACGCCCATGAAGAGGCGCGGCCCGAATCGCATCGAGAGCCGCCCGACCCGCGGGGAGAGCGCGAACATCACGACTGTGATCGGCAGCAGCGCGAGGCCGCTTTGCACCGCCGAGTACCCGGCAAGCTGCTGCAGAAAGAGCACGAGGAAGAACGTCAGCGTCGACAGCCCTGCGTAGACCGCGAGCGTTTCGAGGTTGGCGAAGGAGAAATTGCGGCGGCTGAACAGCCGCAGCGGGAGCATGGGACTCGTCGTGCGCTGCTCCCAGATGATGAACGCGGCGAACACGGCGATCCCACCCACGAGCGTCACGACGATCACCGGATCGCCCCAGCCGCGCTGCGGTGCCTCGATCAGCGCGAAGACCGGGCCGGCGAGGCCGGCCGTGCAGAGCAGAGCGCCGACGGAGTCGACCCGCGGCCGCGCCCCGACGCGTTCGATCACCGGCACGACGGTGGCGACCAGAACCGCGGTTACGAGCGCAAACGGGATGTTGATGATGAACACCCAGCGCCACGTCGTATGCGTGACGAGCCAGCCGCCGACGAGCGGTCCGACCACGAATGCGATGCCCGTCCACGACGTCCACATGCCGATCGCCGCACCGCGCTCCTCGCCCTTGAACGTCGTCGTGATCACGGCGAGCCCGGCGGGGGTGAGGAGCGCACCGGTGGCTCCCTGGAGGCCGCGCGCCACGATCAGCGTGTTTCCGTCCGGCGCAGCGGCGCACAGGGCCGACGTCACGCCGAAGCTGATGATCCCGATCAGGAAGATTCGTCGCGCACCGAAGAGGTCACTGAGCGAGCCGCCGACCAGGATCAGCGACCCGAGGGTGAGCAGGTAGGCGTCGACCACCCACTGCTGTAGCGCCAGGCCGCCGCCCAGATCGTCCTGAATGGCGGGCAGAGCGACGTTCACGACGCTCGCGTCGAGGAACGCGACGAACGTCCCGAGGATGCACGTCACGAGGATGAGGCGGTTGCGCGTGGCCGTCGACATGTGTTCGATACTCGCAGCAGCGTCAGGTTCGACAGCGAGGAGGGTGACGGTGGCCGACTACCAGATCGTGCAACTGGACGACGTCGACGATTGGCTGGGTGACTACCCCGGCGAGATGCGCGGGATCACGTATGCGATCGGCGCCGAGCAGGTCGCCATCACGCACCGGCGGATGCCACAGCACACCGGGAGCAAAGGGTCGTACGGGCATCGCCACAAGACGCTCGAGGAGATCGTCCTCGTCCTGAGTGGGAAGCTGCAGTTCAAGCTGAACGACGAGATCGTCGAGCTCGGCAAGCACGAGGCGATTCGGATCCCGCCCGAGACCTGGCGTGGGATCTGGAACGACGAGCCCGAGGATGCCGAGATCGTCATCGTCTCCCGCCGCATCGATGATCCGATGGGCGACACGGAGAACATCGAGGATTTCTGGCCCGAGTAGGGCTCGCGACGAAGAGAAGAGGGCAGGTGCCCGGCACCCCTCGGTACCGGACACCCGTTCTGCGCCCCCCGGTGCGGCGGCTAGCGGTCCCTAATTCCGCCGCGGAACGCGCCTCAAGCCGGCGCGCCTGCGTCCGCCGCCGCGGAGCGACTCCACGTGCGCGTCGCTCAAGATCTTGGTCGTAGTCGGGTCACTGGGTCTCATCGGCGAACCCCCTGTCTTTCTCGGCGAACCCCTGTGTCATCGGCAATCCAGGTCTCTCCGCCTCAAATATCTCGATATCGAGAGACTAGCAGTAGAACCTCTTGACGTCAAGACTTTTGCTGTCAAGATGTGCGCCACAGATGGCGGAGCCGAAACGTGACCACGTCGATCGCTTTCTCGACAGGGTCGAAGACCTGGGGCACCCGGACATCGAGCTGGAGGTCGAGGGCATCGTCGACCGGATCGGCGGGCTCAACCGGCGCATCAAGAAGGGCATGGAGACCGTTCTCACCGAGTTCGACCTGACGTCGCCCGAGTGGCACGTGATGTCGAGACTGCGGGTGTCGAGCGCCGATCACCGCAGCTCGCCCGGGGAGCTCGCTGCCGACCTCGAGCTGTCGAGTGGGGCGATGACGAGCCGCCTCGACCGCCTGGAGCAAAAGGGCTTCATCCGCAGGCTCCCCGACCCCGAGGACCGTCGCGCGATCGTCGTCGAGCTCACGCCGGAGGGGAAGGCCGCCTGGGACCGCACGGCGGGGATCGCGGCGCGCCGCGAGGCGTTCTTCGCCTCGGCACTGACGAGGACCGAGCAGCAGCAGCTGAACAAGCTCCTGCGCAAGCTGATGCTCGCCTTCGAGTCGCGAGAGCCCTAGTACGTAGGACTAGCCGCGAACCGCGGTGCGCAGGCCGGCGTTGCCCGTCCGAGGGCCGAGCGCGTGGAACGGCTCGGGCTGCCGCAGGCCCTCGACGCAGTCGGCGACGTATTCGCCGAGCCCCGGGCCGTGCTTGAAGCCATGCCCTGAGCCTCCGCCGAGGAGCCACCAGCCCGCGCGTTCGGGATGCGGGGCGAACAGGAAGTGGGTGTCACCGGTCAGCTCGTACTGGCACACGCGAGAGCCGACGATCGGTGCGTCGGCGAGCGCCGGGAATCGCCGCGCCGCGTACGCGCGGGCTTCGGCTGCGAGGCGCTCGAGCGGCAGGCGTTCGAGGCGGTCGGGGTCGATCTCGCCGCTCGACGTGTCCGGTGCGATCTTGACGCCGAGCCCGCCGATCTCACCGTGCCCGTAGAACGGTGCGTCGTAGTCGCAGAAGCCGGGCGTTCCCTGCCAGCGGGCATCGGCACCGAAGAAGTAGACGTCGCGGCGGGCGATTTGCAGGTCGACGTGCTCGGGGAACAACTGCGGCAGCCACGCACCACAGGCCCAGACGACGACGTCGCTCGAGGCATGGTCTGCGGGCGTGACGCGGCCCGGCTGGAGGCGCACGCCGTATCGCTCGCCATCGGTGACGAGGAGTTGGGTCGCGCGCCGGGCATGGAGCACTCCCGCCTCGGGCTCGAACAGCACGGCATGGAGGTCGTCGCCGCCGAACGACGGGTAGAGCCTGTGCGCCTCGTCGGGGTCGAGCCATTCGCACGGGATGCCGGCTGCTTCGAGCGTCGCGCGGCTCTCGGCTTCGAAGCCGTCGTCGCGGTACGCGAACCACGCCACCCCGACCGGCTCGAAGAGCCGAGTGGCGTGCTCCTCCTCGAGCTCGAGCCACAGTCGCCGGCTGTGCCAGGCGAGATCCGTGTACCACCCCACGCTGCCGTGCGCCGCGCGCAAGAGGCGTGTGTCGCCCCCCGAGCCGGAGCGCACCGTGCCGGGGACGTATTGCTCGACGAGTGTGACGTCCCAGCCGCGTTTCGCGAGCTCGCGCGCCGTCGAGGCGCCGAAGACGCCCGCGCCGACCACCGTGGCCGAGGTCATTCCCGCTCCGGCGACGGAACGTTTCGCTGGAGCGAGAGCACGTCGGGCCGATGGTAGTGGCCGGCCGGATCGAAGCGCTGGCGTGCGGCGTGCAGGACCGACGGGTCGAGGTCGGCGAAGAGAATCCCCTCCTCGTCCCACAGCGGGCCGGCCAGGAACGAGCCGTCGGGCGCCAGGATCGCCGACCCTCCGCGGTCGAGCAGTTCGGGGCCCTCGGCGAGTGGTACGTCGTCCGGATAGCTCGCGGCGCGTTGGAACGAGCCGGAGGAGAGGACGAACGCGCGAGATTCGCGGGCGATGTGGCGAAGCGTCGCGGACCAGTCGTCGCTGTCGTCTGCCGTGGGCGCCAGGTAGATCTCGACGCCCTGCTCGTACAGCGCAAAGCGTGCGAGCGGCATGAAGTTCTCCCAGCAGATGAGGCCGCCGACGCGGGCGGAGCCGGTGTCCACCGTTTCGAGGCCGCGGCCGTCGCCGAGTCCCCAGACGAGCCGCTCGTGGTTCGTCGGGACGAGCTTGCGATGGTGAAGTGCGAGCCTGCCGTCCGGCCCGAAGAGGAGGAGTGCGTTGTAGATCGTCCCACGCTCGCGCTCGTTCGCACCGACGGCGAGCCAGAGACCGTGTTCGCGCGCAATCGCGCCGAGCGCGTCGGCGTACGGCCCCGGTACCTCGACCGACTGTTCGAGCAGTCGGGCGAAGAGACCGTTCGCCGACGATCCGTGAGCGAGGTGACGGACCCAGCGATTCGATGGGTACACGGGGACGAACGTCTCGGGGAAGAGCACGAGCTCCGCTCCGCCGGCCGCCGCCTCGCGTGCGAGGGTCGCTGTCTTCGCGATCGTCGCGTCGCGGTCGAAGATCACCGGCTCCGCCTGCACGCAGGCCACGCGGACGCGAGCGTTCATACCGGTGACGCTACTGCGTCGAGCCCGGCTCGGAGAGACGAGACCAGCGCCGCGAGCTCTCGAGGACCTTCCTCCGCCGCGTCGACCGCGGCCGAGCCGACCACGATTCCGTCGACGAGCTCGGCTGCGGCGCGGGCATGCTCGGCGGTCGAGATCCCGAAGCCGGCGTAGAGCGGGAGATCGGTGATGCCGCGCGCACGCGCGGCCAGCGGGGCCAGGGTGGGGGCGAGCGCGGTCCGGGCGCCGGTCGTTCCGGTCACCGTGACGAGATACAGCCAGCCGTCGGTCGTCGCCGCCGCGAGTCCAAGGCGTGCGTCCGTCGACGTCGGCGCGACGAGCTGTATCCGGCGGGTCTCCGGCCGCACGTCCGCAGGCAGGTCGGCGACGATCAACGAGGTCGCTCCCGCGTGCCGCGCATCGTCGGTGAAGCGCTCCCAGCCGTACGCGTCGATGATCGAGGAGTACGTCATCGGGATCAGAGGAACGTCGAGACGTGCGCGCGTCTCGGCGAGCACGTCGAGGCAGCGGCGCGTGCGCATCCCGGCGGCGAGCGCGCGCTCGCCTGCACGCCGGATCACCGGTCCGTCGGCCAGCGGGTCCGAGAACGGGAAGCCGAGCTCGACGATGTCGGCTCCCGCCTCGATCGCGGTCGAGGCGAGCGCCGGCGTCTCGGGCATTGCCATCAGGTAAACGACGAGCTTCTTCATCGAGCCAGCACCTCTGCGAGGTCCTTGTCGCCGCGGCCCGACAGGCAGACCGCGATCAGCTCGGCGTCGGTGTCGAGCGCCCGTGCGAGCGCATGCGACGACTCGAGCGCGGGCACGATTCCCTCGGTCTCGCAGAGGCGGTGGAAGGCGGCGACCGCTTCGTCGTCGGTGCACGTCACGTACCGCGCGCGGCCCGTATCGCGCAGCTGTGCATGCTCCGGCCCGACGCCGGGGTAGTCGAGCCCGGCCGAGATCGAATGGGCGTCCAGGATCTGTCCGTCCTCGTCGGCGAGCAGCGACGACCGTGCTCCGTGCAGAACGCCGGGCCGTCCGTCGCCGAGGGACGCCGCTCCGGCCGCCTCGACGCCGATCAGCGCCACGTCGTGATCGTCGACGAAGTCGGCGAACATGCCGATCGCATTCGAGCCGCCGCCGACACATGCGATCACGGCGTCCGGGAGCCGTCCTTCGGCACTGAGGAACTGCTCCCGCGCTTCACGGCCGATCACGCGTTGCAACTCGCGCACGATCTCCGGGTACGGCGACGGGCCGACGCAGGAGCCGATCAGGTAGTAGCTGGTCTCGACGTTGGCGATCCAGTCGCGAATCGCCTCGCTCGTCGCCTCCTTGAGCGTGCGGGTCCCGAACTCGACGGGCACGATCTCGGCGCCGAGCAGGCGCATCCGCTCGACGTTCGGCGCCTGGCGCCGCATGTCCTCGCTGCCCATGTAGACCACGCAGTCGAGACCGAAGTGGGCACACACCGTCGCGGCCGCCACACCGTGCTGGCCGGCTCCGGTCTCGGCGATGATGCGCTGCTTGCCGAGCCGCCGCGCGATCGTGGCCTGTCCGAGTGCGTTGTTGATCTTGTGGGCGCCCGTGTGCAGAAGGTCTTCGCGTTTCAGGTACACGCGCTTGCCCGGAGCGAAGCGAGCCGCGCGGGTGAGCGGCGTGGGACGGCCCGCGTAGCCGGTGAGGAGGGCGTCGAGCTCCGCGTGAAAGCTCTCGTCGTCTTGGAGCGATTCCCACATCGCCGTCAGCTCGTCGAGCGCGGGAATCAACGTCTCGGGGACGTACCTTCCGCCGTAGTCGCCGAACGTGCTCACCGTGCCGCCTCGATCCACGCTTGCAGCTTGAGGTGGTCCTTGACCCCGGGGGTCGACTCGGTCGAGCGGGCCGAATCGACCGCCCAGGGGCGGACCGACTCGATCGCCGCAGCGACGTTTTCAGGCGCGAGGCCACCGGCGAGCATGACGCGGCCGGGGGTCGAACGAGCGCGGTCGAGGTGGGTCACGTCGGACTGTTCCCACGGCAGGTCGACGACGGTCGCGACTCGTTCGCCGGCGCGCAGCAGCGCGGCGTCCCGGCTGCGGTGGCCGTCCTCGCGTTCATAGAGCTGGACCAGGTCGGCCCCGGTTTCGACCTGGTCGCCGACCAGCACGGCGACCCGGAGGACGGTGTCGGGCGCGTCGAGGATCGCCTCGGCCCTGCGTGGGCTTTCGTCGGCGAGGATGAACCCCACAAGGTCGGCGCCCGCAGCGACCGCGGCGTCGACGTCGTCCTGTCGTGTCAGCCCGCACACCTTGACGAGCGGTCGCGACGTGAGCTCGCCGAGCCGTGCACCTGGATCGGCGGCGCGCATCAGTGCCGAGCCGATGAGGACGGCATGGGCGCCGGCCAGCTCTGCCTCAGCGGCCTGGGCCCGGGACTCGATCGCGCTCTCCGCGACGATCACGCGATCGCGGGGCGCCTCGGCGAGGAGCCGCAGCTGCGCACGGCGGTCGATCTGGAAGGTGCCGAGGTCGCGCGCGTTGATTCCGATCACCTGTGCGTCGAGTTCCACGGCGCGTGCGACCTCGTCCGCGTCGTGCGCCTCGACGAGCGTGTCGAGGCCGAGGGCGTGCGCCTCTCGGAGCAGTTCGGCGGCGGTGATGTCGTCGAGGTCCCGCAGGATCAGGAGTGCGGCATCCGCGCCGCCGTCGCGCAGCTCGCGCAGTTCGCCGGGCGTCGAGAAGAAGCCCTTGGCGAGCAGCGGGATCCGCGTCGCGGCCCGGGCAGCGCGTAGGTCGTCGAGCGAACCGCCGAAGCGCCCGTCGACGAGAATCGACATCGCGCGGGCACCGGCGGATTCGTAGCTCTCGGCCACGGCGGCGACGTCGCCGTCGGGCCGCAGGTCGCCTGCCGAGGGCGAGCGCCGCTTGAACTCGGCGATCGCGCCGAAGCCGGAAGCGGCAAGCGCGTCCTGGAATCTCATGCCTGCTCCTGCGAGAACGCGATGAGCTGTTCGAGCCGCTCGCCGGCCGCGCCGGAGTCGAGAGCGTCGCGCGCAGCGGCAAGGCCCTCGCGCAGATCGGCCGCGTTGCCGCCCGCGGCGATCGCCCCGGCGGCATTCAGCAGGATGGCCGAGCGGCGGCCGCCGTTCCCGCCGGCGAACACCTCGCGAATGCAGCGCGCGTTCTCCTCGGCGGTGCCGCCGCGGAGCTCGGCGGGATCGCAACGCGGCACTCCGAGCTCCTCCGGATCGATCTCGCGCCTGTGCACGTCTCCGTTCACGACCTCGCAGACGAGGTTCGGGCCGGCCGGCGACAGTTCGTCGATGCCGCCCGCGCCGTGCACGACGAAGGCGCGTCGCGCACCGAGCCGTACGAGCACATCCGCGATCACGGGGACGAGCGAAGGGGAATAGACGCCGACGACCTGTGCACGTGCGCCGGCTGGATTGGTCAACGGTCCGAGCACGTTGAACACGGTGCGCGCCGCGAGCTCGTTCCGCACCGGACCGGCGTGCTTCATCGCGGGGTGATGTGTCGGCGCGAACATGAACCCGAAGCCGAGCGTGTCGATCGAGTCCGCGATCCGCTCGGGTCCGAGCTGGAGGTCGAAGCCGAGCTGCTCGAGGACGTCGGCGCTGCCCGAGAGCGACGACACGGAGCGATTGCCGTGCTTCGCGACTCCGGCACCCGCGGCAGCGGCCACGAGCGCCGCCGCGGTCGAGATGTTGAACGTCTTGCCGCCGTCGCCGCCGGTGCCGGCCGTGTCGACGAGGTCGTCGCGTTTCGGATGTACGGGCACGACGTGAGCGCGCATCGCCTCGGCCGCGCCGGCGATCTCCTCGGCCGTCTCGCCCTTCAGGCGCAGTGCGACGAGGAAGCCGCCCATCTGAGCAGGCGTCGCCCGGCCCGACATGATCGCGTCCATCACCTCGCGCGACTCCTCGCGCGTCAGGTCGTGGCCGTCGAGCAGCCGTGCCAGCGCGTCCTTGATCATCCGAGGAAGTTCCTGACGATGTCGCGGCCGTGTGGAGTCAGGACCGACTCGGGATGAAACTGGACGCCGTCGACGGGCAAGGAGCGATGGCGCACCGCCATCACCTCGCCGTCCGGGGCCGTCGCAGAGATCTCGAAGACGTCGGGCACGCTCGTTGCCGCGAGCGAGTGGTACCGCCCGGCGAGGAAGTCCTCGGGCAGGCCCTGCGAAGATCCCGCGACCATCGTGCGCGACGACGGTCGCCTTTCCGTGCACGAGCTCGTGCGCGAGCCCGACCTCGCCGCCGAAGATCTGCACGATCGCCTGGTGGCCGAGGCAGACGCCGAGCGTCGGCGTGTGCGGGGCGAGACGCTCGAGGATCGCGGGCGTCGCTCCCGCGTCCTCCGGCCGCCCCGGCCCGGGCGAGATCACGAGATGTGAGGGCGCCAGCGACTCGGCCTCGTCGGCGGTCAGCTCGTCGTTTCGCCGCACCAGGACGTCGGCGCCGAGCTCCTCGAACTGGTGGGCGAGGTTGTAGGTGAACGAGTCGTAGTTGTCGATGAGCAAGATCATGCGTGTTGCTCCGCAGCTGCCAGCGCCGCCTCGAGCGCCGCAAGCTTGTTCAGGCACTCCTGGTGCTCGGCGGCGGGATCGGAGTCGGCGACGATCCCGCCGCCGGCCTGCAGGTACGCGCGTCCGTCACGGAGCAGTACGGTGCGGATTGCGATGCACGTGTCGAGCCCGAGCCCGGGCGCGTGGTATCCGACCACGCCGGCGTACGTGCCGCGACGGTAGTCCTCGAGCTCCGAGATGATCTGCATCGCGCGCACCTTGGGCGCGCCGGAGACCGTCCCGGCCGGAAACGTGGCTCGCAAGCACGTCGAACGGCGTCACTCCCGGACGGAGCTCGCCGGCCACCTCCGAGACGAGGTGCGTGACGTGCGAGAAGCGCTCGGGCTCGAGGAACCGCTCGACCTTGACGGTGCCCGCCCGGCAGACCCGCGAGAGGTCGTTGCGGCCCAGGTCGACGAGCATCACGTGCTCGGCTCGATCCTTCTCCGAGCTGAGCAACCGCTCGGCGTCGCCGTCTCCGCGCTCGGTCGTTCCCGCGATCGGGTTGAGGCTTGCGCGACCGTCTTCCACCTTGACGTGCGTCTCGGGCGACGAGCCGACGAGTGCGAGGTCGCCGAGCTCGAGGAGGAACAGGTACGGCGACGGGTTGATGCGCCTGAGCGCGCGGTAGACCGCGAGCGGGGATGCAATCGTCGGCCGCTCGGCGCGCTGCGAGAGCACGATCTGGAATGCGTCGCCCCGGCGGATCAGCTCTTGCGCGGCGCGCACGCGTCGCTCGTGCTCGGCGCGGTCGGGGGCTCGCACCGTCTCGGCCGGAACCTGCTCCTGCTCGGGGTCGAGGCTCGGCGCGCCGGCGAGGGCTTCGGCGACCGCCGCCGGGTCCCCGTGCAGCACGTCGGCCGTGCCGGTGACGTGATCGAAGCGCATGAAGACGTCGGCGACGACGAATCGGCTCTCCGGGACGTCGGGCCCGTCTGCGGGCAGCGGAACCGTCGGTTCCAGCCGGGCGACGTGGTCGTACCCGAGATAGCCGACGACCGGACCGTCCGCCTGCTCGGCCTCCTCGAAGGTGACGAGGCGATCGCCGCAGCCGACGAACGAATGGCGTCCGAGCCTTCCCTGGTCGACGGACTCGAGCAGAAAGGCGGCGCGTGCGCCGGCGCGCAGCCTCAGGTAGGCCGCAAGCGGGGTGACGAGGTCGGTGTCGATGGAAACGGTCATGGAGCTTGTTCTCAGGGACGAAAAACGACCCTCACGGGTCGTCGGGGTCGAGCAGCGGCGGGTTGTGAGTGCGGCGCGGTTCTACTGAACCGAGTGCAGGCTCCCGCCCTGCTCGGTGCGCCAGGCCCAGCACGTCAGGGTTGTGGAGCTCATCGCTGGCCAGCGTAGGCGCTCCTGCTTGAATGCGCAAGCTGATGGCCCTTCCCGAGCTTCTGCGGTCGCTGCTGACGGCACCTGGGCCATCCGGGCACGAGGACGAGCCGGCACGCGTGTGGCGCGAGGCTGCCGCGGCGTTCGCCGAGGTGAGCTCCGACACGCTCGGCACATCGTTCGCGAGGGTGCGAACGAGTACCGACGACGCGCCGACGCTCGCGCTCGTCGGTCACATCGACGAGATCGGCGTGACGATCACGAACATCGAGGACAACGGACTGCTCTCGTTCACCACGCTCGGAGGCATCGCGCCGGAGACGCTGATCGGCCAGCGCATCGAGCTGCTCACCCGCGAGGGAAGCATCCCCGCTGCGATCGCCCGGAAACGGCTGCAGCCGGAGGAGCTCGCCGACCGGCCGCGTGCCCAGCTGCGCGACCTCCACATCGACATCGGCGCGACCTCTCGCGAGGATGCCGAGCGGCTCGTCCGGGTCGGCGACGCAGGGGTGTGGAACGGCGCACCGGTCGAGCTGCCGAACGGGCGCCTCATGTCACGCGCGCTCGACGACCGGCTCGGTGCGTACATCGCGCTCGAGGCGGCGCGGCGGATCGCAGCGGCAGGGGAGGTCGGCGCGCACGTCGACGTGGTCGCGGTCGCGGCGACGCAGGAGGAGATCGGCTCGTACGGCGCGCGCGCAGCGGGTTTCGGGCTCGACCCGCTGGTCGCGATCGCGATCGACGTCACGCCGACGACGGATTACCCGGGCGGCGACGCCCGCAGGTTCGGCCGCATCGACGTCGGGATGGGCGCGATGATCGCGCGCGGCCCGACACTCAACCGCGGCGTCGTCGACCTCCTCGCGACGTGCGCCGAGGAGGAAGGGATCCCCTTCGCGTTCGAGGTGTACACGCGGACGACGGCGACGGATGCGGACGAGATCCACCTCGCGCGGGCGGGTGTGCCGACCGCGCTCGTCTCGATCCCGACGCGCTACGTGCACTCGCCGAACGAACTGTGCGCGCTCGACGACGTCGAAGCGATCGTTCGGCTGCTCGTCGCATTCGCGGCCCGCCTGCCGCGCGACGCGTCCTTCGTGCGCTGAGCCCTCTTCCGCGCCCCACCGCACTCGTCACACTTCCGCGCGTCTTTCGTGACGTTTTCGTACCGGTGTCTGACACCGAAGTTCCGCGCACCCGTGCCGCTCTGTGCAGCGGAAACCTGGACCTGTGGATTGTTCGTCACACTCGTGAATCGGTGTCTGACACCGGACGGGTACCCTCCGGCCGTGGCTGCGAGGAGTGTGATCGTGAGCGCGGTTCGGACGCCGTTCGGGCGCCTCGGCGGCGGGCTCGCCGGCTACGAGGCGACCCAGCTCGGTGCGATCGTGATCGGAGAAGCGCTCGCGCGGATCGGTGTCGAGACGCACGAGCCGCAGTACGTGATCATGGGTCAGGTGCTGCAGGCAGGCGCCGGCCAGGCACCCGCGCGCCAGGCTGCGATCGGCGCCGGTCTGCCGAAGGAGACGCCGGCCGACACGATCAACAAGGTGTGCGCCTCGTCGATCCGGGCGATCGAGATCGCCGACTCGATGATCCGGGCCGGCGACGTCGACGTCGTCGTCACCGGCGGCATGGAGTCGATGTCGAACGCGCCGTATCTGCTCAAGCAGGCGCGTTTCGGCTACCGGCTCGGGAACGGCGAGTTGATCGACTCGATGGTCTACGACGGGCTGACGTCGACCTTCGACGGGCTGCACATGGTCGCCCAGAACTCGAAGGTGTCGCGTGAGCTCGGAATCTCGCGCGAGTCGCAGGACGCCTGGGCCGCGCGCTCCCAGGAACGCGCGGCGGCCGCGCAGGACGCCGGCCGGCTGGCGGACGAGATCGTCGCCGTCGGAGACGTCGTCGCCGACGAGTCGATCCGCCGCGACACGACCGTCGAGAAGCTCGCTGCGCTCAAGCCGGTCTTCGATCCTGAAGGCACGACCACCGCGGGCAATGCGCCCGGTGTGAACGACGGTGCGAGCTGCGTCATCGTCTGCTCCGAGGAGTGGGCCGCGAAGCGCGGGCTGACACCGCTCGCGACGATCCTCGCGCAGGGCTACGTCGCGGACGACTTCGCCTATCTGGCCCGGACGCCCGCCAACGCCGCGGCGATCGCGCTCGAGCGCGCCGGGAAGACGATCGACGACGTCGAGCGGATCGAGATCAACGAGGCGTTCGCCTCGGTCGCCTCGAACTCGACGAGGCTGCTCGGAGCCGACGAGGGCCGCGTCAACGTCAACGGAGGCGCAATCGCGCTCGGCCATCCGATCGGCGCCTCGGGCGGACGCATCGTCGGAACGATGATCCAGGAGCTGCGCCGGAACGGCGGCGGGATCGGGCTCGCTGCGATCTGCTCGGGCGGCGGCCAGGGCGACGCACTTCTCATCGAAGCGTGATTCGCGCCGCCGGCGGCCTCATCGTCCGGAACGGCTGCGTGCTGCTCGTGCACCGGCCGGCGTACGACGATTGGTCCTTTCCGAAGGGCAAGCTCAAGAGCGGCGAGACGTGGGAGGCCGCGGCCGTGCGCGAAGTCGACGAGGAGACGGGCCTGGCGTGCGAGCTCGGCGAGGAGCTCGGCCGAACGCACTACGAGGTCGGCGGAGTGCCGAAGGAGGTTCGCTACTTCCGCATGACCACGACGGAAGAGCCGCGTGCGCAGAACGAGGTCGACGACGTCCGCTGGGCGACGTTCGACGACGCCGTCGAGCTCCTCTCACAGAGTTACGACCGCGAGCTCGTCAGCCGTTTGCGGTAGCGCACCTCGGGCGCCGAGACGCCCCAGCGCTCGTCCGCCTTGCGGGCACCGTCGGGCAACCAGCCGGCGAGCTCGTAGAACCGGCGGGCGCGCTCGTTCTCCTCGAGCACCCACAGGGTTGCCTCCAGGTAGCTCGCGGCCAGCGCCTGCTCGGCCCGGTCGATGAGCGCGCGGCCTGCGCCGCTCGACCATTCGTCCGGATCGACGTAGATCGCGTACAGCTCCCCGAGCTCGGGGAGGTCGCGACTCGGCCCCAGCGCCGCGAAGCCGACGACGGTGTGGTCCCGGGCGGCGACGAACGTGATCCACCCTGCGGGCGGACGCCGGATTCGCTCGCGCCATCTCGACGGCTGGATGAACCCGCCGCGGTCGAGCTCCTCCACCGGGAACACGTGGCGGTAGGCCGCCTGCCACCCGCGCTCCTGGATGCGCGTGATGCTGGGAGCGTCGCGGGCGGTTGCGCGGCGAACTTGCACGAAGCGAAGGGTAGGCTCGCCGCCGTGAACTTCAAGCACGTACTCGTCGTCGGGGCCGGCCAGATGGGCGGCGGGATCGCGCAGGTCGTCGCCGCGTCGGGTCGACGCGTCTCGCTGCACGATCCGTTCCCGGGCGCCGTCGACCGTGGGCTGAGCGCGATGCAGAAGAGCCTCGCGAAGCTCGCCGAGAAGGGCGGTGCCGATCCCGAGGAGACGCTCGCGCGGGTCGGGGCGGTGGACGAGCTCGTGCCGGCCGACCTGATGATCGAGGCGATCACGGAGGATCCGGAGGCGAAGGCAGCTCTCTTCCGCGCGGCGGACGAGGTGCTCCCGGATCGGCGCGATTCTCGCGTCGAACACGAGCTCGATCCCGATCACGACCCTGGCTGCCGTGACGATGCGGCCGGAGAGCGTGATCGGCATGCACTTCTTCAACCCGGTTCCGGTGCTCAAGCTCGTCGAGGTGATCCGTGCCGCTCAGACGTCCGACGAGACGGCCGCGGCGATCGTGCAACTGGCGCGCGACCTCGGCAAGGAGCCCGCCGAGGCTCGTGACTTCCCCGGTTTTGTCGCGAACCGCATCCTGATGCCGTTCATCAACGAGGCCGCGTACGCCCTGATGGAGGGCGTCGCCGAGCCGGAGGCGATCGACACGATTGCGAAGCTCGGGTTCGCGCATCCGCTCGGGCCGCTCGCGCTCGCCGACCTGATCGGGCTCGACACTTGCGTCGCGATCATGGACGTCCTGCACGAGGGCCTCGGCAATCCGAAGTACGCGCCGTGCCCGCTCCTCCGCCAGTACGTCCAGGCGGGACGGCTCGGCCGGAAGTCAGGCCGCGGGTTCTACACGTACTGAGGCGGGGCGAAACATGAGCGCGCGTCGCGTCTCGGCGTAGACGTCGTCGGCGAGCGAATACGTGCCGTTGAAATCGACGGCGCCGTTCACCTCGAGGAC
This sequence comes from uncultured Thermoleophilia bacterium, assembly GCA_963708505.1. Classification (GTDB taxonomy): domain Bacteria; phylum Actinomycetota; class Thermoleophilia; order Gaiellales; family Gaiellaceae; genus PALSA-600. The sequence goes on from CAVPST010000006.1 coordinate 304,830, forward strand.
GACCCACGAGCCGAGACCGGCGGGCAGCAGGTCGACGCCGACGAGGTCGCCGCCGATCGCGGCCGCTGCGGCGAGTGCGATTGCCCGGGCGTCGCTCGGCGGGTCGACCGGCTCTCGCCGTGCGCCGAGCGCGACGTTCGTCCGCCATTCGCCGGGCGCTGCGACGCGGCGGACTGCACCGACGACCGTGCCGCCGGCGACGATGAGCCGCAGGTCGTAGCCCTGCGGCTGGACGAGCTTCTGTGCGATCGCACCGGTCGCCTCGAACCACGGTCGATCGCGGATCGCTTGCAGTGCGGCTGCGACCGACTCCTGATCGTCGCACCGGACGACGTCGGAGCCCCACGAGCCGAAGCGCGGTTTCAGGACGAGCGGCGCCTCGAGCTCAGGATCGCCGAGCCACGGCGCAACATGGACGGTCCTCGGGTGCGGCACTCTCGCCGCGAAGAGCATCTCCGCGGTCGTCAGCTTGTCGTGCGCCGCGACCAGCGCTCGACGCGGATTCAGCACCGTCACGCCGCGCGCCTCGAGGCGATCGAGCGCCCAGAGGCCCGGCTCGACACCGTCGAGCGACGGCAGGACATCGAGCCGGCCGAGCGCGACGTCGCCGTGACCCAGGCGCGCGAGCGCCTGGGTCGGAGACAGCACTGAACCGAGGCGGCTGTTCGTCGGCGAGCAGCGGTGGGCGATGACGGCAAACGTCGTCATTTGCAGGCATGGTGGGTCCTGCTCGTCCGGAGCGGAAGTGTCGGAAGCCAGGCCGATGCCGGATCGTATCCACCCCGTCACGGGGGGCTTCTGCGCCTAGAACGTCGAGGCGCGCCAGCCGCTCAGGATTGCGACGGCGATGAGGATCGCGAGCACGATGCGGTAGATCGCGAACGGGGCGTAGCTGTGATTCCGGACGTAACCGAGGAGCAAGTCGATTGCGACCAGGCCGATTGCGGCCGCGGCGATCGTTCCGACGACGAACGGTCCGGTCGACCCGGCCGGCAGCGGATGAACGGCCACCTTGGCGCCCTTGTAGAGAACGGCGCCGAGCACGATCGGCACCAGCAGCAGGAAGGAGAAGCGTGCAGCGGCATCGCGTGACAGTCCCGAGAACCGACCGGTCGTGATCGTGATCCCCGAGCGCGAGACACCCGGCATCAGCGCGAGGATCTGCGAGACGCCGATGAGGATCGCCCGCCCGAGACCGAGCTCGCGCAGCGACACGCGCTGCGGCGTCTGGTCGGCGATCCAGAGGAGCGAGCCGAAGACAGCCAGGAGGATCGCGATCTGCCACGGTTGTCCGAGCCGGCTCTCGATCGCACTCTCGCCCAACGCTCCGGCGATCGCTGCCGGAATCGTCGCGATCGCGATCCCGACCGCGATGCGCTCGTCGTCGGTGCGGATCGCTCGCGCCCCGACCGCAGCGAAGAACGCCTTCACGTAACCCACCAGGTCGTTCCAGAAGTACACGACGACGGAGATCAAGGTGCCGAGGTGCAGCGCGACGTCGAACGTCTTGTTGAAGTCCGGATGACTCTCCAGGTAGCGCCAGTCGGCGACCCACGGGACGAGGATGAGGTGCCCTGAGGACGAGATCGGCAGCAGCTCGCTGAAACCCTGCGTCATGCCGAGCACGAGCGCCTGCCAGTCCGAGAGACGTCCGGCGCGTTCGCCGACACGCAACGCCGCCAACAGGAGCGCGAGACCGAACAGCACGCCTGCCACCACATAGACCAGACCGCGGGAGCGGACGGTCAGCGACCGCTGCTCGTCGGCGGTCGCTTCGTCGTCGAGCCTGGCCAGCTGGTCGGTCACCGCGGGGGATCGTAGACGAGGCCTCCATGACGAATTCGTGAACGGCCCTACGAGAGGTCTGTGCGTGGCTCTCCGCCACGACCGCACCCGTCAGCCGAAGAGCACGAGCGCGACCACCGCGAGCCCGAGCACGACTCCTGCGACGAGCAGGAGCACCGCCAGCGGCACGGCGAGCGGCGCAAACGATCCGCGATCGAGCGCGTCCTCGACGGCTCGTAGCCGGACGAAGCCGGCCCAGATCAGGGCGATGCCGAGGAAGCCGAATGCGGCGCCCACAGCCTCGAAGGCCCAACGCGCCTGGCCGTGGGGCGGAAACAGCCGGCCGATGCCGATCCCGAGTGCGAGCGAGGTGAGGCCGGTCCGCCACCAGGCGAGGTACGTGCGTTCGTTCGCGAGCCGCGTGCGGCGCGTGGCGTCCTCGATGCCTGGTTCGCGCTCAGACAGGGTGCGAGGCGTCCGTGAACTCGCGGAACTCGCCCGTGACCAGGTAGGCGACCTGTTCCCCGATGTCCACGGCGTGGTCGCCGATCCGCTCGACGCACCGCGAGACGACGAGCATCCGCAGCCCGTACTCGCGCTCTTCCGGCGTGTCGCCGAGCGAGAGAACGTCCTCGGTCGCATTCCGGTTCGCGCGGTCGATGAGCTCGTCGAGGTCGACGAGTGTCTGCGCTTTCTCTGCGTCGCGCGTCGCGAACGAATCCATGGCGACGCGGATCATCTGCTCGGCGCGCTGGCCCATGTCCTCGATCGACTGCGCGATCGCGTCGCCGGTCACGTTCAACGAGCCCATGAGCTTCGTCAGCTTCGCGACCGTGACGCAGTAGTCGGCCATCCGCTCGAGGTGGAGGTTGACGCGCAGCACCGCAAGGACGAAGCGCAGGTCGACGGCGACCGGCGTCTGCCTTGCGAGCAACGACTGCACGCCCTCTTCGATCTCGATGTAGCGGCGGTCGACCTCGTCGTCGAAGCGGATCACCTCGTCGGCCAGCTCCTCGTCGCCCCGTGCCAGTGCGTTCAGCGCCGACCGGAGCGCGCGCAGAACGAGGTCGCCCTCCTCCTGCAACGACGCCTCGAGTTGCGAGAGCTCCTCCGTGAACGTGACCCGCATCGGGGTCATCCGAAGCGCCCGGTGACGTAACCCTCGGTACGCTCGTCGGCCGGCTGCGTGAAGATCTTCTCCGTCGAGTCGTACTCGACGAGGACGCCGTTCCGGGAGCCGTCCTCCTTCACGTCGAGACTGAAGAAGGCAGTCATCTCGGCGACGCGTGCGGCCTGCTGCATGTTGTGCGTGACGATCACGAGCGTGTAGTCGCGCTTCAACTCGTGCATCAGATCCTCGATCGCCGAGGTCGAGATGGGGTCGAGCGCCGACGCAGGCTCGTCGAGCAGGATCACGTCGGGTTGGACGGCGATCGCGCGCGCGATACAGAGGCGCTGCTGCTGCCCGCCGGACAGGCCGAGGGCCGACTTCTTGAGGCGGTCCTTCACCTCGTCCCAGAGCGCCGCCGCTCGGAGCGCCTGCTCGACGCGGTCGTCGAGGTGGTCCTTGAGTCCGAGGATCCGTAGGCCGTAGGCGACGTTGTCGAAGATCGACTTGGGGAACGGGTTCGGGCGCTGGAAGACCATGCCGATCCGGCGCCGCACCTCGATCGGGTCGACGTCGCTGCCGTAGAGGTCGATCCCGTGGTAGAGGATCTGCCCTTCGACGCGGGCGCTCGGCACGAGATCGTTCATCCGGTTCAAGCAGCGGAGCACCGTCGACTTTCCGCACCCCGATGGTCCGATCAGCGCCGTGATGGCGTTGCGATGGATGCGCAGAGAGACGTCCTTCACGGCCGGCGCCTTGCCGTACGAGACTCCGAGCTGCTGGATGTCGAAGACGACCTCCTGGCTCACATCGCCACTCGGCCGTGGAGCGAGGCCGATCGACGGTGTTTGCTGCTCGGAAGAGGCATCCACGCTGATCACCGGTGGAGTCTCACGCGCCTCGGCGCGGGCCAGGGTGCACAGGATGTGAACGGAGTGTGACGGGGTGGTTACAGCGCCTTCGGACGCTCGAGACCCGTGGAATGCTGGCCGCGTGGAAGCGGCTTCCGTCACCGCGCCCGAGGGTCTGCCCCGCACCCGAGCTTTTGCCGACCGTCTCGGCGATCGCGTTCTCTATGGGCTGACCGCTTTCGCGGCGCTGATCAGCGTGGCCACGGTCGCGGCGATCGTCTGGCGCGTCGCTGCGGGCGCCTGGCCTGCGATCAAGGTCTTCCACGCCGATTTTCTCTGGACGAACCAATGGAACCCTGTCACGAGCCAGTTCGGCGCCCGCGACTTGATCATCGGCACGATCGTCACGTCGTTCGGCGCGGTACTCATCGCCGCGCCGGTCTCGATCGCGATCGGCCTGTTCCTGTCCGAGCTCGCGCCGCCTTCGGTCCGCGGACCGGTCGGCACGCTGATCGAGATGCTCGCTGCGGTACCGAGTGTCGTCGTCGGTCTCTGGGGGATCTACGTGCTCGCGCCGTTCTCCGCGCAGCACCTGCAGCCGTTCCTGAGCAGCTTTCTCGGCTGGATCCCGATCTTCGCGGACGGCCAGGACAAGGTCGAGTCGACCGTGTTCGCGGCCATGCTCGTGCTCACGATCATGATCATCCCGATCACGTCGTCGATCTGCCGCGAGCTCTTCGTCGGCGTGCCGGAGGAGCTCGAGGAGGGAGCGGTGGGGCTCGGCGCCACGCGCTGGGAGATGGTGCGGACGGTCATCGTGCCTTCGGTCCGCGCCGGCGTCGTCGCGGCCGTCATCCTCGGGCTGGGGCGCGCCCTCGGCGAGGCGATCGCGGTGTCGCAGGTGATCGGCAACTTCATCCCGCTCCAGCGCTCGATCTTCGAGCCGGGCGACACGCTCGCCAGCCGCACCGCCGCCCAGTACCAGGGGGCGGTTTCGCAGATTCAGGTCGCGTCGCTGATCTACCTCGCGCTGATCCTGCTCGTGATCACGTTCGTCACCAACCTGACGGCGCAGCGCATCGTCAAGCGCTTCGACCGCGTGCGGACTGGCAGCTGATGGACGCACCGATCTCCCTCAAGGCGACGGGGCCGCTCCAGGAGGCGGCTCATTGTCAATCGCATCGCCGAGTTGGGCGCGTTTGCCGCCGCCTTGGCGGCGATCGCCGTGCTCGCGATTCTCGTCTGGTCCGTCTTCTCGCGCGGCGTCCATGCGCTCGACTGGAACTTCTTCACAAAGGGCCCGGCGGTCTTCGGTCAGACCGGAGGCGGGGTCGCGCCGGCCCTCGTCGGCAGCCTCATACTCGTCGCAATCGCAACGGTGATCGCCCTCCCGTTCGGGATCATGAGCGCCATCTTCGTGAGCGAGTTCGCGTCGGCCAGGATCGGACAGCAGGTTCGTCTGTGGCTCGATGTCCTCAACGGGTTCCCGTCGATCGTGATCGGCATCTTCGTCTTCGTGCTGATCGTGAAGGCTCCGCTCCCGGTCGTCGGCTGGGGACATCACCAGAGCGCGCTGGCCGGCGGTCTTGCGCTCGCGATCATCATGCTCCCGCTCGTGGCACGCGCCACCATGGAGGTGCTCGCGCTCCTTCCGAACCACCTGCGCGAGGCGAGCTACGCGCTCGGGGTCTCGAAATGGCAGACCGTGCTGCGGGTCGTCATGCCGACCGCGCTCGGCGGCATCCTCACCGGTACGACGCTCGCGGTCGCGCGTGCGGCCGGCGAGACTGCGCCGCTCCTCTTCACGTGCGCTCTCGCCGGGCAGACAGTCGACTGGAACCCGACGCATTCGGTCAACTCCATCCCGCTCACGATCTTCCAGTACTCCGAAGCGCCCGACCAGGCGCTCAATCAGCAGGCGTGGGCGCTGGCCTTCGTGCTGATCGCCTTCGTGCTCGTGACGAGCCTCACGGCCCGTTTCTTCCTCGAGCGTTCGCGCCGCAAGCTCGGCGCGCGGTAGTTCACCAATCTGTCACGAGCCGGTAACACGGCGTCAGCCCACAACGGTCGGCGACGGCGGCAGGCTGGCGCCATGACCAAGACGTTTACGCTCACGCTCGCGGCTGTCGCTGCCGCCCTCGTTGCCGCAACCGCGGCAACCGCCACCAGCAAGGACACGACGATCACGGGCGCCGGCAGTTCGTTCGTCTCGCCTCTCGTTTCCGTCTGGACCCCCGCACTCGGCTCGGCATTCGGGTACTCGGTGCAGTACAGCCCGGTCGGCTCGGGCGCCGGCATCGCGGCGATCACGAACCGCCAGGTCGACTTCGGTGCCTCGGACGCCCCGCTGACTCCGGATCAGGCGACTGCCTGCAAGAGCTGCGTGCAGATTCCGTGGGCGCTGTCGGCGACATCGGTCGCGTACAACGTGCCGGGCGCGCCGGTGCACCTCCGGCTCGACGGGCCGACGATCGCGAACATCTTCCTCGGCAACATCACCAACTGGAACGATCCAGCGATCGCGAAGCTCAACCCGGGCGCGAGCATGCCGAACCTGAAGATCACGCCGATCTTCCGCTCGGACGGCTCGGGCACGACCTACAACTTCACCGACTACCTGTCGGCCGTCAGCCCGGCCTGGAAGTCGAAGGTCGGCAACTCGACGGCGGTCAGCTTCCCGACCGGGATCGGCGCTCGCGGATCGGCCGGTGTCGCCGGTCTCGTCTCACGCACCGACGGCGGCATCACCTACGTCGACGTTGCGTTCGCGCTCAACAACCACATCAGGTTCGCTGCGGTCAAGAACAGCGCCGGAAAGTTCCTCTTCCCGAGCTTGCGGCGCATCTCCGCCGCGGCTGCCGCCTACTCGAAGGTCCCCGCCAGCAACGAGATGCACATCGTCAACCCGCCGAAGTCGGCGCCGCTGGCGTACCCGATCTCGACCTACACGTACGTGATCCTGCCGCAGCAGTCGTCCCACGCGGCAGAGCTCCGAAAGCTCGTGTTCTGGGCGCTCACCCAGGGTCAGCAGGCCAAGTACACCGCAAAGCTCCTCTTCGTGCCGCTGCCGAAGCCGGTGCTGGTCGCATCGGAAAAGACGCTGAAGTCGGTCCATACGTAGGCCGTCTTCAGCACGCGATCGACGACGGGAGGCGCCTGAGGGTGCCTCTCGTCGTTTGCGTGTTCAGAGCGGGAAGGTGCACCGGATGCGGAGGCCGCGGCCTCGTGCCCCGTCTGCCTCGGTCTCGCCGCCCGCCGCCGCGACCATGTGCTTGACGATCGACAGCCCAAGGCCCGTACCCCGTGACGTGCGTGCGGCGTCGCCGCGGTAAAAGCGCTCAAAGAGCCGTCCGAGGGTCTGCTCGTCGACGCCGGTGCCGTCGTCCGCTGCGGTCAGGACGGCGAACTCTCCCGACCTCCGGATCGAGATCGTGAAGGTGGCGCCGTGGCCGGCGTAGCGGATCGCGTTCTCGGCGAGATTCTTCACGAGCATGCGCAGCATGCGGGGCCGCAGAGGCAGATCGACGTCGTCGTCGCCTTCGGCCTGCAGCAGCACGCCGGCCCGCGCGGCGGCATCGTCGAGCGAGTCGATCACGCTCTCCAGGATTGGGAGTGCGTTCGTGTGTCCCAGCGAGACGACTTCCTTGCCGCTCTCGAGCTCGGAGAGAAAGAGGATCTCGTCGATCAGCGCACCGGCGCTCTCGACCTCCTCGCGGGCCTGGTCGATCAGCGCGCGAACGTCGGCGCCGGGCAGGTCGGCGGAGTCGAGGAGCGCCAGGATCCGCGCCAGCGGCGTGCGGAGCTCGTGTGAGACGGCGGCGGTGAAGCCTGTCCGCAGCTCGTCGAAGCTGCGGTCGTAGATGTCGTGTGTCACCAGATCGTCACCAGTCTGAAACCCGGAAAAAACCGCCCTCCGGTCTATCGTAGGTGCCGTGGCTCGAGTCCTGATCGTCGAGGACGACAACGTGATCGCCGACGGGATGGCTCGCCATCTCGTTGCCGCCGGTTTCGACCCGGTCGTCGTCGGCCGTGGTGAGCTCGGCCTGGCGCGGCTTCGGTTCGAGAACCCCGATGTGTGCGTGCTCGACCTGATGCTCCCCGAGCTCGACGGGTGGAAGCTGATCGAGACCGCTCGCGCCGAGGGGATCGGCACGCCGATCGTCGTCGTCTCCGCGCGCGGGACCGAGCACGACCGCGTGCACGCGCTCGAGATCGGCGCCGACGACTATCTCGTCAAGCCGTTCTCGATGCGTGAGCTCGTTGCGCGCGTCGGTGCAGCCGTCCGCCGCGGCGTCCGGCCGGCAGAGGAGCAGCGCGGCGACGCGATCGAGATCGAGGAGCTGCGGATCGACCCGCGCGAAGTGCAGGCGTTCGTCGGCGGCAAGAGCGCGGGGCTGACTCCGACGGAGTTCAGGCTGCTCTACACGCTGGCTCTCGATCGCGGACGGGTCGTCACGCGCGACGAGCTCTTGCAGAAGGTGTGGGGGAGACGCGAGACGCATCGCGATCGCACCGTGGACGTGTTCGTGCGCCGGTTGCGCCAGAAGATCGACCGTCCGGCGCCGACACACTCGTTCATCCAGACGCGCTTCGGCGTCGGCTACAAGCTCGAGCCGGAACTGAAGGTCGTCAGCCAGACGCCCTAGGCGAGCTCGCCGCTCGAACTCTCGGGCGGCGCCTGCGTCTGGTGCCAGAGGACGATCTTCCCGTCCCGCACCCGGAAGAGCGCCGCCGCCCGGATGCCCGGCCCGTCGCAGCGGTGCTGGGGGCGCTCCGTCAGCTTGAAGACGACGAGCACGTCGGTCTTGCTCTGCGCCGTGACGCTCGTGATCGTCCCGCCGCACGGCAACATGGCGTTCCATTGCACTGCCGCGGCGTGATCGGGCAGGTCGAGCTCACCGTCCTGGACGACCTTCGCGTCGTCGGCGAAGAGGCGCGCGGCCGACTCGTTGTCGTTGCGGTCGAGCGCTGCGCTCCACGCACGCGCGACGCTCTCCGGTGAACGGCTTCCGTGGCCGCCACACCCGGCCAGCGCCGCCACGGCGAGCAGGATTGCGCCGAGCCTCACTCATCTAGTGTGCCTGCGTGGACTTCGAGCTCACGCCGGAGCAGCGCGAGATCCAGACCCTGGCCCGCGAGTTCGCGGACGCCGAGATCGAGCCCCACGCGGCCGAGTGGGATCGCGCGCATGCCTTGCCGCGCTCGCTGCTCGCATCGCTGGGCGAGCTCGGATTGATGGGCGTGTGCGTCCCGGAGGCGTACGGGGGAGCCGGCGCGGACTTCCTCTCCTACATCCTCGTCCTCGAGGAGTTGTCGCGTGGGGATGCCGGTGTGGGTGTGACCGTGGCGGTGCACACGTCCGCCTGCACGCTCCCGATCCTGCGGTTCGGCACCGAGGAGCAGCGCGCGAGATTCGTTCCTCCGCTGGCGCGCGGCGAGGGTGTCGGCTGCTTCGCGCTGACCGAGTCGGGCGCGGGCTCGGACGCCGGCGCGCTCTTGACGCGCGCGGAGCGGGCCGACGGCGGTTGGCAGGTGACGGGAGCGAAGCAATGGATCACCAACGCGGCCTTCGGCGGCACGATTCTTCTCTTCGCGCGCACCGATCTCGAGACGCGCACGGCCCGCGGCGTCTCGGCGTTCATCGTCGACACCGACCAGGTGACCGTGACGCGGACGGAGGAGAAGCTCGGACTGAATTCTTCGGTGACGAACGACATCGCGATCGAGGCGTTCGTCGCCGACGATCGGCTGTGCGGCGATCTTCACCACGGGTTCCGCATCGCGATGGCGACGCTCGACGGCGGGCGGATCGGGATCGCCGCGCAGGCCGTCGGGATCGCGCAGGCCGCCTACGACGTCGCGCTGCACTACGCGCAGGAGCGGCAAGCTTTCGGGCAGCGGATCTCGGACTTCCAGGCGATCCAGCACAAGCTCGCGAACATGTCGATGGAGATCGACGCGGCGCGGCTGCTGGTCTACCGCGCGGCGTGGCTGAAGGACAACGACCGCCCGCACACCGAGGCGGGCGCGAAGGCGAAGCTGTTCGCGTCCGAGATGGCAAGGCGCCAGACAGCCGAGGCGATCCAGGTTCTCGGCGGCTATGGCTACACGAAGGAGTTCCCGGTCGAGCGCTACTACCGCGATGCGAAGGTGACGGAGATCTACGAGGGAACGAGCGAGATCCAGCGCCTCGTGATCGCCCGCTCGATCCTGCGGGACGTGTCCGGTGTCAGACACGGGAACGAAACGCGCACCGAATCGTGACGAACCTGGCCCGACGTGCGCAAACTCCCTGCAAACCCGCCGACGGCGGTCTGGACACGTCCGGTGTCAGACACGGTTACGAAAGTGTGACGTGAGCCCGCGAGCGCGCGACGAGCCCGTCCGGTTGACGAAGATCTACACCCGCGGTGGGGACGCCGGGCAGACATCGCTCGGCAGCGGCGCGCGGGTCTCGAAGCTCAACCCGCTGGTCCGGGCGTACGGCGCCGTCGACGAGCTCAACTCGCTGATCGGCTGGGTGCAGGTCGAGGCCCAGGACCCGCGCCTGCGGCGCATCCAGAACGAGCTCTTCGACCTCGGCGCCGACCTGTCGGTCCCGTTCGAGGCCGGGGACGGGAAGCTTCGTGTCGACCAGTCGATGATCGACCGGCTCGAGGCCGACTGCGACGAGGCCAACGCGCCGCTCCCCGAGCTGCGCAGCTTCGTCCTGCCGGGTGGCGGCGAGACCGCGGCCCGCCTGCACGTTGCCCGCGCGGTCTGCCGCCGGTCGGAGCGCGAGGTGATCGCCTGCGCGACCGAGACCGACCTGAATCCACTCGCCGCCGTCTACCTGAACCGCCTCAGCGATCTCCTCTTCATCCTCGCCCGAGCGGCGAATGCAGGCGGAATCGAGCCACTCTGGCAGCCCGGGGCCGAGCGGTAGCACCCGCTCCGAGGCACAATCCGTAGATGGCCACGACCGAGGACCCGCGGCAGGGGACGCCGACCGACCGCTGGCGCGACGATCAGTACGCCGCCTCGCCCGAGCGGTCGGGTGAGCTGTTCTCGACGATGTCGGGGATCGAGAACGAGCCCCTGGCGACGCCCGACACCGTCGGCGTGGACTACGACCGCGATCTGGGCTACCCGGGAGAGTTTCCGTTCACCCGCGGCGTCTATCCGTCGATGTACCGCGGACGCCTGTGGACGATGCGGCAGTTCGCGGGTTTCGGGACGCCGGAGGAGACGAACGAGCGCTTCCGCTATCTGCTCGAGCACGGCCAGACGGGGCTTTCGACGGCCTTCGACATGCCGACGCTGATGGGCTACGACTCGGATCATCCGCGTTCGCTCGGCGAGGTCGGCCGTGAGGGCGTGGCGGTCGACTCGCTCGAGGACATGGAGGCGCTGTTCGCGGGTATCCCGCTCGGCGAGGTCTCCACGTCGATGACGATCAACTCGCCCGCGGCGATCCTGCTCGCGTTCTACCTCTGCGTCGGCGAGGAGCAGGGCGTGACGCGCGACCAGCTGCGCGGGACGATTCAGACCGACATCCTCAAGGAGTACATCGCGCAGAAGGAGTACATCTTCCCGCCTGAGCCGTCGATGCGGCTCGTCACCGACATGGTCGAGTTCTGCGCGCGGGAGATGCCTCTCTGGCACCCGATCTCGATCTCCGGCTACCACATCCGCGAAGCCGGATCGACGGCTGCGCAGGAACTTGCCTTCACGCTCGCCGACGGCTTCACGTACGTCGAGTGGGCGATCGAGCGTGGCCTCGACGTCGACGACTTCGCGCCGCGCCTTTCGTTCTTCTTCAACGCGCATCTCGACTTCTTCGAGGAGATCGCCAAGTACCGCGCCGCTCGTCGCATCTGGGCGACGGTGATGCGCGAGCGTTACGGCGCGAAGAACCCGCGCTCGTGGCTGATGCGCTTCCATACCCAGACCGCCGGCGTGTCGCTGACCGCGCAGCAGCCGGAGGTGAACATCGTGCGCACCGCGATCGAGGCGCTGGCCGCCGTGCTCGGCGGCACACAGTCGCTGCACACGAACAGCTACGACGAGGCGCTCGCGCTGCCGACCGAGGACGCGGTCCGGATCGCGCTGCGGACGCAGCAGGTGATTGCGCACGAGACCGGCGTCGTCTCGACGATCGATCCGCTCGGCGGGTCGTTCCACGTCGAGCAGCTGACGAACGAGCTCGAGCGGCAGGCCTACGACTACTTCGACCGGATCGAGAAGCTCGGCGGCGTCGTCGAGGCGATCAAGGAGAACTTCTTCCAGCGCGAGATCGCCGAGGCGTCGTTCCGCTACCAGTCCGAGGTCGAGGCGAACCAGCGGATCGTCGTCGGGGTCAACCGGTACGAGCTCGCCGACGAGGCGCCGATCGCGATCCACAGGGTCGACCCGCTGCTCGAGCAGAAACAGGTCGGCCGCGTTCAGGCACTTCGTGCGCGCCGCGACACGACGGCAGCCGAGAGCGCACTCGCGCGCCTTCGCGAGGACGCGGCGCACGACGACCGCAACCTGATGCCCGCGATCGTCGACGCGGCGCGTGCCTACGTGACGATGGGCGAGATGTGCGACGCGTTCCGCGCGGTCTGGGGCATCTGGCGCGAGACGCCCGTCTTCTGACCTCGCTCCCGTTAACGCTGGCTCAACAGAGCGGCCTAACGCTTCGGCTGAACCAGCGTCTACTCTGACGTGGGCATGAGCGCCGAGTCTGTTTTCGAGCACCGCGAGCCGATCCGGAGGCCGGGTTGGCGGAAGGCCCTGCCGTGGATCGTCGGGGTCGTCGTCGTCGGCGCAGTCGTCGGGTTCCTGGGCTACCACTACTCGAACACCGGACACTCGACGGCAACGCCGCTCCTGAACAAGCCCGCCGACGACGTCTCGAAGGTTCCGCCGACGGTGAAGCTGACGCCAGGCGCGACGATCGTCGCCCGTCAGTTCATCAAGACCGCCGTCGCTCGGAAGAACCTGCCGAGCGCGTACAACCTGGTCACGGAAGAAATCCGCCAAGGCCAGACGCTCAAGGAATGGAACACCGGCAACATCGCGGTCATCCCGTATCCGGTCCACGCGATCCAGTACGCGCCGATGAAGGTCGACTTCTCGTATCCGAAGGAAGCGCAGATCGAGATCGCGCTGCTTCCCAAGCAGGGATCGAAGGTCAAGGGGCAGCTGTTCCAGATGGATCTCGTCAAGCAGAACGGGAAGTGGCTCGTGAACAGCTGGTATCCCAGATCGACACCGCCGGTGCCGAACGGCTCCGACAACAACGGCGCCGGTAACTAACCCCGGAGAGGCAGGCAGCGTCGACGGGAATGATCGGCCGTCTGCACTCGAGGAGATTCCGGCATCGGCTCTACTGGTGCGCCGGTGGCGTGGGTCTCGGGGCGGCGGTTGTCGTGGGGGCGATCGAGATCGGCAACACCGGCAAGTCGAACGCGACGCCGATCATCGACAAGCCCGCGCAGGTCTACCACGAACCGGCCCGGATGAACCTGACCCCAGCCGACCGGCGTGACCTCTTCGCCGCTGCGTCCCACTTCCTGCAGACCGCCGTCGCGCGCAAGCACCTGGATTCCGCCTGGAACCTCCTGGGGCCGGAGATGAAAGCCGGTCAGACGCGCAAGTCGTGGGACACGGGCAACAACGACGTGGTTCCATTCCCCGCCGTCGGCATCGCGACCTGGAACATCCTCTACGCGTACCAGAACGACGTCGCGATCGATCTCGGCGTCGTCGGGTCGAAGAAGAGCGACTGGGCGGGGAAGACGTTCACGATCGAGCTCAAGCGCTACACCAAGAGCAGCCATCCGAACGACTGGCTCGTGGCGTCCTGGGTCCCCAAGGGCATCGGCGGAGCTGGTCAGATTCGCAGCGTCGCCGCGCAGCCGCTGCGGAAGCCGGTCAAGGCGACGGTCTCGGCGAAGTGGCTCTTCGCGCCGATCGCGGTTCTCGGCCTGCTGATCCTGTCGCTGGCAGCGTGGGGGTTGCGCGCGGTGATCAGGCAGCGGCGCATCGCGAAGAAGTACGAGAAGCTGCTCGGTTACAGCTCGAGCTCGAACCCGTCGTAGACGAGCTCGTCGAGCGGGAGCTCGGCAGCGCGATGCGTGATGAGAAGCCGACGGACGCCGGCGTCGCTCGCGATGCTTCTCGCTTCGTCTGCCGACAGGTGACCGTGCGGCGCGCCTTCGGGTGCGAGCAACGTCGCCTCGCAGAGGAACGCATCGGCGTCGCGAGCAAGCTCGACCAGCGCCGGGGTCGGCCCCGTGTCGCCGGAGTAGGCGAGGACTCGGCCGTCGTGCTCGACCCGTAACCCGAACGACGGTTCGCCGTAATGCGTGACGGCCCGCGCGGTGACCTGATGGCCGGCGGCCTCGAACGGCACGTCGTCTGCGTATTCGTGGACGTCGAAGACCTCGAGGAACCGGCCGAGCGGCGCGAAGGTCGAGATCCGCGCGAGCCCCGCCGGCGGCACGTACAGCTCGGGCCCGTGCGTCCCCGTTGCCGGCCCGAGCACGTGGCCCCACAACCACGGCACGAGGTCGCCGCAGTGGTCGAGATGGAGATGGGTGATCACGATCGCATCGATCGTGGGCCATGGCTCTTTCTCGCGGAGCCGAGCCAGCACGCCCGGCCCGCAATCGAGGAGTACGCGGCGTCCGTCGCTCGTGACGAGGTAGCCGGAGTGCGCACTGCCCGGGTTCGGCCACGCCGGCGAGCAGCCGACAACAGTGAGCTTCACGTTCCTATACTGACCCAACCGTGGCGGGGAAGATCAGAGTGGTGATCGCGAAGCCCGGCCTCGATGGGCACGATCGCGGCGCGAAGATCATCGCGCGCGCTTTGCGCGATGCGGGGATGGAGGTGATCTACACGGGGCTGCACCAGACACCCGAGCAGATCGCCGAGACCGTCATCCAGGAGGACGCCGACGCCGTCGGGATCTCGATCCTCTCGGGCGCCCACATGACACTCGTGCCGCGCATTCTCGAACTGCTGCGCGAGCAGGGAGCGGAAGACGTCGTCGTAGTCGTCGGCGGCACGATTCCGACCGATGACGTGACCGAGCTGAAGAGACAGGGCGTCGCCGAAGTCTTCACGCCGGGAGCGCCGACGCGCGACATCGTCGACTACTTGCAGGCGCGGGTGCCTGTTTAACGGCTAACCGGCCTGCACCCGGTCGAGCGAGAGAGCTCCCGGTGCGCCGGTCATCGCCTGCAGCGTGGCCGGTGCCGGCATCGTCCAGGCGGTGACTTGATCGCCGGCCGACACGACAACCACGCTCGGGTCCGGCACGGCGAGCGTCAGCCGCCGGTTCAATTTGCTCACCTTGAGATGCGACGGCCACGAGGTGAGCTGGTCGACCTTGAGCGTCAATCCGTCAGCGCCGTCGGAGACGACGGTGCCCGTCAGCCGGAGGGTGAAGCCCGTGCCGGAGGGCGGTGCAGCGACGAGCGGGTGCGGCGCCTTCTTCAGGAACGGAAACGGGTCGGTCGCCTTCCCGCCGCCGGGATGAATCTCGAAATGCAGGTGCGCGTGCAGGCCGTTCGCGTCGCCGGAATCGCCGAGATAGCCGATCGCCTCGCCCGCCTCGACGTGCGTTCCGTCAGGCACGGCGTACGAAACGCCCTGGCCACAGGTTCCTCGGTTGTCGTTGCGGGCGGTCAGGTCGTTGTTGAGGTGGATGTACTCGTACATCGTCCCGCTCGCGCCGTACAGGTAGAGCATGCAGCCCGCACTCTGCGAGGTCGTCCAGTACTGCACCTTCCCGGATTCGACCGCGACCACGGGCGTGCGCTTGGTGCCGAGGAGGTCGTTCCCCTGATGCCGGGTTGCGCCGCGTTGCTCGCCGAAGTCGTCGTAGAACGTGACGGGACCGACGACCGGGAACAGGATCTGCGGGACTGCGCTCTTCGCAACTGCGCCGGCGGAGGCGATCAGTGCAGCCGCTGCGACGATCGGGACAACCAGGCGCATGGCCCGGGCACCCTAGCTAGAGTGCCGCCCGCATGAAGTTCGCCGTCTGCGTGAAGGCAGTGCCCGACGCGGCTGCAGGCCGTCGCCTCGACCCTTCGACGAAGCGGCTCGACCGTTCCGGAGAGCTGACGATCTCGGACTGGGACACGTATCCGATCGAGGAGGCGCTGAAGCTGAAAGAGGCTGCCGGCGACGGCGAGGTCGTCGTCGTCTCTCTGGGGCCGGAGCGCGCGCTCGACGCGTTGCGCAAGGCGCTCGCGATGGGCGCGGATCGTGCGGTGCTCGTCACCGACCCGTCGCTCGAGGGCTCCGACCTACTGGCGACCGCCAAGGCGCTCGCGGGCGCGCTGGAACGTGAGAGTCCGGACGTGATCCTGTTCGGACAGCAGTCCGCCGACGGCGGCGGCGCGTGCCTGTGGGCCGCCGTGGCCGATCGGCTTCGCCGGCCATACGTGTCGCAGGTGAGCGAGCTCACGCTTGCCGACGGCGCCCTCACCGGCAAGCGCCAGACCGAGTACGGCTACGACACGATCAGCGCGCCGCTCCCGGCGGTCGTCGCCGTCGCAGACTCGATCAATACGCCGCGCTACCCGTCGCTCAAGGGGATCATGGGCGCGAAGAAGAAGCCGCAGGAGACGCTCGCTGCCGGTGACGTCGGAGGGGCGGAGACTTCGGCGACGTCGGTCGTCGCGCTCAGCGATCCGCCTGCGCGCGGCGAGGCGCAGAAGATCGAGGACGACGGCACCGGCGCGGAGCAGATCGTCGAGTTCCTCGTCGCGAAGAGGCTCGTCTGATGGCGAAGACGCTCGTCTTTCTCGAGCATCACGAGGGCTCGATCGCCAAGGGCTCCCTCGGCGCGCTCACGAAGGCGGCGAAGATCGGCGGCGACGTCGCCGGCGTGCTCGTCGGCTCGGGCGTCCGCGGGCTCGCCGAGGTTGCCGGCTCGCACGGCGCGACGACCGTCTGGGTTGCCGACGATGCGCGGATCTCGGCGCCCCTCCCGCAACCGCGGGTCGACGTGCTCGCGCGTCTCGTGCGCGACGAAGGTTTCGACACGGTCCTGTTCGCGCAGTCGGTGCTCGCGGCCGACGTCGCGGCCGGCCTCGCCGCTCGGCTCGAGGCCGGCCTGAACTGGGGCCTCGTCGACTTCGACGGTGAGACCGGGAAGGCGCCGCAGCTGTCCGACACGGTGTACGTGGAGGTCGGCTGGACGAGCGCCATCAGACTCGCGATCTTCCGGGCAGGCGCGTTCGACCCCGAACCGACTGGGGGTTCCGCCGAGGTCAAGGACACGGCGGTCGAGCTGGAGGACTTCTCGACGCTGGCCGAGATGGTCGAGCAGGCGCACGCCGAGCAGCAAGGCCCGTCGATCGAGGATGCCGACGTGATCGTGGCCGGAGGGCGGGGCCTCGGCGAGCCCGAGAAGTTCTCGCTGGCGGAAGGGCTTGCGCAGGCGCTGGGCGGCGCCGTCGCCGCGACGCGGGCGGTCGTGGACGCAGGCTGGTACCCGTACTCGGCCCAGGTGGGCCAGACGGGGAAGACCGTGTCGCCGAAGCTCTATGTCGCTCTCGGCATCTCGGGGGCGATCCAGCACAAGGTCGGCATGCAGGGCTCGAACGTGATCGTCGCGATCAACAAGGACCCGAACGCGCCGATCTTCGAGTTCGCCGATCTTGGTGTGGTCGGCGATCTCCACCAGATCGTGCCGAAGCTGACCGAGCTCGTTCGCGCTCGGCGGTCGTGAGACGGCGCGCCGTGGGTGTCAGGCCGGCGGACTATCCGCCGCCCTGGTCTGCGGCCGAGGCGATCAAGCCTCCGACCGATCCGGTCGACGAGCGCATCGACGTCGGGTTCCTGATCGTCGGAGCCGGGCCGGCGGGGCTCGCCGCCGCGATTCGACTCGGGCAGTTGATCGAGGAGGATCCGGCGACGGCGGAACGGCTCGGCGACGTCCCGGTCGCGGTGCTCGAGAAGGGCAAGGCGCCCGGTTCGCACCTTCTCTCGGGCGCGGTCGTCAACCCACGGGGTCTGCAGCGGCTGTTCGGCGACCGGAAGCGGATGGACGAGCTGCCGTTCTACGGAGCCGTCGAGGCCGAGTCGGTCCTCTTCCTGAAGAAGCGCACCGCCTACCGCATCCCCACGCCGCCGACGATGGTGAACGACCGCAACTACATCGCCTCGCTCTCGCAGCTCGGCCGGTTCATGGCAGAGGAGGCGGAGAGCCTCGGGGCGATGATCCTTCCGGAGACTGCGGCCGAGCGGCTGCTCGTCGACGGCGGACGTGTGCGCGGTGTGCGCACCGGCGACCGCGGCCGCGGCCGGCACGGCGAGGAGCTCGGGAACTTCGAGCGCGGCTCGGATCTCACCGCGCGTGTCACGATCCTGGCCGAGGGGACACAGGGCCACCTGACGGGCACTGCGCTCGAGCGGTTCGGGTTGCGCAGCGAGCGGCCGCAGGTTTGGGCACTCGGGGTCAAGGAGGTCTGGAAGGTCGCCAAGCCGCTCCACCGCGTGATTCACACGATGGGCTGGCCGCTGCGTCCAGGGCGCAAGTACCGCGAGTTCGGCGGCTCGTTCGTCTATCCGATGGGCGACGACATGGTCACCATCGGCATGGTCGTCGGGCTCGACTACACCGACGCCGAGCTGTCGGTGCACGACCTGCTGCAAGAGCTGAAGACGCATCCGAGGATGACCCGGATCCTCGAGGGCGGCGAGCGGCTCCAATGGGGTGCGAAGACGATTCCAGAGGGTGGATTCGTGGCCCTGCCGCAGCGCTTCCATGCGCCCGGTCTGCTGCTCGCAGGCGACGGGGTCGGTCTCGTCAACGTGCCGGCTCTCAAGGGAATCCACTACGCGATCGAGTCGGGACGGTTGGCCGCCGAGGCTGCGTGGCGGACGCTGGAGCGCGGTGTGTCGGCGCGCGACGCGCTGGCGACGTATGACGCCTCGCTGCGGGAGTCGTTCATCTGGCGCGACCTGCAGGAAGTGCGGAACATGCGCCAGGCGTTCGGCAAGGGCTTCTACGTCGGCGGCGCTCTCGCGAGCACGATGACGGTCTCGAAGGGGAAGTTCCCGCCCGGCGAGGCGGAGACCGAGCGCGATGCCGAACAGCCGCTGATCCGGACCGACCGCGCCCGCTCGTATCCGGCACCCGACGGGAAGCTGACGTTCGACAAGCTGTCGAGTGTTTTCGCGTCGGGCAACAGAACGCGGGACGATCAGCCGAACCACATCCGCATCCAGACGAAAGTGCCGCGCGAGCTCGCGGAGATGTGGGTGCGAATGTGTCCCGCGCACGTCTACGAAGTGGGAGAGCCGGACGGTGACGGGACGGTCGAGGTGAAGCTCGCCCCGTCGAACTGCGTCCAATGCGGCGCGATAACCGCAAAGGGCGGAAGGCTGACGCCCCCGGAAGGCGGCAGCGGGCCCGAGTACACGCTGACCTAGGGCGAGCCGCGAACCCCGGTGTCTGACACCGGACGTGTCCCGACGAGCGCCTCGGCGACAAAACGCTCGTAGGCGCCCATGGCGATCCGCGGGCGTCGGTCGAAGATCCGCCACAGCTCGGCCGGCCGGTGGAACGGCTCGGGTGTCCTGATCCCTGCCGTTGCGCGGTAGCTGCTCCAGCGCCAATCTTCCGGAGAGCCGATCAGTTCCTTCCGACACGGATTGAGGTCGATGTACCGCGCGGTCTCGAGGAGGTCGGCTTCATCCGCGAGCTCGCGGTTCCAGTAGCGGCGGCCAAAGACGTGGTCGCGGCTCCGATAGTGCTGGTTGAACGAGATTGCGTAGCCACCGTTCAGCTGCTGCATGCCGTTCGCCATGCCGAGGTCACCGAGCCTGATGATCAGGTGGTAGTGGTTCTCCATCAGGCAGTACGAGATCAGCGTCCAGTCGTTCCGACGGATCACGATGCCGAGCCGAACCAGGAAGAGGATTCGGGAACCGTCGTCGCGGTAGATCGGACGCTGGTTGTTGCCGCGCGTTCCAACGTGGTGGTAGGAGCCGGCTCGCTCGTCGCGCGGTGGGTAACCCACGCGACGAGGGTACGGCCCGCCAGGCGTGGGCGCAGCGCCCGTTCCACTTTCGTGACACATTCGTTGCACTTATGTTTCGGTGTCTGACACCGGCCGTGGCCAAATGAACCAGTGATCACGTCGGTCGACAATCCGCGGGTGAAGGAGGTGCTCCGTTTGCGGCGGTCGGGGCGCCGGCGGGAGACAGGGCTGTTCGTCGCCGAGGGGCGCCGCGAGGTCGAGCGCGCGGTGGCGGCCGGGCTCGCGGTTCGCTCGCTCTACGTGGCGCCGGAGCTGATGCCCGACTGGGCCGGCGGATCTGCGACCGCTCCAGCCGCAGCGACCACTCCGACCGTCGCGAGCGCCGCGACTGCCGCGACCTCGACGACCGGCCCGACTGCCGAGACCGCCGCAACCACAGCGACCAATACCGCCACTACGACCGCTGCGACCGCAACCCCCGCCGTGACCGAGGTGAGCGCTCGGGTCCTCGCGCACATGAGCTACCGGACCGAGCCGGAAGGTGTGCTCGGCGTGTTCGAGATCCCGGTGCGCGTGCTGCCGCCCGACCCGACCCTCGTGCTCGTCGCGGTCGGGATCGAGAAGCCCGGCAACCTCGGTGCGATGGCGCGTACAGCCGACGCGGCGGGCGCGGACGCGTTGCTCGTCGCGGATGCCCAGGTCGACCCGTGGAACCCGAATGCCGTTCGCGCTTCGACCGGTGCCGTCTTCACGCTCCCGATCGTCGAGACGACGCGCGACGAGCTCGGCGCTCTGCCACTTCGGAAAGTCGCAGCCACGCTCGGCGTCGCCCTCACGCACACGCAGATCGACCTACGAGAGCCGACTGCGATCCTGATCGGTGCAGAGGCCGACGGTCTCCCCGACGACTGGCTCGCGCTCGCCGACGTCGAGGTCGAGATCCCGATGAGCGGAGCGACGGCGGACTCGCTGAACGCGAGTGCCGCCGCCGCCGTCCTGCTCTTCGAGGCCGTCCGCCAGCGGACGGTGCCCGGCTAGCTCAACCCTCTAGCGGAGGCCCTTCTGCTTGGCGATGCCGCCGGCGAGGACCTGGCCGGTCATGAACATGTGCTGGTACGCGCCGTCGACCAGCTGGAACGTCTTGCCGTACTGCTTCTGGTTGTACGCGTCGAGTGCGCCCTTGAGCTGCAGGACGTGCGCCGTCAGGTCGTTGACGAGCGCCTGCTTCGGCAGCCCGATCGCCTTCGAGAAGAACGCTGCCTGGGTCTGGATGTACGCCATGAGCGCGGTGACTGCCTGCTTCTGCGCCGCCGGATCCTTCTTGGCGGTGGCGACCGTGTAGTTGACGAAGTCCGTGATGTGCGAGCGCCACAGGTTCTTCCCGTTCAGGAAGGTGTTGGCTGCCGCCGACCCGTAGACCGAGCCGATCGCCTGCGAGATCGCGACCGAGTTCGCGTCGAGCTGCTTCGCCAGGGCGGGGAAGTTCTTGCCGCCGCCGAGGCCGGCCTGAGTCGCCCACGTCGCGAGCAACGCGTGCTCGCCGAGCAGCCGGTCGAGCGTGATCTCCAGATCCGCGGACGGGCTGGTCGTGGAGCCGAGGTGCTTCTGCTTCGCGATCGCCGACGCCAGCAGGTCGCCGGTCATGAACATGTGCTCGTACGCGCCGTTCGCGAGCTGGTATGCCTGCGCGTAGTTTCCCGCGGCGTACGCGTCGAGCTGACCCTTGAGCTGCAGGACATGCGCCGTCAGGTCGTTGACGAGCGCTTTCTGCGGGAGGCCGGTGGCCTTGGCGAAGAACGCCGCCTGCGTCTGGATGTACGCCATCAGCGCCGCGACGGCCTTCTTCTGCGCGGCCGGATCCTTCTTGGCGGTGGCGACGGTGTAGTTGACGAAGTCGGTGATGTGTGCGCGCCACAGGTTCTTCCCGTTGAGGAAGGTGTTGGCTGCCGCCGATGCCGTAGACCGAGCCGATCGCCTGCGAGATCGCGACCGAGTTCGCGTCGAGCTGCTTCGCGAGCGCGGGGAAGTCGGCGCCGCCGGCAAAGCCTCGCTGCGTCGCCTGAATCGCGAGGAGGGCGTGCTCGCCGAGCAGCTCGTCGAGCGTGACCCGCAGCTGCAGTGCCTTCGCCGACGCGGTTCCCGACGAGTGCGTCGTTCCGGTCGCCATGTGCATCCCGGCCATCCCGCCATCCCGGCCATCTCGGGCTGAGCGGACGGCTTCGAGCCAGTCGTGGTGCGGGCCATCGCGGTCGCGCCGACGGCCAGTGCGAGCACTGACAAGAGCGCGATCGACGTTTTCAGATTCTTCATCGTCCCTCCGAAAGTCGGTTGACGCGGCGTATTCGCACGGCCTCCGACTACGGTTCGACTGTGGTTCCGACCCGCGACGACGTCGAGCGTGCCCGCGAGACAATCGGCTCGCGTCTGGCGCGGACGCCGCTGCTCCAGAACTCGACGCTGCGCGCCCGCCTGAAGTGCGAGCTCTTGCAGCGCACCGGATCGTTCAAGGTGCGCGGTGCGCTCAACAAGCTCAGCTCACTGACACCCGAGGAGCGGAAGAGCGGTGTGATCGCGATCAGCGCGGGCAACCACGCGCAGGCGGTGGCCTACGCATCGGCGCTGGAGGGGATCGACGCGCTGATCGTGATGTGGGAAGGCGCCTCCGCCCAGAAGGTCGAGGCGACGCGAGGCTACGGAGCCACGGTCGACCTCCAGGCGACCGATCCGACCGACGCATTCGAGCGCCTCGAGCAGTTGCAGGCCGACACGGGCCGGACGCTCGTCCACCCGTTCGACGACCCGGTCGTCATCGCCGGGGCGGGGACCGTCGGTCTCGAGATCGAGGAAGACGCGCCCGACGCAGACGCGGTGATCGTGCCGGTCGGCGGCGGGGGCCTCGTGAGCGGAATCCAGACAGCGCTCGACGGGCGTGTCCGCGTGATCATCGTCGAGCCGGAGACGAGCACCGCGCTCCATTCGGCGATCGCGCACGGCCGGCCTCACAACGTCAAGCCGAAGTCGATCGCGGACGGCCTGAACGCGCCGTTCGCAGGTGCCCTGCCGCTTCAGATCTGCGGCCACCTCGAGCGCGTGCTCGTCACCGAGGCGGAGATCGAGGCTGCGTTCCGATTCATCTATGAGCGGGCAAAACTTGCCTGCGAGCCGGCCGGCGCGGCCGCTACTGCAGCGTGGCTGAGCGGCAGGATCGACGCTGATCGTCCGGTGATCGTCGTCTCCGGCGGCAACGTCGCCGCGGAAACCGCCGCTGCTATCCTGGCCCGGCGATGAAGGCGGACATTCACCCCGAGTACGTCCTCGCCACAGTCCACTGCAGCTGCGGAAACACGTTCACGACGCGTTCCACGAAGGCCGAGCTGCACGTCGAGATCTGCTCGAACTGCCACCCGTTCTATACCGGCAAGCAGAAGCTCGTCGACACGGGCGGCCGGGTGGAGCGGTTCCAGCGGCGGCTCGAGAAGGCCGAGCGCGCCGCGCGCTCGACCGCCTAGGCCGACATGTCGCAGGCCGTCGGCGGCCAGGCTGTCCTTGAAGGCGTGATGATGCGCGGTCCGCGCAACTGGGCTGTTGCCGTGCGCAAGCCCGACGGGGAGATCGCGCACGTCTCGAAGGGGATCGAGTCGCTGATGGCCCGCCATCGGCTGCTGCGGCTGCCGATCATCCGCGGCGTCATCGCGCTCGGCGAGAGTCTCTCGATCGGCTTCCGGGCGCTCAGCGTCTCGGCGAGCTACGCGGCCGCCGAGGAGAAGGAGGGCGAGACGGAGCCCGCCGAGATCGGACGCTGGGCGCTTGCCTTTGCGTTCCTGGTCGCGATCGGCTTCGCCGTGATGATCTTCAAGGTCGGCCCGGCACTGCTCGCCGATCTGCTGCCGATCTCGAGCGGCAGCTGGTTCGTGCTGGTCGAAGGGCTCATCCGCGTCAGTGTCTTTGTCGTCTACCTGACGGTCCTCAGCTTCATCCCGTCGCTTCGCCGCGTCTTCGAGTACCACGCCGCCGAGCACAAGGCGATCAACGCGTACGAAGCCGGGGAAGAGTTGACGCCGGAGAATGCGCAGCGCCACTCGCTCATCCATCCGCGCTGCGGCACCGCGTTCCTGCTCTGGGTGATGGTCGTGAGCGTCTTCGTCTATGCGCTGCTCGGCCGCCCGATCTGGTACTGGCTGATCATCAGCCGGATCGTGCTGTTGCCGGTGATCGCAGGCGTCGCCTACGAGCTGATCCGGTTTGCCGGCAGGCACTCGTCGAACCGCATCCTGATGGCGCTGCTCGCACCGGGTCTCTGGCTGCAGCGGCTGACGACGCGCGAGCCGTCGCTCGACCAGCTGGAAGTGTCGATTCGCGCGCTGCGCGAAGTGCTCGATCTCGAAGGCAGGCAGCAGCCGTCGGACCGACGCGTGGAGGTGATGGCATGACGGAACGGACCGCAAGCGTTGTTTGGCACGGCGACCTGATGAGCGGAGGCGGGACGATCGCCGCAGCGCCGAGCGGCGCGTTCGGCCCGCTCGAGGTGACGTGGGCCTCGCGGGCCGAGGAGCCAGACGGACGCACGAGCCCCGAGGAGTTGATCGCCTCCGCGTGGGCCGCGTGCTTCGCGATGGCGCTCTCGAATGGGCTCGCCAAGGGCGGTACGGCGCCCGAGCGTCTCGAGACGTCGGCGACCGTGACGTTCCAGCCTGGCCAGGGGCTCATCAAAGGTGCGCTCACCGCGCGAGGGACCGTGCCCGGCCTCGACGACGCTGGATTCACGGCTGCCGCCCAGGACGCGGTGCAGAACTGCCCCGTCTCGAAGGCGCTCGCCGGGATTCCGGACGTGAGCCTCGAGGCGACGCTCGTCGCCTGACGTCCGATGTCGGCACTCGACGAACTCGTCAGCGAGCTCGACCGCTCCTACGCGGACGCGCAGCAGCGCATCTCGGACCCCGCGGTCTACAACGACCATCGCGAGGCTGCCGAGGTCGGTCGACGGCTGAAGGAGCTCGAAGGCCCGTGGAAGCTTGCGCAACAGTGGAAACAAGCCCGCGCAGACCTGGCAGATGCGCGGGGCGACAGCGAGCTCGACGAGATGGTGTCGGGCTACGAGGCAGACGTCGCACGGCTCGAAGACGAGCTGAAACTCGCTCTCGTCGAGCGCGACCCGGCGGACGACAAGGACGTCATCATCGAGATCCGGGGCGGGGAAGGCGGGGACGAGGGAAAGCTCTGGGCGGGTGATCTCGCCAAAGTGCTCCAGCGCTATGCCGAGCGCAGGGGATACCGCTGGGAGGAGATCGAGGTGTCTCCGAGCGATGCGGGGGGCCTCAAGGAGGGAACCTTTGCGATCAAGGGCGACGCCGCCTATTCGGTGTTCAAGTACGAGGGCGGGACGCACCGCGTTCAGCGCGTCCCGGAGACGGAGTCGCAGGGACGGATCCACACGTCGACGGCGACCGTCGCAGTGATGCCGGAGGCCGAGGACGTCGATGTCGAGATCGAGGAGAGCGACCTGAAGATCGACGTCTTCCGCTCGTCGGGCCCGGGCGGGCAGTCCGTGAACACGACGGACTCTGCGGTCCGGATCACACACGTGCCGACGGGAATCGTCGTCGCGATGCAGGATGAGCGCTCGCAGCTGCAGAACCGCGAGAAGGCGATGCGGGTGCTCCGAGCGCGTATCTTCGAAGCCGAGCGCGAGCGCCAGGCGGCCGAGCAGGCTGCCGCCCGCAGCGCGCAGGTCGGGACGGGCGCCCGGGCCGAGAAGATCCGCACGTACAACTTCCCGCAGAGCCGCGTCACCGACCACCGCGTCAAGGTGAACGTGCCGCTCGAGC
The DNA here is from genome assembly GCA_963708505.1 of uncultured Thermoleophilia bacterium. Taxonomy (GTDB): domain Bacteria; phylum Actinomycetota; class Thermoleophilia; order Gaiellales; family Gaiellaceae; genus PALSA-600. The sequence continues at coordinate 330,373 of CAVPST010000006.1, forward strand.
AGGTCCTCGGCGGAGCGCTCGACGACTTCACCGACGCGCTCACCGCCGACGAGCGGCGACGCGCGCTCGAGAGGTGACGCTCGGGGAGGTGCTCGCGGGGGCGACCGACTACCTGGCTGCCCACGGCGTCGACAGCCCGCGACTCGACGCCGAACGGTTGCTTGTGCGCGCACTCGGCCTGTCGAGGATGGAGCTCTACACGCAACACGACAGGCCGCTCAACGATGACGAGCGTGCGCGCGCGCGTGAGCTCGTCAAACGGCGCGGCGCTCGCGAGCCGCTCGCCTACGTTCTCGGCGACTGGGACTTCCGGCGGCTGAAGCTCAAGACCGACGCGCGCGCGCTCGTGCCGCGCCCCGAGACCGAGGTGTTGGTCGACCGCTGCCTCGCGTTGCTCGAAGACGCCGAGGCTCCGCGCGTCCTCGACGTAGGCACAGGCACGGGAGCGATCGCGCTGGCGCTCAAGCAGGAGTTTCCCGATGCCCGCGTCACAGCCACGGACGCGTCACCCGACGCGCTCGAGCTCGCCCGGGAGAACGCCGCCGCCAACGGCGTGGAGGTCAACTTCGTCCAGACCGACCTGCTCGCCGGAGTCGAAGGTCCCTTCGAGCTCATCGTCTCCAACCCGCCCTACGTCCTCCCGTCCGAGCTCGACGCGCTCGAGCCCGAAGTGCGTGACTGGGAGCCGCGCGCCGCCCTGGTCGACGACGGCCAGACAGACCGCCTGGTCGGCGATGCGACGCGCGCCCTCGACGGCTGGCTGGTCCTCGAGGTGCACACCGAGCAGGCCGCGCGGGTGGCGGCCCTGCTCGAGAGCGCCGGTTACGACGGCGTGCACGTCACGCTGGATCTCGCCGGTCGCGAGCGCATCGTGGAGGGACGATGGACGAGCTGATCGCCGCGCTGCGCGCCGGCAGGCCGGCTCTCTTCCCGACCGACACCGTGTACGGGCTCGTGTCGCTCCCGACGGAGGAGGCCGTCGCCGCGCTCTACGCTCTCAAGGGCCGCCGCTCGGAGCAGCCCACGGGCCTGGTCGCCGCGAACCTCGAGCAGCTGCTCGAAGCGATTCCCGAGCTCGATGCGAGTCGCCTGGTCAGCGGTCCCTACACACTCGTGCTCTCGAATCCGGCGCGGCGATTCCCGTGGCTGACCGGAGGGAGACCCGACACGATCGCCGTTCGTCTTCCAGCACTCACGCCGGCGGCCGAGGCCGTCCTCGAAGCTGTCGGTTGCATCGCGGCGACGAGTGCGAACGATCCCGGGGGACCAGACCCGCGGACGCTCGAAGACATCCCCGAGCGGCTGCGCGACGTGTGCCCGGCGCTCGACGAAGGGCCGCTCGGCGGCCTGCCCTCGACCGTCGTCGATCTGACCGGCGCGAAGCCGGTGGTCCTGCGCGAAGGCGCCGTTCCCGCGGCCGAGGCCATCGCAAGGCTCCAGTAGCATCCTCGGTGATGGCCGTCGCGCAGCAGACGTTCGCGGACCTTCGGGCGCTGGGCCTCGCCGAGATCGACCCCGAGATCGCCGAGCTGCTCGGTCGCGAGCTGGATCGGCAACGAGGCCAGATCGAGCTGATCGCCTCGGAGAACTTCACGTGGCCGAGCGTGCTCGAGGCAGTCGGCTCGGTGCCTACGAACAAGTACGCCGAGGGCTACCCGGGCAAGCGCTACTACGGCGGCTGCGAAGTCGTGGACGAGATCGAGGTGCTGGCGCGCGACCGTGCGACCGAGCTGTTCGGCGCCGAGCACGCGAACGTGCAGCCGCACGCGGGCGCCCAGGCGAACATGGCGGTCTACTTCGCCGCGCTCAAGCCCGGTGACCGCGTGCTCGCGCTGTCGCTCGACCACGGCGGTCACCTGACTCACGGTCTCAAGGTCAACTTCTCGGGGAAGCTGTACGAGTTCCACCACTACGGCGTCGCCCGCGAGACGATGCGCGTCGACTACGACGAGGTGCTCGCCCAGGCGAAAGAGGTGCGCCCGAAGCTGATCGTCTGCGGAGGCTCGGCGTATCCGCGCACGGTCGAGGCGGACCGTTTCCGCGAGATCGCCGACGAGGTCGGTGCGCTGCTGCTCTGCGACATGGCGCACTTCTCGGGGCTCGTCGCCGCTGGCCTCCATCCCAGTCCGGTTCCGCATTGCGACTTCGTCACCTCGACGACGCACAAGACGCTCGCCGGGCCCCGCGCCGGGTTCGTCCTCTGCCGCGAGGAGTACGCGGTCAAGGTCGACCGCGCCAACTTCCCGGGCATGCAGGGCGGGCCGCTGATGCACACGATCGCCGCCAAGGCCGCCTGCTTCAAGATCGCGATGTCCGACGCGTTCCGCGACTACCAGCGGCAGGTGCGTGCGAATGCCGACACGCTTGCCGCCGGTTTGATCGACGGCGGCCACGACGTGCTCACCGGCGGCACCGACACGCATCTCGTCCAGCTCGATCTGCGCGCAACCGAGTGGACGGGGCTCGCGGCGCAGGAGCGCCTCGAGGAGTGCAAGCTCACGGCGAACCGCAACACGGTCCCCTTCGACGAGCGTCCGCCGATGGTCGCGTCGGGTGTCCGTCTCGGCACGCCGGCCGCGACGATGCGCGGCTTCGACACCGACGACTTCGGCGAGGTCGCCTCGATCATCGTCGACTCGCTGACGGACGACGCAGATGTGCCGGCGCTGCGGGCCCGTGCCGAGGCGCTGTGCGAGCGCCGGCCGCTGTACGCGGGCTTTCGCGGCTACACCACGTACGTCGCGTGAGCGTCACCGAGGTAACGCACCCGCTGGTCCAGCACAAGCTGTCGTACCTGCGGGAAACAGAAACGCCGACCGTGCACTTTCGCAAGCTGGTCGAGGAGGTGACGCTGCTGCTCACCTACGAGGCGACGAAGGACCTGCCGACCGAGGATGTCGAGATATCGACACCGCTCGAGCGTATGAACGCGCCCCGCATCTCCGGGAAGAAGGTGGCGGTCTGCCCGATTCTCCGGGCCGGGCTCGGGATGCTGGACGGCGTGCTCACGCTGATCTCGGGCGCGCGCGTCGGGTTCATCGGCCTGTATCGAAACGAAGAAACGCTCCAGCCCGTCGAGTACTACGTGAAGCTGCCGGCCGATGTCGCCGACCGCGACGTGATCCTGCTCGATCCGATGCTCGCCACCGGCAACTCGACCGAGCACGCGGTCAGGCTCGTCAAGGAGGCGGGCGCGACGAGCGTGCGCCTGATCTCGATCATCGCCGCGCCGGAGGGGATCGCGAACATCATGGCGACGCACCCAGACGTCCAGATCGTCGTGGCGGCGATCGACCGCCAACTCAACGAGCGCGGCTACATCGTTCCCGGTCTCGGCGATGCGGGAGACCGGCTCTACGGGACGAAGTAAGGGCGCGTAGCCGATGGTCTGGGAGCAGCTCACCGACCACCCGCAGGTGTTGTGGGGCGCGCTGACGGCGCTCGTGATCGTCCTCATCCTGACGCCGGCCGTCGGCCGCGCGGCGCGCTACCTCAGGCTTGCCGACCGTCCGGCCGAGGCCGAGCGCGCACGACACGAGATTCCGCGGCTCGGCGGACTCGCGCTCTTCCTCGGCATCTTCGTTCCGTCGATCGCCTTCCTGCCGCTCGACGGTGAGCTCCGGGGCGTGCTGATCGGCGCCAGCGTCGCGACGACGGTCGGCGCGATCGACGACTTCCGCGGCCTCCTCTGGTGGCAGAAGCTCGGGGGCCAGGTGCTCGCAGCGTCGATCGCCGCCGGGTTCGGTGTCTGGGTGCAGCGCTTCACCTTCCCCATCGTCGGCGTGCACCAAGTGCCCGCGTGGATCGGCATTCCCGTGACCGTGATCGGGATCGTCGCCGTGATGAACATGGTCAACTTCCTCGACGGCCTCGACGGGCTCGCCGCCGGCGTCTGCGCGATCTCGGGCGCGACGTTCGCGATCATCGAGCTGTCGCTCGGCCAGGCCGGGACGGCGATCCTCTCAGCGATCGTGTGCGGGGCGTGCCTCGGCTTTCTCCGCCACAACTTCTACCCCGCGCGGATCTTCATGGGCGACTCGGGGGCGCTGTTACTCGGCTACACGCTGGCGGCGATCTCTGTCCAGGGTCTCCTGAAGACGGCGGCCTTGGCGACGCTGGTGCTTCCGTTGCTCGTGCTCGCCGTGCCCGTGCTCGACACCTCCTTCGTCGTCGCCAAGAGGCTGCGGAGCGGTCAGCCGGTCTTCGTCGCGGATGCCCGCCACCTCCACCACCGCTTCATCCGAATCGGCTTCTCGCAGCGTCGCGCCGTCGTCTACCTCTGGGCCTGGTGCCTGACGCTCGCGCTCGCCGCGCTCGCGACGCGGTTCGCGCCGCCGCACCACCGTGGCGACTGGAATCTCCTGAACCTCGCGGTCGACATCGCTGCCGGCCACGCTCGCGCTCGGCGTCTCGCTCTACGTCGTCTACCTGCTCGAGCTCGTGAAGCTGGAGACGCCGCGGGCCAAGCGGCGGCGCCGGGCCGACGCGACGAGGGCCGCCTGAACTTCGTCACAAACGCGGCAAGAGTCCGCTTGGTTGAGCGAAAACAGGTGTTACAAACTCTGATATGCTGACCGGCGGTGGAGCCCCAGCGTCCCGCGTTTTCCCTCGCCGGCGCCGGCAGCGTGCTCATCGGATTCACCGCGGCGTGCATCGTCGCGGGCACGCTGATCGGCTGGGCGGTCGGAAAGCCCGGACTGGGACTCGCACTCGGCTCCGTCGTCGGTGTTCCCGTCGGCGTCGCCGCGACTGTGATCAAGTACCGCAATCTCTGACGGAACGAGCCATGCCTGCCTGGACACAGCCCCGCGTCGCTCCGCCGACCCTCTTGCCCGCCGCCGCCGGGGCGATCGTCATCGCCGTCGCGCTGCCCATCTTCCTGCTCGCGGGCTGGCCCGTGACCGGCTGGGCGATCGGCGCCGTGCTCTGGTTCGGCTCGGAAGCATTCGGAGCCGTGCTGACGCGGTTGCAGAGCAAGACAGGTAACCTCGCCGCCGCAGGCGTGGTCGCTTTCGGAATGCTCTTTCGCGCGATTGCCGTGATGGTGGTCGTTTTCGCCGTCGCAGTGTCCGACAAATGGCTCGGGCTGGCGGCTGCGTTGACGTATGCGGCCGGCTACTCGGCGGCGCTCGGCTTGCAGCTCGTCGCGTACTACACCGGCCCGGAAGCGGGTCGGGCGGCACGATGAAACGAGCATTGATCCTGCTGAGCACCGCCGCGCTGCTGCTGCCCGCGAACGCCTTTGCGCGCGGCGAGTTCGACCCGACCACCGAGTTCGAGCAGCACGAGTGGGTGCCCATCCACCTCGGGCCGCTCAACCTCTCGATCACGAAAGCGGTCGCGTACCTGATCCTCGGCAGCGTGCTGACGATCCTCTTCGGCCTCGTCTTCATGCGCACGCGCATCGGCCAGAAGCCGGGGCGCAGGGAGACGGTCGGCGAGCTCGTCTACGAGATCGCGCAGACCCAGGTCGCCGAGCAGGGCCTGCCGCACAAGGCGATCGGCCGCTGGTTCCCGTACGTGGCGACGCTGATGCTCTTCATCTTCGTCGTCAACTTCCTCGGCTTCATACCGCTGCCGCTCACCGGCGAGACCTGGCACGGCGTGCCGGTGTGGGGCATCTACGCCGCAACGAGCTCGATCTCGGTCACGCTTGCGCTGGCGCTGCTCACGTTCGTCTTCACGCACTACGAGGGAATCAAGTGGAACGGCCCTGTGCGGTACTTCAAGAGCTGGATCCCCGAGGCGCCGAAGCTGTTGCTCTTCCTGATCGTGCCACTCGAGATCCTCGGCCAGTTCATGCGCCTGATCTCGCTCTCCGTGCGTCTGTTCGCCAACATGCTCGCCGGCCACATCCTGATCCTCACGTTCATCGGTCTGATGTTCATCCTCCAGACCTGGATCCTGTCGATCGTCGTCATCCCGGTCGCCACCGCCTTCTATCTCTTCGAGGTCGTGATCGTGATCGGGATTCAGGCCTTCATCTTCGCTGCCCTGTCCGCCATCTACATCGGCTCGGCCATCGAGCCCGAGCATTGATGGTCGCTATTACCGGCCAACCATCTAGGAGGAAACACCATGCTGGGTTACATCCTCGCCGCCACCACCGGCGACGTCACGAAGGCCGGCAAGGCCATTGGCCTTGCGCTCGGCGTCGGCCTCGGCGCACTCGGCGCCGGCGTCGGCATCGGCAACATCTTCGGCTCGATGATCCAGTCTGTTGCCCGCCAGCCCGAGCTGCGCGGCGAGCTGCAGGGGATCCAGTGGCTCGGCTTCGCCCTGACCGAGGCGGTCGTGTTCTACGGCCTGCTCGGCTCGATCCTCGCGTACGTCCTGGTCTGAGCCGATGCTCGCGTCGAACCCACTGATCCAGGTCACGCCCGGGTTGATGATCTGGACGATCGTCTGCTTCCTGATCACCTTCTTCGTGCTCAAGAAGTTTGCCTTCGGCCCCATCCAGGCGACGATCGACGCGCGGCGCGAGCGCATCCAGAGCGCGATCGACGAGGCCGACAACGCGCGCATCGAGGCACGCAACCTCGTCGAGGAGCACCGCAAGCTGATCGGCCAGGCGAAGTCCGAGTCGGAGGAGATCCTCAGCGAAGCCCGCCGCGTCGCCGACGCGCAGCGTGAGCGTGTCCGCGCCGAGACCGAAGAGGATCGCCAGCGCCGGCTCGAGGAGACCCGCCGCCAGATCGAACAGGCGACGCAGCAGGCACTCGGCCAGATCCGGGACGAGGTCGGCAAGCTCAGCCTCGTCGCGGCCGAGAAGATCACGCGGAAGTCGCTCACCGGCTCCGACCAGCAGCGCCTGATCGACGAAGCCCTCGCCGAGATCGACTTCTCGCAGCTCGAAGGGAGCCGGTCGTAGCGGTCGCGCACCGCATCTACGCGCGCGCGCTGTTCGAAGCGGCCAAGAGCCGTGGAACGCTCGAGCTCGTCCACGGGCAGGTGCAGCAGCTGCGCGACGCGGTCCTCGCCGTCGACGACCTTCGGACGATGCTCTCGAACCCCGAGGTCGAGCCGTCGGTGAAGGCGGACGTGCTCTCCCGGATCGCGAGCGGCGCGGACGAGGAGGTCGTGAACTTCCTTCGCCTGATCGCGGAGAAGGGGCGTGCCGGCGAGTTGCCGCAGATCGCCGACGAGCTCGACACGCTCGTCGCGGCGGACGCGCGCATCCTCGACGTCGAGCTGACGACCGCGACCGAGCTGTCGGACCAGGAATTCGGCCGGATCCTCGGCCAGATCGAAAGCGCGTCGGGCCGCAAGGTGCAGGCCTCGCGCAAGGTCGACCCAGACCTGATCGGGGGGATCGTCCTCCAGGCCGGATCGATGAGGCTCGACGCGAGCGTGCGCGGCCGGCTCGAACGTCTCAGACACGACTTGACAAGGAGCGCTACTTGAAGCTCCGTCCTGAAGAGATCACGTCGATCCTGCGCGAGCGGATCGAGAACTTCGACACCGAGTCGAACCTGGCCGAGGTCGGCAACGTCCTGCAGGTCGGAGACGGCATCGCGCGCATCCACGGCCTCGAGAACTGCCTCGCGCTCGAGATGCTCGAGCTCGAGCACGGCGTGACCGGGCTGGCGTTCAACCTCGAGGAGGACAACGTCGGAGCGGCGCTCTTCGGCGAATGGCAGCAGGTGAAGGAAGGCGAGCCGGTCCGCCGCACGGGCAAGGTCGCCTCGGTCCCGGTGGGCGAGGCCCTGCTCGGGCGCGTCGTCGATCCGCTCGGGAACCCGCTGGACGGTCTCGGGCCGATCGAGTCGACGGAGACGCGCCCGGTCGAGTTCAAGGCGCCGGGCGTCATCGAGCGCCAGCCGGTGAAGGAGCCGCTCCAGACCGGCATCAAGGCGATCGACTCGATGACGAACGTCGGCCGCGGACAGCGCGAGCTGATCATCGGCGACCGCTCGACCGGCAAGACGGCGATCGCGATCGACACGATCCTCAACCAGCACGACCAGAACGTGAAGTGCATCTACGTCGCGATCGGCCAGAAGGCCTCGACCGTCGCTCAGGTCGTCGAGCGCCTGCGCGAGGCGGGCGCGATGGAGTACACGACCGTCGTCACGGCGTCAGCCGCGGAGGCAGCTCCGATCAAGTGGATCGCGCCGTTCGCCGGCTGCGCCATGGCCGAGTACTTCCTCTACAAGGGCGAGCACGCGCTGATCATCTACGACGACCTGACGAAGCAGGCCGACGCCTACCGTCAGCTCTCGCTGCTGCTGCGCCGCCCGCCGGGTCGCGAAGCGTTCCCCGGCGACGTGTTCTATCTCCACTCGCGGCTGCTCGAGCGCGCCTGCAAGCTCAGCGAGGAGCGGGGTGGAGGGTCGCTCACCGCGCTCCCGATCATCGAGACGCAGGCCGGCGACATCTCGGCGTACATCCCGACCAACGTGATCTCGATCACGGACGGTCAGATCTTCCTGCAGTCCGACCTGTTCTTCTCGGGTGTCCGTCCGGCCGTCAACGTCGGCACCTCGGTGTCGCGCGTCGGCTCGTCGGCGCAGACGAAGGCGATGAAGAAGGTCGCGGGGCGCCTGCGCCTCGACCTGGCTCAGTACCGCGAGCTCGAAGCATTCGCGCAGTTCGGCTCCGAGCTCGACCAGGCGACGCAGAGCGCGCTCAACCGCGGCGAGAAGATGGTCGCCACGCTCAACCAGCCGCAGTACCAGCCGTGGCCGATGGAGGAGCAGGCCGTCGCGCTCTACGCCGGGGTCAACGGGCACCTCGACGAGATCGCGACCGAAGACGTGGCCAGGTTCCAGGACGAGCTCCGCGAGCACCTGCGCGCCGACGGCTCGATCTACAAGGCGATCCGCGAGTCGGGCGACCTGTCCGACGAGACAGGCGAGCAGCTGACCGCCGAGCTCGACAAGGTGAAGAGCCGTTTCCAGTCGACAGCCGACCAAGAGGCGGCGTAGTTGGCCTCGACGCAGGATCTGAAGCGGCGCGTCCGCTCGATCACGAACACGCGGAAGCTGACCCGTGCGATGGAGCTCGTCGCCTCGGCGCGACTACGGCGGGCGCAGATGCGCATCGAGGCGATGCGGCCGTACGCGGATCGCATGCTCGAGCTGATGGCCGGCGTCTCGCAGGCCGCGGGCGCGGTGCGCCTGCCGCTGCTCGAGCGGCGTGAGAACGTCGAGGCGGTCGCGATCGTCCCGATCACCGGCGACCGCGGGCTGGCCGGCGCGTTCAACGCACAGGTGCTGCGGCGCTCGTTCGTCCTCATGCGCGAGGTGCAGGGCGCCGGGCAGAAGGCGGTCTTCTTCCCGTCGGGCAAGAAGGCCGGCTCGACGCTGCGATTCCGGCGGCTCGAGGTCGGCCAGGCCTGGTCGGGCTTCAGCGACCGGCCGGCGTTCAGCGACGCGCAGGCGATGGCGCACACACTGGCCGACGCGTACACGAAGGGTGAGGTCGACCGGGTCGTCATCGTCTACAACGCCTTCGTCTCGCCGCTCGTCCAGAAGGTGACGGTGCGCGACGTGCTGCCGATCCCGCAGGATCTGCTCGAGCGCGGCGATGGCGACGACGAACAGGCGGAGACCCTCGGAACGCCCGACTTCATCTACGAGCCGGAGCCCGAGGAGATCCTCGCCCGGCTGCTCCCGGTGTACCTCGAGACCGAGCTCTTTCGTGCGTTGCTCGAATCGGCGGCATCCGAGCAGGGTGCGCGGATGACGGCGATGCGAAATGCGTCGAAGTCGGCCGGCGAGCTGATCGACAGCCTGACGCTCGCGATGAACCGGGCCCGCCAGGCGGAAATCACCCAGGAGATCCTCGAGGTCGTCGCGGGCGCCGACGCACTTTCCGGTTGAGAGGGAAACCACGGGTTTCCCTCTCAAACTCTCCCTTCCGGGATCGCCGCCTGCGTGACGTTTCTTCGCCTCCCACCGGGCGAAGCCCGGCTCCGGCGGCGTGCGTTGGTGACGCGAACCAATGGTTCGTGCCGAGTTGGCACAAGCTCGTTGCCCGTTGAGTGAGCGCAGCCAAGTCGCCGCCGGAGCCCGGCTTGGCCGGGCGGGAGGCGGAGCGCGAGTTGGCAAGGCGCGCGAAAGGGAAGGGTGGCGCACGGAGGGAAACCGCAGGTTTCCCTCCGTGATACGTCCGTGATTAATCCGCGCTTAATCGTCCAGATCGGCCGTTCGAATCACCGTTACGACGCCGACGCGATAACCTCCGTCGACTATGTCGCAGACTGAAAAGGAAGTTCTCGGCAGCGGTCCCGGCCTGGCCAGCGCGGTTGCGCTCGAGTCGGGGCCCGAGCTCGGCGACGTCGAGGTCAAGGCCCGCGGGTACTGGGAGCAGGTCTGGCGCCGTTTCCGGCGCGACAAGATCGCGATCGCCGGCGGGGTCATGATCATCGTCCTGATCCTCGCGGCGTTCATCGGCGCGCCGATCGCCGCTCATTTCCTGGGCCACGGCCCGGATGACCAGTTCTACACCGCCCTGACGCCGCTCGGCGCGCCCGTCGGGCCGTTCAGCCGCGTGTCGAACGGGCTCGGCGGGACGACGTACCTGATCCTCGGCGCCGACAGCACCCTCGGCCGTGACGAGTTCCTCCGCCTGCTCTACGGCGCCCGCATCTCGTTCGAGGTGGCCGTGCTCGCGACGATCGGCTCGATCACGATCGGCACGCTGCTCGGCTCGATGGCCGGGTACTTCCGCGGCTGGACCGACACGATCGTCTCCCGCGTGACCGAGATCACGATGGCGTTCCCGGCGCTGCTCTTCATCATCGCCCTCGCCTCGACGGTCGGCGACAGCATCAACAACATCACCTTCGGTGGCCTCATCGGGCCCGGCGTGTTCACGCTCTTCGTCGTCCTCGCGGTCTTCGGCTGGTTCTACCCGGCCCGGATCCTGCGCGCGGTCGTCCTGAGCCTGCGCGAGAAGGAGTTCATCGAGGCCGCACGCATGACCGGCTCGAGCGACTGGCGGATCATCCGCTCGCACGTCCTGCCCCATCTCGTCGCCCCGATCACGGTCTACGCGACCCTTTCCGTGGCGAGCTTCATCCTCGCCGAGGCAGGGCTCTCGTTCCTCGGCGTCGGCATCAAGCAGCCGACCGCCAGCTGGGGCAACCTGCTGCGGCAGGCGCCCGACTACTACACCGTGCAGCCGTGGCTGATGGTGTGGCCGGGGCTCGCCGTGCTGATCACGACGCTGTCGTTCAACCTGCTCGGCGACGGCCTCCGCGACGCGTTCGACCCGCGCGCCACGCACTGACGCGCACAAGCCTCTGAGCCCGGCCCGGTTCGCCCGACGAGCCGGGTCGCGCGCGCGCCGATCATGCCGCAAATGCCTTGATTCAAGGCTTTGATCGCGTGTGTGCACTTTGGGTTGGCGGTTAACGAAGAACTAACTAAACTGCCGCCGCCTCGTCACATGTGTCCGAGGATGCGTTCTGCGCCTGAGTCGTCGGTTCCCTAGACCGCCGGCTCGACCCCAAGAAAGGAGTAAGTCATTGAGTAGAAAGCTGTGGCTTTCGACCGTCACGGTCGCCATCGCCCTGCTCGCGGTGTTTGCAGGCAGCGCTGCCGCCAAGACCGGCAAGGCCGGTGCGGTGGGTGGCACGATGAATGTGGACCTCTCGACGGATGTCGACTACACGGATCCGGCCCTCGACTATCTGTCGACCGGCTGGGAGATTGAGTACTCGACCTGCCTGAAGCTGATGAACTACCCGGATGCCAACGGGCCGAAGGGCTCGCAGTTGACTCCGGAGGCCGCCGCAGGCTTCCCGAAGGTCTCGAACAACGGGAAGACCTACGACTTCACGGTCAACGCAGGCTTCACGAAGTTCTCGAACGGCCAGGCTGTCACGGCCGCGAACTTCAAGGCCGCGTTCGACCGCGACGCCGATCCGAAGATGCAGTCCCCCGCGCTTCCGTTCTTCTCGGACGTCGTCGGCTCGGACAAGTCGCCGGTGTCGGGTGTCGTGGTCAAGGGCAATCACGTGATCTTCAACCTGACCAAGGCCGCGCCTGACTTCCTCGCGCGGACCGCGATGCCGTTCTTCTGCGCGATCCCCACCAACCTCGCGCATGACCCGAACGGTGTCCTGGCTCCGGCTTCGGCCGGGCCGTACTACATCTCCGATCGGCAGCCGAACAAGTCGATCACGATCAAGAAGAACCCGTACTACAAGGGCAAGCGCCCGCACAACGTGAACGCAGATCAACTACAACATCGGCAACTCGCTCGATGCGACGTACCTGCGTGCGCAGCAGGGCGCGACCGACTACGCCGCCGGGGCATCCCGCCTGCGTCGTATGCCGAGGCCGCTCAGAAGTACGGCATCAACAAGGGCCAGTTCTGGGTCAAGCCGCAGCTCGGCGTTTCCTACCTGGCGTTCAACCATGACCGCCCGCTCTTCCAGGGAGCAAAGGGAACGAACCTGGCGAAGGCGATCAACTACGCGATCGACCGGTCGCTCTGCTCGCCCAGAGCGGTTACCTGGCCGGCAAGCGGACTGACCAGGTGCTGCCTCCGGGCATCGCCGGTTTCCGCGACGCCAACCTGTACCCGCTCAAGGGACCGGACCTCGCCACGGCCAAGAAGTTCATGGCGAAGACCGGCGTTGCGGACGGCACCTCGGTCGAGTACTACACCTCGAACCGCGGCGCAGCTCCGCTGGCGGCGCAGATCGTTCAGTTCAACCTGAAGCAGATCGGCCTGAACGTGAACAGCCATCTGTTCGCCCGTGCCGTGCAGATCGACAAGGAAGGCACCCGTGGTGAGCCGTTCGACATCACCTCGGAGGGCTGGATCGCCGACTACGCCGATCCGTACGACTTCATCAACGTGCTGCTCTCGGGTGACAGCCTCCATGCCTCGAACAACAACAACGTGGCGTACTTCAACGACCCGACGTACAACAAGGCGATGCGCGCTGCGTCGCTGCTGTCGGGTGCTCCTCGTTACAACGCGTACGGCAACCTCGACGTCAACATGATGTCGAAGAACCCGCCGTGGGCGGCTCGTAACAACTTCAACGACCGCATCCTGCTTTCGAGCCGGGTCGGTTGCTTCACCTACAACTCGACCTACAGCGTCGACTTGGCGGCTCTCTGCATCAAGTAGAGCGTCGTGATCGCAGATTCGGGGCGCCCTTCGGGGCGCCCCGAAATGCGATCTAGATTCTTGTTCTCAACACCCAATCAACAAACGATCGAGTAAAGTCCCGACGCGTGTTTCGCTATCTGATCCGCCGGCTGCTCTGGGCCTTCGTCCTTTTCGTGGCGGTGACGATCGTCACCTACATCATCTTTTACGCGATCCCGGCCGATCCGGCCCGGCTCGCCTGCGGCCAGCGCGCGACTCCTGAATGCATCACGCGCGCGGCTCACTACCTCGGCACCGACCGGCCGCTGTACGTCCAGTACGGCAAGTTCTTCGGACGGCTGATGCCGATCAGCTTCTCCGGCGGCCCTCACTTCAAGCAGCCGAACCTCGGCCGGTCGTTCACCAACCGGCAGAGCGTCAACTACGTCATCGGGCAGGCAGCTCCGGTGACAGCGTCGCTCGTCTTCGGAGGCGCCATCTTCTGGATGCTGATCGCGTTGCCGGTCGGCATCCTTTCCGCGCTGAGGCCACGATCGCTGCTCGACCGAATAGCCATGGTCTTCGTCCTCGTCGGGCATTTCTGCGCACCCGGTGTGGATCGGCCTGATCTTCGCCTACTTCCTCGGCTTCAAGACGGGCATCTTCCCGATCACCGGCTACTCCTGCTTCTTCGACTGCGGGCAACCACAGCAGGGACCGGTGCAGTGGGCCTACCACCTCGTCCTGCCGTGGGCGACGTTCGCGATTCTCTTCGCCGCCCTCTACGTCCGGATGATCCGGGCGAACGTGATGGAGGCGCTGGGCGAGGACTACGTGCGTACGGCGCGGGCCAAAGGCGCACCGGAATGGCTCGTCATGCGCTCGCACGTCCTTCGGAACGCCCTGCTCCCGGTCGTGACGATGCTCGGCATGGACATCGGCATCGCGCTCGGCGGCGCGATCTTCACCGAGTCCGTCTACGGGCTTCCCGGGCTCGGCAAGACCCTGATTCAGTCGATCGAGTCGTTTGATCTGCCAACGACGCAGGGGGTCGTTGTTTTCGCGACCCTGTGCATCATTGCGTTCAACCTTTTCGTGGATCTTTTGTACGCGGTGATCGATCCACGTATTAGGCTGAGCTAGTGGCCCCACTTCTCGAGGTAACCGACCTGAAGACGTACTTCAGGACAGATGATGGCGTCGTTCGGGCGGTCGACGGTGTCTCGTTCTCCGTCGACAAGGGTCAGACGCTGGGAATCGTCGGCGAATCGGGCTCCGGGAAGAGCGTCACGTGCCTCACGATCATGGGCCTCAATCCGAAGCGCTCGGCGATCTCGTCCGGGACAGCGCTCTGGAAGGGCGAGGACCTCCTGACGGCCAGCCCGCGCCGGCTGCGCGAGATCCGCGGCAGCGAGATCGCAATGATCTTCCAGGATCCGATGACGAGCTTGAACCCGGTGCACAAGATCGGGGACCAGCTCGGCGAGGCGATGCGCCTGCACGAGGATGTGTCGAAGAAGACCTCGCGGAAGCGGGCGCTCGAGTTGCTGAAGGCCGTCGGGATCCCGCGCCCCGAGAAGCGCCTCGACGACTACCCGCACCAGTTCTCGGGCGGCATGCGACAGCGCGTGATGATCGCGATGGCGCTGATCAACAACCCCGACCTTCTGATCGCCGACGAGCCGACGACCGCGCTCGACGTGACGACCCAGGCCCAGATCCTGGTCCTGATCGAGAGACTCCAGGAGGAGTTCGGCAGCGCGGTGGTCATGATCACCCACGACCTCGGCGTCGTGGCGGAGATCGCCGACGACGTCGTCGTCATGTACGCGGCCGAGGTGGCCGAGAAAGGCGCCGTCGGCCAGATCTTCAAGAAGCCGCACCATCCGTACACCTGGGGCCTGATGGGCTCGCTGCCCCGCCTCGACGCGGAGGTCGAGCGGCTCGTCCAGATCCAGGGCCAGCCGCCCTCGCTGCTGCGGCCGCCGTCCGGCTGCCGCTTCCACCCCCGGTGCCCGTACGTGATGCCGATCTGCAAGGAGGAGGACCCGGGCCTGACGCCAGTGGCCGGCGATCCTGGTCACCTGCAGTCCTGCCACCTCGATGAGGAGACGAAGGACCGCGAGGCAGCTAAGCTGCTCGCCGTCATGTCGGGCGAGGGTCAGGCGGCCTAAAGAATGGCGGCGGAGGAGCAGGCCCCGCTTGACGGGGCTCTTGAGCTTCGTGGCGACGAGCTCCTCGTCGTAGAGCACCTGAAGAAGCACTTCCCGATCACGCGCGGCATCGTCTTCCAGAAGACGGTCGCCTCGGTCAAGGCGGTCGACGGCGTCTCCTTCACATTGCGGGAGGGCGAGACGCTCGGCGTCGTCGGCGAGTCCGGGTGCGGCAAGTCGACGATGGCCCGCTGCATCATGAAGCTGCTCGAGCCGACGGCCGGCCGTCTGCTGTTCCGCGGGCACGACATCACGAAGCTCTCCCGCGCCGAGATGCGTCCGTTCCGCCGGGAGATGATGATGATCTTCCAGGACCCGTATGCGTCGCTGAACCCGCGCAAGCGCGTCGGCTTCATCGTCGCCGAGGCACTCCAGGTGCACAAGCTCGGAACCGACGCGGAGATCAAGCGCCGTGTCCAGGAACTGCTCGAAGTCGTCGGCCTGAACCCGGAGCACTACAACCGCTTCCCGCACGAGTTCTCGGGCGGCCAGCGCCAGCGCATCGGCGTCGCTCGGGCGCTCGCGGTCAACCCGAAGCTCATCGTCTGCGACGAGCCGGTCTCGGCGCTCGACGTCTCCGTCCAGGCGCAGATCCTGAACCTCCTCAAGGACCTGCAGCGTGACTTCGGCCTCACCTACGTCTTCATCGCCCACGACCTGAACGTCGTGCGGCACATCTCCGACCGCGTGATGGTGATGTACCTCGGCCAGGTCGTGGAGACCGCCGAGCGATCGGATCTCTACGCGGAGCCGAAGCACCCGTACACCGGAGCGCTGCTCTCGGCCGTCCCGGTCCCCGACCCGGACGTCGGCCGCCACCGCAAGCGGATCGTCCTCGAGGGCGACGTTCCGTCGCCGCTCAACCCGCCCGCGGCGTGTCGCTTCCACCCGCGTTGCCCGCGCTTCGTCGAGGGCCGCTGCGACGTCGAAGAGCCGGCGCTCATCAACCGCGGCGGCAACATGAGCCACGTGGCGAAGTGCCACTTCCCGCTCGAGCACTGGCCGATGACGGAGGAAAACATGCGCCGTGCTCCCGTCGCCGGCGACGTCACCGCCGCCGCCGCCACTCCAGCCGCCGAGACGGTGTAGCGCGCCGTGCGCGCGGCAGCCCGCCGCGTGGGTGTCCTCCTGCTCGCGCTGACGTTCGGCACCGCCGTCCCTGCTCTTCTGATCGGCCTCATCTCCGGTGCGTCGGTCGGCCGCGCGCTCTCGCTCGGCTGGTACTGCGTCGGGTCCGCACTGCTGATCCTGCGGCTTCTTCGTCGGGAACCGCGGGCCGTCGCGGCCGCAGGGCGACGGGTGGGGCGTCTTCTCCGTCAACCGCTGGGTTCGCTGGGCAACGCCCGAGGAGCAGAAGGAGTCGATCTCGCTCTCGGCCCTCCTCGTGATCATCGGCTTCGTCCTGATCGTCTTCGGCGCGGTGGCGGACTCCGGGCGCCACCCGCTCGTCTGATGGCCGTAACAACCGGAGCTCTCGGCGAGTCGGACTAAGCGGTGTATGCCTCCTCGATCACGTCCTACGTCTGAAGCCTCGACCATGCCGAACGTGTGTCGGCGGCGTTGCGGGAATCAGAGCTCCATAGGGAGAGCGGTCTCGAACGGCGTTCGGCTAGGCTGCGCCTGCCGAGCCGGCTCAAGCACGTCTTGAGCGTCCGGCGGCGGCCACAACTCGCATCGTCATCACCCCGTCAGGAGTCATAGAACCGTGTCGACGAACGGAAACCACGGCAAGCTGCTCGAGATCAAGGGCGTCGTCGTCGACGCCGTCTTCCCGGACAACCTGCCCGCGATCTACTCGGCCCTTTCGATCGTCCGCCCGGACGGCAGCACCCTCATCGCCGAGGTGCAGCAGCACCTGGGCGACGACCGTGTCCGCGCCGTCGCAATGGACGCGACTGACGGGATCGCGCGGGGCACCGACGTCGTCGACACCGGCGGGCCGATCACGGTTCCCGTCGGCGACGTGACGCTCGGCCGCGTCTGGAACGTGCTCGGCGAGCCGGTCGACGAGAAGGAAGCGCCCAAGGACGCCGAGCGCTGGTCGATCCATCGGGATCCGCCCGACTTCAAAGACCTGACGCCGAAGATCGAGATCTTCGAGACCGGCATCAAGGTGATCGACCTGATCGCGCCGTACGTGCGCGGCGGCAAGATCGGCCTCTTCGGCGGCGCGGGCGTCGGCAAGACGGTGTTGATCCAGGAGCTCATCCACAACATCGCGCGGCAGCACGCCGGCGTCTCGGTCTTCTCCGGGGTCGGCGAGCGTACGCGCGAAGGAAACGACTTGCTCCTCGAGATGGAGGAGTCGGGGGTGCTCGACAAGGTCGCCCTCTGTTACGGGCAGATGAACGAGCCGCCGGGTGCGCGCCTGCGCGTCGGCCTGTCCGGGTTGACGATGGCGGAGTACTTCCGCGACCAGGGACAGGACGTCCTCCTCTTCATCGACAACATCTTCCGGTTCGTCCAGGCCGGCTCCGAGGTCTCCGCGCTGCTCGGTCGCATGCCGAGCGCCGTCGGCTACCAGCCGACGCTCGCGACCGAGATGGGGCAGTTGCAGGAGCGGATCACGTCGACGACCAAGGGGGCCGTCACGTCGGTGCAGGCGATCTACGTGCCCGCCGACGATCTCACCGACCCTGCGCCCGCCCAGACCTTCGCGCACCTCGACGCGACCACCACGCTCTCGCGCGCCATCGTCGAGCAGGGCATCTATCCGGCCGTCGACCCGCTCGACTCCACGTCTCGCGCTCTGCAGCCGGGCATCGTCTCGGCGGAGCACTACGCGACGGCGACGAACGTCCAGGAGGTGCTACAGCGCTACAAGGACCTGCAGGACATCATCGCCATCCTGGGCATCGAGGAGCTGTCCGACGAGGACCGCCTGACGGTGGGTCGCGCGCGCAAGATCCAGCGCTTCCTCTCGCAGCCGAACTTCGTCGCCGAGCAGTTCACCGGAACCCCGGGCCAGTACGTCAAGCTCGAGGACACGATCCGCGGCTTCCAGGAGATCCTCGAAGGCCGCCACGACGACCTGCCGGAGCAAGCCTTCTACATGGTCGGGCCGATCGAGGGCGCGGTCGAACGCGCCGGGCAGATGGCCGGCGCCGCCGCGTAAGTCGTGGCCGACCGCAAGGAGTTCTCGGTCTCGTTGGTCACGCCCGACGGCGCCGCATTCGAAGGCGACGCCGAGATGATCATCGTCCCCGGCGCCGCCGGAGAGATCGGCGTGCTCGCGCGGCACGCACCACTGATCGCCACGCTCAAAGCCGGGTCGACGCGCGTGCACGTCAGCTCGTCGGAGGTGCTCGAGTTCGCGACCGGGCCGGGCTTCTTCCAGGTGCTCCAGGACCGGGCGATCGCGCTGGTCGACGCCGCGGTCAAGGCCGACGAGATCGACGACGCCCGCGCACGCGAGCAGCTCGAGGCTGCAACAGCCGAGCTCGAGGCGATCGACCGCGGCGAGTCGACGGCCGACCGTTGGCAGGTCGAGCAGCGGCTCCGCCACGCCGAGAACCAGCTCGCGGTCGCAGGCCGCGGATAGTTGCGCGTCGCAGCGCTTGCCGACGTCCACGGCAACGCGCACGCGCTCGTGGCCGTGCTTGCCGAGGTCGAGCAAGCCGGCGTCGATCTGATCGTCTTCGGCGGCGACCTGACGTGGGGCCCGCTGCCGAACGAGACCCTCGCGATCGTGCGTTCGCTGGAGATCCCGGTCCGCTTCGTACGGGGCAACGCAGACCGCTCCGTCGGTGTCGACGTGACCGGCCGCGGTGCGTGGATGGCCGAGCAGCACGACGCGCCCGCGACCGAGTTCGTGCAGGGGTTCGAGCCGTTCGTCGTCGTCGACGTCGACGGGCTCGGCCCGACGCGGTTCGTGCACGGCTCTCCGCGGAGCGACGAGGAGTGCGTCACACCGGAGACTCCCGCCGAACGTGTCCGTGAGTTCATGGCGGCCGTACCCGAGCGCGTCGTCGTGACAGCTCATGTGCATGTCTCGTACGACCGCGAGGTTGCCGGCGTGCATCTTGTCGGCCCCGGCAGTGTGGGGCGGCCATACGAGGGCCGTCGCGGGGCACGCTGGGCGGTCCTCGGTCCCGACGTCGAGCTTCGCCGCACCGACTACGACCACGAGGCGGCGGCGGAGGCGTATCGGGCGTCGGGCATCCCCGACGTCGAGAGCGACCTGCGCTACCTGCTCGAGCCGATCACGCGCGAGGTCATCATCGCCGACGCGGAAGAACGGGTGTTCGCGGGTTAGGCTGAGAATGACCTTGAGCGCTCGCCCTACGACCCGCTACGCCAAGAGCGGCGACGTCAACATCGCCTATCAGGTGGTGGGCGACGGGCCGTTCGACCTCGTGTTCGTGCCCGCGGCGATCTCGCACGTCGACCTGATCTGGGACGACCCCGAGCGGGCGGGGTTCTTCAACCGGCTCGCCTCGTTCTCCCGGCTGATCGTGCTCGACAAGCGGGGCACCGGCGCCTCCGATCCGGCCCCGGTGGGCGATCTCGAGACGCGGATCGACGACGTCCGGGCGGTCCTCGACGCCGTGGGGTCGCCGCGCGCAGCCGTGATGGGGGTTTCCGAGGGCGGCCCGATGAGCCTTCTCTTCGCAGCGTCCAATCCGAGCCGCGTGGCCGCGGTCGTCGTCTACGCCTCCCTGCCGCGGTTCGCCTGGGCGCCGGACTTTCCCTGGGGCCTGCCGCTCGACGAATGGAACCGCGAGCTCGATCGCGAGGTGCGCGAGTGGGGGACGGTCGAAGCCGCTCGGGAGATCTGGCCGGACGCGACCGACGAGGAGGCCGAGGCTTTCGCACGCATCCGGCGCCTGTCCGCCAGCCCGGCCGCCTATCGGCGAATCGAGGAGATGAACCAGTCGATCGACGTCCGCGACATCCTCCCGTCGGTC
The DNA here is from genome assembly GCA_963708505.1 of uncultured Thermoleophilia bacterium. Lineage (GTDB taxonomy): Bacteria > Actinomycetota > Thermoleophilia > Gaiellales > Gaiellaceae > PALSA-600. The sequence goes on from CAVPST010000006.1 coordinate 350,546, forward strand.
GCCGTGCCGACGCTCGTGCTCCACCGCACCGACGACGGTCTTCCGATCGCCGGCGGCCGCTGGATGGCCGAGCAGATTCCCGGCGCCACGTTCGTGGAGCTGGCCGGTCACCAGCACATCATTCACCGCGGTGACTGGCGTGCCGTCGCCGACGCCGTCGAGACCTTCTTGACCGACGTCCACGAGCGTGGGGAGTGGGAGGAGCCGGAGAGCGAGCGGGTGCTGGCAACGGTGCTCTTCACGGACATCGTCGGCTCGACCGCCCGAGCCGCAGAGATCGGCGACCGGGCCTGGCGCGACATCGTCGGTGAACATCACCGGCTGATTCGAACTCGCCTCGCGCGTTTTCGCGGGCATGAGATCGACACGGCCGGCGACGGCTTCTTCGCGAGCTTCGACGGGCCTGCACGAGCGATCCGGTGCGCGGCGGCCATCTCGGACGACATGCGCGAACTCGACGTGCCCGTGCGCGTCGGCATCCACACCGGCGAGTGCACGATCGCTGACGGCAAGGTGGCGGGAATCGCGGTCTCGATCGGAGCGCGCGTCGCCGCGAATGCCGAGGCGAACGAGGTGCTCGTCTCGCAGACCGTCCGCGACCTCGTCGCCGGCTCCGGGATCTCGTTCTCCGACCGGGGGACGCATGAACTGAAGGGCGTCCCCGGCGAATGGCGGCTGTACGCCCTCCAGCGCTAGGATCTGTCTACCCGGAGAGGTTTGACGAGCAGCTTGGCGACCGGGTCAACAAACGCCTAAAGAGCTATGACCCGAGATGTAGCCCACGACATACGCGTACTCGCCGAGGAGCGCATCCTCGTCCTCGACGGCGCGTGGGGCGTCCTACTGCAGAACCGCGGCCTGACCGAGGCGGACTTCCGCGGTGAGCGCTTCGCGTCCCATCCGCGCGATCTCCTCAACGATCCGGATGTCCTGAACCTTGCTCGCCCCGACATCGTGCGGTCCGTGCACGAGGGGTACTTCGAGTCGGGCGCCGACATCGCGACGACGAACACATTCACGGCGACGTCGATCGGCCAGTCCGACTACGGCCTCGAGAACGCGGTTTACGACATGAACATCGCCGGCGCGCAGATCGCGCGCGAAGTCGCCGGCGACCGCTTCGTCGCCGGCTCGGTCGGCCCGCTCAACATCACCCTTTCGCTCAGCCCGCGGGTCGACGACGCGGGCTTCCGCACGCACTCTTTCGATCAGGTTGTCGAGGCGTACGCCGAGCAGATTCGCGGGCTGGCCGACGGGGGCGTCGACCTGCTGCTGATCGAGACGGTCTTCGACCCTCTCAACTGCAAGGCTGCCATAGCCGCCGCGCGCGAGGTGGCGCCGCACCTGCCGCTGTGGATCAGCGTCACGATCGTCGATCTCTCGGGTCGCACGCTGACCGGCCAGACGATCGAAGCCTTCTGGACGTCGATCGAACACGCAGAGCCGCTGATCGTCGGTGTCAACTGCTCGCTCGGCGCCCGCGAGATGCGCCCGTACGTCGCCGACCTCGCGCGCGTCGCACCGTGCCTTACGTCGTGCCATCCGAATGCCGGACTCCCGAACGCGTTCGGAGGCTACGACGAGACACCGGACGTCACGTCGACGCTGCTGCGCGAGTTCGCGCAGGACGGGCTGCTGAACATCGTCGGCTCCTGCTGCGGCTCGACGCCGGAGCACACGCACGCGATCGCCGATTCGGTCCGCGGGCTCGCGCCGCGCCGCGTTAGTGCCAAGTTGGCACAAACCAGGTTCAGCGGCCTGGAGACGTTCGAGGTCGGCCCGGACACGGGTTTCGTCCTGATCGGGGAGCGGACGAACGTCACGGGCTCCGCGCGGTTCCGGCGACTCGTCGAGGCCGGTGACTTCTCGGCCGCGGTCGACGTGGCGCTCGAGCAGGTGCGCGGCGGGGCGAACCTGCTCGACGTGAACATGGATGCGGACCTGCTGGACGGCGAGCAGGCAATGCGCACGTTCCTGAACGTGATCGCGACCGAGCCCGAGGTCGCCAGGCTGCCGATCATGGTCGACAGCTCGCGCTGGTCGGTGCTCGAGGCCGGCCTGCAGTCCCTGCAGGGCAAGGGCGTCGTCAACTCGATCTCGCTCAAGGAAGGCGAGGAGGAGTTCCTGCGGCAGGCGCGCCGCGTCCGCGACTACGGCGCGGGCGTCGTCGTGATGGCGTTCGACGAGGAAGGGCAGGCGACCGACGCCGATCGGCGGGTCGCGATCTGCGGCAGGGCCTACGACCTGCTCGTCGAGCAGGTCGGCTTCCCGCCCGAGGACATCGTGCTCGACCCGAACGTGCTCGCGGTCGCAACGGGCATCGAGGAGCACGACGACTACGCCCGAGCGTTCATCGAGAGCCTGCCGCGCCTCAAGGCGCGGTGTCCCGGTGCGCGAACCTCGGGCGGTATCTCGAACCTCAGCTTCTCGTTCCGCGGCAACGACGTCATCCGCGAGGCGATGCACGCCGCCTTCCTGTTCCACGCGATCAAGGCCGGGCTCGACTTCGGGATCGTCAACGCCGGGCAGCTAGCGGTCTACGAAGACGTCGAGCCCGAGCTGCTCGAGCGCGTCGAGGACGTCATCTTCAACCGCCGCTCCGACGCCACCGAGCGCCTGGTCGAGATCGCAGACCGCGTACGCGGCACCGGAACGCGGCGGGAGCTCGATGTCGCCTGGCGCGACGCTCCGGTCGGCAAGCGGATCGAGCATGCGCTCGTGCACGGCATCGTCGACTACATCGAGGCCGACACCGAGGAGGCGCGGCAGGCGGCCGACCGTCCGCTGAACGTGATCGAAGGACCGCTGATGGACGGCATGCGCGTCGTCGGCGACCTCTTCGGCTCCGGCCGGATGTTCCTGCCGCAGGTCGTCAAGTCGGCGCGCGTGATGAAGAGGGCGGTTGCCTACCTGCAGCCGTTCATGGAGGCCGAGCAGGACGGCGTTCGCGCTGCGCAGGGGAAGGTGCTGCTCGCGACCGTCAAGGGCGACGTCCACGACATCGGCAAGAACATCGTCGGCGTCGTGCTCGGCTGCAACGACTACGAGGTGGTCGACCTGGGCGTGATGGTTCCGATGGACACGATCCTCGACACCGTCGAGCGGGAACGGATCGACGTTCTCGGGCTCTCCGGCCTGATCACGCCGTCGCTCGACCAGATGGTCGAGGTGGCGCGCGAGATGGAGCGGCGCCGGCTCGAGTTGCCTCTGCTGATCGGCGGCGCGACGACGTCGCGCCAGCACACGGCGGTGCGGATCGCGCCCGAGTACGGCAACGAGACCGTGCACGTGCTCGACGCCAGCAGGGTCGTCGACGTCGTCTCGCAGCTCCTCGATCCCGGCCGCCGGGCCGAGCTCGACGTGGAGAACCGCAGCCTGCAGGAGCGGCTGCGCGAGCAGTACGCCGAGAAGGTGCGCCGCCCGCTCCTCCCGCTGGAGGCCGCACGCGCCAATCGCAGCCGCGTGCCGTTCGACGATCTGCCCGAACCGCCGTTCACGGGAGCGCAGGAGGTGCAGCCGGAGCTCGGTGAGCTGGTCCCGCACATCGACTGGCAGTTCTTCTTCCACGCCTGGGACCTGAAGGGCAAGTTCCCAGGGATCCTCGACAATCCGGCTGCCAGCGAGCTGTACGACGATGCGCTGGCGCTGCTCGCCGAGATCGTCGACGACGGCTCGCTCGCGGCTCGCGGCGTGCACGGGTACTGGCCCGCGCACGCCGAGGGGGACGACATCGTCGTGGGCGAGTCGCGCTTCTGCCTCCTGCGGCAGCAGGCCGATCACGCCGACGGCCGGCCGAACCTCTGTCTGGCCGACTACGTCGCCCCGGAAAGCGACCACGTCGGCGCCTTCGCGGTCGCAATCCACGGCGCGGACGAGCTGTCAGGCCGCTACGAAGCCGACCTCGACGACTACAAGGCGATCATCGTCAAGGCGCTGGCCGACCGCCTGGCCGAGGCCTTTGCGGAATGGCTGCACCTCCAGGTTCGCCGTGCCTGGTACGCGCCGGACGAGCAACTGGCAGGCGACGACCTCCTGCGCGAGCGGTTCCGCGGCATCAGGCCGGCGTTCGGCTATCCCGCGTGCCCGGATCACAGTGAGAAGACGAAGCTGTTCGAGCTCCTCGGCGCCGAACGCGCTGGTCTGGCGCTGACCGAGAGCTTCGCCATGACGCCAGCGGCCGCCGTCAGCGGGATCTATCTGGCTCATCCCGCAGGCCCGGTATTTCGCCGTCGGCCGGATCGGGGACGACCAGTTGGCCGACTACGCCCTCCGGAAGCGGGAGAGCGTCGAGCAGGCCGCCCGCTGGCTTTCCCCGGCCCTGGCCTAGCTTCGAGTCCGCCGGAGGGGTCGGCTATCCTGTCCGGCGCAGGCGCCCGCTGGGCGCCGATCGTTTATGCGGACGACACTGAAGAGAGGCGTCGGGCGCGCCGCATCGGCGGCCGGTAACGGCAAGGCAGTCTTCCCGCCCGGAGCGATCAGCGCCGTGACGCGCTACCGGCAGCCCCCACCGCCGCCCCGCACCGGCCTCGGGTTGTTCGGGCGGCTGATGATCGGCACCTTCATGGTGCTGACGGCGCTCGGCTTCGGCATCGCCGGCGGCGCGTACCTGTACTTCCACCAGTCCGTCGCGGCGGTGCAGGCGTCGACGCCGGAGGTGATCAAGGCGCAGAAGTCGCTCCACATCCCGAAGGCCAACGAGCCGGCGATCGCGCTCGTGATCGGCTACGACCACCGGGCGGGCGTCGAGGCGAATCGTCCGTCGCTCTCCGACACGCTGATGCTGATCCGGGCGGACCCCCGGACGAAGTCGATCTCGCTGCTCTCGTTCCCGCGCGATCTCGACGTGCCGATCTACTGCAGCGAGAACGGGCCGGCGGCCGGAACGGATCGGATCAACTCCGCCTACTCACGCTGCGGGCCTCGCGGCACGCTGCTGACCGTCGAGAAGCTGACCGACCTGCCGGTCAACTACCTGATCACGGTCAACTTCCACGGGTTCAAGGAGGTGGTCGACAAGCTCGGGGGCGTCTGGATGGACATCGACCGGCGCTACTACAACAAGAACACGGGCTCGATCTACAACAACTTCGCGAACATCAACTCTGATGCCCGGCTACCAGAAGCTCTCGGGTGGGCAGGCGCTCGACTTCGTCCGTTACCGCCATACCGACTCGGATCTCTACCGCGTCGCCCGCCAGCAGGAGTTCGTCCGCTCGTTCCGTGAGCAGGTCAGCTCGAACTTCTCGCCGTTCAGCGTGCCGTCGCTCGTCAACGCCATCACGAAGCAACATCGAGGTCGCGGAGGGAGGGCGCAAGCTGCAGGGCAAGGAGGTCTACAACTACGCGCTCTTCGCGTACGGCTTGCCCAGCGGGCATGTCTTCCAGAACAAGATCGACAACGTCGTCTGCAGCCTCGGCTGCCAGGCCTCGACCGACGACATCCAGAAGGCCGTGCAGTCGTTCTCGAACCCGGATGTGGCCGCGTCGAAGGACGCGAACGCCGCAGCTCTCGGCAGGAAGGTGAAGACGAAGGCTCCTCCGCCCTCGTCGGTAACGGTGACCGTGCTGAACGGGAGTGGAGTCGCCGGCGCGGCGGCGAACACCTCGTACGAGCTCGGCCAGCGCGGCTACAGGATGCTGATCCCGCCGAACAACCTCAAGGCGGACGCGCCGGGCGGGCAGCGGGTGTTCCACTCGAAGATCTACTTCGACCCGGCCCAGCCGCGCGCGAAGGCTGCCGCCGACGCCCTCAAGAGCCTGATGGAGCCCGCCGAGGTGGCGCGGCTGCCGCGCAGGCCGGGGCTGCTGGCGCTCGACCCCGGCTCGAAGCTCCTCGTCGTGCTCGGGACGGCGTTCAGCACGCTCGCGCCGGCACAGCAGCACACGACCCCGAAGCATCAACCGCCGTACATCCGCTTCGACTCGACCTCGGGGGAACAGCTGCTTCGCCCGCTCGTGAAGAAGGTGAGCTTCCCGCTGCTGTCGCCGACGGTGCTCGAGCGCTCGTCGTATCCCGACACGCTCCCAGGTGACCTGCCTGTCCGCCGCTACTACATCAGCGGCCACAACAAGGCAGTACGTCTCGTCTTCAAGACGGCGGGCAACCTGTTCTGGGGCATCCAGGAGACCGACTGGACGGGCGCGCCCGCACTGAAGGACAAGAGCTTCCAGCACAGCCTGGGGGGCCGCGAGTTCGATCTCTACTACTCGGGCTCGCGCCTGCACATGGTCGTGCTGCACCGCGGCAAGGCGACGTACTGGGTCGTCAACACCTTGCTCGACGACCTCTCGAACGAGACGATGCTCGCGATCGCGAAGGGCCTCAAACCCCTAACAACCGGAAAGTAGGTTTCCGCGCCGATGGCCACGACGTCGAAGATCGGCATCTTCGGAGCCGGCTGGGTCGGACTCGTCACGGGCTCGTGCTTCGCCGAGCTCGGCCACGAGGTCGTGATCCGCGATGTCGTCCCCGAGAAGATCCACGCGCTGCAGCAGGGGCAGGTCCCGTTCCACGAGGAGGAGATCCCGGATCTGCTCGCGCGGAACGCGGAACGGCTCACGTTCACGCTCGACGTGGAGGACATCGCCGGCTGCGAGTTCCTCTTCGTCTGCGTCGACACGCCGCCGACCTACTCCGGCGACGCGGACCTGTCACGGGTCTGGACGGTCGTCGACGAGTTGCCCGAGCTCTCGGGACGGCCCGTGCTCGTCATGAAGTCGACGGTCCCCGTCGGGACCGGCGAGAAGATCCGCGCGGGACTCGACGACCGCGGCCTCGAGCACGTCGGCTACGTCTCGAACCCGGAGTTTCTGGCGGAGGGTCGTGCAGTCCACGACTTCATGCATCCGGATCGCATCGTCGTGGGAGCGTTCGACGTCGAGGACGGTGACGCCGTCGCCGGCTTGTACCACGCAATCGAGTCGCCGATCGTCCGCGCCGACGTCAACTCGGCCGAGATGATCAAGCTCGCGGCGAACGCCTTCCTGATGACCAGGATCTCCTTCATCAACGAGATCGCGAACGTCTGCGAGGCGACCGGCGCGGATGTCGTGAAGGTGGCGGAGGGGGTCGGTCTCGACAGCCGCCTCGGCCCGCATTTCCTTCGTGCCGGAATCGGCTACGGCGGCTCATGCTTCCCGAAGGACTCGCTGGCGCTGAAGCAGCTCGCGTCGAACTCGGGCTACCACTTCCAGCTGCTCTCTGCGGTGATCGAGGTGAACGAGCTCCAGAAGCGGCGCGTGATCGGGAAGCTGAAGCGTCAGCTCGGCAGCCTGCACGGCAGGACCGTGGCGCTGCTCGGGCTCGCGTTCAAGGCGAACACCGACGACATGCGGGAGGCGCCCTCGATCGTTCTCGCCTCGCGCCTGCTCGCGGAAGGCGCCGAGGTCCGTGCCTGGGACCCGGTTGCCGATGGCCGCACTCTGCCGGAGGGAGTCGAGGTCGTCGGCTCGGTGCTCGAGGCGGTGCGCGGCGCCGACGCGGCGGTGATCGTGACCGAGTGGGACGAGCTGCGCGCCCTCGCGACCGACGACGTTCGCCTGGCAATGGCGAACCCGCTGATCGTCGACGGCCGCAACCTGCTCGATCCGGAGGCGACGCGCGCCGCCGGGTTCGCGTATGAAGGCATCGGCCGGCCGGTCTCGCCGACGGACGTACGGTCGCCGACGCCCGAGCGGGCCACGACGAGCTAGAGGTGCTCAGGGAGGCGATCATCCTGGCCGGCGGCAAGGCCGAGCGTCTGGGCGATGCCGCGGGAGGCCGCCCGAAGTCGCTCGTCGAGGTCGCGGGCCGGCCGCTCGCCGCGTATCAGGTGTCACGGCTCGCCCAGGCCGGCGTCGAGCGCGTGATCGTCTCGTGCGCCGCAGGCACCGGGCCGCTCTTCGAGCAGCAGCTGGCGGGCTTCGGAGCTGAGATCGTCTCCGCCGAGGAGCCGGACCGGCTCGGCCGCGGCGGCGGGATCAAGTACGCGGCTCGCTCCCGCATCTCGGAGGGCGCCGTGTTCGCCCTGAACGGCGACGAGCTCGTTGCCGTCGACTTCGCGGCGCTGCTCGGCCGTCACGAGCAGTCCGGCGGGCTCGCGACGATCACCGTCGCGCAGCCCAAGTCGCAGTTCGGCCTCGTCGAGATCGACGACGGCGACGTCGTACGCGGCTTTCGCGAGGACGCACGCGTCCCGTACTGGGTCAACTGCGGGAACTACGTTCTCTCTGCCGCGGCGATCGACCGTTTCCCCGACGTCGGCGACCACGAGTCGACGACGTTCCCGGAGCTCGCCGCCGAGGGAGCCCTGCACGCCCACCGGCACGACGGCCTCTGGCTCACCGTCAACACGCCGAAGGAGCTGAGGATCGCCGCGGCACACGTCGCTGCACATCCGGAGTGGCTGGCATGAGAACATCGCGCGACGTGAGCGTCGACTCGCCGAACCTCCAGAGCCTCGATCCGTGGGCGCACGAGGTGACCCGTGTCGAGAAGCCGTGGGGTTACGAGCTCGTCTGGGCCCTCACCGAGGTGTACTGCGGCAAGGTGCTGTTCGTGAAGGCGGGTCACTCCCTGTCGCTGCAGTTCCACCGCGAGAAGGACGAGTCGTGGCTCGTCCAGTCGGGCCGCGCGAAGCTCGAGCTCGGAGAGGTGGGGAAGTCGGTGCTGAAGGCCGAGATCGTCGGGCCCGGCGCGGCGTTCCACTACACGCCCGGCACCGTTCATCGGGTCACGGCGCTCGAGGACACGACGATCCTCGAGGTGTCGACCCCGCAGCTCGACGACGTCGTGCGTCTCGAGGACGCATACGGCCGCGAAGGCACCTCAGCGCCCTAACCTTGACATAATCATGGTAAGGTTGCGCCAGATGGCTGCGCAGCTCACCGTGTCAGGTGCCTCCGCCGAGACCGGGTGGTCTCCCCGGATGCTCCGCTACCTGGAGGAGCAGGGCCTCGTCGCCCCCCAGCGGACGGCTGCCGGCTACCGCCTCTACGGTCTGGCCGAGCTCAACCGCCTGCGCAGCCTCGCCGAGCTGCGCCGGCGCTTCGACGTCGACCTCGCCGAGGTCGCGTTCGCCCGACGACTCGCGCACGACCACGCGCTGCGGCGGGAGCTCGACGGCTGGCTCGCCGCGCATGACGACGCCGCCTCGTGGATCGAGTGGGAGCAGCGCAAGCACGAGCGGCTCCTGGCGGCCTGATTACACTGCCCCGCGATCAACGATCGGAGAGAAACAACGTGGCAACGACGAAGCCCTACGACGTCAAGGATCTTGCGCTCGCACCCGAGGGCATCCGCCGGATCATGTGGGCCGACCGGCAGATGCCGGTACTGCAGGCGATTCGTGAGCGGTTCGAGCGCGAGCAGCCGCTCGCCGGTTATCGCGTCTCCGCCTGCCTGCACGTGACGACGGAGACCGCCAACCTGATGCGGACGCTGAAGGCCGGCGGAGCCGACGTCGTGCTCTGCGCATCGAACCCGCTGTCGACGCAGGACGACGTCGCCGCAGCGCTCGTCGAGGAATTCGAGATCCCGGTCTTCGCGATCAAGGGCGAGGACAACGACACCTATTACTCGCACATCGAGGCTGCCGTCGATCACAAGCCGCAGCTGACGATGGACGACGGCGCCGATGTGATCAGCGTCCTGCACAGCGCCAGGCGCGACCAGCTCGGAGACATCATCGCGGGCATGGAGGAGACGACGACCGGCGTCATCCGTCTGAAGGCGATGGAGGCCGACGGTGCGCTCGAGTTCCCGGTGATCGCGGTCAACGAAGCACGCACGAAGCACTTCTTCGACAACCGCTACGGCACGGGACAGTCGACGATCGACGGAATCATCCGGGCGACGAACGTTCTGCTCGCAGGCGGCAAGTTCGTGGTCGCCGGGTACGGCTGGGTCGGCCGCGGCGTCGCCTCGCGCGCGAAGGGCCTCGGCGCGCACGTGATCGTCACCGAGGTCGACCCGATGCGCGCGCTCGAGGCGCTGATGGACGGCTACGAGGTGCTGCCGATGGCCGAGGCGGCGAAGATCGGCAACATCTTCTGCACGGCGACGGGCGACAAGCACGTCATCGGGCGAGAGCATCTCGAGGTGATGAAGGACGGCGCGATCATCTGCAACACGGGCCACTTCAACGTCGAGATCGACATCCCGGCCCTGGCAGAGCTTGCGGTCGAGAGGCGCGAGGCGCGCAACTTCGTCGAGGAGTTCAAGCTGGCCGACGGGCGGCGGCTCTACCTGCTCGCCGAAGGGCGGCTCGTCAACATCTCCGCCGCCGAGGGTCACCCCGCACTCGTGATGGACATGAGCTTCGCCAACCAGGCGCTTGCGACCGAGTACGCGGTTCAGAACGCGGCGTCGCTCGAGAACAAGGTGTACCCCGTCCCCGTGGAGATCGACGAAGAGATCGCACGGTTGAAACTCGCCACGATGGGCGTCGAGATCGACCAGCTCACCGCCGAGCAGTCGAAGTACCTCGCCTCGTGGGACGAGGGCACGTGATTGCTCGAGCCTGAGCGCATCGTCCGGCTCGAGCCGGACGCCGTCGTCGTGCTCGACCAGCGTCTGCTGCCCCTCGAGGAGGTCGAGCTGCGCTGCAGCACGGCCGCCGAGGTCGCCGAGGCGATCAAGACGCTGGCGGTTCGCGGCGCGCCCGCGATCGGGGTCGCCGCGGCGTACGGGCTCGCGCTCGCGGCAGCCCGCGGCGACGACTTGGCCGAGGCCGACCGCGTCCTGCGGTCGTCTCGTCCGACCGCTGTCAACCTGGCCTGGGCGCTCGACGAGATGGCGGCCGACCCGTCCGCCGAGCATGCCCGCGCGCTGCACGCCGAAGAGGTCGAACGCTGCCGGCGCATGGCGGCGCACGCAGCCGAGCTCTTCGGGCCCGGCACGCGGGCGCTGACGCACTGCAATGCAGGCGGACTCGCGACCGGTGGCTACGGCAGCGCCGTCGGGGCGCTGTACGCCGCCTGGGAGCGGGGCCTCCTCCAGCACGTCTGGGTCGACGAGACGCGGCCGCTGCTCCAGGGCGCACGGCTGACCGCATGGGAGCTCGAGCAGGCCGCGATCCCGCACGCCGTGATCGCCGACTCCGCGGCGGCGTCGCTGATGGCGGCGGGCGAGGTCGACTGCATCGTCACCGGCGCCGACCGGATCGCAGCGAACGGCGACACGGCGAACAAGATCGGCACGTACTCGCTCGCCGTCCTCGCCAAGCACCATGGTCTACCGCTCTACGTCGTCGCGCCGACCTCGACCGTCGATCTGCGAACCGCCGACGGTGGCTCGATTCCGATCGAGGAACGCGACCCCGGCGAGGTGACGACGAGGTTCTCCGCGCGGAATCCGGCCTTCGACGTCACGCCTGCGGCGCTGATCGCCGCGATCGTCACCGAGGTCGGTGTGCATCGGGAGCCGTACGAGGTGTCGCTCGCCGCCGCGGTCGCGCCGTGAAGGCGCTCATCCTGGCGGCGGGCTACGCGACGCGACTCAGGCCGCTGACGGAGACGTGGGCAAAGGAGCTCCTGCCGGTCGGCGGGCGCCCGATCATCGACGCGATCGTCGAGAGCATCGGAGAGGTCGGTGACGTGGACGAGGTGCACGTCGTCACGAACGCCCGCAAGGCGCCCGCGTTCAGGACCTGGGCCGAAGGCCGCGGCGTCGTCGTCCACGACGACGGGACGTCGTCGAACGACGACCGGCTCGGGGCGATCGGCGACATCGAGTACGTGATCGAACGGGCAGCGATCGACGACGACCTGCTCGTGATCGCGGGCGACAATCTCTTCGACTTCAGCCTCGCCGCATTCGTCGCCTTTTGGCGCAGCAAGGCGCCCGGCAGCGCGCTGGCCGTTCGAGACGTCGGCTCGCTCGAGCTCGCCCGCCGCTACGGCATCGTCGCGCTCGACGCCGACGACCGCGTCATCGACTTCGTCGAGAAGCCGGACGATCCGCCCTCCACGCTCGCCGCGACAGCGACGTATCTCTACTCGCGCGATCACGTCCGCCTCGTCGGCACCTATCTCGCCGAGGGCAATGCAGCCGACCAACCGGGACGGCTCGTCGCCTGGCTGCAGAAGCGGGAGCCGGTCTACGGCTGGCAGTTCGAGGGCGGGTGGTTCGACATCGGCGACCACGAACAGCTGCTCGAGGCGGACAACCGGCTGCGCGAGGCCAGGGGATTGCCGGTCCGGACCGTGTATTCGCCCGTCTGAGCAGTTCTTCGAACCGGCACACATTCGGCGCAAAGCCGTGACACACGCGTAACTCCGGCCGGCGTAGCGTCGAGGGCGTGGCTCGTCGATGCGTTCCTTCCGCCTCGCTGTGTCGCCTGTGGTGGCCCCGCAGCCGACCTCTGCTCCGCGTGCCGGTCTTCGCTCCGACCGTTGCGGGCGCCGCTCTGTGCGCGCTGTGGGGCGCCGACGGCCTGGCCCGTCGATCGCTGCCGCGAATGCGCAGGGCGCCGAATCGCATTCCGTACCGCCCACGCCGGCTACGTCTACGTCGGGCCGGCGCGGCCGTTCGTGCGAGCGTGGAAGGAGCGCGGCCTCCGCCGGCTGGCACCCCTGGCCGCCGAGCTCCTGGCCGACCGGCTCAGGGCCCCGGCGGCGGACGTCATCACGTATATCCCGCCCGATTCCGTGCGTCAGCTCACCCGGAGTCGTCACCCGGCGGAGTCGCTCGCGGCGGAGCTCGCCCGGCTCTGGGACATCCCCTGCGAGCGGCTGCTGACCCGGACGCGGAGCGCTGCGAGGCAGGCATCGCTGCCCCGGGACCGGCGCCGGGCCAACGCCAGAGGGGCCTTCGCGGCTCGCGGGGGCTCCCCATCCCGGGTCGTCCTGGTCGACGACATCTACACGACGGGAGCGACGGCGAGCGCCGCCGCGACCGCCCTCCGCGCCGCGGGCGCCGTGACGGTCGACGTCGTGACGTTCGCACGGGCTGTCCGCTAACCTCAGGTGACCGGGGCTCGACCACCACCAAGGAGGCAGCGATGAGGCTTCAGGTGAAGGGCAAGAACATGGAGGTCACCCCGTCGATTCGCGAGTACGTCGAGCGGAAGATCGCCAAGCTCGGGAAACAGCTCGCCGAGCCGACCCAGGTCGAGGTCGAGCTCTCCGAGCTGAAGAACCCGTCGATCGCGGCGAGCAACGTCGCCGAGGGGACGATCTTCACGAAAGGCCCGACGCTGCGCGCCCACGAGTCGTCCACGGACATGAAGGCGGCGATCGACCAGCTCGCCGACAAGCTCGAGCGCCAGGTCAAGCGCTACCGCGAGCGGCGGATCGTCGAGCCGCGCCGGCACACCGCGCATCGAGGCGACGAGGCAGCCTGAGCGCGTGACGCGTTTCTGGCGGCGGCAGCCGCTGCATCGCCAGCTGGCCGAGCAGGCCGGGCTCGCGGAGGGTCTCGACCCTCCCAGCTCGACTCCGGCGCGTGGGCTGGCCGCCGACCCACCCGGCTTCGACGGCGAAGCTCGCGGAGAGGCAGGCATCCACGGTGTCCCACGGCGCCGCCAGTGGGATGCGGTCACGACCGTCGAGGCGCCTGCACTCATCGGTGACGCCGTGCACTTCGCGGCTCTGGGAGACGGAACGCTCGTCGTCGACGAGGACGAGCCGGCCGACGCCCTCACGCCTCTCGCCGATGCCGTCGAGCGGAGCCTGGCCCCTCCGTACCGGGCGGAGGCCGTGCGGCGGACGCAGTCCGACTGGGCGGTCGCGGCGCGCCGGATCGAGCTCGTCGAGGTGCCGGGCCTCCCCGGTGACGACGCCGAGCTCGTCGTGACGCGGGACGATCGCGTGCTGCGAGTCGACGGTCAGGCCGTGCTCGGACGGGCGCCGGCGCTCGAACTGGCCGGGGAGGGACGTGGCTCCGAGTACGTCGTCCGAGCGCACCGGCTCGACGGTGACGTCTGGGAGGTCGAGACGGCGGTTCTCTAGGCCGCCGCGCTACGGCGCCTCGGGGTCGGCGGGGCGGGCTACCCTGTCGCCTATGCCCTCGGTTGGCTCCCTCGAAAAGGCTCTTCGCTTCGGCGAGGGGAGGCGCATGAAGCGCCTCGCCGAGCAGGCCGCCTACATCGCGACGCTCGAGCCCGATTTCCAACAGCTTTCGGACGAAGAGCTGCGGGCGAAGACCGTCGAGTTCCGGGAGCGGCTCGAGAACGGAGAGAGCCTCGAGGACGTGCTGTTCGAAGCGTTCGCCGCGGTTCGCGAGGCGCGTGTCCGCGAATCCGACCAGCGCATCTTCGACGTCCAGATGATGGGCGGGATCGTCCTGCACGAGGGCGACATCGCCGAGATGAAGACCGGTGAAGGCAAGACGTTCGTCGCCAGCCTGGCGCTCTACCTGAACGCGCTCCCCGGGAACGGCGTCCACCTCGTGACGGTGAACGACTATCTCGCCCAACGCGACGCCGACTGGAACCGCGGCGTCTTCGAGCGCCTCGGCGTCACGGTCTCGTTCATCGAGTCGATGATGCCGTTCGAGGCGCGGAAGGCGGCCTACGAAGCCGACATCACGTACGGGACGAACTCCGAGTTCGGCTTCGACTACCTCCGCGACAACATGGCGATCAGCCTCGACGGCGTCGTTCAGCGCGGCCACAGCTACGCGATCGTCGACGAGGTCGACTCGATCCTCATCGACGAGGCGCGGACGCCGCTGATCATCTCGGGCGAGCCGACGACCGCAGCGAAGACCTACAACGACTTCGCGCGAGTCGTCAAGGGCCTCGACGGCGCCCAGTCGAAGGGCACGAAGATCGAGGACGAGCAGCTGTCGCACGAGCACGATTTCCTCTACGACGAGAAGCACAAGACCGTCGCGCCGGGCGAGTCCGGGATCGAGAAGGTCGAGCGCGCCGTTGGCGTCGAGAACCTCTACAGCCCGAACAACGTCCATCTCGTCAACCACCTGATCCAGGCGTTGAAGGCCCAGGCGCTCTACAAGCGCGACTTCGACTACGTGATCCAGGACGGCGAGGTGAAGATCGTCGACGAGTTCACGGGCCGGATCATGGAGGGCCGCCGCTGGAGCGAAGGGCTTCACCAGGCGATCGAGGCGAAAGAGGGCGTCGCGATCCAGGAAGAGCACCAGACGCTCGCGACGATCACGCTGCAGAACTACTTCCGCCTCTACGAGAAGCTCGGCGGGATGACCGGTACCGCCAAGACCGAGGAGAAGGAGTTCGTCGAGATCTACAACCTGAACGTCGTCGAGATCCCGACGAACGTCGACGTGGCACGCGACGATCGGAACGACCTCATCTTCAAGTCCGTCGAGGCGAAGTTCGGCGCGGTGGTCGACGACATCAAGGAGCGCCACACGAAGGGCCAACCGGTGCTCGTCGGCACGATCGCGGTCGAGACGTCCGAATACCTGAGCGAGCTCCTGACGCGGCAGGGCGTCACGCACAACGTCCTGAACGCGAAGGAGCACGCGCGCGAGGCCGAGATCATCAAGGACGCCGGCCAGGTCGGTGCCGTCACGATCGCCACCAACATGGCCGGCCGCGGCGTCGACATCAAGATCGACGACCGGGTGCGCGAGCTCGGCGGCCTCTACGTGCTCGGCACCGAGCGCCACGAGGCGCGCCGCATCGACAACCAGCTGCGCGGCCGGTCGGGCCGCCAGGGAGATCCGGGCGAGACGCGCTTCTACCTCTCCGGCCGCGACGACCTCGTGCGGCTCTTCGCCGGCGACCGCATCCACAACATCATGGAGCGTTTCAAGCTGCCCGACGACCAGCCGATGGAGGCGGGCATCCTCTCTCGCCAGATCGAGAACGCCCAGAAGAAGGTGGAGGAGCAGAACTTCGTCGCGCGCAAGAACGTCCTCAAGTACGACGATGTGATGAACGTGCAGCGGCAGGTCATCTACGAGCAGCGAAACAGCGTGCTGCACGGCCAGGATCTGAGCACCGAGATCCGCGAGGAGTGGCTGCCGGACGTTCTCTCGAGCGTCGTCGGCGAGTACACGTCCGACGAGCTGAGCGAGGAGTGGGATCTCGACGGGCTCGTGGCGGCGATGGAGAACGTCTACGGCACGGGCGTCACGGCCGACGAGCTGAAGGGGCTCGACCGTGAGGGGATCGTCCAGGAGTTCACCGACGACGCGCGGGGATGCCTACGCGGAGCGCGAGAAGGACCTCGATCAGATCCAGGAAGGGCTGATGCGCGACCTCGAGCGCTTCATCGTCCTCCAGACCGTCGACATCCGCTGGCGCGAGCACCTCGAGGGGATGGACTACATGCGCGAGGGGATTCACCTGCGCGGTATGGCGCAGAAGGATCCGCTCGTCGAGTACCGGAACGAAGGCCACGCGATGTTCCTGGAACTGAACGACGCCATTCGCGAAGAGGTCGTCACGCTGCTCTTCCACGCCGAAGTGAGTGCCGACGACGCGGCCGCGAACGAGCTGCAGCCGCAGCAGAACGGATCCCCGAACGGCTCGATGAGCTACGAGCACACCTCCCTGGCCGGAGCCGACGCGATCCTCGCCGCCGGCACGTCGACCGCGGTCGGCGCCTACGCGGGCGGTGGCTCGTCGTCGACGCCCGTCGGGCCGAAGCCGAAGGTGAACTCCGAGCTCGAGAACATCGGCCGGAACGATCCCTGCTGGTGTGGCTCGGGCAAGAAGTTCAAGAAGTGCCACGGCGCTTGAAGGCGGCGCCCAGGCTCCTCAAGCCGGCTCCTCCGCTCGCAGACGACCTGATCCGGCTGGAGCCGCTCGAGCAGCGCCACGCGCTGCCGCTGCTCGCCGCTGTCGAGGGTGACGACGACATCGTCAGGTACACGCGCGTCCCCGCCGATCCGGACGAGGCGTTCGTCCGCAGCTGGATTCGCCGCTACGAGAACGGCTGGGGCGAGGGCACGAGCGCCGGTTTCGCCCCGGTCGACCACGCAGGAGAACTGCTCGGTTTCGCCTCGCTCGTTCACCTGAATCTGCCGGCTCGCGAAGCCGAGATCGGGTATCTCGTCGGCCGCCGCGCCCGTGGCCGCGGGGTGGCGACACGCGCCGTCGGGCTCCTGACGCGGTGGTCGTTCGACGAGCTCGGGCTGGATCGGCTCGAGCTCCTGATCAACCCGGGCAACACCGGGTCGGAGCGGGTCGCCGAAAGGGCCGGGTACGTGCTCGAAGGAGTTCTGCGCTCGAAGCACGTCCGGGAAGGCCACCGCGCCGACTTCGGCGTGTGGTCGCGTCTCGCCGCGGAGTAGGCTTGTCCCCGTGAGCGGCGAGGAACGTCGGCTGCTCGTCCGCGAATTGACCGCATCGGCTGCAGCCGCGGCCGTCCTGGCGGGCGTGCTCATCTGGCTCGGGCCACCCGGAGTCGATTTCGCGGCGCACGCGTACCAGCGGACGTTCCTTCTCCAGCACGGCTTCGCGATCTGGAACAACTTCTGGTACGCGGGCCGGTACTCGTTCGTCACCTACAGCTTCATCTACTACCCGCTGGCAGCGTTGCTCGGAATCAAGCTGCTAGCCGTCGTCTCGATCGGCGTCGCCGCGCTCGCCTTCGCGCTGGTCGTCTGGCGGGAGTGGGGCCCGGCAGCGCGGTTCTCCAGTCGCACCTTCGCCGTGCTGTGGCCCGGTGTCGTCCTGTCCGCTGCGTTCCCGTTCGCGCTCGGCACGATGTTCGCGCTGCTCGCGCTCGTCGCCTTACAGACGAGTCGACGCCGGCTCTTCGCAGCGCTGCTCTTTCTGACGCTGCTCGCGAGCCCGCTCGCGCTGTTGTTGGTCGTGCTCGTCCTTGCAGGCTGCGCGCTCGACCGGCCGCCGCGCCGCGCAACCGTCGCCGTCATCGCCGCCGCCGTCGGCCTCGAGCTCGTCCTGCGCCGCCTTTTCCCCGAGCAGGGGCAGTTTCCGTTCAGCGTCGCCGACCTGATTCCCGGCGCGCTCTTCGGAAGCCTCGGGATCGCTCTGACGGCGCGCGTCCCTGCGGCGCGCCGCCTTTTTGGGCTCTTCGCCATGCTCCTCGCCGCGACGATCGTCGCGTTTCTCGTACCGAGCGATCTCGGTGCGAACGTCGAGCGCCTGAAATTCATGGCGATCCCGCTCGCGCTCCTGGCGGTCACCGTCACACGCCGGCGCGTCATCCTGGCGACCGCGCTCGTCGCCGTGGCCGGATTCTGGAACATCTCCGCGCTCGCCCACACCGCCCGGGCCGCCGGCGCCGACCCCGCCCACAGCGCGGCCTACTGGCGGCCGACGCTCGCCTTCCTGCGCGCAAACCTGAGCCCGTCGTTCCGCGTCGAGGCCGTCGACACGATCGAGCACTGGCCGGCGGCGTACCTTCCGGATGCGGGTATCCCGATCGTGCGCGGGTGGTACCGGCAGAACGACTTCCCGCAGAACGAGTTGCTCTACGACCGCACTCTCGCGGCGCGTGCCTACCAGAGCTGGTTACGCGGGCTCGGTGTGCGCTACGTCGTGCTGACCGATGCACCGCCGGACTACAGCTCTCGCGCCGAGGCCGCGCTCGTCCGGTCCGGCCGGTCGGGCCTCGTCAAGGTGTTCCGGAGCACTCACGTCGACGTGTACGAGGTGCCGCACGCGCGCCCGATCGTCACGGGCGCCGGCGACGCGACCGTGTTGTGGCTCGAGCCGACCCGCCTCGTCCTCGCGGTCACGAAGCCCGGCCGGTATCGCGTCAAGGTTCGCTGGTCGCCCTACTGGCGTGTGACGAACGGCTGCGTCTGGCACGGTGCCGACGGAACACTCAGATTCCAGGCCGCGCACGCCGGGCTCGTCGGACTGAGCGTCGCAGTGAACGTCTCACGTGGCCTCGAAGCCCTGACGGGTCTGACACCGCGACGCTCCTGCAGCAACTAGGCGGGTAGGATCCTCGGGCCATGACTGATGACGCCAGATCGCTCACGGAGCAGCTCGACGAGCTCGGGGCCCAGCTCGACTGGGTCCGGGAGTACCTTTGACCCGGCGTCACTCGAAGGGCGTTCACTAGAGCTCGAGCAGGAAATGAGCGCGCCGGGCTTCTGGGACGACCAGGGCCGGGCTGCAGCCGTGTCGGCCGAGCAGGCGCGAGTCTCGCGCCGGCTCGAGGGCTACCGCACGCTGATGCGCGAGTACGACGATGCACGCGAGCTCGCGTCGATGGACGGCGGCGAGCTCGAGTCGGAGATCGCCGCAGGGCTCGTACCGTTGCGCACCGAGCTCGAGCGGTTGCAGGAAGCCGCACTCTTCGACGGAGAGTACGACGCAGGCGATGCAGTCGTCACCCTGCAGTCCGGCACTGGTGGCACGGACGCGCAGGACTGGGCCGAGATCATGCTCCGGATGTACGAGCGCTGGGCGGCGAACCGCGGCTTCGGCGTCGAGCTGCTCGAGGCGAGCCCGGGGGAGGAGGCCGGGCTCAAGTCGGCGACGTTCACCGTCGCCGGCGAGAACGCCTACGGGATCCTGAAGGCGGAGCGCGGCAAGCACCGCCTCGTGCGGCTGAGCCCGTTCGACCAGGCGCATCGCCGGCACACGGCTTTCTCGACGGTGATCGTCGCGCCGCTGCTGCCGCCCGATGCGAGCGTCGAGATCGACGACGGCGACTTGAAGATCGATACCTACCGCGCGCAGGGCGCGGGCGGACAGCACGTGAACAAGACAGACAGTGCCGTCAGGATCACGCACTTGCCGACCGGCATCGTCGTGCAGTGCCAGAACGAGCGGTCGCAATCCGCGAACAAGCAGACCGCGATGCGCGTTCTCAAGTCACGCCTGATCGAGCGCGCCGTAGAGGAGCGCGAGGCGCTGATGGCGAAGGAACGTGGTGGTTCCGCCGACACCGGGTTCGGCGGCGAGTCCATCCGTTCCTATGTGATGCAGCCGTACCAGCTCGTGAAGGACGCCCGTACAGGCCATGAGACCGGAAACATCCAGGCAGTGCTCGACGGGGAACTCGACCCGTTCATCCGCGAATACCTTCTCAGCCGGGCCGCAGGAAGGATCGTCTAGCGGGTGAGCTACACTTGACCTCACCTTCGCACCCGGGCGCCCCGCTTCCGACGCCCCTCGTACCCTCCGTGCAGGAACCGCAAGCAACAGCCACATCAATGACGGTCGTCGTCGACGAGCCCCCCGCGATCCCCGATTCGCGTCCAAGCGCCGCGTCGATGATCGTCTTCGACTCGGTGACGAAGGTCTATGACCCGGATGTGGTCGCGCTGCGCGACGTGACGTTCCACATCGACAAGGGCGAGTTCGTCTTCGTCGTTGGTGCATCTGGATCAGGGAAGTCGACACTCGTCCGGCTGCTGCTCAAGGAGCTCGACCCGACGAGCGGCAAGGTCGTGATCGGCGGCCGCGAGCTCGGTCGGCTGAAGCCGTCGAAGGTGCCGATGCTGCGGCGCAACATCGGCTGCGTGTTCCAGGACTTCAAGCTCCTCCCGCGCCGCACTGCCGCCGAGAACGTCGCCTATGCGTTGAAGGTGCAGGGCGAAAGCAGTACGGCCATTCGGAAGAAGGTCCCCGAGGTGCTTGCCATGGTCGGGCTCTCGCACAAGATGAATTCTCTTCCCGACGAGCTCTCCGGCGGCGAACAGCAGCGCGTGTCGATCGCGCGCGCGTTCGTCAATCACCCGCCGCTCCTCGTCTGCGACGAGCCGACAGGAAACCTCGACCCCGACACGTCGGTCGGCATCATGCAGCTGCTCTACCGGATCAACCGCTCAGGCACGACGATCCTGATGGTCACCCACGACCGCGAGATGGTCGACAAGATGCGCAAGCGCGTGATCGCGCTCGAGAACGGTCGCCTCGCGCGTGACGAACGGCGCGGAGGATACGAATGAGCGGACGCGTGAAGCTGCTCGTGTCCGAGGCGTGGCGCTCGTTGGGGGCGAATCTCTCGACGACGGTCGCCGCGACGATGACCGTGCTGATCGGAATGTTCCTGCTCGGCCTCTTCATCGTGCTCGGCACGTGGACCGTTTCGTGGTCGAACCACGTCAAGCGCCAGCTCGTCGTCAAGGTCTACTTCTATCCGAACGCGACTGCGGCACAGAAGAACGCGGTGGGTCAGATGCTCGAGCAGAACGCGTACGTGAAGACCGACGGGATCAAATATGTGACGAAGGCGCAGGGGCTCGCGATCATGAAGAAGCGCTACCCGGATCTCGTCAGGAACCTCACGTCGAACCCGCTCGGCGATTCGCTCGAGGTGACGCCGAATCGGGCCGAGAACGTCGACAAGCTCTACACGTCGTTGACGGCACCAAAGGCAAAGGGCGTCGAACGCGTACTCGACGGAAAACAGGTCTCGCATCGGATCCTGCAGGTGGCTCACGTCATCGAAGGGGTCTTCACGATCGCGACCGGCATCCTGCTCGTCGCCTCGGTGCTCCTGATCGCGAACACAATCCGGTTGTCGATCTTCTCGCGACGCAGGGAGATCGAGGTGATGAAGCTCGTCGGCGCAACCAACTGGTTCGTGCGCGGCCCGTTCATGCTCGAAGGGCTCTTCTGCGGGCTCGCCGGGTCGCTGCTCGCTGTCATCTTCTTGACACTCGGCAAGCTCATTGCGCTACCGGCGATCCAGCCGCATCTGTCGGGTGACGAAGACGTGAAGGCCCTTGCGTTCCCGCTCACCGCCCTGATCCTGCTGGGCATGGGCCTGGGGCTCGGGGCGATCGGCTCCGGTCTCACGATCCGGCGCTTCCTTCGCATCTGAGCGACCAGGCCGCCGCCCGCGTCGTCGTCGAGATCGGCCGCCGCGGCAAGCTGCTCGTCGGTGACCCGTACTTCACGCCGGGGGTCCCGCTCGTGCTCGAGACCAAGGGTGCGGGCGATCTCGACCCCGGCGACCTCGCGGTCGTCCGGCCGGGTCGCGGGCGGGCACGCATCGAGAGCAGGCTCGGCCGCGCGGACGACGTCGAGAACGTGCTCGAGGCGCTGCTGGTCGAGCGAGGCGCACGTCAGCCGTTCGAGCAGCACGAGTTCCGGGAGATCGACACCTCGAATCGCGTCGACCTCCGTGACCTCCTGACCTACACGATCGACCCGGACACCGCCAAGGACTTCGACGACGCGCTGTCGTTCCGGCAGGAGGACGGGGGGATCAGGTCGTGGGTGCACATCGCCGATGTGTCGTGGTTCGTCGGTGCGGGCTCGGCGCTCGATCACGGCGCGGCGCGCCGCGCATTCTCGACGTATGTCCCGGGGCGGGTCGCGCCGATGCTGCCGCACGAGCTCTCCGACGACGCCTGCTCGCTGCGGCCCGACGAAGACCGGCTGTGCGTGACCGTCGAGATTCCGCCGAGCGGCGAGCCGCAGTTCTACCGCTCGGTGATCCGCTCGAATGCGCGGCTGACCTACGGCCAGGCGCAGCGTCGGGAGGCTCCTGCGGAGATCCTCGCGGCGCTCGACCTGAACGACGAGGTTGCGCGCGGGCTGCGGTCACGACGGTTCGCGCGCGGTGCTCTGCAGGTGCAGACGCCCGAGGTGGTATTCACCTTCGACGGTCACGGCGGTGTCGCAGACGCCCAGCTCGAAGGCGAGCCGCATGCTCACATGCTCGTCGAGGAGCTGATGGTGCTCGCGAACGAGCTTGTCGGCGGCTTTCTCTCCGGCCGGAACCGCGAGGCGCTGTATCGCGTCCACGAGCGCCCCGACCCGCAGGCGGTCGAGCATCTCTTGGCCAAGCTCGCCGACCTCGGCGTCCCGACGCCGCCGGTCCCGGATCGGCTGACACCTCAGCTCGCGGCGCAGCTGGCCGGTGAGATCTCGGTCCGTGTCGCCGAGTACACCGAGCAGGCGGGACGGGGGAGAGAGGCGTTTTCCGCTCTCGTGCTCCGTGCGCTCAAGCAGGCGCGCTACGACCCGAAGAACTTCGGACATTCGGGGCTCGCGAGCGTTGCTTATGCCCACTTCACATCGCCGATCCGGCGGTACCCGGACCTCGTCGTGCACCGTGCGCTGCTCAGCGAGCTCGGGCTCGCCGACGACCCGCTCCCACCCGACCTCGCCGCCCTCGCCGAGCACACATCCGAGCGCGAGCGAGAGGCTTCGCGCACCGAGTACCTGGCCGACGAGATCTGTCTCGCGTGGCTGCTCGAGCGTCGGCTCTACGAAGCCGGCTGGGACGAGCCGTGGCAGGGCGAGATCATCGGTCTCATCAACTCGGGACTGTTCTGCCGGTTCGGCGAGGTGTTCGAGGGGTTCCTGCCGGCCCGCCGCCTACACGGCGAGTTCTTCGAGCTGAACCGGCTCGCGACCAAGCTGGCCGGCCGGACGACGGGGCGTTCGTACCGGCTGGGCGACTCGATCGAGGTTCGCGTCGAGTCGATCGCCCGCAGCGAGGGGAAGGTCGACCTCAGCCTCGCCTGATCTCCTCTAGATCAGGCGGCGGTCGTGCGCCCAGCGTGTCAGCTCGTGCCGCGAGGACAGCTGCAGCTTGCGCAGAACGCTCGACACGTGCGCCTCGATCGTCTTCACGGACAGGTGGAGCCGTGCGGCGATCTCCTTGTAGCGATAGCCCCGTGCGATGAGCTGCAAGACCTCGCGTTCGCGCGCGGTGAGCGTCTCGAGCTCCGGATCCGCTCCGACGGGTTCTCCGGCCCGGAAGGCGTCGAGCACGAAGCCGGCGAGGCGGGGGGAGAACACCGCGTCGCCCTGGGCGGTGCGCTCGATCGCGTCCGTCAGCTCCTCGCGGGAGATCGTCTTCGTCACGTAGCCGCGCGCACCGGCGCGGATCACGCCGATCACGTCCTCTGCGGCGTCCGAAACGGAGAGGGCCAGGAACTTGACGCCGGGACGCTCGGGCGCGACGGCCGCGATGACCGCCTCGCCGCCTCCGTCGGGTAGGTGGACGTCGAGCAGTACGACCTCTGGGTCGAGCTCGCGAATCAGCGGCACGGCATCGGAGACCGAGCCGGCCTCGCCGACGATCTCCGTCGTCTCCTGCAGCTCGTTGCGCACGCCTGCGCGGAAGAGCTCGTGGTCGTCGACCAGGAAGACACGACGCCTCACGCCGACCTCCGGAGCGTCAGCTCGACCTCGGTTCCCTGTCCGGGCGCGGAGCTGATCGTCGCGACGCCGCCGGCGCGCCGGAGGCGCCCTTCGATCGACTCGGCGATCCCGCGCCGGTCGTCGGGCACGGCTTCGCGATCGAATCCGGCGCCGCGGTCACGGATGAACACCGAGACGTTGTCTGCTCCGGACTCGGCGTAGACCGAGATCTCGTCGGAGCCTGAGAACTTGGCTGCGTTCGTCATCGCCTCGCGGGCGGCCAGTGCGAGCTGCTCGAAGCGCGCGTCGAGCGGCACGCTTCCTGCGTTCGCGAGTTCGATGCGCACGCCGTGCAGTTCCTCGACATCTGCCGCGGCGTCGGCGAGCGCGTCTTCGAGTGTCGTCGCCCCGTCGACACCGGTTCCGTAGAGCCACCGGCGCAGTTCGCGCTCCTGCCGTCGCGAGATTGCGGCGACGCGGACTGGATCGTCGGCGTGCCGTTGAATGAGGGCGAGGGTCTGCAGAACGGAGTCATGCACACGAGCTGCAACCTCGGCGCGCTCGGTCATCCTGATCCGCTCGGTGCGCTCGCCCGCGAGCTGCCAAACCCAGGGGCCGAGCAAGAGGAGGAGCGCTCCGGCCAGGGCGCCGGGCGCGACGAACGAGCCTGAGGCGCCCAGGTGGCCGAGCAAGATCACCGCTCCGGCGGTCGTCAGGGCAACGGCGGGGAACGGCAGCGAGCCGCCGCGACGCACGGACCCACCGCGGGAGGCGGCCACAGCTGCGCCGGCGAGGATCAGACCGGCGCCGAGGAGCGCTGTGCCGGACAGACCGAAGGCGACGAGCAGCGCCAGCACGGCCGCCGCGGCGAGGCCGACGGCGGCCCAGGGGGCGTTGTGCTCGCTCTGCACCCAGAGCGCGAAGTAGAGGAGGATCCCGGCGCCTCCCGCGAGCGCGAGCAGCGCAAACGCGAGGCGGACGAGCGTCGCGTCGACGCCGAGCGCCGACGCGAGCCCGCCGCAGACTCCCGCGATCACGCGGTCGTCCTCGCTCCGTTCGAAGACGGGCGCCGGGATCGTCGTCACGAGGCGCGCACCACGTCGATGCGACCGGCACCGACCTTCGCGTCGAGCACCAGACCGCCGCTGCCGGTCTGCACGCTGGCGTTCTTGCCGTCGTCGTGCCGGTGGAGGATGTAGAGGTCTCCGACCTTCGCATGGGCGTTGACCGTCACCGCCGCGTCGCGCGCGACGATGATCTTCAGCTCGCCGACTCCGACGCTCGCGCGAACGCGCATCCGTGTCGCGGGTGTGATGTCTGAGAGGTCGAGACGCAGGTTGCCGACACCGAGCTTGTAGGACGGCTGGACGCTTGCCGCCGCAGCCGGCGCGTAACTGTGGTCGCCGACTCCGTCCGAGAGGCTCACGTCGAACCAGGCGAAGGCGACGACGACGGCGGTCACCAAGGCGACGGTCACCAGCGATACGAGAGTGACGACGACGCCGAGGATCCGGCGGCCGCGCCGCTCTCCGCGGCTCGCCCACAGGACGACGAGGCCGGCGATCAGGATCAGCACCCAGCCGGTGCCTGCGGCCGGCCAGAGGTCCCCTCGGGAGAGGAGCACGGCCAGTGCGATCCCCGCGAGGCCGAGCCCGATCAGGGGTGCAGGGCGATCGCGGCGCTCGGCGAGTGCCTTTGCTGCGATCGACTGCTCCTCGCCCTCGGTCGGCATGACCAGGACGGCTGTCAGGTAGACGAGGATCCCCGCGCCGCCGAGCAGCGTGAGGACGACGAAGCCGAGGCGGAAGACGCCCGGGTTGAGGTCGAAGTACCGTCCGAGGCCTCCGGCGACGCCGGAGATCATGCGGTCGGAAGAACTGCGCTCGAGGCGCTTGATGCTCGCTGTGTGTGTGATGTGTTCGCTCATGCCTCGAGATTGCCGGTCGGAGGCTTCGACGGCTATCCGGAATGACCCTGGTCCGACCCTCCTTCAACGCTACTCTCGTCCCTCATGCCTGAGAAGCTGATCGCCGAGAACCGCCGAGCGCGGCACGACTACCATCTCCTCGAGAGGATCGAGGCCGGTCTCGTCCTGACGGGGACCGAGGTCAAGTCGCTCCGCGAGGGGCGCGTGACGCTGGCGCAGTCGTTTGCCGATATCCGCGACGGGGAAGCCTGGCTTCACGGTGTCGAGATCGCCACATACGACCACGGCAACCGCGCGAACCACGAGCCCGTGCATCCGCGCAAGCTTCTGCTGCACCGGCGCGAGATCAGCTCCCTCTACGGCATGGTGCGCGAGAAGGGGCTGACCGTTGTTCCGACGCGCCTCTACTTCAAGGATGGGCGCGTGAAGGTCGAGCTGGCCGTCGCGCGCGGCAAGGAGCAACGGGACAAGCGTCGTGACGCGGTCGATCGCGACGCGAAGCGCCAGATCGAACGTGCACTGAAGGCACAGCGATGAGGGCGCTCGCGACCGTGGCCCTCGCGCTCGCCGTCGTAGGGCTCGCCGGCGCGGCGAGCGCCGATCTCGCACCGTCCCAGCTGACGGTCGTCGCGGCGGATGCCTCCGGTGCGAAGCTCAAGTCACAGGGCCCGGTTCACGAGAAGGGTTACACGTCCGGCTACCAGCGGACGTTCACCTTCGCGGCGCCGAACGGACAATCCGGCCTTGTCTTCTTCCAGTCGGAGGCGCTCGTCGCACCGACGCTGGCGCGGGCGGCGAGCGAGGTCAGCTCGGTTCGCTCAGCTCTCACCCAGCGGGTCGGCAGAGCTGCGTTCGTGGCGTCGATCGCGCAGAACCTGAAGGTCAAGCCGAGCGCGGTCAAGCCGGGCGCACTACGGTCGCCGCACGTCGGGGACTCCGCTGTCGAGCTGCCGCTCTCGATCCAGCTCGCGAAACGGCGCGTCTACGAGAGCCTGCTCTACATGCAGCTCGACAGAGTTGTCAGCGTGATCGTCTACGCGGGCGTCAGGCCGATCGCCGCCGGCCAGTCGAGGCAGCTCGCCCAGGCTGCGGCCGCCCATATCGACGCCGCCCTCACGCCGACGCTCTTCTCCAAGCCGACGGTCACGGGCCTCCCGCAGGTCGGTGAAGTCCTCACCGCCGCGCCGGGCACCTGGAGCGATCCGACCGCAAAGGTCGCGATTCAGTGGCAGCGCTGCGACCCGACCGGGGCCGCCTGCACGAGCATTGCCGGAGCGACCTCGGTGAGCTACACCCCGGCCCCGGGCGATGCGGGCTCGACCCTGCGGGTCGAGGTCAGCGTTACGAACCGCTTCGGGACCGCGAAGTCGGACTCGGCGCCGACCGGTGTCGTCGTTGCGCTCGTTCCGCCCGTCGAATAGGGCGCCCGACACGAAGCGGGTTGCGCGAGCCGTCGACGTCGACGTCGAGTGGTTGCCGCGCCACGTGGGCCATAGGATCGTCCAATGGTGGAGGAAGGGCGGGATTCGGCGGGCAACGACGGCGAACCCGCTGCTCATGTCCATACGTTCCTAATCGCCGACGTCCGCGGGTACACGCGTTTCACCCAGGAGCATGGCGACGAGGAGGCGGGACGGCTCGCGGCCGCGTTCGCCCGCCTCTCGCGCGAGGTGGTGGTCGCGTCCGGTGGGAAGGTGATCGAGTTCCGCGGGGACGAGGCGCTGTGCGTCTTCAACTCGGCCCGGCAGGCGATCCGGGCGGCCGTCGAGCTTCAGCGAGATTTTCGTCGGCAGGCGGAGGGCGGTTCGCTCTTCCCGCTCCCGATCGGGATCGGGCTCGACGCGGGCGAAGCCGTCCCGATTGAGGGCGGCTACCGAGGTGCAGCGCTCAACACGGCTGCGCGGCTCTGCAGCCTGGCGCAACCGGGACAGATCCTTGCGACCGAGACGACCGTCACCCTGGCTCAGAAGGTCGACGGCATTCGCTTCCGCGAGCGGCGGGCGGTGCGCTTGAAGGGGCTCGAGAAGCCGGTGCGGCTCATCGAGGTCGAGTCAGTGGAGCCGCTGCCGCCGCTCCCGGTCGTTGCGGTGCAGCCTGGTGGGCGGGGCAGACGGACGTGGGTGGCCGTGGGCATCGCGGCCGCGATCGTGGCGGCCGCGGCGCTCTTCGCGGCCGTGCGATCCGGTGGTGGTGACTCCCAGCAGAGGCTCGCTGGGAATTCGATCGGCGCGATCGATTCCGGTGGGGTCAGGTCCCAGCGCCGACTCGGGGGCGCACCGAGCGCGCTGGCCTCCGCGAAGGACGCCGTCTGGATCGCGAGCACCAGCGCCGGAACCGTCTCGAGGCTCGACCGGGCGACGAACGGGATCGAGACGCTCCCGGTGGGGGGCGCCCCCGCGGGCCTTGCCGTTGGTGCGGGGTCGCTTTGGGTCACGAACGGCGACGCGCGTGCCCTCGAGCAGATCAACCCGAGGACGCTCACCCGGATCCAGACGATTCCGGTGGGGAACGGGCCGGCGAGTGTCGCGGTTGGAAAGGACGCAGTCTGGGTTGCGAACACGATCGACGGCAGCATCACCAGGTTCGATCTCACACGAGGGAAGGTCACCGATACGATCCCGGTCGGTCCTTCGCCCGCTGCAGTGGCCGTGGGCGAGGGTAGCGTGTGGGTCGCGGACTACGAGACCGGGAATGTGACCCGGATCGACCCGCGTTTGCGCTCGATCACCGGCTCCGTCATAGCGGGCTCCGGACCGCGGGCGATCGCAGTCGGCGCCGGGGCGGTCTGGGTCGCGAACAGCCGCGACGGCACAGTGGTTCGCATCAATCCGGAGTCGATGTCCCTGAGCGGACTCGTCAGCGTCGGAGCCGATCCGTCAGCGATCACTGTCGGCGACGACGGGGTATGGGTCGCCTCGAGCGGTTCGGGCTCCGTCAGTCGCATCGATCCTCGAACGGTCAGGGTCACGAAGAGGTTGGTGGTTGGCAGCCGCCCAGCCGCGCTCGTCAACTCAGGCGGCACGATCTACGCCGCGACGGTGACGCCGTTGGCCGGGCACCGCGGCGGCGTTCTCCGTGTCGAAGGCGAGCCTTCGCCGTGTCGCTGTGTGGATCTGATTGCGAGTCTGGGGGCACTGGGGTACCCGGTCGCCAGCGTCGTCTACGACGGCCTAGTCGGATATCGCCGCACGGCCGGTCGCGCGGGCAGCACGCTCGTTCCAGATCTCGCTCTCCGCCTGCCGGCGGCCACAGAGAACGGAACGACGTATGCCTTTCAGCTGCGCCCAGGCCTGCGGTACTCCGACGGGTCACGCGTGCGCGCATCGGACTTTCGCGCGAGCATCGAACGCGATCTCGAGCTAAATCCTTTCGGCGATCTCGGGGGCATCACCGGTGCGGCCAAGTGCCGGCCAAAACATCGGTGTGATCTCTCGAAGGGAATCGAGATTGACGACGGATCGCGGACGATCGCGATCCATCTCGAGGAACCCGATCCCGAGTTCCTGTACCTGCTGGCGCTTCCCGAAGCGTCCGTCGTGCCGAGACGGACGCCGCTGCATCCGCGACCGGATCAGCCGATTCTCGGCACAGGCCCGTACCGGGTTGCCTCGTCCGCACGCGGCCCGACGGTACGACTCGTTCGGAATCCGTACTTTCGCGCGTGGTCGACAGATGCGCGCCCGGAGGGCTACGTCGACGAGTTGAGGATCCACCGCACCACGAACCTCAATGCGAGCGCTCGGGCGGTCGAAACGGGCAGCGCGGACCTGGTCCCGCTCGCCGTCCGCGGCCAGACGGCCGAGCAACAGCGAGGGCTACTCGCCCGCGTCGCGGGCCGACTGCACCTGGACGCTCAACCGGTCACGCTCTGGTGGTTCTTCAACACGCGCGTTGCGCCCTTCGACGACGTACGCGTCCGCCGCGCAGTGAACTTCGCTGTCGATCGCGCCAGGCTCAATCGGCTGGCGGGAGGGTTGGACAGCCCCACGTGTCAGGTGCTTCCGTCGGATCTGCCCGGCTACCGACCGTACTGCCCGTACACGGTCAACCCGAACGAGGGCGGTACGTGGACTGGTCCGGACCTGGCGAAGGCACGCTCGCTTGTGGCAGCTTCCGGGACACGAGGAACGCGTGTGGCCGTCACGACCGTCCATCGCTCGGTTCCGCTCGCGATCGGTCGTTACTTCGTCTCGCTCTTTCGGCAACTCGGATACAACGCATCCCTACGGGTTGTCGATGATCCACGAGCGTTCGGCCCGTTCGTTGCGAACTCACGGAACCGGGTTCAGTTCGGAAGCACCGGTTGGTTCGCGGACAAGCTCATTCCCTCTAATTTCCTCAGCCCGATCCTGACCTGCGCGGCGTTCGTCCCTAAGAGCCCGAGGAACCAGAACTACTTCGAGTACTGCAATCCCGAGATCGACGCGAAGATCAAGAAGGCTGCGTTGCTCCAGACGTCCGATCCGGCACGGGCAAACGCACTCTGGGGTGAGGTCGACCGCGGGTTGGTCGATCAGGCCGTCATGCTCCCGTGGAGTGCGCCGCGTACTCGAATTCTCGTCTCAGCGCGCGTCGGCAATTACCAGAACCACGCGCTCTGGGGGCCCCTGCTCGATCAGATCTGGGTCAAGTGAGGACTCGCCCAGGTCGAGTACAATCCGTGGAAACAACATACGGGGGCGCCATGGCTTCGACGTGGTCGGTTCTCCGGGTGAGCTGCAAGCGGAGGTCTCCGGTCGGCCTCCTAAAACAACCGGAACCAATGCAAGTGCGGATCACGATCTCGCACTCGCTGCCTAAGTCCTAGCGACTTAGTCCAGCGTGTCGCCCCGGGCGCGCCCGCCTCCCGGAAGCGGCATCAACGAGCGGGCTCGGTGCCAAGGGAGAGCCACTCGCCTGCGGCGCGACACTCAAGGAGGGCTAGCTCGACGGTAGGTCGGTCGCCAACCGGCCGGCGAGCGAATCCAAAGGGCGGCCTAAGCTTGTAGATGCTCTCTCCGGTGCGTCCGCGGACGCGGGTTCGATTCCCGCCGCCTCCATGAAATCGCGATTTGCAGGTTTTTCGTTTTGCGTGGACAAGGCGCTCGAATGCCACTGGCAATTCGACATTTGGGGAATTCCACGTCGTTCGCCGCTTCGCCAACCGGGTTGCGCGAAGCCGCGACAGACGACGGCTTCTCGTACCCTGAGGGACCGCTAGCTACACAGAGACAAAAGCGGTATCTCGATCCTCGCGGACGACGAGCTGCTTGGCTTCGCGAGCGAGCACCAACAGGTCGTTCCCGCCGGTGTTCGGCGTACTTTCGAGTACAGCCGAGAGAGCCCCGGCTCGTAGTGGCTGACACTCACGCAGGCGGCGGGAATGTCAGGCGCGAGAGCGTCGAGAACGCGCTGCCCGGCGGTGTGCCTCGCCTTGTGCATTCGGTGGTGATTAGCCGATCGGCTCGTCCGCTCCAGCGGGATCATCGAGACGATCCGGTAGCGGACGTTGCGTGCGCGCAACTCGTCGCCTAGCTTGTCAGTTCTGCTCAAACGTTCGATGCTGCCTCCGTCTGCTTGCAAGTTCGATATTGAATTCCACAGTTCTCTCCGTTATACGGCCGGACGGCGCGACGAGTCTTCATCCGCTTGGGGTGACGCCGAAGATGCCTGTGGGCCGTATCCTCGGGTCGGCTTGAGCGCCCGAACACGACACGAAGGCGACCGAGCCAGTCATTCCGTGCAGAAGCCTTCCGGACGCAGTCGCCAAGGTTGAGCCAAAAGGAGAGGGCGTGAGCGAAGCAGCGAAGCCGAGAGTGCTGATCGTCTACCACACGTACACGAAACAGACAGGCCGAGTTGTCGACGCGATCGCCAAGGAGCTCGAGGCGCGAGGGTGCGAGGTGACGAAGGCGATGATCGAGTTCACTGACCAACGGTAGGTGCCGAAGCTCTTCTCGCAGTTCCCGCTGAAGCACCCGATTTCACAGGTATCGACCATGCTCACCGCGCAGCTGCGTCACAAGACCGGAGAGATCCGCATTCCCGCGGCAGGCACAAACGGGCGACTACGACCTCGTGCTGATCGCGTCTCCCACCTGGTGGATCCAAACTGTCCATGCCGATCCGCTCGTACCTCGAGTCACCGGCCGCGAAGGTGATCCTCGACGGCAAGCCGTTCGCAACGGTGTCGATCTCCCGCCGCTACTACGGCATACAACCTCCGCCAGCAGCGAAGGCTCGCCGAGAAGAACGGCGGACGGTTCATCGACAAGACGCACTTCGTCGCGGCCGGCGGACAGGTCAAGTCGATGATGTCGTGGCTCGGATACATGAAGCACGGCGAGCCACAGGAGCGCTCCATGGGGCTGAAGATGCCGCCGCCGAATCTGAAGCCCGACTTCGAGGAACAGGCGAAGGCGTTCGCCGACGGCCTCGTGGACAGAGTTCTGCAGCCAGTCGCTGAGAAAGGGAGCCGCCCCTAATGAGCCAGCCGGCCGCGAGTCGCCGCCCGAACATCCTGCTGGTGATGACCGATCAGTTGCGCTATCCGCCGGCGTATGAGTCGGATGAGCTGGCGGCGTATCGCAGGGAGCACTGTCGCGGGTCAGGAGCGTTTGCGCGCGAACGGCGTCTCGTTCAGGCACCACTATCCGATCGGCCGCCGCGTGTGCGCCGAGCCGCGCCTCGTTGCTGACCGGGCACCATCCGTCGCTGCACGGCGTGTCGCAGACGCGACGGGCTGACGAAGAGCGACTGACGGCGACGACATGTTCTGGCTGGCGCCGGACGGCGTGCCGACGATGGGCGACTGGTTCCGTGCTGGTGGCTACCGGACGTATCTACAAGGGCAAGTGGCACGCCTCGCATGCGCACCTCGATGCCGATGACGGGAAGGGCTACCTGCTCTCGATCGACGACGACGGCAAGCCGCAGCAGGAGAACATCGAGAGGTATCTGGAGGCGGATCTCCTCGACGAGTTCGGCTTCTCGGAATGGGTCGGCCCGGAGCCGCATGGGCTCGGCAAGCACAACACCGGCACGGTCAAGGACGTCTTCACGGCGGACGAGACGGTCGAGTTGTTGCAGCGTCTGGACGGCGACGAGAGCGATCAGCCGTGGCTGACGGTCTGCTCGTTCCTCAACCCGCACGACGACTCGATGTTCGGGGTCATCGCGCTGGCGCAGGGACTGCGCTACCACCCGTCGACGGTGCCGCACATCGAGCAGGCGCCGACGCACGAGGAGGACCTGTCGACGAAGCCGGCCTGCCAGCAGAGCATGGTCGACCTGTGGGGAACGATCCTGGCGCCGCAGCCGTGGATCGAGACGCACCTGAAGTTCTACTACCAGCTGCAGGCAACGGTCGACGAGCAGATCACCAGGGTGCTCGACGCATTGCGAGGCGAGCGAGCGCGTACGAGAACACGATCGTGGTCTTCACCTCGGATCACGGCGACCTGCAGGGCGCGCACAACGGGATGCACGAGAAGTGGCACGTCGCCTACGAGGAGGCGCTGCATGTGCCGTTCGTCGTGTCCAGTCCGCTTCTGCCCGGCGGCGCTCGCGAGCTCGACGTGCCGACGAGCCACGCCGACCTGATCCCGACCCTGCTCGGCCTGGCCGGGATCGACCAGGACGAGCGCTCTCGCCACAGCTGAGAACGGACCACAAGGAGGCACGCCCGTTGATCGGGCGCGACCTCTCCGACGCGATCCGCGCCGCCGAGCCCGCGGCGCCGTCCGAGCCGATCCTCTTCACGACCGACGACGAGATCAGCGAGGGCAACGAGCCGCCGGCCAGCCCGTTCCAGAAAGCGGCCAGGCTGCTGCACCGGTCAGGCACGATCAAGCAGCCGAACCACCTCGAGACCGTCATCGCCGAGGTCGACGTCGACGGCGAGCGGCACCTCGTCAAGTTCAGCCGCTACCACGACAACCAGCAGTTCTGGACCGTCCCGGGCGAGCGGGACGAGCGGATCCACAAGAGCAAGACGTTCACCGTCACAGAGCCCGAGCCCGACGAGTACGAGCTCTACGACCTGACCGTCGACCCGTACGAGGAACGCAACCTCGCGCACCCGACGCACGCAGACGACCGGTCGCGCAGGCTCGAGGCGCACATGTTCGAGTTGCTCATCCAGCAGCTCGCGAAGAAGCGCCTCGTGCCCGCGGCCGGAGAGGCTCTCGGCTACGGCCGCCCGAGGCCGTTGGTCGAGCAATCGGCGACTAGAGGGGCCAGGACCACGAGCCTGACCAATATCGAAGTGGCCGACGAGTTCCGAGCGGCGCTCGACGTAGCACTCAGAACGGGGGAGTGCGAGGGCGTCCTGGCACTCCTCTCAGCCGACGTCGAGTGGGTCATGCCGCAGCACACGCTCCACGAAGTGGCTGAGATCGAGGATGACCTGAGGGGCCGGCAGCCGCCACCGAGTCTCGACGTTGAGTTCGAGTCGGAAAACTGGGCGGACTACGGCGGGGGCCGCCTAGGCTGCGAGGTACACGCCGTCTACCGTTCGCGCAGTACCGGTGAACTCGCCTATACGCGCGACCGAACGGTCGTGCTGACGATTCATGAGGCCAAGATCGTGCGGTGCGAGATGCGGTTCGCGGGTTAATCGGCAACGGTTGCATGAACAGTCCTTCCGCTGGACGAATCACGCTGGCCGCGGTGCGCGCCGGTATCCCGACGGCCGGGCGTGCATCCGCACACCGTGCTCGGAAACCGGCCATCTGAGTGACGCGTGCGCACGATCCGGGGAACGAATCGTCGCCCAGCGTCGGCGCTGCCAAACCCGCGGAAGTTGACGTCACCGGCGAGGCGCGCTGGCCGATGGCCGGGGCCGTGCTCGCCGCGATGGTCCTCACGTTCCTCCTTCCGGACGCGGCGCGCCTGGGCCCGAATTGGGTGCTTCCACTCATTGAAGGGCTGTTGCTCGTGGCGGTGATCGCGGGCGATCCGGTCACGATCAGTCGTCGCTCGCGCGAGCTTCGGGCGCTCTCGATCGTGCTTGTGTCGGTACTCGTGCTCGAGTGCGCTGTGGGCGACGGTACAGCTGATCGGCGACCTCATCCATGGCGGCCCGGAGACGAACTCGGCGAGCGCCTTGCTCGAGGCTGGAACGATCGTCTGGGTGTCGAACAACATCGCATTCGCCCTCCTCTACTGGGAGCTCGACGGCGGGGGCGCTGCCGCGCGCGCCCACCACCTTCCCGACCCACGCCGACCTCGCGTTCCCCAGCAGCATGAACCCGCGGCTCGCGACTCCCGACTGGCGGCCGCGGTTCATCGACTACCTCTATCTCGGGGTTCACCAACGCGACTGCCTTCAGCCCGACCGACGTCATGCCGCTTGTGCCATGGGCCAAGATCGCGATGGCGGTGCAGTCGCTCGTCTCGCTCGGGATCCTCGGACTCGTCATCGCACGGGCCGTGAACGTGTTCACCTAGGCGTTCCCGATGTGTCCCGGCGCTGCCACGCCAAGCTACGACCATGCTCCACGCAGGACAGAGCGCCGCAAGGACGGGGCGCAGCGGCCCGCCGCATGCGGGGGGAACGTCACGCGGGTTCGATTCCCGCCGCCTCCATCATCTGCTCAACGGGCATCGTCCTATCAGGGTGTTGCGCGTACTGCCGGTGGGCGCGACGATAGGCGTGACCCGAAGGGAGGAACCGTGGAAGTAATCGGCATCAGAGCCCGCACCCATGCAGAGGGCGAGTTCGTGTTGGACGCACTGAAGACGGCGGTCGAGAAAAAGCGCGTCGCACTCGACGACATCGTGCTTGTCACCCGAGACGAGGGCGGCGAGGTCGAGATTCGCCCCAAGCCGGGCAGGTTCCGCCACAAGGGGATCGACCCAGACCTGTTGCACAAGGTCGGCAACGCGATTGGTGACGGGGAGGCGGTCGTGTTCGCGCAGGGGGCCGACGCGTCGATCGACGCCGTCGCCGCCCGGGTGCGCGAGGTCTCCGGCGGGGACATGGAGACGTTCGTCTTCAACCTCGACGATGAGGCGTTTCTCCGCGAGGCTGGCGAATCGATCGAGTTGCCGACAGGGATGTTGGTCAAGGCGCCGTTCTCGTAACCGTCGCCGTCAGACCCGCCGATCGTGCTCGAATTGTGGTCAGACGGACGCAGAGACAGGGGGTTCGGGTGTAAGGACGGATACGCGGTTTCACCGGCCCGGTTGGTCGTCACCCAGCCTTGGCGAAACTCCACGCGCACCGCTTCGTCACCGTGGCGCCGGCCGGCTGAAACGGCGCGACCGAGCCGTGCACCAGCGTCGGCGCCGTCGAACCCGAGACCCGAAGGCTGGTCCGGCCGGTGACGATCGGCGGCAGTTGGGTCTCGAAGGCCTCGAGCCCGACAGGCCCGGGCGTCTGCGGGACTCCTCCGATCGTGAGCTGCTGCGTCCCCGTGATGCCGGTTGGGACGCGGAGTTGAGCGTTCGCCTGACCGATGAGGAGCTTCCTGTCGGACGCCCTGACGACGAACTGGAATCGTCCCTGTGCGGCCACCTTCACGGTCCAGGTGATGTTCCGCGTCTGGTCCCCCTGCGCCTGCTGTGAGGAGCCGCTACCTGTGTCCGTCCAGTGCGAAGGGACGAACCGGAAGCTTCCGCGGATGCTCGTCGGCCCGCTGACCTGCCATCTCTGCGTCTCTGAGTGCCGATAGCCCGAGCCCGTCACCCTGATCGTGCACGAGGCAGAGCCGGACCAGCCGGACTTTGCTGCCGCTCCACCCAGAGCGGGACGCAGTGTTGCGGTGCCCAGGGCCGACACCGCCAGCGCGGCCGCGACGAACAGGAAGCGAGGCACCGCAGAAAGTCTCGCACAGGTCGCGAGCGTCACCAAGACGAGAGAGAATCGCCACGTGCAGTCCGAGCTCCCGACCGGGACGGTCACGTTCCTGTTCACCGACATCGAGGGGTCGACGCGGCTCCTGCACGAGATCGGGGACGAGTACGCCGACGTTCTCGCCGAGCACCACCGCGTGCTGCGGGAAGCCTGGGCGCGGCATGAAGGGGTCGAGGTCGACACGCAAGGGGACGCGTTCTTCGTCGCGTTTGCGCGTGCGTCGGACGCGGTGGCGGCCGCCGCCGATGCACAACTCGCCCTTGCGGGCGGCCCGGTGCGGGTGCGGATGGGCCTCCACACCGGCGAGCCGCTCCGGTCCGGCGACGACTACGTCGGGTATGACGTGCACCGGGCGGCGCGGATCGCCGCTGCTGGGCACGGCGGGCAGGTGCTGCTGTCCCACGCGACGGCCGACCTCGCCACCGCCGATGTGCGCGACCTCGGCCTGCACCGGCTGAAGGACCTGAGCGCGCCGGAACGCCTCTTCCAGCTCGGGACGGAGGACTTCCCGCCGCTGAAGACGCTGCACAAGACGAACCTGCCGGTTCCCGCTACGCCGTTTCTCGGTCGCGAGCAGGAAATCGAACAGCTCGCAGCGCTGATGCGGCGGCCCGACGTCCGGCTGGTGACCCTGACCGGGCCTGGCGGCAGCGGCAAGACGCGGCTCGCGTTGCAGGCTGCCGGCGCGGCGGCCGACGACTACGACCGAGGGGTTTGGTGGGTTTCGCTCGCGTCGCTCGCCGATCCTTCACTCGTCGAGACGGCCGCCGCTCAGGTACTTGGGTCCAAAGACACGCTCTCTGCGACGGTCGCCGACCAGCGCCTGCTGCTCGTGCTCGACAACTTCGAGCACCTGCTCGACGCAGCCGCTGGACTCGCAGAGACGATCGAATTGTGTCCGCAGCTGACCGTGCTCGTCACGAGCCGCGAGCCGCTGCACATCGACGGCGAGTGGGAGATCGCCGTCGATCCGCTGCGGGAGCGGGAAGCGGTCGAGCTCTTCGTGCAGCGTGCCCTGGCAGTCAGGTCCGACTTCGCAGCAAACGGTGAGGTGGCCGAGATCTGCACACGCCTCGACTGCCTGCCGCTCGCGATCGAGCTCGCTGCTGCGCGCGTCAAGGCCCTCTCGCCGTCAGCGCTGCTCGAACGGCTCGAGCTCAGGCTGCCACTGCTCGCCGGCGGCTCGCGCTCCGCACCCGAACGGCAGCGAACACTGCGCGCGACGATCGCTTGGAGCCACGAGCTGCTGACGCCGGCGGAGCAGGACATCTTCGCCCGCCTGGCCGTGTTCGTCGGCGGTTGCACGCTCGAGGCTGCCGAGGCGATCTGTGGAGCCGACCTCGACGGGATCGGCTCGCTGGTCGACAAGAGCCTTCTTCGTCGCAGCGGCGACTGGTACTGGATGCTGGAGACAATCCGTGAGTTTGCGGACGAGCGGCTGCAAGAGCTCCCGGACGTGAGTGAGCTACGCGACCGTCAGGCTGCCTGGTACCTCGCGCTCGGCGAGCGTGCGCGTCCCGAGCTCTGGGCGCGCAGGGGGCGCGAGTGGCACGACCGACTCGATGCCGAGCAGGCGAACCTCCGGGCATCGCTCGAACACCTGCTCGCGTGCGAGGACAGAGAAAACGCCTTGCGGCTGTCGGGTGCGATCTGGATGTACTGGGGAACACGGGGGCATTGGACCGAAGGCCGGCGCTTCCTGTCATCCGCCCTTGCGCTGGACGGCGACGTGAACCCCGAGCTCCTCGTCGATGCATTCTGGGGCGCCGCGGTCCTGGCTATTTGGCAGGACGACCTCGACGACGGCGAACAGTGGGCGATGCGCCTACTGGAGCTCTCGCGAAAAGCAGCGCTGCCGCGTGCGGAGGCCGTGGGAGTGCACACCCTCGCGATGGCCGCGACAGATCGCGACCGAGCGCAGGCGTTGTACGAGGAGTCGCTGGTGCTCGCTCGCAAGGTGGACGACGCTTGGCTGGTCTCGGCCGCCCTGAACAATCTTGGCGGCCTGTACCTAAACGAGGGTGCCTACGAGCGCGCGATCGAGCTCTTCGAGGAGAGCCTTGCGATCGGCGAGGCGCGCGGCGACCTCGACCGACGCGCGCGGGAGTTCACGAATCTCGGCCACGCGGTACGCGGGCTCGGGGATCTCACCCGCGCACGCTCGTACTTCCGCAGCGGGTTGGCCGCCGCGGCGGAGATCGGCCTAATCCAGATCGAGCTTCGCTGCAGTGTGGGGTCTCGCTTCGTACGAAGCCACGGCCGGTGACGTCGTCATCGCAGCGAGGCTGGTCGGCTGGGTCAACGAGCAGTTCGCCCGCCTCGGGGCGTCCGCCGACCGAGACGACATCGCGCTCGAGGAGAGCCTACGCGACAGGTTGGGATACGAGCGACTCTCGTCGGAACTGGCGGCCGGAGCGGCGCTCACACGAGAAGACGCAATCGACCTCGCGGTCAGAGTGAGCGATCCGGCAATCCCCAGCTGAGCACGTCGATCTCAGTCGAAAGGCCGGAACGACCTCCTCATCCATCCGGCCCACCTGCTTACTCTTCGGAGCGAGAGACGCGGTCTCGTCAAAGGAGGTGCGTAGATGGACTCGTCACCGCTTGGTCTGCGCCTCGGAGCGGAGGCGCTCGGTACGTTTCTGTTCTTCTTCTTCGGTTTCAATGCGATCGCCGTTTCGGTCGACATCGGCACCGGTGCGATAGGCAGCCTGGGGATTGCGTTCGCGTTCGGGCTCGGCCTTGCGCTGGCGATCGGGGGGCTTGGACAGATCTCCGGGGGTCACTTCAACCCTGCCGTGTCCCTCGGCCTCGTCTCGGCGCGTAAGTTTCCCGCCCGGGAGTTGATCCCGTACTGGGTGGCGCAGCTCGTCGGCGGCTTCGTCGCCGTTCTCGTGGTCGCGGCGGTGTACTCGGGCCTTGCGGTCGACAAGCTCGACACTGCTCCCGGTCACGGCATCTCGACCGGCGGCGCGCTTCTGCTGGAGCTGATTGCGACGGCACTGTTCGTCATCGTGATCTGTACGGTCGCGACAGACGACCGTGCGCCGTGGAAGGGTGTGATGGCGCCTCTGCTGATCGGGCTCTTCATCTTCACGGCTGCGGACGCTGTCGGTCCCGCTTCGGGTGGCTCGTTCAACCCCGCGAGATCGCTCGATCCCGCGCTGTTCAACTGGAGCTTCGACGATCTCTGGATCTATCTCGTCGGGCCGCTCGTCGGGGGCCTGGTCGGCGGAGTGATCTGGCTGGTGTTCTACTCGGCCCCAGCGGACGAGGCGACGTCGATCCGGTCGACTGGCGGTGTCTCGAGACCAACGTAGCGACTGCTAGTTGCAACCACGACCGAGCCGCTGGCGCGCCGGTTCCTCAGGTGCGCGACGTACGAGGTCTTCGCGAGCCAGCGGTATCAACGAGCTTGTCGTCGGCCTTCGCTCCGGGCCAGACGCCGGTCGCGTTGGCGAAGCCCGCCGCGCCAGCACGATCGACCACCGCCTTCACGCCTCCGAAGACGGCACCCTTCACGGTTGCGGCGGCCACGATTTCGAACCAACCGCGTCCCTCATCCTTCGCCTTCGGCGGATCGCTGTCCCGAGCCGCGAGCTTCCACGTCCGGTCGAACACCGCACCGGCGACACGAGCGCCGATCATGCCCACCGCAATGCCGATCGGCCAGTACACCAACTTGACGAAGATCATTGCTGCATCCGGCGCCGATCATCGCTGACCACGGCGCATGGAGCAAGGCCGGCTTGAAAGTCGGGCGCAGTTGCGAGGCAGCCCCCGCTACGGAGCCGTAGCATCTGCGAACACGCTGGCGGAGAGTCTCGGCCTCGACGGCACATCCGGTGAGGAAGCTGAAAGCCGGACCTACCGAGACACAACTTGGAATGGGAGGTGGTTGGGATGCTCGTTGCTGCAAGTGGTTGGTGGTTGGGGTCGATCATCTTCTTCATCATCTGGATTGCGATCGCGTTCTGGCCGGCGCGTGTGGCCGGGCGAAAGGGGCACAGCTTCTTCGGCTTCTTCCTGTTCAGCCTGCTGTTCTTCCCGGCGGCCTTGATCGTGGCCTACCTGGTGAGTGACCGAAGGGCCGCAGCACCGGCCTGACTGATGGGTCAGGCGATCGGCAACACGCTCCCGATGGCGATCGGCGTCGCGATCAGCCCGGTCCCCATCATCGCGATCGTCCTCATGCTCGGAACACCGCGCGCGCGGGCGAACGGCCCGGCGTTCACGGTTGGGTGGCTCGTCGGTCTCGCGATCATCGGCGCGGTCACACTTGTCGCCGCGAGCGGGAACGCAACGTCCGACACCGGGGAGCCGGCGACGTGGGCGAACGTCCTGAAGTTGGTGTTCGGGGTGCTCTTCGTGTTGATTGCAGCTCGCACCTGGCATGGCCGTCCGAAACCCGGTGAGGAGGCGGCCATGCCCAGGTGGATGCAGGCGATTGACACGTTCACCGCCCCGAAATCCCTCGGGATGGGTGCTCTTCTGTCGGGCCTGAACCCGAAGAACCTCGCACTGACGGTTGCCGCCGCAACGGCGATCGCGCAAACCGGGATCTCCGGCGGCCAGGAGGCGGTTGCGCTCGCCGTGTTCGTCATCCTCGGATCGCTGACGATCCTCGCTCCGGTCGCTGTCTACTTCCTCATGGGGGCGAAGGCGAAGGAGATTCTCGACGGGCTGAAGGGCTTCATGGGTGCACACAACGCCGCGATCATGTCCGTCCTTCTGCTCGTGCTCGGCGCGAAGCTGATCGGCGACGCGATCGCAGGGTTCTAGCCGGAGCAGGCGCGGCGGCCGCGGGAGATCGTACGATCCGCCGATGCCCGGCGCGCTGTTCGCTGTCATCGTCGTCGCATTCGTCGTCGTCGCTGTGGTGTTCGTGCGGAGGACGCAGCGCGGAGCGATCGTGGCGCGTCTGCCGCTCGACGAGGGTGAGCAGGTCATCCTCGAAGAAGAGGGCCTGAAGCTCTTCCACAGGTTTCGCCGGACCGCGGTTCGCGGCGGAGGAACGGTCACCCATCACGTGCGTTCGGTCCTCACCGACCGGCGCATCTTGCTCGCCACCGGCGGCCCCGAAGGGAAACACAAGTTCGTGATCCTGATGATCCTCGACTACACGACCGCCGCACCGCCGGTCCCCGAGACCGGTTACACGGCCTACCGACGGAAGTTCGCTCTCCAGAACGGCTACCCGACGTACTCGTGCTCCGCGGACGACGTCAGCGTCGAGGAGCACGACGGTGAGAAGCGTCTTCACGTCGTCGTCCCGTTCCCGGAGGCCGGCGAGGGCTGGGGCGATCCGCCCGAGGTGCGACTCTCGACGCCGCAGGCCACGCGCTACGAGGAAGCGATCAGCTAGATCGGGGCGCTCTCGAGAGCCTCCGGTGGCAGCAGTCGTCGGGTCTCCCAACGGCGTGCGACGAATGCGCCGACGGAGATGAGCACGGCGAGCACGAAGACGATGAACTCGCCGCCGGGCAGCCGTGTGACTCGCTCCATGAAACCCCCGACGAGCGCTGCCATCGGGATCGTGAAGATCCAGGCGACCAAGATGTTCCCGGCCACTCCCCAGCGCACGGCGTGCAAACCGCGCGTCGCTCCTGAGCCCATGACCGAGCCGGAGATCACGTGCGTGGTGGAGACGGGGTAGCCAAAGTGGGCAGTCGTCCAGAGGATCGACGCGCAGGCCGTCTGGGCGGCGAATCCCTGGGGAGCGTCGATCTTCGCGATCCGGGTACCGAGCGTACGGATGATGCGCCAGCCGCCCGCGTACGTCCCGGCAGCCATCGCCAGGGCAGCGCTGACGATCACCCAGGTCGGCGGCCGTGTGAAGTCCGCGTTCAGGTGTCCGGAGGAGACGAGGGCGAGCGCGATGAT
Organism: uncultured Thermoleophilia bacterium; assembly: GCA_963708505.1. Lineage (GTDB taxonomy): Bacteria > Actinomycetota > Thermoleophilia > Gaiellales > Gaiellaceae > PALSA-600. The sequence goes on from CAVPST010000006.1 coordinate 393,135, forward strand.
GCCCATCGTCTTCTGGGCGTCGTTCGTGCCGTGCGCGAGCGCGACGAAGCCACCCGAGAAAAGCTGGCCGAAGCGGAACCCGCGACCGACCTTGGCCGGCGAGCGCTTTGCGACCAGCCACACGACCACGATCATCAGGGCGAAGGCGACCGCGAGGCCGGCGAACGGCGCGATCAGCGACGGTTCCAGCACCTTGTGCCAGAGGCCTGACCACTGCACGACGCTCCAGCCCTCTGCAGCGATCGCCGAGCCCATGACCCCGCCGATGAGCGCATGGCTCGAGCTCGACGGAAGGCCCAGGTACCAGGTGACGAGGTTCCAGGTGATCGCGCCGACCAGGCCGGCGAGCAGAATCTTCAAGGTGATCGCGTCAGGGTTGACGATCCCCGTGGCGATCGTCGCGGCGACCTTGAACGAGATGAAGGCGCCGACGAAGTTGAGAATCGCCGCCATCGCGACGGCGTTGCGCGGCGAGAGCGCACGAGTCGAGACGCTCGTGGCGATCGAGTTCGCGGTGTCGTGGAAGCCGTTCGTGAAGTCGAAGAAGAGCGCAACCGCCACAACGGCCACGAGGGTGACTTGCTCCATCGCCGTTTACGCGTTCCCGTTTACGCGTTCTTGACGACGATGTTCGCGATCACGTTGGCAGCAGTTTCGCTGGCGTCGAGCGCGCGCTCGAGAGCCTCGTAGATGTCCTTCCAGCGGATCACTATCAACGGGTCGATGCGATCGCCGCGGAACAGCGATGCGAGCGCTTCGCGGAGGATCCGGTCACCTTGGTCCTCGAGCGACTTGAGCTCCACGAGCGCCTCCTGCACGCCCTTCATGCTTCTCAGGTTTGCGCAGGCGATCGACAGCTGCTCCACGGCCTTGACGATGATCTCGCACTGCTCGAATGCGTGCCGGGTCGGCCCGTCAACCCCGTAGAGACCGAGCAGGTCGGACGCCTCCTCGAGGTAGTCCACCACGTCGTCGATCTCCGTCGCGAGCATGTAGATGTCGTCCCGGTCGTACGGCGTCAGGTACTGCGTGTTCAGGAGCGTGACCAGTTCGCGGGTGATCGTGTCACCGGCGGTCTCCGCGGCCTTCACCTGCTCCTGCGTCACCGTGGAGTTGGGGTGCTCGCGGAAGCGGCGCTCGACGAGCTGCGCCACCTCGAGCGCGTTCTCGCCGGCCTTCGTGAACAGCACGAAGAACTCCGTCGTCTTCGGGGTCAGCGAGATCTTCACCGAGCGGCACCGTAACCGAACTGCAACAGGTGTGAACGCGTACCGGCGGATCCCGGCCTTTCGTAGAGTCGACCCCGGTTCGGTTCAAGCCTGCTCCCTGAGGTACTGGTGCACGAAGGCGATCGCCATGCTGCCCTCGCCGACCGCTGCCGCTACGCGTTTCACGGGGCTGAACCGGACGTCGCCAGACGCGAAGATGCCCGGGACGCTCGTCTCGAGGAGGTACGGGTCCCGGTCGAGCTGCCACCGTCCGGCGGCAGAGACATCGGGGCCGGTGAGGACGTAGCCCCTCTGATCGAGCGCGATCTCAGGTGGGAGCCATGCAGTCTCGGCATCGGCGCCGATGAAGATGAACAGGCCCCCGGAGTCGAGCCGGCTCGTCTCGCCCGTGGCGTTGTCGCGGACGTCGATCGCTTCGAGCGAGCTGTCGCCGTGCGCGGCGATCACCTCGGTCCGGTAGCGCACCTGGATGTCCGCCCGGGCGGCGAGCTGGTCGGCGAGATAGCGCGACATGCTCTTCTCGATCGTCTCGCCGCGGTAGAGGATGGTCACGCTGCGGGCATGGGACGAGAAGAACATCGCCGCCTGGCCGGCCGAGTTGCCGGCACCGACGATGTGGATGTGCCGCGCGTGGGTGCTCGCAGCCTCGCTCCGTGCAGCGCCGTAGAAGACGCCCTTCCCGGCCAGGCGGTCGAAGCCCTCGACGGGGAGATGCCGCCATGTGACGCCGCAGGCGAGAATGATCGTCCGCGCCTGCAGGACGTCTCGGCCGTCGAGCTGCACCTGGTGGGTCGCAGCGTCGATTCGCCTGATCGACCGCGTGACCAGGATCTCGGCGCCGAGCCTGCGCGCCTGCTGCAGCGCCTGGCGTGACAGCGCTTCGCCGGAGACGCCCGACGCGAAGCCCAGGTAGTTCTCGATCCGCGAGGACGTGCCGGCCTGGCCTCCCGGCGCCTCGCGCTCGATGGCGATCGTGCGGAGCCCTTCCGACGCGCCGTACACGGCGGCCGCCAGGCCGGCAGGGCCTGCGCCGACGATCACCGTGTCGTACTCCGCCGCTGCCGGCTGGGTCGGGATGTCGAGGAGCTCGGCCACCCGCCGCAGCTGAGGCTGCACGGCGGTCATGCCGTTCACGACCCGAATGGCGGGGAGGTCGCCGTCTGCCGGCAGCGGGCCCGACCACTGCTCGGCGTCGGCGGGCACGTCGGGCTGGAGCCACCTGAACCGGACCTGGTTGCGGTCGAGGAAGCGTCTCAGCTCCGCGCAGGCGGCATTCGACCGATGGCCGAGGACGAGCGCTCTGAACGGGTCCGGGGTGGACGCACGGGCTTGCAGGCCCTTTGGCCCTGCGAGCCGGTTGCTCGCGAGGAGGCCCACCCGCTCACCGATCTCCGGCGCGGCGGCCACGAGCGCGTGGTAGTCGTCCAGCTCGATCCGGAAGACGCGCGACGGCTCCGCTGCACGGAATCCGCCGGGGTGGAGCATCCCGAATGCGATCGACATCTCCCCGAAGACGTCGCCGGGACTCCGCTGACCGATCACGCTCTCTACCCCGTCGACGGACCTGATCACGTCGAATCGGCCCTCGAGAACGCCGAACAGCGCCCGGGCATCGCCTTCGTTGACGGCAGACTCGCCGGGAGCGAGCGTGATGTCGGCCACCACCCGGGCCAGGCGGTCGCGGTCGACCGGTTCGAGATCCGCGAACACCACGACCCGGCCGATCTCCTCCGCCGTCACCATGAAGTGCGCCGCCGCCGGCTTGGCACCCTGCTGTCGCCGCTCAACACCGGCACGCTAGCTGCACGGTGTTCCGCGCGTCGACAGCCGCGCAGTCAGGGGTTCGCCGCTCGGGCCACATCTGAGAGGATCGATGCGTGGTCGACGCGCGGAGCCGCGGCCTCAGCCGCCTGCTGCCGATCGTGAGCTGGCTGCCGCGTTACGACCGGTCGATGCTGCGCGGCGACGTGCTCGCGGGTCTGGCGGTGACGGCGATGATCGTCCCGAAGGACCTCGGCTACGCGGGCATCGCCGGCGTGCCGGTGCAGAACGGGCTCTACGCGGCGGCGGCCGGTGCGATCGTCTACGCGCTGTTCTGCACATCGCGGCACATCTCGACGGGGCCGAGCTCGTCACTGGCGGCAGTCGCGGGCGGAGCTGTGCTCCTGACGGGGGTGGGGGGCAAACAGGCTGCGGAGCTGGTGGCGGCCATCACGCTGGTGACCGGCGGGCTGTTCCTCCTGCTTGCGATCCTGCGGCTCGGGTGGATCGCGCGGTTCCTCTCCCGCGCCGTCGTGACCGGCTTCCTTGCCGGAGCCGCAGTCGACGTCGTCGTCGGCGAGCTGCCGAAACTGACCGGCACGTCGAACTCGGGCGACAACGTCTGGCAGGAGTTTTCCTCGTGGGTTCGCGACCTCGGCGACATCAGCTGGACAACGCTCCTCGTCGGTCTGCTCGCGCTGGGCCTCATCCTCGGTCTGCGTTTCTTCGCACCCCGTGTGCCCGGCGCCCTCGTGCTCGTCGTCGCGGGACTGCTCGTCACCTGGCTCTTCGACCTTGGCGCGCACGGGGTTGCGCTCGTGGGACATGTGCCGCGAGGCCTGCCTGCGCCGACACTGCCGGGCACTGACGTCTTCCAGCAGCACTACTCGACCATCCTCGCTGCTGCAGCGGGCCTGCTCCTGATCGGTTTCTCGCAGACGGCCGGCGACGCGCGTGCGTTCGCAGTGCGACACCGCTATCACATCGACGTCAACCAGGAGTCGGTCGCGCAGGGGATGGCGAACGCAGCCTCAGGTGTCTTCCAGGGAATGCCGGTCTCGACCAGCTTGTCGGCGAGCTCGCTCAACGAGGCGGCGGGGGCGCGCAGCCCGATGGCCTCGCTGGCGACCGGCGGATTCGTGATCCTGACCCTGGTCGCGCTCGCGCCGCTCTTCTCGCAGCTCCCGAAGGCGGTGCTTGCGGCGATCATCATCGACGCGGTCGTCTTCGGCATGATCGATGTTCCGGAGTTGCGGCGCCTGTACCGGGTGAAACGCTTCGACTTCTGGATCGCGGCCGCTGCGGTTCTCGGCGTGCTCTCGGCGGGCGTCCTTGCCGGTGTCGTGATCGGCATTGCACTCTCGCTCGTCTGGCTGATCTATGTCGCCACGGCTCCCGGCATGCCCCTTCTCGGCCGCGAGCCGGGGACGCAGGTGTTTCGCGACCTGACCGAGAACCCGGGCGACGAGACGTTCCCGGGCATCGTCGTCGTGCGTCTCGACGGGGGCCTCTTCTTCGCGACGGGCGATGCACTCGAGGAGCGGGTCCGCGACGCTCGTGATGAGTGAAGGCGAGCACGTGCACGCCGTCGTGCTCGATCTCGAGGGCGCGGACGTGGTCGACTCGCAGGGCGCGGCGAAGCTCTCGGAGATCCTCGACTACACCGAGAGCATCCACGTCGAGCTGAGGCTCGCACGGGTCAAGCCCGCGGTGGCCGAGGTGCTCGGCAAGGACGGCGTCCTCGATCGCCTCGGCCCCGACCGGATCCACGGCAACGTCGACCGCGCCGTCGAAGCCGAGCTCGCTGCTGACCGCTCGATCGTCCGGCCGTAGGCGTCGGCCGAGCCCGCGCTGTGCTCCGGGCCGAGCAGCAACGCAAGAGGGAGGCGTAATGCCTCCCTCTGCGTGTGCGCCGACAGGCCCTCGCTGTCAGTGCGACGTTGCGACGGAGCCGTGGCTGCGATTGCGGGCGAAATACGCCAGGCCGATGCAGCTGACGACGACGATGACGGCTGCGACGAGCGCGGCGTTCAACCAGTCGAAGCTGGTCGGGGTCGAGGTCACGGGCGCCGGCGCCACGAGAGCGCCGCTCTGATCGGCTGCGTTCCTGAGTGCCGATGCGCTCGAGGTCACCGCGAGTGAGGCGGCTGCGACGGCGAAGATCAGCCACATCCTGATCCTGAAAGTCCTGCGCTTCATCTTCCTGCCTCCTCCGGTTGATGTACCTCTGCGTCGTTCATGACCGCATGACGGCGAGGCTGGGCCCACTCTTCCTCGAGTGCGCGTCCTTGACACGGGGAGTGTCACGCACGTCACACTTCGCTTCCGATGCTCGGCGGTGAGCTGTTCCGCTACCTGCCGGAGTCCGAGCTCCGGCATCTCGTCGCGATCGCGCGACGGCGCAGCTACGGGCGCCACGAGGTCGTCTTCCACCAGGGCGACCCCGCGGACACGCTGCATCTGGTCCTCAGCGGCCATTTCGCCGCACGGCTCGAGACGAGGGTGGGCGACACGGTCACGATGTCCGTCCATGGCCCAGGGGATTCGTTCGGCGAGCTGGCGCTCGTCGAAGCGGGCCAGGCGCGCTCCACGACGGTCGCCGCGCTCGAGGAGGGAAGCACGTACGCGGTGCATCGCGACGACTTCGCCCGGCTCCGGCGGGACTACCCCGAGGTGAACGACGTCCTCGCCCGGCTGCTCGCCCAGCGGGTTCGCCGGACGAGCGATCTCCTGGTCGAGGCGTTGTTCGTCTCGGCCGAGGCGCGCGTTCTAAGCCGGCTCGGCGAGCTCGCGCACCTGTACGGAGGGGGAGCGCCGGACACTGTCGTTCCCGTGTCCCAGGCCGAGCTCGCGGGCTTGGCCGGAACGTCCAGAGCGACGGTCAACCGTGTGCTGCGCGCGGAGGTGAAGCGGGGGACGATCGGCCTCCAGCGCGGGAAGATCACCGTGGTCGATCCGGCCGCGCTCTAGTACTACTAGTAGGAGGGTTTGGCGAAATACGGTTGTGTCGCTGGGCCGCGCTGGCCGCCCCGATGCTGCGTCCTCAGTCGCGCCGATAGCTTCGGCTATCGGCGACTCCCTGCGTCCTTGCCTCGGAACGGCCAGCGCACCCCTGCAACGAACGCATTCCGCCAAACCCTCCTAGGCCGCGTCGTGGATCTTCTTGAGCCCGTCGAGGATCAGGTCGAGGCCGAACTCGAACGCGCTGACCTCGCGATGGGGGCCGTCTGCCATGTGCTGCGTGCCGTGTTCGTGCAGATAGGGATAGTCGTCGGGCGTGACCGTCCGCGTGAACACCGCGATCATGCTCGAGACCTCCTCGGGGCTGTACGAGTGGCTCGACTCCCAGAGTGAGAAGCCGAAGATGAATCCGTCGAGGACGTGATACGCGTGATACGTCGTCTCGGCCGAGAAGCCTGACTCGCGCAGCAGCCCGAGCAGCGAGTCCATGTAGCGCAGCCGGGTGGGCTGGATCCGGGCGGGCGCCATCAGCAGCGCGCACGACCAGGGGTGGCGCCGCAGGGCCGCGTGAACGGAGATCGCGCTGCTCCGCGCGGCGGTCTCCCAGTCGCCGCCGGCCGCCGGCAGATCGCATTCGGCGAGCACGAGGTCGAGCATCCCGTCGAGGACGTCGTCCTTGTTCGCGACGTGGTTGTAGAGGGACATCGCCTCGAACCCGAGCAGCAGGCCGAGCTTGCGCATCGTCAGCGACTCGATTCCTTCTTCGTCGGCGAGGTCGAGGGCAGTGTGGAGGATCCGCTCGCGGGTCAAGGGCAGGCGGGGCTTGGGAGTCGCGGCCATTTGACAGATCTTACGCTGTACGTCTATCTTACGCCGTAAGCTTACGACGTACGAAGGGAGAGGCGATGACGGCTGAGGCGATCACGGCGACTGCGACCGACCACCGTGGGACGATGAAGGCGGTCGTGCTCCACCGGTACGGCGCAACGGGCCTCGAGTTCGGAGAGGTCGCGAAACCGGAGCTTTCGGACGACGGCGTGCTGGTGCGCGTGCACGCGACGTCCGTGAACCGGGCGGACTGGTACACGCTGACCGGCACGCCGTATGTCGCACGTCCGCTGATGGGGCTCCGCAGGCCGAAGACGGAACTGTTCGGCAGTGACTTTGCAGGGACGGTGGAAGCGATCGGTCCGAACGTGGGGCAGTTTCGGCCGGGCGACCAGGTGTTCGGCGGCCGTCGTGGAGCGTTCGCCGAGTATGTGTGCGTCAGCGAGGGGATCGCGCTGAAGCCGGCCAATCTGACGTTCGAGGAGGCCGCGGCGGCACCCCTGGCGGCACTGACGTCGCTCCACGGCCTTCGCGACCGCGGCCAGGTGAAGCCGGGCGACGACGTGCTGATCAACGGCGCCTCGGGCGGCGTGGGGACGTTCGCCGTTCAGATTGCAAAGGCGCTCGGAGCGCGGGTGACCGCCGTCTGCAGCACCGGGAACGTCGAACGCGCGAGATCGATCGGCGCCGACCACGTGATCGACTACACACAGGAGGACTTCACGCGAGGCGACCGGCGCTACGACGTGATCTTCGACAACGCCGGCAGCAGGTCGTGGTGGGCCTGCAACCGCATGCTCAAGCCTCGGGGTACCGTCGTTCTCGTCGGTGGGCCGATGACCAGTCGTCTGCTCGGGCCGCTGGGGCATCTCGCGATAACGAAGCTCGGCGCCTGGCCGAGCAAGCAGAAGTGCGTGTTCTTCATCGCGAACTTCAACAGTCCGGACATGGACGTCGTGCGCGAGCTGCTCGAAACGGGTCAGGTGACACCGGTCGTCGAAAGGCGCTACGAGCTGAGTGAGATCGCAGACGCCCTGCGCTACATCGGACAGGGACACGCGCAGGGGAAGATCGTCGTCAGCCTGTAGCGCGGCCGGCTACGCGTCGAGCGATCGCCACGACACGGCGGGCGCCTCGTCCCGCACCGGCCGTGCGCGGACGAGATCGGCTGCAAACTCGCGGTTGATGCTCGAGCCGAGCACGGAGATGTCGTCTCCGTAGACGTGGATCGAGATCGCGAGGCTCGTGCCTGCGTTTTCCACACGGTGGATGTCCTCGTCCGGCGGCACGAGCACGGAGACGTCACCGGGTGCCGCAAGCGCCGACCCGCGCCGAGTGAGGTGGTGCGAGCCGGCGCCGCCGTGCAGCTCGTAGGTCGTCTCGCGCTCGAGGCCGCGCCAGACGCCGACGACGCACCAGCAGCGGTGGTCGTGGATCGGTGTCGCCTGGCCCGGTTTCCAGACGAGTGCGACGATCGAGTAGCGACCGGCCGGATGGACGTGGACGAGGTGCTGGCGGTAGCGGTCCTCTGCGGGCTCGCAGTGCCGGGACTCGAGCAGCGATTCGTCGGCGAGCGCCGGCCGCAGGAGCATCCCGGCGCGCGCGGCGATCGCGCGCGCATCGGTGTTGGCGGCGACCAGTGCATCGAGCGATCGGGTCAGGTGGCGCAGTGTGCGCGTCCGGCCGATCGGACGTTCCGGAGCGACCGTCTCGAGGGCGTGCCGGGCCATTGCTCGAGTGTGAGCCGTCGACCGGCCGGTGGCATCGGTCGCAGCGCCGACTTGCGTCGTTCGCAGGAACGAACCTGCAACCGTTCCTCAGGATGAGGTGCAGCGGCAAAACGTGGTGACGTAATGTTCGGGCGTGGCTGCGGTCGATCCGCCGGTCGCGGCTCCGCCGCCGAGCCCCTGGCGGGCGCGTCTGCGCCGGTACCTCGCTCCCGCTGTCGCGGTCGTACTCGTGGGCGTCATCTTCGTCTTCGTCCTGCCGCGGATCGCCAACTACCGCGAGGTTCTCGACGCGATTCAGAAATTGACCTGGGAACAGATTCTGCTGCTGCTGGGTGCAACGGCGCTGAACGTGAGCACCTACGCACCGCCGTTCATGGCGGCGCTCCCCGGGCTGAGATTCGTGCCTGCGCTGACGGTCACTCAGGCGTCGACCGCGTCGACGTACGTGGCTCCCGCCGGCGGTCCGGCGGTCGGGATGGCCCTCGCCTACGGGATGTTGCGGGCCTGGGGCTTCGATGCGGGAGCGGTCGCGCTCGCGGTCACCGTAACGGGCGTCTGGAACCAGTTCTTCCAGCTGGGATCGCCGGCGATCGCGCTCGCGCTGCTCACGGTGACCGGCGGGAGCAACTCGCTGCTGACGACGGTCGCGGTGATCGCGCTTGCCGTCTTCGTCGTCGCGGTGGCCGCGTTCGTCGCGGGTCTATCGAGCGCGAAGCTCGCGCGACGCGTCGGCGATCTCGCGGCGAGGATCGCCAGCGGCGGGCTCAAGCTCGTCCACCGCAATCCCGTGCATTGGAGCGGCGAGACGCTCGTCGCCTTCCGCCTGCAGACGATCGGTCTCTTGCGCAGGCGCTGGTGGCTGCTCACGCTCGCGACGATCGCCGGTCAGGGGACGGTGTTCCTCGTGCTGCTGGTCTCGCTTCGTACGCTCGGCGTCTCCGCCGGCGAGGTCAGCTTCATCGAGGCGTTCGCGGCTTGGTCGGTGGCGCGGTTGATCGGCTCGCTGCCCGTCGTGCCGGCCAGCGGCCTGGGTGTCGTCGAGCTCGGGCTGATCGGCGCGCTCGTCGGCTTCGGAGGCGCGAACGCCGACGTCGTCGCGGCTGTCCTTCTCTACCGCGTGCTCACCATCGTTCCGACGTTGCTCCTCGGCAGCGCGGCCGCGTTCACCTGGCGTCGCCAGGTGAAGCCGGCCGTGTGACGATTCCGCTTCTAGTTGCTGCGGAGCTCCTTGCAGGAGCTGGCATTCTTGAAGCCGTCCTTCAGGTCGCCTGCCACCGCCCCGATCGAGTCGACTGCGCTCTGCGTCTCCGCAACGGCTCCCGAGACCTGAGTCGAGATCGTGCCGAGCGTCGTGATTGCCTGACTCAGGCTCGCGCTGCCCTGGAGTGTCTGCACAGCGCTCTTCACGGAGGCCAGTGCGGTCTGGAGGCTCTTCGTCAGTCCCGTGATGACGTCCTGTGCCGCCGCGGCGTTGTCGCCGGGCGGAGGTCCGACCGCCTTGAGGTCCGAGACGAGCGTGTTGGTCGCCTGCTCGGCCTGGGTCACGCTTGCCTTCACGGTCGTCCCGGTGTCGGCTGACGGCGCCTTCAACGCCGTGGTCACCTGGTCGGTGACCTTGGTGATCTCGCCTTTCCACGTGACGAGCGGCGAGCAGACGTCGTTCGCCCACGTTTCCTGAGCGGACTCCGATTTGCCACCGCAGCCTGCGGCCACGACCACCAGAGACACGGTCGCTACCCCGGCGAGCAGAAGTCTGAGCCCCCGCACTGCAGGAGCGACGCTACCAGCATCTCGACGAGCAGGAGCACCGAGCGAGGGATAGTCCAAATGGGTTAGGCCGTCTGCGCGGACCGGCCGTACCGTGCCGAAGTGCTGGGGAGAGGAAGCACCAGCCGGGTTGACGCCGGGCAGCGGATCGTCGTCTTCGTCGTCGTGGCGATCGCGATGGCCGTCCTGGCCTGTGCGTTCAGCAGGCCGGCAAGCGCGAGGGTCAGCCCCGAAACCGCGAAGGCGCGGCACGCGAGGGTCGTCCGCCGGGAACGGCGGGTCGTCAACGTCGCTTGGTAAGCAACTCGGCGTCCCGTACGTCTGGGGTGGCGAGAGCAGAGCCGGCTTCGACTGCTCCGGGCTCGTCCGTTACGTCTACCGGCGTGTCGGTATCTCGTTGCCGCACTACACCGTCAGCCAGTTCCAGCGTGGCACTCCGGTCGCCCTCAGGCACCTGAAACCCGGCGACCTGCTCTTCTTCTACGGGCTCGGGCATGTCGGCCTGTACATCGGGCACGGCCTGCTCGTCCATGCGCCGCACGCGGGCACGCGTGTCACAGTCGCCCGGCTCGCGTCGTACGCGGGTCGCGTCAGCGGGGCACGCAGGCTCATTCACTGACGCTCCGCAGGCTGCAGCCACTGAATCGGGGGATTGAAAACGGGGCTTGATTCGCCGACGACTCCTGCCGATAGAGGAGCCGTGGAAGCACCCGAGATTTCCTGGCGCCCTCTCGGACGGCTGCTCGTCGACAAGGGCCTCCTCACGGAGGAACGGCTCGAGGAGGCGCTCGCGGCCCAGGCCAAGACTGAAGGGCGGCTCGGCGACACGCTCGTCGAGCTCGGCTACGTGTCCCGCTCCTCGCTGGCTCGCGCGCTCGCCGAGCAGTACGGCATGGAGCTAACCGTCGAGACCGGCTTCGGCAGCGGTTTGCAGGCACGGATCGAGCGGCGCCACGACGAAAGCAACGCCTGGCAGCTTGCCTCCGGGCCGCAGTCGAACCAGGAGCTTCCTCCGCTCGTGCTCGTCCAGCCGGTCGAGGAGCCGCCTGCACCGGTCGAGGACACGAGCACGCAGATGGCGGCGCTCGAAGAGCAGTGGGCCAAGCTCGCTGCCGCCGAAGATCGGGTGGCCGAGGTCGAGCGGGAGCTCGAGAACGTCCGCGCCAGCGCCGGCCGTCGCGAGGCCCAGGTCGTGCGCTTCGTCGACCGTGTTCGCCGTCGCGACGCTCAGATCGCCGACCTGTCGACTGCCGGCCCCGAGGTCGACGCCCAGGCAACAACCGATGACCGTCTCGCGGAGCTCCAGAGCGAGCTCGACGCCGTCAGGGCCACTTCTGAGCGCCGCCAGGCTCAGGTCGTGCGGTTCGTCGGCCATGTTCGCCGTCGCGACGCCCAGATCGCCGAGCTTTCGGCCGCCGCCACCGGCGCTAACGCGGAGGCAGCATCCGACGATCGTCTCGCGGAGCTCCAGAGCGAGCTCGACGCTATCCGTGCCGACGCCGAGCGCCGCCAGGCTCAGGTCGTGCGGTTCGTCGGCCGTGTGCGCCGTCGCGACGCTCAGATCGCGGAGCTGTCGACTGCCGACCCGGACGTCGATGCGCTCGCAGCGGCCGAGGCTCAGGTCGCGGAGCTTCAGGGCCAGCTCGACGAATTGAGCGCCGACGCAGGTCAGCGGCAGGCTCAGGTTTCACGCTTCGGCCGCGGCCGGAAACGCGATGCGCAGACTGCCGAACTCGCCGCCGCCGAAGAAGAGGTCGCACGCCTCGGCGAGGAAGTACAGAAGCGGGACGAGCAGATTGGCGCCTCCGAGCGCGAGCTGGCCGAACTGCGCGAGGCGCGGGAATCGTTCGACACGCAGATCGAGGATCTCGTCGAGCAGGTTCGCCGGCGCGACGAGCAGATCGGTGAGGTCGAGCGCGAGCTGGCTGAGGCCCGCGCGTCGCTCGAGGCGCTGTCGGCCGGCGCGACCGAGCGCGACGCGGAAGTCGAGGATCTCGCCGGGCAACTCCGTCAGCGCGACGAGCAGCTTGGTGAGACCGACCGGGAGTTGACGGAGCTACGGGCACTCAGCGCAGCCCTCGAGTCGCGGATCGAAGAGCTCTCCGGCGGCGCGGAGGAGCGGACAGCATCCCTCGAGGCGATCGAGCGTGAGCTCTCAGAGGCCAGGGGCGCACTCCAGGAACGTGAGCGGGAGATCGACCAGTTCGCCAATGAGCTGCAGCAGCGCGACGAGCAGATCGGCGAGTCGACGCGCGAGCTCACGGAGCTGCGCGAAGACCATGCCGCCGCGAACGACCGGATCGTCCAGTTCGTTGCAGCCGTCGACGAAAAGGACGCCCGGATCGAGGACGTCGAGCGCGAACTCGCAGCGTCACGCGACGCGGATCACGGCTCCGAAGGACAGATTGAGCAGCTCACCGAGGAACTGTCCCGACGCGACGAGCGCCTCCAGAAACTGGAGGAGGAGCTGTCGACGATCAACGAGACCCGGAACCAGCACGATGGTGAGATCGAACGTCTGACGAACCAGGTGCACCAGAGTGAAGTACTGATCACCGAGGCCGAGCGGGAGCTCGACGAGCTTCGCGACGCGAGTCGAGAGCATCAGTCCCATGTCGATCACCTCGGTGAGGAGCTGCGTCAGCGTGACGAGCGCATCGGTGAGCACGAGCGTGAGCTGGCTGCGCTCCACGAGGCTGTTCGCGAGCAGTCCCAGCACGCCGAGCAGCTCGCCGCGGCCGAGCAGGAATTGGCCGAGCTTCGCGACGCGAGCCGGGAGCATCAGTCCCATGTCGATCACCTCGGTGAGGAGCTGCGTCAGCGTGACGAGCGCATCGGTGAGCACGAGCGTGAGCTGGCTGCGCTCCACGAGGCTGTTCGCGAGCAGTCCCAGCACGCCGAGCAGCTCGCCGCGGCCGAGCAGGAATTGGCCGAGCTTCGCGACGCGAGCCGGGAGCATCAGTCCCATGTCGATCACCTCGGTGAGGAGCTGCGTCAGCGTGACGAGCGCATCGGTGAGCACGAGCGTGAGCTGGCTGCGCTCCACGAGGCTGTTCGCGAGCAGGCCCAGCACGCCGAGCAGCTCGCCGCGGCGGAGCACGAATTGACCGAGCTTCGCGACGCGAGCCGGCGGCACGAAGAGGAGACCGAGCGCCTGGTCAGGAAGCTTCGCGAGCGCAACGAGCGCCGCAAGGAACTCGAGCGCGAGGTGTCAGCACTGCGTGAGTCACTCGAAGGCAACGATGGAGAGGCCGCCCGTCTGGCCGAGGAGCTGCGCGGGCGCGACGAACTCGTTGCCGCCGCCGAGCGCGACCTCGAGGAGCTGCAGGGAGTGCTGCGCGACCGCGAGGCCGAGGTCGAGCATTTCGCCGAAGAGCTGCGTCGCCGCGGCGAAGAGGTCGCCCACGCTGAGCTTGCGCTCGCCGCGGCAGTCGAGGCTACGGGTGTGCTCGACGTCCGGATCGCTGAGCTGTCAGGCGTCGTCGATCAGCGCGACGAGCGGGTAGACGATCTGGAGCGCGAGCTGTCGGAGGCGCGTGCAGTCGATCACGACCATGCCGGCGAGGTGGCCCGGTTGAATGATGAGCTGGAGCAGCGCGCCGGGCATGCCGCCGGTCTGGAGCGCGAGCTGTCCGAAGCGCGTGCGGCTGATCAGGATCGTGCCCGCGAGTTGGCGCGTTTGAGCGACGAGTTGCAGGAGCGTGCCGAGCACGTCGCGAGTTTGGAGCGCGAGCTGTCCGAAGCGCGTGCGGCCGATCACGACCACACAGGAGCGGTGGCTCGGTTGAGTGCGGAGTTGCAGCAGCGCGCCGAGCACGTCGCCGGGCTGGAGCGCGAGCTGGCGGCCGTCGAGGAAGCGCGGAACAGCCACTCGACGAGGGCCCAACACCTTGCCGACGAACTTCGCCGGCGCGACGCTCGGCTTGCCGAGCTCGATCGCGCCCGTGCGGAAGTGGAAGACGTCGTGCAGCGCCGCGAGGCTCAGGTCGTGCGCTTCGTGCAGCGTGTTCGCGAGCGCGATCAGCGTCTTGCTCTGCAGGCCGACGGCCGTCTGACGCCCGGCGCACCGGCGCACGAACACGTCCTGTATGCGCAGGTCGTCGATCGCTACGTGCTCGTCGAGCGCTCAGGGCCTCCTCCCGCGCCGAGCTCGCTGCTCGAGCTGCCGGACGTCTCGGATCGCCCGCTCGTCATCGACCGGGTCGGCCCGTCGCCGCTTCCTGGTGATCCGCGCCGCTGCGCGTTTGCGTACGCGGCGGTCGCCGAGGATGGTTTCGAAGGATCGGACGATCCTTCGAACGACGAAGTCGCGGCGTAGGACCGTCTAGCGGCGCTTGCGCTTGCGGCCGGCAGTGCCGCCGCCGGTCGGGCGGCCGCCACGAGCCTGCTGCTGCATGCGCTCGGCCTGCCGGCGCATCTGCCGGTTGGCCGAGTCCGGGACGCCGCCCTGTTCCTGGGCGGCCTCCATGTAGGCGCGCCGCTCCGCAGGCGTCAGGCGGCTCATCGCCTTCTGAACCGCCTGGGGGTTCGGGTTCGAGGCGACCGTCTGCATCTTCTTGATCGCACCGGCGAGCTCCGGGTTCTGCCGTTCGATCGCCTTGGTCGAAACGCTCGTGAAGAACCGGCGCATGAAGCCGAAGCGCGAGAGCCACCCGATTATCGGCTTGAGAAGCGCCCCGTTCCGGAACCGCCCGAGGAAGACGAGGAGTCCCAAGAGCAGCAGCGCGACGCCGAGGATGATCAGCGGGATGAAGAGCCACCACATGGCGCGGGATGGTACCGGCGGTCAGCGTCGGGATGCGACGCTGAGCCACCAGATGACGACCACGGCGAGGGCGAGCACGATCCAAATCCAGACGCCGAGGGACGCCGAATGCACTGGTAAGGGCGGAGCAGGGTGCGCGTTCACTACGGCACGATTCCGGAGGGGGATGAACCTTGCCTTCCCGAGGTGTAAGGATTCGTTCAATGTGGGAAATCCGGACCTGGGTTAGCGGGGGTTGCGGCCGGGGAAACGGGGGGCGATGACGGTCGATCCGATTGCTCACCTGCTCGAGCACGGCGAAGAGCACGGGTGCATTCACCAGACGGAGCTGTACGACCTCGTGCACAAGCTCGAGCTCGACGAGGACGATCTCGAACAGCTCCTCGACCGCCTCGAGACGCACGGCGTCGAGCTGACCGACGACTGCTCACGTGCATTCGAGGAGGACGTCACCTACACGAACACGCAGATTGCCTCGGCGACGACGGATTCGCTGCAGCTCTTCCTGAACGAGGCCGGCCGCTATCCGCTGCTCACAGCCGCGCAGGAGGTCGCGCTGGCGAAGCGCATCGAGGAAGGCGACAAGCCGGCGAAGGACCTGCTGGTCAACTCCAACCTGCGACTCGTCGTCTCGATCGCGAAGAAGTATCAGGGGCACGGGTTGACGCTGCTCGATCTGATCCAGGAAGGAATCATCGGACTGATTCGCGCCGCCGAGAAATTCGACTGGCGCAAAGGCTTCAAGTTCTCGACGTACGCGACGTGGTGGATCCGTCAGGCCGTGCAGCGCGGCGTCGCCAACAAGGCCCGCACGATCCGCATCCCGGTGCACATCGTCGAGCGGGAGCAGAAGATCGCGCGCGCAGAACGTGAGCTCATGGCGAAGCTCGAGCGCACGCCGACAGAGGTCGAGCTGGCAGAACAGTCGAAGTTGCCGCTCAAGCAGGTGCGAGAGGTGCGCGCCGCGGCGCGCGCGGTCGCCTCGCTCGATCGGCCTGTCGGAGATGACGACTCGGCGTCCTTCGGCGATCTTTTCGCGAGTAGCGAGGCTCCGCCGGACGAGCAGCTCGAGGTCGCCCTGACCGAGAAAGCGATCCACGACGCAGTCGCGGAGTTGTCCGAGCGCGAACAGCGGATCCTCAAGCTTCGCTACGGGCTCGACGGCTCGGAGGACCCGAAGTCGCTCGAGGAGATCGGCCGGATCCTCGGCATCACGCGCGAGCGGGTCCGGCAGTTGGAAGCTGAGGCGCTCCGGCATCTCGCCGAACAGCGCGAGCTACGCGCAGTTCAGGCGGCCTAGCTCCCGACGACCTTGCAGAGCCAGCGCCGGGGACGCGAGCGGTCGAGCTCGACGAAGAGCACTCGTTGCCACGTACCGAGCAGGAGCTCGCCGTCGCTTACGGGGATCGACTCACCGGCCGAGCCGAGGATCATCGACATGCAGTGCGCGTGGCCGTTCGCCTGCTCCTTGTCCTCCTCGCAGATGTTCTCCGTCCGCCGATCCCAGTCGTCGTGGGCGTAATACGTCTCGTGCGGGATCAGGCGGCGAAGCAGCCGGCTGAAGTCCTCGAACATCCCTTGCTCGTACTCGTTCACGCGCACGCAGCAGGTCGTGTGTGGGGAGTAGACGCAGCAGATGCCGTCGATCACGCCCGACTCGCCCACGATCTCCCTGACCTCGTCGGTGATGTCGGTGACGTGAAGGCCGCCGCTGGTCTGAAACTCCCGCTCCGCCTGGAAGACCTTCATCGGCCAGGGAGTCTAACGAGTACTCTCGCAACCCCGGGCCCGTAGCTCAGCTGGTTAGAGCAGCGAACTCATAATTCGTTGGTCCCTGGTTCGAATCCAGGCGGGCCCTTGATCACCCTTTCCGGGGCCGGACGGCGAGGAGAGCTTATCCCGCGTCCTCGAGCTTCGTGCTCGGTCACGGCCGCCGCGCGGAATTCGCTTCAGCAGCGGGCGTGCGCGAGCGGCGCGAAGCGGGGGTAGTTCCAGTCCTTGGCGTACGGCTGACCATCGTCCGGGCTGACCGAACCGCCGAGGTCTTCGGTGGTCGTCGCGTTCGACGGCGGTCGGTGCGTGTACCAGCGGAAGTGAACGCCGAACCGATGAGCGCCTTGGTAGTAGTAGATCGTGCACGCCCGAACGTCGAAGAGCTGATAGCGACGCTCACCGTTGATGAGCTTGGACGGGGCGATGCCAGTCACGGTCGCCGACCTGACGCTTGTCCCGAGAACAACCGCGAGCGCGGCCGGCAAGGAGCGCCTCTGGTTACGCATCATCAAGGCAAACATAAGCGCGGGACTGAGGGAGCGTGAGGGCCGCCTGAGGCCGCGGCCGACTTCGCGAGATGGGCTGACGTAACCATCACGGCTACGGTGCGGTGCAACTGAGGGTCTGCTCGTGGTCTGCGAGCTTGGCGATCCTCGTCGCCACAAACGCTCCGAATGCGTTCTTGTTGACGAGGGTGCCGAGCAGGCGGACGTGTGCCATGTAGAAGTTGGCTGGCCAGCCCTCCGATGCGTTCGCCGTAGTGGTAGCCAAACCGCTCAGGAGCGGTCGTCGATGCCGCGTTTGGCTGCGTTGGCGATTTGAGAATTCGCGGTACCGCCGGTGAGGCGCTCGGCTCCGCCGGTTGCTCCTCCGTGCCGAGCCCCTCCTCCGCCGCCAGCTTTGTATATGGCGCGTTCAATCGCGTATTGGCGACGGGCCATCCGCCATCTGTGGAACGCGCTACGCAGGCTTGAAAGGATGCACCAGACACTACGCCCCTCTGCCTCGGCAGCCAACCCCCCGAGCGCAGGCCAGGCCCGTCGGTCTCGTGAGTAAGGTCCGGGCGTGAAGAGTTGAGGTGCCTCCTCGGGTTTCATCAGTGGCAGCAATTGACGAGTGAGGGTGGCGGCCAGTACAAGAAGTGCCGCGACTGCGGGAAGTACCGCGACATTCCCGAGCGGCCATACCTCCCCGGCTGACTGAGACAAGGTCGCGGAGGGCCCCGAGGTCGAACTCGAAGGGGCAAAATCACTGCATGAGGGGGTGCGCGGGGTGAAAGGACGCGGGCAACTCGTCGAGCGGCTTGCGCTGGCCGGGCTCTTGATCGTGTCGATCACTGGTTGCGGATCGAGCATGCGAGGTCAACCGCCGACGACGCCTACGGCCACGTCGTCCACCTTGCCAACGTCCGCGAGCCATGGGGTCGTGGGCGTCGACAGTCGCACGATCGGCAAGACGACTCGCGAATGTCTCTTGACCGACGTTCCGTCCGGAACCGGGCCGGTGCCCTCCAGAGGCGTCGAGCTCTGCGGCGTCTCGAACTCGACAGCGCTCCTCTACAACACGTGCTCGGCGTCGGTCAAGCCCGGGGTGCTCGGCTACCTGATCGAACGGAACCACGGCGGCGCTTGGAAGAACTCAGCGTGTGAGCAGGCGAGTCAGGTAGTGGTCAACTCGCATTGAGCTGCGTCGCGTCCCGCGGCGACGCCTTGCGTGTCGCGATTCCACAGAAGCGTGTTCTCGCTCGGTCGACGCAGACGAGACCGAGGAGCATTCCGTCATCGTCGACGACGACGACTCGCCGCTGCGGGTGGGCAGCGGTCACCTGGAACGCAACGGCTGCAGATTCGTTCGGCGAGATCGTTTCGGGAGCCGGCTCGGCATAGTCGCGCGCGGGTGCCGCGGGCGGAGCATCTCCGGGGATGCTCGCGATCGCGCCGCGGAACGACTTCCCGTCGGCGAGTAGCAGCAATTCGACGCTGGGGTTCGCAAGGAGCCCGCGCGCCTGCTCCACCGTCGCGTCCCAGGGCACGGTCTTCGGTTCGCGAAGCATCACATCGGTCACGCGATCGCCCTCGGCCACCGAGGCGGGCACATCGGCCATGTTTCGATGCTAACGAGAAGTCAGCCGGCCCGGCACTCGACCCTTGCCCGAAATTCGGCACGTCTCTACTTCCCGAGCATCACTTCCGTTGCCTTGATCAGGACGGTGACGTCGTCGCCGATCGCAAGCGCCAGCTCCTCGGCGCTCGCGCGTGTGATCGCGGCGGTGATGTTCTGACCTCCGACGTCGACGGTGATCTCGGACATGATCGTTCCGAGCTTCACCTCGGTGACCTTGCCGGCGAGCTGGTTGCGAGTGCTGAGCTTCATACGAGCCTCCTTCGGTTGGGATTTCGCGCGACGACAGTACTCCCTGCCGTTCCCGAGACGTCGTGCGCTCCCGAAGTGTTAGGCCCGTGTTGTTGCTGAGCCGAACGACGGAGCGAGCCCGGTCGGTTTGGGTATACGTTCGTGCACGTACAGCCGCCGCCTGAGGGGGATTCGCGTGGCTGTAATACGGGGGGAGCTGACGGCGTGCCTAGCGCCCTCGGCGATTGAAAGGCATCCGGGGATGGATGCCTTTCTCGCGTCTGGACGTCGTTTCGCGGTCGGACCACGGCTCGCCGACGCAATCGCGCGGGTCGCCCAGCCTGACGGACAGTCGCAGCGTCGAAGGCTCGCAGTGGCTAGGTGCCGACGGCAGGCTCCGCAGGAGGGGAGTGTGTGTGGGCCTGCCGTCGACCCGATTCCAGCAACCGACCACCGAGGAGCCTTCGGTACGAAGAGTAGCTGCTGACCCGTTCGAGCGGCGGGACAAAACCGCCGCTTTGCAGGGGGTCCGCGAATCAGGCAAGCCGGCCGAGCACGGCGCCGAAGAGCGCGTGGCGCCAGGTCGCCTGCAAGAAGGCCCGCGGGTTCGTCAGCAGCGGCGGGATCCCCTCTTCGCCGCGCGCCGGGTGGTAGCGGTCGATGAGCGCGCAGAGCGGATACAGACAGACGTGCTCGGTCAGCGCCAGGCGAAGAGCCAGCTTCCTCGAGTCGGCGGGGAAGACGCGCCTGGCCTCGTAGAACACGAGCCCGAAGACTGCGCCGTTGAGCGAGTGGAGAGCGAGGCCCGTGGCTCTCCAGCCAGGGCCGCGAGTCACCGCCTTGCCCAGGACGGCGACGTCGGAGTAGTCGCAGCCGAGCAGCCGCTGGTCGATCGGCTCCTGCAGCGCCCACACGATTGCGGACGCCGCGCCGGCCGAAGCAGACCGCAACCGCCCGCCTGCCGTCCTCGGGCGCGAAGGCACTCGACGATCCTATTCGTGCGCCGAAACGGCTGGTTCAGCACCGCAGCACGACCACGCGGCCAGCACAACTCGACGTTTGCCCAACCTGATTCGCCCGGACGGCCAGTGACGCGGGCGAGTGGGTCGATCACAGTCCGGATCGGCGCGCGGGCGACGCTGGGCGGCGGGTAAGGTCGCTGCCGCAACCGGCCTCCGGCCCGTCCTGCGGAGCTCACGTCCCCCGCGCGCCCCAGAACCTAAGCTCCGCAAGCGTGATCGATCCGCAGAAGCGCTGGCAGCCACTCCCGGACAAGCCGGACTACGCCGGGTTCCTCTCCTACGCCGGCCTTCCGCTCGCCCAGGAACCGGAGCACCTCGAAGGCGTCGACGTCGCGATCGTCGGAGCGCCGACGGACGACCTCGTCTCCGACCGTCCGGGCACCCGCTACGCGCCGCGCGCGATCCGCGCTGCGTCGTGTCCGCCCGGCGCGCACCTGGAAGCGGGGATCGACGCCCTGGCGGCTTTGCGGGTCGTCGACTACGGCGATGCACCGGTCGTGCCGGCCGACCCCGTGCGCAGCCACGACGCGATCCGGAACCTGGTCGGGGAAGTGGTCGACGGGGGCGTCCTGCCCCTCGTGCTCGGCGGCGACCACTCGATCACCGAGCCGTGCATCGCTGCGATCGCGGAGCGAAAGGGGCCGGTCGGGCTCATCCACTTCGACACGCACACGGACACCGGCCGAGAGGTCTTCGGTGTGGCGCATTCGCACGGCACGCCGATGTTCCGGCTCGTCGAGGCGGGTCGCGTCGTCGGCGAGCGGTACGCCCAGATCGGCCTACGCGGCTACTGGCCCGGGCCGGACGAGTTCGCATGGCAGGAGACGCACGGGATCATGAGCCTCTTCATGCACGACGTTCGCGACCTCGGGATTCGCGAGGTCGTCGAACGTGCGTTGGCGCACGTCGGCCACGGAGCGACGTACATCACGGTGGACGTCGACGTTCTCGACCCCGCGTTCGCGCCGGGGACCGGCACACCCGAGCCCGGCGGGATGACGTCCGTCGACCTGCTGTGGGCGGTGCGCGAGATCGCGTCCCGCGTCGAGCTCGTCGGCGCCGACGTCGTCGAGGTTCTTCCCTCGGCGATCGCCTCGGCCGACATCACGGCGCTCGTTGCCGACCGCATCGTTCGCGAGCTGCTTACCGGTCTCGCTCTGCGGGGGTCACGCACTCGAACGATCAGCGCATAGCGACTCGACACGAACACATGTTCGTACTAGCATCCCGCGGATGCAGCTTTGCCTGGACTCGGCCGACCGGCTCGTCGAGCTGGTCGAGGAGCGGCGCGGTCCCGTCCCGGCGGACGACGCAGCCCGAAAGGTGCTCCGGCTCGAGCAGGCAGTCCCGGTGGGGTTGGCACGGTCGCTCCTCGACGAGGCCGTCGCCGCGGATGCCAGGCTCTGCTGGCGCGGCGACCTCGTTGCACTGGCGGCGGTTCCGGGCGATGCGCTGCTGCTCGAGGAGGCGACATTCGTCGTGTTCGACCTCGAGACCACCGGCCTGCGGCCCGGCGAAGCCCGGCCATGCGAGGTGGGTGCGGTTCGCATCCGCGGGCTCGAGCTCGAGGAGCGATTCCAGACGCTCGCCAACCCGGGCGCACGACTCCAACCGGCCGTTGCCGCCCTGACCGGGCTGCGGGACGAACAGCTTCGTCGCGCGCCGCCGGTCGGAGCGGTCGTCCGCCACTTTCTCGACTTTGCCGGCGACGCCGTGCTGGTCGCGCACAACGCACGGTTCGACCTCGCGTTCCTCGACAACGAGACGATGCGGCTCACCGGCCGCCGCGTCGCGGCGACCGTCGTCGACACCGTGGCGCTCGCAAGGCGGCTCCTCGGGCGCCGTCCGGCGAATCTCGCGGCGCTCTCGCGCCACTTCGTGACCGACGCCAAGCCATGCCACCGCGCGCTCCCGGACGCGGAGGCGACGGCCGAGATCCTGCTCTGCCTGATCGGTCTGGCCCAGGAGCGCGGCGCACGGACGGTCGCGGACCTCGTCGACCTCTCCGCGACCCGGCCGCGGCGCATTCACGGCAAACGCTCACTGGCGTTCGGTGCGCCGCAGCGGCCCGGCGTCTACCTCTTCCGGGATGTTCACGACCAGGTGCTCTATGTCGGGAAGGCTCGCAACCTCCGGGACCGCCTGCGCTCGTACTTCCGCTCGGACCGGCAGCGGCCGGCGGTCGAAGGCGCCCTGGGCGCACTCCACCGCATCGAATGGCGCGTCCTGAGCTCCGAGTTCGAAGCGGCGCTCGAGGAGCTGCGACTGATCCGCGAGCTGCGGCCGCCGGCGAATGCCCGCTCTGCCCGACCGGACCGCTACGTCTACGTCCGCCGGCGCGGCGACTCGGTCGTCTGCTCGGCGTCACCGGGGCCGCTCGGGCCCGTCAAGAGCAGGCGCAAGGCGCAGCTCGCGGTCCGCGCGCTGCAAGGCGTCGACTGGGTGACGCTCGACGACGCGCTCCCGAAGCTCCGTCACAAGCTCCGGCGGCTCGCCTGCGACCTGCGGTTCGAGGATGCGGCCCGCCTCCGGGACCGGATCGAGGCGCTCGAGGAAGTGTCGCGCGAGATCGCCCGAATGGATCGGCTCAGGGCGCTCGCAGTCTGCGTCGTCGTGCCCGGCGAGCACGACGGCACGCGACGCGCCTTCTTCGTCGCCAAGGGGCGCGTCGTCTGCGTCCGGCCGTTCCACGGAACCCACGGTCTCGAGTGGCAGGCGGGCCTCGCCGCCGTCGCTCGCGCCGACCTGGATCTCTCGGCGGAAGCAGCGGACGAGCTGATCGCGATCTCGTCGTTCCTGCGCCGGCCGCCGCCCGAGCTCGAGGTCCTGCCGCTCGCGAGCACCGGGCTCGCTGCCGTCCCGGCCTAAGCTTGTGCCATGGAGGAGCTCCGGGCGCGCGCGGCGGGCGACGGCTGGCGCAAGCTCGTCGTCGACGGTGTGGCGGCGACGCCCGTCACGCTCAGGCGAGGGGCTGCGGTCAAGCTCGTCGACGGCCCGCGCACCGAGACGATCGACCGAGCCGAGTGGCCGAGCCGTCTCGACCGCTTGCTCGAGGATGCACGGAACGTGCATCTGCTCTCGACGGACGGCGATGTGCACGCCCGCCGCACGAAGAAGGGGAAGTGGCTCGTCTCGCACGGCCGGCCATCGTCGACCGATGTCGCCACCGAGGCGCACGACCGCACGCCGAACCATCCGCTGCCGGCGGATCATCCGCTCTTCGCGGCCACGCGGATCTCCCGCGACAAGGAACGGCAGGTGCAGCACTACGTCGAGTTGCTGCGCGCGCTGCCGTTGTGGGACCGCGAGCGAATCCGGGTCGTCGACGCCGGCTGTGGGAAGGCGTACATGAGTCTGGCGCTCGTCGCGTTCGGACGCGAGACGGGAACGCGCGTCGAGCTCGTCGGGCTCGATGCGAACGCCGGCGTGGTGAAGACCGTGCGCGACATCGCCGAGCAGCTCGGATACGACGAGGCACGTTTCGAGGCGACGACGATCGAGGCGTACGAGACCGAGGACCCGGTCGATCTGCTCGTCTCGCTGCACGCGTGCGACACCGCAACCGACGAGGCGATCGCAGCAGGTGTCCGACTCGGGGCAGAGGCGATCGTCGTCGCACCGTGCTGCCACCACGAGCTCGCGGGACAGATCTCGCAAAACGAGAAGGACGGCCTGCTCAGGCACGGGCTCCTGCTCGCGCGGCAGGCCGATCTCGTCACCGATGCTCTGCGCGCCGCAGCACTGGAGACGCTCGGCTACCGCGTCGACGTGATCGAGTTCGTCGCGACCGAGCACACGCCGAAGAACGTGATGCTGCGGGCGGAGCGCGCACCGTCGGCGAGTCGGACCCGACGGGCCCGTCAAGACTACGTCGAGCTCCGCGACCGGTGGCACGTCGATCCTGCGATCCAGCGGCTGCTCCCGGCGCTAGCATGAGGGCGATGCACGAGCAGGGGACAATGCGCGTCAAGAGCGGGCTCGCCGAGATGCTCAAGGGCGGCGTG
This sequence comes from uncultured Thermoleophilia bacterium, assembly GCA_963708505.1. Lineage (GTDB taxonomy): Bacteria > Actinomycetota > Thermoleophilia > Gaiellales > Gaiellaceae > PALSA-600. The sequence continues at coordinate 417,327 of CAVPST010000006.1, forward strand.
ATCATGGACGTGGTCGACGCCGAGCAGGCGAAGGTCGCGGAGGAGGCCGGCGCGTGCGCGGTGATGGCGCTCGAACGCGTCCCGGCCGACATCCGCCGCGACGGCGGCGTCGCGCGGATGTCCGACCCGGACATGATCAAGGGCATCCAGGAGGCCGTCACGATCCCCGTGATGGCGAAGTGCCGGATCGGCCATTTCGCCGAGGCACAGATCCTGCAGTCGCTCGAAATCGACTACATCGACGAGTCGGAGGTGCTGACACCAGCCGACCTCGAACACCACGTCGACAAGTGGGAGTTCACGGTGCCGTTCGTCTGCGGGTGCACGAACCTCGGCGAAGCGCTCCGGCGTATCGCAGAAGGGGCGGCGATGATCCGCACGAAGGGCGAGGCCGGGACTGGAGACATCGTCAACGCGGTCACCCACATGCGCTCGGTCTTCGGCGGCATCAGGCGGCTGCAGTCACTGCGGAGCGAGGAGCTCTACTCAGAAGCCAAGAACCTCCAGGCGCCGCACGAGCTCGTCAAGTGGGTCGCCGAGAACGGCCGCCTGCCCGTCGTGACCTTCACTGCGGGCGGTATCGCGACGCCCGCCGATGCCTCACTGTGCATGCAACTCGGCGCGGATGGCGTCTTCGTCGGCTCAGGGATCTTCAAGTCTGGCAATCCGTCTGAGCGCGCGAGGGCGATCGTCGAGGCGACGACGCACTACCTCGATGCGGACGTGCTCGCGCGCGTCTCCGCAGGGCTCGGCGAAGCGATGGTCGGCATCTCGACCCAGACGCTCGACCCCAGCCAGCTGCTCGAGACGCGCGGCTGGTAGCCCGCACCCGTGCGGCGGTTGCTGGTGACCGGCGGCGCCGGAAGCCTCGGCGCGGCTCTCGTCGCGCTCGCGCCCGCGCGCGGATGGGATGTCCGCGCCACCTGGTGGACGCATAAGCCGCAGATCCGAGCCGACTGGGTGCACGCCGACGTCCGTGACGCAGAGGCGATGGAGCGCGCGGTCGACGGCGTCAACGCGGTCGTGCACACCGCCTACCGACTCGGCAGCGACGAGTGGTCGACCAATGTCGACGGCGCAGAAACCGTCGCCAAGGCGGCCTCGGGCCGGCGGCTCATCCATCTCTCGACCGACGTCGTCTTCGACGGGACGCTCGGCCGCTACCGCGAGGAGGACACTCCGCGGCCGGTCAACCCGTACGGGCGCTCGAAGGCCGAGGCGGAGCTACGCGTCGCCGACGCGAATCCCGGCGCGACGATCGCGCGCACGTCGCTCATCTACGGGCTGCTCGACGGGCCGCAGGAGCGTCTCGCTCACGAGGGCCGCAAGTTCTTCGTCGACGAGTTGCGGTCGCCCGTGCATGTCGACGACCTGGCGCGCGCGCTGCTGGAACTGCTCGACCTCGAGGTCCCGGGCCCGTTGCACCTCGGCGGAGCCGACGACGTCAGCCGCTACGAGTTGGCGGTCCTGCTCGGCGCCGACGAGCAGGTGATCGAACGCGCGCAGACGACTCCGGACCGAGCGCCGGATGTGACGCTCGACAGCTCGCAGGCCGCGGCGCTCTTGACGACGCGCCTGCGCGGCGTCCACGAGGTTCTAGGAGGAGGGGGCTGAACGCCAGCGCTCGGCCGCCGCCCGGCCTTCGGGCGTCGCCAGGAAGTGCTCGAGGGGAACGTGCAGCAGCGCGGCCCTGCACTCGGCGAACCGCTCTGAGCCGTCGGTGATCGCAGCATCGACGTGCAGGCGGCGACCGCGTGCGTCGATCAGGCGTGCGGTCAGAAGCAGCTCGGTGTTGATCGGCACCGGCCGCCGGTAACGCACGAAGATCCGCGCCGTGACGGCCGGGAATGCGTACCACGTCGCGAGCAGGCCGACCGCCTCGTCGAGCGCACCGGCGACGAGCCCGCCGTGGACGATGCCCGGTCCGCCCTGGTGTCGCTCGTCGAACTCGAAATACGCGTCGTACTCGGTCAGGCCCTCGGCAGCAGGCAGCGGCAGGTGCAGCCCGGTGGGGTTGTCGCCGCAGCCCCAGCAGGCCGGGTCATGGTGCGGCGGGATCGTTGTCATCCCACACGTTCCGGAACGTCCCGAAGCGAAGCTCCTGGAGGTAGTGGAACCGCGACTCGTCGGAGCGCCTCAGGTACTCCGCCTGGTGCTCGGCGAGAAACGTGTTGTACGCCTCCGCGGACTCCCAGCGGTCGATCACCAGGTAGCGCTCAGGCTCCTCGACGTCGCGCAGGAGCTCGGTGCCGATGAACCCGGCGCCCCGTCGAAAGAACGCCGCCCAGTCTCCGTTCGGCCCGTACACGCGCTCGAATGCGGCCGGCTCGCGCACCTCGTAGCGGAAGACGAGCGCGATCACGGACGCGTCACCTGAGCCCGCCGCGCTCGTGGTGCGCCTGGAAGAAGTTCTCGCTGCCTGCCGTCGCCATTGCAGCCGAGGCGCTGATCTCGAGGCACAGGGCCGCCGCCGCCACGATCTGCGCGAAGCGGTAGACCTTCCCGGGACCGGCACAGCCGATCGAGGTCAGCCAGTCGCGCGCGGACGGGAGGGTCGTGCCGCCGCCTACGGTGCCGACCTCGAGCCCGCCGAAGCGGATCGACGCCTGCAGGCCGCCGTCGACGCGGCGACCGGTGCCGTGGGCCATCGAGCTCGTGCCGACCATGCCCAGATCCTGGCCCGTCGCTGCGAACACCGCCGCAACCGCGGACGCCGGGGTGAACGCCACGGATTGCATCCCGCTCGCGATCGCGCCGTGCGTGCCTGCCCAGGAGAGCTCGTCGAGATCTGCTGCGGTCGTGCGGAGCACGCGGCGGATCTGCTCGTCGGAGAGGAATGCTTCGGCGAGCACCGTCTTGCCGTGCCCGGACTGGAAGTACTCGTGCGAAGGCTTCTTGTCGCCGCCCATGTTCGCTTCGAGGACCGAGCGCTGCGGCTTCACCGGCGCGCGCGGCATGACGTACGCCATGTTGAGCGCGTAGCTGTTGCGCGTCATCATGTTCGGGCCGACGGCGTCGCCGGTCGTCCACGCCCAGAGCACGTGGCACATCTGGCCGACGACGTGCGTCTTGACCTCGCGCAGCTTCGCATGGCGGGAGAGAGAGCCGTCATCCGACGAGGCGAGCCATTCGCGCATCGCGGGAAGCTCGGACTCGATCCAGCGTGCGAGGGCGACAGCCTCGGCCGCGTCGCGGCAGACGAAACACGAAGCGCGCGTGATGCGGTCGTGGAGGACGTACGTGCGCACCGTTCCGGCGGCCAGCGCGCCGCGCGTCATCGACGCCGTCAACCCGCCTTCCGTGTGCGCGAGCGGGATGTGCACCGTCTCGGTCGTCCTGGCGGTCTCCTCGACGTCGCCGGCGTCGCTGAGCTCGTACGTTCCGAGCTCGATCTCGACCGGCGCCGCCGACACCGGGATCACGGCAACGCCGACGAGCGACTCGGCGGCGGCGCCGAACGGTGCGAGGTCGACGGACGTCGTCAGACCGCCGTCGACGCCCATTACGGCGCGGCGCGCCTCGATCGACGCCTCGTCGTTCCTCCGGGGCCAGCGCACGGACGCAGCCTAGACTGGCCGCGTGCCGGCGACGTTGATGAAGGGCAAGCCGCTTGCCGAGCGGATTCGCGCTCGGGTCGCCGGCGAGGTGGCGGAGATCGGCCACATCGGGCTCGTCACGGTGCTCGTCGGGGACGATCCGGCGTCCGACGTCTACATCCGCCTCAAGCACAAGGCTGCGACCGAGGCGGGGTTCGTCGCGACGGATCTGCGGTTGCCCGCAGAGACGCCCGAGGACGAGCTGCTCGGCCGGCTGGCCGAGCTGAACGCCTCGCCGGAGGTCGACGCGATCCTCGTCCAGCTCCCGCTCCCGGAGCACATCGACGAGGACAAGGCGATCCGCTCGGTCGCTCCCGCGAAAGACGTCGACGGTTTCCATCCGCTGAATGCCGGGGAGCTCTACCTCGGCCGGCCGGAGCTCGTGCCGGCTACGCCTCGAGGCGTGCTTGCCCTGCTCGCGGAGCATGGGGTGGAGCTCGAAGGAGCGAACGCGGTCGTGGTCGGCCGCAGCCAGATCGTCGGTAAGCCGATGGCGCATCTGCTGCTGCAGGCCAATGCAACGGTCACGGTCTGCCATTCACGCACGCGCGACCTCGCCCAGCACACGCGCGCGGCCGATGTCCTGGTCGTCGCAGTCGGCGTTCCCAGGCTCGTCACGGCCGAGAATGATCCGCGAGGGCGCGGTCGTGGTCGATGTCGGGATGAACCGCTCGGACGGCGCCCTCGTCGGCGATGTCGATCCCGCGGCCCGCGATCGTGCCTCCGCGATTACACCCGTACCGGGCGGCGTCGGCCCGATGACCATCGCCTGCCTCCTCGAGAATGCCGTGCGATGCGCCCGTTATCGCCGAGGTGACCTTGATTATCCCGGGTAATCGGTTAGTGTTCCGCGCGCTCCGCCGGTCTGGCGGACTTGTAGTCATCTCAGCAAGGAGTGGGAGTGGCTGAAGGCACGGTCAAGTGGTTTTCGAACGAGAAGGGCTACGGCTTCATCGAGCGTGGCAACGGCGAGGCGGACGTGTTCGTCCACTTCTCCGCCATCGGCGGTGACGGCTACAAGTCGCTGACCGAGGGTCAGCGCGTGTCGTTCGAGGTCGTGCAGGGCGACAAGGGCCTGCAGGCAGCGAACGTCGAAGCGCTCTAGATCCTCTTTCGGAACCGTTCTCACTGAAGGCTCCGGAAGGAGCCTTCAGTCTTGATGAAGCTGGAAGGATGAAGGCGATGGCAGAGATCACGGCAGATGAGGTACGGCGCGTTGCGCGCCTCGCACGGCTCGAGCTCACCGACGACGAGGTCGCGAAGTTCCAGGAGCAGCTCTCAGCGATCCTCGAGGCCGTCTCGACCGTCTCGGAGCTCGACCTGTCGGACGTGCCGCCGACCGCCCACCCGCTCGAGATCCAGAACGCCTGGGCCGACGACGTTCCCGTGCCGTCGCTCGAGCGCGACGACGTCTTCCGCAACGCGCCCGACCGCGAGGACGACCTGTTCAAGGTGCCGCCGGCATGACGATCGACACGCTGACGCTGACCGCCGAGGAAGCCTGGAAGCTCGTCCAGGCGCGAGAGATCGGCGGCGCCGAGCTCTTTGCGGCGTATCTCGCCGCGATCGGCGAGCGCGACCCCGAGTTGCACGCGTACCTGTACGTGGCCGACGATCCCGGCGGCGACGGACTGCCGATCGCGGTCAAGGACGTGATCGGGACCAGGGGCATTCGTACGACGGCCGGCTCGAAGATGCTCGAGAGCTACGTGCCCGTGTACGACGCGACGGTCGTCGCGCGCTGCAAGCAGCAGGGACTGCGCGTGCTCGGGAAGACGAACACCGACGAGTTCGCGATGGGCTCGTCGACCGAGAACTCCGCGTTCGGCCCCACTCACAATCCGTGGGACCCGACGCGCGTGCCGGGCGGCTCCGGCGGCGGCAGCGCGGCGGCCGTGTCGGCGGGGCTCGCGCCGTGGGCGCTCGGCTCCGACACGGGCGGCTCGATCAAACAGCCGGCGGCGCTCTGCGGCAACGTCGGCCTGCGGCCCACGTACGGGACGGTCTCGCGGTACGGCGTCGTCGCGTTCGCCTCGTCGCTCGACCAGGTCGGGCCTGTTGCCAAGAACGTTCGCGACTGCGCATTTCTGTACTCGATCATCTCCGGCCGCGATGCGAACGACACGACGACGGTCGACGTCCCCGCGGTCGAGCTGCCGACCGGCGAGGACCTGAAGGGCGTACGGATCGGCGTGCCCAGGGAGATGAACGAGGCCGATGGGATCGCGCCGGGCGTCGCCGACGCGGTGCGCAAGGCCGTCGAGGTCGCCGAGTCGCTGGGGGCGACGGTCGGAGACTGCTCGCTGCCGCGCTCCGTCTCCTACGGGGTCGCCTGCTACTACCTGATCGCGCCGGCCGAGGCGTCATCGAATCTCGCGCGGTACGACGGCGTGCGCTACGGCCTGCGCGGGGCCGGGGACGAGTTCCAGGCCATGGTGATGGCGACACGCCATGACGGCTTCGGCGACGAGCCGAAGCGCCGCATCATGCTCGGCACGTACGCGCTCTCGGCGGGCTACTACGACGCCTACTACGGCAAGGCACAGCGCGTGCGGACGATGATCCGGCGCGAGCACGACGAGGTGTTCAAGTCCTTCGACCTGATCGTCTCGCCGACCAGTCCGACGGTTGCGTTTCCGCTCGGCGAGAAGGTCGGCGACCCGCTGGCGATGTACCTGAACGACCTGCTGACGATTCCCTCCTGCATGGCGGGGCTGCCCGGGCTCTCGATTCCCTGCGGATTGTCGGAAGGGCTGCCGGTCGGGCTGCAGCTGATCGGCCCGCAGTTCGCCGAGAACACCCTCTTCCGGGCCGGATATGCGCTCGAGCGCGCGCTCGGCTTCGACGTCGTTCCGACGAGGCTGAAGAAGTGACCTGGGAGCCGGTGATCGGGCTGGAGATCCACGTCCAGCTGAAGACGGAGACGAAGATGTTCTGCCGCTGCCGGAACAACTTCGGCGACGAGCCGAACTCGAACGTCTGCCCGGTCTGCCTCGCGTTTCCAGGAGCGCTGCCGGTCCCGAACGGCCGCGCGATCGAGGAGTGCATCAAGCTCGGCCTCGCGCTCGACTGCACGATCGCGGATCGTGCCGTCTTCCACCGGAAGCACTACTTCTACCCCGACCTGCCGAAGGCGTACCAGATCAGCCAGTACGACGAGCCGCTCTGCGCGAAGGGAGCGCTGACCGTCCCGACTGCGGACGGCCCCGTCACGATCGGGATCACGCGCGCGCACCTCGAGGAGGATGCGGCGAAGAACATCCACGTTGCTGCGTCGGGCCGCATCCACGGCGCGACGGCGACGCTCGTCGACTTCAATCGCGGTGGCACGCCGCTCGTCGAGATCGTCACCGAACCCGATCTGCACGACGCGGAGACTGCGAAGGCGTTTCTGCAGCTGCTGCGTCAGACCGTCGTCGAGCTCGGTCTCTCGGATGCGGAGCTCGAGAAGGGCTCGATGCGCTTCGACGTCAACGTGTCGGTTCGTCCTGCCGGCTCGACGGAGCTTCGAACTCGCACGGAGCTGAAGAACATGAACTCGTTCAGCTTCGCAGCGAAGGGCATCGAGCGCGAGATCGCGCGGCAGATCAAGGTGTACGAGGACGGTGGGACGATCGAGCAGGAAACGCTGCATTTCGACCCGACGCAGGAGGACTCGCCGCCGCTGCGCTCCAAGGAAGAGGCGCAGGACTACCGCTACTTCCCGGAGCCCGATCTCGTCCCGGTGCACCCGCCCGAAGACGTGGTGGAGCGTTTGCGCTCCGAGATCGGCGAGCTCCCGGGTGCACGGATCGCCAGGCTTGCCGACACCCTCTCGTTCTACGACGCAGACGTTCTCGTGACGGGCGGGCTCGACAGGCTCTGGTCGGAGGTCGTCGCGGCCGGCGCCGACGCGAAGGAGGCGGCGAACGTCCTCTCGAACCAGTTCGTCGCGACCGGCGTCGATCCGGCCTCGGTCGATGCGACAGAGCTGTCGAAGCTCGTCCAGGCGCGCGCGCAGATTCCGCGCGCGGCGTTCGACGCCGCTCTCGCACAGGTCGGAGAGCCCGGGTTCAGCGCCGACCCGCATCTGGGCGAGAAGGCGATCTCGGACGCCTCGGCGCTCGATCCGGTGATCGAGCGGGTACTCGCGGCGAACCCCGGGCAGGCCGAGCAGTACCGCAGCGGCAAGCAAGGCCTCCTGGGCTTCTTCGTCGGCCAGGTGATGAAGGAGATGGGCGGCAAGGCCGACCCGCGCGCGGTCAACGAGCGCGTCCGCGAGAAGCTCAGCGGCTGATCCTCGACGCACGCGAGCCACCGCGACCTGGTCGCCTGAGCCGCGCTTCTGACGAAACCCCTGAGTCTGACTCGTGTCAGACACGAGTCTGACGAGTCCGGACCGCGCCGCGGCCCGTCACCAGGGACGGGTCATTGTCCTGCCACGACAGGAGGTGCGTGCCTGGCAAACCCGCATGGGAAAACAGCTCGTGACACTTCGGACGCACTTTCGTCACCAATGCGTGTGTCAGACTCGTGTCTGACTCGAGTCAGACGCCGGCGGTCGGTCGAGACGGGCGATTGAGCTCCCTGAACCGGGTGGGGCGACCGATGTCAGGCGTTCGCGACGCTGAGCATCGCGAGGCACATCTCGTCGGTCGTGCCCTCTCCCCAGAGCACGTACCGCGGTGTCAGCGGTTTCGAGCCGATCACCGGCTGATCGGCCTTCGAGTTGTCGAACGAGCAGGTGACGCGCACCGTGTCTGCGGCCGTCACCTGGATCGGCGTCCGCAGGTAGTAGACGTCCTGCCAGTGGAAGACCCAGGCCGGGATGTGCAGCAGCGTTTGCTGCTTCGGCGTTCCGGGGTCGAGGACGACCGAGATGTCGCGACCCCGTAGATGCATGTGGCCGGCGACGCCGTAGATCGTCTGCGCCGACGAGAACGGCCGCGTGCACGAGGTCGTGATCGCCTTGCCGGCTCCGACGTCGGTCGGGTAGTCGGCGAGCGTCTTGCCGCAGAGCCTTAGGAGTGCGTACGGCGTGAACGCGGCCTCGGCTCCGTACTTCGTGATCTCGTCCTGCAACGCCCGCGTCCGCGAGCACTGGGGGCCCGTGACGCCGGCCGGGCACGGCAGCTCGACCGGAGCCGCGATCAGATGCGTCTGCAGCGGGATCAGCTTGGTTCCGGCCGGTCGCAGGCGCAGCTGTGCGCGTGAGCGATCCGGGCCCGAGGCCTCGATCAGGTTGTAGTGCACCTGCATGACGACCTTCGCGCCCTTGTGCAGGAGCACGCCGGTCCCCGCGGGCAGCGCGTTCGTCGTGTGACCGGGCACCCAGGCGGCGATCCACGGTGGCTGGCCGAGCCGGTCGATCGCCCCGGTGGCGGAGAGGTCGGCGGGCAGGTTCGGGCCGCCGAAGCACGTCCAGCCCTTCCCTCCGTTCTCGGCGTTGAGCTTCGTCGCGGCGGTCGCCTGCGCGCCGGTCGCCTCGTAGAGGATCACGTGGTGCACGATCCCCGTCCGCTGCGGCTCGATCAGCGCGCCCGTCACGAACATGTTCTGCTTGAGCTTCGGATCGAGGAGGAAGCAGTGGTAGTCGTCGATGCCGCCCCCGGGGGCATGTGGCACGTACGCACGAGGAGGCTGGAGCGTGATCGTCGTGCCGGGGCCCGTCAGACCGGCGCCCGCGGAGGGTCGTGACCGGCGGTCCGACGGGTCGCCGGCGGGCGCGCCGGCCGAGCTCCAGGCTGCGAGCGTCTGGAGCTCCGCTGCCGTCAGGCGACGGTGGCTGCGCCCGATGATCGGCGCCGAGTCAGGGCCGGGCATCCACGGCGGCATCAGGCCGGCCTTCGTCATCCGGACGATCCCGGCCGCGTGCGCCTTCGCTTCGGCCGCCGAGGTCAGCGGGAAGGGCGCGATGCCGCCCAGGCGGTGGCATGAAGCACATTTCGAATCAAGGATCGGCGCGACGTCGCGGTAGTACGTCGGGCCGGAGCTCGACGCTCCTCCCGCTGTCGCAACCAGCGCCGCGGCGGCAACGGCCAGAGCGGCCGCTCCGAGAAGAACCTTCGCCACCTCCAGATCGTAGACTCGGAACGTGGGCTCCGTTCCTCGCTGGGTGATTGTCGTCGCCGGCGTTGCCGGACTCGTCGTCGCGGTCGATGTGGCGATCTTCCTGGTCCCGCGTGGGTCTGCGAACGACTCGAGTCCGAGCGGCGCGGTCGCAATGATCGACCCCGGCTCGAACCGCGTGATCTCGCGCATCGACGTCGGGCGTCAGCCGACCGTCGTGGCCGCCGGGTACGGGGGCGTCTGGGTGCTGAACAAGGGGGAGGGGACGGTCACGCATCTGGACGCGCACACCGGGAAGCAGCTCGGCACCATCAACCCTGACGCCGCTGCGAACACGTTGTCTGTCGGGGACGGCGGCGTCTGGTTCGCCGGTCCGCGCCGAGGTGTCAGCGCCCCGCTCGAAGAGGCGAAGTTCGAGCGGATCAATCCGTCCACCGGAGCTGTCGACCGGACGTTCGACACGACCACAGGAGCCACCGTCGTCGCTGCCGGAGGACGCGCCCTGTGGTCGACGGGCTATCTGGGAGGGCACATCCGCGGTGCGGCGCGATCGGATGCCGTGACCGGCACGATGCGGCGGCTCGACATCGGGATCTACGGCGATCTCGTGGCGGCGGACGACAACGCTGTGTACTACGTCGGCAGTCTCGGCAAGCGGGTGGCGCGGGTCTCGACGGCGACCGGCCTCCTCACGAACTCGATGACGCTCGCGACCGACGCCAGCTTGGCTGCAGGGCTCGTACCGCCCGACCCGACGGGCGTCGCACTCGGTGGCGGCTCGGTGTGGATCAGCGAGAGCGACGGCACCGTTCTGCGGATCGATCCCAAGCTGAGCGGGATCAAGGCCAGCATTCCTGCGTGCCGCAACGCGATCGCGGTCGCCTACGGGGAAGGCTCGGCCTGGGCCGCGTGCGGGAACGGCACGGTCGTGCGCATCGATCCGGCAGCGGACAGGCCGTCGGCGATCGTCGTGGTCGGACGGCTTCCGCGCGGGATCGCAGCCGGCGAGGGCGCGGTGTGGGTGACGCTCAACTGATGGCGCTCTTCCAGCGCCGGGCTTGGTGGGCCGAGCGTGGGCTGCCCCAGTTGCGCCTGCTCGCGATCGAGCACTGGGACCCGCTGAACGTCTATGACGACCCGGAAAACGCTGACGCCTACGACGCGTATCTGAACCGGATCGGCCGGATGCTGAAGCGGGGTGCCGGCCCGTCGGAGCTCGCCCGCTATCTCGGCGACGTGCGCACGAAGGCATTCAAGCTCGACGAGAGCGAGATCGTCGACGAGCTGTTCGCAGATCGCATCATCGCCTGGTACGCCGTCGAGGCGCCGTAACTCAGCGCGCCCGCGCGCTTGCGTAGAGCAGCACCGCTGCGATCGCGAAGCACGCAGCCGCGGCGGCGACCGCCGTCTGCGTCAGCGCGGAGGCAGCCGCAGCGGCTCCGACCGCGGCGAGCAGGAGTACATTGCCTCGCGGCCGGCGGCGGAGCGTCGTCGCCGCGACGATGACGACGGCGAGCGCTCCGAGGGAGCTGGCCGAGATCGCGAGCAGGCGCGGCCAGAGATCGACGTGGTCCTGGGCGCGAGGCACATCGGTCGAGCCGAACGTGCCGTGCAGGGGCATCGCCGAGGCGACGCCGATCGCGAGCCCGGTGTAGGCCAGGCACACCGGTGCGGCCCACTTCCGGCCGGCGAGCTGCAGGGAGCCGAAGCCGAGCAGTGGGGCAGAGAGGAGCGCGCCCGCGAGGTAGTAGACGCGAAACGACGGCGCGTCCCACCCGTGTGCGGAGCCCCACGCCATCATCGCCGCCGCGGCGGCGAAGGCGAGCAGTCCTCCCGACCACGCATACCGCCGGGCGCGCAGCAGGCGCCCCGCGAGGCGAAGCGAGACGAGCGCGGCGGCAAACGAGAGCAGGGCGTCCACGGGGGTAGTCTGCTCGCCCGCGACGGCCATCGGTAGCCTGACGCACTTGGAGAAGCGTTACCTGTTCACGCCGGGTCCGACGCCCGTGCCTCCCGAAGTGCTCGCAGCCGGTGCGGAACCGATCGTCCACCACCGCGGGCTCGACTTTCGGGAGTTGTATGCCCGTGCGCTCGGGCAGCTGAAGGAGGTTTTCCGCACCGACTCGGACGTCCTGCTCTTCACGGCGTCCGGGACGGGCGCCATGGAGTCGGCCGTCGCGAATCTCTGTGTGCCGGGGGACAAGGTCGCGGTCGTCAGCCATGGATCGTTCGGCGAGCGCTGGATCGCGATCTGCGAACAGCACGGTGTCGAGGTCGTACCGCTCCGGTACGCATGGGGTGAGGCGCCCGAACCGGCCGAGGTCGGAGCCGCGGTACGTGAGGCAGGGCTCGACCTCGTGCTGTGCCAGCAGTCGGACACGTCGACGGGCGTGGTTGCCGACGTACGTGGGCTTGAAGGAGGCCGTAGGCGACGCGACGCTCGTCGTCGATGCGATCTCGTCACTCGGTGCCGTGCCCCTCGAGACGGACGCCTGGGGGATCGACGTCGTCCTGTCCGGCTCGCAGAAGGCCCTGATGTGCCCACCCGGCCTTGCGATGGCCTCGGTGCCCGAGCGTGTGCTTGCCCGCACGATGCCCTCTCGCAGCTTCTACTTCGACTGGCGCGCGAACAAGGCGGCGCAGGACAAGCTGGACGCCGCGTTCACTCCAGCCGTCTCGCTGATCCGGAGCCTCGACGTCGCGCTCGGGCTGATCCTCGCAGACGGCCTGGAGGCTGCCTTCGAGCGGCATCTTCGGCTCGGCCGCGCGGCCAGAGCGGGGATCAAGGCGATGGGGCTCGAGCTGTTCTCGCCCGACAACGATTCGGCGGCGGTCGTGACGGCCGTGCGCGCACCCGACGGGATCGACTCCGACGACCTCCTGCTCCATCTGCGCGACCGGCACGGCGTGACGCTCGCCCCGGGGCAAGGACAGCTGAAGGGTGCAGTCTTTCGCATCGGCCACATCGGGTGGTTCGATGTATTCGACATCGCGACTGCGCTCTCCGCGGTCGAGCTGTCGCTCATCGAGCTCGGCGCCGACATCGAACGCGGCGTCGCAGTTCCAAGGGCGTTCGAAGCGTTCGACTCCTCCGTTGCCGCCTAGGATCCTGGTCCGCGAGGCGATCGCGGACGCCGGAGTCGAGCTGCTGCGCGCCAAGTTCGACGTCGACGTCGAGACCGAAGCGCCGCTCGCCTCGATCATCGGCGACTACGACGCGCTGATCGTCCGTTCCGCAACCAAGGTCGATGCCGAGCTCATCGGATTGGCAAGCAAGCTGAAGGTGATCGGCCGCGCCGGCGTTGGGGTGGACAACGTCGACGTCGATGCCGCGACGCGTCGTGGCATCGTGGTCGCGAACGCGCCGGAGTCGAACGTCGTCTCGGCCGCCGAGCACACGATCGGGTTGCTGCTCGCACTCGCCCGCAACATCCCTCAGGCGCATTCCGCGCTCGTCGATGGGCGATGGGAGCGGTCGAAATGGGGTGGCGTCGAGCTCGCCGACAAGGTGCTCGGCGTCCTCGGGTTCGGACGGATCGGCCGCCAGGTGGCGCGGCGCGCTCTCGGCCTGCAGATGAAGGTCGTCGCGTACGACCCGTTCGTCGCTCCGGAGCGATTCCGCGAACTGGGCGTCGAGAGCTGCACGTTCGACGAGGTACTCGCCCGCGCAGAGTTCCTGACGCTGCACCTACCGCTGACCGACGAGACGCGGGGTGCGATCGACGAGGACGCGATCTCGAAGATGCGCGACGGCGTCCGGCTCGTCAACGCCGCCCGCGGAGACCTCGTCGTCGACGACGCACTCGTCGCTGCACTCGAATCCGGCAAGATCGCCGGCGCGGCAATCGACGTGTTCGTCCCGGAGCCGTACGACGGTCCCCTGCTCCGCGCGCCGAACGTCGTCGTGACGCCGCATCTGGCCGCCTCGACCGACGAGGCCCAGGACCGCGCCGGCGTGATCGTCGCCGAGCAGGTCGCCGCGGCCCTCGAAGGCGGTCTCGTGACGAATGCCGTCAACATCCCTACCCTCGGGGCCGACGACCTCGAGGTGCTCGGGCCGTACGTCCCGCTCGCCGCGAAGCTCGGGCGGTTCGCGATGGCACTCGGCGGGCCGGACGTGCGCCGCCTCACCGTCGAGGTGCACGGCGAGTTGGCGGACTACGACACGCGCTTGCTCACCGTCGCCGCTCTGAACGGCGCCTTCCAGGGCCAGACCGACCAGCCCGTGAACTACGTCAACGCGCCCGTCGTCGCCGCCGATCGCGGCGTCGAGGTCGTCGAGGAGAAGCGACGAACCTCGCGTGACTTCACCGCCCTCGTCGCGGTCTCCGCCGACGGGGCGCGTGTCGCGGGAACGACGATCGGCAACGACGACCGCCACTGGCTCGTCTCGGCGCTCGGCTTCGAGCTCGAGATGGAGCTTGCGCCGCGCGTCGTCCTGCTGCGGTACGACGACCTGCCGGGCGTGATCGGGCGCGTCGGCATGCTCTTCGGCGACGCGGGAGTCAACATCGCGAACATGGCCGTCTCGCGGAACCGCGAGGGCGGGAAGGCGCTGATGGCGTTGACTCTCGATTCGGACGCTCCGGACGGTCTGCTGGAGCAGCTTCGGTCGGGCGTGGACGACGCCTTCCTCATAGCAGGCTGACGTGACGACTTGGCCGGAGCCCGTCGAACGCGTCTCGCAGGCTCTCCGGGCGGCGGCCGTCGACGCCCGGATCGAGGAGTTCCCCGAAGGCACACCGACGGCGCGAGAGGCGGCGGCAGCGGCCGGCTGCGAGCTCAGCCAGATCGTGAAGACGCTGGTCTTCGTCTGCGACGGCGCCTACGTCCTCGCGCTCGTCCCCGGGGATCGTCGCGCCGACGAGGCTGCGATCGCAGCGGCGCTCGACGCCTCGGAGGTACGCGTCGCCAAGGCGAACGAGGTGCTGCAGGCGACTGGGTTCGAGCCGGGCGGAGTTGCGCCGTTTCCGCAGCGCGCGATCACCCGGACGCTCCTCGAACGCGAGTTGCTCCAGCACGTCGAGGTCTGGGTCGGGGCCGGCAGCCCCTCTCACATGGCGGCGCTCCCACCGACCGACCTCGTGCGCCTCTCGGGCGCGGTTCCCTGGGACATCGCAGCCCGCAGCTAGTCTTTGTGCTCCCGTTGGAGAGGAGCCGATGGTGCAGGAAACCGAGAAGATCTGGATGAACGGCGAGCTCGTGGACTGGGCCGATGCCAAGGTTCACGTCGGCGTCCACGGCCTGCATTACGGGTCCGGCGTCTTCGAAGGCATTCGCTGCTACGACACGCCCAAGGGCCCCGCGGTCTTCAGGCTCGGCGACCACATCCAGCGGCTGCACAACTCGGCCCGCCTGCTCTACATGGAGATCCCGTTCTCGGTCGAGGAGCTGAGGACCGCCTGCAACGAGGTGGTCGGGGCGAACGGGCTCCCGGAGTGCTACATCCGGCCGATCGCGTTCTACGGCTACGGGGAGCTCGGCGTTGCGGCCCGTGGCAACCCGGTCGAGACCGTGATCATGAGCTGGCCGTGGGCGCCGTATCTCGGCGAGGCTGCCCAGAAGACCGGCATCCGCGCCAAGATCTCGTCCTGGCAGCGTGTCTCGCCGAACATCGTCCCGCACGTCTCGAAGGCCACGGGCGTCTACGTCAACTCGCTGCTCGCGGTGACCGAGGCGAACAACGCCGGCTACGACGAGGCGATCCTGCTCACGCCCGAGGGAACCGTCGCTGACGGGTCCGGCGAGAACATCTTCGTCGTCCGCGACGGCGTCATCTACACGCCCGATCTGTCGTCCGGCATCCTCCCGGGGATCACGCGCGACACCGTGACGCAGATCGCGGAAGACCTCGGTTACACCGTCGTGCAGAAGGCTCTCATCCGCTCCGATCTCTACCTCGCGGACGAGGTCTTCATGTGCGGTACTGCCGCCGAGGTGACGCCGCTCCGTTCCGTCGACGACCACGAGATCGGCGTCGGGCCGGTGACGCTCGCGATCCAGGAGGCGTACCTCGCGACGGTGCGCGGCCAGAGCGAGCGGTGGTCGCAGTGGCTCGACCACGTGCCGCAGCTCGCCCGCAGTTGAGCACGACGAAGACACGCATCAACCTGAGCGCGCCGTGGATCGACGAGCGCGACGAGGAGCTCGTGCTCGAGGTGCTGCGTTCGGGCTGGCTCTCGCTCGGTCCGACGGGAGCGCGGTTCGAGTCGATGTTCGCGGCGGCGGTGGACGCGCCGTATTGCGCCGCCGTCTCGTCCGGCACCGCCGGCCTCCATCTCTGCATGCGCCTGGCCGGCGTCGGCCCGGGCGACGAGGTGATCACGTCGCCGTACTCGTTCGTCGCTTCCGCGAATTGCGCGATCTACGAGGGAGCGACACCCGTCTTCGCCGACATCGACCCGCACACGTACAACCTCGATCCGGCGGCCGTCGAGGCGGCGATCACACCGCGGACCAAGGCGATCGTCGCGGTCGACATCTTCGGGTACCCGGCGGAGTACGACTCGCTGCTGCCGCTCTGCGAGCGGCATGGACTGGCGATGATCGAAGACTCCTGTGAGGCGCTCGGAGCGCAGTACAAGGGCAAGCCGCTCGGCTCGCACGGCCACCCGGCCGTCTGGGCGTTCTATCCGAACAAGCAGATGACGACCGGCGAGGGCGGCGCGATCACGACGTCCTCGGCAGAGCAGCACGAGCTGCTCGTCTCGCTCCGCAACCAGGGCCGGCTCGAAACGTCGAGCTGGCTCCAACACGGACGACTCGGTTACAACTATCGCCTCGACGACCTCTCCGCGGCGCTCGGCATCGGGCAACTCGAGAAGCTCGACCGCATCGTCGCCGCCCGCAGGAATGTCGCGTCGGTGTACGGCGAGCTGCTCGCCGATGTCGACGTCGAGCCACCGCTCGCGGACGACGCCGACCACGTTCGCTCGTGGTTCGTCTACGTCGTGAAGCTGCCCGCGGGAGTCGATCGCGACGCGTTGATGGCGCGACTCTCCGATGACGGCATCGCGACAGCCCCGTACCTGCCGTCGATCCACCTCCAGTCGTACATGCGCGAGCGCTACGGATTCGGCGAGGGGATGCTGCCGGTCAGCGAGGATTGCAGTGCGCGCACGATGGCGCTGCCGTTCCACACGCGCCTCGAACGGGCTGACCAGGAGCGCGTCGTCGACGCGCTGCGCGCAGCTCTCTCCTAGATAATTCAGCGCATGGCCGACGCGCCGCACATGGTTTTTCTCGGCTTCGGCAAGTACATCCGCTCCGATCGCATCTACGCGATCGAGCCGCTGCGGCACGAGGAGCGAAGGTCCGGCTCCCGGACACGCGTCTGGGTCGACGGGATCCCGGACCCGGTGATCGCGTCGCGCACCGAGAAGGCGATCCTCGCGGAGATGGGCGAGGCGCGCAGCCGCGTCCGGCCGTCGCCGCAGGACGAGAATCTCTTCTAGCGGCCTGATTCGCATCCGACGCTCGTGAACCTCAGGCGTAGCCCGCACGAAGTCGCGCCGGATCTCATCGGCGCCGAGTTGACGTTCGCAGGCATCGGCGGCGTGATCGTCGAGGTCGAGGCCTACGATCCCGGCGATCCGGCCTCGCACGCATTCGGGAACCGGCGGACTCCGAGGAACGCGTCGATGTTCCTGGCCGGCGGCCACGCGTACGTCTACCGCTCGCACGGCATCCACTGGTGCCTCAACGTCGTCTGCGACGAAGCTGGTGTCGGCGGTGCGGTGCTGATTCGCGCGCTCGCGCCGACCCGCGGCCTCGAGGTGATGGCCGAGCGGCGGGGTCTGTCCGACGTGCGGCTCCTCTGCAGCGGCCCGGGGAGGCTCTGTCAGGCGCTCGGCATCACCGGCATGCAGGACGGGGCCAGGCTCGACCGGGCGCCGTTTCGGCTGCGCGCGCGCAGCGAGAGCGTCGAGATCGTGACCGGGCCGCGGATCGGTCTCACGAAGGCGGCCGACCGGCCGTGGCGCTACGGGCTTGCAGGCTCTCCGTTCGTCAGCCGGCCGTTCCGCGCACTGTGAGCACGATCTTCTCGCCCGGGGCGGAAGCAGTGCGGGGATGGATCGACTGAGCGGTCACTTTGCCCCGCGAGTCGCCCTTCGTCGCGATCTCGAGCTTCGCTTTGGCGAGTTTCACGCGGGCACGGCTCAAGGGGCAGCCCGACGACGTTCGGGACGACACCGTGGAGCGACTTTCGCAGCACGATCGTGATCTCGTCGCCCGCGGAGGCAGTGCCGCGTGACGGGAACTGGTCGACGACGAGGTCGATGCGCTCCCCGGTCCGGGCGGGCTTGTAGACGACCTGCGGCGTCAGCGGCTGGCCCTCGAGCTGGGCGCGGGCGTCGGCGAGCGTCCGTCCGACGGTGTCCGGGATCTCGACCTCGTTCTCCTTGCACGTCGCGACGCGCGCGGGGCCCTGGCCGCCGAAGAACTGCAGCTGCACCGTGTTCTTGCAGACCCCGTCGTCGCGCATCAGAAGACCGCCGCGGTTGACGACGGTCACGGGGCTTGCGTAGCCATAGTCCGGCGGAGCGAAGTCGGCGGGCGGGATCTTGGCGAGCGCCTTCGTCATGAACGCCTTCCAGATCAGCGCCGGATAGGTGCCCCCGGCGACGGGCTTGCCGTGGAACTCGGTCAGCATCGGGACGAGCTTGTCGGGATAACCCACCCAGACCGCGGCGACGAGTTGCGGCGTGTAGCCGACGAACCAGGCGTCGCCGTAGTTCTCGGTCGTCCCGGTCTTGCCCGCCACCTGCCGTCCGGGAGGGCGGCCGCCTTGCCGGTGCCGTAGCGCACGACGCCCTGCAGCAGCTGGTTGATCGTCTCGGCCTGGGTCGGGGTCAGCACCTGTTTGCGGACGACGCGGTTCTCCTCGACGGACTTCCCGACCTTGATCTGGGAGATGACGCGCGGCTCGTTGTGGAAGATCGACCCGTCGACCCGTGTGCCCCCGTCGGCGAAGCCCGCGTAGGCGCGCGCCATCTCGAGCGGCGTGGCCGGCTCGGCGCCCAGGCCGATCGCGAAATAGCCGTTCAGCTTGCTCGTGATCCCGAGTGCGCGGGCCGTGTCGCGGACGTTGCGCGGTCCGACGATCGAGGTGAGCTGGGAGAAGACCGAGTTGTCGGAGTAGGCAATCGCCTGCGTCAGGTCGATGGGCCCGAGGTATTCGCCCTCGTAGTTCTCGACCTTCCAGAGCCGGCCGCCGGCGTTGATCGTGACGGGCTTCGAGGTCAGCACCGTCGACGGGGCGACGTTGTCCCTCAGCGCAGTCGCGAGCACGAACGGCTTGAACGACGACCCCGGCTGCCGCTCACCCTGCGTGGCGAGGTTGAACTGGTTGTGGTGGTAGTTCGGGCCGCCGACCATCGCGAGCACCGCGCCGGTGTTCGCATCGAGGACGACCATCGACGCCGCAGGGTTGGTGCCGTTCTGCGGGAGGACCGAGGCGATCGCGTCCCTGGCCATCTGCTGCAGCCCGACCTGGATCGTCGTGGTCACCTTGAGCCCGCCGCCGAACGTCTTCGCAGGCCCGAAGCGCCTGACGAGCTGGTCCTTGACGTAGTTCGCGAAGTACGGCGCAGCGACACCCTGCGTCGACGGGAGCGACACGTCCTTCGGATCGGGCATCGGCGCCGCGTTCCACTTGTCGAACTGACTCTGCGTCAGGTAGCCCTGCGAGAGCATCAGGTTCAGGACGAGCGCCCGGCGCCTGGCGGCTGCCTGCGGGTGCGCGACGGGGTCCCAGGCGCTCGGGTCCTCCGGGATGGCGGCGAGGAGCGCCGCCTCGGCCGGGTTGAGCGTCCTGGCGTTGTGGTGGAAGTAGATCTTCGACGCCTGCTGGACGCCGTAGGCGCCGTTCCCGAAGTAGACGGTGTTGAGGTAGGCGGTGAGGATCCGGTCCTCGACCAGCGCTGCTCGAGCTGCCAGGCGAGGGCGGCCTCGATCAGCTTGCGTCCGACGGACTTCTGGCTCGTCAGGTAGGCGTTCTTGACGAACTGCTGCGTGATCGTCGACCCTCCCTGCACGGCGCCGTGGCTCGTGACGTCTGCCCAGAGCGCCCGCCCCATCCCGCGTAGGTCGACACCGCGGTGCTCGTAGAACCGTTTGTCCTCGGACGCGACGATCGCGTGGGTCATCCACGGCGAGATGCCCGACGACGGAACGACGACGCGGGCCTGCGACCCGCGCAGGATCGACAGCACCGTGTGGCCGTTCGCGGCGTAGACGTAGGTGTTCGCCTGCTGCTGCTTCTGCTTCGCCGGGTCGAGCTCCGGGATCTTCGCGGCGACCGCGGTCAGCAGACCGACGGTGAACGAAGCCAGCCCCAGCAGCCCGAGAATGACGAGAAGGGCGAGGAGTCTGAGCTTGCGGATCCGCCGGCGGCGAGGCCGGCGTGCGTTTCTCCGAAAGAGCGCCAGAACCGGGGTAGTCTAGCCCCCTCATGGGCCTCGACCTGCTGACGAGAAACGCGGTCGACGTGCTCCCTGCAGGTGGGCTCGCAGAGAAGCTGAAGCTCAG
>CAVPST010000006.1:442500-714272 GCA_963708505.1 uncultured Thermoleophilia bacterium
TAGGGTGACAGTCCTTCGCGGACTCGAGCCCGAGGTGGCCGCAGTGAAACGGCCCAAGCGACTGTTTACCAAAAACACAGGTCTCTGCGAAGTCGAAAGACGACGTATAGGGGCTGACGCCTGCCCGGTGCCGGAAGGTCACGAGGAGAGGTTAGTCTTCGGGCGAAGCTTCGAATCCAAGCCCCGGTAAACGGCGGCGGTAACTATAACCGTCCTAAGGTAGCGAAATTCCTTGTCGGGTAATTGAATTGCCCGAGCCAGAAGTGATTCTGGTGAATAAACCGGCTAATAACGGGGAAGCCCTCCTCGTATGCGACGCTTTCAAGGACGTCGTAGTAGCGAAAGGGGAATCCCGTGGGAAGTCGCTCTCTCGAGAGTTGACCCCGTAACGACTGATCTGTCACGAAGTTGTGACAGTGAGATCGCATTCCGGTCCGGCCAAGCCGCGACAATCTATGGATGCGATCAGACGCCGGCCCTTGGCACAGTCGCGAGTTCCTCTCGGCTTACATCTCCGGATACGTCGACGGAGAAGGCTGCTTCACCGTTTCCATCGCTCCGCGAGCAACGTTGCTCGTGGGCTGGGAGGTGAGGCCAGGCTTCTCGGTCAGCCAGAACGGAGATCGAGCCGAGGTGCTTCATGCGATCAAGACGTACTTCGGGTGCGGAAGCATCCGGCCCGATCGAAGCGATAGGACCCTCAAGTGGGAGACACGACGACTCGAGGACATCCTCGACCGCGTCGTTCCGCACTTCGAGCGCTATCCGCTTCTGTCGAGCAAGTCGTACGACTTCGATCGGTTCGCGTCGGTCTGCCGACTCATGGCGACCGGTGCGCACCTACGCCGCGACGGTCTCAACGAGATCGTCGAGCTCGCCTCGGGAATGAATCCGAGCGGGCGCCGGCGCTACGCCGCTGAAGCAATCCTCGCGAGCATTACGTCAAGGTGAAGGGATAGTCTGCGCCCTCAGAAATGAGGGGTGAACGCGAAGTTCCGACCTGCACGAATGGCGTAACGACTTGGGCGCTGTCTCTTCGAGGGATCCGGTGAAATTGTAGTCTCGGTGAAGATGCCGAGTACCCGTGGTTGGACGGAAAGACCCCGTGAACCTTTACTACAGCTAGATGTTGGAGTTCGGGGCAGGTTGTCCAGGATAGGTGGGAGGCTTTGAAGCCGGCGCGCCAGCGTTGGTGGAGCCACCCTTGGGATACCACCCTTCGTGTTCTGGGCTTCTAACCCGCTGCCGTGATCCGGGGCGGGAACAGCATCTGGTGGGTAGTTTGACTGGGGCGGTCGCCTCCTAAAATGTAACGGAGGCGCGCAAAGGTTCCCTCAGCACGGTTGGAAATCGTGCGTAGAGCGTAATGGCATAAGGGAGCTTGACTGCGAGAGCGACAGCTCGAGCAGGTGCGAAAGCAGGCCATAGTGATCCGGCGGTAACAAGTGGAAGTGCCGTCGCTCAACGGATAAAAGGTACTCCGGGGATAACAGGCTTATCCTTCCCAAGAGTCCACATCGACGGAAGGGTTTGGCACCTCGATGTCGGCTCGTCGCATCCTGGGGCTGGAGTAGGTCCCAAGGGTTGGGCTGTTCGCCCATTAAAGCGGTACGCGAGCTGGGTTCAGAACGTCGTGAGACAGTTCGGTCCCTATCCACCATGGGCGCTGGAGCTTTGAGAGGAGTCGTCTCTAGTACGAGAGGACCGAGACGAACGGACCTCTGGTGTATCAGTCGTCGTGCCAACGGCGCTGCTGATTAGCCACGTCTGGATGGGATAACCGCTGAAAGCATCTAAGCGGGAAGCCCACCTCAAGATGAGAGCTCCCATCTCCTAGAGAGAGTAAGAGCCGTGGAAGACCACCACGTTGATAGGCGGGACGTGCAAGCACAGCAATGTGTTCAGCGGACCCGTACTAATTGCTCGAGGTCTTGATTTAGAACTCATTTCCGTAGCTATGGAGTTTTGAGGGTGCGGCGTTCCGCCGTCCTCACAAGTTGGGCGGTCATAGCGACGGGGAAACACCTCTTCCCATTCCGAACAGAGAAGTTAAGCCCGTTAGCGCCGATGGTACTCGGGGAGCAATCCCCCGGGAGAGTAGGACGCCGCCCATTTCTTTCGAAAGGCCCCGCCAGGGGCCTTTCGCGTTTCAGGCCGCTCTGAGCTTCTCGCGCCAGCCGGGGTCGAGCGCGCGCAGCCGGCGCACCCGCTCCTCGAGCGGTGGGTGCGACGCGAACAGGGCGGCCAGTCCCTCGTGCGCGAACGGATTGGTCGTGTAGAGAGGCTCCGTCGCCGGGCTGGCCTCGAACGGGACGAGCTCCATCGCCTGCTCCAGGCGGAGCAGCGCGTCGGCGAGCCCGTGCGGTGAGCCGCAGAGCTCGGCTGCCAGGCGGTCGGCCTCGTACTCGCGCTTCGGTGAAAGCAGCAGGTGGACGAACGCCGCGGCCACCGGCCCGATCACGAAGAGCAGCACGCGCTGCAGCGCGCCGCCGACGCGAGAGAACTCGACCGCGGTCGTCGCGACGACGACCGCGACGGTCTGGACGAGGACGTCGCGGTTGCGGAGGTGGGCAATCTCGTGCGCCACGATTCCCTCGAGCTCCGCCGGCGAAGCCACTCCGAGAAGACCGACCGAGACCGCGAGCCCACTGCCGCCGCCTGCACCGCGGCCGGCCGACAGGGCGCGGGGATAGCTGTCCGGCAGGACGTAGAGGCGCGGCTTGACGACCCGCGCCTGCGACGACAGCCGCTCGACGGTCGAATGCAGCGCCGGCGCCTCACCCTCGACGAGCTCGCGCGCACCGACCATCCCCATGACGATCCGGTCCGCGTACGCGTAGACCGCGGCTGCGAGCAGCACCACGGAGGCGAGGAAGAGCAACGCGACGCGGTAGCCGCCGAGCTCCCAGCCCGCCAGCCCGAAGAGCGCTGCGAGCACGGCCAGGACGAGCCAGGCCTTGAGGACGTTCCGGAGGACGAGGACGCGCCGGCTCACGCCGCGTCAGGCGTCGTCGGTCCCGTCCTCCTCGGCCAGACCGCGCGGGGGCCAGTCGGGCTCGGGAGCATCGCACCGGCTCGAACAGTGCAGGGAGGCGACGTTCTGCAGAGGAATCAGGATGTGGCCGTTCAGCTCGACGTGGGCGACGTCCTCGAGGTAGCAGTAGGCCGTCAGGACGCCGTCCTGATACTCGCCGCCGAACAGGGCGATCTCGACCTGCTCGCCCTTGTACTTGTTCGTGTAGTCCTCGATGCCTCGCACCCTAGCCACTTTGGCTTAGCTGAGCGGTCGTCCCTGCCGTATGCGCTGCTGAATGCGCTGCTGGTGTGGTCCCGGTGTGGTCTGGGAATCGGGCCGGATCTGCCACTGGCTCGAGCGGTGTAGACGCCGACCGGCTAGCCGCGCAGGGCCACCCACCCCCAGAAATCCGTGTGCAGCCCCGCGCGTGCCGTCAGTTCCCTAGCCGAACCAGGCGCTCCCCCCTCGGAAGCACCCAGATATCTCCATTTTTTCACGGACGGTCATTTCTTACAAGGGTTCCCCCGCGGGTCTAGAAGAGCGCCTCGACCTCGACGCGTCAGGGCGACCAGAACCGCCGACGGCGGCGATTCCAGCCTCGGAGATCGATCATCGTCGCCCGACGGCGTTGAAACAGCGAGCGGCGGCTCCTCCTGCGGGACACAGGTTTCAGCACAGCGAGGCGCATCGGTTGCGCGTTCGCTGGCCGGTGTCGTGCTCCTGCCTTGTCACAGCGGCTCGACCTCGAGCACGCCGTATGACGCCCGACGCCGACACCTGGGGTGCGAGGATCCCTCTCAAGCTTCATCCGCACCACAGGAGGCAGGAGAGGTTGTTCTTCCGGCTGAGTAGCTTGGAGCTGGGCCTGATCATCTTCGCGGTGGTCACCGGCTCGACGCTCGCGGGTCTCGCCGCAGGCGTGTACCTGCGCCGGCATGGTGAGTCGTTGCGCGAGCCGCTCGGTGTTCTTCAAGCTGCACTGCTCGGAATCGTGGCTCTGGTCCTGGCTTTCGGGCTCACCCTCGCGGTCGGACGCTACGAGCAACGCCGCGTCGCCGTCGTCGACGAGGCCAACGCCATCGGAACGAGCTACCTGCGCGCACAGACCCTGGCTGAGCCGCAGCGGACAAAGTCGCTCGCGCTGCTGCGCACCTACACCGACCGGAGCATCCAGCTCTCCCGCGATGTCCCCGGAAGCACCGCCGCGCACACGACGGTCGCCGCGAGCGCCGCGTTGCAGCGCAAGCTGTGGCGGCTCGCCGGCCAGGCGCTCGCCGGCGCGCCGATCGCAAGCGCCCCGCGCCTGTACGTCGACAGCCTGAACAACACCTTCAACGCCCAGACCACACGTGTCGCCTCGAGAAACAACCGCGTCCCAGCTGCCGTCCTCACGCTCGAGATGGTGGGGGCGTCCGTGGCGCTCGCGCTCCTCGGCCTCTATCTCGCGATCCTCGGCCGCGGACCGGCCGCAGTGGTGTTCGCGGCCGTGCTCGTGACGCTCCTTCTGCTCGTCACCTTCGACCTCGACCGCCCGACACGCGGCCTGATCCGCATTCCGGACGCGCCGCTAATCGCAGAGCGCGCCTCGATGGCGCTCCCGCCCGCAGCCACCGGACCGTCGCATCCCTAACCACTGGCGTAGAGGGACGGGCGCTTAGCTGAATGCCCGGGACGCTGCAGCCGAACGCTTAATACGGAACGTTCAGGATCGTCGTAGCGTGAGAGCGTCGAGCCTCTCCCCCCTCGGTGGCTCGACACACCCGAGGGACTCCAGGGTGTGCAGGGCACTGTCGACCCCTCCGTGTCCTGCCACCTGGGTTCGTGCTCACGGCGCCAGCGGCTCGACCTCGAGCACGCCGCACAGCGGCTCGTGGACGAACTCCGCGATCCGCTTCAGCCGGATCACATTCACGACTTTGTATGCGATGTTCCCGGACGCGATCACCGTGTCGCCCGGCCGCCAGCTCAGCACCGTTGACTCGAAGCTCCCGACGTTCTGGCCGTCAGGAGAAATCAACTCGAACTTGAACTTCATGCTCACTCCGTTTCCGGGCCGAAGGGCAAGACGAACCCTCTCTTTGCTCGTGTGATCGCGTCCCGCGAGCTGCTGCGGACTACCGATGGTGCTTCGTAACCCGCCGAGGTTCAATAGGCCGTAGGGCCTGCATCGACAACTCGTCGGTATGGGTGCCAGCGAGCTGCGCCGGCATCAGTCGACCGGCCCACACCCACACGCTACGACTTGCGGCAACCGGTCGCTAGTGGTCGTCGAGGTCTGAGTTTCGGCTCGCCGACTCGGGGCATACCCGAAATTCGAGTCTTCCCTCTGACCAGGGGCCGGATACAGAGGCCGGTTGACTCGATCAGGCTGGCGGCAGCCTCTCCGCTGCAAGCTCCTGCCGTCAGCCTCCTTCTGGTTATTACGCGACGCCACTCACCAGGTCAGCGCGAACGGCGCCGGCCGGTTGTCCGATGCCAGCAAGCTGCTCGAAGCCCGGGCCGCCCAAAGTGCCTTCACAGCGGCTCGACCTCGAGCACGCGGTTCACCGGCTCGTCGACGAACTCCGCGATCCGTTCGAGAGGAATCACCGACACGATCCGGTAGAGGAGATTCCAGCTCGAGAGCAACTCATCGCCGGGCTCCAAGTTCAGATCTGACGATTCGATGCTGCCGAGGCTGTCGCCGTCGCTGGACACGAGCTCGAACTTGTATGCCATGCGGCTCGTTGCGCGAAAGGCTTAATCAGCCTCAGGGTCGTCCGGGACCGGATCCGGGCTGGGCAGCGTTCCCTCGTCGGGCGGTGGCGTCGGGGGCGTTCCCTCGTCGGGTGGCGGTGTCGGCAGGGTGCCCTCGTCAGGTGGCGGAGACGGCTCCCGCACGAGCCCCGGATCATCGATTCCCGTCATGCCTCCTTCGTACCCCGCGCCATCTGTCCTGAATCGCCGCGTGTCTCGAGTGCCCTTCCTCGGGTTGGGTGAGAGGACGCTCGCGCATGCCACCCTGGGTTAGTGAACTGAGCTGAGCGGATATGTACGGATGCATCTTCGGCAGATGAGCAGATCGACCGAAGGGAGTTTCATGAAACCCCACATCGCGATCATCGGCGTCGGCGTCAGAGATTTCGAACGGGCGAAGGGGTTCTACCGCGACGGGCTTCATTGGCCGATCTTGCAAGAGCAGGGAGAGTGGGTTTGCTTCAGCCTCGGCGATGGCACCTCGGCGCTGACGCTCTACCCCTGGGATCAACTGGCAGGGGACGCCGGGGTTCCTGCGAAAGGAAGCGGTTTTCGCGGAATCACATTCTCCTACAACGTCCGGTCGGAGCAACGCGTTGCAGACGTCCTCGCTGAAGCACGCGATGCCGGCGCGAAGATCACAAAGCCTGCCGAGCGAACGCCATGGGGCGGGTTCAGCGGCTCGTTCGCAGATCCAGAAGGCAACGTCTGGGAGGTTGCCACGGGTGCCGCGAAGCTCCCGTTTTCCGAGTAGCAGCCTACGTTGCCTTCAGAGTGTCCTCCGGAACACTGGGGCACGCGAGAGTCCTAACCGAGGGTAAGCCGTGCAAAGTCAGCTTCGCCCCCGCTGACTCCTGTTTCGAGCCAGTTGACAATCAACGCGCGGGCTTCGGCCTCTCGGACTCCCCCGACGATGTCCGGAAGGGAGTACGAGCCGCTTCCGGTCGGATGGCCAAGTCTCGGCCGCCAGCTCGTCGCGACGTCAGCCGCGCCGTCGGCGGGAGCGGCCATCGCATAGACGACCCTTCCCAGAAAGAACGACATCGCAGCTCCCATGCACAACAGACATGGTTCGAGAGTCGTGTAAAGCACCGCCTCGCGACGCACTCGCCACTCGATCGATGCGTCCGCCTGCAGAAGCACGAGGTGTTCAGGATGAGCAAGAAGCCCGGCCATCGAACCTCGCCAATGAGCTTCCGCAAGCACCTCCCCGCGATGTGTCAAGACCGCGCCGATCGGCATCGTTCCAGCTTCCAGACCACGTCTTGCCTGTTCGATCGCCAACCCCATCAGCTCCGCGTCGCTCATCTCGCCGACCTTAGTGACTCGGAGCAATTGGCTCGTCCTGAACGGCGTAACGCGAGACGCCACCGTCAGGCGTCATTCCGGAACACTGGCGCAGGCGACGGCGGCCTGCGATGTCAAACCTACTCGTGCTGCGTCACGTTAATCACCGCGCCGTTCGGATCGCGCACGAAGAACCGTCGCAGCCCCCATTCCTCGTCGGTAAGCGGGTAGACGATCTCAGCTCCGGCTGTGCGGGCACGCTCGTAGACGTCGTCGACGTCGTCCACCTCGATCGAGACATCCGGGTGAATGTGCGCCTTGACGTCCAGCTTCATCACGCTCAGCTGGACCTCTGGCTGGCTGGTCTCGAAGAACATGATCCAGTCAAGGCCGTGGCCGCCCTCGAGTCCGATCACATTGTTGTAGAACGACCGGCTTTCGGCGAAGCGCTCGGAAAGGATGTTTGGCTTGATGCGCTTGACCGCCACGGTTCGATGTTCTATCCGTCAGGCGTGATTGGTGAACACTGACCCAGCCACGGCTAGAGCATGAGACCCATGTCAATCGCATCCCAGAGCTCGCCATTCGCACGTCGGTACTGCTTCACTCGACGGCCCTCCTCGACGAACCCAAATTTGCGATAGAGCGCGATCGCAGGGACGTTGTGCGCAAACACGCTGAGGCTGAGTTTGTGCAGGCCGCGCTCGCGCGCCCAATCGATCGCAGCAATCATCAGTGCCGAACCGACGCCACGACCCCGCCACTCGCGCGCGACAGCCATCCCGATCTCGCCGTAGCCGTGTCGGCTCACGCCCACGTGAAGAGAGCCGACAACCAACCCTGCCCCGATCGCCGCAAAGTCTCCGTCGAGTTCCCAACCGGCAGCGCGTTCCTCAATGTCAACCGGCGGCTCAGTCGCGATTCCGTCACGCTCCTCAGCAACAGCGGCAAAGAGAGCCGACAGTGAGCGGCGGTCGCCCTCCTGCGAAGCGCGGACATGGAATGACGCGTCCGTCACATTGGGGATCCTCGCACTCCGTCAGGCGTTAGCCCGGAACACTGGCGCAGCGCGAAGGCTCACCCAGTCCGGCGTCCCGGCCCGGGAGCTCGCCGAAACGCGCAGGACACGCAAGGCCGTCGATGTCGCTCGACGTCTACAGCCATGTGATGCCCGCGGACGAGATCGCGCCCGAGTAGTTTTCGGCGCTGATCGAACGCTAGAACGCTGCCCTGGTGTGGTCCCGGTGTGGTCTCAACGCCGCATCGGGGCCACAAACCCGCACGGACACACGAACCTAGGACTTGTTCGTGTAGTCCTCCATCCGCTCTGAGCCTAGCTTTTTCCCCTCACGCGTCGACACTGCGGAGGTAGGCGTCCGATCCGTCCAGCCAGTCCGCTCGCGGCGGAGAGAAGATGTCGACATCGAGGGTGGTCTCGAGCGCTTCGGCCTTGTGCGGAAGCCCCGACGGGATGTGGAGCACCTCGCCCGCGGCGACGTCGACAAGTTCGGTCTCGTCCTCGCCGAGCCAGAAGCGAAGCACGCCCTCGAGGATGTAGGTGAGCTGCTCGTTCTCGTGTTCGTGCTTGGGGACGACGCACCCCTGCTCGAGGTACACGTGAGCCACCATCATCCGCTCGGTGGAGATCAGGCGCCGCCCGAGATCGGGCTTGAGCATCTCCTTCGGCAGTTCCGACCAGCGGTAGTGGGTCGCCTTCGGTGTCTCCATCCGCGGCTCCTCTCGTCTGTGACAGATCGATCTATAGTCGATGCATGGCCTTGACGCCGCACGCGCCGAGCTGGGAGGAGCTGTTCGCCGCGCGGACACGAGGCGATGTCGGCGACGGCGTGGCCGAGATTCTCGGGTTCCTGGCGCTCCCCGGGATCATCTCGTTTGCCGGTGGCTTCCCCGATCCGCGGACCTTCCCGCGCGCGCGTGCAGCCGGGCTGCTGGCGGAGTTCGCGCAGGACGGAGAGTCGCTCGCGTTCCAGTATGCGCCGACGCGCGGGCTTCCGGGAACGCTCGAGGCACTCGCAACGCGGCTCGAGAAGCTGCAGGCGCGCCGGCCCGCGGAGGACGAGCTGATGATCACCAGCGGCTCCATGGAGGCGCTCGAGCTGGTCGGGAAGTCGTTCCTCGATCGAGGCGACACGGTCGTGGTCGAGGCGCCGACGTATCTCGGCGCGATCATGGCGTTCCGCAGCTTCGAGGCGAACGTCGTCGCGGTCCCGCTCGACGACGATGGGCTCGACGTCGACGAGCTCGAACGTCTGCTCAACGGCGGGTTGCGCCCGAAGCTCCTCTATACGATCCCCGACCACCAGAACCCCGCCGGCGTCAGTCTCTCGGCGGTACGGCGGGAGCAGCTGCTCGAGTTGGCGCGCGGCTACGGCTTCGTGGTCGTCGAGGACGTCGCGTACCGCGAGCTCGGGTTTACGACGGACGGGCCGTCGACGCTGTGGAGCGCCGCACCGGAGCTCGTCGTCCAGGCGGGGACGACTTCCAAGACGTTCTTCCCCGGTGTGCGGCTCGGCTGGGCGGCCGCGCCGCCGCAGATCTCCGCCCGCCTCGTCGCCGCGAAGCAGAACACCGATCAATGCGCCGGCGCTCTCGGCCAGCGGCTGTTCGAGGAGTACGTCCGGCGTGGCTGGATCGACGAGCAGCTCGAGCAGTCACGAGCGCTCTACCGGCAGAAGTGCACGCGGATGCTGGCTGCGCTCGAGCGTGCGATGCCGCCCGGGATCAGTTGGACGGAGCCTACCGGTGGCTTCTTCAGCTGGCTCACGCTGCCGGACGGCGTCGACGCTGTCGATCTGGCGCAGCGCGCGGTCCGTGCCGGCGTTGGGATCGTGCCCGGGACGTTGTTCTACCCGGAGGGGCGCGGTACGGACAAGGTGCGCCTGTCCTTCAGCCTCGTCGACGAGGCGCAGATCGACGAAGGCGTCGAACGCCTCGCCGCGCAGCTCAACTAGAGAGCCGGCGCAGACAGCCGGTCGTCGCGGAAATGCAGCTCGATCACGCCGCAGTTCTCGATCGGGTGGAGTGGCTCGTCGCTGACGTGCGTCCTTAGGGCGCGCATCGTGCCGCCGTGCGAGACGACGAGCACGCGCTCACCTGGATGAGCGCGAGCGATCTCTTCGACAGCCTGCAAGACGCGTGCGAGGTGAGCCTCGCGCGTCTCGCCGCCGGGCCGCTCACCGTCCGGGAAACGCGCCTCGATCTCGGCGCGTGTCAACCCGGACCAGGCACCGACGTTGATCTCGCGCAGGCCGGGGTCGGCGACGACCGGCACATGGTGCGGCGCGGCGACGAGCTCCGCCGTTTCATGGGCTCGCATCAGGTCGCTCGAGTAGACGGCGTCGAACGGTGTCGTGCGGAGCTGTTCGGCCAGCCTCCGGGCCTGGCTTCGGCCACGTTCGTTGAGCGGCGGGTCGGCCCAGCCTTGCCAGCGCCCCTCGCGATTCCAGTCGGTCTCGCCGTGGCGGGCCAGCAAGAGCGTGGTCATCAGGAGCTACGGTAGCGCCGCGATGGAACTCGGCCTGCAGGACAAGGTGTGCGTCGTCACCGGCTCGACCGGAGGGATCGGCCTCGCGGTCGCCCGCGAGCTGCAGGCCGAAGGCGCGGTCGTCGTCACGTCCGGCCGCAGGGACGGCGGGATCGGCGACCTGCACGTTGTCGCCGACCTGAGTCGCGGCGGCGAGCCCGAGCGGCTGGTTGCTGCAACGCTCGAGCGGTTCGGGCGGATCGACTGTCTCGTCAACAACGTGGGCGGCACGGAGATCCGCAAGCTTCCTGAGCTCACGGACGCCGACTGGCAGGCGTCGTTCGAGCTCAACCTGATGAGCGCCGTGCGGGCGACCCAGGCCGCCCTGCGCGCCATGGTCGGAGCGAACGATGGCGTGATCGTCAACGTCTCGTCGACGTCGGGGAAGCGCCCTTCGAGTGGGATGCCCGACTACTCCGTCATGAAGGCTGCCCTGCTCTCGTACTCGCGCCTCGTCGCCGACGTTCACGCAGGCGACGGCATCCGCTGCAACGCCGTCACACCCGGGCCGACCGCGACCGAGGCGTGGACCGGGGCAGGGGGGCTTGCGGAGCAGCAGGGCGACC
Source organism: uncultured Thermoleophilia bacterium (assembly GCA_963708505.1). GTDB lineage: Bacteria > Actinomycetota > Thermoleophilia > Gaiellales > Gaiellaceae > PALSA-600. Next base: position 453,650 of record CAVPST010000006.1, read on the forward strand.
GGGACGCCGTGCTCGCCAAGGTCGCCGCCGGGCGTCCGCTCGGCCGGCTGGCCGAGCCCGAGGAGATCGCGTCGGTGATCGTTTTTCTCTGCTCGCCGCGGTCATCGAACGTGACGGGTGTCGCCTGGTCGGTCGACGGCGGCACCGTCCCGATCATCCTCTAGCGTGCGGCTGGAATCGGCCGTCTTCACCGGCCGCGACCGCGGCTACGCTGGCTTCGTGCCCGAGGTCGCCGGAAGGGTTGCCGATGCCTTTGAAGCGCGTATCCGCGCGCTCGAAGCCTCGGCGCTCGCGCCGGCCGCCGTTCGCTCATACGAGACGCGCGGTCGCCTGCAGCCGGAGGACGAGTGCTCCGTTCGAACCCCGTTCCAGCGCGATCGCGACCGCATCCTGCATTCGAAGCCGTTCCGCCGACTGAAGGGCAAGACGCAGGTCTTCATCGACCCTGCGGGCGACCACTACCGCACGAGGATCACCCACACGCTCGAGACGACCGGGATCGCGCGTGTCGTTGCGCGGGCGCTGCGTCTGAACGAGGACCTGACGGAGGCGATCGGCCTCGGCCATGACATGGGCCACCCGCCGTTCGGCCATGCCGGCGAGGCCGCGCTCGACGCTCTGGTCGAAGGAGGTTTTCGTCACAACGAGCAGTCGGCGCGGATCGCGACCCGTCTCAACCTGACGCACGAGGTCGTCGACGGGATCCTGACGCACACCGGCCCGCGCGAACCCGAGACGCTCGAGGGCAAGATCGTCCGTATCGTCGATCGTGTGGCGTACATCAATCACGACATCGACGACGCGATCCGCTACGGGCTCCTCGAGGAGAGCGACCTGCCGAGCGACGAGATCGAGATCCTCGGCTCGTCCGGCTCGCGGCGCATCGACACCCTCGTGCATGACCTCGTGGAGCATTCGGCGCTTGCGGGCGAGATCGTGCAGGGCGACGAGGTGGGCGCTGCGATGCTCTCGCTCCGCTCCTTCATGTTCGAGCGCGTCTACCTCGGGCCCGAGACGAATCCCGAGCATGCGCGGGCGCGCGAGGCGATCGGCCTCATCCACGACCATCTGCGGGCGCGCGGCGATTCGACGGACGAGATCGTCGAGTTCATCGCCGGGATGACCGACCGGTTCGCGCTGTCGTACGCTGAGCAGCTCCGCTGATGGCCCGGATCAAGGACAGCTCAGTCGAGGCCGTGAAGGCCGCCGCCGACTTCGTCGACGTCGTCTCGGGACGGACGCAGCTGCGGAAGGCAGGCAGCCGCTACACCGGCCGTTGCCCGTTCCACGAAGAACGGACGCCGTCGTTCTCGGTCAACGCCGTCGACAAGCTCTACTACTGCTTCGGCTGCGGTGCCAAGGGCGACCTGATCACGTTTGTCCGCGAGACCGAGGGGCTCGACTTCGCCGGCTCGATCGAGTGGCTCGGCGAACGGTTCCGCATTCCCGTCGAGTACGAGGAGAGCTCGCCCGCCGAGGAGGCTGCCCGACGCGGCCGCGAGCGGCTCCGCTCGCTGCTCGAGCAGGCCGCCTCGTTCTACGAGCGGACGCTCTGGGAGACGGAGGCCGGCTCGTTCGTGCGTGACTACCTCAAGGGTCGCGGCTTCGGAGAGGAAGTGAGCCGCGAGTTCCGTCTCGGGTACGCGCTCGGCGGGGAGTCGCTGACCCGGAAGGCGATTGCCAAGGGCTTCACGACCGACGAGCTTCGCTCCGCGGGTCTGATGCGGCAGCGCGGGGGCGACTACTTCAGCCGTCGCCTTCTCTTCCCGCTCACGGACCGCCAGGGCCGCGTCCTCGGGTTCCAGGCGCGGCAGTTGTTCGACGACGATCCGCTGAAGGCGAAGTACGTCAACACGCCCGAGTCGGAGCTCTTCCACAAGGGCTGGGTGGTCTACGGGCTCGACAAGGCGCGCGCGGCGATCGCCCGCGAGGATCGTGCGTGCGTCGTCGAAGGCAACCCCGACGTGATCGCGCTGCGACAGGCCGGCTTCCAGCCTGTCGTCGCGAGCATGGGTACGGCGCTCACCGAGCAGCAGCTCAAGGAGCTCGGCCGCCTCACCAAGCGGCTCTGGCTGGCTTTCGACGGCGATGCGGCCGGCGAGACCGCGACGCTGCGCGGCATGGCGCTCGCCGTGAAGCAGGGGTTCGACGTCAAGGTCGTCGCTCTGGCCCCCGGCGTCGACCCTGCCGACGACCCGTCCGACTTCGACGCGCGGCTCGAGGCAGCCGAGCCGTACCTGCTGTACCGCACCCGGATCGAGCTCGACCGCGCCGACGACCGTGAGACGGCGTTCAGGACGATCAAGGCGCTGCTCGAAGAGGCACCCGACTCGCCTGAGCGGCAGGACGCCTGGCGGTACGCCAACGACAAGCTCGGCATGACGGTCCAGTTGCGCGCCGCCGCATCGACGGCGCGGGCGGCCGCTCCCGCCTCGCAGCGCGTGCTCGACGCGAGCGCCAAGCTCGAGCGAAGCGCCCTTGCAGGCGTGCTCGCGTATCCCTCCGTGCGACCCGTGCTGGCAGAGCTGACGGCGGATCACTTCTACGACCCGTCGCATCGCGCGCTCTTCCACCATCTGGTGGACGGTACGGCCCTGGACGCCGCCGGCGCCGGGCTGCTCGCCGAGCTCGATGCGCACGCCGCCGCCGAGGGCATCGGCGAGGCGACTGCGAACGAGTTACTGCTCCGTCTGCGCGAGCGCGAGATGCAGCGAGAGCTTCGCTCTGCGCCTCTCGAACGGCGCCAGGAGCTCTCGGAAGCGCTCGCGAAAGTGCGTGAGCGAGCAGCCTCGATCAGCGCCTGACGCGGCTACACTTCCGGCCGCTTGGGCGATCCCCGGTAGCTCAATTGGCAGAGCATTCGGCTGTTAACCGAAGGGTTGTTGGTTCGAGTCCAACCCGGGGAGTAATGACCCTAGAGGTCAAGCCGATTTCATTTGTTTCCGACGGTTCCGCGTGCTGGACCGGCGCCGGTTCGTTCAGGGCGTGCCGAAGAAGCCACGCGTGACAGCGATCACCCGCTCGACCTCGGAGGCGGCGAGATTCGGGCGGATGGGAAGGCAGAGCAGCTCGGCCGCCAGCGCTTCGGCGACGGGAAACGCACCGCGCCTCAAGCCAAGCTCGGCAAACGCGGGCTGCAGGTGGATCGGGGTGGGATAGCGAATCACCGCATCTATCCGTGCGTTCTGCAAGTGGCGGAGGAGGCCGTCCCGCTCGGAGGTCCGAAGCTGGAACAGGTGGAACACGTGCTCGCCATCGAGTCCAGGCTCCTGAAACGACACGGGGCAGTCGGCGAGACCTTCTCGATACATCGATGCGATGCGCGAGCGTGCTTCGTTCCAGTCGTCAAGACGCGGCAGCTTTTCACGCAGGACTATTGCTTCCAGTGTGTGCAGACGTGTGTTCGGGCCGACGAGCACGTGCTCGTTCTGTCGCCGCTGGCCGAGCGAGCGAAGAACCCCGATCTGCTCCGCGAGCTCCGCGTCGCTCGTGACGAGCGCGCCGCCGTCGCCCGCCGCCGCAAGGTTCTTGCTCGGATGAAAGCTGAAGCAGCCGATCGCGCCGAATGTGCCGACGCGGCGACCGGCGAAGCGCGCCCCATGTGCCTGCGCGGCGTCCTCGACCACATGTAGTCCCTCCTCGTCGGCCAGCCGGAGAATGTCGTGCATCGGCGTCGCGCGGCCGTAGAGGTGCACGGGCACGAGCGCTCTCGTCCTCGGCGTGACGACGGCCGCTATCTGCGACGAGTCGATCAGGAACGCGTGCTCGTCGGCATCGACGAGCACGGGCCTCGCTCCGGCGAGGCAGATCGCCGCAACCGTGGCGTGGAAGGTGTTCGCCTGTGTGATCACCTCGTCGCCGGGCTTGATCCCAAGCGCCCTGAGCGCGATCACGAGAGCGTCTGTTCCCGTATTGACACCGCGAGCGTGATCGGCGCCGAGAAACAGGGCGAACTCGCGTTCGAAGGCTGCGACCTCGCCGTCGGCACCGTAGTCGCCGTCGAGGAGCGCCCGTCGCATCGACTCGAGGACCTGCTCCACGCGCCCGCAGAACTGGCTCGGGTAGTCGTACCGCGCTACGGGCTCGTCGCTCACTCAATCTCACGGACGAGCGCGAACGCCTCGGCGAATTCGACTGCGATCGCGGCTCCCCGCACGCGGGCGAGCGCGCGGACGGCGGAGAGGCTGCGCGGTAACGGCTCGGGCTGCAGTTGCGATTCGTACAACGACAGAACTGCGAGCTTGCGCTCGAGTAGGTCCGTGATGTCCCGGTAGACGTTCGGGACAAAGGAGAGGAAGGCCGCGGCGTCCGTCGACGACAGCGTCTCGTAGGCCAGCACGCGGCGAACCCCCAGGGCTCGCATACGGAAGGGCTTCAGCACCGACATGGTCGCTGCGAACCCCGCCACGTGGTCCGTGTGCACGTCGCCGCCGTGCACGAGGTAGACGATCTCCGGGGCGGTCTGCTGCACCGTCGCCTCGATCCCCGCCATGAGCTCATCCACCGGGATCGTGTCCAGCGCCCCGGCAGGATGATGCAGGCGCGACACGCTTGCCGTACCGAATTCGGTTGCGACCGCCGCAATCTCACGTTCCTGTTCGACGAGCGCCTCGGCCGTCCAGCGGCTTTCGTGCCCACTCGTCATGATCAACCAGTGAATCTCGTCGCCGGCTGCTCCGTGGGCGAGCACGGTGCCGCCGCAGCCGAGTGTCTCGTCGTCCGGGTGTATGGAGATGACGAGCACGTTCACGGCGCGAGGGTCAAGCGATAGGCGTTCGTCTCTCGGAGCTCGAAGCCGAGACGCCGGTAGAGCCGATTGGCCTCGGCGCGCTCCGGGCGGGACGTGAGCTCGATCGTTCGCGCTCGCAGCTCAGTCGCCAGCGCGACAGCGTCGCGCACGAGCGCGTCTCCAATGCCCAGCCGCCGGTGAGCGCTGTCGACAACGACATCCTCGATGAGCGCACGAATGCCCGTCGCCAGGCGGAACACGACGAGCGTGAGCAGGCCGACGATCGCCCCCTCGGTGTTCCGAACCGCGAGCAAGCGCGTCGACGGCGATGCGACGACGGCCGCGACCGCCTCCGGCGAGACGGAACGCGTGCTCTTGGAGAGTTGCAGAGTGAGCCGTTCGACGGCCGCGCAGACCTCGTCGGAGACGGTTGTGATTTCCTCGGTTCTCCACACGGGGGATGCCATCGTGCTTGAACTATTCTCGACGAGAACGGACGATGGTGAATAGCCCTATAGGCGCACAGCTGATCGCGGATCACGTCGCGGCGCTGGGGGTCAGCCCGGGCGACCTGCTAATCGTTCACAGCGCCCTCGCCAGCCTCGGCAGAGTTGACGGCGGGGAGGACGCGGCGATCGACGGTCTGCTGACTGCCGTCGGCCCTTCCGGAACGCTGTGCATGCCGACCCTGACGTTCGGGCGCTATGGCCCCCGGCATCCACCCCCGCTGTTCGATCCGGCCGAAGCGCGGAGCCGGGTCGGACGCATCCCCGAGCGCTTTCGCACTCGAGCCGGCGTCTTGCGAAGCCTGCATCCGACGCACTCCGTCGCTGCGCTCGGGCCTCGAGCCGAGGAGCTTGTTGCAGGGCACGACCTTTCTGCGACGCCGTGTGGACCTGACTCACCGTGGGGCCGCCTCGCCCGCCTCCGCGGACAGGTTCTGCTCCTGGGGGTCGGCATGTCGACCTGCACGATGTTCCATGGACCCGAGGAGGTTGCCGAGCCGGAGGCGCGCTGCACGCCTCCCACTCTGTGCACGTTTGCGACGAGCGCGGGCGAGTCCACTTCCTCGCTGCGACTCCATCGGCCGTACCACGGCGCAGTCTCCAACCGGCGGGCGATGACGCCGGTCCTGCGACGACGTGGATTCGTACGCGAAGGGCACGTGGGCGCAGCCGCCGCGCTCCTGATCGACGCGCATGGCCTCTGGGAGCTGAGCCTCGAGCTCCTGCGGGCACGACCGTCGGGGAAACTCGATCGGGCGTACGCGGTCAGCCGGTCGGCGCTCGAACAGCTCGCCGGTCCCGCCGTTCGACGGGCTCGACGAGCTGCCTCCGGCCGCTCCGTGTAGCGCGCGCGATCGCGTCCACGACCTCTTGCGTCCCGAGGGCATCCGCGAAGTCGCAGAGCTGCGTCGACCTCGCGGGTTCAACGACGCTCTCGAGGAACATGCGCGTCTCGCGCAGGAACGCGTCCTCGTGGGGTTCGTTCCCATCGCGTTGCAAGTGCCAGCCGAGAAGGCGTTCACGTCTCCCCTCACGAGCGACCTCGAAGGCGATCTCCTTGCGGTTCCCGAGCGAGCTGTAGAACACCGCGGCGGACACACCGCTCGTCAACTCGAGGAGAGCAGCTCCCGAACGCGCTTCGTCGAGCTCCACCGCCGAGACCGCTCCCACCTCGCCGCCGAAGTAGCGGCACAGGTCGACGAGGTGCGTCGCATAGTCGTTCAGTGCACCTGCGCCGTGCTCCGCGCCCCACCAGGGCCGGTCGTACGGCGGGGCGACCCAGACGGCGTTGATGCCGAGAATCGCCTCGCCTTCGAGCTCGTGTCGCAGTCGCCTCACGGATGAGCGGCAGCGGTTCGTGTAACCCACGACGACGCGGCCGCCGCAAAGCTCGAGTGCGTTCCGGATCGGAGCCACGCTGGGTGCGTCCGAGCCGACAGGCTTCTCCACGAAAACCGGGACGCCCGCCCTGATGGCCGCGACGACCGGCTCGACGCGGACGCGCGGCGGCGTGCAAACCGCGACTGCGTCGAGCGCCCCCCAGTCGAGATCGGCCAGGCTCGACACGATCCGGGCCGGTGGATCTCCGGCGGCGAGTGAGCGTGCCGCGACGACATCGACGTCGTGAACCGCAACGACCTGCGCCCCGAGCGCGCGGCAGGCGCGGGCCCGTTCCTCGCCCATCCGACCGCAGCCCACGATCGCCACACGGAGGTCTTCGAGCACGTGTCGGAGTCTAGAATCGATCGGTGCCCGCCCCGTCGCCGTCGGTGATGCTGTGGACGCTGCCGGGCTCTCTTCGCGACCGAATAGCGACCGCCGCGAAGGCGGGACTAGGCTCCGTTGGCTTCGTCTCCGAGCCCTCGCGCTGGATGCCGGAGGAAACCCGAGCCGCGCGGAAGCTTCTCGAAGCGTTCGAGTTGCGGCCCGCAATCATGAGCGGAACGCCTGGTTGGCGATCGAGCGGCGTCTCAATGCTCGACCCCGGGCAGCGAGACGGCCTGCTGACGGAAGTGGAGACGAGCGCACGGCTGGCGCGGAAGCTCGGCGTTCCGAGCCTGTTGATGATGGCTGGCGCGGAGCTCGATGGTGTACGCCGTGCGACGCAGCTGGAGTCGATGATCGAGAGTTGCAAGCGGTGCGCAGAGATCGCAGACCGCTACGACGTCTCGCTCGCCCTTGAGCCGCTGAACAGCACCATCGATCACCCGGGGTACTTCCTGACCGACTGCCGCGAGGGCACCGAGATCGTTCGGGCCGTCGACAGTGGGCGACTACGCCTCGTCTTCGACGTCTACCACCAACAAACCCAATACGGCGACGCCGTCGCTGCTCTGCGCGAAACCATCCGGTGGACGTCAGTGATTCACCTCGCCGACGCGCCCGGCAGGCACGAGCCCGGGTCGGGCGACGTCGACTGGCCGGGCATCTACGCCGTCATGCAGAACGAGGCGTTGTGCGGCGAGGTCTCCTACGAGTACCTCCCAGTGGGCGACCCGGTGGCGAGCTTGCGCCGGGCTCAAGCCGTGATTCAGTAGGTGGCGTAGGCATGCTCCTCGGCTACAAGACATCGGTCGAGCAATTCGAGGCTCGGGACATTCTCGCCCACGCCGTCCAGGCCGAGGAACTCGGGTTCGACTTCGTGGCGGTCTCCGATCACTTCCAGCCGATGCGCCATTCGGCTGGGCACGCGTCCTTCTCGCTCGCGTGTCTCGGCGCGGTCGCGGCGCGGACAACGCGGGTGACTATCGGTTCGAGCGTGATCACGCCAACGCTCAGGTATCAGCCGGCGATCATCGCGCAAGCGTTCGCGACCCTCGCGGCGCTGGCTCCGGAGCGGGTGTTCCTCGGTCTCGGCAGCGGCGAGGCGATGAACGAGGTCGCTGCCACCGGCTCCGCCTGGCCGACAGGGAGCGAACGCCGAGAACGGCTGGCCGAAGCGATCGTGTTGATCCGCGGGCTCTGGGCGGGCGAGCGCGTGACACACGCGGGACGGTGGTACGCCACCGACCGGGCGACCATCTACGACCGTCCGAAGTCTCCGATCCCAATCTTCGTGGCCGCTTCGGGGCCTGTCGCGGCGCGGCTCGCCGGCGAGTTCGGGGACGGCTTGATCGCGACGAGCGGGAAGGAGCAAGCTCTCTATCCGCGGCTCGTCGCCGCGTTCGAGGCGGGTGCGCGATCGGTCGACCGAGACCCTTCGAGCCTCGTCCGTCTACTCGAGGTCAAAGTCTCATACGACCGGGACGCCGCTTACGCGCGCGCCGCGTGCGCCTGGTGGGCTGGGCTCTCACTGACTTCTGCGCAGAAGGTGGGGATCTCAGACCCGGTCGAGCTCGAGCGACTGGCTGGACAAGTCGCCGACCCGGCGGGCCGCTTTCTGGTGGCGAGCGACCCCGCGGCGCTGCTCGCCGGGCTCGAGCCCTACATCGAGGCTGGGTTCGACCGCCTCCTCTTCCACGCTCCCGGTACCGACCAAAGTCGTTTCCTGGAACAGTTCGCCGCCGACGTCCTGCCGCGGCTTCGCATGCAGTGACTTTCCGGGAGACCGGAGATATCCTTGCGTCAGGAGGTAGGGGAGGCTCCCATGGGAGTGGCGGGCAGATTGCGTATGAGCGCCGGGACTGCCACGGTCTACGACGTGGTGCTCGCGCGCGGGCTCGTCGCTGACGGCGCGGGTGGCGACTTCCTCGAAGAGCTGGTCAGCGGACGTCAGGTCCTGCTCGTCACGACCCCGACGCCCGGCGCCCTCTTCGGACCCGGGTTGGCAGAGCGAGTCGGAGCGTCCGCCGCCAGCGTCGAGCTAGTCGTGGTTGCGTGCGACGAGACGAGCAAGACGCTTCGCTCGATGGAAGCGCTGTGCCAGCGCGCGCTTGCTTCGAACGTCGACCGGAACGCGCTCCTGATAGCCGTCGGCGGAGGTGTGTGCACGGATCTCGTGACCTTCGCCGCGTCCGTGATTCGCCGCGGGATCGACCACCTTCGTATCCCGACCACGCTGATCGGTCAGGTCGATGCCGCTGTCGGCGTGAAAGGCGCCGTGAACTACTGTGGCAAAAAGAGCTTTCTAGGCGTGTTCCGCTCGCCGCGAGCCGTCTTCGTCGACACTCTCACGCTCGAGACCCTGCCCGAGCCCCTCATCAGCGACGGACTCGCGGAGATCGTGAAGATCGCGCTCATCCGCGACCCGGACCTGTTCGAGCTCGTGGCCGACGATCCCGGCGCGCTCGTCGACGACCGGCTGCAGGGCGGCGGAGGCGGCGAGATCGTCGCGCGTGCGATCGAGGCGATGATGGCCGAACTCGAGCCGAACCTCTACGAGGACAAGACCTACAGGCGCCGGGTCGATCTCGGGCACACCTTCAGCCCTGCGCTCGAGGCAGCGCACCGGTTCCAAATCAGTCACGGGATGGCCGTGGCCGTGGACCTCGCGTTCAGCGCGGCGATCGCGGTCGAGCTCGGCCTCAGCTCGCAGTCGGAATTCGAGCGCATCGTCGAGACGCTTCGCCAGGCGCGTCTGCCGACGTGCTCGCCGCTCCTGACGCGGTCCCTCTGTGTCGAGGCGTTGGAGGACGCGAGGCGCCATCGGGGTGGCGCTGTCAACCTCGTGGTGCCGATGGGAATCGGCAGCGTGAGCTTCGTCCCGGAGCGCCAAGCGCTCGACCCTGCGCTGATCGCAGCCGCTATCCGGCGCGTTCCTACTCCTCCTCTCGCCCTTCGATGACGACTGCGCGGCTGCTCGTGTTCGACGTGGGCGGCACGACCGCGCGAGGCGGCGTTTACGACTCGGCGCTCGGCGTCGTCGTCAGCCAGGTCGAGCGGGAGTGCGAGTCGCTTCGGCACGCCCCCGATCGGGTCGCGGCGCTCGTGTCGCTCCTCGAGGAGGTGCGAGCCGCCCTTGGCGCCGACCTCGAGAGGCCGAGTGCCGTGGTCGTGGCGTTCCCCGGCCCGGTGACCCCGGACGGCACCGTGCTTGCAGCGCCGACACTGTGGCCGAACGAGTCTTTCGAACCGTTTTCGCTCACCGGTTCCCTGCGCGAAGTCTGGCCCGGGCATCGCGTAGTCGTGCTGAATGACGTCACGGCGGCGGGCCACGCCTACGTGACTCCCGAGCGCCGAGACTTCTGCGTCATCACGATCAGCTCGGGCATCGGGCACAAGATCTTCGTCGACGGCGACGCGCTGGTCGGCCCGGACGGCGTCGGCGGAGAGATCGGCCATGTCGTCGTCACTCACCGCGCCGGCCACGTCACGTGCGACTGCGGCGCCCCGAACCATCTGGGCGCCGTCTCGTCCGGGCGAGGAGTGCTTCGGGTCGCGCGCGAACAGGCGACGTCGGAGGACTTCGAGCGCTCGCAACTCGCTCAGTGCGCGGGATCCGCTGACGCGATCACGAACGAGCTCCTGGCGGAATGCTTCAGGGCAGGCGACGACTGGACCGTCGCGGTTGTCCGGCTCGCCATGGAGCCCCTCGGCTGGATGCTCGCCATGCTGCGGTCGGCGATCGGCGTTCCGGAATACGTGCTCGTCGGCGGTTTCGCGAACGCGCTCGGCCCGACGTTGTGCGACGAACTCGCCGGCCTGGCCGCCGAGGCGAGCTGGAACGTCGGACGAGAGTGGACACGTTCGATTGAGCTTGGCGAGCTCGGCAACGCGGCGGGGCTCATCGGAGGAGGAAGGGTCGGAGCCGCGGCTCTCAACGGCGGATGAGGAAGCACAAGCCACGCGTCCTGTTTCTGGTCGAGAACATTCCGATCGAACTCGACAGCCGGGTCCGGCGCGAGACCGCGACGCTGATCGATGCAGGGTACGACGTCTCGCTCATCTGTTCGGGCGAGCGGGAGCAACGGAGGCGCGAGGTCCGCGACGGCCTGCACATCTTTCGCTACGTCCGACGCGAATCCGACGAGCCATCGATCGGCGGTCACCTCGCGGAGTACGTGCTCGCCTTGGTCGCGCAGCTGCGATTGAGCCTGCTCGTTCTGAGAACGCGTGGATTCGACGTCGTCCACACAGCGAACCCCCCCGACTTGCTCTGGCTCGTCGGGGCGCCGTACAAGCTCCTGGGCAAACGCGTCATCTTCGACCAGCACGATCTGGTGCCCGAGCTGTTCGAGATCCGTTATGGAAAGCGGTTTCCCCGGCTCGCCCGCGCGGTCGCGGCGGCTGAATGGATCAGCTATCGCACGGCCGACCACGTGATCGCGATCAACGAGACGTGCCGCCAGGTTGCCCTCGGCCGCGGACGAGTTGCGCCGGATGCCGTGACGATCGTGCGCAACTGGACCGCGGCTGGAGGTCGACTTTCCGACCGTCGAGCCCGACGAGCACATTCGCGGCAGCGGCCGGATAGTTGTCGGCTACCTCGGGATCATGAACGAGCAGGACAACCTCGACGTCTTCCTCCGGATGGCACACGCGATCCGGTTCAGGCACCAGCGCGACGACATCGCATTCGTCATGGTCGGATCGGGCGGAGCATTCGAGCGGTTGCGACGGCTACGCGACGAGTTGAAGCTTCGAGCTGCCGTCCGGATGACCGGCACGATTCCGTGGGAACAGGTTCTCCGCACCTTCGCCGCGACGGACATCTGCGTCCAGCCCGACCTACCCGACGTTCTCAACTCGAAGTTGACGATGAACAAGCTCATGGAATACATGGCCTTCGGCAAGCCGATCGTCGCATTCGACATGGCAGAGACGCGCATCAGCGGCGGAGACGCCGGCGTTTACGTGTCGCAACACGATGCGGACGGGCTGGCTGAGGCGGTGATCCAGCTCGCGGACGATCCCGACCGGCGCATCCGCCTTGGCCTCGCGGGAAGGAAGCGGATCGAGGAAGAGTTGGCCTGGGAGCACCAAGCCCGGAGTCTGCTCGGAGCGTACGAGCAGACGCTCAACGGTCGAGCGGGAGCGCCCCGGTGACCGCCACCGCGCTCACGCGTGGCGAAGCCGCGGCGGAACTGCGCGACGCGATTGTCTCGCACACGGTCACGTGTGGCGTCGTGGGCCTCGGTTTCGTCGGGTCGCTGATCGCCGAGGCACTTACCGGCGCTGGATTCCGCGTCGTCGGGCACGACATCGCGGAAGAGGCGGTCGCTCGATTCGGCAACACATGCGCGTCCGTCGACCCGGCCGTCCTGGTGGACAGCGACGTCGTCGTCTGTGCGATCAGGATGAGCGGCGCGACGGACCCGCTGGACGGCCTGGGCGCGCTGCTGTGCGACCTGCCGCAACGACCTCGGCTGCTCGTCGTCGTGAGCACCGTCGCGGTGGGTACGACGCGAGCTTTCGCTCGCCGCTGGGCGTCGGACGAAACGACGTTCGTGGTGTTCGCGCCCGAGCGCGTTCAAGGCGGCAACGAAGTCAGCGACCTGCGGTCGATACCTCATCTCGTCGGAGGAGTCGACGCCGTCTCGCTCGACCTCGGCCTTCGCTTGCTCGAGACGTACTGTGACGACGCCCGGCCCGTGTCCTCTCTCGAGGTCGCTGAGCTGGCCAAACTGCTCGAGAATGCGTTTCGCAGCGTGAACATTGCCCTCGTCGCCGAGGTGACGAGGATCGCGCACGCGGCGGGCATCTCCGCGGCTGAAGTCGCCGAGGCGGCCGCGACGAAGCCGTTCGGCTACTACCCGTTTCATCCGGGACCGGGGGTTGGTGGGCACTGCCTCGTGAACGACCTCGATCTCCTGTCATCCTCAGCGCTCCTTGACGCGGCCCGGGTGCTGATCGCTGAGATGCCGGCGGTTGCCGTCGACAGACTCGCGTCGCTGCTCGCCCTCGAAGAAGCGCGGATCCTGGTCGTCGGAACCGGCTACAAGCCAGGCTCGTCCGATCAGACCGCAAGCCCGGCCCACGGAATCGTCAGAGAGCTCCGGCGGCTCGGCGCGATCCCTTGGTTCGTCGACTCCCGGAACGACACCTTTACTGTCGATGGGACGGGTGTCCCGTCGGCGCGGGCCGACGCGCTCGGCCGGTTCGATGCCGTGATCATCGTCTCCGGGGACGACGCCATCCCGACCGAGGCACTGCGGCGGGCTGCACCGGTCGTCCTCGATGCCGGTGGCGGCTCGAGTTGGGCGACGAGGCTGTGAGCGGTCCGATCGTCAACCTCCCGTCGCTGGCGAGGCGCACGCATCCTGCGCACGACGGAACCGGCTCTGTGCAGTCGGCCCGGCTTGAAGCGGACGACTTTGAGACCGACCTGATGTTCGTCGACTACGTCGAGGTCCCACCCGGCGCGACCATCGGACACCACCGTCACGGCGACGATGAGGAGCTCTACTTCGTCATCGAAGGCGCGGGACTCATGGAGGTTGAGGGTTCGGAGCACCGCGTGCGCGCGGGCGATCTGATCTTGAACCGCCGCGGAGCGGCACACGGTCTCGCCAATGACTCCTCAGCCGTGATCCGGCTACTCGTGTGGCAGGTGCGGTACCGGAGCGGGAGCTGACCCGGTGCCGTTCGTCACCTCAGCGGCGGGGCGGGTACAAAGCATCAAGATCGAGTACAACCTCGTCGACGGTTGCAACTACAGCTGCCGCGAGTGCAGCCACTACTCCCCGTTCATGGCGCACAAGAGTGCCGACCTCGAGGCGTTCGACGCCGACGTGCGCGCGCTCGAGCCGGTGTACCACGTCAGGCGCTTCCGGTTCGTCGGAGGCGAGCCTCTTCTCCACAAGCAGCTACTCGAGTTCGTGCGCACCGTCCGCCGTAGCGGCATCGCCGACACCATCGAGGTTGTCACGAACGGCTCGCTCCTCGACCGCGTCGACGACGCCGTCTTCCGAGAAGTCGACATGTTCAGCATCAGCTGGTATCGGGACAAGCGGTTCGACCAGGCAAAGCTCGATCGGACGACCGAGCGGTGCCGCCGCTTCGGCACCCAGCTGAAGGTGCGGAAAATCGACGAGTTCCGGATGATGCAGCTGGACGAGCCCATCACGGACGACCGGCTCCTCCAGCAGGTCTTCGACTCCTGTCAGATCGCGCACACGTGGTACTGCCAGACGTTCTATGAGGGCCGTTTCTACCTCTGCTCGAGACCGCTCTTCACCGAGAGCTATCTAGGGCAGAAGCGAACGAGCGTCGGCAGCTTTCAAGAAGACGACGGAGTCGGCCTGCACGAGCCGGAACTGCTCAAGCGCCTCACGCGATATCTGACGCGGACGGAGCCGCTGGCGTCGTGCTCCTTCTGCCTCGGAACCGTCGGCAAGAAGGTCCCGTGGGGACAGATGTCACCCGAGGAGCGGAAATCGACTGCGCCTCTCTCGCGCCGCGCAGAGACGTCGATCAGCAGCGGCATGCTGCGCTATCTCCTCGGTTGGGCACGTCTCGAGCGGGCCGTTCTCCGGTTGGCGCCTTCGCTTCATCTCTCCCGCGCCCTCCACCTCGTCAAGGAGGCTTTTCTGCGTGCCTGACGTCGACATGACCTCGGTTCATGCGGTCGTCCAGGCAGGCGGCCGCGGCGAGCGTCTTCGGCCGCTGACCGACACGACGCCGAAGCCGCTGCTTCCGGTCGCCGGCGTACCGATGATCGAGCGCCTGATCCGACAACTCGGAAGCTGCGGCGTCCCGACGATCACAGTGGTGACCGCATGGCTCGGTGACCTCGTCGAAGCGCACCTCCGACCACTGGCGGATATCCCTGAGCTCTCGTTTGTGCGCGAGCAGACGCCGCTCGGCACGCTGGGAGCGCTCGGACTTGTCACTCCGCGTGCCGACCGGACGCTGTTCCTTTTCGCGGACCTCGTCACCGACCTCGACTTCCGTCAGTTGCTCGCGGTGCATGACGAGCGGAGTGCCGACCTGACGCTCGCGAGCCACCAGGAGGGACACCGCCTTCGGCTCGGCGAGATCGAGAGCGACGGCAACCGTGTGACGGGCTACCGCGAGAAGCCCGAGAAGCTCTACACGATCTGCAGCGGGATCGCGATGCTCGAATCCGGACTCACGCGTTTGGTGAACGGGCCGGCGGGGTTTCCGGATCTCGTCAACTCTGCCGTTCAAGCAGGTCACAGAGTCACGCACTGGGAGCACGGCTCGTTCTGGCTCGACGTAAACTCGCCCGCGGCGCTCGCCGATGCGAGCGAGGAGGTTGCGGTGCGTAGTCAGCCCAGCGCCGAGCCGTCCGTCCGCGCGCGTTCCGAGACGGAGGAACGTCGATCCGTGCTGAAGGGGGCGCGACGGGCATGGAGAGAGGGCGGACCCGCCGCGCCGTTCCCGACCGGCTGCGGCACCCGTCGGGAACGCTTCCCCTCAGCGTAGAGAGTCATACGAGGTATGGCGGTCTCCTCGCCTCCCCCGGAAGGGTGACACTGACCCGGCGGCTGGCCCCTCATTCCCCGATCCCCCCGGGGCCAGCCCCCTTGGTCGCGTGCGATGGTTACCGCCGGCCACCGCGGGTGCCGCAGCCGCGATTCTAAGGCATCCCTTACTGTTCCGGCAAGGCTCGGAGCTAGGCTGCGTGGCGTGACGGTCCTGCTCGCGCACGCGGCGCCGATCTCGTACAAGTTCCCGCTCCCGATCTGGCTCTACGTGCTCGCCGGCGGGGCGGCCGTCCTGCTCTCGGCTCCCGTGGCGATGTTTGCCGTCCGCACCGCGGAGCCGCACGACCGGCTCAGCCGGAACTTCTATCCGCTGATTCGGCGATTCCGCGTCGGTGCCGCCGTGACGGGAATCGGTTCGATCGTGATCCTGATCGCGTTCGCCGGCGGGCTCTTCAGCACGACGGAGCAGTCGAAGGAGTTCTTCGAGAATCCGATCACGCTGCTCACCTGGGTCGACTTCTGGGTCGGGCTCGGGATCGTCTCGTGGCTGATCGGCGACTTCTGGGAGCTCGTGTCGCCGTTGAACATCGCCGCACGTGGACTCGACCGCGCGCTTGCACGCCGCGACGTGGCGCCGCTTCGTTACCCCGAGCGCCTCGGGCAATGGCCGGCAATCGCACTGCTGCTCGTCTGGTCGTGGATGGAGCTCATCTGGGGCCCCGCGAAGGAGCCCCGCACGCTCGCCTTGATCCTGCTCGCGTACATCGTGGCGTGCTTCGTGGGCACGGCGCTCTTCGGCGCCGAGGCGTGGTTGGGGAACGTCGAGCTGTTCTCGGTCTTCGCCCGGACGCTGTCTCGGTTCTCGCCGGTCGAGCTGCGCCCGTTCGTCCCGGAGCAGTGGGCTTCGGTGCCCGTGTCGGAGCGGTCGGCTCGATTCCGGTTGTACGGCGCCGGTCTGCGTCGCGATCCGGCGCTGCCCGTCGGCGGCGGAGCGTTCGTGCTCACGACGCTCGCGACCGTGGTGTTCGACGGCTGGTCCCAGACCGACCGCTTCGGAACGTTTCAGCAGTGGTTCTACGACCGCTGGTCGTTCCTCGCGCAGCACGTCGACGTGCTGCAGACGTTGTCGCTCATCGCAGTCGTGGTCGCGTTCGTCGGCGCCTATGTGCTCGTCACGGGATCCCAGGCGCGTCTCTATGCGCCGACGCTGATCCCGATCGCCGCCGTGTACTTCACTGCGCACTATTTCGCCTACCTGCTGATCGCGGGCGAGGACACCGCGGCAGTGCTCGTCGATCCGTTCGGGCACAGCTGGAACCCGTACGGCTGGGGTGAGTACGAGCTCTGGAAGGGGATCGCTCCGGCCGGGCTCGTCTGGTGGATCCAGATCCTCCTCATCGTCTGGGGCCACGTCGCCGCGGTCTTCGCAGCGCACCGGCTGGCGCTTCGGGAGCGGCCGAGCCGGAGCCCGCTCATCGCCCAGGCTCCGCTCGTCGGACTGATGGTGGTCTACACCGTGTCCGGGCTCTGGGTGCTGGCCCAGCAGATCAAGGTGTAACGACCACCGGCACGTCCTGCTCGTGCTGCGGCGTGCCGTCCTCGGCCGAAGGGGAGTAGGCGGCGATCGTCATCGCTCCTCCGGTGGGCGCGTCGAGCGTCGTCGCGAACGTGCCCCGTGCCGGGGCCCCCTCGCTCGCCGTCACCGTGCGCTTGACGAGCACGCTGCCGTTCCGGCGCAGTTCGACGACGAGCGTCGCCTCGAACACGCTTGCAGTTCCGCTGACCGAGATTGTCTTCGGGACGCTTGCATGCGCAGCCGGCGTCTCGATGAGGATCGGCGGCACGAACGTCGCGACGTCGCCGCGGGTCAGGCCCGGTCCGGCCCGCGACGTCGACGCGCTTGATCGACGGGAACTGCGTCAGCGTGTAGACGATCTCAGCCGTCCGCTCGGGCGTCGCCTCGGCGAGCGTGACGTGCGCGGTCCCGTCGGAGATCGTGACGGCGGCGTCGACCCCCAGGGCCTCGAGCGAGGCGGCTGCGACGGCCCGCGTCTCCGGCACCCGCGCAGTGCGGGCCTGAAGCGAGCCGTCGACGACGTCGAAGACGGTCAGGCTCATCAGCCGGGCCGGGACCGTCGCCGTCGTGGTCGTCTCGGTGCCGCTCGTGCTCGACCCGCAGCCCGCGAGCGCCACGGCCAGCACGATCAGCACGAGGATCCGCCCTGACACAGGTTCGAAGTCTCGCAGCACCGGATGCTTGCGTCGGCGCCTATCCTGTGAGGGGTGAGTCTCGTCGGGATCGCATTGCTCGTGGCGGCCGTCGTGCTGCTCGGCGCGATGGAATGGCCGCGGCTTCGGCGGAGCACCGGCCTCGGACCGAAGACCGTTCGCAGGCCGAGGAAACGGAGTCATCTGCGGGTCGTCCGCGATGATGACGAGTCGGACGACTTCGCGCGCTCCGTCGAGCGCGACCTTGCGAACCTGCCGACGATCGACGAGCGCGACCGGCGTTAGCTACCGCACGACGACGGTCGCCCGCAGCGTGGCCGTGTTCGGGAGGATCGGCGCAACATCCTCCATGTTCTTCGTCTCCTGGTAGTCGGCCACCGTCAGCGCGAGCGTGTGGCGGCCCTTCGCAGCAGCGATCGTGAACCGGCCGTTTGCAAATCTTCGGGCTGACCTGCTTGCCGTCGAGCTGCATCCTCACCGAGGACAGGTCGATGCCCGAGCCGGTGTCGGTCGCCGAAACCGCGACAGCGCCGCGAGTGGGGACGAGCCGCAGGCGGGGCGGCGTGACGTCGTTCACCCACCAGCGGAACGTGAAGGGGCCGGCCGCGGCGGCCGACCGCGTGTCGAACACCAGGTCGTACGTCCCGGCTGCCGGCAGCACGGCGCCCGCTACCGGGATCGAGGCTCCGTAGGCCACGCGGTATGGGTTCAGGTCGATCGGCATGCCGGCATACCCGGTCAGCCGGTCGCTTTGCCCGTCGAAGACGACATGCGGTGTCACGTGGCCGGACAGCACGACCGCGCCGAAGTTCGCGGGGCGGCCGGTGATGCGGACGCGGTAGGCCCGCTCGGGGCCCGGGTAGGTCACGTCGCCGCCCGTCGGGTAGCGATAGACGGCGACCCGCGCTGCGGCGCCTTTCGTCGTTCCCTTGACCACTCCCGGCGCGGACAGGAACGGCCGCGGCCCTGCGAGCGTCGGCGCCGCGACGTCGAACCAGAACGGAATGCGCCGAACGTCGGTGCCGCGCGTCAGCACGACGAACCCGGTCACGTCACCGGCGGCGGTTCCCGCTGTCGCCGTGACCGAGAGCGTTCCCGGCACGGTGACCGTCGCCGGGGCCGAGATCGTCCCGTTGCCGGATTGAACGACGGATGTCACGACCCAGTCGCCTGCGCCGCCGCCGGCATCGGACAGGCCGACGGCGAGTGTCCGGGTTGCGGCTGAGGCGAGCCGGCCGAACGAAAGGCCGGTCGGATTGGCGAACAGCAGCGGCGTGTCGGCTCTCGGCAGGTCGACGATCCCGCCGCCCTCTCGCATTGCGAGCACCTCTCCGGACGTCACGGTTCGCACCGGGTCTCCCGTCTGCTCGAGCGCCGACTTGATCTGCTGGACGGTCCAGCTTGGGTGTCGCTCCTTGAGGATCGCGGCGGCTCCCGCGACATGCGGCGTTGCCATGCTCGTCCCGCTGAGAAGTCCGTAGGTTCCCTGCGACGCGGGGAGCGACGAGAGGACGTTGACTCCCGGGGCGGCGACGTCGGGCTTCATCGCGAGCGAGACGGGAGTCGGCCCCGCGGAAGAGAAGCTTGCGATGCGGCCGGACGAATCGACGGCGGCAACGGTGATCGCGCCTGACGCGTTTCCGGGCGACGAGACCGAGCCGTAGCCGAAGTCCTCGAAGTCGTTGCCCGCGGCGACAACAGGCACGACGCCGGCTGCGGCAGCCCCGTTGATCGCCTGCACGACGAGGTCGCGGCGCGGCTCGACCTCGGGCTCGCCGAGCGAGAGGTTGATCACGTTCATGCCGTCTGCGACCGCGGCGTCAATGGCTGCGGCGATCTCGGCGCTGTTGCCGTCGAGCCCGAAGTCCGGAGTCGGGATCGTGAGCGCCTTGTAGTTGCCGAGGTATGCCTGCGGAGCGACGCCGGAGATCGTCTGACCGTTGACGGAGGTCGGATCGCCCGCGGCGATCCCAGCGACGTGAGTTGCGTGGAACGACTGCGTCGGATCGAACGGTGTGTTCGCGTACTTGTAGGACGGAGTGGGGGGTGCGAACGTCCGCTGCACGATCACCTTCGGCGTCGTGAATTGCGTTTGACCCTTCGGGAATCCCGGTGGATAGGTGTACCCGGCCGGATTGAAGTACGGGTGATCTGCCTCCAGGCCGTCGTCGATGATCCCGATCTTCATCCCGCTCCCGGCCGTCTCGAGGTTGGCGCCCCAGAGCTTGTCGGCCCCGATCTGCTGCGGCCCGGCCGCGTCACGAAGTGCGTGGTAGGTCACGTTCGGCCAGACGCGCGCCACACCCGGCGTGGCAGCCAGCCGGGCGACCTCGGCACGGGGAAGGACGACGGCCAGACCGTTCGCGACATGCGTGTAGCGCCACCGCAGCTGCGCGCCCGGAACGGTGGTGACGATCCGCTCCGCGAGGGTGTCCTGCGCGTCGCGCATCTGGATTCGGTACGACCGGTGGGAGGCCGATTGCAACGAGCGCCCGAAGGCGGAGAGCGGTGGCGCCGCCAGCGTCACGACGACCTCGGTCGGCGCCGAGGGCGCGTACGCCGGCCAGGCCGTCGCCCGCGAGCACCACGGCCGCCGTGGAAGCCACGGCAGCACCGACCGCGAAGATCCTCGCCGAGGAGCGGAAGACAGGTGGCTGCGCGTGGCTTGGTTGAGCCGTTCGCCGCCACTGCGCAGCATGGTAGCCAGCGTCTTTTGTTGGGGATGTTTGGGCTGCGTTGTGCTCGACCGCTCGGCACAACAGGCCGGACGGGTGCCGTCAGCTCCCGCCAGGGGAGAGACCCATCCGGCCCGTCAGAAAACCATGACAGCTTTTGGCGGGCCTAGTGCTCCCGGACTATTAAGAAGGCGCCGCAGGTCTGTTTAGATAGGCACTCCGAGTCTTCTGGCTCGACGGCACAGGCGACTCGGAAAGGGCCAGGCGGCAAGCCTCGTCAACTCCCGAAGGTTTGCCGCCTGGCCGACACGGACCCCCGCGTGAGACCGCCATGTTCGGAGAGTGTGTTGCGTGGTTTGAGAACACGCAGCGGCGGAGATATCTGAATGCAGCTCAGATCGAGCTACCCAACGGATCTCGCCTCCGCGTCGCAATGGTTCGGCCTGCGGGCAAGGGATCCCGGAGAACAGGAGTGTTGAACATGGGAATTGGCGTAAGCCTTCTCTTGATTGCTGCGGGCGCGATTCTGGCCTTTGCAGTCAACGTGACCACAAGCGGCTTCAACGTGAACACCGTCGGACTCATCCTGCTCGTCGTCGGCGCGATCGGCCTCGTCATCTCGATGATGTTCTGGTCGACGTGGGGCGGTTTCGGCGGTCGCGAGACGACCGTCGTCCACGACCGCTAACCACCACCGAGGCCGGCGCGCTTCGTGAGCGCGTGACCCAGTTGGTGCCAAGTTGGCACTAACCGGGGTCTCGGCAACTCGTTCAGCTACGACAAAAAGGAGAGCAACGCATGCCCATTGCTATGGCCGGCTACGGCCTGGTCGGAATTCTCGTGATCGTCCTGCTCGTCGCCATGATCTTCTACTTCGTGCGCCGGGCATAAGACCGCACGCCAGGACCCGTGAGGGTTTCTGGGTTCGTGCGCGTCTGGCCGGCGAAAGGGTGGCGGCCCCGCAGGGGGATTGGGTCGCCGCCCGCGCCGCCAGCCACTCGGCGCGTTTCCGAAGGCGGCTATCTGGTAATGAGTAGAGGCGTCCGGCCGCTGCGGAGCCGTGACCTGCGGCATTGGGGGGCGGTTTCGCGCGCCGGACATCCGGCGGACAGCGCACCGGGAGGACGAGACGCTCTGCGGCTATCAAGTCTCGTCACGAGCCGGGCACGAACGCGATGTGCCCCTCGCCGTGGGTCGCTGCGGGGCCGTCTCCGATACGACGGACGGCGCAACGGCGCGCGCACCGAATCGAGATCGTGATCGCGCCGGCTTCGGTCGCGGCGACGAGATCGCCGACTCCTATCCCCGCTCGCGCGAGGCCGGCTCCAGGCAGTACCAGCAGGCTGTCGGTCCCTGCCGTCGGCGATCCGGGTGCTCCGAGATCGGAGAGGTATGCCGAGCCGGTGCGACCGAACGGGCCGGGGACGAACCCGAGTGCCTCGACCCCGATGTCACCGCCGGCCGGAAGGCCCGATTCGGCGACGACCTTGACCGCTCCGCTGGGACTGAAGGCGAAGATGCGTCCGCTTTTCTCGTCTGCGGCGATCAGGTCGCCGCCGAACCGGCCGAACGACAAGGGCGCGACGGCTATGCCGCCTTCGACGGCTGGTGCGTCTCGTGCGATCACGGTCGGGTGCCCGAGACAGTCGATCGCGTAGAGACTCGTCTTGCCGGCGACGACGGTCGTGACGAGGAGCCGGTATCCGAACCGACCGACGAGGTCGAACCCGATGCCGGATGGGAACGCGTCGGCGGGAAGGTCGGCGAGCCGAACTGCCTGCCCGGTCCGACGGATCCGCACCACGCCTGGAGTCGAATCGGCATCGAGTGCGAAGACGTCGTCTCGCTTGAAGGAGCACCTCGCACCCGGGAGTCGCTTCGCGGGCGCAAGGGCGATGTACGGCTCACTCCCCGCAGCAACGTACCCCGCAGGGCCCCGCGCGAACTGTGCAGCGGTCCCACCAGGCCGGTAGAGGAAGAGGCCGCTGCGCGTCGAGAGCACAAGCTGCCCGTCCGTCCGTGGGCCGGCCACGTCGACGATCGTTGGCACGCTGAGCACAGGGCGCCAGTGAGTCTCAGGCTGTGCGGCCACGCCTGTGACGGCGAGCGTCGAGGCGGCGAGCAGAGCAGATCCGGTGGCCCCGTAGGGACGACCGCCGAGCATGACCGTCACGATAACGATCGCCATGTTCCCGCCTCGAGACGGCAACCGACCCGGTTCCCGCAGCCAATCGGGTTGTAACGTCTGCTTGTGTTCCGGCCGTTGAGCGGATCACGGCCCGAGCTTGCAATCTTGCTGGCCGCGGCTGTGCTGGCGGCAGCGATCTTGCTCGTCGCGACCGAGCGCTGGGGGCTTGGTGTCTCGTACGACTCAGTCGTCTATGTGCAGGCGAGTCACAGCCTGTCGGCCGTTCCCTTGCCGCAGCCGCGGGACGAGGGAGGTAAGCCTCTCTACTGGTGGGCGCCGGGTTATCCGCTTCTGCTCAAGGCGTTCGGTGGGAGCTACTCCGGTGCGAGGCTGCTGAACGCCCTCTTGCTGTTCACCGGCATCCTCGTCGTCGGTGGGGCGGTATGGAAAGCGATCGACGCTCGTTCGGGGGTAGTCGCCGGGGTCCTCTACGGATTCTCGCCCGCTGTCTTCTCGGTCCACCTCGACTTGCTCGCCGAGCCCCTCTTCCTGATCTTGGCGACTGGAGCAGTTGCGCTGATAGCGGCCAGACGCCCCGTTCCCGCTGGACTGGCGGCCGGGCTGGCGACGCTCACCCGATTCGCCGGCTTGCCGCTGATCCTCACGGGGGCTCTCGTGCTTCGCGGTCGTGAGCGGACGAAATTCCTGGTCTGCAGCCTGGCGCTGTACCTCGGCTGGCTCATCCGAAACGAACTCGTCGTGGGACAGACGACAGGAAGGCAAGTGCGATGGCATCCGCCAACCTGGTCCACGCTGACCGGGGGCGGTCGGGCCCTCGTTCATCTGCTGGTGACGCCGGGGCAGTTGCCCTCGATCCATCTGCCGGCCGGCAATGCGGGTGCTCTTGCCGAGCTGATCGCGGCCGTGGTACTCGGCGTCGGCCTGCTTCGCGCCAGTTGGGGCAAGCCGCCGAGGATCGTGACCGTGGGTCTGATCTATGCCGGGATCTACTGCGTGTTCCTGGTGTCGACTGTGGCGTTGTTCGATGCCTTGACACCGCTCGACGAGCGCCTGCTCGTTCCGATCGTGCCATCGCTGGTCATCACGGTCGCTTGGCTGCTCCGCACACAGCCAGTCGTCGCGACGACGCTCAGTTGCTTGTTCCTACTGGCGGTGTTGCAGCAGGCGCGGACAGTCTCGTTGTACGGTTCCGACTATTCGGGACGCGTCTGGAGTGAGGCACGGATCAGTAGCGCCCAGTTGCCCCCAGGAGATCTCTACTCGACCTGGCCGGCTGCCGTCGCGTACTTCACCGGCAGATCACCACGTCGGTTTCCGAACCCCGTCGACGCGCAGACACGCGCTCGCAATCCGCGCTTCGAGAGCGAGATGACCCGGCTGGAGGGGGCCGTACGGAACGGCAAGGCGAGCCTGATCACGCTCGACGAGACGTTCCTCGAGATCCCGGCTACCGGTTCTCCGATCACCGAACAGCCGGCCTTCAAGAACACGTGCCGGCTGCTCACGAAAGTCGTCTTCGTCTGTACGCGGCGCCGGGCCTAGCGCAACAACCTGGCCTCGTTGGTCTGACGGAGTGGTGGATGCGGGGCCGGAGAGGATGTATGACCACTCCTCTCCGGCCCCGCGCGCTAGCTCGATCCCTGCTGACCCCCCATGGTCGTAGGGAGAACTTGGCGGCTTCCGTGAGGACTGGCGTTTCCGAAGAACCGAGCCGTGAAACCACGGCTGGAGTATGGGTCAGTCTGCGAGCTGCCTCGCGCGGTCGCGGCTGCTGCGGACTTGGCGGAGCAGGTCGAGCAGTTCGCCGATCTCGTAGCCCTCTTGGGCTGGGTGTCGCATCTCGGTCTTCTCGTTGATCCGGTAGCGGTTACGCCGCCCGTGTCGTTCGCGTTCGAGGAATCCGGATTCGGCGAGGTCGACCACGATCCGTTGGGCTGCTCGTTCGGTGATGCCGACCGTGTCGGCGACGTCTCGGAGCCTGATGTCGGGATCGTTGGCGATGCAGAGCAGTACCTGGGCGTGGTTCGTCAGGAACGTCCAGTGGCTTGTTCCATCGCTTGACATAGAAGACAGTTTTGTCCTATATTCCGTTTCGTGTTATCTGTTGCGCGTTTCTTTTATCACGCGTTCTGTGTCGGAGATTAGCAAACCAGCCGGATCGAGTCACAGGGAGGGAGCGGGAGATGGGCAGCGTCGATCCTGTTCGGATCACCGTCGACGAAGAACGGCAAACGGGTGTACCAGCCCGGAAGCTGACGGCATCTCGACTCGTCGGACAGTGGAAACCGGAGGGGTCGGCCATCGCCCCCGGGATCCGGAGCGAGCAGTCGGGCGACGACATCTTGGTCGTCTCGCTCTCTGGCGAGCACGACCTCTACACGGCTCCACAGGTGCAGGAGGCACTTCGTGACGCGGTCGCCGCCGGTGCCAGGACCACCGTTGTCGATCTGACCGAGACGACGTTCCTCGACTCGACGATGCTGCATGTGTTTCTCGTTGCGCGCAACGAACTCCGCGACGGTGGGCGGCTTCTGCTCGTCACCGATGACGCGACGGTCAAGAGGGTCTTCGAGATCACCGGGATCGACCGCTTCTTCGATTTCTATCCCCTCACGTCGCGCCGCAGAGGAGGAGGTGCGATCCGCATGACAGCCGACGAGCGAGCAGGTTCGAGGGAACGTGAGCCGGGCAGCGACGCTCTGCTTCTTCTATTCGCCGACCTCGGGACCATCGCGACGGGTCGAGGGCTTCCTAGCGCAAGTGCTGCAGCGGGGCCGGAAGCACCGGACGCTTGCTGTGCAACGGGTCAACTGCGACGAACATCCCGAGCTCGTCGAACGCTACGCGGTCACGCAGATGCCGACGCTGGTCGTGATCGACGACGGCCGTGTTCTCGGACGGCTCGAGGGCTTCTGCGGTTGTCGCGAGATCGAGAACCTGCTCGGGCCGTGGCTCAACCGTGAGGCTGCGCGCAGGCGAGTCCCGAACGGAACGGGCTCCCCTCAGCGCAAGGTGACAGCGCTCCGCACCGAGGCGGGCGAAGGCCTCGAAGACGATCTCGTCCATCTTGCGCAGAACGGGAGGGGTCGGACCCCGTACACCCCGGTGGGGCTCCGGCTCCCCGCGAGCCTCTCGTTCGAGCGCTGGCAGGCGCTTGGACGGCGCATCGGCAGCATCACCAACGCTTCCAGCTGGTGGCTCGGCGACTGGGCGTTCTACGGCGAGGCCAGCTATGGCGAGAAGTACAAGCAGGCAATCGCAGTCACCGGCCTCGACTATCAGACGCTGCGCAACTACGCCTGGGTCGCTCGGACGCTTCGAGTTGTCCCGCCGGCGGGACACGCTCAGCTTCGGCCACCACGCAGAACTCGCGGCGCTTCCCGAGCGTGAGCAGGACTCATGGCTCGACCAGGCGGAGACCGGCCGTTGGTCGCGCACTGAGCTCCGGACTCACCTGAGAAGCGAGAAGCGGGCACGGATTCCGGACAGCGTGGAACACCTGCGGCTCAACGTCGAGACCGCCCGAGTCGAGCGATGGAAGGCGGCGGCAGACGCCGAGAGTCTCGCTTTGACGGACTGGCTCGCCGCCGCGGCTGACAACGCAGCGCACAACGTCGTTGCGCCGTCTGGAAGCACAAGCACGTCATCGCGCGAGGACGGTGGGACGGCATTGCGCGTCATCTCCCGTTCGAATGTTTCGCGCTTGGGTGAACGGTGATCTCTGTTTGCCTGCTCTTTGTTGGCGGAGTCCACGAATGAAGGAGGGATCATGGGTATCGGAGTCAGCCTCTTGCTGATCGCCGCTGGTGCGATCCTGACCTGGGCCGTCGATGCGACGGTTTCGGGACTCAACATCCACGCGGTCGGGGTGATCTTGCTCATCGTCGGGATCGTCGGTCTCGTTCTCTCGATGGTCTTCTGGTCGAGCTGGGGCGGTTTCGGCGGACGCCGGACGACTGTCGTGGAAGACGGTCCGCGCGGTACGTGATTCGCACCGACTGCGATGTGCAGTCGGGCCGTTCGAGACGCCCAACGTCTGACTGAACGAACTTTTCCTCCAACGAAAGAGGTCTTCGCACATGCTGCTTCTGCTTGCTCTGCTGATCCTGCTTCTTGCACTCGGGGGCGGAATCTTTGTCTCCAAGTTCTTGTTCCTCCTGCTGCTGCTCGCCGTGATCGTGGCGGTCTTCTCCCGGTCGACTGCCTGAGTGAATCGAGAGGTTTCTTGCCGCCTCCGAGCGGCAAGAGCATCGACCGGCTGAGCCTTCTTCGCACACCTGGGAGAAGGCCAGAGCGGGGGATGCCGAGGCCCGTCACGCACCGCTCCCCGGAGCGGGGTGGCGGGCTTTCGGCATTTCTGTGCGACGTCGCTTGCGTGGAGCGCCGCGCAACGTTTGCCGGCTTGGTGGGCGGGAAGACGTCACTCCGTTCGTCGTAGAGAGAAAGGAGCAGGCTGATGCCCGGTAAGAGCGCTCACGTCAAGAACGAGAAGCAGTACGAGGCGCTGAAGGACAAGGGCATGTCGAAGGAGCGCGCCGCCAAGATCGCCAACTCGCCCGACGCCTCGAAACACGGTGGCGAGAAGTCTCATTCTGGCTCGGGGAACGCGTCGCAGGGCGGCACCCATGCGCAAAAGGTCGCCGCGGGCCGCAAAGGCGGCAAGGCGACTGCGAGAAAGGCGTCCTGAGAGAACTTAAAACGCTATGCGGATGAGAGGACTTGAACCTCCACGTCCTTACGGACACACGGACCTGAACCGTGCGCGTCTACCAATTCCGCCACATCCGCGGGCGTCCGCAGTGTACCGACGGGCCCTCGCGTTCTAGGCGACGTTGAACGACTGCTGAGCACGCTCGACGTACCCGGCAAGGTCCGTCTCACGCTGCGTGAGGCGTGCTTCGCGCTCTTCGAGCTCACGCACCCTGACGGCGAGCTTGTCCTCGTGAATCTCGAGCTCGGCCTCGCGGCGCGCCTCGCGGACCCGCATCTCGTCCTCGAGCTTCTCGAGGCGGGATGACCGCTCGGCGACCTCGAGCTCGAGCTTCTCGAGCCGGTCCTCCTGCGATTCGATCCGGTCGCGGCGCTCCGCGATCGCCCGCTCCCGCAGGGTGACGTCGTCCTCGAGCGCCTTCAGCTCGGCGCGGATCTGATCTGCCTGGCCGACGTCCTTCTGCTCGCGGGCGACAGCCGCAAGGCGGCGCTGGAGCAGGGCGAGCTCCTTTTCGCGTGCGGCGACCACTGCTTCGCGATTGTCGAGCTCGCTCTTGGGCTGTGCCGCCGCACTTGCCGAGGCGGCCTGGAGGTGAGCCTGTGCCTGCTGCACTTCGGCCTCGCGGCGGGCGAGGCCCGCCTCGCGCGCCTCCAGCTCTGCGAGTAGCGCAAACGCATCCTGCGATGCGGAGCCCTGGTCGGCGCGTTCGGCCGCAATACGCTCGGCCTGGTGGTTGAGACGCCCCTCCCAGCCACGAAGGTTCGTCTCGGTCTCGGCGAGCTCCGTCGCGCGAGCATCGAGCGCCTTCGTGCTTGCATCGGTGTGCGTCTCGAAGTCGCGCTGCTTGCGTTCGAGCAGCTGCTCGGCATTCGTCAACGCCTGCTCGCGGGCCTCTGTCTTCGCCCGCTCCTTGTTCGCGGCGGCCTCGAGCTCGCGCGCCGCGCGGTCGCGATCACTGACCACTGCATCCCGTTCACGCACCGCACTTTCGCGCGACGCGAGGCGCGCCTCCGCCTCCTGATGGCGCGCCTCGTACGCCGCGCGCTCGCGCTTAAGCTCGCGCTCCCGCTCGCCGATTTCAGCGAGCTGTTTCGCAAGCTCAGCAGCTGCCTCCGCCCGTTGGCGCTCGGCGGATTCGAGTTCTTCGACGCGGCCCTCTGCGTGGCCGGCCAGTTCCTTGACACGTGCGTACTCCGAGACGATCTCGGTGTGGCGCTCGACCAGTGCAGCCTGGTCGCGCTCGAGATCGGTGAGTTGTTGCTTGACAGCTTGCTCCCGCCGGTCGAGATCCTCGGCCCAGCGGGCGATCTCGCTCTCCCTTTCAGCAACTGCACGCGCGGCCTCATGCTGCTCGTCGCGGGCTGTCCGCAACTGTTGTCTCGCCGCCTCGAGCTCCTCGCGCGCGGCATCGAGCTCCGGGCCGAGATCGGGCGGCAGCTCGACAACCGGTTCAGGCGTGGGCTCCGGCTCCGGCTCCCGCTCGACCACGTCCTCGACGACCGGTTCTTCGACGGTCGGCTCGGCGAGACCGAATCCGAAGTCGAACTCGAGCTCGGTCGCGACCGCCGTCTCGGGTGGAGCTGCGGCCTCGCCGTTGCGCTTGCGTTCGATCGACGAGCGGAGACCGGAGCCGAAGCCCTTTTCGGTCTCGGGAGGTGTCATTTCAGCACCTTCAGGATGTTCATCACCGCAGGCCCGAGCAGCACGATGAACATGGCAGGAAAGATGCAGAGCACCGTCGGGAAGATCATCTTGATCGGCGCCTTCATCGCCTTCTCTTCCGCAGCCGACTGCCGCCGCAGCCGCGAGTCAGCCGCCTGGACGCGCAGGATGCGGCCCAGCGAGATGCCCAGCTGATCGGCCTGCACGACGGCCCGGACGAACGAGGAGAGCTCCGGCGCGTCGACGCGCGCTGACATGTTCTTGAGAGCCGTCTGGCGAGCCTCGCCGATCCGGATCTCGGAGAGCAGCAGGGAGAACTCCTGCACGAGCGGTCCTGACATGTGCTCGGTCAGCTTGGTGATCGCGCCGTCGAACCCGAGACCTGCCTCGACGCTGACGGCGAGGATGTCGAGAGCGTCCGGCAGATCGCACCGAATGGCGTCTCGCCGCTTCCGAATCCGCGACGAGAGGATCATCTCGGGTCCCATGAATCCGAAGGCGCCGAGGAAGACGATGAGCACCAGGCCCAAGGGGACCGACCTGGATGCCGTGATGACGAGGCCAAGGAAGACGCCCCCGACGAGCCCGGCGCCCTTGATCGCCAGGAACGAGCCGGGCGTCACACGCTGCCCGAGGCCTGCGGCCATCAAGCGAGCTCCGATCGTCTCGACATTCGTGCGTGGGTTCAGCTTGAGCGCGATCGCTGCAAGCCTCAGCATTGCCGGGCCGACGACGCGGTCGCGGAATCGGAGGACGTCGTCGGTCTTGTCCGGGATCCGCACACGGCCGTAGTCGGTCGCGCGCCTGAGCGAGTTTTCCTTCAGACGGGCCGGGTACGTCGCGACTTCGGCAACTGCGAAAACAGCACCGGCGACGCAGAAAAAAGCGATGACGAGTAGCACGCGATTACCCCCTGAAGGATGCGATCTTCTTGAGCATCAAACTTCCACTGCCGATCATGATCAGCCCCACGATGACCATGACATGGCCCGTCGGCGTGTGCCAGAGCGGCGCCATGTACGTGGGGTTCATCAGTGTCACCGCGCCCGCCATGAAGAACGGGAGCCCAACGAGCACATACGCCGACAGACGGCCCATCGCGGTCAAGCTCCGGACCTTGCGCGCGAACTGCTGTCGCTGGCGCACGGTCTCCGCGATCATGTCGAACAGCCCTGCGAGCGAACCGCCGATCTGGCGCTGGATCGTCACGGCCGTGATCACGAATCCGAAGTCGCTCGACCCGATGCGCTCCGCCATGTGCAGCAGCGCGTCATCCATCGGCTTGCCGAGCTGCGTCTCGGTCAACACCCGCTTGAACTCGTCCGCGGCGGGCTCGGCCCCCTCTTCGACCACCGATTGCACGCCCTGGCGGAAACTGTGGCCCGCCTTCAACGATGCAGCGACGGTGATCAGGAGATCCGGCAGTTGGTTCTCGAAACGGCGCAACCGGCCGCGCGCCTTCCAGCTCACCCAGGCGATCGGAGCGGCGAACGCAAAACCCATGAGGAAGAGAACGAAGATGGTCGACAGTCCCGCCACACCGAACACGAAGGCAGCAAGAAGCGCGCTGCCGACGCTGATCCCGAGCAGCTCGCCCGGCCGCAACGGCATGTCGGCACGCTCGATCAGCCGCTCGAGGCGCTTGAACTGCTTCACATTCGCAAACGCGTGCTCGATCATGTCCACCAGACGGGTCTGGGTGGCTTCGCGGCTGGCCTTCCGGCGCGCGCCCTTGGCCCCCGGTGCGTCACCGGGGATGTGCGGCTCGATCCGCCGCTTCAGGCGGCCCTCGAACTGTGACGCGAACCAGAACCAGCAGGCGAGGAGCGTCAGGCCGCCGACGGCCACAGCCAGGGCGAAGGTTCCGGTGGGGCCGTAGGCCGCCGACGGAAGCACTCCGGTCGACAGCTGCGGAGCAGAGGCGCTGCCGGGCAGGACATGCGCCCACCTGGCGACCGATCCGTGCGACGTCGCCGTGAGCGAGACGTGCTCGCCCGGGCGCGCAGTCGTCAAGTACGTCAGCTGCCACGTGCGCGAGAGCTCGTCCTTGAGCGCGCCATAGGTGCGCGTCAGGTCGCGAGCCGATGAGGCCTGGCGGTACGACCCGCCCGTGTCCGCCGCGAGCTGCTCGAGCGTCGAGGCCGTGAAGTCGGGGCCCGCGATGCCGATCGTGTAGATGGCCGCATGAGCCGCCTGCGCTGCCGCGACTGCGTCCTTCAGCGAATGGGAGCTCGAGACGTCGGCGCCGTCGGTGACGACCACGATCGCACGGCCGGGGCGGTGATCCTGGGCGAGACTGTTCGCTGCAACCACGATCGCGTCGTAGAGGGCGGTGCCCGACTGAGAGTCAACGGTCATGCCACCGATCTGGTCCGCAGCTTCGGCCGGCGACGACGCTACCCGCGTGAGTGCGATCGCGTTGTGGCCGAATGAAACGACACCGACGTGATCATCTGCCCCTGCGGCGTTCACGAACTGCCGGCCGGCCGCGAGCGCGTTGGCCAGCGGCCGTCCGCGCATGGACTGCGACCGGTCGAGCGCGAGGACGATACTCTTCGTCTGTCCGAGGTTGACCGCCTGGAAGTTCGCAACCGGATGGCCGTTTTCCCTGAGCGCGGGCGCGGTCCCTCCCTTCGGTGCCACATACGTGACCCGGAGCGATGGGTAGGCGCCGGCGTCCACTCCCTGGATGTGCGGAGCAGCGGATGCGGCCGTGGGCAGGATCGCCGCGAGGGCGATCGAGGCGAAGAGGATCCGCCTCACTCGTAGGCCCCGGGAAAGCCGGTCGCCGCGAACGACGCACGGACCTGATCGGAGTCGTCTGCCGAGAAGAACGAGGCCGGCAGGACGACGTTGTTCGCCGCCAGCTTCTCGAGGAAGTGAGGCTTGAGCCCGGTCGAGCGAAGCGGCATCAGCAGACGGTGCGCGACCGCGTACGCCTCGCCCTCGCTCGGAGCCGAGGCGACGAAGACATCCTGGAGCGTGACGACATCCGACTCCATCCCGAGCACCTCCGAGACGGCGGTCACCCGGCGTGAGCCGTCGACGAGGCGCTCGATCTGGACCAGCAAGTCGAACGCGCTCGCGATCTGCTCTCGGATCGCCCGGTGGGGCAACTCGACGCCGCCCGTCAGGATGAGCGTCTCGAGCCGTGCGAGTGCGTCCCGTGGCGAGTTCGCGTGGATCGTCGTCAGTGAGCCTTCGTGGCCCGTGTTCATGGCCTGGAGCATGTCGAGGGTCTCGGCACCGCGAACCTCGCCGACGATGATCCGGTCCGGGCGCATCCGCAGGGCGTTCCGCACGAGCTCGCGGATCTTGATCTCACCCATGCCTTCGATGTTCGGGGGGCGTGACTCCAGCGTGATCACGTGGTCCTGCTGCAGCTGGAGCTCGGCGGCGTCCTCGATCGTGACGATGCGCTCGTCGCCCGGGATGAACGCGCTCATTGCATTGAGCGTCGTCGTCTTGCCCGTACCGGTACCGCCGGAGATGAGGATGTTCAGCTTGCCCTTCACGCAGGCGGCGATGAACTGCGCCGAACGTGCTGTCAGCGTGCCGAACGCGATCAGGTCGTTCATGGTGTACGGGTCGCGCGAGAACTTCCGGATCGTCACCGTCGGCCCGCGGAGGGCGAGCGGCGGGATGATCGCGTTCACGCGGCTGCCGTCCGGCAGGCGCGCGTCGACCATCGGCGACGACTCGTCCACACGACGGCCGACCTGCGAGACGATCTTGTCGATGATCCGCATCACGTGCGAGTCGTCGACGAAGCGGAGGTTCGTCCGCTCGAGCTTGCCCGAGCGCTCGACGAAGACGTTCTCCGGGCCGTTGATCATGATCTCGGTCACGCTCTCGTCGCGGAGCAGCGGCTCGATCGGCCCATAGCCGAGAATGTCGTCCGTCAGCTGACGGACGATGTCGCGGCGCTCCTCGCGCGTCAGCGGCGTCCGGTCGAGCGCCAGCTCTTCCGTAACCGCCTTGTAGACGCGCTCGGCGAGTTCGTCGTCGTCCTGCTTGTAGAGCTCGGGACCGAGCTTGGCAATGCACGCGTGGTGCACCTTCGCCTTGAGCTCGGCGTACGGGTCGATCGTGACAACCTTCGGCACCTCGGGGCGCGGTCCGGTTGCCGCCAGTGCGACGACGGTCGCGCCGCCGTCGCCCTGGCGCTGCAGGCGATCGTGAAGACCCATGTGTCGCTCAGCTCCTCGAGAGGCTCAGACGCTTGCGCGGCTTCACCTGCTTGTCAGCCGGGGTCATGACGGCCTTGGCAAGCACGACGATCGCCTTCGCGAACTCCGAGCTCGGCTCGGCGAGCACGGCCGGCGTGCCGCGGTTCACGCAGACCGGGACGATCCGGTCCGAGGGAACCTCCGAGTGCACCGTCACCTTGAGAGCGTTCTCGACCTCGCGCTTGTTCAGGCCGACCTTCGTGTTGGCCCGGTTGAGCACGAAGCGGATCCGCCGCGACGGGAACGACAACAGCTCGAGTGTTTGCATCGCGAGCCGGACGTTCTTGAGCGTCGGGACGTCGAGTCCGACCAGGACGAGCAGTTCGTCCGTCCGGTCGAGCGTGGCCAGCATCGGGCCGTGGAAGAACGGCGAGGTGTCGACGACGATGACGTCGTAACACTCACGGGCGACCTCGAGGAGCCTCGTGATCTTCGACTCCGTGACCAGCTCGGCGTCCTCGGGCCGCAAAGGAGCGGGGAGGATGTCGAGCCCGCATGGGTGCTTGGTCGTGTACCCGGCGAGCTTCTCGATATCGAGCTCACCCGGCGCGAGGACCAGGTCGTAGATCGTCTTCTCAGGCTCGACGCCCATCACGATGGCCGCGTCGCCGAACTGGAGGTCCAGGTCGAGAAGAAGCGTCTTGCGGCCTTCCTTGGCGAGCACCGCAGCGAGATTCGACGCGGTCGCCGTCTTGCCGGTCCCGCCCTTCGGCGAGAACACGGTGATCACCCGGCCGTGCTGGCGGGTGCCGACAGCTGTCGGCTGACGGCGGACGTGCGAGGCCTTGCGAATCGTGAATGCTGCGTTGTCGACAAGCTGCGGCAGCATCAGGACGTCGGCCACGTCGGAACGGAGCGCCTCGTCGAGAAGCGCCCCGGCCGCGCCGGAGGCGACGACCACGATCGGCGTGCGGGTCTGCTCGCGGATCGCCGCGATCTCCGTCGCCGGGAACGTCTCGGCACGCGTCCCGTGCAGGACGCAGTCGAGATGACCGCCGGCAAGCACGCCGGCAGCCTGTGCAACGTGGTCGCTCCAACCCACGACCTCGAAGTCGGGGTGGGAGGACAACGCCTCACGGAGGTCGGTGAGCCCATCGCAGTCACCTGTGAAGTACAGGCGCGTGGGCTGCGGCTCGGTGGTTTCGGTCATTTTCCTGCTCCTGCGTAGTGGCTGAGGTTGGCCGGGGTGACCCCGTCCTTGAGCATCGACTTCGGGCCTTCGACGTCGATCGGGGGCTGGGTCGCATTCGCCACCGGGCGCAGCTGGAGCGTCCAGTCTGCGTTCTTCATGGCGAAGAACACCTTCTGCGCTTGGCGCCGGTCGCTGACCGCGAGAATCACGGAACTGTTGCTGGCATTGACGCCCGCGCGGCTGCTCCCGACGGGTGCGCGAAGGACGAGCAGGTTCTGCACGACGTCACGAACAGCGGTGCATCCGTCGCAGGAGCCGACCTTGATGCTGGCGATCACATCGACGTGGTCACCGTCCTTGAGGGTGCCTGCGAGCACCTGATCCGGGGTCCCGGGGACCGAGATGGCCCGGAGCGGCCCGTGCAACTGTGCGCGGACGCCGATCTCGGTCTGCGTCGCGAACCGGCGGAGCGTGACCTGCTCACCGGCGTACACCGGCTGGACGCTGATCAGACGCGCCACCTGGTCGGGGCTCGAGATCGCGCCGGGGACCACTGCATGCTGGGCGACGTCGGTGGACGTCAACCAACTATGGCCGCTGAGCTCTGCGCCAAGCGTCCCCACGGGGATGTCCTTCTTCGCCACGAACACCTTCACCGTTGCTTCGGCCTGGCGAACGTGGCTCTTGTAGTTCGCGACGTAGAACGTCGTCAGCAACGCCGCGACGACCGCGAGGCCGGCGGCGACGAGGATGTTACGGAGGCGATAGGTCATGGGAATCCTGTTCAGTCGGGGGGGAGGCGGGTCATTCCAGGCGTTCGTGAGTGGTCGAGTTGAGATTTCCGGACGCGACTGTCCAGCCGAGGATGTTCAGGTCGTACGGATAGCTCGCACTCACGGTCACCACCCCGCCCGGGGTGTTCCAGTCGGGAGAGGCCGTGACGGAGATCGTCGGCGTCAGGACGCTGAGGTTGAGCCCGGACGCGGAATCTTGGACTGCCTGCTTCGCGCTCGCGCCGTTGTCGTTCAGGAATCGGCTGACCGCAGCCTTGCGAGCGCCGGCGCGTGTTGCGTCGGTGAGCGTGATGTAGTTGTTGAAGACGATTCCGAACTGCAAGATCCCGAGCAGGATCGCCATGAGGATCGGGAGGATCAGGGCGAATTCGACGATCGCCTGGCCGTTTTCGGAGCGAGCCTGGGCTGGGAGGGGGCGGCGCGCCATCAGATCAGCCTCCGAAGCCCGCCATCACGTCGCTGTACAGCTGCGACGTCGCACTCCCGAACAACGGGATCACGACGATCACGACGAGGATGATGAACGCAAGAATGAACGCGTACTCGGTCATGGTCTGGCCCGTCGCGTTCTTCAGGTCGATGATGTGATGTGAAGTCAAGGTGTTGTGGTTGTTCGTTGGAGTGCGGGTGGCTCGACGGGCCCCCATGGCGCTGGGGGCCCGTCGTTCCGTTCGTGCCTTACAGGCTGTTCGTAACCTTGGTGAAGATGTTCGCAATTGCAGGGCCAAGCAGAAGCAGCGCGACGATCACGACCAC
This sequence comes from uncultured Thermoleophilia bacterium, assembly GCA_963708505.1. Taxonomy (GTDB): domain Bacteria; phylum Actinomycetota; class Thermoleophilia; order Gaiellales; family Gaiellaceae; genus PALSA-600. The sequence goes on from CAVPST010000006.1 coordinate 489,490, forward strand.
GGCGATGAGAGCGAGCAGGATGCCGTACTCGGTCATCGTCTGGCCCTCCTCGCGGCGAAGCTGGATGCGAGCGAGCTCGAGCCAATCACGGAGTTCCATACGAGTGCACCTCCCTTCTGCGGCGAGGGGACTTATGAGCCTCTGGTTCGTTCCGGAAGGCGGCCGCTGGATGTAGATCGGTCGCTGCACCGCTCGCCGGTTTGTCCATGTCGCGCATTCATCGGTCGTGCAACCCGTCATGACAATCCCCAAACGGGTGAAAACGTGCGCGTAAATGCACAAATCACCCCGAAGGGGTACGAGTCAGGTGTGCGAGGCTCGAGGATGTCGTACACGCGACAGCGCGCCGGGTTCGACACGGCGCATTGCGCGGACACGGCGCGGAACGGCGGGCGGCCGCCGTTCCGAGGTTCGTCCTAGAGGCTGTTGGTGACGCTGTCGAACACGCCCTTGATCGCCGGGCCGAGCAGAAGCAGGGCTGCGATCACGACGACTGCGATGAGAGCGAGCAGGATGCCGTACTCGGTCATCGTCTGGCCCTCCTCGCGGCGAAGCTGAATGCGTGCGAGCTCGAGCCAATCACGAATTTCCATCTGATGTACCTCCCTTCCGCCAAGGGGATTGCTGTTGTCCTTCGCGCATTGAGCAGGATCCCCCGGAGCTCGGCTACTCCCCAAACGAGTGAACGTGCAGGTATCCGGCGAAATCACCCCGAAGAGGGATCGGTGAGGTCGGTCACCTTGAGCAAGGCAGACGGAACGATCGTCTGCGACCGGTGCCGGCTCGCGACCAGCCCCTATGCGCGCGCGAAGGGGCTGCTCGGACGCTCGTCGCTCGAGCCCGGGGAGGGCATGCTCTTCCGGCCTGCGGGCTCGATCCACATGTTCTTCATGCGGTTCGCGCTCGACGTCGTATTCTGCGATCGCGACCTCGTCGTGCTCGACGTCGTCCGTGACCTGCGCCCCTGGCGGACGGCGTCGCGCGGGGTGCGAAGGTCGTCGTCGAGCTCGCGGTCGGCGCCGCCACGAACGTGAGCGCTGGCGACCAGCTCGTGCTGGGTACGATCGACGAGTGAGCACGCAACCTCTGCGCGAGCTGCTCGAAGGCGCGTTTCCCGACGCGACCGAGCTCGATGTGGTCGATCGCACCGGTGGTGGTGACCATTTTCAGGTGGTCGTCGCCTCGGCGTCGCTCGACGGCCTCTCACTGGTCGAGCAGCACCGGCGCGTGTACGAGGCGCTTGCGGCACCGCTGGCCGACGGAACCATCCACGAGCTGAGAATCAAGACGAAGGGATCGATGTGACCTACAGCGAGAAGATCAAGGACGTCATCGACAGCGCGGATGTCGCGTTGTTCATGAAGGGAACACCCCAGTTCGTGATGTGCGGGAATTCGGATCGGGCGCTGCAGGCGCTCCGGCGCGCGGGCGCACCTGTGACGACGGTCGACGTTCTCGCGGACCCGCAGATCCGACAGGACCTCTCGGAGATCTCGGGCTGGCCGACGATCCCCCAGGTGTTCGTCAAGGGCGAGCTGGTCGGCGGCGCCGACATCGTCGAGGAGCTCGAGTCGTCGGGCGAGCTCGAGCAGACGCTCCGCAGCCGCCTGGGTGAGGACTTCGCGTCCTCGCGCGAGGAACAGACGATCTCACTGGGCTGACACGTCCCCCGATCGGGGGATCGGAGCCGCCTGACACCGTTCCGACAGCCAGGATGATGGTCGCAGCCGCTTCGGCACCTCAGAGGCGTGCGGCGGGAAGGTTGCTTCCCGCGGTCCTGAAGACGGTCGAGTTCGTCGTGCTCGCCGCGGTTCCGCTGACGCTCGTCATCATCTTCGGATACGCCCTCTTGACCGGCTTTCATCCGTTCGACTTCAGGATGATGTGGCTGAGTGGTCACGACGTCCTGAACGGGCGGTCTCCCTATCCCGGAGTCCTGCCGCACGTCGCGCACGAGAAGACCTTTCGGCCGTTCCCCTATCCGGCGCCTGCAGCGCTCGTCATGGCGTCGCTCGCGCTTCTGCCCTACGCGGCCGCGACCGTCGTGCTGGGCAGCCGTTTCTCTCGCGTCGATCGTAGGTGCGCTCTACCTGCTCGGCGTCCGCGATTGGCGCTGCTACGGCGTCGTCGCGCTGAGCCCGCTGACCTGGGGCGCGCTGGGCGGCGGGACGATCTCGCCGGAGCTCTTGCTCGGCTGCGCTGCGCTCTGGCGATTCCGGTCACGTCCATTCGTCGCCGGCCCGGTGCTCGCCGCATTGGTCGTCCTGAAGCTCTATCTGTGGCCGCTTGGTCTCTGGTTGCTCGTGACCCGACGCTTCCGTGCCTCCCTCGTCGGGGCGGGCGTCGCCGCCGTCGTGACTTTCGGCGGTTGGGCCGCGATCGGATTCGCCGGCTTCCGCGAGTACCCGCACCTGCTCGACCGGCTGACGAAACTCGTGGCCGCGGAGAGCTATTCGCCCTACGCGTTCGCGCGGAGCCTCGGCGCGTCAGACGGGAGTGCCAGGCTCGTGATGCTCGGGCTCGGCGCGCTTGTTCTCGCCGCCGTCGTCGAGCGCGGGAGACGGCCAGCTCGTGACTCCGCCGCGTTCGTCCTTGCGATCGCGGTTTCGCTGGTGCTGACGCCGATCGTCTGGCCGCACTACCTCATCCTCGGCTTCGTCGCAGTTGCGCTGGCGCGGCCGCGCTTCGGCGTTCCGTGGGTCGTCCCGGCGATCATCGGAGCTGTCCTCCCCGGTTGGAGCCACGGACACGCGTTCTCTGATCGCGCCCGCCCTGGCGGTCTTCGGTGGGTTGTTCGCCTGGGCGGCCTGGCGACTGTCCCAGTCCGGAGCTGCTACGTCCGAAGCGCCTCGAGAACGTCGTCCGCGTGCGTTGCCGGCTTCACCTTCCGCAGCACCTTCTTGACGGTCCCGTCCTCGGCGACCACGAACGTCGAGCGCTCGACCCCGAAGTACTTCTTGCCGGCGAAGCTCTTCTCGCCCCAGACGCCGTACTCGTCGGCGACACGGTGATCCGGGTCGGCGAGCAGCGTGAACGGCAGGTGGTACTTGTCCTTGAACTTGACGTGTGACGCCTCATCGTCCGGAGACACACCGAGGACGACCGCGCCCTCGCTCTCGAATTCGCCGTAGACGTCGCGAATGCCGCACGCCTGAGCCGTACAGCCGGGCGTGTCGTCCTTCGGATAGAAGTAGATGACGACTTGCTTCCCCTGCAGGTCGGAGAGCTTGACGGTCTCGCCGCTGTCGCTCTGCAGCTCGAAGTCGGGTGCGGGCTTGCCTTCTTCGATCACGTTGGCCCCTCTGTAGATTGCTCAGTCGCGGATGCTAACGGCCCATCACGTGAACGCATTCCTCGTGATCGCGGCATGTGCCGCGTCGGCCGCCGTTGCGTTCGTCGCCTGGCGGCGCGGCCGTGCCGGCGCGTCCGTGGCGCAGTTGCTCGCGCTGGCCCAGACCCTGATCGTCGCGCAGGTCGGCCTCGGGCTGCTCCTGCTTTCGCGGCACCACCGCGCCGCGGATCACCTCCACTACGCGTACGGGACGTTCGCGCTGCTGGCGGTCCTCTCACCGTGGCTCTACGCGCCGGCCGAGCCTCGGTCGCGCCTCCTCTGGTTCGCCGTCGCCACCCTCGTCGCCGCGGCGCTCGGCGTTCGCGCTTACATGACGGCCTGACCGTATGAGCCCCTTCGTCCGCAACCTCTTGATCCTGGCCGCGGTCGCCGCTGTGATCGTCGTTCTGAACGCGGAGACTGCGCTTGCGACGGCGGGGACGTTGCTGCGGTTCGCGTTCGTGGTCGCCATCGCCGTTGTCGCGTACTTCTTCTGGCGTGACATCGGTCGCCGCGAGATCGAGACCTGGGCGACCCGTAAGCAGGCGATCTTCTACTGCGCGATCGCGCTGTTCGTGGCCGATCTGATCTGGTTCTTCACGGTGGGGCTCCGGGGTCTCGACGCGCTGGCCTTCTTCGTCGTCGCGGGCGTCAGCATCTACGCGGCCGTCCGCACCTGGCTCGACGGCAAGCGGCTCGTGTGACCGGCCCGCCGGGGCTGATCGAGAGGCATGTGCGCGCGTTCAACCACGGCGTTCGCACCGGAGACTGGGAGCCGATGCTCGCCCCGTTCGCAGACGACGCGGAGGTCCGGTTCGAGAACGCGCCGGCGGGGCCGTTCGTCGGGCTCGACGCCATTCGCGCCGCCTACCGTGAGCAGCCGCCCGACGACGAGATCAGGCTGCTCGGCGTCCAGGACGACGGCGAGCGGGTCGTCACCGGGGCGTTTGCCTGGGTTGGCGGCGGCACCGGACGGCTCGTCCTCGAGCACGAGCACGGCCTGGTGAAGACCCTAACGGTGGTCTTCGACTAGCGACGTCACGCCGTCGAGCCGTGCGAGCGCCTCGCGGATCGGCATGTGCTGCCCGACGAAGATCGGTGTGTCCCGCTCCGTGTAGCGAGACGCCTCCGAGTCGCGGAGCCTCAGCATCAGGTGCATGAAGTCCGCCGGCTCGTCGCACTCGAACGCCGTCATGAACTCCTGGTCGTCGAGCCCGAAGGAATACGTGGTGTGGTTGTGGATCGTCGGGAACTCCTCGCGGCCGATCCGCATGTGCTCGTCCATCGCCCGCTGCCGATCCGCTTCGGGCAGCGCGTACCACGGCCGGACCTTCACGAACGGATAGACGACGAGGTACGGCGATCCCTTCGGCGCGATCCTGCGCGGGCGCCGGGCCGACGTGTACTGGGAGGCCTTGGTCGTGGCGAGGTACGAGTACGGCGTCGTCACCCAGCCGGCGAGCGGCGTCGCGTTGAGGGCCGCTCCCAACTCGCCGAGATCCTCGTACCGGTCGGTGATCTTCCAGAGGAAGAAGTCGGAGTCGGGGCGGACGCCGGTCGTCGAATACGCCCGCAGCGCATCGAATCGAGGTGCGAAGTCCTCGACGACTTCCGCGAAGGCGTCCTTCGCCGCGGCACGCTCCTCGACCGGCAGCTGACGCCACGCGGGGTCGATGCGGAAGAACGTGTATGCGACATACCCGCCGGGCTCGGTCATCGAGACCAAATCTAGCGCTGCACCGTCACTCCCGGGCCGGTCTTCGGCGACCCGTCGGCGTAGCGGACGCCCGTCTGCAGGCCTTCGAGCCGCGTCTCGTCGAAGACGTGGAAGATGAACAGCATGGTCACGTTCGCCTGGTGGCGGGCGAGCGCGATCGCCTGCCTGTAGTAGGCCGCCTGAGTCGCCGCATCGACGGTGGGGACGACCTCCCGGCCGGTGTAGAGCGCACGCTTCGCCGCTGGAACGGTGGTCTCCACGCCGTACTCGCCGTAGACGATCGGAAGTTTCGATCCCGGCTGCGACGTCCCGTCGAACGCCGACCCGAGCAGGTCGACCAGCTTCCGGTAGTCGGCGATCCCGATCGAGGTCGAGTTCGGGTGCGCGAATGACGGCGGGACATGCGCGCTCTCGCCGTACACGTGCACCGAGACCGCGTCCATCAGCGGACGGTCGCGACCGCTCGCCCGGTAGGCGGCGCCGAGGTCGCGGATAAATGAGGTCGGCGAGTGCGTCTGCCGGGTCGATCGCGGATCGTCGCCGCCGCGCGGAGCGAGGTTGCCTCCGATCACCGTCAGGTTCGGGTCGACCGCCTTGAGTGCGTCGTAGGTGGAGGCGAGCAACGTCTCGTACTCCGCCGCGGCGACGTCGTCTCCCTGTGCGCCGAACTGCGGCTGCCAGAACAGGTTCAGGTTCGGCTCGTTCCCGACGAGGACATCGCGGACCGACGGCAGGGCTCGGGCCAGACCCGCGGCGTACGACGCGAACGCGGCTCGGTCGGAAGGCGTCGCGGGCGTGTCGCCGCTCGTCTGGTAGACGGCGAGCAGCGGACTGAGGTTCGCAGAGACTGCCGCGCGCACCGCGCGACGCAGGGGCGGCAGGTCCTCCTCGACCGTCGCCCCCCGCCGCCAGACCGCGCTCAGAACGACCGCACTGAACCCGGAGTCGCGGGTCTCCGCCATCGTCCGGGCCGGGTCGGGCGACCACTTCGCCGAGTCTTCGACGGCGCCGACGACGAGCTTGTGCTGCGAGCCGCATCCCGCGACGAATACGGCCAGAAGCAGGGCGACGCCGGTCGTGAGCAGCCATGAGCGCATTCGCGTGTCATGCCCAGAGTGGCCGATACGCTCACTTCGTGGCCGTGGAAGGCATCGAGAACCAGCTCAAACGGGTCCCGCAGAAGCCGGGCGTCTACCTGTTCCGGGACGCGGCTGGGGGAGTGCTGTACGTCGGCAAGGCAAAGACGTTGAGGCCACGGGTCCGTTCCTACTTCCAGGAAGGGTCCAGCGACACGCGGCAGGGGATCCGCCAGATGGCCGACCGCGTCGAGACGATCGAGACGATCGTCACGCAGACGGAGGTCGAAGCGCTCCACCTCGAGCAGAACCTCGTCAAACGCCACCGCCCGCCGTTCAACGTCCGGCTGCGCGACGACAAGTCGTTCCCGTACATCGCCGTCACGGTCGAAGACGACTATCCGCGGGTGATGTTCACCCGCGAGCGGCATCGCCGCGGGGTCGTCTACTTCGGGCCGTACGCAAACGCGAAGAAGGTGCGCGAGACGCTCGACGTCCTGAACCGCGTCTTTCGCTATCGCCCGTGTGAGGGGCCGCAGCCGGGGAGGCGCAGCGGCATCCCGTGCCTCGACTACCACATCGAGCGCTGCCACGCCCCATGCGTCGGGTACATCTCGAAAGAGGACTACCGCGAGGTGATCGACCAGGTGATCGAGTTTCTCTCGGGGGACGACAGGCCGATCCGGCGGAGGCTCGAGGCGCAGATGCACGAGGCGTCGAACGAGGAGCGGTTCGAGGATGCCGCGCGCTACCGGAATCGCCTGCGCGCGATCGAGCGGCTGTCGGAGCGCCAGGCCGTCGAGCGAGGCTCGATCGGCACGATCGACGTGATCGGCGTCGCCGTGTCGCCCGAGCGCGCCGCGGTGCAGGTTTTCCCGTTGCGCGATGGGCGGATGGTCGATCGGTACTCGTTCCACCTGGAGAACGCTGCGGGCGAGGAGCCGAGCGAGGTCGTCGAGCAGTTCTGCCTCGAGTACTACGGCAGTGCTCCGTCGATCCCGCCGCAGATCCTCGTTCCCCGTGGCGCGGGCGATACCACCGCTCTGGCCGCGTTTCTCTCCGAGCAGCGAGGATCGAAGGTGGAGGTGCGCGTGCCGGAGCGCGGGGAGAAGCGGCGTCTCCAGGAGCTCGCGCAGCAGAACGCCGAGCTGGCGCTCGAGTCCGAGACGTTCGTGGCCGAGAGCACGCGCGCCCGTCGCGTCGCGGCGCTCGAGGAGCTGCGCGAGGCGCTCAACCTCGAGTCGCTGCCGATCCGCATCGAATGCTTCGACATCTCGAACATCCAGGGCCAGGAGGTGGTCGGCTCGATGGTCGTGTTCGAGGACGCAGTCGCAAAGAAGGGCCACTACCGCAAGTTCACGCTCCGCGGTGTCGAGGGCCAGGACGACTTCGCGTCGATGCGCGAGGTGATCACCCGACGCTTCTCGCGCCTCGGCGCCGACCCCGGCTCCGACGACTGGAACGAGTCGTTCGCCGCGACGCCGAACCTCGTCGTCATCGACGGCGGGAAAGGGCAGCTCTCCGCGGCGCTCGAGGCGATGGCCGAGCTCGATCTGCCGCGCGTGGCGGTCATCGCGCTGGCGAAGCGGATCGAGGAGGTGTTCGTCCCCGGGCGGCCCGAGCCGATCCTGCTGCCGGGCCACACGGCGGGCCTGCAGCTCTTGCAGCGGATCCGTGACGAGGCGCACCGTTTCGCGATCACGTTCCATCGCTCGCGCCGGGACGCCGCGGCGCGCGAGTCGATGTTCGACCAGCTCGACGGTGTCGGGCCGGCGCGGCGACGCGCGCTGCTGACGCATTTCGGCTCAGCCGAGCGCGTCGCCGCTGCCTCGCGTGAGGAGCTCGAGGGGGTGCCCGGGGTTCCGGCGCGGACGGCCCGGCGGATCTACGAGCAGCTACACCGAGCGGGGCGCGGCTAACAGGACCTCGAGAACGTGGTCGAGGTTCCCCTCGACGAGCGAGTCGGCCAGGCGACGATTCGAACCGAGCCCGGACGGTGCCTGGAGGAGCTGCGCCAGGCGTTCGTCGGAGATCCCGGCCGCGCGTGCGGCCGCGATCACCCGCGGCACCGTCGGCAGGACGTTGCCCTCGCGGTCGAACTGCCAGGACGGGAACTCGTAGTGGTCTCCCGCGCGGAGGGCGAGCAGCCGGCCCTCGCGCCGCGCTGCATCGAGTTCCTGCGGGTCTCGGCCGAGTCGCGCGCTGAGCCAGGTGGTCGGGAGTGAACCGCTCATGTGGGCAGCGTACGACCTTTAGCCTTGCGGGCATGCATCGGCTCGCCCTTCTGCTCCTGCTCGCGGCGCTGGCTGCCGGCTGCGGCTCGAAGTCATCCGCACCGACGACGACGGCTGCGGCGGCCGCGCCGGATCCTGCGAGTGCGATTGGCGGCCACACCGTCTATCGCGGCGGCGACTGGGCCGTCGTCGTCAAGGGAGACAAGGCCGTCGCGCTCCACCTGGTCGGCGACGTCTGGCAACCCGACCGGACGGGGCGCGTCAAGGTCACCTTCCTGGGGTCGAACGCGTCCCAGCCGCCGACGACGCAGGTCGCAGCCGAACTGGTCGCTCCGGCGAAGCTCGTCGAGTCTGCGCTCTGGGTCGACGGCGTCGAGCTGCTCGAGAAGGGGGGCGGCCTCTCAGCGACGCGCGGCACGATCTACGGCGCGGCGACGAACCTCGCCAAGGGCAAGCATGTCGCAGTCGCGTACGCCCGCACTGCCAACGCGGCGACCGCGGTCGCACGCGTCTTCCGCGTGCGCTAGAGGTTCCTCTAGTCCTCGGAGTCGAGGAAGGGGTAGCGGTAGCTGCGCGGCGGGACGAACGTCTCCTTGATCGACCGCGGGCTGACCCAGCGGATCAGGTTCCAGAGTGAGCCGGCCTTGTCGTTCGTGCCGGAGGCGCGCGAGCCGCCGAAGGGCTGCTGACCCACGACGGCGCCGGTCGGCTTGTCGTTCACGTAGAAGTTGCCGGCCGCGTAGCGGAGTTTCTCCTGCGCGTCGGCGGCGGCGCTTCGGTCCTCCGAGAAGACCGCGCCGGTGAGACCGTACGGGGCCGTGCGGTCGATGAGGCTGAGCGTGTCGTCCCACTTGCCCTCGTCGTAGACGTAGGTCGTCACGACAGGTCCGAAGAGCTCGTCCCGCAGTAGGCGGAAGTCCGGGTCGCGCGTCTCGATCACGGTCGGCTCGACGAAGAAGCCCCGCGAGTCGTCGTAGCCGCCTCCGACGACGATCTCCGTGCCGGCATGCGTCTTCGCTTCCTCGATCGCCTCGGCCTGCGTCTTGAACGATGAGTCGTCGATGACCGCCCCCATGAAGTTGCCGAAGTCGGAGACGTCGCCCATCTTGATCGTCGCGACTTCGGATTGCAGGCGCTCGCGCAGCTCCTCCCAGATGTTCGACGGGGCGTAGACGCGCGAGGAGGCCGAGCACTTTTGGCCCTGATACTCGAACGAGCCCCGCACGATCGCGGCCGCGAGGCTCTCGACGTTCGCGGAGGGATGCGCGACGATGAAGTCCTTGCCTCCGGTCTCGCCGACGATTCGCGGGTAGTTGCGGAACCGCTCCATGTTTCCGGCGACGGTGCGCCACATCCCGTTGAACACCGGCGTCGAGCCGGTGAAATGGATGCCCGCGAGGTGGGGGCTGCCGAGCGCCGCGTCCCCGATCGTCGCGCCTGAGCCGTAGACGAGGTTGATCACACCGTCCGGGAGGCCGGCCTCCTGGAACAGCCGCATCAGGTAGTAGGCGGAGAGCATGGCCGTGCCGGCGGGCTTCCAGACGACGGTGTTCCCCATCAGCGCCGGCGAGCTCGTCAGGTTCGCCGCGATGGCCGTGAAGTTGAACGGAGAGACGGCGAACACGAAGCCCTTCGAGCGGCCGGTACTCGAGCCGGTTCCACACGCCCTGCGACGAAATCGGCTGCTCTTCGTAGATCCGGGTCATGAACTCGACGTTGAAGCGCAGGAAGTCGATCGACTCGGCGGCCGCGTCGATCTCGGCCTGATGCGCCGTCTTCGACTGGCCGAGCATCGTCGCGGCGAGCAGCGTGTCGCGCCACGGGCCGGAGAGCAGTTCTGCCGCCCGCAGGAACACCGCGGCTCGGTCCTCCCATGGCCACTTCGACCAGTCCACCCACGCCTCGGCGGCAGCATCGATTGCCTGCTGCACGTGCTCGGCGCCGCCCTGGTGCACGTCGGCGAGCACGTGCTCCTTGTCGTGCGGCATCACCGCTTGGCGAAGGTCGCCGGTCGTCACGTCGCGCCCACCGATCACGAGCGGCAGTTCGGGCCGCTCCGCTCGCATCGCTTCCAGCCGCGCTTGCAGCCGCTCACGCTCGGCACTCCCGGGCGCGAAGTCGTGGACGGGCTCGTTGTGAGCAGGCGGCGGGCGGAAGATTGCGTGGGTGCTCACGGCGTGGATCCTAGAGAGGTCTGGCCTCTAACGGTCAGCGCCGCAGCAGATACGTCGCCGTCACCAGCACCCAGACCATGAAGCCGAGCGACGATGCGAAGACCGCGTCGCCGGCGAACGTCCAGCCCGCCGCCCCCTCGACGATCCCGACCACGAGCACGGCCAGGCCGCCCGCGACGCCGGCCTGGCCGAACCTGCGGCTGATCTTGCGCGCCCGCCACGCCGCCAGCGACGAGCCCAGGATCACGGTCGCCGCACACGCTGCCGAAGGGGCCGCGAACTCCGGGGAACCGAGCACCAGTGCCACCGATTGCAGCGCCACGAACGCGGCTCCTCCGAGCACGACGACGCTCGCGAAGAACCCGTCCGGATCGAAGCGGACGAGTTGCGAATACAGGCTCGCGAGAAACCACAGGTACGCGAAGACGGCGCCGGTGTACAGCGCGGAGGCGGCCCGCGGATGATCGACGCCGAGCACCAGCGCCGGGAGCGCAAGCGCGACGTAGCAGTACCCAAGTGCCGGCAGCCTGGCCCTCGTCACGGCCGCGAAGCTACAACATCGGCGAATGAAGCCGACTCTCGTGCAGTACGACGCGCCCGGCTTCGGCGTCGGCGAGCTGTGGCTCGAGCGTGGCCTCGTCTTTCACGCGGAGCTCCCGAGGCCGCGAAGGGTGTCCGACACCCCGGGGGTGTCAGACACGCGCTTGGAGACGCTGGCGAGGAGGCTGACCGCCTTCTTCGGCGGTGCCGACGACGACCTGCGCGACGTCCGGCTTCGGCTGCCCGGAGGTTTCCACGGGGCGTGCGCCCGAGCGCTCCGCCGCATCGGCCGGGGCGAGATCGTGACGTACGGCGAGCTCGCTGCTCTGGCCGGCTATCCAGGTGCCGCCAGGGCGGCGGGCACGTTCTGCGGACGCTGCGACCTGTCGCCGTTCATCCCGACGCACCGGGTCGTCGCCTCGGACGGGATCGGCTCGTACGGGGAGCTCGGCGTCGAGTACAAGCGCCGCCTCCTCGCCCTGGAAGGTGTGACCCTGTAGATGGCTCTCTCGGAAGAGCTCCGGAACGAGCTCGCACAGATCGCGCCGGACCGGCGCTGCTGCCGCTTCGCCGAGGTGTCCGCGCTCTTCCACGTCAGCGGCGCCTGGCATCTGCAGGGCGGGACGGTGGCCGTGCATCTCGACCTGGCGAGCTCGGCTGCCGCTCGGCGGGCATTCGCGCTCCTGCGCGAGCTGGGTGTGCGCTCCGAGATCCGGACGTACCGGCGCCGGGCCTTCGACCGGGCGACCCGGTATCAGCTCCACGCCGACGTCGACGACGACGGGCTCGCCGTCCTCCGCGAGGCCGGCGTGCTCTCCGCGACGCGCGCGCCGCTCGAGATTCCGCCGCGCCGCGTCGTCGGCCGATCCTGCTGCCGCGGCGCGTACCTCCGCGGCGCCCTGCTCGGCGCCGGGTCGCTCTCGGGCCCTCGAGATCCACACCTCGAGCTGCGCACGTCGAGCGTGGAAGGTGCGAGGTTCCTGGCGGACATCGCCGCGCGCGAAGGCGTCAAGCTCAGCGTCGCCGAGCGCCGGTCGCACTCCGTCGCGTACGCCAAGGGCCAAGAGGCGATCGGCGGCCTGCTGGCGATCGCGGGAGCCGGCGATACGGCGCTGTGGCTCGAGGAGCACGCGGTGGTCGCGGCGACCCGCGCGCGCGCAAACCGGCTGGCGAATGCCGACGAGGCGAATCTGGAGCGGACGGCGCGCGCCGCTCACGATCAGCTCGAGGCGATCCGCCTGCTCGGTGTCGACGCGTTGCCCGTCGAACTGGTCGAGCTCGCCGAGCTGCGGCTCCGCCACCCCGCCGCGTCGGTTCGCGAGCTCGCTGCGAAGGCCCGGCCGCCGTTGAGCAAGGCCTCGGCCCACCGCAAGCTGCGTTCGATCGTCCGACTTGCAGAACGTGCATCGACCTGATTTGCAACTGCACTAGCAAAATCCGGAGTTCTCGGCAGATACTCACGCAGGCGGTTCGCTCTCGCCGCAGCGGCGAATACAGACCCCGTTCACCGCTGCACCAGCGGGAGAGTTGATCCGGAGGGGGAGGTCGTCCTCGGAGCTCCCTCTCCGGACCGCCGTCCGTGTGTGATAGAGGTTCCGATCTGTGAGCCGGGCGGCGTTCGACGACCTGAGAGTGCGGCTGGCCGAGATCGCGGATCTCAGCAAGACAGCCGCACTTCTCAGCTGGGACCAGCACGTGATGATGCCGGCCAGGGGCGCCTCGCTCCGCGCCGAGCAACTCGCGACCGTCGGCCGCATCGCGCACACGAAGTTCATCGATCCCGAGATCGGCCACTTGCTCGAGGGTCTCGCCGCCTGGGGCGAGCAGCACGATTACGACTCGTTCGAGGCGAGCCTCATCCGTGTCGCGACGAAGGACTGGAACAAGGCACGTCGGGTGCCGCCCGACCTGCGCGCTGAGATGTCCCGCTCCGCGGCTCTCGCAAACCCGGTCTGGGTCGAGGCTCGCAAGAAGAACGACTTCGCGAGCTTCCTGCCGGTCCTCCGCAAGAACCTCGACCTGCGCAAGCAGTACATCGATTGCTTCGAGGTCGACGACGAGCCGTACGACATCGTCCTCGACGATTACGAACGCGGCATGAAGACGAAGCAAGTACGCGTGCTCTTCGACTACCTGAAGGCGCACCAGGCGCCGCTCGTCAAGGAGGTCGCGTCGCTCAACGGCGACGCACCACCCGTCCACGACTTCGACATCGCCGCCCAGAAGGTGTTCGAGCTCGAGGTCGCGCACGACTTCGGCTTCACCGACGACGCGTGGCGCCTCGACCCGACCGTGCATCCGTTCGCCTCGGGGACCGGTGTGACGGACATCCGCATCACGACGCGCTATTTCACCGAGCATCTGGGCGGCCTCTTCGGGACGATGCACGAGTTCGGTCACGGCCTCTACGAGCGCCAGGTCGACCCCGGGCTCGAGCGCAGCCCGCTGGCGCGCGGCGTCTCGCTCGGGATGCACGAATCGCAGAGCCGGATGTGGGAGAACCTCGTCGGCCGGTCGCTGCCGTTCTGGCGCCACTACTTCAGGCGCCTGCAGGAGCTGCAGCCGAGCGCGCTCGCCGGCTACGACCCCGAGAGGTGGTACCGAGAGGTCAATGCCGTCGAGCCGTCGCTGATCCGGGTCGAGGCGGACGAGACGACCTACAACCTGCACATCATCCTTCGCTTCGAGCTCGAGCAGGCGATGCTCAACGACGAGTTCCCGCTCGAGCAGCTGCCCGAGGAGTGGAACCGCCGCATGGACGACTACCTCGGGATCGACGTGCCGAGCGACACCGAGGGAGTGCTGCAGGACGTCCACTGGTCGGGCGGCTCGATCGGCTACTTCCCGACCTATGCCCTCGGCAACCTGATCTCCGCCCAGATCTGGGAGAAGATCGTTGCCGATCTCCCCGATCTCGAAGCTTCGTTCGAAGCCGGAGAGTTCGCGCCGCTCCGCGACTGGCTGCGCGAGCACCTGCACCGCCACGGGCGTAAGTTCACGCCCGGCGAGACGCTCGAGCGCGTCGTCGGCACGTCCGAGATCGACCCCGAGCCGTATGTGCGGTATCTCCGCGAGAAGCTCGTGGACATCTACGGGATCTCCTCCGCCGCCGCGTAGCTACAGTCGCGGCATGGCAAAGACACGCGTCGGGATCAACGGCTTCGGCCGCATCGGCCGGAACTTCTTCCGGGCTGCGCTCGAGCGCGGCGGCGACTTCGAGATCGTGGCATTCAACGATCTGGGCGATGTGGAGACGATGGCCCACCTGCTGCGCCACGACTCGGTACTGGGCACGTTCCCGCACGAGGTGGAGGTCACCGGCAATTCGCTCAAGGTCGGCGGCAGGGAGATCCGCGGCCTGGCGGAGCGCGATCCGGGCGACCTGCCCTGGCGCGACCTCGAGGTGGACGTCGTCCTCGAGTCCACGGGGTTCTTCACCAAACGCGACGGCGCCCAGAAGCACCTCGACGCGGGCGCGAAGAAGGTCGTCATCTCGGCTCCGGCCACGGATCCGGACGTCACGCTGGTGCTCGGCGTCAACGACGGCGCCTACGATCCCGAGCAGCACGCGATCATCTCGAACGCGTCGTGCACGACGAACTGCGTCGCGCCGATGGCCAAGGTGCTCAACGACACCTTCGGGATCGAGCGCGGGTTCATGACGACGATCCACGCGTACACGAACGACCAGCAGATCCTCGATCTGCCGCACAGCGACCTGCGTCGCGCGAGGGCTGCGGCGATCAACCTGATCCCGACCTCGACGGGCGCCGCGCGCGCGATCGGGCTCGTGCCTCCCGGACCTGAAAGGGAAGGTCGACGGCATCTCTGTGCGCGCGCCGGTCCCCACGGGCTCGGTCACCGACCTCGTCGTGACGCTCGCCAAGGAGACCACGGCCGACGAGGTCAATGCGGCGTTCGAGGCAGCCGCCTCCGCCGGATCGCTCGCGCCCTACCTCGTCTACTCGACCGAGCCGCTCGTCTCGACGGACATCGTCCATTCGCCGGCGTCGTGCACGTTCGACAGCGACCTGACCATGGTGCAAGGGTCGTTCGCGAAGGTCTTCGGCTGGTACGACAACGAGTGGGGCTACTCGTGCCGGCTGGTCGATCTCATCTCCAAGCTGCAGTGAGCCTTCGCCTGCCGCGGTCGGTCGACGCCGTGGACGTTGCCGGAAAGGTCGTGCTCGTCCGCTCCGACCTCAACGTGCCGCTCGAAGACGGCCGTGTTGCCGACGACACACGCATTCGCGCGTCGCTCCCGACGTTGCAACTGCTCCTCGACCGTGGCGCGGCCGCGGTGCGGGTGTGCTCGCATCTCGGCCGGCCGAAGGGGCATGACGAGCGCTACGCGATCGCCCCGGTCCGGGCGCGCCTCGCGCAGCTTGTGTCCGACGAACGCGTCGAGGTGCTCGAGAACACGAGGTTCGACGAGCGCGAGACCAAGAACGACTCCTCGTTCGCGCGTGAGCTCGCTGACGGCTGCGACCTGTACGTGAACGATGCTTTCGGCTCCGCGCACCGGGCGCACGCCTCGACGGAAGGCGTGGCGCACGTGCTGCCCGCCTATGCCGGGTTGCTCCTGCTCGACGAGCTGAAGAACCTCGGGGCGCTGCTCGGCGACGTCGAGCACCCGTTCGTGATCGTCTCCGGCGGCGCAAAGGTCGAGGACAAGATCTCCGTGCTCGAAAGCCTCGGGTCACGCGCGGACGAGGTCCTGATCGGCGGCAAGATGGCCGAGGAGGTGCGGGCCGAGAACCCGTTTTCGTTCGACGCCGTCCTGCCGGTCGACGTCGTGGCGGCTGCCTCGTTCGCCGCAGACGCAGAGTCGCAGGTGACCGGGTACGACGAGCTGCCCGACGGGTGGCTCGGGCTCGACATCGGACCGGAGACACGGGCGGAGTTCGCCGGCCGGATCGCAGGCGCTCGCACCATCTTCTGGAACGGCCCGATGGGCGTGTTCGAGTGGCCGCGCTTCGCCGAGGGCACGTTCGCCGTCGCACACGCGCTCGCCGAGTCCACGGGTTTCACCGTCGTCGGCGGCGGCGATTCGGTTCGCGCCGTGCACGACGCGGGAGTGGCAGACCGCATCTCGTGGATCTCGACCGGCGGCGGCGCCTCGCTCGAGCTGCTCGAGGGCCGGGAGCTGCCCGGCGTCGCCGCGATCCCGTCGTGAGCGACCTCCTGCGGGCGATGCCGTTCGCCGAGCGACTCGGCCTGCGAGTCGAGTCGGCGGCGGCCGAGGAAGTTCGGGGCGAGCTCGACTGGAGCGAGGAGCTCTGCACGGCGGGCGGAGTCCTGCACGGCGGCGCTCTCATCGCCGCGGCGGACAGCCTCGGCGCGCTGTGCGCGTTCCTCAATCTCCCGGACGGAGCGACGACCGCGACACTCGAGTCGAAGACGAACTTCTTCCGCGCCGTGCGCGGCGGGACCGTCAGGCTCGTCTCGGCGCCGCTCGCATGTCGGCCGCAGCTCGATCGTCGTGCAGACCGCGCTCGCGGACGACGAAGGCCGGTCAGTGGCGCTCGTCATCCAGACGCAGGCCGTCCTCAGGTGATTGATGGCTAAGCTCGCGCCCGTGCTGATCGCGGGCAACTGGAAGATGTTCAAGGGGCCTCGCGAGGCGGGATCGTTCTGCCGCGACCTCCGCGAAGCCGACCTGCCGCCCGGTGTCGACGTCGTCGTCTGCCCGCCCTACGTCTCGCTCGCTGCGGCCGTGCAGGCGCTGGCCGGCACCGAGGTGGGCGTCTTCGCGCAGAACTGCCACTGGGAGAACGAGGGCGCGTTCACCGGCGAGGTCTCTCCGTCCATGCTGCGCGAGCTCGGCGTCTACGGCACGATCGTCGGGCACTCGGAGCGGCGCCAGTACTTCGGAGACACCGACGAGACCGTGGCGCGCCGGGCCGCGGCCGCGCTGGGGGCCGGTCTGCACGTCATTGCGTGCGTCGGCGAGACCGAAGCCGAGCGCGAGGCAGGCGAGACCGACGCGGTCCTCCGCCGGCAGGTCTCGGCGCTCGAGCACGACGACAATCTCGTGATCGCGTACGAGCCCGTGTGGGCGATCGGCACCGGGAAGACCGCGACGGCGGCAATGGCACACGAGGCGCATGAGGTGATCAAGGCCCTGCTCGACGTGCCGGTGCTCTACGGCGGCTCGGTCAAGCCGGAGAATGCGGCCGAGCTGCTCGCGCAGGGCGCGGTCGACGGCGCGCTCGTCGGCGGCGCATCCCTCGACGTCGACTCCTTCGTGGCGATTTGCGCAGCTTCCCCCTCGTAACGCTCGTCGTCCTCGACGGCTTCGGCTGCGCTCCGCCCGGGCCGGGCAACGCGGTCGATCTCGCCGAGACGCCGGTCTTCGACCGGCTCTGGCGCTCCTTCCCACACGGGACACTGGACGCGTCGGGCGAGGCCGCCGGCTTGCCCCCGGGGCAGATGGGCAATTCCGAGGTCGGGCATCTGACGATCGGCGCCGGGCGGCGGCTCTACCAGGACCTGCAGCGCGTCAACAAGGCGATCTCGGACGGCTCGTTCTTCGACGACGAGGTGCTGCGGGGCGCGTTCGAGCGAGGCCGCCGAGTCCATCTGCTCGGGCTCGTCTCACACGGCGGCGTTCACTCCCACATCGAGCATCTGCAGGCACTTCTGCGCTTCGCCCCCGAGAAGACGTGGATCCACGCGTTCACGGACGGCCGGGATGTGTCGCCGACTTCCGCCCGGAACGATCTCGAGGAGCTCCCGCTCGATCGCATCGCGACGGTCGTGGGCCGCTACTACGCGATGGACCGGGATCAGCGCCTCGAGCGCACCGAGCGCGCGTACGACGCAATCGTCGACGGCAGGGGACAGATCGTCTCCGATCCGGTTGCGGCCGTCGAGGCGAGCTATGCGGCCGGCCGTACCGACGAGTTCATCGAGCCCATCGTCGTCGAGGGAACGCCGCGGCTCGAACCCGGCGATACCGCGATCTTCTTCAACTTCCGCCCCGACCGCGCGCGTCAACTGACCCGGCTCCTGCTCGAGCACCACTTCGACGTGACCACGATGACGCGCTACGCCTCGGACCTCGTGACCCCGGTCGTGTTCGGCGAGCAGACCGTCCCGAACACGATCGCCGAGGTGCTCTCCCGCCACGGGTTGCGTCAGCTGCATGTGGCCGAGACCGAGAAGTACGCGCACGTGACGTACTTCTTCAACGGCGGCCGCGAGGAAGCCTGGCCCGGGGAGACGCGGATCGTCGTTCCGAGCCCGCGCGACGTGCCGAGCTACGACCTGAAGCCGGAGATGTCGGCGGCGGAGGTCGCCGACCGGGCCGTCGCCGAGCTCTCGGACGACTACGCGTACTGCGTCGTCAACTTCGCGAACCCCGACATGGTCGGGCACACGGGGTCGATCCCGGCGGTTGTCACGCGCTGTCGAGGCCTCCGACCGCGGCTCTCGGGAAGATCGTCGACCGCGTGGGCGAGCTGGGAGGCGTCTGCCTCGTCACGGCCGACCACGGGAACGCCGAGCAGATGCTCGAACCCGACGGTCTGAGCCCGCATACGGCTCATACGACGAACCGCGTGCCGCTCGTCCTGACGGCCCCGAATCTGGCTCTGGCAGAGCGCGGTGAGCTGGCCGATCTCGCTCCGACGGCGCTCGCGCTGCTCGGGCTCGAGCCGCCAGATGAAATGACGGGAATAAGCCTCGTAAGAGCCACGTAAGCCCTCGTTTTTCCGCCGCCGGCGGCGTTATACTCCCGTCCCTTGTCGCTCCCTCAGCCAGACCCTGCGGTCCTGCGGAAGGCCCAGCGCGGTGATGAGCGTGCGTTCTCCATCATCGTCCGGACGTATGAGACTCCGGTCTACAACTACGTCCTCCGTCTGACGAACGGCGACAAGGCTCTGGCGGAGGATCTGACGCAGGAGGTCTTCCTGCGCGTCTTCCAGGGTCTGCCGAGGTTCTCGCTTCGCTGCAAGTTCACCACGTGGCTGTTCCAGGTGACGAAGAACCGGGTGCTCGACGAGCTGCGGGCCAAGGAGCGCCGCCCGCTCGCACCGGTCCACCTCGACGACGCTCCGTACCTGGAGGTGCTCGACCAGCCGGCCGAGCGGGTCGAGGCGATCGACGCGCTCTGGCGCGCGATCGAGAGCCTGCCCGTCGATCTCAAGATGGCGCTGCTTCTGCGCGACGTGGTCGGGCTGTCGTACAACGAGATCGCCGACTCGCTGGAAATCACGCTCGCCACGGTGAAGTGGCGCATCTTCAAGGCGCGTGAAGACGTCCAGATCGCGCTTGCGCGGGACGGCATCACGTTCGGCGGCTCGCAGAGCGCCGGCGCTGTCTCTTAGCAGGAAGCCTCTAGCGCGAGTACCGCTCGAGCCACGCCGCCAGGTTGCGCGCCTGCTGTGCGGTGGACGCAGCGTGCGGTACCGGCTCGACGCCTGGCTGCTGGTGGCCGCCGACTGCGACGGCCGCCCCTGCGGCTCCAGCCGCGACCGCGACCACCGCCGCCACGGCGACCAGCCGTAGGCGCCGTCGCGGGCGGTGCAGGACACGCGTCGCCGCAACGCCGGTGTCGTCTCCGAGCTCGGCTGCGACGCTCGGCCGCAGTCGGCCGTTCGGCCGGATCCTCAGCCTGGCAGCGCACGACAAGCTCGTGGTCGGAGGGATCGCGTTCTGCCAGGAGCTCGTCGAGCACGACGCCGAGTGCGTAGACATCGGCCTCAGGCCCCGCCGTCCGGCCCGCGGCCTGCTCGGGCGCGAGGTACCGGAGGGTCCCGACGATCGCGCCGGCTTCCGTCAGGCGCGTGTCGTCGAGAGCTCGTGCGATCCCGAAGTCGGCCAGCTTCGGCTCACCCGACGCTCCGCGCAGGATGTTCGCCGGTTTCAGGTCGCGGTGGACGACCCCGTTCGCGTGCGCGAAGGCCAGGCCGGCAGCCACCTGCGCGGCCTCGGCTCGTGTCAGCCGGCCGCCCTCGAGCGTGCCACCGGGCACGAGCTCCATGACGATGCACGGCAGTCCTTCATGCTCGGCGATGTCGTACGTGCGGACCAGATTGGGATGGCTCAGCCGCGCCGCGATGCGTGCCTCCCGCAGGAAGCGCGCCCTGAACTGGGGGTCGTCCGCGAGATGGGCGGCGAGCACCTTGAGCGCGACCGGCCGGTCGAGGGTCTCGTGCCACCCCGCATAGACGACGGCCATGCCGCCGCGGCCGAGTTCGCGATCGACCCGGTAGGCGCTCACTGCTCGTCGTCCCCGTGCTTGTGCTTGCGATGACCCTTGCCGTGGCCGGGGAGCCCCTTGTCGTCGCCCGCCGCGGGTGCAGCCGGTGGAGCCGGCGTCACCGGGGGCATGCACACCACCGTGCGATCGGCCAGATCGTTGACTCCGGCGAGCAGCGGCTCCTGAAAGTCCGCCGGAACGATCTTTCGGTTGACGAGCGAGATCGCGCGCGCGCGCACGGCGGCGAGGTCGCGCTTCTGCGCACAGGGGCCCTCGGTGGCGACCCGGTTCGCCAGCGCGATCAGCGCTGCCACGTCGGTGCGTGCGAGACGTGGATCGCTGCCGCCGCAGCCTGCGGCGAGGACGCAGAGCACTGCGATGACCGCCACCGCGCGCGCCACGTCAGATTCCGTGAGACAGCCTCGCCGCCAGCGCCAGCGGTAGGTCGGCGTCACTCATCTCGGCCTGGGTCTGCTCGATCGGATACTCCACGCGCCGGAAGGATGCCCGGCCGGACGCCGTGTCAATCAGCAGCCACGCTGCGCGCGCGTCGCCGTCGCGGGGCTGGCCCACCGAGCCCGGGTTGAGCAGCCAGCGGCGATCCGGCAGGGTTGCCTCCGTAGCCGCCGGCGCGAGGCCCCCGCTCAGCTCGCTCCCGTCCCAAGCGAGCGCGAGGGCGACGTGGCTGTGGCCGACGAGCACGAGCGGAGCGGTCGTCGCGAGCAGGCTCGTCTGGGCGACCTCCTCGCTCAGCACGTAATCCCAGACCGCGTCGCGTGGGCTGCCGTGGAAGAGCTCGGCCTCGTCGCGTTTCGCGGAAGGGGCGAGCCCGGCGAGCCAGTCTCGTTGCGGCGGCCCGAGCACGCTGCGCGTCCAGCGAGCCGCGCGGCCGGCATCGCCGCTGAACTCGGTGATGTCGATCGTGCCGAGGACTGCGAGATCGTGGTTGCCGCACAGCGCCAGAGTCGAGCGCGCTCGAACCAGGTCGACGCACTCGTTCGGGCGAGGCCCGTAGCCCACCGTGTCCCCGAGGCACCAGAGCTCGTCCGGCGATTCCCGGTCGACTTCCGCGAGAACTGCCTCGAGTGCGTGAAGATTGGCGTGGATGTCCGAGAAGACTGCGATCCGCACGGGGGTGACGCTAGCCGTCGTCGCGGGGTGCTGGGTTGTCGCCGCATGGTGGCTCTCGCGCACGAGCGTCCCCGGCCTGAAGCTCGGCGGGCTCGACGAGCACCGCTACTTCTCGGCGCACGCGCTTCGGCGCTCGGCGAGGTTTGCGCGCGGCGAGGACTTCCTGTGGGCTGCGGAGACGATCGCGACGCTCGCCGCTCTCGGCGTGCTCGCGTGGCGGCTGCCGAGGACGGTCGCCTCGATGGGCCTCGGTCGCATCGGCAGCGCGATCATCGTCGGGATGGTGCTGCTGACCACGCTCTGGGCGGTCGGCCTCCCGTTCGCGTTCGCGGCTCTGTGGTGGGAGCACCATTGGGGGCTCGGGCCGTTCGACGTGCTCGCCTGGCTCAACGCCCAGTGGTCGGGACTCGGCGCCGAGGCCGCGTCGGTCATGCTCGCGATCGTCGTTCTCGTCGGGCTGGCGGGGCGATTCAGGCACTGGTGGGCGATCGCCGCTGCGATCTTCGTCGGCATCGCCGCGTTGTTCGCCCTGACCTCCGGCTGGCTCAGCGCCGCGGGGACTCATCCGCTCCGGAATCCCGTCCTCGCCGCCGACGTGCAGCGCCTCGAGCGGACGGAGAAGGTGTCCGGTACGCCGGTCAGCGTCGAGGACGTCTCGCAGTGGACGACCCAGGCAAACGCGTTCACGGACGGGTTCGGTCCCTCAGCTCACGTCGTCCTCTGGAACACGCTGCTCGACGGTCGTTTCACCCGGGGCGAGGAGGACGTCGTGATCGCCCACGAGCTCGGGCACGTGCGCAGCCGTCACATCATCAAGGCGATCGGCTGGACGGCGCTCGTCATCCTGCCGACGCTGTGGCTGCTGTCGCTCGCGCTTCGCTCGCGCGGCGGGCTGGGCAAGCCCGAGAACCTGCCGTACGCGTTCCTCGTGCTGACCGTGATTGCGCTGCTGGCTGCGCCGCTCGAGAACGTCGTCTCGCGGCGATACGAAGCCGAAGCCGACTGGCGCGCGCTCCAGGCGACGAGGGATCCGGCGTCGACGACGCGGCTCTTCCGGAGCTTCCAACGGACGAGCCTCGAGGAACCGAATCCGGGTCTGCTCAGCTACCTCTGGCTCGAGAACCATCCGACACTGATGCAGCGCATCGCGATGGCGGAGCGGTTCCGCGAACGGAATCGCTAGCGGATGCGCTAGTGGTCCGTCTCGGGGAGCGACTGGATCCCCTTGACGGTCGTGTACTTCGAATAGGCGTCCTGCAGCGCGGCCAGGAGCTCGGAGGCGAACTGCTGCGACATGTTCACGCGCGCGACGACGACCCCGGGTACGTCGCCCTCTTCGACCTCGTGGTCGATTCGCGCGAACGTCAGGGTGAATTCGTAGTCCGAGAAGGTGATGTTTGCGAAGTTCGCGTAGACGCCCGCCAGGTGCTGCGGCTCCATGTGAATGTTCAGCTGCCGCTCCTGACCGTCGTCCATCGCGCTTGACGATACTAGAGCCGTGACTCCGGAAACGTTGAGCGGCGCCGTCGAGCGACTGGCAGCGCGCGTCAGTGCCGCCGTCGGCGGCGAGGTCGAGCTCGAGCGGCCGAAGGATGCGGCCAACGGCGACTTCGCCACGAACGTCGCGCTGCGGCGGGCGAAGGAGGCGGGACGCCCGCCGCGGGAGCTTGCAAGCGAGCTTGCAGAGCAGATTGCGGCGCTCGACGAGGTGACCGCCGTGGACGTAGCCGGGCCGGGCTTCCTCAACCTGAGGCTCGCAGACTCGTTCTTCCTGGCCGCGCTGGCGGAGGTGGGGGAGGGTTACGGCGGCGGCTGGATCCTGCCGGCCGAGCACGTCCAGGTCGAGATGGTCTCCGCGAACCCGACCGGGCCGATTCTCGTCTCACATGCCCGCAACGGGGCCTACGGCGACAGCGTCGCGCGGCTGCTCGCGTTTGCCGGTGATCGAGTCGAGCGCGAGTACTACTACAACGACTCCGGCAGTCAGATGGAGCGCTTCCGCCGCTCCGTCGAGGCCGCGAGGAACGGCGAGCCGATCCCCGAGGACGGCTACCACGGCGAATACGTCCAGGACCTGGCCGGCGGCGACGGCGATCCGGTCCCGGCGATGCTCGAGGCGATGGAGCGGACACTCGAGCGCTTCCGGGTCCACTTCGACTCCTGGCAGCGCCAGAGCGTTGTCGAACGACGTCTGGAAGAGCTCTTGCCGCGCCTCGATACCTACGAGCAGGACGGCGCGCTCTGGGCGCGGAGCTCCGCGCACGGTGACGACGAGGATCGCGTGCTCATCCGCTCGGCCGAGCAGGGAGGGACGCCGACGTACCGTGCGGCCGACGTCCCCTACCTCGTCGACAAGCTCGAGCGCGGCTTCGATCGGGCGATCTACGTGCTCGGTGCAGACCATCACGGCACGAGCAAGTGGTACGCGGCGATCGCGGACATGCTCGGCTACGAGTCCGCGCGCGTCGAGGTGCTGCTCTACCAGCCCGTGCACCTGACGAAGGGCGGTGAGCAGACAAAGATGTCGAAGCGTCGCGGCGACGTCGTCTTCCTCGACGACTTCCTGGACGAGGTCGGCGTCGACGCCGCGCGGTGGTATCTCGTCAACCGGGGGCCGGACCAGACGATCGACATCGATCTCGACCTGGCGGCCGAGAAGTCGCAGAAGAACCCGGTCTACTACGTGCAATACGCGCACGCGCGCATCGCGGCGATTCTCAGGAACGCCGAGGGTGCGCCGGTCGGCGGTGACCCGCCCGGGGCGCTCGTCGCCGAGGAGAAGGAGCTGATCAAGCGCCTCACCGACTGGCCGGGGACGGTGCGCGAAGCGGTTGCCCGCCGCGGCCCGCAGTTGCTCCCGGCGTACGCGATCCGGCTGGCGGACGACTTTCACCGCTTCTACCACGAGTGCCGCGTGCTCGGCGATCCTGCCGAGGCGTTCCGGCTCGGCCTGTGCGCGGCCACCCAGGGTGTGATCGCCCGAAGCCTCGACCTCGTCGGCGTCGAGGCTCCCGAGCGGATGTAGCTCCCCTCTAGGATCCACCCTCGATGACGAACACGCGCCCGGACCGGAACCTCGCCCTCGAACTGGTCCGCGTGACCGAGGCGGCGGCGATGGGAGCCGGCCGCTGGATCGGCCGCGGAGACAAGATCGCCGCCGATCAGGCCGCCGTCGACGCGATGCGGTCGATGCTGGACACGGTCGCGATGGAGGGGATCGTCGTCATCGGGGAAGGCGAGAAGGACGAAGCCCCGATGCTGTTCAACGGCGAACGTGTGGGCGCGGGCGGGGGGCCGGACGTCGACGTCGCCGTCGACCCGCTCGAGGGGACGCGCCTGACGGCTCTCGGCCAGCCGAATGCGATCGCGGTGATTGCGGTCGCCGAGCGCGGCTCGATGTTCTTTCCCGGTGCGGCCGTCTACATGGAGAAGATCGCGGCCGGCGCGGATGCCGTCGACGCGATCGACATCAACGCGCACACCGACCGAGAACGTCAACGCCGTCGCGAAGGCCAAGGGCGTCCGGGTGACGGACGTCCGCGTCGTCGTCCTCGAGCGCGACCGGCACGAGCAGCTGATCGGCGAGCTGAGGCAGGCTGGCGCGCACGTCAACCTGATCCGCGATGGGGACGTCGCGCCGGCGATCGCGGCCGCGCGCCCCGAAACGGGCGTCGACCTGCTTGTATGGGATCGGCGGCACGCCGGAGGGCGTGATCTCGGCGGCCGCGCTGAAGACTGTCGGCGGCGGCATCCAGGCGAAGCTCTGGCCGCGAAACGACGCGGAGCGGCAGGAGCTGCTCGACGAGGGCTACGACCTGGAGCGCGTGCTCATGACCGATGACCTCGTTGCAGGCGACGACGTGTTCGTCGCCGCGACCGGCGTCACGACCGGGGCGCTGCTGCGCGGCGTTCGGTACGTGCGCGACGGTGCCGTCACCGATTCGATTGCCTTGCGCTCGCGATCCGGCACGGTCCGGCGGATCGAGGCGCGCCACAAGTTGAGCAAGCTGACACAGTTCACAGGGAGGGAGTACTGATGGGTGAGATCGGCCTCAATGAGCTCGGCTACGACGAGCAGCTCTACATCCTGGCGTTCGACCATCGCGGGTCGTTCGAGAAGATGGTCGGCGGCGATCACGACAAAGTCGCGGGCGCAAAGCGGCTGATCTGGGAGGGTTTCCAGAGTGCCGTCGCCGAGGGCGTGCCGAAAGAGGCTGCCGGGATCCTCGTCGACGGCCAGTACGGCCCGGACGTCGCGCGCGAGGCGAAGGCCGGCGGCTACAAGCTGGCGATGCCCGTGGAGAAGTCGGGCCAGGTCGAGTTCGACTTCGAATACGGCGATGCGTTCGGCGAGCAGATCGAGGAGTTCGACCCGGACTTCTCGAAGGTGCTCGTCCGCTACAACCCGGAGGGCGACGCGGTCATGAACGAGCGCCAGACGGCGAAACTCCGCCGCCTGTCGGAGTGGCTGCACGAGCATCATCGGAAGTACCTGTTCGAGCTGCTCGTACCCGCCGAAGAGGCGCAGCTGGAGAGGGTCGGCGGCGACGCAGACCGCTACGACTCCGAGCTCCGGCCCGAGCTGATGATGGAGGCGATCCTGCAGTTGCAGAACGGCGGGGTGGAGGCGGACATCTGGAAGATCGAGGGAATCGACGACCGCGAGTCGTGCCGCGAGATCGCACAGCTCGCACGCCGCGAGGGTCGCGACCACGTCTCGTGCGTCGTCCTGGGCCGCGGCGCTTCGGATGCGAAGGTCGACGAATGGCTCCGCGCCGGCGCGGGCCTCGATGGTTACATCGGCTTCGCGATCGGCCGCTCGATCTTCTCCGAGTCGGTGCAGGCGTACGCTGCCGATCCGTCCGGGTTCGACCGCGAGACGGCGGTGGCGAAGATCGCGGCAAGCTACCGCCGTTTCGTCGACGTCTACGAAGGCGCCACCGCCCCGGCGTAGCCGTCGGGAACGGTGGGTTTGTGAGACTCTTCGTCGGGGAAGAGCGGTTCTGACGTTGCTCGCCGTCGGGGAGGGGGAGCTCGGGCATGGTGCAGGGGAACTGGCGCAGTCCCAAGTTTTGGCGCTGGTGGTGGCGTTCGAGCGCACCCGGTGAGGTCCGGGCGGCGGTGTACGTCCTCGGGCTCGCTCTCGTGCTCGGCGGCGGGTGGCTCGCCGCCACGCAACTCACGTCGGCGAACGCCAGCGTGAGCGAATCGGCGGCGGCTCAGAACGCCTCCCCGTTCCCGGCGGTTCGCACCGTCAGGATCGTCCGGCGGGTCCCGAAGGTCGAAGTGAAGACGCGAACCAGGACGGACGTGATCTCGACGACGCGGACCATCACCGTCGCCAAGCCCGTCGTGCACACAGTCGTGCACGAGCGGACGGTGACCGACGTCCAGCCGACCCCCAAGGCGCGAACGGTGACGAGGACGGTCGGCTACACGCTCGTCAGGACTCTGACCCAGACACAGACCGAGACCGCGCCACCGGTGACCGTGACCCAGACGCTGCCGGCGGTGGTCATCACCGTCGTGCGCACCGTCACGGTGCACCACTGACCGTCAGCGTTTGCGCCAGAGCCCGCGTTTGCGGTTCTCGACGCTCGACACGGCCCGCTCGGCTTCGTCGCTGCGTTTCGCCGGCTGTAGTTCGCGCGTCGCGCGCGTCGGGCGTTCAGGCCCGACGGCGTCCGCCGCCGACGCTCGGTCGATGCCGACGAAGCGATACGTGCCGTCGCCCTGCGCCTCCCAGCCTTCGCCCAGAAGCCGACTGAAGACGTCGCGTTCCGGCCGGCGCGGGGATTTGCCGCCCCCCTGATTCCCCATGTGTTCCCGCAGTTCGAGCACCCCTCCCCGGCTGCTCGTTCCGTTCTTGTCTCGATCTCGATCCTACCGAGAGATTCTCCGCACGCAACGTGGTCCATACGAAACCGCCACGCGACGCGCTCCAAGATCGAAACCGATTTCTCGGTGAACACCGGCGGCTAGAATCGACGCGACGCGGGCGTAGCTCAGTTGGTAGAGCATCAGCTTCCCAAGCTGAGGGTCGTGGGTTCGAACCCCATCGCCCGCTTCTAAGAACCATGCGGCCGAGCGCCGCACCAGCTTGAGTGATGAGACAGGCACGACGCCTCCCAGGCGTCATAGCGTGAGAGCGGGCCGGTCGGCGGTGCAGCGCCCAGGCGTTCAGCTAAGCGGCCGGCCCCCTCGAGAGCCACGTTAAAGGTGTACCGCGGCTCCAGGTCTTACGTCCCTGTCTCGACTTGAAGGCGTAGCGCGACTCCGACTCAGAGCCCGTGCCAACTGTTGATTGTCTGCGGACCAACGAGCGGCGTACCGACTTCGAGCTGGATCTGTGCGTGCGCCGTGAGCGGGATGGTACGCGGGTTCCCCTGGTACGCGCTGCCGTTGTAGAGAGCGTGGACGATGCCGCGCGCCGGTCCAACTCGCGTCCTTGAGAGTGGCTGCTGCCAGACGTCGAAGAACTCCCCCAGCGTGTATGTCCGCTGGACGGGTGACTCGATGTGGACGATCCCATCGTTCGCGTGGGTGTGGAGCCACATGAAGCAGGTGCCGCTGGTGACGAACGGCCCCTGGGGCGTCGGAAAGAGCTGACGGGGCGGCCTGATCCCGATCCCGAGCGGCACCTGCCGCTGAACCCCGTCAACGAAGATCGTCAGGTGCGCGTGGATGTGGAAGAGCACCTGCTCCTGCGCCTGACACTCGATCCCATCGACCCCACCAGCGGGCGGCAGGCCCGCAGGCGCGAGAGGCGGCACCTTGGGAATCGGCACCCCCTCGGGCCCAAACGTTCCAGCCGGGCCGGGCTCGCGAACGGCACCGAGCGACGAGAGCGGCGCGAGTGGCAGGTGTGAGGATACGGACCTTCCGTGACTCTGCTCCGTCGCGGCGAGTGTGATCCCAGCGACCAGCAACAGCACAATGAGGAAGCCACCGATCCCGAGAGCGGCACGACTTTCAAACCGGGAAGAGGCGTTCGACGGTGGGAGCGGCACCCGCTGTCTTTGCTGCCGGCTCGAACGCTGACTCGGCACCCCTCCAGCCAGGGTAGACAGACGTGCACCGCCGCGGCCCCGCTGTCGTGACGAGCACCTGAACGGCAACGCCGAGGGGATCGTGTGGGTCAAGAGACCGGGCGAGTGACTGGCGGGTCGATCCTGTCGAGTCGAGACCGGTCCGCCTGGATCATTGACCCGCGACGTCCCCTTTGAGACCTTCGCTGTTGTTGCTCGGCCCCCATACCACTCATGGCTGAGCTAACAGACAGGCGCCCGCGAGATCTGGGGGAGACCGTGGGCGTCCTGTCGTTCAGGGTCGATCTACTCCGTTCCGCCGATAGGCTCTCGGCGCCGTCCGGCCCCGGGAAACGGTTAACCCGATGGCCCACCCACTTTCGCGTCTCGAGTGTCATTCCCGAGGCACTCGCGGCGGAGTTCGTCGACGCGCCGTGTGCGGCATGCTCGAGGTCGAACCGCTCTAGCCGGCCCTTTCGGTCGAATGACCTTTCGCGAAGGTTCGGCGCGAAGTCCCGCCCAATGGCTGGTTGAGCGAGATTCGTTGCGCCGGCACCGATCCTGTGTCGAACTACAATTTTGCCTCGTGCCTGAATACAGCTACAGCCATAGCCTCCATTGGGACGGGGCAGAAGTCAGCGACGGGATCCTCACCGTCCGGCTTGATCGGGCACCGGATCAATTCTGGTTGACCGCCTGGTACCCCTACGGTGAGCTCTCCGTAGGAGGAGGCTGGTGGTTGGTGACACAGATGCCGGCAAACGGCGAGTTCCAGGTCGGCGGGATCACCCGAGCCAATGCCGAGACGATCCGGGAACTGCTGGCCGGCTGGGTCGAGCAGGCAAATCGGGACGCGACCAAAGCTCGTTTCGAGCGAGAGCGACAGCAAGCTGAGGCGGAGGCGGCGGCGGAGAAAATGGCGGTGGACGATGCGGCTCTGACCGAGCTCTTCCGTCGGCAGGCGAGCCGGTCCATCTAGATCATTGACTCGCCGCGTCGCATCGTGCGACGTTCGCCCTCGTTGCTCGGTCGTTCATACCCCTCTGGCTGAGTCAACGGGCAGGCGTCCGCGGGGCGGTCAACCGCCGCGGACGCCTGCCGCACTCAACTGTCCGACGCACGAAACCAACCTCGTTTGCGGCGGGGGGTTTCGCGGCAGGCGGACGCCGGGATCATTCCCGCTGACCCGAGCGTAGGAAACCCGCCGTTCAGGGATTCGCAACCTCAGCCGAACAGCAGGAAGCCCAAGAGGGCGACGAGCGCCGCCACCGCGCGCCCATGGCGACCAGCAGGAAAAGCTGACCGACGCGCACGCTCACGCGCTCCGAATCGTCCGAGACACCCCCATCCCGGGACAATCGTCGTGGAGTCGTGGCCCCGAGCCGCAGATCGTCGTCGAGTACGCCACCGGCGGCGGGAAGCACGCCAGCGAGGCTCACGCACGCGAGGCGGTCGCACCGTACCTCGATCAGGAAGAACTGCCCAGGCGGCTCATCGTCGACACCGACGGAAACGTCCGCGTTCACGACGACGACTAGATCAAGTACGGGTCCAGGTCGGCGTCCAAGCGCACGCCCGTTCAGCTCAGCGGCCCGGGCTCTTCTACGCAACTACAGACAGGCGCCCGCGGGGAAAGGGATCGGCGCGGGCGCCTGTCCGTCTCTGGTCAATGTCCGAGCCCGGAACCAACCCGGTACGCAGCGCGGTTCCGTAGCAGCCGGACACGGATGCTTTCCCGCTGATCTGCGTCGAAAACCCGCCAGTACGAAGAGCCGCTACAAAACCGGCTCTTTACAGGGACGAAGCGTTAATGGACAACTTGAAACGTCGCGGCTTTCCTGACGCTGGTCGCTTGTCCCTCTGGGGTACGCACCACCAGAACGCCTGTTGACTAGGTTGCGTTCTGCCGACGCCGCACGAGCAAAAAGATCCCAGCGGCGACGACCATGACCAAGAGGACACCGAAGGCGATCCAACCCCAATCGTCCGACGTCAGTCCCTCATCGGCTTCGGTTTGGGACGAGGCGACCGCGGCGCCGGCCGCGGCCGCCGCCGCTGTATTGGACACCGTCGTCGTCTGCGTCACCGTCGTCGTCTCGACGGGCGAGGTCGCGGTGATCGTCTGTGCCGGAGCTGTCATCGTCACCGTCTCGGTCGGCGCCGTGACCGTGACGACCTGCGAAGGAGCCGTGACGGTCACCGGCTCACCCGGAATCGTCTCCGACACCGTCACCGTCACCGGGAAAGGCGCGGCGCCCGACTCATTCGCCGGCGTGGTGGCACCTGTGTCCGTGCTCGCCGGCACCGACACGGTCACGCCCGCGCGAGTCGTCGTCAGGATGGCTTGGGCGGAGCCATTTCCTCCACCGCAACCGGCCAATAGAACGCCGGCCAAAACGCCAGTCGCGCCGACAACGAGCAACTTCGCCGCGACCGTCCAGCACGGTGGACTCTTCTCGCCGATCCGAGGTTGTCTCATGTCGCACGGCAACGATAGGCGCATTGGTCGACGTACGATGCAGACATGCCGCAACGAAGGTCATCCGAGGCGCAGGGGAAGACGATCTCGAGCCGGCTGTGCCCGACTTGCGGACGTGAGACGAACCACGAGATCACGGAAATGCGAACCGGAAGCGGCGTGCGCATCGCCGCCCATTCGAAGTGTCTCGAGCACCGCGACTTTGCCAACGGCCGGGTTGAGTTTCTTCAACCGGATGGCGAGTGGAGCGAAGAGCGCCTTCCTGGCTGATCCATCGCTGATCTACCGAACGCCGCGAAACAGCAGGGAAGGAAGGACGGCGGATCGAGGGCGATCTACGAGGGCCTACTGCCCGAGGTCGTGCCGGAAGATCACGTGCTCACCGATCGGCTCGAACCCGAGCTTGCGGTTGATCGCCCTCATCGCCGCGTTCTCCTCTGCATTTGAGGTCGTGACGCGCGTCACTCCGCGAACGGCGGCGCCTCGCAGCGCGAACCGCTTCGCCGCGGTGGCGAGTCCGCGTCCGCGGTGCTCGGGCTGCGTGCCGGTGAAGCCGTGTTGCGCCCGTTCGCCGACGATCCTGATGAATGCAAACGCTGCGACCTGTCCCTCCTGTGCGAGCACCACCGCGCTCGCGTCGAGATCGAGGTCCGGATCGTTCCAGTCGCGCAGGAAGTCGTCGAAACGGATGTCGTCATTCGGTTCCGGCGACGGTTCGTCGAGCGCCGCCGCGGCGACGGCCCCATACAGAGCCTCCGGTTGAACGCTGCTCATGGCGACGCAAGAGAATGCCGGCGGTACCGACGGCTCCGGCACGCTCCGTGGGTCGAGTGCGATCAACGGGCCGGTCTGGAGCCGCGACCAGCCGCGGGCGATAGCCCACCGCTCGCCTTCCTCGCTGAAGCGGAACATCGACGTGGCGCTCGTCGCACCCACTTCGCGCAGGTGCTCGACGAGTCTGGCTCCAAGATCCGCACCGATGCCTTGACCCCGCGACGCGGCGTCCACTGTGACGAATGCCCAGCCGGCGCCCTCAGTGCTCGTCTGGGTGTTGAGCCCAGCAACTCCGTCCGCGACCACTTCACCATCGACCTCGGCGACCAACTCGACGATCCGGGCCCGCTCCGGACGCGTGGCATGCCAGTGCACGAGCCCCGCGTGGGATACCACCCGTGAGTCATCGGCGGACTGAAGCAGAGCCGCGACCGCATCGAGATCGCCGTCTTCGACGAGACGGAAGATCCGTCGTGGTGCCATCCCACGAACTATCGCGCTTCGCCGCGAACGTTGCCTGCCAAGTCCCGGTTTCTGCGAAATCATGGAGTCGTAGAGTTGCCGACTGGCACTCGGTCTGCGGACAGGAGACGGAACCGGCGACGCGAACGCGGTGCCGATGAACCGCGAGACCGATCTAGAACGCTGGCTCGACCGCGCGCTTGCGCGCGCAACGACGCCGCGCGGTGGTGCCACCGTGATTGCCGTGGTTACGACCATCGCGACGGTCGCTTTCGGTCTGCTGATGCGGACGATCGACCACCAGAACTTCACGACGCTCGGTCAGGGGCTCTGGTGGTCCGTGCAGACGGTCACTACTGTCGGTTACGGCGACCATGTCCCGACGAACACCGCCGGGCGACTCGTGGCCGCCCTCGTGATGCTGCTCGGCCTCGCTTTTCTGGCCGTGATCACGGCTGCGATCACGAGCTCGTTCGTGGCGCGGGCGAGCGACGCCCTACCCCGGGGCGACCGTCCGGCGCCGGCGACCGAGCGCGATGTGCGTGCCATCAACGAGCGGCTGGACCGGATCGAGACTCTGCTCCGGCAACCGTCGTAACACGTGTGTCCCGCGGTCTCCGCAACTGGCTCGATCAGCGTCCTCTCGGCCGTGCCGTGCTCGATGCCGCCGGCGGCTACACCCGCCACGCCACCTCCCAGTTTGCGGCCGCGGTGTCGTTCAGGGTGCTCTTCTCGCTCGTCCCGCTCGTGGCGTTCGTGGTCTCGATCGCGGACGTTCTCCTGCCGGACAAGGGCCGTGACGCGGTCGCGCGTTGGCTCGCGTCGGTAGCGCCTGGACGAGCGCTCGACCCGAGCATCGAGCACGCCTTGACGAGCTCTCGGGTTCCACCGACGTTCGCCGGACTCATCTCGCTTGCGTTCCTGCTCTGGGCCGCCAGCGGGATGATGGGATCGATCCGGATCGCCTTCCGCGTCATCTGGGAGAACGATCGAAGGCGAAAGTACGTTCAGAGCAAGCTGCTCGACTTCGCGCTCGTGGTCGGTGTCGGCGTCGTTGCCGTCGCGGCGTTCGGCGCCACACTGCTCACGCAGGTGCTTGCGGAGATCGGCCACGATCTGAGCCAGAAGATCGGCGCCGGGACCCAGGGCCGGGCCGTCGCGGTCGCTTCGGAGGTGCTCACGTCCGGGGCGCTCACCTTTGGAGTCCTCGTCGGTCTCTACCGCAGCGTGCCGCCCGTCGCTCCGCGCTACCGGGCGATCTGGCTCCCGGCCGTTCTCGCGACGATCGGGTTTCACCTGGCAACGGCGGTCTACGCGCTCTACCTTGCCCGTTTCGGGAATGTCACCGACGTGTACGGCCCGCTGGGCGCCGTTCTCGGGTTTCTGCTGGTCGTTCAGGTCGGGGTGACGATCATCCTCCTGGGAGCCGAGCTGACAGCGGCCTGGCCCGAGCCGGAAGGCTCACGACGGCGATCCTCCCGCGGGACGAAGTGAGATCAGGCCAGGCGCTCGACAGCGGTTACGATCGAAGAGTCGCAACGACCCGCGCTGCACGGAGGTGACCAGATGAACGACAACCGGAACTGGCAGGTCGCACGCCTCGACGACATCGAGCGGCGCGGCAGAGATATCCCGGTGCGCGAGCACCTCGGGATCCACTCGTTCGGAGTCAACGCCTACACGCCAGGTGAGGACGGCGTGCTCATCAGCGAGCACGACGAGGCCGGGTCGGGTCAGGAGGAGCTGTACCTCGTGCTCGACGGGAAGGCGACCTTCGAGGTGGACGGCGAGTCCGTCGACGCGCCGGCCGGGACGTTCGTGTTCGTTCGGCCCGAGTCACGGCGGAAGGCGACCGGGGACGGAACCGTCCTTGCCCTTGGCGCCACACCCGGCGAGGCCTACCAGGCGATCGACTGGGGTGAGGCATGGTCGTTCCACAGAGACTCGCTGACCGCCTACGGCGAGCAGCGCTATGCCGAGGCACTCGAAGCAGTCCGCTCCGGCCTCGAGCACTCGCCGGACCATCCGGGTCTGCATTACAACTACGCGTGCTTCGCGACTCTCGCCGGCGAGACCGGCGACGAGACGTTCGGACACCTCGAGCGGTCCGTCGAGCTGTACCCGGCGTTCCGCGAGCAAGCCCGCCGCGACGACGACTTTGCGGCGGTACGCGACGACCCGCGGTTCGAGGGGGCCCTTCGCTGAGCTCGAAGTGACGACCCCGGGTTGGTGATTTCGCCCGGACGTCGTACGCTTTGGGGCGCAATGGTTCCGGGGGTGAAGGGAACGGCTGTCCAGTTTGGGGTGTTGGTCGCCTCGGTGGTGATCGCGTTCCTGACCGATGTCGCGACGGGATCGCTGTGGGCGTCGATCGCCGCCCTCGCGATCTGCGTGCTTGCGGGACCGTTCCTGGTCGGCTTCGTCACGCGACGGCCGTTGCTGAGGTCCCGAGCCTCGCGCGTCGCGCGTCTGGATCAATAGACCACGCGAAGGGGTTGCCAGGGACAACGACGTGTGCGCCGACGACGGCTCGACCTTCGTCGGAGCTGAGGCCGCGGCGTACATATACTGACGCCTCGGAACGAGAAGGCGTGCTCGCCGCCGAGGCGGTCCTACGGGGTCCTCAGTCGAGCGCCAACCCCAGACAAGGAGAGATCATGTCAGTTGGCCCGGTCGACGTATACATCATTGGCTTTCCGGGCAACAAGTTCAGCGGGCGTATCGCGCCCGCGATCTTGGAGCTCGTGGAGAACGGCACCATCCGGATCATCGATCTGCTTTTCGTGATGAAGGATGCAAGCGGGGTCGTGACGACGCTCGAGGCAGCGGACATCGACGAGGAAGGCGCCGCCTTCGTGAACATCGACGTCGCGCAGCCGGGAGCTTTGGGGCCCGAGGATGCCGAAGAGGTCGGCGACGACCTTCCGGCCAACAGTGCGGCACTCCTGGTCGCGTTCGAGAACCTCTGGGCCGCGAAGCTGGTCGATGCCCTCCAGGCTGCGGATGCCGTGGTGATCGACGCGATCCGGATTCCGGTCGACGTCGTCGAAGCCGCGCTCGCCGCAGGCTAGACCCCGTTCACTTCGAGATCGAGAGGAAAACAACATGGGACTTCTACGCATGGCAGCTCGGACCGCCGTCGTCGCGGGAACCGCCACCGCCGTCTCCGGGCGGGTGCAGCGTCGTCAGGCCGCCAGATATGACGAGCAGGACGCGCAGCAGTACGCACAGGCTCCGCCGCCGGCAGCGGCTGCTCCTGCGGAGGACGACACGAACGCTCAGCTTCAGAATCTCGCGCAGCTGCACACCCAGGGCGTGCTGACCGATGAGGAGTTCGCGGCCGCGAAGGCCAAGATCCTCGGAATTTGACGGGACCGCACCCGTCGGCCTGTGAGACGGGTCGAGGCGTACTCACGGCTGGCAGGTCTCTACGACGAGATCGTCATCGACCCGTGCCATGACCGCTGGGCCTCGTTCCTCCATGAGCTGTGGAGCACCGACCCAGACGGCGTAGGGTCGGTCCTCGATCTCTGCTGCGGGACCGGCCTCCTCGCGCGTGAGCTGATCGCCCGGGGCTGCCGGGTCGTCGGGGTCGACGCCTCCGACGCGATGCTGGCCCTCGCCCGCGAGCGCCTAGGCGCGGACGCTGCGTTGCGCCGGATGACCCTGCCCGACCTGGAGATCGAGGGCGTCTTCGACGCGGTGGTCTGCACGTTCGACGGCCTCAACTACCTCACTCTGGACGAGCTCGGCCTGACGATTGCCGCGGTGGCCCGCCGGCTTCGTCCTGACGGATGGCTCGTCTTCGACCTTCACACCGACCAGATGATGGACTTCACCATCTCGAACCCCGTCGTGGTGGGTCGATCGGCCGGGAACGACTTCGTGATCAGCAGCCTCGTCGATCCAGTCGCACGGACGTGCGACACGAAGATCGAGTTCGCACAGCCTCGTGACGGTGACCCCTTCTGCGAACAGCACCGGCAGTACTTCCACGCGGATGCGGATGTCCGCGCCTCACTCCGAGACAGGGGCTTCAAAGTGATCGGGGTCAGCGACGAGTACACGGACGAGCCGGTCAACGCGTCCACCCTTCGTGCGACCTGGACAGCTCGGCGTGTTCCGGCCGGAACGTCAGGGGAAAACTGAGCTTTCGCCGTGCACCCGTCTCGGTTGGTCGTTTTTGCCTTGACGCGGCCCGCCCTCGTCAGCACACTCGAAGTCGATGACCCGTCTGCAGGATCTCGGCGGTGAAATCCCCGATGCGCTCGAGCGCATCCGGGTGCCTGCCTACATGATCGACACGCACGGGATCATTCGGTGGTTGAACTCCGCGGCGATGAAGATCGTCGGCGACGTTCGTGGTCTTCAAATCACATCCGTCGTTGCACCGGAGGAGCGGCGTCGTGCTCGTGAGATCTTCCTGCGCAACCTCACCGGCCCACCGGAAGGTTCCGAGAACAAGGGCGTCGTCATGACCGCGGACGGGGAACGCATCTCGGTCGAGTTGTGTGCGGTGCCGCTCACGAGCGACCATCACGTCATCGGAGTCTTCGGCCAGGTGAGGAGCGTGGAGCTGGACGAACAGCCTGCTCCGCACCCGAGCTTGACTCCACGCCAGCTCGAGGTACTGCATCTGCTCGAGCACGGGCAGTCGACCGATCAGATCGCGCGCTCACTCCACCTGAGCGTCGACACGGTGCGCAACCACATCCGCCACCTGATGCGCGCCCTCGGCGCCCACTCGCGCCTCGAGGCGGTTGCGCTCGCTCGCCGCGAGCACGTCATAGCCGGGTAAGCGCCCTGGTGCGGCCGACCGTGTCGGCCGTTGGAAAAACCGGTCGCAGCGAGAGGCCCTTGCAGGCCCCTCGCTGTACTTCGTCGCTCCCCGCTCAGGCTCAGCCGACCTGGACGTCGTGCAGTTCGTAGTGCTCTTCCTTCGATGGGGGAGCGAGGTCCGGTTGGTCCTGCATGAGCTCGCCGAGCATCGGCATCAGCGTGCCGTTCATGAACGCATCCATGTGCTCCTGCGTGTCCCAGACGTCGAAGATCCGAAACGTGCCGTCCGGAGCGAAGCCCGCCGTATGGATGAGGTTTCCCTCCGGCCACGGTCCTTCGGCGATCTTGGCTGCGATCGCGTCGTAGTTTGTCGTCGTGGTGTCGCCGGTTGCGGCGAACTCCTGCAGGAACGCGACTGGCATTGGTGGCCTCCCAGGTCGATTGCTCCGGAATCTAACGTGCGAATGACGCGCGGAGCCGCCGTGCCGTCTCGAGCAGATGCTCGGGCAGCACCTTTACGTCGCCGAGCACCGGCATGAAGCTCGTATCGCCGCTCCAACGAGGAACAACATGCAGGTGGACATGATCCTCGATCCCGGCTCCGGCGACGCGGCCGATGTTCCACCCGAGGTTGAAGCCGTGCGGGGCGTACTCGGTGCGTAGTGCTTCGATGCCGTTCGAGGCGAGGCGGTGTACCTCGAGCGACTCGTCGTCGGTCAGCGCGCCGAAGTCCCCGACATGTCGCCGTGGCGCGACGAGCAGGTGTCCCGAGGAGTACGGGAACTTGTTCATCACCACGAGGGCGTGCTCACCCTCGCACACGAGCAGCTCGGCCTCGGGCTCGCAGAAAATGCAGCGGTCGAGCTCGTCGGTGTGCTGCACGTACGCCAGGCGCCACGGAGCCCACAGCGGCTGCGGGCTCACAGCAGGCGCTTGTAGCGGAAGAACGCGAGCACACCGACCAGCGTGGTGAACATGCCGAGGACGACCGTCCAGAACGCCCACGCCGTGTCGAAGCCTGGGAACTTCACGTTCATCCCGAAGATGCCTGTGATCAACGTCAGCGGCAGCAGGATGACCGAGAAAACCGTCAGCAGGCGCAGGACGTCGTTCTGGCGATGCGAGATGACCGATTCATTCGTGTCTTCGAGAGCCTCGACGACTTCCTTGTAGTTGTCGAGGATGTCCCAGATGCGCTCGGCAGCGTCGACGACGTCGTCGAAGTACATGTCGAGCTCCTCGGGGAGGAACCGCTCGACGTACCGCTCGAGCACACGCAGGGTCGACCGCTCCGGCTTGATGATCTTCCGGTAGCTGATGATCTCCTGCTTGACGTTCGAAATGTCGCGGACGACCTCTTCCGAGCGCCCCTCGAACACGTCGTCCTCGAGC
This sequence comes from uncultured Thermoleophilia bacterium, assembly GCA_963708505.1. Classification (GTDB taxonomy): domain Bacteria; phylum Actinomycetota; class Thermoleophilia; order Gaiellales; family Gaiellaceae; genus PALSA-600. The sequence goes on from CAVPST010000006.1 coordinate 527,812, forward strand.
GAGTCGAGCTTGTGCCCGATCTTGTCGAGGATCGGGAAGCAGTAGTCGAACAGGTCGTCGAGCACCTCGTACAGAAGCCGGCCGGATCCCTTCGAGAAGAGCTGCTCGCGGAACGATTCGTCCTCCTCGCAACGACGGAAGAGGCGGGTCACGGGGAGCAGCTCGACGGTCGGCAACGTCACGAGGTAGCCGGGGCCGATGAAGAAGTCGAGCTCGGCTGCGTTCAGGCGCTGGATCGAGCGGTCATAGACCGGGAAGTGGAGAACGCCGAAGAGGTAGCCCTCGTCGGTGTACTCGTCGATCTTCGGGCGCTGGCGCTTGGACAGCACGTCCTCGACGTCCAGCGGATGCCAGCTGAAGCGCCCCGCGAGCACGCCGGCGAAGAACGTGTCGGGAGCGTCGAGGTGAATCCACGTGAGACCTGCTGCGCTGAGCTCAGCAGGGGGCGACGGCGCCGCCGAAACGGCGACGACCGTATCGCGCGCGCGAGCGCGCCGGATGCGAGGCAGGCTCGGCATCGGTACTGAACGGGTCCTCGACGACGGGAAGCACCTTCATGTTCGGCATCGTAGCGCCGTTTCCCGCTCAATCCACGACCACACCGCCCGGAATCCGCCGGTAGGTGACAGGCACGCGCCGCTCGACCAGGAGCACGCCGATCGCGGCGACGGCGCAGACCGCAGAGGCGAGCGGCCAGAGGAGGAAGGGTCGCCACGCAAGTATGAATCCGCCGACGGCGGGCCCGACCGTTCCGGCGAGACCCCACGAGAGCGAGTGCACGGCGAAGTAGCGCCCTCGCAGGTAGTCGGGTGCGATCTCGGCGACGAGCGCCTGGTGCGCCGGGCCGTGGAAGCACTCGCCGACCCCGAAGATCGCCAGCGCGACGGTGATCAGGACGAACGCGGCGGTCGCGTCGAACCAGTACGCGCCGGCGTCGAGCAGGAGCCACGCAACGATCCAGAGCGCGGGCATCAGCGCGAGAGCACGCATCCGGCGGCGTCCTTCGATCGCACGCGAGATCGGCAGCTGTGCGATCACGATCACGAGAGTGTTGACGAAGAAGAAGACGCCGATCTGACGCTCGCTCACCCCGGCCTGGTCGCTTGCGAACGGCGGAACGAGGTTGATGAGCGAATAGCCGGCCGCGACGAACAGGAAGTTGAGGATCCACAGCCGGAGGAAGAGCCGGTCGCGGACGACGGCGCGGTACGACGTGGCACCGTCGGCTTCGGTCCCGCCGCCACCCGGGTCGGAGATCAGGGTCAGGACGGCGACATACGCGAGGAACGTCGCTGCGTCGAGCAGGAACAGGACGGTGAACGAGCTCGGCTGCGACACGCTGGCGATCACGCCGCCCGTCAGGCCGCCGAGGCCGATGCCCAGGTTCATCGTCAGGCGCTGCTGCGCAAACGCCGCGTGGCGGCGATGCGGCGGGGTGAGGCGCGCGAGGAGCGTCGACTGGCTCGGCCAGAAGCCTGCGCTTCCGGCACCTTCGATCGCGATCAGTACGAAGGCCTGCCACGGCTGGCGGACGAGCGGTAGCAGTCCGATGCCGACCGCCTGCAGCACGAGCCCTCCTCCGAGAACGAGACGCGGCCCGAGGCGGTCGATCAGCGGGCCGGCGAACACTCCGGCCGAAAGCTGGGCCGCGGCGGAGACGCCGACGATGAGCCCCGACACGCCGAGGCTGAACCCGCGCACCTGGTGGAGGTAGATCACTAGGAACGGCAGGACGATGCCGTTCCCGAAGGAGTTCATGACGCCGCCGATTTGCAGGAGCCACACGTCGCGCGGCAGCTGCGGATCGAGGACGCGGAGCGCGCGCACGGTCACCGGGCGAGGCTACAGTCGAACCCGTGACGGCCCGCTGGTGGACGATGCGCCCTGCGCAGAGCTTGAAGCCCGCGAGCTACGTCTGTCCGTTCTGCGACGGGATGCTGCACGCGACGAGCGAGCATGCACTGGTCGCGCCGGAGGGCGACGTGTCGAGGCGCCGCCATGCGCACCTCGAGTGCGTCCGCGACGCTCACCGTCGCGGTGAGATTCGCACCGAGGACGAGTGGCGGGCAGCGACTAGTGGCGCCAGCCGAACAGCGCGGCGAGCCCCGCGGCGAAACCGAGGGCGGTGACAGCTTTGGCGATCCGCAGGAGCATGGGCCGGTTATCGGCGCGGCGGGCCGTGCGCCTGAGTGGCCAAAGCTTAAGTTGACTCGGCGACGATCGAGTACGAGTTCGTCTCCGCCTCGGCGCTCGGCAGGTCTCGATGGGTGAAGCGCAGCGTCGTTCCGTTGCGGCGGCACCTTGGACCGCTCGGTCCACGGCGCGGTCGGCGGTTGTGCCGAGGTGAGGCACGCACCTCCACGCCGGAGCCGACCCCTGGATCGACGGCGCGATGCACTGACGGCTTCCATGGTGTCTGACACCTGCGATCACGACCTGTCGTGGGTCGTGCTCGACCTCTGACTGCCGCCGCATTGCCCGACCCGCGGTCGCCGCGGCCAGTTGCCATGAGATCCCCTGCTAGTAGGGGTTCTGCGGCGCTCGGTCGGCCGACAGCGATTCGCGGGAGCGCGTCACGAGCGTCTCGAGTGCATCAGCGAGGTGCTCCTGGTCGATGTTGTAGTCGCCGCGTTCGACCCGCAGCTTGTGCGCCTCGAGCAGCACGTCGGAGTGCGTGGAGCCGAACGGGGGCTCGAAGCGATACGAGGCGAGCTCGATCAGCAGGCCGAGCGGGTCTTCGAAGTAGATCGAGTCCATGAAGCCGCGATCCTTGATGCCGCTGTGGCGGATGCCGCGCTCGTCGAGCCGCTCGACCGCCTGCCGGAACGTCGCCTGCGAGAGCGAGAACGCGATGTGGTGGACGCAGCCGAGATCCGTCGCCGTCCGGGTCGGATCGGCCGGACGATCCTCGTTCGTGAAGACGGTGATCAGCCGCCCGTCTCCGGGGTCGAAATAGAGGTGGCTCTGGGAGGCGTTGTCGAGGTTCGGCTGCTCGAACACGAACGGCATCCCGAGAACGCCTTCCCAGAAGTCGATCGACGTCTTGCGATCGGCGCCGACAAGCGTGATGTGGTGAACGCCCTGGCTCTGCAGCTTCCGCATCAGCGATCGATCAGTCTGGACTTGTACTCGCTCCGTTGCAAGCTGCCCTACGGGACCAGCTCGATCTCGGCCTGCACGATGAGTACATCGCGTGGTCGCGTGTCCGGAAGCGAAGCAGCGGTGCGGCCTGGTGTTGGAGGTGGGTGAGCACGAGCTCGCGGTCGCGCCGTCCTCGAGCTCCCGCGCCTTGCCGGTCTCGGGGTCGATCAGCTCGGGGTGCACGAAGCCCGCTGCGCCGGCATCAACCCGTGCTCGGCGATCGAGACCAGGAGCAGGTCGAGAAAGAACCGCTCCTGGTCGGTCGGCTCGCGGCCCGTGACGAGCAAGTGGAAGTACTCGGTGAAGCTCAGCCGGCCCATCAGGTCGCCCGCGAGATCGCGGCCGCGCACCTCCACGCGGTCGGAGTAGGCCTGGGCGATGTGCGTGACGGGTTCCGACAAGGTCAGATGTCGAGCCAGCTGGTCTCGATCTGCGCCGCGGGCGGATCGCGTCGTAGGACCAGTCTGATTTTCCCAGCCCGGGGCAGTTCGATCCGGAACCGCCCAAGCGCGTCGGACTCGCCGGTCGCCTCCACGGTGTCGTCGTCACGCTGCACGTCGACGGTCACCACCGACGGGGGCGCGAGCTGTCCGAGCATGACGATCGGCGGCCCGTCCGAGATCTCGAGGGCGATCTCCAACCCGTCCGCCCTGAAGGTGAGAAATCGCGGGCCGCCGTCGCTCGAGCGTGTCCCGGCAGACACGGGTTCGAGGCGCGAGTCGGCGAGCAGCTCTGCGAGCTCGGCGTCGATCCGCCGCCAGCCAAGCGCCGCCTTCGCATACGCGGTCACCTCGTCCGGGACGGCGTCGACCTCGTTCGCGAGCCGGCGAAGCCGGGCCATGAGCTGGTCGTCGGGGCTCTCAGCCATCGCCGCCCATCATGCCCTCGATCCCGGCGACGGCCACGTGCCCGCGGAGTTTCTCGAGGCAGCGCCCGCGTGTCGGGCCGATCGCCCCGACGGGCATTCCCAGCGCCGCTCCAACCTCCTCGTAGCTGGGCTCCTCGTCGGCCATCAGCAGCCGGAGCAGGGACTTGCACCGCTCCGAGAGAGCCGCGAACGCGCGCCAGAGGGCGCCGTCGCGATCCGGGTCGACGAGGACCGCGTCGAGAGCGTCGTCCGCCGGCGCCTCGAACAGATCGACCTCGTCGCTCGACCGTTCTCGCGTGCTGCGACGGATGACCCGCAGGGACTCGTGGCGCGCCGTGGTGGCGAGCCATGCCCCGAGCCGCTCGGGCTCACGGATCCGGTCGAGGTGCTCGACCAGTCGCAGCCAGGTCGTCTGGGCGACGTCCGCCGCGTCGTCCCGCGAGAGACGATGCGCGCGGGCCGTCGCCCAGACCAGGCTCGAGAAGCGATCGACGATCGCGTTCCAGGCGGCTCCGTCTCCGTTCGCAGCTCGGGAAACCAATTCGGTGAGCTCCATCAGCGTCTATTCGGTCATCGGGGGCAGCTCGGGAATGCAGACACCCATCTCCAGCTCGGGCGGCGTAACTCGGCCGGCCGTCAGGTCGTCCCAGGTTGCCGGCAGAGTCGCCTTGGCCGCTTTCCCGCGAGCCAGCTGAGCCGCCACTTTCGGCGCTGCAAAAGAGGTGCCGCTCCACCTCGCCCAGCCGCTCTCGAAGCTTTTGTTCGGGCGATTTCCGGTGCCTAGGGGGTTGCCCGGCGGCTCCTCCTCCTCGGTCTGGCCCTCCCAGCCCGTAATGAACGTCGAGACGACATCCTCGCCTTCCGTACAGCAGGTCACCCACGGTCCGTGGTTCGAGAAGTGGGGACCTCTCTCGGTTGGTGTCGATCGAGCCGACGCCGATCACGTTCGTGTGCGTGAGACTGAACGCCGCCGGATACTGAGGGACGGTGCAGTCTTGATTGCCCGCGGGTGCGACCACGAAATGTGCGTTTTGATCCTGCACCGACGTCAGCGCCACGTTCAGCGCCCAGCTTGGAGGGCCGTCGGCGATGACGGTGGCGTCGCCGTTGACGAGTTGGATTTGCGGCAGCGTCGGGAACGCAAAGCCAACGTTGATGACGTCGTTGTTTCTCTGGTTCCACAGCGAACGCGCGACCGATGCCTCCGTCGAGATCGCCGGGTTTCCCGAGTCGGCCTCGACGAACGAGGCGTTATGGCTCTCGACCGTGATTCGTGCGTCCGGACATACCTGTGCAATGACACCGGCGACGAAGTTCGCGTGTCCGGCAAGAGCGTCGAGAAATGTGTCGTCGTTCTGATCCCGAGCGTTCGCGGCACCCGGAACGACCTCCTCGCCGTCCGCCCAGGCCCACGGCTTCGCACTTCCGGGAGGGTTGCGCTTGAGCCACTTCGTAGCAGCGACCTCGACCCGGCCGACAATCGGCCCTATGGGTAGATAACCGGCGTCGATCACCGCCACGTCGACCGCCGAAGCTACTGCTCGCTCGAGAACTACCTTGTCATGCGCGCTCGGTGGCCCAAACGGGCAGTCGTGGAAGTTCGGCGCTGGGATGACGACGTGATTCGGTGCGATTTGCTCCGGGCCGATTCCGTGCGTGGCGAGGAAGGCGCGAAAATCCCCTACAAACTGAGCGACGTCCGGGAACGAGCCGGCGCCCAGTACGTTCTTCAGCTTCCAGATTGCAACGTTCTCGTTCGGCGGGTCACCCTCGTCGAACACGAACGTCGCTGTGTCGTCGGCGTGCTGCGCCAGTTCCGTCTTGACGGTGTCGTTCTGAAGGACGGCCGCGCCGACCAGGAGTTGATCGAACATGAAGGTGACGAGCGCGTTGCAGAGACTGTCATACGGGTAGTACGCAACCTCGGGATGCATTGCGACACGCTGCGTAAACGCACTTGCAAATGTGGTGGGGGGCTTGTTTCCGTTCACGGGAATCGCTCCTTAGTGGACGTCCGTCTTCTCTGGATGAGCAGCGACCCCAATGCTTGATACAAGCGCAGCATATGACTCTCGCTCCGGGCGTGAACGCGCTTGAGCTGGCGGAACGTGCACACGCCCTCGTCCAGGCGAATCCGCTCCAGGCGCACGTGCTGGCGGAGCAGGCATACGACCTTGCGTGCACGGGCAAGGACATCGAAGGCCGTGTTGCAGCGCTTCATGCGCTCGGGTTCGCAAGGGTGCGGCTCGGGGATCCCAGGGCATTGCGAACGATGCAGTCGGCCGTCCGTGCAGGAGAGCGAGCGGGACTCTGGCACCGCGCCGCGCTCGCTCGGCGGAACGTCGCCCTCTACCTCGCATATCGAGGAAGCGCCGAGCGGGCTGTTGGTGAGATCGAAGCGGCGAGAGCGGCACTCACCGGTGTCGAGCGTGCGCGGACAGAGGTCTTCCGCATCGCCATCTTCCACCTCGCCGGACGGGCCGGGGATGCGTGGCCCGGATCCTCGGATGCCGTACGCGCACTTCGCCGGCGAGGAGACACCGTGTGGGAAGCACGCCTTCTCTACAACCGTGGCGCCTCGCTGGCCGACGTCGGCGACGCCGTCGCGGCGCGCAGAGATCTCGAGCGCGCATGCGACCTGTATTCGCAACTCGGTCTTGCGGCCGCTGTTGCCGATGCTCGGATCGTCCTCGCCCGGCTCAGGCTCGTTGAGGGCGACGTGCTGGATTGCCTGGACGAGCTCATGGCAATCGAGCTTGGCGAGCTATCGGACTGGGCGGCTTGCTGGTTCTTCCTGAGTCGGGCAGAGACGTACGTCGCTCTTCGGTTGCTCCCGGAGGCCCGCAGCGACCTGGAACTGTTCGTCGAAGCATCTGCCCGCGCGCAAGCCGCCGACTCCGTGAACAAGGGACGCCTGGATGCCTCCCGGCTCGCGCTGATCGCGGGTGAGCCTGCGGCGGCTGCCGCTCTCGCCGAGACTGCACGTCGCTCGTTCGCGGCACGTCATCAGGCGAGTTTCGCGGCGTCCGGGACGATCCTCTCGTTGGCTGCGACTATCCAAGCTGGATCGATCCGGCCGTCGACGATTCGCGCCGGACAGCGCGCGATCGATGTTCTCGCCGAGGCAGGCTGGACACTCGATGCGCTGCGCGGCCGGATCCTCGTCGCGCAGGCCGCTGCGATGAGCGGTTCGCTTTCCACCGCCGTTCGCGAGCGTCACGACGCCAGAGCGCTCGAGCGTCGTGGAACGGTCGCGGATCGCATCGCCCTGCGGCATGTCGACGGGCTGATCCGCGCCGGTGCACGCGATCCCGGAGGGGCGGAGCGTGCGCTCAGCGGCGGACTGCGACTCCTGGACGACCATCGCGCCTCACTCGGCGCGGTCGAGTTGCGTTCGACCGCCTCGACGCTTGGCGTCGAGCTTGCGCAGCTTGGGCTCCGGATCGCGCTCGAGGGGGGACACCCGGCGAAGGTCTGGACGTGGGCGGAACGCCTCCGAGGAAATGCACTGCGGCTTCCTGCCGTGCGGCCGGCGGCCGACGCCAAGCTACGTGCGCAACAACTCGAACTGCGTCGAGTCGCCGCTCGAATGCGAGACGCCGAGCAGCGGAGTCGCCCAGTTCGAGGACTTGCCGCGAGGCAGGTTGAGATCGAGGCTTCGATCCGAACTCGCACACTTCAGCTGCGCGGAACGGAGCGAGCTCGTCTCGCCGCTCCCCGTTTGCGCGACGCCAGTCGTTTGCTGGACGAACGCGCGCTCGTCGAATACGTCGAGGTGGACGGCATCCTGCGGGCGCTCACGCTTGTCGCCGGCCGGCTGAAGTTGCACGAGCTCGGAAGCGACGCCGTGGCGACCGAGCTCGAATGGCTGCGCTTCGCACTCGCCCGGCTCGCTCGACAGGATCTCAGTCCCGCGCAGCGTTCGGCAACCCTCGGAAATGCGCGGGCCGCAGCCGCGGCATTGGACCGGATGCTGGTCGAGCCCCTGCTCCCGGCCATCCGCGACAGGTCACTCGTGGTTGTGCCGACTGGCGTACTGCATGTTCTGCCATGGAGCTCGCTTCCATCGCTCCGCGGCCGACCCATCGTCGTCGCGCCCTCGGTTGCGATCTGGCTCGACGTAGTCAGGCGCGCGAGGTCGAGGCGCAGGAAGGCAGCTTTGATTGCAGGTCCTCGCCTGCGGCACTCCGCGGCCGAGGTACGTGCCCTGTCGCCGCTCTTTCCCCGGGCTACGGTTCTCACGGGAAAGGCGGCGAGTGGCACAGCCGCCCTCGCCGCCCTCGACGGCGCTGGTCTTGCGCACGTCGCATGTCACGGGCGCTTCCGCGTCCGACAGCCCGCTGTTCTCATCGCTCGAACTGGCCGACGGGCCGCTGACCGCGCTGGATCTGCAACGACTTCGTCAGGTCCCGGACATCTTCGTCCTTTCGTCCTGCGAACTCGCGTTGTCCGAACGTCATCCGGGCGACGAGCTGCTCGGGCTGTCGGCCGCGTTGCTCGGCATGGGGACCCGCACGATCGTCGCGAGTGTCGTCCCGGTTCCGGACTCGGCCTCGCGGCGGCTCATGCTCTCGTTCCATCGGTTGCTCGCCGAGGGCCGGACGCCGTCGGTCGCGCTCGCGGAAGCGCAAGCCGGCCTCCGGGGCGACGCGACGTCGCTCGCGGGCTTCGTCTGTCTCGGCTCGGGCTGAGCTCCTTCTTAGCCGCACGTATCTGAGCGCCTCCTCGCTGCTCTGACTGGGACGAGGGCCTCTCCCACTGGGAGGCCCCGAATCCCACCTAGCAGGAGGCCGAAATGGCCCGTCTCACCCGCGCAGCGGCGCGCCGTCTCATCCTGGTCCCGGCCGTTCTCTTCCTGGCCGTCGGGACGTCCTCCGCACAGGGCACTCGAATGCTCGACGAGGAACAGTTCGAAGGCCGTGCACCGACCGCCGAGGAACTCCTGCCCTCGGTCGAAGCAGCGTTCGACCACGAGAGTTACGCCTCAGGGGATACGGCGCGCCTCGTCCTGTTCAACGCCGCCAACGGTGTGACAGTCCAGGTCTTCCAGTCGGGACCGGAACGGCAGCCGACGGTCGGCAACGACGAGTTGCAAGGTGTCGCGGTCACGGGTGTCGTCCCGGTCGGCCGTGCTCGGGCAGGCAGGGCCGTTTCGATCCGCGTCGGCAACTGGCCGAGCGGCTTGTACTTCGCTCGCCTGCACGCAGCTCGACGGCCGCGTCGGATTCGCGCCGTTCGTCCTGCGTCCGCGACACCTCGGTCGCGCGGCCGTCGCTGTCGTCCTGCCGACGATGACGTGGCAGGCGTACAACCTGCGCGACGACGACGGGGATGGCCAGGGCGACTCCTGGTACGCCGAGTGGACTCACCTCACGGTGCGGCTCGCGCGACCGTTCTTGAACCGCGGCGTGCCGTTCAACTTCCGGCGGTACGACCTCCCGTTCCTGCACTGGCTCGCGTGGAACGGCCATCGCGTCGACTTCCTGTCGGACGCCGATCTCGAGGGCACTTCGGGGCGCGCGCTCACTCGCGCATACAGGCTCGTCGTCTTTCCCGGCCACCACGAATACGTGACCACCCGCGAGTACGACAACGTCGAGCGTTACCGCGACCTCGGCGGGCACCTGATGTTCCTGTCCGCCAACGACTTCTTCTGGCGCGTGCTGAAGCGGGGAGACGTGATCGAGAAGACGCAGCAGTGGCGCGATCTCGGACGTCCGGAGGCAGCGCTGATCGGTGTGCAGTACCGCGGCAACGACCGTGGGACGCATCGTGCTCCCTGGGTCGTGCGCGACGCCGAGGCGGCCCCGTGGCTGTTCGCCGGGACGGGCCTCGCGGACGGCATGCCGTTCGGAAGCGCCGGCATCGAGATCGACAAGACCGCGCCCGCCTCGCCGAGCACCGTGCATGTGGTCGCAGACATCAGGAATCTCTTCGGCCCCGGTTTCACGGCGCAGATGACGTACTACGAGACCTCGCGCGGGGCGAAGGTGTTCGCAGCCGGTGCGTTCACGCTCGCAGGCAGCGCACTCCAGCCGACCGTCGGCCGACTGCTCGAGAACCTCTGGCTGCATCTCGCCGGCCCCGGCACCGCCTGAAGGCGTTCGTTGCCGCGCAGTGGGCTCCCGGCCGATTTTGGGGCTAATGCCCCGGGGGCCGGCTGCCGATACGGAGAACAATGGCCGCCGCACCGAATCTCCCGGATTTCGACGAGCTCGCCCTGGAGCTCATCCAGCTGCAACAGCGTGAGTCAGAGATCGACCGCCGGCTCGAGCAGGCGCAGGACCGCCATTCGGCGTTCCCGAGCGAGACGACAGCCCGTCTGGTCTCCAATCTGACGATCGAGATGGGCGAGATGCGAGCCCGCATCAACAACATCAAGGTCATGCTGCTGCCGATCATGCGCGGCACCGGCTTCTAGCCTCGCGCGCGTAGCTCGTTCACAGGGAACCACCCGCCCCGGGTGAGGTGTGCTCCCCCGGCGTGCAGCCAGGGTTGTCTGATCAGCCGCAGCCTGAGGGGGCTCGCGACGGCTGAACGGGGGAGCTGGCGGCGTACGATCCCTCGGCGATCGAGAGGCACTCTGTGGACCGGGGTGCCTTTCTCGCGCTTGGGCCCGTGTCCGCGCCCCGCGACCTCAGAGCGATGTCGCTGCCGGACAGTTTCCCGAGACGTCTTCTTGAATCTCGCCCGCGTTCGTACGCCTGAGCCCGCGGACGACGAGTGAGCGGTGTCCGCCGACCGACATCTGGAGGCAGTAGGTGGTGAAGTCGGTCGACACCACGACGGCTTCGAGCTTCGTCGCCGGATCCAGTGATTGGATCGTTGGCAGCGTCATGTTCTTGTAGGTGTTGTTCCCGAGCTTCGGGTCGCCGTAGTAGAGCTCCGTGCTGGGGATCGCGGCACTGACGTCCGCCGAAGCTGCGCGGATGTTCGTGCGTATACGTGTCATCAGGAACGACGGGATCGCGATGACCATGAGGATCGCGATCACCTGCATCGCGATCACCATCTCGATCAGGGTGAAACCGGCGTCACCGCCCGCCGATGTCTCGAGCCTCTGCCGCAGGGTGCTCAGTCTCATGATGGTCAGCCGTGTTTCGTGTTTTCACACGGCAATTCCTCTATCGACCGTTGCGTCGCTCGGCTTGATCCCCAGATGGTTGCTCGCGCCAGCGTAGAGTCGGCCGGTGCGCAAGTGGCTCCCGCTGATCATTCTCGCGTCGGCTCAGTTCATCATGGTGCTCGACTCGAGCGTCATGAACGTCTCGATCTCGCAGATCGTGGCCGACCTGAACACGACGGTCACCGGCGTGCAGAGCGCGATCACGATGTACACGCTCGTGATGGCGGCGTTCATGCTCGTCGGCGCGAAGCTCGGCGACATCCTCGGGCGTGACCGCGCCTTCGGCCTCGGCCTGGCCGTCTACGGGCTCGGCTCGCTGATCACAGCACTCAGCCCCAACCTCACGGCGTTGCTGATCGGCTGGTCGGGGATCGAGGGGCTCGGCGCGGTGCTGGTGATCCCGGCGATCGCAGCGCTGACCGCCGCAAACTACGAGGGCAAGGATCGGGCGTTCGCGTACGGAATGATCGGCGGCGCCGCGGGCGCGGCGATCGCCGCAGGGCCGCTGATCGGCGGCTACGTGACGACGACGTGGAGTTGGCGCTACGTCTTCGTCGGTGAGGTGGTGGTCGTGATCGCGGTGCTCGCCGTCCACCGGCGCATGAAGCGCGCCCCCAAGCCCGAGCACGCGCCGAAGCTCGATTACGGCGGCGCCGTGCTCTCGGCGGTCGCGCTCGGGCTGATCGTGTTCGGGATCCTGAAGAGCAGCACCTGGGGTTGGATCAGGCCGATCGCCGCGCCGACGATCGGCGGGCGCGAGATCACACCGCTCGGCTTCTCGCTGGTGCCGTTCCTGATCATCGGCGGCTTCGTCGTGCTTGGCTACTTCCTCGCGTGGGAGGAGCGTCGCGAGCGGCATGGGCAGAGCACGCTTCTCAACCGCGCACTCCTGAAGATCGAGACGCTGCGCGGCGGTCTGTCCTCGCTTTGCGCACAGCAGCTGATCGTCATGGGCACGTTCTTCGTCCTGCCCGTCTACCTCCAGGTCGTGCTCGGCTTCGATGCGTTCGAGACGGGCAAGCGGCTGTTCCCGATGTCGGTCTCGATGCTGGCCGCTGCGCTCATCGGGCCGAAGGTGGCGGTGCGCTTCGGGCCGCGGGCCGTCGTCCAGGTCGGTCTTGGGGCAATGGCGATCGCTGCGCTGGTGCTCGTCGGGACGATCGACGTGACCCTGAACGGAACGGCCTTCGCCTTCTCGCTCGTCTTCTTCGGAATCGGCGCCGGGCTCCTCATGTCGCAGCTCGGAAACGTGATCATGTCCTCTGTCCCCCCGGAAGACACCAACGAGGCCGGCGGACTGCAGGGGACTGCGCAGAACCTCGGTGCCTCCCTCGGAACGGCGCTCATCGGCTCTGTGCTCCTGCTTGGGCTGTTGAACGGCTTCAACTCGCGGATCCAGGAGAACCCGGCGCTGCCATCCGACGTGAAGGCGCAGGTCGCGGCCGCGACGGAAAAGGGCGTCGCCATCGTCACGACCGACCAGGCGCATCAGGCGCTGCTCGACGCCGGGCTGTCCCGATCCGACGCAGACGCCGTCACAGCCGACTACGCCAACGCGCAGCTCGAGGCGCTGGAGACGTCGATGCTCGCGGTCGCCTTCCTCGCGGTGGTCTCGTTCTGGTTCACACGGCGGTTACCTGGCCGTCCCCGACAAGCTGCTTGAGGCCTCGCGCTGCCCGAGCCGTCGAACCGGCGACCGAACGACGTTCCTGACCGCGACCGACACGACGACCCGGGCAGGACGATGTGACCTAGCCGATTGGTCGGAGCAGACCTGCTCACATGGTTCTGCCATGCGCCGCCTCGTTGACAAAGAGTCCAGCCGGGGTCGGAGGCGCTTCGGGCGAGACGAGGACGGCTGAGTCTCGATCCACCTGCGACGTGGTGCGTCCGGCCCCATCCCGCTCGGCGCAGGCCACCGACGCGGTGTGCCAAGCCGCTCAGGAACGGTCGTCGGTGCCGCCGGTTGCTCCTCCGTGCCGGGCCCTCCGCCGCCGGTATGCACGCGACGCACCTGCATGCCGTCTCGGTCATTCCCGACCCACGTAACGATGCGGGCTAGCGCACCGGCACGTGGGTCAGGATGCGCCCGGCAGGAATCGAACCTGCGGCCTTTCGCTCCGGAGGCGAACGCTCTATCCCCTGAGCTACGGGCGCGGGGTCACTAGTGTAGCCCCCGTGGATTTGAGCGCCCGCGTGGTCACACTCCGGCTCGCGGAGACGTTCACGATCTCTCGCAGCTCGGAGGACGAGGCAGAAGTCGTGCAGGTTGAGATCGAGCACGGCGGCGTGTCCGGTTTCGGCGAGGCAGCGCCGATCGAGCGCTACAACGAGTCGGCCGCGTCGGCGTTGGCCTGGCTCGACGGGCTCGAAGTGGGGGACGACCCGTTCGCGTTGGACGAGATCTGGGCCAGGCTGCCGCCGGGGGAGCAGGCCGCGCGCTCCGCGGTCGATGCGGCTCTCCACGACCTGCAGGGCAAGCTGACCGGCCTGCCGGTGCACAAGCTCCTCGGCCTGCCGCGCGCCGGGCCGCCGACCTCGTGGACGATCTGGCTCGGCGACCCGGACGACATGGCGAGGCGCACCGAGAAGATCGCGTCGCGCGGGTTCAAGCGACTCAAGCTGAAGCTCGGCGGACGCGACGGCCTCGACGTCGAACGGGTGGGTGCAGTCCGCGCTGTGACGGAGCTGCCACTGCAGTGCGACGTGAACGAGGCATGGGTGCTCGACGAGGCGCTCGAGAACATTCCGCAGCTGGACATCCAGTACTGCGAGCAGCCGCTGGTCGCCGCCGATCCAGGCGGACCGGAGTTGAAGCGACGGTCGCCCGTGCCCATCTACGTCGACGAGGACTGCCACACGCTCGCCGACGTAGCGGCCTGCGCCGAGCGCGCGCACGGGATCAACATCAAGCTGGCGAAGTCGGGCGGCATCCGCGAAGCGGTACGCATGGTCGCTGCAGCCCGCGCACTCGACCTCGGTGTGATGCTCGGCTGCATGATCGAGTCGGGGCTCGGAATCGCTGCCGGGGCCCACATCGCGTCGCTCATGGATCACGTCGACCTCGACGGCAACCTGCTCCTCGCCGACGATCCGTCACCGGGCGTCGTGTTCAGCGACGGCGTGCAGTTGCCGGCAAACGGCCCGGGACTCGGTGTCACGCCCGCGTAGGCTCCTGATCCTCGCCGAAGGGCTGTCGGATGATCCGCATTTCGGCAAGACCGCGCATGGGGTGATGCGCTATCGGCCCGAAGAGATCGTCGCCGTTCTCGACTCCGCGAGCGATGTACAGAGCCTCTACGGCCTTCCGCGCGTCGCGTCGGTCGAGGAGGCGATTCCGTTCGGGCCGACGACCGCGCTCGTCGGCGTCGTGACGCAGGGCGGGCGCTTTCCGCCTGCCTGGCGCGAGCTCCTCAAGGACTGCCTCGCGGCCGGGCTCGACCTTGAAAGCGGGCTGCACCAGTTCGTCTCGAACGATCCCGAGCTCGTTGCCCTGGCTGCGGAGAACGGCGCGGAACTGCGCGACCTGCGCCGGCCGCCGGACGGGCTCGACGTTCCCAGCGGCGCGAACCTGGCGCACGGGGCGACGACGATCCTCACCGTCGGCTCCGACTGCGCGATCGGAAAGATGACGGTTGCGCTCGAGCTCGACCTCGAAGCGCGGCGCCGCGGAATCCGCAGCGAGTTCGTCCCGACCGGTCAGACCGGGATCGCGATCGCAGGATGGGGGATCGCCGTCGATGCTGTGATCGCCGATTTCATCGCAGGCGCCGCCGAGCGGCTCGTCGTCGAAGGGGTCGAGCGCGGAGGCGAGGTGCTGTTCGTCGAGGGCCAGGGCTCGTTGCTCCATCCCGCGTACTCCGGTGTCACGCTGGGGTTGATTCACGGTTCGGCGCCGCACGGCTACGTGCTCTGCCACATGGGTGGCGCCACGATCGTCGACGGCGACGCGCGCTTCCCGATTCCGCCGCTGGCCGAGCTCGTCACGCTCCACGAGCGGATCAGCCTGCTGCCGCGGCAGGCCGCGGTGCATTGTGTCGCGCTCAACACCCGGCACCTGGACGAGCCAGCGGCGAGGCGTGCGGTCGACGAGGCGGAGGACGCGACGGGGCTTCCCGCCGACGACCCGGTGCGCTTCGGGGCCGCCAAGCTTGTCGATGCGCTCGAGCCCGTGCTACACAGGTAGGCCCGTCCGACCCTCGAACACCACGACGTCAACGTGAAGCGTCTTGCAGTACTTGCGGCTCTCATCGCCCTGCTCGGCACGGGTGTCGCCGGCGCGTCGGCAAACCCGATCGTCTGGGGCGTGAACGACGACGCAGGCAAGTACGAGAACGGCAACGGACCGTTCTGGACGACTCTCCGCAGCGTCGGGATGACCTCCGACTCGATGACCTTGCGCTGGGACGAGTCGTCGCCGACCGGGTTCGAGGGCAACGAAGCCGACTTTCTGCCCGCCTCGCTCGAAGCGGCCGCCGCGGCCGGCGTCAACGTCACCTTCGACGTCTACCCGCGGCACTCGTCCGCGCTCGCGAGCCCCGCCAACGTCGGTCGTTTTGCGGCGTGGGTGGCCGAGCTGGCGCAGGCCTACCCGCAGGTTCGCGAGTACGTCGTCATGAACGAGTGCAACACGAGCCTGTTCGCGAACCCGCAGTACGTGCGCGGCCAGAACGTCTCCGCTGCCCGCTGTGGAGCGTTCCTGGCGGCCACGTACGACGCGCTGAAGGCAATCGACCCGACGATCTTCGTGTGGGGGCTCGGTCTGTCGCCCCGCGGAAACCCGGTGCCGACGGACGGGTCCAGCCCGCGGGCAACGAACCCGGTCGACTGGCTCCGCTTCCTCGGGCAGTGGTACCGGTCGAGCGGGCGGGTGAAGCCGCTCATGGACGGGCTCGATCTGCACCCATACCCGATTCCGCAGACGCTGCCGTTCGAGACCGGGTATCCGGGCGCAACGTCGTTCAGCGTCGTCAACCTACCTCGCGCCTATCAGGCGTTCTACTCCGCCTTCGCAGGCACCGCACAGCGGACGGTCGGCCCCGGCCGCCTGCCCGTCAGCCTGAACGAGGTCGGCATCCAGACGACACCCGCGCCCGGGGTGGCCGCCGCGTATGCCGGGCTCGAGAATGCTGCCGGAGTTGCGGAGACAGGCTCGGAGGCGTATCAGTCCGCGTGGTACACGAAGCTCGTCGACTACGCGCTCTGCGACGCCGACGTCACGAAGGTCAACATCTTCAAGCTCGTCGACGAGACGTCGCTGGCCGGCTGGCAGAGCGGGCTGTTTTACGCGGGCTTCGTCCCGAAACTGTCGGCGATGACGTTCTCCGCCGAGCTCGCAAGGACGGGCGGGGCTTGTCCGACCGGCGAGGCGTCGTGGTTCTCGCCCGCCGCGGCTCACGTCTCGGATGGGGGCACGGCGATGGCGCGGCAGCTCGCCCACAAGGCTGTCGTCGCCGCCCGTGGGGCCGTCTTCTAAGGACACTTGACAAGACGAACACGTGTTCGCTAGCATGGCGAACACATGTTCGTCCGCATCTTCCTCATCGCAGGGCTCGCCTTCCTCGTGTGGAGCGCCGTCGCCCGTTCGTCCCAGGCGCACGGGGCGAAGCAGGTAGTCACCGTTCGTCCGTACGACACCCTCTGGTCGATTGCACAACGCCACTACTCGGGCGACGTCCGCAATGCGGTCTGGCGCATCGAGCGTGCGAATCACCTGCCGGGAGCCGACGTGCGCGCGGGGCAGAAGCTCGTCCTGCCGTAGATCTCTTCACCGACGCGCCTCGCGCTCGGACACAATCGACGCGTGGACCTCGACCTCGTCTTCCTGGGGACCTCGGGCAGCGCACCGACTGCGAGCCGCGCGCCCACCGCGCTGCTCGTGCGCCGCGGGGGAGACCGCATGCTCTTCGACTGCGGTGAAGGGACGCAGCGGCAACTGATGCGCTCCACGGTCGGACTGCCCGACCTGGAGGAGATCTTCATCACGCACTTCCACGGCGATCACTACCTCGGTCTGCCCGGAATGCTGAAGACGTTCCAGCTGCGGCAGCGCACCGTTCCACTCACGATCTACGGTCCAGCGGGGCTCGACGACCTCTTCGCGAGTCTCCGGCGCGTGTTCGGGAAGCTCTCGTACCCGCTCGAGCTGGTCGAGGTGCGTCCGGGAGACGCGCTCGAGCGCGACGGCTACCGGCTACTCGCGTTCCCGGTCGACCACGGCGTCTCCTCGGTCGGCTGGTCGCTCGACGAGGACGCACGGCCGGGCCGGTTCGACAACGAGACCGCGGATGCCCTCGGCGTCCCCGTCGGGCCCGAGCGCGGCGCACTGCAGCGGGGCGAGTCGGTGACGCTCCCCGACGGACGGGTGCTCGCAGCGCACGAGGTGGTCGGGCCCGCACGGGCCGGCCGGCGCGTCGTCATCCCCGGCGATACCGCGCCCGTCGAATCGGTGCGGGCCGCTGCCGAGCACGCGGACGTGCTCGTGCACGAGGCGACGTTCAGCGAGGACGAGCGGGATCGTGCCGCAGACACGCTGCACTCGACCGCGCGCCAGGCGGCTGAGGCTGCTCAGGCTGCAGGCGTGCGACTGCTGGCATTGACGCACGTCTCGCCGAGGTTCTTCGGGCCCGAGCTGCTCGCCGAGGCGACGGGCTTCTTCGCGAACACGGTCGTCCCGCGCGATTTCGACGTGATCGAGGTGCCGTACGCCGAGCGAGGGGTGCCGAAGCTCGTGCGCCGTGGAGCAAGGCCCGCCCGTGGCAGGTCGGAGGTCCGCGATTCCGGCTCGCCGAGCGAAGCGGCGCCGGCCGGTGCCTGATTCCGCCGCGAGACTGCCTCGAGGCTCCTCAGGACCGGCGGTGCCGGCGGATCAGATCTGCCAGCTGCCGCCCTGCAGGACGGGCACCTCGCGACCGTCCCGAGTCAGCCCGGTGACGGCCACGTCGTCGCCGCCGATCATGAAGTCGATGTGGATGCCGCTCTTGTTGATGCGGTCGCGGTCCGGGTCGCCGACCGCCGTCGCGTAGGCGTTCCCGAGCGCGATGTGGCTCGCCGCGTTCTCGTCGAGGAGCGTGTTGAAGAACACTGTGCCGGTCTTGCCGATCCGGCCCTCGCGGTCGACGAGCGCAACCTCGCCGAGACGAGCCGCGCCGGCGTCTTTCGCGGTGCGAGCCCGCAGCGCCTCGGCGCCTTCGTCGGCTTCGATCGAGACCGCGCGCCCGCCTTCGAACCGAATCCGGAGCCCGTCGACGACGGTTCCGCTCAGGTCGAGCGGTTTCGTCGCGGTGACGACGCCCTCGACCCGTTCGGGGTCGGGCGTCGTGAACACCTCCTCGGTCGGAATGTTCGCGTGGAAGACGATCCCGTCGATCGTCGTCGCGCCGGGCTCCTCGCCCGCGAAGTGCGACGTCGGGAGCAGGCCCACCGTGAGGTCGGTTCCCGGCCCTTCGAACCGAAGGGCGTCGAGTTGGAGGGCGTCCAGCTTCTGCCCGGCGGTGTGCAACTCGGCGAAACGCGTGCTCCAGGCAGCCTCCGCGTCGGTCTCGTCGAGCCGGAGCACGTACACGAGCTCGTCGAACAGGGCAGCGAGCGCCGCGGCTTCGTCGAGGTCCGGATGGACGAAGGTCGCCCACGCAGGTGTCGCCCACGGGACGACGCACCAGTTCGTCGTCTTCGCGTTGATCACCTCGAGGTGCTGCGGGACACTGGGCAACTGATCGAGGCCCGCTTTCGCGGGATCGACGCCGTTCATCAGCCCGGGCGGCGCATTCGGTGAGATCGAGATCCGCACGCCGTGCCCTTCGCCGAGCCGCGTCAGCCTGCTTCCGACCCAGGGCGGAACGAACTCGAGGGTCTCGGGAGCCGCCGTCAGCGCCCGAATCCGTTTCACCTGCGGGTCGAAGTACCACGGGTCGACGAAGCGCGCACCGCGTGCGTAGGCCTGCGCTGCGACGGCTCGTACGAGTCTCGCGGACTCCGGCGCGGCGATGATCAGCACGTCCTGTCCCGGCTGGACGTTCGTGCCGACCTCGACGATCAACTTGGCGTACCGGCTGAGCAGCGCGTCGTCCACGACGGCGCAGACTACTCCGTCCGGCCGGATCGCCTACACTGCGTCCGAACCGAAGCGCCTTTAACCCGGTCCTGCGAGGCCGGAAAGGAGTCGAATGTCTCACCCTGCCGTCAGTCCGGCGTCGAAGATCTTGCTCGACGACGAGGCGATCAGCCGGACGCTCTCCCGGATCGCGCACGAGATCATCGAGCGCAACGAGGACCTTGGCGTGGTCGCGCTGGTCGGCATCCACACGCGCGGTGTCCCACTCGCGCATCGCCTGCGCCGCCTCGTCGAGGAGCGCTCCGGAGAGCTGCTCGCGCTCGGCCAGCTCGACATCACCTTTCACCGCGACGACGTCCACGTCCGCGCCGGCAGGCCTCCGCGGCATGCACAGCCTGTTGTGCGCGACACGAAGCTCGACTTCGAGCTCGAGGGTCGGACGGTCATCCTGGTCGACGACGTTCTCTACACCGGGCGGACGATTCGCGCCGCGATCGACGGTCTCTTCGAGTTCGGCCGTCCCGATCGGGTGCAGCTCGCCGTGCTCGCCGATCGCGGCCACCGCGAGCTGCCGATCCGGCCCGACTACGTCGGCAAGAATCTCCCGACCGCTCACGGCGAGCGCGTGCAGGTCGAGTTGGTCGAGGTCGACGAGGTCGATCGCGTGCTCCTCGTCTCAGGCCCGGAGGAGGTGGGGGAGTGACCGACCTTCGCGTCGTGGGCGGTGACCTCGTCCCTCCGTCGGATGCCCGGCGCCACCTGTTGTCGATCGGCGATCTGACACGCGACGACATCGAGCGTCTCCTTTCCCGTGCACGGTCGTTCGCGCTGTCGCAGGAACGCGACAACAAGAAGCTGCCGACGCTGCGCGGCCGGCTCGTCCTGAACGTCTTCTACGAGTCGTCGACGAGAACGAGCTCGTCGTTCGAGCTCGCCGCGAAGCGGCTCTCGGCCGACACGCTGACGCTCAAGTCCAGCGGCTCGTCGGTCGACAAAGGCGAATCGCTGAAGGACACCGCCCTGACGCTGTCGGCGTACGACCCCGACGTGATCGTGATCAGGCACCCCGAAGCCGGCGCCGCCGCTTTCGTCGCAGGACTCGCCGATGCGTGTGTCGTCAACGCAGGCGACGGGAAGCACCAACATCCGACGCAAGCGCTCCTCGACCTGCACACGATGCACGAGGCATTCGGGCATCTCGAGGGCCTGCACGTCGCGATCGTCGGCGACGTTCTGCACTCACGTGTTGCGCGGTCCCTCGTCCAGGCCCTCCACCTTGTAGGCGCGAGCGCGGTGCTCGTCGGCCCGCCGACGCTTCTACCGGACGGACTTGCGCCGGCGACACATGAGATCGGAGCGATCGCCGACGCCGACCTCGTCTACGTCCTGCGGATGCAGCGTGAGCGCATGCTTCCGGGGGCGAACTTCGTCCCCAGCCTGCGCGAGTACAGCGCGCGGTGGGGAATCAGAGCGGAGCGGTTGCGCCGCGGCCAGCGCGTCATGCACCCCGGCCCGATGAACCGGGGAGTCGAGCTCGACGCGCGCGTCGCCGATTCGGACGCCTCGCTCATCGTCGAACAGGTGCGCTCCGGGCTCGTCGTACGGATGGCGGTGCTCTACGACCTGCTCACCTCTGGCCCTGTCGCCGTCGAGGCGACGGCGGAGGTCGCGTGATCCTCGCGGGTCCGAGCGGGTCCGAAAACCTCGTCGTGCGCGGCGCGCGCGTGCTCGACCCTGTGGAGGGAATCGACGCGACGCTCGACGTGCGGATCGACAACGGCGTCATCGCGGCAATCGGCCGCGACCTCGACCGCAATGAGCACACCGTTCTCGACGGCACGGGACGCGTGCTCGTTCCCGCCTTCGTCGATCCGCATGTGCACCTGCGAACGCCGGGTCGGGAGGACGAAGAGACCATCGCCACCGGCAGCGCCGCGGCTGCGGCCGGCGGCTATTGCGCGATCCTCGCGATCCCGAACACGGATCCGGTCGTCGACGACCCCGACGTGCTTCGCGGCCTTCAGGCGCGCGCGGTTGCGGAGGCGCACATCCCGGTCGGGTTCATGGCCGCCGTTACCCGCGGGCAGGACGGCGCGGAGCTCGCCGAGCTCGGGGCGCTGGCAGACGCCGGCGCAGCCGCCTTCACCGACGACGGGCGTCCCGTCGCCGATGCCGGGGTGATGCGCCGCGCGCTGCAGTACAACGCGATCACGGGCCGCCGGATCGCCGTGCACTGCGAGGAGCAATCTCTGACGCGCGGTGGCCATGCGCACGCCGGGGCGGTGGCTGCGGAGCTCGGTCTCGGCGGTTGGCCGTCGCTCGGTGAGAGCCTGATGGTTGCCCGCGACGTCGATCTGGCCGCTGACACCGGCCAGCCGGTGCATTTGATGCACCTCTCGGCGCGCGAGTCCGTCGACCATCTTCGCCGCGCCCAGTCGGCCGGCGTCCGTGCCTCGGCGGAGGCGACGCCGCATCACCTCTGTCTCAGCGACGAGGCGATCCGCACGCTCGACCCGAATCTGAAGATGAACCCGCCGCTGCGCTCGGAAAGCGATCGTGCGGCGCTCGTCGAAGCGGTGCGCGACGGGACGATTGCCGCGATCGCAACCGACCACGCTCCGCACAGCCCGGAGGAGAAGGACGTCCCGTTCGAGTCGGCGCCGTTCGGTGTCACAGGCCTCGAGACGGCATTCTCCGTCCTCTACAGCGAGCTGGTCGAGCCCGGCCTGCTCTCGTTCGAGAAACTGCTCGAACGACTGTCGGCCGGCCCCGCCGCGATCTTCGGGCTCGACCGGCCGCGTGTCGCCGTCGGCGCTTCCGCGAACCTGACACTGCTCGACCTCGCGGCGAGCTGGCGCGTCGACGCGGGTGGCTTCCGCTCCCGCTCGTCCAACTCGTGGCTGCTCGGCCGGCGCCTGACGAGCCGGGTGCTCGTGACGATTGCCGCCGGGAGAGTGGCGCACCAGACATGAGCGGGCATCTCGTGCTCGAGGACGGCGAGGTCTTCGCCGGAGAATCGGTCGGCGCGCGTGGGTTCGCCTTCGGCGAGGCCGTCTTCACGACCTCGATGAGCGGATACCAGGAGGTCGCGACCGACCCGAGCTTCGAGGGTCAGCTCGTCTGCTTCACCGCCCCGATGGTCGGCAACTACGGCACCGCCGAGTCGCGCTCCGAGTCGCACCGACCTCATGTGCGCGGGGTCCTGATGCGAGCCGCGCGCGGCCCGCATTGGACCGACTGGCTGCACGAGCAGGGCGTCGTCGCGCTGACAGGCGTCGACACGCGCTCACTCGTGCTCCACCTCCGCGATCGGGGAGTCATGCGCGGTGCGCTCGTCAGCGACGGCGAGGACGTCGATGAGGTCTTGACCGCGGTGCGGTGCCAGCCGCAGATGGCGGGTGCGGCACTCGTCGCGGGAGTGTCGACGCGAAAGCCCTACACGTTCGAGGAGGCCGGCGATGTGCGTGTCGGCGTCGTCGACTACGGCTGTAAGCGCTCGATCCTGCGGCGCCTCGCCGCGAACGGCGCCGCTGTGGACGTGTTTCCACACGACGTCGATGCGGACACGCTCGCCGGCTACGACGGAGTGCTTCTCTCCCCGGGGCCGGGAGACCCGGCACCGCTTCGCGAGGAGACGCGCGTGGTGAGCGATCTGCTCGGCCGGACGCCGATCCTCGGCGTCTGCCTCGGTCATCAGCTTCTGGCCGTCGCGACCGGCCGCAAGACGTTCAAGCTGCCGTTCGGCCACCGCGGCGCGAACCACCCGGTACTCGCGCGCGCCTCGAACAGGGTGCTCGTCACCTCGCAGAACCACGGTTTTGCCGTCGAGGCGGCTGACGACGCGAATGTCACCCACAGTTCGCTCTACGACGGAACGGTCGAAGGGCTCGACTATCCCGGCGACCGCGCGCGTTCCGCGCAGTTCCATCCCGAGGCCTCGCCCGGCCCTCACGATGCGGCGTCGATCATCTCCGGGTGGGTGGAGGAGCTGAGGACAGCTGCCTAGGCGCACGGACATCCACTCGATCTGCCTGATCGGCTCCGGGCCGATCGTGATCGGGCAGGCCGCCGAGTTCGACTACGCGGGCTGTCAGGCGCTCAAGGTGCTGCGCGAGGACGGGTACCGCACGATCGTGGTCAACTCGAACCCGGCCACGATCATGACCGACCCTGGTTTCGCCGACCGGACGTACCTGGAGCCGCTCGATCTCGAAGGCGTCACCGGGGTGCTGCGCCGTGAACGACCGGATGCGCTGCTTCCGACGATGGGTGGCGGTACGGCGCTGAACCTCGCCCGGGAACTCGATGCCGCCGGGATCCTGCGCGAGCTCGGCGTCGAGTTGATCGGAGCCCGCATCGAGGCGATCCAGCGGGCCGAAGACCGCGAGCTCTTCAAGCAGACCGTCGAGGGCTGCGGGCTGAGGGTGCCGACGTCGCGCATCGTCACGTCGGCCGACGACCTCGACGGCGTCGCGCTGCCGGCTGTCGTGCGGCCGGCGTTCACGCTCGGCGGCCATGGCGGCGGGTTTGCCGACACGGCCGAGCAGCTCGAGCGTCAGGTCGAGCGCGGTTTGGCGGAGTCGCCGATCTCCCAGGTGCTGGTCGAGGAGTCCGTGCGCGGCTGGGACGAGTTCGAGCTCGAGGTCGTCCGCGACCGGATCGACAACGTCGTGATCGTCTGCTCGATCGAGAACCTTGATCCGATGGGCGTGCACACGGGAGACTCCGTGACGGTCGCGCCGCAGATGACGCTCAGCGACGAGGCGTACCAGGAGCTCCGCGACGCGGCGATCGCCGTCGTGCGCGCCGTCGGCGTGGACACCGGCGGCTCGAACATCCAGTTCGCGCGGAGCCGCTCGACCGGGGAGCTGCGCGTGATCGAGATGAATCCGCGCGTCTCGCGCTCCTCGGCGCTCGCCTCGAAGGCCACGGGCTATCCGATCGCCAAGGTCGCGGCAAAGCTCGCCGTCGGGTACACGCTCGACGAGATCCCCAACGATCTCACCGGGACGACGCCGGCGAGCTTCGAGCCGACCCTCGACTACGTCGTCGTCAAGATCCCTCGCTTCGCATTCGAGAAGTTCCCCGGCGCGGACCCGACGCTCGGCACCCAGATGAAGTCGGTGGGGGAGACGATGGGCATCGGGCGCACGTTCATCGAGGCATTCGTGAAAGCCAAGCGCGGGCTCGAAGGTGACTTCGTCTGGCAGCCGGAGAACCTGCACCCGTTCTTCGAGCGTGAGCTCGAAGCCCTGGAGGCCGAAGAGGCGAAGCAGGCAACCGGGAGCCCCGTCTACCGTCGCATCGATTCGTGCGCCGGCGAGGTACACGCGGAGTCGAACTACTACTACGCGACCTGGGGAGAGCGCGACGAGCAGCCGCCGGCAGAGGGAGGGCGCCGCGTGGTCATTCTCGGCTCGGGGCCGAACCGGATCGGGCAGGGCGTCGAGTTCGACTATTGCTGCGTGCACGCGGTACAGGCGTTCCGCGCACTCGGCTACGAGGCGGTCATGATCAACTGCAACCCGGAGACGGTGTCGACCGACTACGACACGTCGGATCGACTCTACTTCGAGCCCCTCGACGCGCCGTCGGTCCTCGCCGTCTGCGACCGCGAGCAGCCGGAGGGCGTCGTCATCCAGTTCGGTGGTCAGACGCCGCTGAAGCTCGCGCGCGCGATCGAAGCAGCCGGTTTCCGGATTCTCGGAACGCCGTTCGACGCCGTCGACCTCGCAGAGGACCGGGAGCGCTTCGGGAGCCTGCTCGACCGCCTCGGCGTGCGCTGTCCGAGCTGGGGGATCGCGGCAACGGGCGACGAAGCGGTTGCGCTCGCGGGGCGGATCGGCTTCCCGGTGCTCGTCCGTCCGTCCTACGTGCTCGGCGGCCGCGCGATGCGTGTCTGCCACGACGCCGAGCAGGTCCGGGCGGCGTTTTCAGGTGTCGACGGGCCGACGCTGGTCGACCGCTTTCTCGAGAACGCCGTCGAGATCGACGTCGATGCTCTCTGCGACGGCGAAGAGACATACGTCGCTGCGGTGATGCAGCACGTCGAGGAAGCCGGCGTGCATTCCGGCGACTCGGCCTGTGTGCTGCCGGCTCAATCGCTGACGTCGTCGGCGACGGCCGAGATCGAGGCGATCGTCAGACGGCTCGGCCCCGCGCTCGGCGTGGTCGGGCTGCTGAACGTCCAGTTCGCCGTCGCCGACGATCAGGTGTTCGTCCTCGAGGTCAACCCGCGTGCCTCGCGCACGGTTCCCTTCGCCTCCAAGGCGACCGGCGTCAACCTCGTCGCGGCTGCGTGCGAGCTGGCTGCCGGCGCACGCCTCGCCGATCTGCGCCTGCCGGCCGAGCGCCGGCCGAGCCAGGTCAGCGTGAAGGCGGCTGTGCTCCCGTTTGCGCGCTTCCCCGGCGCCGACCCGGTGCTCGGACCGGAGATGCGGGCGACCGGCGAGGTGATGGCGAGCGCGAACGACCTGCCGACGGCGCTCGAGAAGGCGGAGCGCGCGGCCGGACGGCCGCTCCCGCGGGAAGGCGCCGTGTTCCTGTCCGTGCGTGACGCTGACAAGGCGAGCGCGATCCCGGTCGCGGCGGCGTTTGCCGGGCTCGGCTTCCAGCTGTACGCCACCGCTGGAACAGCTCGCACGCTGCGCGGAGCCGGGCTGGACGTCGACCAGGTTCGCCGCGTCAACGAGAGCGGCGATGCGCCGAGCGTCGTCGACCTGATCCGGCGCGGACGCTGCAACCTGATCGTGAACACGCCCGACGGTGGGCCGGAGCCGCGCTCAGACGGCTACCTGATCCGGGAATCGGCGCTCTCCGCCCGCGTCCCCTGCGTGACCACCATCGCCGCCGCCACGGCCGCCGTGCACGCGATTGCGAATGCCCGGGCCGAGACGGCGCTCTCGCTGCAGGAGCGGATCGATGTCGAGACCGGCGCGCGAGCGTCTTAGGGTCGTCGCCGTCGAGCCGGTCGGCCCGTACGCGCTCGTTCGGGTCGAGCGCGGGCGGATCGCGCCGGGGGTGCCGGGGCAGTTCTTCATGCTGGAGGCGCCCGGCCGCGTGCTGCCACGGCCGATGTCGTTGTGCCTCGCCCCGCCGGGAGAACTGGCCTTCCTGCTCGATCCAGTCGGACCGGGTACGCAGGCGCTCGCAGCTCTCGAGCCGCGCGAGACGATCCATGTCTTCGGGCCGCTCGGCAACGGATTCCGGCTGGACGTGCCGCGCCCGGTGCTCGTCGGCGGCGGCATCGGCATTGCGCCGCTGCCGTACCTCTCGGAAGCGCTCGAGCATCCACCTGCAGTGCTCGGCTTCAGGTCGGAGCGGCACGCCGAAGCCGCTGCACTCCTCCCGCAGGCCGAGGTCGTGATCGATCCCGTGCTCGTCACGGAGGTGCTGCCGACCGGACGCGACGTGCTCGCCTGCGGACCCGAGCCGATGCTCGCCGCCGTCCGAGCGCTTGCGCCCGAGGCGCAACTCGCGTGGGAGGCGCCGATGGCCTGCGGCTACGGTGCGTGTTACGGCTGCGTCGTCGAGATCGACGGGGAATTGAAGAGACTCTGCGTGGAGGGACCCGTCCTGTGCACCTCCTGAACGCGAGCGGCTGCCTCGATGCGCTGACCGCGCCCGCCACTGTTGCGGGACTCGACGCGTTCGTGACGAAAACGGTGACACCGGAGGCGCGTGACGGAAACGCACCCGTTCGCATCGCCGAGACGGAGCTCGGAATGCTCAACGCGATCGGTCTGGCGAACCCCGGCCGGGAACGATTTCTCGCCGAGACGCTCCCTCGAATCATCGAAGTGACGCACGCGTCGGTGTGGGTCTCGGTCGGCGGTTTTACTGCTCGTGAGTACGCAGAAACATGCGAGCGACTGACACGCGACGACGTCGCGTGCATCGAGTTGAACCTCTCCTGCCCGAACGTTGACGAGGCACCGGAGAGCGCCGCCGAGATCGTCGCCGAGTGCCGCGAGATGACCAAGAAACCGCTCTACGCCAAGCTTTCTCCGCATTCGTCGGACCTCGAGGAAACCGTCCGTGCAGTCGAGGCGGCGGGCGCCGACGGTCTCAGTCTCGTCAACACATTGCGCGGTGTCGCGCTCGACGGGGACCTTCGTCCGATCCTCGCGCGGGGGTCGGGCGGGTACTCGGGTCCGGCCCTGAAACCCGTCGCACTCGCGGCGGTCCGTGCTGCGCGGAGAGTGACGCAACTGCCGATCGTCGGCATGGGAGGAGTGCAGACGGGACGCGACGCGCTCGAGCTGATCGCGTGCGGCGCAACACACGTCGCGCTCGGGACGATCCTGTTCGCTGATCCGTTCGCACCGCAGCGCGTGCGCGACGAACTCGTCGCCGAAGCGGCACTTGCAGGTTTCGAGTCACCCGATGATGCTTTCTGCGCAGCATTCGATACTGTTGTCAAAATGGAAAACTGAGGTCTACAGGTGGTGGTTGCACACGGCTGCAGGGTTGGTAGGATGCTCCGCTCATGACCCCCCAAGTCCAGGTTCAGGCTCCCGTCCGTTCGCTCGACCAACGCATGGAAGCCCTCAAGCGAGCGAACGACATCCGCGTCAAGCGCGCACAGCTCAAAAAAGATCTGAAGTCCGGTGCCATGTCGATCGAGGAGATCCTTCGCGAGCCGCCGGAGTTCGTCTCGACGGCGAAGGTCTTCGACATGCTCATGGCGGTTCCGAAATTCGGCCGCGTCAAGGCGGCGCGCCTCCTGAACACGTGTCGCATCAGCCAGTCGAAGACGGTCGGCGGCCTCTCCGACCGCCAGCGTCACGAG
This sequence comes from uncultured Thermoleophilia bacterium, assembly GCA_963708505.1. Taxonomy (GTDB): domain Bacteria; phylum Actinomycetota; class Thermoleophilia; order Gaiellales; family Gaiellaceae; genus PALSA-600. Next base: position 555,791 of record CAVPST010000006.1, read on the forward strand.
CTGATTGGCCTCTTCAACCGGTAGCACACCGGTCTTCGTGGTCACCGGGCCTTCGGGCGCCGGCAAGGGCACGCTCATCCAGCTCGTCCTGCCGCGGTTTCCAGAGCTCGCGCTTGCGGTTTCGGCGACGACGCGGCCACAGCGGCCCGGCGAGGAAGACGGCGTCCACTACTGGTTCCTCGGCCGCGACGAGTTCGACCGGAGGGTCGTGGCAGGAGAGTTCCTGGAGTGGGTGGACTACGTCGGAAACCGTTACGGGACGCTGAATTCCGAGATCGACCGCCTTCGCGGGGCCGGTAAGGCGCCGCTCCTGGAGCTCGAGACCGACGGCGCCCTCCGGGTCAAGTCGCGCGTCCCGGGGGCCGTCACGATCTTCGTCACCGCGCCGGTCGAGGAACTCGACCGGCGGCTCCGGGAACGCGCGACCGAGAGCTCGGGCGTGATCGACGAGCGGCTCGCGACCGCCCGCAGGCAACTCGAGCAGCAGGACCAGTTCGATTTCGTCGTGCAGAACGACGATCGGAAGCGGGCCGCAGACGACCTTGCACGCATCGTCGCCCGGTCGCTCGACAGTGCCGCTACCATGGCCCGGCCATGATCCACCCACGCATCGATGAGCTGATGGAACAGGTCGACTCGCGCTACGCGCTGGTCATCGTCGCCGCCAAGCGCGCGCGGCAGATCAACAACTACCACCACCAGCTCGGCGAGGGCACGTTCGACGAGTTCGCGCCTCCGCTGATCGAGTCCCGCTCGAAGAACTACCTGACGATGGCCCTCGAGGAGACTGCCGAGGGCAAGATCGTCTACGAGTACTCGAAGAAGTAAGTCGCTTCAGTCACACTTCGGGCATGGCCCGGGTGTTGCTTGGCGTCAGCGGAGGAATCGCCGCCTACAAGGCGTGCGAGCTCACGCGCCTGCTCGTCAAGGCGGGGCATGACGTCGTGCCCCTCGTTACGCCCGGCGCGCAACGGTTCGTCACGGAAGAGACGTTTCTGGCGTTGGCGCGGCGGTCTCCTGCAGAGGACGTCTATCCCCATTTGACCCGCGCCGACCTGCTCGTGGTCGCCCCCTGCACCGCGAACACGCTCGCGAAGCTCGCACACGGCATCGCCGACAACCTCTTGACGGAGGCCGCCCTCGCGCATCGCGGGCCGGTCCTCGTCGCCCCGGCGATGAACCCACGGATGTGGGCGAACCCCGCGACCCGCGCGAATGTCGAGCTCCTGCGCGCTCGCGGCGTGGAGCTGATCGGCCCGGACGAAGGCGAGATGGCCGAGGGCGAGTGGGGGGTCGGGCGGCTGTCGGAGCCCGACGAGATCGCTGCGCGCGCCGGCCAGCTGCTGGCACCCGGCCCGCTGCTGGGGCGGCGGGTGCTGGTCACCGCCGGCGGGACGCGCGAGCCGATCGACACCGTCCGCTTCGTCGGCAACCGCTCGTCCGGCCGGATGGGGGTCGCCCTCGCCGAGGAGGCCCGCCGTCGTGGCGCCGAGGTCGTTCTGTTGGCCGCCAATCTGGCGGTGCCGGCCCCGCACGGGGTCGAGGTGATCCCGACTCCCTCAGCCGAGTCGATGCTCGACGCGGCCGTCGCGCTCGTCGACGTCGACGTCGCCCTGCTCGCGGCGGCCGTTGCCGACTATGCGCCGGCGCCGCTCACCGGCAAGCGGGCGAAGGACGAGCGAACGTGGACGGTCGACCTCGAGCCGACGACGGACATCGCGCAGACGCTCGGCGCCCGCAAGCAACCCGGCCAGATCCTCGTTGCCTTCGGGGCCGAGCACGGCGAGGCGGGGCTCGCGCGCAAGCGGGCGATGCTCCAGACGAAGAACGCAGATCTCGTCGTCTTCAACGACGTCGGGCAGCCTGGAATCGGCTTCGACGCAGTCGACAACGAGGTCGTCCTGATCACGCGCGAGAGCGAGCGCCACGTCTCACGGGCGCGCAAGGAGACGGTCGCCGCGGAGATCCTCGACGCGGTGCAGGCACTCCTCGACGCCGGCGAGTGAAAGCGGTCGTCCAACGCGTCAGCCGGGCATCGTCGAGTCCCGGAGGGGCGATCGGGCCCGGTCTCTGCGTCCTCCTCGGGGTCGCCGAAGGCGACGACGAGGAGACAGCCGACCGGCTCGCGCAGAAGATCGCGAAACTGCGCGTCTTCGACAACGACGAGGGGAAGTTCGACCGCTCGTTGTTGGACGTCGGAGGCTCGGCGCTCGTCGTCAGCCAGTTCACGCTCCTGGCGGATAGCAAACGCCAGAAGGGAACTCGGCCGGGCTTCCACCTCGCCGCCGGGCCCGAAGTCGCCGGACCGATCGATGAGCGGTTCTGCCGAGCCTTCCGGGAGTTGGGCGTACAGACGGAGACGGGGGTCTTCGGCGCCAGGATGCAGGTCGAGCTGGTGAACGACGGGCCGGTGACGATCATCCTTGAGACCTGACCGGTACAAGACCAGGTGAGGGCCGGAGCACAATGACTGGTCTTGCCGTGGGTCCTCCCTGACCGGATGGTCCCGTGACGGTCGTGCTCGACGCGTAGGGCTCGACAACGCTCTGAGAGGCGGAGTCAAGCGGGTACCGGCCAGGGCCGATAGATGACCTATGAGCGCGACGTTCTCTCGACTCCGGCCGGCCGGCCAGCGGGCGTGGTGGGTTCCGCGTCCGCTCGATGTGGTCGGGGTCCTCCTGCTCGCACTCGCGTTCTTCACGTATCGCATGTTCGACTTCAGGGTCTTCTGGGAGGCGGGGCGCCATGTGTTGTCAGGACAACGGATCTACCCGTCGCGCGCGGAACTCGACCTCGACACGCGGGCCTACTTCGTCTATCCGCCGTTGGTCGCGATCCTGTTCGTCCCACTTGCGCTGTTGCCGTTCGCCGTCGCCGCGGCGGTTTACGCATGCGTCATGGTCGCGGCGATCTGGGGGACGTTGCGACTCCTCGGGATCGGGGACCGCCGGTGCTACGTCGTTCTCCTCTTTTGGATGCCGATGCTGCAGGCGATCGGCCTCGGCACGATTGCTCCCCTGCTGGCATTGGCCCTGGCGCTCGCCTGGAAGCATCGCGAACGGACGTGGATCCTCTCCTGCGCGGTTGCCCTCGCCGTGGTCGCCAAGCTCTTCCTCTGGCCGCTGTTCTTCTGGCTCCTCGCCACGCGCCGCTGGCGGGCGGCACTCGCATCAGGTTCGATCGCCGCTGCTCTCATCGTCTTGCCGTGGGCGGCGTTGGGGTTTCGCGACTTCGGCTGGTATCCGCACGCGCTGCAACTGCTGCTCGATCATGAGCAGCTGACCGGCTTCTCGACGGCCGCCGTTCTCACGCCGCTCCATGTTCCGGGCCTGGCGCTGGTGGTGGACCTGCTGGCGGTGGCGGCAGTGTTCGTCGTCGCGACCCGGATGGAGGGTGACCGACGCGCGTTCAGTGCCGCCGTTGTGTGCGCGCTCGTCTTCTCGCCGCTCGTGTGGGTTCACTACTACGCGCTGCTCGTCGTGCCCATCGCGCTTGCACGGCGGCGCTTCGCCTGGCTCTGGCTCGTCCCGATGGTCGCCTTCTGGCCGGCCACGAACAATGTCGGCCACTGGGAGATCGCCCTTGGCGTGTCTGCCGTGCTCGTGTTCGCAGGCGTGTTTACGTTGCTCTCTGCGAATGCGCCCGTGGAGGAAAAAGTCGACGCGGTGCGTGCGGATCTGCGCACCGCCAGGATCTACGCCTGATCGGCCGCATTTCGGCCTGGGAACGGGGTTTCTGCTACCTTTCCGACACCATTTCGAGCTGGTTTTCGGGTGGGCGCGCGGCGCCCACTTTTTGTCTGTGGGGGTGGTTATCAGTTGTCGAGCACGGTGCACGAGAAGGAGAAAACGCTCCAGCGCGACGTCACGCGCCTGGTTCAGGGCGCCCTGCCGGGCGTCGACGTGCTCGCCCTCGAACTGAACGGCAAGGAGCGGTTCTGCGTCTTCGTCGACCATCCGCAGGGCGTGGACCACGCACTCTGCGCGCGCGTCACCAATGTCCTCCGGCCGTACCTCGACACCTACAGCGTCGAGGTCTCGTCGCCGGGCCCCGAACGGCCGTTGCGGCGGCGCGAGCACTTCGAGCGCGCCGTCGGCAAGACGGTGCGCGTCAAGACCGAGACGAGCCGCGCTCGCGGCGCGGTGGTCTCCGCGGGCGAGAAGGCCGTGGAGCTGGCGGCGAACGGCGAACCGATTCAAATCCCGTACGACGAGATCGTGCGGGCCAACCTGATCGACGAAGGGAAGTAGAGGGATGAGCCAGGAGATCGTTGAAGCCGTTCGCGAAATCGAGCGCGAGAAGGGCATCGAGACGGGCACGCTCGTCGCCGCCCTCGAGGACGCGCTCCTCGCGGCGTACAAGAAGACGCCCGGCGCGGCGCGCCACGCGACGGTCGAGCTCGACGACCGCGGCGATTTCCGAGTCTTTGCGATCGAGCTTCCTCTCGACCTCGAGGTGCGCCTGCTCGACGACGCTCGTGAGCGTGCACTCGACGAGCTCGAGCGCATCGAGGAGGAGACCGGCGAGAAGAACCACACGCTGCTCACCGACGACGAGCTCGAGATCGACTGGACAGAGGTTCCGGAGGCGGAGATCAAGCGCGAGGACGTGACCCCGGACAACTTCGGCCGCATCGCGGCGCAGACCGCGAAGCAGGTCATCCTGCAGCGCATCCGCGAGGCCGAGCGCGAGATGATGTACGACGAGTACATCGACCGCGTCGGCGAGGTCGTGACCGGGATCGTCCAGCAGACCGGCGACCGGCGCAACATCCTCGTCGACCTCGGCAAGGTCGAGGCGCTGCTGCCCGGGCCGGAGCAGGTGGACGGCGAGCGGTACGAGCAGGGCTCCCGCATCAAGGCCGTCATCCGCGAGGTCAGGACCGGGACGAAGGGACCGCAGGTGATCCTCTCCCGGCGCGACCCGGAGCTGATCAAGACGCTGTTCGAGCTCGAGGTACCCGAGATCGCCGACGGCCTCGTCACGATCGAGGGCGTCGCCCGCGAGCCCGGTTACCGGTCGAAGATCGCGGTGCAGTCGCACACCCAGGGCGTCGACCCGGTCGGCGCCTGCGTCGGGCCACGCGGCTCACGCGTGCGGATGGTCGTCTCCGAGCTTCGCGGCGAGAAGATCGACATCATTCCGTGGAACAACGAGCCTGCGCGGTTCGTCGCGAAGGCGCTTTCACCTGCCCGTGTGCGCGAGGTGTACCTCGACGACGCCGGCAAGGAGGCGACGGTCGTCGTCCCCGACGATCAGCTGGCCCTCGCGATCGGCAAGGAGGGCATGAACGCCCGCCTGGCCGCGCGCCTCACAGGCTGGAAGATCGACATCACCTCCGACTCGGAGTTCGCGCAGCAGGAGGCCGAGGCGGCCTTCGGCGGCGGCGAGCCCGGCGACGAGAACGACATCTCGGGCCGCTGCGCCGCGGTCCTCTCGAACGGCAAGCGGTGCCCGAACACCGCACTTCCGGGCTCGAAGTACTGCGGAGTGCCCGCGCACCAGGAGCTGGCGCTCCACGAGCCGGATCCCGAGGACAACCCGATCATCGAGGAGTCAGAGCCCGCGCTCGAGGCGCTCTCCGACACCGCCGAGCCGGAATCCGTGACCGAGGATGCCGCTGCATTCGGCAACCCCGAGCCCGAGGCGCTGCCGGCGGGGCCGGGCGACGCCCCGGTCGCGGGCGAGGACCAGACCCTCGACTCCGGCGCCGCGCATGCCCACCACCGAGCACGTGGAAGACGACCCGAACGAGGGAATCCCGGTCGAGCACGTCGCCGAGACGGAGGCCGAGTAGCGGCGAAGACCCCGATTCGCACCTGCGCCGGCTGCGGCCGCAAGGCGCCCCAGGACGAGCTGCAGCGCTATTCGAGCGTTGCCGGAGCGCTCGCACCGGGAGCCGGTGCGGGGCGCGGCGTCTACACCTGCCGGCGCCTGCACTGCTTCGAGCGCGCCGCCTCGCGCCGGGCGTTCAACCGGACGCTCCGCGAGACCGTCCGCGTCGACCTGCGAATCCCAGCGTCTCTACACTGGACAAGCCATGGCCAACGGAAAGCCGAATAGACCGATCAGACCGCGCGGAGGCGGGCCGAAGGGCCGGCGCCGCGTCGTCATCGACCAGGGTGGCGGCCGCCCGGGCCAGGGGCAGCGCCAGCGTCCCGGCGACCGCTCGGCCGACCGCGGTCCGCGCCAGCCCCGCGAGGTCATCGCCCCGACCGGCCCGGCGACCGTCGAGTCCGGCGTCACGCTGCGCGACTTCTCGCAGGCGCTCGGCGTTGCGATGCCGCAGATCATCAAGCTCCTGATGGGGCTGAACACGATGAAGACGGCGACCCAGTCGCTGACCGACGACGAGGTGATGCTGATCGCGGCCGAGCTCGACCGCGAGGTGACGATCAAGCACGCCGACGACGACGACGGCGAGCCCGAGGTCTACGAAGACGCCGAGGAGTCGCTCGAGGCTCGGCCGCCGGTCGTCACGATCATGGGCCACGTCGACCACGGGAAGACGACGCTCCTCGATGCGATCCGCAAGACCTCGGTCGTCTCGACGGAAGCAGGCGGGATCACCCAGCACATCGGTGCCTACCAGGCTGACCACAACGGCCGCCTGATCACCTTCCTCGACACGCCCGGCCACGAAGCCTTCACCGCCATGCGTGCCCGCGGCGCGAAAGTGACCGACATCGCAGTTCTGGTCGTCGCAGCCGACGACGGCGTCATGCCGCAGACGAAGGAGTCGATCTCCCACGCACGCGCCGCGGAAGTGCCGATGGTCGTCGCCGTCAACAAGATCGACCTCCCGGATTCGAACCCCGACCGCGTGCTCACCGAGCTCGCGACCGAGGGTCTGCAGCCCGAGGAGTGGGGCGGAGACGTCCAGATCGCCCGTGTCTCGGCCAAGCAGGGCGACAACCTGGACGACCTGCTCGAGCGCATCCTGCTCGTCGCGGACGCCGAGCTCGACCTTCGCGCCAACCCGGCTGCCGAGGCGTCGGGCCCGATCATCGAATCGCGCCTCGACGTGGGCCGCGGCCCCGTCGCGACGATGCTCATCCATCGCGGGACGCTCAAGGTCGGCGACGCGATCGTGGCCGGCGACGCCTGGGGCCGCGTGCGCGCGCTCCTCGACTACCGCGGTGAGCGGATCGATGCGGCACGCCCCGGCGAGCCCGTCGAGATTCTCGGCTTCGACCGCCCGCCGCCCGCCGGCGAGCTTGGCCGCGTGGTCGAGAACGAGCGCCGCGCCCGGGAGCTGGCGCATCAGCGAGGCGAGCGCCTTCGCCGCGAGGCCAACGCGAAGCAGGCGTCGGGCGGCGTTTCGCTCGAATCGCTCTTCACCCAGATGCAGGCCGGCGCCGTCCAGGATCTGAACATCGTCATCAAGGGCGACGTCCAGGGCTCGGTCGAGGCGATCGTCTCGGAGCTCGGAAAGATCCAGCATCCGGAGGTCCGGGTCAACGTCATCCACACGGGCGTCGGCGCGATCACCGAGAACGACGTGAACCTGGCGGCCGCTTCGCGCGCGATGGTGATCGGCTTCAACGTCCGCCCATCTGCGGAAGTGCGCGCTGTCGCCGAGCGCGCCGGTATCGAGATCCGCCTGTATCGGGTCATCTACCAGCTGACCGAGGAGATCGAGCAGGCGCTGGTCGGCATGCTCACGCCCGTCGAGACCGAGGCGATCATCGGCGAGGTCGAGGTGCGCGCCCTGTTCAAGGTGTCCCGCCTCGGGACGATCGCCGGCTCGATGGTCACGAGCGGCCTCGTGCGGCGCGGCTCGAACGTCCGGATCTTCCGTGAGGGCACGCGCATCCACGAAACGACTGTCGCCGCGCTGCGGCGGTTCAAGGACGACGTGCGCGAGGTGACGGAAGGCTTCGAGTGCGGGATCCTGCTCGAGGGATTCAACGACCTGCGCGAAGGCGACGTCTTCGAAGTGTTCGAGACGCGCGAGGTCGAGCGCACCTCGCTCGACGAGCCCGCCGGCGAGTCCTAGCCGCCTTGCCTTCGGGCGTCGTCGCGGTCCTCACGGTCGAGCTGCACTTTCCCGAGGCTGCCTCGCTGAAGGGGAAGCGTCACTTCGTCCGTTCGGCGAAGGACAACCTCAGGAACCGCGTCGGAGCCTCGGTCGCGGAGGTCGACCACCACGATCTGTGGCAGCGGACGACGCTGGCCGTCGCCTGCGCCGCCCGCTCCGCTCACGACGCCGAGCAGCTTGCCGAGACGGCCGAGCGCTGGCTCGCATCGGGCGACTGGGTGCTCGTGCGATGCGACCGGCTGCTGGTCTCGGCGGACGATTAGGGTCGGCTTGTGATCTCCGAGCGGATGCGCAGGGTGAACGAATCGGTGCGGGCCGTCGTCGCCGATGCCGTCGGCACCCTCAAGGATCCGCGCATCGTCGGGCTCGTGACGGTGACGGGCGTCCGGGTGACGCCCGATCTCCGGGAGGCGACGGTCTACGTCTCCGTTCTCGGGGGCGAGAAGCGCCGGCGGGCGACGATGACCGGGCTCGAGTCTGCCCGCGGCGTGCTGCAGGCCCGGATCAACCGCGAGCTGAAGCTGCGCCGGACGCCGATGCTGGCGTTCTCCTACGATGACTCGGTCGAGCGCGGAGTCGAGATGTCGAAGCTGATCGACGAGCTCGCGGCCGAGCTCCCGGACCAAGGCGTGAACGAAGATGACGAGTGAGCTCGACGCCGTGACGGCGGAGATCCGAGGGCACGACCGGTTTCTCGTCGCCGCGCACGAGAACCCAGACGGGGACGCCCTCGGCTCGATGCTGGCGCTGACGCTGGGGCTGCGGGCGCTCGGCAAGGACGCGGTCATGTTCCTGTCCGTCGACGCACCGCTGCCGGCCGAGTACCGGTTCCTGGCGCTCGACGAAGTCCAGCACGCAGCGCCGGTCGACCTCCGCGACCGCGTGCTGCTCGCCGTCGACTGCGCGAACGAGCGGCGAATCGCCGAGGACCGGACGGTCGTCGAAGGTGCTGCCCGCGTGGTCGACATCGACCATCACCACGACAACTCTCGTTTCGGCGATGTGAATCTGATCGTCGACGACGCCTCGTCGACGGCCGAGATCGTGCGCGACCTGCTGCGGGATCTCGACGTCGAGCTGTCGCCGCAGATCGCTCAGGCGCTGTACGTCGGACTGGTGACGGACACGGGCCGCTTCCAGTACACGAACACGACCCCGAAGGCGCTGCGGCTGGCTGCCGAGCTCGTCGAGGCCGGCGCCGACGTGCACGGTGTCTTCCGGCACGTCTACGAATCGGTTCAGTTCGCGAAGCTCAAGCTGCTGGCGCGTGCTCTCGAGCGCGCGCAGCTCTTCGAGGGCGGGCGGCTCGTCGTCTCGTATCTGCTCAAGGACGATTTCGGCGACGTGGGCGCCGAGGAGCCGTACTCCGAAGGGATCATCGACCACCTCAGGTCGGTCGAAGGTTCGGAGATGGTTGCGTTGATCCGAGAGCCGCCCCGGAACGAGGGGCCGGCGAGGCGGGTTTCGCTGCGCTCGAGCCACGACGAGGTCGACGTCTCGGCGATCGCCCGCGAGGCCGGGGGCGGTGGCCATCGTCAGGCTGCCGGGTTCTCGTCCGAGCGCCCGATCGGTGACATCGTCGATTTCCTGCGCCGCCAGTTCACGCTCGCAATCTCGCGGAATGCCGCCTCGGGCGCTTAACCCGGTCGGGATCGCGCTCGTCGACAAGCCGGCAGGGCCGTCGTCATTCGCGCTCGTCGCCGCGCTGCGACGGCGGACGCGCGCCCGCACCGGCCATGCGGGCACCCTCGATCCGTTTGCGACGGGACTCCTCGTTCTGCTCTCGGGGGCGGCCACCCGCCTCGCGCCGTGTTTCGTCGGTCTCGACAAGCGGTATGTGACGGACGTCGACCTCGAGAGCACGACGTCGACGGCCGATCCGGAGGGAGACGTCGTCGAGCGGCATCCCGCGCCGAGCCGTGCGACGCTCGAGGAGGCGCTGGACCGGCTGCGCGGCGAGATCGAGCTGCCGATCCCCGCCGCCTCCGCGGTCAAGATCGACGGCGAACGGGCCTATCGCCTCGCGCGTAAGGGCGTCGCCGTCGAGATGCCGCTGCGGCGGTCGCCGGTCTACAGGCTGGAGCCCGTCTCGTGGACCGGGACGCCCGACGCCGTGACGAGCGTGCGGCTCGAGCTGCACGTCGGCTCGGGCACCTACGTGCGCTCGATCGCGCACGCACTCGGCGGCCACTGCACAGCGCTGCGGCGGACCGCAGTCGGCCCGTTCGCGGTCGACGAGGCGGTCGGTGTCGAGACGGTCGAGCTGATTGCGCCGTCGATCGCTCTCGCCCGGCTTCCGTCGGAAGCTGTGGAACGGGTTGCGGCGGCGGTCCGCGCCGGCGTGCTTGCACTCGAGCCACCGGGCAACGGGGGAGCCGCATGACGCTCGCCCGGCGACCCGAGGAGCTCGACTCGCGGCCGCGCGTCGCGGCGATCGGCACCTTCGACGGCGTCCACCTCGGTCATCGCGCCGTCATCGCAGCGGCCCAGAGCGTGGGCCTGAGGACGACGGTCGTCACGTTCCACCCGCATCCGCGGACGGTGCTCGGAAACCGCGTCGAGCTGCTCTCGACGCTCGAGCGACGACTCGAGCTGCTGACGCAGGCGGGCGCCGAGGACGTCCTCGTCGTGGATTTCACGACCGAGCTGGCGTCGCTCGAGCCGTCCGAGTTCGCGAAGAGGTACTTGACGGGGATCGGCACGGAGGTCGTCGTGGCCGGGGCCGGGTTTCGCTTCGGGCGCGCTCGAACCGGCGACCTCGATCTCCTGAGGACGCTGGGTTTCGACACCCGCGAGGTTCCGCTCCTCGCCGGCGTGTCGTCGTCGGAGATCCGCGCGCTGGCTCGAGCGGGCGAGTTGGGCGAGGTCGCGCGGCTGCTCGGGCGTCCCTTCGAGCTGGACGGCATCGTCGTCTCGGGCGACCAGCGGGGCGGCACGCTCGGATTCCCGACCGCGAATCTCCGGGTCGAGCCGGATCAGCTCGTGCCGGAGTACGGCATCTACGCCGGGGCCGCGGCCGACCGCCGCGCGGCGATCTCGATCGGGGTCAACCCGCACTACGGGGGCTCCGAGCGGCGCATCGAGGCGTTTCTCCTCGACTGGGTCGGCGACCTGTACGGCAAGCGGCTCGTGCTCGAACTGTGGCAGCGCCTGCGCGACGAGCGGGCGTTCGCGAGCGAGGCCGACCTGATCGCGCAGATCGCAGCAGGACGTCGAGCAGACGCGCGCGGCGCAGCGTCCCGGCTAGTTGCCCTCGTCTGACGTGAGTCTGACGTGAGTCAGACACGTGTCTGACGCGACGGGTCACGCTGCGGCCCTTGTCGAGGGGTCGGTCGACCTAGGTCTTTCTCAGTTGCAAAGCGTCAAGCGTGTGTCGCTCAAACCCGCATCGCAAGACGACAATCGCGGGCGGCGTCTCAGTTCGTTGACGCTCTCGTTCCACTTTCGTGTGTCAGACGTGAGTCTGACTCACGTCAGACTCGACCGGTCCGCGCAAGAAACGGGGCTCTGCGGTGTCTTGGTCTTAGACACGATGGACGAACCGCCGAACGTCGTCGAAGTCGAACGGGTCCGCTGCCTCGAGTGCGGGAATACGTACTCGCGCCCTGCCGGGCGCCGGACCGTGGACGAGACCGGCTGTCCGAGCTGCGGCTACCTGGGCTGGATCCCGGCTGCCATCCCGCCTATCGCACCGCGCCGCTCCGCCGCGGATCTGCCGCAGACCCAAGAAGCCCAGCCGCGCTGACACCGCCGAAGTAGTGGTGCCGTTCGGGCCAGCGCAGCACCTTGTGGCCGGCCCGCTCGAGCGTCTCGAGCCACGCTTCGTCGACGCCGGGCTCCGCGTTCACCGTGTCGCCGGCCGGGTGGAAGCGGGGCCGGTCGACCGCGGCCTGCGGGTCGATGCCTTCGTGCAGGACGGCGCCGAGCACCCCGACGAGCGCCGACCGGATCCGCGTGCCGCCCGCGGCGCCGATCGCGACCTCGCACCCGGCACCGCCGAGCACGATCGTCGGCGCCATCATGCTCTCCATCCGTGCACCGGGCTCGAGCGGTGCGCGGATCAGGTCGGTCTCGCCGAGCATGCTGTTCAGATGAAGGTCGAGTCCCGGTAGCCAGTCGCCCGAGCCGAGGCCGAGGCTCGAGGTGAGGACGCAGGCGCTGCCGTCGGCGTCGACGACCGAGAGATTCGTCGTGTGGCCGGACCCGACCAGCGGCTGGAGCGCGGCGAACAGCGCAGCGGGGCCGCCGGCGGGATCGAACCGGGCGAGCGTCTCCGGGACATCGGACAGGCCGCCCCGCGTCAGCACCGTGCGCCCGGCAAACGCGACCTCGACCGGAGACGACCATTCGGCGGCGTACGCCTCGAGGTCGTCACGCGTGAGCCGCCCGCCACGTTCGCGCGAGAGCTCGAGGAGCGCACTCGCGATCGTGCCGGTGTACGCGGACGAGGCGCCCTCTCCCCGGATCGCGCCGAGCGCGTCGACGAGCCCGGGCTGCTCGAGCAGGTCGCCTTCGCGGAGAAGCTGCCCGCCGGGGCTGTAGATCGTCGCGCCTTCGCGCATGGTCATCACCGGCGCGATCATCTGCAGGCAGGCCGCGTGCGCGCGCGGCATCGGCACACCGTCTCGTGCCAGCCGGAGCGCCGGTTCGACGAGCCGCGCCCAGGGCAGACGGCCGTGCGCCCGCCAGAGCGCGTCGAGCCCCGCCGGGAGCCCGGGAACTGCGCACGAGGACGCGCCGACCATGTACTCCACGACCGCCTCGCCGAAGCGCACGGGCAGGCGCTCCATGGGGTTACCGCTGCCGGAAGGGATCGCCACGAAACAGTCGAGATTGCGGACGCTGCCCGATGCCGCATCGAGGTAGATCGCGTGCCCGCCCCCGAGGAAGCCGGTCATGACGGTCTCGGCGACGCACGAGGCCAGCGAGGCGGCCACCGCGGCGTCGGCGGCCGTGCCGCCGTCGGCGAGGATCTCGGCCCCCGCTTCCGCCGTGGCCGGGTGCCCGGCCGCGACGGTCGGGATCACGAAACTCGCTCTGCCAGGCGGCTGCCGAAGCGGCCGAATCCCTCGAGGGGGAAGTCGAAGCGGTCGTGCAGGCTGTCGCCCGACGTGATCTCGAAGGTGTGCGGGCCGATCGCACGCGCTGTCGATCGCTCGTCGTCGAGCGTCAGTGCGAGGCCGCTGCCCGCGATCGCGACGTCGGTCCACGAGGTGCTGTTGGCGTAGGTGCCGACGAACGCCTCGCGCGCCTCCTTCGGCAGGGCGACAGTCTCGGCCTCGGCCCGCCGCTCGCCGATCACCCGTTCGAAGAACGTGTTCTCGATCTCGTGCAGGGCGTTCGCACCCCGACTCGAGTTCGTCAACCCGACGAAGACCGCGTCTCGGTCCGGGATGACGAGGAAGGATGTCTGGAAGCCGCCGTACGAGCCCGGATGGCCCCAGACCTCGACTCCGCCGACGCGTTCGCCCCAGAGGCCCAGGCCGTAGACGCCTGCGGCGGGCTTGCCGTGCACGATGCGCATCCTGGCGCCGTCGGGCGAGTCGAGGTGACGCTGTCCGAAGCGAATGAGGTCCTCGACGGTGGAGGTGAGGCCGCCCGACGGGCGCCGGGCGCGCGGATACGGGCCGTCGATCGCCTCCTTCCCGGTGCCGGGGACATCAGGCTCGTCGAACGAGGTCGATTCCAGGCCGAGCGGCTGCAGGACCCGGGCAGTCAGTGCGTCTTCGAACGTCGAGCCCGCCCGCCGGGCGCAGAGCGCGCCCACCAGCCAGTAGCCGGCGTTCGCGTACGACCAGGCCTGCTCGACGTGCAGCCAGCGCCTCAGCGACGGCAGTTCGGCGACGACCGAGGCGAGAGCATCGTCGCCGTCGCCGAACCGGCTCAGGTCGCCGCATTCGCCGTCGTACCCGCTCGTATGTGAGAGGAGATGCCTGATCCGCACATCCGGCGGCCACACGCCCGAGGACGATTCGAGATCGAGCAGGTCGATGGCCAGCGTGGCCGTGAACGGCTTCGTGATCGAGGCGATGCCAAAGCGTGTGTCGGGGCTGCAGCCGACGACGACCGACTCGAAGTCGCCCGCAACCGACGTGCCGACGGCCAGCGCCGGGACGTCCCAGGCAACTGCGGCAGCCTCGCAAACGGCCTGAAACCTCGCCTCCATAACGAATTGCCGCTACCCTACTCACGACCCGGCCTCGGCCGTGCGCGTTCTTCCTTCGCGGCGTGCGGGGGCCCCGGGTGACAGCGACAGAGAGGAAGACGAATGCCCCTCACCAAGGAAGAGAAGCTGGAGCACGTTCAGAAGTTCGGCAAGCACGAGACGGATACCGGGTCACCCGAAGTCCAGATCGCGATGCTGACCCAGCGGATCAACGAGCTGACCGAGCACCTACGGACGCACAAGCACGACCACTACTCGCGCCGCGGGCTCCTGAAGCTGGTCGGTCGCCGCCGCCGGTTCCTGAACTACCTACAGCGGAAGAATCTGGAGGGCTACCGCGCCCTCATCAAGGAGCTCGGCCTCCGCCGCTAGCTCCCACCAGCCCAGAAGGGTGGACGTTTGAGCGAGCGTCGGAGCGCCGGCGCTGACTCAAACTTCCACCCTTCACCAACTGCCTCAGAGAGGCAACGCAGAGTGGAGGAATAGGAAGATATGAGTATCGTCGAGGCTGAGCACCCCGCAGGGGTGCCGGTTTCCGTGGCCGTCGAGATCGGCGGCAAGGAGATCACGTTCGAGACGGGCAAGCTCGCGAAGCAGGCCGACGGCGCAGTCGTCGTCCGCGCGGGCGAGACCGTCGTGCTCGGCACGGCCCAGGGCCGGACGGAGGCGCGCGAAGGCGCGGACTTCTTCCCGCTCACGGTCGACGTCGAGGAGCGGATGTACGCCGCCGGGAAGATCCCGGGCGGCTTTTTCAAGCGCGAAGGCCGCCCCACCGAGCGGGCGATCCTGACCGCGCGCATGACCGACCGCCCGGTCCGGCCGCTCTGGCCGAAGGGCTACCGCAACGAGGTGCAGTGCGTGGCGACCGTCTTCTCGGCCGACCTGGTCACGCCGCACGACATCCTGTGCATCAACGCCGTCTCGGCGGCGTTGACGATCTCGCCGCTGCCCTTCCTCGGGCCGATCGGCGCCGTTCGCATGGGGCTGATCGAGGGCGAGCTCGTGATCAATCCCACGCTGGAGGAAATCGACAGCTCGTCCGATCTCGATCTGATCGTCGTCGGCACGAAGGACGGCCTGACGATGGTCGAGGCCGGTGCGAACCAGGTGCCGGAGGACAAGCTCCTCGAGGCACTCGAGGTCGCGCAGGCCGAGATCACGAAGCTCTGCTCCGCCCAGGAGGAGCTGCGCGCGAAGGCCGGCAAGTCGAAGTGGCTCGAGCCGTCGGTCACCGAGCGGCTCGAAGGCGCGCACGGTCACGCCATCTGGTCGCGCATCCAGGAGCACGGGCTCCGCGACGCGGGTGCGATCGTCGAGGAGATCGTCACGCAGGAGGTCGGACCGGTCTCCGAGTCCGTCACCCAGGACTCCGTCTCCAAGGAGCTGCAGGTCCGCATGTCGCTCGCTCAGATTCTCGAGAAGCAGCGGTCTGTCGCGGTCGAGAACGCCGTTCGCGAGCAGTTCGAGAACGACCTGAAGGAGCTCACGGACGCCGAGCAGGACTCCAAGGAGCTCAAGTCGGCGAAGCGGAGCCTCCTCTTCGAGCGGATCGTGGACACCGTCCAGCTGCCGTTCCCGGCCGGCTCCGGCGACGAAGAGCCGGCGCTCAAGGACACGCTGACCAAGAGCTACGTCAAGAAGGCGTGCGAGGCGATCTACAAGAGCCTCGTCCGGCAGAAGATCGCCGTCGACAAGCGGCGGCCGGACGGCCGTTCGGCGGAGCAGATCCGTCCGATCGAGGTCGAGGTCTCGGTCCTGCCGCGCACGCACGGCTCGGGCCTCTTCACCCGCGGCCAGACGCAGATCATGACGCTGCTGACGCTGGGCACGGCCAAGGAGGGCCAGCGGATCGACGACCTCTCGCTCGAGAAGGATCGCCGGTACATGCACCACTACAACTTCCCGCCTTACTCGGTGGGAGAGACCGGACGCATGGGATCGCCGAAGCGGCGCGACATCGGCCACGGCGCGCTCGCTCAGCGGGCGCTCCAGGCGGTCATCCCGCCGGCCGAGGACTTCCCGTACACGATCCGGCTCGTCTCGGAAACGCTCGAGTCGAACGGCTCGTCGTCGATGGGCTCGGTCTGCGGATCGACGCTCGCCCTGATGGACGCCGGTGTGCCGATCACGGCGCCGGTCTCGGGCATCGCGATGGGGCTCGTCAAGGAAGGCGACGACTACGCCATCCTCACCGACATCCAGGGAGCCGAGGATCACCTCGGTGACATGGACTTCAAGGTGGCCGGAACCCGCGACGGGATCACCGCGCTGCAGATGGACATCAAGATCACCGGCGTCAGCCGCGAGATCATGCAGCAGGCGCTCGCTCAGGCGAAGGACGCGCGCGTCGCGATCCTCGGGAAGATGCTCCAGGCGATTCCGGAGCCGCGTGAGGCGCTCGCAACGCACGCGCCTCGCATCTCGACGATCCAGATCAACCCGGACTTCATCGGGATGGTCATCGGCAAGGGCGGCGAGACGATCCGCTCGCTCGAGTCCGAGTACGAGGTCCAGATCGACATCGAGGAAGACGGCACGATCCTCGTCTACGCGACGGAGGGCACGAAGGGCGACGCCGCCATCGAGGCGATTCGCGCCCTGACGAAGGAGCCCGAGGTCGGCGACCAGTACACCGGACGCGTCGTCAAGACGACCGACTTCGGCGCGTTCGTCGAGCTGAAGAAGGGCACCGACGGTCTGCTGCACGTCTCGAACGTCGGCCCGGGTCGCGTCAACCACATCGAAGACGTCATCCAGCGCGGTGACATCCTCGACGTGCTCGTGCAGGAAGTGGACAAGGCTCGCGGCCGGATCGGCCTGAAGCTCGTCCAGAAGCACGAGAACGGCGGCATGGTCACTCCCGAGGAGCTCGTCGAGCGGGCGAAGGATGCTCCGCCTCGCGAGCCGCGCGAGGAGCGGCCGCGGCGCGACGGCAACCGCGGCGGCAGCCGTGGCCCACGCCGTGACCGCGAGGGGTCGCGCTCCGAATAGATAGCGTCGGCGGCGTGAAGCCGCCCGACACGCTCACCGACGGCGTGGTCGTCCTCCGGCAGCTTCAGGAGGACGACCGCGCCGTCGTTCTTTCCACCATGCGCGACCCACTGGTGCAGCAGTGGCTGAACATGCCGCGGGAGCCGTCGGACCGAGACTTCGACGCGCTGCTCCGGACGGTCCGCGAGGGTTGGCGGTCGGGCGACCGCTTCGACTACCTCGTCGTCGAGAACGGTGACGACGCCTCGCTCGGTGCGGTGATCGCCTCGCGGCGTCACCGGGACAACTACGAGATCGCGTATCTCGCGCGAGCTGCAGGACGAGGCCGCGGCCTCCTTGCGCGAGCGGTGACGCTCCTGTGCGACGCGCTGCTCGACGCCGGCGTCGGCCGTCTCGAGCTGCGAACGCATGTCGAGAACGAGTCGTCGCAACGGCTCGCCGCGCGGTGTGGCTTCCAGCGCGAAGGGACCGAGCGCAAGTCGATCTGGCTGCACGGAGGTCGGGCGGATGCGATCGTCTGGTCCCGGCTTCCCGAGGACCGGCGATGACGGTGCATTCGTTTCGGACGCGCGCGCTGCTCGTCTCGCCGATCCGACTGGCGCTCGGCGCGATCCTGCTCGTCGCAGCGCGCGTGGGAGGCGCCACAAGCGGCCCGGCGCTGCTCGCGTTCGTGCTCGGCGGGCTCGGCATAGCCTTCCTCGTCTTCAACGACCCGCGCGCGAGGTTCGCGGGCGGAAAGGCGGACCCGCTCGAACTGCCCGCCGACGCCGTCGTCGCGCCTGCCTGGCATCAGGCTCTCGCCGCCACGATCCCGAGCACCGTCGGCGTCTCGGTGCTCGCCGTCGTCGCCGTCTTTGCACGGCCGGTGCTCGGCGCGCTCCTGGCCGGCGTCTGCGCCGGGCTCGGGCTCGCCTCGCTGATCTCACTGACCCGCATCGATCCGCGTCTCTACTCCGATCCGAAGACCCACGTCGTCTACCGCTCGCCGGACGTTCCTTGACCGGCCTGCGTGCGGCAGAGGCCGTACCATCCCGCCCATGCAGAACTGGCGGCTGACCGAGCTCGACTCGGGGGAGCGCGTGATCTCCGAGCGCCTCGATCATGTCCGCTCGGCCGCCGTCGGGTACTGGATCGGCGCCGGCTCACGTGACGAGGAGCAGAACGAGGCCGGCGTCACGCACTTCATCGAGCACCTCCTGTTCAAGGGCACGGAGCGGTTCAGCGCGCTTCAGATCGCGGAGATCTTCGACGGCCTCGGCGGCGAGCTGAACGCGGCGACGTCGCGTGAGCACACGCTCGTGTACGCGCGCGTCCCCGACCATCACCTCGAGACCGCGATGGACGTGATGGGCGACATGGTGTTTGCGCCGTCCTTCTCCGAGCTTGGACGCCGAGCGAGAGGTGGTCCTCGAGGAGATCGCGATGTACGAAGACGCGCCGCAGGAGCTCGTGCACGACCTGATCGCCGACGCGGTCTTCGCCGACCACCCACTCGGGCGGCCCGTGATCGGCACGGCCGACGTGATCTCGTCGATCCCGCGCGACTCGATCGCCCGCTACCACGACGAGATGTACGTCCCGGGCAACATCGTCGTCGCGGCGGCAGGCAACATCGAGCACGAGCGAGTCGTCGAGCTGGTCGAGCAAGCGCTGCAGCGGCGCCCGACCACGAACGCCGACCGCCGGAACGTTCGCCCGCCGCTCGTGCAGGCCCCGCCGCCGAAGCTTCGCTTTCAGCGCAAGGAGACCGAGCAGTACCACGTGTGCCTGGCCGCGCCCGGCATCTCCCGCTCGGACCGGCGACGGTTCGCCGCTTCGCTGCTCGATGCGATCCTCGGCGGCTCGGCGTCGTCCCGCCTCTTCCAGGAGATCCGCGAGAAGCGCGGGATGGCGTACGCCGTCTACTCGTTCATCTCGCAGTACACCGACACAGGTCAGATCGGCATCTACCTCGGCACCCGGGAAGACAACCTGGCCGACGCGCTCGGCATCGCCGCCGAGCAGATCGCAGACATCGCGGCCGGCAACCTCCCGGACTCGGAGCTCGAGCGGGCCAAGGAGAACCTGAAGGGCCGCATCCTGCTCTCGATGGAATCCACGTCGACGCGGATGAACCGTCTGGGCAAGTCGCTCATCACCGACTCGGAGCTGCTGTCGCTCGACCGGATCGTCGCCGAGATCGACGCCGTCGAGCCGGCCTCGGTCGCCGAGCTCGCAAGCGCGCTGCTCGCTCCGTCGAAGCTCTCCGCCGCCTGCATCGGGCCGAGCGAGGAGCGGTTCGTCGAGGCGCTCGGGCGGATCACGCCCGACCTCGCCCAGGCTGCATGAAGCTTCTCCTCAACGGGAGGAGCGGCAAGGTCGGTTCGGTGCTCGGACCGGCGCTCGAGTCTCACGGCCACGTGCTCGTCGACGCGCTCGCCGAGGCCGAGGCCATGGTCGACTTCACAGCTCCGGACGCGGCCGAGGTGAACATCCGCGCTGCGATCGCGGCAGGCGTCCCGTCGGTCGTCGGGACGAGCGGCTGGGACACCGAGTTGGCGCGCGACGCGGGCGTGGCCGTCTTCTACGCCCCCAACTTCGCGCTCGGAGCCGTGCTGATGATGCGCTTCGCGGAGCAGGCTGCGGCGTACTTCCCGGCTGCGGAGATCGTCGAGCTGCACCACGAGACGAAGGTCGATGCGCCGTCCGGGACCGCGAAGGCGACAGCCGTGCGGCTCGGCCGCGAGACGCCGATCCATTCGATCCGGCTCCCGGGCCTCGTCGCCCATCAGGAGGTGCTCTTCGGCGGGACCGGCGAGCTGCTGACGATCCGTCACGACACGACGTCCCGCGAAGCGTTCACCGCCGGTGTGCTGCTCGCGCTCGCCAAGCTCTCGACGCTGCCGCCCGGCCTCACCGTCGGGCTCGACGCACTGCTCTGACCGTTCTCCGGGAAGAGACGGTCCGCGTTCGCGGAGTCGAGCTGCAGCTGCTCCGGCCCGAATCTCCGGAGGCGCTGATCGACGAGCAGGCATTCGAGCACGACGAGTTCCTGCCGTACTGGGCAGAGCTCTGGCCGGCGGCCCATGCACTCGCGGCTGCGCTGCCCGCCGTCGAGGGCCTGAGTGTCGTCGAGCTCGGGTGCGGCCTGGGGCTCCCGTCGCTCGTCGCCGCCGCGCACGGCGCTCGCGTCACCGCGACCGACTGGGCCGACGAGGCCGTCGCCTTGCTGCGGGAGAACGCGAGCCGCAACGGGCTCGACGCTGGTCGTCGAGCGCCGCGACTGGCGCGAGCCGTGGCCCGCGCGGTTCGACCTCGTGCTCGCGGCCGACGTCCTGTACGAGCGGAGGAACGTCGAGCCGCTCGTCGCGCGCCTCGGCGAGCTCGCGCCATGGACGATCCTCGCCCTGGCGGGTCGGCCGTACGAGGACGCGTTCCTCGCAAGCTGGCCGGGAGAGCGCGTCGACGTCGCAGAACGCATCGTCCGGCTCACGCCGGCGCCACGGTGAGCCCCCGGTCTCGCGCGAGAAGGCCGGCCGCCCCGATCACGAGCACGAAGCCGACGAGCCGGATCGTCCCGAGGGCGCCGCTCGGCAGATCCCTCGTCGAAGAGGACGAGGCCTGCCGCGATCGGCAGCGCATTCGTGAGCAGCGAAGCGGTCCCGGCGGTCTCGAGCGCGTCACCGCCCTGGAAGCCGAGCTGCAGCGCGACGAACGCGAGCCCGTGGGCCGCCAGGATCACGGGAACGAGGCCGAGCCAGGCACCACCGAACACCGCGGCCTTCGTCAAGACGTCGCCGGCGGCATAGAGGGCGCCCGATGCGATCCCGGCTCGGCGCGTGAACGTCAGCGCCGCGAGAGCGCCCGAGAGGATCAGCCAGACGGCGAGTGCGCCGGGAGCGGGCCGGGTCGCCGACGTGGCGCCGCCGACGAGTGACACGGCGATGAGGACGAGGCCCAGGATCGCGGCCGCGGCGCCCGACCAATCGGCCGGTGAGATCGCGTCGCCGCGGCGATGTGCAAGTGCCGCGAGCAAGCCGACCCCACCGGCCGATGTGCCCTGGACGAGCGAAATCGGTGCAAGTGCCAGCGCCGCGACGTAGAACACCCAGCCTGCGATCCCGACGACGAACCCGACGACCCAGGTGCGGTCGCCGAACAGCAGGCGCAGCGAGTAGACGGGACGGGCGAGCGAGAGCCTGCGGTAGATCGCGCGCCGCTCCGTGCTGCTCGAGCCAACCCCAGTTGAGCGCGAACGCGGAGGCCAACGCGAGGACCAGTCCACCTGCCGCTGTCATCGACGCTCGCTCTGGAACGGCAGGTAGGCCTCTGCTGCGAGTGCGGCGATGCCGACACGGGGCAGGTCGCGGCGGTGCTCGTAGATCGACGAAGCGGCGTTCCCAGCGCGGGAAGAACTTCCGGTTGAACGCGAGAAGGTTGTCGAGCTGGAAGTGGCCCTTCAACGCAGACAACGCGCGGCGCTGAAGCTTCTGCAGGCCCGACAGCTCGGCTTCGGGCGCGAGGAGCGCGGCGAACGGCGCGAAGTTCAGCGACACGTGGTCGTAGCCCGCCGAGCGGGCCCAGCCGACGGCTTCGCAGATGAGCCATTCGTTGAACCCGTTCGGGCGTCGTGCGCAGACGCGGCATCGACGAGAGCGATAGCGACCGGGACGGAGCCGAGAGCGCGAAATGGAGGAAGCCCGCAGCTCGGCCGTCCGGTGCGAACCCGACGACGAAGACGGCGTGCGCGTCGTCGAGCGAGAACAGCGTGTCGAGGGCCATCACGAATCCGCGCTCGGGCTGGCCGCCGCGCCAGTCGACCGCGACGCTCTCGAGCTCATCGCGAACCGAGGCATCGAGCTCGCTCGGGCGCAGGACGCGCGCCACGTAGCCGGCGGTCTCCAGGCGGTGGACCGACTGGCGGACCTTTCGGATCGCCCGGCCCTCGAGCGAGAACGTCTCGGTGTCGACGATCGCCTCGTCACCGTGGTAGAGCGCGTGGAGCCCGTGCTCGGCGTAGGTCGGCAGCCATCGCTCCGAGGCTCCCAGGATGGCGATCCGCCAGTCGCGGCCGCGCGCGTGGGCGACGAACGCGCCCACGAGCGCGGCCGCGGCTTCCGGAGGCCCGACGGGATCGCCCGAGACGATCGCGACGCCGCCGACGACCCGGTAGGCCAGAAACGCCGAGTCGTCGCCGGCGAAGAAGTACGACTTGTCGGCGCGCAGGACGAACGGCGCGAGCGTGTCGATTCCCCACGAGTGAACGAGTGCCCGGGCGAGCTCGCGCTCGCGCTCGGCCTGGATCACCCGGTGACGCCACGGGGCGAGCCAGCCGCTGACGATCCATGCAGTCGCGGCGATCCCGAGCATCAGCAGCGAGAGCGGGAACCATTCGCCGAAGGAGCCTGCGAAATGCGGCGAGCCGCGCAGGTGGAGTCCGAGCAGGTCGTTCAGCGTCTCGTCGAGCGCAAGGCGGAAGCTGAACGGCTGGTCGGCCGCCATCCGGTTGAGCCAGAGCGCCGCCGTCGCGTAGACGGCGATCGCCGGCGCGGCGACGGCGAGCCGCTGCGCGAGCAGGCCGCGCGTCGCTGCGTCTCCCAGGCGGTCGAAATCATCTCTGCGTGCGAGGAGCAGCGCGAGCACGGCGGCCGAGGCGAGCGAGCCGTGGTTCAAGCCGTGCAGCACGTGGAGCACCGTCGAGAGAGTGCGAGCGTCGTCGCGACCTGCCAGGCACGCCGCCGCCGGCGTGCGAGGCCGCGGGCGGCGACGAGCAACGCGACGCCCACGAGCACGCCTGCGGCGTGGGCCAGCGGACCGACGGCGTCGGGCGTCAGCGAGTGCAGCAGCCCCGAGTCGTCTCCGGGCAGCGCCGCGTTCACGACGTTGAGCAGCGCGCCGGTCGCGACGACGGTCGCGACGACGAACGGCGCCCGGCCGAGCCGGCGGCGCGGTCGCGAGCACTGCGGCCGAGACGGCGACGAGGAACGCGGGCAGGTAGACGGCCTTCGTCGCGACGCGAGGTCGAGCGCGTCGCGCAGCGAGACCTGGCGGACGACTGCGATCGCGATCCCCGTCTCGAGATACGCGAACAGTCCGACCCCGAGGCCGAGCAGCAGCGCGGCGGTCGTGCGCTCGATGCGCGCCCAGCGCGCATAGAGCCCGAGGAGGAGCGCCGCGGCGCCCCAGACGGCGACGAACCAGCGCGAGCGGGGCGGACGCATGGCGTGAGAGCTCGTCGAGCGGGAGCGCGTCGCCGACCGAGGGCTGGCCCTGCCGTGACGCGCACGAGATAGAGCCAGCCGGTGGCCGCGAAGCCACGGCGAGCAGGACGGGGAACGGGCCGGCTCTACGTACCAACGAGCCTCCGTGAGGCCGCGAGCAGCGCGCGCGCCGCGTTGCCGCGCCAGAGCGCCCAGTTGTGGCCTCCGCGCACGAGGTAGTAGCGGTGCGGCAGGCCGGCCGCTGTGAGCTCCGTTGCGAACGCGGCGTTCTGCGTGCGGAACTTGTCGTCAGTGCCGCTGTAGAACCAGAGGTAGGTGTGCGTGCGCCGCAGCGCGGGCGCGGCTGCTGCGAGTGTCTGAGCGGGCTGTTCGCGCGCAGGAGGGGCGCCGGTGGCCGAAGATCGTGCCGAGGTCGTCGGCCCGCTCGTAGCCCGACCAGCTCTCGAGCACGCGGAACTCGCCGGGGTGGTGGAGGCCGATGTTGAACGCGCCGTAGCCGCCCTCCGACAGCCCCGCGAGCGCGCGGGCGCGACGCGGCGCGGAGCGTGCGGTAGCGGGCGTCGACCGCGCGGACGACGTCGCGGGCGAGGAAGGTCTCCCAGCCGTTGCCTTGTCTGACACCGTTCGCCCACTCCTCGTCCGTGAAGAGCCCGTCGAGCCGAACGGCATCACGAGGATCAGCGGCTTCATCCGGTGCCGCGCGACGAGTTCGTCCTCGACGACGCCCATGCGCACGGTGTGCGAGGAACGCGCCGGGCCGGCCCGGGACGCCGTGCAGCAGGTAGAGCACCGGGTAGCGCCGGTGCGGGTGCGTGCGTAGCCCGGCGGGAGGTAGACGTCGACGGGCTGGCGTCGGCCGGCGAGCGCGGCGCTCGAGAGGTAGAAGCGGGTCGCGGTGCCGTGCGCGTGGACGTACGCCGGCGTCGGGGGCGGCGCGAAGCCGCGGTACAGCCAGTAGTTGTCGAGGTAGCGGTAGAGGCCGAGCAGGCCGCGCGCGAGCGACGGCGCCGCGCCCGCGAGCAAGCAGGCGCGGCCGTGCACGCGAGTGGAGGATGCGAGCACGACCGTGGTTGTACGACCGCACCTGACCGACTCCTGACGCCCCGGTTAAGGGCGCGTTACGACGGGCGGGCGAGATGCCGGAGCGCGAGCGAGAGCCAGGCCGCGGCGTGCCGTTGCCAGAGCGCTGTCGTGTGCGCGCCGGGGTAGAGCGCGAAACGGTGCGGAACGTGCGCGGCCGTCAATTCGCGGTCGAAGAGCACGTTCTCGTCGCGGAACCGCGTGTCGCCCGGCCGACGTAGAACGCGAGGAGCGTCGGTCGGCTCTGCTGGTCGCGTGGAGCGGTCGGGATGAGGCGTGTGCGCGTTCGCGTGCGGTCCGCGGGCGAGAGCCCGCGTCCCGGTCGGGTCGGTGGGGTGGAAGTAGCCCGACCACGACTCGATCACCGAGAAGCGGCCGAGGTGGTTGAGCCCGATCACGTCGCGCCGTAGCCGCCGGCCGAGAGCCCGACGATCGCGCGCTCCGTTGCGGTTGGCGATCGTGCGGAAGTGGGCGTCGACGTAGTTCGGCACTTCGGTCGGAGACGTACGTCATCCAGTTTCGGCCCACGCCCCAGTCGAGGTACTCGGGGTCGGTGTCGGTGTCGCGGGCGCCCTGCGGGATGACGAGGATCGCCGGGCCGGCCTGCTTGCATCGCGTCGAGCAGCCAGTCGTTCCCTGGTAGGCGCGCCGCGGTCGCGGCGGCAGGCCGTGGAGGAAGTAGACGACCGGGTAGCGCGCTGCTGTCGCGTAGCCGGCCGGAAGGATCACGCGCGCGTGCACGCGTGCCGGCGAGCGCGATGGAGTGATGCCGCGGTCCAGGTCGCGGCGATTGCGCTGAGGTACGCCGCGCGCCGCTGCCGCGCCGACCGCGAGCGACGAGCGCGATCGACGCCGTGCCACGAGAAGCGACGCGGTCACGCGGCAAAAGCGTACAGTGCCGGCACGTGCCGCCGGAGTCGTGGCGCTGGCTGCGGTACGACTCATGCTCCGCCGGGTTCACGCCCGTTGCGAGCGGGCCTGCGGGCGGCCAGGTGCTGACCGGCACGTTCCCGGGACGGCGCGGCCCGGGCTACGTCTACCTTCCGCCGGCTACCGCAGCACGCGGCCGCTACCCCGTCGTCTACTGCTGCACGGCATGCCCGGCTCGCCGAGCGAGTACCTGGACGGACGCAGCTCGCCTCGTTCGCCGACGCGGCGATCGCGGCGGGCCAGATCCGGCCGTTCATCGCGGTGATGCCCGCCGCGGGCCCGGCCGCGAAGTACAACGGCGAGTGGGCGGGGCCGTGGGAGGACGCGCTCGTCGACCAGATCGTGCCGTGGGTCGACGCGCACCTGCCGACGATCGCGCGACCTCGGCGGGCGCGTGATCGCCGGGCTGTCGGCCGGCGGCTTCGGTGCGGTCGACATCGCGCTCCGCCATCCCGACGTGTTCGGGACGGCGGAGTCCTGGAGCGGCTACTTCAAGCCGTTGCACGACGGCCCGTTGCGCGACGTCTCGAGGCAGGTGCTCGCCGCGCACGATCCGAGAAGCTCGTCCGTTCGGACGGGGCGGCTTGCGACGCGCGAGCGTTCGTTTCTTCGTCTCGAGCGGGCCGTCGCACAGCCACTGGTTTCGGGAGGCGGACACCGTCGCGTTCGCCCGGGAGCTTCGCAGCTCGGCTTGCCGGTGCAGCTCCGCCTCTACCCGACGTCTGCGCGGCGAATGGCGCGACCAGTTCGATGCCGGCCTCATCTGGGCGCTCAGCCGCTGAGGCTGACCAGGAGATCCGCCAGGTCGCGCGGATGGGTCAGCATCGGGAAGTGGCCGGCGTCGAGCTCCTCGACGCGCGCGCCATGGGCGCGCGCCGTCCGCAGCTGCCAGGAAGGGTCGACTGCATCGTCTTGTCGCGCGATCACGACGACATCTCCGCGCCCAAACGGCGCGATCGCCGCGTCGAAGCGTGCCTGCGGCCGCAGCTGCGCAAACGCCCAGTCTGCGTCGGCGCGGCACAGTCCGGATACAGGCGCGTGGCGGCGGTCTCGGCATCCGGCCAGTACGAGCGCTCGAGCTGGTCGCGGAGAAACCCCCGAACCCGGCCGCGCGTATTCGTCATCTGCGCCTCGACCGGCAGAAGCGCCGACAAGGTAGACGCGAACACGCGCCTCGACGTGACCGATCGTCTGTCCGGCAGTGAGTGGCCGACGACGACGGCATCGGGTCGGGCTCCGAGTAGGCGGGCGTAGTCGCCTGATCGAGTGCCGGGTCGTCGCACGGCAGGTCGGGCGCTTCGACGTCGTGACCCCGACGCCGGAGCTCGGCCGCGAGCCGGTCGAAGCACCAGCCGCCGTGCCAGGCGCCGTGGACAAGGACGAACCGGGCCATCGGCAGGAGTATGCCGCCGGCGGGGCGTAGAATCTCGTCGTGCTCGGAAATGTCCTCACCGCGATCGTGACGCCGTTCAGGGAGAACGGCGCGGTCGACTTCGAGGCGTTCCAGGCGCTCGCGCGGCATCTCGTCGACAACGGCTCGGACGGCGTCGTCGTCGCCGGCACGACAGGCGAGAGCCCGACGCTGACCGATGCCGAGCGGCTCGACCTCGTGCGTGCCGCGCTCGACGCCGTCGGGAGAGGGCCGTCGTCGCCGGGACCGGGACGTACTCGACCGCTCATTCGGTCGACCTCACCGAGCAGGCCCACGAGCTCGGGGCCGACGGCTTCCTCGTCGTCACCCCGTACTACAACCTGCCCCCGCAGCGCGGCATCGTCGCGCATTTCGAAGAGGTCGCCGCGAGCCACCGATCTTCCGATCGTCGCCTACAACATCCCGAGCCGGGTCGTGGTCAACATCGAGTCGGAGACGATCAGCCGGCTGGCCGAGATCGAGGGCGTCCGTGCGGTGAAGCAGGCGAACGGGGACCTCGACCAGGCGCGCCACATCGTCGAGACGGGCCTCGACCTGTACGCGGGGGACGACAAGCTGCTGCAGCAGTTCCTCGAGCTCGGCGGGGTCGGCGGGATCTGTGTCCATACGCACGTCGTCGGCCCACAGGTCGCGGAGCAGGTCGCTGCGGCTTGGAGGGTGACCTCGAGCGCGCGCGGCGGATCGACGAGACGCTCGCGCCTGCCTACGAGCTGTTGCGGGTGCAGACGAACCCGATCGCGATCAAGGCGGCGCTGCGACCTGCTCGGCCACCAGGTCGGAGGCCATCGCCTGCCGCTCGTCGAGGCGACGGAAGCCGAGGTCGCGGCCGTCCGCGGCTGCCTCGAGCGGCTCGGACTGCTGGTTCACGCCTCGCAGGCGTAGCCCACCTAGACTCAGCCGAGATGGCTGACGTCCTCCGCGTGATCCCACTCGGCGGTCTCGGCGAAGTGGGAAAGAACATGACGGTCTTCGAGATCGCCGACGAGCGGGTCGTCGTCGATGCCGGCATGGCGTTTCCGCGTGACGAGCATCTCGGCGTCGACCTGATCCTCCCGGACTTCGGCTACCTCCACGACCGTCCCATCCGTGCCGTCGTCCTCACGCACGCACACGAGGATCACGTCGGCGCCCTGCCGTATCTGATGCGCGAGGTGCGGGTGGCGGAGATCTGGGCGACCCGACTCACGTTGGGGCTCGTCAAGTCGAAGCTCGACGAGCACGGGTTGCTGCGCGCCGCCGAGTTGCGGGAGGTCGAGCCCGAGGAAGGGCCGATCGAGCTGGGTCCCTTCCGCATCGAGTTCGTCCGCATGGCGCACTCGATCCCGGACGCAGTCGGCCTGGCGATCGAGACCGCCGCGGGCCGGGTCTTCCACACGGGCGACTGGAAGCTCGACCACACGCCCGTCGACGGGCTCAAGACCGACGTCGGCCGGCTCGCCGAGCTCGGGAACCGTGGAGTCGACCTGCTGCTCGGCGACTCGACGAATGCCGAGCGCGCCGGGCTTCACCCGCTCGGAGCGCGTCGTCGGCGAGGCGTTTCGCCAGATCATCCCGTCGCGCAAGGGACGCGTGCTGGTGTCGAGCTTCGCGTCGAACATCCACCGGATGCAGCAGGCGATCGACGTCGCGGTCGACACGGGCCGCAAGGTCGTGTGTCGTCGGCCGTTCGATGCGCCGCAACATGAACGTGGCGCGGAATCTCGGCTACGTCACTGTTCCCGAGGACAAGCTCGTCAAGCCGGCCGACCTCGACGATCTGCCGCTCCACGAGCAGCTGATCCTCTGCACCGGCTCCCAGGGCGAGCCGCTGTCCGCGCTGACGCGCATCGCGTACAACGACCATCCCGCGATCAAGGTCGAGCGCGGCGACACCGTGATCATCTCCGCGCGGCCGGTGCCGGGGAACGAGCTGCGGGTGCACGATGCGATCAACCGCTTGACGAAGAACGGGGCGGAGGTCCTGCACGAGGAGAACGCGGACGTTCACGTGTCGGGACACGCGCGCGCCGAGGAGCTTCGCACGCTGCTCTCGCTGATCCGTCCGAAGGCCGTCATGCCGATCCACGGCGAGTACCGGATGCAAGCGGCGCACGCCCGCCTCGCGCAGGATGCCGGTGTGCCTGCGAGCTCGATCGTGATCGCCGAGAACGGTGACGTCGTCGAGTTGTCGAGGGACGGTGTCCGGATCGCCGACCACATCGAAGCCGGTGTGACGTTCGTCGACGGACTCGGCATCGGAGACATCTCGGACGTCGCACTGCGTGACCGGCGGCATATGTCCGAGGACGGAGTGCTCATCGTCGTGACGACGATCGCCGACGGCGGCGCGTCCCAGCCGGAGCTGATCACCCGCGGCTTCGCCGAGGACGACGAGCTGCTCGAGGAGATGCGGCAGGAGGCGAAGGGAGATCGTCCAGGAGCTACTCGCCGACGACATGACCGAGATCAAGCTGCTGCAGGAGCACCTGCACGACGGTCTCGGCCAGCTCGTCTACGACCGCACGCGCCGGCGCCCGATGATCCTGCCCGTGGTGGTGGAGGTATGACGCTCGCTCGCCTCCGTTCCCGAATGGGCGGCGGTGATCGACGAGCACGCAGTCGAGGACGCGACGGCACGCCGACTGGTCGGACAGCTCCTGGCTGTCGAGGTCGCGTCGCTCGCGTTTTGCCGCCTGCTCGAGCGGTGGGCGCGGGGCGATGCGGACCCGTCGACGCCGGGCCGCCGCCAGGCCGCACTCCGCCGCGCAGCCGATCGTGTCGAGACGGCGCTCGCTGGGCTCGAACGACCGCTCGGGCGCTACCTGCTCGAGCTCGAGGCCGACCTGGCCGAGGGCCAATCGTGGTTCGGCGAGCCCGGCAGCGCCGAGCTCGTCGACTGGGGGCCGGTGCTCGATCGGGCGGGCGTGAAGGTCGCCGCGCACCGGGTCGCCGCGGCGTATCTCGAGCTTGCGGTGCTCGTGCGCGGCGCTCGAAGGCCTCTCGTCCCAGGTGCGCTGGCACTCGTCGATCGATCGGGGCTCACTGTGGGCCGGACTGTTCGACCTGCGGGAGAACCTGCTCGGTCGCGCGCTCGACGATCTCCGCGCGATCGCCGCGTAGGCGCGTCAGGCTCGACCTGGCCGGAGGTAAGGACGCCGGCGAAGGTGACTGGCAAAGTGCGGGACAGGACTACTCGGGGGTTTGCTCGAGGCAATAGACGTTCCCGTCGGGCGCGCGCACGAAGAACCAGCCGTACCCCGCATACGCAGGCTCCTGGAACGTCTGCTCCGCCCACAGGATCTCGCCTGGCTCGAGCCCCGCTGCTCGAATCTCGGCGTGCGCGCCCTCGAGGTCGTCGACGACGAAGGCGACGAACAGTCCGACACCGCGCGGCGCGAGACGCTCGTCCTCGAACGCCGCGCCAAACACCTCGACAAAATCGAAGCCGCCCGTCGGGAGGTTCAGGATCGACCAGTTCGGATCGCTTCGAACCGACGCCAGACCAAGCACGTCGCGGAAGAATGCCTCCGTCGCCGGTACATCTTCTGCTCGCGTTCCGACGAATCCGATTCTTCGCACCTGCATCGTCTGCGAGCCTACTCGCCGTCCTCGGGTGTGTCGGCCATGGTCAGGAAAGGGACGTCCCCGAACCGCTCGAATGTCCGCACGTGTGACGAGATGACCTGAAAGCCCGCGCGCTCGTAGACGCGGCATGCCCTCTGGTTGAAGGCAGCCACGTGGAGAAACACACGGTCCGGGCGGTAGAGGTCGCGTGCGAACGCAAGGCCGGCGAGGAAGAAATCGATCCCGAGTCCGCGCCCGGTCAGGTCCGGCCACAGGCCGAGCCCGTAGTCGAGGTCGGGCGGCTTCGGCTCGAAGTAGTAGAAGCCGATCAGGTCGTCTTGTTCGTCTCGCGCCTCGAAGAAGCGCTCAGGGTTGAGCACCGGTCGGCGTCGCCGTCGTAGAAGTCGTAAGGCGGCGGGTACCGCCAGCCGGCCAACTGCTGCCTGCTGTGTCTCTCGGAGGCGGGTCCGATGCTGATCTGCACCGGGATCGAGGCTAGCGCTGGAATCCGATGGACAACCCGTTGGACGATCGGCACCAACTTGAAGATCGGATCTCCGCATTCGTGATGGCGGGACTGGACGACTTCCGGATCCGTGCCTGGACGGTTATCCGAGCCGGGT
Source organism: uncultured Thermoleophilia bacterium (assembly GCA_963708505.1). GTDB lineage: Bacteria > Actinomycetota > Thermoleophilia > Gaiellales > Gaiellaceae > PALSA-600. The sequence continues at coordinate 586,797 of CAVPST010000006.1, forward strand.
ATTTGCGCCGGGCGCACGCTGCCCGAAATCGCTGCGGTCGTTGGCTCTGGTTAGTGTCTTCCTCGCGTGTTCTTCTCCCTGAACACCTGGCAACTCGGGCTCGTCGTGTTCGCGGTCGTCGGGGGTGCGGCCGCGATCGCTGTGGCCGCCGGCCGCTACCTGCGGAAGCACTCGCACGTACCGTGAGCCGATCGGCGTCCTCCAGGGAGCGCTGCTCGGCCTCGTCGGTCTCATTCTTCGCCTTCGGCCTCACGCTTGCCGTGGGGCGGTATCAGGACCGGCGCGCCGACGTCGTCACGGACGCGAACACGATCGGGACGGCGTATCTGAGGGCGCAGACGATCGCCGAGCCGCAGCGGAGCCGCTCGCTCGAACTGCTTCGCAGCTACAACGACCTGGCGATCCGCGTCACCAGCGAGATCCCGGGCAGCGCGGCTCTGCGAGCGACAACTGCCGCAGCAGGAACGGCTCCAACAGAGCTCTGGCGTCTCGGAGGCGAGGCGATGAACGCCCGGCCGCGGGACACCGCACCGCGGCTCTACGTCGACAGCCTGAACGCGATGATCGACCAGCAGACGACGCGCTGTCCGGCTTGAACAACCGTGTGCCCAATGCGGTGCTCTGGCTCGAGTTGTTCGGGGCCGCGCTCGCGCTCGGCCTGCTCGGGCTCTACCTCTCCGTCCTCGGCCGCGGCCTCGTCCCGGTCATCGCTGCAACCGCCCTCGTCAGCTTCCTCGTCCTCGTCACGTTCGACCTCGACCGCCCGACACGCGGCCTGATCACGGTTCCCGCGACGCCACTCCTCGCCGAGAAGGCGACGATGAGCCTTCCTCCCGCGGCTCCTGCGCCACGCTGAGCGGGAGCGCTCAAGCCGTCAGCGGTTCGTCGTCCGCGTCGCGGAGCCCGACGGCGTCATGCCGCCAGAAGGTCTCCGAGTAGACCAGCGTCCCGGTCATCCACGGCTCGTAGGACGGGAGCCGAAGCGCCTGGAAGGCCGCATCCGGGATGCGCAGCGACGGCTTTCTGAAGCCCTGCCCGGCGCCCGGCTCGAACCCGAACCGCGAGTAGTACTGGGGCGCACCTTCGAAGAAGACCACCGGAACAGCCCGTTCGGCCAGGATCTCGAGACCACGTCGAATCAGCGCCGAGCCGACTCCTCGCTTCTGCCACGCCGGCAGCACTCCCACCGGGCTCAACACGTACACGGAGACGAGCCGCCGAGGGGCGTCGAGCAGACTCGGTGTGAACATCACGTGGCCCACGACATCGTCTCCGTGTTCCGCGACGAGCGCAATCCCCTCACCCTCCCCAAACCCTGCGCGTAGATCGTCGACGAGGCTCGCGACGACGTCGCCATGGTCGCCGAACGCCGCTCGATGCACGGCCCGGACGGCAGGACGGTCGGGCTCCTGCTCGAATCGCACGTTCACGAGCGCGACCTTACTCGGGCGATCGAGCACGCCGCAGGAACATCCGAACGTGAAGCTCACAGGTTGCGCAAAGGTCAGACCTATCGTCTCGCCATGAGGATGACGGCTCGCCCGGCTGCGGTGCTGTCGGTGTGCATCGTAGCGGCCGCGGTCGCGGGCGGCGCCGCCCGTGCAGGCTTCACGCCGGCCTGGAGCTACCTGCCCGCACCGTTACGCGCGAAGCTCGCGGCGCAGAGCGGCGGCAGCCTCTTCCTGCCGGCCCGGACGCCCAGCTTCTATCGCTATCGCGCGGGTGCGGCGGTGCAGGACGGGAAGCTGACCGTGACGTTCACGAACCGCGTCCGAATCCGGCAGGGGCTCTGGCGCTGGACGAACCAGACGTTCCGGTGGCAGGTGCAGCCGCTCGGCGCCGGCAAGGCCTGTGCGTCGCTGGGCTCCGCTGGACAAGACGCTGCAGGTCGACGGCAACAAGGTGTTCTGGTCGTCGTCGCTCGACGGCGGCACGGCCTGGCGCTGCGTCGCCGACAAAAGCGGTCGCACGAGGGTGCTCTCGGCGCTTCCGGCGGGAAGCTCGGCGACGTCGGATCGGCGATCGTCGTCGCGAGCGGGCTCGACGTCAGCGGGCGCACCTCCGGCACGACCGTTGCGCTCTCCGTGACGCCGACGAGCGTCCACCGCGGCCGGACCGTGCTCGTTCGAGGCGTCGCCGGCGGCTGCACCGCAGGTGACACGGTGACTATTCTGTCGAAGGCGTTCCCGGCAACCCACACGTTCGCCGGGGTGCCGGCGGCGCTCGCGCAGGTCGGATCGGCCGGGCGCTTCTCGGTCGTCGTCCGGATTCCGCTCGCCCGTGCGCCCGGCCGCTATCAGCTGACCGCGCGCTGCGGCGGCGGCAACCTCGGCACTCACGGCTCATCTCGCGGTCGCGCGTAACGCGGGGGCCTAAGGTCTCCGAGTGGACGAGACGACCCTGCGAAGCGACGAGGAGCTTGCCGCGGTGCGCATCGGGCCGCTCGAGCCGCTCGACGCACCGATCACCTTGGTCGAGTACGACCCGGCTTGGCCGTCGCTGTCTACGCGCGCGAGTCGGCGCGCATTCGCACGACGCTGGGTGACCGGGTCCTGCTGCTGGAGCACGTCGGCTCGACCTCGGTGCCGCTGCTCGCCGCCAAGCCGCAGGATCGACATCGTCCTCGCCGTCGCCGATTCGAGCGACGAGGCGGCGTACGTGCCGGCGCTCGAGGCCGCCGGCTATGTGCTCCGCATCCGAGAACCCGACTGGCACGAGCATCGCCTCTTCGGCAGCCCGGATACGGACGTCAACCTCCACGTCTTCTCGGCGGGCTGCGAGGAGATCGAACGCCTCGTGCTCTTCCGCGATCACCTGCGACGCGACGAAGCCGACCGGCTTCGCTACGAGTCGACGAAACGCGACCTCGCGAAGCGGACGTGGAGGCACACCCAGCACTACGCCGACGCAAAGACCGCCGTCGTCGAGGAGATCCTCGGGCGCGCCCGCGACCAGCCGGCGATCCGACTCCTGATCGGGCCCGCGCACGCAGTATCCGCCGAGCTTCCGGGTTCGACGAGGCTGTCTCAGTCCACGCAGCAAACCGTCAGGAGACGTCATGCAGCTCACGAGGAACGGCATCCAGACGACCCCGGGCCCAGGCGACTGGTTCACCGGTGCGGTGTACATCGATGCGGTTGCGTCGCCGTCCGACGCCTCGCGCCTGAGCGCCAGCAGCGTCCATTTCACGCCGGGCGCACGAACGGCGTGGCACACACACCCGAACGGCCAGACCATCTACGTCCTGGAGGGAATCGGCCTCGCACAGCGTCGCGGCGGCCCGATCGAGGTCATCCGCCCGGCGATCGTGTCTTCTTCGAGCCGGGCGAGCACCACTGGCACGGCGCCGCGCCGAATCGTTTCATGACCCATCTCGCGATGCACGATCGTCGACGACGAGGGCAACGCGGCGACCTGGGGCGACCACGTCACGGACGAGGACTACAGCGCGGCACCGCCGGTCGAGAGCTGACCTGCGCCGCGGTTCACAGCGGTTCGGGATGACGGCGACCGTCAGGAGAGCGCGCGCACGAGCGCTGCTCGGTCGGTCGGCGCTCCATGCGTCGGCAAGACGAGCGCGACCGGCAGCTCGAGCAGCGGGCGCAGCGTCTCGAGGATCTCGTCCGGCGGGACGCCCTTGTTCGCCCAGTCGGAGGGGAACTCGAACCCTTGACCGCGGTCGATGAGCGTGTCGCCGGCGATCAGCGCCTGACGGCTCTCGATCCAGAGCACCAGATCGTTCGGCTCCATCCCCGGAAACGCCTCGACACCGACGGGCAGTCGATCACCCGCCGTGAAAACCTCCGCGGCCAGAGGATCGTCGCCTGGGGAATCGCGTGGCGGCGAGAACACCGAGGCGTCGAAGCGCGCGACGAGCTTGCGTGCGTCCCGGTCGTGCCAAGGGCAGGTCAGCACGATCACCACGTCGCGGTTCGCGGCGAGGTCCTCGACCGGAGACGGCGGATCTGTCGGGTCGATCAGCAGCAACCGCTCACCGTCGTCGATCGCATAGGACGAAACGGCCGGACCCCAGTCCTCCGTCGCAGCGTCCTCCGCTGTCCACTCGGGGTGCGTCGCCTCCCACCACCACAGACCGCTCTGCAGTTCGCGCACGGTGGAATCCTAAAGGGCGGGCGGGGACGTTCTGCCCGGCAGATCTCCGGAGCCAATTGAGATACTCGGGCCATGGCGAAGATCGACGTGTTCGACGCTGAGATCGGTCGGAGAACGCCGGTTAGTCACATGAGGTCCGACGACTCGAAGGAGGGCACATGAGCACCGCCGCACAATTCGACGGCATCGAGGAGGTGAACGACGGCCGGTGCCCGTGGCGGTCGGTTGCGACCCACTTCGGCATCGGGTCGTTCGGCGTCAACACGTGGACTGCCCGCAACGCGGGCGACCGGATCATCAACGAGCACGACGAGTCGGACCCGGACGCGGACGAGGAGCTCTACGTCGTCCTGAGAGGACGCGCCACCTTCGAGCTCGACGGCGAGCAGGTGGACGCTGCGGCCGGCACCTTCGTCTTCGCGCGCCCCGGCGTCAGGCGAACCGCGATTGCCGCCGAGCCCGAGACGACGATCGTCGCGTTCGGCGGCGTGCCGGGCAAGGCCTACGAGCCTTCGGGCTGGCCGCTCTGGGCGCCGCTCCATCCTCTCTACCAGGCCGGCGAGTACACCGCGGCCGCGGACCGCGGACGCGAGCTCCTCGAAGCCAATCCACAGTACGGGATGCTGTTCTACAACGTCGCGTGCTGCGAGAGCCTCGCCGGTCGAACGGCCGACGCCCTCGACCACCTCCGGCACGCGATCGATCTGTCGGAGGGCTCGCGCACGCTCGCAAAGGAGGACTCGGATTTCGACCCGATCCGCGGCGAGCCCGCGTTCCAGGAACTGGTCGGCGCCGAACCCCCCGCCTAGGCGACGGCGGCGAGGATCTCGCTGCCTGCCGTCGTCACGACCACGCACCCGCGGTGGATCCGGACGAGGCCGTCAGCCAGCGCGTCCTCCCAGATCGGACAGCCGTGGGCATGACGTCTTCCAGACCTCGATCGTCTCCGAGTAGCTGCGCGACCGCGCGGCGACCCATGCGAGCAGCTGAACGGTGGGAGCGGTCACGGTCGTCGCGTCGTTCATTCCGTAGGCATTGTTTCATCCTCACTGGGTGAGGCGGAGTCGGTCTCGGCTGAGAGACAATCGAACCAGCGAGCCGGCCGGTACGGATCCAGGATGGTCCTTCGAGAGAGGAGAGCTCGGTGCCTGAGCTGCCGAACGCAGAACGGCAAGTGCTGCCGATCCCCGATCGCCCGTACGACGGGCCTGTCTGGGAGGACGCCAAGGATCCTGCGGTCAAGTTTCCGCCGATCGAGCCGCTCCGTCCGCCGGCGGGGGCGCCGAACGTCCTGATCGTCCTCATCGACGACGCAGGCTTTGGCTGCTCGAGTGCGTTCGGCGGCCCATGCCACATGCCCACGGCCGAGCGGCTGGCGGGTGAAGGCCTGAAGTTCAACCGCTTCCACACGACGGCGCTGTGCTCGCCGACGCGCGCCGCGCTCCTCTCCGGCCGCAACCACCACTCGGTCGGGATGGGCGGGATCACGGAGATCGCGACTTCGGCGCCGGGGTACAACTCGATCCGTCCGAATACCTGCGCGCCGCTGGCGGAGACGCTGAAGCTCAACGGTTACGCGACCGCGCAGTTCGGCAAGTGCCACGAAGTGCCCGTCTGGGAGACGAGCCCGCTCGGCCCCTTCGACTCGTGGCCGAGCGGCGGCGGCGGGTTCGAGTACTTCTACGGCTTCATCGGCGGCGAGACGAACCAGTACTACCCGGCGCTCTATGAAGGGACGATTCCGATCGAGCCCGGAAAGACGCCCGAGGAGGGCTACCACTTCACCGAGGACATGACCGACAAGGCGATCGGCTGGATTCGCCAGCAGAAGGCGCTGATGGGCGACAAGCCGTTCTTCGTCTACTTCGCGCCGGGCGCGACGCACGCGCCGCACCACGTGCCCGCTGACTGGTCGGCGAAGTACAAGGGCAAGTTCGACCAGGGCTGGGACAAGCTGCGCGAGGAGACCTTCGCGCGCCAGAAGGAGCTGGGCGTGATCCCGGAGGACGCCCAGCTGACCGCCCGGCCGGAGGAGATCCCCGCCTGGGACGAGATCCCCGACGACCTCAAGCCCGTCCTGGCGCGCCAGATGGAGGTCTACGCGGGGTTCCTCGAGCACACGGACCACCACATCGGGCGCCTCGTCGACTCGCTCGAGGATCTCGGCATCCTCGAGGACACACTCGTCTATCTCATCATCGGCGACAACGGAGCGAGCGCGGAAGGCGACGTCCATGGCAGCTTCAACGAGCTGATCAACCTGAACGGCGCCAATGCACTGCAGACGACCGAGTTCATGGCCTCTCGCATCGACGAGTTCGGCACGCCGTCCGCCTACAACCACTACGCGGTCGGCTGGGCGCACGCAATGGACACCCCGTACCAGTGGACGAAGCAGATCGCATCGCACTGGGGTGGGACGCGGAACGGCACGATCGTGCGCTGGCCGAAGGGCATCAAGGCGAAGGGCGAGGTCCGCAGCCAGTTCCACCACGTGATCGACGTTGCGCCGACGGTGCTCGACGCCGCCGGCCTGCCCGAGCCGAGGACGGTGCACGGGGTCACGCAGAAGCCGATCGAGGGCGTCAGCATGCGCTACGCGTTCGACGATGCGGGCGCCGCCGAACGGCGGGTCACGCAGTACTTCGAGATGTTCTGCAACCGCGGCATCTACGACCAGGGCTGGACGGCCGTCACGCGGCACTCGACGCCGTGGGTGATGGCCGAGCTGCCGCCGTTCGCGGACGACACCTGGGAGCTCTACGACACGAACACCGACTGGAGCCAGGCGAACGACCTGGCGGCCGAGATGCCCGAGAAGCTCGACGAGCTGAAGGCGCTCTTCATGGAGGAGGCGCGCAAGTACAACGTGCTCCCGCTGGACGACCGCCGGGTCGAGCGCTTCAACTCCGACCTGGCAGGGCGACCGGTACTGATTACCGGCAACTCCCAGCTGCTCTTCAGCGGCATGGGCCGGTTGAGCGAGAACGCGGTGCTCAACATCAAGAACAAGTCGCACGCCGTCACTGCCGAGCTGCGGATTCCGGACGGTGGAGCGACGCGGCGTGATCGTCGCGCAGGGCGGCGAGTTCGCCGGCTGGAGCCTCTACGTCGACAGACGGCAAACCGACCTACTGTTACAACCTGTTCGGCATCCGCACCTTCAAGGTCGCAGGCGACAGCGAGATCCCATCCGGCAAGCATCAGGTGCGAATGGAGTTCGCCTACGACGGCGGTGGGCTCGGCAAGGGCGGCACGGTCTCGCTCTACGTCGACGGCCAGAAGAGCGGGGAGGGCCGCGTCGAGGCGACCGTGCCCATGGTCTTCTCGGCCGACGAGACCTGCGACGTCGGCTCCGACACCGCCTCGGCTGTCAGCGACGACTACACGCCGGAGAACAGCAAGTTCACCGGCACGATCGACTGGGTCGAGATCGACATCTCCGACGCCGCAGAAGACCTCGACCACCTGATCACCCCGGAGGAGCGCCTCAAGATCGCGATGGCGCGGCAGTAGGACGCGAGGCATCGATGCGTACGCTTGGCGGATGCGGGCCGAGCTGACCGTCGTCGGATCGATCAACCTCGACCTCGTCGCCCGGGTCGCGTGCGTTGCCGCGGGCGGGGGAGACGGTCGCCGGGACGAGCTTCGCCCGCTACCCCGGCGGCAAGGGCGCCAACCAGGCGGTCGCGGCCGCGAGGCTCGGCGCCCGCGTGCGCATGGTCGGCGCCGTCGGCGACGACCCGCTTGCCGGCGAGGCTCTGGCCGGGCTCGAGCAGGCGGGCGTCGAGCTCGAGCTAACCCACGGCGGCGAAACGGGTATCGCGTTGATCCTCGTCGCCGACGACGGCGAGAATCAGATCGTCGTCGTCCCGGGGGCCAACGCCGAGGTGCGGCCGACGTCGCCCGGGGGCGCCGTCCTCTGTCAGCTCGAGGTGCCGGACGCCGTCGTCGAGGCGGCTGCCGCCGGCGCGGCGTTCTTCGCGCTCAACGCCGCGCCGGCACGTCCGATCGAGCTCGAGCCCGACCTCCTGATCGTCAACCGGCTGGAGCACGAGGTCGTCTCGCGCGGCCGGCTCGTCGCCGTCACGTACGGACCGGAGGGTGCGGCGCTGTTCGAGAACGGACAAGAGGTCGCGCGCGCCCGGCCGCCGCACGTCGAGGCCGTCGACGGCACCGCGGCGGGGGACGCGTTCGCGGCCTGCCTCGTCGTCTCGCTCCTCGAGGGCCGACCGCAGGACGAGGCGCTTCGGCGTGCCTGCGCGGCCGGTGCGATCGCTGCGTCGCGGGCCGGAGCCCAACCATCGCTTCCCGCGAGCGACGAGCTGGAAGCAATACTCGCCGCATGACGCCCACGCCAATCATCCTCGACTGCGACCCCGGACACGACGACGCGATCGCCATCCTGCTCGCGCTTGCCTCGCCCGAGGTCGAGCTCGTCGGCATCACGACCGTCTCCGGCAATCAGACCGTCGACAAGACGACCACGAACGCCCTCAAGCTGCTCGAGCTTGCCGGCCGCCCCGACATCCCCGTCCACCGGGGTGCCGACCGTCCGTTCATCCGCCCGCAGGACGTCGCCGCGCACGTGCACGGCGAGTCGGGGCTCGATGGGCCCGACCTGCCGGCGCCGGCGGTGCAGGCGGAGCCGCAGGCAGCCGTCGACTATCTCGCCGACGAGATCCGCCGTCGCGACGGCCGCCTTACGCTCGTTCCGACCGGGCCGCTGACCAACATCGGCCTGCTCTTCTCGCTGCATCCAGACGCCCGGCCGGAACGCATCGTCCTGATGGGCGGCGCCGTCGGCGAAGGCAACCGGACCCCGGCTGCCGAGTTCAACATCTGGGCCGACCCCGAGGCAGCGCAGCGCGTCTTCGCGGAGGGCCTCGACACGACGATGGTCGGCCTCGACGTCACCCATCGTGCGCTGATCAAGGACTCGCATACCGAGCGCATGCGCGGCGCCGGGAAGGTCGGCAGGGTCGTGGCCGAGCTCATGGACTTCTACGCGCGCTTCCACAAGGCGCGCTACCCGGATCTCGACGGCTCGCCGATGCACGACCCCGTCTGCGTCGCGCACATCGTCGATCCGACGCTCGTCGACGTGCGCGACGCCTTCATCGAGGTGGACTGCTCGACCGGCCCGAGTTGGGGCCGCACGAACGTCGACTGGCGTGGGCGCGAGCACTTCGGCGAGCCGAACGCCAAGGTCGCGCTCGACATCGACGGCGCCCGGTTCGCGGAGCTCATCGTCGAGCGGATCAGCTCGTTCGCGTGATCGTCTGGGCGGCAATCGCCCCGCACGGCGGGCTCGTGTTCGACCAGCCGGAAGCGGCGACGCGGCTCGGGATGGAGGAGCTCGGCCGGCGGTTCGCGGCGGCCGAGCCGGAGGCCGCGATCGTCCTGACCCCGCACGGCCTGCACGTCGACGACCACTTCGCCGTCGTCCGATCGGCCACTCTCGAAGGTGACGCGAGCCGCTGGACCGACGCCGACACGCACTACGCAGGAGCGGGCGAGCCCGAGCTCGCCGCCGCGTGCATCGACGCGCTCCAGGCCGACGGGCTGCCCGCGCTCGGCGTCACGTTCGGCGCCACGGCGGCCGGAGCCTCGACGATGCCGCTCGACTGGGGCGCGCTGATTCCGCTCTGGTTCATGCGCGCTCCGGCAGTCGTCGTGACGCCCTGCCGTGCGCGGCCGAACGCCGAGCATGTGCGGGCGGGTGCGGCTCTGGCGCTCGCGACGGGCCGGCGCCGCGTCGCTCTGATCGCGAGCGCCGACCACGGGCACGGCCACACGCCCGACGGTCCGTACGGCTTCGCCGCGGAGTCGGCGCCGTACGACGGGCTCATCCAGGAGCTCGTCGCCGGAAACCGGCTCGGGGAGCTCGTCGATCGCGATCCGGCCTGGGCGGCCGCCGCCAAGGCCGACAGCTTCTGGCAGCTGCTGATGCTGCACGGCGCGATCGGCGATGCGTTCGACGTCGAGCTCCTCTCGTACGAGGCGCCGACGTATTTCGGGATGCTGACCGCGTCCTTCGCGCGGCAGGACTGACCCCGATCACCGCGAAGTGCCCGGCATGGCGCGCAAGAAGCGGCCCCACAAGGTGTCCCCGCGTACCCCGGCGCGCACGCGGAAGCGCCGCGCGGCCAAGCGCCGCGTGCGCTCGCATCACTATCCGGAGCTGATCGGTCTCGCGCTCGCAGCAGGCGGTGTCTTCCTCGCGGCCGTGCTGTGGTTCCGCTTCAGCGGTGGGCCGGTCGGGCGACGTCGTGCAGTCGGCCGTCGGCGCAGCCGCGTACATCGCACCGCTGGTACTCGTGCCGCTCGGCGCCTTGATGGTGACGAAGAGCACTCTGGTCGACGTCGGCCCGTTCCGGCTCGGTCTCGGGGTGGCGCTGGCCGGCCTGCTGCTGACTCTCGGCTCGGCGCACGGCGGCGTAGCCGGGGACGGACTCGAGAGCCTGGTGGCGCTCGGTCTCGGCACGACGGGCGCGACGATCCTCGGGGTGCTCCTCACCGTGTCCGGGCTGCTGTTCCTGACGGGCGCAAGCCTCGGAGCACTCGTGCGCCGGTCGGGTCGAGCCGTCCGGCAGGCGCACACTCGCGTTCGTGCCGCTCGCCCTGCCCCGGAGCCCGATCTAGCGCTGGAGCCGGCCGCGAGAGTCGCGCCGCCCGTCGACGTGCGCGAGGACTACCCGGATCTCATCTCCGACTCGATCTCGGGGCCGCCACCGCAGCTCTTCGTGCCGGAACCTGATGAGTTCGAGGACGCCGACACGCGCGAGTCGCAGGAGAGCCTGTTCCCGCTCCGCGAAGCCCCGCTCGTCGAGTACGAGCTCCCGGACCGCAGCCTCCTCAAGCGATCGAAGGGTGGCGGCGGGCCGAACACCGATGCAGGTCAGCGTGTCGCGGAGGCGCTTGTGACGTGCCTCGCGCACTTCGGGGTCGAGGCCACGGTCGTCGGACAGATCTCGGGGCCGCGCGTGACCCGCTACGAGCTCCAGCTCGCGCCCGGGACCAAGGTCGGCAAGGTCGCGAACCTGAAGGACGATCTCAGCTACGCCCTCGCAACGACCGAGATCAGGATTCTCGCCCCGATCCCGGGCAAGCAGGCGGTCGGCGTCGAGGTGCCGAACCTGAGCCCGAGCGTCGTCACGCTCGGCGACATCTACGACGACCTGCCCGCAACCGCGAGCCCGCTCTCGGTCTGGCTCGGCAAGGACATCTCCGGTGCCGCGGTCTGGGCCGATCTCGCCCGGATGCCGCACATCCTGATCGCGGGCACGACCGGCTCGGGCAAGTCGGGCTGCATCAACGCGATCCTGACCTCGATCCTGCTGCGCGCCACACCCGACGAGGCGCGGCTGATCCTCATCGACCCGAAGCGGATCGAGCTCAACTACTACGAGTCGATCCCGCACCTGCTGACGCCCGTCGTCTCGAGCCCGAAGGAGGCGAGCGCCGTTCTGCTCAACGTCGTCACGGAGATGGAGCGCCGCTACGAGCGCCTCAGCCAGGTGCGGGCGCGCAACCTCCCCGAGGCGAACCGCGCACTCCGCAAGCGCGGGGAGGAGGAGCTGCCATATCTCCTGGTCGTGATCGACGAGCTCGCCGACCTGATGATGGTCAGCCCGCAGGAGGTCGAGGATTCGATCATCCGGCTCGCGCAGAAGTCGCGGGCGGTCGGCATCCACCTCGTGCTGGCGACTCAGCGCCCGTCGGTCGACGTGATCACCGGGATGATCAAGGCAAATGTCCCGTCCCGGATCGCGTTCGCGGTCTCGTCCCAGACCGACTCCCGCGTGATCCTGGACGCGAACGGCGCCGAGAGCCTGCTCGGCCAGGGCGACATGCTCTTCAAGCCGCTCGGCACCTCGAGGCTCCAGCGCGTCCAGGGCGCGTTCGTGACCGAGGAGGAGGTGGCGCTCGTCGTCGAGCAGACGCGTTCGCAGCGCGAGCAGGTGGTGGACGAGAGCTTCCTCGAGCTGCCCCAGGTCTTCGCGGACTCCGACTCGGAAGAGGGCGAGTTCGATCCCGACGAGGATCCGCTGCTCGACAAGGCGATCGAGATCGTCGTCACCGCCCAGACGGCGAGCGTCTCGCTCCTGCAGCGCAGGCTCCGGGTCGGCTACACGAGGGCGGGCCGCCTGATCGACATGCTCGAGCGGCGGCAGATCATCTCGCCGTACGAGGGCTCGAAGCCCAGGCGGGTGCTCGTTTCGGAGCACGAATTGGAGAGAATCGGGGCAGCCCCGATCGAGTAAATCGCGCTACTCTTCCGGCCCGGCACCCCCCTCTACTCTTCCCGCCTGCCTGGCACCGGAGTAGGATCGCCCGGTCTTTTATTCCGAAAGCAACTGAGGAGGAGTAGGTGAAGGTCACACGCTGGATCGCGCTTGCGAGCGCGGCCGTTCTTATTGCGGCGGTAGGGACGTCCGCTGCGCTCGGCGGGAGCTCGTCGTCGAAGCAACAGACGGCCGGCATCAAGGCCGCGCTCGTCAGCGACGTCATCGGGTTCAACGACGCCGGGTTCAACAGGAACCAGCTCAAGGGTCTGAACGCGGCGATCAAGAAGGTCGGCGGCACGGCATATCCCGAGGTCTCTCACTCCACGAGCGACTACGCGCCGAACTTCAACGCTGCGGTTCGGAAGGGCGCGAACCTCGTGATCGCGGCGGGCTTCCTGCTTGCCGGGACAGAGGCGACGTACGCGAAGAACTTCCCGAAGGTGAACTTCGCGATCACCGACTACTCGGTGCATGCTCCGCCGTTCGCCGACAAGAAGGGCAAGGTGCTCTTCAAGAACGTCGAGGGCATCACCTACGCGGCGAACGAGTCGGGTTGCCTCGTCGGCGTGCTCGCGGCGAAGATGGCGAAGAAGCTCGGCGGCAACACGATCGGCGCTGTCGGAGGGCTGAAGATCCCGCCCGTCGACATCTGGATCGCCGGCTACAGGTACTGCGCCAACAAGGCCGTGCCGGGCACCAAGACGATCGTCCAGTACTCGAACGACTTCGGAGCAGCGGACAAGTGCCAGACCGTCGCGCAGAACGAGATCGGACAGGGCGCGAAGGTGCTCTTCCAGGTCGCGGGCGGCTGCGGACTCGGCACGCTCAAGGCTGCTGATGCTGCCAACCTCTGGGGTATCGGGGTCGACTCGGACGAGTACCGCGACGCAAAGCGCGTCCTCACGAGCGCCACGAAGCACACCGACACGGGTGTGTACGACACGGTCATCGCGGCGGCTGCCGGCAAGTTCCAGGGCGGGACCGACCTGGTCTTCAACCTGAAGAACAACGGTGTCGGCGTCGGGAAGATCAACCCGTCGGTGCCGAAGTCGTGGATCACGCTGATGAACTCGTACAAGAAGCGGATCATCGCGGGGACGCTGAAGGTTCCCGCAGGTCTGTAGCACTCGCTCGAGTTGAAGGATCGAGAAGGGCGGGCGTCATGCCCGCCCTTCTCGTTTCCGGGTTAGGATCGCGCACGTGGCCGGCGAGGATCTAGTGCTGGAGATGCGGGGCATCCGCAAGGAGTTCCCGGGGGTCGTCGCCAACGACAACATCAACCTCGACATCCGGCAGGGCGAGGTGCACGCCCTCCTGGGTGAGAACGGCGCCGGCAAGTCGACGTTGATGAACATTCTCTACGGGCTGTACCGCCCGGACGCGGGTGAGATCCTGCTGCACGGGAAGCCGATCACGTTCAGTTCGGCCCGTGATGCCATCCAGGCCGGCATCGGCATGGTGCATCAGCACTTCATGCTCATCCCGGTGATGACGGTGGCCGAGAACATCGTGCTCGGCGTCGAGCCGCGCGAGCACCTGCTCCTGGACGAGCGAGGCGCGGAGAAGCGGGTGCGCGATCTCTCGGAACGGTTCGGCCTCGTCGTCGATCCGACGGCGCTCGTCGGCGAGATCACCGTTGGGCAGGAGCAGCGCGTGGAGATTCTCAAAGCGCTCTATCGCGGTGCGGACGTCCTCATCCTGGACGAGCCGACGGCCGTCTTGACTCCGCAGGAGTCGAAGGAGTTGTTCGCGATCGTCAACAGCCTGAAGGAAAACGGGAGGTCGATCATCTTCATCAGCCACAAGCTGAACGAGGTGCTCGAGATCGCCGATCGCATCACGGTCCTCCGCCGCGGCAAGACGATCGAGACCGTTCCCAGGGAAGGCGCGACCGAGGAGTCGCTCGCGCGCGCGATGGTCGGGCGCGAGGTCCTGCTTCGCGTCGACGGCCGCCGGCAAACCCGGGTGACGTCCTCCTCGACGGTCGAGAACCTCCACGCACGGGACGACCGCGGCATCGAGAAGGTGCGCGGTGTCTCGTTCGAGGTCCGAGCCGGCGAGATCGTCGGTATCGCAGGCGTGGACGGAAACGGTCAGACAGAGCTGATCGAGGCGATCACCGGGTTGCGCAAGATCGACTCGGGCACGATCCTCGTCGCGGGAAAACCGCTGAAGAACGCGGACGCTCGAACGATGCTCGATGCCGGAGTCGGACACATTCCCGAAGACCGGCAACGGCGGGGTCTCGTGCTCGAGTTTTCGATCGCGGAGAACATCGCCCTGCACGATTACGCAAAACCGCCGGCCGCGCGCCTCGGCTGGCTGTTCCCACGGCGCCTGGTCGAGCGTGCCCGGCTGCTCATCAAGGCCTACGACGTGCGCGGCGGCGGCCCGCTGACGCGTGCCGGGGGCCTCTCGGGCGGCAACCAGCAGAAAGTTGTCGTGGCGCGGGAGATCGAGCGCGACCCGAAAGTGTTGATCGCTGCGCAACCGACCCGCGGGCTCGACGTCGGTGCGATCGAATATCTCCACCGACAGCTCGTGACCGAGCGCGACGAAGGTCGCGCGCTCCTCCTCGTCTCCCTCGAGCTCGAAGAGATCTTCTCGCTCTCGGATCGCATCCTCGTCATCTATGAGGGCGAGATCGTCGGCGAGCACACGGGTGACGTGTCCGAGGAGCAGATCGGGCTCGAGATGCTCGGCGCCGGCGAGCGGAGCGCGGCGTGACCGACGCCCCGAACATCCCTCCCGAGACTCCGGAGGAGGCTGCCGACGCAGTCGGGCGGGACGACCGCCTCGAGACTCGCGCTCAAGCAGCGTGCGGGCGGGATCGCCGTGCCGCTGGTCACCGCCATGGTCGCCTTCCTGATGGGCGGGCTCGTCGTGCTGGCGACCGGCCACAACCCGCTGCTCGCTTATCGGGACATCTTCAACGGCGCCGGTTTCAACTGGTTCTTCCATCCGACGACCGACGTCGTGAACACGTCCGCCTACAACCTCACCCAGACCCTCCTCCAGACGACGACGCTGATCCTCTGCGGGCTCGCAGTGGCGTTCGCCTTCCGCTGCGGCCTGTTCAACATCGGCGGGCAGGGTCAGTACTTCGTCGGGATCATCGTCGCGAACTGGGTCGGGGTCAGCTTCGCCGGCATGAGCCCTTTCCCGCACATCCTCCTGGTGATCTGCACGGCGACACTCGCAGGAGCGGCCTACGCCGGGATCGCCGGGTTCCTGAAGGCGACCGTCGGCGCACATGAGGTGATCACGACGATCATGCTCAACTGGATCGCGATCTACGTGGGTGAGTGGCTGTTCGGCGACGGAGGCCTGCTGCAGAACTCCGCCGACAAGTCGGTGCCCGTCTCGAACGACATCGCCCAGTCGGCCAAGCTGCCGGTCTTCTGGGGGTCTCAGCAACTGCAAGGCCTCCACATCGGGTTCTTCATCGCGATCGGCGCGCTCGTCGTGTTCCACTTCGTCCTCAACCGCACGACACTGGGATACGAGGTTCGCGCCGTCGGCTTCAACCCTGAGGCGGCGGCCTACGGCGGCATCAGCGTCCGGAAGAATCTCATTCGGGCAATGGCGATCTCCGGCGCCTTCGCCGGACTCGCCGGAGCTCTCGACATGACCGGTTACCTCTACCACTACGGCCAGACCGACATCCCTCTCAGCACCGTCGGCTTTCTCGGCATCGCCGTCGCTCTCCTCGGTCGCAACACAGCGGTCGGCGTCGGGCTCGCCTCACTGCTCTTTGGAGGCCTGCTCTACGGCACGACCCACGGGCTCTCGTCGAACGTGATCCAGCCGGAGCTCGCCGGCAACCTGACGTACATCATCCAGGGTTTGATCGTGCTCTTCGTCGGCGCCGACCTCCTGATCCTCTCGGTCTGGAACGCGCGCCGGAAACTCCGGCCGAAGCGCCAGACGACGGAGGTGCCGGCGTGACGCAGTGGTCGGAGAGCCTCGCGAACCCGGTGAGCACCCGGCTCCGCAACCCGGCGACGACGGGCTACGTCGCGCTCGCGGTCGGCGTGTTCGCTGCGTTTCTCGCGATCCCGCCGATCACAGCGCGGACGATCGCCTGGTCGATCGCCGTCGGCATCGTCGCGTGCGTCCTCGGTCTCTGGACCTACACCCGCGGCCGGCGCCGGCTCGGTGTCGGCGCGGTGGTCACCGGGCTCCTGGGTATCGGTCTCGGCATTCTCGCCACCCGGTCGAGCGTCGCGAACCTGAACGCCGTCTTCGACGCATCGCTGGTGGCGCAGACGTTCGCGTTCGCCACGCCGCTCGTCTTCGGCGCGATCGGCGGGATGTTCTCCGAGCGCAGCGGAGTCGTGAACATCGGCCTCGAGGGAATGATGCTGATGGGCGCGTTTTGGGGCGTCTGGGGTGCTGACAAAGGCGGATCCTGGATCGTCGGGCTGTTGCTGGGCGCGGCCGTGGGAGGACTTCTCGCGCTCGTGTACGCGTACTTCGCGATCCATCTGAGAGCCGACCAGATCGTCGGCGGCACGGCGGTGAACTTCCTGGCGCTCGGCATCACCGGCTATTTCTTCTTCCAGCTCTACAACGGGAACTACGTTCCCAGTGGGGTCTCGACGATTCCGACGGTGACGCTCCCGTTCCTTTCGGACACGAAGTTCCTCGGACCCGCGATCGGCAATCTCAGCCTTATGATCTGGGCAGGCTTCGCGCTCGTGATCGTCTCGTACATCGTTGTGTTCAAGACACCGATCGGGTTGCGCATCCGTGCGTGCGGCGAGCACCCACGGGCCGCTGACACGGTCGGGATCAGCGTCTACGCCATCCGCTACGCCTGCGTCATCCTCTCAGGCGTCCTTGCGGCGGCAGGAGGCGTCTACCTCTCTGACGGCTTCGCCGGCGGGACCTTCATCAACAACATGACCGGCGGGCGCGGCTTCATCGCGCTCGCGGCCATGATCTTCGGCAACTGGCGTCCGTTCGGGGCGTTCGCAGCGGCGCTGCTGTTCGGACTGTCGAGCGCAATCGCGCTCCGGCTTCAGGTGTATTCCCCATCTGCGTCGACGCTGTTCAACGTGCTTCCGTACGTGCTGACTCTGGTTGCAGTGGCCGGCGTCATCGGTCGGACTGTTCCGCCGGCCGCAGATGGAAAGCCGTACAAGAAGCAGTAAGCGGTTCGTGGCAGTGGGCGTGGGGGCGGCCCTTGCGGCCGCGCTCACGGTCGGTCTCGCTGCGGCTGCGCCAAGGGCGGCATTCACCGCGTGCCTCGTCACGGGCGACGGCAGCCCGAGCCTGAGCGACGAGTCGCTCGCGAATCTCGCGATCGCCGGCGTGCATGCGGCAGAGGCGCACGGCGTCCGGGGACGCGTCGTCCGCTCTCGGGGACCGAGCGACGACCGAGCGAGCCTGCGAGCATGCGTCGACGGCGGCGCGGACGTGACGATCGGAGTCGGCTATCTGATCGAGGCGCCGATGAACGACATCGCAACAGCGTTCCCGACGAAGACGTTCGTGATCGTCGGTGTGAATGTCAATTCGCTCGCGAGCCGGCCCATGAACGTCCAGGGCGTGCTGTTCAGGCCCGAGGAGGCCGGATACCTCGTCGGCTACGCGGCCGGCTTGTGGGCGAAGGAGCAGCGCGCGCACGCCGTCGGTTCGGTGGGCGGCCTGAAGATTCCGCCGGTCGACAGCTACATCGCCGGCTTTCAGTTCGGGGCGAAGCGCGCGGATCCGGGAATCAAGACGTTGAACACGTACGCGCAGAGCTTCACCGACCAGGCGAAATGCGGGAAGGCGGCGCTCTCGCAGATCGCAGACGGCTCTGTCGTCGAGCTTCAGGTCGCGGGCCGCTGCGGGCTGGGCGTCCTGCGCGCCGCGCGGGCGAAGGGCGTGTTCGCCGTCGGCGCGGACACCGACCAGGGGAGGCTTCGCCCCTGGGTGATGACGAGCGCCGTCAAACACGTCGACGTCGCGGTGTTGTCAGCGATCCTCTCCGCGAGGGATGGAACGCTGAAGACGGGCGTGAACAACGTTTTCGGCGCTCGCCGCGGCGGCGTCGGCTACGGCGCCTGGAGCAGTCTCGTTCCGGCCCGGATCCGTGCCGCGGTCGCCCGGCAGTACCGGCGGCTGAGGGCCGGTGCGATCACGGGCATTCCGGTCGAGGTGGACTAGCGATTCGAGCTGCAGTGCTACGGGGAACAACGGTGCCGGCGATCGCGCTCGCCGCGATTGCGTTCGCCGGCTGCGGCGCGAAGAGCCGGGCCGACCGCCCGGTCGCCAAGGCAACGGCGCCTCCTCCTGCGCTCCGCGTCGGCGTCGTCGGGCGGTTGCAGGTCTCGGTCCCACGGGTCGGCGTGACGCGCGGCAGGTTGGCGTCCGTTCAGCGCTACCCGCTGGTGCTCGTCTCGTCAGGCGCCGCGACCGCACAGGCGGTCGCAGATGCTGCAGCTGCAAACCCCGGCAGTCATTTCGCGCTCGTCGGCGCATCCGCCAAGAAGGCCAAGCGGCCCAACCTCGTCGGCGTGGTGTTTCGCGAGCCTCAGGCGGCGATGCTCGGCGGGATGCTCGCGGGATATGTCGCTGCCGCGCAGAACGTCTCCGATCCGATTGTCGCCTGGGTCGGGCCTGCGGGCCCGGGGCTGGTGCGGTCCTTCGGTCGCGGCGTACATCGGGTCGACGGCGGTGCCTCGCTGCTCGTCGCCCACTCGTCGCGCGTCCCTTCGGACTGCAAGGAATCCGCTCTGTCCGCGCTCCAGCGCGGAGCGGTGTTCGTGATGGCCTGGCACGGCCTCTGCGCCGCCGCCGTCGCAGATGCGGCATCGGAGCAGAACCAGGTCGCTGCCTCCGTTCGGGACTTCGAATTGCCGAACGCGGCGGTCGACGCGATCGTCCGGGAAGCACTCGGCGGCCAGTACTCGGGTGGGGAGGATGTGATCTTCGGCCTGGCGACGGGTGCGATCGGTGTCGGTCGGCTCGATCCACATGTCCCCGCGGCGGTCGCCGTCAAGGTGCGCGGCGCGGCTCAGGCCCTCGCGGTCCGAGCCTCGACGATCAACTAGCGTCCGAGATCTTGGCGACCGACCAGCTCGATCAGACGCCGGTGTCCGAGCCCGAGCCCAAGGTGGGATCCCGGCTCGGCGGCGCCGTCTCGCCGATCCTGACCACGATCATCGCGTTCCTCGTCGGCGGCCTGGTCGTCGGCCTGACCGGCAAGAACCCGCTTCGCGTGTACGCGGCCATCTTCGACGGGACCGGGCTCAACTGGTTCTTCCATGTCGGCAACTACTCGGCACGGATCCCGTTCTCGACGCAAAAGATGTGGTTTCCCTGGGACACCGGCGTCCATCGCGGCGCAGAACCTGCAGCAGACGCTGCTGTTGACGACGCCGATCATCCTGACCGGGCTCGCCGTCGCGTTTGCCTTCCGCTGCGGCCTCTTCAACATCGGCGGCCAGGGCCAGTACCTCGTCGGCTCGTACTTCGCCGTGTGGATCGGCTCCTCGTTCACGAACCTCAACCCGTTCCTGCACGTGACGCTCTGCCTCGTCGCGGGCGCGCTGGGCGGCGGCGCCTACGCGGGGATCGCGGGCTTTCTCAAGGCGACGGTCGGGACCCACGAGGTGATCTCGACGATCATGCTGAACTGGATCGCGATCTGGGTGGGCGCGTACCTCTTCGGGCAGGGCGGCCCGCTGCAGAACAACTCTCAGGCGTCGATTCCAGTGTCGAGCGACATCGCCGCGGGCGCCAAGCTGCCGGTCTTCTGGGGCATCCCGATTCTCCAGGGGCTCTCGATCGGGATCTTCATCTCGGTCGCGATGCTCGTCCTCTACTGGGCGGTCATCAACCGGACGACGCTCGGCTTCTCCGTTCGGGCTGTCGGGTTCAATCCGCAGGCTGCGCGGTACGCCGGCATCTCGGTCGCCCGGAACATGTTCGTGGCCATGGCCATCGCCGGTTCGCTCGCCGGTTTGGCCGGTGCGCTCGACATCACTGGGTGGGCGTACCGCATCGGCCCCTCCGACATCGCGGTGAGCACGATCGGGTTCATCGGCCTCGCGGCTGCGTTGCTCGGGCGCTCGACCGCGATCGGCGTCGGTGCCTCGTCGTTGCTCTTCGCCGCGTTGATCAACGGGACCTCGAGCAGGCATCTCGATCCGACGATCTTCCGTCCCGATCTTGCGACGAACCTCGCGACGATCATCCAGGGGCTCGTCATCCTCTTCGTCGGGCTCAATCTCGCCGGGCTGTGGGCTTGGCTCGTGAAAAGGCGACGGGCATGATGGCGCGGACGCTCATCCGGCCGCGGACGATCGGGATCGTCGGGATCGCACTCGGAGCGTTGGCATTCTGGCTTGCGCTGCCGCCACTCGCCTCCCGCTCCGGGGCGCTGCCCATCCTGTTCGGGGTGCTCGCGATCGCCGCCGGCATCTGGGCGTTTGCGCGGAACGAGCGTCGTGTCGGCGGAGGCGCCGTCGCGGCCGGCGTCCTCGGGATCGCCCTCGGGCTCCTCGCCACGCGATCCTCGACCTCCCACCTCGACCAGGTCGTCGTGTGGAGCGCACTCGGCGCTTCGACCCTGCGCTACGCCACGCCACTGGTCTATGCGGCGATCGGCGGTCTCTACTGCGAGCGGAGCGGCATCGTCAACGTCGCCCTCGAAGGGATGCTGCTCACGGGCGCATTCTTCGGTATCTGGGGCGCCGTCTGGGCGCACGGCTGGGCCGGCTCGGCCGCGTGGGTCGTGGGGCTCGCAACAGCCGCGCTCGCAGGCATGGCCTTCGGCGCCGTGCTCGCGATCTGGGCGATCGTCTTCAAGGTCGACCAGATCATCGCCGGCACCGCGATCAACTTCCTCGCGCTCGGCATCACGGGGTACCTGTTCATCGACAAGTTCGGCGTCAACGGCACGCCGGGCAACGTCTCCGACTACGGCATCCCGGATGTCCACATCGAGTTCATCTCGAACTGGTACTTCATCGGCCCGATCTTCGGGCAGTTGAACCTGATGATCTGGCTGTCGTTTCTGCTGCTCGTCGCCACGCAGGTCTTCGTCTTCAGGACTCCGTACGGGCTCCGCCTACGCTCGGTCGGCGAGCACCCGCGCGCCGCGGACACCGTCGGGATCTCCGTCTATAGAGTTCGCGCCGTCGCGGTGATCGGCTCCGGTGCGATCGCGGCGCTCGGCGGTGCGTATCTGTCGATCGGCTTTCTGCACTCGTTCACCCAAGGGATGACCTACGGCATCGGCTTCATCGGACTCGCCGCGCTCATCTTCGGCAAGTGGCGGCCCGTTTCCGACCTGGGCGGCCGCGCTCCTGTTCGGCTTCTCGAGCGCTCTCGCCGACCGCCTGCCGACGGCGTACGGATCCCAGTGGGGGACGCTCTTCCAGGCGCTGCCGTACTTCCTGACCCTCGTGGCCGTGGCGGGCGTGATCGGACGCTCGGTCGGCCCGGCCGCAGCGGGCAGGCCGTATGCGCGGCAGTAAGAGCCTCGGCCGGGCCGCTGTGGTCTTCGGCGTGCTCGGGATCGTGGCGGTCCCGGCCGCAGTGGTCGCCGCACAGATGCTCACCCAGGTCACGCTCCTGCAGGGCCTGTACATCGGAACGCCCGTTTCGGTCGGCTGCGGGTTGCTGGCGCTGCTGCTGATTCGGCGCGCGAGACTCGCGGCGTCGCGAAGTGTCGCCGGCGGCGGTCCGCTACGCCTGGGCAGGGTGATGGCCTGGGCCGGGCTCTACGTCGGCGTGACCGCAGCGGTAGCGCTCGGCGTCTACGGCGTGCTCGTGGGCTCGCAGTAGCCGAGGCGGACAGGCGCCGCTACCCTTCGCCGGGCCGTGTTCGAGATCGGAAACAGCCTGCGCGAGGCTCGGATGCGCCGGCAGATCGACTTCCCGCAGGCAGAGGCCGCGATCAAGATCCGCGGCAAATATCTGCGCGCGCTCGAGGATGAGCAGTTCGAGCTGCTGCCGGCCGAGACCTACGTCAAGGGCTTCCTGCGCACCTACGCGGAGTACCTGGGGCTCGACGGCCAGCTCTACGTCGACGAGTACAACTCGCGCTTCGTCACCGGCGAGGACTACGAGGTGCGGCGGGCGAACGCCCGACGCTCGAACGCACGGCCGCAACGCCGGAGCCGGAGAACCGAGACGAACATCGTCCTCGTCGCGCTTGCCGCGATCGGGATCCTGACCGTGGTCGTGATCTCGGCGTGGACGTCGAGCAACAAGAACGCGCCCAACGCGACCGAGACGCGCACGACCGCCCGCGCGCCGAAAGTGGTGCCGCCGCTGTTCTCGGTGACGCCGCTGCGCGGCTCGACCCACGTGACCGCGCGCGCCGGCTCGGCGACCGGGACGATCAAGTACGACGGGACGTTGCAGAAGGGAGACAGCGCGCTCGCCATCCGCGGCAAGAGGCTGTGGGTGACGATCGACTCGCCGGAGAACCTGCGGATCGCGGTGCGCGGCAAGCGGGTGCACGTGCCGGGGCTGCGACCGCGCGTGATCCTCGTGACCGCGACGGGTTGGCGGCCGGCGTAGCCCTTCGAGCGGCGATCGTCGCGTCGGGCTCGGAGCTCGTGCGCGGGGACCGGCGCGACCGGAACGGCCCGTATCTCGCCGCGTCGCTGCTCCGGCTCGGCTTCGTCCCGTCTCGCATCACGGTCGTCGGCGACGACCCGTCCGAGCTCGAGACCGCGCTCCGGGAGGGGCTGACACACGACCTGCTCGTCGTCTCGGGCGGTCTCGGGCCGACGCACGACGACCGCACGATCGAGCTGCTGGCTCGCGCGGCCGGTGTCGGGGTACACGTCGAAGAACCGCTCCAGGAGGCGATCGAGGAGCTCTCGAAGCGGATTGCCGCCCGGCTCAACCGCCCCTATGTCGACTTCGCCGACGGAGTCGTCAAGCAGGCGACGCTGCCCGACGGCGCGAGCTGGGTGGGCATGGTCGGAACGGCGCCCGCGGTCGTCCTCGACACCGGCTCGTGCGTGGCCGTGGCGCTGCCGGGGCCACCGCGAGAGCTGCTGCAGCTCTGGCCGCGCGTGCTCGAGACAGATCCGCTCGTGCGCCTGACAGCGCGGGTCAGCGCACCGGGCCGCCGCGCGCTCCGCTTCTTCGGCGTCTCGGAGTCGGCCATCGCACGGTCGCTCGCGGCCGCGGGAGGCGACGGTGACGGCGTCGACGTGACGATCTGCGCGCGGGACTTCGAGCTGCACGTCGACCTCTTCGTCCAGGACGGCGCCGATGCTCGCGCCGACGCGATCGCAGGCCGGCTCGTGGCCGATGCGGGGCAGTTCCTCTTCTCGAGGGAAGAGACGCCGACTGCCGAGCTCGTGCTGCGTCTCCTGCGCGAGCGCGGGCTGACGCTCGCGACGGCGGAGTCCTGCACCGGCGGCCTCGTCGGCGGCCGGCTGACGGACGTCGCCGGGTCGAGCGACGTCTACGTCGGCGGCGTGGTCGCCTACTCGAACGACGTCAAGGAGCGCGCACTCGGCGTGCCGGCGGCGACGCTCGCCGCGCACGGCGCGGTCTCGGCCGAGACCGCGGCGGCCATGGCGGACGGTGCGCGGACAGCTCTGGGGGCCGCCGTCGCCGTCGCCGTGACGGGCGTGGCGGGCCCCGGAGGCGGCACGGACGAAAAGCCTGTCGGCCTGGTCCACGTCGCCGCGATCGGACCGATGGGAACCCGGCACGCCCGGCTCGACTTTCCCGGCGACCGCGAGACGATCCGTGGCCGCGCCGTAACCGCGGCGCTGCACCTCGTGCGCCGATTGGTCACGGAGTCGTGACAGACACGACACGTTTCCCCCGTTAGCGTGGCGAGCGGTGACCGGTTCCGACTCTTCTGCGGCCTGCAGCTCCCCGAAGAGACGGTCGGCCTGCTCGCCGACTGGCAGCGCGACAATCTGCCCGGCGTTCGGCTCGTGCCGCCCGGGAACCTGCATCTCACGCTGTGCTTCCTCGGATCGCGGCCGGGCAGCTGACGTGCCTGCCGTCGCCCGCGAGCTCGTGGCCGCAGCTGCGGGGGCGGGCTCCGTGCGTCTGCGGGCGGATCGGTACCGGGAGACCGGGAGCGTGGCGATGATCGTCTGCGAGGACGTCGGAGGCGCAGGCGCGCTGCTCGCCGCCGACCTGGGCGCACGGCTCGAGCGGCTCGGCGTCTACCGGCCCGATCGAGCGGCCGTGGCTGCCGCATGTGACGGTCGCGCGCTTCCGTCGTGCGGCCCAGGCTCAGCCCGGCGCCGCCCGCTCTCGGCGAGGTCGGCGTCGTCCGGGCGGCTCTCTACTCTTCGTCGTTGCGGCCCACCGGGGCGCACTACGAGGCACTCGAAACGGCGGCGCTAGGAGGTCGGTAGAAGGTGGATCGCGAGGAAGCACTCGACACTGTTCTCGGGCAGATTGAGCGTCAGTTCGGCAAGGGCGCGGTCATGAAGATGAACGACCAGGCCCAGGTGGCGATCGCCGCCGTCTCGACCGGCTCGCTCTCGCTCGACCTCGCGCTCGGCGTGGGCGGGCTCCCGCGCGGCCGCATCGTCGAGGTCTTCGGCCCCGAGTCGTCGGGCAAGACGACGCTCGTCTACCACGTGATCGCCGAGGCGCAGCGCCGCGGCGGTATCTGCGCGTTCATCGACGCAGAGCACGCGATGGATCCGGCGTACGCGAAGCGCATCGGCGTGAACATCGACGAGCTGCTCGTCTCGCAGCCCGACACCGGTGAGCAGGCGCTCGAGATCTGCGAACTGCTCGTGCGCTCCGGCGCGCTTGCGGTCGTCGCGATCGACTCGGTCGCCGCCTTGACCCCGAAGGCCGAGATCGAGGGCGAGATGGGGGACACGCACGTCGGGCTGCAGGCGCGGCTCATGTCGCAGGCGCTTCGCAAGCTCGCCGGCACGCTCAACCGAACCGACACGATCTGCCTGTTCACGAACCAGCTCCGCGAGAAGATCGGCGTCATGTTCGGCAGCCCCGAGACGACACCGGGCGGCCGGGCGCTCCGTTTCTACGCCACCGTGCGCCTCGATATCCGGCGTATCGAGACGCTGAAGGAAGGCGTCGAGGCGATCGGCAACCGCGTCCGCGTCAAGGTCGTCAAGAACAAGGTTGCACCGCCGTTCAAGCAGGCCGAATTCGACATCATCTACGGCGAGGGGATCTCCTGGGAGGGGACGGTGCTCGAGACCGGGCTCGACCGGAAAGCCGTCCAGAAGTCGGGCTCCTACTTCTCGTTCAACGACGAACGGCTCGGCCAGGGTCGCCAGAACGCGACCGCCTTCCTCAAGGAGCACCCCGATGTCGTGCAGGCGATCCTGCAGGCGATTCAGACGCTCGCGCCGCCGGAGCAGGTGATCTCCGCCCGCCTCCTGCCGCAGGCGGAGGGCGCCGAGGCGATCGTGGAGCTCGAGCGAGAGGACGCCGCCGCACCTGCCTGACCGGGACCCCATCGAGCTCGCCACGCGTGCTCTTCGCCGCCACGATCGTTCCCGGCACGAGCTCGACGAGCGCCTGGCGAAAGCAGGGATCGGCGAGGCCGAGCGGGACGAGGCACTCGACGCCCTCGAGCGGGTCGGCTATCTCGACGACGCACGCCTGGCCGCCGCTCGCGCTCAGTCCCTCGCGGGGCGGGGGCGGGGGGACGAGGCGATCCGCTTCGACCTCGAGCAGCGGGGCATCGAGGCAGAAACGGTCGACGCGGCCATCGCCTCGCTCGAGCCCGAGCCGGTGCGGGCTCGGGCACTCGCCGTGCGGCTCGGTCGCACCCCGAAAACAGCTGCGCAGTTCCGCCGGAACGGCTTCTCCGAGGGCTCGGTCGAAGCCGCCGTCGGCGAGTGCCGTTGCGGGAGGTGGCGCGTGAGTTGTAGAGTGCGGGAACTTCATTCACTTTTGCCTGCACAACGCAGATTCCAACTGATCGCAAGCCGAACTCCGTTGACCCCAACACTGACTCCGAACCCAACTCCTCGATCCTGTCGGCGCCGCCCGGGACACATCACCCAGACGACCTGAGCTGAGATCGAAACGGCGCGTGAGAGCGCGCCGACGTACGCCGATCGCGGAATCGCGTCGTGCGGGCTACGGCCCGCAGGAGCGCGCATGTACGACGTCCTGGTAGCTGTAATCGCAGTCGCGGCCGGCTCCGGCTTGACGATTCTTGCGCTGCGGCTGGCCGGCGGATCACGGCTCGACTCTGCTCGCCGTGAGCGCGCGCGCCTGCTGGAGGAAGCCCAGCGCGACGCCGAGGCGACGCGGCGCGAGGCGGGCATCGAGGCCCGCGAGCAGGCCGTCAAGGTGCGGGCCGAGCTCGAGTCGGAGCTGCGGGAGCGGCGTGACGCCGTGGTCAAGATCGAAGAGCGCGTGATCGCGCAGGAGGAGGACGTCGCGCGCAAGGTGACCGAGCTGTCCCGCCGCGAACAGGGCGTCGCCGACCGCGAAGAGCACTTGAAGCAGCTCCAGGAGGACATGAAGCTGCTGAAGGACGGCCAGCGGAAAGAGCTCGAACGCATCGCCTCGCTCACCACGGGCGAGGCGCGCCAGCGCATCCTGAAGGAGTCCGAAGAAGAGGTGCGGCACGAGCTCGCCGGCCGCGTGCGGCAACTCGAGGAGGAGGCGGCGACCGAGGCGAAACGGCGGGCCCGAAACCTGGTTGCGGACGCCCTGCAGCGGGTCGCCGCGAGCGCTGCGGCGGAGACGACCGTCACGCTCGTCGAGCTTCCGTCCGACGACATGAAGGGGCGGATCATCGGGCGGGAAGGCCGCAACATCCGGACGCTCGAGCACCTGACGGGCGTCGACTTCATCATCGACGACACGCCGAACGCCGTCGTGCTCTCGTCGTTCGACGGGATTCGCCGGGAGATCGCGCGGATGACGTTGTTGAAGCTGATCGAGGACGGGCGCATCCATCCGACCCGGATCGAGGAGATGTACTACCTCTCGAAGGCGGAGCTCGACGAGCACGTCCGCCAGGCGGGCGAGCAGGCCGTGTTCGAGGCGAACTGCGGCGAGTTCCACGAGGAGCTCGTCAAGATCCTGGGCCGGCTCCGCTACCGCACGAGCTACGGGCAGAACGTCCTCAAGCACACGCTCGAGGTGGTCTCGCTCGCCGGCATCATGGCGGCCGAGCTCGAGGCGTCGGTCAAGACGACCAAGCGGGCCGCGCTGCTGCACGATCTCGGCAAGGCGATGACGCACGAGGTGGAGGGGTCGCACGCGCAGATCTCGACCCAGTTGGCGCGCCGCTACGGCGAGAGCGTCGCCGTCTGCCACGCGATCGAGGCCCACCACTACGAGGTGCAGCCGCAGACGGTCGAGGCGGTGCTGCTGATCGCCGCAGATGCGATCTCGGCCTCCCGTCCCGGCGCCCGGGGGGAGAGCCTGGAGCACTACGTCAAACGCCTGGAGACGCTCGAGCAGCTGGCTGCGCGCCATCCGGGCGTCGAGAAGGTCTACGCACTGCAGGCAGGGCGCGAGATTCGCGTCCTCGTCAAGCCGCTCGAGATCGACGACGACGGCGCGATCCTGCTCTCACACGAGATCGCTCGCGAGATCGAGAACCACCTCGAGTACCCGGGTCAGATCAAGGTGACGGTGATCCGAGAGAGCCGGGCGATCGACGTCGCAGCGAACAAGACCGAGCAGCGACAGCGCGTCGACGCGGCCTAGAGCAGGGCGACCTAGAGCAGGATCGTGCCGTCGCCGCCGGTGAGCACGATCCCGTCGACGGCCGAGACACCTGGCGCGACGACGACCGGCAGGCGGTGCGGCCCGAGCCAGGCCGCGAGGTGCGCGGTCTCGCCGGTCAGTCGCAGCTCGGGTGAGGGAGACGCGCCCCGCAGGATGAGACGCCGCAGCGCGGCCGGGCGAGGGAGACTCCGGTCTCCAGGAGATGAAAAAGGGCATTGCAGGGTCGGCAGCCGCCTGCTCGACGCCCGCTGATCGCCAGGTGAGGACGTCGCCGAGGCCGGTCAGCCGCGAGCCGCCCGCGATCCGAAGCCCGAGCCGTTGCGCAACCGCATCGAGGTCGGACGTCCTGACCGCCCAGCCCATCGGTTGTGCTCCGGCAGCCGGTGTCGCGGCCGCGACCCACCGCCCGAACGCACTGCCGGCGGCTTCGACGTCGTCGACGACGGCCACGAGCTCCAGGTAACAGTCGCCGAGCGGCACGATCCTGTTCGCGGTCCCCCAGCCCGGATGCCTGCCACCGGGAATCGACGCGAGCCCGTTGCGGTGCTCGAGCTCCTGCGCCGACTCGTCGAGATCGCGGACGGCGATGAGGACGTGATCGAGCTCCAGGCGGCGAGCCTAACCGCCAGGTGCGCCAGGCGGCTACGGTTCCGCGCGTGGCGTCGGAAGACCTGACGATCGTCGATAACCGAACGGGGCGCGAGTACACGCTGCCGATCGTCGACGGCGCGATTCACGCAACCGATCTCAAGCAGATCGACGGCTTGCTGTCGTACGACCCGGCGTACCTGAACACCGCCTCGTGCCGTAGCGCGATCACGTACATCGACGGCGACGCCGGGATCCTTCGCTACCGGGGCTATCCGATCGAGCAGGTGGCCGAGCGCGCGACGTTCCTCGAGACGGCGTACCTGCTGCTGGAAGGCGAGCTTCCGACGAGCGACCAGCTCATGCGCTGGGAGGACGACGTCCGTCGCCACACCTACGTCCACACGAACTTCACGAAGTTCCTCGAGGGGTTTCGCTACGACGCGCACCCGATGGGGATGCTGCTCGGCGCGGTCGGCGCGCTGTCGACGTTCTATCCGGACGCGAAGAACATCGGCGACCCGGAGGGCCGCTACCTGCAACGCGTTCGGCTGATGGCGAAGCTGCCGACGATCGCGGCGTTCGTGTTCCGCCACTCGCGCGGGCTGCCGTACGTGTTCCCGCGAAACGATCTCGACTACATCGGCAACTTCGTCAACATGACGTTCGAGATCGGCGGGAAGCACGAGCCGAACCCGACGCTGCAGCGGGCGCTCGAGATTCTGCTCATCCTGCACGCCGACCACGAGCAGAACTGCTCGACGAGTGCGGTCCGCGGCGTCGGCTCGTCGCACGTCGATCCGTTCTCGGCTGTGTCGTCCGGGATCGCGGCGCTGTACGGGCCGCTGCACGGCGGCGCGAACGAGGCGGTGCTGCGCATGCTCGACGAGATCGGGACGAAGGACGAGGTGCCCGGCGTTCATCGAGAGCGTGAAAGGCGGCGGCGGGCCGGTTGATGGGCTTCGGCCACCGCGTCTACAAGAGCTACGACCCGCGGGCGACGCTCATCAAGAAGGTCGCCGATCAGGTCTTCGAGCAGACGGGTCTGAACCCCAAGCTCGAGATCGCGCTCGAGCTGGAACGGATCGCGCTCGAGGACGAGTACTTCGTCTCACGCAAGCTCTATCCGAACGTCGACTTCTACTCGGGGCTCATCTACCAGGCGATGGGCTATCCGACCGATTACTTCACGGTCCTGTTCGCGCTGGGCCGGCTCCCGGGCTGGATCGCGCAATGGGAGGAGATGCTCGAGGATCCGGAGCAGAAGATCTCGCGCCCCCGGCAGCTGTACGTCGGAGACGACGAGCGCGACTTCGTCCCGATGGGCGAGCGGTAGCCGCCGGATACCCTTCCGCCGATGAGGCGGTACCACGTCACGACGTTCGGCTGCCAGATGAACGCCCACGACAGCGAGCGGATCAAGGGCCTGCTCGAGGAGCTCGGACTGGGGGAGGCTCCGACGGCAGCCGACGCCGACGTCGTCGTCTTCAACACCTGCACGATCCGCGAGAAGCCCGACCTGAAGCTGGCCGCCTACCTCGGCGAGGCAGCGGCCCGCAAACGCGAAGATCCCGATCGTGTGATCGCAGTCGGCGGCTGCTACGCCGAGGCGCAGCGGGAGCGGATCTTCGAGCTGTACCCGGCGGTCGACGTCGCGTTCGGGCCCGGGGTCGATCGCCCATCTCGGCGACTGGCTCGGTGCCGGCGGCATCGGCGTCGCACGCGGGCGGTTCGGCCTGGAGGACCGCGAGTTCGCTGCAGAGCTGCCGCTGCACGGCGAGCGTGCGTTCCAGGCCTGGGTCCAGGTCTCGATGGGCTGCAACTCGAAATGCTCGTACTGCATCGTCCCGGCCGTCCGCGGCCGTGAGCAGAGCCGGCGTCCGGGGGAGATCCTCGCCGAGGTGCAGCGACTCGCCGACGCCGGCGTGCGCGAGTTGACGCTGCTCGGCCAGAACGTCAACTCGTGGGGCCGCGACCTTCTCCCGGAGATCAGGACCGAGTTCGGCGAGCTTCTCCGCGCCTGTGACGCTGTCGACGGCATCGAGCGCATCCGCTTCACGAGCCCGCATCCGAAGGATTTCCGTGAGCCGGTGATCGCGGCGATCGCAGAGTGCGCCGCAGTCTGCGAGCACGTGCACCTGCCGCTCCAGTCGGGCTCGTCGCGGATCCTGAAGGCGATGCGGCGCACGTATACGCGCGAGCGCTATCTCGCGCTGGCCGAGAAGATGCGCGCCGCGATCCCCGACGTTGCGTTCGGGACCGACATCATCGTCGGCTTCCCCGGCGAGACCGAGCGGGATTTCGCGGAGACACTCGAGGTCGTCGAAGAGATGCGCTACGACAGCGCGTTCACTTTCGTCTACTCGCCAAGGGCGGGAACCGAGGCCGCAGCGATGCCCGACCAGGTGCCGCACGAGGTCAAGATCGAGCGAATGGAGCGCCTGGTCGAGACGACACAGCGGATCGCACGCGAGCAGAACGAGTCGCGCATCGGCCGGGTCGAGGAGGTCCTCGTCGAGGGACCGTCGCGCACAGACCCTGCCGTGTCTGCGTGGACGCACGCGCCGGAACACGACCGTGAACTTCACGGGGAAGGCGGCGGCCCGGCGCACCTGGCGCACGTGCTCGTCGAAGGGGCGACGTCGACGACGCTCCGCGGCACCGAGCGGGTACCCGTCGCCGCATGACGGCGCTGGTGAAGATCGCACCTGGGCTCCACCGGTGGACGTCGTGGCATGAGGAGTGGCGGGAGAGCGTGGGCTCGGTCGCCGTCGAGACGAGTGCCGGGCTCGTCTTGATCGACCCGCTCGATCCGCCCGCCGCACTCGCCCGGCCCGAGCACGTCCTGCTGACGGTCTTCTGGCACGCGCGCTCCGCAGCTCAGCTCGGTGAGGCGCGGGTCTGGTCGTCGGTCGCGAACCGCCGTACGCTCGCGAACCGCGGCATCGCCGTCACGGATCCGCTCGACGGTTCCGTGCCGCTGCCCGGCGGCCTCGTTGCTGTGTCGACCGCGCGCAGGGGTGAGGTGGTCTTCTGGCTGCCTGCCCAGCGTGCCGTCGTTACCGGGGACGTGCTCCTCGGCGCGGGAGCGAAGCCGCGGGCCACCGCCGACCCACTCCGACTCTGTCCCGAGCGCTGGCTGGGCAAGGCGACGCATCACGAGCTGCGTGCGTCGCTGCGGCCGCTCCTCGAGCTGCCGGTGCAGCACGTCCTGCTCCCTGCCCGTCCTGAAGGCGGGCAAGCGCCACCTCGGTGCGCTGCTTGCCTAACGCCTCCATCACGACCGTCGTGCAGGATTGACGTCATGCGCGTTCTCGTCACCGGGTCCTCGGGCCAGATCGGCACGAACCTCGGCCTCCGCCTCCTGCGGGACGGCCACGAGGTGCACGGCGTCGACAAGCGCCTGAACCCGTGGACGGACGCGTTCCCGACGCTGCTCCAGGACCTCGCCGGCCACTATCCGGCGTTTGTCGGCGGCATCGGCGGCGTCGAGTACCCACAGGTCGACGCGGTCGTGCACCTGGCGGCGCACGCCAAGGTGCACCAGCTCGTGCGCGAGCCGCACCGTGCACTCGAGAACGCGATCATGACCTTCAACGTCCTCGAGTACGCACGTGGGCTCGGGCTGCCGCTCGTCTTCTCCTCGACGCGCGAGGTCTATGGCGACGTACACCGCTTCGAGGAGTATTCGGAGGAGTCAGCCGATTTCGCCTACACGGAGAGCCCGTACTCCGCCTCCAAGATCACGAGCGAGGCGTTCATCTACTCGTACGCGCGCTGTTACGGGCTTGCGTATCTCGTCTTCCGGTTCTCGAATGTGTACGGCAGGTTCGACAACGACCTGTGGCGGATGGAACGCGTCTTGCCGCTCTTCATGCATCAGCTGTCGCGCGGCGAGCCGATCACGATCTTCGGCGGCGAGGAGAAGGTGCTCGACTTCACGTTCATCGACGACTGCGTCGACGGCATCGCACGCGGGGTCTACGCGCTCGTCGGCGGACGGGTGTCGAACAAGACCGTCAACCTTGCGTTCGGAGAGGGCAATACGCTCGTGCGGGCGGCAGAGTTGATCGCCTCCGAGCTCGGCACGGAGCCGGCGATCACCATGGCCCCGTCGCTGGTCGGCGAGGTGACGCACTACGTGGCCGACGTGACCAAGGCGCGGGAGTTCCTCGGCTGGGAGCCGGCAACGCCGCTGGCAGAGGGGATTCCGCGCTCGGTGGCCTGGTTCCGCGAGTGGCGCGAAGCCCATCCGGAGGAGGATCGTCCGTTCGAGCGCCCGCGCGCGGCGGACGAGATCGAGCATGGCTTCAAACAGCCGGCCGGCGCCGGCGCGTAAGTCGGTTCTCGCGCTCTTCGGGCCGACGGCCTCCGGCAAGACGGCCGTCGCCGGGCTCTTGCGCGCGCAGCTCGGTGCCGACGTCGATCTCCGCCGACTCGGCTGCGCTCTACGCCGGGCTGCCGATCCTGACGGCTGCTCCGCCCTACCCGGCGCGTCTGGTCGGCACCGTGCCGCTCGAGGAATCGGTCTCGGTCGGCGGGTATCAAGAGCTCGCCCACAACGCGATCGACGGCGTGCTCGCCAGAGGAAAAGTGCCGCTCGTCGTCGGCGGAACCGGTCTCTATCTGCGCGCCGCCGTTGCGGACTTCGAGCTTCCGCCGGCCGTCGCCGACGGTCGGCGAGCGCACTGGGAGAACGAGTACGACCGTGTCGGCGGCGAAGCCGCCCACGACATGCTCGGAGCAGCCGATCCGGCGGCTGCCGCCCGGGTGCATCCGAATGACCGCAGGCGCGTCGTCCGCGCCCTCGAGCTCGCCGAAGCCGGTGCGTCACTCGCGCCGGACGGCGACCGCCTGTGGGCCGAGGAGACCCGATTGCCGACGATCATCGTCGGGCTCGACGTTCCACTCGAGGAGCTCGATCGCAGGATCGAGTTCCGCACGAACGAGATGGTCGAGCGCGGGGTCGTCGAAGAGGCCCGGGCCGCATGGTCGGTACCGCACTCGCAGACGGCAGCGCACGTGCTCGGCCTCGAGGAGTTCGCGACGCTGGCGGTCGAGGAGGCGGTCGAGCGGGTCACCGTCGCCACGAAGCGCCTTGCGCGCTATCAGCGCAAGTGGCTGCGTCGTATGCCGGCCGTCGTTACCCTCGACGGCAACCGGCCTGCCGAGGAGATCGCCGATGAGATCGTCGCGCTGGAACGCTCAGGGGAACATCTACCTCGTCACTGAGGAGGGGCCGCTGACGCCCGAGGTCGTGCGGACGGTCGTCGACGACACCGACGGGATCCTCGAGGTGCTCGGCGTGGGGGAGGACTGGGTGGAGATCGCGATCTGGAACCCCGACGGCTCGCAGGCCGAGATGTCGGGGAACGGCACGCGCATCGCGGCACGGTGGCTCGCCGGGCGGACAGGGGCGTCGGATGTGACGGTTCGAGTCGGTGTCCGGGACGTTCAGGCCCGGATGCTCGACGGTCCGCTGGTCGAGCAGGACCTCGGGCCGGTCGTCGTCGGAAGCCCGGAGGAGGTGGCCGGGATCAGGTTCACGGCCGTCGACGTCGGGAACCCGCACGCCGTCGTCGAAGGCGACCCGGCCGACCTGCCGCGTGTCGGGCCGCTGCTCGAGACCCACGAGCGGTTCCCTGCGCGAACGAACGTCCAGGTGGCCCGCTGGACCGGCGACGGGATCGTCGCGCGCGTGTGGGAGCGGGGGGCCGGCGAGACGGCTTCCTCGGGATCGAGCGCGGTCGCTGTCGCGGCCGCGCTCGGAGGATCGGACGTCGAGGTCCGGTTCCCGGGCGGACCGCTCCACGTACGGATCGAAGACGGGCGGGCCTACCTCACAGGCCCGGCCGAGCTCGTCGGCTAGCCGGTGTGGCCCTCGTCGAACTGTGGCAGGCCGTCGACGGGCAGCTCCTCCCAGGAGGCCCGGGATCCGACGAACGTGTGGAACTCGGGGCGGATGCCGGGGTCGCCGTCGAGCGATCCGAGTCGAATCGCGACTTCGTCGCCCTCCGGCCACTCCGCGCCGAAGAGGCTCGAGCCGCAAACCGAGCAGAAAGCCTTCACGCGGCCGTCGTCCGGCCTGAAGACGCGGATCAGCTCCTCGCCGGCGAGCAGGCGGAAGCCTGCACGTGGAACGCGCCCTTGCGTGCCTCCGAAGGCGCCCGAGTGCTTGCGGCAGCGCGAGCAGTGGCAGTGATTGGCCCAGAGGAAGGGCGCGGTCACCTCGAAGCTGACGCCGCCGCACAGGCAGGAGCCGTGGAGCGGGTTCTCGGGGCTCGGCTCGGGCACGACGGAAGACTAGACGCCGACTCTAGGTCGAGAAGCCGGCGATCGCGTCGCCGATGAGCGTCGCTCCGATCAGGAGCAGCAGGACGCCCATGATGAGTGCGTTGTTCCGGATCAGCCAGGCCTTGAGCGGCTCGAGGATCCCGGCCGCCCGGTCGCCGAGCGCGACGGAGACCGCGACCGGCAGGGCAACACCCAGGCTCGCGATCACGAGGAAGACGACGAAAGCAACTACCTCCTCGGTGCCGGAGATCCCCGTCTCGGCGATCGTCGCTTCGGCGCCGAGGGCGAAGAGCAGGTTCTTCGGGTTCGCGGCCGAGAGCGCGACCCCGGCGCCGAATGCCTTCGGGACGGAGAAGTCGTCGATCGCGCCCATCCACTGCGGCGTCTCCGGCTCCTCCTCACCGGAGTTGCGGCCGCGCCATTGCTTGACGGCCAGCGCCAGGAGCGCGAGTCCGAGAACGAGCTTCAGCGCGCTCACCCACGTTGCCGGACCGCCGCTGTCGCTCTCGCCCTCCGGTGCGACGAGCAGGACGATGGTGCCCACCGCAGCCAGGCCGAACATCCACCCCGCGAGGTACGCCGGCCCGTTCGACCGAGCGCGGGGCGTGACCAGGATCAAGACGGCGACGATCACCGGCGGCGGGCTGACGGCGATCCCGACTGCGAAGGGAAGGCTCTGGCCGACCGCCTGGCCGATCGAGGCGAGCACGATCACCGGTCGCTAGCCGGTGCCGATGCCGTACTCCCGCAAGGCGTCGTTGAGCGACGTCTTCCGGTCTGTCGCCTCGCTGCGGTGCCCGATGATCAGCGCGCAGGCGAGGTGATACGTGCCGGCCGGGAACTCCTTCGGCCTCGTGCCGGGGACGACGACCGATCGCGGCGGCACATAGCCGCGGTGCTCGACGGGCTCGGGGCCGGTGACGTCGATGATCGGCACAGACGCGGTCAGCGTGACGTTGGGCGCGAGCACGGCCTCCTTGCCGATCCGCACACCCTCGACGACGATCGAGCGCGAGCCGAGAAACGCACCGTCCTCGACGATCACCGGACGCGCGCCGGGGGGCTCGAGGACGCCTCCGATCCCGACGCCGCCAGCGAGATGCACGTCGGCCCCGATCTGGGCGCCCGACCCGACCGTCGCCCACGTGTCGACCATCGTGTTAGGCCCGACCCACGCGCCGATGTTCACGTACGACGGCATCAGCACGACGCCGCGGGAGAGGAACGCGCCGTAGCGCGCGACAGCAGGCGGGACGACGCGGACTCCGAGCTGCTCGTAGCCGCTCTTGAGCGGAATCTTGTCGTGGTACTCGAACGGGCCGACTTCCCGCGGCTCCATCTGGCGCGACCGGAAGTAGTCGAGGATCGCCGCCTGGACGTCGGCGTTCACGCGCCAGTCGTCACCATCGGGCTCGGCGACCCGAACCTCGCCGCTGTCGAGTGCCGCGATCGTCTCGTCCGTCGTCACAGCACCGCCCGGATGATCGCCGCCGCGCGTTCGCACTCGTCCTGGGTTGGCACGAGCGCGAGCCGCACGTAGCCCTCGCCGGCCGGGCCGAAGAACGAGCCGGGTGCGACGACGATCCCATGCTCCAGCAGCCTTCGCGCGAACTCCTCCGACGGACCGTCGACATCGAGCCAGAGGTAGAACGTCGCCACCGACCCGGCGAGCCGCAAGCCCTTCTCGAGGAGTGCCGGGAGCAGCGTCTCGCGCTTGTGGCGATACAGCGCGCGCACTGCGTCGACATGGGAGTCGTCCGACCAGGCGGCCACGGACGCGCGCTGGACGAACTCCTGCGGTGCCGTACCGACGGTGGGGCGAAAGCTCCGCAGCGCCGCCACGACCTCCGGTGATGCACAGACGAATCCCGACCGGTAGCCGGTCATCGACGAGCGCTTCGAGAGCGTGTTGAAGACGACGACGTTCGTCCGGTCGCGGACCTGCAGCGCCGAGACCGGAGGTTCGTCGAACCACAGCTCCGAGTACGCCTCGTCGGAGCAAAGGAGGAAGCCGTGCTCGCGGGCACGCTCGGCCAGCGCCTCGTAGAGATCGAGCGACGCGACGGCGCCCGTCGGATTGTTCGGGTAGCAGACCCAGAAGACCGCGATCTCGTCCCAGTCGTCGAACCGGTCGAGGTCCGGCAGCCAGCCGTCCCTTTCCGCGAGCGGCACGGTCACGACCGACCCACCGCCGAAACGCGCGCCCCGGGCGTAGACCGGGTAGCCGGGCTGCGGAATCGCGACCAGCGCGCTTCTCGCCCAGCGCCACCTGCGCGAACGAGAAGATCGCCTCCTTCGAGCCGAGCGTCGGCACGACCTCCGAGTCGGGGTCGACGTCGACGTCGAACCGGCGGTCGATCCAGCCTGCGATCGCCTGTCGGAGCTCGGGCAGCCCCGTCGCCCGCGGATACGACGAGACCGCGTCGACCGAGGCCAGAAGGGCCTCGCGGATGAACGGCGGCGTCACCTCCCGGGGGTCGCCGATCCCGAAGTCGATCAGCTCGATTCCGCGTCCCGCAGCCTCGGCTTTCCAGTCGTCGAGCCGCGCAAACGGATACTGCGCGACCTCGGCGAGCACGGGGGAGAGCTCGAGCGCCACGATCAGACGGTACCGGCCAGGAATCGCTGCAGCGCGGCGTAGGTTCGCTCGAGCTCGCTGACCTGGACACGCTCGTCGACCGCATGCGCATAGCGCGTCGCACCGGGGCCGAGGTTGACGGCGTCGAGGCCGCGCGCCGCGAAGTCGGCGACGTTCGTCCACGCCTGCTTCGGCTGCACCTCGAACCCGCCTGCGGCGCGCAGTGCCGCGAGCAGGGGCCGATCGAGCGACGGCACATGGGCCGCCGGCGAATTGGCCATGATCTCGACGTCGTGACCGGCGAGCTCGCGCACCCGAGCTTCGGCGTCGGCCGGGCTCCGATCCGCGGCGTAGCGGAAGTTGAGGGTCGCCTCGGCACGGGCCGGGATCACGTTCGAGGCGAGGCCGGCGTGCAACTCCGTCACCGAGATCACCTCCCGGAACGTGAGGCCCTTCGAGCTCGACGTCACGTGGTTGCGACTCGAGTACGGGTCGCAGTCCCTCGAACGCAACCCGGATCGCGTTCTCTCCCAGCCAGGGACGCGCCGAGTGCGCCGAGCGGCCCTCGTAGACGACGCGCGCGTTCAGGTTGCCGAGGCAACCGAGCTGAAGGGTGTTGTCGGTCGGCTCGAGGCAGATCACGAGCTCCGCCTCGTCGACGAGCGTGGTGCGCTCGAAGAGCGCCGGGAGCGGGTTCTCGGCGGGCCCAAGCTCTTCGCGCGGAAAGAACAGGAACGCGACGTCGTACGCCAGCTCGACCTCGACGGCCCAGCGTGCCAGCTCGATCATCACCGCGAGCCCGCCCTTCATGTCGCTCGCCCCGAGACCGGTCACCCACCCGTCGTCGAGGCGGCCCGGCAGGTTGCCCTGGGCCGGGACCGTGTCCGAGTGACCCGCCAGGAGGACGAGCGGCTTGCCCGAACGCTTGGCGTAGAGCAGCGACTCCCCGTCCGAGAAGGCCGGTTCGAGCGGCACGGCGCCCTCGATGTAGGCGGTCAGCGCGGCCTCGTTCCTCGACTCGGACGGGATGTTCACCAGTGCGAGGGCGCGGTCTGCGAGTGCCATACTGGGCGCGATGATTCCAGACTCCCGCGAGCCTGAGCGCGGGTTCGTCCTCGCGGTGCTGGCTCAGGGGGTCGACGCCGAGGAAGAGCTCGCCGAAGTGAACGAACTGGCCCGGACGGCCGGCGTCGAGCCGATCGGCGCCGTCGTGCAGCGGCGTGCACTGCCGGCGCGACGCACGTACGTGGGGAAAGGGAAGCTCGACGAGCTGAAGGAGCGCTTCTCGGCGTCCGCTGCCGACAGCGTGATCGTCGACGACGAGCTCGACCCGGCGCAGCAGCGCTACCTCGAGAACGCCCTGGATGCGCGCGTCGTCGACCGGACGCAGCTGATCCTCGACATCTTCGCCCAGCACGCCGTCTCGGCCGAGGGAAAGCTGCAGGTCGAGCTGGCGCAGCTGGAGTACAACCTGCCCCGGATGCGGGGCATGTGGCAGCACCTCGAGCGGCTCGGCGGCGGCGTCGGAACGCGCGGCCCCGGAGAGTCCCAGCTCGAGACGGACCGGCGCCTCGCACGCCGGCGCATCTCGCTGCTCAAGCGGCGGCTCAAGGATCTCGAAGGGCAGCGCGCGACGCGCCGCAAGGAGCGGCGCCGCTCCGAGACGCCGACCGTCGCGCTCGCCGGCTACACGAACGTCGGCAAGTCGACGCTGCTGAACGCGCTGACCGGTGCGGATGTCTCGGTGCGCGACCAGCTCTTTCATACGCTCGACCCGACCACGCGAGGCTTCGAGCACGACGGACGGCGCTATCTCGTCACCGACACTGTCGGTTTCATCCGCCGCCTCCCGCATCAGCTCGTCGACGGGTTCGCCTCGACGCTCGAGGAGACGCTGGTCGCCGACGTGATCCTGCACGTCGTCGACGCAGCCGCGGGCGACGACGAGCAAGACCGCCAGCTCGAGGCGGTGGGCGACGTGCTGCACGAGATCGGCGCGGGCCAGCTGCCGGTCGAGGTCGTCCTCAACAAGATCGATCGCGTCGACCCGCTCGGCCGCCGGCGGCTGGCGAACCGCTTCCCCGGAGCGACCCAGGTCTCCGCGCTGACGGGGGAAGGGCTCGACGACCTTCGAGCCGACCTCGCGCGCCGCTTCGACGACCGCTGGGAGCGCGTGAAACTGC
This sequence comes from uncultured Thermoleophilia bacterium, assembly GCA_963708505.1. Classification (GTDB taxonomy): domain Bacteria; phylum Actinomycetota; class Thermoleophilia; order Gaiellales; family Gaiellaceae; genus PALSA-600. The sequence continues at coordinate 626,510 of CAVPST010000006.1, forward strand.
TCGTCCCCTACGAGGAGGGCTCGAGACTCTCCGAGCTCTACGCGCTCGGGACGCCGATCGAGGAACGCGAGGACACGCCGGCCGGAGTGGTCGTGATCGCCCGGCTTCCGAGGCGGGATCTCCCGCGCTTCGCAGCGTTCCTGGTCGCCGGTGCGGCGGATGAGACACACCGGGAGAGCGCCTGATCGAGCTCGCCGTTCAGCGGCTGCGACCCGACGCGGTCGTGCCGGCGCGGGCGTACGTGGGCGACGCGGGCCTCGATCTGGCCGCGTGCGAACGCGTCGAGCTGGGGCCGGGAGAGCGGGCGCTCGTGCCGACCGGGCTCGCGGTCGCGATCCCGGAGGGCTACGCCGGATTCGTGCAGCCGCGCTCGGGTCTCGCGGTGCGGCACGGCATCTCGATCGTCAACACGCCCGGGATTGATCGATTCGGGGTATCGCGGCGAGCTACGAGTGACGCTGCTCAACACCGACCCGCGCGAGCCGTTTCGCGTCGAGCCGGGAATGCGCATCGCGCAGCTCGTGATCGTCCCGATCCCGGAGGTCGAGCTGGTCGAGGTCGAGCAACTGCCGCCGAGCGAGCGCGGCGTGCGCGGCTTCGGCTCGTCGCGCCACTGATGGAGCCGCGGATCCGGGTCTCGGCGATTCTCCGCTGGCAAGGGCGGGTGCTGCTCTGCCGGCAGGAGAAGCCCGACAAGGAGTACTGGCTGCTCCCGGGCGGCGGCGTCGACGCGGGCGAGACGCTGATCGAGGCGCTGCGGCGCGAGCTGCGCGAGGAGCTCGGCGTCGAAGCCGACGTCCAGTTCGAGGGTCCCGTTGCGCTGGTCGACTCCATCGCACCGAAGCCGACCTTCGCCAAGAAGCACGTCGTGCACGTCATCTTCGCCGCAGACCTTTCGCATCGCTCGCTGCACGATGTCGAGACGAAGGACGCCGCTGTCAAAGGCGCGCGGCTCTTCTCGGTCGACGAGCTCGAGGACGTCGTGCTGCACCCACCGATCAAACGATTCCTCTCGCGCTGGCAGCCGGGCGATCCCGCCGTGTACCTCGGCGCCCTCTGGGCGCGCTGAATCGTCCTTCGGGACGAGCCCAATCGCCCGCGCGACGGAGAGTCCCGCTGCGACCATGAACGATGGCGAATCCGCTCCGCGCGACCAACGAGCGTCCGAGGGACACGGCCGCGTGGTGCTCGAGGTGCGGCTTGCGGCCCGAAGGCGAGCGGAGCAGGGATCGGCGTCGGTAGCACCGTCGAGGAGGCGCTTCGTGGGCGCGCGAGGCCCCGACGTTCTTCGCTCGTCACCAGGCGAGCTCTTCGCCGACTAGAGGACGAGCTTGAACAGCAGGATCACGACGACGATCACGGCGACGAGCATGACGAGCACGATCAACCCCAGCGCGGCGACGCCGAGGCCCGCCGCGAGCTTGAAGACCGGCACCTCCGGCGACTTGCCGGCGACGAACATGCCTTCGAGCTGCTGCTCGACGTAGGACGTCACCCGTTCCTCGAACCGCTTGGCCATCGCATCTGCCCGCTTGTCGACGGCCTCGGTCTTGAGCGGGCGAATGCCGGCGGGACGCCCGTCGAGCGCCAGCTCGTAGATCCGTTCGTGCTGGATGTCCTTCAGGTTCTGCTCGCCGAGGTCGTGGACGGCCACGCCGGCCGGGAGGTCGTTGCCGACGAGAGCACGCGTCGTCTCCGAGAGCAGGATCTGGCCGCCGTGCCCTGCGGCCGAGATGCGCGCCGCCCGAACCACGTCGAGCCCGAGGTAGCCCTCGTCACCGACCGTGGGCTCGCCGGTATGGAGGCCCATGCGCACGCGAACGTTCTTCCCTTCGGGCCAGGCATGGCCCGCCAGACTCCGCTGAGCCTCGACAGCGGCGGCGACGGCTTCGCGTGCCCGGGTGAACGAGTAGAAGAAGCTGTCTCCTTGCGTGTCGATCTCCGTGCCGCCGCGGGCGTCGAACGCCTCGCGCACGATCTGTCTGTGGGCGCGGGAGACGTCGGCGTAGCCGTCCCCGAGCTCCTGCAGGAGGCGGGTCGAGCCCTCGATGTCGGTGAAGACGAAAGTGACGGTGCCCGAAGGGAGCGGCGGCATGGCGTCCTACCGTAACCGGTGCAGTCCCTCGAGCAGGCGGACCGCCGCGGCCGGCGGACCGAACGCGGCGAGCTCGGCCTGCAGTCGTTGCGCTGCCGTGCGGTACGACGGATCCGCGAGAACGCCGGAGATCGCCCCAGCGATGAGCGATGGAGCCGCGGTCGCAGCGTCCACAACGCACCCGGCACCCGTGGCGCGGCAGCGGTCGGCGTTGAGCGGCTGGTCGGCGCCGAGCGGGAGCACGACCAGCGGAAGCCCGTGCGTGAGGGCGCCGAGCACGCTGCCCGAGCCTCCATGCGAGACAACGAGACTGCACGACGGCAGGATCTCGTCCTGCGGGACGTAACGCTCGACCCGCACGTTTGCGGGCGTCGGGCCGAGCGCAAGCGGGTCGAGCCGGCGGCCGACGGTGGCGACGGCGTCGATCGGAAGCGTGCCGAGTGCCTCGAGTACACGCTCGAACAGGTCGCCTGACTCGAGATCGAAGATCGTCCCGAGACTGAAGTAGACGCGCGGTCGCCCCGCCGGCGGAGTCGACGGCGCCGCCGGTGCAGCCGGACGCCCTGCGCCGTCGGGGGCAGGGGGTAGCGCGGGTCTCGAAAGCCCGGTGGGAACGGGTTCAGGACCAGGTGGCGCGCAGGGCTCGCCACCTCCAGCACTTCGGCGAGGATCTCCGGCCGCACGAACGAGCCCGAGGCGTTCACGAGCACGGTGGCGTGAGGGATGCCGAGACGCTCCGCGGCCATCATGGCGCCGAAGTCGAACTCGTCGCAGACGATCAGGTCGGGGCGCCAGTCGGCAGCAACTGCCAGTAGATCGTCGACTCGCCGGCGTGCGACGCGTTCGCCGAACCCCTCCCGCAGAACGCGGTCTTCGCGGTCGGGGTCGATCGGAGCGAGCGGCGAGCGCTCGCTCTGCGCCGCATCGTTCTCGGCGCCGGTCCCGAAGACGACGAACCCATCGAGGTGGGCGGATTCGACCACCGAGGGCTTGCCCGACACGGCGACCGTGTGTCCCGCGGCTCTCGCGGCAGTGGCAATGGGGAGCAGCGGGTTCAGATGCCCGGCGCCGCCCGCGAATGTGAAGAGCGCTCGCACCGTCCGAGTCTGCCACCGCGATGGCTCTCGTCTGCCAGTTGGAGTAAGTTCACTCAATCCACTCGCAAACAGGGAGAGCCGGGACATGACGCGCGTGTTCGTCGCAATTGCAGTGATCGGCCTGGCCGTGGCGGCCGCAGGCTGCGGGAGTAAGAAGAGCGCGACCTCGACAGCGTCCGGGGGCACTCAGACGTCGTCTGCGTCGTCGTCCTCGTCGGGCGGCAGCTCGTCCTCCTCCTCGTCGTCGTCCTCGTCGTCGTCTTCGTCCAGCAGCGGCTCGACGCCGTCGTTCGCATCCGCGAAGAACTGCAAGGATCTGGCGGCGCTGGGCGCGAAGCTCAGCCAGTCGCTCGCCGCCTCGGGCTCCGGCACGAACGGTCTCGACAACGCGGCGAAGGCGTACTCGGCCTTTGCGGACGCGGCGCCGTCTGCCATCCGTGGCGACTTCAAGACACTCGCCGGGGCATTCCAGACCTATGCCACCGTCCTGGCCAAGGCGGGCTACAAACCGGGCTCGACCCCGACCGCAGCGCAGATCGCCGCCCTCTCGCAGGCATCGAAGACGTTCAGCGACCCGAAGCTGAAGCAGGCCGAGCTGCATCTGGAGAGCTGGGCCAAGTCGAACTGCGCCGGAGTCGGCAAGGGCTGAGCGCAGAAGGAGGCAACACGTGGCTGTGACAACCGGAACCGCCTGGAGCCTCAAGGGCACGGTCATCGTCGCCTGCAACTGCGATTTCGGCTGTCCGTGCAACTTCAACGCACTGCCGACGCAGGGCAAATGCGAAGGCGGGTGGACGTGGCACGTCGACAGGGGCGCCTACGGGGGAACGCTGCTCGACGACCTGAATTTCACGGTGTCGGTCAACTGGCCGGGCGCGATCCACGAGGGTGGGGGTGAGGCCGTGATCCTCATCGACGAACGGGCCAACGAGGAGCAGCGGGAGGCCATCGAGACCCTCGTGAGCGGTGAGGTCGGCGGACCGTGGGGCATCCTCGCGTGGACGTGGCCGACGGTGCACGGCCCCAAACTCGTGCCCTACGAGATCGAGATCGACGACATCCATTCCCGGGTCAAGGCCGGCAGCTCGCTCGAAATCGAGTCGGCGCCGATCACGAACCCGGTCAGCGGCGCCGAGGTGCATCCCGGCGCCGTCCTCCCCGAGGGGCTCATCTTCAAGACGGGGAACTTCGGGATGTCGAAGCTCTTCAGGCTCTCGGACGACGTCAGCTACGACCACACCGGGAAGTACACGGCCGTCGGGCCGTTCGACTACGCAGGCCCGTGACCGGCGTGTGTCACCAGATCGCCACCAATCGTCTTCCCTCCGCCTACACGGTGCGGCGCTAGGGTCGGCGCGTGGAAGCGTCCCGCCTGGCGGCGATGTCGTTCTTCGCGGGGCTCGAGTCCGACGATCTCGAGCGCATCGCCGAGAAGGCATCCGAGGTCGATGCGCCGGCGGGGGAGGCTCTCGCGACGCAGGGAGACTTCGGCTACGCGCTCTATGCGATCGAGAGCGGCACCGCCGAGGTCTCGAGCGAGGGCCGGGTCCTTCGCACTCTCGGCCCGGGCGAGGTCTTCGGCGAGATCGCGGTGCTCGTGTCGGGACGTCGCACGGCCACCGTGGTCGCGACCTCCCCGATGCGCCTGATCGCTGTCTTCAATCGCGATGTCTGGGCGCTCGAACGCGAGTGCCCCGGCGTGGCGGAACGGCTACGTGCGCTCGTCGCGGAGCGCCAGGCCGCCGCGGCGCACTAGACACTAGTACTGCCCGCCGCGCAACCGCGCGCGCTCGGCCGACACGCCGTGGGCGGCGCGCTCGAGCTCGTCGGCGAGCGGCGCGAGCTCCGGCTCGCCGCCCGCATGGGACAGAGCGTCGCCCAGCACCCGATCGGCAAACCATGGGTTGCGCGGCAGGAGCGGTCCGTGCAGGTACGTCCCGTAGATCTTCCTGTACCGGCAGCCCTCGTGCCCCGATTCGCCGTCGTTCCCGAACCCGCTCAGCACGCGGCCGAGCGGGTCCGCGCCGGCGTCGAGAATCGTCCGGCCGGCGTGGTTCTCGAAGCCCGCGATCGTCTCACCCGCCCAGGCGCAGTCGAGCAGCACATCTCCGATCATGCGGCGCTCCCCCGCGATCGTGTGCAGCGGCAGGAGGCCGATTCCCGGCAGCTCCTTGCCGGCGGCGTCCCGGTAGAAACGCCCGAGCAGCTGGTAGCCGCCGCAGACTGCGAGGAAGGCAGCGTCTTCTTCGACCGCTTCGCGCAGCGCATCCGCCTTCGTCTCGAGATCCGGGGCGACGAGGGCCTGTTCCCGGTCCTGGCCGCCGCCCACGTAGAAGAGATCGATGGCACCGGCCGGGATAGAGTCCGCGAGCCCAATCGCCTGCACGTCGAGCTCGTGTCCCCGTGCCGCCGCGCGCTGGGCGAGCACGGCGATGTTTCCACGATCGGCGTAGATGTTCAGATAGTCCGGATAGAGATGCCCGACGCGGATCCTCATGCGGCCCGCGCCCAGTAGTCCGCGACGTGCCCACGGCCGGCAACGATTCCTCGCAGCACGAGCATCGCCGTGTAGGTGGGGAGGACGATCAGCTCCCCGCCGGCGGGCGTGAGCTCGAGCCCCCGGTCGAGAGCGGCCTCCAGCGAGGGGACGACCTCGATCCGCTCTCGAGCCAGGCCGCCGTAGGCGAACCTGAGCGCCAGCTCCGCCGCACGCGAGCCCGTTGCGATCAACCGCTCGAGGCCGTTTCCGAGCGGCTCGAAGTCGACGTCCCAGATCCACGAGACGTCGCGGCCGTCTGCAATACCGTCGTTGAGCGCGATCACCGCGACGCGCGGGGCGTCGCCGTCGATGATCGTCCGCACGGCTTCGTTCGCACCCGCCGGGTTCTTGATCAGCAGCATGAGGAGCCGCCGGTCGCCGATCGCGATGCGTTCGAACCGCCCAAAGGCTGCCGAGAACCGTTCCAGCCCGCCGCTGATCTCCGGCAGCGGAACTTCGAGCGCGAGTGCCAGGGAGGCTGCCGCGACGGCGTTGTAGACGTTGTAGAGGCCCGGGAGGGAGAGTTCGACCCGTGTGTCGCCGCTCGGGGTGGCGAGCGTGAACGACGAGCCGTCGAGCCCCCGGAGCGCGATCTCTCGCGCGGCGACGTCGAGCGTCGGCCGCGCGTGGTGGCCGTTCGGGCAGCGAAACTCGCCGAGGTGCCCGACGTAGGCCGCGTCGTAGACATACGGAGCCCCGCACCGCAGGCAGTACTTCGAGTCGGCCGCATGCTGCAGCTCGGAGCGCGCATGGCTCGGGTCGTCGAGGCCGAAGACGAGCGAGCGCGCGCGTCCGTCGGCCAGGTCGCCGACCTGGGGGTCGTCGCCGTTGACGACGAGCGTGGCGTCGGGCAGCGCTGCCACCGCGCGGCGCCAGCGGGCGGCCACGTGCTCGAGCTCGCCGTAGCGGTCGAGCTGGTCGCGGAACAGGTTGCAGAGCAAGAGCGCTTTCGGCCGGAGTCGCCCGGCCAGCTCCGAGAGCGCCGCTTCGTCCGCCTCGAAGAGCCCCAGTTCCGCTCCGCGGGCGTCGAGGAGGGCGGAGGCGACACCGGAGACGAGATTCGCCCCCGACTTGTTCGTCGCGAGCCGGACTCCCGGGCGCAGGATCTCGGCCGCCATCGCGGTTGTCGTCGTCTTGCCGTTCGTCGCCGAGACCAGCACGGATCCCTGTGGGAGCCGCGCGGCGAGCCGGTCGATCGCCCCCGGATCGACCTTCCAGAGCAGCTTTCCCGGCAGTGTCGTCCCGCCGCCGCGCCCGGCCAGCCGCGAGAGGGAACCGGCCGCCCGTGCAGCGACAGCTTCGAGTGCGAGCGGGATGGGCGGGCGCACCGCCGAACCGTATCCGGACTCGCCTCTACTTGCATTCTCACCAACGCGCTCTACCATTCTTGGTGTGGCCAGGAAGCCGTATCGTGCCGTCGCCAAGATCGATCCGGCGGCCCTCGCCGAGTTTCAAGCCGGGATCCGGCGCCGGTACACGGACGCGCAGATCCTCGACGAGCTGAGAGCCTCGGCCGAGCGGCTGGGCCGCTCCCCGACGATGAAGGAGTTCGCGGCCGATCCGGAATCGCGGGTACATCCGCAGACCGTGATCGAGCATTTCAGCACCTGGAACGCGGCCAAGCGCGCAGCCGGGTTGATGCCGCGCCGCTTTGCGACGCGCGAGGAGCTGGTCGACCAACTGCGCGCGCTCGGCGAGGAGCTCGGCCGCGTTCCGACAGCCGACGACATCAAGAGACGTCGCGGGACGATGCCCTCGGCGTCGCTCTACTGGCACACGTTCGGATCGCTGTCGACCGCGCTCCGCGAGGCGGGGTTCGACGTCGCGGTGGGGGAGGAACGGCTCGAGCGCGCGATCGCACAGGGTTGTGCGCTGTCACGCGCCGTCGGGCGGCTGCCGAAGTTCGGCGACTGGCAGGCGGCGCGGCATGCAGACCCGACGATGCTGACCGAGTGGCAGGTCTACCGCATGTTCGAGTCGCGGCGAGGCGCCTGGGCGACGTTTCAGTTCCTGATTCGGGAGCAGTTGCTCGAGGAGGGCGCCAAGGTCGGCGCCGACGGCACCGTCGACTAAGCGACCGCTGCGAGCGCCGCGAGGCGGAGCAGGCACGAGTCGCGCTCGGCCGGGGCGCGAACCGCCGGCAGAGGGTCGGACTCGACATAGTCGAGGTCGGGACGGAAGCGCTCCCGCCTCGTCACCTGGCCGTTCCGCACCGCGAGGAGCGTGCCGTGCTTGACCTCCCGCTTGCGCAGCCGCAGGCCGCAGTACCGCTCGACGACTCCGAGCGCGCCCTCCGTCGAGGCAAAGAAGACCGACTCGCGTCCCTCGCCGAGCCACATCGGGCGACCGGCGCCGCGGGCGAGAAAGAGCGTGTCCGGCTCACGTTCGTCGATCCAGGCGGTGGCCATCGCGCCGCGAAGGTTCTCGAGCGCGCGGGGGTCGTTCCGGGAATGGGCCGCCACGGCGAAGATCGCCTCCGAGTCCACGGTCATCCGCGGCTCGGCGCGGGCGCAGGAGTGGGGGGCCAACAGCTCGTCGTCGTTCGTGATGATCCCGTTGTGGATGCCGACGATCGGCCCGTGCCGAACGGGATGGTTGTTGGCGTTGATCGAGGGATGACCCTTGGTGTAGTCGCGCACGTGCACCAGGAGCTGCGTCGCGTCCTGGGGCACCGCCACTCGTTCGAGGAGCTCGGAGGCCGGTGTGCGCTGCTTGACGACCGTGGGGTACTTCTCGCTACGGGCGCGGTAGGCGTATCCGACGGCGTCGGCCCCTCGTTCGGCGATGGCGGCGAGCAATGCCTGCGCAGCCAGCGTCCGCTCGACATTCGAGCGTGAGCGCAGGCTGTATCCGGCAATTCCGCACATGGTCTGATCGTAGGGGTAGGACGAGCAGGTTTCTCGATTGTTTACGAGATTGACCTTCTCTTTACAGCTCAAGCGTGCGGCTCCTGCCGCCGATAGAGCCAGCGTGGAACAACCGCTTCCCGAGCATGCTCCCGACGATGCCGCCCAGCCGCTCCTCGAACTTCTTCCGGCGCTCGACGAGATCGACGACGACGAGCCCGAGAACGCCGTCCTCAGCGAGGACGAGCGCCTCCAGACCGCCGACCCGCTGAAGCTCTACGTCCGCCAGATCGGCGACGGACGGCTTCTGACGCCCGGCGAGGAGCGCGAGCTCGCGCGCCGCAAGGATCTCGGAGACGAGGCTGCCAAGCGGCGGCTGATCGAGTGCAACCTCCGCCTCGTGATGTCGATCACCCGCAATTACACGAAGGCGGGCGTGCCGCTGCTCGACCTCATTCAGGAAGGCAACCTGGGGTTGATCCGGGCGGTGGAGAAGTTCGACTACAAGCTCGGGTTCAAGCTGTCGACGTACGCGACCTGGTGGATCCGCCAGGCAGTGACCCGGGCACTCGCCGACCAGGGCCGCACGATCCGCCTGCCGGTCCACGTGGCCGAGCAGGTCAGAAGGGCACAGCGCTCCCGGCGCCAGCTCGCACAGAAGCTGAACCGCGATCCGTCGATCGAGGAGATCGCCGCCGACTCCGGCTTCACCGCCGAGCGCGTCGAAGAGCTGTTCGGTCTCGTCGAGGACCCCGTCTCGCTCGAGACGCCGGTCGGCGACGGGGAGAGCATGGTTGCGGATCTCGTCGAAGACGTGAACTCCGAGTCGCCGGACTCGGCAACCAACGCGCACTCCCGGTCACTGGAGCTCGCAGCTGCACTCGATGCCCTCAATCCACGGATGAAGCACGTCGTGCTGCGCCGTTTCGGCCTCGACGGCGGCCGGCCGCAGACGCTCGAGGAAGTCGGGACCGATCTCGGGATCACCCGCGAGCGTGTCCGGCAGCTCGAGACGCGCGCGCTGCGCGAGCTCCGCGCTTCGGCGCCCGGGCTCCAGCTTTACCTCCGCAGCTAGCGGGTGTCCGCGACGGCTTCCATCTCGTGGAGCGTCGCCAGCCGTTTCAGCGCCTCACCTTCGATCTGCCGCACCCGCTCGCGCGTGAGCCCGAGCCGACGCCCGATCTCCTCGAGGGTCTTCGGCTCGTTGCGTGCTCCCAGCCCGTAGCGCAGGACGAGAACGGATCGCTGCCGGTCGGGCAGCGAGCGGAGGGCATCGGCGAGGAGCTGGGAGCGGAGAGCGGACTCGGCCACCTCATCGGGCAGAGGGTCGTCGCCGGCGACGAAGTCCCCGAGCACGGCATCGTCGTCGCCGCTGCCCACAGGCTGGTCGAGCGACGCCGACGCGCGGGCTGCCGCGCGCACCTCGTGCGCCTGCTGGACGGACAGGTTGGCCTCCTCGGCTATCTCTTCCAGCGTCGGCTCGCGGCCGAGGCGCGTCCACAGCGAGCGCTCGGCGCGGCCCATCTTCTGCTGCCGCTCGACGATGTGCACCGGCATCCTGATCGTGCGGGCCTTGTCGGCGAGCGCGCGGGCGACGGCCTGGCGGACCCACCAGGTTGCGTACGTCGAGAACTTGTAGCCGCGGCGCCAGTCGAACTTCTCGACGGCGCGGATGAGGCCGATCGTGCCCTCCTGGATCAGATCGAGGAACGGCAGGCCCTGGTTCCGGTAGTTCTTTGCGATCGAGACGACGAGACGCAGGTTGCACTGGATCATCTGCTGCTTCGCGAGCCGGTCGCCCGCTTCGATCGCCTTCGCGAGCGCGACCTCCTGCGACGCCGTGAGGAGCGGGTGCCGCCCCGTCTCGCGGAGGAAGAGCTGGAGCGCGTCGGTCGTCGTCTCCCAGGTCAGCTGGAGCGGTGGGGGTTCCGGTTCCGGCTCCGGCTCTTGGTCCTGGTCGGCTCCGGCGTCGCCGGCGACGATCTCGACGGCGCGGCCCTCGAGCTCGCGGTAGACGGCATCGATCTCGAGCGCGTCCAGCGTGAGCAGCGCGAACAATTCGTTCAGCTCCGACTGGCGGACGCTGCCGCGCTCCTCGGCGACGTCGACCAGCTGTCGCAGATCGTCGCCCAGCAGCAGGATCTCCGCCGTCTGCGCCACCCAGAACCGGTCTTAGCCGTCCTGCGCCGGCCTCAAACCACCCATTTCAGTGATTCGCACACCGACGCACGAGAAGCAACATTATGTCAAGTAGGGCGAGAGATCCTGCGAGGGTGCTTGAATCCCACCCGTGGCGGTCCCGCCCCTCCTCGGCCTGACCATCGAGGGCACGGACTTCGTCATCGGCGAATGGGTCGATCGTGGCGAGAGTTCCGCCGAGCGGCCGATCGCGCCGCTCCATCGCCATCTCGCCGACGACGAAGCCTGGTACGTCCTCGACGGAACGCTCGGCTTCATCCGCGGCGAGGAACGCCTCGAGGCGCCCGCGGGCTCGGCCGTCCTGGTACCGCGCGGCGTGGCCCACACGTTCTGGAACGCCGGCCCCGGCACGACGCGCTACCTGATCGTCCTGACGCCCCGGATCGCTGCGCTCCTCGCAGCGATCCATGAGCCCGGCACGCGCGACGACCTTCCAGGGCTCTTCAGGCGCTTCGAGTCCGAGCTGGTCGCCGGCTGATCGAACCATCCACAGGATTTCCCCAACGTCGGTACGCAAAGAGCGGCGTTTTTCGTGCCCCCACCTCTTGCCTCGACACGTCCGATCGCGGTACGTTCTTCCGGCACCGAGCACGGGGCGCGAGTAGGTCGAAGCCGCTCCCGAGGGCCGTAGGCGGAAGCCGAAGGTTCACGGGGAAGGTGGACGAAAGCGCAACCGGCTCGGTGAATTTCTGGTCCGGGTCCTTTGTAGTGCACGGCAGCGTTGGCTAATTTGCCATGCGTTTGCAGAAGTCTTCGCAAATTGCGGGAACGACGTTCGGCGACCCCTTGCGGGACCCGGTCGCGGGCTCTAGGTTTGCTCTTGCACCGAGCACGGAGCGCGAGTAGGTCGAAGCCGCTCCCGAGGGCCGTAGGCGGAAGCCGAAGGTTCACGGGGAAGGTGGACGAAAGCGCAACCGGCTCGGTGAATTTTTTTTGGTCCCGTTCAGTGCGTCGTGCCCGGTCGGTAGGATCGCGGCGCCATGCACCTCCGCCTCCCTGCTTTCGACCGCGGCATCACGTCGTTCCTGTGGGCGTTCTTCTTCTTCGTCTACATCTGGATCGCCGGGATCGCCGTCGGGTTCGGCGGCGCCGTGACGTTCATCGTCGGCGCCGTCGCCGGCTTCCTGATCTTTCTCTTCATTCGCCTCTACGGCGAAGACGAGCCGCGCACGCCCTGAGGGCTCGCGAGCGCGTACACGAGCACGCGCGCCAGGTTGTCGCCGAGCTTGTCCTCGAGACGCGTGTACGCGCTCGGTCGCCCGTCGTCGACCAACGCGCAGTGCTCGAGCAGTAGCCGAGGGACCGGCGCGTACTCCGACTCGACGGCCGACGACATGCTGCGGGTATCGGTCTCCCCACTCCGCGCAAAAATCCCTGGCGGGAGGGAAAGGAGATGGTGAAACGACACCGACGTGTCCGCGCGCGGTGAGGACTGGCGTGATCGTGGTCGTGACGGAACTCAGCTCCGCCGACGTCGAGCGCGTCGACCGGGACCTACCGCTGAACCGTCTCGATCAGCAGCGTGCCGACGGGTCGACCTACCTGATCGCCTGGGAGGACGAGCGACCTGTTGGGCACGCGCACATCGCGTGGAGCGGTACACACCTCGGGCTCCCGGAGATCCAGGACGTCTACGTCGCGCCGAAGTACCGCCGGCGCGGCGTGGCGAAGCAACTCACGCACGCCTGCGAAGAGGCGGCACGGGCACGCGGCCTTCACACCATCAGTCTCAGCGTCAGCCTGGAAGGAAACACCGCGGCCAGGGCCTTGTACGAGAGCCTCGGCTACGCGGACGCAGGCGTCGACGCTGTCCGTGTCTCCGGCGTGATCACGCTCCGCGGCCGGCCCTTCGCAGTCGACGACACGCTGGTCTATCTGACGAAGACGCTCACTGAGCCCGGGGAGCGATGAGTTCCGTCGGCGACGACGGTCCAAGGCCTTGAAAAGAGCGTCCCAAGCGAGCGAAAGAGGTGCGGGAAGTGAGTGCATCCCTCAAGAACGTCGGCGCCATCACGATGTTCGTCGACGATCCGCAGCGGTCGAAGGAGTTCTACGAGCGCGTCTTCGAGGTCTCGGTGGTCTACGAGGACGAGAACGCCGCGGCGTTCAAGTTCGAGAACACGATCGTCAATCTGCTCAAGACTCCCGAGGCGCACGGCCTGATCGCGCCCGCTGCTGTCGCGGGCCGCGAAGCCGGCTCACGCTTCCAGCTGACGATCTGGGTGGACGACGCGGACGCTGTGTGCGAGGGCCTGGCAGCACATGGCGTGGATTTGCTGAACGGCCCGATGAACCGTGCCTGGGGTATGCGGACCGCCGCCTTCGAGGATCCCGACGGTCATATCTGGGAGATCGCGCAGGGACTCTCGGAGGCGGCCGCCTAGCGCACCCACCGACGAGGCTTGGATCTCCTAGTAGGCGATCAGCGCGTGCAGATCGGTGCCCTTGAGGCGTTCGCGACCCCCGAGGAACGTCAGCTCGATGATGAAGCACGCACCCACGACCTCGCCGCCGAGCTGCTTCACGAGCTTCGAGATCGCCTCGACCGTGCCGCCGGTGGCAAGCACGTCGTCATGGATGACGACCTTCGCGCCACGCGGGATCAGATCCGGGTGGAGCTCGAGCGAGTTCTCGCCGTACTCGAGCACGTAGCTTGCGCTGACCGTCTCGGGTGGGAGCTTGCCGGGTCTTCGTGCCGGGATGAACCCGACCCCCGCTTCGAGTGCGATCGCAGATCCGAGCCAGAACCCGCGCGCCTCGGCGCCGAGCACGAGGTCCGGATTCCTCGACTTCACCCACGTCGCGAGCTCCGAGACGGTCTGCTTGAGCGACTCCGGGTCGGCGAGCATCGGCGTCACGTCCTTGAACCCGACGCCCGGGGTCGGGAAGTCGGGCACCTCACGGATCTTCGAGCGAAGGTCGATGCTCACTGCGCGGCCAAGTCTCGCAGGTCGCGCCAGAACAGCATGGCCGTCAACTCGCCGGAGAGCTCGCCGAGCTGCTGCAGCTCGCGCAGACCCTGGGTGCGCCGATCGTTGCTGCGCGCCCGCAGTGCAGGCGCAGCGATCTGTCCGAGCAGCGAGGCTTCGCGCGCAGCCGCCGTCCGGAACGTCCGCAGGTGGCGCGGCGAGACGCCGTACCGAACCAGCCGCGCGCATGTCGCGGCGATGTCGGCATCGGTCTCGGGATAGCTCTTGTCGCCGCCGCTCCCCCTCGGCGAGAGCAGGCCGAACTCCTCGAGCTCTTTCGCAAGGTCGAGCGAGATTCCGGCACGGTCGCAGAGCTCGCCGAGCACGATCGTCTCCTCGTCGGCGCCGAGTGGAGTCGGCCGGCGGCGCTTGCGCTCCTTCTGACCCGGCGCATCGAGCTCGTCCTTGATCACGCGCAGTGGCAAGAACTCCTCGCGCTGCAGCCGGAGAATCGTCTTGAGGCGCTCGAGATCGTCCTCGCTGAACAGCCGGTAGCCGCCCTGCGTACGCCGCGGCGCGAGCAGACCCTCGTCCTCCAGGTACCGGATCTTCGAGATCGAGATGTCCGGAAACTCCTCGGTCAGGCGGCGTACCACCTCGCCGATGCGAAGCAGCTTCTCGCGCTGCGGCTGGGTGCGGGCCGTCGTCGTCATGCGATGAAGGTCATCCGGTACTTGCCGACCTGCAGCTCGTCGCCCTCTTCGAGCGTTGCGCTCTCGATCCGCCGGCGGTTCACGAACGTGCCGTTGAGGGAGCCTTGGTCCTCGACGACGAACTTCCCGTCCCGCTGGATCAGGACGGCGTGGTTGCGGGACACGGTGACGTCGTCGAGAAAGATCTCGCAGTCGGGCGACCGGCCGATGCGGGTCCGCTCGGCGGACGGGTGGAAGCTCTCCCCCGCTCTTCCGCCGCCGGAGCGGACGACGAGTGCAGGCCCTTCGAGCCCGAAGTCCTCGTCGTCGAGGTGCTCGCGGACGTCCTCGGCCGAGAACGTCTCGGTCGCCTCTCCCGACGCTTCGCCCTTCGTGAGGAGCGCGCCGCACCGGGAGCAGTAGTTCGCCGCCTCCGGGTTCTGAAAGCCGCACTCGCTGCAGTAGACGACGCTCACTTACCCGCTCCGGATGAGCCCTGCACTCATGCCGACGGCGCGGCTTTCCCCGTCAGGATCTCGGTCAGCCGGTCGACGTCGACCTGGTCGAGGACGCTGCGGCCGCCCGAGCGCTGCAGCCGAGCGACCAACTCGGCGCGCAGGATGTCGATCTTGCCGTGCAGCATGCGGCGCTGGTAGCTGACGTCCCGCTCCTGCTGCTCCAGGTCGCCGATCATCGCCTTCAACTCACCGTCCGAGAGCGAGCCGAACTCAGGAAGCGGTTCCATGTGCCGCCTTTCGCATCGATGGGATTGAGACCGGATTCCAGCAGAGGGCACCGGAACCGTCAACCTCAGGTTAAGGGTTCAGTTCTACCCTACCCTCGGTTCCCCTGCTCGACGAGGCTGCTTTAGGTCCCCGTACCAGGCACGGTGATCGCCACCGTCGTGGACGGGAGTGTCACGGTCATTGCGAACTGCGTGACCGTCACGGGCGGCAATACCGCCGGCGGTTGCGTCACCGTGTGCGTGATCGTGACCGTCTGGCCCGGCGGTGTCTGGGTCGCGACGATGGGTCGTCGTCTGCTCGAGGGTCACCGGCAGCGTCTCGACGACGACTTTGACGACGGTCGAGGTGTTGTGGTTCACGACCATCTGCTCGTTCGTGATGGTCGCGGTCTCCGTGCGCACCGTCGGGACGAGCAAGGTTCTCGTGACGACCTGCTTCTTCCCGGCGATGGTGATGTTCGTCTTCCTCACGACCGGCACGTAACGCACGACGGGATGGGTCACGACGCGGCTGCTGCCGGGCGGCTTGACCATGCTGGTCGCGAACGGCGTCTGGCCGCCAGCGTTCACTTGGGAGAGCCGGTCGGCCGCGAGAAATCCGGCGCCGAGCACGGCAACGACGCCGATGTAGCCGAGAGTCCAGCGAACCGGGACGGGTACGCGCTTCCTGACCCACCAGACCCAAAACCGGGGCTCATGCCAGTGCTCACGGAACATTGCCATCCTCCGCAATGCGTCGACAACACCGCCCCATGCCACCTTACCCCGAATCCCGTCTCCGGGGACGGAGCACGGTCGACCGTCAGCGTGCCGGCTGCGCGGCGATCTCCTCGTGATCGATCACCTCGGCAACGATCCGCTGGATCTCGGCCTCCAGCTCCTCGGAGGCCTCGGTCGTCGGGCCTTCGGCGTACAGATGCACGAGCGGCTCGTCCGGGTCGGGGAGCACCTGCACCCAACCACGCTCGTCGAACACCTTGATCCCGTCGCGCAGATCGACGTCGGCCTCGGCGAACCGCTCGTTGAGGACGCGCATCACGGTGCCCTTGAGCGCCCACGGGCACGCCATCTGGCGGTGGATCAGCGTCGGGCGCGGCAGCTCGCGCGTGAGCTCGGAGATCGAACGCCGCTCCTGGGTCGCGAGCAGCTCGAGCAGCTTGCAGAGCGACGCCATCGCGTCGTAGGCGGGCAGGAACTCGGGGAACACGTACCCGCCGCCGACGGCGCCGGCGAAGACGATGCCGTCCTCGGACGAGACCCGCGTCAGGTCGGGCAGCGAGGCGCCCGTCCGGACGAGCTCGAGCTGGTCTCCGATCAGGTGCTCGATCTGGCTCGTCGTGTTGATCGGAACCGCCACGCGCCCGCGGTAGCCGTTCGCGCCGATCAGGCGCAGGTACAGGAGCAGCGCCTGCTCTGGCGGCACCTCGCGCCCGGCCTCGTCGATCAGGTAGATCCGCTCGGACGACCGGTCGAAGACCGCGCCGAAGTCGGCGTTGACAGCCTGCACGAGCCTCGTCGCGCCTTCGATCGTCTCACGCAGGCGCGCAGGCAGATGCCCGATGTCCGATTCGAATGCGTGCGCCGTCACGGCCTCGACGCCGAGTGGCCCCAGCACGAGCGGCAGCACGTTGCTGGCGGCCGAATAGCCGTAGTCGACGATCAGCCTGAAGTTGCGGGCGCGGATCGCTTCGACATCCAGGTTGGCCAGCAGGTCGTTTGCGTAGGTCTCCCGAGCACGCGCCGGATACGTGATCACGCCGACGTCGGCGAACGGCACTCGGCGCAGCTCCTGGCGCGTGAAGTGCTTGTCGATCTCCTTCTGCAGCGATGACGAGAGAGCGATTCCCGGACGCTCGAACAGGCGGATCTGCACTGCCTCCGGGTCATGCGATGCGGCCCCGACGTGGAACGCGGCGTCGTAGCCCTGCGTCTTCAGATGATGCTTCCCGACGGGCGCGGGCAGCGTGCGCAGGTCGGCGACCTGGACGCCCGTCGAGTGGAGCCCCGAGATGATCGCGCGCTTGATCATCTGGTACGCCGGCGCGCTCTCGCGGCTCGCGACGACCCGCGCTCCACGCTTGAGCGCCGTGCCGAGGGCGGCGCCGAAGCGCAACGCAACCTCGGGCGTCAGGTCGACGTTGACGAGTCCGAGCACGCCGTCCTTGCCGAAGATCTGGGTCGTGCCGCGTGACTCCCAGATCAGGCTCTCGTGGATCTGCGCCCCGTACTCGACTTCCTTGTACGGGTAGATGCGCACGCCCGGGTAGATGACGGACTGGTCGCCGAGTGTCACCTGATCGCCGACGGCGACGCCCTCGTGCACCCTGGCATGCGAGCGCACGTCGCAGTTGCGCCCGAGGATCGCGCCCTCGACGACTGCGCTGCGCCCGATGTAGCACGACGCATCGATCACCGACCGCGACACGCGCCCACGCTCGCGCAGCGTCGTGCCTGGCCCGAGCACCGAGTAGGGCCCGACCGACGACTCCGGCGAGATCGTGCAGTAGTTCCCGATGAACGCCGGCCCCTCGACGCCCTCGACGTCGTCGATCTCGACGCCCTCGCCGACCCAGACATCGCCGCGAATCTTCAGGCCCGAGACGTCGAGCGCGACCTTCTCGTCGAGCGCGTCGAAGTTCGCCTGGCGGTACTGGTCGAGGTTGCCGATGTCCTGCCAGTAGCCGTCGCACACGTGGCCGTAGATGGGACGGCCCATCTCGAGCAACAGCGGAAACAGCTCCTTCGAGAAGTCGAACGGCCGGTCCTTCGGGATGTGGCGCAGCACCTCGGGCTCGAGCACGTAGATGCCCGGTGTTGATCGTGTCGGAGAAGACCTGGCCCCACGACGGCTTCTCCAGGAACCGCTCGACACGGCCGTCCTCGTCGGTGACGATGATCCCGAACTCGAGCGGGTTCTCGACCGACTTGAGCCCGATGGTGACAGCGGCGCCCTTCTGCTTGTGGAACTCGACGACCTGGCCCGAGATCGAAATCGCACAGCGCGTCTCCCGAGATGACGAGGAACGTCTCGTCGAGCCGGTCCGAGGCGAGCCGCACCGAGCCGGCTGTGCCGAGCGGGCTCTCCTCCACCGAGTACTCGATGTTGAGCCCGAGGTTCTCGCCGTCGCCGAAATACGAGCGGATCGCCTGCGGAAGAAACGCGACGGTGACGACGACGTCGCTGAAGCCGTGCTTGCGCAGCAACTCGAGGATGTGCTCCATGCACGGCTTGCCGACGATCGGCACCATCGGCTTCGGCTGGTTCGACGTCAGCGGGCGGAGGCGCGTGCCCTCGCCGCCCGCCATCACGACTGCCTTCACGCCAGGACCTCGCGGCGGGCTTTGAGCACGTACTCGCCGAGTGCGACGAGACCTGTCACGAGCCCCGCCCAGAAGATCCACAGAGGCCACTGGGTGCCTTCGTGCGTGACCATGATGAAGCCGAGGCTCGCGTAGAGGAGCCACGTCGCGATCTTCCCGAGCAGGTTCACCTGGAACTCGTATCCGCGACCGAGCACGATCGGCGTGCCGATGAGGACGATCAGGTCGCGGGCGGGAATGATCAGCGCCAGCCACGGTAGCCGGTCGGCGTGGATCAGCAGTAAGACGGCCGCATCGATCATCAGCCGGTCGGCCAGCGGATCGGCGATCTTCCCGAATGCGGACTCGACGTGCCAGCGCCGGGCGAGGAAGCCGTCGATCTGGTCGGTGACGCCGGCGATCGCGAAGACGATGGCCGCAGGCCACGAATAGCCGCCGTCGCTCTCGAGGAGCAGCACGATGAACACGGGCAGAAGCGCGAGCCGTCCGATCGTCAGCGCGTTCGGAAGGTGCCGGCGCCCCATGCTGCAAGGATACGGCCGTGGGGCTGCTGGCGATTCCCGGCTTCGTCGATGCCCATTGCCACGCCTTCCAGCGCCTCCTGCGTGGGCGCGCAGGCGGAGGCGACTTCTGGGCCTGGCGCGACGAGATGATCGCGGTGGCCGGCTCGGTCACCGTCGACGAGATCCGCGCCGAGTACATCGAGGTCTACCGCGAGCTGCGCGGGAACGGCTACACCGCGGTCGGCGAGTTTCACTACCTGGGCCTCGACGAGGCGCGCGCCGCCGCTGAGGCAGCCACTGAGGCCGGCGTCGCGTTCGTGTGCCTCCACGCGTGTTACCTCCGAGGAGGCATTGCCCGCTTCCGGCAGGAATCGGTGGCCGACTACCTGCGCGAGCTCGAGGCGCTCCGAACCGAGGGGATCGCAGTCGGCGTCGCCCCCCACTCCGTCCGTGCGTGCCCGCCCGACGCCCTCCGTGAGCTCGGTCGCTACGCGCTCGCGCAGGACCTGCCTCTCCACATCCATGCCGACGAGCAGCCGCGAGAGATCGACGAGTGCCTCGCCGAGACGGGCCTGCGTCCGATCGAGCTCCTCGCACGAGAGGGGTGCCTCGGCCCGCGCACGACGATCGTGCACGCGACGCATGCCGACGGCCACGAGCTCGATCTGCTGCGCGACGCCGGCGCGCGCATCTGCGTGTGCCCGACCACCGAGGCGAGCCTCGGGGACGGCTTCCTGCCGGTGGCGCGTGTGCGGCACCGGTCGATCGCCATGTGCATCGGCTCCGACTCGAACGTGCGCATCGACCCGCTCGAGGAGCTACGCGAGCTCGAAGGGATCGCGCGGCGCCAGACTGGTCGGCGCGGCGTCATCGATCGCGATTCGCTCGTTGCGATCGGCTCGTCGGAGGGTGCGATTGCGCTCGGGCTGGAGGCGTGGCCGGATGCAGAGATCGACCTCGACCACCCGCAGTTGCGAGGGGTCTCTACGGAGGGCGTCTACGAAGCGTTGATCTTCAGCGCCACCGGGGACGTGCTGCGGAAGAGATCGCTCCAGTAGCGCGTCCGCGCCAGGTACGAGCCCGCTGCGGCCTGCCCGTGCAATCCCCACGCCCCGTCGTACGACAGGTAGCGATACGCTCCGCGCCGGGCTCCGGGGGCGGCGGGCTCGATCTGGGTCCCTTCGTGCCATTCGTTGTACGAGGTGATCGTGACCCGGTCGGCGTGCGCGGCGATCGCGGCGCGCCACATCGCGTCGTAGGTCGCGCCATGCCGGCGCCATTTCACGACCGGGTCTCCGCTGCCGCGGCGCGCGTCATAGCCAGGGCCGACGGATGGCGCACAGAGCAGTTTCCGGGCATGGGCCTCGTCGCAGAACCGGTGGAACATGCCACCGCCGAACGTGACGATGTCGTAGGTGTACACACCGTCGAAGCCGGCCGCGGCGGCTGCACCGACGAGGTAGGTCTGGGCGAACAGCGTCGAGCCTCCGGCGTGCAACGCCTGTTTGGCAGCCGCCCAGTCGGCCACCGGCAGGTCGAATGCCCGGTAGACGTAGAACGTCTTGACGCCGAGGCTTCTCAGGTAGGCGACGTCGGCGACCGTGCTCTCGACCGTACGACCGTCGTACGGTTCGATGTGTACGGCGACCGCGATGCCGTCTGCCCGTGCCGCCGAGATCAGCAGCGGTAGCCGGGCGTCTTCGTCGGAGCCGCGGCCCCACCACGAGACGGCGATCTCGTCGATCCCCGCGTCGCGGATCTCGTTCATCTGGGCGCCGACGACGAGCCGGTCTGCCGACGAGTACAGGCCGCGGGCCGGGTAGTACGACGACGCGATGTCGTCGGGCGGCTGGTGCAGGTGCTGCGACCAGTGGCGGTAGCTCCCGTCGCGTGTCGGGGTCCCGTACCACGGGTAGTAGAACGCCGAGACCCGCACGTCCGCCAGCGCCGAAGCGGGCAGGCTGAGCGCGACGAGCACGAGGCCGAGACCGAGGAGGAGTTGCCGCATGTCCAGGGGGTGCGCCGGATCATCGCGCCCTGGCCGGTCGACGACAAGGGCCAAACGGCCCAAGCTGTCAGACGCGAGCGGTGATGGTGATGCCGCCGCGCGGCTTCTGGACGAGCGTCACGTGGACGGCGGCGGGGTCGAGCTCGAGTGCGGCGGCGACGTCGTCTCGAATCTGGACGGCCAGCGCCTCGCAAAACGCGCCCTGGTCGCGGAAGCGGGAGAGGTAGATCTTCAGGGACTTCGACTCGAGGCAGAGCCCTTCCGGCAGATACTCGATCGTCGCTGTGTAGAAGTCCGGCTGGTTCGTGATCGGGCAGAGACCCGTGAGCTCGTCGCTCACCATCTCGACGACCTCGACCCCGGGATTCTCGAATGTCTCGAGCCCGACGTAGGCGTCGCTGCCGGCGTGTCCGAGGGCGACGAACTCGTGCTCCATCACCACGTACTGTAGTCGCGTGGCGCGCGTCTATCTCGCCGGACCGCCGTTCGCCGACGAGTACCGGCGACGCGCCGTCGTGTTGCTCTCGGCTGCCGGTCATGAGCCCGTCGATCCGATGCGGCGCGACTTCCGCGGCCGCACCGAAGGACACGAGGCCGAGATCGTCGAGGGCGACCTGGCGGATATCGATTCGTGCGACGTCGTGCTGGCGGCGTTCACTGCTCCCGACGAGGGAACCGCCATGGAGGCCTGGTATGCGCATTCACGGGGGATCCGCGTCGTCGGTTACACGGCCGGCACACCGCTTCATCCCTGGGCCCGATATGTGGTCGACAGCGTGCACCCCGTCCTGGAGGAGGCGGTCTCGGCGATCTTCTAGCCCTTGGTCCGGCTCGGTTAGCCGGGCGTCCAGGTCGCGACGACTTGCGGATTTGAAAGCATCGAGGGGTGGCGACGATCTTCACGACCACACTGTTCATCGCGACTGCTTCCCTCGCGTTGTGGATCGACGTGCGGGCGCCGAGTCTCGCGCCGTCCGGGCTCAAATGGCGGGCGTTGTTCGCGATCGTGATGCTCGAGATCTGCGGCTTCGTCCCGATTGCCTCGGGCTCGTACGTCGGGCTCTACGGGACCATCTTCGGCGTCCTCGTGCCGCTGCTCGTCGGCGATGTGGCTGAGTGCGCTGTGGCTTCTGCGCGCTGCAGCAGATGCGCTCGCCTCGCGTTACTGACGCCGGTTAGCATCCCGGCATGGGACTCAAGGATCTGTTTCGTAGATGGTCGAAGGGTGAAGACGACCGGGCGTTGCAGCGCGCCGACGAGGAGTCGCGCATGACGCCGGCCGAGAGGGCGGTCGACAGCGAGGACTTCGAGGGGAAGAAGGAAGATCTCGCGGTCTTCAACAGCCGCACAGGATCGGAGGCCGCCGATGCGGCAGCCGACGACCTCGACCCGCCGCGGCCGTAGCACCCGAGACGACCGAGATCGGCCGATGAGCTGGGACGAGGCGTTCGCTCGGCGCTACGACGAATGGGCGCAGCACATGACCGAGGACGTCGGCGTTCTACGTCGAGCTCGCCCGCGGGGCCGACGGACCGCTGGTCGAGCTCGCGATCGGCAACGGGCGGGTGGCGATCCCCGTGGCGCTTGCGACCGGCCGTCCGCGTGATCGGGATCGACACTTCGCCTGCGATGCTCGAGCAGGCGCGTGTGCATGCCGCCGAGGCAGGCGTCGAGCTCGAGTTGCACGAAGGCGACATGCGCGAACTCGCACTCGACGAACCGGCGGCGCTCATCTACTGCCCGTTCCGAGCGCTCCTCCACCTGCCGACGTGGGCCGACCGGCGCCGCACGTTCGAACGGGTCGCGACAGCACTACGTCCCGGCGGGCGGTTCGCGTGGAACGCGTTCGTGTTCGATCATCGAATCGCAAGCGGGCTGGATGGCCGGCATCAAGACGAGCCTGTTCCGCACACGGTTCGCTACGGCATCGGCGACAATCGAATCGACCTCACGCTCGACGACGGGGCGACGAGCTCGATCTGGTGGGCGACGAAGAACGAGTGGCTCGGGCTGATCGACGTCGCGGGCCTCGAGCTGGAGAACCTCTTCGGCGGCTTCAACCGCGAGCCGTTCACCGACGACAGCGGCGAGTACGTGTTCGTCGCCCGTCGCTGAGGCGAACTCAGCCGGGCGCAGCTGCCGCAGTCTGAGCTGCCTGCGTTTCTCTGGCGGCTGTGCGCATGCGGCCCAGGTCGCCCGAGATGTGGATCGCCGCCGATGTCAGCGGTGCGGCCAGAACCATCCCGAGCGTCCCGAAGAAGGCGCCGGCCGAGATCGTGACGATGAGTATGAGCAACGGGTTCATGCGGAGGGTGGCGCCCATCGCAATCGGTTGCACGATGTTCTGCAGCAGCCCGTTTGCGAGGATGACGATCACGAGCATGATCACGGCCGCGGTCGTGCCCTGCGACCCGAGTGCGAGCAACACCGCGAAGGCGCCTGCGACGACGGCCCCGACGAACGGGATGTAGGCGGTCACCAGGGTGACCACCGCGATCGTGCCCGCGAGCGGCACGTCCAGGATGACCGCGCCCAGCCCGACGACGACGGCGTTGAACGTCGCGACGATCGTGACCCCGAGGAAGTACCGCCGGATCGCCAGCACGACGCCGCTGGTGATCGTCTCCGCGATCGGCCGTGGGACACCGAGGTGCCGGTTCACCCAGGCGCGGAACGTCGGCCCGTCCTTCAGCAGGAAGAAGATGCTGAAGGCGGTGAACGAGACACCAAAGGCGAGTGACGCGATGCCCTTGATCCCATCTGCGACACCCGTCAGGAACGTGTGGATCAGGTCGGGCACCGTCGAGCTGACGTTCGCGTTCGCGTCCTGGGCCGCGGACGAGTCGACGCCGGTGCCCTTGATCCAGCCCTCGATCTTGTCGACGCCTTCGCTGAGCTGGGCCGAGATCTTCCCGCTCTCGCCGACGATGCCGCCGAGCACGAGGAGCAGAATCACGACGGCGATCGCGACCAGCGCAAGCAGGACGATCAACGCGCCGAGTGCACGCGGCAGGCCCTTCCCGTGCAGCCACGACACGGCCGGTGACGCGACGGTGGCGACGACACCCCCGGCAAGCACCGGGCCGACGATCGTCGACGCAACGCCGAGCGCCCACCCCAGCCCGAAGACGAGTACACCCACACCGACGAGGAACCAGGCCGCCAGGCCGAGATCTCGCAGCCACCGCGGCGCCGCGAACACGGCCGAGACCTTTCGCAGCTGCTCCGTGTCGAGCTGCAGAACGACGTCACGATGGTCGGGGGGCGGTGGCGCCTCCGACCCCGCGCGGCCGGCGGGATGCCTCTGCCAGAACCGCGGGAACTTCATACGTGGACGAAGACCCCTTTGGCAGGGGACGACGGGTACCGCACAGCTGAGCGGCCGAGCACGAGCGGACCGTACTCATCCGATCGGACGTGAAAGATGGCGCGGGCACGCTGCGCGCTCCAGCATCACTTGCGGGCGCGGTATGAGAGAATCGCCGTACTGATGACTGTTAGAAGCCAATAGGAAAGGCAGGCAATGCTCGCATCCGACTATCCGTTCCTCGATGTCTTCTGGACGATGCTCATCTTCTTCGTCTGGATCGCCTGGTTCATGTTGCTCTTCCGGGTCTTCGGAGATCTCTTCCGTCGGAAAGACATCGGCGGCGGCCACAAGGTTCTCTGGACGATCTTCGTGATCCTCGTCCCGTTCCTCGGCGTGTTCATCTACTTGATCGCGAACAGCCAGGGGATGGCAGATCGCACGAACCAGGACATCCAGGCACAGCAGGCGCAGATGGACGACTACGTCAAGTCGGTCGCCGGAAGCGGCGGTGCAGCCGCCGAGATCGAGAAGGCGAAAGGCCTGCTCGACAAGGGAGCGATCAGCCAGGCGGAATTCGACGCGATCAAGGCGAAAGCGCTGGCATAACCGAGTTCCGACGATCACCGAGACTTCGATCCAACCGATGCGCTGACCGGATCGAAGTCTCGTGCTGATCATCGTCGCGATCGTCCTTCTGATCGTCCTCCCGACGCCGTGGAACCTCGTCGGTTTCCTCGTCCTGATTCCGCTCTGGATCCTCGAGTTGTTCGGCTGGAACCGAACGGTCAAGAACCGGCGGCGCGTCGTGGGCGCTCAGACGCTGATCGGCAAGGAGGGGGTCGTGATCACGCCGTGCGAGCCGCGGGGCCAGGTGCGGGTCGGCGGGGAGATCTGGTCGGCTCACTGCGAGGCAGGAGCGACAACCGGCGAGAACGTCCAGGTGATGGGGCGCGACGGCCTGACTCTCGTCGTCGCGCCGCCTGCCGCTCGATCACCGGAAGCCGGTTAGTTCGAGCCGGCCTGGATCGCCTGGAGGCGGCCGTTCGCGTCGAGCCGGCCGTAGAGACGCCTGAGGTGGAACCTCACGCCGCTCGTCGAGAGATCGAGGCGGGCCGCGATCTCGTCGTAGGTGCAGCCGTCGCAGAGCAGGCGGAGCACGTTCTGTTCGCGACGCGTGAGTGATTTTCCCGGTGTCATCCTGTTACTTCCCGAATTCGCGCTTGGCGCAGGGCTGGCAGTAGAACGCGAGCCCGGGCGGTCCACCGAGTTCCGGGTCGTCGCTCCGGTAAGCGCGCCATCTCCGCCACAACGGACCGGACTGCAGCCCGCACTCCGAGCACGTGACATGAGGGACGCGATGATGGCCCCGGCGGCTCGCGTTCACTGTTCCGTCCTGACGTTCCACTGCATGCACACTGGGCGCAGCGGCGGACGTCCGCGCTGACCGTTCGGTCGGACCGGTCCGAAACATGCGGTTGTGCCTCTTTCGGGGGATTACTCGAGCATGGTCCGAAGCGCGGACGCGGCCGCCTGGTGGTGCGTCCCGCCAAGCGCCGCAAGAGCGCCGACCACGAGCGCGGCCGCGTCCAGGCCGGCGTATGGAGTCTCCTCGAGCCACCGTCGTAACCAGCGGGTCGCGTACCGCGAGTGCCGGTCTGGATTCTTCTGAGCGGTCAGGATCACGAGCTCGAGCGCCTCGTCGAGCGAGACGACCCCCATTTCCCGGGCGGCGAGCTCGGCGACGACGACGTTCCCGACCTCGATCGAGCGCCGGAACATCGACCGCGGGCTTCCTGTTGCCGTCACAAGCCTCCCCGGGGCCGGAGCGGCAACGCGACTCTACAAGCCTGCGCTCGGAGTTCGCAGCCGGGGCTACAGTCAGCGGGTGCAGGGGGACGGCTACTTCGACGAGCGTGTCGCCGCGCGGTACGACGAGTCGGCGGCAGAGCTGTTCGATCGTGCCGTTGTCGATCCTGTCGTCGACTTTCTGGCCGGGTTGGCCGGTTCAGGCCGTGCGCTCGAGCTCGGGATCGGCACCGGCCGGATCGCGCTGCCACTCGCCGAGCGCGGGGTGCCGGTGCACGGGATCGACCTGTCGTCGGCGATGGTGGCGCGATTGCGCGAGAAGGCCGGCGGCTGCGAGATCGGCGTCACGATCGGCGACTTTTCGACAGCGGTCGTCGAGGGCACGTTCTCCGTCGCCTACCTGGTGTTCAACACGATCGGGAACCTGACCACCCAGGCGGCGCAAGTGGCGTGCTTCCAGAACGTCGCCGCACATCTCGTCGCCGGCGGCTGCTTCGTGATCGAGCTCGAGATTCCCGAAATCCAACGGCTCCCGCCGGGAGACACCTTCCGCGTCTTCGAGGCGAGCCCGACGCATTGGGGAATCGACGAGTACGACCTCGCCGAGCAGCGGCTCACCTCACACCACTTCGGGCTCGTCGACGGGCGCTTCGAGCTCTTCTCGCTGCCGTTCCGCTATGTGTGGCCCGCCGAGCTCGACTTGATGGCGCAGCTCAGCGGGCTGACCTTGCGCGAGCGCTGGAGCGGCTGGAACCGAGAGCCGTTCACGAGCGACAGTCGAAAGCACGTTTCAGTCTGGGAGAAACCAGCCGTCGAGAGCCGTCAGACCACCTCGCCGGCCTGAACTGCTCCTGACCGCCTCCTTGTCACGAGCGCTCGGCTCCCCGACGATCTCGGCCGGAGGGTCGTGCGAACGCTGCAGCATTACACGGTGCGAGTCCGGCGCAGCCAACGTCTGCGCTATCGCACGGTCCGGCTGCTCCGACGCTCCGTCCTGCCACTCGTCCTGGTCGCGCTGGCCGTGTACTTGGCGCTGCGGTGAGCTCGAGGGCACGACGACTGCCACCGGTGAGGCTCGCGTCCTAGTCGGCGAACAGACCTCCGCAGCTACGCTCGAGCCCGATGGCCGACCTTCCTCCCAGCGTGGCCCTGTCAGCCTCGCAGCTCGCGACTCTCGCCGGGCTCGGCGAGGAGCGCACTGCAGAGGTCGACGAGGTGCTGTACCGGGTCGGCGACCATCGCTACCCCTTCATCGCGATCATCGAAGGCGAGGTGGCGATCCTCGACGCTTCCGGGCGCGAGCTCATCCGGCACGGCGCCTCGGGCTTCCTCGGCGAGATGAACCTCCTGTCCGGCCAGACCGTCTTCCTCACCGCGGTCGTCACGCAGCGCATGCGATATATCGCGGTCGACCGCGACGCTCTGCGGACACTGTTGTTCGAGGACGGCCCTCTGAGCGATCTCCTGCTCTCGACCTTCATGACCCGTCGGGAGGCGCTGCAGCGGTTCCAGGGCATCGGCATCGAGGTGATCGGCCCACATTCCTCGGCGCCGACGACGCGGATGGTCGACTTTGCGCGGCGTAATCGCCTGCCCTATAGCTGGCGCGACCCAGAGCATGCGGACGACCCGGAGGCAGCCGCGCTGGTTGCCGGACTCGACGCCGCGAGCCTGCCGCTCGTTCGCCTGCCGGGCGATGAGGAGCTGCGGGGCCCGTCCGTCGGCGAGGTTTCCCGCGCACTCGGGATCGGTCTCGAGCTCGCGCCGCGAGAGGAGGTCGACCTCGTCATCGTCGGGGCCGGTCCCGCGGGACTGGCGGCAGCGGTCTACGGTGCCTCCGAGGGCCTGGAGACGCTCGTCGTCGAAAGCACGGCACTCGGTGGCCAGGCGGGCACGTCGCAGCGGATCGAGAACTATCTCGGTTTCCCCGCCGGGATCAGCGGCTCGGAATTGACCACGCGCGCAGTCACCCAAGCACGCAAGTTCCGTGCCCGGACGGCAACGCCATACCGAGCGCTCTCGCTGGAGCCGGGCAGCGAACGGCACGTCGTGCGTCTGGAGGACGATCGGGAAGTCAGTGCGCGCGCCGTGCTGCTGGCCACCGGCGCGGAGTACCGGCGCCTCCCCGTCGAGTCGCTGTCGGAGTACGAGGGGGTGAGCGTGTTCTACGCCGCCGGGCCCCCCGAGGCGCAGCTCTGCGGCGCCAAGCGCGTCGGCGTGGTCGGCGGAGGCAACTCGGCGGGCCAGGCCGCCGTCTGGCTCGCGCGCGGCGGCGCGCTCGTCACGCTGTTGCACCGCCGGGGCGATCTGCGCGAGACGATGTCGGACTACCTCGTACACGAGCTCGAGCAAGACGGCGTCGCAGTCCGTGATGGCAGCGAGATCGCGGAGCTGCACGGAGGAAACGGCCTGCTCGAGGCAGTGACGATGCGCGACGGTGAGCGCCTCTCGTTCGCGTATCTCTTCCTGTTCCTCGGAGCGCTGCCCTGCACCGAGTGGCTGGGCGACGTCGTGGCGCGAGACGAGGACGGCTTCATCCTCACCGGCAGCCGGGCCGACGCCGACGCTCTTCTGGAGACGAGCGTGCCTGGGATCTTCGCGGCGGGCGACGTGCGCTCGGGCTCGACCAAGCGCTGCGCGACCGCGGTGGGCGAAGGCGCCATGGCCGTGCAATTCGTGCACGCCCGGCTCGCCCAACACGCAGGCGCGCACCCGACCGCGGCACGGTAAACGCTCGGCTCGCCACGCCCGCGAATACGCGTGCGCTCTCGACGCCGATCGGCCCCCGCCCGCACTCAAGGGCGTGGGCAAACGGGCCGATTATTCGCGGAGCGACCGGTGATGCTGTTGTGCATCGCCAGAGAGAGCGAGGTGGCCCATGCCGAAGAAGAAGAACGACAAGACGAAGACTCCGACGGCTCGCCGATACCGGGATGCGGCGACGGGCCGCTTCGTGACCAAGAAGTACGCGAAGAAGAACCGGAAGACGACGGTGAAGGAGTCATCGACGATCTCGCAGGTCGCCGCCTAGCCGGTCACAGGGAGGCCCGAGGGACGTCCCTCAGTTCGGTGTCCGACAATCCTGACGGGCTCAGCCCTCGGCAAGCAGCTGCTGCCCGCCGTCGATGTCGAAGGTCGCCCCGGTGACCGCAGTGTTCGTCATGAGGTGGACCGCCAGTGCAGCGATGTCCGCCGGGCCGACCACGCGGCGGATCGGCAGCGTCGTGCGGAGCCGCTCACGGCGTGCGTCGAGTTGGTCGCCGAGGAGCGCCGCCGACAACGGTGTGTCGACGAAACCGGCGGCGATCAAGTTCACGCGGACGGGCGCCAGCTCGAGCGCGAGGTTCTTGGTCATCGCGGGAAGCGCAGCCGTGAGAGCCGAGATGAATGCGAGTCCCGCGGCCGAGCGGCGGCCGCCGGTGCCGCCCATGAAGAGCAAGGTCCCTTCCGGGCGAACCCTGCCAATGGTGGCCCGAGCAACCTCCATCGGCAGCAAGAGATGGGCCTCGACGTCGCGGCGTGCTTCTGCGACGTCGAACTCCGCCAGCGGCGCGTAGTACGGCCCGGGGCCGGTGACCAGCACGTGGTCGATCGGGGCAGGCAGCTCGTCGAAGAACCTCCACAGCCGGTCGAAGTCGGTTGCGTCGAATGCGGCGGTGCCGGCCCCGAGTTCGACGCCGACTCGTCGCAGGCGGTCGGGATCGCGCGCCGTGACGATCACGTCGGCCCCATTCTCGCGCGCCAGCCGGGCCGTCTCGAGTCCGATACCTGAGCTGCCGCCGATCACGACCACGGTGCATCCGGCCAGTTGCGGCTCGCTGCTCACTATCCGACCGATTGACGAGCCGTCAGGACACTCGCCTGAAGGGCACCGAGCGCACCGACGTAGATCTCCGAGAAGGTGGGGAACGGCTGGATCGTGTCGCGAAGCACGTCGAGCGGGACGCGTGCGCGGATCGCCAGCGTCGCCTGCTGCAACCACTCCCCCGCCTCCGGGCCAAGCGCGTACGCACCTGTGAGACGCTCGCCGTCGCTGAGGAGTGTGAGGAACCCGATGCTCTGCGCGTAGGCGCGGGTGTATGTGGCGGTCTTCGCGACGTCTCTGAGTGGGATGGTCGCACTGAAGCGACCGTCGGTGGCGCCGACCGACGCTGCCTGTGGGTCGGTGAAGACGACCCGCGGCACCGCCTCGTAGTTCGCCTCGCGCGACTCGCCGAGGATGTTGGCGGCCACAACTTCGCCCTGATACTTGCCGACGTGCGTGAGCTGCCAGATCCCGGTCACGTCGCCGATCGCCCACAGGCGCTCGCCCGCACGCAGCGACCCGTCGACCGGGATCCCATGGCCGCCCTTCTCGATGCCGACCGTGTCGAGGCCGAGCTCCTCGAGACGCGGCCGCCGGCCTGTGGCCACGAGCAGGCGATCGCCACGCAGCTCGCTGCCGTCATCGAGTTCGAGTACGTAGTCGTCGGCGTCGCGCCGGGCGGCCGTTGCCTGCATGCCGAGGCTGAGCTCGACCCCGTCGCGGTGCAGCACCTCGCCCAGCGCGTCGCCGAGCGGCGTCGCCTCGCGAGGAAGAACGTGGCCGGCGTTCTCGACGAGCGCCACCTCCCCGCCGAGGCGCCGAACGGCCTGCGCCATCTCGACGCCGACCGCTCCTCCGCCGAGCACGAGCAGCCGCTTCGGAACGGCTTTCATGCCTGTCACCTCACGGTTCGTCCAGATGCCGTCGAGCTCGCGCAGGCCGGGAACGGGCGGCACGATCGGGTCGGCACCCGCTGCGACGACGACGTGCTCGGCGGTGTAGCGCGCGCCGTCGACCTCGACCACGCCGGTCCCCGCGAGCCGCCCGTGGCCACGCAGGAGGTCGATCTCGTGATCCGCGAGCCAACGCTCCTGGCCGGCGTCGGAGTAGTCCGAAACCATGAAGTCTCGCCAGGCCAGCGTCCGCGCGACGTCCACCTGCGCCGTGGCCGCCGCGTCGTTCGCCGCATGCGCAGCCTCGCCGGGACGCAGCAGGGTCTTCGACGGGATGCAGGCCCAGTAGGAGCATTCGCCGCCGACCAGCTCGCGCTCGACGAGCGCGACCCGCAAGCCGCCCTCGGCGAGGGCGCCGGCGCAGTGCTCACCCGGCGAACCGCCGCCGATGACGATCACGTCGTAGTCGCTCATGACGGCAGCTCGTCGCCTGCCGACTCGCGCACCATGTACTCGGCGTACCAGTCGGGCCAATTCGCGTCTGCCTCGCCGATGCGCGCCTCGTGCTCGCCGTGAGCCGCCGCGGCGCGTCGAAGCGCGGCTGCGAGGTCGCTCGCAGAACTGAACGACGTCGTCGCAGGGTCGACTCGACCGGGGAGCCGGCTGGTGATCTCCTGGAGCAGCCAGCCGTTTCCGTCTGGATCGCTGAACGTCGCGAAGGTGCTGTAGCTCGCCTGATCGGACTCGCGCCCGCTCACGCGACCGCTCGTGCCGTCGGGCTCGAACTGAGCACCCGGACTTCCGGCGTGGAAGACCTCGCTCACCGCGACGCCGCGGGCGACGAGCTCGTCGCGTGCAGCCTCGACGTCGGAGACGACCAGGTAGAGCCCTCGGGCCGAGCCGGGCGCCGCCGAGGTGATTTTCGTGCCGAACTGGACCGAGCACCCTGAGCCCGGCGGCGTGAACTGGACCACTCGGAAGCCGTTGTCGAACGGGAAGTCGGCGTCGATCCGCCACCCCAGGCCCCCGTAGAACTCCTTCGCGCGGTCGACGTCGGCGACCGGAATGACGACAACCTCGAGCTTCAGGTCGACCGTCGCCGGGCTCGTCGTCCCGGTGACGCCGTCTGTCTGTGCCGCGGCGGTGCTCATCATGGCCTCCTCAGGCTGAGTTCCTGGACACGACAGCGTAGATCGCTGTCGCCGGCGCATGCCTGCACGGCGCGACGCGAGTCGAAACCGCAAGCGCCCCGGTGTTGTTCAGCTTGACACCGCGTTTGAGGTAGTGGATCTTGCTTTTGACATCGAATTGGAGGTAATGAATGGCGGGCTCAAGGGCATGGAGTGGGTGGGTTGGCTTCGCGGGGCTCATGATGCTGGTGATCGGTTCGATCGACTTCTTCGAGGGGTTGATCGCGGTTATTCGGTCGAATTACTACGTCGCCACGCCCAGTCAGATAATCGTCTTCGACACGACGACGTGGGGCTGGATCACGATGATCCTCGGCATCATTTTCGTTCTTGTCGGGCTCGGCCTCGTCAGTGGGGCGGGATGGGCGAGGTGGACGGCGATCTTCATCCTTGTCCTCAACTTGCTCGAGCAACTCGCATGGCTCGGCAACTCGCAATACCCCTTGTGGACGTTGACGGTGATCACGCTCGAAATCATCGTGCTCTACGCGCTCACGGTTCGTTGGCATGACGCGACCGACGGAGCGATCTAGCCGGGACTGCGCGGATAGTGGCGCCGTAACCGGCGTGTAGCGCGAACTGGCTTCGTGTTCCCGAAGCGAGATGTGGTCGGCCCGGGTGTCGCCCGGGCCGACCACTTCCTTTCGAAGGGTTGCGTCAGGGTTGGAGCGTCCGCAAGGGCCCGGCGTCGTTCGGGAACTGGCGGGTGCTGAGCACCTGGGTGCCGGCGTTGTGTTCGCCGTTGAACGGCGTCACCGCCCCAGGGCAGCCGGCCTTGACCGCGTCGGCTGAGGCGTTGAACCACAGCCCCAGATGGAACGTGTGCACCGGCGCGGTCGCCGGGTTCGTGCTCGCATCCGGGAAGGGCGCCTGGTTGTGCACGACAGGAGCCGGAGCGCTCCCCGGCGCCACGATGAACGTCTCGACGCTGAAGCGTCCGACGAAGACGCCCTGGCCGCTGCCGTCAGGGCCCGTCTCGATGTCGCCCTGATACCAGGCCAGCCCAAACGGGCCGTTCGGCACCTGGATCACGAAGAAATCGAAGTCCGTGTTCGCCGGAAGCCCATGCACGTTCACGGTCAACCTCTCAACCGGCCCATTCGACTGGTCGATCACCTCCGCGCCTGCCTTCGGCACACAGCCAGTCCCTTCCAGCCCGGCCGCGCGAATCATCTTGAACGAGATCCGATCGTTGCTCGCAGCGCCGCTCGCGATCGACGCAACCGCCGCACCAAGAAGAACGCAGACCCCCAACACCAACCCAATCGCCTTCCAACTACTCCGTACTCGTTTCATTCCTGCCTCCCCTACTCAGGTACTGGATACGCGCGGAGGCCGCAGACGCGCAGACACGTACACAGCACGATCACCCGGAGGCCCACGCACCCGCTTCGCGTCGGCCGTCAACAGGCCCGAGAGCACGACCGCCTCCCGGGACTCACCCCCACAACGCACCCAACAGCCGGACATGACGATGTCCCCCTCCGACTGCGCGAGTATCCGACCGAGCCAGCGGACTTGTCAAGCCAGGGCCGCGGGCCGCGACAGGGTCGTCTGGGTCGACGTGACCCGCGCAGCCGCTCTACGCGGTGCTCGAGGCCGGGTCTATGCTCGCCGGCGCTGGCGGAGTACGAGAGCCGCAGCGAGAAGCGCCAACCCCAGCGACCCGATGAACAGGCCCGGTGAGGATGTCTCCGTGGCGAGCGCGACGTCGGCGACAGCGATTGCGAATGCCGAGAAGAGGAACAGCCGGTTGAGGACGCTCATGCGAGTGGTATCGGCCAGAGCTCACCGAAACTTGAAAGCCTCGCGACGGAGAGCGACGACCTGGTTTGGATCCCGGAATGCCTGGCAAGGTCATATCCATCGACACGCGCACCGCGTACGACACCTGGCACCTCGATCTGCGCGAGGAGGGTGAGCCGACGCCGACGGCACCGTGGCACGAACTTGCGAAGAAGCACTTGGGACCCGTACGTGGGCTCAAGGTGCTCGAAATCGGATGCGGCCTCGGTGCCTTCTCGAAATACCTCGCCGACCTGGGGGCCGACCTGACGGCGGCCGATTTCTCGCCGGCGGCAGTCCGGCTCACCGCCGAGTTGCTGCACGAGCGGGCCCCGGCCGTCGTTGCGGATCTCCAACATCTGCCGTTCGCCGACGAGAGCTTCGATCTTGTCGTGAGTTTGGACACGCTCGAACACGTCCTAGATCCGAACAAGGGTCTGTCCGAACTCGTCCGCGTGACGCGGCCGCGTGGCCGGCTGATCATCACGACGCCGAACTACCTGAGTCTTGTGGGTTTCTACCGGTTCGTGATGCGTCTCACAGGGCGCACGTACACCGAGTTGGGCCAGCCGATCAATCAACCGTTGACGCTTGTCGGCCGCGTCCGCAAGCTCAGGAGACTCGGCTGCCGGATCGATGCGGTCGACGGGGCGATGCACGTCCTGCCGATCCCCCGTTATCGCTGCGTCGAGCTTCGGTTCCTCGAACATCCCCACGCCCTGACCAAGTGGTTTGCGCTGCATAGCCTGACGGCGGCGACCCGGGGCCCAGCGCGGACTCCACCGGCCCGCTCTGGGCTGCGCGCCACGGGACGTGACTCCGCTGCATCCAACCGATGTGGACGTTCGGATGCGTGAGTTGGCCGGGTCGGGCGCCGTCAGCCCCGCTCCCCCTCGAGGGAACGTAACCCGCCCGGCCACCTAGGCGATCCCCGGTCCTTCACGGTGAAACGGCTTCGGGCGGTTTCTTCGGGAACTCCTTACGCACAGTTCACACCTGTCGTCGGAAGGGTGTTTCTCACACGGGTTTGAGGATCAGAAGTTGAGGTCTGCCGTTGCTGCCGACCTCGAGCGGGAAGTACACGAGGTGTGTTCGTGAGTCGACCGCCACCGTGTGGGCCGCTGAGGCGAGATGCGCCTGTCCGAGCTTCGTGAGCGAGCGGCCGTGTTCGGTGAAGACCGCGACGTCGCCGCTTTCGGCCGCGACGTAGAGCCTCCGCGAGCTGCTGTCGAAGGCCAGCACGTCGGGGTCGCCGCCGACGCCGAAGGTCTGAGTGACCGCCAAATGCCGCAGGTCGAGTGTGAGGAGCTTCGCGTCGCCGTCGCAGGCGACGAAGGCGAGCCGCCGAGACGAATCGACGTAGAGGCTGTGGTCGGACTGGCAGTGGACGGGTACTCGCCGGATGATCTCGTTGGTGGTCGGGTCGATGACCGCGACCTCGTCACGTGTTTGCACGTCGACGAGGACGTGTCCCGTTCCGGCGTCGTACTGAACATTTCCGGCGGCACCGCCGAGCGAGATCGTGGCGATCCGCGCACCCTTCGCGTTGAGGACGGTTTCGACGCCGCCTGCTTCGTCGGAGACGAAGACGTGGCGCTCGACCGGATCGTACGCGAGCCCGTCGGGGTAGCTTCCTGCCGGGGCGCGGGCGAGGATCCGCCCGGTTCTCGAGTCGATCGTGATCGCTTCGTGCGCATCGGTTGCCGAGGCAAAGACGCGGTGCAGCCGGGGCACGGCGATGACGCCGTGGACACCCGGGACCGCGGTCGTGCGGATGACGCGCCGACGCTTCAGATCGAACGTCAGGAGCACGCCGGCGTTCATGTGCGCGATGTACAGCAGGTTCGTAGTCGGGTCGATGCTCGTGTAGTCGAAGCGGTTGCTCGGCCCGGGAAGCTGCACCCGCGCCACCTCCTTCATCGGAAGCGAGACCCGGCGGCCGGATGCTGCCGCGGTCAGCGTGAGTGCTACAAGGACCGTGACGACTGCCGTGATGCGCAGAGAGCTCGGGAACATGCTCACAAGAGGTTGCCACAGCGCCTCTACGGGACGCTCGGCGGACAGGCGGCGAGCGGCGCGGTGTCTTTCGCGCGCGCCGCTCGCGCGCGCCGATCAGCGCAGCGTCCTGAACGCCGCTCTCAGCTCGGTGGCGAAGAGCACTGGCTCTTCCCAGGCGGCGAAGTGCCCGCCCTTGTCGACCTTGTTGAAGTAGATGACGTTCGGGTAGCTCGCCTCGACCCAGCTGCGCGGCGTCCGCCAGATCTCGCCCGGGAACGTCGTGAAGCCAAACGGGATCGCCGTCGGCGGGAGGGGCTGCTGGCTCGCGGCCGGAGCGTCAGGACCGTAGGCCTCCCAATACGACCGTGCTGCGGAGCCGCCGGTGCCGGTCAGCCAGTACAGCGTGATGTTGTCGAGGATGTGATCGCGCGTGAGGTTGCCAGAGGGCTGCCCGTCGACGAAGGCGCGCGCGATCTTGTAGTAGGCGTCCGTGTCGTGATCTGTCATCCAGGCGGCCAGAGCCACGGGGGAGTCGAGCAGCGCATAGCCGATCGTCTGCGGGCGCGTGGCCATCTCGACGAAGTACCCGTTGCCGGACTTCTGGAACGCGGCGATCTGCGCGGCCGCCGCGCGTTCCTCGTCGGTGTTCGTCGGCATAGGCCCGTTTAACGCCGGCACAAGCAGGTTCGTGTGGATGCCGACCAGGCCATCGGGTGCCTGGCGGCTCATCGCGTCGGTGACGCCGGCGCCCACGTCGCCGCCCTGCGCTACGTAGTGGGTGTAGCCGAGTCGGCGCATGAGCTCGGCCCAGGCCCGTGCGGTCCGGCCGAGGTCCCAGCCGATCTCGGCCGGCTCGGCGGAGAGTCCGTACCCGGGCAGAGAGGGCAGCACGAGATGGAAGGCATCCTCGGCGCTGCCGCCGTGAGCGGTCGGGTCCGTCAGCGGGCCGACGGAGTCGAGCAACTCGATCACGGAGCCGGGCCAGCCGTGGGTCATGATCAGCGGGAGCGCGTTCTCGTGACCCGACTTCACGTGGATGAAGTGGACGTCCACGCCGTCGATCTGGGTCGTGAACTGCGGTAAGGCGTTGAGCCTCGACTCGGCCTTGCGCCAGTCGTACTTGTTCTCCCAGTAGATCGCGAGCTCCCGCAGCGCCTTCAGCTGAACACCCTGCGCGCGATCGGCGACGAGCTCCTTACTGGGCCAGCGGGCGGCGGCGATTCGGTCGCGCAGCTCGGCGAGCGCGTCTTCGGGAAACTCGACATGGAAGGGACGGATGTCGGTGCTGGTCTGGACGGTGGTGCTCATTTCGACCTCCGCGGTTGCTGGATAGTGCGGTTCCGGTTGACCTCCTCTCCGGCTCAGGGACCTTCGGGCGAGCCTATCCGTATGGCTGGAGTAGAGAACAAGCGTCACCAACCGCCGTGACCGTCGTGTCGCGACGGGGTAGGGATCGACCACGTGTTGCTACTCCAAACCGGCAGGCGTAGTCTCGCGAACGAGTCCACTACCCAGGGGAGGTCCTCTATGACCACCACGAGCCTGCTCCCTGACGTCGGGATCGAGCTTCGGGAGGCTTACGCCGAGGTCGGCGATCAGACGTTGCACTACGTCGAGGCCGGTGAGGGGCCGCTGATCGTTCTGCTGCACGGCTTCCCGGAGTTCTGGTTCGGTTGGCGGCTACAGATCGCACCGCTCGCGGCGGCCGGGTTTCGAGTAGTTGCCCCGGACACGCGCGGCTACAACCTGTCATCGAAGCCAGACGATTTCGAGGCGTATGGCGTCGACCTGCTCGCCGCCGACATCCGGGGCCTGATTGGAGAACTCGGGGCCGAGTCCGCGCTGCTGGTCGGTCACGACTGGGGCGGAAGCATCGCCTGGACGATCGCGATGAACCACCCCGAGGTGGTCGACCGACTCGCCATCCTCAACGCCGCACATCCGCGGAAGCTTTCGGAAGGGCTGCACCACCCAAGCCAGCTCCGGAAGTCCTGGTATTTCTTCTTCTTTGCGACACCGGGACTGCCCGAGAACGTGGTGCATGCCAGAGACTGGCACTTCTTCCGGCACTTCCTGCAGGACGCCAACCCGCCATACACGCCGGAGGAAATCGAACGCTACATCGAGGCGTGGTCGCAGCCAGGGGCAGCTGCCGGGATGATCAACTACTACCGCGCCTCGGTCAGACAGTCCCAGAAGAAAGCCGCAGCAAAGCTTCGCCCGATCTCGGCGCCGACACTCGTCATCTGGGGGGAGCATGACTCCTACCTGGGCTCCGACCTCGCCGAGCCCGACCACGACGACGTACCCGAACTCGACCGTGTGGAGCGCCTGGCCGATGCGTCGCACTGGGTCCATCACGACGAGGCCGAACGTGTCAACCAATTGCTGATCGACTTCTTCGCCGACGAGAGATAGCCGACGAGGCGTTCGATTTGTTTCCCCAAGGCTTGGCGGGGCCGGCTAGCTGTCGGGGTGCGGCGCGCAGTGGCTTCTAGAGCCGATGGCGTCACACCCTCGCGTAGCGAAGCCATGCGAGCCGCGGCAGCGAGGCGTTGGCCCGGCCTCGCCGCCGCATCACTTCTCTCGTTCCCACGACTCCCTCAGACGTGGTAGCGGCCTATCCAACCAGCGGCTCGATTGACGGTGGGTGACATTGAGGCGCCGATCTGGTGACACCGAAAGGCCTATCGCGTGCGATGGGCGCCCGCGCGGCAGTCGCCGACGAAGTATCGCGAGGGTCTGTCGTCGTTGACTTGCTCAGTCGGATTTAGCACCGCGGGCCGTGAAGAGGACGTTGCCGGTCACAGCGGGCAGCGCCGCGGTGATCGAGCGGCCGCCGATTGAGGCAGCGAGGTTCCAGGGCGCCCCGAGCCGAATCCAGAGCGGCTCTCTCAGCCCGAACCTGGCCGTCTGGCCCTGCTGAAGTGTTCGTTCGGCGAGGACAGGGCCGGCACTCGAGCCCAGTCGCGCGATCAGCCAGCACGGCCCGCGCGCAGCAGTCAACGCCAGTCGCGGCGAACGAGGTCGTGTGCCCCGCCGCCACCGAGGCTGCCGGCCTAAGCTTCTCTCTCACCGTCCGAGAATCGGGTTTCGGCACCGCGAGCGCCGGGGACGCTTGCACCTTCGTCGAGCCTGAGCCCGAGAACTGCCACGCGGCGATGCCCACGGCGACGACCGTAAGAACGAGAGCCAGGGCGAGGGGATCGAGCCTCGACAACGTGGCTCGGACCACGGCCGCCCGGTTCGGCGGGCTCGGCAACTCGGGAGTCGGAGGGGGAAACTGCAGCATCCACTCGACGACCAGGATGTCTCCGTCCAGCCCGAGGTACTCCGCGTACTCGCGTAGGAAGCTTCGCTGGTATGGGCCTTCCGGGAGCACGTCGACACGCTCGTCCTCCAGCGCCTCGAGGTAGCGCGAGCGGATCATGGTCGCGGCCGAAGCCTCGGGCAAGCCCGACACCGCGACGGCGGCGAGCCTCCCGAAGACTGTTGCCGATCTCGAGCACGCGCTTCGGACCCCCGACCTAGTTATACCCGACAGCTCCAAAAACCAGTCTCACGCGCCAGTGTCCCTCGCTCGTTTCGAAGCGGTCGCTCGCCACCCAGTTGACGTATTTGCGTCAAAGCGGCGGCGACCCGCCTGCGGCAACTTTCTAGACATGCGTTTGAGACCGACAGACCTGTCCGCGGTGTACCTCAGGTGACGATCGCCGTCGAACTCGTCGTTCTCTGGGTCTGCTGCTCGGCTGCGTTCACCTTCGGATTCGTCATCCGTGGGGCTCTCTGGAACGCGTACCGGCAAACCAGCGACACGATCGACTTCACCCGCCGGCGGCTCGGGCAGAGCCCGGGCCATGGTCCGGCCCGGTAACGTGATTCTGAGTCGTCTCTTGAGTTCTCTGGAGTCGGGGCAGCGAGAGCAGCGGTCGACTTCGATGTAGTTCTTGCGTGGCCCGCCTGGCAGTGCGAGAGGTCTCGCAGCATGTGGCTCGGGCGGCTCGACCGCGTTGCGTAGGTCGTCGACCGAACGAAAGGAGCAGGATGAGCCCCACAGCAAAGAAGCGGCAGCCCGTCAAGACCACCGATAAGCAAGCAGGGTTCAGCGCGGAGGAAAAAGCCGCGATGAGGGCGCGCGCGAAAGAGCTGAAGGCGGCCGAGGACGGCGAAAGTGCCGTGCGGGCTGCGCTTGCTGCGATGTCGCCGCACGATCGCAAGCTCGGCGAGCGGCTCCATGCGCTGATCAACGAGAGCGCCCCGGAACTCTCGCCGAAGACCTGGTATGGGATGCCCGCCTACGCGAAGAACGGCAAGGTCGTCTGCTTCTTCCGCGACGCAGGCAAGTTCAAGGAGCGGTACGCGATGATTGGCTTCAACGACAGCGCAAACCTCGACCAAGGCGCCATGTGGCCGGTCGCATTTGCGCTGACGGACTTGACTCCCGCCGACGAGACGAAGATCCGCACGCTCGTAAAGAAGGCAGTGAGATAACAACGCCCTGCGGTGCGCGGTCGTCCGATGGTGGGCCAAATCGACCGCGTCGTGGACGGTGAGCCCGCGCTCGTTGCGCGCGAGGATGAGCAGCGCCCCGATGAGATGCTCCGCGTGATCGACCGCGGCTCGGTGCCCCGCGACCTCACCCAGTCGATCGCCCGCGAAGCTCCGCGAGCACACCGTCCGCTCGTTCGAGTTGCGCCAGGTTGCCCTTCAGCATGTAGAAGCGAATCGCTTCCTCGACCGACAGTGCTGCCGCCGGTCGTTCGCCGCGCAGGTCGAGGACATGCGCAAGATCCATTAGCGCGTCGGCATGGGCTGGGTGGAAGTCGCTCTCGGCCGCGAAGGCGACGGACGCACGGGCGAGCGCTTCGGCTTCCTCGAAGTCCCCCTTGTGCGCGAGCACCTTCGCTCGGATCGACCGCCAGCGGATCTGTGAGTGGACATCGTTGGGACGCGAGGATTGTTCGCACTCGTGCGTCAGCTGCTCGGCCTCGTCGTACCGGCCCTGCAAGAAGACAGCGTTCGAGAGCGAATGAGCCAACGACGAGAAGTGGCTCCTTTCGCCGAGCCGTTTCAGCGCATCGTAGGCCGGGCGAAGCTCGGCTTCGGCGCCGACGGGGTCGCCTTGCCACAAGCGGACGAATGCGAGCCAGAACGAGACGATCCAGACCGACTCCCCGCGGGCGGCGATCGTCGCCCGGCTGCGCGCGGTCAACTCTTCTGCTCGATCTGCGCGGCCGAGCATCGCCATCAGCGAGGCCAGCCCGCCAAGGATCTCGGCCTGAAGGAGCGAGTTATCGACTGTCTCGACGAGCAAGCGCTCGCAACGGGCGGCCGCCTCGAGTACGGGGGCGGGACCAAGCAGGAGCGCGATGACGAGCCATTCGACGATCTCCCGCTCCTCGAAGCGATCGCCGGCACGGCGAGCATGCTCGAGGGCGCGCTCCGAGGCCTCCGCACACAACGCAAGGCGCCGGCCGAGATAGTGCGCCTGCGCGACCAGCCGCCAGGCACGCGCAAGGCCCAACTCGTCGCCGAGTTCCTCGAAGACGACACGCGCCCGTTCGGCCACCTCGATCAGTTCGCTCGGCGTCATTTCCGGCTCCGTGAACAGACGCAGGAAGCCACGCTGGACGAGTGCGCTTGCAGCCAGGCTTCGGTTGCCGGTCGTTGCGGCTGCCTCGACCGCATCCGTCAGCACCTTGTCTGCCCAGGCCAGGTCGGTCGTCCCCTGAACCGCGCGCACGTTGGGGACGAGGTCGACGCGGAGAGGGTCGTCGGCCGGGAGCAATGCGACCGCCCTCGAGATGAGATTCACCGCCGCAGGAGGGTCGCTCCGGCTGAATGCGCGGCGGCCGGCCGAGCCGAGGCGCTCCGCCGCGTCGCGGGCGAGCGCGCGCGTCGCATCGTCGACCATGCCGAGCTCAGCCCGATAGCGATACGCCTGTTCGAGGTGGTAGCCGATGACCTCTTCGTATTCGATCCCACGGTCGCCGACGGCCTCGTCCAGCCAGTGGCCGAATTCGTCGTGCAGCTGAGCGCGGACTCCCTTGGGGATCGACTCGTAAGCCGCGTCCCGGATCAGGAGGTGACGGAACCCGAAGGTCCGCCCGCCGAGGCTCGGGCGGTCAGGGCGGATGAGTTGCTTGCGGGTCAGCGTTCCGAGGGCGTCGGTGACGGCGGCCCGCAGTGCCTCGGGGACGAGGTCGACGACGGCTGCCTCGTAGAACACCTTGCCCACGACCGCGGCCCGCTCGATCACGGAGCGCTCGTCGTCGCCTAGCCGATCGAGGCGTGCGGAGAGGAGCGCCTGGATCGTCGGCGGAACACGGATCGCGGCGACGTCGCCGGTCGCCACCCACTGCTCGTTGTCGCGGGTGAGCAGGCCGTCGTCGATCAGCATCAGCAGCATCTCCTCGAC
The DNA here is from genome assembly GCA_963708505.1 of uncultured Thermoleophilia bacterium. Classification (GTDB taxonomy): domain Bacteria; phylum Actinomycetota; class Thermoleophilia; order Gaiellales; family Gaiellaceae; genus PALSA-600. Next base: position 668,669 of record CAVPST010000006.1, read on the forward strand.
GAAGAGCGGGTTGCCCTCGGCTGCCTCAGCGATTCGATTCTCGACCCCATCGGCGAGACCGGTGCCCCCGACGAGATTCTCGATGAGGAGCCCGCACTCATCTTCAGAGAGGGGTTCGAGCAACGCCGTCGTCGCGTTGAGCTTGCCTCCGGCCCACCCGGGACGGGCCTCGAGCAGCTCTGGGCGGGCGAGGCAAACGAGCAGGATCGGTGCGTCGCGGGCCTGCTCGGCCACGTGCTCGATGAGGTCCAGGAAGGTGGACTCTCCCCAGTGAACGTCGTCGAAGACGATCACAAGCGAGTTGGCCCGGGCGAGGATCTCGAAAAGCGCGAGCACCGAGCTGAATCGCTCCGCATCTCCGACCGCGTCGGCCAGGCCGATCATCTCGGCCACCCGCTGGGCGGCGACCTCGCCACCCTGCTCTCCTTCGAGAACATGTGCGAGCTTCGCGCGAGCTTCGTCAGGTGAGCTTGCGTCGTCGAGTCCGACGACGCTCTTGATGGCCTCGAGCAGTGGCCAGTATGTGATCCCCTCGCCGTACGGGAGGCAGCGCCCGGCCGCGACAAGGGTGTCCTCACCGAACTGTTGAAGGAACTCGTGCACGAGCCGCGACTTGCCGACACCCGCGACGCCGAGCACGGTGAAGAGCTGGCAGGATCGATCGCTGACCGCCTGCTCGAATGCGTCCTGCAGGCGACGACGCTCACGCTCACGCCCGACCATCGGCGAGTCGAAGTGGCTGACACGGCCCGGCGCGACGCCGGAAACCTCGACGACACGCCAGCCGCCGCCCGCGGGCTCCGCTACAACGGCTTCTCGCAAAACCCCGCGGGTGGCCGAGTCTATGACGATCTCACCCGCCGAGGCGTCGTCGGCGAGCCGCGCAGAAACAGTCAGCGGCTCGCCGGTTGTTCGCGCCTGAGCAGCCGCAGCACCGCCGCCTGTTACAACCTCGCCGGTGCCGATCCCGAGGCGAAAGTCGAGCCGATGAGCGCGCTCGTCGTCGAGCGTGGCCGCCAATTCCAAGAGGCCGGTGCGGGCGTCGGCAGCGGCCCGCACGGCTCGCAGAGCGTCATCCTCATGCACGAACGGAAGCCCGAACACCGCAGTGATCGCGTCACCGGAAACCGCCTCGATCATTCCGCCATGCCGGCCGGCGGCAGTCTCGAGCGTCTCAACCGCACGGCCAGTCACCCGGCGCAGCGCCTCTGGGTCCAGTACCCCACCTCCCTCGGCAGAGACAGCCAACCTCACACTGACCACCGTCACCGTCTTCCGCGCGTCGCGGACGACCGTCTCGTTGACCGGAAGCGACGCTACCGCCGAGGCTCTCTCATGACGCGCTTCGTCGGACACGGGCAGGTCAAGCGCCGGATCCTGGTTCAGGATCGCCTGGTGCAGTTCCCGCAGCGACCTTGTTGGCTCAATACCAAGCTCCTCGACCAAAATCGTCCGCGCACCCTGGTACGCGTCCAGTGCCTCGGCCTGGCGGCCGGAGCGGTAGAGGGCAAGCAGTAACGACGCGCGCAGACGCTCGCGCAGCGGGTGCGTCCCAACAAGACGTTCGAGTTCGCCGACTGCCTCCGCGTGACGACCGAGTGCAATCCTGGCATCGATGAGCTCCTCGACCGCCGTGAGATGCAACTCATCTAGTCGCGCTACTTCTGCCTGAGCGAAATCAGCGTAGGCGACGTCCGCCAGCGGGCGGCCACGCCAGAGGCTGAGCGCGAGCTCCAACGCCGCGACAGCCTGCTCCGCCTTACCTTCCACGAAACTCCGTCGCCCCTCCTCAAGTAGCGTCGTGAAGCGCTCGAGATCCAGCTCGCCGTCCGAGAGCTCGAGGACATAGCCTCCACCGCGCGTGCGGAGCCGCTGCCCGCCGCCGAGCGCCTTGCGCAGGCGCGAGATGTGGACCTGAAGCGTCTTCGCCGCGGTTGCGGGTGGGTGCGCGCCGTAGAGGTCTTCGATCAGCCGGTCTGCGGAGACGACCTCACCCTGGTGTAGGAGCAGGTTTGTCAGCAGGGCGCGCTGGCGTGAGCCGCCGAGCGCGACCGCCCGACCGTCCTCCTCGACCTCGAGTTCGCCCAGGATCCTGAATTCCATTTGCACCGCCGTAACCGGTTGTAACCGGGCGGGAGCCGCGCTGCAACCACCGGGCCCGATTCTGCGCCCAGCCGATCGCACGGGGCGATCGAAGCGAAGGAGGTTTCAGATGACGGCTCGGCACCAGCAAATCATCGCCACGCTCACACTGGCGCTCGCATTCTCGGCAATTCTCATCGGTAGCGCGCAGGCGTCCGACAGGCCGGACAACCGGGCCGGCATCCGCGGCATCGGCTCGCAGAGCACCAATCTGTCAGACGTCTTCACACGGGCGGTCGCCAGGGCTCAAGCTGTACCGGCGGTACGGCCCGATGACCGCACAGGACTCCGCGGCGCCGGCGCGACCCCCTCGACTCCCATCGGCCTCTCCGACGTCTTCGAGCGGGCCGTCCTGAGGCACAACTCAGCAACCGCCCCGCGTCGGGACCACCGCGAACCCATCACCAGGGTCGCCGACAACGCACCAGTCGCAATGACCGCGTCGACGGGCTTCCGGTGGACCGACGCCGGACTCGGGGCCGCAGCGACACTCGCGCTCGTCCTCGTCTTCGCCGGCCTCGCAATCGCACGCGCGAGCCACAACCGCAGTCACGCAATCCTCGACTGACAGTTCGCGCCGGTCCTTCGATCGGCCGATCTCGTGATGTCGCGAGAAATCGGCCCGAAAGGAAGTGTGGAAAGTGCGCAACCTCATTCTTCTTCTCACGTCTCTCGGGCTCGCCGCAGCGTTCAGTCAGGCGTCTGCTCCCGCAGCAGGGCACTCGGTCGGCGTGACGGCGACGCCGCCGCCGCGGGTTTCGGTGCAGCCTGCGATCGTGAAACTCTACGAACGGTCGACGATCGCGGTCTCCGGGCTCAATCCCGGCTCCCTACAGGTGCGGTTGGCGGGCGCAAGCCACTCAGATGGAAGCCCGCTTCGGTGGCGCGGGCTCCGGCTGTTCGGCGATACTTGGCGCGGCACGCTGCAGCTGCCGCTTCTGTACGGCATCTACCCGATCGAGCTCAGAACGGCAGCCGGCGCCGCTGTCGTCAGACCGCACATGTTCCTCAGAGTGTTCGAGCCCGGAACACGCGCACGCCCCGCGTTCGACGATCCTGCCGACGTCGCGCGTTGGTGGGTCCGCGCCGTTGCACACGGGAAGCTTGTGGCGATGACAGTGTGGCCGCGGCCCGCTTTCGATCGACGCGACATACGCCTTCACCGCCTGTTCGTTGTCGCCTACAGCCCGCCAGGGCAGCCGCGCGTCAAAGATCGGTTGGGGACGTTCGTCACCGCCTTCCGAGACGGATATCACGGGGGCTGGCGGCTCCTCGAGGCCACAGTCGAGCCATGAGGAACGGCTTCAGTGGAGCACCCACAGTCCGATGACCGGCCGCGACGCTGCACTCGGACTGGAATGCGCGCTACATGGGGACGTCTGTCCGCGAGATCGAGTGGACGTACGGGCATCTGCTGCCGGACGCGCTCGACCGGACACGCACCGCGCTCGACTCGTTCATTGCCTCTGTTGCGACGGCATCGGCGATGCTGTGAACGTCATTCTGCGGCCTGCTCCCGTCTTGGGCTTGGAGCTGTTGCGCCGAGCGCGAGGATGACGAACCCGATCCCGGCAAGGATGAGCGCGATCCCGACGACGACGCTGAAGAGTGAAAGCTGAGTCGCCATGTAGCTCGTGTTGAGCGCCGTCGAAAGCCCGGTCTCGGTGACCCAGACGCTTCGGGCACCGTTCGGCACAGGCTTGCCTGTCGCCGGATCGGTGGCCGCGTAGTCGGGATTGCTCGTGCCTCCACCCGGGGAGAGCTGCGCCTTCGGCGCGTCCGGCTTGGCCTGGTACTGGCCCATTTCCGAATACACGTAGCCGCCGGTTGCCTCCAGCGCATGGATGTTCATGTACTGGGCGAAGCAACGCGCCTCGCTGCCGGTGTCGACCGACTGTCCCGCGACGGAGCAGGTTGGATAGCTGACGTCCTTGAGGCCGGCCTTCGCGCCTTCGGCCTCGATCGCCGAGGGCGTCATGTCGGGTGTGCCCGTGATCTTCTGCTGCTTGAGCTCGGTGGTGACGGTGTTGTGTCCGTTGATCGCGAGCACGATCACCACGATGCCGAACGCGACCAAGACCGCGCCCGCAGCAACGCCTCCCCAGCGAAAGACCTGATCTCGTCTCACGAGACAACCTCCCAAAGTGGTTGCGAGTCCGAAGGTGAGTCCCTCGGCTTTGCAGGTCATGCCGAGTATGGATCATCTGCGGTCGGCTCCGGATCGTTCGCGGAGGCTCGCATAGCCTGCGGCTACGTGGCGCGGGCGAGCGTCCTCTCAGGGCGACTGTGAACATCGTTCGTCGACCCAAGTGGGACCGAGCAGGGTGCCTCTGAAACAAGAAGCCCTGCATATGCAGGGCTTTCAGTCGGGGCGCCGAGATTTGAACTCGGGACCTCTAGTCCCCCAGACTAGCGCGCTAACCAGGCTGCGCCACGCCCCGCGACGACGCCACGCTAGCAGTATGCGGCGTTCGTCTCAGGCGGTCGCGCGCTCCGACCGGATCCTCCGCAGACGCCACCAGCGGTAGCCGAACCACGTGAGCGTCGCGAGCAGCGACAGTCCGATCAGCAGGAGGCCCGAGTCGACCCAGCTCCCGTTGCCGAACGAGAAGCCGGTGAGGAGTGCGACCAGTGCGACCACGATCGGCGCCAGGACGAGCAGCATCGTGCGACCGAGCGCGACGGCCCCACCGATCTGCACCGTCTGGCGCCTTCGCACCACGACTCCGGCATCGCCGGTGTGCGCGGCCGAGTAGTACTCGCGGGTCCTTTGTCCCAGGCGGACGGTGAACTTGCGGCTCGAGTACGCCATGTAGGGAACCCAGACGAGCGGCAGAGCGAACCCGACGACGAACAGCACGCCGACGCCGATCCAGCCCAGCGTTGCGCGGAGGCGGCTCCTGTCCTCGCTCGTCCCGAGCACCTCGAGGAGATACGCCATCCGCATGATCGTCGACCAGCGCGTGCCGCGCGGGAGCTTCCCTCCCTCGTGGAGCTTTGGGTCTCGAGTCATTGCCGCGAGCGCTGCGTTCGCCGTCTCCGTCGACGGATACGCACCGAGCAGTACGAGGAGATCGGCGAGACGCATCTCGTCCTTCGGGTCGCGGCCCGACACCGCCGCCAGCGCGAAGACCATCTGGGCCTGGGCGAGCAGCGCGGCGCAGAACCCGACCGCCATGAGGACGATGAACGGCCCCCCGACGAACGCGCCCTCCGTCATCGCGACTTTCGTCTGCCGGTCGATCACGCGCCGCTCGAGCTCGTCGCGTGTGGCGTCAGGGTGTTCCCGGCGAAGCTTCTCGACAGCCGCCTCGGCCCGCGGCCCGAAATGGGCGAGCGACCAGACGGCGATGTGCTCCGGCATGTGCTGCGGATCCGTCCAGACGATCCGGAGCACGGCGGGTGCCTCGAAGACGACATCGTCGAGCTCGCTCGCCTTTGCTTCGATCTCGGTTGTCGCCGTGGTCAAGGCGTCAGCGGTCGCGAAGGGCGGAAACCGCCGTTGCGAGCTCGTCGAGCTTCGCGTCGAGTGTGTCGAAACGCTCTTCGAGCAATTGCCGGTCGCTCTTCTGGTCCTCCTCCTGACGGGCGACGTACTCGCGACTCGCGCGGGCCACGAATGTCGACGTGATCGCCGCAGTGATGATCGCGAGGAAAGCGATCCCTTCCAGCATGACGAACGTCCCGACGATGCGGCCCGACACAGCCTTCGGCGTGACGTCCCCGTAACCGACGGTCGTCACGGTCTGGATCGCCCACCACATCCCGACCCAGACGTCCTTGTACTCCTTTGGGTCGAGCAGCCGGATCAAGACGCCGGATCCGACCACGAGCAACAGGGTGGCCGTCACGATCGCGCCGGCCGCGGTCCGCACGGAAGGAGACTCCCGCGAGAGCTTCGCCACGTAGCGCTCGACCATGTTCACTCTCGCCACTCGATCGAGACGTTACGCCGGGGCTCGGATGCGACAAGTGCGAGCGCCTAGCATGCTGATGCGATGGAGCCGGACCATGTGGACGAGCTCGAGTCGACGGAGCCCGGCTCTGCCGAGCGAACGCGGCGTGAGCGGGCGCGGCTGTTCGCGGCCGCGATTCAGGCGCGGCGAGCGGCGGTCGAGGAGCGCGCGCAGCGAGAACGTGGACGCCACAGCTCTGTCGATGCGATCTTCGAGATGGTCGATCGCGACACCGAGTTTGGTGGCGGGATCATCGCCGGCGCGCTGGCCTTCCGTTTCTTCATCTGGCTGCTGCCGTACGGGCTCGTCCTGGTCGGCGGCCTCGGGATCAGCGCGAGCGCCGCGTCGGACTCACCGCAGGACACGGCCGGGAAGCTGGGGCTCGCCGGCCTCGTCTCTGACTCCGTCGCGAACGCAGCGGACGGCAAGGCGCACTGGTACGCGCTCGTCGTCGGTGTTCCCGTGCTCGTGTATGCGACGCGCAGCGTGCTGCGCGTGCTGATCGGGTCACACCGGATCCTCTGGGGCGATGCTCGGGCGGCAGCTCCCAGACCGACGATTCTCGCGTCGCTCAAGCTGCTCGCGCTGCTCCTGTCGATGTTCGTCGTCTCGGGTCTCGCCAGCACCCTGCGCGCATGGTCGCCGGGGCCTGGTGTCCTCGCCACGCTGATCGGGATCCTGCCGTTCGGCGTGATCTGGCTGGTCATCTCCCTGCATCTCCCCCACCGCGGAAGCTCCTGGCGGGCGCTCATTCCCGGGGCGATCCTGTTCGCCATCGGCCTCGAGGTGATCCAGGTCGGCGCGGCGTACCTGCTTGCCCCGTACGCAATCGCCAAGCAGGGCACTTACGGCGCGCTCGGGTTGGCGGCCGCTCTCCTCCTCGCTCTCTTCTTCATCAGCCGCCTCGTCGTCGGTGCCGCGATCGTGAATGCGACGCTCTGGGAGCGGCGGGCCCGCGGGCGACGCGCAGAAGCTCGCCCGGGCGAGTAAAGGACGGGCTGCGAGAATCAGAGCCGGTGGAAGCCGCGATCGGGTACGCGAAGAGCGGTGATGTGAACATCGCCTACCAGGTGACGGGCGGAGGGCCGTTCGACCTCGTGCTCGTCTCTGGATTCGTATCTCATCTCGACTCCGACTGGCTCCACCCGTCGTCTGCGCGGCTGCTCGAGCGGTTGGGGTCGTTCGCGCGGCTGATCCGCTTCGACAAGCGCGGAACCGGACTCTCCGACCGCGCAGTCGGATTGCCTGACTTCGAGACGCGGATGGACGATGTGCGCGCCGTGATGGACGCGGTCGGCAGCGAGCGCGCAGCGCTGTTCGGCTACTCGGAGGGTGGACCACTGGCGACGCTGTTCGCGGCCACGTATCCCCAGCGGGTCTTGGCGCTCGCCCTGTACGGGACGTACGCGAAGCGCTCCGGACCGGAGAGCGACTACCCGTGGTGCGAGACGGCGGAGCAACGGGCCGGCTACGCCGCCGCGGTCGAGCGCGAATGGGGCGTCGAGGCCGATCTCAGTCGAATGGCCCCGAGCGCCGACGAGTCGTTCGCGAGATGGTGGATGGCGCGCGCGCGTGCCTCGGCGAGCCCCGCCTCGGCGCGTGACCTCGTCGTCATGAACTCACAGGCCGATATTCGCGACGCTCTGCCCACGGTGCAGGCGCCGACGCTCGTGATCCATCGTGTCGGCGACCAGGATGCGCGCGTCGAGGAAGGCCGCTACATCGCATCCCGCATCCCGAACGCGCGGTTCCTGGAGCTTCCCGGAAACACGCATGTGCCGTTCTGGGATCCTGACGATGTCGTCGACGAGGTCGAGGAATTCCTCACCGGTGTCCGCCCGGCACGTATCGGAGACCGCGTGCTCGCCACCATCCTGTTCACCGACCTTGTCTCATCGACCGAGCGCGCGAGAACGCTCGGCGACCACGCCTGGGCGGAACTGCTCGAGCAGCACCACCAGCTCGTGCGCCAGGAGCTGGCGCGTTACGGAGGCGAGGAGATCGACACCGCCGGCGACGGCTTCCTCGTGCTCTTCGACGGGCCCGCCCGCGCGATTCGCTGCGCGCTCGCCATTCGCGACGGTCTTGCGGAGCTCGGTCTCGAGGTGCGTGCCGGCGTGCATACCGGCGAGGTCGAAAGACCCCGCGGCGAGGGGCCGCGCGGCATCGCGGTACACATGGGTGCGAGGATCGCCGCGGCGGGCTCTGCCGGCGACGTCCTCGTCTCGGTCACGACCCGCGACCTCGTCGCCGGATCGGGTCTCGGATTCGCGGAGTTCGGCGAGGTCGACCTGAAAGGGATCGGCCCACGACGGCTCTACGCGGCAGCGGCGTGAATCACGCCGTCACGGCGTCGGCGGCCGCGCGAGCGCGGGCGACACCGGAGAGGTTCCCCTTCTCGGCGAACAGCGCTTCGGCTGCCTGGTAGAGCCCGGCCGCGTCGTCGCCCCGCCCCACTTCGGACACGACCGTCGCGAGCGTGATCCTCGCTTCGGCCTGCGCATTGAGCATGTCCGTCGAGTCGATGAGCGCGAGCGCCTCACGGGCAAGCGCTTCGGCTCCAGGGTCCCGGCGGCGCGCCAGGATCAACGCGCGCGCTCGGCGGATCAACACCTGGGTGATCACGTCGTCGGCCGCTCCCGCTTCGTCGGCGACGGTCGTCCAGTGCCAGGCTTCGTCGTCGCGTCCGAGCCCGTGGAGCGCGAGCGCAGCCTCGGCCGCGCCGGTCGAGAGCCAGCCGCGCTCACCGAAGCTCTGGAGCTCGGCGCAGCCACGTAACGCCGCCTCCGCCGCCCGCTCGAAGTCGTCGATCTCGAGCTCCACTTCGGTGGCACCCAGCGAGGTCGCAGCCGACAGCAGTTCCTGCCCGAGCTCGAGCGTACGCTTGCGCGCTTCGTCGATGAGCTCGCGTGCCCGGCCGATCTCGCCACGCATCGCCTCGAGCCGAGCGGCCATCCCGAGGCCCATCGGATTGGAGACGCTGATCGCCGCGTGCGCTTCGAACCATGCGGTCCCCTGCTCGACGGGGAAAGGGCCGAAGACGTACCCGGCTGCGATCCACAAGAGAGCCTTCTGGACCTGCGCCTGATTCCCGGTGATTCGCGCGTGCCCAAGCACGTGCTCGAGTGCCGCGTGGCGTGCACGCCATCGACAAGCGTTGTGTTCGATCCAGGCCACTGCGAACCAGGCCTGAGCGAGACCAGCGTCGTCTTGCGGATCAGCGAAGAACGTTATCGCTCGATCGATCAGCGGCCGCAGCTCGGCCTCGGTTTCGGCCTCCGCCAGAAACGCAACCTCCGACCGCGCGAGGCGCGCCCGCAGCTCGGCGTACTCGTCGCCGGCGGCCTCCGACCGCGCGATGAGGTCGTCGGCGACAGCGAGAGCCTCGCCGAGCGAACCTGATGTGTGCTTCGCGTCGATGAGCTTGAGCTCGCGACCGAGCGACTGAGGGTCGGCGGGCGCAAGCGCCAGGGCGCGCTCGAACAGGACGATCGCTGCACCCACGTCGCCACGGACCAATGCGCGCTCGCCGGCGGCTCCGAGCCGGTCGGCGGCCCGCGCGGCGAGGATCGACGTTCGCTCGTCGGCCAGGCCAAGCTCGACCCGAAAGCGACACGCTTGATCGAGGTGGTACCCGCTGATCTCGTCGAACTCGACGAGCTGGCTCGCGTTGTCGGCGAGCCAATCGGCAAAGCGCTCATGGAGCTCGGCGCGCGTGGCCTTTGGCAGGCTGTCGTAGGCGGCGTCACGAATCAGGAGGTGGCGGAACCGGAACGCGTCGTCCCCGACGAGTTGTGCTCGATCCGGTCGCACGAGCTCCTTGCGGACGAGCGTCATCAGCCGGCCGGGAACGTCCCCCTCCGCCGGCGCGAGCGCCTGAACGCCGCCGCGGTGGAAAACGTTCCCCTCGACCGCGGCGCACTCGAGCACATTCCGCTCCGGCTGGTCGAGCTGGTCGAGCCTTGCGGCCAGCAGTGCCTGGATCGTCGGCGGCACCGAGATCTCCGCACCGGGCGACTCGTCGACCATCGCCAGCATTTCCTCGACGAAGAGCGGATTGCCTTCGGCCGCGGCGCGGATACGTGCCCTGAACCGCGGCTCGAGCGCCGTGGCTCCGAGCAGATGCTCGATCAGCTCGTCCGTCTCGTTCTCGGACAGCGGCTCGAGGAGGACAGTCGTGGCGTTCACCTTTCCGCCCGCCCAGGTCGACCGCCGGTCGAGCAGCTCCGGACGGGCCATGCACAACGCGAGGATCGGTGCGTCGCGGCTCAGGTCGGCGAGGTGCTCGATCAGGTCGAGGAGCGTCGGCTCGGCCCAGTGCAGGTCGTCGAAGACGCACACGACCGGCGCCGACTCCTCGAGGAGCCGGCGGAACGCCCAGGCGATCTCCTGCGCCGAAACCGCGTCGTCGGTCTCGCCGAGCAGCGAGGCGATCACCTCGGCCGCCCTCGGATCGGTCGGCCGCCGGCCGAGCTGCAACACGATCTCGACCACAGGCCAGTAGGTGATTCCCTCGCCGTAGGACAGGCATCGGCCGCGAACGACGAGCGCATCGCGAATCCCGGACAGGAACTCTGCGGTCAGCCGCGACTTGCCGACGCCTGCAGTACCGAGCAGCGTGAACAGGTGGCACGACGGCTCCGAGCTCGCGCGCTGCCAGGCATCGGCCAGCACGCGCCGCTCGCGTTCACGCCCGATGAGCGGCCCGTCGAGGCGGCGCACCGTCGAGGAGTGGCTGAGCACATCCTCGAGCGGATACGCAGTCACCGGGTCGGCCTTGCCCTTCAGGTCGAGCGCCCGGACTGCGCCGACCTGAGCCGAATCGCGGACGACACGCCAGGTTTCTGCGCCGATGAGAATCTCACCCGGCTCGGCAGCGTGCTGGAGCCGCGAGGCGACGTTCACTGGGTCGCCCGTGGCGAGCCGCTCGCCGGTGCCGGTGACGACTTCTCCTGTATCGAGGCCGATTCGCCCGCCGAGCCCGAGCTCGGGCAGGGCGTCTCGCATCTCTACGGCCGCACGGCAAGCCCGAAGAGCATCGTCCTCGTGCAGGACCGGGACGCCGAAGACCGCCATCACAGCGTCCCCGATGAACTTCTCGACGGTCCCGCCATGGCGTTCGACGATCCCGCTCATCCGTTCGAAGTACCGCGCGAGCACTGCCCGGAGCGCCTCGGGATCGGTCGACTCGCCGAGAGCCGTCGACCCGACGACGTCACAGAAGAGGACGGTGACCGTCTTGCGCTGTTCTCGCGCGGAGGGGGCAGCGGCGAGGGGGCTGCCGCATTCGCTGCAGAATTTCGCCTCGGTCTCCGAGGGGTGGCCGCAGACGGCGCAGATCGTCACGAGCGGAGGTTACGCACAGCGCGAGCTGAAGGCTCGGTGGGGCCCCTAACCCCCCAGTGGTCGCTTGCCGGGACCCCACCGGACCACTCAATAAGACGCAGCCGGGCGTTTCAGGTTAGGGGCCGAGGCGCCGGTAGAGCCGGTCGACGAGCTCGGGCATCGTCTCGAGCTTCTCCGTGATCACCCGTACCCGGTACTCGCTGAAGAAAGCAGCCTCCACGTCGAGCGCCTTCGCAAGCGCCTCTACGACCTCGTTCGAGGGCACGGGCCGATTGCCGTGCACGAGGTGGTTGAGGTACCCGGCGGACAGGCCGGTCTTCGCGGCAAGGCCGCGATACGTCACCCCTGTCTCGGTCATCAGCCGCTCGACGGCCGGACCGAAGGGCTCCGACGAATACCGACGGCGTTTGGCCATACGCTTCCTACACCTCCTTGCCGAGGTCGGCGACGCTCACACGCCGCTCCTCACCGCTCTTGCGATCGCGGACGTCGACGGCGCCGTCCTCGAGGCTCTTCTTGCCGGCGGTGATCCGGACCGGAATCCCGATCAGGTCGGCATCGGCGAATTTCTCACCCGGGCGCTGGTCGCGGTCGTCCAGGAGAACGTCGCGCCCGGCGGCAGAAAGAACCTCTGCGGCCCGGGCGGCAATCTCATCGGCGCCTCCCAGGACGACGATGTGAACGTCGTACGGCGCGATCGACACGGGCCAGATGATCCCGGCCTCGTCGTTCGACTGCTCGACGATGGCCGCGAGCACCCGTGCGGGCCCGATCCCGTAGCTGCCTCCGAGCAACGGCTTCTCCTGCCCGTTCTCGTCCAGGAACGTCGCGTCGAGCGGTCCCGAGTAGAACGACCCGAAGTTGAAGATGTGCCCGACCTCGATCGCAGTCTGGAAGCGGAGCGCGCCGCCGCAGTTCGGGCAGCGGTCGCCCTCACGCGGCTCGCGGATGTCTTCGAAGCGCGGCTCGAAGTCGCGGCCCGCCTCGACGCCGCGCAGGTGCCAGCCGTCGCGGTTGGCCCCGGCGACGAACTGGCCGGAGCGCAGAGCCTCGTCAGCGACGACCTCTCCGTCGAACCCGACTGGACCGAGCGACCCGCCGGAGGCCCCGAATGCGGTGCGAATCTCCTCGTCGGTGGCAGGGCGCGACGCGCCGCGCAAGGCGTCGTACAGCTTCGTCTCGCTCAACCGGTCGTCTCCGCGGACGAGAGCGAGCACGAGTGTCCCGTCATCCTTCACGACGGGCATCGCCTTCGACGTGGCGGCCGGATCGATGTCGAGGAACTCGGCCAGCGTCTCGATGGTCGTGACTCCGGGTGTGTCGATCTCCGCCGGTGCCTCGAGCGGCTCGGGGAACACGGGGTCGCGGGGAATCGCGGTTGCGATCTCGAGGTCCGCGGCGTAGTCGCCGTTGTCGCACCGAACCAGCATGTTCTCGCCTGAGCCCGACGGCGCGAGGAAGTCCACGCTGTACTTCCCGCCCATGATCCCGCTCTCTGCCTGGACGTCGAACGCCTCGACGCCGCAGCGCGCGAAGATCGTGTGATACGCGCCGCGGTTCGACTCGAAGCTGCGCCTGACGCCGTCTTCATCCCGGTCGAACGAGTACCCGTCTTTCATGATGAACTCGCGAAGCCGAAGGAGACCCCCCCGCGGCCGCGGCTCGTCTCGGTCCTTGGTCTGAAAGTGGTACCAGAGCTGCGGGAGCTCCTTGTATGAGCGAACCTCGCGCGCGTGAAACGTGACCGTCTCTTCATGCGTCACAGGGAGGATGTAGTTGCGTCCGCCACGATCCTTGAGGCGAAAGATCTCCGGGATCTTGATGCGGCCCGTTGTCTCCCACAGCTCTGCGGGCGTCAGCACGGGCATGAGCATCTCCTGTCCGCCGATGGCGTCCATCTCCTCCCGGATGATCTGCTCGACCTTCCGGTGGACGCGCCAGCCGAGCGGCAGAAATGTCCAGAGTCCCGCGCTGACCTGGCGGATGAACCCCCCGCGCACGAGGAGCTTGTGGCTGACGGCCTCCGCATCGGCCGGCGCATCGCGCAGCGTAGGCAGAAAGAGCTGGGAGGCGCGGGCGATCATCGTTGCCATTCCAGGCTACCGTCGGGCCGCCGCCGACGCGTTTTCTCTTTAGCCAAGCGGGATTGCGCTGGCCTCGGCCATCGCGAGCGCCGCCGGCTTCGCCATCTTGAGGCGCTTCGGCCGGAACATGCCGTCGGCGATCCAGCGGTCGATCTCGTGGAAGAGCTCATCGACGAGGATGTCGCTCGAGACCTTCTTGAGCACGCGGCCGTGGGCGTAGATGAAGCCGACGTCGCGGCCGCCGGCGATGCCGAAGTCGGCATCGCCCGCCTCCCCCGGTCCATTGACCGCGCAGCCGAGCACCGCGACCTCGAACGCCTCCGGGTAGGTGCGCAGGCGTTCTTCGACACGCTCGGCGAGCTGCTGTACGCCGACGTTGTCGCGACCGCAACTCGGGCACGCGATCATGATCGGCCCGCGTTCGCGCAGCCCGAGCGCCTTCAGAATCTCGAACGCGGTCGTGATCTCTTCGACCGGGTCGGCCGTCAGTGAGACGCGCACGGTGTCGCCGATCCCGTCGACGAGCAGCGCGCCCATCCCGACCGCGCTCTTGATCGAGCCCGAGAAGGGCGTGCCCGCTTCGGTCACACCGAGATGCAGCGGGTAAGGGACCTTCGAGGCGAGCAGGCGGTAGGCGCGGATCATGGTCGGGACGTGGCTCGACTTGACGGAGATCTTGAACTCGCGGTAGTCGAGCTGCTCGAGCAGGCGTACCTCTTCGAGCGCCGCCTCGACGAGCGCCTCCGCCTGATCCTGTTGCGCGAGGTCGGAAAGGTGCTTGGGCAACGAGCCCGAGTTCGCGCCGATGCGCATCGGGATTCCAGCCTTCTTCGCGGCCTGTACGACGGTCGCGACCTTGTCGGGTCCGCCGATGTTTCCCGGGTTGATGCGCACGGCCGCGACGCCCGCATCGATCGCGCGCAGGGCGAGACTTGCGTTGAAGTGGATGTCGGCGATGACGGGCAGCGGCGAGAAGCGCACGATCGCGGGTAGAGCATCGGCGTCCTCGGACTTCGGCACGGCAACACGCACGACCTCGCAGCCCGCGCTGGCGAGCGCCGCGATCTGCGCGGTCGTCGCCTCGACGTCGTGCGTCTTCGTGAGCGTCATCGACTGGACGACGACCGGCGCGCCCCCGCCGATCGTGACGCCGCCGACCGTTACCGAGCGTTCGCTGGCCACGTCAGCAGGGTACCGAGCAGGTATCTACAGCGCCGCGTAGAGGTTGACCTCGACGCCGTCCGGATCCGCGAGCAGTGCGTACCGCTGCCCCCAGAAGGCATCCCACGGCTCCTTCTCGCCTTCGAAGCCGCCGGCGACGACACGGGCGTAGACCTCGTCCACCTCGGCTGGGCTGCCGCACTCGAACGCGATCGACAGCTGGTTGCCGTCGGCGCGGACCCAATCCGGCTTGAAGCTGCGTACGACGTCTTCCGTATCGAGCATGAAACGCACGCCGTTCGGCAGGAACGTATCGACGTGGCCCTCGTCCGGCGTCTCCGGGACGTCCAGGCCGAGCAGGCGATAGAAGGCAATCGACCGTGCCATGTCGGAGGAGACGATCCCGATCGCGTTCAGCGACGGCATGCCCTCACGCTACCTCGTCAGCCGCCGCCGCCGAACAGGTCGTTGCGCAGCCCGAAGTACATCAGCACCGCGAACAGGGTCAGGCCGACGACCGAGTACCGGATGTAGACAGCCTGCCGGAATGTGCGCCCGCGGACCTTCTCGACAAGAGCCATCACGATGTGGCCGCCGTCGAGCGGCAGCACCGGCAGCAGGTTCAGCAGCCCGAGCGCCAGGCTCACGAGCCCCAGCACGAACAGGAAGTCCCGCAGGCCCTGCCGCCAGGCCTGAGCGGAGACACGAACGATGCCGACCGAGCTCGAGACCTGATTCGTGTCCCGTCCAGCCGCCAGGTGGCCGATTCCGCGGACCGTGTCGGCAGTCACGGCCCAGGTCAGTCGCACGGCGTCGCCGGTCGCACGCGGAAGCGACTCACCCGGGCCCGTGCGAGCCTCGATCGCGATCCCGATGCGGTACGCGCCGTGATCCTGCTTTGCCCGCAGCGGCCCGATCACGACCCTGTTGCCGTGCCGCCGGACGATGATGTCGAACGGCTTGCCCTCGGTGGCGCGGATGTGGGCGGGGATGTCCTTCGGATCGACTCGCCGGCCCGCAACGAGCAGGATTGCGTCGCCCTTCTGGAGGTGCGCCGACGCGGCGGGGCTGCCGGCCACGACGGTGCCGATCACATTCGTGTTCCGCTCGGACGCAATGAGGAAGAGCGAGGTGAAGATGACCACCGCGAAGATCAGGTTCACCGCCGGGCCCGCAAAGATCGCCGTCAATCGGCGCCAGGTCGCCTGGCGCCAGTACGCGTCCGGCGCCAGCGCCCAGGCGAGCTCCTGCCAGGCCCGGCCTCGTCCGAGCGATGGGCGCAGTGTTTCCACCTCGGCGTTCGCGGCGCGCCAGTCCTCGCGCTCGAGTGCGTCGTCGAGCCGCGCGAGCTCTGCGCGATGCTCCTCGCGCGCTTCGGGTGTGAGGGTCGCAGTCAGGTCGCCCGGCGACGGGCGATTCATCCCGGGAATCTTCACGTAACCCCCGAGCGGGATCGAGCCGATCCCGTACTCGACCATTCCGCGCGTCCACTTCGCGATCGGTGGGCCGAAGCCGATGTAGAACTTGCGCGGCGTCATTCCCACGGCCCGCGCGGCAAAGAAGTGACCGGCCTCGTGGATCATCACGAGCACCGCCAGGCCGGCGATCGCGGCGATCAGGCCCATGCGGCCTCCACGAGCTCGCGCGCCCGTCCGTCGGCCTCTCGCAACTCGTCCAGGTCGCGCGCCTCGGTTCCGTCGACGTGCTCGAGCACGTCCGCGACCAGCGCCG
This sequence comes from uncultured Thermoleophilia bacterium, assembly GCA_963708505.1. Lineage (GTDB taxonomy): Bacteria > Actinomycetota > Thermoleophilia > Gaiellales > Gaiellaceae > PALSA-600. The sequence continues at coordinate 685,089 of CAVPST010000006.1, forward strand.
CAATGTCGAGAAAGCCGATCCGGCCCTCCAGGAACGCAGCGACGGCGACCTCGTTGGCCGCGTTGTACGCGCACGGGTACGTCCCTCCGGCTTCGCCTGCGTCGCGCGCGAGCGAAAGCATCCGGAACGTATCGAGGTCCGGCTCGGAGAACTCGAGCGGGCCGGCGGTCAGATCGAGCGCCGGGATCGGCGTTGCTGCGCGGTCCGGGTAGCTGAGCGCGTACGAGATCGGCACGCGCATATCGGGGTAGCCGAGATGAGCGATCGCGGCGCCGTCCTTGAAGCGGACGAGGCCATGGACGATCGAGGTCGGATGGACGAGCACTTCGATGCGTTCGTACGGCACGCCGAAGAGAAAGTGCGCCTCGATCACCTCGAGTCCTTTGTTCGCGAGGGTCGCCGAGTCGACCGTGATCTTCGCGCCCATGTTCCAGGTCGGATGAGCGAGCGCCTGCTCGGCCGTGACGTCGGCCAGCTGGTGGCGCTGGAGGCCTCGGAACGGGCCGCCGCTCGCGGTCAGGACGAGACTCTCCGGCTCACCGAGCTGCGCGCACTGGAAGAGCGCCGAATGCTCGCTGTCGACGGGGATCAGCAGGCCGCCGCCGCGCGCGCGAGCCGCCAGCGCGAGCTCGCCTGCGGCCACGAGGCTCTCCTTGTTGGCGAGCGCGAGCGTGATCCCGCGCTCGAGCGTCCACATCGTCCCGCTGAGCCCGGCGAAGCCGAGCGTGGCATTGAGGACGAGATCGGGCTGCGCCCTCTCGAGAAGGTCGGTCGGGTCGCCGCCGACCTGCGTCAACGGCGCAAGGCCGTCAATCGCTGAGGATCCGGACGTCGCCGCGACGAGCTCGAGCTGCGGGTTCGCGTCGATCACCTCGAGCGCCTGGCGCCCGATCGAGCCGGTCGCGCCGAGCAGGGCGATCCGCGTCATCCCGACAGTGTGCCGATCACGCCTTCTACCACCTCGAGGGTGTCAGACACCTCTTAGAGAAAACTGAGAATCGCGAAGTACGCGGCCGGGGCTGCGAACAGGAGGGCGTCGATCCGGTCGAGCATGCCTCCGTGGCCGCCCAGCAGGCGTCCCGTGTCCTTGACGTCCATATCGCGCTTGAGGAGCGACTCGAACAGGTCGCCGAGGGGGGCAGCCACGGCGATGATCACCCCGAGCACGATCGACTGGCTGATCGTCAGGAAATCCTGGTGGTACAGCGCGACGAACGCGACGAAGATCGTCGCCGCACTTCCGACGACGAACCCCTCCCACGTCTTGCCGGGCGACGTGGCAGGCGCCATCTTGTGGCGGCCGAGGAGCCTGCCGCCGAAGTAGGCGAACGTGTCTCCGGCCCACACGCCGAGCAGCACCGTCAGCGCAGCCAGCCGGCCGTGATCCGGCAGCTCGCGGATCAGGATCAGGAAGGCCAGCCCGCCGCCGATCCAAACCGCGCCGAGCACGGTGCCGCTGATCGCGATCGTGGCCGCTGCCCGCGCCTCCGAGATCGCCTTGAGCAGGAACGCAAGCACGAACGTCGTCAGCACGCCGCCGACGGCCCAACCGATCCCCCCCACTTCGGCGCCTACGAGCGCCAGGACAGCGCCGACGTAGCCCGCCGGCGCGAGCGGAGCGAGTGGTCGCGCCAGAAGCCAGTACTCGTGCAGTCCGACGATCGCGGCCGCGGTGACGAGCCCGAACACCCACCAGCCGCCGAGATAGACGGCGCCGAGCACGACCGGCAGGCCGATCAGCGCCACGACGATGCGCGACAGCCAGTTGCTCACGCCGCGCTCAGCGCCCGCCGAAGCGCCTGCGGCGCGATGCGTACTCCTGGAGCGCCTGCCGCAGGTCGCGCTCGTCGAAATCCGGCCACAGCTTGTCGACGAACACGAGCTCCGAGTACGCCACCTGCCAGAGCAGGAAGTTCGAGATCCGAAGCTCCCCGCTCGTGCGGATGAGCAGATCGGGATCCGGCAACGCCGGCGCGTACAGGTTTGCCGCGAAGACGTTCTCGTCGATGTCCTGCGCGTCGACACCGCTCACGACGATGCGTCGCGCCGCCTCGACCAGCTCTGCCCGACCCCCGTAGTCGAACGCGACCCACAGATTGATCCGGGTGTTGAGCGCCGTGCGGTCCTCCATCGCATCCATCCGGCGGCGCAGTTCCTCGGGCGCGCGGTCACGGCGGCCGATGAAGCGAACGCACACCCCCTGCTCCGCAAGGTCGGGGAGCTCCCGCTCGATCGTCTCGGCGAAGATCTCCATCAGCGCGTTCACCTCTTCCTCGGAACGCGACCAGTTCTCGGTCGAGAACGCGAACACTGCAAGGTCGTGGATCCCGATGTCGATCGATGCCTCGACGATGCGACGGACCGTGCGCGCGCCTGCGCGGTGACCGGCGGCGGTCGGCAGGCCGCGCTTCTTGGCCCAGCGCCCGTTGCCGTCGAGGATGATCGCGACCGACTCTGCGACCTCGGGCAGCGCCGGCTCGGCCACCGGCCGGACGCGCGACAGCGTCCAGAAGCGAGTGAGAAGCCCCATGGAGGATCAGTGCGCCAGGCGCACTTACACCTCCATGATCTCGGCTTCTTTGCGCTTCAGGAGGTCGTCGATCTTCGCGACGTGCTCGTCCGTGAGCTTCTGCGCGCGATTCTCCGCTGCACGCTCCTCGTCGTCGCCGACGCTCCCGTTCTTCACCAGCTCTTCGAGGTGCTTGATCGCGTCGCGGCGAACGTTCCGGACCGCGACGCGACCCTCCTCGGCCATGTGCCGCACGAGCTTGACGAGCTCCTTCCGCCGCTCCTCGGTGAGCTGCGGGATCGGCAGACGCACCATCTTCCCGTCGTTCGAGGGCGTCAGCCCGAGATCGGACTCCTGGATCGTCTTCTCGATCTGCTTGATCGAGGTGGGGTCGAACGGCTGGATCGTGAGCATCCGAGGCTCGGGCGCGTTGATCGTCGCCAGGTTCTTCAGCGGCGTCGGCGTTCCGTAGTAGTCGATGCTGATGCGGTCGAGCAGCGCGGGGGTCGCGCGTCCGGTGCGCACGGAGTTGAAATGCTCGTGCGTCGCCTCCACCGACTTGTCCATCCGCTGAGTGGCATCGCCGAGAAAATCGTCGATCAACGTACGCCTCCTTCGGGGGTCAAGAGGGCTGGGGTACCAACGACGGTGCCCAGGTGCTCTCCCTCGACGACGCGGCCGATGTTGCCCGGCGCGAGCTCGAACACATGGATCGGAAGCTGATTGTCCATGCAAAGTGAGAGCGCTGTCGTGTCCATCACCTTGAGACCCTGCTCGATCGCCTGCAGGTGGGTCAACTCGGGGATCAGCTTGGCGTCAGGATCGACGCGCGGGTCCCCGTCGAGGACGCCCTCGACCCCGTGCTTCGCCATCAGGATCGCCTCGGCTCCGATCTCGAGCGCCCGCAGCGCCGCCGCGGTGTCGGTGGTGAAGAACGGGTTGCCCGTGCCGGCCGCGAAGATGACGATCCGCCCCTTCTCCAGGTGCCGCACGGCGCGGCGGCGGATGTACGGCTCCGCCACCTCCTGGACGGCGATCGCCGACTGGACGCGCGTGTCCGCCCCATGCCGCTCGAGCGCTTCCTGGACGGCCAGGGCGTTGAGCACGGTTGCGAGCATTCCCATGTAGTCGCCGGTGGCGCGGTCGATGCCCTCTGCCGCCGCTGCCATGCCGCGGAAGATGTTGCCGCCGCCGATGACGAGCGCCAGCTCGAGCCCGTCCGACCGGACCTCGACGAGCTCTTGCGCGAGTGCGTCGATCGTCTGCTCGTCGAGCCCGAACTCGCGACCGCCCATCAGAGCCTCGCCCGAAAGCTTCAGGAGGACGCGCGTGAAGGCCATCCGCTGCGGCCTATCCGACCGAGTACCAGGCGTAGTCGACGAGCTCGATACCCCGGTCTGCGAGGTACTGGTCGACGCTCCCGGAGAACTCGTCGGCGCGGTACCAGGTCTGCTCGCCGAGCACGGCCTCGCCGTAGAAGCGCTTGTTGAGCTGGCCCTCGACGATCTTCTCGCGGACCTGCTCCGGCTTCGACAGCACCTCCTCCGACTTTGAGAGGATCTCGCGTTCGGCGTCCACGAGCTCCTGCGGCACCTCGTCCCGCTTGGTGTAGGTGGGCCGCGCGAACGTCAGGTGGAGCGCCAGGCTGCGCGAAGCTTCGGGCTCGCCTCCTCGCGTCTGCACGAGCGCACCGCGCTTGTTCGCGGGGCCGTGCACGTAGAAGGTCAGCAGCTCGCCGTTCGATGCCTGCAGCCGCTTTGCACCGATCACCTGGATGTTCTCGCCGAGCTTCGACGTCAGCTCGACGCGCTGTCCTTCGAGTGCCGCGGGTGCCTCCGCGCCGTCGGCGAACACGGCCTTGAGGACGCTCTCCGCGTAGCCGAGGAAGTCGTCGTTGTTCGACACCGGCTCGGTCTCGCAACCGACCGCCGCGATCGCCCCGACGTCCGCGCGAACCAGCACGCCGACCTTTCCTTCGCTCGTCTCGCGATCGGCTCGCTTTGCCGCCGACGCCATACCCTTTTCGCGCAACAGCTTGACGGCCTCGTCGAAGTCGCCGCCGGTCTCGACCAGCGCCTGCTTGCACGCCATCATTCCGGCGCTCGTCGCGTCACGGAGCTCCTTGACCAGCGCTGCCGAGATCTCGGTCACGCGGTCTCCTCCTCGGCGTTCGGCTCGGCCGCCACGGCAACCGCCTCAGCGGCCGGCTGAGCGGGCGCGGCCGGCGCGGCCGGCTCGGCCTCGACGAGGTCCTCGGGCGGCACCTCGTCCGGCTCCGGCTTTCCCTGCTCCTCGGGCGGAGCCTTCAGCTCGCGCTCGGTGACCTGCTTCTTCCCCGCCTCGATGCCGTCGGCGATCGCCTTGATCACCACGGTGCAGGACCGAATGGCATCGTCGTTGCCGGGAATGACGTACTGCGCTTCGTCCGGGTCGCAGTTCGTGTCGACGAGCGCAATCACCGGCAGCCCGAGACGCCGTGCCTCGCGCACGGCCAGCTGCTCCTTGCGCAGGTCGACGATGAAGATCGCCTCAGGCTGACGGCGCATGTCCGCGACCCCGCCGAGGTTGGCCTCGAGCTTCTCGAGCTCGGCCTCCATCGACAGGCGCTCCTTGGCCGGAAGCAGCCCGAGCTGGGCTTCCTGCTTGAGCGCGCGCAGCTCGTGCAGGCGCTGGATGCGGTCCGAGATCGTGCGCCAGTTGGTGAGCAGGCCGCCGAGCCAGCGATGGTTCACGAACGGCATGCCGACGCGAATCGCCTCTGTACGAACGGCGTCCTGAGCCTGCTTCTTCGTGCCGACGAAGAGGATCGAGCCTCCGCGCTCGGAGATCGCCTTGGCAAAGTTGTAGGCCTCGTCCAGCAGCTCCTGCGTCTGGGTGAGGTCGATGATGTAGATGCCCCCGCGCTCGGTGAAGATGAATCGCTTCATCTTCGGGTTCCAGCGCCGGGTTTGGTGGCCGAAATGAACTCCGGCCTCCAGGAGCTCCTTCATGGAGACGACGGGCATGAACGCCCCTTTCGAGTTGGGTTGCTGATACTCCGGCGAGGCCTCGATGGAGACCGGCTCAAAAGCCGGCCACCGCCACCTTGGGATTCCCGCCGGTTCGGGGACTACGGACGCGGCAATGGTAGCGCGGCCAGGAACTGCGCCAGGTCATCTGGCAGATCGGAGGCCGTCTCGACCCGTTCGCCCGTCACCGGGTGCGGAAACGCGAGCGTGCTCGAGTGGAGGAACTGGCGCTCGAGCGGCGGCGCCGGAACGCCGTAGACCGGATCGCCGGCCACGGGCAGGTCGACGGCTGCGAGGTGAACGCGGATCTGGTGCGTTCGTCCGGTCTCGAGGTGAACGCGCAGAAGCGAATACTCGGGCCAGAGCTCGTCGACCTCGAAATGCGTGACCGCGTCGCGCGGTGTGTCCGTGTCGAGCGACATCCGCGTCGGGTCGCTGCGATCCCGTCCGATGGGCGCCTCGATCCGGCCCGTTCGCGACCTCGGCCTGCCGCGGACGAGCGCGACATAGCCGCGCTCGAGCGCCCGTTCCCGGACGAGCTCCTGTAGCTGCGCATGCGCTTCCTCGGAGCGCGCGAGCGCGATCAGGCCCGACGTGTCTCGATCGAGGCGGTGGACGACTCCCGGCCTCGCCGGATCCCCGCCTCCGATCTTCCCGGCGAGCGCATCGACGAGCGTTCCACCGGCGTGCCCGGGGCCCGGGTGGACGACGAGGCCCGGCGGCTTGTCGATCACGAGCACGTGCTCGTCCTCCCAGACGATGCGAGGCTCGGCCGGAGGCGGCGCGGGCGCGGCCTCGGGCAGGTCCGGGACCTCGACCTCCTCGCCCCCGCTCAGGCGGAAACTCTTGGCACGGGCCACCCCGTCGACGAGCGCGCCCGCGTCGACGGCCCGCTCCGCCGCGGCTCTCGAGCCGAGTTGCGTCGCGAGATAGCGATCGAGGCGCTCGCCCGCCGCCTCTGAGCGGAACCTTCACCGCGCGGCGACGTCGAGCGTTCGCCGCGGAGGGCGCGGCTGGCGGTCCGCCACGATCATCGCACCGAGCAGAAGGATCACGCCGACCACGATGAAGCTGTCCGCCAGGTTGAACGCGGGCCACCAGCGAAGGTCGATGAAGTCGGTCACGTGGTGGAGCCGAATCCGGTCGACGAGGTTCGACAGGCTCCCTCCGATCAGCAGGCCGAGAGCAGCGGGCAGCACGGGGTGACGCGAACCGGAGCGGGCGAAGTAGACGACCATCCAGACGACCGCGACGCCGGTGACGAGGGTGACGATCGCCGTCGCGCTCGAGAACAGGCCGAAGGCGATCCCTGAGTTCTCGACGTGATGGATCGAAAGCGGTCCGACGACATGGGTCGATTCGTCGAGTGCGAGCGTGCTCGTGACGATGTGCTTCGTCACCTGATCGGCCAGCACCGCCGCCGCTGCGACCGCCACGAGACCGGCCCACTGCCAGGGGCCGGCGGCCAGGGAGCGCTCGGCGACCGAAACCGGCGTCAGCCCGTCGGTCGACGAGCCCACCCGAACATCAGGAACGCGCTCGTCGGTCAACCGGCGCGGCGCTGGTCGTCGATACACAGGCGGGCCCACGGCAGCGCGCGGAGCCGGTCGGAGCCGATCGGACTGCCGCAGATCTCACAGGTTCCGAACGTGCCGTCGTCGATGCGTCGCAGTGCCGCGTCGATCTCGTCGACCGTCTGCTGCGCCCCCTCTTCGAGGCCCTGGTCGAGGCCGCGCTCGTAAGTTGCGCCCGCGGTGTCCCCGAGGTGGTTGTCGGTCCCGCCGCTTCCGATCTCGCCGAGCTCGTCCTCGAGCGTGCTCGTGCTCTCCGAGTGCAGGAAGTCGACGGCGTTCGCAAGCCGGTTCCGCTCGTCCTCGAGGCGGCTGCGGAACTCGGACGTCTCGAGGGCCGTCACGCAGAGTCCGTTCCGGTGCCGCTCGCCAGGGTGAGCCGGCGCTCAGTCTCGTCGAAATCGATTCCCGTCAGCGCGATCGTCTTGTCCCGTGACCCGTGACCGGAGACGATCTCGACGCCTTCCCGCGGCATCCGAAGGGCCTCGGCGAGCAGGCGAACCACGGCAGTGTTGGCCTTGCCGTCCTCCGCCGGCGCACTGACTCGAACCTTCCAGCCGGAACCATGGCGGCCGACGACACCCGGGCGCTTCGCCCCGGGCGCGACACGCAGCGAGAGCCGGGTCGTCACACCGAGAAGGCTACTCCCAGGAGAAGTTCCTGCCTGTCCAGGGCACCTCGACGTTGGGCTCCTGGTCTGGGTCCGGCTCCTCCGCGTGGTCGACGTCGGCGGGTTCCTGGGCTGCCGGAGGAAGCGGTGGCGGAAGCGGCGACCCCTCGTCGTCGTCGTCCTCGCCCAGGTCGCTCGCCGGCGTCTCTGACAGCCGAGGCACCTCCGGCTGCTCAGGCAGCTCAGCCTGCTCGGGCTGCTCAGGCTTCGGCGTGAGCGAGACGGCTGCGAACTCGCGGGTGTCCTCCCGCCTCGGCCAATTCTCTCCGTCCTCGGCCGAGTCGGGTCTACTGGCCTGTTCCGGCACCTTGCCGGTCTCCTCGACCATCCCGAGCGCCGAGCGGAGGAGCGTCTCCACCCTGCGTGCCTCGGCGAAGAGTCGCTCGCGCTCCGTCAACGCGACGCGGGTGATCGAGCGCGCCTCCTGGTGCGCCTCGGAGATCATCAGCTCGACCTCCTTCCGCGCGAGCTCCTTCGCCTCGGACGCCGCCTTCTCGGCCGATACGAGCGTGTTTGCAAGCAGAGCCTCGCGCTCCTTGAAATCGGTGAGCTGTTTCGTGGTCTCCTCGAGCTTGTCGGCGAGCTCCCCACGCTCGCACCAGACCTCTTCGAAGCTGTCCGCGACGTCTTCGAGCAAACGGTCCGTGTCGGGGCGGCGATAGCCGAACAGGCTGCGCCCCATCTTCACGTGCCGCAGTTCGACCGGCGTGTATCTCATCGTTTGTTCCTCCTCTCCTCAGTGCAGCAGCTCGAGCACTGCGACAAAGATCCTGTCAAAAGCGACCAGAGCGATGACGGCGACCATCGGGGTGAAATCGATCGGTCCGGCCGACACGGGAATGATCCGCCGCCATAGGCGCAGGTACGGATCGCAGACATCCGAGAGAAACCGCTGCACAGGCCGGAGCGAATAGGGCAGCTGGACCCACGACGTCAGGATGTAAGCCAAAATCGCAAGCGTGTAGACGCCGACGAAGACGTCGACGAACAGCTCGACCTGCGTGAGGACGTCGAGCACCACTGCGCTCCGTTCGCGCCGAGGGGCTTATCTCCTACGCTTGGTTGAAGAAGCCGCCGCGCTCGAGTAGCTGTGCGCGCTGCTCGGCCGAGACTTCGACATTTCGCGGCGTGAGCAGGAACACCTTGTCGGCCACCCGCTGCATTCCGCCGTTCAGCGCGTACGTGAGACCGCTCGTGAAGTCGATGAGCCGTTTCGAAAGCTCACCGTCGGCGTTCTGCAGGTTCAGGATCACGGGAATCCCCTGCTTGAACCGGTCGGCGATCTGCTGCGCGTCGTTGAAGCTGCGCGGAAGGACGAGGTGCACACGGACGCTGCTCGGGTTCGGTACGGCCTCGATCCGCGGTACCCGCGCCGGCACGTCGCGAACGCGCTCCCGTTCCCGCGCCGTGCGTCCGGAAGGCGGTCTCGGGGCCGGATTGTCGGCCTCGGACTCGGTCCAGTCCTCGAAGTCCTGGCCGCGCCGGCGCGGCGTCAGCCTGCGCACGTTCGGCCGCTCGCGGTAACTCTGCTCGAGGCTCTCCTCCGCGGCATACCCGTCCTCGTCGTCCCAGTCATCGTCCTCTTCGGCGATGCCGAAGTAGACGAGAGTGCGATTCCAGAGGTCTCCAAGTGCCATGCGCGGGGGATTTTAGACGCGAAAGAGCGCGGAACCGACTCGGACGTGCGTCGCGCCCTCCTCGGCGGCGACGGCGTAGTCCTGGGTCGTGCCCATCGAGAGCTCGCTCAGCCCGTGAACGGCCGCCAATTCGCGGAGGGCTGCGAACCAGGAGCGCGACTCCTCGGGCGTCGCCGCAGCGGGCGGCATCGTCGACAGCCCGCGCACGTCGTACTGCAGATAAGCCTCCACCTCGCCGGGCGGCACGCCTCCCTTCGAGCCCTCGCCTGCGAGGTTCACCTGGACCAATGCCGGGATCTCGAGCCTTCGAGCCGCCGAATCCGTGTCGAGGGAGTGGACGAGCTCGCAGATCCGGTTCACGACCTTCACCTTGTTCGACTGCAGGCGGCCGATGAAGTGCCAGCGGAACGCGTCGCCGTATTCGGCGTACTTCGCTTCGAGATCCTGGGCACGGTTCTCGCCGACCACCGTGACTCCGGCTTCGGCGAGCAGCGCCAACTCCCCCACCGAGACGTACTTCGTCGCGGCGACGATCGTCACCGACGGCCCGACGTCGGCCTGCAGCCGTGCGAACCGCTCGCGGATCTCGTCAGGCGAGAGCACCGATCACACCCTGGGCACCGCGTGCGAGTCCGTCGCGGCGGTGCGAGTAGTACAGCTCGGGATGGTCGCGCGTACAGACATCGACTCGATCGACGCGCCCGACGCCGGCCGATCGGAGCAGCCGCTCTGCGGCCGTCCAGAGGTCCAACATCCCGTTCGTCGTCAGGTCGGCGTCGAACCGTTCCGCAACCTCACGCCCGACCTGATAGCAGCACGGCCCGATCGCCGGGCCGATCCCGGCCGCTTTTGGTCCGTCCCCAAGAGCGGCGACCCCCGCTGCGATCAAACCCTCGGAGAGCCCCCGCCAGCCGGCGTGCAGGACCGCAAGCCTTCGCGCGCCGTTCGTCGTGGCGACAACGATCGGCAGGCAGTCGGCAGACATCGCCAGCACCGGCACGCCGGGCTCGTCCGTCCAGAGTCCGTCGCCTTCGACGCCGCGCCGGCCGGCGTGCGCTCGATGCACGGTCGCCGAGTGGACCTGCCGGTTCAGTACGAGCGCTTCGGATTCGAGCCCGAGAGACTCGCACGCGATGCGCCGGTTCTGCTCGACGAGCGCACGGTCGTCGCCGGTCCCGACTGAGAGGTTGAGCGAGTCGTACGGCGGCTCGCTCACACCGCCGACGCGTGTCGTGAAAGCGACGACGTAACCCGGCTCGTCCCACGCGATCACGGCTTCAGCTCCCGGGCGCGTTCGAGCAGCTGCTCGCGGGTGTTCTGGCCAGGGTCGCGAATGACGTCGTCGAGGAGCGCCCGAAGCGCCTTGCCGATTTCCGGTCCGGGTTCGTAGCCGAGCGCGATCAGATCGTTCCCGGTCACGGCGAGATCGCGGAGCCGATGAGGGCTTTGCAGCTCGCCCTCGACCACCTTCCGGAACCGGGCGAGCCGCTCGAGATCGTCGGGAGGCGGTACGTCGCCCTTGCCGCGCAGATCGGCCTCCTTGTGGTCGAGCAGCTCGAACGTCAACCCTTTGCCGTACCGCGCGAGAAGCCTGCGCGCTCGCACGGGGTCGCCGCGCCCTGGGTCGAGCATGTGCGCGCGGACGAGCCGGACGACACGCGAGCGAAGGTCATTCGGGTACCGGAGCCTCGAAAGCGCCTGCGAAGCGAGATCGGCACTCACCTGCTCGTGGGAGCGGCTCGAGTACCCGGGCCGCGCGTAGTAGTGCAGCCGCCCGTCGGTCCCGCGCCAGCCGACCTGCGGCTTGCCGAGGTCGTGGAAGAGAGCCGCCAGCCGCACGGTCAACGAGTTGCCGGCGTCGGCGGCTGCCTGCACGACGGCGAACGTGTGCTCGTCGACAGTCAGGTCGTGGTAGCGGCTTTCCTGCTGAAAGCCGATCGCCGGCGCGAACTCGGGCAGAACCTGGGTCAGGACGCCGGTGTCGCGGGCAAGGCGCAGAGCCGTCGCCGGATTGCGTCCCAGCAGTAGCTTCGACAGCTCGCCGAGACCGTCCGCGTGGAGACCGCCGCCGATGCGCTCGCCCGATACGAGCGCTACGCCGGCAGCTTCCTCACGCATCTGTGCGAGCGTCGGCTCATCCGGCTCCAAGCCGAACTGCGAGACAAAGCGCAGGCCGCGGACGATGCGCAAGGGATCCTCGGCGAAGCTGTTGCGCGAGACCGTGCGCAGCGTGCGCGACTCGACGTCTCGCTGGCCACCGTATGGATCGACCAGCGAGCGGTCGGCGAGTCGGCGGGCCATCGCGTTGACGGTGAAGTCGCGGCGCGCGAGATCCTCCTCCACGGGCGCGGCGGGGTCGACGACGATCTCGAAGTCGTGCCGTCCCGGTCCGGTCGAGACCTCGCGGCGCGGCGGAGCCAGCTCGATTCCGGCCGGAACGAGGGAGCGCAGCCGCCGTTCGCGCGGGTAGTGGCGCACACCCACGCTGCGGCCGGCCACGACGAGCTCCTCGGCGCGGCCGTGGGTCGACAGAGCCGCGCGCAGGCCGTCGATGTCGACACCGGGAACGAGGAAGTCCGCGTCCTTCGAGTCGACGCCGAACAGTTCGTCGCGGACCGCACCGCCGACCACGTAGGCGTCGAGCTCGAGCGAGCGGACGTACTCCTCAATCTCCTTAGACGACGGCGATCGCCTCGATCTCGACGAGCGCTCCCGACGGGAGCTTCGCGACCTCGACGGTCGCGCGCGCCGGCGGCGTATCGCCGACGTGAGCCTTGTAGACCTCGTTCATCGCGGCGAAGTCGTCGAGGTGCTGCAGGAAAACGGTGGTCTTGACCAGGCGATCGAGCGACGAGCCCGCCTCTTCGAGGATCGCGCGCAGGTTGGCGAAGACCTGTTCGGTCTGCGGCGTGATCCCGCCGTCGACCATTCCCTTCGCACCCGGCTCGAGCCCGAGCTGGCCCGAGATGAAGAGAAAGCCGCCCGCCTTGATCGCCTGCGAGTACGGGGCGCCCTGGAACGGCGCCGGGGCAGCCTCGGTCCGCACCGCTTCCTTCGTCATGAATCCTCCTCGTCCGATGGGGGCCGGCAGGCCTGGCCGAGCGCCGCACCGACCGCCTTGTAGATCGCCGTCAGGACATGCTGCGGATCGGTTCCCTCGAGCAGCCGTACGTGCAGGTTCACGTGCGCCGCCTGAGCGGTCTCCCGCAAGAACCCTGACGCGACATCGGTGGCGAGGCCACCGACGCGTTGAGCCGAGAACTCGACGTTCGAGACGAGCCGCGCGTCGTCGTCGCGCTCGAGCGATGCGAGCGCAAGCGCCTCTTCGGACGGGACGATCGCCCAGCCGCCGCCGGCGGCCCGGGGGTCGGCGAGCAGCTGGGCCAACGAAGCGCCGAGCGCGCGCCCTGCCGCAGCTGCGGCCTGGTCGGGCCCGTCGGGCGCAACCTCGAGCGTCAGCCGGAAACGGCCGGTGAGCGCCAGCTCGCCGACCAGATGATCGAGCACGGGCAGGCCGGTCGAGACCGTCGCACTGCCTCTTGCGGCCAGTGCCAGCCGTACGCCCGTCTGCGTGTCCGGCATCAGTGGGCCTCGATGCGCTCGATCTGAGCGCCGAGTGCACGCAGACGCTCGTCGATGCGCTCGTAACCCTTGTCGATCTGGTAGGCGTCACCGATCGTCGAGATGCCCTCCGCGCACAGCGCGGCGATCAGCATCGCCATGCCCGCGCGAATGTCCGGGCTCGACATTCGCTGGCCAAAGAGCGGCGCCGGGCCGGTGATCACGACGCGGTGCGGGTCGCAGAGGATGATCCGCGCTCCCATCGAGACGAGCTTGTCGACGAAGAACAGACGGCTCTCGAACATCTTCTCGAAGATCAGCACCGTGCCCTTCGCCTGCGTCGCGACGACGACGGCGATCGAGGTGAGGTCGGCGGGAAACGCCGGCCACGGCCCGTCCTCGACCTTGGGGATCGCGCCGTGCAGGTCGTCGACGATCTCGAGCTGCTGGCCGGGTGGCACGCGCACGGAGTCGGTCCCGACCTCGAGCTCGATGCCGAGCCGATGGAACACGGGCAGGATCGGCCAGAGGTCGTCGGGGACGATCCCGTCGATCGTGATGTCACTGCCTGTGACGGCCGCCATGCCGATCAGGCTGCCGACCTCGACGTGCTCCGGTCCGATCGCATGCGAGCCGCCGTGCAGGCGCTCGACGCCGTTCACGTGCAGCACGTTCGACCCGATGCCGTCGATCTCGGCTCCGAGCGAGCTGAGGAACCGGCAGAGGTCCTGAACGTGCGGCTCGCTCGCCGCGTTCGAGATCACCGTTTGCCCCGGCGCGGTGGTCGCTGCCATGACCGCGTTCTCGGTCGCCATGACCGACGCCTCGTCGAGATGGATGTGTGCCCCGGCGAGCTTGCCGGAGAGCTCGTATCGATTTCGGTACTCCAGCACCGCGCCGAGCTCGGCGAACGCATGGATGTGCGGGTCGAGGCGCCGCCGGCCGATCACGTCACCGCCCGGTGGGGGAACGATCGCTTGTCCATGGCGCGCCAGCAGCGGACCGGCCAGGAGAAACGAGGCGCGAATCCGGTTCGCAAGATCCTCGTCGACCTCGTAGCCCACGTCCTGCGCGTGGACGCGGACGTCGTTCGCGCCGGTCCACTCGACGTCGGCTCCGAGCGCGGCCAGAAGCGCGAGCATCGTGTCGACATCCCGGATGCGCGGCACGTTCGTCAGCGTCACCTCTTCGTCGGTGAGCAGGCACGACGCGAGGATCGGCAGCGCCCCGTTCTTGTTGCCCGAGGCGCGAATATGGCCGGAGAGCGTGCGGCCGCCCTCGATCACGAACGATTCCGAGGCCGGTGTGACGAGGGTCGAGGGCACGAGTCGAACTATGCTAACCGGCTCGTGCCCGCGACCCGCGAACAGGCCTGGACGACGCTCACGCACTACACGAAGAGCGAGGCGCTCCTGCGGCACGCGCTTGCCGTCGAGGCGTCGACGGCCTTCTACGCCCGAAGGTTCGGCGAGGACGAGGAACTCTGGCGCGTCGCCGCCCTCCTGCACGACTTCGACTACGAGATCCACCCCACGCTCGACAAGCATCCTCAGGACGGCGCGCCGATCCTGCGCGAGGAGGGCTACCCGGAGGAGGTCATCGAGGCCGTCCTGTCGCACGCCAACCACCTGTCCCTCACGCGTGACACGCTGCTCAAGCGGTCGCTCTTTGCGTGCGACGAGCTCTCCGGCTTCGTACACGCGTGCGGCCTCGTTCGCCCCACAGGCCTCGAGGGTCTCGAGCCGAAGTCCGTCAAGAAGAAGCTGAAGCAGCCGTCGTTCGCAGCCGGTGTCTCACGCGACGACGTCTACGAGGGGGCGGCGCTGCTCGAAATCGATCTCGACGAGCACATCGCGAACGTCGTCGCCGCGCTCCAGCCGATCGCCGCCGAGCTCGGTCTCCGCAGCGAAGCCGCGTAGGGCTCAGCCTGGCCTTGGCGCCGTCAGCCGGCGCCGCGCTGCTCGCGGATCGCGTCGAGCCGCTCGAGGCTCGCCGCCGGCCACAGTGTCCGCGAGTCGTAGTAGACGTCGAATGCCGGAACGTCGTCGGGGAGCATCACCCACGGCACCTTCGACCTGGTGAAGATATGCACGTCGGGCGTCACCGTGGACGGATCATCCAGAGTCCCTGCGCGGACGAACCGCAGTTCCGGCCATCCGTACTCGCTGAACACCGCGACCTGGCAGGACGGGCAGCGGAAGATCCGCTGTGTGCTGCCGTCGTCGCGCGGCGCGTCGATCGGTTGCGGTCGGCCGCTCAGCACCTCGACGCGGTCGGTCTCGACGAGCAGGTTGATCACGAATGCGCCACCGGTCTGTCGCTGGCAGTTCAGACAGTGACAGCAGTGGACGAAGAGCGGCTCCGAGGTCAGGCGGTAGCGAACGGCCCCGCAGGCGCACCCACCTTCCGGACCGCCGCTCATGCTCGAAGGAAAGCAGATCCACCCGTGACGCTTGCCAGATGAACTCGACATAGATAGAGTTATCCCACATGCGCGAACGCCGTCCTTCCTCGCAGACGATGAAAGTGCTTGTCGCGCTGGCCGAGCAGCCCATACGGTGGCGATACGGCTACGAACTGGGACTCGAGGTGGGCATCCGGTCGGGATCGCTCTATCCGATCCTCGTCCGCCTTTCCGATCGTGAGTTGCTCGAATCTCGCTGGGAGGAAGAACTGCCCTCAGGTCGCCCACCGCGTCACCTCTACCGTCTGACGTCGCAAGGGCGCGAATACGCGGCTGCCCATGTCACAGCCTCGGCCGCTCCGGTCGCGAACCACCGACGCCCCGTCCTGCGGGG
This sequence comes from uncultured Thermoleophilia bacterium, assembly GCA_963708505.1. Classification (GTDB taxonomy): domain Bacteria; phylum Actinomycetota; class Thermoleophilia; order Gaiellales; family Gaiellaceae; genus PALSA-600. The sequence goes on from CAVPST010000006.1 coordinate 700,843, forward strand.
TGCGTCATAGGCGCTCTCTTCGCTCTCGCCGTCCTCGTTCTCGTCACGACGCGCGTCTTTCCCGCGGCCATCCGCGCTGGCCGACGTATGAACGCCGAGACAGGTGGAGATCGTGCTGCGCGTGTGCTCCGGATGACTGTGAGCGGGTTACCGGCCGAACGTCATGACTGGGGCAGCGCGATGCTCGCTGAGCTCGACCACTTGGTCGGGAGATGGTCACGCTGGCGCTTCGCCATCGGCTGCACGAGGGCCGCAGCACTGATCCGAACGCGAGCCGCGATCGCGTCACGCGAGTCGGGCGGTCGAGCGCTTCGGATCTTCGTCTTCACGGCCATCGTCGCGGCCGTCGGACTCGTCGCCTACGGCCTGGCCCACTACCGTGGGCTTCGCTCCGGATTCGGTGTCTGGGCATCCGTTGCGTGTTTCGCCGTCGTCCTGCTGGTCTACGGGGTCGTCACGCTCGTTGGGTCGAGGGGCGTCTCTTCGCAGGTCGCCGCCGCCCGGCGTTACGGCCTGGCCGGTGGCATCGCCGTGGGTGGTTCATGGCTCCTGGTTTTCTCCCCGACGCCGGCGTTCAAAGGCTTGGTTGCCTTCCCGCTCGTCGTTGCGCTGCTCGGCCCAGCATGCGTCGCCGCCATGGCCGCACGCACGAGCCGAGACGCGGCTACCGGCACACGTGCAGCCCTCTGGACTGGACTCGTTGCGGGGCTTGGTGTCTTCGACGTGTGGGTGGCGGCAACGTACGCGCGGGACGGCGGCCCCTACGACGCGGGAATGCTCCGCGACTTCCACAGCAGCCACGCACCCGACCTCGCCACATACGCAGTGAGCGACAACCTCGGCAGCGCACTCGTGCTCCTCCTGCTGATCCCGACAGTTGCGCTCGCGGTCGGCTCGGTCACAGCACACCTGGCTGCCGGGAGGCCGCGCTCTCGGGGCGGCAACGCGACTCGGATTCCTCTCGAGCGATAGAGCTCTCGCCGCTACGCGAGTCCGTGGACTACTCGGTCAGGTGGCCGATGACGTCCCACGTCCAGCACTCGACGACGTTTCCGTCGGGATCGGCGACATAGAGCGACCTGCCTCTCCCGTCGTCGTCGAAAATGACGATTTCGGGGTCGTAACCCCGCTCGCGAAGACGCTCGACAGCAGCATCGAAATCCTCGTCTTGGATGTGCAGCGCGTAGTGGACGTGCAGTCCTCCGCGCCCGTTGGCGATCCCCACTTGCGGGCGCCACAGTCCGAGTCGCGTCTGTGTGCCCGCCATGAGCCAGACGCGCCCGCCGTCCTCGCCCCGTTCGACGACCGGGAAGCCGAGGACCTCTCGGTAGAAGCGCTCGGCGGCCTCCATGTCCAAGACCTCGAGGACGAGCTCGCTGACCCCGGCAACTCGAATGCCTGCGGCCATCCCGAACCTCCTAGCCTGCGCCCAGCGCGGCCTTGATCGTCTCGAGCGCCTTCGTCTCGCCCGGCGCGACATCCTTGGCGGCTTCGGCGACGGACTCGGCGACGTCGAGCACGAGCTTGCGATAGGCGGCGAGATCGTCGGGCGCCTTCGCCTCGAGGGCCGCCACCGCCGTCTGCAGAAACGCGACCGTCCCTTCCTCGACCTCCTGTGGCGAGGACGTCACTCCGAACGGCTTGCCGTGCACCCCGGCAATCTCGCGGACCAGCTCGCTGTCGTTCTCGGCGTGTGCGGCGCTCACGTGTTTCGCCAGCGCGCTCGCCTCCTTGAATGTGTCGAAGAATCCGCGGTCGCTGATCGCGACGAGCGTCCCCGCACCGGTGATGCCCTTCTCCAACGCCTCCCACTCCGAGTCCGTGAAGTCGGTCTTCGTCGCCATCGCCTCACTCACCCCTTCCCTGTCGATTCCCTTGAGCCTAGACACGCATCACGCGACGGCGAAGAGGCGCCATTCGCCGGGCACACCCTTGAGCTCTGCAACACCCCGCTCCTCGAACTCGAGATCCGAGCCGGCGACGAGGTCCTTGACCGTCGACGAGACGAGCACCTCGCCGGGCTGCGCCTCTGCCGCGATCCGCGCGCCGATGCTGACGGCAAGGCCGCCGACCTTGCCCGCGACCAGCTCGCACTCCCCCGTATGCAGGCCTGCGCGAACCTCGAGCTCGAGCTCGCGGAGAGACTCGCCGATCGCACGTGCACAGCGAATCGCGCGAATGGGACCGTCAAATGTGGCGAAGAAACCGTCTCCGGCCGTGTCGATCTCCTGTCCGCGGAAGCGGCCGAGGTGATGGCGCACGACGGCGTGGTGGCGTTCGACGAGGGAGCGCCAGCGGGCATCACCCAGTTCGGCGAGCTTCGCGGTCGACCCGACGATGTCCGTGAAGAGAACCGTGACGAGGACCGTCTCCGGCTCGTCGGCGGCGTCGATCGAGCCGACGAAGCGCTCGAGCTCCGGAACGATCGTGTCCGTCTGCAGAAACGAGGCGTAGTCCGGGCCGGGCAGCTCGAGTCGGCGTGCGCCGGGAATCCGCTCCGTCACGTATTCCGCCTCGCCCCGCCTGGACGGCATGTTGAAGATCAAGGTCGGAACCCGCACGGACGCAAGGACGTCGCGCACGTCGACGTCGGCCGCCATCCGCCGGATCGTGACGATCCCGCTGGGGCTCGCAGACAGGCGCCACTGCCGTGCCAGATCGGCGATGAACTGCTCGTCGTCGGCGAACGACGGCGCCATGTCGCGCACCCAGCTCTCCGCCAGGTCGTACGTGCCCCAGTTGTGCGTGTAGTCCTCGAGGTTCTCACGCCGCCATTCGTCGAGCGTCGGAGCCCAGGGGTAGTCCGGAGCCCAGGCGCCTCTTGCGACCGGGTTGTAGAGCGCGAGCCCGAGGGTGCGTTCCGGGTACGTGGCGGCGAAGAGGATGCACATCGAGGCCGCCTCGAACGTGCCGACCAGGACGGCCCGCTCCGATTCGACGGCGTCGAGGACCGCACGGAGGTCGTCCATCCGCGTCTCGAGCGTTGCGGCTTCCCGCAACCGGTCGGACAGTCCCGTGCCGCGACGATCGAATGTGATGAAGCGGGAGAAGGCTGCGATGGATTCGTGCAACGCGCGGACATGAGGATTCTCCGCCTCGATCTCGATGTTGCCCGCAAATCCGTGCACGAACACGACGTCGCACGAACCCTCGCCGAGGACCCGATAGGCAATCGCCACGTCGCCGCTCCTCGCGTACTTGATCGGATCGCGCTCGTGGGCAGTCACGTCGTCGAGCCTAAAGACCCAGCATCAGTCCAGGTCGAGTTCGAGCGGGGCGTGATCCGACAACAAGGCGGAGCCATGGACGCGACGCTCGTCGTCCCAGCGCCGAAGCGTCGAGACCCGCGCCGCCCCGCGGACGAGGATGTGGTCGACGCCGGGTCCCGCGGCCGAGAACCTCCAGTCAGGCCCTGTGAGATCGCGCAACGTCTGTGATCTCAGCTCGATCACGTTGAAGTCACCCGCAAGCACGACGACGTCCTCGGGTCGAGCAAGCGACACGGCGAACCAAGCCGCCCGGAGCAGCTCCGCTTCTGCAAGCCGCTGGTCCGGCCGGTAGCTCGTGCAGTGGAGGTTCGCGACCACGAACTGCTTCCCGTCCCGGTCGGACACGCGCAACGCCTGCACGATCCGGCGCTCCTTGGCCCAGGTGAGGCGGGCGACGAGGTCGAGGCGAAGTGATCGGGCCTGACGTCGGCGGAACCGTCCGCTGTTCAGCGTGAGGACTCGATGGTCGAGTACGCGTAGTTCGCTCGAGAGCTGAATCGCGTTTCCCTGGCCTGCGAACAACGACCGGAGCAACCCGTTATTGAGGTCGGTCAGCCGGCCGCCGAGCGAACGCGAAATTGGGAGCGGCCCGAGCGCGGGCCGCGCCGCGACGTCGCCGACGGTGAAGCGGCTCAGTGCCCAGGCGGGCACCTCCTGCACGCAGAGAACGTCGGGATCGTCGGCGGTCGCGAGGCGGATCATGTCGTCCAGGTGCGCGTGCCGGCCCGGCGGCACGGTGTTGCCGTGGAACAGGTTCCAGCTCCGAATGAGCACACATCTACGCTACTGCCCGTGCGTGTGCTCCTCGCCGATCCACCGGCGTTCACTCCCTGGTACGACCACGAGTTGGCTGCGGCTCTCGCCCGACACGGCGCCGACGTCACACTCGCGACCTCGCGGTTCCGGTTCGGAGATGTTCCCCTCGCCGAGGGCTACCGCCGCGACGAGCGGTTCTACCCGTTGTCGTCGAGGATCTTCAAGCGCTCGCGGCTCCGCCTGCCGCTCAAGGCGGTGGAGCACACCGGCGTCGTCGCGTCGCTGGCGCTTGCCCGCGCGGATGTCGTGCACGTGCAGTGGCTTGCGTTGCCGCAGGCCGACGTCCACCTGCGGTTCCGCGGGCCTTCCGTCTTCACCGCGCACGACCTTCTACCCCGCCGCACCTCCGGCAAGCGCGACCTGTGGCGGCGGATGCTCGGGCGGTTCGACGCGGTCATCGTCCACACGGAACGGGGTCGCGACACGCTCGCCGACCTCGGCGTCGACGCGCAGGTGATTCCGCATCCCGTCTACCCGAGTGCCGCGACGCGCGCCGATGACGGCCAGACGCTGCTCTCACTGGGCGTGATCCGTCCGTACAAGGGACTGCCGGACGCGATCGAGGCGACCCGGCGGATCGACGACGCGCGGCTCCTCGTCGTCGGCGATCCCGCAATGCCGCTCGACGGACTGCGAACGGCCGAGCGTGTCGAATGGCGGCTTGGCTTCCAGCCGCAGTCCGAGCTCGACCGTGCGTTGTCGGAAGCGACCGTCGCGGTCTTTCCCTACCGAGCCGAGCTCGACCAATCGGGGGCATTGCTCCAGGCCCTCGGCGCCGGGGTGCCCGCGGTCGTCTACGACGTTGCCGGGCTGGGCGAGCCGGTTCGGAGATATGGCGCGGGCGTAGTCGTACCGGCGGGCGACATCGAGGCGCTGACAGAGGCCGTCCGCACGCTGCTCGGCGATCGAGCGGCGCTCGATCGTGCGCGGGCGGGCGCAGACGCGGCACGGAGCGAGCTCACGTGGGACGCGTCGGCGGAGCGGCACCTCTCCCTCTACCGGGAGCTTGCTTGATGTTTCGGCGTGCGCGGTTCGGCGGGGTGATCGACACGCAGCTGGACCTGTTCGTGCGCGATCATCGCGATGTGCTCGACGAGGTCGACGAGCGGCTTCGTGCGTACAACAGCACGAATCGCGACCAGGCGGAGGAACTGTACGGCGACTACGTCGACGCGGTCGAGACCGGCACAGAGTTGCTTGCGGACATACGCGACTACTACGCGGCAACACTCGACGACCCTGCGCGCTACCTCCAGGAGTTCAACCGGGCCGTCGCGCGGCGCTGGCCTGAGCTTGCGGTCGAGATCGAGAATCGCTGAGCCTTGCCCGAACGCATCGACGACTACGCACTGCTCGGCGACCTGCAGACGGCCGCACTCGTCGGCCGCACCGGCTCGATCGACTGGCTGCCCTTTCCGCGCTTCGACTCGAGCTCGTGCTTCGGAGCGCTGCTCGGCGGGGGCGAGCACGGTCGCTGGCTGCTCGCACCGCGTGCCGGCGAGCCGGCGAGCGAACGCCGGTACCGTGACGACGCGCTGATTCTCGAGAGCGAATGGCAGACGCCCTCCGGTCGCGTCCGGGTCATCGACTTCATGCCGCCGCGCGAGACGGCGCCGGACATCGTTCGCATCGTCGAGGGGCTCGAGGGCGAGGTGCGGATGCGCACCGAGCTCGTGATGCAGGCTCGACTACGGCTCGGTCATCCCGTGGGTGCGTCGTCTCGACGGGCAGACGTTGCTGGCTGTCGGCGGCCCGGACGGGCTCGTCCTCCGGACGCCGATCGACCTCCAGCCCGAAGACATGACGCACGCCGCGGAGTTCACGGTCAGGGCCGGCGACCGCGTGCCGTTCGTGCTGACCTGGTTCCCGTCGCATACGGATCTGCCGGCCGTCGTCAATGCCGAGGACGCCCTCGCCGATACAGAGCGCTTCTGGAACGGGTGGATTCGGGACTGCGCTTACGGCGGCGAATACGGGTACGCGGTGAAGACGTCGCTGATGGTGCTCAAGGCGCTGACCTATGCCCCGACGGGCGGGATCGTCGCCGCTCCGACGACGTCCCTGCCGGAACGGATCGGCGGCGTCCGCAACTGGGACTACCGCTACTGCTGGCTCCGGGACGCGACGTTCACGCTCTACGCGCTGATGAACGCCGGCTACATCGACGAAGCGCGGGCCTGGCGCGAGTGGCTTTTGCGCTCGGTCGCAGGCGATCCGGCGAAGGCGCAGATCCTCTACGGCGTCGGCGGGCAGCGACGCATCGCCGAGTACGAGCTCGACTGGCTGCCCGGGTACGCCGGCTCGCAGCCGGTTCGGATCGGCAACGCCGCGCACGAGCAGTTCCAGCTCGACGTCTACGGCGAGGTGATGGACGTGTTGCATCAGGCGCGCGTCAACGGCCTCGACCCCGACGATCACGCCTGGTCGCTCCAGCGCACGCTGATGGACTTCCTCGAAGGCGCTTGGGACCAACCGGACGAAGGGATCTGGGAGGTTCGCGGGCCGCCCCGCCACTTCACGCACTCGAAGGTCCTCGCGTGGGTCGCGTTCGACCGCGCCGTACAGAGCGTCGAGCGGTTCGGCCTGCGCGGGCCACTCGAGCGCTGGCGGCGGGTCCGAGCGGAGATCCATGCCGAGGTGTGTCGCGAGGGCTTCAACACAGACCTCAACTCGTTCACGCAGGCCTACGGGTCGAGCGAGCTAGACGCGTCGACCCTCCTCATCCCCATCCTCGGCTTCCTGCCGCCCGACGATCCGCGTGTCGCGGGAACCGTGGCGGCGGTGCAGCAGCACCTGACGCGCGACGGCTTCGTCGAGCGGTACAAGCCGAAGGACCGGAACGACGTCGACGGCCTGCCCGGCGGCGAAGGCGTGTTCCTGCCATGCTCGTTCTGGCTCGTCGATGCGCTGCTGATGCTGGAGCGCGACGACGAAGCGCGCGCCCTATTCGAGCGGCTCGTCGGCGTCTCGAACGACCTCGGTCTGCTGGCCGAGGAGTACGACCCGGCCGAGAAGCGCCTGCTCGGCAATTTCCCGCAGGCGTTCACGCACGTGGGTCTCGTCAACTCGGCGTACAACCTCTCGCACCACGACGGCCCGATGCACCAGCGTCCGGGCAACTAGGCGCTGCCCGAACGGGCCGGTTGTGGACGCTTCGTCACACGCTCGAAACGGTGTCTGACACCGGACGTGGCCGTTCCGCAAGTCGCTGAGCAGGGAAGTCACACTTGCGTTGCACTTTCGTTCGTGTTCTGTAACCCGTGTCTGACACCGGCCGGGTCTCGTGGCGCCACGTCTCGACGAGGGATGGCTCGGGCGGGCTACCGGTGGCCGAAGTGGTGGGCGCGCGGAAGTGAGGCTCGTACCTCTGCTTCACCGGCTGCCTCGCGGGCAAGTGGGCCGAGTGAGATGAGTCCCGCGACGAGCAGGTTGACGTTCCGGCCCTTCCGCTCCAGCTTTCCTCGCGCCAGGATCAGCGGCTCCCCGCGGACGATTGCACGGTGCTGTTCATAGACGTGCGACGGCACGATCAGGTTCGACTGGCCGTGCTCGTCTTCGAGCAGCATGAAGACGATCCCGTTTGCCGTCGACGGCCGCTGTCTCGCGATCGTGAGGCCGGCCAGCTGGATCAGGGAGCCGTTCGGTGTCTCCGGCAGCTCAGCGCTCGTCGTGACTCCGGCCGGCAGGTGCGGACGCAAGAGCTGCATCGGATGGACACCGACCGAGAGCGAGGTGTGCTTGTAGTCGGCCAGCATCCGCTCCCACGATGTCTGCTCGGGAAGCTCCGGGATCTCTGCGGTCGGCTCGAGCGGCAGCGCGAGCTGCCGATTCCCCCGGCCGACCGTCTCGCCGCGGACGGTCACACCGAGCCGCCAGAGAAGCTCGCGCCGGGCTCCCCATTCGTCGCAGGTGCCCGCAGCGACAAGCGCCTCGAGCGTGTCCGCATGCACCGGCGGTCGCCGCGCGAGATCGCCGAGGTCGCTGTACGGCTGTCCAACCTCGACTTCCAACGCCTCGGATTCGCCGACCGACTGCACGTAACCGATCCCGACCCGGACTGCACCGTCCTCGATCGTGCACTCGGCGCGCGAGCGGTTGATGTGCGGCGGCCGAACTTCTACTCCTCGTCGTTGCGCATCGCGCACGAGTGACGACGGCGGATAGAAGCCCATCGGTTGGGCGTTCATGAGCGCGCACAGGAACTCGCCTGGGTAGTAGCGCCGCAGCCACGCCGACTGGTACGCAAGGAGCGCGAACGCCGCAGCGTGCGACTTCGGAAAGCCGAACCCTGCAAAACCGACGAGCTTGTCGTAGATCGTGTGCGCGACTGGCTCGTCGATGCCGTTTCCGAGACAGCCGTCGATGAAGCGCGACCGAAACGCCTCGATAGCCTCTTCGCTCCGCTTACGGCTCATCGCGCGCCGGAGCCCCTCGGCCTCTCCGATCGAAAAGCCGGCCGCGGCCATCGCAACGTCGAGCACCTGATCCTGGAAGACGACGACGCCGAGCGTGTCGCGAAGCGGTTCCCGCAGTGATTCGTGCTCGACCGGCGGCTCGAACGCAGGGTCGAGCCTCTTGCGGCGGCGATGCTCGATGTACGGGTGCACGGCCTTCCCCTGGATCGGCCCCGGCCTGACGAGCGCCACCTGCACGGTCAGGTCTTCGAGATTCTCGGGCCGCGTCTGCAGGAGGCTCTGCATCTGCGCACGGCTTTCGATCTGGAAGACACCCACCGTGTCGGCGCGTTGGATCTCGGCGTACACCGTCTGGTCGTCGAGCCGCACGCGTGACAGGTCGATCGTCTCGCCGCGCAGTCGCGCGACGCGGTCGATCGTGTCCTCGACCGCCGAAAGCATGCCGAGGCCGAGGAGGTCGATCTTCAGGAAGCCGGCGTCGCCGCAGCTGTCCTTGTCCCACTGGCAGATCTGACGGCCTGCCATAGCAGCTGGTTGGACGGGCACGAGATCGATGAGCGGGCGCGTCGAGATGACCATCCCGCCCGGGTGCTGGCTGATGTGGCGTGGCAGCCCCGCGATCTCGCGCGCCAACTCGCGGAACGCATCCCAACGAGGTCCGCTGTGCGTGCCCGGAAGTCCATCGACCTCGGCGGGCACGCGGGTTGCGTCCCAGCCGTCGGTCACCCGCGCGAGCCGCTCGAGCTCGGCGAACGGCAAACCGAGCGCCTTGCCGACGTCTCGGATTGCACCGCGGCTGCGGTACGTGGCGAAGCTCGCGACGAGCGCGGCTCGCTCACGGCCGTAGCGCTCGGTGACACGCACGATCAGCTTCTCGCGGATGTCGCGCGGAAAATCGAGGTCGATGTCCGGCACCGCCACCATCTCGTCGTTGATGAAGCGGCCGAGCGACAGCCCTGCCTCGACCGGATCGACATGCGAGAGCCCTGTCAAGTAGCAGACGATCGAGCCGACACTCGAGCCGCGCCCGCGTCCGGGAGGCAACACATGGCGCGGACTGCCTGGACCGCGGACTTCGAGCGCGCATTCACGGGCGAGCTCCAGAACCTCCCAGTGCAGCAGGAAGAACCCTGCGAGGCCGAGCCGAGCGATCAGCTGTAGCTCGTCGTCGAGCCGCTCGCGCGCACGGCGCTTCTTGCCGTTCGCCTTCGCATACCGCTCGGCGAACGCACGGGTGCAGATCTCACGCAGCTGCACGTCGGCAGGGTCGACGTTGTCGGAGAAATCGGGGTAGCGGTAGCCGAGCTCCTGCGTCAGGTCGAACTCGCAACGGTCAGCCACCTCTCGTGTGCGCAGCGCTGCGTCTCGCGGCAGCCGATCGAGCATCTCCCCAGGCGCGCTGAGCACACTCTCGTGGTTGCCGCGCCGCTCACGCTCGCAGCCGTCGAGCGAGGTGCGGTTCCTGATCGCGACGAGCACGTCCTGCAGCCGTGCCCGTCGCATGTGATGGGCGTGCACATCGCCCGTCGCGATCGTCGGGACGCGCAGCGCCTCGGCCAGGTCGGTGAGCGCGGCGTTGCGGCGCGCGTCACCGCGCTCGTACGGCCGCTGCACCTCGACGTAGAACGCACCGCGAAATGCGCGCGCGAGCCGGATCGCCGCGTTCGGGTCGACGACGCCGAGCCCGTGGCGTGCGCAGCCCGAAAGTGCGACAAGCCCCTCGGAATGCTCGGCAATCACCTCGACGCTCGTCGCGGGCGGCAGCAGCTCTCGCTCCCGGCCGGGCAGCCGGGTGCGCGCGTGCGCGTCCGTGAGGATGCGGCAGAGGTTCGCGTAGCCGCGCTGCGTCTCGCACAGCAACGTCACGTGTGCCCCTCCGTTCAGGCTGACCTCAGCGCCGGTGATCGCGCGAACACCGAAGTGCTTCGCCGCGATCGCAAACTCGAGCGAGCCGTACACACCGTCGTGGTCGGTCAACGCAAGCGCGTCGTACCCGAGCTCCGCCGCGCGCGCCGCCAGCTCCTCCGGCAGTGATGCTCCGTCGAGGAACGAGTAGGCCGAGTGGGCATGCAGCTCGACGTACGGCGCACGGCCTTGTGCCAACTTGGCACTAGCTGGGGTCGCCTCAGGCTCCCAGCGCCGCTCGTCCCCCACCCCTCCACGCGCGGGGAACTCGTCCTTGATCGAGACCGTCAGGCCCGCTGCGTGTACCACGACCCGGCGTCGCCGTCGTGGTACACGACGGCGTTCTCCCCCGTCTCCAGCACCAGGTCGAAGTACCGGCGCGAGACCGGCTCCTCCGTCCACCACCGATCGACCACGCGCCACTCCTCTCGCAGCACCGCGACGCTCTGCCGGTTGACGCGGCGCGGCACACCGTCCGGATGGCTCTCGACGAGCGCCGGCCGAGGCGCGTTCAGTCGTCTCGCGGCACGAGCAGAGCGCGCGCCTCTGGGATGCGCGACCACGGCGCAACCTCCACCACCGTTGAGACTCCACCTGCGCCGACGGCTGCCTTCACCTGGCGCAGGCCCTCACGAAGCTTGCCCTCGAGCACGCTGCCTTCTGCTGCGACGAGCTCCAGCTGCTCGCCGGTGTGCTCGGCGAGTTGCGACACCTCGAGCCGAAGCTTGAGCGCCGGCGCAGGAAGCTCGGCGAGTTTCGGCGCAAGCGCCGCCCGCAGCCGTGCCGGGTCTGCGGTCGGCTCACGGAGCGTCACCGTCCGGCGCCACGAGGCGCCGCCGACGAGTCGCGCCCACACCGCGACTTTCCTCGGCGGTCGCCCCGCGCGTTCCGGTCGGGCGAGCAGACGGTCGAGCAGCACCCCGAGCCCTCGCCGGAGCGTCAGCTCGTTGCCGACTGCTTCCGGGAACTCGAGCGTCTCGTGCAGGGCGACAGCCGGCCGTCGTGGCTGCACCCTCCCGTCCCGCTCCCCCCTCGCCAGGCTCCAGGCGCGCCGGCCGTCCGGCCCCAATCGTTCGGCTACGGCAGCACCCGGCAGCCCAGCAAGCTGTCCGATCGTGCGAACTCCCAGCTCTTCCAACTCCTCGTAGCGGTCGCGCTCGAGCGGCAGGAGCTGCAGCGGGAGCGGCGCGAGGAACGAGCGCGTACGGTCGTCGGAGACGATCAACGCCTGCCCAGGGCGCGCGACGTTTGCGGCGGCCAGCGCAGCGAAGCGCCGCTCTGCCGCCCCGGCGCGTGCGTCCCAGGTCGAGCCGACCGCGCGAAGTGCCCGCTTGAGCGCCGGCTCGAGGCCTCCGTAGAGCCGCTCGACGCCCCGTGTCTCGAAGAAGACCGTTCCGGGCTCGGACGACTCGACGGCGAAACCCGCGTCCTCGAGCCGCCGCAGGATCTCCTCCCACGCCTGCTCGGCCGTCGCCGGGTCCTGCTCAATGAGCTCGAGCTGGGGACACATCGCAAGCGCCTCGCCGAGCCGCATCCCCGGCCGGACGCCCTGCGCCTCGGCGGCTCCGGTGATGGAGCCGACGAACGGCTCGCTGCCGGGCAGCGGCGCAAGCGCCGCCGGCCTTGCCTGCACACTCGGCCTGAGGCGCAGCGCGGCCCGCAGATCGAAAGCCGGGATGACGACCGAGGCGATCACGGGAACGTATGTTCTACACGAACAAGTGTTCCCCTGTCAAGGACCGCTTAGAATCAAGGGCAGCGAATGAAGCAGATCGCGACGCTCCGCCTGAATCAGATGGCTGCCAAGTACGGCGAGCAGGCACCGATGACGGCCGTCTGCTGCAACGCCTGCCGGACTTGCGTGACCACGAACATCCTCGGCGCGGCAACGGCCGCGGTCGGCGCTGCGTGGGTCACCCTCCGGGCGAGGCGATCCCGCTAGGACCGCGACACGAGCACCGCACGTTCGACCGGGCCCTCGAGCGACGCCTCCTTCACGACCCCCAGGCCGCGCACGTAGAGCTTCTGGTCGAGGACGCCTGGCTCGAGCGGCGTCCACTCCCGCGTCTCGAGCGCCGCCCGTGACGACACGTACGGCACGGTCACCCGTGCGTCGAGTCGGACGACCCGGAAATGGTCTTCGGCATGACCGCGGTAGTACTCCTGCCGGCCGGTCTGCCCCACACGCGGGTTCGCGGGCATGTAGATGCCGGGCTTGGCACCGTCGCGACCTGCCCGCCAGGTTCCTTCCGTCGAGGTGACCTTGCCGTGTGCGTCGAGTTCTGCGGTGTCCTCGCCGAAGTACCAGACGTTGCCGCTCCGGTCCTGCGTGTAGTAGTCGCTCGTCCGCTCCTCGAGCTTGCCGCTCTCGTACAGCCGGTCGCTGACGACGACGCACGGTGCGCCGTCGACCACGATCGTCCTGTGTGTGACGGTGACGACGTCGCGAGTCGGTTTCCCGTCCTTCGTGCCGTGAAAGACGAACACCGCGCCCGGCCGGAGCGGAAACCACGGGTTCGTCACCTGCGGCGAATAGCCGGGCGAGGTGCCGCCGAGCAGCGCCACGCCCACGAGCGCGGCCAGCCACTTCATGTCGTCACGTTACCTGGAATGCGCTTCCGACTATCCTCTTTTCCTCAGGCGATGGGGCTCGCCTTCGACCGCCTTTCCGGCTGATGGCTCCTACGACCAAAAGGAGCCTTCCATGCCCGTCATCGCCGGAGTTGCGCTCGGCGGCGCCCTCGGTGCCACGGCCCGTTATGCGCTCGACCGCCTGATCGAGCACCGCACCGAGTCGGTCTTCCCGTGGGCGACGTTCACGATCAACCTCACGGGCTGCTTCGCGATCGGCCTCGTCTCCGCGACCTTGATCGACCGCCACCACCTCCCCGCCTGGCTGCGCGTAGGGCTCGTGCTCGGCGTGATCGGCGGCTACACGACGTTCTCGACGTTCGCGCAGGAGTCGCTCGACCTCGTCGACGCACGCGACGTGGCCCAGGCGATCCTCTACGTGGGCGGCAGCGTG
>CAVPST010000007.1:0-1076340 GCA_963708505.1 uncultured Thermoleophilia bacterium
GGCTCGCCCACGAGATGCAGGGCGCGGGCGACCGCCCGGATGTGACGTTCGTCGCGGTCGCCGGCGACGAGGTCGTCGGCTACGCGAAGTTCTCGCTCACGGCCGCGCAACCGACCACCGCCCATCACGATCTGTCCGGCGTGAAACGAGCCTGGCGGGGCCGAGGCATCGCGCGGGCACTGAAAGCCGCACAGATCAACTGGGCGCTCGCGAACGGCTACCGCGTCCTGCAGACGCGGAACGAGCAGCGGAACGAGCCGATCCGCCGGCTGAACGCGCAGTTCGGGTACCGGCCCGGAGTCGGCCGCATCTACCTCGTCGGCCCCCTCGCCACGCGCTGAGCGCGGCCTCGGCGGTCGTCGCGCCCGAGCGGCCCTTCGAGCGCCGTCGCTTGTTGCTAGCTCGATTTCGACACTAGGGTGGGCTTGTGCGCTCGGCGGCTGATGTGCAGATGGGTGTGATCGCCGCGGCTGTGGCGGGTCTGGAGGAGCGGCAGCTTTCCTGTTGGCTGGCCGGCGGTTGGGCCGTCGACTTCCTGATCGGTCGTGTTACCCGGGATCACCGCGACATCGACATCGTGATCTGGGCCGCCGACGCGTCCGCGGCGACGGAGGCTCTCCGCGACGCTGGGTTCGAGCCGCAGCACGCGCGAGCGCCGGAGCTGATCCACTTCGAGCGCAACGGTGTGCCGGTCACGTTGTCGTTCATCGAGCGCGAAGCAGACGGGACGTTGGTCACGCCCGGAAAGTGGAGCGATTGGCCGTGGCCGCCGGACTCGCTGAGCGCGCCGCCCGGTCGGATCGGCAGCCTCACGATTCCGATCGTCAGCCTCGCGTCACAGATCGAAACGAAGTCGAACTACGCGGCGCACATACACGGCGCGCCGCTCAGATCTCAAGACGAAGTTGACCTCTCCTTGCTCTACGCGTTCCGCAAACAGAAGCCCGCTTAGGATGATCTGTTCCGCGTTCAGACCCACGAGGTCTGTCGACCGTCGGACAGGACGTGATCTTCGCTCGCTCGTTTCGCTCCGTCGCGACTAATGCACCCAGAGTTGGTCGATCAGCATCCCACCCCAGATCGGGCTGTACTGGAAGTTACCGACGCGTTTCGAGGTGACGTTCAGGAGCTTCGGGCTCAGGAGCGGCACCCATGGCGCCTGGTCGACCCTTCTTTTCCAGAGGGACGGACGGCACCGGCACGATGGCTTCCTACTTAGCTCGCTTTGTCAGCGCCGTGTCAGCACACGCACGATGCACGGCGGTGCGCCAGGTTACGAACCACATCTAGATTCGTGACAGTCCTGCGGGTTCGGCGCGGTTAGCCCGGGTGCGTTGGGATCCGGATCGCGGGTTAGTTGACGTCGCGGCGTGCGGCGAGGGCGGTGGCGGCGAGCGCGAATGCGATCGTCCAGGCGAGCAGGGTGGCGCCGGCTGCTGCGGCGGGGAGGAGATGGTCCGTGGTGAGCCCGATGAGGGCGTCCGAGGCGTGGGCGGGTGCGAAGCGGCCGACGGAGGGGACGAAGGCGAAGAGGAGATTTTCGACGACGAATCCCCAGGCGAGGAGGCCGATGATCGCACCGACTTGGTTGCGGACGACCGCGCCGATGCCGACTCCGAGCGCGCCCCAGAGCGCGACTCCGGCAAGCGTGCCCAGCAGGAGCAGGGCCGTCTGGTTGGCGTTGAGGGCGTAGTCGATGCCGCGCCCGGCCAGGATGGCGTAGCCGATCGCGAAGCCGAGTCCTTCGCCGACCAGCCCGAAGACGATTCCGGCGACAAGCCCGGCCGCGAGCTTGGCGCCGATCACGCGCGACCGTTTGGGCGTGAACAGGAAGGTGGGGCGGATCGTGCCGAAGCGGTATTCGCTGGTCACGAGCATGATCCCCGCGAGCGCGGAGAAGACCCCGGCGAGGCTGCCGACGCTGAGCAGGCCGCGCTGATCCTCGGTGCTCGTCAGACTCGGTGCTTTCGTGAGGAGTCCGGAGAGAAGTGAGAAGAGGAGGATCAGCGCGATCATCCCGAGCACGATCCCGATCGTCGTGCGGGTCGAGCGGATCTTCAGCAGCTCGGCGTTGGCCTGCGCGATCACGGCTGCGGCTCCGAGGTGAGCTCGAGGAAGATGTCTTCGAGCGACGAGCCGTCGGCGGCGAGCTCGTGGATCGGCACGCGGGCGGCGAACGCGAGATCGCCGACCTGCTCGCTGCTCACCCCGTGCACGAGCAGTACCTGCTCGTCGACCGCCGTCGCTTCGATGTGCTCGTGCTGCAGCGCCTGCTGCAGCTTCGCTCGCTCGGGGGTGCGGACTCGAACCGATCCGCCGACGCGGGCGGTCAGTTGCTCCAGCGAGGACTCGACGACGAGCTTGCCGCGGTTGATGATCAGTACCTGATCGACGGTCTGCGCGACCTCGGCCAGGACGTGGCTGGAGACCAACACGGTCCGCTCGCCGGCGGCGAACGGCGCGGAGGAAGTCGCGCAGCCAACGCACGCCTTCTGGATCGAGCCCGTTCGCCGGCTCGTCGAGGATCAGCAGCTCCGGGTCGCCGAGCAAGGCGGCCGCGAGGCCCAGCCGCTGCCGCATCCCGAGCGAGTACCCCTTGACGCGACGACGCGCCGCTCCGTCGAGCTCGACCAAGCGCAGCACCTCATCCACGCGAGAGTCCGGCAAGCCGGACGGCTCGGCTCAACATCCGGAGATGGTCGCGCCCGGAGCGGCCCGGATGGAAGTCCGTCGACTCGAGCACCGCGCCGACCCGCAACGCCGGCTCATCGAGCTCCGCGTAGGAGGAGCCGAAGATCCGCGCGCTGCCGGCGCTCGGCTTGATGAGCCCGAGCAGCATCCGCAGCGTCGTCGTCTTGCCTGCACCGTTCGGGCCGAGAAACCCGGTGATCGTGCCCGGCGCGAGCGCGAACGAGAGCGAGTCGACCGCGAGCACCGAACCAAAGCGCTTCGTCAACGAATCCGCGACCACCGCCAGCCCCGCAGGCACCTGCCCCGGATCGGCTCGGCCCAGACGAAGCTGACCCCTCCCTCCTGACACGACTCGAACCTACCGACCGCAACGCGCCCTTGCACCCGCGAGCATCCTCTCGGCTGCGGGGTTGGTAGAGCCAGTGCCCAGGGCGAGCCGCCACGAGGCTTCGCCGATGACCTCAAGCCTGCCCAGCTAGTACTCACCCTGGTTACTCCAGCAACAGAGCGGGCTGCGCACGTCGCATCTCGCAGCTGTCTAGCGCGATGAGCCAGGGACACCGGCACGGCCCTCCCCCTTGATCGGCGCGACCCGCCGCGGGACCCGATCGGGAGTCGGCCGGCCAGCGAACTCGGCGTGCTGTTGGACGTGCTTCCGGACGGACAGCCGGTGATCGAGGCTACTGCCGGGTCAGCTGCTGCCACGGATGGAGGCCGAGGTAGCACCTCAACTTCTTCACGGCGCGAGCCTATTCCTCGGAAGAGCGACGCGACGGTCGGCTGCCCCAGTGTGCGGGAATGTCCCTCGACGAGGACGAGCGCCTCCGCTCGAGCGACACGGTAGGGGGCGCATTGACCGGCTGACAACGAACGTGACAAGCTGCTCGTATCGACGAAGGAGGGCTTCATGTCCACGACGACATTTAGCGAGCGGACGAAGCTCGGGTACGGGCTGCGTGAGGAGGAAGGCGAGGACTTCTGGCTGTTCGGCGCGCTCGCAACAATCAAGATCAGCGCCGAGGACACTGCTGGCCAGTACTGCGTGATCGATATCGAGGTGCCACCGGGTGTGGGCTCCCCTTGGCACGTCCACCACGACGAGGACGAGTGGTTCTTCGTCCACGAGGGCGCGTGCGAGGTCTACATCGGCGACGCGCACCTGACCCTTGCAGCCGGTGGGTTTGCCTTCGGCCCCAAGGGCGTGCCTCACACCTTCTTCGGCGGATCCAATGGGGGGAAGATGCTTGTCTGGGCGGGCGGGGGTAAGTTCGAGGGGCTCCTCAGAGAGATCGCTGAGCCCGCCCCCGAGCACGTCGTGCCGCCGCCGCCCGAAAGTCCACCGGACATGGAGCTACTCCTGCCGATCGCGGAAAAGTGGGCGTACGGCATCCTCGGGCCGCCGGGTCCACCGCCCGGGCGCTAGGTCAGGCAACCGGACCAGCGCAGCTGTTCCGAAATGGCGGGGGCGACGCGATCAACTTCGCGGATCGAGCGGTGCGCCTGGGTCGGACATCAAGACGATGACAGCCACCGGGCTCGGGGGGAACAGCAGCGGCGTGGAATGAAGTGTTGATCGTCCCGATGAGCTGAAAGCGCGCGGGGACGATCCGCCGACGCGGGCAACCGCCACGATCCCGTCCTCGAGAGGCTGCCTGGCTACTCGAGCACCGAGCGTTGGAACTCGGGTAGCTCGTCGACGAGAAGCACTCCGCGATGGGCGGAGGCGTTCGCGAATGTCGCTCGGGACGCCCGGCTACCCGTGCCGTCGCACCTGCCGTGCGAAGCGGGGTTCGAGCAAGCGACGCCCACGTTCGATGAGCCGCCTGCTCGTGTTAACGAGCAATACGACGAGCAGAGTGGTTATTACGGCGCCAATGGAAAGACTCAGCTCGGATGCTGCACCCACAGCCTTTGCGACGAGTCCCACGACGACCCCTGCGAGAGTGGCGTCGATCATCGCAACGAGCGTGGACGTCTCGCCGATCAGGCGGTAGACGCGGTTCCCCGTGCTTGGGCCGTACGTCTCGTGCAGACCTTGTTCGTCGTCGTGGTGGCCCGTCACGAAATACGGTTCGAGCCCCGGCGCGATCTCGAGATAGGCATGACGGAGACGATTCATGCCGGACAGGAGCCAGAAGTCGTCGATCCGGGCCTCGATGAGGCGGATGTATGTCGCCAACCCGACGAAGAGAGTGACCGGCAGAACGAGGAGTGCAAACGTCAAGAAACCGTCGCCGAACTCGGTCGCTCGAGCGACCAGGGCCAAGGCAACGACGGCTGCGGACACGACGGTCAGGAAGATGCTGGCCCGACTGAAGACCGCGCGGTACGTGATGTCCCTTGCCGCGAGGAGGCTCCAATGCTCGGTCGCGAGGATCTGGGCACGCACGCTCTGGGGCACGTCGGCGCGCGGTGAGGGAGGTGGCACTTGCTGCGCGTGCGTGGATCCGGTTGTTGCCGAGCGGGCGAAGCGCGATTCGAGGCCGCGACGCCCTGGTTCAATGATGCGCCTGTCGGCGTGGACAAGCAGCGCGACGACCACTGAAGTCGCCACTACGCCGATGAGCAGGCTCAGCTCGGATCCTGCGCCCACGACCTTTGCGACGAGGCCCGCGACGACCCCGGCGAGAGCTGCGTCGATCACCCCGACGACCGTTGACGTGCTGGCGATCAGGCGGAGCAGCCGGTTCTCGGTGCCTGGGCCGTACGTCTCGGATAGGCCTCGCTCATCGTCGTGATGGCCAGTAACGAAGTACGGCTCGTACTCGGGTGCGATCTCGAGATAGGCGTGGCGGAGGCGATTTCCGCCGGACAGGAGCCAGAAGTCCTCGATCCGGGCGTCGACGAGGCGGATGTATGTCCCCACTCCGATGAAGAAGGCAACCGGCAGAACGAGGAGTGCGAACACGTAGAAACGGTCTCCGAACGCGGTCGCCTGGGCAGCAAGAGCCAACGCAACGACGGCCGCCGACACGACAGTCAGGAAGATGTTGGCCCGACTGTAAATCGCACCGTATGTGATGTTCCTCGTCGCGAGCAGGCTCCAATGTTCGGTCGCGAGGATCTGGACGCGCACGGCCTCAGACACGTCGAGGTGCGGGTCGGTGGGCATCGCGCCTCCTCCATCTGGTGAGCCGAGCCGTCATCGGACCGGTGTGCCAATCGTATGCACGAACGCGCGCTTCGATGAGTGTCCGTCCCTGGGACGGGACGCGAGCGAGAGAACGGCTCCATGCGCCAGTGTTCCGGAATGACGCCTGAGCACGAGCCCTTCGATCTGCCATGTCGGCCGGCGGGCGACCTGTCCGCTCAATCCTCGTTGAGCTTGAGTTCCCATCCGTCGAGCTGCTCGACCGGAGCGAAGCCGAGGTCGGCGTAGCACGCGATTGTCTCTTCGGTGTCTCCCCAAGAGTCGAGGTCGATCGGACCGGGCCCAAGAAGCGCACATGCTCCCGAGAGAAGTCGCAGATAGTTGTGTGGTGCGCGAGCGCCTGTCGCGAGGCCGGGGCCGTCAACTAATCGCTCAGAGACGAAGACCGTGCAGAGCCCGATCGGCTCGTCGTCGTAGAGACCGATCACGATCGCGTTGTCTGGCGGAGCCGCATCGGCGGCTACTTGTTTGTGACCCCAGAGGCCGCGGTACGCACGGTCGAGGGTTGCCACGTAGTCGTCTGCTGCAAGGTCGGGGAGCGGTTCTCCGACGCCGGGGGAGTCTGCGTGAAGACGCGTGTAGCCGGTTGTACGCGTGAACCCAAGCGGGGAGAGATCGAGGTTCGTGTGCACCCAGAGCAGCTGTGCCCCGCTCGCTTGCACTTCCTGGATCAGACTCTCCGGTTCCTCTCCTACGGCGTCTGTTTCGGCGACCCGATCGCCCTCCGATGTCACGGCCATCAACCACTCACGAGCCACATCGGCCAGCGTACGACACTCCCCGAGTACGAAGCTCGCCTGCGCCAGCGTCCTCTCACCTGGCCCGGCCGGCGCCGGACGGTCTTGGCTTCGTGGTGCGTAGTTGACGGATCGAATCAGCGACCCAAATCGCGTTCGCTTGGGTCTAGCAGGCGTCTAGCGTTCAGGCACCGACGGACACCAATCAGGACTGACGCGCCCTGAGGGAAACCCCGCATCAGCGCGGTCCCGTGCGTGTCAACTGGTCCCACGTATTCGACGCCCGGAATCGACAAGCTGGTGGTCAGCAACTCGCGCTCAACTGCGCCCCACACCGCCACCTGAACAACCGGGGGGTGCACCAAGGGGAGCACCGCATGCTCACACGAGACGCGCACGACGGGAAGACCCGGACGGTTGAGCGGAATACCGTCAACCATCCGGGTCTCAATGGGCGGTACTGGGCTCGAACCAGTGACCCCCAGCTTGTCGATTCCGAGCATCGAACACCTGACACCAGTTGACACGCAGAGAACCGCGCGAATCAGCGGATTCGCGTAGGACGCGTCAGTGCTGACTGGTGTCCGCTGGTGCCCGAACGCTGACACCCGCTAGACCCAGCGAACCGGGATCTCGGCTCGCTGATCGACCTCTCCGATGTGCGCCACCGACGAGCGCAGCCGCGTCAGTTGAGAGGACGCCGGTGCACCCGTGCGTTGCGTCGGCCCTTGGTGGCTGTCGATGCCTAGCTGCTTAGTGGGACGCCGAATGCTGCGTACATGGCGTGGAATGCCCACACGCCCAGGACGAACAACGCGGTGATGACGACGGTTGAGGTCAGGCCGGGACGCCAGGCACCGCCGGGAATCCTGGTCACGAGCCAGGCGCCGAGCAGAGCGATTGCGCCGAGCGCCGGGAGGTAGAACCTAATGACCTGCACGGTGACCGAGGTCGGGTCGGTCGTCCAGGTGTACGCGGAGTACAGGCCCCAGATCGCGAACCACGACGCCGCCAGGACAAGGGCGACCCAGAGATCGCGGCGCGCCGCCCTCCCGGCCTCACCGTCGGTCCCGCGGAGCACGAGTCCCCGCACGAGGATCCAGGTCAGCGCTATCAGTCCGAGCACCAGCATCGGCATCGCCTGCACCAAGTGCCGGGGCATGAGGCGCAGATTCGGCCCGATCGCGCCAAAGGCGAATGTGACCTCGCCGGGCTGGTACCCCGTCGTCAGCGGGCCGCCGTAGACGCGGTCGTCGAAGATCGCCACGCCGGCGCCGAAGACGGCGACCGAGACAAGCCACCAGCACAGCGTGCGGAGGGGCAGCCTTGAGGCTCGCAACCGCCAGGCCGCGATCACGGCGACGACAGCGCAGCCGAGGATCACGATATTGGTGTAGCGGACGAAGGTCGCGATCTCGAGCGCCACGAAGCCGGCGAGGCCGGCCCAGGTGCGGCGCCGCGGACTGGCGTCGGTTGCCAGCACCGCCCAGAGCAGCGCCCCGGACCCCGCCGCGATCAGCGAGGCGTCGGTGTATGTCGGCATGTAGTCGCGCCAGGCGAACGCTAGCGCTGCTCCCGATGAGCAGTACAGGCCGACCGCCGCCGGGCCGCCGAAGCGCCCGAGCCAGCGCCGGGCGCCGATGAAGAGGCCGAGGCAGGCGACTGCCCCGTAGAACAGCGGTGCCCAGCGGATGATGCCGAGCGCCTGGAACGGCGCCGCGAGGAATGGGTAACCGGGGTCTTTCTCGCTGATGTACCGCCCGTCGCTTAGCTCGACCCACTGGTTCGGGGGGGCCGCCGGGTTGTCGCCGAGTTCGCCTGCCAGGGCTTCTGCCTGAGCGGCTGACAACGTCAAGAAATGCCCTTCGGTCATCGCCACAATCGATGCGCGGTAGGCGCCGTCGTCGGGCTCTGCGCTCTGAGGCGCGACGGACAAGACCGCGATGCAGAGCGCCGCGAACGCGATCACGGCGAGCGCCACTTCCGCCGATACCACCCGAATGCCGCGTCCCGCACCCGGAACGGCTCGGCCGGGGTGGCCCGGCAGCGCCGCCTCGCCGCCGCTAGCGCTACTGACATCACCTGTCCCTTGGCGCGTCGCCGTGTGGCTCACGCTGTAGTTCTACGCCTGGGCAGATGACATCCGCGCTACCCGCGATGTCGGGCCGATGTCATCTCGACCGCCGCATACTGATGGGATGCGGGTGTTGGTGGTCGAGGACCACAAAACGCTTGCCGCGCGGATCGCTCAGGGCCTGCGTCAGGCGGCGATGGCGGTCGACGTCGTGCACGACGGAGCAGCAGCACTGGAGGCCGCGGCGACCACAGCGTATGACGTGATCGTCCTCGATCGCGACCTGCCTGTCGTGCACGGTGACCAGGTCTGCCGCGAGGTGGCCGGTTCCGGTCCACGTGTCCTGATGCTCACGGCCGCCGGCGACGTCGAGGACCGGATCGCCGGTCTCGAGCTGGGCGCGGACGACTACCTGGGCAAGCCGTTCGTCTTCGCGGAGCTCGTCGCCCGCGTGCGGGCGTTGTCCCGTCGGACGGCTTCTGCGCCGCCGATCTTGTACCGAGGCGACCTTACGGTCGATCGCGCCCGGCACCGCGCCAGCCGCGACTCGCAGCCGCTCTCGCTGACTCGGAAGGAGTTCGGCGTCCTGGAAACACTCCTGGCCGCCGACGGCGCGCTCGTCAGCGCGGAAGAACTGCTCGAGCACGTGTGGGACGCCGAGGTCGACCCGTTCAGCAACATCGTCTCGGTGACGATGACCCGGCTGCGGCGCAAGCTCGGCAACCCCCCGTTGATCGACACCGTGATCGGCAAGGGATACCGGATCTGAGCCGCCCCCCGCAGCTGAGCGTTCGCGGACGCCTAACCCTGCTCTACACCGGACTATTCACCGTCTGCGGAGCGATCGTGGTGGCAGTCAGCTACAGCCTGGTGGCGCGGCTCGAGCCTCAGGGGCAGGGGCGGCCGGCCCCGGCCAGCTTCCTGGCGCGGTGCCGCTCCGAGCAACTGAGTGCCCATCCGAAAGACCGCATCCTTGCCAAATGCAACGCCTACTTCCGGCTTCAGGGCGCGCAACACCAACGCGACGTGACCCTCTCGCATCTGCTGCAGTACTCGCTGATCACCCTCGCCGTCGTCGTCGCGCTCGCCGCGATCCTCGGCTGGCTCGCCGCTGGACGAGCGCTACGACCGGTGCACCGGATCACCGCAGCCGCCCGCGCCGCCTCGGAACACAACCTGTCGGCGCGCGTTGCCCTGCGCGGCCCCCGTGACGAACTCAGCGAACTGGCCGAGACCTTCGACGAAATGCTCGACCGGCTCCAAACCGCCTTCGAGGCACAAACGCGGTTCATCGCCAACGCCTCCCACGAACTGCGCACACCGCTCGCTGTCATGCGCGCAACGATCGACGTCGTGCTCGATAACCCCGCCAGCACGCCCCACGACCTGCGCGCCATGGCGACCGATATCCGCGCCGCGGTCGACCACGCCGACCACCTCGTCGGTGCCCTCCTGATCCTCGCCCGCAACGAACGCGGACTCACCATCCACGAGCAAGTCGACCTGGCCACGATCGCCGACGACGTCCTCAACAACGCGGACCCGGGCGACCTTCACGTACACACGACGCTCGAGCCCGCCCTCATCTCCGGCGACCCCGTGCTGGCCAAGCACCTGATCGCGAACCTCTTCGACAACGCAGCCCGCTACAACGCCGCCGGCGGCGAGATCTGGATCAGCACCCGCACCGAGGCAGGGAGCAGCCAACTAACCGTCACCAACACCGGCCCGCCTGTCACTGCCCCCGACGCCGACCGGATCTTTCAGCCATTCCAGCGGCTCAACCAACGCGCGTCGCACGACGGCTTCGGCCTCGGACTCACAATCGTCGCGTCCATCGCCGCAGTCCACGGCGGCAATGCCACCGCCCACCCACGCGAAGACGGCGGCCTGTCCATCATTGTCACAATCCCCACGGCCGGGCTCCACGCCCACAACACAGCCAGACAGGAGACCGGACAACCGACGGTCGCGCGATAAAGACTCTCCCTGTTGGGTAGACGTCGAGGCCAACAACGTCGAGCGACGAAGCGACGTCCGGGGCCTCGTCAAGCGTCATTCGGAACACGGGCGCAAGCAAGGCTTTGCGACATACAAGCGCCAATCACGCCGCTCCGTCAGAGCCCGCCGATCGTATTTCGAATGAGCATATGATCGCCGCGTTGAGCCCGATCGAAGTCCGGACAGCGGCTGCAGATGAGGTGCCGAAGATGGCGGCGGCGCTGGCTGATGCGTTCATCCACGACCCGGTGTTCACGTTCCTGCGGCCGGGCCGTTGGCGGCAGGAGGCGCGGCTACGAACGATGTTTATCGTGGAGATGGAGCAGTACGTGCTGGCAAACGGGGGGACCATCTGGACGACGTCCGCCTACGACGGCGCGGTGGCCGAGCTGCCACCCGGCGCCTGGGAGATGCCAAAGTCGGCGACGGGAAAGGAGACGCTTAGGTGGATGTGGGCGTTCGGGACGCGATTGCCGCGCGCGATACGAGTGCAACGCGCGATGGAGAAGCGACACCTAGGTGTGCCTCATTTCTACGTTCGAACGGTCGGGGTGCGCACCGCTCTGCAGGGCCAGGGCGTGGGGTCGGCATTGATGCAGCCGACGTTGGAGAGAGCCGATTCGGCCGGGCTACCGACGTACATCGAGGCCAGCAGCGAACGCAGCGCGGCACTGTACGAGCGGCTCGGCTTCCTGCACCTGGGCGTGTTCGAGCTGCCAGAAGGCGGCCCGCCGGTTTGGCCCATGCGTAGACCTCCGGCGGTCGGCACTGACAGTTGAGGACGGGGTCATCCCCGCACGCTGGTGCAGGCGAGAAGGTCGTCAGTCCTCGACGTCGACGCCGATCGAAACCAGCTCCGCAACGACGCGCTCGACCGGGAGGGTGGCGTCGACCTCGTGGGTGCACGTTGCGCGAAGCAGTGGTTCGACCTCGTCCACGTGGCGCAGGATGAGATCGCGGTCGTCGCTGCTCTTGCCGTAGTCATTCGTCGTCCTCGTCGCCAGCCGGCGAAGGAGCACCTCAGCAGGGGAGTGGAGCAGAACAACGGCATCGAAGCGTGGATAGAACCGCCCCTGATTCGACACGGTGCCCGAGACGTAGAGCGTCCGCCCCTCCTCGCGTTCCAGAAGCTCAGCGATGCGATCCTCGCGCCAGACGTAGCCGCCTTCGCTGTCCGACCAGACACTCCAATCGCCCGCGTCGGTGTCGACGACGTCAAAGCCGCGCTTCTGAAGCTCGATGAGCGCGGTCGACTTGCCCGTCCCCGACATACCCGTCACGAGGATCCTCCGCACCCCGAGGAGGCTAACGAGGACGCCTGTCAGGCGTCATTCCGGAGCACTGGCGCACGCGACGCCTAGTCTTCGAGCCAGCCGCGCCGGTACCTGACGAATCTTGAGCGGGGGAGCTTCGCCCACACCTTCGCGTACGCAATCGCCGGATCCGCCGTTTCTCGCACCACGCTAGCCCCGTAGCGCGCCGCGGCCTCGCAGACCTTGTAGACGACACCGCCGCCGACGCCACGACCGCGGGCACCGACGGCGAGGACGATCGCGGACTGCTCGTTACTCGCAACGATGATGTGCTCGGTGCCGGGTGCGCAGTAGAAGAAGTCCCATTCGGTCAGCCGCCGCTCCTCGCCCTCCACGATCAGGGTGCACTCTCCCGCGAGCACAAGGAACGCCTCCTGCGCGTTCTCGCGGTGGTACATCCCGATCCGCTCGCCAGGCTCGAGCACGCTGATGTTGATGCCGAAATGCGGGAACCGCCGCTTCCCTTCGAACGTGCAGTAGGACCCAGCGGACCCTCATCCTTCCAGCGCGACTCGCGGGCATTCACGACGAACCAGCCCTCGCCATCAACAACGCGGCCGTTCTTGCTCATCCGAACCGGAGCTTCCGCCACAGCTTGAGTCTCGCAAACTCTCGAACCGCTCTGGCGACATTCCGGAACGCAGCCGCACGCGAGTGACGGCGTTCCGGTGGCCAAAACGGCGCGCGACCTGCGGCGCTGCGCGGCGCCGCGCTCAGGCGCGATTCAGGCGTGAGTCCATAAGATCGCGACCTGCTCTGGCCAGTCAGCCGGCGAGTTCAGTCGGCGGCGAACCACCCGTGGGAGGCAAAGCGTGCGCAACCGCCGTGATCACCGTTCCAGGCGCGCCAAGATCGCGCTCTGCGTGTGCATCACGCTCACCGGCATCGCGCTCGCGGGCTTCGCCGTTCGCGGGCTGGGACTGGCGGGGGCCGCGTCGGCGTCCGTCGTCGCGTCCACTCGCGGCGCCGCCGACTGTGCGTCTCTGACGACCTGCTACGGCGCGCGCCAGTTCGAGTCGGCCTACGGCATCCGGCCGCTGCTCGACCGCGGCACGGACGGCCGCGGCGAGACGGTGGTGCTGCCCGAGCTGGCCGAGCCGCAGTTTCCGTTGCCGGCCACCGACATCCGCCGCGACCTGGCCGAATTCGACAAGTTGTTCCATCTGCCCGCCGCCCGGCTTCGGGTCGAGGGCAGCCTTGCTCCGTCCGCGTCGCCGTGGCTGGCCAACGGCGAGGAGGTGCTGGACACCGAGGTGGTCCACGCCATCGCCCCCGGCGCCGCCATCGTCGAAGTCTTGGTCAAAGGAACGTCCCTCAACGACCCCGCGAACGCGGTCGCGGCCTCGGTGGCGGCTCTGCGGCTCGGGACGTCCCTCGGCGGCATCATCTCGATCAGCGCCGCCGGCCAAACCGGCGGCGAGCATTGCGACAGCCATCCCGAGATAGCCGCCCTGCACGCGGCGTTACGGGCCGCCGCCGCCCGCCACGTGACGGTGGTCGCAGCCTCCGGCGACATCGGCGTAGTCGGCGAGCCCTGCCAGGTCGTCAAGGGCCTGATCGGAGGCAACTTCACCCCGGTGAAGGAGGTCAACCTGCCAGCTTCCGACCCGCTCGTGCTGGGCGCTGGCGGCACAACCCTGATCGCCAACCACACGACGGGCAACTACGTCAGCGAGACAGGCTGGGGACTGCCGTTCGGAGACCCAGGCAGCCACTTCCAGGCCTCCGGGGGCGGTCTCGGCCACGTCTTCTCACGCCCCGCCTACCAGACTTCTCTGCCCCGCATCGGCGCCTACCGCGCCGTACCTGATGTGGCCGCCAACGCCTCCCCGCACGCACACCTAGCAGTAGTCACCAGCACGCGCCCTGGGGAGTACGAACTCAGCTCGGGCGGCGGCACCAGCGCCAGCGCCCCACTCTGGGCAGGACTGGTCGCCCTCGCCGACCAGTACGCCGGTCGTCAGCTCGGTTTCGTGAACGCAGGCCTCTACCGAGTCGGCCACAGCCACCTCTACCACACAGCCTTCCACGACATCACCAGCGGGAACAACACGGTCCGCTTCCCGCCCAAAACGATCAGCGGCTACCACGCCGCGCCCGGCTGGGACCCGGTCACCGGCTGGGGCAGCCCGAACGCAAGCGTCCTCGTCCCACTGCTTGCCCGGAGCGTGCACTCTGGCGATGCAAAAAGTCTCTAAGGGGCGGAGCACATCGCAGCAGAAGCAGACTTGCCCGACGCCATTTGCCAGTAGCTCAGCCCCGAGCCCTCACGATCCACGCTCGGGTGACATTCGCGAACGCTGGCGCAGGCGAGAGTCGTAGTCGCCGGCAGATGATCGAAGAGGTTCGATTCCGCCGTTGATCGCTATCCGTGAGAGATTGTCTGAATGACTTACGTGCTCGGTCATTCAGAGCGCGAGCTTGCGCGGCTTCGGGCGCAGGCGCGGCTGGTCGACCCGATTACGCGCCGGTTCCTCGTCGAGGCCGGGATCGATTCTGGGATGCGTGTGCTCGATGTCGGCAGCGGCGCGGGCGATGTCGCGTTCCTTGCCGCAGAGCTGGTCGGCGAGACCGGCGAAGTCGTCGGCCTCGATCGGTCGGCTGCGGCGCTGACGGTCGCCCGCGCCCGCGCGGAAGAACGCGGACTCGCGAACGTCTCGTTTCTGGAGGGCGACCCCGGGTCGGCGGCGTTCGCGCGACCCTTCGACGCTGCGATCGGTCGTTACGTGCTGCAATTCCAGAGCGATCCCGCAGTGATGCTCAGAAGGGTTGCGGCGTACGTGCGGCCCGATGGTCTGCTCGTGTTTCACGAGCTCGATTGGGACGGCGCGGGGTCGTTCCCGCCTGTCCCGACCTACGACGACTGCCGTCGTCTCTGCAGAGAGGCGATCGGATCCGCGGCCGAAACGCAGATGGGAGGCAAGCTGTTCCGGACGTTCCTCGCGGCAGGATTGGGCACTCCGGCGTTGCGGCTCGAAGCGTTGGCAGGTGTTGGTGAGCCACTCCGGATGGTCGCCGACCTTGCTGGATCGCTGGCGGCGAAAATCGAGCAGCTGGGGCTCGCGCGAGCCGCAGGACTCGACCCCGATGTCTTGTTCGAGCGGATGCTCGCCGAAGCTCGGCAGAGCCACAGCTTCGCGATCGGGAACTTCCAGTTCGGCGCGTGGTCTCGCGTCTAGCAGCCGCCGGCCTGTTGTAACTGCCGCCCCCGCGACTGTCAGGTTCGTGCGAACGGGGGACTGCCGTCGACTGTTGCGACGATGACGTCAGCTCGGTGACCGTTCTCGCCGGTCGCCGAGTAAGCCAACCAAGTCTCGTCCGGAGACCACGCAGGCTCCCCCCACGGGAAGCCGTCGTCGCCGAAGCGGCGCCCGCGGTCAGCGGGGCCACAGCCCCAATCACGGCACACGCGAAGGCGGACCTCCGCATCCCCTCACCTAATCACTCGCGCATGGGGGACATAAGAACAGAGCATTACGAAACATGTGCTTCTGCACGGAGCGCGCGCCATGGCACCTAGTCTTGTCAGATGGCCATCACACCGCACATCGTTGTTCAGGGCGCCGAGCGCGCCGCCGTCTTCTACCGCGATGCCCTCGGCGCCGAGGAGATCCGCCGAATCCCCACACCCGACGGACGGCTGATGTCCCTGCAGCTGCGGATCGGCGACGCCTACCTGCACCTCGCCGACGAGTTCCCCGAGATGGGCGTGCTCGCCCCGCCGTCAGTCGGCGGCACCTCAGTGGTACTCGCGCTCGAGGTCGACGACGCCGCGGCCGTGTTCGCGCAAGCCGTTGCAGCCGGAGCCGAGGTCCGCCAGCCGCTCGCCGAAATGTTTTGGGGCGATCTGCACGGCCAACTCGACGACC
The DNA here is from genome assembly GCA_963708505.1 of uncultured Thermoleophilia bacterium. Taxonomy (GTDB): domain Bacteria; phylum Actinomycetota; class Thermoleophilia; order Gaiellales; family Gaiellaceae; genus PALSA-600. The sequence continues at coordinate 15,837 of CAVPST010000007.1, forward strand.
CATTCGGCCACCGCTGGAACATCAGCCAGCACCTCCGCGACGTTCCCGATGACGAAATCGTGGCGGCCGCTGCAAAGGCCTTCGTCTGACATAGGTCACCGGCTGCTTGACCGCAGCCGGCCCGGGTCGCAGCCCTGCCTCGGAGCGAACGTCTTCGGCGACACATGCAGGCCGCGGGACACGACACGCGACGACGCGAGCGAGAGTTCTCACCAAGAAACTCGATCGAGAGCGGAAGGCTCCTCGACATCGCCAGGATCGGGGTCCCGGCGGCGTCGCCGCTCTCGCGGGGGAGGGTCGGCCACCCAGGCGAGAGGCCGCTCGCCCATGCCAACGCTAGTAGCGTGCGCAGCGCGTGTCAGGCTATGAGACAGCGCGTATCGCCGATATAGAGCGCTCCGACGGCTGGTCGCCGATCCGGCGCTTTTTCGAGATACGCAGCTTCGGCGTCAACGCGTGGACGGGAAAGGAAGCCGGGACAGCCGTGATTCCCGACCACGACGAGGAGCCTACGGGCCACGAGGAGCTGTATCTCGTAATCGCAGGCCACGCGAACTTCAACGTCGAGGGAGAAGAGATTGACGCGCCATCTGGAACACTCGTCTTCGTCCGCGATCCGAGCAAGAAGCGTGGCGCCACCGCACACGTAGCTGCAACGACCGTGCTGTCGATAGGCGGGAAACCCGGCGAGGCGTACAGGACACGCTCGTGGGAGACCAACCGAGACGTCTTTGCCCTGCTCGACGACGGCAAGCATGCGGAAGCGAAGCGTCTCTTGACTGAGGCGCTCGATCACTACGACGACCGAAGTGAGCTGCTCTACAACCTTGCGTGCGCCGAAGCACAGCTCGGGGAGTTAGACGCAGCGCTTGAGCACCTCCGAGCCGCCGTGACCGAGCGCCCATCGTTCACCGAGTACGCGATGCAAGATGACGAACTCGAACCACTGCGCGGCGACCCACGCTTTTCAGCACTAATAGCGCCCGACGCGTGACGTAATCGTCGGGCGTCATTCCGGAACACTGGCGCACCTGAGTTTCCGGTGTTCGACAGTCCGGCCCCCGATGCTCTGATCGGTAAGGGACACATCAGGGCGAGCGTCTCTAGCCGCCGATGAGGGCGTGGCGATGGGTGCCGTCGGGTCGGACGAGGTCGATTCCGGCCACGCCGGTGGGGCGCTTGACCGTGTAGGCGATCCACTGGCCGTCGGGCGACCAGCGCGGTGTGGTGCCGTTCGGTGAGAGCTGGTGGCGGTGCTTGCCGTCGGCGCCGACGACCCAGATGCCTTTGCCGGAGTAGACGACCGCCGTCCCGTGTGGGGAGAGGTCGCCCACCATCGCGGTTGCGACCCGCACCTGGTGGCTCCCGTCGGGCCGCATCACGTAGAGGCCGACCCGCGGCAGACGCTCGCTGGAGAAGAGCAGCCGGCTGCCGTCGCGCGACCAAGCACGGGCGGTGTTGTTGATCGCCAGGGGCACTCCGGGTTGGCGATGCTTCGGCGGTCTCGTCAGCCGGCGCAGGACGCGGCCGGCCGGGTCGACGAGGTAGATGTCGAGGCCGCCGTTGCCGGTCAGGTGCTCGATCGAGACGGCGAGCCGCAGCGATCGCGGCGACCAGATGCCGCAGCAGGCGCCGCCGGCGACGGTGTGCTGGTCGGAGCCGTCGGTGCGGGCGACGATCGCCGAGTCGCGGTCGTCGAGCGCGAGCCAACGCTCGTCGTACGACCAGCTGATCGGCCCGATCGCCGTCGACGTCGCGACCTGCTCCGTTGGCCCGCCGTCTGCTGGGGTCAGAAAGTAGACCTCGTGGCTTCCGACTGCCGGGCCGCCCAGCTCGGCGCCAGACGCGATCAGCGTGCCGTCCGGGGACCAGGAAGGGAACTCGGAGCCGTGCTCGTCGGCGGCGGCGGTCAGGTTCGTCAACCCGGCGCCGTCGCGACCGATCACATACACATCGCCGCGGCCACCGCCAGAGAGGCCGCTGAAGGCAATCCGGGTCCCGTCCGGCGACCACGTGGGCTGACCAGCGGCAAGAGAGTCAGGCGTCGCACCCTTAGCCCCTCCTGCGAGGACGGCGACCGCGAACACCAGCACTCCCACGCAGACCGTGCGCACGTAAACGACGGTACGCAGCCCGTGTAAGGCCGGTCTTAGCCGCTTGAAAAATCATGTCACTTGCTTTCCGAAGCGGCGTTCGCGGTAGCGCCGCCGCCCGGGCGTCGGTCGTGAACGCTGGCGCAGCCGTGCGCTGCGACGACTGAGGCGGATCTGGCACTGCCGCGCACACCTAACAGCGCGCATCGCTTCTGCACACATGCCGCCCGTAGCGTGGGGTCGTGAAGCTTGTCGCGGCATTGCTTGGGAGCGTCGTGCTGCTCTTGCCCGTCGCCGGGTTCGGCGCGTCCGAGGGGCGTGACTTCGGCGCGGTCTTCGCGCCGGATGGCAAGACCGTCGCGTTCGTTCATGCCGTCGGCGGCAGTGGGTCGATCGACCTCGTCGACGCCGACGGGAGCCATCGGCGCGTGCTGGTGCCACGGGTCTCGGCGCAGCATCTCGCCTGGTCGCCCGACGGCAGCAGCCTCGCCTACGACACCGACACAAGCATCTGGCGCGTCGACCTCGCTACCGCGACGCCGGTGCGGCTCACAACCGACGACCCGACGCAGCGACGTCGAAAGCTGGCAGCCGTCTTGGTCGCCGGACGGAAACACGATCGCCTACTCGCGCTTCCAGACCTGCTTCCGCTGCACCGCGATCTGGCTGATCAACAGCGACGGAACGTCTCCGCGCCAGATCTACGACACCTTCCAGGCGCCGCCGCCCGACGTTCTCGCCCGACGGCACGAGGCTCGCGCTCTCGCTCGCCAACGACCTCGTGATCGACCTCGACGGCAACTCGATCGTCGCCGGCGGCGGCGCGTACACGATCTGGTCGCCGCACGGCACCTACGTCGCCTACACCGGCGGCGGCCTCTGGATCCGCAACCTCCACACCGGCACCGTACGGCGTCTGACGCGACGCATCGGCGCGCAAATCGCCTGGTCGCCGGACGCAAAGTGGATCGCCGGCGGCCTGCGCAGGTCGGTCGCTCTCGTTCACGCACGGGACGGATCGCACCTCACGAAGCTCCCGGCGTCGGACATCAACGGCGGCGCCCCGAGCTTCTCGCACGGCCTCGTCGTCTACACGCACACCGGCGAATGCGGCATCGACATCGCCCGCGAGGACGGCACCAACGCGCGCCGGCTCACACGAGCCTGCTGACACCGAGCCAACCGGCGCGCAGGAGAAGGCCCGGCGAGCCCGCCGGTTAGATTCGACTCGGCCTTCCTTCAGAGTGTCTTCGCGCACGCTGGCGCAGGCAACCGTGTCAGGCGGTCAGCGTTGGATAGATGGCTAGGCCGACGCGCCCGATCAGTTGCCCACGGCCGGATCGGGCGCGAACTCGCGGACCTCTTGGGCACAGCGGCAGGCGACGGCGATCTTGGCAGCCCACTCCAGCGCCTCCTCGAGCGAGGGCACGTCGATGATCGTGACTCCGGCGATGTACGGCTTGCTCCCCGCGCCGTCGGTGACCGTCCCATTGGGGGCCACCACCCTCACGCTCACCTCGTCGTGGGGATACACACCCCCGGCGAACACCCACACCCCAGCGTCCTGGGCGTCTCGGATCACCGCGAGCGCCGCATCCCTAACGGCAGGCCCCTCCTCCTCGGGGATGAAGTCCATCGCCCCGTCATCGAACGAGATCAGATACCGCGCCATCACACGACTCCTCTCTCGGGCCGACTGCTCCGGCCCTCACCATGCCACGGCCACCACGTGCAGTGGGGACTGACAGACCAGCGAGAACTCATCGGCGAGGTCCACCCTCATTTCTTCAGGCGTCCCTGGGGCCCGGGAGACGACACGAGCCTAGGCAAACAGAGTTCGAGTTGCAGGGCCAGTAGTTTGGTCATTGACGCGTCGGCGAGCTCGCGCTCGAGCTGGTGGAGTATCGGTTCAACGCCATGACGAGCGCGAGCAGCTCCGCGTGCAGGTTGGACCGGGGTGGTCGCGGCCGGGCGTCGAGTTCACGGACAGCGCCGCGAAGATGAGCGCGTTCACCGCGAGGAAGCTGGCGACCCTTCAACGTCTGCGCCTTGAATAGTCCCTAAGCGAGAACGGTTACGTCGAGAAGATCGGTGCAGCTCTAGCCGGCGCGCAGTTCCTGAGCGTCTTCGAGCTTGGCGAGTCGCTTCAGGCTTTGTGCCTCGATCTGTCGGATCCGTTCCCGCGTCAGATGGAAGACATGTGCGATCTGTTCCAGTGACTGAGGATCCTGTCCCTCCAGTCCGAACCGGAGCTCGAGCACGCGCTGCGCGCGATCGTCGAGCGTCTTCATCACGAGGCGTAGCTGCGCCTGGCGCTGGGTCGTGGCGGCGGCATCCTCGGGAGCCACCGCGTTCACATCGGGAATGAAGTCGCCGAACTCGGCGTCCGCGTCATCGCCGACCGGACGTGCGAGCGAAATCGGCGGTTGCGAGGCACGACGAAGCGAGGTCAACTCGTTGACGCTCATCTCCAGGTCGAGCGCGAGCTCGTCGGCCGACGGCTCCCGACCCCACTCGGCGCGCAGCTCTCGCTCGCGGCGAGCGATCCTGTTCAACCGGCCGACGACGTGCACGGGAACCCGGATCGTACGTCCCTTATTCGCGATTCCGCGCTCGACCGCCTGACGGATCCACCAGGTCGCGTACGTCGAGAACTTGTAGCCCTTTCGCCAGTCGAACTTCTCGGCTGCACGGACAAGCCCGATCGTTCCCTCCTGAATCAGATCCAGGAGCGGCAGACCTTGATGCTGGTAGCGCTTCGCGATCGACACGACGAGACGGAGATTCTTCTCTACCAGTTCCCGCATCGCCTGCCGATCGCCCTCCTCCACGCGCTTGGAGAGCCGCACCTCGTCCGCCGCCGTCAGCAGATCGAACCTGCCGATCTCGGTCAGGAACGCCGGCAAGGACTCCTTCGGCGGCAGATCAGCGGCCGACGCCACCGATGCTTTGCGCACCGACGCTGCACTCACGCTCCCAGCGACTCGACAACGAACTCAACGCCGCAATCGATCATCCCGACCTCCTCGGAATCGATGAACATCACACACGAGAAGAAGCCGTCTGGCGCTCGCAGTTGCGTCGGCCGCGACTACCCGTAACCGTCGTCAAGGTAGCAGCGAAGTGACAACAGTCACAAGCACATCGCGTCGGCGTGTCAGCTCGTGAGGAGCGTCGACTTAGACCGGAGGTGTATCTTCGGAGGTGGCTTCGCCATGCCCTGGCTCGCCGACCTAGACGTGGGTGCGGTGCACGGGTTCGCCCGGGCGCTCTCCGACGCTCGGACGGCGGCCGAGTTGCGCCGCCCTGGCTCTGCAGGGACTCGCCGGTCTCGTCCCCGCAGACGTGCTGACGTGGGACCGCGTCGAGCTCGCCACCGGCGCCGTCCGCCACGAGGCGGTCCCTTCCGCGGCCGAGCCGCCCGGCGCCTTCGAGACAATCGTGGGCGACGCGGTGGGTCATCCGCTCCTGCTCGCGCATGCCGTCCGTCGGCGTCCGGCGTTGCGCCTCTCCGAGGCCGTCGAGCCCCGCCGCCTGTCCCACAGCGAGCTGTACGGCGACCTGCTCCACCGATCCGGCGTCGAGTACGGCATCGCGATCGGCGTCCGCGCAGGGGGTCGTGAGGTGGTCGTCGCCGGACTCGGCCGCACCGAGCGTGAGTTCTCCGAGCGCGACCGTGATGTCCTCGATCTCGTGCGCCCCGTCCTCGAGGACGCGTTGAGGGCCGCGGAGGCGCGCGAGCGCCTCGTCCGCGCGCTCGCCGCCAATCCGCCGCCCGGTACCGCCGTCGTGTTGCTCGACCGCTACGGCGAGATCGAGTACTCGAGCCTCGACGCCGAGCGCTGGCTCGCCGAGCACTTCGGGGCGGCCGAACACCCGGGCTGGCTACCGAGGCCGGTTGCCGAGTGGCTGGCGCTGCCGCCGCGCCCGGCGCTCGTCAGCGTGCGTGACGGCCGGCGCCTGACCGTCCACTTGCTGCCCGGCGATCCTCACGCGCTGCTGCTCGAGGAGCAGGTCACGAGCTTCCGGCACGGACGCGCTCGACCGCCTCGGGCTGACCGCGCGCGAGACCGAAGTGCTTGCGCGCGGCCACCGCAATGGACGACGAGGCGGACATCGCTTGGGAGCTGTTCCTCAGCCTTCACGCCGTCCGCGAGCGGCTCGCGCGCCTGGAAGCCAAGCTCGGCGTGCGCACGGCCGCCGAGGCCGTCGCCCGGGCACTCCGCGAGAGCGCGTAGACATCGGCTATACGGGCGGGACGCTCCGGGGCCGGCCGGCGTGGTGGGTGCGCGTAGCACTCCGCCGATGGACCCTGTCTCGCTCGATGGCGCCTGTACGGGGTGTGGGAGGTTGCGCGCGCGGACAACGAAACACGGAAGGCTAGCCCGAGCTTGTCTCTCCCTCATCGTGCTTGCCGGATGACGGACCCTTTGCTTCTCGCTCGCGTTCAACCCGCTTCTGGTCCTCCCGAAGCGTCTCCCGCTGCAACTCGTCGGCCTCGCTCTGCTCAGAGGTTGTAAGCGGGCCGGTCGGCGGCCGGTGCGCGCCCGGCAATCGATCAAGGAACGCACGCAGCCGACTCATGCAGGAAGCCTAGTCGCGACGATCTACAGTCGCTCGACTCAAGCGAGTGACTCTCGGTCTCGCCTGGCTTCACCCGAGGGGGAGCCGCGCGTGAATCCTCCGAGTGAGCACCTCGATCTTCTCGGTCAACGCCTCGTCCTCCTCGGTCAGGACGGTGTTCGCCTCATCAGCAGCTTCAACCCCTCCGTGTCGCTCTTGATCGCTGCCTCGCGCTGCTGCATGTGGAGCATCACCTCTTCCCGGTGCACCTCGGAGGAGATCCAGTGCCTCCTTGTCTCTTTCGGCCTGACGGGTCTGGGCGAGCAGAATCAGCGGCGCTGCCTAGGCGGCCTGCGTCTGGGCAGCGGTGTGCCGAAGAAACGGGCGCGGCCTCAGCCCGGCTGCCGAAGGCGTCTCACCGAAGGCACTCAGCACGTGCGGCATCAGCCAGCGTTCAGGGCCGCCCGAACCGGTCCTTCCTCATCGCGTCCGGCGAGACGGCTTGGTAGGCGAGTACGAGAGAGGCCCCGCTGGTGCCGGGGCCCCTGAACTACGTGCTCGGTGTCGTCCTTTTCGCGTCGGCGCTGTTCTTCGCAGGCATGAGCACCAAGCTGACCTCGCCGAAGCTGCGAGTGGCGATGCTGTCCATCGAGTGCGCCGTTTTCGTCCTGACCGCCCTCTGGATCGCAACCTCACCGGTCAGCGTCACCGTCTGAGCGCGCGCTCCGGACGACGAGGTAACCCCCGCTACGATCGGTCGCCACGTGGCGACTGCTCCGACCGCCATCTCCGAGGCTCCGGCCGTGCGCTTGCGGCGCTTCGGCCGCGCGCACGGCCTCGCGCGCTTCGTGTTGCGCCGCTTCGCCGCGCTCGTTCTGCTGATGATCGGCATCACGGCCGTCGTGTTCTTTCTGACGCAGCTCGTGCCGTCGAACGCCGTCGCGACGAACCTCGGCGAGCAGGCCGCAGGCGACCCCGCCGCCGTCGCGGCGTTCCGACACCACTATGGCCTCGACAAACCGCTCCCGCAGCGCTACCTGCTCTACCTCGACCATCTGCTGCACGGCGACCTCGGCCAGTCATCACTCACGCACGACGCCGTCACGCACGACCTCGGGCAGTTCATCCCGGCGACCGCCGAACTCGCACTCTACTCGGTGCTCTTCGCGGCGTTCGTCGGCGTCACGCTCGGCGTCGTCTCGGCATTACGCCGAAACCGGCCGACTGACCACGCCCTGCGCGTAACGTCGCTGGCCGGGATCTCGATGCCGACGTTCTGGATCGCCCTGGTCGCGCTCTACGTCGGCTTCTACCGGCTGAACTGGTTCCCCGGCGCCGGGCGGCTCGACCCGGGAACGCTTCCACCGCCGAACGTGACCGGCTTCTACACGATCGATGCGCTGATCGACGGCAACTTCGGCCTGTTCACGGAGTCGCTGCACCACATCATCTTGCCGGCGCTCGTGCTCGCGGCGTTCAGCGTCAGCCTGCTGACGCGCTTCACGCGCTCCGCGGTGCTCGAGGTGGTCGGGAACGACTACGTCCGCTCGGCCCGCGCGAAGGGCATCCCCGAACATGTCGTCGTCCGACGCTACATCCTGCGCGGCGCGCTGCCCTCGATCGTGACCGTGCTCGGGCTCGTGTTCGCGAACGTGCTCACCGGCGCGGTCCTCGTCGAGAAGATCTTCAGCTGGCCCGGCGTCGGCCAGTACGCCTACGAGGCGGCCGTCAACCTCGACGTTCCGGCGATCGCCGGCGTCAGCATCTTCGTCGCGATCGTCTACGTCACCGTCAATTTCATCGTGGACGTGCTGTACGGCATCATCGACCCGCGGATCAGGATCACATGACCGCCACCGCCGTCGAGGCGCGGGCCGCGCGGAGGCGCCCGCAAATCCCGGTCGCCTGGCGCCAGCCGCTCGCGATCGTCGGCGTCGTTATCGCGGTGGCGTGGATCCTGATCGCGATCTTCGCGCCGCTGATCGCGCCGTACGGGTCGCTCGAGCAGAGCTTCGCGCCTGCGCAGTCTCCCTCCTGGTCGCATCTCTTCGGAACCGACGAACTCGGTCGCGACGTCCTCAGCCGCGTCATCTACGGCTCCCGAGCGTCGCTCCCGATCGCACTCGTGCTCGTCGCGCTCGCACTGACGATCGGCAGCCTCGTCGGCGCGATCGCCGGTTACTTCCGCGGACTGACCGACGGCACGCTCATGCGATTCACCGACCTCGTCTTCGCGTTCCCGCCGATCATCCTCGCGATGGTCGTCGCCGCCGTGCTCGGCCGCGGCCTCTTCAACGCCGCGCTTGCCATCGTCGTCGTCGCGTGGCCGTCGTACGCGCGCGTCTCGCGCGGGCTCGTCCTCTCGGTGGGCGAGTCGGAGTACGTGCAGTCCGCGCGGCTGCTCGGATCGTCGAGCCGCAGGACGCTCTTCCGCGACGTGCTCCCGAACGTCGCGGGACCGATCTTCGTGCTGGCGACGCTCGACCTGGCAACCGCAATCCTGCTCCTCGCGGGCCTCTCGTTCCTCGGCCTCGGCGCCCAGCCGCCGCTGGCGGAATGGGGCTCGATGGTCGCCGACGGAACGCAGTACTTCCAGTGGTGGTGGATCGGGACGTTCCCAGGACTCGCGATCTTCTCGGTCGTGCTCGCGTTCAACTTCCTCGGCGACAGCCTGCGCGACGTGTTCGACCCGCAAACCGCCCGCCGCGCGGAGGAGTCGTGAGCGTCCTCGCGGTCGAGGACCTGCACGTGAGCCTACGGACGCCGGCGGGCGACGTGACGGTCGTCGACGGCGTCGACTACGAGGTGCAGCCCGGCGAGGTATTCGGGGTGGCGGGCGAGAGCGGCAGCGGCAAGACGATCTCCATGCTCGCGCTACTCGGCCTCCTCCCCGAAGGCGCCCTGGTAAACGGGACGGCGCGCTTCGGCGGCGACGACCTGCTCGCAATGCCGCGCCGTCGCCTGCGCAGGATCTCGGGCCGCGAGCTCGCGATGGTCTTCCAGGATCCTTTTACGTCGCTCCACCCGATGCTCTCGGTGGGGCGGCAGCTGACCGACCACGTGCGCCTGCACCTCGGCCTCGGGCGGGCCGCCGCCGAGGCGCGGGCGGTCGAGCTTCTCGAGGAGGTGCGACTGCCCGACCCTCGCGCGGCCCTCGGCCGCTTCCCGCACCAGTTCTCCGGCGGGATGCGCCAGCGCATTGCCATCGCAATCGCACTCGCCTGCCGGCCCAGGCTGCTGATCGCCGACGAGCCGACGACCGCGCTCGACGTAACAGTGCAGGCGGGGATCCTGCGGCTCCTGGACCGCCTGCGGCGCGAGCACGACCTGGCAGTGATCCTGATCACCCACGACCTCGGCGTCCTCTCGGGCATCGCCGACCGCGTCGGGATCTTCTACGCCGGCCGCGTCGTCGAGCTGGGGCGGCGGAAGGACGTGCTGCAGCACCCGCGCCATCCATACACCCGGGCACTCCTTGACGCGCTGCCGCACCCGGAACTGACAAAGGAACAGGACCTCGTAGCAATCCCGGGTACGCCGCCGACCCCCGGCCGCATCCCGACCGGCTGCGCCTTCCATCCGAGGTGCCGCTACGTACGAGACGTGTGTGTCGAGCAGGTGCCGCCCCTCGACCCCGTCGGCGCGCGCCTCCTCGCGTGCCACGTCGACCCGTTCGCTGGATGAGCGCGCTCGAGCTGACCGACGTCGTCGTCGACTACCACGGCCGCGACGGCACGGTGCGCGCCGTCGCCGGTGCGAGCCTGAGCGTCGACCGCGGCCGCATCGTCGGCCTCGTCGGGGAGTCGGGCTGCGGCAAGTCGAGTCTCGCCCGCGCCGCCGTCGGCCTCGTGCCGGCCGCAGGCGGGAGCGTCGTGTTCGAGGGCCGCCCAGTGACCGCGATGACGCGCCGTGCCCGCCCGGCCGACCTCGTTCGGCTCCAGCTCGTCTTCCAGAACCCGTACTCCTCGCTCAACCCGCGCCGGACGGTCGGGAGCCAGGTCGCCGACGGCACCCGCGACGGGCGCACACGGGTCGGCGACCTGCTCGAGCTCGTGGGCCTCTCCGCAAATGCTGCATCCCGCTACCCGCACGAGTTCTCGGGCGGCCAGCGCCAGCGGATCGCGATCGCCCGCGCGCTGGCCGCCGACCCGTCGGTGATTGTGCTTGACGAGCCGCTCGCGTCGCTCGACGCCTCGGCTCAGGCTCAGCTCGCGAACCTGCTGACCCGGCTCTCGCGCGAGCTCGAGCTGGGACTCTTGCTGATCTCGCACGACCTCGCGATCGTCCGCCACGTCGCCGACGAGGTGTGCGTCATGTACCTCGGCCGGATGGTCGAGACCGGTCCGACTCTCGCGTTGTGGCGCGGCCCGGCGCATCCCTACAGCGAGGCGCTGATCGCGGCCGTCCCGCACGCAGACGGCGAGGGCACGCTGCCCGACGCGCTCCCCGGAGAGGTTCCCGACCCGTCGCGGCCTCCGTCGGGCTGCCGCTTCCACCCCCGCTGCCCGTACGCCTTCGACCGCTGCAGCAGCGAGGAGCCGCCGCTCCTCGGGCTCGCGGGCGGCCGAGAGGCGGCCTGCTGGCTGCAGCAGGCGGGGCAGCCGGCGGAGCCCCCTGCGGCCCGCGCCGCCAACTTCGCCCTGGTGCGCCCGTCGAATAGTCTCGGAAGACCCTAGGAGGAGAAAGAATGACCCATTCCCCTGCCAGACACCGGCAATGGCTCGTGCCGCTCGCCGCGCTCATTGCGCTGACGTGCGCCGCGGCAGCGTTCGCGTCGAGCTCGCGGCACGACGCGAGCTCGACCCTCGTGATCGACAACTCGTTCACGCTAAAAACCTCTGATCCGGGCCGGGCGTTCGACCCGACCGGGTCGATCATCGACCGTGCGCTCTTCGACACGCTCTTCACGTACAACAAGGGCGACCTGGCGCATCCTGTCCCGCTGCTTGTTTCGTCCTACAAGGCGACGAACAGCGCGAAGACGTTCATCTTCCAGTTGAAGCAGAACGTCCATTTCGCGAACGGTGACCCGCTGACCGCGAAGGACGTCGCCTTCTCGCTGAACCGCCTGATCAACCTGAAAGGGAACCCCGCGTTCCTCCTCACGGGCACGCGGATCAAGGCGCCCGGAAAGTACACGGTGGTGATGAGCTCGAAGACGCCGGACGGGCAGCTGCCGGCGATCCTCGCGAACCCGTCGACCGGGATTCTGAACTCGAAGCTCGTGAAGGCTCACGGCGGTACCGACGGCTCGAACGCCTCGACGGGCGACAAGGCCGAGCAGTGGCTGAACTCGTCGGCGTCGGCCGGCGCGGGCAGCGGCCCGTACACGCTGCAGCAGTACAGCACTACGTCGCAGGTGACGCTCGCCCCGAGCAAGAACTACTGGGGCAGCTCGAAGCCGGCGTGGAAGAGTGTCGTCGTGCGCAACATGATCGCGGCGACGCAGCTGATCAACGTGCAGCGCGGCTCACATGAGGTCGCGATCGACCTCGCCTCCGACCAGGCGCAGTCGCTGAAGGGCAAGTCGAACCTGAGCGTCTCGCTGCAGCCGTCGACCTGGGTCTTCTGGCTGTTCGCGAACAACAACGCGCAGGTCTCGGCGGTCACGTCGAACAAGAGCTGGCAGAACGCGATCCGCTACGGCCTCGACTACAAGTCGATCCTGTCGGTCGCCGGGCCTGGCGCTTACCAGACGCCCGGGATCATCCCGTCGATGTTCCTCGGCGCGCTGCCGAAGAGCGACCAGGTGAAGCAGAACGTGGCGAAGGCGAAATCGGCGCTGCAAGCGTCGGGCCACGCGGGCGACTCCGTGACGCTCGAGTACCCGAGCGACCTGACGATCAACGGCGTCCCGTTCGCGACGCTTGCGCAGAAGGTGCAGGCCAATCTGCAGGCGATCGGCGTCAATGTGACGCTGGCGGGCTCGCCGACCGGCACGTGGCTGACGAACTACCGCAGTGGCAAGATGGCCTTCGGCCTCTCGCTGTGGGGCCCGGACTACCCGGATCCCGCCGATTACCTCACGTTCGCCCCCGGCGAGCTCGTAGGGCTGAGGGCGGGCTGGGACAAGGGCACGTCGGCGACGATCGAGAAGACGGCCGCCGCCGCGGCGGTTGCCACCGACAGCAAGGTGCGCGAGAAGCTGTTCCAGCAGTTCCAGCGGCAGCTGAACCAGACGGGGCCGTACTTCCCTCTGATGCAGCCGACGCAGGTGTTCGTGGCGACGTCCGACCTGAAGAACGCGGTCTACAACGCGGTCTACTCGGTCGACGTCACGAAGGTCGCGCCGAAGTAGGCGAGGTCGTTCCTCGGGGGCGGCGGGGGCGACCCGCCGCCCCCGTTGTAGATCGGCGAGGTGAGCCGGCGCAGCTGCAGCAGGCTACGAGTTGACGATCAAGTCGTCGGCAAACGAGTTGAGGTTCCGGCCGCCGTCGTCCTCGACGACGATGATGTTCTCGATCCGGAGGCTCCAGCGGCCCGGGACGATCAGCGACGGCTCGTCGGTGAAGGTCATGCCCGGCTCGAGCGGGGTGTCGTCCTCGGTCGAGAGGAAGGGCCTCTCGTGGACGTCCTTGCCGATCCCGTGGCCCATGCGGTGGCGGAAGTGCTCGCCGAGCCCCGCCTCTTCGATTGGCGCGCGGCAGGCGGCGTTCACCTCCTGCGCTCGTGCTCCGGTCCGCGCTGCCGCCTTGCCGGCCTCGTAGGCGGCGAGCATCGTCGCGTAGCCGTCTAGGAAGTCCTGCGGCGGATCGCCGCAGTAGACGGTGCGGCCGAAGTCGGAGCAGTAGCCGTCAACGACTCCGCCGAAGTCGAACATGACCGATGTGCCCTCCGGGATCGGGTTGCGCCCCGTCTCGGTATGCGAGTCGAACGAGTCAGCGTCGAGGCCGGTGAAGATGTGGGTGGGGAAGGAGGGCGTGCGCGAGCCGGCCGCGAGCAGCTCGTGTTCCACTGCCTCGGCGAGCTCGAGCATCGTGACGCCGTTGACGACGAGGGGCGCCACGGCCGCCATCGCCTGCTCGACCGTGGCGATTGCGCGCACCATCGCGGCAAGCTCGTCGGGGTCCTTCGTACGGCGGAGCTCGTTGACGAGGCGCGTACCTGCACGGAGACGGTCGAAGCCAAGCGACCGGCCGAGGTGGAGTGTCGTCTCGGCCCAGACGCGGTCGCCCACCGCGACGCCGCCCGTGCCGCCGACCTGCTTCGCGACCCGCGCGAAGATCGCCGCGCCGTCGTCGGTCTCGCTGACGACGATCAGCTCACCCTGCGGCTCCTCGCGGAGGTCGAAGGCCGCGAACATGCGCGGGAAGAGGAAGACAGGCTCGCGGCGGGGCCGGAAGAGAGCGCCGGTGACCCAGCCGTGGGCGTAGTTGACCTCGCCAAAAATCGGGAGCTGGCGCTCCACGCCGGTCAGGTACTCGAGGTCGGCGGACGGAGCGAGGAAGAGCGCGTCGATGCCTTCCCGCTCGAGCCGCTCGGAAAGAAGACCCTGCCTGGCCGCGTAGTCGAACACGCTGTGACGCTAGCTGACGACGTCCTCGTGGTTGTGGATGCAGCGCCAGCGCCCCTCGGTCTTCCGCCATACCGAGGTGTTGCGGATGCGCTCAGTGCCGCCGGGCAAGTGCACGAGCAGGACGTGACGCACGAGCGCCAGGTCGCCGAAGACATCGATCACCGGTTCGGTCGCCTCGAGATCGGTGGGGCTCGGGCCGTCGGCGGGGCGGGCGTCGCGGACGGCGTCGAGGTCAACCTTGCCGCGAAGAAGCGGTTCGTGCGCGGAGTCCCAGACGGTCGCATCGGGGGAGATGTTCGCGTCGATCGCGGCGCGGTCGCCCGCGAGGAAGCCGGCGTACACCGCGTTGACGGCGGCCCAGACCTCTGCAGCGTCGACGTCCACGGAACGCACTCTGCCAGGAGCTCGGGATCCTCAGATCGGGTCCCGCGGCGGTTGCGAGGCGGCGAGCCTCGACGGATCTCGTCGACGATGATCAGTTCCTGCTCGCCGTAGTGCGTGATGAAGGCGAGCACGTCGGCCTTGGCCACTGTGCGACTCCGCATCAAGCGGAGTCCATGAGCAGAGGCGACCGCCTTGTCGGCGCTCCAGGAAACCGTCTACGGCGGACTCAACGACGAGGCCGCGGCTGCCATCGGCGAGAACAGTGGCGAACGCAGGCTTCGGAGCCTGAACGCTAGACCTTCGCTAGACCTAAGCCCGAAAACGGCGGAGGGCGCCTGCCGGCGCCCTCCGCGATCTTTCTATTTCCAGGGACTTCGTCGAGTGGGCGGTACTGGGCTCGAACCAGTGACCCCCAGCTTGTCGAGCTGGTGCTCTCCCAACTGAGCTAACCGCCCAAAACATGCCTCTTGCGGCATCTCTATCTGTCGATCGTCCGCCACGCCCTCCCAGTAACTGCGCAGCGGCCGTAAGAATACAGTCAGCGCGTAATCCTTCCGTTGCCGTCGCCTCGACGATTCCCCAAGGCAACCTGCGCCGAACGATCGCATTGCGCAACGATCCAGGAATGTCGTCTGAGCATTTCGGGCAGCCGTCTGCATGACCGGACAGGATCCGGTGCCGGGCCGTTCGGACGCGTTTCGCTGGGAATGGCGTGCGTTCGGCAAGAGCTTCGGCGACGCAGAGGACCGGCTCGGCGCGCACCCGGTCGAGCGGGTTGACGAAAGCGACGAGGTCTACCTGCTGTCACGCGCGAGCGACGCGTCGGTCAAGGTTCGCGCCGGGCTGATGGACGTCAAGCTCCTTCAGTCCGTGAACGAGGACGGACTCGAGCAGTGGAAGCCCGTCATCAAGGCTGCCTTCCCGCTACCGGCTGTCGAGGTCGGCGCAGTGTTCGACGCCCTGGGCACCGCCGTTCCCGCGACGAAGCGCATCGAGTACACCCTCGACGAGCTTCTCGACGAGCTTGCCGAGCCGAGCGACGACCTCCTGGCAGTGAACGTGCACAAGCGGCGCGCGCACTACACGGTCGCGGGCTGCATGGCCGAGCTGACCGATGTGCGCACCGACCGCGGGGCTACGAGGACGATCGCGGTCGAATCGGAGGACCCCTCGCTCGTGATCGCTGTCGTGCGCGAGCTCGGACTGGCTGCGCGCGCGAACGTCAACGTCGCACGCGGCCTCAAGGCGCTCGTCGGGTTCGGCGCACACCGGTTCGCGGTCATCGACGTCGGCACCAACTCGGTGAAGTTCCTGATCGGCGAGCGCGCTGCCGACGGCGCCTGGACGACGATCGTCGACCGCGCGGATGTGACGCGGTTGGGTGAGGGCGTCGACGAGAGTGGGCGACTCGGGGACGAGCCGATCCAGCGGACTGTCCGCGCGATCGCAGCGATGGCCGACGAGGCGCGGCAGAACAAGGTGGAAGCGATCGCAGCGGTCGGGACCGCTGGGCTTCGGGCCGCACCGAACCGCGACACGCTCGTCGAAGCCGCGCGCCGGACGGCGGGCGTCGACGTCGAGGTGATCACAGGCGACGAGGAAGGGCGGCTCGCCTATCTGGCCGTGAAGGCGGCCCACGGATCCCAGGACGGGCCGCTCGTAGTGTTCGACAGCGGCGGCGGCAGCTCGCAGTTCACATTCGGGCACGGCGATCGCGTCGACGAGCTGTTCAGCGTCGACGTCGGCTCAGCGCGCTTCACGGAGCGCTACCGCCTTGACGAGGCGATCAGCGAGGAGACGCTGTCCGTGGCGATGAACGCCATCGCGGCCGACCTCGCACGCCTGAACGGCCGGCCCGTTCCCGACATTCTCGTCGGTATGGGCGGGGCCGTCACGAACCTTGCCGCAGTCGAGCACGGCCTCGCGACCTACGACTCGAACGTCGTCCAGGGCTCGATCCTCGCCTGCGCCGAGATCGATCGGCAGATCGAGCTCTACCGCACCCGGTCGGCCGACCAGCGTCGCGAGATCGCAGGCCTCCAGCCGAAGCGCGCCGAGGTCATCCTCGCCGGCGCCTGCATCGTCCGCACCGTGCTCGAGAAACTCGGCCGCGACGAGCTAACCGTCAGCGACCGAGGTCTCCGCCACGGCCTGCTCGTCGAGCGATTCGGCAAGTAGCGCCCGCTCTGGCGCCCGACGGCGTTCGACCTCGGCGTTGACCTCCGCGCCGAACAGCAGCGCCACTGCGCTCAGCCACAGCCACGTCAGCATCACGACGACTGCGGCCAGTGCGCCCCACGTCTTGTTGTACGAGCCGAACCTGCTCGCATAGAAGCTGAACGCACCTGACGCAGCGAGCCAGATCGCGAGTGCCAGCACCGATCCGAACGTGAGGAATCGCCAGCGTCGCTGCTCCACGTTTGGACCGAGGTACATCAGCCCTGCGAACACGAGCAGCAGTCCTGCAACCAGCAGCGGCCACTCGGCGATGTACCAGGCGACCTCCACCGGCGTCCGTGCCCCGACGGCGTTTCCGACCCAGTGCGACACGTGTGGGCCGAGTACGAGCACGCCGAAGGCGAGAGCGAAACCGAGCAGCGCGAACGCGATCATGGTGATGGCGGTGATCCGCCGGCGAACGAAGCCGCGGCTCTCCTCACGATGGTAGGCAACGTTCAACGCCCAGATCAGGTTCTGCATCGCGCCCGTGAGGGACCAGAGCGCGATCACAGCTCCCACCACCAACACGACGATCCCGGTCTGATGATGACGCGTCGCGTTATCGAGGCTCGTTCGCAGCAGCCCGGCGGCCTGCGCCGGCATGATGCCGTCGAGCTTCGCGACGACGGTCGAGACCGCGCCAGGCCCGGCCAGGAGGCTGAACACGCCGACAGCGACGAGTAACGCGGCCGGAATGGCGAGGAACGCGTAGTAGGCGAGCGCGGCTGCGATGCTCGTCATATGGTCGTGCGAGAACGATCTTGCCGCGCTCACCAGTAAGAGACCATCGTCCGGCCGCGTCGAACCGACGCGTGTCGCCGCCTCGTCCGTCGGCTTGTCGGACGCGGGTGCATCCGCCTGGGTCGGGGACCGGTGCCGTTGCGACAGGGTCATTTGACTCCGAGAGAGGCTTCCCTCGTGCCTGTGGCTCTAAACGGCTCTGCGGCCTGCTCCGCCGGGAACGCTTCACGTCCGTTGTTGCACGCCGGAGGATGAACGACACTCAACTGTAGGTGGGTGACGCCGACCTCCTTCGCCGCGCCCGGCGCGACCCGGACGCTTTCTGTCGTTTCTACGAGCGCCATGCGGTGCACCTGCGCGCATGGCTTCGGCGTGAGACTGAAAGCATCGAGGTCGCGAACGACCTGACCGCGGAGACGTTCGCCCAGGCGCTGGTCTCGCTCCGGCGGTTCCGGGGTTCGACCGACCCGCAGGCCGTCGCGTGGTTGTACGGGATCGGCCGAAACCTCCTCTTTCAGTATCGGCGCCGGCAGCGCGTCGAGACAGCCGCGAGGCGGCGGCTCGACATGCCGTTGCGCGACTACGGCGGGTATGAGGAGGCCGACGAGCTTGTCGACGCCCGGCGGCTCGCCGCCGACCTGCGCGACGCGCTGGGGGCGCTCTCCGGCGCCGAGCGGGCGGCGCTCGACCTGCGTGTCGTGCAGGAGCTCACGTTCGACGAAGTCGCGGAGCGGCTCGCCGTGGCCTCGCCCGCGGCCCGGATGCGCGTCACCCGAGCCCTCCGAGCGCTTCGCGCCCGGCTCGCAGGAGCCGCCTGATGCTGCTGCCGGCCGACTTGTACGCGCTCGGCCATGATCTCCGGCGCGCAGCGGTCCGTCGGCGCCGCCGGCACGCGCGGCGTCTCGCCGTCGTCGCGGTCGCCGCTGCGTGCGCCGCCTCCGCGGGCGTTGCACTCGGCTCTTCCCTCCTCGGCAGCCCGGCTCCGCGGAGCGTGCAGAGCGACCTGCACCTGCAGGCTCGCTACGCGTTGGTCCACGAGCCAGGCCTGCGACTGCAGACGGCGCGGGTCGTTGCGGCGTCGTCCGCTGCGACGCTCTACTCGATCGCCGACCGGAACGGCAACTACTGCTCGGAGCTCATCGGGACAGCACAGGGCGTGATCTACGGGTTCACCTGCGGGCGAACCCGGCGGGCGCCGAACGGCGAGCTCATCTCGGACGCGACCGCGCCCGGCGTCTCCTACCTCGAGTCCGACCGCGGTGCCTCGCCGCCGATCGTGCAGTTCGGACGCCTGCCGGCAGGGACCACATCGGCGCGCGCGGTCTACGACAACGGGATCGCAGAGCCGATCACTGCAGGACTCGACCGTTTCTTCGTGTACCAGCCCTCGCAGCAAAACCAGGTGCTCGCCCGTGAGATGCCGATGACGCTCGAGTTCCACACGCGCGGCGGTGTCACGTGGTCGTACTACCAGCAGCCGCCGCAGCCGCTTCGTCTTCACGGCGACCGTAGGATCAGCGGGAAGGTCCTGATCAAGGGTGCTGCGAAGATCGAGATCGACGTGGCCGCGAAGCTCGGTGAGTCGGCCGTTCGCGTGATCGTGCCGCTCAATGCCGACGGTTCGTTCAGCTATTCCTGGCCGCCAGGCAGCGTGGTTTACCGGCTCACAGTGCGAGGCCCGAACGACGAGCCGGTCAGCGCCGACACCGCCGTTCCGACGCGGCTGACGCTCCGGCAGATTCTCTCGGCGTCCACGAGGTGACCG
This sequence comes from uncultured Thermoleophilia bacterium, assembly GCA_963708505.1. Taxonomy (GTDB): domain Bacteria; phylum Actinomycetota; class Thermoleophilia; order Gaiellales; family Gaiellaceae; genus PALSA-600. The sequence goes on from CAVPST010000007.1 coordinate 35,119, forward strand.
ACACAGCAACGGGAGCACAGGGCGCGGCGTTCGCCGCACCGACGAGCGGCGGTCTGGTCTGGCGGCGCTTCCGCAAGGACCGGACGGCGCTCGTCGCCCTGATCGTGCTGACGGTGATCGTCCTCGCCTGCTTCGTCGGAGAGCCGATACTCGTCAAGCTCCTCGGGCACGGGCCCGACCAGCCGTTCGCCGTGCCGATCTCGGAGGCGAACCCGCACCCCGCCACCTGGTGGAAGCACGTCAAGACGCCGGAAGGCAACGCGTTCCTGGTGCTCGGCGGCGACGGACCGCTGCAGCGCGACGAACTCCTGCGGCTCCTCGCCGGCGGCCAGGTGTCGCTCGAGATCGCGTTCATCGCGACGCTCGTCGCGCTGCTCATCGGCGTAGTCCTCGGCACCCTCGCCGGCTATTTCGGCGGCGCGATCGACGCGGTGATCAGCCGCGTCACCGAGCTCTTCATGGCGTTCCCGCTGTTGCTGCTCGTGATCGCCCTTGGCCAGACGGCGGCGCAGCGATTCGAGAACTGGACGATCTACGGTCTCCTCCAGCCCGGGATCCTCGCGCTCGCGCTCGTGATCGGATTGTTCTCGTGGTTCTACCCGGCCCGCGTGGTGCGGACGCTGGTCGTCTCACTGCGCGAGCAGGAGTTCGTCGAGGCCGCGTACATGACCGGCGCCCGCGACCTGCGCATCGTCCGCCGCGAGCTACTGCCGCACCTCACAGGGCCGCTGATCGTCTGGGGCACGCTGGTCGGGGCCACCGTGATCGTGCTCGAGGCGTCGCTCTCCGTCCTCAACTTCGGCGTCCGGCTCGGCACCGCGAGCTGGGGCAGCATGCTCGCTCAGGCCTGGGGGACGCTGCTCAACTACAACCCGAACCAGGGCAGCCTGCTCGCCGGCGCGACCTCGGACATCGTCAAGTGGGCGCCCGCGATCCTGCTCTTTCTCACCGTCCTCTGCCTCGCGCTGATCGGCGACGGGCTTCGCTCGGCGCTCGATCCTAGGACCGAGCGTTGATCGTCTTCATCCTGAGGCGCCTCCTCTCCGGGCTCCTGCTCATCTCGTTGCTGACGTTTCTGACGTTCTGGGTGTTCAACGAGATCCCGACCAACCCGGCGTGCCTGGTGGTCGCCTGCGGGCCGCACACGACGACGACCGACGCGATGATCAAGGCGGCCGACCACCAGCTCGGGATCGACCGCTCGGTGTTCGTGCAGTGGGCGGACTGGGTCTGGCACGTCGTGCGCGACGGCGACTTCGGCGACTCCTGGACGCAGAAGACACACGTCGGCACGATGATCGGCGACGCGCTCCCCGTGACGGCTTCACTCGTCGTCGGCGGTGTCGTGCTGATGCTGCTGCTGGCCGTGCCGCTCGGTGCGCTCGCGGCCGCGCGCGCGCGCACTGCCGTCGACCGCGGCGTCCTCGCCGGCAGCGTGGTCGGCCTCGCGATCCACCCCTTCGTGCTCGCGATCATCATCCGAGACTTCTTCGCCCAGCAACTCCACGTCTTCGACTTCAGCTACTGCCCTCTGACACGCACGAATCAGGCCGGCTGTGGCGGGCCCGTGGACTGGGCGGCGCACCTCGCGGTGCCGTGGTTCGTCTTCGCGTTGTTCTTCCTGCCGCTGTACCTGCGGATGGTGCGCGTGCGGCTGCTCGAGACGTACACCGAGCCGTACATCTCGACTGCGAGAGCCAAAGGGGCGTCGGAGCTGCGCGTCCTGCGCCACCACGCCCTGCGCAACGCGATGGGACCGCTGCTGCCGATGCTCGCGATCGACGCGGGCACCGCCCTGACGGCCGCGATCTACATCGAGACGGTCTTCGGGCTGCAGGGACTCGGCGCCCTCGCCGTCCGGGCGCTGAGCGGCGCCACCGGCGGGTTCGACCTGCCGCTCACGGCGGGGATCGTCATCGTCGTCGGCGCATTCGTCGTCTTGTTGAACCTCGCCGCCGACGTCGCCGGCGCGATGCTCGACCCGCGGATCCGCCAGCGCAGTGCGAGCGGGCTGATCCCGCTGCCGCGGACGATCGACGCGCGGCCGCGCGCGCGGCTCGCCCTCAACATCGCCGTCGCCGCTCTCGTCGCCGCGCTCCTCGCAATCGCCGTGGCGCACCCTGGTGCCCGGTCGGCCACGGCGGCACGACTCGTGCCGCCCGTCCACGCGGTCAAGCTCGGCTCGGACGACGTGACGCGGATCGAGGGGATGATCACAACACCGAACTCGCGCGCGCCCGTCCTCGGGCACGGCTATCTCGAGGCGAAGGTGTCGACGGTCGAGATCGGCCAAGAAGGATGGCGCGTGCACGCGACGCTCGCGAACGTCGGCAGCGTGCCGGTGCAGGTCGCGCCCTCGGCGCCGCCCGGAACGCCGGTCGTGTACCCGAACCAGCCGTTCTCGCTGATCGTCCGAACCGACAGCGGCGGCGGCATCAAGCAGCTCATCCCACTCCCGGCCACGACGTTCGCCCCCGACGTACCCGCGACCCTGAAGCCGGGCACCACGTGGCGAGGCACGTTCAGCGGGCCCGACGTCGTGAAGAAGGGGACGTTGTTCTATGTCGGGTTCGGGCAGTTCACCTACGACACGCGCTTCGACCCGCGGCCCTTCTCGATGAGCTCCGCGAAGTCCGGCAACGCTTAGCCGCACGTCGGCCAGGCAAGGAAGACGGCGCCGTCAGGGTGCAGGCTGCAGATCGAAAGCCCCGCAGCTGCGACCGGCCCCATTGCAGACGTCGGGAAGCGGTCCGACACGCCGTGCCGTGCGAGTCGCCAGGGCGTAGACATAGAAGCCGCCGGCTGCGTAGAAGACGCTCGATCCGTCCCACCACCCGGCCGAATCAGCGCTCACCGCCAGCGACATGGAACGCCGATTCCTCGTCGTCAGGATCAGGAGCCGGAGCTGATCCTCCGACTTCGAAAGCAGCCGAGTCCCGTCCGGCGACCAGCGCGGCTCGATCGCGGCGGAGGCGATCCGCCGGGCATGGGTTCCGTCCGCGCCGATCGCGTCGACCGCGTCGAAGCGCGACTCGAACGCGAGCTGTCCGCCGGACGGCGACCAGTCGAGCCCGGTGACGCCGTAGCCGCCCGAGTGCGGCACCAGCTTGACACTGCCTCCTCCCACCGACTCGATTCCGATCCCGCCGCGCGCCAGGGCAAACGCAATCTCGCGACCATCCGGAGACCAGGCCGGATACTCGTCGCACCAGTGGTTGCGCTTCGTCGACGCGCAGAGCATTCGCCGGCCGGTCCCGTCGGGACGAATCGCAAGGATCCCCGAGGTCGACCCGTTCCAACCTGAGAACGCGATTGTGCTCCCATCGGGCGACCAGCGCGCTTCGTCCGAGCAATCCACGCAGGGAACGGTCAACCGGCGCGCCGTCCGATCTCCAAGCCGGACGATGTAGAGCGTCGCGTCGTCGTCCTCCCCCGGGCCGTTGTCTACGTATTGCGTGAAGACGACGAGCCGAGCCGGCGGCGTTGCGGCACTCGACTCGATCGCGACGAACGCCGCCAGGCAGACGACCAGCACCGAAGCAGCAAGCCAAGGACGCATCGTTCAGACGTTAATCGACGTTGTTGCGAGCTTCTCCTCCCGAGCTATGTCGCACGGCGCACCCACTGCTCGCGCGTCATCTCGTATTCCACCTCGCCCTCCTCGAGGCCCTCCACCGGCCCGGTCATCGAGGAGGGGAATGTCCGCACGTAGGTGAGGCCGACGCGCTCCATCACGGCTCGCGAGCCCGCGTTGGCGCTGAGGGTCTGGGCGATGATCCGGTCGAGCCCGATGTCATCGAAGCCGTAGCGCACCAACTCCCGCGCCCCCGACGAGGCGAGGCCTTTGCGCCAGTGGCGCCGAAGCAGTCGGTAGCCCAGGTCGGCGACGCCCGGGTCATCGGGCTGGTCGGGGCCGTGGGCGGGCTGAAGCGTCCACCAGCCGACGAACTCGTCGTCGACGAGTCCGATCCAGAACCCGAGTCCATCGACTTTCTGCGCTCTTGTCAGCCGCCGTGCGTGGCCGGCCTCGACCTCCTCGCGCGAGCTGGCCCGACCGCTGAGGTAGCGCATCACCTCGGGATCCGAGTCGAGTTCGACCTCCCACTCGAGGTGCTCGTCGACGAGCGGCACCAGCGTGAGCCGCGCGGTGTGCAGTGTCTGCTGGGGCATGGATCAATCGAATTAAATAAGACTTGCGAGGCAAGGGTCCTGCTGGTACCTTGCGGTGCATGGCACTCGGCACCCAGCGGCGAACGGAGCTGCTGCGCGGTGTGCTCGATCTTTGTCTGCTGGCGGTGATGGACGAGGGGCCGGCCTACGGCTACGAGATGACCAAACGGCTGCGGGACCGCGGCCTTGCGATCGTCGGCGAGGGCTCCATCTATCCGTTGCTGGGACGCCTGGAGCGTGATGGCCTGGTCGAGACGTACCGGGCCGCAAGTAACGGAGGCCCGCCGCGGAAGTACTACCGCCCCTCGAGCACGGGGCGGCTGGCACTCGCGCTGGGCGTTTCCGAATGGCGAGCGGCCCGCGATGCCGTCGATGCGGTGCTCGCTCCCGTGAAAGTCGAGGTGGTCTCATGAGTGATTTCGTCGAGCAGTGCCGCCTGGAGTGGAGGCGCCTCGGCGTCCCCGATCCACTCGCCGAGGAGATGGCGACAGACCTGGCCTCCGACCTCGGAGATGCCGAGGCCGAAGGCGTCTCCGCCGAGGAGTTCCTCGGAAGCAGTGTGTTTGATCCGCGTTCGTTCGCTGCTTCGTGGGCGGCCGAGCGAGGGATCATCCCCGAACCGCGCAGCCGAGGGAACGCCCGCCGCAGGCCACTCGTTCTCGTGGCGTTCACCTCCCTTGCGGCGATCATGCTGATCGTTGCGGCGCTGCTGCTCCTGACAGGGGAACCCAAGGTGTCACTCGTCACCTCGGGAGCAATTGGACCGCACATCCTCTCGCCCCCGGGGGCCTCCGTCGTCACGCCCGACTCCAGCCGGCAAGTCCTCCAGGCAAACACCTCTGCCCCGGTCGAGTGGATCCTGCTGTTCCTCGCAATCGCCGCGCTCGGCTTCGCTGTATGGCTGTGGTCGAGTTGGAGCCGCTCGCGATCACCCACTGCCACCGCCTGATGCTCACTGCCGGCGTGGATGAGCAGCGGCCACCAATCTGCGCCACTTGTGGCGTGACGATGGTCCCGGCGGCGCTGAGCGCTCAGGCTGGACACACTGGGGATTGGGTCTGTCTGGAGTGCGAAGAATCGGGGGAGCAGGAAGCGGGCTAGCTCGTTCGACGCGCCGCAACTCCAGGCCACTATGGTCCGCGAGGCGCGACCGCAGGCAGATGGAATACGGCGCCCACCTCCCATTGATCGACCTCGGAACGAGACCGTCGCTCCACGGTCTGAAGGAGTACGCGCGCCGTGCCGGCGTACTCGACTTCCGCTACCTCTGCGCGAACGACCATCTGCTCTTCAGCAGGCCGTGGCTCGACGGGCCGACGTCGCTGGCCGCCGTCATCGAGGAGTCGGGAGACCTCGCGCTCGCGACCACGATCGCGCTTCCCGTCATTCGCGGCCCGGTGCAGCTCGCGAAGACGCTTGCCGCGCTCGACATCCTCTCGGACGGCCGCTTGATCGTCGGCGTCGGCCCCGGCTCGTCGGCCGCCGATTACGCGGCGGTCGGCGTCCCATTCGACGAGCGGCGACGGCGTTTTGAGGAGTCGCTGAGCGTGCTTCGTGAATTGCTTGAGGACGGCGCGTCGAGCTTCGAAGGGGAGTTCTACTCGAGCGACGGGATCGTCCTGGAACCACGGCCGGCCCAGCAGCCGCGGCCGCCGCTCTGGGTTGCGAGCTGGGGGTCTCGTTCGGGTCTCCGGCTGGTCGCACACCACGGCGACGGCTGGCTGGCCTCTGCCTACAACACGACGCCGGATCGCTTCCGCGAGAGCCTCGACGCCATCTCGGACGAGCTTCGGCTGGCCGGGCGAAGCCCGGAGTCGGTCACGAACGCGGTCGCGACCGCCTGGCTCTACATCACGGAAGACTCGAAACGGGCCGAGCACATGCTGACCGAGGTCCTTGCTCCGATGCTGAGGCGACCGGTGGAGGCACTGCGTGAGCTGTCGCTTCCGATCGGCTCCGCCGAGTTGTGCGCCGAACGGCTGAGCGACTTCGCAAGAGCCGGGGCCAGCCGCATCTTCGTGTGGCCGCTCGGCGACGAACTGGCTCAGCTCGAGCTGTTCGCCGAGCGCGTCGCGCCCTCCGTGCTTGTTTGAGACGGGCGGGCTCGGTCGAGCACGAGGTCGACCTCGACGGACGCCCAGTCACCGGCGACGCCGTCGGGACGCTCGGGATCGGCGCTCTCGCGTGTCTCGAACGTCTTGATCAACGACGGCTTCACGGCGAAGACGGCATCGGAGTCGAGGAACTCCGACTCGGCATCGAAGATGTGGGTGACGACCGTCCGGTAGCCCGGCGCGGAGACGGCGACGTGGATGTGCGCGGGTCGCCAGGGATGCCGTCCCGTCGCCCTGAGCATCGCACCGACCGGACCGTCGTCCGGGATCGGGTACGCCGTCGGCCGGACGGCCAGCAGGGCATACATGCCGTCGGCCCCAGTGCGGAACCGGCCGCGAAGATGATGCTCGTCCGAGTCCGGATCCTGCACCGCGTAGAGACGGTTGGGGCCGTTCTGCCAGATATCGAGCTCGGCGCCGGGAACGGGAGCACCGTCGAGGTCGAGCACGCGACCGTACATCCACAGCGGGATGCCGCCGGCCTGCTCGCTGATGGTCGCCCCGTTCGGCCGCTCTGGGGATCCTGGAGCCCGGAAGGGACCCTCGACCGTCGACTCGGTGGCGGCCGGGTCGCGCGGATCGTCGAGGGCGTCGACGGCCATCGAGAGCCCCAGGGCGTCCGACCAGAGGATGAACTCGTGCCGGGCTTCGGTCGTGAACCGGCCTGTCTCGGCGAGGATCTCCATCCCCCGCGCCCATTCAGCCGGCGTGAGGCGAACCTCCTGCGCGAACGCGTGCAGGTGCGCGACGAAAGCCTGCATCAGCTCGTTGAGCCTCTCGTCGGGCGAAGCCGAGAAACTCTCGCCGGCGGCGTGAGCTATCTCAGCCGGCGTGCTGCGGGCACTCACCGGCGCAACCCTACCGCGTGATGCTCCAATCGCCCGGAACGGGTGATGACATTCCGCACCCGACGCCCTGACACTGCAGGCGACCCGGGGACTCGATTCTGCGTGGAAGGGAGTGGTGATGGCTGACGCCGAGAAGCCGAACATCCTCGTGATCTGGGGCGACGACATCGGGATCACGAACCTGAGCTGCTACAGCGACGGGCTGATGGGGTACCGCACGCCGAACATCGACCGGATCGCCGACGAGGGGATGCGGTTCACCGACTCCTACGGCGAGCAGAGCTGCACCGCCGGGCCGGTCGTCGTTCATCACCGGGCAGAGCGTGCTTCCGCACCGGGCTGAGCAAGGTCGGGATGCCCGGCGCCGACGTCGGCCTGCAGGCGGAGGATCCGACGATCGCCGAGCTGCTGAAGCCGCTCGGCTACGCGACCGGGCAGTTCGGCAAGAACCACCTCGGCGACCTGCAACGAGTTCCTGCCGACCGTGCACGGGTTCGACGAGTTCTTCGGCAACCTCTACCACCTGAACGCCGAGGAGGAGCCCGGAGCTGCCGAACTACCCGCCCGCCGGAGGACTTCCCGCACTTCCGCGAGCGCTTCGGGCCGCGCGGCGTGCTGCACTCGCTGGGCGACCGACGAGGACGACGCGACCGAGGAGCCGCGCTGGGGCCGGGTCGGCAAGCAGCGGATCGAGGACACCGGCCCGCTGACGAAGAAGCGGATGGAGACGATCGACGACGAGGTGCTCGAGCACGCGGCTCGACTTCATCGAGCGCCAGCACGAGGCCGGACACGCCGTTCTTCGTCTGGTTCAACACCACCCACATGCACTTCCGCACGCACCCGAAGCCGGAGAGCGTCGGGCAGGCCGGGCGCTGGCAGTCGCCCTACCACGACACGATGATCGACCACGACAAGGTCGTCGGCACGCTGCTCGACAAGCTCGACGAGCTCGGGATCGCCGAGAACACGATCGTCATCTACTCGACCGACAACGGGCCGCACATGAACACGCTGGCCCGACGGCGGGATGACGCCGTTCCGCAGCGAGAAGAACACGAACTGGGAGGGCGCCTTCCGCGTCCCGGAGCTGATCCGCTGGCCCGGCAAGATCCCCGCCGGCGTCGTCTCGAACGAGATCGTCCAGCACCACGACTGGCTGCCGACGTTCCTGGCGGCGGCCGGCGAGCCGGACATCGTCGAGAAGCTGAAGGCAGGGCACACGGCCGGCGACAAGACGTTCAAGGTGCACATCGACGGCTACAACCTGCTGCCGTACCTGACCGGCGAGGTCGAGAAGAGCCCGCGGCAGGGCTTCGTCTACTTCTCCGACGACGGCGACGTGCTCGCGCTGCGGTTCGACAACTGGAAGGTCGTGTTCATGGAGCAGCGCGTGCCAGGGAACGCTGCAGATCTGGGCCGAGCCGTTCGTCGTGCTGCGCGTCCCGAAGCTCTTCAACCTGCGCACCGACCCGTTCGAGCGCGCCGACATCACCTCGAACACCTACTGGGACTGGTTCCTCGACAACGCCTACCTCGTGCTCGCGGCGACGGACCGTGATCGACGCAGTTCCTCGCGACGTTCGAGGAGTTCCCGCCGCGGCAGAAGGCGGCGAGCTTCACGATCGACCAGGCGGTCGCGAAGCTCGAGGCGGTGCTCACCGTCCGGCCACTGAGCGAGCGAGCGTCGGCAGCCGGCGTGGCATCGACCTGGATCCCGCCGGGCGCGTTCCGTGATGGGCTCGGACGACCACTACCCGGAGGAGGCGCCGGCCCGCACGCGTCGCGGTCGACGGCTTCTGGATCGACCGCTGCCAGGCGACGAACCGCCAGTTCGCGGCGTTCGTCGAGGACGACCGGCTACGTCACCGTCGCCGAGCGGCCGCTCGACCCGGCCGACTTCCCGGGCGCGCCGCCCGAGAACCTCGTGCCCGGCTCGCTCGTGTTCACGATGACGGCCGGGCCGGTCGACCTGCGCCACATCAGCCAGTGGTGGACGTGGACGCCGGGCGCGTGCTGGAGGCGCCCCGACGGGCCGGGCAGCTCGATCGACGGGCGCGAGGACCAGCCGGTCGTCCACGTCGCCTACGAGGACGCCGAGGCGTACGCCGCCTGGGCCGGGAAGTCGCTGCCGACCGAGGCCGAGTGGGAGCGCGCGGCGCGCGGCGGCCTCGACGGCGCGACGTACGTCTGGGGCGACGAGCCCGAGCCGCCGGCGAGCGGCTCGCGAACAACTGGCACGGCGACTTCCCGTGGCGCCAGCGACGACGGCTACGGCGCGACGGCGCCGGTCGGCTCGTATCCCGCCGAACGGCTACGGCCTCCACGACATGGCCGGCAACGTCTGGGAGTGGACGGCCGACTGGTACGTCGAGCGCCCGGCGAACCCGACGAGCCGAGGCGTGCTGCGTGCCCGACAGATCCGCGCGGCGGCACGCTCGAGGAGAGCTACGACCCGGCCCAGCCGCAGTTCCGGATCCCGCGCAAGGTGATCAAGGGCGGCTCGTACCTCTGCGCCGACAGCTACTGCCTGCGCTACCGGCCCGCCGCCCGCCGGCCGCAGATGATCGACACCGGCATGAGCCACATCGGCTTCCGCTGCGTCTCGCGTCGGGCCGCAGCCGGTTCCGAGCCGGTGAGCGCGAACTGAACGGCGTCGTCGAATGTCAGCTGCCGTCCGGCCTGCCGAGAGTCTCTCGCCCTCGGCGCCGAGAGCGCGGCGCGCACCTCCGACGTGCTGGTCGATCAGCCGGTCCCAGAACGGCACCGAGAGGTCGATTCCGTGCTGCTCCCAATGGGCCTCGACCGGCCGCCGCGAGTGTGACGGAGAGAACCGGATCGCCGCGGCCCGCAGCGGACATCGCTACGCCGAGAACCTCGAAGCAGGTCTCGAGCACGTCGCCCAGCGGGAGCACGGCCTCCAGGCTCTCGCGGTAGCGGAGAGCCGCTTCGGGGTAGTGCCGCGGATCAACGAGCATCTGCGAGGTAATGGAGCGCGAAGTGCACGGAACGGTCGTTTCCGGTCGGCGCGTGCAAGTACGAGCAGTTGCCGTGAGAGGCCCTCGCACGTTCGACCTCGCCCTGTGCGACGAGCATCTGGCAGACGCCAACGAGCCCTCGCGTCTCGAATTCCGCGATCGCCGAAGTCCTGTCCGATCTCGAGGCTCTCTTCGAAGGCACGCAAAGCCTCGTCGTTCTCCTGCGCGCCGAAGAACAGCATCCAGCCGAGCGCGTCGAGCGCAGAAGACAGCTCTCGCTCGTCACCGAGATCCCGCCAGCAGGCCGACGCCCTCCTCGAGCTGCTGCCTCGCACGCGCCGGGTCTCCCTGCCGCACCGCCATGCCGCCTGCGGCGACGAGCGCGCGTGCGCGCACTGTTGTCGCGACCTGGTCGTCCGCGATCACTGCGGCCAGTCGGCGGACACCTTCGTCGTGGTGCGAGTGCGACGAGCCAGAACCAGCCGAGCGCAGCACTCAGCGTCCGCTCACCCGGTCGATCGTTCTCGGCCCGCCAATCAAGGGCGAGACGCAAGTTGTCGTGGTCGCGCTCGAGCGCCGTCGCCCATTCGCTCTCCGCCACGTGCTGATTCCGCGTACGCCTGCTCGGCGAGCGCCGCGTAGTGATCCGCATGCCGCTTCCGCACCCGCTGTTCCTCCCCACTCGCGGCGAGCAACTCGAGCGCGTACTCGCGGATCGTCTCCAGGAGAGAGAAGCCGGCCGTCACCGAGGCCCTTGACGAGACTCGCGTCGACGAGTGCCCCGAGCGTGTCGAGCTCGGCTTCGCAGAGCGTCCTCGGCAGCTTCGACCGAGAACGAGCCGGCGAACACACCGAGACGAGCGAACAGCCCCAGCTCGCTCGTCGCGGAGCAGCTGAGCGCTCCACTCGATGGTCGCGCGCAGCGCGCGATGGCGCTCCGGCGCGTCCCTCGGGCCGCTCGTCAGCAGCGACAGCGCGGCGTCGAGACGCTCGAGCAGCCGGGCCGCACCGAGGAGGTTCGCGCGCGCGGCGGCGAGCTCGATCGCGAGCGGCAGACAGTCGAGGCGAGCGCAGATCGCGTCGACCTGCTCCCGGTCCGCCGACGCTCGACCGTCCCTCCTGCCGCTTCCGCCCGCTCGGCGAACATTAGGCCGCACGCATCCGCGGGGTCGAGCGAGTCGAGCCTCACCTGATGCTCACCCGCCAACCGCAACGGCGACGCGACTCGTCACGAGCGAGCCGCAGCCCGCGCCGACGATGCAAGGAGATCGCTCACGGCACGGAGCTGCCGGCAACGATACTGCTCGAAGTTGTCGAGCAGCAAGAAGAGCTCGCGGTCCCGCAGGAACCCGGCGAGGTCGTCCCCCGCCCCGATGGCCTGCGCGATCTCCGAGAGCACGAGCTCGGCATCGTCGAGACCCGCCAGCGCGACCCAGAACACCCCGTCGGCGAAGCTCCCGACAAGCTCGGCCGCCGCCTGCAGAGCGAGTCGCGTCTTGCCCGAGCCGCCCGTTCCCGTCAGCGTGACGAGCCGCTCCCCGGAGCGGACGAGCCGAACCAGCTCGTCGAGCTCGCGCGTCCGACCCACCAGGCGGTTCTGGAGGACGGGCAGGTTCGTCGGATCGAGCGTGCGCAGCGGGGCGAACGACCCCGAGCCGAGCTGGAAGAGCCGCTCGGGCTCTCCCAGGTCCTTGAGGCGATGCCGGCCCAGGTCGAGCACGTCGGGCGCGCCGTCGAGCAGGGCGCAGGCTGCCTCCGAAAGCAGGACTTGCCCGCCGTTGGCCGCGCTCATCACCCGGGCGGCGTGGTGCGAGGTCGACGCCGACGTAACCCTCCGCCGTCACGGTCGGCGCGCCCGTGTGCACGCCCATCCGCACCCGCACCGCGGCCGGACTGCAGCGCCTGCTGGATCTCGGACGCCGCCTCGACGGCGTCCGCCACGCGGCTGAAGGCGATCTAAGAACGAGTCGCCTTGCGTATCGACCTCGGTGCCGTCGTGCTCGGCGATCGCTGCCCGGACGACCCGGTGGTGCTCGGCGAGCACGGCAACGTACTCGTCGCCGAGCTCCCGGAGGAGCCGCGTCGAGCCCTCGATGTCGGTGAACAGGAACGTCACCGTCCCGGTCGGGAGATCGGCCGCATCGGAGGATCATGCGCAATAAACAAGATGGAACCTTCGAGAGTCGAATGAACTAGATGGCAAGGACCGGGCACCGAGGAGCGGCAAACGACGCTTTCGTGAAGGCGGTTCAATCGGTCTACGAGGACCGGCTCGACGAGTTCTGCAGCGTCGTCGCCGCCATCACGCGCGACCGCACCGGTGCCCGTGACGTCGTCCACGACGCGTTCGCAGCAGCACTTCGGTCGCGCAACCAGTTTCGCGGGGACGGAGAACTCGGAGCCTGGATCTGGCGCATCGTCGTCAACACCGCTCGCGATCGCCGGGGTCGGCGCGAGCTGCAACTCCGCGAGCTGACCGGCGAAGCGACCAACGGAGCAGCGCCGCATCGAGCCGCGGCGGCTCGGACGGCCGGCTGGCCGAGGCGATCCAGGCGCTGCCCGAGCGGCAGCGGCTCGCGATCTTCCTCCGCTACTACGCCGATCTCGACTACCGGCAGATCGGCGACGTGCTCGGGATCGCGACGGGCACGGTCTCTGCGGCGCTCAGCGCCGCACATCGGAGTCTCACCCGACAACTGAACGAGGTGAATCGATGAGCAACGAACGAAGCGGACTGGTCAGCGCCGCCCTGGACGAGTGGCGGCTGCATGACGTCGAGCGGGATTGGGACGCCGTCAGGCCGCGCGCGTCTGCCGCTCGATCTCGTGCGCCGCGGAGGCGGATCGCGTTCGTCGCCGTCGGCCTGGCGGTTGCCGCACCGGCGATCGCGGCCGTCGGCAGTCCTCTCTCCTGGCCCTGGTCGCACCGGCCCGGAGCCGAGCTCGTCGCGTCGGTGCCCTCCCTTCCGGGAACGGCGCTGCGTCTCGACTCGCACGGTGCACTCGTCGTGCGGACAAGCCGGGGCGTTCGCTTCCTCAGCCCGGCGCCGACGAGGCAGCGGCGCCGTTTTGTCTGGCAGCTGACGGCCGGAACACCGATCGCCGGAGCCGAGATCGTGCTTCCCCGCGGATCCTCGATCGAGCTCTGCTCGCCCTGTGCCGACGGCGAGAGCGGCAAATTCACGGTCGCGGGCTCGCGCGCGCTCGACATCCTCAACGGACACGCGAAGCTGCGTCTGCAGGCGGCAACCGGTCGACGACGTCGCCGATCCACCTGCGGCGGCTGCGGTAGCGCGCCGGCCGCCGATCGCTCGCAGCCGGTAGCTCGTAGCTCGTCACCGGCTGGTCCGGCCGGGTGTTGTCCGCAGGCGTCGTCCGACATAGTCTCGGCTGGTGACCGAGCTCCCGAGCGGGACAGTCACCTTCCTCTTCACGGACATCGAGGGCTCGACAGCCCTGCTCAAGCAGCTCGGTGAGGGCTACGGCGAGGTGCTCGCGACGCACCAGCGGCTGCTGCGCGAAGCGTTCGCCGCGCACGGGGGTCACGAGATCGACACGGCAGGCGACGGGTTCTTCGTCGCGTTCCGGCGGGTCAAGGACGGGGTTGCGGCCGCGGCCGATGCGCAGCGTGCCCTCGCTGTCCAAGAATGGCCGCCGGGCGTGCAGGTGAGAGTACGGATGGGCCTGCACTCGGGCGAGCCCGCCGTCGGTGAGGAGCGATACGTCGGCCTCGGTGTCCACCGTGCCGCCCGCATCGGCGCGATCGGGCACGGCGGTCAGGTCCTGCTGTCGAGCGCGGCACGCGAACTCGTGGAAGACGACCTCCCGCAGGGCCTTTCCTTGCGCGACCTGGGCACGGTGCGCCTCAAGGACATCGATCGTCCCGAGCGCGTCGCCCAGCTCGTGATCGACGGCTTGCCCGCCGACTTCCCGCGCCTGAGGACGAACGAGCCTGCGCCGTTCTACCGGCGCCGAGGCCTGCTGGCGGGAGCCTTCGCCGCCGTCATCGCCGCCGCAGTAGCGATCCCGATCTTCGCACTCGCTCAGGGTGGTTCCAACGGCAGGATCACCGTCGCCGGAAACGCGGTGGCGGAGATCGACCCGACGAGCAACCTCGTCATCGGGCAGGTGCCGGTCGGTGCGCGCCCTGCCGGCATCGCCTTCGGCTCGAGATCGCTCTGGGTGGCGAACCTCGACGACCAGACGATCTCGCAGATCGATCCGGCTGCGGGCACCGTCAGCCGCACCATCCCGGTGACGGACACCCCGACGGGGCTCGCCGCGTCTCCGGGCTCCGTGTGGGTGGTCGGATCGAACGCGACCACCCCGTCCGTGACCGTCAGGCGGATCGACCCGCAGTTCGACAACGTCGCCGACAAGACCCGCATCGACAACGTCGTTCCGGGCGGCGCAGGATCGGTGGCGACACGCGGGGATGCCGTCTGGGTCGCGCCCTCTTCGGGTCTGCTGACCCGGCTGAGCTCGCCCGGCGCAGACGTCCTGCGACAGGTCGATCCGAATGCCGGCCCGACCGCAATCGACGTCGGTGCAGGGGCAGTGTGGGTAACCGACACCGATGCGAACTCGGTGACACGAGTTGACCCGACCGGGCTGCTGACTCCGATTCCGGTCGGCCACGGTCCGAGCGGAGTTGCGGTCGGCGCCGGCGGGGTGTGGGTGGCCGACACACTCGATGACGCCGTCGTCCGCATCGATCAGAACACGCGTGCCGTGACGGCCACGATCCCGGTCGGTCGGGCTCCGAAGGGCATCGCAGTCGGAGCGGACTCAGTCTGGGTCGCCAACAGCGGTGACGGCACCGTCACCCGGATCGATCCGACAACGACCAAGCCCGAGCAGACGATCAGGGTCGGCGGCAGCCCACAGGCGATCGTCGTCGCCGCGAACCGCGTGTGGGTGAGCGTCCAGTCGAGTACCAGCGAACCCGTCGATACGGGCCGGGGCGGGACAGCGCATCTGCGCGTTGCCCAGAACGTGGTCGACTCCATGGATCCGGCGCTCGCCTACATCACCTACTCGCTGCAACTGCTCTACGCCACCTGCGCGAACCTCGTCAACTATCCGGACAAGACGGGCCAGGCCGGCTCCCGCGTCGTACCCGAGGTTGCAGCATCCCTCCCGAAGCGGTCACGGGACGGCAAGACGTACACGTTCACGATTCGCAAGGGGTTCCGCTTCGCGCCGCCCTCGAACGAACCCGTCACAGCACAGACGTTCAAGTACGCGATCGAGCGGAGCCTCAACCCGCGGATGAAGAGCCCCGCGCTCTTGAACGGCTACCTCGCCAACGTCGTCGGCGCCAAGGAGTACACGGCGGGAAATGCGTCCCATATCTCGGGCATCGTCGCGCACGGAAACAAGCTCACGATCCGGCTCACGTCGCCCGTGCCCGACCTGGTCACCCGGCTCGCAATGCCGTTCTTCTGTGCCGTCCCGATCGGCACGCCGGTCGACCCGAAGGGCGTTCGCGCGATTCCGATGGCAGGCCCGTACACGATCGCCGCCTACACGCCCGGGCAGCGGATCGTGCTGAAACGCAACCCGAACTACGCCGGGAACCGCCCGCATCACCTCGACGGGCTCGATCTGACGTTCGGTCTCGCCAGGGCGAAGACGGATGCCCAGATCGCGGCCGGTACCGCCGACTATGCGATCGACGGCGTCGATCGGGCCGATGTGGCAAAGCTCGATGCGCAATACGGGCCCGGGAGTTCCGTGGCAGCAAAAGGACGGCAGCAGTTCTTCGTCGACCCGCTCCTGGGATACGACTTCCTCGCGCTCAACACGCAGCGACCGCTCTTCCGCAATGCGCGACTCCGACGTGCGGTCAGCTACGCGATCGACCGGCGCGCCCTGGCCGCGCTCGGGAGCGCCTACTCCTACGCATTGCGGCCGGTCGACCAGTACTTGCCGGCGGGGCTCTTCGGCTTCAGACAGGCCGACATCCATCGGTTCACGCCGGACCTCGCCAAGGCGCGGCAACTCGCGGGCAACAAGCGGAGAACGGCAGTGTTCTACACCTGCAACCACTCGCCGTGCGACCAGATGGCGCAGGTCGTGAAGAACAACCTCGCAACAATCGGCATCGATGTGCAGGTGAAGACGTTCCCGCTCGACGCTCTGTTCACGAGAGTCGGCAGGAAGGGCGAGCCCTTCGACCTCTCCTGGGGCGAATGGGTGGCCGACTACCCGGATCCCGACAACTTTCTCAACCTTCTCCTCCACGGACCGTATTACCCGGCGTTCGACGACCCTTCCTTCACGCGCAAGCTCGCGGCAGCGGCGCGGCTCTCCGGCCCGGCGCGCTACCTCAACTACGGCAGGCTGGACGCCGACCTCGTTCGGAACGGCGCCCCACTGGCCGCCTACGGGAACATGCTGAGCTACGACTTCTTCTCCGCCCGTATGGGTTGCCAGCTCAGCCATCCGGTGTACGGCATCGACCTCGCCGCGCTCTGCATCCGCCCCCACTAGATCGCGAGCCGCGCTGGACGGGCCGACGCCGCTCGGGGAGGATCGGTCTGTGCTGATCTGCACCGTTTGCGGTCGCGAGAATCCGGACGAGGCGCGCTTCTGCATGTCCTGCTCTGCGGCACTCGCTGCTGCACCATCGGGGCGTGAGGTGCGAAGACGGTGACGGTGTTGTTCTGCCGAAGCGACGTTCACCACGGCGCTCGGACGCTACGAGCGGAAACAGAACCTCGCCGGAGCGGCGCAGGTGCCGGCCCGCATCGCCGTGCTCGGTGTCTGAGCTCGCCATGACGGTCGACCCGCTAGCGTCAACGCCATGAGCGACCCGCTCGCGTTCGGGCTCGACACGTTCGGCGACGTCACCGTCGACAGCGACGGAAACCGCCTCTCCGGCGCGGAGGTGATCCGGAACGTGGTCGAACAGGCTGTGCTGGCGGACCGGATCGGCGTCGACGCGTTCGGGATCGGCGAGCACCACCGCGACGACTTCGCGGTGACCGCTCCCGAGGTGGTGCTCGCGGCGATCGCCGCGCGGACGGAGCGGATCAAGCTTGGCACCGCCGTCACCGTGCTCAGCTCGGACGACCCGATCCGCGTCTACGAGCGCTTCGCGACGCTCGATGCGGTGTCGAACGGCCGCGCCGAGATCACGCTCGGCCGGGGATCGTTCGTCGAGTCGTTCCCGCTGTTCGGCTACGACCTCGATGACTACGAGAAGCTGTTCACCGAGAAGCTCGACCTCTTCGCCGCAGTCCGCGCCGAGCAGCCGTTCTCGTGGGAGGGGACGGTGCGCGCGCCGCTGGAAAACGCGAACGTGTTCCCGAAAACGGAATCGGGATCGATCACGACCTGGATCGGCGTCGGCGGCACGCCCGAGTCGGTCGTCCGCGCGGCCCGTTACCGGTTCGGGTTGATGCTCGCGATCATCGGCGGCGACCCGGCGCGATTCGCGCCCTACGCGGAGCTGTATCGCCGGGCGCTCGCCGAGCTCGGCGCTCCCGAGCTGCCGATCGGCGTCCACTCACCCGGGTTCATCGCGGACACCGACGCGGAGGCGCAGGAGCTCCTGTTCCCCTACTTCAAGGCGCAGCGCGACCGGATCGGCCGCGAGCGCGGCTGGCCTCCGGCATCGCGCGCACAGTTCGACGCCGAGGTCGCGGACGGCGCCGTCTTCGCCGGCTCGCCGGAGACCGTCGCCGCCAAGATCGCACGGACCGCTCAGACGCTGGGGCTCAGCCGCTTCGACCTCAAGTACTCGAACGGCGCGTTACCGCACGACCATCTCATGCATGCGATCGAGCTCTACGGCAACGAGGTCATCCCGCGCGTCCGGGAACTGCTCGAGTGATGCAGTTCGAGACGAAGATCGCAGTCGTCCTCCGCGACGACCTCGCCGTCTGGCAGAAGACGAACGTCACGGCGTTCCTCGTCAGCGGGATCGCGGCCGGGACGCCGGGCGTCGTCGGCGAGCCCTACCGGGACGCCTCCGGCAACGAGTACCTGCCGATGTTCGTGCAGCCCGTGCTCACGTACACCGCCGACGGCACCGGGCTGCGCCGGGCCTACACGCGCGCGATGGAACGCGGAGTCACCCCGGCGATCTACACCGCGGAGCTCTTCTCGACCGGCCACGACGAGGCGAACCGCGCTGAGGTCGCCGCCGTCGCTGCCGACGAGCTCGACCTCGTCGGGATCGCCGTGCGCGCCGACCGGAAGGTGGTCGACAAGATCGTCGACCGCCTCAAGCTTCACCCCTAGAGCGCTACCGGCGCTTTTGCTGTGAGCGCGAACCCTGCGTCTGACTGGTGTCAGACACGTGTCTGACTCCAGTCAGACTCGAGTCAGACTCGTGTCTGACACATGGAAGTGGAACGAAAGTGCGACCGAAGTGTCACAGAGAGCGAGGCCGTTCAGCCTGACGCGCGATTCTCTGACTAAAGTCAGGCATTGTGGACGAGGCCGTCGGCCGCATTCGCAGCTTCAACCGGCTGGTCACCGAGCGGGTCGGCGCGCTCGACGACCGCTACCTCGCCGGGCGCCGGCCGCTCGGAGAGGCGCGCGTCCTCTGGGAGATCGGCGACAGCGGCGCAGAGGTGCGGCGGCTCCGCGAGCGGCTCGGCCTCGATTCGGGCTACCTGAGCAGGCTGCTTCGCTCGCTCGAAGCCGACGGCGTGGTGCGGCTCTCGACCGACACCGGCGACGCTCGCGTCAGGACGGCCGAGCTGACACGCACCGGACGCGCAGAACGACGCCGCATGGATGCGCGCAGTGACGACCTCGCGCGCTCGTTGGTCGAGCCGCTCAACGCGTCCCAACACGCCGCCTCGTCGAGGCGATGAGCGAGGTCGAGTCGCTCCTGACCGCCGGGCTCGTCGAGATCGGCGAGGTCGATCCGTCCCACGCGGACGCGCGCTATTGCCTCCGCGAGTACTTCGCCGAGCTCGGTACACGCTTCGACACCGGCTTCGACCCTGCGCTCAGCACGGCTCCCACCGTCGACGAGTTCAAGCCGCCGGCCGGGCTGTTCCTGGTCGCGCGCCTTCGGTCGAGCCCGTCGGGTGCGGCGCGCTCAAGCTCCCGCAGGAGCGGCCGCCCGAGATCAAGCGCATGTGGGTCGCCCGCTCCGCGCGCGGGTCTCGGCGTCGGCCGGCGGCTCCTCGGGGCGCTGGAGCGCTGCGCAGCCGACGCAGGCGCGCACCACGATCACGGCTCGAGACGAACCGGACACTGACGGAGGCGATCGGCCTCTACCGTTCCGCCGGGTATCGCGAGGTCGAGCCGTTCAACGACGAGCTCTACGCGCACCACTGGTTCGAGAAGGACCTGGCGCGCTAGACGCTGGGTAGAGTCCTCGGCGGAATCGAACGGAGGTCCGCAGCGTGAAGGAGATCGTCGACGAGGTCGAGCGCTGGCGCTCGCGAGGCGAGAAGATCGCCGTGGCGACCATCGTCGCCACGCGGAAATCGGCTCCCCGTCCGGTCGGCGCGAAGTTCGCGGTCTCGCAGACCGGCGCCATGTGCGGCTCCGTCTCGGGCGGCTGTGTCGAGAACGACGTCGCCGCCCAGGCGCTCGAGGTGATCGCGAGCGGACAACCCCGCCTGCTCAGCTACGGAATCACCGACGAGCAGGCGCTCGGCGTCGGGCTCCCCTGCGGCGGCGAGATCGACATCTTTCTCGAGCGCCTCGCTTGAACCTGATCGAAGCGCTGTTCGAGGTCGCGCACGGCGATGAGCGCGCCGTCCTGTTCACGGTGATCGAGGGCGAAAGGGTCGGCGACAAGCTGCTCGTTCGGCTCGAGCGGGGCGAAACGCTCGGCGAGGGGCCGCCGGCGCTGGTCGAGCTGGCCGCGGGCATCCGGCGCAGCGGCATCGTCGAGGTCGCGGGCTCGCGGGTGTTTGCCGACGTGTTCGGGCCCCCGCCACGGCTGATCGTCATCGGCGCCGTCGACACCGGCGAGGCACTCTGCGCAGCGGCACGGGCGCTCGGCTGGCACACGGTCTGTGTCGATCCGCGAGCGCGCTTCGCGACCCGCGACCGCATCCCGAGCGCGGAGGAGCTCGTCGTCGAATGGCCCGACGAGGCGCTCGCCGGCTTGGCGCCGGATCGCGATACGGCCGTGGTCGTGCTGACGCACGACGAGAAGTTCGACATCCCCGCACTCGTCTCGGCGCTGCGAACGGACGCGTTCTACGTGGGCGCACTCGGCAGCCGTGTCGCTCAGGAGCGACGCCGCGAGAAGCTGGCGGACGCCGGCCTTACCTCCGTGGAGATCGAACGGCTGCGCGGACCCGCGGGGCTCGACGTCGGCGCCGAGAGCCCGGCCGAGACGGCGATCTCGATCCTCGCCGAGGCGCTCGCACTGCGCGCGGGGCGAAGCGGCGGCACCCTGCGCGAATCGACCGAGCGCATCCACGCCGAGCGCTAGCTCGCCGCCGGCCGCATGTGCGGCGGTGGCGTCGGCGGATCGTCCGAGCCCGCTCCGGTCTCCGAAATCGCCTCGTCGATCTCGGCCAGCTCGCGGTCTCCGAGCTCGAGGTCCGCCCCGGGGAGCCAGCCGTCGATGTGGCGCGGCAGGCGGGCGCCGACGATCGCGGCGGTGACGCCCGGCTGCGCGAGCGTCCAGGCGACCGCGAGCGCCGGCAGCGTCGTCCCCAGCCGCTCGGCGAGCGGACGAAGCCGCTCGACGAGCGCGAGGTTGCGGCCGAGCAGCGGCTCGGAGAAGAGCGGCGAGTGGCGGCGCCAGTCGTCCGGGTCGAGGCGGGCGATCCGCTCGGCGTCGAAGGCGCCCGTCAGCAGGCCCGAGCCCATCGGCGAATAGACGAGCACGCCCGTGCCGTGCTCCGCCGCCCACGGCAGGACGGTCGTCCGCGCGCCGCGTGCAAGGAGGGACAGCGGCGGCTGGACGGAGTCGACGTGCCGGATCGCCTCGCAGCGCTCGAGCTGCTCGACGTCGAAGTTGGAGACGCCGATCCAGCGTGCCTTGCCCTCGTCGACCAGCTCTGCCATCGTCCCCCAGGACTCCTCGAGCGCCGTCCCGGTCGTCCAGTCGGGCCAGTGGATCTGGTAGAGGTCGATCCGCTCGACGCCGAGGCGGCGCAGGCTGTCCTCGCACTCCGCCCGGATCGACGCGGGGCGCAGGTCGTTCTCGATCACTCCCTCCGGGCGCCCGACCCAGTTCCGTCCGCACTTCGTGAAGACGAGGACATCCTCACCGGCACGGAAGGGCGCGACCGCGCGACCCACGACCTCTTCGGAGTGGCCGAGCCCGTAGACGGCAGCTGTGTCGACCCAGTTGACGCCTTGTTCGACGGCGTAGCGGATCGCGGCGACCGACTCGTCGTCGTCGACCGGCCCCCAGCCGAACTTCCACGGCCCGCCGACCGCCCACGACCCGAACCCGACTGTCGACAGCTCCGGGCCCGAGCTGCCGAGCCTCCGCATCCTCATGCGAGTCGCCGCCCCTCGCGCGTCGAGGTAGTCCCGCCACGAGCGTGACGGGCTCCAGCCGAGCATCCGCACCGCCTTGGCACTCGAGATGCCGGACGCGTCGTCGCGGGCCAGAGGCCGGATCTCGATCCCCGCCCCGTCGTAGTGCTTGCGCACCGTCTCCGCGAGCGGATGCCCGCCGATCGTGTCCGGCGACGCCACGTAGAAGACCTCGTGGCCCGGCAGGTCCGTCTCGATCGCGAGCACGACCGCGTCGCACAGGTCGTGGACGTCCACGTACGAGCAGTAGTTCTCGATCAGCACGGCGGGATCGCGCACGATCGGGCCGAGGTTCCGCTCGTAGCTCTCCTCGTCCTGCACCCAGCTCGGGCGGATCGACGTGCACCTGATGTCGGCCCGCTCGACCGCGCGGTCGCACAGCAGCTCGCCGAACCACTTCGCCGTCGCGTACGGGTCCTGCGGCCGCACCGGATGCTCTTCGTCCACCGGGAGGTACTCGGGCTTGAAGGCGCGGTGAGCGAAGATGAAGCCCGGCACCGTCTCGCTCGAGAAGTTGACGAAGCGGCCCGCCCCCGCCACGATCGCGGCCTCGAGGATGTTGAACGTGCTGAGCACGTTGTTCCCGAACACGACGTGGGGCGGGTTGTGGATCGGCTGCGGGATCGCCGCGGTATGCACGACGACGTCGCAGTCCCGCGCCAGGGCATATGCCGAGCCCGCGTCGGTGAGGTCGGCCTGCCAGTAGTCCTCGGGCTCACCGGGGTCGACTCGATCCCACACGGGCCGCGTCAGGTCGCTCGCACGCACGTCGTATCCCGCTTCCGCGAGCCGTCGCGTCAGCACCCGGCCGACCTTGCCGTGGGCGCCCGTGACGAGGGCTCTCACAGATAGGTCACCGCGTCCGTGACGACGGGAGAGCGGCCGCGGAGGAAGTCGAGGTCACAGCCCTCGTTCGCCTGCAGCACGTGATCGGCGTGCAGCTTGCGATAGCCACGCTCGTCGGGACGCGCGGGAGGCTCCCACGCGGCGCGGCGGGCCTCGAGCTCGGCATCGTCGACGACGAGGTCGAGGCTGCGTCCCTCCACGTCGAGACGGATCAGGTCGCCGTCCTCGACGAGGGCGAGCGGGCCGCCGACTGCGGACTCGGGCGCGACGTGCAGCACGACCGCGCCGTAGGACGTGCCGCTCATGCGGGCGTCGGAGATCCGCACCAGGTCGGTCACGCCCTGCTTCAGCAGCTTGGCCGGGATCGGCAGGTGCCCCCACTCGGGCATCCCCGGCCCGCCCACGGGGCCGGCATTGCGCAGCACCATCACGCTCGATGCGTCGCACTCGAGGTCAGGGTCGTCCACCCTGGCAGCGAGATCGTGGATGTCGTCGAAGACGACCGCGCGGCCCTCGTGCTGCAGGAGGGCCGGGTCCGCGGCGCTGATCTTCATCACCGCACCGTCGGGGCAGAGGCTCCCGGTGAGGACGACGAGCGCGCCGCCGCGGTCGAGCGGATCGTCGGCCGGCCGGATCACGTCCGTGTTCACGATCTCGGCGCCGGCGATGTTCTCGCCCATGGTCCGCCCCGTCACGGTGACGGCATCGAGATGGAGCAGATCCGAGATCTGCGCCAGCACCGCAGGCAGGCCGCCGGCGTAATAGAAGTCCTCCATCAGGAACCGTCCCGCCGGCTTGAGGTCGACGAGCCACGGCGTGGTTGCGCAGAGGTCGTCGAAGAGCTGCAACGGCAGATCGACCCCGACGCGACCGGCGTAGGCGATCAGATGGAGGACTGCGTTCGTCGAGCCCGAGATCGCGTGCAGGGCTCGGATCGCATTCTCGAACGCCGCCTCGGTGAGGATGTCCGAGGGCTTGAGATCGCGCTCGACCAGGTCGACGATCTGGCGGCCCGCCGTCTCGGCCAGCTGCCTCCGGCGCGAGTCGACGGCCGGCACGGCGGCGCCGCCGGGAAGCGTCAGCCCGAGCGCCTCGGTCACGCACGCCATCGTCGACGCGGTGCCCATCGTCATGCAGTGCCCGTTCGAGCGCGACATCGCGTTCTCGATCTCGGCGAACTCCTCTTCGGTGATGCGCCCGGCTCGCAGCTCCTCGTGGTAGTGCCAGCAGTCGCTGCACGAGCCGAGCTCGCGGCCGCGCCAGTGGCCGTTCAGCATCGGGCCGCCGGTGACCACGATCGCCGGGATGTTCGCGCTCGCTGCGCCGAGAATGCTCGCGGGGTTCGTCTTGTCGCAGCCGGTGAGCAACACCACGCCGTCGAGCGGATAGGCGCGGATGGACTCCTCGACGTCCATCGCCATCAGGTTGCGGTACAGCATCGTCGTGGGCTTCATCAGGGACTCGCCGAGCGACATGACCGGGAACTCGACCGGGAAGCCGCCCGCCTGCAGCACGCCGCGCTTGACGGACTCGGCCAGCCCGCGCAGGTGGATGTTGCAGTTGACGAGCTCCGACCACGAGTTGCAGATCCCGATCACGGGCCGGCCGCGGAACGTCTCGTCGGTGACGCCCGTCGACTTGAGCCAGGATCGATGCAGGAAGCCGTCGAGATCGCTGCGCTCGAACCACTCCTCGCTCCGCCGGCCGCCGTTACGCCGCCCGAAGTCCGCCCCGTTTCGCATCGTCGCCATGTCGCTCCTCAGGTGAGTGCGGGCAGCCGCCACTGCAGCGCGTCGTGGTCCACGACCTCGCCCGTGCCGGCACAGCGAGCAGGGGGAGCGCTCGGCCGAGGCAGTCCGGGCAGGCTCGAAATCTGGCCGCGGCGACGTCGAGCGTGGCGCCGCAGCTGCAGAGCGCCGCCAGCACACCTTCCGGGCGGAGCTCGAAGCCCTCGAAGGCGTGCCCGCGATGCACGTTGAACGAGCCTGCTCCGGTTCCGGCGGCCTCGAGTTTGGCTGCCATATACAGCCCTATCATATGATCTTTGGGTGCCACGCGATGCGCCTGCAGCGCAACCAGGCGGTACCCGCGAGACACCCGAGGACGCTGTGGATCGTCGATGCCGACGTCCACGTGCACGAGGATCCCGGCGAGCTCGCGGCCTACGCCGAGCCGCCCTGGGACGTGGCGCTGCGCGAGATCGCGAAGGTCGAGGAGCGCTACCTCGACCTCCCCGCGCATGTCGCCCCGCGCCGAGTTCCGCATCCCCTGGCCGGGAGGCTCGAACCGGCCGCAGGTCGTCGAGACGGCTGCGGCGATGCGGAGCGAACTGGACGCGCTGCACGTGAACGAGGCCGTGCTCTTCCCCGACCATCTGCTCTCGCTGGCCATGGTGCGCGACCCGGCGTTCGCGGTCGCGCTGGCCCGCGCCTACAACGACTGGCTCGCCGACCGGTGGCTGCGGCATGAGCCGACGCTGCGCGGCGCCGTCGTGATTCCGCCGCAGGATCCGGCTGCCGGCGCAGCGGAGATTCGCCGGCACGCGGCGAACCCGTGGCTACGTCTGCGCCTATCTCCCGGCCTCGGGGCTGAAGACCCTCTACGGCCACGAGCTCTACGACCCGGTCTACGAGGCCGCCGGCGAGACGGGGCTGCCGCTCGCGATCCACAGCGTCGAGGCGGTCTATCCCGCGTTCCCGTTCCAGCTGGAGCAGTTCCGGACCGCGCTCGCGGTCCACTCGCTCGCGCACCCGCTGGCGATGGTCGCCAACATCGTCTCGATGCTCGAGACGGCCGTCCCGGTGCGCTTGCCGGACGTCCGCTTCGCGTTCATGGAGGCGGGCACCGGCTGGGTCCCGTGGCTCGCGAACCGGCTCGACAAGGAGTACATCGAGCGCCGGCGCGAGGTCCCGCTGCTGCAGGAGCGGCCGAGTCACTACATGAGGGGCTTCTTCTACGGCACACAGCCGATCGAGGAGCCGGAGCGAGCGCACCGACATCGTCAAGCAGTTCGAGCTGTTCGACGGCGAGAACACCGCGCATGTTCGCGTCGGACTGGCCGCACCACGACTTCGACCACACGCAGTTCGTCTTCGGCCTGCCGTTCTCGCCCGAGGCGCGGCGCAAGATCATGGGTCTGAACGCCGCCCGCTTCTTCTCCCTCGAGGCCCCGGCATGAATCGCGAGCCGAGCGAGCATGCGGTCGGGACGATCGAGGACCTCCCTCCGGGGACGCATCGCATCGTGCGCGTGGCCAACCGCGAGATCGGCGTCTTCAACATCGACGGCAGCCTGCACGCGATCCCGAACCTCTGCCCGCACCAGCGAGGCCCGCTGTGTGCGGGAGCCGTCTCCGGCACCATCGACTACGGGCCGCACACGGCGTGGAAGCTGGCGTGGATCTGGGACGGCGAGGTCGTGACCTGTCCGTGGCACTCGCTCGAGTTCCACGTACCCACCGGGCGGTGCGTCGCCCTGGCCGACATCCGCCTGCGCACCTACGAGGTGCGGGTCTCCGACGACGGCGAGATCCGGGTGGTGGTCTAGGCGCCGGTCGCACTCGTCACCGGCGCGGCGCGCGACCGCGGCATCGGCCGCGGCATCGCCGAGGCGCTCGCGAAGCGCGGCTTCGACATCGCACTGAACGACGTCGGACACGAAGAGGAGGCGGCGCGCAGCGTGAAAGCCGTCGAGGCGCTCGGCCGGCGGGCCGTGTTCCTGCCCGCCGACGTGTCGAGCCCGACGGAGAACGAGCGTCTCGTCGCAGACGACGGTCGACCGTCTGGGGCGGCTCGACGCGTTCGTGGCCAACGCCGGCGTCGCGCGCTGGCAGCGGCTCACCGAGGTGACGCGCGAGGACTGGGACGCGGTGCTGGGCGTCAACCTGCACGGCGTCGTGCACGGCTGCCGCGCCGCCGCCGCACAGATGCGTGCGCAGGGAACGGGCGGCAGCATCGTCGTCACCTCGTCGGTCAACGCGGCGATGCCGTTCAGCCCGCTGGGGATCTACGGTGCCTCGAAGCACGCCGTCGGGCACGTCGTCGGGGTGATGGCGCGCGAGTGGGGCGCCGACGGAATCGCCGTCAACCACGTCGGGCCCGGCTGGGTGGATTCCAAGATCAACGACCCGTCGCCCGACTTCGACACCGAGGAGAAGCGAGCGGCGGCGCGGGCCTCGATCCCGCTGCACCACCGCCCCACCGAGCCCGCCGAGATCGGGGAAGCGGTGGCGTACCTCGTCACCGCCAACGATCGTCACGGGCGTCTACCTCCGCGTCGACGGCGGCCTCGTGATCGGGAAGTACTGACATGCGCGTCCTGCTGGTCGGCGAAGCGGGACCGTTGGCAGCCGGGCTGGAGGAGGCCGGGCTGCAGCTGACGCGGGAAGACGTCGACGCGGCGTACCTCGTGAGCGTGGCTCCGCCGGTGGAGCTCGCGCCGCTGGCCGACCTCGAGGCCGACGACTGGCTGCGCGTGTTCGACGCGTGGGCGACCGAGGTGTTCTTCGCCGTGCAGCCCTGGCTCGCCGCGTCGGCCGCACGGGGCGCGGGCAGCTGGGTGGCCGTCACCTCCGACGTCGGCACGCAGCCCTTTCCCGGCGCCGGCGCTGCGGGCGCCGGCGCGATGGCGCTGCACACGCTGGTGCGGATCGCCGCGCTCGAGGGCGGGCCGGACGGCGTGCGCGCGAACGTCGTGGCACCAGGCTGGAGCGAAGCTGCGTTCCCGTCCGAGCTCGATCCGGAGCTGGCAGTCTCGGACACGCCGCTCCGGCGCCTCGTCACACCCGCGGACGATCGCTTCCGCCGTGGCCTGGCTCCTCTCCCCCGCCGCCGCTCAGGTCACAGGTGAGATCCTGCGCGTCGACGGCGGCTACACGATCACGCGTGGCTCGCGAACCGACCCGAGGAGGCAATGACCGATGGAGATCGCGCCTGGCATCCACCGCATCGAGTCGCCCCTGGGTGTGCGCTTCATGGCGCAGTACGTGCTCGCCGGAGACGCACGCACGCTGCTCGTTCGACACCGGCATGCCCGACACGCCCGCCGCGGTGCTGCGCCCGTATCTCGAGTCGGTCGGTCTCGGCCTCGAGTCGCTCGACGACGTGCTGATCAGCCACGCCGACCTCGACCACTCGGGCGGCAACCGCGCGCTGCGCGACCTGCATCCCGGTGCGCGCTTCGCCTGCCACGAGCTCGACCGGCGCTGGATCGAGTCGAACGACGCGCTGGTCAACGAGAACTACCTGTGGCACGAGCCGTACGGCTTCGACGAGCCCGACGAGGCCGGGCGGGCTGAGCTGAAGGCGTCCTGCGGAGGCGACGCGCCGATCGACCTTGGGCTGCGCGGCGGCGAGACGATCAGGCTCGGTGACGACTGGCGGGTCGAGGTCCTGCACCTCCCCGGCCACACGCTCGGACACCTCGGGAATCTGGGACCCGCGCAGCCGTGCGGCCATCGTGATCGACGCGGTGCTCGAGCGCGGCATCTGCGCCCGCGACGGAAGCCTGCTGATCCCGCCGCGCATCTACGACCTCACCGCCTACCGGGCCACGATCCGCAGCCTGCGCGCGCTCGAGCCCGACCTGCTGCTGACTGCGCACTATCCGGTGATGGACGGAGCGGCGGCGCGGGCGTTCCTCGACCGCTCGCTGGCGTTCACGTTCGAGGTCGAGGCGGCCGTGCGCGAGGAGCTCGCGGCCGGAACGACGGAGCTCTGGCCGCTGACGCGGCGCCTCGACGAGCGCCTCGGCCCGTATCCGGAGTTCCCGAACGATCTCGGCGCGCTCGCGCGCGCGGCGATGGCGATCTCAGGTTAGTCGCTCGGCGGACCGCGGCACGCGATACTCGGCGGCGACGATCGACGTCAGCTCCGCGACCGACGTCTCGTCGCTGCGCTTGTCGAGCATGATCCGGCCGTTGCGAAGCAGGTTCACGCGGTCGCACATCTCGAACACGTGCACGTAGTTGTGCGCGATCACGATGATCGAGACGTCGCCGCGCTGTTTCAGCTCGGTGATCAGCTCGATGATCAGCGCGCCCTCCCGCGCACCCATGGCGGCGAGCGGCTCGTCGAGCAGGATGATCTTGGCGTTGGAGTGCGTCGACCGCGCGATCGCGATCGCCTGACGCTGGCCGCCCGACATGCGTGCGACCTCGGAATCCATCGACGGGACGCGCACGCCGATGTCGTCGAGGTACTCCCGCGAGCGCTTCCGCATCGCGCGGTTGTTGAGGAAGCGGAGGGGCCCGAGGCCGACCGTGAGCTCGCGGTTGAGGAACATGTTGTGGTACACGGACAGACCCGGCACGAGCGCGAGGTCCTGGAACACGGTGTCGATGCCGAGCGAGCGTGCGTGCGTCACCGACTTGAGCTGCACCTCCTCGCCGTGGACGAAGATCCGCCCGGAGTCGGGCCTGTGAAAGCCGGTCAGGATCTTGATCAAGGTCGACTTCCCGGCGCCGTTGTCGCCGATCAGGCCGAGCACCTCGCCGTGCCCGAGGCGGAGCGAGACGTCCTCGAGCGCCGTCACGACGCCGAAGCGCTTGCGGATGTTCTCGACCCGGATCGCATCGGGCGCGGCGCCCGGACGCTCGGCGGCCGGCGAGGTCGCCGTCTCGCTCACGACGCCCTCCCGAGCCGCCCCGACTGGCGAACCCGCTCAAGGGTGACGTTGAAGGCCATCGAGACGATGATCGCGATCCCGAGGACGAGGTCGAAGGTGTAGGCGCTGATCCCCTGCAGCGTGAAGCCGAGGTTCAAGACGGCCAGTACGCCCACGCCGAGCGCCGCGCCGATGATCGTGCCCGAGCCGCCGAACAGCGACGTGCCCCCGATCACCGCGGCGGCCACGGCGTAGAACATGATCGACGTGCCGCCCTGGAGCGGCTGGATCGACGTGAGCCGCACCCCCTCGAGGATGCCGGCGAGCGCGCCGAGCGTGCTGCAGATGATGAAGTTGCCGATCTTGATGCCGCGAACGTTGACGCCGCTCTCGCTCGCCCCGACCAGGTTGCCGCCGGTGGCGAGCGTGCGGAGCCCCCAGCGCGTCCGGTTGAGCAGGATCGTCATCACGGCGATCACGCCCAGCGCCCAGTAGAGCGTGGAGTACGGCGAGCCGCCGAAGAAGCGGAAGAACGTGTGCCCGCCCGGAGTCTCGACCGGGAACGCGCCGGAGATGATCAGGGTGAGCCCGTTGAGGAGGAAGATCATCCCGAGGGTGGTGATGAACGACGGCACACCGACGACGACGGTGATCAGCCCGTTCGCGAGCCCGACGAGCGAGCCCGCGAGCAGGCCCGCGATCACGGCCAGCCAGATCGGGAAGCCCCAGTCGGTGTTGGCGAAGTAGAAGATCCAGGCCGAGAACGCGTAGACGTTGCCGGCGGAGAGGTCGATCTCGCCGCAGATCAGGAGCATCACCTCGCCGGCCGCGATGATCGCGATCGGCGCCGAGAACTCGGCGATCACGCGGAAGTTCTCCTGCCCGAAGAACGCGTCGGTGCGGAACGAGAAGTACAGGACGAGGCCGAGCAGCACGAGGCCGATGCTCGCCTCGCGGCGACGCGCGAAAGCACCGGCAACGCGCCAGCCGAGGCTGACGCGTTGCGGTGGTTCCGGAGGCCGGGGTGCTGTCGCGGCCTCGCTCACGTATTACGAGACGGGGTACTTCTGGGCGCTGCTGCTGCCCTCGTAGCGGGTCGTCGTCGACAGGTACGGCTTCACGTTCGACCTCGTGACGAACAGGATGCCGGTGTTCGTGTTGGACGGTGCGACCAGCCCGGACGAGTACCTGTAGAAGAAGAGCTGGAGCACCGGCAGCCAACCCTGCAGGTACGGCTGCTGGTCGATGGTGAAGTCCAGCTGGTTCGTGTTGATCAGCTTCAGCGTGGTCGGCGTGAGGTCGTACCCGCCGGCCTTGACGCCCTTCTTCCGCAGGCCGTACTTCGCCACCGTCTGGCCGACTGCCTGCGTCGAGCCCGCGTCGACCGCGAACATCCCCTTCACGCTCTTGTGGCCGAGGTAGTACGCATCGATCTTCGCGATCTCGTCGTTCAGCTGTGAGCCGGTTGCGATCGCGCTCGTCTTGATCTTGCCTGCGCCGAACTTCTTGATCGCGGCGGTCGCGCCGTCGATGCGCGGCTGGATGTTCAGCTGACCCGGCGTGGCGATGAACAGCGCGACATCGCCTTCCCCGACGAGGTTGACGATGCGCTGGCCCATCGCGTACCCGGACGCGTACAGATCCTGACCGATGTAGGCCAGCCGCTTGTTCGGGTTACCGGCGGGCACGTCGGCGTTGTAGGCCAGCACCGGGATGCCCTTGGCTTCCGCCGCCGCGGTCGGTGCGTTGAAGGCCTTGAGGTCGACGAGACAGCACGAGATGCCCGCCACCTTGGCGGAGATCGCCGAGTTGAACGCGTTGACCATCTGGCTGACGTCGGACGTCGTCGAGCCGGTCCACTGGTAGCTGCAACCGAGCAACGAGCACGCATCCTGGGCGCCGTAGATCGTCGGCACGAAGAACGGGTTGGTCGTCACGTGGTTGACGAAGGTGAACTTCCACTTCGGGTGCGACTTGATGAAGCTGTCGGCCTTGAGCGCGCCGGTCACCGCCCCCATCGCAGGGCTTGCCATGACGGCCGTGGGCACCGACAGTGCCGCGGCGCCGAGCCCGACCCGCTTCAGCACGCTTCGCCGGTCCATCGCAAGCTCGTGCTGCTCCTCCGGATCCATCGGCGCGGCGCCTTCCTCGTCGTGCGTCTGATCGCGATCCACGCGACCCTCCTTTGTGTCGGGTGCACGAGTGCAACAGACCCGTGCCGCTGCGCCGCGAACGTAACACCTGTTGCGACAGGTGTCCAGTAATATCCCTATCGTATGATGAAAGACCGCACCTATCCCCGCCGCGGGTTGCACGGGGAGCTGGTGCACGACATCGGCGTGCGGATCCTGGGCGGGGAGCTCAAGCCCGGCGACTCGGTGGTGACCGAGCGCGACGATCAGGACGTGAGCCGCACCGTCGTTCGCGAGGCGGTCAAGGTGCTGGCAGCCAAAGGGCTGATCGCGTCACGGCCGAAGACGGGCACGCAGGTCCGCGAGCGCCGCTACTGGCACATGCTCGACCCCGACGTGCTCGCGTGGCGGCTGGAAGCCGAGCCGGGAGACGACTTCTACATGACCGTCTTCGAAACCCGCCGCCTGATCGAACCCGCTGTGGCCGCTCTCGCGGCGACGCGTGCAAGCAAGGCCGAGGTCGCAGAGCTCGAGGCGGCGTTCGCGCGCATGGAGGAATCGCGTCGGCACCGACACGGAGCAGTACATCGAGGCGGACATCCGCTTCCACGAGGTGATCCTCGTGGGCTGCCACAACGAACTGCTGACGAATCTCGGCTCGATCTTGCGCGGCGTCTTCCGCGCAACGTTCACCCGGACACAGGGCGTCGCAGAGCAGACGCGATCTCTGCACGCGGCCGTGCTGGCGGGAATCCGGGACGGCGACGCGGCAGCCGCCGAAGGAGCGATGCGCAGCCTGATCGAGACGACCGCGGCCTATCTCGATGACCCGTCCCGCGTCAGCCTGACAGCCTGAAACGCCGGCGCTCCGCCCGCGCCGCAGAGGGGTCAGGAGACGGCGACGTGCTCGAGCAGCACCTTCGCGACGACACCTTCGCGCGCGTCCATCACCTGGAACGCCTCCTCGAAGCGCCCGGCAGGAAAGCGGTGCGTCACGAGCGGCTCGAAGTCGACGAGCCCGCGGTCGAGCAGGTCGACAACACGACTCCAGGCCGACGTCGTGTAGGAGAAGCTGCCGATCACGTCGAGGTCGCCGAAGACGAACCGGTCCACCGGCAACTCGAGCATCTTGCCTTCTCCGGCGATGCCGAGCAGGACGACGCGCCCGCCGGGGCGCACGAGACGCGTCGCGAGCTCAACGGCCTCGACGGCGCCGGCGGTCTCGAGCACGAGATCGAAGCCGTCGCCGACGAGGCGCCGGGTCTCCGCGACGGCGTCCTGCTCGCCGACGTGCACGGCAGCGTCAGCGCCGAGGCGCTCGGCAAAGGCGAGCTCCTCGTGACGGACGCCGTACGCGACCACGGCGCCCGGCGAGTACAGGCGCGCGAGCGTGACCGCAAGGGACCCGAGTGTCCCGATCCCGACCACAGCCGACTGTCTCACCGGGATGGGGCTGTCCGCGTTCGAGCCCGCGCAGGACGCACGAGGCGGGTTCGACGAGCACGGCCGCCCCGAACGAGACGGCGTCCGGCAGGCGGTGGACGACATGACGCGGCACGACGACGTACTCGCCGTAGCCACCGCCGCGCGTGAAGCCGAGCTGGTCGTAGTTCTCGCAGAGCTGTGTCGCTCCCGCCTTGCACCTTCGGCAGCGGTTGCACGGAACGATTCCCTCGCACACGACCCGTGTGCCGGGTTCGACGTCGGTGACGCCCTCGCCGACCTCGGCGACCGTGCCGCTCCATTCGTGCCCGGGGACGACGGGGAACGTGACCCAGCGGGGGTCGGTCAGGCCGCCGTGGAGCATCTCGAGGTCGGTGCGGCAGACACCTGCGACGTGGCTGCGGACGAGCACTTCACCCGGGCGCGGGAGACGGCGTCTCGACCTCGACGAAGGCGACCTCGTGGGGCCGCTCGATCACCACGGCCTTCATCGCTCGACCCTACACACTGTCTCTGCAAGTTGCGCCTCGACCGTCACCGCCGCCGGGGGCGGGGACCGTATAGAAATGCCCCATGGGCAACCACTACGACTTCCAGGGACGCGTCGCGCTCGTCACCGGCGGCGCAAGCGGCATCGGCGCCGCCGCGGTCGAGCGCCTGCGTGCCGGCGGCGCCGACGTCCACATCTTCGACCTGGCGAACGGCGACGACGTCCGCGACCCCGACCAGCTCGACGCCGCCGTCGAGCGCCTCGACCGGCTCGACGTGCTCGTGTGCGCTGCGGGCGTCGGCGGCGACTCGCTCCACACCGAGGACATCTCGAACGAGGAATGGGAGCGCGTGCACGCGATCAACCTGAACGGCGTCTTCTTCGCAAACCGTGCAGCCTTGCCGAAGATGAAGGCGGGCGGCTACGGGCGGATCGTCAACATCGCGTCGATCGCCGGCAAGGAGGGCAACCCGATGGCAGGCCCGTACTCGTCGTCCAAGGCGGCGGTGATCGGGCTGACGAAGGCGGTCGGAAAGGATGTCGCCGGTTCGGGCGTGCTCGTCAACTGCATTGCGCCTGCCGTGGTCGACACTCCGATCCTCGGGCAGATCTCGGAGGAGCACATCACCTACATGACGGCGCGCATCCCGCTCGCACGGATGGGCAAGCCGGCCGAGGTGGCGGCCCTGATCTGCTGGCTCGCGAGCGAGGAGATGAGCTTCTCGACCGGTGCGTGTTTCGATAT
Organism: uncultured Thermoleophilia bacterium; assembly: GCA_963708505.1. Taxonomy (GTDB): domain Bacteria; phylum Actinomycetota; class Thermoleophilia; order Gaiellales; family Gaiellaceae; genus PALSA-600. The sequence continues at coordinate 68,965 of CAVPST010000007.1, forward strand.
CTCGGGCGGGCGGGCGACGTATTGATCCGCGTCGTCCGGCTGCTCGTCGACGGCGCCCCGAGGGCCGCGCGGCTGGTCGACGAGCAGCGGGCCGAGCTCTACGACCACGACGACCCGCTGGCGGCACTCCAGACGAGCGCAGGCGGCGAGATCGTCGAGCTCAGCGAGCACGAGATGCTGCCGCCCGTGCACGCCCCCGAGATCTGGTGCGCGGGGGTGACGTACGAGCGCAGCCGCGACGCGCGGCTCGAGGAGGCGCAGACGGACGCGCGTGACGTGTACGCGCTCGTCTACGACGCCGACCGGCCCGAGCTCTTCCTCAAGGACGCCGGGATGCGCCGGACGGTCGGGCCGGGCGGAAACATTCGTGCCCGGAGCGACTCGAGCTGGACCGTCCCCGAGCCGGAACTCGGCGTGGTGCTCGGCGAGAGCGGTCGACCCGTAGCCGTGACTGCCGGCAACGACGTCTCGAGCCGCGACATCGAAGGCGCGAACCCGCTCTACATCCCGCAGGCCAAGGTCTATGCGGGCGCGTGCGCGATCGGCCCGGCGCTGGCGGTGCCCGACGACTGGGACGCGAGCTGGACGATCCGCCTGCAGATCGCCGACGGCGACGGGCGCGAGCTGTTCTCCGGCGAGACGTCGACCTCGAAGATGAAACGGCACCCCATCGAGCTCGCCGAGTGGGTGGTTCGCGACAACCCGGTTCCGGCCGGCTCGGTCCTCCTGACCGGTACCGGCCTCGTCCCCCCGGACGACTACACCCTCGAGCCGGGCCACGAGATCTCGGTCACGATCGAAGGGATCGGCACACTCGTCAACACTGTTGCGACCAATTGAAAGGGTGAGTGAAGTGATCGATGCTCCTGCGCGCCCGACCGGGCGCAACTACGTCGGTGGCGAGTGGCGCGCTTCCTCGTCGGGCGCGACCTACGCCAAGGTGAACCCGATGCGGCCGTCCGAGACGGTCGGCGAGTTCTCGGCTTCGACCGAGGACGACGCAGCCGCGGCGGTCGCCGCCGCGGCCGATGCCTTCGACGCGTGGGCGGCACTTCCGCTCGCGCGCCGCGGCGCGTACCTCGTCGCGGCCGCCGCGTCGCTCGAGGCGCGCACCGAGGAGATCGCGCGCGACATGTCGACCGAGATGGGGAAACCGCTCCGCGAGGCGCGACTCGAGACCGGTCGCGCGGCGCAGATCCTGCGCTTCGCGGCGAGCGAGGCGTTCAGGCCGGTCGGCGAGCACTTCGAGCAGGCAGCAACGGGCGCCCAGGTCTCCACACACCGACGGCCCGTCGGCGTCGTCGCGCTGATCACGCCCTGGAACTTCCCGATCGCGATCCCAGTCTGGAAGCTGGCACCGGCGTTGATGTACGGCAACGCCGTCGTGCTCAAGCTCGCCTACGAGTCGCCGCTCACGGGCCTGCACGTCGCGGAGGCGTTCGCCGAGGCAGAGCTGCCGCCGGGCGTGCTGAACGTGCTCACCGGCCGCGGGTCGACGGTCGGGGCCGCTCTCGTTCACGATCCGCGCGTCCGCGCGATCTCGTTCACCGGCTCGGTCGCCACCGGCCACTGGGTGCGCGACGAGGCGACGAAGGCCGGCAAACGTGTCCAGCTCGAGCTCGGCGGCCAGAACCCACTGATCGTGATGGACGACGCGGACCTGCCCCGCGCCGTCGAGGCCGCCTATGCGGGTGCGTTCTGGTCGGCCGGACAGAAGTGCACCGCGACCCGCCGGATCCTCGTTCAGGACGGGGCGTACGACGAGTTCCGTTCCCAGCTGCTCGCGCGGATCGAGCGCGGCCGCGTCGGCGACCCGCTCGACGACGACGGTCGAGGTCGGGCCGATCGTCAACGAGTCTCAGTTCGACGAGATCGTCGCCGCGATCCAGCGCGGCCGCGACGAGGGTGGAACGGTGATCGCCGGCGGCGAGCGCGCCGACGACGACGCGTACCTGATCGCGCCGACGGTCTTCGAGGGCGTGGAGGACGACGCATTCCTCTCCTGCGAGGAGGTCTTCGGGCCGGTCACGGCGCTCTATCGCTTCACGGAGCTCGACGACGCGCTCGCGCGCGCGAACGCCGTGCCGTTCGGCCTCTCGACGGCGATCTTCACCTCGAGCCTGGTCACGGCAACGCGGTTCCAGCGTGAGGCTCAGGCCGGCCTCATCCACGTCAACTCGCAGACGGCGGGCGCCGAGGTGCATGTGCCGTTCGGCGGGATCAAGTCGAGCGGCTTCGGCCCGCACGAGCAGGGGCGTGCGGCGATCGAGTTCTACACCGAGGTGGTCACCGTCTACGTCGATCCCTGAGCGGCGAGCCGCCGCCGCGCAAGTCGCGCCGGGCTGACCGAGGCGTCGACCAGGACGAGCAGGGCAGCGACGACGACAAGCGTCCAGAGCACCGCGGTGAAGCCGCCGGTCACATCGCGGATCGCACCGAGCAGCAGCGGCGAGAGGGCGGAGAGCGTGTAGCCGACTCCGAGCATCATCCCCGCCAGCGAGGCCACCTCGGCCGGCCGGTCGGACGCGTCGAGCGGAAGGGTCATCGTCAGCGGGAAGAGCGGGCCGATCGCAATGCCGAGGATCACGGCCCAGAGCCACCCTGCCTCGGGAACGCGCAGCACCCCGGCGAGCGCGGCGAGCTGGAGTGCTGCTGCGCCGGCCAGCCACACGCGGCGCTGGCCCCAGTGGTCGGCCGCCCAGGCGACGGCGAACCCGGTCGGGATCGTCAGCGTGTTCATGACCGCGAGCAGGGCGCCGGCATGAGCTCTCACTCCAGCCGCGCTCGACGTAGATGTCCGGCAACCACGAGTTGAGCCCGTAGAAGACTGACGACATGAGGAAGAACGCCGCGACGAGCCGCCAGGCGAGTGGGTCGCGGAGAGGCAGCCGCAGCGGGCGGGCCTCGACCCGGTCGTGCCGCGGCTCGGTTCGAGTCAGCACGAGCCAGAGCGCGGCGAGCGCGACCGAGACGACGCCGAAGACGAGCAGCGGTGTTCGCCAGCCGTTCCCGAGATCTGCGAGCGGCACGGCCGAGGCCGCCGCGAGCGCCGACTCCGATGGTCATCCCGGCCGTGTAGACACCGGTCGCAAACCCGGGACGATCGGGGAATCGCTCCTTGACCGCGACCGGCAGCATCGCGCCCGCCAGCCCCATGCCCGACGCCGATCGGGATGGTGAGGACGATGACGCCGACGGCTCCCGGAGCGAGCGCACGGGCGACGCCGAAGCTACCGACGACGGCAACTGCGGCGCCGACCGCGACCCGCGAGCCCGTCCGGGCGGTCAGGTGCGGCGCGGGCGGAGCGAACAGGCCCATGCAGAGAACGGGAATCGTCCCGAGCAAGCCCGCGACCGCGTGGGTGATGTCCAGGTCGTCCTGGATCGAAGGCAGGAGCGGCCCGATGCCGACGAGCTGCGGGCGAAGCGTGAGCGCCGCAAGGAACAGCGCGACGAGGAGCGGGCCGCGCCGCATCCGGCGTCAGAGCGTCTCGTAGAACGTGCGCTCTCGCGGCGACTCCATCACCTCGAAGAGCCCGCCGACCGCAAGCCGCTGGAAGTGCTCGGTCGCGCCGTGCTCTTCGAACGCGGCCTTGTCGCGGTACTGCTCGTAGACGAGGAACGACCGGGCGTCCTCGGGGTCCTGGCAGGGCACGTACGCCTCGCAGCCGGGCTCGGTCCGGGTCGCCGCCGCCAGCTCGCGTGCGAGCTCGACCGCCTGTTCCTCCATGCCCTCCTTGGCCCTCATGCGCACGACGAGAACGAACGACATTCGCTTCTCCTTCCTCGGCTGAGGTCTCAGCCTGCGGTGACTGGGTTCGTGATCGACCCGACGCCGTCGATCTCGATCGTGATCTCGTCTCCCGGCTTCATCCACACGGGAGGCTTGCGAAACGCGCCGACGCCTGCGGGCGTTCCGGTGATGATCAGGTCGCCCGGCTCGAGCGTGATCGCCTGAGAGACGAACGAGACGATCTCGGCGACTCCGAAGATCATGTTCGAGGTGTTCGAGTCCTGCATCACCTCGCCGTTCAGCACCGCGCGAACCGGAAGCGCCTGGACGTCGGCGATCTCGGAGGCCGGCACGAGGTCGCCGACGGGCAGGAACGTGTCGAGTGACTTGCCGCGAACCCACTGGCCGTCGGAGAACTGCAGGTCGCGGCCGGAGACGTCGTTCGCGACGACGTAGCCCTCGACGAAGCCGAGCGCGTCGTCGACCGCAACACCGCTCGCCCGGCGGCCGATGACCACGCCGAGCTCGGCCTCGTAGTCGACGTTCTGCGAGATCGCAGGGATGCGAATCGGCTCACCCGGCCCGATCAGCGTGTTCGGCCACTTGGCGAAGAGCAGCGGCCGGTCGGGCAGGTCGACGCCCTGTTCCTCCGCGTGGTCGCGGTAGTTGAGGCCGACGCAGACGATCTTCTGGGGCAACGCGATCATCTCTCCGACCCTACTACGCCCCGCTCTCTCAACCGTGCGACGTCGGCGGCGGAGTATCCGAGCTCCGACAGGATCTCGTCCGTGTGCTCACCGAGCAGGGGCGCCGAACGCATGTGCTCGAGCCTGCTGCCGTCGACCTGGAGCGGCGCCGCGACCGACTCGAGGCCCGCCGAGCGTCTGCACCATCCCGCCGGCTCGAGTCTGCGGGTGAGCCGCGACCTGCGCCAGGTCCTGCACGGGGGCAACCGGAATGCCCTGCAGCACCTGGAGCCAGTGGGACGACGGCTGCGCTCGGAGACGCTCGCGGATCGGGCCGAGGAGCTCCTCGCGATGCACGAGACGATCGGGATTCGTGCCGAAGCGTGGGTCGTCCGCGAGCTCGGGCGCTCCGATCCGCTCGCAGAGGAGGCGGAACAAGCGGTCGTTCGCCGCCGCGATCATCAGCTCGCCGTCGGCCGTCTCGAACACCTCGTATGGAGCGATGAGCGGAAAGGCCGTCCCGTGGCGGCCCGGCGTCTCGCCGGTCCGGAGCGCCGCCGTGAGCTGGTAGCCGACGAGCGAGAGCGCGGTGTCGAACAGCGACACATCGACCTCGCGACCCCGGCCCGTCGTGCGCCGCTCGAGCAGAGCCGCCACGATGCCGAGCGCGGCCCAGACGCCGGTGCCGGTGTCGATCAGCGACGTGCCGACCCGGACACCGGGTCGGTCCGGCTCGCCCGTGATGCTGATCAGGCCCGCGAACGCCTGCATCAACGGGTCGTAGCCGGCCTCGGACGCGAGCGGCCCGTGGCGCCCGAACGCACGGATCGAGCAGTAGACGAGCTGCTCGTTTCGCGCCCGCAGGTCTTCGCTCCCAAGACCGAGCCGGTCGACAGCGCCGGCTCGCATCGACTGCACGAAGACGTCCGCCGAGTCGATGAGGCGAAGCAGTGCCGACATCCCCTCCGGGTCCTTGAAGTCGAGCGCGAGCGAGCGCTTGGAGCGGTTCGCGGCGAAGAACATCACGCTGCCGCCGTCGTAGAACGACGGCCCCCACGCACGCGCCTCATCGCCCCGCGCGGGATGCTCGACCTTCACGACCTCCGCACCGAGCCCACCGAGGATCTCCGTGCATGTCGGGCCCGCGAGTGACGACGTGAGGTCGACGACGCGCACGCCTGCGAGAGGCTTGAATGCCATGCGCGCGAGGCTACCCGTAGAATCGCGCGGTGCTGCGCCTCGGGATGAACATGCTTCTCTGGTCGACCGACGTCTCGGATCCGTCGTACGGCGAGACGTTCGCGATGCTGCGCGACGCGGGCTACGAAGGCATCGAGGTGCCGTTGTTCGACCCGGAACCCGCCAAGGCCGAGCGCACCGGCAAGCGGCTTCGCGAGCTCGGGCTGGTACCGCTGGGCGTGACCGCGCGCTCCGAGGACCAGAGCCCGATCAGCGCCGACCCGGCCGTGCGGCGTCAGGCTGTCGAGGCGACGAAACGCGAGATCGACGCGTGCGCCGCTCTCGGCGCCTCGATCCTGTGCGGTCCTCTCGCCGCGCCGCTCGGCGTCTTCAGCGGTCGCGGGCCGACGGCAGACGAGCGGCAGCGCTCGACCGAGACGCTGCATGCAGCTTCGGAGTACGCCGCGGAGCACGGCGTCACGCTGGTGGTCGAGTACCTGAACCGCTTCGAGCTCTACCTCGTCAACTGCGCGGCGGACGCTGCCTCACTGGTCCGGGAGGTAGACCACCCCAACTGCAGGCTGATGTACGACACGTTCCACGCGCATATCGAGGAGAAGGACCCGCGCGAGGCGCTGACGGCCTGCGCCGACGTGCTCGTACACGTCCATGCTTCCGAGAACGACCGTGGGACGCCCGGCAGCGGCCAGGTCGACTGGGACGGCACCTTCGCGGCCCTCGACGAGATCGGCTACGACGGCTGGGTCGTCGTCGAGGCATTTGGCGATTCGCTGCCGGAGCTCGCAGCGGCGACGAAGGTCTGGCGGCGGACGTTCGAGACCGAGGAGCAGCTGGCACGGGACGGCGCCCGTTTCCTCCGCAGCCAAGCTGTCGGGCAGCGCTAGAGCCAGCCCTTCTGCTCGGCGATCTCGACGGCTTCGTGCCGGTTGCGCGCGCCGAGCTTGCGGATCGCCGTGCTCAGGTAGTTCCGCACCGTTCCTTCGGAGAGGAAGAGCGTCGTCGCGATGTCGGCCGCGGTGTCATGGCTCGCAGAGGCCGCGAGCACCTCGTGCTCGCGGGGCGTCAACGGACTGTCGCCTTCGGTGATCGCGGAGGCGGCGAGCTTCGCGTCGACCGCGGTCCCGCCGCTCGCGACCGTGCGGATCGCGGCCGCCAACTCGGTCGCCGGGGCGTCCTTGTGCAGAAAGCCGTTCGCGCCCTCGGCGAGTGCCCGCCGAAGGTAGCCCGGCCGGCCGAACGTCGTCAGGATCAGCGACCTCGTCGCGGGCACCTCACGCGCAAGCACTCCTGCGACGGTGATCCCGTCCAGGCCCGGCATCTCGATGTCGAGCAGTGCGACATCCGGCCGAGCCCGCTTCGCTGCCGCGACGACCTCGTCGCCGCGCTCGACCTCGACGACGACCTCGATGTCGCCCTCGAGTGCAAGGAGGCTCGCCAACGCGCCTCGGATCATCGCCTGATCCTCTGCGATGAGCACGCGGATCATGCCGGCGCCAGCGGCACGGTCAGCTTGAGCCGAAACCCGCCCTCCGGGCGCGCGCCCGCCTCGAGCTCGCCGCGCAGCCGCTGCGCCCGCTCGCGCAGCCCACTCAGCCCCGAGCCGCTCGAGGTGTCCGTGCCGCCGCTCCCGTCGTCCTCGATCTCGACGGCCGCGCGCGCGCCGTCGGCAGCGACCCGGATCGCGCAGTGCTGCGCACGGCTGTGCCGGATCACATTCGTCGCTCCTTCACGCACCGCCCAGGCCAGGACCGCATCGACGTCCTCGGGCAGCGCGACCTCGCTGCGTCCCAGCTCGCAGTCGATTCCCGCCGCGGCGAGGGCCGCCTTCGCTCCCTCGAGCTCGTGCTCGAGCGACAGGCGGCGGTACCCCTGCACGGCTTCGCGCACGCCGGCCAGCGCGTCGCGCGTCACGGCCTGGATGTCGTCGAGCTCTGCGGCGGCACGATCGGGCTCGCGCTCCACCAGCCTGCGCGCGAGCTCACTCTTGAGCGCGATCACCGACAGGCTGTGGCCGAGCAGGTCGTGCAGATCGCGGGCGATCCGCAGACGCTCCTCGGAGACCGCCAGCCGCGCAAGCTCGTCGCGTGTCGCCTGCAGCTCCCGGTTCGTCCGGGCGATCCGGCCGAAGGAGCTCATCATCATCCCGATCGCGACGACGGTGAGCACCGTGGCGGCGATGGAGCTGCTGCCGATGCCGTGAATCGCACCGGTGACTCCGATCCCGAGCGCCGTCACGAAGATGACACCGATCGCCGCGTACGCCGGCAGCAGCATGCCGACGGCGGCGGCGAAGTACACGAACAGCGCTGCGAACGACTGCGGCGCGCCCCCGAGCAGCAGCACGATCGCGAGGAGCGGCAGCAGCGCCAGCCCGAGCACGACGGCAGCCGGCCCACGCCGGGCCACCCACGGGCTCGGCGGCAGCAGCGAGATGTAGACGACGACGAACAGCGACGTCCCGAGGAGGAGCGCAGCCAGGTGACCGGGGCCGTACGAGCGCCCGAGCAGGTCCGACACCGGCCCGGCGAGGAAGAGCAGTCCGACGAGGACACCGACCCGGGCGCGAGCCCGGGTCATGCGCCGGAGCTCGAACCCAGGCCGCTCGACGAGAACCTTCCACATGGGGAAAATCGTGCCCGATCGCACCGGGCTAGGAACGCTGGGTGTCACGGCGGTATGCCCAGGCGGCGAGCACGCTCAGCGACACCGTCCAGGCTGCGGTCACGACCCAGCCGAGTGTGCTCCAGCCAGGGCCGCCGCTCGCGACACGGCTCGCCTGCGTGAGCCAGTACGACGGCAGTGCCTGCGCCACGTCGTGCAGGTAGCCGTCGCCGATCGGGAACCAGACCCCGCCGAGGAATGCGAGGAGAGCGGTGGTACCGCCGACCGCCGGGCCGAGCGCGTCGACGCCGAGCAGGTGTCCGAACAGGATGCCCATGGCTGCGAACGGCAGCAGGCCGACGAGCAGCAGCCCGACTGTCTCCGCCCAGCTCGTCGCGGACAGCCTGACGCCGAGCGCTGTCCCCGCCAGGGCGAGGGCGGTGATCGTCATCAGAGCCGTCAGGTAGGAGACGAGGATCTTGGTCGCGAGGTAGCTGCGCGGCGAGAGCGGCGTCAGCCGCAACTGCCGCGTCCAGCCGAGGCTGCGGTCGAGTGCGATCCGCGCGCCGCCGGAAATGACCGAGTTCATCGTTCCGAACGCGGCGAGCCCGACCATGAAATAGAGGGGCGCCGAGATGCCGCTGCCGGCGAGGTTCTCCTCATGGCGGTTGGGCCCAGCGATCAGGAAGTAGAGAACGAGCGGGAAGCCGAGCGAGAACAGGAAGAACCGGCGGTTGCGGAGCATCCGCACCAGCTCGTAGCGAACGTAGGTGGTCGAGCTCATCAGGCAGCCTCCTCGTGGTCGTCGTCGCGGGTCAGCTCGAGGAACGCCTCCTCGAAGCCGGCGCCGGAGATCTCGAGGTCGTGCGCACGCGGGAACCGTTCGAGGAGCGACCGGATCGCAGCGTCCGAATCGAGGCAGCGGAGAACGATTGCCTCGCCACGCCTCTCGGCGGTCGACACTCCGGGCAGATGCGACAGGAGCGCGAGGTTGGCGCCCGGCAACGTTGCGCGAATCGTGCGCGTCCCCACCCTCGCCTTGATCTCGGTGGTCGGGCCGTCGACGACGACACGGCCTCGTGCCATCAGGACCGCCCGGTCGGCGTACGCGTCGGCCTCCTCGAGGTAGTGCGTCGCGAACAGCACCGTCTTCCCGCGCGCCGCGAAGGAGCGCATCGTCGTCCAGAACGCGTGCCGTCCCTCGACGTCCATTGCCGCCGTCGGCTCGTCGAGCACGAGCAGCTCGGGGTTCGTGACCAGCGCGAGCGCAAACCGTACGCGCTGGGTCTCCCCTCCCGACAGCTTCTGCGTTCGACGATCGGCAAGCCCGTCGACTCCGACGAGGTCGAGGACCTCGTCGACGCCGAGCGGCGACGGATAGAGCGAGGCGATCACGGTCACGAGCTCGCGGACGGAGAGATCGCGAAGCAGCGAGCCGGTCTGCAGCATCGCAGCGACCTTGCCCTCACGGATCGCCTGGCCGGGCTCGCGACCGAAGACGGAGACGGAGCCCGAGTCCGCCTCGGCGAGACCGAGCAGCACGTCGATGGTCGTCGACTTCCCGGCGCCGTTCGGGCCGAGCAGCGCAACGACCTCGCCCGCCTCGATCACGAGGTCGACGCCGCGCACTGCATGGACCGGGCCTGCGGGCGAGCGAAAGCTCTTTTCGATGCCGTCCAATCTGACGGCGTTTGCTGTGATCGACATGCCTCCATGGTGCAGCTGCACCTGCACCAGACGCCAGTCCCGAGCGTCACCGATGAGGCATGACGAACGTCACCCGGACTACGATCGGACCATGAGCCTCGAATCCGAGCTGCGTGACCTGATGGAGAACGTCGCTGCGGCCGACATCGATCTCGCCGAGCGGCTCGCGGCTGCGACGCGATTCGATCCGGACGCGCAGGTCGACGGGGTCTCGAAGGGCGTCCTGACGACGGCCGACCTACTGCGCATCCGCGGCCGGCTCGAAGGGCTGCGCGAGGCGGTGCTCGAGCTGGGGCGCCAGATCGACGCGCTCAAGTCGCAGGGCACCGGGTAGCGCTCAGAGCGTCAGAAGATCTCGGCGCACCAGGGCTCGACGTCGGTTCGGAACAGCGCATCGGCGCGCGCGACCGCTCCCGGCTCGAGCTCCTCGAGCCGAGCTGCGCGCTCGAGGTCGGCGAAGCCGAAGCCGCCGAGGTACACCGAACCAAGCTCGGCGACGCCGAGGCGCAGGTCGGCACGAGCCTTCGTGCGCTCTGTGCCGGCCGCTGTGATGCGGTAGCGCCCGGCCGTATCCGGGCGGAACGAATCGACGACGTCCAGGACGATCTCACCGTCGCCCGTATAGGTGCGCGCCGTCAGGGCCGCCTCGACGTCGAGCAGGCGCACCCAGACGCCGTCGTTGATCGCGAAGCGCAGCCGGCGCGGCTCGGCGAGCAGAAGGCCGAGCGGATGGTCGAGCGGAAGGAGGTCGGCGGTGAACTGCGACGTCCAGTCGAAGTCGAAGAGCCAGCGCCAGAGCTCGCGTGTGGCATCCGGCGTCGGCGTGACGACCTCGAGGATCGTGACCGTCCCCTTGCTCGAACCGGCTTCCCAGTCCTGCTTGACCCGGTAGAGGGCATAGCCGGCCGGCTCGCCGTCGAGCTCGAGCAGCGCCCGGTTGAGCGGCCCGGCGCCGCGACGCCGCGCGGGATCGTCGAAGATCCGGCGCGTCTTCCACCAGGCCTCGCTTCTCTTGAACATGCCCGGCCGCTGTGCACGAAGCTGCTCGTACAGCGGCGGGAAGACCGCCGCCGCTTCGTCGAGGCCGACCAGGCGCACCGTTCCGCGTGCCTCGAACGGCACGGCAAACCGCGTGCGATCGCGTGCGAGCTCGATCGACCCGATTCGCGAGGCCAGCCCGTAGCCGAAGCGGCCGTAGATGGTCGCCTCGGACGCCCAGAGGTACGCGGCCACGTCCCCGCGTGCCCGGCTGTCGTCGAGCTGCGCCGCCATCAGCGCCGCCAGGGCTCCGCGGCGGCGATGCGTCGGCAGCACGCCGACCACGGTCACGCCCGCGGCCGGGATCGAGGCGCCGCCGGGAACGGACATCTCGTAGTCGAACGCCCCGGCTCCACCGACGATGCGATCGCCGTCCCAGGCGGCGTGCATACGCTCGACGTCGATCCACCGCGCGAACCGCTCGGCGTCCTCGTCGGTCTCCTCCGAGCCGAAGTAGTGGGAGATCGCGTTGATCCCGTCACGGAGTTCCTCGATAGAGGTGCAGGGCCGAATGTCGATCGTCATACGCGCTCCAGCGGAGCGTATTCGAGCATCAGGCGCCGCTCGCTCCCGTCCTCGAAGCGCACCGTGACGACACCGCCGGGCTCGATGCGCGTGACGATCCCGGTGCCGAGGGTCTGATGCCGAACGCCGTCACCGGTCGAAAGGTCCGGTAGATCGGTGCGCGGCACGAACTCGCGCTGCACGCGGTTGCCGTAGTCCGACCACGAGGTCGGCCGGAGACGCTCGCGCTCGACCGTCAGGCCCGGGATCTCGTCGAGGAACCGCGACGGCAGGTTCGACTCGCTCCGGCCGAACAGGTTCCGGCGCATCGCATGCGTCAGCGTCAGGCGCTCCTTCGCGCGCGTCATGCCGACGTAGGCGAGACGGCGCTCCTCCTCGAGGCTGTTCTCCTCGATCGAGCGAACGTGCGGGAAGATCCCCTCCTCGAGCCCGATCATGAAGACGGCGCGGAACTCGAGGCCTTTCGCGTTGTGGAGCGTCATCAACGTGACCGCTCCGCCGCTGTCGTCACCGTCGTCGATCGCGTCCTGGTCCGAGAACAGCGAGATCTCCTGCAGGAAGCCGCTCAGGGTCGACTCGGCAGCCGTCTGGTCGTATTCACGCGCGACGCCGACGAGCTCCTCCAGGTTCTCGATGCGACCGCGTGCCTCGATCGTGCGCTCCGCCTCGAGTGCTTCGAGGTAGCCGGTGCGCTCGAGAACCGCCTGGACGATGTCGGCGACGTTGGCGTCGGTCGCGGTCGCCATCAGGCTCTCCATCGCCGACCGGAAGCTCTTGACGGCGCGAGTCGCAGCCGGAGCGAGGCCGGCATCCTCGGGATGCGCGGTCGCCTCCCAGAGCGTCGTGCCGAGACCGTCTGCGTAGCTGACGAGGCGGGAGAACGACGTGTCGCCGATGCCGCGCCGGGGCCGGTTGGCGATGCGCGCCAGTGAGACGGCGTCGGCCGGATTGTCGAGCACCTGGAGGTAGGCGACCGCGTCCTTGATCTCCGCCCGCTCGTAGAACTTCGGGCCGCCGATCACCTGATAGGCGACCCCCTGGCGAACGAGCACGTCTTCCAGCACGCGGCTCTGAGCATTCGTGCGATAGACGACGGCGACCTCGGCCGCGCTGTACCCGCCGTCGATCAGCCCGGCGATCTCGGCGGCGACGAACCGCGCCTCGGAGTGCTCGTCCTCGGTCTCGACGATGCGAACCGCATCACCTTCGCCGAGATCCGACCAGAGGTTCTTCTCCTTGCGCTCGCGATTGTGCGAGATGAGCTCGTTCGCCGCCTGGAGGATCGAGTTCGTCGAGCGGTAGTTCTGCTCGAGCGGGATCACCTTCGTGTTCGGGAAGTCGCGCTCGAATTCCATGATGTTGCGGATGTCGGCTCCGCGAAACGCGTAGATCGACTGGTCCGGGTCCCCCACCGCCATCAGGTTCTGATGCTCGCCGGCGAGCAGCTGAAGCAGGACGTACTGCGCGTGGTTCGTGTCCTGGTACTCGTCGACGAGCACGTACCGGAACGCCTTCGCCCATCGCTCTCGCGCCTCGGGGAAGCGCTGCAGCACGTCGACGGTCAGCATCAGCATGTCGTCGAAGTCGACGGCGTTCGACGCAAACAGCTTGCGCTGGTAGAGCGAATACACGTCGGCGACCGTCTGGTCGTAGAAGCTCGAAACCCGCGAGGCGTACTCGTCCGGCCCGATCAGCTGGTTCTTCGCGTTCGAGATCTGCGAGTGGATGCCGCGCGGGACGAAACGCTTCGGGTCGCGTTCGAGCTCCTCGAGGCACATCTTGACGACGCGTACCTGGTCGGCCGAGTCGTAGATCGTGAAGTTCGAGCGGTAGCCGAGACGCTCCGCCTCCCTGCGCAGAATGCGGCCGCACGCGGAGTGAAAGGTCATGATCCAGATCGCGCGGGCGATCGGCCCGAGCTGCTGCTCGACGCGCTCCTTCATCTCCTGCGCCGCCTTGTTCGTGAACGTGATCGCGAGGATCTCGTTCGGCTTCACGCCGACCGCGGTGAGCAGGTGGGCGACGCGATAGGTGAGGACGCGGGTCTTGCCCGAGCCCGCGCCGGCGATCACGAGCAGCGGGCCTTCGGTCGTGAGCACGGCCTCCCGCTGGGTGGGGTTCAGGTCGGTCAGGTAGGTCTCGGGGGACGTCGTCGGCACCTAGGCCAGGTTATCGAGCGCCCCTGCGAGCCAGGCCGACGCCTCGGCGAGCGCCTCGGCGTCCGCCGACTTGAGCACGACCTCGACCTCCGGCCCGGTCTCCGGGAAGGTCGGGTAGGACCCGACGGACACGTCCGGCCAGGTCCTGGTGGCATGCTCGAGCGCGCTTGCGATCCGCGACTCGCGCGTCGCATAGCGGCGACGCCACGTCCCGATCGGACGGTCGGCGGCGAACTCGCCGGCGTAGAGGTCGAACATCGCCTTCATCTCGCTCGGGAGGCCGGGCAGCACCCAGGTGTTTCCGAGACGGAATCCGGGCGCGCCGCCGAGCGGGTTATCGAGCGGCCGGGAGCCGCGAGGAAGCGCGGCCCAGCGAGCGGCGTAGTCCGGGTCGCCGCGGAACCGGGTCCGGAGGTCGTCGGCGAGCGACGGCACTACCTCCTGCGGTGCGTCGAATGCGATGGCGAGCGATTCGCGCGTGATGTCGTCGGGCGTGCCGCCGAGGCCGCCGGTCACGATCAGGTGATCGACGCGCGCGCCCTCGCGGCGGACGAAGTCGACGATCCGCTCAGCCTCGTCCGGTACTGCGGCGCTGACGGCCACCTTGACGCCGAGTGACTCGAGCCGGTGGGCGAGCCAGGACGCATTCGTGTTCTCGACGTCGCCCGAGACGAGCTCGTTCCCGATCGTCAGGATTGCTGCGAGCACGTGCCGAGTATGACCATCCGCAAGGCCCTGCCCGCCCGATGCTCGCCGTCGACCGCTCGGCCCTCGCGCCTCGATTCTCGTCGAGGAGTACGGGAAGGCGCTGCGACCCGGAACGTCAACCCCCTTCGTCTGACGTGAGTCAGACTCACGTCTGACACACGCCTCTGGAACGAAAGCGCGACGAAAGTGTGACGAACCGCAGAGTGGTGCGGGCTCGCGGCGCAGGTCCTTGCTGGCCGATGGGGCCATTGACCCGACCCTCGCGCGCGCACTCTGGGCCGAACGGCGGCGTCAGACTCGTGTCTGACTCACGTCAGACGAAGGGGGTTCGTCAAGAGAGCGGAAACGCCTTTTTCGCGAGCGCGGCGAGGACCTGCGAGGTGACCCAGACAGGCGTGGCTGCGTACTTCGCCGAGTAGCGGTAGCTGCCGTCGGCCTGGCGGAGCTTCGCCAGGTACGCGAACGCGCTCCGCGGTGGCGTGCGGCCCGCGGCGACCAGGCCCTGGATCGCCCACGCGGTCGATTGCGCATCCGAGCCGCGGCCCTGCGTCAGCTCGAAGCCCCCGTCGCGGTTCTGGAACGTCAGCAGGAAACGCACCGCACGTGCGACCGGCGCTCCGTGCACGCCGGCGACCCGCAGCGCCTCCAGCGCCGCCGCCGTGTCGTTCGAGTCCGGCTGCCCGCGGATCGCCCACGCGAACCCCCCGCTCCGCGCTTGCTGCGCGAGGAGCCAGCGCGTCGTCGAGCGCGTCGAGTGGCCGAGAGCCAGCACCGCCCAGCAGGTCGAGTTGACGGTCGGACCGATCTGGCCGCTCGGCCGGGCGGCGGAGCGCAGACGATCGAGGAGTGCCGCAGGCTGCGCACCGAGCGCCTCCTCGGCGAGCGCGACGAGCGCGACGTCGGTCGGCGTCTGCAGCGTCGACTCCTGCGCCTGGAGATACGTGAGGGAGCCGGGCGCAGTCGCCCCGGCGGCGGCCAGCCCGAGCACCGCCCACGAAGTGAGCGAGGCGTCGGCGGTACCGTGCGACTCGGCGAAGGCGCCGTCCGCTGCGTGAGCCTGCAGGAACTGCACCGGCGAGACGGCGAGCAGGAGCGCAGCGACGACACTCGTCAGGCCCACACGATCACCGCCCGCAACTTGGTGCCGTAGCGCTCGAGCATCCGCAGCAGCTCCGGCCCGATCGCCAGCGCGATCACGACATTGCCGACGCCGTGCGACACGTCGAACCAGAGCCCGCGGGCCAACGTTGCGGCGAGCGCCGCGCTCGTATGCGGGAAGAACCCGTACCAGAGCCAGACGTCCATCAGTGCACTGAAGGCGAGCCCGAGCACGAACGTCGCCGCGGCGAGCGCATAGCGCGAGCGAAGCGCCGGCGCGAACAGCGCGCCGACCGCACCGCACGCGGCCCAGCCGAGCATCTGCTGCGGCGTCCAGACCCCCTGGCCGAGAAACAGGTTCGAGACGAACGCCGCCAGCGCCCCGACAGCGACGCCTGCACGCAGGCCGAGCGCGACGCCCGCGACGACCGTCACGACCGTCACCGGCTGGACACCCGGGATCGCGGCGAAGAGGACGCGGCCCGCTGCGGCGGCGGCACCGAGCGTCGCGACGAGCGCCAGTTCGCGCGTCGAATCGGGGCCCGACTCGAACCAGGCCACGCCGGCCGCGACCAGTGCCGCCGCAGCGAGCAGCGTCGCCAGAGCCCCGTTGGGCGCGAGCAGCGCGCCGACGAAGAGCACCGCACCGACGGCGAGGAGCCTAGACACGCACGCCCTCGCGCGACGGCAGCGCGACCACCCGGTCGGCGACGAGCGACGCCCAGGGCAGATCGTGGGTCACGACGATCGTCCCGCGCCGCGGCGCGTCGGACCGCAGCAGCGCGGCGAGCTCCGCCTTCCGCTCCGGATCGACGCCACGCGTCGGCTCGTCGAGCACCAGCAGGTCGGGGTCGGTCGCGAGCACCGCCGCGAGCACGAGCCGCTCTCGCTCTCCGACCGAGAGGTCGCGTGGATGCCGTTCGACGAGATGGAGCAGACCGAAGCGCGCGAGCTCGGCGCGCGCGCGGGCCGGATCGGACCCGAGCGCGACCTCGTCCAGCACGCGCTCGGTGACGAGATGCCGTCCGGGATCCTGGGTCAGAAACGCCGCGCGGGCGTGCACGGCGTGACCCGAGTCCGGCTCGAGCAGCCCGGCGGCGAGCTTGGCGAGGGTCGTCTTGCCGGCGCCGTTCGGCCCGGCGAGCGCGACGATCTCGCCGCGCCGCACCTCCAGCGACACATCCTCGAGCACGGGTGCGTCGCCGTAGGCGAACGAGACGCCGCGCAGGGAGCAGACCACATCCCGGACCGGCGGCAGGTAGAGCGGCCGGTTCGCGGCGAGCCAGTCGATCGCCTCGGCGCGGGGCGCGTCGAGTGTCACCCGGCCGCCCTCCATGAAGAGCACCCGGTCGGCACGGTCGAGCGGCCGAGCGGGGCGCTGCTCGGAGACGAGCACTGCACACGGCAGCGCCTGGATCAGGTCGAAGAACGCGTCGGCCGCGGCAGGGTCGAGCTGCGACGTGGGCTCGTCCAGAAGCAGCAGCCTCGGCCGGAGCGCGAGCGCCGAGGCGAGGCACACCCGCTGCAGCTCACCCGCCGAGAGCTCGGCGATCGGACGATCGGCGAGGTGTCCCGCGCCGACGGTGGCGAGCGCCTCGTCGACCCGCGGCCAGATGTCGGCCGGATCGGTGCCGGTGTTCTCGAGCCCGAACGCGACCTCGTTCGCGACCTTGGCCATCACCGCCTGGTCCTCGGGATCCTGGAAGACCGACGCCACGGTGCCGACGAGGCGGGCGGGCTCCGTCTCGCGCGTGTCGGCACCGCCGACGACGACCCGGCCGGCGAAGACGCCGCCGTGGAAGTGCGGGACGAGCCCCGCGATCGCCCGCAAGAGCGTCGACTTCCCCGAGCCCGACGGCCCGAACAGCGCGACATGCTCGCCCTCGCCGATCTCGAGCGAGACGCCGTCGAGCACCGGCGAGCCGGGCACGTAGGAGAAGCGGAGGTCGTGCACCTCTGCTAGAGCCACCAGGCCACCACCACGATCGCCGCCGAGCCGAGCACGGCCACACGGTCGAGCCCCGTCCACGCCGGGCGCGGCGCCTTGGTCCGAACCGGGCGGCCGTAGCCCCGTGCCTCCATCGCCTCGGCGACGTTGAGCCCTCGTTCGAGCGAGCCGGCCAGCAATGGCGACAACAGCCGCACCGGCTTCAGCTCGACGCCTCGGCCACGCAGAGCGACACGTAGGTCGCGCGCATCGCGCTCGAGCAGCGGCAGCAGGCGGGTTGCGAGCGCGACGGCCACCGTGGAGCGGCGGGCCCAGCCCGCGCCGGCGAGCAGCCGGTCGTGATCGAGACGTAGCGCATAGACCGCGAACGCAAGCCCGACGGCCGCGAGCCGCATCCCCTGGAAGAGCCCGTTCGCCAGCTCTTCCCGCGTCACGTCGAGGGTGCCGAGCACCGGGATCGTGGGGCCGGTCCACAAAGGATGTGAACCGATCTCCTCGACGAACGGCGTCACGATCACGACGAAGAGCGCGCTCGTCAGGGTCCCGACCAGGTACGGCCAGCGCCGCGCCGCGGGCGCGCGCCACGCTGCTGCCAGGAGCACCGCGGCGATCACGGCGACCTGCCACGTCTCGTTGACGAGCAGCGCCGCGACGGTGAGCGCCGCGAGCAGGAGCGCTGCGGGCGCCGGGCTCATGGCGCAACTCCGAACCGGAAGCGAAGCGCCGCCGGATTTGCGGCCAGCCGCCTTGCGATCGCGGCGCCGAGCTCCAGCTGCACCCCGTCCCGGAAGCGCGAGATCCGCACGCGCTCCGGCGGGAACCTCGAGCTGATCACGATGTAGTTGGCGACGTCGGTCCGCGATCGCGACGCTGCCGTGCACCTGCCCGGCGATCGAGGCCGCGACGGATCGGGGGACGCCGACCGGAAGCACGCTCGTGGAGCCGCGAAGGAAGGGCTGCGGGTAAGCCCCCGCGACGACCGGCACGCTCATCGTCGCGCCCGTCCAGTGCCGGTAGTCCCACCACTCGACGTCACCCGGCTCGAGCTTCACCTCGGCGGCGCTTCGGTCGCCTTCGATGCCGTCGACGAAGAAGAACCAGTCCCGCTGGCGCGTCGCGGAGCCGTCGACCCCGTCGATCGACTGAACGAACCGACCGCCGTATCTGGTCTTCACCTTGCGGACTCGCGTCGAGCGCCTGCATCGCGGTCAGCCCGGCCGGGACGGTGCCTGTGTAGAGGACGTTCGCGCCACGGTCGCGCGTCACCCAGAGCGTCGCGCTGCCGTGCTCGCGCTCGCCGCCACAGCCCGTGGCGGCGAGCGCGAGCAGAAGGACGAGCGCGGCTCTCACTTCACCGCGTTCGAGCGCACCGCGCCGGTCGCGGTCGCGCGCACGAGCACGCCCGGATGCGGGCCGGGACAGACCGACGTATCGGGCGTCGCCTTGACCGTCCGCTTGGAGCCGATGTGCAGCTGGAGTCCGCTGACGGTTGCCGTCGCGCCGTTGTCGTCGTAGGCGTGCACCGTGTAGCAGCCCTGCTTCGCGGCCTTCACCTCGAGCGTCGGAGGACCGCCGGTCGCGCCGAAATCGGCGTAGTACCAGAGCACGTGATCGCCGTCGGCGAGCTGCACCTGATCGGCGCCGACCGGCGGGAGACTTGTCGTCGACCTTGAAGACCCAGCCGCTCGACCCACCGCCCCCGTAGCGGCCGACCTGGTCGATGTACGGACCGAAGCTGGTCGTCGTCACGTGGTAGTAGAACTCGCCGAGCAGCGAAGCCTGTTCGAGTGCGTCGAGGGCATTCGCTGCGGTGACGGTCACCTCCTGCGGCGCGAAGAGGGTCTGCGTCTTGCCTTCGACACGCACCTTGACGGTCGCCGCCGTTGCCACCGCAGGCAGCACGAACAGAAGAACGAGTACGAGAATCAGGCGCTGGGCCACGATTCCTCCTTCCGCGAGGGGATCGGTATTGGAGGGCGACCGGCAGGTCTTCTGACTCGGGGCTCCCCCTCCGCCGCCTTCCCAGGCCGTGGCCCAGTGGCGTTCGGCGGAGGGCATCTCCCCTCACAGCGGCGGGACCGTCCCGGATTTGCACCGGATTCCCTTACCGCTCGCCCGTTAGCACGGCGAATCTAGCATCGCCCGGCCAGGCGTCTTTCGCTCGCTGCCGTACGACGGTGGAACTAACCTACGTCCCATGGAGCACGGAGAGGTCACCGATCGTCAGCTCGAGGCGCTCCTCGGCCGCCTCGACCGGATCGCCGAGGAGCTGCAGAGGCTGAACCGCCGCGAGGAGCGGCGCGAGGAGCTGACCGTGATCGCCCACGAGCTGCGGAACCTGAACGAGTCGCTCCAAGCGATCACCTACGCCGCGCTCGGCACGCAGGGCCCGCAGGTGCGCCGCCGCCGGACCGGCTAGCCTACCGACGAGCCGGTAGAGCCAGCCCGAGTCGACCGACATCAGGAAGAGCTCGCCCGCCGAGTCCTGCCCGAACGACGACAGGCCGTTGACCGTGAACGGCTCGCTGCGGAGCCCGCGAGCGGCGCCGCCCGCGAGCGTGAAGCTCCAGATCTTCCCGGAGCAGTAGTCGCCGTAGAAGTAGCGGCCGGCCGCCGCGGGAATCTTGGTGCCGCGGTAGACGTAGCCGCCGCTGACCGAGCAGCCCTCGCCGTGCGAGTACTCGGCGACAGGCGCGTGGTAGGCGCCGACGGAGAGCAGCGCGGTCGACGGGTCGTAGCTGTGCTTCCCCTCGTAGCGGTTCCAGCCGAAGTTGGCGACGGCCTTCGTGCCGCGCCTTCAGGTAGTCGATCTCCTCCCAGTTGCCCTGGCCGACGTCGCCGATGTAGAGATCGCCGTTCGCGCGGTCGAACGAGAACCGCCACGGGTTCCGCAGTCCGTACGCGACGAGCTTCCAGCTCGGCTTGCCGCCCGCGTTGACGTTCAGGCGCTCGATCTTGGCGAACGGCCGCGCCAGGCTCTGGCCGTTGTGCTGCGGGTCGCCGCCGCCGCCGCCGTCGCCGTTCCCCCAGTAGAGGAGGCCGTCGGGCCCGAACTGCAGCTGGCCGCCGTTGTGGTTCGAGGCGAAGTCCTTGACGAACTGCAGCTGCTTCGCCGAGGCCGGGATCGCGACCCTGCCGTTCGAGCGGTACTGGACGACGCGCGTGTCCCCGTTTCGGTCGGTGTAGTCGACGTAGAAACGACGCGTCTTGGCGTAGTCGGGATCGAAGGCCACCGAGAGCAGCCCCTGCTCGCCGCCGCTCAGGACGAGCGGCCTGATGTCGAGGAACGGCGTCGGTCTGATGCGGCCGGCCGTGAGGACGCGGATCACACCGGCCTGCTCGACGACGTAGAGGTTGCCGGGCTCGCCCGGTGCCGCGGTCGCGTACACGGGAGCGGTGAAATGGGCGACGCGGGCGAGATGCAGCGAGTCTCCGCGAGCCGCCGCGCCGGACAGGACGAGCGCGCTGACGCAGACCGAGAGGACGGTCGCGCCCACGAGACTGTCCCACCCTCGACCTAGCCACGGCTGAAGATGAGGAGCTGGCCGCTGGTCACGTGGTCGTTCGCGTTGCCGAGTGGGATCGCAACCCTGCCGTCGGCGACGATCGGGCTCTGCCAGTGCACCGAACCGGTCGGCAGCGTGGCGACCAGCCGTCCGCTCGTCGGGATGTACACGTGGACGGCGCCCGACCCGGCGACGTACAGGAGCGACCCGGCGACGACCGGTGACGTGCCGTCGGTCCGGTTCGACCACACCGGATGCAGCCGCCCACCCTTGAAGAGCAGCGCCTCCGTCCCGCCGCCCGTCGCGACGAACACCCACTTCCCGTTCCAGACCGCCGGCTCCGAGAAGACATCGGTCGGGCCGGGCGCAGGCGTCGTCTGCAGCTCCCCGCCGGTCGTCGCGTTCACGCCGGGCAGGCGATGCAGCTGCAGCAGCCGCAGGATGCCGTCCTTCCCGCCCTGCACCGCGTAGCCGTTCGGGAGCAGTGCCGGGCTCGTCGAGCCAAGATCGACGTCGGCGCTGTTCAGCTGCGCCTGATTCGCAGGCGTCCAGTGCCGAACCAGCCGCGAGGCGTCGGGCGAGAGCACGAGCACGCTGTCTCCCCAGTCGTCGTGACCGTCGTACGGTGCGTTGCCGGTCGCAACGACGAGCGTCCCGTTGCTGGGATCGACCGCGGCGCCGTTCCGCGACCAGATCGCCGAATCGCTCGAATGGCAGGTGCTCGGGACGATCACCCCGGAGCGATCGCTGCACAGCGAGTTCCATGCGTGCGACGATCCGGCCGGTCTGCTCGGACATCGTCACGACATGCCCCTGGTACGGCGGCGCGTCGCCGATGTAGCCGCCCGTCGTCATCACGACGAGCCCGCGCGAGACGTTGATCGACGACGTCAGCTTCTCGTGCGTCGGATCCCGGGTGATCGCGGTCGCCCACAGCACCTTGCCGTCGGACACCCTGAGCTTCCGGACGCGGCCGTCCGGAGCCGACGCATAGATCGCCGTCCGATCCGTCGAAGCGGCGGGCGTCGAGTTCGTGATCTGCGCCGTCCCGGCGAGGCTGCCGTACGTCGGCGGCGTGAACCGCCACAGGACCGTTCCCTTGGCCGCGTCGATCGCCTCGGTCTTGCCGTAGGTGGTCGTCACGAAGAACACATCGTGCGACGCGCCCTTCACGGTCACGTCGTGGAGGTAGATCGGCGAGGAGTCGACGGTGCCGTCGAGCGCGACCGACAGCCGTTTGAGCTTGCCGACATTGGCGGCGGTGAGACCGCTTCCCGGAGCAGCGTTGTGCCGCGCGGCGTCGTAGCCGAAGCGCGTCCAGTCCATCCGCACTGTCTGCCGAGCGGGCAAGCGCCGTCGACCCGGCCGCCGCGGCCGCCAGGACGAGGCCAAGCAGGACGATCCGTCTCAATGCGCGGCCAGGTCCGGCGTCTTCACCCACGGACCGGGCGGAGTGAGCAGCGACTCTGCGTGCAGGTACGCGAGCCCCGCGAGCGGGAGGTCGCCCCAGCGCTCGAAGCAGAAGTAGCGGCGGCGCCAGTGCGGGAAGAACTTGCGGTTGAAGCTGTGGAGCCGTTCGATCTGGAACAGCCGGTCGGCCTTCAGCAGCACCTGGCGGACGGCGCGCGTCGTCAACCCGGCGTCGCCGTCTGCGCGCAGGAAGTCCGCGAAGACCGCGAAGTTGAGCGAGACCTCGGTCACGCCGCGCGCCCGCGCCCAGTCGAGTGTCTCCGTGATCAGGTACTCCATCAGCCCGTTCGGCGTGTCGCGCCGGCGGCGCATCGAGGCGAGCGAGTAGCCCTCGCTGGCGGGCGAGGGGACGAGCTGGAGGAAGCCCCCCACCGAGCCGTCGGGCCCGAGCGCGACCGCGAGGACGGTGTCGGGGTAGGCGAACATGGCATCCATCGCCATCGTGAACCCGCGCTCGGGCCAGCTTCCCCGCCACTCACGTGAGACGGCGCACAGCTCGTCGCGCAGATCGGTGCTCGTCTCCGACGTCGAGATGATCACGTGCACCTCGTAACCGCCCTTCTCGAGCCGCGACACGGACTGGCGGACCTTGCGGATCGCACGGCCGTCGAGCGAGAACTCGGACGGCTTGACCACCGCCTCGTCACCGAGATAGATGGACTTGAAGCCGAGCGCGACGTAGTCCGCGAGCGCGTCGTTCGAGGCGCCCGCGACGGCGACGCGCCATCCCTTGGTGTGCGCGACGCGACGAAACTCGGCGACGAGCTCGTGCCGCTCGCCGGCGTCGCCGATCGGGTCGCCCGCGATGAGCGCGGTACCGGCGATGACGCGATAGGCGAGGAACGACTTCCCGCTCGCCGAGAAGAAGTAGCTCTTGTCGCGACGCAGTGCGAAGTACGCGAGGCTGTCCGATCCGCGCTGCTGGACCAGCTCCTCGGCGCGTTCCCGCTCACCCGGCTCGGTCGGCTCGACCTGGAACGGCCGGAACAGCAGCCAGAGGGCGCGGATGCCGAGGCCCGCGATCACGATCAGCAGCGCCTCCTCGATGCGTTCCGAGAACGCGTCGTTGTCCAGCGCATAGATCGTCGCGAGCGGCACACAGACGACGAGCGCCGCGCCGACCTGGGCGAGCGGCATGATCGTCGCCGGGTCGCCCGGCGCGACGAACTGACGGCGCGCGCGCAGGAGCGCGGCAAGGAGCAGCAGGTGAGCCGTCGCCTCCTCGAAGTCCAGGCCCTTGGCGAGATGGGCGACTGCCGACGCCGAGACGAGCGCGAGGCCGAGCCACCAGGCGCGCCGCTTTCGCCGCGCGAGGCCGCGCGAGACCCAGATCAGGCCGAGCCCGAGTGCGAGAGCGAGCGTTCGCGCGGCGCCGGGCACGCCCGGCGGCAAGACGCCGCCGATGAGGCGGACGCGGTCCGCCATCTCGGGTGTGAGGGCGGAAACGATGGAAAGAAGGCCTGCCGCCGTGGCGAACCACGCCAGCAACACCGGGGTGGCCGGGCGACGCACTGTCACACGGTAGCGCCGCCCTCGGAAGACGCTGTTAATTCTTCAGGAGGATGCGGCGGAGCTCGTCTTCCTTGCCGGGCTCCAGGATCGCCAGCACCTGGTCGCCCGCCTCGAGCTGCGTCTCGTCGTCCGGGATCTCGGCCTTGCCGTTCCTGACGACCGAGATCAGGCGCGCGCCCTCGGGCAGCTTGAGCGCTCGGACGCGCTTGCCCTTGCAGTTGGCGGTCTTGTCGATCGAGACCTCGACGATCTCGAGGTTCTCCTTCCGCAGCTCGAGCAGCTGAATCAGGCCGTGCTCGGGGACCTCGTGCTCGATCAACGCCATGATCGAGCCCGTCGCCGAGACGGTCGGAGAGATGCCGAGCAGGTCGAAGTACGGCTGGTTCCGCGGATCGTTGATGCGGGCGATCACCTTCGCGACGCCGTAGCGCTCGCGCGCAAGCTGGCAGATGACGATGTTGTCCTCGTCGTCGCCCGTCGCCGCGACGAGCAGATCGGGCGGGCGCTTGATCCCCGCGCGCTCGAGCACGTACAACTCGGTCGCGTCACCGCGGATCACCTGGTGCTCGAACTCGGCCTCGAGCTTGTCGAACCGATACGGCTTCTGCTCGATCAGCGTCACCTCGTTACCGCCGCGCAGCAGCGAGCGCGTCAGGTTGGCGCCGACCTGGCCTCCGCCTGCGATCAGGACGTACATCAGACGGTCGCCTGCTCGGTGGCGCGCACGGCCTCGACCAGCGACTCGATCGCCGCCGACGTCGGACAGACGATCCGCATGCCACGCGTTGCGTAGAACTGCGCTCGGGCGGGATCGAGGATGCGGACGACGACGGTCGGGACCTGGAAGTGCTTCTGGGCGCCCTGCGCAACCACGAGGTTGGTGTTGTCGCCGTTCGTGGTGACGACCACGGCGTCGGCCTCCTCGATTCCGGCCTCGCGCAGGAGCGTCAGATCCATGCCGTGGCCGACGAGGAAGCCGCCGGTCCAGCTGTCGCCGAGTCGCCCGAGGGCGTCCTCGTTCTCGTCGACGACGGTCACGTCCCAGCCCGAAGCGTCGAGCTGGAGCGCGACGGACGAGCCGACGCGTCCTGAGCCGATCACGATCGCTTTCACGACGGCGCAGCGTACTCCCTGACGGGACGCTGCCGTCGGTTTCAGGCCCCGGCGAGCTCCTCGTCCATGACGGACTGCGGGAACGCGACGATCAGCACCTCGCAGGGTGCCTTGCGGAGCACGTAGTCGACCGTGGGCGAGAAGAAGCGCGCCTGGCGCCGCCACCGCGGGGCGGAGCCAAGGACGATCAGGTCTGCGTCGACCTCGAGCGCATGCTCGACGATGGCCGGGCCGATCGCCCTGGCCCGGATCGTCGTGCCTTCGACGACGACGTCGTGGTCGGCGCCGAGCGCCTTCGCCTCCTCGATCGCCTCCTCGGCCTGCCGGTCCTGCTCGGTGAGCGGCACGTCCAGCGGCTGCTCGAGCGGCACACGGACGACGTGCAGGGCTTGCACCTCCGCCTCGTGGTCGAAGGCGAGACGCACTGCGGTCGCGAGCATCTCCTCGCCGATCAGGCCGATCTTCATCGGCACGAGGATCCGCCTGAAGCGCACGGCCGAGGACGTCACGCGCTCGTCGTCGGAGGAGACGCGCTCCATCAGCCCTTCGCCATGCAGCCGCCGGACGACGACGAAGACGGCGAGCCCGGCGAGGAGCCACGCCGGGCCGGCGTAACGGGCGCCGGGGTGCGTGACGAGCGCGAGGATCCAGACCGCGAAAGTGAGGATCGACCCGACGACCGCGGGGACCGGGATCTCGGCGTGTCTCACCCGCACGTTGAAGGGCGTCCGGTATGGCCGCTCGAGGTCCGGCTCGGTGACCCGGAGCTTGATCACCGCCAGCTGCGCAGCGGTGAACGCGAGCAGCACGCCGAACGAGAACAGGCTCGCGAGAAACTGGACGTCGCGTTTGAAGAACGAGGTCGCGATCACGATCGCCGACGAGATGACGGCGGCCGAGCTGATCGCGAGCGGCGAGACGTGCGCGCGACGGCTGAGACGGCCGAAGCTGCGGGGCAACTGCCCGTGCTCGCCAAGCGAGTAGGCCAGGCGCGAGAAGCCCGAGATGGAGGTCGTGACCGCCGCGAGCAGGATCAGCGCGCCGGTGAGACCGACGTAGCTTCGCAAGATGTCGCCGAGTGGAAACGGAAGCTCGCTGCGGATGCGATCGGCGATCCCGAGCAGCGGCGCCCTGATCCACGTCGTGCCGAGTTGGGTCTCCGGCCCCGGGAACGCGGAGAGCCCGACGACGGCGATGCCGACGTACAACGTGACGACCGTCGCGATGCCACCGAACACTGAGCGCGGGAGGTCGACACCCGGCCGCCGCGCCTCCTCGGCCAGGTTCGCGACGGTCTCGAGCCCGGTGAACGCGAGCATCGCGAGAGGAACCGAGAAAGCAAGCGCATGCCAGGTCGGATGCGTGCCGAGCGACGTCCCGTGCGCCAGTGCGTGCGGCGAGAAGATGAACATGAACCCGAGCACGACGAGCAAGAGCTGCGTCAGGAGATCGAGCGCGGGCACGATGATCCCCAGCCCGTAGAGCGACGGGCGCCGGACGACGCGAACGAGCGCGACGAGCACGATCACGGCGACGCCCACGATCACGTCCCATGGATTGCGCTCGAGCGCGGAGACCTGGATCGCACCCGCGAGGTAGTGCGGAAGGAACAGCGCCGACAACGCGATCACGATCAGGTAGTCGAGGAACAGCGCCCAGCCCGTCATGAACCCGGTCAGGTCGTTGGTCGCTCGCCGCACGAAGGTCGCGGCTCCCCCGGTCTCGGGCAGCGCCGCGGTGCCCTCGGCGTACGACAGGGAGACGACGAGGAACAGCAATCCCACCGCGAGCAGCACGAGCGGCGTGAAGCCGAGGGCGTTGGCGGCGAGGACGCCGAGCGCGAAGTAGATCGACGACCCGATCTCCCCGTAGGCGACGGAGTACAGCGCGCGGGCGTCGAGCTCGCGCTTCAGGCCTGGGAGCTTCCGGGCTATCTCTGCCTCCGATGGAGCATCCAGATGCGGAGCGCTCCGGCGGCGATGAACAGCAGCCCGAGAACGATGCCGACGCCGAAGCCTGCCGTCGCCAGGGTCTCGATGACCAGGACCGCGCCGAGCGCGACCATCAGCCCAGCCATCGACAGAACCATGTTCCGATACATCACGGGCTCACATGGTGTCTGACACCGGCGGTGTTCGACAGGTCTAGGCCACTTTCCGTCCCGCTGCGACCATCACGCGCGACGGAGCGTTCTTGAGGACGTAGTCGACGGTGTGGCCGAAGAGGTTCTTGTGGCGCCCGCGGGGGGCGCCGAGGACGACGATCTCCGTCCCGCGCCGCTCGGCCTCGTCGACGATCGCGCGCCCGGCGTTTCGCGCCCGGACAACGCGCTCGACGGTACGCACGCCGTAGGGCGCCGCGATCGCGCGGGCCTCGTCGAGCAGCCGGTCGGCCTCCTCGAGCTGCTCGGTCAGGTCGGCATCGAGCGGCAGCTCCAGCGGAACGACGACCACGCGCAGCAGGGCGATCCGGCCCGCGCGCTCGGTCGCGAGCCTCGCCGCGACCTCAACGGCCTCACGGGACTGATCCCCCGCCACGACAGGCACGAGGATCGATCGGTACTCGAGCGCCACGGCCGGGCCGAGCGGCACCGGAGCGCGCGACGTCTCCGTCAACGAGAGGCCGAGCCGGCGCCGGTAAATCACGTAGAAGACGAAGCCGGCGGCCAGCCAGATGAGCCCGGCGTAGCGGGTCGGAGCGTCCTGCTGGACCACGACGAGCCACGCGATGCTGGTGCCGAGACCGCCGACGACTGCGAAGACGGGCCAGTCGATCCCGCCGATCCTGATGTTCGGCCGGGCCCGCCACTCGAGCTCGTGATCGCGGTGTCGAACGCGCAGCGCGGTCACCGAGGCGTGCGCGATCGTGAAGGAGAGCATCGCCCCGAACGCGTACATGCGGCCAAGGAAATCGACCTGGCCGGCGAGCAGGAAGATCGTCGGCGCGAAGCCCGCGAAGACGAGGAGCGAGAGCCACGGCGTCTTCAGCTTCGGATGGAGGCGCCGGAACGCGGACGGCAGCTGGCGATGGCTCGCCATCGCATACGTGATGCGCGACGCGCCGATGACACCTGCATTCGTCGCGATGAAGAGAATCGTCGCGGCGAGGATGCCGACGTAGACCTTCGCGACCGAGAGCGTCGGCCCGTGCAGGCCGAGGTTCTCGACGAGTCCCAGCACCGGGTCGTTCTTGAAGCCGTGCGGGCGGCGGCTGGCCGAGCTGCGTCACATAGTGCGTTCCGTCGTGGACGACCGGCATCGCGGACAGCGCAATCCAGGGGAGCGTGAAGTAGATGGCGAAGACGGCGATCGCCACCCACGAGATCGCGCGTGGGATCGATCGGACCGGGTCGCGCGCCTCCTCGGCGAGATTCGAGACCGTCTCGATCCCGGTGTACGCGATCATCGCAATCGGGATCGCGAGCAGGAACGCTGTCCACGTCGGCGCAACGCCGAGATGGATGTTGTTCGCGAGGACGTGTGGATGGAAGATCAGGACGAACCCGAGCCCCACGAGCAAGAGCTGCGTCGCGAAGTCGAGGACGGCGAGCACGATGTTCAACCTCGCCGCCTCCTGGATCCCGACGATGTTGATGCCGACGAGCAGCCACGTCAGGACGATCCCGATCACGATGTCCCACGGGTTCGTCCGCAGCGGCTCCCAGAAGATCGAGAGGTAGTGCGGGACGAAGATCACGGAGATCGCGACCGTGATCACGTAGTTGAGCATCTGGGCCCAGGCGGCGAAGAACGAGACGAGCTCGTTGAACGCGTGCCGTGCGAAGCTCGACGAACCGCCCGCCTCCGGGTAGCGGACCGTGCCCTCCGCGTACGTCGCCGCTGTCGCGGCGAAGATGAGGCCGCTGATGATGAAGACGATCGGCGTCAGGCCGAGCGCGATCCCGGCGGTCAGCCCGAGCGCGTAGTAGATCGACGAGCCGACGTTGCCGTAGGCCGTGGCGAAGAGCGCCGGTGCGCCGAGGACGCGCTCGAGGCCGCTGCTCTGACGCCGACGCCTGGATGGTTGACCGGTGGTCGACGTCATCGCGGGAACCCCCAGCCGCGGCGGCGGAAACTGCCGGTTGACCATCTGAGCACCGGCGGGATGCTACTGCGGGCCTAACCCGGCGCTCGGGTCGGGACGCTCGAGAGGATCACGTGCGGCTCGAAGAGCAGGCAGCGCTTGACCGCGATCGCCCGGCGGCCGCGGAGCCGGGGCAGGTTCTCGTGGAGCCGTTCCGGGAGGATGACGTTGACCGACGTCGTCGGATCGGCCGTCAGCCGGCGCACATAGGTGAGCACCGCATCGCCGAGGCTGCCCGGCTGCGGCTCGGGATCGACGGGCAGACCGAGTTCCTCCACGTCGATCGCTCGCTCGCCGACGTGCACGAGGCGGACGTCCGTCTCACCGAGACCGCTCGCGTATTCGACAGCGCGGCGGCTCGCATCGTCGGCGTGGTCGGCCAGCACCCGCACGAGCAGCCGCTCGGGCACCTTGCCCTCGGGCCGTCGCTCCGAGGTCACCGTGGGCACGTCGGCAACGACGACCCCCGGCTCGACGAGCAGCCGCAGCTTGAGCCGGAACTGCGCCCGCTGGGCGGCGGCCATCAGCGACCGCTTCTTGAACTGCTCAGGGAGCACGACAGTGACGATGTCGCCCGGGTCGCCGCGAAGGGCGGCGATCGCGTCGAGAACGGCACTCGTCGCGTCGGTGCCTGCGGGACGCACGTCGAGGCGCGGCTCCCCGCCCGTCAGGTCGAACCAGCGCGCGCTGATCCCGCTGTCCGTACGCGTCCCCGGTACATGGAGCGCGCTGAACGAGCTGCCGCCGATTCGCCGCGCGTACCAGACCGCCCCTTCGGCGGCCACGTCGACAGCCTCGACATAGACGAGGACACGGTTCTGCACCGCTCAGCGAATGCCCGTGTCGATGGCGAGGTTCACGACGCGGACGCGGCCCGCAACCACGGCGACGACTGTAGGACGCACCGACCTCCCTCGGTTCGCAGTCAGCACATAGCTCCCCGGACCGAGCGCGACCCGGTAGTTCCCCGAGCCGTCGGTGGTGGCCTTCCAGACCCGGAAGACGTGCCTGAACGACAAGGTCACGTGCTTCGCAGCCCCGGTGCAGGGCGTGCCGACGCGGCAGACCGGCGTCAACGGGCCAATCGTGACATGGCCTCGCAGGCCGGTCCGGCTCACAGACCCGGCAACTGCCGGGAGGACGAGTCCGAGGAGCGCGGTGACGACCACTGCGCGCACGCCGGACAGCGTACTCCGCGGTCAGGCCGCAGAACGCACTGGTGCCGGGCGCAGCACGATCGTCTCGGCCGGCGCGTTGGCCAGGATCCAGGTCAGCTCCTTGACCGAGAACCCGCTGTGGCAGGCGCCACTCGCGGCCGGGGCGACGATGCGATCGAAGTGCTCGGCCTCCCAGAGCCGCTGCAGCGCGTGCGTCGCCGACCTTCCCTTCTCGATCCGCGCGTCGACCGCGACGCCCTTGCGCAGAGCGGCGTGCTCGACGGCCTCGAGGAGCGGGAGAGCCACGCCGACCTCCTCTTTGCGGGCGGAGTCCTCCGGGTACTGAAGCGGCACGACGAGCAGGTACGCCGCGACCAGTACAGCCTCCTGCGCCCGTGCGATCCGGATCGCCGCCTCGAGCACGACCGGGTCGAGCTGGCCCGAGAACGGCACGAGGATGCGGGGGGCGTCGGGCCGCGACACGAAGCCGCGCGCGCGCCGGCGGGCGAGCCACATGGCGGTCGACGACGATCACCGCACCGAGGAGAACGCCGAGCACGACCAGTGCTGCGGTCACGATTCGGCCGCCCGGTCGGCGCGGTTCGCGACCACGCGGATGTCAACGCCGGGGAGCTGCCGCACGAGCGCCGAGACGAGCGAGCCGCGCAGGATCTCGCGCCGGCGGCTCTCGTCCGGCGTCCCGACGAGGACGTAGGTCGAGCCCCGCTCGGAGGCGACGCGTCGAACGGTCTCGATCAGGTCGTCGCCCTCGACCTCCAGGAAATGGGCGCCCAGAACAACCGCGAGCCGTCGGAGCGCCGCCAGCTGAACCTGCTCCTCGGGTGTCGCAGCGCGGCCGTGCTTATGCACCCAGAGCGCGTCGAGCGGCGCACCGAGGCGTTCCGCCGAGCGCCACGCACGGCGCAGGATCCGCTGCGAGCGCGGTTCGGGCGTCACCAGGGCAAGCACGCGTTCGGCGACCGCCTGCGCACTCAGCGGATCGAGCAGCACCGACTTGCGCTTTGCCACGACTTCCTCGGCCACCTCGCGCAGCGCGAGCTCGCGCAGCGCCGAGAGGCGGTCGGAGCGGAAGAAGTTCGTCAGCGCGACCTCGGCGCGGTCCGCCGCATAGACCTTCCCGGCGCGCAGCCTTTCCTGGAGCGCCTCGGGCGTCAGATCGACCAGCACGACCTCGTCGGCCTCCTCGAGGACATGGTCGGGAAAGGTCTCGCGGACGCGGACTTCGGTCAGTTCCGCGATCTCGTCGTTGAGGCTCTCGAGATGCTGGATGTTGACGGTCGAGATCACGTCGATCCCCGCATCCAGAACGTCCTCGATGTCCTGCCAGCGCTTCTCGTTGCGCATGCCTGGCGCGTTCGTGTGCGCGAGCTCGTCGATCAAGGCCAGCTCCGGCTCACGTCGAAGGACGGCTGCTTCATCGAGCTCGTTCAGCTCGACGCCGCCGTGCTGCGAGCGCAGATGCGGAAGGACTTCGAGCCCTTCGGCCAGCGCCGTCGTCTCCGGGCGGTCGTGCGCTTCGAGATAGCCGATCACGACGTCGCGCCCATCTGCCTGCGCGGCCCGCCCTTCAAGCAGCATCCGGTACGTCTTCCCGACGCCCGCCGCCATGCCGAGGAGGATGCGATGGTGGCCCCGCACGCCTCATGCTCCGAGGACGTTGTGGACGACGAGATCGATCAGCTTGATCCCGACGAACGGCAGGATCATGCCCCCGAGGCCGTAGATCAACAGGTTGCGGCGCAGGAGCGCAGTCGCCCCGATCGCCCGGAAGCGCACGCCACGGAGTGCGAGCGGAATCAGCGCGGGGATGATCAGGGCGTTGAAGATGATCGCCGAGAGAATCGCGCTCTTCGGATCGCCGAGGTGCATCACGTTCAGGGCGTTCAGCGGCCCGCGCTCGCCCGGCTTCTCGGCGTAGGTGAACGCGAACATCGCCGGGAGGATGGCGAAGTACTTCGCTACGTCGTTGGCGATCGAGAACGTCGTCAGCGCACCGCGCGTGATCAGCAGCTGCTTGCCGACCTCCACGATCTCGATCAGCTTCGTCGGGTTCGAGTCGAGATCGACCATGTTCCCCGCTTCCTTCGCCGCCGAGGTGCCCGTATTCATGGCGACGCCGACGTCAGCCTGCGCGAGCGCCGGTGCGTCGTTCGTGCCGTCGCCGGTCATCGCGACCATGCGCCCCTGCGCCTGCTCCTCCTTGATCAGCGCCATCTTCGCCTCCGGCGTGGCCTCGGCGAGGAAGTCGTCGACACCTGCCTCCTGGGCGATCACGGACGCGGTGACGCGGTTGTCGCCGGTGATCATCACCGTGCGGATGCCCATCCGCCGCAGCTCGTCGAAGCGCTCCTCCATCCCGCCCTTGACGACGTCCTTCAGATGGACGACGCCGAGGGCCCAGTTGTCCCGGGAGACGACGAGGGGCGTGCCGCCCTGCTCGGCGACGCCCTGGACGATCTGGTCGAGCTCCGCCGGCGGGTTCCCGCCCTGCTCGGCGATGAACCGCTTCACTGCGTCGCCGGCGCCCTTGCGGATGACGGTTCCGTTCAGGTTGACGCCGCTCATGCGCGTCGTCGCGCTGAAGGGCACGAACACATGCTCTCCTAGCATCTGTTCGCGCAGGCCGAACCGTTCCTTGGCGAGCACGACGATCGAGCGCCCCTCGGGCGTCTCGTCGGCGAGCGACGCGAGCTGCGCTACCTCGGCAAGCTCGCGCTCGGCGACGCCACCGACGGGCAGGAACTCGGTCGCCTGGCGGTTGCCGAGCGTGATCGTGCCCGTCTTGTCCAGCAGCAGCACGTCGACGTCGCCCGAGGCCTCGACCGCCCGGCCCGACATCGCGAGTACGTTTCGCTGCACGAGCCGGTCCATACCGGCGATCCCGATCGCCGAGAGCAGGGCGCCGATGGTGGTCGGGATCAGCGCGACGAGCAGGGCGATGAGCACGGTTTGCGAGGTCGGCGTGCCCGCGTAGATCGCGAAGGGCCGCAGCGTCGCGACCGCCGCGACGAAGGTGATCGTCAGACCCGAGAGCAGGATGTTGAGTGCGATCTCGTTCGGCGTCTTCCGGCGCTCGGCGCCCTCGACGAGCGCGATCATCCGGTCCAGGAACGACTTGCCCGGCTCCTGCGTGACCTCGATCACGAGGCGGTCCGAGAGCAGCTTCGTCCCGCCCGTCACGGCGGAGCGGTCTCCGCCCGCCTCGCGGATGACGGGGGCCGACTCGCCGGTGATCGCGGACTCGTCGACCGAGCCGACTCCCTCGATGATCTCGCCGTCGGCGGGAATCACCTCCCCGGCCTCGACGACGACGACGTCGCCGCGCTGGAGCTCCGCCGCAGGGACGCTGCGGCCGTCGCGGAGGGTTGCGTTGGTCGTCGTCCGGGTCGCACGGAGAGCATTTGCCTGCGCCTTCCCTCGGCCCTCGGCGATCGCCTCTGCGAAGTTCGCGAAGAGCACGGTGAGCCAGAGCCACACTGCGATCGATGCGACGAACCACAGACCGCTCGTGTCGCCTCGGACGACGTTCAGGACGAAGATGCCCGTCGTGATCACACTGCCGAGCTCGACGATGAACATCACCGGGTTCTTCAGCTGCAGGCGCGGATCGAGTTTCGGGAACGAGTCGCGCACCGCAGCGAGCACGAGCTCACGCGAGAAGATGCCGGCCGACGCGCGAGCCATCAGCTGCCTGCCTGCTGCCGGTCGAGCGCGAGGTTCAGCTCGAGCACGTTCACTCCGGGCTCACCGAGGAAGCCGAGACTGCGGCCGTCTGTATTGCTCTTGATCAGGCTCTGGACCGTCTTCAGCGGCAGATGGCGCACGGCCGCGACCCGGTGCGACTGGAGCGCGGCGTAGGCCGGCGAGATGTCGGGGTCGATCCCCGAGCCGGACGTGGTGACGGCGTCGACCGGGATGTCGTGCACCGTCAAGCCAGGGTTGTACGGCGACTCGAGCTTCAGGATCGCCTTCGACCTGGGCGCTGATGTTCTTCGCAAGGTCGGGGTTGGTGGGGCCGAGGTTCGCGAACGTCGTCGCACCGGCGTTGTACGCGGGCGAGGTGGCCGACGGGCGCTCGTGGAAGTACTTCGGCTTCGTGAAGCCCTGGGCGGCCAGGCGCGAGCCGACCACCTTGCCGTTCTGCTTGATCAGGCTGCCGTTCGCCTTGTTCGAGAACGCGGCCTGGGCGAAGCCCGTCAGCAGAGCCGGAAAGCCCAGTCCGAAGACCAGCGTCACGACGACGAGCACGACCACGGTCGACCTGAGGTCGCGCAGCATCAGTGAGACAACCCCTCGACGAGCGGTCCCGAGAGTGAGCGCGGGGAAGATCATCAGCCCTGCGGTGAGCAGGATCACGCCCACGAGCAGCACCGCGAACGTCGGGCCGTCGGTGCGGAAGGTGCCCACCGACGCGGGGACCGTCTTCTTCGCAGCGAAGGCTCCGCCGAGCGCGAGTGCTGCGAGGAGCGGCGCGAACCGTCCGAGGTACATCGCGACCGCGCCCAGCTCCGCCGAGAAGTTCGTCGCGCCATAACCCGCGAACGCGCTGCCGTTGTTGTTCGACTGGGACGTGTATGCGTAGAGGGCTTCCGTGAAGCCATGCGCTCCGGGGTTGAAGATCGACGCAAGACCGGACTTCGTCACGACCGAAATCGCAGTCAAGGTCAGCACCATCGTCGGCACGAAGAGCGCTCCGATCGCCGCGTACTTGATCTCGCGAGCCTCGATCTTCTTGCCCAGGTATTCGGGCGTACGTCCCACCATCAGTCCGGCGATGAACACCGCGATGACGATGTAGAAGAACATCCCGTACAGGCCCGAGCCGACGCCTCCGAAGATCACCTCCCCGAAGAACATGTTCACCAGCGGCACGGCTCCGCCGTAGGCCGTGAAGCGCATCGTGACCGCCGTCGACCGATCCGCTCGATGCGTCCGTCGTCGCGGTCGCCCAGAGCGCGGTGTTGGCGATGCCGAACCGGACCTCCTTGTCGGCCATGTTGCCGCCGCTCTGGCCGTGTCCCTGCGTGATGTTCACGCCGGAAGCGCGCACCACCTGCGAGCCGTGCTGCTCAGCACGGAAGCGCGACGGCGATGCCAAGCGCGAAGACTGCGAACATCGCCGCGAACACCATCCAGGCGTGCCGCCGCGCAAGAACCATCTTCCCGAACATGAACACCTGCGCCGCAGGGATGAGAAGGATTGAGATCAGCTCGAAGAAGTTCGTGAAGCCGTTCGGGTTCTCGAACGGCACTGCCGAGTTCGAGTTGTAGAACCCACCGCCGTTCGTCCCGAGCTGCTTGATGGCGATCATCAGCGCCACCGGGCCTCGGGCGATCGTCTGGGTCGCACCTTCGAGCGTCGTGGCAGTCGCATGACCCGAGAACGTCTGCGGCACGCCCTGCGAGACGAGCAGTACCGCGAGGATCAAGGACAGCGGCAGCAGGATGTAGACCAGGGAGCGATAGAGGTCGACCCAGAAGTTGCCGAGCTCCTTGGAGTTGCGCCGTGCGATGCCGCGCACGACCGCCACGAGGACGGCCATCCCGACGGCCGCTGAGAGAAACTGCTGAACGGCGAGCCCGGCGATCTGCGTGAAGTACGACATCGTGTACTCGCCGCCGTAGAACTGCCAGTTCGTGTTCGTGACGAAGCTTGCCGTCGTGTTCAGCGCAATATGCGGCGCCACGGCCGGCAGGTGGTCCGGGTTGAGGAAGAGGTGGTGCTGCAGCCGCTGGATCGCGTAGAGCAGCAGCGTCGAGACGACGCTGAAGACGATCACCGCCTTCGCGTAGCCCCGCCAGTCCTGTTCCCGCCGCATCGGTGCCGATCAGCCGGTAAAAGCCGCTCTCGACGCGGCCGAGAACGCTCTTCCGGGCCGGCCCGCGTAGACGCGAGCCATGAACACGCCGAGCGGATAGCCGAGCGCCACGAGCACGACCGCGTAAAAGACGATCTGGAAGATCCCCTGGCCGTTCACCTAGAAGCGCTCCCCACGCAGCAGCGCGTAGACGAGATAGACGAAGACGGCGAGCGAGACGACGAGTCCGAAGATGTCGGCGGCCGACATCAGACCTTCTCGAGTGCGTAGAGAAGAACGAAGATGAAGGCGAAACACGCGGCCGCGATCGCAAGTGCAGCTAGGTCGTACATCCGTCTTCGAAGCTAGAGCGCGCTGCCTACATGGGGCCTCAAGGCCCCCGGGCGACGTCTTAAAGGTGGCTCAAGATTTGGTCGGATCGACGAGGCGGTAACCGGCGCCGGGCTCCGTCAGGACGTAGCTCGGGCGTGCCGGGTCTGGCTCGATCTTCGCTCGAAGGTGCGAGACGTAGACGTGCACGTAATGCGCTTCCTGCTGGTACGCCGGCCCCCAGACTTCACGGAGAAGCATCCGATGCGTCAGCAGCTTGCCCTCGTTCTGCGCGAGCACACGCAGCAGGTCGAACTCGTGCGGCGTCAGCTTCACCCGCTCGCCGCTCACCGTCACGGATCGCTCGGGCACGTCGATCTCGATCTCCCCGACGATCAGGCGGGGACCACTCGACGGCGCGTTCCGTCGCAACACCGCGCGCAACCGCGCGAGCAACTCGTCCACACTGAACGGCTTCGTGACGTAGTCGTCTGCGCCGGCGTCGAGGGCGGCGATCTTCTCCCGCTCCTCCCCGACCGCCGAGAGGACGACGATCGGCGCATCGCTCCAGGTCCTGAGCTCGCGGCACACGTCCGTGCCGCTGCCGTCGGGCAGCACGAGGTCGAGGATCACGGCGGCAGGTGGGTGCGCCGCGGCAGCAGCGAGCGCGGTCGCGGCGGTCGCCGCCGTTTCCACGTCGTACCCCGCCGCGCGCAGCATCGTCTGCAGCGCACGGAGGATCTGCGGCTCGTCGTCGACGACGAGCACCCTCTGACCTCCCGTCATGCCCGCTCGAGCTCCGCCGGAACATGCGCCCTGGGCAGCGCGAGCGCGAACGTGGCTCCCTGTCCGGGCCGCGATTCGGCCCAGACGCGGCCGCCGTTCGCGGCGACGAAGCCGCGGGCGATCGCCAGGCCGAGTCCCGCACCGCCACGCGGGTCGTTGTCTCGCCGGTAGAACGGCTCGAAGACGCGTTCGAGCTCGCCGGACGGCAGGCCTGCGCCCTGATCGACCACACGAACGATCACCTCGTCGCTCGTGCCGGCGACGCGCACGTGCACTCGTCCGCCCGGGGGCGAAAACTTGACGGCGTTCTCGACGAGATTCGCGAGGGCGCGCTCGATCTGCACCGCGTCGACGTGGACGAACTCGTTGATTCCCCCGACGTCGACGAATTCGCGTGCGCCGGCAGCGTCGACGGCTTCGCGGACGAGGTCGGCGAGCGCCCAGATGTCGGCCTCGGGCTCGGCGCTGCCGGCTTCGAGGCGCGACAGATCGAGCAGATCGCCGACGAGCCGCCCGAGGCGCTCCGCGTCGACCGAAATCGTCGTCAGGAGCTCCTGCCGGTCGGAGTCGGTGAGGGAGAGACTTGCGTTTCGCAGCGTGCCGACGGCCGTGGTGATACCGGTGAGCGGCGAGCGAAGGTCGTGCGAGACCGCCCGCAGCAGGGCCGTCTTCACCAGGTCGCTGCGACGAAGCGTCTCGGCCTCGAGGGCTTCGCGCTCGAGCCGGCTGCGATCGAGCGCAACCGCGAGCAGGGCCGACAGCGCGGGCAGAAAGCGGTCGCGCACATCGGCTCTCGGCGTCGCCCCGCGTGGCAGGTGAATCGTGCCGATGCGCCGGCCGTCGACCTCGAGCGGGCTCGGCGAGGCCCCCGCTCGGCCGCCCGCCTCGGTCAGGTCGATCTCTGCCGACTCGACGCCAAGCACCTGGGCCGCAGCGGTGTCGAGCCAGGGCCTCTCCTCCTCCAGATCACGCCCTGCGAGAAGATGACTTGCGATGTCGGCGAGCAGCGAGGCCTCCCGCTCGCGCTGCTCCGCGTCGGCGGCGCGTCTCCTCCCGCGCGCGGCGAGCTCGCTGACCACGACCGCCGTCACGGAGTAGACGGCAAGCGCGAACCAGTTCTCCGAGTCCGACAGCGTGAATGTGTGCGTCGGCGGCAGGAAGAAGAAGTTGAAGGCGAGCATGCTCGCGACCGCCACGGGCAGCGCATAGCGGAGGCCGGCGAACACCGCGACGGGCAGCACTGCGAACACGTAGAGCACGCCGAGGCTGAGCACGGGCGCGACCGGCTTCAGCGCCCAGACGAGGAGCGTGGCCGCCGCGACGGCGGCGATCGAGCCCGCGACGCGGCTCAGTGTTCGCGTCATGAAGAGCATGGTGTCAGACACCTTTCGGTCTCTGACGCTCCGCTGAAAGAGGTCGTACCTCTTCTCGTTCTGTGGTGTCCGCCGAGCCGCCGCCGGAGCCGGGCTTCGCCCGGCGGGAGGCGAAGCGACGCTCTCGGCCGATCGCGAAGAAGAAGGGGGCTCGTGGGGGAA
This sequence comes from uncultured Thermoleophilia bacterium, assembly GCA_963708505.1. Classification (GTDB taxonomy): domain Bacteria; phylum Actinomycetota; class Thermoleophilia; order Gaiellales; family Gaiellaceae; genus PALSA-600. The sequence goes on from CAVPST010000007.1 coordinate 107,679, forward strand.
ACATGGTTTCCCCCACGCTCTTCCCCCCGCGTTCCTAGCCGTGGATCGAGACGAGCAGCGGAATGATCAGGATCGCGACCAGGTTGGCGATCTTGATCATCGGGTTGATCGCGGGGCCGGCCGTGTCCTTGTACGGATCGCCGACGGTGTCGCCGGTGACCGACGCAGCGTGAGCGTCGGAGCCCTTCCCGCCGTACAGGCCGTCCTCGATCGACTTCTTCGCGTTGTCCCAGGCGCCGCCGCCCGAGGTCATCGCGATCGCGAGGAAGAGCCCCGTCACGATCGTTCCGATCAGCAGGCCGCCGAGCATCTTGACGCTGATGATCCCGACGATGATCGGGAAGCCGATCGGGATGAGGGCCGGCGCAAGCATCGAGCGGATCGCCGACGCCGTGACGATGCCGACCGCGCGGCTGTAGTCGGGCCGCTCGGTGTACTCCATGATCCCGGGGTGCTCGCGGAACTGGCGGCGCACCTCCTGGACGACCTCGCCGCCGACCCTGCCGACCGCCTGCATCGCGAGCGAGGCGAAGAGGAAGGGCATGAGACCGCCGATGAACAGGCCGGCGATCACCCAGGCGTCAGAGAGACTGAAGAGCGTCGGCAGGCCGTTGTCCGCCAGACCCTTCGTGTACGAGTCGAAGAGGACCAGCGCGGCGAGGGCGGCCGAGCCGATCGCGTAGCCCTTCGTGACCGCCTTCGTCGTGTTGCCGACCGCGTCGAGCGGATCGGTGATGCCGCGAACCTCCTCGGGCAGGTCGGCCATCTCGGCGATCCCGCCTGCGTTGTCGGTCACCGGCCCATAAGCGTCGAGTGCGACGATCAGGCCCGTCATCGACAGCTGCGCCATCACGGCGACGCCGATCCCGAAGAGGCCGGCGAAGTGGTGCGCGACGAGGATCCCTGCGACGATCACGATCACCGGGAACGCAGTCGCCTGCATGCCGACGGCGAGCCCTTCGATGATGTTCGTCGCGTGGCCCGTCTGCGACGCCCTGGCGATCGCCTTGACCGGGTGCCAGCGGGTGCCCGTGTAGTACTCGGTGATCGCGACGAGCAGGAAGGTGACGACGAGACCGACGACGGCGGAGCCGTAGAGGTCGCCGAAGCCGTACCTGCCCGAGTCGAACGCCATCGTGATCGGGATGAATCCGATCGCCGAGAGAATCGTCGCGACGAGGACGGCCTTGTAGAGCGCGTTGATGACGGCGTTGTCGCCACGGCCGAGCCGGGCGAAGAACGTTCCGATCACCGACGTGATCGCAGAGACGCCGCCGATGGCGAGCGGGTAGAGATAGAGCTGCGTCTCGGACAACCCGGCGAACGTCCCGAGGAGCATCACTGCGACGGCCGTGACGGCATACGTCTCGAACAGGTCGGCCGCCATACCGGCGCAATCGCCGACGTTGTCGCCGACGTTGTCGGCGATCACGGCTGGGTTGCGCGGGTCGTCTTCGGGGATGCCTGCTTCGATCTTCCCGACCAGGTCGGCGCCGACGTCGGCGGCCTTCGTGAAGATGCCGCCCCCGAGACGGGCGAAGACGGAGATGAGCGAGCCGCCGAACGCGAGGCCGACGAGGTCGTCGATCGCGGACTGCGGGGAGTTGTGGAGCGCCCCCGTCAGGAACCAGTAGTAGCCGGCGACACCGAACAGGCCCAGACCGACGACCAGCAGCCCGGTCACCGAACCGGCGCGGAAGGCGACGTTCAGTGCGGGCGCCAGGCCCTTCCGCGCCGCCTCCGCGGTGCGGCTGTTCGAGCGGACGGCGACGTTCATCCCGATGAACCCGGCCGAGGCCGAGAGCGTGGCGCCGATCAGGAACCCGAACGCAGTTCCCCAGCCGAGCTTGTCGTAGACCCCGAGCAGGATGAACGGGACGATCGCGACGATCGCGATCGTCGTGTACTGCTTCTTCAGATACGCGGCGGCGCCCTCCTGGACGGCGCGCGAGATCTCCTGCATCCGGTCGTTGCCCGCCGGCTGCTGGAGCAGCCACCAGGTCAGGTACAGCCCATACGCCACGGCCACGCCGGCGCCGACGAGGCCGAGGAGCACCGCGTGGTGCATGAACCAATCCATCAGTTTTGCTCCCTCACAAAGTCAAGCGCCGAAGGGCTTCGGCGCGGGCAATCTTGTATCACAAGGGCACTTGGGAGGGAAACCACAGGTTTCCCTCCCAAACCCTCCCTTCCGGGATCGCCGCCCTCGGGATCGCGCTTCGCCTCCCGCCGGGCAAAGCCCGGCTCCGGCAGCGTGGCGTCGATGACCCGCTGGGCTGAGTCAGAGCCGAGCGCTCTCTCGACGGCAACCCACCTTGTGCCAACTTGGCACTTGCTCCGGGCTCTCTCGACGGAGAACCCCCTTTGTGCCAACTTGGCACTTGGTCTGGCTCAGGCCGGAACCTGGCGAACCAGGGTCAGAGAACCGGTTCGCCGGCTCGGACTTGTTCTGCGTAGATCTCTCGCAGGCCGGCGCCTTCTTCGTAGCGGGCGATCTGGCGCTCGGCGGCGTTTCGCTCCGGGACTGCCAGATACGGCGCGGCGCCGATCTCGTCGGCCACCGGCGCCACCCAGTCGAGCAGCTGCTCGAGCCTGCGGCGGGCCGCGACGGGCTCTCCGCGCTCGAAGTCGATCAGCTCGCCGGACAGGCCGTAGCGGATCGCCCGCCACATGTTCTCCTCGAGCAGCCGGTGCGGCAGATCGGGCAGCGCTTCCCCCTCGTCGTGCGCCCTCGCGCAGCGGGCGGCGAGCGCGTAGCAGAGCGCCGCCAGCGACTGGGACTCGGCGAGATCGGGCTGCCCGTCGCAGATGCGGATCTCGATGGTCGGATACGCGAGATGGGGCCTGATGCTCCACCAGACCTGCGTGTGCTCGGTGATCGACCCGGTCGTATAGAGAAACGCGATGTAGTCGTGCCAGCCCTGCCAGTCGCGGTACGGATCCGGAATGCCGCAGCGCGGAAACATCCGCGTGAAGATCTCCGTGCGAACCGAATGCAGCCCCGAGTTGACGTTCTCGACGAAGGGTGAGCTGGCCGAGAGCGCCAGGAGCTCGGGCAGGAAGTTCCGGAGCGCGTCGTGCACCGCGATCGCGCGATCGGCTCCCGAGATCCCCACGTGGACGTGCAGCCCGAACGTGTTGTTCCGCCAGACGACGTAGCGGAGAAGCTCGTCGTTTCGCCGGTAGTGGGGCGTGTCGATGATCCGCTGGTCCTGCCAGCGGCTCCACGGATGCGTCGCCGTGCCGCCGAGGCCGATCGAGAGCTCGCGGGCGACCGTGTGGATCTGCCCGCGGCGCTCCGCCATCGCAACCGCAGTCTCGGCGAACCCGGAGCATTTGCCGGTTCGAACTTCGATCTCGGACGCGATCAGCTCGCCGACGACGTTGGGTGCGAGGTCGGTCTCGATCGCCGCCGCATAGACGTCTTCGAACCGGTTCGTCAACTCCAACGTGTCCGGATCGAGGAGCGCGAACTCCTCCTCGACGGCGACGGTCAGGTCGGTCCCGGCGTCGAACGCCTCGCGCGACTGCGCGAGCAGCTCCTGCCAGGAAACCCGTTGCTCGTCGCCCATCCTGCGGGAGCGTAGCCAGTGACTGCCACCTCGAAGGCGTCAGGCACCCGCGAGCAGCCGCTGCGCGACGCTCGCCCACGACCAGCGGTCGACGACGGCCTGACGCCCCGCGACTCGAAGCTCGTGATGCTCGGCCGGTGTCGAGCGACAGGATGCGGTTCAGCTTCGCTGCCAGGTCGGTGGAGTCGCCGGTTGCGAACGAGGCGAGCCCGTGCAGGTGCTCCGGGTAGTTCGCCTCGAGCCCGGCCGCGACCTCGGCGAGGCCGGAGTGGCGTGCGACGAGCGGCGGCGAGCCCGCGGCGGCTGCCTCGGCGGCGACCATCCCGAACGCCTCGGGGAAGATCGAGGGAACGACGGTGACGTCGGCGAGCGGGAGCAGGTGCACGAGGTGACGATGCTCGAGCGGACCGGTGAAAAGCGTCCCGGGCGGTGCGAGCGCCTCCAACGTGTCGCGGTAGGGCCCGAATCCGACGACCACGAGCCGCGCATCGACGTGCGCCATCGCCTCGAGCAGGACCTGCACGCCCTTCTGCTCGATCAGCTTGCCGAAGTAGACGACCGTCGGCTCCTCGGTCGCGAAGAACGCTGCCAGGCGCGCCGCGTTGCCCTCGTCCGGCAGACGTTCCTCGGCGTTCGCAGGATTGGGCCGATCCTTGCCTGCCTCGTCGATCAGCGCCGCGAGCGCCGCGCCCCGCTCCTCGAAGACGAACTCGTCGACGTCGACGCCGGGGGGCACCTCGACCACACGGTCGACGTGGCCGACGACCTCCTCGAGGACGGTCCGGATGTGGTCGGAGCCGACGAACGTCGCATCGGCATGCACGAGCAGCTCGGCACCCCAGCGCTCGAGCTCGGGGCGCCCGCGCATCGAGTACTCGAGCTCGGAGCCGTGCGCCTTGACGCGAAACGGCACGCCGCCGACGGCAGCGCCGACGGCGGCACCAAGCAGGACGTGGTTCGCAAATACCAGGTCGGCCGGCAGCAGCTCGCGCAGAGCAGCCGCGTTCGCCTCGACGTAGGCCTGCCGTTCGGCGACCGTGAAGTCCTGCAGCAGCCGAGGCTCGAGACCCGCGTAGCGGTCGAGCACGAACACGGGCAGCAGGCGGCCGGGAAGCTCCGGGTTGACGACGGTCGCGCCGCCGAGGTCGTACCGTTCGGGCTCGCGGTCCTGGCAGACGACGACCACGTCGTGCCCCGCGCGGCTCCACTCCCGAGCGAGCGCCCGCGTGTAGACGTTCGACCCGGTTCCGCCGAGCAGGTAGCCGTGCCAGACGAGAATCCGCACCCGGCGGAAGCTACGTCAGATGGAAATACAAAGCGTGCAACAACTCGACCGCGGGGTTCGAGGTGTGCACGGTCACGTCGGCGGGGACGTCCAGCAGGGCCTCGGAGTAGTTGAAGATGATGCGCACGCCCGCGTCGACAAGGTCGTCGGCCACCTTTTGCGCTGCCGACGCCGGTACCGCGAGCACGCCCACGACGATGTTCTTCTCGCGGACAACGTCCTTGAGGCGCCGCTCGTCGTCGATCATCGAGAGGCCGAGCTCCTGCCCGATCTTTCCGGCGTCCGAGTCGAAGACCGCGGCGATCGTGATCCCGTGCTCGGCGAAGATCGGCGAGCTCGCGATCGCCTGGCCGAGCCGGCCGGCGCCGACGAGCGCGATGTTGTGCTGACCCTGCGTGCGCAGGATCTTGCGAATCTCGGCCAGCAGCGAGTCGATCGAATAGCCGACGCCGCGCTTGCCGAACTTGCCGAAGTTCGAAAGATCGCGCCTGATCTGCGTCGCGTTGATGTTCGTGTAGTCCGCGATCTCCTGCGACGAGATGCGGTCCTTCCCCATCTTCTTCGCCTGCGTCAGGACCTGCAGATAGCGAGAGAGCCTCGCTGCGACACCGACGGCGAGACGGTCGGTTCCGCCGGGAGAAACAGGCGCTTGCAACATTCCGGCCATTGTGCCCGAAGGCCTCGAGCGAACCGCAGAATTGTCACGGACGTTCAGGTTCGCTGCAGTTTTCGCAGCAGCGCGGGCTCGTCGACGTAGTAGACGAAGGCCCTCCGGCCATCGATCTCGACCACGGGAAGCCATTCGCGATAGCGCGACTCCAGGCCGGGATCGCCCGTGATGTCGACGAGTTCGTACGGGATCGCCAGCCGCTCGAGCTGCTCCTTCGCCCGCTCGCACAGGCCGCAGCCGGCCCCTGCATAGAGAACGACCCTAGGGATAGAGCCCGCGCGTGATCGTCGCCTCGGCGACCCTCTGCACCGCGAGGCCGTAGGCCGCGAGGCGCATCGAGATCTCCCGCTCCTGCATCGTCGCCCAGGTCTCGTCGAACGCGCGGGTGACGATCTCGTTCAACCGCGCGTTGACCTCGTCCTCCTTCCAGAAGTACTCCTGGAGGCCCTGCACCCATTCGAAGTAGGAGACGACGACCCCGCCCGCGTTCGCAAGGACGTCGGGCAGGACGAGTGCGCCGTTCGCCTCGAGGATCTCGTCGGCCGCCGGCGTTACCGGGCCGTTCGCACCCTCGACGATCAGCTTCGCCTTCACCTGATCGGCGTTGTCGGTCGTGATCACCTGTTCGAGCGCGCACGGCGCGAGCGCGTCGCAGTCGACGAGGAGGATCTCGTCGTTCGTCACGACGTCGCCCCCCTTCAGATCGACGAGTGACCCACCCGCGTGTTTGTGAGCGAACGCGGCCGCGACGTCGATGCCGTTCGCATTGTGGATGCCTCCGCTCGAGTCGGAGACCGCGACGACGATCGCGCCTTCCTCCGCCACGAGCTTCGCGAAGAACGAGCCCACGTTGCCGAATCCCTGGACAGCGATGCGGGCGCCGACGAGCGACCTCCCCTGTTCGCGCAGTGCGGAGGCGAGACAGAACAGCGCGCCGCGCGACGTCGCCTCCTCGCGCCCCAGCGAGCCGCCGATCGTCAGCGGCTTGCCGGTCACGACGCCGAGCACCGAGTGGCCCTTGTTCATCGAGAACGTGTCGAAGATCCAGGCCATCGTCGCGGCAGTCGTGCCCACGTCGGGCGCCGGGATGTCCTTCTCCGGCCCGATCTCGTTGATGATCTCGGAGGTGAACCGGCGCGTCATGCGCTCGAGCTCGCCACGCGACATCGCCTTCGGATCGCACGCAACCCCGCCCTTCGCGCCGCCGAACGGCAGGCCCATCAGCGCGCACTTCCAGGTCATCCACATCGCGAGCGACTTGACCTCGTCGAGCGTGACATCGGGGTGGTAGCGGATCCCGCCCTTCGACGGGCCGCGCGCGATGTTGTGCGTGACGCGGTAGCCGGTGAACGCGCGCACCGAGCCGTCGTCGAGCGACGTCGGGATCGAGACCTCGACGGCCTTCTTGCACTCCTGCAGGACGTTGACCAGGCGGTCGTCGATGCCGAACGTGTCGGCGACCTTGTGCAGCTGCTCGCGGGCGAGGTCGAACGGATTTTCACGCAGGTGCGTTTCAGGCGGCGGCGCAGCAGCCATCGGGCGCGAATCTACTTGATCGCGAACCGAACCTGCGCCCGGCTCGGCGGCGCATCCTTGGGCAGCGTCGGCCAAGCAGCGAGACGCAGCTCGTAGCCGCCCGCGGGAAGGCGAACGCTCGACGGCCCCCGGCCGGTGATCCCGAAGCTGTACGTGCCCGGGAGCAGGTCGCGGAGCCGTGCCAGGACGCCGACGAAGCGGCCCGCCGTTGTGTAGAGGAGCACGTCGAGCCGCGCCACAGCCTCGATCTGGACGACTCCGTGGTCACGGACGAGGGCGCCGGCCTGCACCGAGAGCAGCGCCGGCGACGTGTCCGAGGGCGCGAAGGACGCCTGGTCGATCGAGACCCGCGCGAGCAGATTCGACGTCGGTTGCACGAACTGGAGCGCCCACGGGACATGAAGCGTCTCGCTGCCTGCCGCCGCGACCCGGATCGTTCCCGTCACCACTGAGTCACCGGGCGCAGCGGGAGCCCGCACGGTGATCTTCACGCGGCGCGCCCGGCCGGGGCCGAGCACGAGCTGACTCGGGCGAACCCTGAAGTGGAGCGCCTCGGAATCGCCACGGCTGACCGCGCTCAGCGACAGCTCGAGGCGGCGCGACGAGACGTTGCGGACGGTGACGATCCGTGTGGCATGCCAGTGCGAACCGCGCCAGATGCCGAAGCCGAGTGTGGCCGGATCCGTCGCGACCTCACCGACCGCGCTCGCGCCGAGCCGGAGCGTGCCGGCACCGACCGCGAACGGCGAGGCTCGGCCCGGTTGCGCGTAACCCGCGAGCAGGCTGCGCAGCCCGGCGGCGTCGACCGACGGGCGCATCTGCGCGAGCACCGCCGCTGCCGCCGCAACCGTCGCCGCAGACGCACTCGTACCGTTGATCGTCCCGTAGAGCGGCGATCCGTCCGGAGACGCGCCCGGCTCGGCGGTGGCGAGGGAGACGCCCGGGGCGACGAGATCCGGCTTGACGCTGCCGTCGAAGGCGAGGCCCTGGGACGAGAAGCCCGCGACGTGGCCGCGTTCGACATTCCGGTCGTTGCCGACCGGGCCGATCGAGACGCCCACGTCGATCCCCGCGCGCTGCGCTGCAAGGAGCTCGGCGGCCTCAGCAGCCGGCACGGCCACGACCGGCGTCGTCCCGTCCTCCACTCCCTCGAGCCCGCCCGGCGGCAGCGAACTGCCTGCGAGGACGACAGCCGCGGCCCCCGCCCGGGCGGCGGCTGCGACGGTGGCCTGCGGATCGGAGCCGACCGGCACGACGACCGCGCGGCCGGCGACGAGACTGAGGCCCTTCCGGTCGAAGAAGCGAACACCCGACTCCAGGCCGCTCGACGAGACGACACGCAGGTTGACGGAGTGCGACGGCTCGACGGCGCCGACCAGCGGCAGCCGACGGTCGAGAATCACGTCGAGCCCCTTGCGCAGCACCACCCGGACGCTCGGCGTCGCGGCGCGGGCATCGGTGGCGCCGACCGCGAGCGCGGCTGCGCCCGCCGCCGGGCCGGCGACCGAGCCGAATGCCGGGCCGGCGGCACCGTCGTTGCCCGCGGGCGCGACGACGAGCGTCCCGATCGAAAGGGCGCCCTGTGCGGCGCGCGCCTCCGGGCCGTCGGTGAAGGCGGCGTACGGCTCCGCCACCCCGACGAGAGCGATCCGAGCCGCGTCGTGGGTGTCACCGTCGCCGTTCGGGTCGACCGCGCGCTCGAGCCCGGCGATCAGCTGGTCGGTCCGCGCATAGACGAGCAGCCTCCCCCCTGCCGTCGGCTGCCAACCCGCGACGCGAATCGGCAGGATCGTCGCACCGGGGGCGGCGCCCTCCAGACCGCCGGGGCCGCCGGCACCGGCGACGAGCCCGGCGAGCTCGGTGCCGTGCCGCTCGATCTCGGCCGTGTCCTGCGGATTACGAACGGCTCTTGCCTCGTCGTTTCCGTTGACGACGTCGAACCCGGGCAGGACCTTCCCGCGGAGATACGGATGGGAAAGATCGACGCCCGTGTCGAGCAGGGCGATCGTGACGCCTCGGCCGTTGTACCCGGGCACACCCGCACTGGGCCGGTGACCGCTGTCCGGGCCGAACGACTTCGACTCGAGCAGCTTGTCCGACACCGATGCCGGGAACGCCGCACGAACCGGATACACCCCGACGACGTCGGGCATCGCCTCGAGCAGGGCGACGGCACGCGGGTCGAGAGCCGCGGCGAAGCCGTCGAGGACACGTTGGTAGCTGAACTCGGGCTGCACGGCGATGCCGTGGATGTTCAGGATCGTCAGCACCTGCTGCTGTGCGGCGGCGGCCTGTGACGTCCAGGCGCGCTCCTGCGCCTCGGTGGCGTAACGCACGTGCTGGAGCCGTTGCGCGACGGACGGCGTACGCAGGACGACGATCGAGCGCTGGCCGATGATTACCGGGGCACGTTCGCCGCCGACGAGGCCTCTCCACGCGTCGGCCGTGCCGGCGGCCGCCGGCTCACGGCCGTGGGCGGCCATGCTCACGACGAGGGCGACCGCCAGCGCGCCTGCCAGGACGATGAGCGCGGGGATGCTACGCGGCGGCATGCGCATCGAGCACAAGGTAGTCGGGGTACGGGACGGGCCTTGTGTAACGAGCCGCCGAGGCGATCATCGCGCCGTTGTCGGTGCAAAGCTCGAGCGGGGCAAGCGAGGCGTCCGGAAGCGCCGCACGCAGCTCGGAATTCGCCGCGACGCCGCCGACGACCGCGATCCGGCCAGACGCGGCAGCCCGCACGCGCTCGACGAGGGCGCGGACGATCGCGCGCTGGTAGGAGGCCGCCAGGTCCGCCCGCCGCCGTTCGAGCTCGGCCGGAGCGAGCTCGCGGACCCGATACAGCAGCGCCGTCTTGAGCCCCGAGAACGAGAAGTCGAGCCCCGGCACGCGGGCGACCGGGAAGTCGTACGCCGTCGCGTCCCCTTGCCGGGCGAGCGCGTCGATCTCCCTGCCGCCCGGATACCCGAGCCCGAGGAGTCGCGCGCCCTTGTCGAACGCCTCGCCCGCCGCGTCGTCGAGCGTCGTGCCGAGGACCTGGAAGCCGCCGCGCTCGCGAACGTCCAGGACCATCGTGTGACCGCCGCTCGCGAGCAGGCAGGTGAACGGCGGCTGGAGGTCGAGCGGTCTTAGGTACAGCGAGGCGACGTGGCCGTGCAGGTGGTCGACGGGGTGAAGTGGCAGGCGCAACGACCAGGCGAGCGCCTTGGCAGCCGACACGCCGACGAGCAGCGCGCCGATCAGTCCCGGCTTCGACGTGACGGCGATCGCCGTCACGTCGCCGAGCTCGGCGTCCGCGCCCGCGAGTGCCTCGCGAACGACCGGCACGACGAGCTCGAGGTGGCGCCGCGATGCGACCTCCGGCACGACGCCGCCGAAGCGAGCATGCAGCTCGTCCTGGGAGGCGACGATGTTGCTGCGGATGTCGCCCTCGCCGTGGGGCGCGGCCGTGACGAGTCAGCCGCAGCAAGGGAGGGTCTCGTCGTACACGACGATCTCGATGACGCCGAGGCGGCGCAATGCGCCGCGACAGGCCCCCACCGCGCCGCGACGACTGGCATCTAGCCGCGCGCGTCGCGCCACATGATCAACGCGTCCTCACGGTTGTCCGTGTAGTAGCCGCGTCTGATGCCCCGCGCCTCGAAGCCCAACTGCTCGTAGAGCCGGATCGCGGCCTCGTTCGAGACCCGCACCTCCAGCGTGTAGCCGCGCCGTTCGTCGTCGCGCGTCAACTCGAACAGACGCTCGAGCAGCTGCGAGGCGACGCCGCGACGCAGGTGCCCCGGGTCGACGGCAACGTTCATCACATGCCACGCATCGACGTAGCGCGAGTTGATCACGTAGCCGATCAGCTCAAGGCCCTCGAACGCGCCGAGACAGATGGATGTCGGTTTCGCGAGCTCCGACGCGAACATCGACCGCGACCACGGCGTCGGATATGCGACCTGTTCGATCGCCTCGATCGCGTTCAGGTCGGCGAGCTGCAGGCCGCGGATCTCGAGCGCGACGGCGGTCATCGCCGGCACTTTCGCATCCGGTTCGCGGCCGTAGAGCGGCTCGACGAGCTCGGCGTCGCCGAACGGGCCGGCGCGTTCGATGAGCAGGAGCGGATCCGGACGATGCGCGGGATCGTCGTCCGGCGCCACCGTCGCTCCCGCGCGTTCGAACAGGCCGCGGTAGCGGAGGGCGCCGTCCCCGACGAGCACGCGCCCGCCGACTTCCAGATCCTCCGGTTTGCAGACGCGGGGGCCGATCGTGAAGACCTCGCCGCGGCGTGCGTCGATCACGGGCACGGCGTCGCGGTATCCGTCGAGGGTGGAGACTCCCGCGACAGGCACGTCGAGCGTCAGCGCGAGCGACCGGGCCATCGCCAGGCCGATCCGGATACTCGTGAAGCTGCCGGGGCCCCGCCCGACCACGATCCGCTCGATCGACCGCGGGTCGTCGACGAGGTCGGCGATCGCCGCGAGCAGGTCACCGGCCCGTTCCCTCCCCGCGCGGACGCCCGATGCGGTCCCGCAAACGGCACCGAACGACGTCGCAGTATCAAAGGCCAAGGTCGTCATCACTCGAGATCCCGATGCCGCGGTGCGACTCGTCGACGTGGGTCAGGGTAACGACGACCCGCGCCCGCGGGAGCCAGGTGCCCCCGTGCTCGGGCCATTCGATGAAGGCGATCGTGCCGTCGAAGTAGGGCTCGAGGTCGCCCCAATCCTCGGGATCGAGCCCCGAGAGCCGGTACAGGTCGAGATGGGCGACCGGCGTCGGGGCCTCGTACCGGTGGCCGATCGTGAACGTGGGGCTCGAGACCGGCCCGGTCACACCGAGCGCGCGGGCCGCGCCGCGCACGAACGTCGTCTTCCCGGCCCCGAGCTCCCCCGCGACCGCCACCACATCTCCCGGCCGAAGCTTCCCCGCGAGCCGCGCACCGAGCGCCTCGGTCTCGGCTGCGGATGCCGTCACCTCCTCCACGCCCACATGGTGTCCGACACCTGCGCGGGCGCCAGACACGGGCGTGTCAGAAGAGGCCGAGTTGGACCTGCGGCTCGGCGACCGCCTCCGGCGCCTCCGGCTCGCGCCTCCGACTTCCGGCTCGGGCTCGAAGCGCCCGCGGCCGAGCAGCTCCGGGATCCGCGCGAAGTCCTGCTCGAGCACCTGCAGCATCCGTGGCGTGTAGAGCGCGGCCGCGGGGTGGAAGATCGGATAGAGCGTCACCTCGTTGCCGCCGAGGACGACGTTCTGCTCGCGACCGTGTACCTGCGTGATCCCCGCCGGCTTGCCCGATAGGAGCTTCGTGGCGAAGTTGCCGAGCGTCGCGACCAGCGTCGGCTGGATGAGCTCGATCTGGCGGAAGAGGTGCGACTCGCAGGCCTGAATCTCCTCGGGCTGCGGGTCGCGGTTGCCGGGCGGCCGGCACTTCAAGACGTTCGCGACGTACACGTCCTCCCGGGTCAGCCCGATTCCTTCGAGCAGCTTGCCGAGCAGCTTGCCCGCGGCACCGACGAACGGGACGCCCTGCTTGTCCTCGTGGAACCCGGGAGCCTCGCCGACGAACATCAGCTCGGCGGTCGGTGAGCCCGAGCCGAAGACGACCTGCGTTCGAGTCTGGGCAAGCGCGCAGCGCTCGCAGCCGGCGACCTGGTCGCCGTACGCGATCAGGGACAGGTCAGCCGCAGCTGCCACAGCCGCCACCGCAACACCCGCCGCCGAAGGAGGGCTGCCCGGCGACACCGTGCGCTGCGAACGACGTCGAGAACTGCTTCGCGACCTTCACGTTGCCGCAATCCGGGCACGCCGGATCGGGATCGGACATCCCAATCAGCTCCTCGAAATGCGACTCGCAGCTCATGCAGACGTACTCGTAGATCGGCATCGTGGTAACCCTAGCGCAGGCAGTCTCGCGGTCTGGTCGGACGGATCGCCGAGGAGCGTGTTTCACAGGCTCCACCCGCTGGGTTACGCTACGTGTGCCCGGCATCCGGAACGGAGCTGGAGCGACGAGATGATCGAAACCGTGACGGTGATCGGCGCCGGACGCGCCGGCTCGACGATCGCAGCGCGCCTGCGCGAGCGTGGCGTGCGCCTGTCCGACGACGGCGCCCTGAGGGTCCTCTGCGTTCCCGACCGAGCGATCTCCGAAGTCGCGGCGTCGATCGAGCCCGGCCCCTGGGTCGCGCACGTCTCCGGCGGAACGCCGCTCGCTGCCCTGGCGCCCCATGTACGGCGCTTCTCGGTGCATCCGCTGCAGACGCTCACTGCGGCAGGCGGGCCGGCCCAGCTCGACGGCGCCTGGGCTGCGGTCACCGCCGAGACGCGCCGAGGCACACGAACGGGCGACGTGGCTCGCCGAGACGCTCGGCCTCCAGCCCTTCGTGCTCGCCGACGACAAGCGCGCCCTCTACCACGCGGGAGCCTCGATGGCCTCGAACTTCCTGGTCACGCTCTACCGGGCGGCCGAGCGGCTCTTCGAAGAGGCCGGCGCGCCGCCGGCCGCACTGATCCCGCTGATGGAGCGGACGATCGAGAACGGGTTCGACCTCACCGGGCCGATCGCGCGCGGCGACTGGGAGACGGTCGACCGCCACGTCGCTGCGCTTCGAGGGCAGCGACCTGGAGCCGCTCTACGCGGCGCTCGCGGAGGCGACGCGCGCGTGATCGTCGTCCGCACGATCGCCGCGCTCGACCTGCCGCGGCACGGATCGGTCGGGCTCGTGCCGACGATGGGCGCGCTGCACGACGGCCACGACGCGCTCTTCGCCGCCGCGCGAGCGGACAGCGACGTTCTGGTGGCCAGCCTGTTCGTCAACCCCGACGCAGTTCTCGGACAACGGCGACCTCGCCGCCTATCCTCGGGACTTCGAGGCCGACGCCGCGCGCGCCGAGGCCGCCGGTGTCGACGTCCTGTTCGCGCCCTCCGCCGAGGAGCTCTATCCACCCGGATTCGCGACGTGGGTCGAGCCGCTCGGGGCAGCCGAGGGGCTCGAGGGCGCGTTCCGCCCCGGCCACTTCCGCGGAGTCGCGACCGTGTGCCTGAAGCTGTTCAACATCGTGCGGCCGCAGGTCGCGTGGTTCGGCCGCAAGGACGCCCAGCAGGTCGCCGTCCTCAGGCAGCTGGTGCGCGATCTGAACCTCGCCGTGGAGATCCGCGTCGTCGAGACGGTGCGGGATGCGGACGGGCTCGCACTCTCCTCGCGGAACGGACGGCTGACACCGGGCCAGAGGGCGCAGGCACTCGCGATCCCGCAGGCGCTCGCGACGCGCGACGAAGCGAAGGCGCGCGCCGTGCTGGCTGCCGCCGGGCTCGACCCCGACTACGTCACGGTCGCCGACCTCGACGGCCCGACTCTCGCGATCGCGACACGCATCGGCGACACACGATTGATCGACAACGTCCTGCTGAAAGGAGCGTCATGAGCACCCGGCCACATACGCCCGCCCCGTCGACGCCGGCGCCCGGCAAGCTGCCGCTGCCCGAGCTTGTCGAGATGAAGCGGCGCGGCGACAAGATCGTGATGATCACCGCGTACGACGCTCCGGCCGCCAGGCTGGCGGACGAGGCCGGAGTCGAGTTGATCCTCGTCGGCGACACCGCCGCGATGGTGATGCTCGGACACTCGTCGACCATCCCCGTGACGCTCGACGAGATGATCTTCCTCACACGGGCGGTGACACGCGCGGCACGCCGGCCACTCGTCGTCGGAGACCTGCCATTCGGCACGTACGAGGTGTCCGACGAGCAGGCCGTCTCGAGCGCGATCCGGATGGTCAAGGAGGGCGGTGCCGACGTCGTCAAGCTCGAGGGTGCAGGGCGGATGGTCTCGCGCGTGCGCGCCATCGCGGAGTCGAACATCGGCGTGATGGGTCACGTCGGCTTGACGCCTCAGTCGGCGACCAAGCTCGGAGGCTTCAAGGCCCAGGGCAGAACGGCAGAGGCGGCGAGGCGGCTGTACGACGACGCACTCGCCCTGCAGGAGGCCGGCGCGTTCGCCGTCGTCCTCGAAGCGGTTCCCGCGCCGGTGGCGGCGCGCGTCTCGTCGGCGCTGGACGTGCCGACGATCGGCATCGGAGCCGGAGCCGACACCGACGGCCAGGTGCTCGTCTGGCACGACATGCTCGGCATGTACGAAGGCCGGACACCACGCTTCGTCAAGCGCTACGCCGAGATCGCCGACGAGATCGGCGACGCGGTGGCGCAGTACGCGGCCGACGTCAGAGGTGGGACGTTCCCGGAGAGCAAGCACACGTACGGCATCTCGGACGACGAACTCGCCCACTTCGAGCAGTCGCTCACGCGTAGCTGAGCAGGATCCCGAGCACGACAGGGCCGCCGAGACCGAGCGTGCAGGCCGCGAGCGAGCGCCCCCACGTCCAGCCGTGAACGGCACGCACGCCGATCACGAGCAGCACCCCGGCCCAGAGCAGGCAGGCGAGATCGAGCGCGGCGAAGACGTGAGCGCCGGCGCCGGTGTCGCGACCGCCGCTCCGGAACCAATCCTCGCCGTAGAGGGCGAGCTTGACGGGCCAGAGCACGAGCGAGAGCACGATTGGAACGGCCGCGAAGGCGAGGACGTGCCGCGAACGCCTGAAGTCCCCCTCCGAACCGAACAGGCGTACGCTGCCGTACAGGAACGCTCCGCCGACCCAGTAGCCGAATCCGCCGTAGAAGCTCCCCGCGAGAAACGCCCAGATCGCGATGAGCAAGCCGTCGTAGTCGTTCGTGTCGAGCAGGTGCGCAGCTGTCTGCGTCTGGAGGACGAGCGCGATTCCCGCGAGGAGAACGATCGCGAGCACCGGCTCTGCACGATCGCCGACGGACTCGGAGCCGGTGTCGCGAAGCGCGACGAACACCGGCCGCGGCCGCTGGAGCACGAGCAGCGTCCGCAGCCACCAGTCCCGCATCGGCCCAATGGTGTCAGACACCCGGCCGGCGTCTGACACAGGTGGCCTAGTTGTTCAGCGTGACGACCTGGCCGTCGTGGCAGCGGACGATCACCTGGCCGAGGATGCCGCCCCGCTGGGCGACCGGGACCTTCCCGTCGGAGCAGACCTTGTCGTGCCGGTTCACGAATGCCGTCACCAGGCCCGCGACGAAGAGAGCGCCGCAGACGGCGATGACGAGCAGCAGGACGCTTCGGCGGTTGCGCCAGTTCACGCTGCGACGACCGCGCTCGTCGCGAGCAGCGGCTGCAGGAACTTGCCGGTGTACGACCCGTCGACTGCGGCGACCTCCTCGGGCGTACCGACCGCGACGATCTCGCCACCCGCCTCGCCTCCCTCCGGGCCGAGGTCGACGAGGTAGTCGGCCTGCTTGATCACATCGAGATTGTGCTCGATCACGAGCACGGTGTTGCCGCCGTCGACGAGCCGCTGCAGCACCTCGAGCAGCTTCTCGATGTCGGCGAAGTGGAGCCCGGTCGTGGGTTCGTCGAGGATGTACAGCGTCTTTCCGGTCGCGATCTTCGAGAGCTCGGCGGCGAGCTTCACCCGCTGCGCCTCGCCCCCGGACAGCGTCGTCGCCGGTTGGCCGAGCGTCATGTAGTCGAGCCCGACGTCGTGGAGCGTCTGCAGACGCCGGTGAATCTTCGGGATGCGTGAGAAGAACTCGAGCGCTTCCTCGACCGACATCTCGAGCACGTCGGCGATCGTCTTGCCCTTGAACCGCACCTCGAGCGTCTCGCGGTTGTACCGCTTGCCCTTGCACGTCTCGCACGGCACGTACACGTCCGGCAGGAAGTGCATCTCGATCTTGATCTGGCCGTCCCCCTTGCACGTCTCGCAGCGGCCGCCCTTGACGTTGAACGAGAACCGCCCGGGCTTGTACCCGCGCACCTTCGAGTCGGGCGTCAACGAGTACAGCTCGCGGATGTGCGTGAACAGATCCGTGTAGGTCGCGGGGTTCGAGCGCGGGGTTCGGCCGATCGGGCGCTGGTCGATCTCGATCACCTTGTCGAACGCCTCGATCCCTTCGACGCCGGCGTGCTCGCCGGGGCGGACCCTTGTCTTCGAGAGGACGTTCGCGAGCGACTTGTAGACGATCTCGTTGACCAGAGTCGACTTGCCGGAGCCCGAGACTCCGGTGACGGCGATGAACTTGCCGATGGGAAAGTCGACGTCGATGCCCTTCAGGTTGTGCTCGGCCGCTCCGAGGACGGTGAACCAGCCGAGGTCGTCGTCGCGTCGCTCGGGCACCGCGATCCCGCGCGTCCCGGAGAGGAACTGACCGGTCACCGACCGCTTGACCCGCTGCACCTTCGGAGCCGTCCCCTCTGCGACGACGTGGCCCCCGTGCTCGCCCGCCCCCGGCCCCATGTCGACGAGCCAGTCCGAGCTGCGCATCATCTGCTCGTCGTGCTCGACCACGATCACGGTGTTGCCGAGGTTCCGCAGGCGTTCGAGCGTTCCGATGAGCTTGTTGTTGTCGCGCTGATGCAGGCCGATCGACGGCTCGTCGAGGATGTAGAGCACCCCGACGAGCTGCGAGCCGATCTGGGTCGCGAGCCGCAGCCGCTGCGCCTCGCCCCCGGACAGCGTGGCGGATGCACGGTCGAGGTTCAGGTAGCCGACGCCGACGTCGTCGAGGAACGTGAGCCGCTCTCGGATCTCCTTGACGATGCGCACGCCGATGAGCTGCTCGGTCTGGGTCAGCTCGAGGCCGTCGAGGAACTCGAGCGCGCGGGTGATCGAGAGCCTCGTGAACTCGTGGATGTTCTTGCCGCCGACGGTGACCGCGAGCACCTCCGGCTTGAGCCGCGCGCCCTTGCACACCGGGCAGGGCCGGAACGACATGTATTCCTCGATGCGCTCACGCTGGGTCGACGAATCCGTCTCGCGGTAGCGGCGTTCGAGTGACGAGACGATGCCCTCGAAGTCGACCATGTACGAGCGTCGCCGTCCCATCCTGTTGCGGTACTGGACGTAGACCTTGTCGCCGTCGGTGCCCGACAGGAACAGGTTCTGCTGCTCGGCGGGCAGCTCGCGCCACGGAACGTCGGTGCGAATCTCGTACCGGTCTGCGATCGCCTGGATCACGGACTCGTAGAAACCCGACCCTCCGACGGCCCAGGGCACGAGCGCGCCGTCGTCGATCGAGAGCGACGCGTCCGGTACGAGCAGCTCGGGATCGATCTCCTGCTGGGCGCCGAGGCCGGTGCAGCGCGGACACGCGCCGTGCGGTGAGTTGAACGAGAAGATGCGCGGCTGCAGCTCGGGCAGCGACACGCCGTGCTCCGGGCAGGCGAAGTTCTGCGAGTACGTCGCCGACTCGTTCGTGTCGACCAGGTCGACGACGACCAGTCCCTCGGCGAGGGCGAGCGCCGTCTCGACCGACTGCGTGAGGCGCGTGCGCAGGTCGTCCTTCATCACGAGCCGGTCGACCACCACCTCGATCGTGTGCTTGAACTTCTTGTCGAGTGCCGGCGGCTCGTCGAGCGTGTGCTGCTCGCCGTCGACCTTGATACGCGAAAAGCCCTCGTTCCGGAGCTCCTCGAACAGGTCGCGGAACTCGCCCTTGCGATCGCGGACCACCGGCGCGTTGACGGTGAAGCGGGTGCCGTCCGGCAGCACGAGGATCTGCTCGACGATCGAGTCGATCGATTGCCCGGAGATCGGCCGGCCGCAGACCGGGCAGTGCGGCCGTCCGACGCGCGCATAGAGCAACCGGAGGTAGTCGTAGATCTCCGTGACGGTGCCCACGGTCGACCGTGGGTTGCGCGACGTCGTCTTCTGGTCGATCGAGATCGCAGGGCTGAGGCCTTCGATCGAGTCGACGTCCGGCTTCTCCATCATCTGCAGGAACTGCCGCGCGTAAGCAGAGAGCGACTCGACGTAGCGGCGCTGGCCCTCGGCGTAGATCGTGTCGAAGGCAAGGCTCGACTTCCCGGAGCCCGAGAGCCCGGTGATGCAGATCAGGGCATTCCGCGGGAGGCGCACCGTGATGTCCTTCAGGTTGTGCTCCCGGGCGCCGTGGACGATCAGCTCGTCGGCGGCCATGGAGTGCCATTCTACCTACCGAACGTGCGTTCGTACAGAGGTGTGAGCAACGCGTCCGTGGGAAGATCGCAAGCCGATGCGGACCACCGCCCGCCAAGCCGCCGTCGCCACTCTCGTGAGCGGCGGCATCGTCGTCGCTGCTGTCGCGCTCTGGGAGCTGCGGCTCGTCGTCGCTCTGCTCTTCATCGCGATGATCATCGCGTCCGCGATCCGGCCGGCCGTCGAGTGGCTGGAACGCCGTCGGGTCCCGCGCGCGGCCGGAGTCGGCCTCCACTATCTGGCGTTCTTCGGCGTCATTGCGGCCGCAATCGCGTTTGCCGCGCCCCGGGCGCTCGAACAGGTCGACCATGCGCTCAGCCCGAAAGGCAAGGCGGAGATCGCGCAGGCGGCGAAGACCTCGACGGGCGTCAAGCATCAGGTGCTGACGGCCCTGCAGAAGCGCCTGCGTCATCTGCCGACGCGCTCGCAGCTCGTGAAGCCTGCCGCGCAGGCGGGCCCGAAGGCGTTTGAAGTGCTCATCGGCATCTTCTTCACATTCGCAGCGGCGGCGTACTGGATCTTCGAGCGCGACCGGGCGGTCGACCTCGTCTGCTCCCTGATTCCCAGACCCAAGCGGAAGCTCGTCCGCGACACGTGGACGCTGATCGACCTCCGGCTCGGCGCGTTCGTGCGCGGACAGGTCCTGTTGATCGCGCTCGTGGGCACGACGCTCTCGCTGCTCTTCTGGGCCATCGGGGAGCCGTACTGGCTGCTCGTGGGAACCTTCGCAGGGCTGGTCGAGATCGTGCCCGTGATCGGGCCGCTGATCGCCGGCGTCGTCGCCGTGGCGGTCGGCTTCACGAGCTCGGCGCACGTGCGCACTGCTCGCGGGCGCCTGCGTGCTCGGAGTGCGGTTGCTCGAGGACTACGTGGTGATGCCAAAGGTGCTCGGGGAGGCCGTCGGGCTCTCTCCGCTGCTCGTTCTCGTCTCCGTGACTGCCGTGGCGATCCTGTTCAGCGGCTGGGCAGTGCTGTTCGCCGTCCCGATCGCTGCCGTGGCGATGACGGTGTTCGACGTGGTCGTGCGGGACGTCGACCCGGCCGACGAGGAGGTACCGGCGGTGATCTTCTCTCCAAAGCCCGACGAGGCCTGAGCTTGCCGCGAGACGAAGACGACCGAGGCGTCCGCGCCCGCGACCTGCGAATCGTCGCCGGGGCGATCGCCGTCTCCGCGATCGGCGACTGGGTGGCCGTCCTCGCGCTCTCGATCCGGATCGAGGAGAAATGGCACGGCGTCGGCGTGTCGCTGCTCCTGATCGCGCTCTGGTCTCCGGCCGCGATCCTCTCGGGGCACGTCGGCCTGCTCGTCGACCGGCTCGAGACGCGTGCTGTCGCTGTCACAGCGGCGCTGGCCCAGTGCGCCGTCGTCACCGCGCTGGCGTTCAGCACGGACTCGACCGCGGCGGTGCTCGCGCTGACGGTCCTGCTCGGCGCGGGCGCGGCGGTCGGCCAGGCGGCCGAGTTCGCGCTCGTCCCGCTCCTCGCAGGCCCACGCTCGCTCGGCGCCGCGAACGGACTGGTCGAGTCCGCGCGCTCGGTCGGCTTCCTGGTCGGCCCGCCGATCGGGGGCGCCCTCGCCGCGGGTGCCGGCACGAGACCGGCCCTGCTCGCCGATGCCGCGACGTTCCTCGTGATCGCGCTGGCCCAGATCAGCGTCGCGCCGCGGCGACGCGTCGAACACCCACGAGGGGCCTCACCGCGGGCACGCGATGGGATGCGCCTCATCTTCAGGGGCCGGACACTCGGGATCGCCATGGGCGCGGGCGCGGCAACGCTCGTCTTCATGTCGGCCTCGATCCCGGGCGACTTCGTCTACGTCCGCGAGGACCTGGACATGGGGACGTTCGCACTGGGCATCGTGCTGACGGTGTGGGCCCTCGGCCTGATCGTCGCGGCGTCGACGATCGCGCCGCGCGTGCCCGCGGCGGCCGTCGCAGTGGTGGCGCTCGTCGCAGCAACGGTGCAGGGCGCCTCGAAGTTCGTCGCGCCGTTCTGGATGGTCTACGGGTTCCTCGTCGCCTGTTACCTCGTCGGCGGGATGGCGCACGGCGTCAAGAACACGCTCTTCCGCACGCTGATCCATCAGAACGTCGAGCCGGCCCGACACGGCCAGGCCTTCGCCGCGTACAACGGGCTGCGGAACGGCGCCGAGCTGATCGCACTCGCCCTCGGCGGGGCCCTGACGGCGCTCGTCGGCGGGGCGGGGACGCTCCAGATCGCAGGAGGGGCCGCGGCAGCCGCGGGGCTCGGCGGGGTCCTGCTCCTCACCTCACGACGCCGTCAGCCGGCCGAAGCGCGCGCGAACGCCTCGTAGACGAGCTCGTTGAAGAGCACGAACCGGACGAACTCGAGCCCGTGGCCGCGAACGGCGCCGAACGCGATCTCCGCCGCACGCTCGGGCGGATAGCCGTAGATGCCGCACGAGATCGCGGGGAAGGCGAGCGTGCGCGCGCCGAGCGCTCGGGCCACCTCGAGCGAGCGCCGGTGGCACGACGCCAGCAGCTCAGGCTCGTTCTCTCCGCCCCCGCGCCAGACCGGCCCGACCGTGTGGATGACCCACCGTGCCGCCAAGCACCCGCCGGTCGTCGCCTTCGCGTCGCCGATCTCGCAGCCGCCCAGCAGTCGGCACTCGTCGAGAATCGCGTGACCACCGACACGGTGAATCGCCCCGTCGACGCCTCCGCCGCCGAGCAGGCTCGGATTCGCCGCGTTGACGATCGCGTCGACCGATTGTTCCGTGATGTCGCCGAGGACGACCTGAACCGTCAAGCCTTGCGCCAGCGGCCGAAGATCAGGCCGCCGAGGGTGAAGCCGAGGCCGAACGTGCCGACGGCGAAGCCGCCGATCGCGATTCCCTTGCGCCAGGTCGACAGCCGCTGCCAGCGGCCGAGCGCCTCTTCCTCGTCGGCCGTCAGGGGCTCGCCGCGGCGTTGTTTGCGCAACGCACCGCCGGCGCGCAAGCCGAGGTAGAGGTCGTCGAAGATCTCGGTCGATTGCTCGTCGGCCATCTCAGTCACTGTATAGCCTGCTTCGCCGGTGCAAACCAGCATCCTCCACGTTTCGGACCTCCACATCGGGGCCCGGGACGACGACGTGCTCGAGCGCGCGCTGGGTGAATTGGTCGGCCGGATCGCGCCCGCGCTCGTGGTTGCGAGCGGCGATCTGACACATCGCGGTCGGCGTGACCAGCACGCACAGGCAGCCGGCATCCTCCGCGGGCTCGGCACACCTGTGCTGGCGGTCCCGGGAAACCACGACATCCCGTACTCGTTGCCCGGCCCGGCTCGCCTCGCCCTGGCAGGAGTTCGAACGAGCCTGGGAGACGGTCGAGCCGACCTACAGCGCCGCTGGGCTGCACGTCGTGGGCATCAACTCTGTGCGGCCCTGGCGCCATCAATCCGGCGGCGTCGACGAGGGTCGCCTCCGCCGGGCGGCCGCGCGAGTTGGACGAAGCCGCAGCGGGCGCGCTGCGCGTCGCCGTGCTCCACCACCAGCTCATCGGCGCGCCGTGGCGCTCGCGGAAGAAGCCCGTCGCACACCGCGACCACGTGCTCGGAGCCTTGATCGGCGCGGGAGCGGAGCTGATCCTCGGCGGTCACATCCACCAGGCCTCCGTCGCCGAGCGCCACGAGTTCGAGGTCGTCGGCGCCGGAACGCCTGGCGGCGTCGTCTCGATCGCGCCGGGGCTCGGGCAGCCGCGGCCCCACCGCCGCGGCGAGGCGCGCGGGGCGATGGTCTACCGCTCGAACGGCACCACGATCTCGGCCGAGACCTGGATCTGGCGCGAGGGCGGCTGGGGCCTCACCGCCGACCGGACCTTTCCGCGCGGCCCCGGCTCGCTCGCCGTCGAGCCGAGCCACTGACGTTGCCGCAGACTCAGGAGAAGCGCTCGTCGAGGGCGGCGCGCTTCGCCGCCAACTCGTCGTCGTCCAGCAAGCCTGAACGATGCAGCTCCTGCAGCATCGCATCGAGGCGCGCGCGCTCGATCAGGCGCGGGTCGGGTCGGAGCGCATCCGGATTGACGCCGAGCTTCTGCAGACGCGAACGCTGCTGCTCGACGCCGAGGCCGCGCTTCGGGAACGCGAACGCGCCGGGGCCGAACACGGGCCGCTGTTGGACGAACCTGCGGTAGGCGGCGACGAGGGTGATCGCGACGGCGAACGAGAGGAACGAGATCACGTACGCGTTGTCGTTCGAGATCGCCTTGCCGACGACCGCGCCGACGATCGATCCCGTCAGCCCGATCGAGAGCGTCAACCAGACCGGCATCGGGTCCGGGCCCGGGATCGCCAGGCGCGCCAGCGCGCCTGTGATGAACCCGGAGAACAGAATCGCGAGGACGAACCCGACGCTCAAGCAGAGACCTCGGCCAGCGCGGTGAGATCGCGACGCAGTTCCTTCAGCTCGTCGCGCAGCTTCGCCGCGTACTCGAAGCGAAGCTCGTCGGCGGCCTGGAACATCTCCTCCTCGAGCGTGATCACGAGCTTCTCGAGCTCGTCGCGCGACATGCCCTCGACCTTGTCGCCGCCGCGGCGCCGGCGCGAGCTCGGGACGTGCGGCTGCTCGAGCGCGAGAAACTCGGCGATGTCGGAGACGCCCTTGATGATCGAGAGCGGCTTCGTCCCGTGCTCCTCGTTGTAGGCGAGCTGCACGGTGCGGCGTCGGGTCGTCTCGTCGATCGCCCCTTTGATCGCCTCCGTCATCTTGTCGGCGTACATGAGCACGCGCCCGTTGACGTGCCGCGCTGCCCGTCCGATCGTCTGCACGAGCGCGGTGCGCCCACGCAGGAACCCTTCCTTGTCGGCGTCGAGAATCGCGACGAGCGAGACCTCGGGCAGGTCGAGCCCCTCACGGAGCAGGTTGACGCCGACCAGGACGTCATAGTCGCCGAGACGCAGCTCGCGGATGATCTGGATGCGTTCGAGCGTGTCGATCTCCGAGTGCAGGTAGCGCGCCTTGACGCCCGCCTCGAGCAGATAGTCCGTCAGGTCCTCGGACATCTTCTTCGTCAGCGTCGTCACCAGAACGCGCTCGCCGACGTCCTCACGCCGCCTGATCTCGTTGAGCAGGTCGTCGATCTGGTTCTTCGTCGGCCGCAGCTCCACCTCCGGGTCGACGAGGTACGTCGGCCGGATCAGCTGCTCCGCGACGCGTCCCGACTGGCGCAGCTCCCACGCGCCGGGAGTCGCCGACACGAAGACCATCTGCGGCACCTTGCGGAGGAACTCGTCGAAGCGAAGCGGCCGGTTGTCGAGCGCGGACGGAAGCCGGAACCCGTAGTCCACGAGGGTCTGCTTGCGCGAGCGGTCGCCCTCGTACATCCCGCCGATCTGCGGGATCGTCTGATGCGACTCGTCGGCGAAGATGACGAAGTCGTCCTGGAAGTAGTCGAGCAGCGTGAACGGGTGCGACCCGGCCGGCCGGCCCTCGAGGATCCGCGAGTAGTTCTCGATGCCGTTGCAGAAGCCGAGCTCCTGCATCATCTCGAGGTCGTACTCCGTGCGCTGCCGGATGCGGTGCGCCTCGAGCATGCGTCCTTCGCGCTCGAACTGCTTGACCTGGCTCTCGAGCTCAGCCCGGATGTCGGAGACCGCGCGCTCGATCGTGGGCTTCGAGGTGACGTACTCGGTCGCGGGCCAGATCGCGATGTTGTCGAGCTTCGCGTAGACCTCGCCCGAGAGCGGGTCGAAGTGCGAGATCTGCTCCACCTCGTCGCCGAAGAACGAGATGCGGTACGCCGTCTCGGCGTTCGCGGGCTGCACCTCGAGGATGTCGCCCTTGACGCGGAAGCGCCCGCGACCCAGGACCGTGTCGTTGCGCACGTACTGCGACTCGATCAGCTTGCGCAGCACGCTGTCGCGATCGTGCTCCGCCCCGACCTCGAGATAGAGCAGACGCTCACGCCACTCCTCCGGCGACCCGAGCCCGTAGATACACGAGACGGACGCCACGACGACCACATCTCTGCGCGTGAAGAGCGACGAGGTCGCCGACAGGCGGAGGCGCGAGATGTCGTCGTTCCGCGAGGAATCCTTCTCGATGTAGAGGTCGGCTTGCGGGACATACGCCTCGGGCTGGTAGTAGTCGTAGTACGAGACGAAGTACTCGACCGCGTTGGACGGGAAGAACTCGCGGAACTCGTTGCACAGCTGGGCGGCCAGCGTCTTGTTGTGTGCGATCACGAGCGCGGGCTTCTGAACCTGCTCGATGATCCAGGCCATCGTCGCGGTCTTGCCGGTCCCGGTCGCGCCGAGCAGCGTCTGATACCGCTCGCCCGCGCGGAGCCCGTCGGCGAGCGCGGCGATCGCCTCCGGCTGGTCGCCGGTGGGCACGTACGACGACGAGGTCCGAAGCGGTGGCACCTCGGTCCCAGGGTACTAATCGAGCGTCTACGGAACGAGCGCGCGGAACTCGGTGGGCGTCAGCTGCCGGTGCGTCTGGGCGAGCCGCCGATCGGCGAGGTGGACCAGCCCGGGAACGCCCGCACAGACCTCACACACGTAGCTGCGGACGGTGCCGTCGACGCTCGAGGTCACGATCGTTCGGCCGTCGGGAGCGAACGATGCGCTCGTCAGGGCTCGCGTGTGGCCCTGGAGGAAGAAGAGCAGCGAGCCCGACCGCGCGTCCCAGAGACCCGCCTTCCCCGGGCCGGCGGTCACGACCCAGCGACCATCAGGGCTGAAGCCGGCATCCGAGACCTTGCCGAGGTGACGGGACAGGGTCCGGATCGACGTATCGGTGGCGAGATCCCAGATCCTCGCGTCGTGATCCATGCTCGCCGTGACGAGCTCGGTGCCCGGCCGGGTTGAACCGCGCGGAGGACACGGATGCATCGTGGCCCGTCAGGACGCGCAGTTCGCCGGTCGAAAGGCTCCAGAGCTTGGCCGTGTGATCCGTCGATCCGGCCGCGAGCAAGCGGCCGTCAGGACTGAACGCAAGGTGAGTCAGCATGGCCCGTCCTCCAGCGCGCAGCGTGCGCACGAGCTCGCCCCGGAGGTCGTAGATGCGAGCGGTGCCGTTTGCACCCCCGACGGCCACGGTCGCTCCGTCGGGCGCAATCGCGACGCCGGTGATCGGCGCCGGCGCCGGGAACGAGGCCTCTTCTGCACCGGAAGGGGCCCGTCTGACGACGATTCGCCCGCCGTCGACCGACACGTAGCGCGCACCATCGGCCGAGACCGAGACGTCGCGACCACCGCGGGGTGCGATCACGATTCCGCCGCGCGCAACCCGCGCGGCGGCGACGGGCCAGGGCTTCTGCACGCGGAGTGCGAGCTCAGGCTGCGCGACGGCAGACCAGAACCGCATCGCTCCGTCCGCACTGCTCGTGACGACCGTCCGCCCGTCGTCGCTGAATGCCGCGCTCGTCACGGTGGCCGCATTGCCTGCGAGTACGGCGACGGGGTTCCCGCTCAACGCTTGCCAGATGCGGGCGGTCCCATCCTTGCTCGCCGTGACGACGCGGTAGCCGTCCGAACTGAACGCCGCAGACGAGACGGAGTTCTGGTGCCCGATCAGCGGCGAGACGAACGAGCCACGGCCGTCCGTCCGCCAGACACGCGCGGTCCCGTCCGTGCTGGTCGTCGCGAGCAAGGCAGTACTGGGGCTGAACGCGACCGCGGTGACCCTTCCGACCTGGCCGGGGTACGTCACGATCCGCGCTCCCGTGACTGCGTTGTGTAGCCGAACGATCTTGTCGAGGCCTGCGACGGCGAGGAGCCGGCTGTTCGGTCCGAACGCGACGTGAGCGACGATGCTCGGCTCCGAGATCGTCACCGTGACACGGCCGGTCGTGAGATCGCGCACGGCAACGTTGCGACCGTCGGCAACCGCCAACAGCTCGCCGTTCGGCGAGAAGGCGAACGCGGGCTGGAGACGCGGTGCTTCGAAGGTCCGAACGATCCGACCGGTCGCAGACTCCCACACCTGGAGCCGGTGGTGCAGGTTCGCGGTTGCGAGCAGTTCGCCGTCTGGCGAAAAGACGGCTGAGACGACGCCGTGTGTTCGCAGCGGCAGAGTCGAGTGCGATGCGATGTCGAGCAGGCGGGGAACGGTGTGGAGCCCGTATCCGAGCACCCGGTGCCCCGCCGGATCGAGGAGCACGTGACGCGCGGGAATCGACGCACGCTCGAGGACCTGCCCGGTTGCTGCCTGAGCGACGACGACCCGCCCGTTCGATGTCACGCCGACCGCCCGTCCCGTCCCACGCTGGAACACGGCATCGTCGCCGGGACCTCGAGCTGGACGACGTGGCGGACCCGGGAGTCGAGGAGGGCGCTCCGCAGGACACCTTCGACGAGCGTCGAGTTGGAGAGCGAGGCTGCCCGCCTGGCCAGCAGGAGCGACAGCTCCGGATCCGTGTCGAGCTGCGTCAACGCCGTGGCTGCGAGCGCACGCGCGTTCGCCGAATTGGCGTGCGATCGGGCCGAGCCACGCTGGGTGAGCGCAAACACCGTGATCGCCGCCATCACGGCGACCGCGAGCAGAGACGCGAGTGCAACCGCAACGAGGTTGCGACGGTGGCGCCGCGCTGCCAGCCGCTCGTGCTCGAGCTCGCGGCCGCTCCGCCAGCCGAGAATGGCGTCCGCGAGCACATCGTGAAAGATCTCGAACCGGACTCCGGAACCCGTCCCCTCGTCGAGTGACCGCAGAATCCTCTCCCGCCCCAGGGCGCCGAGCACGGTCTCCGCTTCCGCTTCCGGTACGCGCGCGAACTGGGCGAGGTCCGCCGTCCTGTGTGCGACCTTCGTGCCGGAAGGTGTGACGAGATGGTCGAACATCAAAGCGGCCGCGTCGCGTTCACGGTCGTCGAGCACTGACAGCGCACGGTCGAGGTGTTCGCGGACGATCGCGCCCGCACCCCGAGCTCGGCGAGCGTTGTAGCCCGCAGGGTGCGAGACCCCCGGTCCCGCTCCTCGTTCCACAGGCGCTCCAGCACGAGTTGGAGGTACGGCGGCTCGACACGATCGGGCTCCCCCGTCGCAGCAGCCTGCGCCAGCACGTCCTCCACCAGCTGCGGCTCGATCTCGACGCGTGCGTCCTCCGGGACGAGCTCGTTCCAGCGCTGAATTGGCCCTTTGATCGCAGCGGTCGCGGCGGCGCGGTCAAGCCTGTCGAGCCGGAGGTAGTTCGCGAACAGGTTCGGCAGGCTGCCCTTGAAGACGTCGAGCTGCGCGAGAGCGTCGTCGCGCAGCGACAGCAGGACGTTCGCGCGGAGTCGCGGCCGGAGCACGATCTCCGGAAGCTCGAGCTCGAACGATCGCGGGCCGCCGTTCTCGCTGTAGACGAAGTACTCCTCGAGCTGATCGAGCACGAGGTAGAGGTCGCCGTCCAGGACCGCCGCCCAGTACTCGACGACATCTGCAAGCGACGTGCCCGACGGCGGCCGCGGGACCGAGCGCTCGATGAGGCCCGTCACCTCGTCCGCGATCGCTTCCGCGAGGGCAGCTATCGGATCGTCGGCCCAGGCCGAGAAGACGATCGCAGCGCTGTCCGGGCCACGGCCGATCGCCCGCCGGCCTCCCAGCTCGTGCACGCGGCGCGCGACTCCCGCCTGCAAGAGCGAGCTCTTCCCGACGCCGGTCGGCCCGTAGAGGATCGTCAGGCGGGACGCGAGGAGGTTCGCGACGGCGATCTCGGTCTCGCGCTCACGCCCGAAGAAGAGAAGTGCGTCGAGCTCGGTGTCTCCGAACGGCGCGAGGCCGCGAAACGGTGCCGCAAGCGCGAGTGCCCCTGTGGCGGTCACGCCGCCCAGCCGTCGGGCGCGCCGACGCCTCCCGGCCAGCCCTTCGATGTACGACTCGAGCGGCGACTCGGAGAGATCGACGTCGAGCCGGCGCCACAGCTCGCGCTCGGCAGGCCCTGGACGTGGGTGCACGGCCCAGGACCTGTAGGCGACGGGCTCGTCTCCCCACATTCGGCCCAGCACGAGCCGTAGATGCCAGTCGCGCACGGTGTAGCCGAGGAAGAGAAAGTGGCTGCGGCGGAGCGTTGCGGCGAGGCCGACCGGAACCGCGCTGGCCACGTCGGCGCGTCCGAGGTAGTCGATGTAGTCGTCCTCCGTGACCACGAAGCTGTCGGCTCCCTCGGACGGTGGGCCGACCTGGCCGCGAATCTTGAGGATGACCGTGCGCCGTTCGAGCGACAGCTCGGCCGCGTACGTGTTCGGCACGTCGATCACATGCGCGACGCCGTCCGGTGCGATGTGCCGGAACTTGCCGCGATCGCGGCCCGACGCGATGTACGAGACGACGTCGACCTCTTCGCCGAGCGCGGCGAAGGCCTGCTCGAGCTCGAACCCGTAGGACGTCGTGACGATGAGCTGGTGCGGTGCGCCCGCCTGCGCGGAGAAGCGGCGGCAGCATCGCGAAGAACCTGTGCACCGCTCCGGGCTGGGCGGCCGAGCGGACGACGTCGCGGAGCTCGTCGTAGAGCGGCCCGTAGCCGCGCATCGCCGCGGCGTACTGGGAGACGCGGGGAACCTCCGGAGGCTCGCCACGGGGATAGTGGAAGCGCTCGGCGAGCCGGGCCGCCGAGCGCCTCGGCGTCCTCCCGAGCACCGGGCACGAGCCGGCCGCCCAGGATCGCGGCGACGACGTCGCCGAGCTGATCGTCCCCTGCCGCGAGCGAGCGCGGAAAGGCGGTCGGGACGTCGACCTCCTGTCGGATGATCGCCCCGTGCAGCTGCTTGAGAGCCGGGCCGGGCTCGATGCCCGAGCTCGGCGAGCAGCGTCCGCCGCGCGCTCTGATACGCCTGGGACGCGTCGCCCTGCCGGCCGGACCGGTAGTGAGCGAGCATCAGCTGCCCCCAGAGGCGCTCACGCAGCGGGTTCGCGGCGACGAGGGACTCGAGCTCGGGGACGAGATGGTCTGCGCCGCCCTCGTCGAGCTCCGCGTCGATCAGCTCCTCGCGGGCGACGAGCCGCAGCTCGTCGAGCCGGCTCGCCTCGCCCGCGGCGAAGGACTCGTACCGGACGTCGAGGAGCGCCGGGCCGCGCCAGAGCGCCAGGGCCTCGCGCAGCACATCTGCGCGGGCGCCTGCCTCCGACTCGCGGGAACGACGCAGCAGGCGCTCGAACTCGAGTGCGTCGACCTGCTCGTGCTCGACCTTGAGCAGGTAGCCGGGCGGTACGGGTGACGAGCGCGTCCCCGAGCAGGCGCCGCAGCTGCGAGATCGCGTTGTGCAGCGACGTCGTCGCGGTCCTCGGCGCGTTCTCGCCCCAGAGGCAGTCGACGAGCTGCTCGGTCGAGACGACCTCGTTGGCATGAATGGAGCACGAGCGACGCGCCAATGCGAAGCCTCGTGCTGAGTGGATACGCGGTGTAGGTCGTCATGCGACCCACCGTCGAAAGGAGCCGAAACGGCCCTCTCACGATCGGCTAACGCCGCAGTAACGGCACCGGCCGAGGCTGCGGTTACGGTTGCAGACGATGCGCTGGCGGGGGCTCGTGATCGTGGCGGCGCTTGCCCTGGCGCCCGCCGCGCATGCCGCGACACTGCAGGTCTCCCCGAGTCCGTTCTCGCCCGAGCGGGCGACGCTCCGGATCCGGGTGCACCTCACCGTTCCGCGCCAGGTCGGGGTCAGCCTCGTCACGCTCCGGGGGAGGCGCGTGGGCTGGATCACGCCGCCGGCGCTGCGAAGCACCCTCGCAACCGGCTGGGACGGTCGCATTCGCGGACACCGTGTCGCCGACGGGCGTTACATCGTTCGGCTCGTCTACCGGTCTGCGGTCCTCGCGACCGCGGCGGTTCGCATCGACACCCGGCCGCCCCGGCTCCGGTATCTGCACGTCGACAACGGATCGAGCCGCTTCGCAGGCGACGGCCGCATGCTCACGACGATCAGCCCGAACGGCGACAAGTTCCGCGACAACGCGAACGTCCGGTTCAGCCTGGGCGAGACGGCCACCGTGACGATGGATGTCACGCGCACCGTCAAGGCCCCGCACCCCGTCTTCACGCTGACGGCGACCTTCAAGCCCGGCACGCACACGATGACGTGGTCGCCGCCCTACACGCTCAACCCACGCACCTACCTGATCAGGCTCACGTCGGTCGACGAAGCCGGCAACTCGATCGTCTACGGAGCGCCTAACGCCTTCGTCGGGCGCTATCCGCGAGGCCCGGTCGTCCGCCTGCAGGGCATCGATGCCGCGTTCGGCCAGCCGAGCTACGCGCCCGCACAGTGGGCTCGCCTGCGCATCGCGACGGACGAGCCGAGCTTCACGACGCGCGTGTTCCACGTCGGCCCCGAGCCGGTCGTGACCTACGCAGACAACCAGCTCGCAGGCGTCGACATCGGCCTCGCCCCGGTGACGACCGACTGGAGCAAATGGCGCAACAGGCCGCACACGCTCGTGGTCCAGATCCCGAACGTCCCGAGCGGCCTCTACTTCGTCCAGTTCACCGGCCCGGACGGCCGGGTGGGCTACGCACCCTTCGTCGTACGGCCGGCCGTCCTCGGAGCGACGGGACGCGTCCTCGTCGTTCTGCCGACCAATACCTGGCAGGCGTACAACTTCGAGGACGTCGACGGGAACGGCTACGGGGACACCTGGTACGCCGGTCCGCCGAACGGCAGCGTCAACCTCTCACGCCCGTACACGGCGCGGGGGGCACCGCCCCGCTTCTACCGGTACGACCTGCCCTTCCTGCACTGGCTGTTCTGGTCCGGCAAGACCGCCGAGTTCATCTCGGACTCGGACTTCGACCAGATCGCGAACGGCGACGCCCTCGCCCGCGCATACGACTTCGTCGTCTTCGAAGGACACACGGAGTACGTGACGGCACACGAGTACGACGTCGTGCAGCGGTTCCGCGACCTCGGCGGCAACCTCATGTTCCTCTCGGCCAACAACTTCTTCTGGAAGGTCGAGAAGCACGGCCAGGTCTTGCGGAAGATCGGGAAGTGGCGCGACGCCGGCCGTCCCGAGGCGGCTCTGATCGGTGTGCAGTACCGGGCCAACGACGACGGCCAGAAGCAAGGCCTGTTCACCGTCGCGAACAGCGCCCTCGCGCCGTGGCTCTGGGCGGGGACGGGGCTCGCAGACGGCTCTTCGTTCGGCCAGTTCGTCGGCGGCTACGGCATCGAGATCGACGCGACTACGCCACAGTCCCCTCCCGGGACTCTGGTGGTCGCGCAGATCCCGGATCTGTTCGGGCCAGGAGTGACCGCGCAGATGGCGTACTACGAGACGGCCGCGGGCGCGAAGGTGTTCGCCGCCGGGACGCTCGACTTCGGCGGCTCGGCGACCTTCTGGCCGGTGAAGCAGATCCTCGACAACCTCTGGGCCCGGCTGAGCCAGCCCTGAGGCTCGAACGCCTGGGAGCTAGTCGCCCCAGTCGAAATCGCGGGATCGCGACCAGAGCGTCTCGTCTGAGCGCTCGTCGGTGCTCTCGACAGCCTCGTGCGGCTCGGTCGGCTGCTCGATCCTCTCGACCGTCGCCTGGTCGATGAACGCGTCGTCCGTGGTCGGCCAGTCGAGGGAGGTGGCGTGAGACTCGATGCCGACGACGCCGTCCATCGTCTCCTCGATCCTCGCCTGCTCCTCGGTCTTGAAGAGCGGGTGGTTCTCGAACGGATCTTCGTTCATGTACTTGCCGAGCGGCATCTCGTGCTCGAGCGCCGAGTTGCGCCGCTTCAGCTCTAGATGCTCCTGGATGACCTGAGCGAACATCGACGACGTGTCAACGGCCATGAAATCCTCCTGCTCTGACGGCAGTTCGTTTCGTCCCGGGAGGTGAGGAGTTTAGACGATCGGGGCTCGTGTGGGCTTCTGCGCAACACGGTCGACCCCCACTCCGACGAGGTTCTTGCCGGCGCGCTTCGCCGCGTACAGCGCGGCGTCAGCCGCCTCGATCAGCGCGTCGAGGTCGATCTCGTCGGGGAACGATGCGACACCGAAGCTGGCCGTCACCTGCAGGTCGACGCCGTCGGGCGCGCGGATCGCCTGCGCCTCGAAGATCTGCCGCGCGCGCTCTGCCAGCAACGCACCACCCTCGGAGTCGGTGCCGGGCAGGACGAGCGCAAACTCCTCACCGCCCCAGCGGGCCGCGGCGTCGGCCTCGCGTGCGGTCGCGCGCAGGACATTCGCGAACTCCTGTAGCACGACGTCGCCGAATGGATGGCCGTAGCGGTCGTTGACGCGCTTGAAGTCGTCGAGGTCGGCGACGACGAGGCAGACGTCGCCGCCGAACCTCGTCGAGCGTGCGATCTCGAACCGGAGCGTGTCCTCGAGGCTCCGGCGGTTCGCGAGCCCGGTGAGGCTGTCGACGAGAGCCTGGTACTGGACGAGCCGGTGCAGCTGCGCGTTGTCGAGGGCGACGACCGCCTGGGTGGCGAGCGCACGCGCAACCTCGATCTGGGCGACGTCGAACGACCGGGAGACGATCACGAGATGGCCGAAATCCGACGCACCTGCCCGAAGCGGGAACGCGATCCGCTCGCCTTCTCCGTCCGGCTCGCCGACGCGGGCGACCTCGCCGTCGCGCCCGATCACGATCCCGCCCGCAGCGCCTGTCGCCTCGACGGCCGACTCGACGACAACGCGCAGAAGCTGCCGAGGATCGTGCGTTGCTACGAGTGCCTCGCCGAGCCGCCCGGTTGCCTGCCGGACTCGCTCTCGCTCGGTCTCGAGATCTGCCTGCCGCTGCTCGAGCTCGGCGGCCATGTCGTTGAACGCGTTACCGAGCTGCGCGAACTCGTCGCGGCCGCGGACCTCGACGCGCCGGTCGAATTGCCCGCTGGCGATCGCACCGGCAGCCTCGCTGAGCCGACGCAGCGTCGCCACGACCGAGCGGCCGAGGAGGTACATGACGGCAGCGAAGAGGATCAGCGAACCGATCAGCGCTGCAAACACGCCCTGTTCAGACGACCGGGCATCGGCCTGAACAGCGGCGTGCGGTGCGAGCGCGGCGAACGACACCCCTTCGGGCTCCGAAAGCGGTGCGGTCGCGAGGCCGCGGTAGCCGACGCCGCCCACGCGGACGCGAGCCGGCCGCCCGGGACGCAGACCGAACGGGCCGCCGAGGCCCGGGCCGGCGACGATCCGGCCGCCGCTGACCGCGACGAGCGCGTCCCCGGGGTCGAGGCCGGCAGACAGTCGCGCCAGCAGGTGTGCATCGATCGGGACGCTGACGGAGACGCGCCCGAGGACGCTGTTGCCGTCGACGACGGTCACCGAGCGGGAGGCAGCCTCGGCCGGGACGCGGCCCACAGCCAGGCCGGGCGCCCGGACGCTCGCGCCCGGGACGCGTCCGACGATTTGCAGAAGCGTCGCGACGTCACGGCCGCGCAGGGACCGCTGGAGACGCGGGTCGCGCGCGAGCTGAGTGGCCTGGGCGGAAGCGCTGTCGAGGCGCGTTGCGTACCCGGCGACGACGCCGCGCAAGGCCGATTCCAGCCCGGCGTCGACCCTTCTCGCCTCACTGCGCTTGGCCAGCGCGTCGTAGCCGTAGAACGCGATCCCGAGGGGCAGGAGCGCGAGCAGCGCGAACCAGACAACGAGTTTCAGCTTGAAGCTGCCCATCGCCCTCAAGGCCGACCCCGGGACTGCCGATAGAGCATCTAGCAGTCTTTGTCGGCTAGATCGGGGGATCACATGAGGCTTTCCTGGGGGCAGGGTGCGATCACCGCGATCACGCTCGCCGTCGCCGTCGGGATGCTCCAGCTGCCCTCACGTGTTCTCGGGCCCGCGAGCGTGCTCGAGGCGCCGATCAACCTGCCGCAATCGCTCACACCCTCGGTCGTCCTCGCGAGCCCGGCTGCGCCGCGTGTGGTCATTGTTCGGCAGCGGGCGGCTCCCCCACCCCCGGCGGCCGCGCAGCCGGCTCCAGTTCGCGTCCCCGTCGCGCACCCCGCCACGCAACCGCGGCTGCAGCCGGCGCCGCCGGCCGCAGCCCCAGAGCCTCAGGCTCCCCCGCTCGTGATCACCCTCGGCGGCGCACGCCACTTGCCGCCGCCACCGGACGAGGCCGCACCGCACCCCGGCCCAGCTCCGGCCCCCGCTCCTCCTCCTTCGGTTCCTGTCCCGGCGCCCGCGCCGACGCCGACTCCGGCAGCCGCACCGGTGACGCCTGCCGCGGCTCCCGAGCCTGCGCAGCCCGTGGCCCCGAGCACGCCCGACGAGACAGAGCACGCGAAACCCCCGTGCCCGGCTGCCAGCCAGAGCGGCCGCGGCCACGAGCACGACGGCGACCACGAGCCGCACGGTAAGGCGTGCGGGCACGACAAGTAAGTGGGCATGATGGGCTGATGCCCCGCTTCCGCTCCTCCTCGTCCCGCGGCCTCGGCCCGGTCGGGACCGCGTTCATGCTCTGGGAGCTCTGGCAGCGGCTTCCGCCACGCCAGCGCCGCTGGGCGCTCGCGCTGGCACGCCACCACGGGCCCAGGCTCGTGAAGCAGTACGCGGCTTCGCGGCGTCGCTAGAGCACGAGCGCCGCGCGGGCGATCCGGTCCTGCTCGATCCCGTGCGCGGTCGGATAGCCCTCGCTCGGGCTGGCGCGCCAGGGACGGCCGATGTACCGCAGCGGACGGCCGCCTGCCGCCTCCTCGAGCCGGTGGCGGATCGAGCGCCACGGGCCCATGTTCTGGGGCTCTTCCTGCGCCCACACGACCTCGAGGAGCTGCGGGTACGAGGAGACCAGCTCAGTCACCGCCGCGGTCGGGAACGGATAGAGCTGCTCGATGCGCGCGAGCGCGACCTGCGCGCTGCCGTGCGCCTCGTTTCCGACGAGGTCGTAGTAGACCTTCCCGGCACAGAGAACGAGCCGCCGCACGGCTGCCTTGTCCGCGCCTGGATCGTCGAGAACGGGCTGGAAGCTTCCGTCCGCCAGGTCGGCGAGGGTCGAGGACGCATCCTTGAGCCGCAGCAGGCCCTTTGGCGTCACCACGACGAGCGGGCGTGCGGTCGGGTCGAGCGCCTGGAGCCGGAGCAGGTGGAAGTACTGCGCCGACGTGGTGCAGTTGGCGACCCGGATGTTCTCCTGCGCAGCGAGCTGCAGGAACCGCTCGAGTCGCGCGCTCGAGTGCTCGGGCCCGTTCCCCTCGTAGCCGTGCGGCAAGAGGAGCGTCAGCCGCGACGTCTCGCGCCACTTCGACAGGCCCGACGAGATGAACTGGTCGATCACGATCTGCGCCCCGTTCGCGAAGTCGCCGTACTGCGCCTCCCAGAGCACGAGCGCCTCCGGCGCCGCCGCCGAGTAGCCGTACTCGAAACCGACGCACGCATACTCGGAGAGCGGCGAGTTGAACACCTCGAACGACGCCTGCGCACCCTCGAGGTGCTGCATCGGGGTGTGGGTCTCTCCCGTCACGGAGTCGTGGAGGACGAGGTGCCGCTGGGCGAACGTCCCACGCTGGGTGTCCTGGCCCGTGAGCCGGATCGGGATCCCGTCGACGAGCAGCGACGCATACGCGAGCGATTCCGCCTGCCCCCAGTCGATGCCGCCCTCGTCGATCGCGACGCGGCGGCGCTCGAGCTGGCGCGCGAGCTTCGGGTGCACGGTGAAGTCCTCGGGAACCGCCAGCAGCTCCTCGTTGAGCTCGGTCAGGCGGTCGCCCGCGACGGCGGTCGTCACCTCGACCCCCGTCCCGCGCGGGATCTCGCCGTCGTGCTCGCTCTTCGCTGCGTCGCCGATCGATGCGCGTAGCCGCTCGTGCGCCGCACGCAGCACCGTTTCGACCTCGGTCACGAACGCCTCGGCCTCGTCGCTCGTCAGCACACCCTCCGCCACGAGCTGCTCCTGATAGAGCTCGCGGACGCTCGCATGTGCGTTGATCTGCTCGACCATCAGCGGCTGGGTGTACGCCGCCTCGTCCTGCTCGTTGTGTCCGAAACGCCGATACCCGACGAGGTCGATGACGACGTCCTGCGCGAACTGCTTGCGGTAGGCCATCGCCAACCGCACCGCCGCGACGGCCGCCTCGGGATCGTCGGCGTTCACATGGATGATCGGCACGTCGAAACCCTTGGCCAGGTCGGACGAATAACGCGTCGAGCGCCCCTCGCTCGGATCCGTCGTGAACCCGATCTGGTTGTTCGTGATCAGGTGCAACGTGCCGCCGGTGGCATAGCCCTCGAGATCCTGGAGGTTGAGCGTCTCGGCGACGACGCCCTGGCCTGCGAACGCGGCGTCACCGTGGAGAAGGACAGCCAGAGCCACCGACGGGTCGTGAGCGCCGTTGGGCGTCGATCGGTCGGTCTGCTCCGCTCGTGTGCGGCCTTCGACGACAGGATTGACCGCTTCGAGGTGGCTCGGGTTCGCCACGAGCCGAACGCCTACCTTGCCGTTCGACGTCGTGCGCGTCCCGTGCGCGGCGAGGTGGTACTTGACATCGCCGGTCCCTCCCTCGGGATCCGCCGTGACGGCGTCGATCGTCCGCTCCCCCTCGAATTCCCTGAGGATGTACTCGTAGGGCATGCCGATCGTGTGAGCGAGCACGTTCAGGCGACCACGGTGAGCCATACCCATGACGACTTCGTGCGCACCGGATTCGGCCGCAAGCTCGAGCGTCTCGTCGAGCATCGGGATCATCACGTCGAGGCCTTCGACCGAGAACTGCTTCTGGCCGAGGAAGCGCTTGCGCAGGAAGCGCTCCATCCCTTCGACCTCGCAGAGGCGACGGAAGAGCGCCTTCTTGACGTCGGGGCTGAGCGGCTGGCGGTACCGGTTCGACTCGATCGCCTGCCGGAGCCAGACCCGCTGCTGGTGGTCGGAGAGGTGCTCGAGCTCGTAGGCGATCGTGCCGCAGTAGGTCTCGGCGAGCTCGGGCAGCACCTCGGCGAGAGTCGCACCAGGGGCCGCGACCCGGAGGACGGAGGCAGGGATGCGCGCCTGGAGCTCGGGCGTCAGCTTCGGCTCGAGCCGAAGGGGCTCGAGCGACGGGTCTCCGACCGGCTCCGAGCCGAGCGGGTCGAGGCGGGCGGCGAGGTGGCCGTGCGTCCGGTGAGCCTTGACGAGCGCCATCGCGGCAGCGACGCCGCCCAGCAGCTGTGCGTCCGGTGCGACGTCAGGCGCGGGCGGCGGGGCCGGGCCCGAAGCGGCGGCGGGTGCCTCGTCGGCGCGGCCGTTGCCGGTCGGAGGGATCCGCTCGAGCAGCCGGGCAACGCCCGGGTGGGTCGCGACGAGCTCCGAATCGCCGCTCTCGAAGAGCTCGCGCCACTCAGCCGGCACCGCCTCGGGATTGTCGAGGTAGTCGTCGAGGAGCGCGCGTGCGTATCCGGCGTTCAGCCCGTCCACGTCGCTTCTGCCCATCGCATGTGTTGTACCAGGGCGGGTGCCGAAGCCCTCCCCGCCCAGGGTCTAGAAAAGCGGGTGGTGTGTCAGCAGCTGCAGCGCCGCGCCGACGACGAAGCAGATCCCGACTACCGCGAACCCGAGGCCGATCAGACGCTGCTGGCGGGTACTCATCACGGTCGCGACGAGCAGCAGGATCACCGCGACCGGGGCGAGTCGGAACGGCCGGTAGAAGAGCTGCATGAACCCGAGGAAGAGCGCGCTCGCAGCCAGCAACCCCGCCACGGCCTCGGCCTGGCGCCAGGATTCGCGGGCCGTCGAGGTCACGGAGTGACTCTAGCGCGACGCGTGCGACGGGCGGTCTCGCGCGTGCCGTGCGGCCCGCCGCGGCGGGGCCGCGGCCCGTCGGGGCGTTGCCACGGACGCCATGCGGACGAGTCGTGCGGATCGACACCGGGCTCCGGCTCGGCGTGGATCGCGTACCAGACGACGTAACCGAGGTAGACGAGCGGGATCTTCAGCACCAGCATCATGAAGATCAGCTCCCAGGCTGCACGCGACATGTAACGAAGTCTACGAGACGCGGGCCTGGAGCGGATTTTGGCGATTCGCGCGTGTCGGCGAGGTCTTCGTCGCCTTCGGGGCGGTAGGGTCGGGAGCGATGCGTGCTCTGGCAGGTGTCGTCTACCGCCGCCGGTGGCTGGTAGTCGCTTTCTGGGTGGTGTTCACAGGGTTCGGCGTGTTTGCAGCCGGACAGCTCTCACATCGGTGGTTCGAGTCGTTCTCGATTCCGGGCTACTCCGGCTACGAGGCGAACCAGCGCACGACCAAGGCGTTCGGCTCGGGCGAGAACGCGCCGCTCGTCGTCGTCCTGACGTCGAACGGGAACATTATTCAGACCGACGGTCTGCGCCAGGCGGTCGACATCGCAGTCGCCGCGAACCCAGGAGCACGCTCCAGCTCGTACTTCTCGACCGGCAACAAGATGTACGTCTCGAAGGACGGCCACACGACGTTCGTCGAGATCTTCCGCCCCGGCCAGCAGAGCTTCGGCTCGGAGACCGGCGCCACGGAGACACAACGTGCGCTCACCGCGGTGCTTCCGCCCGGCGTCCATGGCTGGGTGACGGGACGCGACCCGCTGATCAACGCCGCCGCGAAGGGCGACAACTCCGGCCCGTCGGTCCTCGGAGAGACGCTGCTCGGCGGCTTCGGCGCGCTCATCATCCTGCTGTTCGTCTTCGGGACCCTCCCCGCCGTGGCGATGCCGCTCCTGACCGCGGTCGCGTCGATCCTGAACACGTTCACCCTCGTCTGGCTGCTGACGTACATCACCGACGTCTCGGTGATCGTGCAGTACCTGATCGCGCTCGTCGGGCTCGGGGTCGCGATCGACTATGCGCTGCTGATCATCTTCCGGTTCCGAGAGGAACTGCGACACGGCGACTCCACAGAAGAGGCGATCGCGACGACGATGCAGCACGCGGGCCGCTCGGTGATCGTCTCCGGTTCCACTGTCGCGGTCGGCCTGCTGAGCATGGTCCTGCTGCCGCTGCCGTTCATCCGCTCGATCGGCATCGGCGGCATGCTGATTCCCGCCGTCTCGGTGATCACCTCGCTGACGCTGCTGCCGGCGATGCTTTCGCTGCTCGGGCCGCGGATCAACAGCGTTCGCGTGATGCCGAAGCGCATCGTCGAGGGCAGCGACGACGCGATCGGCTTCTGGGGCTGGTGGGGCAACTTCGTCACGAGGCATGCGCCGGCGACGGCCGCGATCGGGCTCGCCATCGTCGCCGCGCTGCTGATTCCGGGCCTGCAGCTGAACCCGAGCGAGGCGCTCGCGAAGGACCTGCCGGGCGGAGGCCCGGCGATCGAGGGTCGCACCGCGGTCGACCAGGCGAAGCTCTCGCCCGGCATCTACAAGCCGTTCGAGATTCTCGTCGAGGGCGGCGCCACCCAGTCGAAGCTGCACGGGATCGTGCGGCGTGTCGCCTCGACGCCCGGTGTCGACGGCGCCGTCGCGCCCGCGGAGTGGCGCGCGAAGGGCGACGCGATCATCGAGGCGATCCCTTCGCACGACGGGGCGTCGAGCTCGACGAAGCACACGATCTCGTCGCTCCAGCAGGACGTCCTCCCGGCCGCCGCGGCGGAATCGGGCCTGAGGGCGACGCTCGGTGGAGTGGCGGCCGAGGACCTCGACTTCGTCCACGCCGTGTACGGGAACTTCGTCTACGTCCTGCTGTTCGTCATCCTCCTCACCTACCTCTTGCTCGCGCGCGCGTTCCGCTCGCTCGTGCTCGCGCTCAAGGCGGTGATCCTGAACCTCGTCTCGCTCGGGGCCGCCTACGGGATCATCGTCTTCATCTTCCAGTGGGGCCACGGCTCCGAGGCGATCTGGAACACGCCCGCGACGAACGCGATCATTCCCTGGATCCCGCTGATGATCTTCGCGTTCCTCTTCGGGCTCTCGATGGACTACGAGGTCTTCATGCTGACGCGCATCCGCGAGGCCTACGACGATCTCGGCGACACGGACGCCGCGATCGCCCTCGGGCTCGCCAAGACGGGCAAGCTCGTGACGAGCGCCGCGCTCGTCCTCTGCCTCGCGTTCTTCGTGCTGTCGACGAGCCCGGGCACCGACATCAAGCAGTTCGGGATCGGCCTCTCGGCGGGCGTGCTCTTCGACGCGACGGTGATCAGGGCGCTGCTCGTGCCGTCGTTGATGAAGCTGCTCGGCGACTGGAACTGGTACTTCCCGCGGCCGGCGGCGCGGCTGCTCCTGGTCGACGTCGGTCCCCGCCCGGCCGCCTCGACCGAATAGATCCCCGCAGGCGACGGTCGTGGCGAAGCAGACGACCGCCGCATGAGCCTCAGCGCAGTGCGATGACCCCCAGCCGCGCTGTGTCTTCGCTGCTCGCGTGATGGCTGCTCGAGTGCCGGAAGATGGCGATCAGCGTCAACACGCTGAGCAGTGCGAGCCAAAGAAGCACGGCGATCACGAGCCAGCGGGCCATCAGCCGATCGGGATGTCGATGTGGACGACGCTCGTCGAGGCGAACGGGGAACCCGCGAGCGTGCCGGTGTACGTCGCCCGTCCTTCGAGAGAAGCCCAGCCGTACCCGGTGCCGCCGCTCGTCACCCAGGCCGGCCCGGTGTCACAGCCGACAGCCCCCTGGCTGTCGCAGCCGTGCGCCGCAATCGACAGGCTCGTGATCGTCCCGTTCCGCTTGCAGTAGTTCACGACGAGGTAGTGCTTGAAGTGGGCGATGTACGGCACGCCGCCCGAGTCCGAGGCCGAGACCTGGGTACATCCCGTCCAGCCGGTGCCGCTGTCGCCGCACGTCGCGCAGATGACGTCGGGACGTCCGTTCTGCGCGACGGCGACGCCGGGGAGGACCAACGCTGCTGCGAGCGCGATCCCGAAAATGACCTTCCACACGTGCTCCTCCTTTCGTTGCCGACGAGGCCAACGGTACGGAGGCAAGTCGTACGTGTCTGCGCCATCTCTGTCACAAGAGCGTGACGAAGCGCGCCGGCAGCTTCCTACGGACGCGTCCGAGGCCGCCAGCTAGGCGAGCCTGATCCGCGGGTCGACCCACGCGTAGAGCGTGTCGACGACGAGGTTGAACACGAGGATGCAGAGCGTCGCGAAGACGACCACCCCTTCCGTCGTCGCGAGATCGAAGCTGTTGATCGAGCCGACGAGGAGCTTGCCGAGCCCCGGCAGGCCGAAGACGGTCTCTGTGAAAAACGCTCCGCCGAGAGCGAGCCCGATGTCCATTCCCAGGATCGTGACGACCGGGAGCAGCGCGTTGCGGATGACGTGCCTGCGCAGAACGCGTGCCTCCGAGGCGCCCTTCGCACGTGCCGTGCGCACGTAGTCCTCCGTCAGGGTCTCGATCACGTACGCCCGAATCATCCGCACGTACGTCGCTGCGAACAGCACGGCGAACGTCATCCAGGGCAGAACGAGGTGATAGGCCCAGTCGACGGGACCGCCGCAACTGCCGCCGGACGGGAAGAAGTCGCAGTACCCCGTGATGGGGAAGAGCTGGAGCTTGAAGCCGGCGAAGTACGCGGCGAGCAAGCCGATCCAGACGGGATGCGCCGAGATGCCGACGAGGACCATCACCATCGTCGACCGGTCGAGCATCGAGCGCGGCCGCAGCGCCGACAGGATTCCCACCGGGATCGAGATCATCAGCCACAGCACCGCACCGCCGAACACGAGCGACGCCGTCACG
This sequence comes from uncultured Thermoleophilia bacterium, assembly GCA_963708505.1. Taxonomy (GTDB): domain Bacteria; phylum Actinomycetota; class Thermoleophilia; order Gaiellales; family Gaiellaceae; genus PALSA-600. The sequence continues at coordinate 150,250 of CAVPST010000007.1, forward strand.
GGTGCGGCCTCGAGGATCTGCTGCGTCACGTCCTGGCGGGTCGTGAACGAGCGCCCGAGCGAACGGTGCACGACGAGACGATCGAGGAACTTGCCGTACTGGACGAGGACGGGTCGATCGGTGCCCAGGAAGTGACGCGCTCGCACGATGCATTGCGGCGTTGCCCGCTGCCCGCACACCTGTCGCGCCGGGTCCGCCGGGATCACGTAGAAGATCACGAACGTGACGAGCGTGACCGCTACGAAGAGCATGCACGCCCACAGCACGCGCCGGATGAAGTAGCGACCCATGGCGTACGAGACGCGCGGCGCGTCGCTTTGGTTGATCGCTGTCGACGAATTACGCGATTAAGAGCGTGTTCAGGCGATCAGCGGTTCACGCAGTCGCTCCGCCGCACAGGCCGCCCGGGCGGCCTCGACGAACGCCGTCGCGTCGTCGCGCGGAGGCTGCATACGCGACCAGACCGCAGCGACCATCCGGTTCGCGACCACGTCGTCCTCGAGTTCGAGGACGACGGTCTCGGGACGGCGCTCGTCGACCGCGAGGCGAGGCAACACGGCGGCTCCGAGACCCGCGGCGACGAGCCCCTGGACGGCGGCACCGGTTCCCGCCTCGAGGACGAAGCGCGGTTCGACGCCGTGGACGCGCAACTGCTCCTCCACATGCTCGCGACTCGGTGCATGCGCGACGAGCGGCAGCCGTGCCAGCTCGCCGGACGAGACGGCGCGGCGGCGCTTTGCGAGCGGAGCTCCGGCCTGGATGACCGCGACGAACGAGTCGCTGCAGAGGAGCACCGCGTCGAGCGGCCCCTTCGGCAGCGGCGTCTCGGCGAGCGCGAGGTCGAGCTCGCCCCGAATCAGGGCTGCGAGCAGCGACCTGCCCGTCGGCGCCTCGTTGAGGGTGACCGGCGCCCCGTACGCGCGGAGGAGCGAGGGCACGAGATGCGTCAGTAGATCGGGTGTCGCACCCACGCGCAGTGCGGCGACTCCGATGCCGTCGAGCGCCGCGAGGTCCGCCTGCGCGGCGCGCACCCGCGCGATCAGCGCGTCGGCGTGCGAGAGGAGGATCTCCCCGGCCGGCGTGAGCGCCAGCGGGCGTGTGCCGCGCGACCGGTCGATCAGCCGCTTGCCGATCAGCGCCTCGAGCGCCGCAATCTGATGGCTGATCGCCGACTGCACGTATCCGAGCCGGGTCGCCGCGCGCCGGAACGACCCTTCGCGCGCGACCGCGTCGAGCGCGACCAGATGGCGCATCTCGATCCCGGACCACCACTCGCCTGCCATGAAGGGTCTGACGTCGACGACGGGCTCCTTGACAGTGCGCTCAGACCCTCCTAACCGGCCCTTAACACATTGGAGGGAAGAAAACGGCGCGGAAAAGGAGCGGGCGAGGCGCCGAAGCGCCTCGCCCCCTTGTCGCTCCTACTTGAGGCAGGCCGCCGCGAGATCGACCGTGTAGATCGCGCTGTACGTGAAGCAGCCGAACCGCTTGCTGACGAGCATCCGGTTGTTCGCGTTCGAGCGCGGCGCCCACGGCACCGCCTGCTGCATGATCGCCACGTCGAGGTTGCCGTACGCGCTGTACCGCGCGTCTCCGGTCAACAGCGACGCTTGTGTCATCTGCTGGTTGAACTTCGGATCGTTGAAGTACGCGAAGTTGTTGTTGTTCGAGTTCTGGATGTTGTTGCCGTCGAGCAGCACGTTGACGAAGTCGTACGGGTCGGCGTAGTCCGCCCCCCACGATTCGTCTGCGATGTCGAACGGCTCCCCGCGTGTTCCTTCCTTCTCGATCTGAACGGCCCGCGGGAAGAGCTGGACGTCGACGTTCAGGCCGATCTGCTTCAGGTTGAACTGGATGATCTGGGCCCGAAGTGGCGAGGCTCCGCGGTTCCCTTCGTACAGAACCACGTTTCCGTCACCGGTGTGACCCTGAGCCAGCTTCTGAGCCGCGTTCAGGTTCGGCGCCTTGAGCGGATAGAGATCCGCGTCGCGGAAACCGGCCATGCCCGGAGGCAGGATCTGATCCGTGCGCTTGCCGGCCAGGAAGCCCGACTGCGCGAGCATCGCCTTCCGGTCGACCGCCTGGTTGACGGCCTTCCGCAGCGCGATGTTGTTCTTGAAGATGCCGCGTGACGTGTTGAACGCCAGGTACGCGGTCGAGAGCAGAGGTTTGACCCAGAACTGCCCCTTGTTGATGCCGTACTTCTGAGCGGCCTCGGCATACGACGCGGGCGGGATGCCGCCTGCGGCGTAATCGGTCGCGCCCTGCTGCACGCGCAGGTACGTCGCGTCGAGCGAGTTCCCGACCGTGTACACGATCTGGTCGGCGTTGTGCGGCCGCTTGCCCTTGTAGTACGGGTTTCGCTTGAGCACGATCGACTTGTTCAGAGTGCGGCTGGCCACGTAGTACGGACCGGCGGACGGGGGCGTCGCCACTCCGTTCGGATCGTGCGGCAGCGACGCCGGGATCGCGCAGAAGAACGGCATCGCGAGCCGCGCCAGCAGGTCCGGCGAGGCGTGCTGCGTCGTGATCAACAGGTGATTGCCCTTCACGCGAACTCCCGAGATCGGGCTCTTGTCCGCGCCGACGATGTCGCTGATGAACGCCCCGGATGGCGACTGCATCGCCGGGTCAGCGTCACGGTCGAGCGCCGCCTTGAACGACCCTGCCGTCACCGGCTGTCCGTTCGAGAACTTCGTGAAGTTCGCGTTGACGGTGAAGTCGTAGGTCTTCCCGTCTTTGGAGACCTTGGGGAACCCCGAGGCTGCCTCGGGCACGAGCTGGCTCGCGCGAGGTCCGTTCGCGTCGGGGTAGTTGACAAGCTTGAGACACGTCGCGAACTCGAGCTCCCAGCCGGTCGAGAGGTAACTGAGCGCCGGGTCGGTGTAGTCGACGTCGGTTGTCAGATCGACGTTGAGCGTGCCGCCGGTCTTGTTGTGCGTAGCGCTCGCCGACCCTGCGACGACCAGGGCTGTGAGCAGCACGACAAGCGCGGCTCCAATCGTGGAACGCATGCAACCTTCCTTTCGCCGGAAGGCGCCCGCCTGACGCACGCCTTCGCTGTCGAGTGGTGTCGACAGGTGAAACGCGCGAAAGACGCAACGGTTGATGCCGAAGGAGCGTGTGGCCGATCGAAGATCGTGACCAGGGACGCGCTTTACCGCGACGGAACCGAAAGCCCGGCGATCTGCGCGAGCAGCCTCGTCCGCCTGTCCATGGGATTCAGCTTCCGCGCGCGACGCAGGAGCGGTCTCGCCGCACGGTCGTCCCCGCGGGCGAGGAGAACGGAAGCCCAGTCGTCGTAGACGACGAAGTTGCTCGGCGATCGCGCCACGGCGGCAGCGAACGCCGTGTTGCTCGCGGTTTCGTGGCCGAGGTCTGCGAGCACGTTCGCCTCGAGGCGACGCGGCTCCGACGCGCCGGGATCGTGGTCGATCGCCGCCTGCGCCAGGGTCAGCGCCTTCGGCAGGTCGCCGTTCGCCGCCGCGTGCTTTCCCCGGTCGACGTCGACGACGGCGAGCACGCCGCCTGCGAGGAGCAGCGCGAGCGCAGCAAACGGCACCGCGAGAACCGGAACCCATCTCGTCGGGCGCCGCCCGGTTCCCCCGTTGGCGGCCCGGATCACGCCGAAGACGAGGACGATGCGCAGGGAGCATCACCGCCGGGAACTGCCAGTCCCAGTCGACTGCGGCATGCGCGAAGATGCCGAGAGCCGCGCCGGCCGCCACGGTCGACTCGCGGATCGTCGCGGTGCGTGCGCGCCGGCGGAGCGCGACCACCCCCGCGACCAGGCTGAGCGGCAGGAGCAACACGAGGCCAAGGCCGATGACGCCGGACTCGGCCAGCGTCTCGAGGTAGAGGTTGTGCGCGTTGACGATCTCGCTGTTCTCCCGGCGCCGCTCGTCCCACCAGAACCGGAAGTCACCCGGCCCGGTCCCCGTGATGCGCGCCGATCTCCATTCCTCATTCGCAACCAGCCAGATGCTCCAGCGGTGGGACCCGCTGGCGCTCAGGTAGGCACTGGTGCGTGAGCCGGTGAGCGGTCTGCGTTGCGAGGTGAACTCATGCTTGGCCTTGGAGACCGCGTGCGCATACCCCCCGGACGGCGAGAAGACGACCAGGCCGACGACGGCGCATCCGACGGCGAGGGAAGCGAGGCCGACACCGGTTCCCCGACGCGCGGCGGGCGAGAGCAGCGCGACACCCTTCGCGCCGAGCGCACAGAGGCTGGCTGCTATGAGGCTCGCGCAGAGCGCATCGAGTGCGATCCGGTGCCCGGCAGCTGCGTGCGGCGGCAGGCTGCCTGCGATCTCGACGAGCCCGTTCTCTCCCGTCGCGAGCCAGATGAGGACGGCTGCGGGTCCTGCACAGGCCGCCAGCGCCGCCAACGTCTCGATGCGGCCGGGCGCCAGAGCGAGGACGACGACGGTGCCTACGAGCAGGACCAGTGCACCGCCGCGGGAAAACGTCATCACGAGCGTCAGCGCCAACGGCGGAACCACAGCGGCGGCCGCCGAGCGGACAAACGGCGACCTCGACGGCGCTCCCGCGGTGCCGACTGCGAGCACGATCCCGAAACCGGCCGCGGCCCCGAGGGCGTTCCAATACGTCAGCGGCCAGGCGAGCCGTGACTCCGTGTCGGCGCCGAAGGAGGGGAAGAGGCGTGAGGCCAGCCCGGCGAGCCCGGCCGCGATCGCGACCAGCAGAGCGCCATCGACCAGGCGCGGCAGCCACGCGCGACGCATCCCGAACAGCGTCAGTCCGCCCGCCGCGGCGTAGAGCGCGCTCAGAGTCGCTGCCTGGTGGCCGAGAGCGGCATCGTCGGCGTGGGAGGCGGCGACCAGCTGCCAGGCGGAGAACCCGAGCAGACCGAAGAGAGCGACGAACTGCCAGATCTTCCACGACCCTGCGATCGCAATTGCCGCGACGGCGGCTGCGACCAGCAGGACGAGCGCGGCAGTGCCGAATGCCGTTGGGTAGTACCCGCCGGACCGGAAGACGAGCACGCCCGCAACCGCAAGCGGAAGAGCACTTGCAGCGGCTGGGACGACCGCGGAGGCGGCCGGCCTCTCCACCTCAGTTTCGCCGGACGATCCGGACAGCGGCCGCAGTGAGGAGTGCGCCGAGCACAACTGCGATCAGCCAGGTCGGAGCGAACCCGCTGCCGGCCGATTCGCGAACCTGAGCTTCGGCAAGAGCGGCCTTGACGGCGGGCGCCGCCGAATCAACGTCAGCCAGACTCGCGCGCCCCTTCGAGGCCCCGTGGTTCTTGCCCCGGCGCGGACGACGGCGCGACGGCACCCGATCCCGTCGCGGGCGAGGATGCGGCGGTTCCGGACGCCTTCACGGCGACGCCGGTGGCAAGTGGGGACACGACCAGCGTCACGTCTCCCTCCTTGCCAAAACGCGCCCGGCAAGCGTCCTCGAGCGAGACATATTGACTGATCCATGCCTTGTCGGGCGTTGCGTAGCGAGCGCCGTTCCGCTCGATGCATTCACGCACCGCCTTGTCGGGTGGAGAGTCGGTCGCCCAGGCGAGGCCAGGCAGCAGCAACGAGGCCGCAAAGGCCACGAGTGCGGCCAGAACCCGGCGCGTAGACATCTGCACGGTAGGGAGTATCCTATGACGGGGACGATCCGAGCACGGCTGTTCGGCCTGCAGAGACGAGACAAAGAGGGGGAGTTAGGTCGATGATCCGTCACCGCGCGCAGGCGTGGTTTGTGGTGCTTCGTCGAACGTTGTTGTCGGCATCGCTGCTCGCGGCGGTCGCGCTGGTCGGCTTCGCGCTGAGTGCATCCGGGCAGGGCGCCAGCGGCGGCGACGTCGGGGTCGTCGCCCTCTCGACCAGCGACGTCGATGCCGTGGCGGCGACAGGGGCCGGCTGGGTCCGGCTGTCGTCGTCCTGGAGCCTTCTCGAACCGACGAACGGCGTGTACGCCCAGGGTGCCTGGAACAGCCTCGAGGCCCGGCTTCGCCACGCGAAGTCGCTCGGGCTCAAGGTCCAGCTGACGCTGACCGGCTCGCCGGACTGGGCGACGACCGAAACCGGCAGCGGCGCCACACCGACGCCGGCCAACTACGGCCGTTACGCGCAGTTCCTCGGGGATCTCGCTCATCGCCTCGCGCCGTACGTCGACGCGTGGGTCGTCTGGAACGAGCCGAACCATCCCTTCTACTGGCAGTCCCCTGATCCGGCCGCCTTCGCACAATTGCAAAAGGACGCCTACCCGGCGATCAAGGCCCAGGATCCGAGCTCGGTCGTGCTGCTCGCGCCAATCGCTCCGACCGGCCCAGGCATCTACGGGGTCCCCGGTTCCGGCTCGATCAATCCCTACGACTACCTCCAGAGCCTCTACGACAACGGCATCCGCGGGTATTACGACGCGGTCGCATGGAACCTCTATCCGCCGGGAGCCCCCGAGGACACGTTCGTCGACAGTTCAGGCCGGCCGTATGCCGGGTCGTTCCCGGGCCAGCTCTACGCCCACAGCCTGATCCAGGCGAATGACCCGGGGAAACACGTCTGGATCACCGAGTTCGGCTGGTCGACGTGCACCGCGTGCTCGCAGAACCTGATCAACGGCGTCGACGAAGCGACCCAGGCCGACTACCTCTCGCGCGCCTGGACGTACGAACGCCGCTATCTGCCCTGGGTCGACGTGATGTTCTGGTTCGACGCCTCCGACAGCAACTCGCCGTCGACGTGGGAGCGCGGGCTCGGACTGATTCGCCACGACGGGAGCCACAAGCCGTCGTACCAGTCGTTGATCGACGTCGCGAGCCAGAGCGGCGGCTCCTCGGGCGGCGGAGGCGGCGGCACCGGGACGACAGGCGGCGGCGGTGGCGGTGGCGGCGGCGGCTCGAAACCGCCGAAGGTGAAGGTGTGCGCCGTGCCGTCGGTCGTGCGCGCGAAGGGCAAGGTCGTCCTCAACGTCGGGGTCTTCACCCCGAAGCCTCGCCTGGGCTTCTTCAACCTCAGCTTCGCCGTCGTGACCAAGTCGAAGAAGACGGCGGTCGTCGTCGACGCACAGCGTGGGGCGAAATGGCTCGGCGTGACCACCGTGAAGCTGAAGCGGAGTTCGACGCTCCGCCTCAAGGTGCGCGATCGCGGCTACACGATGATCCGGGTCCGTGCGAACTCCGCGCTGGGACACGCCTGCCGCAGCAGGGCTCCGGTCGGGCTGCGCTGAGTCGGTCAGCACCGAGAGCCGGGGCGGATCAGGCTGCTCTGCGGTCGGCCCCGAAGATGCGCTCGCGGATGTCGCCGCCTGCCGCGGCGATCTCGCCGAGCTCGTAGACGAAATCGAGCCAGCGGAAGTCGGGCGGGCCGAGCTCGGTCGAGATTTGCACGCCGCTCGACCGAAGGCTCATGGCCAGGTTCAGCAGGTGCGCGACGAGCGCGTCGGCAGCCTCCTGCAACGTCGAACCGTCGCCGTAGGCGTAGCCTTCGAGTGACAGGCGGCAGCATCCGTGGGTCTCGCGGACTCGCAGCGTCGGTGCCCAGGAATCGGCCACTGATCGAAGTATGGGCGGACGAATCGGACTGCAGACTCCCCCGGATGGGGGCGCGTAGCTTCTCGCGTATCTCCGGCTCGGCCGAAGATACGCGCGCGATCGAGTGGACCCAGCCGGGCTCGAACCGGCGACCTTTTGGCTGCCAGCCAAACGCTCTCCCAACTGAGCTATGGGCCCAGGCAGCGGAGGCAGTGTAGCCGCGGGCGCACCGGCCGTCCGGCACCCCGGAGCGTCGGGAGCGGCTCAGGCCGTGGCGGCTTCAAGCGTCTCGTGCGGGACGTCGTCCCACAGATCCTCGAGGCGGTAGAACTCGCGCGCCTCGGGTGCGAAGACGTGGAGGACGACGTCCACATAGTCGCCCACGATCCACGTCGCCTCGGTGACGCCTTCCGTCGATCGCGGCGCGAGACCGTGGTCTGCCTTCAGCCGGCCGTGCACCTCGTCCCAGATCGCCTTGACCTGGCGAGGGTTGTTCCCGGTACACACGACGAAGAAGTCCGTGTACGCACAGACGGGTCGCATATCGAGGATGACCACGTCGCGCGCGAGCTTGTCCTGCGCGAGCGCCGCGATCCGGCGTGCCTGGTCGATTGGGCTCAAGCTCGCCCAGTGTAGCCAGCGGGAGGGGCATAGAGATGCCCGGCCCGGATCAGCGCTGCGACGGCGTCCGGCAGTTCCGCGGAGACGTCCTGACCGGCCGCGAGCCGCTTCCGCAGGTCGCGGGACGAAATCGGGAGGGGCTCGAGTTCGAAGAACGCGACCCGCTCGCGATGCCCGAGCGTCCGCAGCACAGCCTCGAGCCGTTCCGGCGGAAACCCGGGCCGGGTCGCGACAGCGACGCGCGCCAGCCGCAGCACTTCCTCAGGCTCCTTCCAGGACGGGAAATCACAGAACTCGTCCGCGCCGATCAGGAACACCGGATCGGGCCACTCCGGGTGAGCGCGGAGCGCGTCGACGGTGCGTGCGGCCGGGTCGAGCTGCACCTCGTCGTCCGGGAAGGCCGCTCGGGCGAGCTCGAGCCGGACTCCGGCCGGCGTGTCGACGTGTTTGTGGCCCGGGTCCTCGGAGACGAGCACGAGTAGACGCTCCAGGCCGAGCTCTTCCTTCGCGCGGCGGGCCAGCTCGACATGCCCTCGGTGCGGCGGATCGAACGATCCGCCGTACAGCCCCACGCTCATGCGAGCTCGAACTCCTCGTCGCCGACCTCGACCGTCGCACCACGCTTCGCGCCCGGCGGCGCGGAGTGCGCGCTCCAGCTCTTCGTCCGACGGCGGCTTGCCGAGCACGCGAAAGCCGCCGTCGGTCCGGAGCAGGCGCCACGGACGGGCCTTTGGCTGCGGCCGATAGACGAGAAAGTCGGCGAGGTCGTCTTCGCCCGCCTCGGGAAGCTCGGGCTCGGGCACGAGACCGTGCAGCTGCCGGCGGAAGTCTTCGAGCCCTGCGCCGGTCGCGCAGGAGAGGCGGAAGACGGCCCGGATCCGCGGGTCGTCGAGCCCCCACGCGGCGTCCGGAGCGAGGTCGAGCTTGTTCAGGACGACGATCTGCGGCAGCTCGGCGAGGCCCGCGCCGTAAGCGGCGAGCTCCGCGTCGATCGTGCGCCATTGCTCCTCCACGTCGTGCGAGGCGTCGATGACGTGGATCAACGTCCGCGCGCGCTCGAGGTGCGCAAGGAACTCGTGCCCGAGCCCCACCCCTTCGCTCGCACCCTCGATCAGACCGGGCACGTCGGCGATGACGAGCTGGCGGCCGTCCGGCGACTCGAAGGTTCCGAGGACCGGCTGCAGGGTCGTGAACGGATAGTCGGCGACCTTCGGCTTCGCATTCGAGATGCGCGCGAGAAGCGACGACTTGCCGGCGTTCGGCAGGCCGACGAGCGCCGCGTCGGCGAGCAGCTTCAGCCGCAGCTCGACGTCGTGCTCCTCGCCGGGAGGGCCGACCTCGGCGAACCGCGGCACCTGCCGGGTCGACGAGACGAAGCGTGCGTTGCCTCGCCCACCGTGGCCGCCTTCGGCGAGCACGACGCGGGCGCCTGCGTGCGCGAGGTCGGCGAGCAGGTCGTCGTCGACGAAGACCTGTGTGCCGACCGGCACGCGCAACTCTGCGTCGGCGCCGTTGGCGCCGTGCTTCCTGGTCCCGCGTCCGTTTTCGCCGCGCGCCGCCTTGACGCGGTTTCGCCTCTGCAACGCCGAGAGGTCGCGGAGCGACGGGTCCGCGACCAGGACGACGTCGCCGCCGTCGCCGCCGTCGCCGCCGTCGGGCCCGCCCTTCGGCACGTACTTCTCGCGCCGGAAGCTGAGACCGCCGTCGCCGCCCTTGCCCGCCTGAACGTGGATCGTCGCGCGGTCGCTGAACACGACGCGGTCGCCGAGAGCGTCTTAGCTCTGCGACTCGGCGGGCTCGACCGAGACGGTGCGACGCTCGCCGCTCGTCCGGAACGAGACGATGCCGGACCGGACTGCGAAGATCGTGTCGTCGCGGCCGATCAGCGTCCCCGGACCGGGCCTGAACCTCGTGCCGCGCTGGCGGACGATGATGTTGCCGGACTCCGCGGTTTGACCGTCGAACATCTTCACCCCGAGGTATTTCGGGTTCGAGTCGCGGCCGTTCTTGGAGGAGCCGAGTCCCTTTTTGTGTGCCATCTAGGCCTCCTCGCCCTTCGCGTTGAGCGCCGACTCGAGCGCAGCGAGCGCACCCTTGCGCGCCGCGTGCGCCTGCTCGTAGGCGTGCGCGGCCTCGAGCATCGGCCGGTTCCACGTCTTCGAGCCCTCCGAGATCTGCGCGACCGTCATCGCCTCGTAGCCGCTCGGCATGCCCTTGACGTGGTCTTCGTCCGGAGCTGTTTCCTTCGGCGGCGCCTGCTTCTGCGGCGCGGCCTCGGCCTTCTTCGCGGGCGCGCGCTTGGGAGCGGCGCCGCCGAGCGAGATCTCGAGGCGCGAGGTAGCGGCCCGGAAGCCCGTGTGGCGCTTGTAGCCCGTGCGCTTCTTGTACTTGCCGATCACGATCTTCGGCCCACGCTCGTGCGCGAGCACCTTCGCAGTCACGGTCGCGTCGCCGAGCAGGACGTCCGGGCTGAACGTCTTCCCCTCGTCCGTACGAACGCGGTCCACGACGAGAGTCTCGCCCTCCGAGACGCGGTACTGCTTGCCGCCAAGACGGATGATCGCGTAGTCCATGAGTAACAGCGCTGCGCGGGCGGGTCGCCCGGCGCGAAGCGGTCGGAAGTGTAGCGCGCCGGGCTAGCGCTCGTCGATCCCCCACTCGCTCATCGGCGTGTACGTCCAGTCGTCGTCCGGGCCGCCCGAGCCGTTCTCAGACGGTTCGACGGCCGCAACGGGCTCGAGCTCCGGCTCCGCGACCTCGATCGCCGCGCTGGCGCTCGTCGTTGCCGCCGCCGACTTCTTGCGGTTGCGACCTCCGCGGGAGCCGCGGCGCGTGCGCTTCTTCGCCGGCGGCGTCGAGCCGTCTTCTGCCTCGCCGAGACCCCGCTCGGGGATGTGGATCACCGGTGCGATCACGACCACCTCGTCGGCAGGCGCCTCGCCGTCGGGGGCTGCGACGACGGAGGCCGTGGCGGACTTCTTCTTGCGGTTCCTGCCGCCGCGAGAGCCGCGCCTGGTGCGCTTCTTCGCCGGCGCCGGTTCCGCTCCGTCCTCGGCCGGCTCGGCGACCTCCGCCTCCGCCTCAGCCTCGCCCTCCTCGAGCTCCTCGTCCGCGTCCGCGGGCTCGGCCGGCGCGTCGGCGTCTGCGCCCTTCTTCGCGGGCGCGCGCCGCGACCGTGTGGGCCGCTCGGCCTCGGACTCCGCGGTCAGCGGCTCGTGCGCAGCATCGATCGGCGCGAGCAGCTCGGCCCAGGCCAGTCCTTCTGTGACGACCGTGATGCGGACCTTGACCTTCTTGCCGACGAGCTTCGCAGCATCGGCGACGACCACGTCGACGCCGTCGACTTTGCCGGCACCTGCGTGCGCATCGTGGAGATCGACCTCGCCGAGCTTCAGCTCGAGCTCCTGCCCGACGTCGACCGGCAGCACCGGGGCGACCTTCTCGAGCGGGCCGCGGTCGAGCACGCGGAAATGGTCGAGGTGCTCTCCCTCCTTGCCGACCAGGAAGAACCGTCGCCGCGTCGTCTCCTCCAGCTCCTGCAGTCGCGTGCCCCCGGGCCCGACGACCAGTGAAGCGACACGCGCCGCGACCTCGACCTTGAACGCCTTTTCCCGCGAGCCGGGAGTGACGAGGGCACGCAGCCTCCGTTCGATGTCGACGGCGGCCGTGTGCTCGGACACGACGATGCCGTCGCCGCCGCACGTCGGGCACTTCTTCGTCATCACCTCGCGCGGTCCGTCGGTGACGTTCTGACGCGTCATCTCGACCAGCCCGAGCGGCGAGATCTCGACGACGTACGTCTTCGTGCGGTCGCGCTCCAGTTCCTCCCCCAGCGCCTTCTCGACCGCCGCACGGTTCTTGGGGCTCGCCATGTCGATGAAGTCGATGACGATGATGCCGCCGATGTCGCGCAGCCGTAGCTGGCGCACGACCTCCTTGACGGCTTCGAGGTTGTTCTTCGTGATCGTGTCCTCGAGCCGTCCGGCCGACTTCTTCGACCGCGAGCCGACAAACCGGCCCGTGTTGACGTCGATGACGGTGAACGCCTCGGCGTAGTCGAAGATGAGGTAGCCACCCGACGGGAGATCGACGCGGCGGCTCAGGGTCGAGCGGATCTCCTGCTCGACGCCGAACGCCTCCATCAGCGGCTCGCGCTCGCGGTATCGGGTGACGCGCTCGGCCATATGCGGTGACGTCTTCTTGAGGTAGCCGACGATGCGCTTGTGGGTGCGGTCATGGTCGACGATCAGGCGCTCGAAGTCACCGGTGAAGAGGTCGCGAACGACCCGGAGCGGCAGCTCCGCCTCCTGATAGATGAGCGCCGGCGCCGTTGCGTCCTTCGCCTGCGCCTCGATCGACTTCCAGAGCCGTTGCAGGAACTCGAGGTCGCGGCCGATGTCCTCGGCCGAGGCGCCCTCCGCAGCGGTCCTGACGATCACGCCGCCGTTCTTCGGCGCGACCTCCTTGATGATCGCCTTGAGCCGGTTGCGCTCCTCGTCCTCGATCCGGCGCGAGACGCCGAGGCCGTCACCATGCGGGACGAACACGACGAAGCGGCCGGGCAGAGAGATCTCGGTCGTCAGGCGCGCGCCCTTCGTCTTCATCGGATCCTTGACGGCCTGGACGAGCACGGTCTGCCCGCGCTGGATCAGATCCTGGATCTTCCGCGCGCCCTTTCGGCCTTCGAGCTCGGGGCCGACGATCTCGTCGACGTAAAGGAAGCCGTTCTTCTCGAGGCCGATCTCGACGAACGCGGCTTCCATGCCTGGCAGCACGTTGTCGACGACGCCGAGGTAGATGTTGCCGGCGATCGAGCGCCGTTCGGGCCGCTCGAGGTAGACCTCGGCGACCTTGTCGTCCTCGAGCACGGCGACGCGCTTCTCGCCGGCGTCGACCGAGACGAGGAGCTCGCGCTTCGCCTTCGGCAACGGCGCACGGCGCGGCGTGCGTCGTCGGCTCTGAGAGCCCGACCGCTCGCGCGGCTTCCGCTCGGGTGCCTTCTTCTCCTCCGGCGGCGCTTCGACAGCGACTGCCGCCGGAGTGCCTTCGGCGGGCTTGCGCTTGCGGTTACGGCCGCCGCGGGTGCCGCGCCGGCGCTTCTTCGGGGTCGAGGTGGATTCTCCGTCGGCGCCTTCGCCCTCCGGGGCAGCAGGCTGATCGACGGTCAGCGGTTCAAGTTCTAGGTGCTCCGAGGCAGCCGGGGACGGCGCCTCCGTTACGACCGACGGACTCTTGCGTCGGAACCAGGGCAGTGGCAAACGATCTCTCCTGAGGTGTGCGTGCGCGCAGCCACGTCGAGTCTCTCGACGGGCGCGCGGCGCGGGTGTGTGGGAAAAGCCTTGGCATAGGCCTACCCGCAGGGTATCAGCGGCCCGGCCGGTCGCTCAGGCGGGGCCCCGCTAGGCGGCTTCGACGGCCGGCCGCAGCTTTCCGCGGCGCGCGCGGATCGCGCGCAGGCGCTGCGACAGCCGCGCCCACGCCCAGGGCTCGACCTCGACGTACCGGTTCGCGGATTGGGCTCGGGTCACCTCGAGGTACTCGAACCAGGCATCCGCCTCTTCGATCAGCAAGAGCTCCATCGCCTCCTGATGTCCCGTCAGGCCCATGCACATCACCTCCCGTCGATTGGAGAAGAGCCTAGGACCTGGACCGGACGGCGGCCTTCTAGAGGCGTGCCTCGAAGAAGCGCACGGCCGCCTCGCCGATGGTGCGCGTGCCGGTGTAGGCGACCGCGCCCTTCACCGCCCAACCGCCGACCGGAACGAAGTCCAGCAGCCCGCGCGCCACCGCGCGGAAGCTGAAGCCCGCACCGACGATGCCGACGAGACCGACGAGCTCTCCGGCGCGGTTCCGGTCGATGTCGACGCCGTAGGCGAGCGCGATCCGGAAGACGAGCCTCGTCTGGTTGAGCGTGAGGATCGGCATGTCGACCCCGGGGACGAAGACGGCGATCGCGATCTTCCCGTTCTGCCAGGCATACGTATCGATCAGCTGCTTGCAGACGGCCGGGCGCAACACGGGGAGCCGCGCTGCCAGGGTCGTCGCCTTGTCGCCGAGGCGGCGGGCGAGCGCAGCTGCGATCGCCTCCACCGGGAAGCCTTGTCCCGCCGGAACCTGGACGAGATTCTCGGCCAGCACGTACGGCACCGATCGCGCGTCGGTCACCGCGACGATCGGAACACCTGCCCGCGAGGCGGCACGAAGCCGGTCCTCGTCCGGAGGACCGACCCAGATGAGAATCGGAGACCCCTTCGGTCTGCTGCTCGACCACCGCGTCGGCACGGCCTCCGGCTCGCAGCTCGCGGGCGAGGATCGGGACCAGCTCGCGCGCGCCCGCGACAGCGGCCGGACGGGGATCGCCGACGCCGGTCCGAAACTCACGGGCGGTCGTCAGGAGCGACCGCGCCGTCAGCTTCACCGGCCGCCTCCGCGACGCCGGACCGGCCGGCGCATGTAGATCGCCTGCAGGATCCCGAGCGCCAGGAAGTTGGTGATCATCGACGAGCCGCCGACCGAGACGAACGGCAGCGGGATCCCCGTGATCGGCGCGATCCCCATCGTCATCGCGCTGTTCACGAACACCTGGAAGAGGAACATGGCCGCGATCGCGCCCGCGACGACGGCGCAGTAGAGATCCCGCGCGCTCGCGACGATCTTGAGGGCGCGCCAGACGACCAGGAGGTAGAGCAGGAGCAGAATCGACGCGCCGAAGAACCCGTGCTCCTCCGACAGCGAGGCGAACGCGAAGTCCGTGGCGTGCTCGGGGAGATAGTCGAGCCGCGTCTGCGTCGCACCCTGCACGCCGCGCCCGCGCAGCCCTCCGGCCCCGACGGCGGTGATCGACTGCGTCAGGTTGTAGGTCGCGCCCCTCGGATCGTTGGCGGGATGCGTGAAGCCCGTGAGCCTGGCGGTCTGGTACGGCTTGAGCACGTTCATCCCGGCGGCCGGCAGCAGCCAGAGCACCGAGACAGCGACCAGCGCAGCAAGTCCCGCCAGCACGCCGAGATGCAGCCAGCGGATGCCCGAGACGAACAGAACCGCCGCGAGCGCCGCTGTATAGACGAGCGCCGTGCCGATGTCGGGCTGCAGAAAGACGAGGAGGATGGGCCCGAGCCCGTACGCGAGCAGCGTGATCGGCGTTCTCACGCTCTGGAGGGAGCGGGCGCGCTCGACGACGAAGCCCGCGAGTGCGAGCACGAAGACGACCTTCCCGAACTCCGACGGCTGGAAGGTGAAGAACCCGACGTCGATCCAGCGCTTCGACCCTCGGGTCGCGGCGCCCGCAGCGAGCACGAAGATCATCACTGCGAGAGTTCCGAAATAGATCGGCCTGCGCAGGCGCCGGTACCGGTCCGGGTCGACGAGGATCACGGCGCCGAACACGAGCACGCCGGCGAAGGCGTAGAGCGCCTGCCTCGTCACGGCGGACCCGCCCGCATCGTGAATCGTGATCCCGTCGATCGCCCACAGCCCGTACACGACGATCGCCGTGTGAGCCGCGACGAGGAGCCAGTCGAGCCGCCGCAGGCGGCCGGCGAACCCCAGGACCTCCGACTGTGCGCGTCCCCGGAGACCGCGCGCGCGTGTGTCGACAGCCTCGATCGCCATCAGTCGGAGGGGTGCGTCGTCATGGTCGCGGACGTATGGAAGTACTGCTCGAAGACCTTGAGCGCGGCGGGCGCCGCGGAGGTACCGCCGTGCCCGCCGTTCTCGATCACGGCACAGACGACGATCTGCGGAGAGTCGAAGGGGCCGTACCCGCACCACCACGACTGCGTCAGGTTCTGCGGCGTCGAGTAGCCGGGGAGCTTGACGAGCTTCTCGGCGCTCCCCGTCTTGCCTGCGATGTCGTACTTGAACGAACCGAACACACCCGAGGACGTGCCGAGCGCCGAATGCGTCGCTTCCTCGAGCCCGCGCTGGACATACGTGAGTGCCGTGGGGTCGACACCGGTCGGCTGGGGCGGCTCGCCGCCGAACCGCCGCAGGACGCGCTCCGGCTGGCCGGCGGTGCTGGTCAGCTCGACGTCGTCGGCCACATGCGGCGTGACGAGCTTGCCGCCGTTGGCGATCATCGCGTAGAAGCGCGCCATCTGGAGCGGCGTCACGAGCACCTGGTTCTGCCCGATCGCCATCTGGATCGAGTAGCCCGGCTTCCAGGTGCGGTCGAGCTCGCCGTACCCCGCGCTGGCCGGGAACGCCTTGCGCCGCCACTCGGGCGTTGCGATCAGGCCCGGGTTCTCGGGCCCGACGTCGAGGCCGGAGACCTCGCCGAGCCCGAACCGGTTCGCCCACGCCTGCAAGGGGTGACCGCGGTCCGGGGGCAGGTTGTAGAAGCGCTTGCCGAGCTCGTAGAAGTACGTGTCGCACGACTCGGCGAGCGCGGTCGTCAAGACCATCCCCGTGTTGATCAGCGGCGTCCAGTTGTGGAACGTCGACCCGTGGTCCTTGAACGTCGGCGTGCACGGGATCACGTCGTAGGGGTGCATCAGGTTCTCCTGCATCGCAGCCAGCGCCGTGACGGGCTTGAACGTCGACCCCGGTGGATAGGCGACGCTGATCGCGCGGTTGAAGCCCGGATGGTTGTCTGCGTCCGCGACCTTCGCATTGAGCAACGGCGCGAGCTTCTGCGCGTCCTTGCGACCGACGAAGATCGACGGCTGGTACGTCGGATACGACGCCATCGCGAGCACCGCGCCGTCCTTGGGGCTGAGAGCGACGATCGCTCCGCCGTTCGCATGCTGGCCCTCGAAGGTCGAGTGCGCGAGGTGCACGCCGTACCGGAGTGCGCGCTCGGCCGCGCGCTGCAGGCCGATGTCGATCGTCAGGCGCAGGGCCTCGCCGGGCGTCGGGCTGGTCTCGAACACCGCCGCGCCCTTCGGACGTCCACGCGAGTCGACCGTCAGCTGGGCCTTGCCGTCCTTCCCCCGGAGGTACGTGTCGTACGTCGACTCGACGCCTGCCTGGCCGATCGCGTCGCTCGCCTGGAGACCCTTCCGCTTGAGGGCCTTGTACTGCTCGGCCGAGATCGGCCCGACGTACCCGAGCACCTGAGCCGCCAGCGACTGGAAGCGGTAGCTCCGCAGGAAGCTGTTGTGCATCTGCACGCCCGGGAACTGCGCAGAGTGCTCCGAGAGGTAGTAGATCTGGTCGCGCTTGAGGCCACGCTGGACCACGACCGGCGACAGCGGGTCGTTGCCGTGCTCGTCCAACTGCGTGAGCATGTCCTTGACCGTCGCGCCGGTGACGACGGAGAGGCGCCGCAACTCGTTGCGGCGGGCAGCCCAGGTCTTCGGCAGGTCGGCCGGCCACAACTCGACACGCGTGCCCGCGACGTTCCCGACCAGAACGTGGCCGTTCCGGTCGAGGATGGGCCCACGCGGGGCTTCGAGGCGAACCGTCCGGACGCGGTTGTCGTTCGCCACCGAGAGGTAGCGATCGCCCGACAGCACCTGCAGCGCCCAGAGGCGCAGGAAGAGCACAGCGAAGATCGCGAGCGCGAGGAAGCCGAGCACCGCGACCCGCAGCGCCATCTGAGGAGTCAGCCGATATGGCTCCTCGACCCTCGGGTCGCCGGGCAGGAACCTCCCGCGCCGGCCGAAAGGGCCCGCGCTGCTAGCCAAGGAGGCGCACCTCGCGGATGCGGTCGCCGATCTGCTGCGGCGGGAAGAGCCTGCGGATCAGCGCGTACACGGGCAGCGTCAGAAGCAGGTTGATGACGAGCCCGAGCGGAAGCGCACGAACCACCTCGTTGGCAGGCGCCGGCTGGCCGAGAACGAATTGCAGGAAGAGCTGGCCGAACGAGTAGAGGCCCGTGACGACGGCGACCGAGACGTAGGGCGCGTGAAAGCGGTCGCGCGCGGTCGTCTCGCCGTAGCGGCCGATCCAGAACCCGGCGACCGTCATCAGAAGCGAGGTCACGCCCAGCGTGCCAAGCGTTGCCGTGTCGAGGAGCAGCCCGGTCCCGAAGCCGGCGGCGGCGCCGAAGATCGAGCCGCGAAGGAGCGCGATCGAGAGCAGCGCGACGATGACGATGCTCGAGGTCCGGAACGCCCGGTACTCGGTCAGGACGGAGAGCTGCAGGAGCGAGGCGACGAAGAGCACGCACGCAGCCTTGAAGGCGTCGATCATCCTCCGCCTCGTTGAGTTCGCGGCACGAGGACGATCACCGACTGCATCGACGAGAAGTCGACGAACGGCTCGACCTGGATCGTCTTGAACGTGTTGACGTCGTTGTTGCTGACGCTCGAGACCGTCCCGATCCGCAGCCCTCTCGGGAAGATGGACGGCAGCGCGCCCTTACCCAGCGAGCCTGCGGTGATGACGATGTTCCCGACCTGGACGCTCGGAGCCTTCGGTACGCGGTCGAAGATGAGCGCGCCGCCACTCCCACTGCGGATCACGCCGACCGCCGCGGGGTTGGTGAGATCGGTCGCCGTGACGTTCTGACCCTGGGTGAGCAGGGTGACTCGTGCGACGCTCGCCCACGCACGGTCGATCGTGCCGACGAGGCCTCCGGAGTCGTCGATCACCGGGTCGCCTGCACGGATGCCGTCGTGTGTTCCGCCCGCGATCGTGATGCTCTCGTCGAGCGCGCTTTGTGGGTTCGTCAGGACGGAGGCGTGCCGACGGTCGAAGTTCGCGAGTGACGGCGGGCCGAGAAACGCCAGCGCCTTGCGGAGCTGGACGTTCTCCTGCAGGGCTCCCTCGTCCAGGACGAGCTTCTCCTGCAGGGCATCGACCTGCTTCCGGAGCTTCGCGTTCTCGGACTTGGCGTCGGCGAGCCCGTGGAACCAGCTGATCGTGTCGCGAAACGGCGCCGAGACGCGATCGGCGGCGACCTCGAACGGCCTGAGAATCCCCGCGGCGGTCCCCTGGACCCCGTCGAGCGCGCTCGAGCGGAACGAAACCGTGATCAGCACCAGGGAAAGCGCGATCAGGCCGCCCATGACGATCCGGCGCTTTAGGGCACTGGAGCGACTCGAGGGGTAGCCGGAGGCGGCGGTGCGCTGGACGGAGTTGCCCAGGACCGCAAAACGGACGGTCCGGTTGCGAGGCACAGACCGACCCAGTCTAGCGGGGGTGCTCTCAGGAGCCGCAGCGCGCGGCCAGGAACTGGCGGCGCGAGATGGGCCGGCGAGGGAGCGCAGTCGCCGCCTCCGGCCTGAGGCCGTCGAGCGCAAGGCCCAGATGGCGCCGCCAGGCGCCCGGAGCGACGTCTTCGAGCATCAATCCGGCGTGCGCAACCCCGTGGACGACGAACAGGAGATCTTCGGCGGTCACGTCGGCACGGATCGCTCCCTCCGCCTGCGCACGCTCGAGCAGTGACGCCAGTCCTGTGTGTGCCTCGTCGAAGAGCGTCACCAGCTCCTGGCGGGCGAGCAGGTCGGTGCCGATCGCGTCGCAGAAGCAGCGATCGCCGATCTGAGCCGCGATGGCCGTCTCGAGTAGACGCACGAACGCAGCTCCGGCGTCGGCGCTCTGTCGCGCCTCCTCGACGGCGGCGACCAGCTGCTCGCCGCGGTGCAGAAGCACCGCGACGAGCAACTCGTCCTTCGACGGGAAACGCCTGAAGATCGTGCCCACGCCGACGCCTGCGCGTTCGGCGATCAGCAAGAGCGGCGCGTCGATCCCATGCTCCGCGAACACCTCGTGCGCCGACTCGACGATGCGCGTGAGGTTGCGCTGGGCGTCCGCACGCAGTGGGTGCGTCTCGACGGTCATCCTGCGGGCACAGGCGCCGGTTCGGTGTTGATGAGCACCACGTCGCGCGGCCTGATGAACAGCGCGATCACGGCGATGCTCGCGACGAGCAGAAGCGCGCCGACGCCGAAGGCGATCTGGAACCCCTGCGTCAGCGCCGTCGCGTGGTCGGTTCCGGTGCTCAGGAGGTGCGACGTACGCGAGGCCGCGAGTGTCGAGAGCACCGCAAGCCCGAGCGCGCCGCCGATCTGCTGCGACGTGTTGAACACGCCCGAAGCAAGGCCGGCGTCGTCCGCATCGATGTTGGTCGTCGCGAGCAGCGTCAGCGGAACGAACGTCATGCCCATCCCGACCGACATCACGGCGATGCTCGGGAACACATCGGTGAGATACGTGCTCGTCGTCGTCAGCTGCGTGAAATACGCGAGCCCGAGTGCCCCGAGCGTCAGGCCGCCGAAGACCACGGCGCGGATGCCGATTCGCTTGATCAGCTGCTGCGACGCGATTGCCCCGATGACGATCCCGAACGTGAAGGGCAGGAACGCGAGACCGGCCTTGAGCGGGCTGTAGCCGAGGATCTCCTGCAGGTAGATGCCCGCGAAGTAGAACATCGAGAACAGGCCCGAGGCGACGAACAGCATCGCGATGTTGCTCGCGGTCAGGGACCGGAGACGGAAGATGCCGAGACGGATCAACGGCGCCTTCGACCGGTTCTCGATCACGACGAAGGCCGTGAGCAGTGCGGCCGAGAGGAGGCCGAGACCGATCGTGCGCGGCGAGGCCCAGCCGTACGACTCGGCCTTGACGATGCCGTAGACGAGCACGAGGAGGCCGGATGTGACCGTCACCGCACCCGCGACATCCGCGGTGTCGGGCTTGTTCTCCGCACGCGAGTCCGGGACGAACCGGAGGGACAGGAGCGCAGCGGCGATGCCGATCGGCAGGTTGATGAAGAAGACCCAGCGCCAGGACAGCGTCTCGGTCAGCAGACCTCCGAGCACCAGCCCGACCGCGCCTCCCCCGGCGGCGATCGCGCTCCAGATGCTGAGGGCCTTCGTGCGCTCGGCGCCTTCGGCGAATGTCGTCGTGACGATCGAGAGAGCCGCAGGCGAGACGAGTGCTGCTCCGAGGCCTTGCAGTGCACGCCCGCCGACGAGCACGCCCGACGACGTCGCGAGGCCGTTGACGAGCGATGCGACGGTGAACAGGACCACGCCGGCGACGAAGAGACGCTGCCGTCCCAGCAGGTCGGACGCGCGCCCCCCGAGCAGGAGAAAGCCGCCGAAGACGAGCGCGTAGGCGTTGACGACCCATTGCAGGCTCGTCGGGCTGAAATGCAGGCCCGTCTGGATCGACGGCAGAGCGACGTTTACGATCGTCGCGTCGAGAATGACCATGAACTGTGCGATGCAGACGAGCACGAGGACGAGCCAGCGGTTCGTCCCTTGCCCCGCGCGACCAGCTACTTTCAAAACATACCCCCAGTAAGCGGAATTGCCGTTCCGCTTACCGTACCAAAAACGGAATAGCCGTTCCGGTTAAGAGTACCGGCCGCGGCCGTTACGGGAGCGCGCGCGGGCGCGTGAGCTGCGATGGATCGCGTCGAACTCCTCGAGGCTGCGACCCGAGCCGACTGCGACGCACGTGAGCGGCGACTCCGCGAGGTGCACCGGCATGTGCGTCTCGTGACGAAGGCGCTCGTCGAGAGCCTGCAGGAGAGCGCCGCCGCCGGCGAGGACGATGCCGCGGTCCATGATGTCCGCGGCCAACTCGGGTGGCGTCTTGTCGAGGGTCGACTTGATCGCGTCGACGATCTGGTTGACCGGCTCCTCGAGCGCATGGCGCACTTCCTCGCTCGACAGGATCACCGTCTTCGGCAGGCCGGTGAGCATGTCGCGGCCACGCACTTCCGCCTGAACCTCTTCCTTCAGCGGGTAGGCGGAGCCGACCTCGAGCTTGATCTCCTCGGCGGTCTGCTGGCCGATCAGAAGTTTGTACTCCCGCTTGATGTGATTGATGATCGCTTCGTCCATCTCGTCCCCGCCGACGCGCAGCGATTGCGAGACGACGATGCCGCCGAGCGAGATGACGGCAACCTCCGTCGTGCCGCCGCCGATGTCGACGATCATGTTCCCGGTCGGCTCGGCGACAGGGAGCCCGGCGCCGATCGCGGCCGCCATCGGCTCCTCGATCAGGTAGGCCTTGCGCGCGCCTGCAGAGAGCGTCGCCTCCTCGACCGCGCGCTTCTCCACGCCGGTCACGCCCGACGGGACGCAAACGACGACACGCGGGTGGGCGAAACGGTGCTGATGCACCTTCTGGATGAAGTGCCTGAGCATCTGCTCGGTCACGTCGAAGTCGGCGATCACGCCGTCCTTGAGCGGGCGGATCGCGCTGATCGTCCCCGGCGTGCGGCCGAGCATGCGCTTCGCCTCGAGCCCGACGGCGTGCACCTCACCCGAACGTTGGTCGATTGCGACGACCGAAGGCTCAGAGAGGACGATGCCGCGTCCACGGACGTAGACGAGCGTGTTCGCAGTGCCGAGGTCGACGGCCATGTCGCGGCCGCCGAAGCCGGTGAGGTACGTGAAGATGCTCATCGTGAGGCCCGCGCACTGTAGATGATCTAGCTTGCCGCTCTTTGCACTGGCCCTGGCGCTCGGCAGCGCCGTCCTCCACGCGGCGTGGAACCTGCTGCTCGGCCGCGCGCGCGATATCGAAGCGGCGACCGCGGCGACATTCCTGCTCTCGGTGGCGATTGCGCTGCCGTTCGCAATCGTGTGGTGGCAGGCCGATGCGTCGGTCTGGCCGTGGGCGCTCGCGTCGACGCTCCTCGAAACGGTCTATGTGCTCGTGCTCGCAGCCAGCTACCGGCTCACCGACGTCTCGGTCGCGTATCCGCTCTCGCGCGGACTCGCGCCGGTGATCGTGCTGGCCGTTTCGGTGCTCGCACTCTCGCATCACGCGACGCCCAACGAACTCGCTGGTGTGGTGATGATCGGAGTCGGCGCCACGATGGTGCGTTCGAGCTCGCTCGACTTCCACGGCCGAGCACTGCTGTTGGCCGTGACACTCGCGGCCACTATCGCCTCCTACACGATGGTCGACCGCGTCGGGATCCAGCACGCGGGCGCGCTGACGTACTTCGTGCTGACGCTCGCGGGGCCGTGCCTGATCTATCCGCCGCTCGTCGGGTTCCGGTCGATCCGGCGCGCGGTCGACGGCGCCATCGGCGTGGCCGCGCTGGCCAATCTCGGCTCGTTCACGCTCGGGCTGCTCGCGCTACGGCACGCGAACGCAGCCTCGGTCCTCGCGGTGCGCTCGTCGTCGGTCGTGATCGCAACGCTGCTCGCGGGTCGCGTTCTCTCGGAACACGTCTCGCGCGGCCGTCTGGCAGGCTCGGCGCTCGTCTTCGCGGGGATCGCTCTGCTCGCACTGTGAGCCCGCCTGAGTCTGACGTGAGTCAGACTCGTGTCTGACACACGGAAGTGGAACGAGACCGTCACCGATGTGTGACCGACCCGCCGTTTCGCGTGGTGTGATGCGGTGTTCCACGACGCCGCGTTTCCTGCTTGCAACCCGGAAAAGAACGCCCACCCGCCCCCTCGACCGCGGCGCTCGGCCAACCGCCCGCGTCAGACGTGAGTCTGACACGAGTCAGACGCGGGGTCAGAACGCGTACGCGCCCGGGAACCGCTCGCCGAGCACGCGGACGAGCACCGCGCCGGGTAGCCCGACCACGTTCAGGAAGTCGCCGGCGATCCGCTCGACCAGCCCGGCGCCGAGGCCCTGGATCGCATACGCGCCCGCTCGGCCCTCCCACTCGCCCGACCCGACGTACGCGGCAATCGCCGCGTCGGTCAGGGCGCGGAACGTGACGAGCGTCGACGAGGTGTGGAGCTCCTCCCACTCGGCAGTGCGAAGGCAGAGCCCGGAGACGACCTCGTGCGACCGACCGGCGAGCGAGCGCAGCATCGCGGTCGCCTCTTGCACGTCCGCCGCCTTCCCGAGCAGCTTGCCGCCGAGCACGACCTCCGTGTCGACGCCCAGCACGGCACGACCGCCACCGTCGACGGAGCGGGCCTTTCCGGCGGCGCGCTCGAGCGGATCGTCGACGGTCTCCTCGTCGAACGACGGCGCAACGACCTCGAACGGGATTCGGAGCTGCGTCAGGATCGCCCGCCGCTGAGGCGACGTCGAGGCGAGGACGAGAGGCGTCGCACTCATGCGCGCTTGCGAGCCGTCCAGATCTCTTCGCTGGGCCACTTGCGAGCCCAGTCGGCGGTGACGAACGCGTAGTACGGATGCGTCTCGGCATCGGCAGGCGCCTGGAGCTCGATCAGCCGTTCGATCTCGAAGCCGTTCGAGCGCAACAGGTCGATCCATTCGCCGTGACCGAGATGGAATTCGACGCCGCCCTCGGGCCACTCGAATCGGCGAAGGCCGAACTGCCGCTGCCGCAGCGACTCACCGGCCGGCTCGTCGTCCGAGGAGCAGAGGATGACGAGCGTCGAATTGCGCAGGAAGACGAGTCGCCCGCCCGGGCGGAGGAGCCGCGCGGCCTCCGGGACCCAGCGGTAGGGGTCGACCCAGATCGAGGCTCCGTACTCGGACAGCGCGAGGTCGAAGCTCTCGGCCGGCAGGCCGGTCTCGGCCGCGTCGGCTTCGACGAGCGGAAACTCGATCCCCGTCTCGGCCATCATCCGCCTCGCCGTCTCGAGTTGCGCCGGCGTGATGTCGACGC
This sequence comes from uncultured Thermoleophilia bacterium, assembly GCA_963708505.1. Taxonomy (GTDB): domain Bacteria; phylum Actinomycetota; class Thermoleophilia; order Gaiellales; family Gaiellaceae; genus PALSA-600. Next base: position 174,813 of record CAVPST010000007.1, read on the forward strand.
CCACGGGCCGGGCGCCGCGTTTCGCGAGCCACGCCGAGAAGTACGCTGTCCCGCATCCGAGCTCGACGACGTCGAGCTCCGCGACATCACCGATCACGCCGAGATCGGAGTCGTCGATCCCCCAGATGCCCCACGAGATCTCGTCGAGCGCCCAGTTGGCCGGGGCGGAGTCGTTCGTATGCTCGCGGTTGGTCTCGGTCCAGAGCGCGCGGTTCTTCGCGGCGTCGCTACGCCAGTCCATCCGGGAACCAGAGCCCGATCTCGCGCGCCGCCGACTCGGGGGCGTCCGAGCCGTGCACGAGGTTGTTCGGCATCGCGAGCGCGAACTGGCCGCGCAAGGAGCCCGGCTCGGCGTCGGCCGGGTTCGTAGCGCCGATCGTCTTACGGCACGTGCCGATCGCACCCTCGCCCTCGAGGACGAACGCAAGCGTGGGCCCCGACGTGATGAAGTCGACGAGCTCGCCGAAGAAGGGCTTCTCCTTGTGCTCGGCATAGTGAGCCTCACCGAGCTCCCGGCTCGCGACGACCAATCGGGCCGCGCGCACGGTCAGGCCGCGGCGCTCGAACCGCGCCAGGATCTCACCGGCAAGGCTGCGCGCGACGGCGTCCGGCTTGGCGAGGATCAGTGTTTGCTCGACGGCCATGCGGCGCGCCAGATTACCGGGATCGCTGGCGCCGCGGCGGTCGCTGCTGCGCCTGGCCGAGCACCGTCGCCGCGGTCGGGTCGTGCTCGATGGGCGTCTCGCAGTAGGGGCAGACCTGCCAGAGCGCCTCGAGCGGCTTGTGGCACTGCACGCACGATTGCCGCAGCTTCGTCGTGCACACCGGGCAGATCAGGTAGTCCTCCTCGATCTCTGCGCGGCAGACCGGGCAGCGCAGGTCATGGCCCCCGAGGCGCCGTTCGATCGCCTTGATCTCGAGTTCGCGCTCGCGCACGTCCTCGAGGTATTCCGGCGGCCGGAAGAGCATGTAGATGAGCGGCCCGATGAACGGGATCGTCCCGAGCAGCGTCGAGACCCAGACGAGCAGCGGATCGGTGATTCGCCGACGCGCGTCCTTGTACACCCAGTAGACCGTCGCGACCCAGAACACGAGCACGAAGAAGAAGACGAGGTTGCGGATCACGTACCACGTCGACGAATGGAAGAAGTCGTGCACGCTGCCGAGCGCCAGGACGGTTGCGATGGTCACAACAGGATCCTGCCTAGCGCATAACCCGCCGCGAACGCCAGCCCGACGAACAGGGCAAGGAGGCCGAGAGCGAAGAGGAACACGCTGATGCGTCCACCGGAGCGCGACATCGTATGCAGTTTCAGGGCTTCCCGGCTAGATCGGCAAGGAGATAGAGCGAGCCGGTGACCAGAACGGGACGGCCGAGGCCACGCGCGTAGTCGAGAGCCTCAGCGGGAACGTCGAACTCCGCGACGCTGGCAAAGGCGGTTCGGCCACGCTCCGCCACCGCGGCTGCAGGCAGGGCGCGGTCATTCGAGGAGCGCGTCGCGACCAGCGTGTCGCCCGCCCGGGCGAGCCGCTCGAGAATCCCCGCCGCGTCCTTGTCCTCGAGGATCGAGGCGACGACGACGTACCCGCCTGGCTCGGGCAGCCGCTCGAGCAGCCAGTCAGCCGCCTCGGGAGTGTGTGCACCGTCACGCACCTCGCCGCCCCGCACCTCGAGCCGGCCGGGCAGCGAGGCATCGGCGAGCTCGACGGGACGGCCGAGAAAGGCCTCCGCGGCTTCACGCGCGCCGCCGAGGCGCACGTCCGCGCCGCGGACGAGCCCCGCGAACTCGTCGTCGGGAAGCACGACCGTTGCGCCCGGCGGCGCGACCGCGAGCTTCTCGGCAGCGATCGCCTCGCGCGTCGAACCGAGCACCTCGGTGTGCTCCAGGCCGACGTTCGTGAGCAGGACGACGCGCGCGTCGATGACGTTCGTTGCATCGTGACGCCCGCCCAGGCCGGCCTCGATCGCCGCCGACTTGATGCCGCGCTCCTTGAAGTCGAGGAATGCGGCGGCGGTGAGCGTCTCGAACTGCGTCGCCGAGACCGCCTCGGCGTCGGCGCGGACCCGGGCGATCGCCGCCTCGAGCCCGGCCGGGTCGGTGTGCAGGCGCTCGTGCCAGCCCGACACGTGCGGTGAGGTATAGGCGAGCCCGCCGATCGTCGCCGCAAGCCGCCGTGCAGCGGTCGACTTGCCCTTCGTGCCCACGACGTGAATGGCGTCGAAGGACCGCTGCGGGTGGTCGAGCCGTTCGAGCAGCGCGAGCATGCGGTCGGTACCGAAGCCGTCCGTGGGCCACGGGCTCAGGCCGGCGAGCCAGTCAACCGCCGATTGCATCGAGCTCGCGCCGGTAGCGATCGAGCTTCTCCCGCTCGGCGTCGACAACGTCGGCGGGCGCATTCGCGACGAACCGTTCGTTCGCGAGCATCTTCTCGGCGCGAGAGATCTCGGCCCGCAGCCGGTCGCGCTCCGCGTCGGCATTGCCGTTGCCCTTCGCGCGCTCCGGCTTCACGACCGCCTCGAAGATCCGCTGCTCGTCGCCTTCGAGCGGCGGCACGACGCCGGAGCGGCGGAAGACCTGTGCGTACTCCTGGACGAGCGTCAGCGCACCGGCGTGTGCCTCGTCACCCGCCTCGGGCCAGGGCGCGACGATCAGACGCGACCCCCGGTCCGGCAGATACGACCAGATCTCCTCGGTGACGTGCGGCATCGCCGGATGGAGGAGCTTCAGCAACCGCTCGAGCGCCGCTCCGGCCGTCGCCAGCGCGTCGCTGTCTCCGGCGTGGAGGCGCTCCTTGACAGCCTCGAGGTACCAGTCGCAGAAGTCGTCGAACGTCAGGTGGTAGAGCTCCCCGACGAGGTGGGCGAAGTCGAACTCGGCGAGGTACGCCTCGCATGCGCGCTGCGTCGCCGAGAGGCGCGCGAGGATCCAGTGTTCCTCGAGCGATGAGGGCCGCTCCGCGATCTCGGTCACGCCGGCCTGAATCAGGAGGCGGCTCGCGTTCCAGAGCTTGTTCGCGAGCTTGCGGCCCTCCTCGATCGCCCCTTCCGAGAAGGCAGCATCCTGGGACGACGCCATCTTCATCAGCCCGTAGCGCGTCGCGTCTGCTCCGTAGCTCTCGATCTGCGCGATCGGGTTCATCCCGGTGCCGAGGCTCTTCGACATGCGCCCGCCGGTCGGCGCGTGCACGAGCGAATGGATGACGACGTCGGTGAACGGAACCTCCCCCATCAACTCGAGGCCGGCGAAGATCATCCGGTTCTCCCAGAGGCGGATGATGTCCCGCGCCGTCGTGTTCAGGTTGCCCGGGTAGAACGTCCGGAGGTCCTCGGTGTCGTCCGGCCAGCCGAGCGTCGCAAACGGCCAGAGCGCGGACGAGAACCAGGTGTCGAGCACGTCCTCGCTGCGGGTCAGCTCGCGCGACCCACACTCCGCGCACGCGTCGGGCTCGGTTTCGGTCACGGTGATGTGCCCGTCGGGGCATTCCCAGAGCGGCAACTGGTGCCCCCACCAGATCTGGCGCGAGATGTTCCAGTCGGGAGCGTCCTCGAGAGAGGCGATCGCGAAGCGATGCTGGGCTTCCGGATGGAACCGGACGCGCCCCGAGCGCAGCGCCGCGAGCGCGGGCTGCTTGAGCTCCGACATCGAGCACCACCACTGGAGGGAGATCCGCGGCTCGATGCGGTTCTTGCAGCGGTCGCACACGCCGACGGTGTGCCGGTACGACTCCCGCTTCTCGAGCTGTCCGCGCTCGCGGAGCCATTCGAGGACGCGCTCGCCGGCCTGCTCTTGGGTGAGGCCCGCCAGCTCGCCCGCCTCTTCGTTCATGCGCCCGTCCGGGCCGATCACGGTGAGCTCCGGCAAGCCGTGGTCCTGTCCGATCTCGTAGTCCTTCGGGTCGTGCCCCGGAGTGATCTTGAGCGCACCGGTCGCGAACTCCCTCTCGACGCGCTCATCTGCGATCACCGGTACGCGCCGCTCGACCCACGGGACGATCACCTCACGGCCGACGAGGTCCCGGTAGCGGTCGTCGTCCGGGTGAACGGCGACGGCGACGTCGGCGAGGATGGTCGCCGGTCGCACGGTCGCGATGGTGATGTGGCCGTCACCGTCCGCGAGGGGGTACCGCACGTACGTCAGCGCGTCGTCGACGTCGACGTGCGCGACCTCGAGATCGGACAGCGAGGTGAGATGGAACGGACACCAGTTGATGATCCGGTTGGCCCGGTAGATCCAGCCCTTGCGATAGAGGTGCACGAAGAACCGCATCACCGCGCGAACGTAGGCCTCGTCCATCGTGAACCGCTCGCGCCGGTAGTCGAGCGAAGCGCCGATCCGCCGGAACTGGAACATGATCTTCCCGCCGTACTCGCGGAGCCATTCCCACACGCGCTCCTCGAACGCTTCGCGGCCGAGGTCCTGGCGCGTCTTTCCCTCGGTGGCGAGATGCTTCTCGACGGCGTTCTGCGTCGAGATGCCCGCGTGGTCGTAGCCAGGCTGGAAGAGGACGTTGTAGCCCTGCATCCGCCGGGTCCGCACGATCGTGTCGGCGAGTGAGAGCTGCAGTGCGTGGCCGAGGTGGAGATCGCCGGTCACATTCGGAGGAGGGTGGGCGATCGCGAAGCTCTCCCGCGACGGGTCGGGGTCGGCGTTGTAGAGGCCTTCGGCCTCCCAGGTCCGCTGCCAGCGCTCCTCAACTCCTGCCGGCTCGTACCGCGACTGCATCTGCTCGCTCATCGGAGCGCCATCCTACGGACCGGCGGGTGCGGGGCTAACCAGCGACTATGAGGCCGAGCGTAGCGAAACCGTCAGGCGCGGGCCCAGTCGGCGCCCACATGGGCGAGGATGGTCGTCAGCAGGTCGAATGAGTGCATGACGTGCTCGCGCGCAAGCTCGCGCGCGCCCGCGACGCTCCCGGCGATCAGCGCCTGCCGGATGGCGCGATGCTCTGCCTGATTTCGCTCGTACAGACGGTCGAGCTCCTCGTCGACCGGCGCCCATACTGCCGGCCCCGAGAACGTGCGCCGGGCGCCCTTGGCCACCGACTCGACGTACGGCATCTCGGCGGCCCGGTAGAGCACGTCGTGGAACGCATGGTTGGCGCGCATCCACTCGGCGCTCAGCCCGCGGCGGTCGCCGCCCGGGTCGCGGGAGCGAAGCTCTCTCGTCAGGCGCGCAAAACGTCGCTCGCACTCCTCGAGCTCGGTGAGTGCCTCCGTCGTCAGCTTCCGGGCCGCGACCTCGGTGACGAGCGCCTCGAGCTCGGCGCGGACGAGGAACGCCTCGTGCAGATCGTGGTGCGTCAGCGTCCGCACCCGCACGCCGCGGTTCGGCTCGAACGAGACAAGCCCGAGCGCTGCGAGGCGGCGCAAGGCTTCGCGGACGGGCGTGCGGGAGACGCCGAACCGCTCGGACAGGTGCTCCTGGCGGAGGACCGAGCCCGGTTCGAGCTCGCCGGAGACGATCGCCTCCTCGATCAGCACTGCGATGTCGTCGGCCTTCGTGCTCTCGGTCACGACAGTCGATCGTACGCCGAAACGGTGAGGAAGTCCTTGAGCGGGACCGTCAACGCGACGTCCGCGAACACCTCCTTCGCCGCGTCCGACGCCTCGACCGCCGCGATCTCGTCGCGCACGCGCGCCTCGTCGAAGCGGCCGGCCTGAACCCACGACCAGACCTGGGCGCGCGAGATCTCCGCCGTCGCGGCATCCTCCATCAGGTTGTCGATCGCGGCGGCACCGACGCCCTGCAGCCAGGCATCGACGTAGCGCACGCCGACGCTGACGTTCACCCGCAGCCCCTCGTCGGTGATCTCACCCCCGGGCACGTCGAAGTCGAGCAGGTCGTCGGCGCTCACGCCCGGGCCGTCCGGGATGCGGTCGACCTGGTTCGGCCGCTCGCCGAGCACGGCGTCGAACTCCGCGCGCGCGACGGCGACGAGATCCGGATGCGCGACCCACGTCCCGTCGAACCCGCCGCCCGCCTCGCGCCGCTTGTCCTCCTCCACCTTCGCCAGCGCGACGGCATTCACCTCGGGATCGCGCCGGGAGGGGATGAACGCCGCCATGCCGCCGATCGCGTGCGCGCCCCGCGAGTGACACGTACGCACGAGCAACTGGGTGTACGCGCGCATGAACGGCACCGTCATCGTCACCTGCGCCCGGTCGGGCAGAACCGCACCCATCTTCTTGATGCAGCTGAAGATGTAGTCCCACCGGCCGGCGTTGAGCGCGCAGGAATGATCGCGCAGCTCGTAGAGGATCGCGTCCATCTCGAACGCGGCGAGAATCGTCTCGATCAGCACGGTGCACTTGATCGACCCGTGCGGCAGTCCGAGCTCCTGCTCGGCCAGCGCAAAGGCCTGCGCCCAGAGCCGCGCCTCCAGGTGCGACTCGAGCTTCGGGAGATAGAAGTACGGGCCGGTCCCGCGCTCGAGTTGCTCGCGCGCGTTCGAGAACACCACCAGGCCGAAGTCGAAGAGCGAGCCGCTGATCGGCGCGCCGTCGACCTCGTGGTGCCGCTCGACCAGGTGCCAGCCCCGCGGGCGGATCACGAGCGTCGCGATCTCGTCGTTCAGGCGGTACTGCTTCTCCCCCGTGTCGAGCTCGATCGTGCGCCGGACGGCGTCGTGGACGTTCCGCTGGCCGTCGGTGACGTTCTCCCACGTCGGCGAGTTGGCATCCTCGAAATCGGCCATGAACACCTTCGCACCGGAGTTCAGGGCGTTGATCATCATCTTGCGATCGACAGGCCCCGTGATCTCGACACGCCGGTCCTGCAGGTCGCGAGGCGCCGGCGCCACGGTGAAGTCCTCGGGTGCCGTCACGAACTGCGGCTTCAGCCCTCGGCGCTCCTCCCGCGCCGCGAGGAGCCGTTCGCGCTCGGGATTCAGCTCGCGCTGGAGGCGCTCGACGAACGCGAGCGCCTCCGGCGAGATGACATCGATTTCTCCGGCTACGCGAATTTCGCTTCCTCCGTGGAGCCGTGGGCGGGAGTCGAGGAGTCTGGCGAGGCGGCCTGCATCACCTGGTCGAAGTATCCCGCATGAGAAGCCGGAAGCCGAGACGCCGGAGGTGGAACCGCGGCCGAGGTGGGAGCTGGCGGACTGCACGTGCCCCGACTTCTGCGAGCGAGACGACGAGCAGGACTAGGACGACTGTCCTAGTCGTAGTAGCGGTAGACGACCTCGGCGACGCAGACGGGCTTCTCGGTCCCCTCGCGCTCGACCGTCGCGCTCATCGTCACTTGCCCCCCGCCTTCGATGGGCTCGTGTGACAGGACCTCGAACGCCGCCCGGACGCGCGAGCCCACCGGCACGGGCGCCGGGAACCGCACACGGTTGAGGCCGTAGTTGATCCCCAGCCGCCCCGCCCGCGGAACCACCTCGTACGAGGCGACCGGGATCAGCGACAGCGTCAGGTAACCGTGAGCGATCGTGCTGCCGAACGGGCCCGCGGCCGCCCGCTCCGGGTCGACGTGGATCCACTGGTGGTCGCCGGTCGCCTCGGCGAAGGCGTCGATCGTCGCCTGTGGGATCTCGACCCAGCTCGACGGGCCGAACTGGTCGCCCGGCTTCACCGAGCGGTCAGGCGCTTTCTTCGGCGAGCTCGTCCGGCTCGACATCAGCGCCGGCGCTCGTCACCAGGGTGGGCTTGAGGCCCTTCTCGATCGTCTCCTTCGTGATCACGCACTTGGAGACGTCCTTCCGTGACGGGAGCTCGAACATCACGTCGAGCAGCGCGTTCTCGATGATCGACCGCAGGCCGCGCGCGCCCGTCTCGCGCTCGAGGCCCTTGTCGGCGATCGACCAGAGCGCATCCTCGGTGAAGACGAGATCGATGTTGTCGTAGTTGAAGAAGCGCTGATACTGCTTGACGAGCGCGTTCTTCGGCTCGGTGAGGATCTGCACGAGATCCTCGCGGCGCAGCTGGTGCACCGCGGACAGAACCGGCAGACGGCCGATGAACTCCGGGATCAGCCCGAAGTTGAGGAGGTCCTCGGGCATCACTTCTCCGAGGAGCTCGGCGCTCTGCGCGTCGCGCTTCGCGGAGATCTCGCGCCCGAACCCGACGGCGTTCTTGCCGAGCCGCTTGGCGATGATCTTGTCGAGACCGGCGAACGCGCCGCCGCAGATGAACAGGATGTTCGTCGTGTCGATCGACAGGAACTCCTGGTGGGGATGCTTGCGCCCTCCCTGCGGCGGCACCGAGGCGACGGTTCCCTCGAGGATCTTCAGGAGCGCCTGCTGCACACCCTCACCGGAGACGTCGCGGGTGATCGACGGGTTGTCCGCCTTGCGCGCGATCTTGTCGACCTCGTCGATGTAGATGATCCCCGTCTCCGCCTTCTTGATGTCGAAGTCGGCGGCCTGGATCAGCTTCAAGAGGATGTTCTCGACGTCTTCGCCGACGTATCCCGCCTCGGTGAGCGCGGTCGCATCGGCGATCGCGAACGGGACGTTCAGGATGCGGGCGAGCGTCTGCGCGAGGTGTGTCTTTCCGCAGCCGGTGGGTCCGAGCAGCAGGATGTTCGACTTCTGCAGCTCGACGTCGCCTTCCTCGGAGCCCATCTGCACGCGCTTGTAGTGGTTGTAGACGGCCACCGAGAGCGAGCGCTTGGCTTCTTCCTGCGAGACGACGTACTCGTTCAGCGAGGCGTACAGGTCGGTCGGGCGCGGGAGGTTCTCGAGGTCGAGCGAAGTCGGTGCGGTCAGCTCCTCGTCGATGATCTCGTTGCAGAGATCGATGCACTCGTCGCAGATGTAGACCCCGGGTCCGGCGATGAGCTTCTTGACCTGCCGCTGCGATTTGCCGCAGAAGCTGCAGAGAAGCTGCTCGTTTCCCTCACTCGCGCGCGCCATCCCGTTACTCCTTTTACCCTCGATTGGCCCAAATGGCTAGGCCGCTTAACTACGCGGCGGCCTGAGCCTTGCCTGCTTCGCGGTGCGTGATGACCGTGTCGATGATCCCGTACTCCTTGGCTTCTGGCGGGCTGAGGAAGAAATCCCGCTCCATATCGCGCGAGATCACCTCCTGCGACTTGCCGGTGTGCTCGGCGTAGATCTCCTCCAGGCGGCGCTTGAGGCCGATCACCTCGCGGGCCTGGATCTCGATGTCGGTGCCCTGCCCCTGGAACCCGCCGGACACCTGGTGGATCAGGATGCGTGAGTTCGGCAGCGACATGCGCTTCCCTTGTGCGCCCCCTGCGAGCAGCAGCGAGCCCATGCTCATCGCGATTCCGACGCAGATCGTCTGTACGTCGGGCTTGATGAACTGCATCGTGTCGTAGATCGCGAGGCCCGAGTACACATTGCCGCCGGGAGAGTTGATGTACAGGAAGATGTCCTTGTCCGGATCCTCGGATTCGAGGTGCAGCAGCTGGGCGATGATCAGGTTCGCGATCTGATCGTCGACCGGCGTCCCGAGGAAGACGATGCGCTCGGCGAGCAGGCGCGAGTAGATGTCGAACGCACGCTCGCCGCGCGAGGTCTGCTCGACGACCATTGGGATCAGTGGCATGTGTCTCAGTATCTCCTTACTGACTACCGGGGGTCCATAGCTTCGCGGGTTCCGCCGGTTGCTCCTGCCCCGGCGTCCAGATTGATTCGCGTGCCTCGTGCAGTTCGGGTGCGATCGGCTTGACCTCGGCCGCGATCCGATCGAGCGCCTTGCGCAGGCGAAGGTCGTCCCGGACACGGTCGGCGCCGCCGTCGGCGACGAACCGCTCGATGTCCTCCTCCGATTCGCCGCCGGCGCGGAGCTCGCCGCGGATCTCGTCGTCGGTCACCTGCAGCTCGAGCTTGTCGGCGACCGCCTCGAGGATCTGCTCCCGCGCGACCGAGAACGCCGCCTCGGCATAGAGACGCTCGTTGAGCTGCTCGACGGTCTGGCCGGTCAGCTGCAGGTAGGTGCCGGCGTCGAGCCCGCGCGCCTCGAGGTTGCGCGCCAGCCCTCCCAGGAGCTCGCGTGTGCGTAGCTCGACGAGCGGTCCGCCGGGCCGCACGTTCGACGCCTTGACGAGCTCGTCGACGGCAGCTGCGCGGAACATCCCTTCGAGCTCCTCCTCGATCTGGGCGCGCAGGCGCTCCTCGATCTCGGAGCGAAGCTCGGCGAGCGTCTCGAACTCGGAGGCGCTCTTCGCCAGGTCGTCGTCGACCGGAGGCAGAACGTGCTCCTTGATCTCCTTGAGCACCACGGTGGCACTGCGGCGGCTTCCGTCGGCGAGCTCGTAGGCGACCTCCCGCTGCTCACCGGGAGCAAGACCGCGCACGGCCGTCTCGATCTCCTCGACCAGGCGCTCGGAGCCGAGCTCGACGACGTAGTCACGCTGCGAGGAGCCGTCCTCTGCGAGCAGGTCGACGACGACGGTGTCGCCTTCGGCCGCCGGCCGTCCCTCGACGGGCACGAGCTCGCCGACCGTCCGCTGGACGGCCTGAAGCTCGGCCTGGACGGCTTCCTCGGGCACCTCCGCCTCGTGCTTCGGCACCTCGAGCTCGGTCCAGTCCGCCGGCTCGGGCTTCGGCTGCACCTCGACGGTCGCCGAGAAACGCCAGTCCTCGTGCTCGCTCGCGGGCAACTCGTAGTCGTACTGCGGCTGCGCGATCGGGTCGACGCGCGCCCTGGTCACAGCGCTCCAGAACCACCCGCCGATGTGGCTTTCGACCGCCTCCGAGTAGAGGCGCTCCTTGCCGACGCGCTGCAGCAGGATCGGCCGCGGGACCTTGCCTTTCCGGAAGCCGGGAATCCGGACCGATGCGGCGAGATCGTTGGCCGCGTGCTCGACGGCGTGCTGCACGTCGTGCGCCGGCACCTCGACCGTGAGCTTGACCTTGTCCTCTCCGAGAGCCTCGACCGTGTTCGGCATCAGGTCAGTCATTAGACCAGACCCCGAGCGGCTACCGTCCCGGGCCGTGGACGTGAGCGCCGCCATCCGCCGCCGCCGAACGCACAAGCAGTACGGCTCGGAGCCGGTTGACGACGCGACCCTCCGCGAGCTTGTCGAACTGGCGCGCCATGCGCCCAATCACAAGCTGACGCAGCCCTGGCGCTTCCGCGTCCTCGGCCCGGAGGCGCGTTCCAGGCTGGAAACGGCATGCGGAGAGAAGGAGTCGATCAAGCTGCGCCGCGCACCGACCCTCGTCCTCGCGACGGCGGTGCTGACCGGCGATCCGCACATGGATCACGAGGATCTCCTCGCGACGGCGTGCGCGGTCTACGCGGTGCTGCTCGGGGCGACGGAGCGAGGTCTGGCGTCGTACTGGCGCACGCCCGCGGCGCTCGACCAGCCGGATGCGAGGAGTGCGCTCGGGCTCGACCCAAACGAAGGCATCGTCGCCCTCATCCATCTGGGACCAGTGGCGAGCGAGCCGCCGGAGAAGGAGCGCGCACCGCTCGAGGAGATTCTCAGCTTCCGGCCGTGATGACGCCGATGCGGGCGAGAGGGATCGAACCTCCAAGGGCCTCGCGGCCCACCGGGACCTAAACCCGGCGCGTCTGCCAGTTCCGCCACGCCCGCGTGCCGCAAGCGTAGTTCAGGGCTTGGTCGATGCTGTCTGGACGAGCGGCGCGAAGAATCGGTCGGCCCGTGCCCAGTACGCCCGCTGTGCACCCGGCGTGTCACTGAGTACCGAGAGATGGTCGGCGACGAACGTGCCACGCGAGTGCACGGCTTCGAAGCGGACATCCTTGTACGGGAACCCGCTCGCCGCGAGCTGCGTCACGAGCTGGCTCGCGCCGATCGTCCCCACGGTCGTGTCCTTGTCGCCGGCGAGGATCAGCACCTTGGTGTGCCCGCTGAGCGGTGCCAGGTTCAGCAGCGGATCCATGATCCCGGACGGATAGAGACTGAAGATCCGGCCGGGCACGAGCCCCGTGACCGATGCGATGCTCGCGTAGTCCATGACCAGGCGCCCGCCACGCGAGTAGCCGATCGCCGCAACCGGGACGCCCTTCGCGACATGCGGCAGCGCGGCCGCAACGCCCTGGACGAGATGCTTGAGCCCGTTCGCCTGATACGGAAACGTCTCGTAGCCGGGGTAGACCACCTCGTAGCCTTCGCGTGCGAGATGCGCGAGCCACGGGCGGTGGTAGTACGGCGTCGTCTCGCGCGTGTTCCCGAGCCCGTGCACGAAGAGCACGATCAGGTGCGGCTGCGTCGACGGCGCGAACACCCAGGCCCGGGATGCCCCGCGCCCGTACTGGTGCACGGTGAACGTCGGAGGCTTGGGCGAAGCAGCCTTGCTGCCGCAGGCGGCGAGGACGAGCGGCAGCAGAAGCAACAGCGCACGACGCATCGAGGCATGAGACACCCGCTCGCGGTGGTTGTTGTTGACCGGCGGTTAAGAGCAGACGCCGCGACCCGCTCCTCGTCCAACTCCTCCAGCCACCCCCTACGTCCTGGCCTCTTTGCTGCTGAGGGTCAACGGAGAGGCGACGGAGTGCTGAGCTGGGGCGGTTCTGTCTCCGGCTTGCGCGCTTCAGCCCAGACGCTGGACGGGATCAGGTGGGCCATTGGATGGGCCTGCAAGAAGTAGTCGAGCCATTGCAACGGCCAGACCAGGGGGAACGTGACCAAGCGCGTCAGGTTGTACGCGCGCCGGCTGCGCCCTGAGAGGAGGAGCGCGAGGAATTCAGCGGTCACCCAGGCAAACCCACTTGCGGGACCGATACCGACGCCACTGCCGGTGACCTCGAGACCGTGCCGCTCGAGTTCGTGGCGCAGGCCGAACTCGGTGAAGCGCCGATAGTCCGCGGGGCTGGCGTGGTATCCCTGGATGAACGGTAACTCGACGAAGAGGCGGCCTCCGGGCCGGAGGACGCGGACGATCTCGGAGAGTGTTCGCTCGCTGTCGGCGACGTGCTCGAGGACGGCCTGAAGGATCACACCGTCGATCACGTTGTTGCGGATGGGTAGTTCCTCGGCGACCCCGACCACGTCGACAGCGGGGCCGGTCTCGATGTCCATGTTGACGATCACGCGCCCGTAATCGCGGCCTCCCGAGCCGACGTTCAGAATCACTGCTCCCTCGGGAAATGAGCCGACGAAGGGATCGCCGAGCGGTGCGCCGAAGCGCCGAACAATCCCCGGCCGCAGAATTGGCCGTACTCGCGTCGCCAGGGGCCGAAGCCACACCGGGATGCTCCGGCCGATGCCGACATGGGCGACGGAAGCGTCAGGGAGAGCGTCGTCTCGACGCAGGACCGGAATCCCGTCGATCCTCCTGTAGCGGATACCGCAGGTGCAGGCGAGGCTTTCGGCGAGCGGAGCGTTGCAGACAGGACAACCGAGCAACTCGCCAATCTGAGCCTGCACCACAGCTCCTAACGCCCCAGGTACGGGAATGCAGACGCCGGAGCAATCACGCTGAGCGCGGCGCAATCGGGGAGACGACGAAGCAGGCGGCGGTCACCGCGGCGTGATTGCCAGCATCCGCGCCCCACAGACGCTCAGTATCGCTGTTGTCACCGAGAACGCAAACCGGGTTGGACTCTCGGACAGACTCTTATACGCTGAAGTTGAGCGAGCACAATCGCCGGACTCCCGCTATGACGCGTCGACCGACACGCTTCGTCATCTTCGCGACTCAGCGGACGGGCTCGTCGTGGGTGTTGCAGATGCTCGGCAGTCACCCTGCTGTTCGGAGGTATGCCGAGCTCTTCGACCCCCGCGGGAAGCACCCGCTGTTTTTCGTACAGCGTGCCCGCCAACACGGCACGGGCCGAAACCCGATCTCGCAGACTCGTCTGTGTTTCTCGTACCTCGACGAGATCTACACTCCGGCGCCCGGTCTGGAGGCGATCGGCTTCAAGCTGATGTACGAGCAGCCGAAGTCGAACCCCGGCGTCCTCGCTTACATTGCGTGGCGCCGCGTGCGGGTCATCCACCTCGTCCGCACGAACCTGCTCGACATCCTCATCTCGGGCGACACAGCGAGGGCGCGAGGGCGCTTCCACTCGACCGGCGACGATCCGCCTCCGGTCACGGTGTCGCTCGACCCTGCGACCGTGGTCGCGCGACTCGACACTCTCGATCGGCGTGTCCGCCTGATGCGCCGGGGTCTCGCCGTGACGCGAACGCCGACCATCGAGGTTCGCTATGAGGCGCTGGCTGCGGATCCGCGGGGGTTCGGCGAGATCCTGCGCTTTCTCGACGTGGACGAGACGAGCGCTGAATTGACGGCGAGTCTCAGAAAGCTGAACAAGGTGGAGCGGAGACAGCTCGTCGACAACTACGACGAGATCGAGAAGGTCCTCGGTCCGACGCGCTACGCCGCGTTCCTGGACTAAGCAGAACGGGACTCAGCTTCTCGGACGATTTACAGGTATTTCCTGAGCGGCCCCGGGTGGAATCGAACCACCGCACGGAGCTTCGAAGGCTCCCGCTCTGTCCTCTGAGCTACGGGGCCGAGCCGTCAGCAAGCGTAGCTGGCCAGGCTGCTACTCCTCCGTCCACGAGCGCCCTCCGTTCGGTGACCGCCAGTGGACCGTCTCACGTCCGTGCTCGGTGAACACGAATGTGCGCACGACGACGGTCGGCCACATGACGCGGATCGATCGCGCAATCACCTGGCCAGGCTCGTCCGGAAGCATCACCGTGGAGATCTTCTTGCCACGCACGATGGCCAGGCGCGGCGTGTTGTCCCAGCTCTTCCCGGCGCCGGTCAGGAGCGCCGCGACTCCTTCCGGTACGGCGGCGACGTCGGCGAGAGCCTCCGGGAACGAGGCGAACGGACGCGAACGGCGCGGCGGCCAGGACGCCGCGCGAACGGTCGTCCCGCTCCAGGAGAAGACGGTGCGACCAGAGCCCGTGAACGAGGGCGTGAGTGCCCGCGTCTCGTTCCAGCTTCGCCCGCCGTCGGCGGTCCACAGCTGCCGCTGCTCGCAGTGGCAGGCCGATCCCGACGTGACGCTGATCACCCCGCGGGTCGCCGAGAGCCGCAGCGCGCGCTGCGCGTACGTCGGGTAGATGCGGCGCCAGGTGCGGCCGCCGTCATCGGTCGAGAAGACGCCGTTCTCGCGGCTCTGCCAGCGATGACGACTGTCGAACTGACTGGTGTAGGCGCGTAAGCCCGACGCCGCCGCCTGAGGGCGCGAAGGCACGGCGGCCGACGTGGCGAAGCCCTGGCGCGCCCCCTCGTACAGCCGGCCCCCGACAATGCTCGGCGGAGCGAAGGACAGCCCGCCGAACAGCCGCTCCTCGACGACTCGCCCCGACTTCGCGTCGTACCCGCGGAGCCGCGCCGGTGCGCCGGACAGGGCGATCCAGACCGTGGTGCCGGCGACAGTCGGCGAGCCCTGCAGCGTCGCATGCGGGAACGCCGACCTCCACGCAACGTGTGCGGCAGAGCACCCATCGAGGCTGACCCGGGCGAGCGAAGGGAACGTCGCGACGTACACCGAGCGGGTCGCGGCGTCGTATGCAGGCTGCGTCAGCAGCGGCTCGTCCTCCGATTCCTTCTGCAGCAGCACGTCGGCGAAGGGCCCGTCGGCGATCGCATTCGCATGCCAGAGGAAGAGGCGGCCGTCCTTGTTCACGGCCGCGACGACCTCGTCGCAGCCCGCCGGGGTGAAGATGACCGGTGAACCGGCGAAGTCGAAGTCGTCCGTCCCCTGCACCGAACTCGGGTGATTCGCGGCGAGCACCTGCAGATCGCGGCTCAACTCGACCAGATGCTCGCCGTAACCGGCCGACTCGGAAAAGGCGCTCCCGGTGTTCGTCCCGCCCTCGAACGCGTTACCGGTCACGACGAACAGTGCATCCTGCTTGGCGCTGTACGCGGCGCCACCCCACCCCCAGACACTGCCGCCGCCGCCGAGTGACTTGGGCACCACCGTGAACGTGCTGACACGACGAGCGCCGATCGCGACGCGGATGAGCTTTCCCTCCATCGGGCGGTCGCAGAACGAACCTGTCCCGACGTAGATCGAGCCGTCGACATCGGCCAGCGCACCCCAGACCAGCTCGGCCGCCGGGTCGTCGTAGAGTCGCACGGGCCAACCTCGACGCTCCGCGCCCGATGCCAGATCGAGCGCGTGCAGGAACCCGAAGGCATCTGCGACGTAGATCGCGCGCGTCCCCGGATCGATGACCGGCGTGCCGGTGACGCCGTACTCGTCGAGTTGCGGGCACGCGTTGGGGAGCGTGCCGAGATTCCGCTGCCAGCGCACGTAACCGTTCGGCGCATAGGCGAGGAGGTGCCCGTCGCCGGTCGCGACGTATGCCGTCGTCTGCCCGCGAGCGGGAACATTGCGGGCGACGAGCGGCTGCACCGTGTCCATGCCTTCGACCGAGCGCGTCCATGACGATGCGAGCGACCGCGGGTCGAGCGCAGCCGCGCTCGCGCCCGTCCGGGCAGGCCCGTTCCCGAAGCTCAACCAGCCCGAGACCGGCGGCTGCGAACGCCCGAGCGCTCCGGCGGCGCCGACCGGGATGAGAAGCAGCGCCGCCGCAGTCGCAAGCCACCGCACGCGCGCGAGCCTACAGATTCGGGCAGGATTAGTAAACCTCGTTAACCGATCGGATCGGGCGGAGGCGGACCGAGCGCCTCCAGCGCGAAGCCGTTCGGGTAGCTGCGGTGGTGCTCGGAGGTCCGCAGCCGCGGGCGTGGGCGGGCGGGCATCGTGCCGACCGCACGCGAGCGCGCACGGAGTGCCGCCTCCGTGACGCGACGAAGGGTCGGGCTCGCGTGTGGGAAGCCGAGCGCGTCGAGCAGCGGCTCGTCCAGCAACGCGTAGACGAGTGGCCGCCCGACACGGTTCGGTAGACCCGGGAACCAGCCGAGGAACATGTCGCGGGTGGCCGCCGCAACACGGTGACCGGCGTCGGTGTAGCCGAACCGTTCACGCTCGAACTCGACGTTGAAGCGCTCGAAGTCCGCGTAGCTCTCCGGGAGGTCGCGGATTCCCATCAGCTGGCCGATGCGCCGCCAGAAGAAGAACGTCGCCTGCCGCTCGATCTCCAGGAGCGGACGCCAGCCGAACCGTGCGTTCCAGCGAATCGGTTCGAACACCATCGTCGAGAGGACGTAGAGGTAGTCGTCGTTGGCAATCGCGAAGCCTCCGTGAATCCGGTTCATCCGCCGGATCGCACGTCGGCCGAACTCGCTGTCGTAGCCGTGCTCGCAGAACGCCGAGATCAGGATCTGCGTGTCGTCGTAGCGCTTCTGCGCCCGGCTCGTGAACTCGCCCGTCGACTCGAGCACCTCGGCGATCGACGGGATCGCATATGTCCGATAGAACGCCAGCTCGAGCGAGCGCTGCGTGTCCCAGGGAAACTCGAGCGACGCGTCGATGAAGACGATCCTCTGTGCGTCCCGTTCGGGATCGAGACCTTCGACCTCCCGCAGCCAGCGGTTGCGGTTCAGCATCGAGGGTGGCGAACGGGACTCGAACCCGCGACCACCGGGACCACAACCCGGGGCTCTACCAACTGAGCTACCGCCACCGCGCGGCGCCCATCGTATCCGCCGCGGGCGTCAGCCGACGTTCGGAGGATCGGGCGCTTCGTCGGTTGGCGCTGTTTCGGTTTGCGCTGCTTCTGGCGGCGCTGCCTCTGCCCCTGCAGCCCGGGCGGCGGCGGCCGCCTGCTTGGCCGCGCGCTTGCGGTCGCGCTTCTCCTTGACCGCCTGCTCGCGGTTGCGCTTGTTCATCGTCTCGGGCCTTCTGCCGGTCGCCATCAGCGGCCCCGCAGCCTGGCGCGCCGTGGGACCGAGTGCTCAGGGATCTCGACTCCGACAGCGCGCGCGACGCTGTCCTCGGTCGCCTCCTCGCGCCGAAACGTCACGCGCGTCCCGCGACAACGCTCCCCGGGCACGTGGCCTTCGAGGAACCCCGACTCGTCGACGAAGAGCCGCTCGCCGTCGTCCGTCCGGATGAATCCGTGGTGCTTCCTGGCGTTGAACCAGATCAGGACCCCGTCTGTCAGATCGCCCGGCCGGTTGTGCATCAGCGGTCCGCGTTCCTGAGGGCTTCGACCTCGGTCAGCGTCAGGCATCCCGGACAGATCTCCCATTCCCCGATCGTCGCCCAGGTCTCGCGGTCGTCGGCGTCGCGGGCCCGCCGCGCGCAGCGGGCACACGTCTCCAGCTTCCCGACGGAGCTTGGTTCACTCACCAAGACACTCGATCGCCACGGGTCGGCCTCCTTCGTGCAGATAAGTGCCCGCGCGAACGCAGTGACTGCGCGCGCGCGGGCCGGACGCCTTACGCCGACACGAGCGTGACGGTCTTCGCCTCAGGGCCTTTCTCGCCCTGCGCGGCGTCGTACTGCACCTTCGCGCCCTCGGGGAGCGACTTGAAGCCGTCGCCGACGATCGCGCTGTGATGCACAAAAAGATCCTTCGTTCCCTCATCCGGGGTGATGAACCCATACCCCTTCGAGTCGTTGAACCACTTCACGGTTCCTGTTGCCATATTCGATAACACCTCCCTTGCCACTCAAGAACGGGCAGAGGTGGTGCTCGACGCACAACCGGTACTCGCTCGACTAGTGCCGGAAACCGTACCAGAGCCTGAGCTGACAACACGCAGCGCCGCGCTGTTGGAGGTGCGCCCGGGAGGATTCGAACCTCCGACCAACGGCTTAGAAGGCCGGCGCTCTTCCACTGAGCTACGGGCGCCTGTTCGGCAAGGGTAACGCGGATCAGCCGCTGTCCGGTGCCGTGCGCCGGGCGGCGAGTGCGTCCCGCGCGATCACCTGGATCGAGCCGGCGACCGGAATCGCGGCGAGCGCACCGAGGATGCCCGCGAGCGCAGCACCGATCAACACGGAGATGAGCACGACGAGCGGCGAGAGCTTCACGGTCCTCCCGTAGACGAGCGGCTGCAGGACGTGGTTCTCGAGCTGCTGATAGGCGATCACGAAGATCAGCAGCACGATCCCGGCAGGAACCGAGTGCAGGAGCGCCACCGCCACGACGATGATCCCTGCGACCGTGGCGCCGGCGAGCGGGATCAGGTCGAGGATCGCGACGAGCAGACCGAGCGCAACTGCATATGGCACTCCCATGATCAGCAGCACGATCGTGGTGGACACACCGGCGATCAGGCTGATCGCGAGGTTGCCCGTCACGTAGCCGCCGACGGTCTTATAGATGTCGTGCCCGACGCTGCGCCACCTTGGCTGCGACCGTTCGGGGAGGAGCGAGTAGAAGCGCTCGATCCAATCGCGCCCCTCGAGCAGCATGAAGAACGTCAGGAAGATGACGGTGACCGTCGCGGCGACGATCGTGATCACGCTCTTCGTCACCGAGAGCGCGGCGCCCGAGAGCCCGAGCACCCTGGAGGCGCCGCCGTTCTTCACCTGCTGGCGCACCTTCTCGACGACGTGGTACTTCGTCTCCAGGAATCCGAGGCGGCCGCGACCGTGCGTCAGGTCGTCGACGTAGTTGGGCGTCGCCTGGACGAACCCGTTCACCTCGTCGACCAGCTTCGGCACAAACGACGCTCCGATCGCGACGATCACGACCAGCAGCATGAGGTAGGCGACGCCGATGGCCGCGCCGCGGCGGAGCCGTGCTCGTCGCTCGATCCAGCCTACGAGCGGATCGAGCGCCAGCGCGAGGAAGACGGCGATCACGATCCACGTGATCACGTCCTTGGCGATCCAGACGACCTCGAGCGCGACCGCGACGGCCAGGACGATCAGAAGGACGCGCAGAATCGTGCGCGGCCGCAGGTCGACGGTGCGCTCGTTCGTCACGCAAGGAGGATTCCTCGCGCACCGGACGTTGTTACGGTTCAGCCATGACGCTTCGCGCCGCACCGGTCGTCGAACACGCGTCGCTCCCGGGCGGAGGCTCGATCACGGTCTGGGTCGGTGTTCCGGACGATCCGTACATCGACGACAAGCGGCAGTTGACGAATGTCGACGTGCAACTGCGCGAGGGCTCCGCCGTGGTCGCCAGCCTGACGACGGTGCTCGACCCCGAGCAGACCTCGGAGGCCGTCCAGCTCGCACGTGAGGTGAAGACGGCGATCGAGGCCGGCGAGATCGGCCTGCACGCCAGCGAGCTCGAGCCGTTCGCCGACCGCCTCCGCTAGAGGAGCTCGCGGTCGATCCAGTCGAGCGCGACGGCGAGCTGCGCCCGCTGGACGCCGCGAACGGTCGGAGCCGTCTCGGGCGCCGGCAGGCCCACCACCGCGGCCCAGACGCCCGCGACGAAAGCGGCCAGCTCGCCGCTGTCGGGCAGGACCTCCCACGGCTCGGGCCCGCCTTCGGCGCGCACGCTAGGAAGCCAGGCCGCGACGTCGACGTCGGGGTTCGCGTACGACGCCCAGTTCCAGTCGACCAGGGTGGCGCGGCCGTCGCGGAAACACAGATTGTCACTGCGCACGTCGAGGTGGCACAGCGCGCTCCCCGAAACGGGGGCGCGTTCGGTGGCAGCGAGAATCGTCGGAAGCGACCACTCGAGCCAGCGCTCGTCGCGCAGGCCCGTCGACAGGAACGGCAACGGATTCTCGGCCACGACCTGCCAGCGGCCGAAGAGATCGGGCAACGACTCGGCGATCGATGCGGTGTTCGGAGGAGCCGGCTGCGCTACGAGCTCGGTGAGTGCCTCGCGGACGGCGTCGATTCGCGTCCCGTCCCACCGAGCGGTCCAGTCGGCGCCGCTCAGGTCCTCGAGGACGAGAACGGGCCGCTTGCCGTCGTCGTCCCACCCGACGAACTCGGGCAGGAAGGTGCCGGCGAGGGCGCCGTACACCTCGTGCTCCCGACGCAGCCAGCCCGCCAGATTGTCGGCTTCGGCCGACTTGACGAAGACGCTGCGACCGTCGGCCAGCGACACGACGAACCGGTCGGCGGATGAGTATCCGCCCGCAACCCGCCGATACTGGACGGGCGCGGAGCCCGCGGCCCGCGCGATGCGCTCGTCGAGCTCGTTCACCGCTCGAGTTTCAGCTCGTGAATTGCCAGCGTGGGGTTCGACCTGAGCGGTTCGACGAGCCCGGTCGCGACGAAGCCACGGCGTTCGTAGAGGCGCCGTGCGACGTCGTTGTCCTCGGTCACGCTGAGAAAGACCGGCGTGTCTTCCGCAAACGCCAACGCAGCTTCCAGCAGCGAGCCGGCGACACCTCGACCGCGGCACGCGGGATCGGTCCACATCGAGATGACGTCGAACCGCCCTGCGTCACCGAAGATCCCGGCGATCCCGACAGCCTCGTCGTCGTCCCAGGCGAGAAACATCGCCTGCTCGGAACTCGACGCGGACCGCTCGGCCCAGTCGCGCCACCACTCGTCGGGCCGGGATTGGGCTTCGGAGTGGACCGTCCCGAAGGCGTTCGGCGCGTCGGCGAGTGCTCTGAGCCGGACCTCGCGCAGCGTCTGCCAGTCGGCGGCCCGAACGCGTCGCACCTCCATCAAAAGCGGGTGGCGGGAATCGAACCCGCGTAATCAGCTTGGAAGGCTGGAGCTCTACCATTGAGCTACACCCGCGCGCTGCCCGTCTAGGTTAGCCGCCGTGCCGATCGCTCATTCGACGTACGCCTGGCAGGCGGACATCGACACGACCGTCGTGATCCCGGTCCTGTCCCTCCTCTATCTGTTCGCGATCGGGCGCTTCGGCGCATCGCGCACTCGCATCCTCTCGTTCGCCGCTGCAATGGCGTTGCTCGCGATCGCGTTCTGGTCCCCGATCCACCACCTCGGACTGCACGACCTGCTCTTCGCGCACCTGCTTCAGAACGTGATCCTCGCCGAGTGGGCGCCACTGCTCGCGGTGATCGGGCTCTCACCGGCGATGGCCGTCGCGCTGGCGCGCCGGCGTGCCTGGCGTATCGCCGTTCACCCGGCGGTCGCATTGCCCGTCTGGCTCGTGAACTACTACGCGTGGCACGTTCCAGCGGTCTACGACGCTGCGCTCGACCACCAGGCGTGGCTGATCCACATCGAGCACGCTGCGTACTTCGCCACCGGATCGCTGATGTGGTGGCCGCTCGTGCACGACACGCCGAGACGCCTCGCCTCGGGCGCGCGCGCGGCGTATGCGTTCGCGGCATTCGTCCTGGCTTCCCCGCTCGGACTGCTGCTGGCTCTCCTGCCAAGGCCGATCTATGACTTCTACGTCGACGTCCCGACGCGCGTCTGGGGCCTCAGCCCGCTGGCCGACCAGGAACTCGGCGGTGTGACGATGGCCTCCGAGCA
Source organism: uncultured Thermoleophilia bacterium (assembly GCA_963708505.1). Lineage (GTDB taxonomy): Bacteria > Actinomycetota > Thermoleophilia > Gaiellales > Gaiellaceae > PALSA-600. Next base: position 196,951 of record CAVPST010000007.1, read on the forward strand.
GGCGATCGTGCTCTTCGTCGTCTTCCTGTTCTGGTTCGGCCGGTTCCTCGGCGAGGAAGGCGCTATTTGAGGCAGTCCGTGACGCGGGCGAGATCGGCGTCCGACGGATGCAGGCGCCAGAGCATGACCGCGTTGCCGACCTGGTGCAGGACATCCTCGATCCCGACGTTCTGGGCGTGGAAGCGGTGATAAGCGTCGTTGATGTTGTCGGCGTCCGCGACCGTCGCCCCGAAGACCAGGGTGACGTCGTTGTCGGGCAGATGGGCCTTCAAAGCCCCGCCCGTGGCGGTCGTGGCGACGAAGTCGAGCTGCCCTCCGAAGCTCACGCCCGCTCGGGCCAGGCAGTCATGAGTCTTGTCCGGAGTCGAGAGCTGCGTGCTCTTGCCTCCGCACGAGGCCGCAAGCAAGCACGTCGCGAGCACCATCGCGGCGAGGGTCTTCACGGCGCGTCAGTCTACGACCCGCGGCTATCGTGAGCCGCCTTGTCCGCGGCCGCCGACCGCCTCGAGCAATACGCGCGCCTGACCGTACGGGTCGGTGTGAACGTCCAGCCTGGGCAGACGCTCGCGATCAACGCGCTCCTCGAGCACGCACCGTTCGTCCGTGCGATCGCGCATCAGGCGTACGAGGCCGGCGCGAAATACGTCGACGTCCTGTACACCGACCAGCACGTGCGCCGGGCGCACGTGGAGCGGGCCGCGGAGGCCGATCTCGGCTTCTCGCCGCCCTGGCTCGTCGAGCGCTACCGCTCACTCGGCCGGGAGGGCGGGGCGCTGTGTGCGATCACGGGCAACCCGGAGCCCGAGATCCTCGCCGACCTCGACGGCGCACGCGTTGCGAAGGCGCGAATGCGCGAGGTCGCAGAAGCCTCGCTCGAGCTCACCGACGGCCTCTGCAACTGGTCGATCGTCGCGTACCCCAACGAAGGCTGGGCGCGGACGGTCCTCGGCGAGCCGGATGTCGAGCGGCTCTGGCAGGCGGTTGCGACGGCCGTGCGCCTGGACGAGCCCGATCCGATCGCTGCGTGGCGCGAGCACCTCGCCCGACTCCAGCAGCGTGCCGAGTCGTTGAATGCACGCCGCTTCGACCGCCTTCGTTACCGCGGGCCGGGAACGGACCTGACGATCGGCCTCCATGCGGACTCCGCTTGGCAGGCGGCGCTCGACACCTCCGCGGGGATCGAGCACATCGCGAACATGCCGACCGAAGAGGTGTTCACGACGCCTGACGCGCGCCGTGTCGACGGAACCGTTCGCTCGACGCTGCCGTTGCAGATCCAGGGGACGATCGTTCGCGGTCTCGAGGTTCGCTTCGCCGACGGCCGGGCCGTCGAAGTGAGCGCCGAATCCGGAGAGGACGTCGTGCGGACGCACGTCGCAACCGACGACGGCGCGGCACGGCTCGGCGAGGTCGCACTCGTCGACGGACATTCACGCGTCGGCCTGACGGGTCTCATCTTCTACGACACGCTCTTCGACGAGAACGCTTCTTCGCACATCGCATTCGGCGCTTCGATCCTGCACGCCGTGCCGTGGGCGGTTCCACTCACACCGGCCGAGCGGCATGCCCGGGGGGTCAACCACTCGTCGGTCCACACGGACTTCATGATCGGATCGACCGAGCTCGAGATCGACGGCGAGGACTCGGACGGCAATGCCACCGCGATTCTGCGCAGCGGCGACTGGGTCCTCTAGACGGGGAAACCGCATGGGGGAAACCGGGTTTCCCCCATGGGCCCCCTCCTCTGTCGCACGGCTCGCAGCCTGCGCAGTCCGCTCCTTACCGCCGCTTCCACGGTCGGCCGTCCGGCGAGCACCCGGGCCAAGCCCGGGTGCTCGGCAATGAGCGAGGCTTAGACTTTCCTGCGACTGCGGGACGTAGCTCAGCCTGGTCAGAGCGCCGCCTTTGGGAGGCGGAAGCCGTCGGTTCGAATCCGACCGTCCCGATCAAGCGCGGGGGAAACCGGGTTTCCCCCACGGGCCCCCTCCTCTTTCGCACGCCTGCAGCCCGGGCGCGTCCGCTGCTTGCCGCCGCCCTCACGATCTGGCGTCCTGGCGCGCCACCCGGGCCGAGCCCGGGTGCGCGGCAAGAAGAACCGCTGCTAGATGAGCGAAGCTGCTTTTCCGGTTGAGCCTGCTCGGGTTCGGCATGCTCGGCGCGGGTATTTGATGGCTGCGTCGGCGGCGATCTTGTGGGGGATCAACGGCGCGGTCTCGAAGACGATCCTGTCGACCGGTCTGTCGGCGGTCCGGCTCGCGGAGGTGCGGTCGCTCGGAGCCGCTGTGGGGTTGCTCGCGATCGTCGCGGTCGCGCGGCCGGAGCGGCTGCGTGTGACGCGGCGGGAGCTCCCCTACCTGGTGGCGTTCGGCGTCGGCGGGCTGGCCTTCGTCCAGTGGTTCTACTTTCTCGCGATTCACCGCCTGGCGATCGGTGTCGCGCTTCTGATCGAGTACCTGGCCCCGCTCCTCGTCGCACTCTGGGCGAGGTTCGCGTACCACGAGGTGGTGCGGCCACGCATCTGGCTCGCGCTGGCGCTCGCGCTCGTCGGCCTGGCGACGATCGTCAACATCTTCGGCGGCGGCACGACGCTGTCGAGCGCCGGAGTCGCGTTCGCGCTCGCGGGCGCGATCGCCTACGCGGTCTACGTGCTGCTTGCAGAACACGTCGTCGGAGGGCGCGATCCAGTCTCGCTCCTCGGCTTCGGCTTTCTTTTCGCCTCGATCTTCTGGGCGGTGCTCTCGCCGTGGTGGTCGTTTCCCGGCGTCCGGCTGACGAGCACGACGTCGCTCGACGGACACCTGCAGGCCGTTCACCTCTCGGTGTGGGTCCTCGCGGCGTGGATGGTCGTCTTCGGGACGATCGTGCCGTTCTTTCTGCTCGTCAGCGCGCTCCGGCATCTCAGCGCGAGCCGCGTGGCGATCGTGGCGATGCTCGAGCCCGTCGCCGGCGCGTTCGTCGCGTGGGCCTGGCTGAACGAATCCCTGGGTGGGATTCAGCTGATCGGAGCAGGCATCGTGCTCGCGGCGATCGGCCTCGCACAGACGGCGCGCTGAAGAGGTGGTGTGGAATCGCGTGCCTGTGGGGATGTCTGGGACGAAGCAGGTCTGTGTCTCGTCCCCAGCCGCAGGCGGACCGCATTTCACTTCACGTCGCCAGCCCGACCCCGCTACGCTGCCCCGCCCGAGGGCGTGGGCCGACAGACCCCCCGGACGGGGGACGCGTGCACCCAGTAGGGTCGACGACCTTGAGTTCCATGCGGCGAGGACTCTTCCTTCTTTGTGCGCTCGTTTCGCTCGTCATCCCCTTCTCGGCGGGCGCCGGACTGAACACGCAGGAGTCTGCGCTGCTGCAGGAGATGAACCGCGTGCGAGTCGCACACGGCGTGCCTGCGCTGCAGAACGACACTCACCTCCAGCGCGCCGCGACCGCGCACAGCCGCGACATGCTCGAGTCGAACACCTTCAGCCACGGCGCGTTCGGCAGCCGGATGCTGCAGTTCGACGTCTCGTTCAACACGGCGGGCGAGAACCTCGCCTGGGGCACCGGCTCGCTCGGACGGGCGCACGCAATCGTCGCAGCCTGGCTCGCGAGCCCGGAGCACCGGGCGAACCTTCTCCGGCCGTCGTTCCGCCGCGTCGGAATCGGCGACGTCGCCGGGACGTTCCAGGGCCACGGCGGCGCGCACGTCGTCACCGCCGACTTCGCGGGCTAGAGCCGGCTCAGGTCCGTTCGAGACCGAGCCGCAGCTCGGCGAGCTTCTCTCGACGCAGATCGTCCTGCTCGCCGCGGCTCACGCGGTCGAGCAGCCCACGTACCAGAGGCGCGAGATCGATCGGGTTGAACGGCTTCGTCACGTAGTCGACGCCGCCGAGGTCGAGCCCGCGCGCGCGATCGCGAACCTCGGCGCGTGCGGTGAGGAAGACGATCGGGATGTCCTCGGTAGTCGGATCGTCGAGCAGATCCTCGGCGACACCCCAGCCGTCGAGGCCCGGCATCATCACGTCAAGCAGGATCACGTCGGGCATCGCGGCGCGCGCCAACTCCAACCCACCCAGCCCGTCACTGGCCTCGAGCACGATCATGCCCTCGGCCTCGAGGTTGACACGACACAAGAGCCGGATCGGCTCCTCGTCGTCGATGACGAGAACTCTGATGGGCACTCGGCCCCGTATGCCCGCTCTGCCCGGAAAACTCACCCGAGTTCCTCAATTCGAGGGATGCCCACGAGTTCCTCGTGGATCGGAAGTACCGCCTCCTGCGGCTGCCTGATCTCGAGCAGCGCGTCGACCGTCGTCGTCAGATGCTCCGCCTCGCGGGCGATGAACTCGAGAAAGCGCCGCCGGTCGTCGTCCGAGAAGGCGACATCGTTCCGCAGGAGAGTCGCCGCGAAGCCGTAGATCGAAGTGAGCGGCGCCCGGAGATCGACCGAGACCGCGGAGACGAACTCCGAGCGCATCGTCTCGGCGGCGTGCTCGTCGGAGACGTCGCGGAACGCGAAGATCCGGCCGGCGACGGCGCCGCTCGGGTCGCGCATCACCGTCTCGGAGAGCGACAGCCACACTTCTTCGCCACCACGCCGAATAGCCATGCGTGATCCCGGAGCCCCTTCGTCGGGCTCGAACTCGCGCTGGAGGACCTGGGCCGGCGACCGTCCGACGGCCTCGGTGGCGGGCACGCCTGTGATGACCTCGGCAGCCTGGTTCCAGACGACGACTCGGTCGTCGCGATCGACGGCGACGATCCCGTCGGCGATGTTCGACAGGATGGCGACGCTCTGCTCGCGTTCCAGGGCCACGCGCCGGTAGAGCTCGGCGTTCGAGAGCGCGACGGCGACACTGGCGGCCAGCGCTCCGAGCGCCTCGCGCTCCTCGTCTCGCCAAGCCCGTGCGCCGCGGGCGTACACCGAGAGGACTCCGTTGGCGGCCCCCTCGCCGCCCGGAACCGGGACCGCGAGGAAGGCACGGTGGCCGGCCGCGAGGATCGGGTCGGTCACGCCGTCCGGAACGTCGTGGTACTGCAACGGCTGACCGGCGTTGAGGACGTCGCCCGCCGGCCACCCGGCAGGCGGCGCCACGGCTCCTCTGGCCGAGGCCGCGCCGTCGCCCGTGGCGGCGGAGATGACCAGCCCCGAGCCGGCCAGCTGGGTCAGCGCCGACGCGTCTGCGTCGAGCAATGCGGCGGCCTCGGTGACGACGGCCTCGGTCACGGCGACCGGGTCGAGCTCCTGCACGAGTCGCGTGCCCGCCCGTGCCAGCCGCTGAGAGAGCGATCGCGATGCGCGCTCGGCCTCGAACAGCCGGCTCCGGTCGAGGACGCCACGGGCTGCGCGCGCGAGCTGTTCGGCGAGCGCGAGGTCCTCGGGCGCGAACGACCGCGGCTCGCGAAAGAGCGCGAGGAGAACGACACCGGTGTGGCCCGGCACCGGGATCGCGAGGAGCGACCCGATCGCGGCCCGCCGCCAGGGTTGTTCGAACCGCTCGTCGTCCGGAAGACTCGGCGCCGCGAGGAGGTGCCGCGACCCGGACGCCTGGACGACGACCCGCGGCGCGGCGAGACCACGGACCGACTCGGGGAGTTGATGGCTGCCGACGACCTCGAGGCCCTGGCCGTCGCGGGCAAGGAGCGCCGCGCCGTCGGCCCCGAGCACGTCGGCCGCGGCGGCGGCCGCTGCCGCGTAACTCTCCTCCAGCGAAACGGGCTCGCCGAGCAGTGAGGCGACTTTTGCGAACCCGAGCTGGATCCGCGCCTGCCGCTCGTGCTCCTCCGATGCCTCCTCGAGCCTGCGCTCGTTCTCGGCCAGCGCGTCGGACAGCGCCTCCCCTGAGTGCAGCCGCGACAGTGCCAGCGCGGCCTCCGCTGCAAGTGCGGTCAGCAGCGCCAGCTCGTCGGCGCCGAACGCCCGCCGCTCGTCGGTCGTGACAACCGCGAGCACGCCGGTCACGCGCTCCTCGGCGATCATCGGAACCCAGACACCGCTTTTCGCCCCGACGAACTCGACGAGTCTCGGGTTGACGAGCGGAGAGCTCACCACGTCGAACACTGCGACAGGGGCTGCGTCGAACACAGCGCTGGCGATCCCCGAAGGCTCGTTGCGCAAGTCGATCGTGAGGTCGTCCCACCACTCGGCCTTCCCGCCGTGCAGCTCGCCGTAGACGCCGCTCGCCCGCGTGCGATCCTCGTCCACCACGACCACACCGGCAAAGCCGACACGGAGGAGCTCCGCGACCTCCCGGCAGAGCGGCCGAGCCACGTCGGCGGCGCTCTGAGCGCGGCCCAGCGACGTCGAGATCCTCGCGACCGCCTCGAGCTCGAGCCGGGTGTTGGTGCTCCTCTCTTCCGCGGCGAGGGCCCTGCCGAGACCACCGGCGGCGGCTCGTCCACGTCCACGGACGACGAGCACGAGCCCGGGGAGCGTTGCAGCGACCGTGGCGGCGAGGGCCACCCAGACGAGGCCGCCGATCGACCGACGGTCGTGGACGACGAGCGCGGCGAACGTCGCGCCGGCGGCCGCGACACCCACGTAGACGAGCGCGAAGACCCAGTCGAGCCGGTGCGCCCGGGCCCGTAGCCGCCACAGGGTGGACAGGAGCGCAAGCGCCAGGACGGCGTACACGACCGCCAGGATCGCGAGCGGCACCGCGTTGAAGAGAAGTGCTTTCGTCGAGTCGGTCACCGGTTTTCCTGCGCGATGCTACGCCTATTTCCTGCTGGACAAGAGTATCGGGGCCACTTGTAAAGATGGGCCTTTCGGCCTATTCCACGGCGCCGCGGGCCGGGTTAGCGTCCCCCACACTGGGCGATGCGAACCGCGGCGCGCATTCCTGGCCATATGCCGCGGTGAGCGATCACGGAGAGCCCGCTGCGACGACCCCCCGAGCAGCGGGCTCTGCCGTTTCTGGGCCTTGGGATTTGAGAATTTGAGATCGAAAAGAACCTGGGGGCTACGATGAAATCGATGGTCAGGAAGGTCTTGCTCGCCTCGCCCCGCGGCTACTGCGCCGGAGTCGAGCGCGCCGTCGAGACGGTCGAGCGCGCGCTCGACCTCTACGGGCCGCCCGTGTACGTCCGGAAGCAGATCGTGCACAACCTCCACGTCGTGCGGGATCTCGAGGCGCGCGGCGCCGTCTTCGTGGACGAGGAGACCGAGGTGCCCGAGGGCCAGACGGTCGTCTTCTCCGCGCACGGTGTGGCTCCGACCGTGCATGCAAATGCGGCGGCGCGCCGGTTGAACACGATCGACGCGACGTGCCCGCTCGTCACGAAGGTTCACGTGCAGGCGCGCCGCTACGCCGCCGACGGCTTCACGGTGATCCTGATCGGCCACGCAGGTCACGAGGAGGTCGTGGGCACGATGGGCGAAGCGCCCGACGCGATCGTGCTGGTCGAGTCGGTCGCGGATGTCGCCTTGCTCGACGTTCGCACCGGACGCGCGCCTCGCCTACGTGACGCAGACGACGTTGTCGGTCGACGAGACGGGCGAGATCATCACCGCGCTGCGTCGCCGGTTCCCCGACATCTACGCGCCGAAGAAGGAAGACATCTGTTACGCGACCTCGAATCGACAGTGGGCCGTCAAGGAGATGCTCGCTGAGATCGAACTGCTCCTCGTAATCGGCTCGCGCAACTCGTCGAACTCGAACCGGCTCGTCGAGGTCGCGCATGCGAACGGCGTCGCCTCGCACCTGATCGACGACGAAACCGAGATCGACGAGAAGTGGCTCGACGGCATCGAGATCGTCGGGGTCACGTCCGGCGCGTCGGCGCCGGAGCGGCTCGTCGATCGGGTCTGCGAGTGGTTCCGCGCGCGCGGCGTCACGGACATCGAGCCGTATCGCCTCGTCGACGAGGATGTCGAGTTCCGGCTTCCCGTCGAGCTGCGCCGCGAGCTCGCGCTCGCCGAAGCTACTCGGTAGGCCCCTACGCGCTCGCCGGCGGCGGCGCCGAGCCGGGGTCGGTCGGGCAGCGGTCGGCGCGGTAGTCGCGGTAACGCCACGACGGAAGGATCCACTTCCACTTACCGTCGCTCCGCGACGAGATGCACGGAGTGCACGAGCTTGAACCCGCCCGAGAATTTCATCCGCACGTCGACGGACGTGCTCTCGGTGAACTTGCCGTCGCCGAGACCGACCGACTCGTCGGTGACGCTGACGACCTTGACGGAGAGCGGTCGCGCGATCACCGGCGAACGCGTCTCACAGCCGACGTATTCGGCGAGCGGCGCGACGTCCTGGTCGATGCTGTGGAGATCGCCCCACGCCTCGGCGTAGCGGTTGTGCACGATCTGGTCGACCACGCGCAGAGCGGCGACACGCGGGCTTTCGTCCGGGCGTGCGTCCTTCGAACCGCACCCCGCCACCGAGACCGCGACGACAACGAGCACGACGACACGCGTAACCGTCACGAAGGAGTCTGCTCGATTCGCAGGTCACCGGTTTCGACGGAGACCGCGAGCGTCTCGGCGGCGATGCGCTCGCCGAACCGCGCAACGAGATCCGCGTCCGGGAGCCAGAGCCGGATGCGATCCGTCAACTCGAGCCCTGTCTCCTTGCGGAGCACGTTCACCTCGTGAATTCGGTCGAACAGCCGGCCCTCGAGGCGTAGTTCGTCGTCGAGCTCGGTGTCGAGCGCGACGGTCACTCCGGCGTCGCTCGCGACCGCCCAGCCCTCACGGCCGATGCGCTCGACCAGGACCTCGTGCGGTTCGAGCAGGTGCCCGTCGACCTGGAAGCGTCCGCCGTCGAGCTCCTCGAACTCGCCGCGGCTCGAGCCGTTCCCTCACGTCCTTGAGCGCTGCGCCGAGACGCGGGCCGAGCTCGGGCAGATTCGGCTTGACCTTGAGCTCCGACGCCTCGACCTCGCCGAACTCGACGTTCTTGACCCGCAGCTCGTCGGCGATCTCCGCGACGTGTCCGTGCGCCGACGCCGACGCTCCCGCGACGACGAGCCTTCGCAGCGGCTGCCGCAGCTTGAGCTGCGATGTCGATCGTGCCTGACGGCCGAGCTCGACCACGCGACGGACCTCGGCGATCTCTCCGAGCAAGCCGTCGTCGACCGGATCGACCTCCGGCCACCCCGCCAGGTGCACCGACGCGGGCCCCTCGTGCACGAGGTTCCGCCAGAGGTGGTCGCTGAGGAACGGCATCACCGGGGCGATCACGCGCAACGACTGCACGAGTGCGTACCAGAGCGTCCGGAACGCGGCCTCGTCGAAGGAGTAGAAGCGACGGCGCGAGCGGCGGATGTACCAGTTCGAGACGTCGTCGACGAACGCGTCGAACGCGCGGATGACGTCGACGGTGAGCGTGGCTTCGTAGGCCACCGTCGCCTCGGCAACGAGCCCGCGCGTTCGCTCGACCAGCCAGCGGTCGAGCGGCCTCAGGTCGAGGCCCGACGGGTCGAGCTCCTCCCAGGTCGGCGCGAAGCCCTCGATCGTTCCGTAGTCGGCGAGGAACTTCGGTCGAGTTCCAGAACGTGAGCAGCTTGCGCTTGATCTCGTGGCCCGGCCCGAACCCGAACAGCAGGTTGCGGTCCGGCGGCTGCGCGCAGAACTGCCAGCGCATGACGTCCGCGCCCATCTGCCCGAACGCGTCCTCCGCGGCGATCGTGTTGCCCCACGAGCTGTGCATCTCACGACCCTTCTCGTCGAGCATCTTCTCGTAGCCCAGCACGCGCTTGTACGGCGAGCGCCCGATCAGCACGACCGACATGAAGAACTGCGAGTAGAACCAGAGCCGGATCTGCTCGCGCATCTCCGAGACCCAGTCGGCCGGGAACCACTGCTCCCAGTACGCGTGGTCGGGCAGGTCGGCGGTCGTCAGACCCTTCGCCGCGCCGGTCGCGTAGCCCTCGGTGATCCACGCCTCGTTCTCCCAGCCGAGCGTCGCGAACGGGACGATCCCCGCGTCGAGCCAGACGTCGCCGACCTCGGGGATCCGCGTGACCGTCTCGCCGCACTGCTCGCAGCGGATCGGGACCCGGTCGATCCACGGCCGGCGCAGCTCCTCGAGCTGCTCGATCCCCTCGACCGCGCGCTCCGCGAGCTCGGCCTTCGAGCCGATCACGTTCAGATGGCCGCACGCGCAGGGGTAGAGCGGCAGCGGCAGGCCGTAGTAGCGCCGGCGCGAGATGTTCCAGTCGCCCATGTTCCGCAGCCAGTCGTCCATCCGCTTCCCCATGTACTCCGGCACCCACGTGACCTTCGCGTTCTCCTCGAGCAGCTTCGGCCGGATCTCGTCGACCGCGATGAACCAGTCGTCGGCGATCCGGAAGATCAGCGGCGTGTCGCAGCGCCAGCAGTGCGGGTAGGCGTGCGTGTACAGCCCGGCTTCGACGAGCAGGCCCTCTTCGCCGAGCCGGCCGATGATCTGGTCGGCGGCCTCGGTCGTCGACAGCCCGTGCAACCAGCCGTAGTCGTCGTAGAAGCGTCCCGACTCGTCGACCGGTGTGAGGACCGGCAGGTCGTGCAGCCGGCCGAGCTCGAAGTCCTCGCCGCCGCAGCCCGGTCGCGATGTGGACGATGCCGGTTCCCTGGTCCATCGTCACGTCTTCCCACGGGATGACGCGGTGCTCGACCTGCGAGCCCGGCGGCAGGTCGTCGAAGGGCCCCCGGTAGCGCCACCCGACGAGCTCGCGCCCCGGCAGGCGCTCGACGAACACGTCGTCGGGGAAGAGCTTCACCGCGACCCACTCGCCGCTCTCGCGACGGCCGTACTCCTCGTCCGGGTGCACGGCGGCGGCGACGTTGGCCGGCAGCGTCCACGGCGTCGTCGTCCAGATGACGAGCGACTCGCCGGGGCGGTCGAGCAGCGGGAAGCGGACGAAGAGCGAGGGGTCGGCCCGGTCCTGGTAGACGCCGGCCTGCGTCAGCTCGTGCTGCGACAGCGACGTCCCGCAGCGGGGGCACCACTCGGTCGAGCGGTGGCCCTTGACCAGCCAGCCGCGCGCGTGCACGAGCTTCAGGAACTTCCAGATGTACTCGATGTTCGTGTCGCTGAACGTGAAGTAGTCGTTGCCCCAGTCCATCCACTGCCCGAGGCGCTTCGAGCCGCGCGTCAGGGCCGACGACGACCTGACGACGACGTCGCGGCAGCTCCGCGGCGAACGCCTCGAGGCCGTAGTCCTCGATCTCGCGGCTTCGAGTTGAGCCCGAGCTCGCGCTCGACGCCGACCTCGATCCAGAGCCCCTGGCAGTCGAAGCCGTTCTGGTAGCGCTGGTCGAAGCCGCGCAGCGCCTTGTAGCGCTGGAAGACGTCCTTGAGCGTCCGCCCCCACGCCGTGTGGACGCCGAGCGCGGTCCTGTTCGCCGTCACGGGGCCGTCGACGAACGACCAGCGCGGCCCGCCGCGGTTTCGCTCGCGGAGCTGCTCGAACGTTCCTTCGCGCTCCCAGATATCGAGGAGCTCGAGCTCGAGCGCCGGATGATCCGGTTTGTCTGCGAGCCTCGTGAACACCCGGCGATCGTACCGTCGCGATCGGGAACAATCAGTCCGGCCTACTCGTTTGAGATCGTGTAAGTCCCCTCTGAAAGGAATCGATGGCAACCAACGCAACAACCGACACGTTCGAGACCGAGGTCCTGAACTCCGATGGCAAGGTCATCGTGGACTTCTGGGCCGAGTGGTGTGGCCCGTGCCACGCCGTTTCGCCGGTGCTCGAGCGGATCGCGGACGAGCATCAACTGAAGATCGTCAAGGTCAACATCGACGAGCAGCAGGATCTGGCGATGCGCTACGGCGTCCAGTCGATCCCGTTGATGGTCCTGTTCGAGAACGGCGAGCCGCAGGCGTCAGTCGTCGGCGCGATGCCGAAGAGCGCGATCGAGCGTCAGCTCGGGCTCGCGGCCGTCAGCTCGTAGAGCTGTCAGGCCGAAGCTTCGTCGAGGTCGCAGTCGAGATAGCTGAGGAAGGCGAGGTGCTTGGCGAGGTATGCCTCGAGCGCCTCGACCCCTCCTCCGGCCCACTCTTCGAACGACCCGTCAGCCAGGTCGTCCTCGATCCGATGCAGAAGGCCGCGTGGTTCCATACCCGGATCATCGGCGGGGAACCGGGTGGACACATGAGCCGTTCGGCCCATCTGACCTACCGAATCGCCCAGGCCCGCAAAAGGCGTTCCTGACTCGGAAACGCCATCTCCTCGGGTAGGTCGTCGCGGCCGAACCAGCGGAGCTCTGCGACATCGTCTGCGGCAGCCGGCTCGCCGCTCGCCGTCACGAGCCAGGTGACGGAGAACACGTGCTTTCCGTCGTACGGCTCGATGTCGATGCCGAGGAACTCGAGCGGCTCGATCGCGAGGCCCGTCTCCTCGAGGAACTCGCGTCGCAGGCCGTGCAGCGGCTCCTCGGTCTCCTCCAGGAACCCACCGGGCAGGTCCCAGTACCCCTTTCGGGGATCGATCGCGCGCCGCGCGAGGAGCACGCGGCCGTCGCGTTCGAGCAGGCCTTGCACGGCGGGGCTCGCGTTCGCCCAGTAGCGTTCGCCGCAAGCCGGGCAGGAGAGGTGGTCGCGCTCGACGGTGAGCGAGCCGCCGCAGCGAGGACAGAACCGCCAGCCGTCGAGAACACCCATGAGAGGCACATGATGGTGGAGCGAACGCGATGAAGGTCGTCCTGGTCCACTCGGCGCTCGGCGACTCGCGCCTCTGGCAGCGCCAGGTGGCTGCGCTTCGCGACCACCACGACGTGATCGCGCCGGATCTCCCCGGCTGGGGAACCGAGCCGCTGCCCGAACTGCCGTTCTCGTTCGTCGACCACATCGCCGCCTACCTGCCGGCTGCGCTCGTCGGCAATTCGTTCGGCGGTGCGATCGCGCTGCGCACTGCCCTCGCACACCCGGGCCGTGTCAGCCGGCTCGTGCTCATCGACTCCGGCCTGCCTGCGTGGGACTGGACCGAGGAGATGCGCGACTACTTCGCGCGCGAGGAGGCCGCGTTCGAGGCCGGTGACCTCGACGGTGCGACCGAGGTGAACCTGGAGTTCTGGGTCGCCCCCGAGCACCACGACGAGGTGCGTCCGCAGCAGCGCCTCGCGCTCGAGCTGCAGTCGGCGCACGAAGAGCCCGAGGTGCAGTGGCCCGAGATGGCGCCGCTCTCGTCGCTCGAGCTGCCGGTGCTCGTGATCCTCGGCGAGGACGACAAGGCCGACTTCCACAAGATCGCGCAGCACCTGGCCGAGGAGATCCCGGGCGCGGAGCTCGTGACCGTGCCGGGTGCCGGCCACCTCGTCGGGATCGACCAGCCCGACGCGCTGAACGAGCTGCTGCTCGAGTTCCTCTCCCGCGGCTAGACCCCGGATGCCTCCGAGAGCACCGCATCCGACAGGCGCGGCCAGGCCTCGATCGCCCAGTCTCCGAACGGACGGGTCGGTGAGGACGCCGAGCGCGACGCCCGCCTGCGGGATCGACCCAGAGGAACGTGCCGCTCCGGCCGAAGTGGCCGAACGTGGCCGCCGAGTTGCGCGCGCCCGTCCAGTGCGGCGTCTTGCCGTCGCGCAGCTCGAAGCCGAGCCCCCAGTCGTTCGGCTTCTGCCGTCCGAACCCGGGAAGCACGCCCTCGAGCCCGGGGAACTGCACCGTCATCGCCTCCGCCAGCGTCTCGCCGGCGATCCGGGCCGGCGCCTGCAGCTCGCGCGCGAGCGCCGCGAGCGCGCCTGCCGTGCCGCTCACCCCGGACCCGGCGGAGCCGGCGAACTGCAGGCCGGCACCGGACCAGACGTGCTCGAAGTACGACGCGAACGACATCTCCGCCCGCTCCTCGAGCAAGGCTGCCGCGACCTCGAAGCCGTAGTTGGAGTAGATCCGCCTGCGGCCGGGCCTGGAGATCGGCGGGCCGGGCTCGAAGGGCAGGCCCGAGGCGTGCGCGAGCAGGTGCCGGACCGTCGAGCCCGGTGGCCCGGCCGGCTCGTCGAGGTCGATCGTCCCCTCCTCCGCCGCGACGAGCATCGCGACTGCCGTCGCGAGCTTCGAGACGGACGCCCAGGGAAGCACGAGCGTCGCGTCTCCGTGCACGGCCTCGACCCGTCCGCAGACGACCGCGACGGCGTGCTCGCAGGGCCACTCGTCGATCTGGCGCAGCGCTTCCACAAAACGCGACACTATCGGCGTGGATCGGCAGCTCATCTCCTCCGGCGCGGCGTTCGAGGAGCGCGTCGGCTACTCGCGCGCCGTGCGGGTCGGCAACCAGGTCTGGGTTGCCGGGACGGCGCCGATCATGCCGGACGACGCCGATCCGCCAGCCGGCGCCTACGAGCAGGCGCAGGTGTGCCTCGGGATCATCGAGCAGGCGCTCGCCGAGGCAGGCGCCTCGCTGGACGACGTCGTGCGCACGCGCATCTACGTCACCGATGCCGCGCACATGCTCGACGTCGGCCGGGCGCACGCCGAGGCGTTCGCACGGGCTCGACCGGCGGCGACCGGGGTCGTGGTCGAGCTGCTCGATCCGCGCTGGCTCGTGGAAATCGAGGCCGAAGCGGTGATACTCAACCCGTGAAGCAGATCTTTCCGTCCTCGATCACGGGCAAGGGCTCCGTCCGCCCCGGCGGCACCGACGTGAGCGTGCTCGACCACGCATTCGGCCGCAGCGACCTGTACACCCTCGGCGTCGAGGAGGAGTACCAGCTCCTCGATCCGGAGACCTGGGATCTCGTCCAGCACATCGACTCGGTGCTCGCCGCCGTCGCCGACGGAGACCATCAGGATCAGATCCACGCCGAGCTGATGCAGTCGGTGCTCGAGGTGACGACACCGGTCTGCCGCACCCCGGCGGACATCCAGCGCTCGCTCGCGCAGCTGCGGGGTTACGTCGCGGAGATCGCACGGTCCGAGGGATGCCGCTTCGGCAGCGCGGGCACGCATCCGTTCAGCCTCTTCGAGCGGCAGCGCATCACCGCGCGCGACCGCTATCGCCAGCTCGTCGACCAGCTGCAATACGTCGCGCGTCGCGAGTTGATCTTCGGAATGCACATGCATGTCGCCGTCGACGACCCGGAGAAGGCGATCCAGGTCATGAACGGCCTGCTGCTGCACCTGCCCCAGATGCTCGCGCTCTCCGCGTCGTCGCCGTTCTGGCGGGGGGAGCCGACCGGTCTCTCGTCGAGCAGGCAGATGGTCTTCGCCGCGTTCCCGCGGTCAGGCCCGCCACCCCGGTTCAAGGACTACGCCGACTACGCCGAGGTCGTCGGGCAGCTCGAGCGCACCGGCTGCATCGCGGACTACACGCACATCTGGTGGGACATCCGACCGCATCCGCGCCTCGGGACGATCGAGATGCGCGTTTGCGACGCCGTGACGCGGCTCGAGGACGTCGTCGCCATCACCGCGTTCTTCCAGGCGCTCGTCAAGCTGTACTGCGAGCAGTTCGACGCGGGCCGCGAGATCCCGAGCTGGCACCGGATGCTCACGACCGAGAACAAGTGGCTGGCCGCTCGGTACGGCCTCGAGGCGCCGATCATGGATCTCGCGACCGGCCGCCGGAACCGCGTCTCGGTGGCCCAGCTGACCCGGCGGACACTGCGCGATCTCGAGCCGCACGCACGCGAGCTCGGGTCGGAACGAGAGCTCGAAGGCGTGCGGGAGATACTCGCGCGTGGCAACGGCGCAGACCGGCAGCTTCGCGTCTGGAACGCGAACCGGGACATCGTCGAGGTCGTTCGCGAGATCTCGCTCGCGACCGAAGAGGCAGTTCAGGAGAGCGTCCAGAGCCTCCCGTCCGGCGCGTAGCCGAGCGCCGTCGCCTTGCCGGGGTTGCGCACGGCAACCGCGCGGGCGGTGAGGTCGACGACCGCGACCGTCTGGTTGTCGGCGAGCGCGATCCTCGTGCCGTCGGGTGAGAGCGCCGAGGCCGTGCCCGTTCCCGAGGTTCCAGTTCGGCAGCGCGACGCGGAAGGCGCTCGTCACCGCGCGCCGCGCCACATCGATCGCGACCACGCGGCCGTAGCCCGGGCTGATCCCCCAGAGCGTCTGCTGGTCCTTCGAGAGCTGGAGCGCCCACGACGTCGCCGCTCCGTAGTCACCGGTTCCCGGCAGGTCGATGCAGCGCGCCTTCGCGGTCTTCAGGTCGAGCGCGTGGATCATCGCGCCGCCGTTCTGACCGATGTAGAGCGTGAACAGGTACCGGCCGTCGGCCGACGGGAGCCGCGAGTACGGCGTGCCCCAGATGATCCCGGACTCGTGCGGATCCTTCAGCGGCGCGGCCTCCAGCCGGCGAGAGCCGACGTGGGCGAGACGCACCTGATAGCCGCCCGCCTTCAGATAGCGGATGAGGAACAGGTTGTCGCCCCGGAGCGCGTCGAAGTCCCACTGGCGTCCGGGAACCGCGATGTCGCGCTGCTGCCCGCTCTGCGAGACGATCGTGAACGTCGTCCCGCCCGGGCTCAGCCGCCTGACGACCGCGCTGCGCCCGTTCTGCGAGACGCCCGCGAGAGACCCAGCTTGTGCCAAGTTGGCACTAGCGACCTTCGTCCCGAGCGCTCGCGTCGTACCAGACGAGCGTTCCGGCGCTCTGGTGGACGAGCAGGTTGCCTCCGGTCACGCCGGCGGGCAGGGTCCAGCGCGTCTTGCCGGTCTGCAGGTCGACGACCGTGACGGGGGCGTCGGCGCGCGCACGGAATCCGAGCAGCGAGCCGTCGGCGAGGGAGAACTGGCTCGGCGCGCAGTTGAGCGGCGAGCAGGCGGCGGCGGAAGCTGCGCTCGGAAGCAGCGACGTCGCGGCAACGAGGATGAGCACGAGGCGCTTCATGTCTCTCCTACGGGCGCGGGACCCACCGAGGTCCCTGAATCGTATGGACCTCGTGGGCAACGTGCGTCGTAGATTGGCCGGGTGGCAGAGCGCGCCTGGATCAGGGGTGCCCAGCAGGGGTCTGTCACCGACCTCGAGCGACTCTTTCGCGAGCACTGGCCGCGGGCGTTCCGGGCAGCGCGCCTCATCACCGGCGACGCCGCAGCCGCCGAGGACATCGCCCAGGAGTCGTTCCTGGCCGCCGTGCGCAACCTGGATCGCTTCGACCGCCGCCGGCCGTTCGGTCCGTGGCTGCACCGGATCGTCGTCAATCGCGCGATCGACTGGACGCGGGCCCGCAAGCTGCGCCGGGAGGTCGAGCTCGGCGAGTACGTGCCCGCTCCGCCCGCCCCGGAGCTCGACGGAGACGCGCTCGCGCGCATCGACGACCTCGGCCCCGAACAGCGGGCGGTCGTCGTGCTGCGGTACGTGCTCGAGTACACGCCCGGCGAGATCGCCGAGATCCTCGACCTGCCGCGTGGAACCGTGAACTCGCGGTTGCGGCGCGGGCTCGACCGCATGAAGGAAGGCGCATGAGCGACCCCGAGGCGCGTGCCTGGGAGATCGTGCGCCGGGCGTTCGAGGAGCGCACGCCGGCACCTCGCCGCCGGAGCCGCGCCCGGCTGCTCGTCGCGGCCGTCGCCGCACTCGCCGTGGTGACGGTCGCCGCGGTCCTTTCGCCACCGGGTCGCGCCGTGCTCGACCGCGTCCGCGAAGCGGTCGGCGTGCCGTCAGGCCGAGCCGGCGCTCTTCTCACTCCCGGCGCCCGGACGACTGCTCGTCGTCTCGTCGGAAGGCGGCGGCGTCTGGCTGGCGGACGCGAACGGCTACAAGCGAAAGCTCGGCGCGTACACCGACGCCGAGTGGTCGCCGCACGGTCTGTACGTCGTCGCGACGACGGCGAACCACCTCATCGCGCTGGACGTCGAGCACGGCATCCACTGGACGCTCGCGCGCCGCGATCCGGTCTGGCCGCGCTGGGAAGGAACGACCACGGACACGCGGATCGCCTACCTCGCGCGGGGCGGCCTGCGGATCGTCGCCGGAGACGGCACGGGCGACCATCTGCTCGACCGCTACGCCGCCGCGGTGCCGCCCGCCTGGGATCCTGCGCGGACGCACACCGTTGCGTACTACTCGGGCGGCGCGATCGTCCTGCGGAACGCCGACAGCGGCCGTCTCGTGTGGCGCACGCCGATCGACGTCACGCCGTCCGCGCTGAGCTGGTCGAGCGACGGCAGGTTCCTCGCCGTCACCTCGTCGCCGCGCAGTCTCGTGCTCGACGGTGCCGGACACGTCCGTCGCAGCATCTCGATGCTCGGCGCGAAGCTGCTGCAAACGGCGTTCAAGCCGGGCACGCACGAGCTCGCGGTCTCCATCCGGCTGCCGGACCGGAGCGAGGCGCGGCTCGTCGACGTCGACCACCCCGGACGGGCGCGGCTCTTGTTCGCAGGCCCAGGCGCCTTCGGCGACATCGCGTGGTCGCCGAACGGACGCTGGCTCCTCCTCGACTGGCCGAGTGCCGACCAGTGGCTCTTCGTCTCCGGTTCGCACGTCCGCGCCGTTTCGAACATCGAGCAGGAGTTTCCGCGGCCCGACAAGCTCGGGCCGATGCTTCAGATCGCAGGCAGGTGGTGCTGCCGCTAGATTCGGCGGGTGCTGCAAGCCGGCGACCGCGCGCCCGACACCACAGTCTTCCTCGGCCCGAACGAGCCGATGACGATCCTGGAGCTGGTCGAGGACGGGCCGAAGCTGCTCGTCTTCTATCTCTTCGACTGGTCGTCGACCTGAACGAACGAGCTCGAGCTCCTGCGTGACAGGAGAGCGGAGTTCGAGGCGCTCGGCGTGCAGCCGATCGGGATCTCCCGCGACTCACCGTGGACGCACATCGCGTGGACGCAGGCGCTCGACCTCAACTTCGGGCTCCTCTCGGACTTCAACGGCGACGCAGTCGCAGCGTTCGGCATCGGCCAGGAGTTTCGAGGCTTCAAGAACGTCGCTCGCCGATGCGTTTTCCTCGTCGACGCGGAAGGCGTCATCCGGAATGCGTGGAGCTACGAGAACAGCGAGGTGCCTGACGTCGACGAGCTGCTAGCCGCGTGTCGCGGGCTGAGCGGTCCGGACTGAGATCAGGCGGAGGCCGGACGAGTCACCGGACCACGGCGCGCCCGGGCGGCGCACCCGCACCGCGAGCACGAGCCGGCCGTCTTTGTGGAGCCGGAGCCGGCTCGTCGGCGTGACCCTGAGACTGGCGCCGCCCTGGGCGTTCGTGCGGAGCTGACCGGTCGGCTTCGCCGCTCCCGAAACGGGCGTGATCTGCACGACTGCGCCCTTGACCGCCTGGCCTGCACGGTTGCGAACCGCGACCGAGACGACGAACGGCCTTCGTGAACGGAGGAGCAGCGGCTTGACGGTGACCTTCGCGACGAGCAACCGGTCCGGTGGCTCGACCGAGGAGGCGTCGATCGATGCGGGCCGCGGACCCGTGGCCGGGGGCGGCGTGGAGCTCTGGCCGGGAGCTGGAGCCGGCTGGGTCTGAGCTTCTGCGCAGGGTGTGTCCGACGCGGTCACGGCAGGCTCCGTTACGGTCGGGCCCGACGCCCGCGCCCAGTCGACAGCCCCGATCCTGAGGGAGTCGACGAGCGTCGTGACTCCACTGCCGTCCGCGTTCATCGTCTCCAGGAGGTTGGGGCCGATCGTCGGATCCAGCGCTCGGACGAACGCGATCTTCGTGCCGTCGGGCGACCAGACCGGAAGCCCGTCGGGCCCGTTCGTCAGCCTCATGTCGCCGGTACCGTCGGTGTTGACGACGTGGATCCCCTGCGCCCCGTCGAGGCCGCCGTAGGCGATTCTCGTTCCATCCGGGGAGAAGGACGGTGCCGCGCCCGTGGCGATGCGACGCTGGCCGGTCCCGTCGGCGTTCATGAGATAGACGTCGTTCACGCGGTCGAACGCGATCCTGCGCCCGTCCGGCGACCAGTCGGGCCAGAAGTCGGAGTCCGTCCCGGTGCACGTCAATCTCACGGGATTGCTCGCGTCCGCACCCAGGAGCCAGATCGAGCCGCCCCGGGAGACCGCCAGATGCCGGCCGCTCGGCGACCAGGCGGGAGTCGCCTCGTCGACCGGGCAGTCGTCGGTCAGCCGCGACGTCGACGATCCGTCGGCGTCGAGCGCGAAGAGGTCATACCCTCCGCGCCAGAAGAGATGGCCGCACTGGTCGAGCGTGTCGCGCGAGACGACGACGTGGCCGTCGGCAGGCGAGACTGCAATCCCGAGATCGCGGCCCGGGCCGCTCGTCAGCTGCGTCAAGCCCGAGCCGTCCGCCGCGACGGAATACACATGTCCCGGCGTCGGTCCGACGCCCGACTGGGCGGTGAAGAAGATGCGCCCGGCCGAGCCTGGGAACGACGCGCGACCCGCGCCGGCGACGATCCCGACCAGCGCTGCCGCAGCGGCCAGTGCGAGAACAATCCGGACCCCGAGTGCCGTCACCTCGGACCTGAGACTGGCACCTGGCTGTAAGCGAACTCGGCGGAGGGCGTAAGAGAATTGCTTGCATTCGCACCGACGATCTGCCTGAATCGAGCGATGGACACTTCCGCTTCGACCCCCGTCGCCTCGACACGCGCGTCACTTCAACTGAGCTTCCTGCTCGTTGGAGTCGTCGCCGTCGTCGCCGCCATCTTCGCCGCCGCGTCGCTCTACGACGCGTGGTACGCGCTCTTCAAGACCGTGCACGTCACCTTCGCGCTGATCTGGATCGGCGGTGGTTTCCTGCTGACACTGCTCGGGATCATTGCCGAGCAGAAGAACGACCCGATCGAGATCGCCACCGTCGCGCGTCAGGCTGCGATGGTCGGAGAGAAGCTCTTCGCGCCGGCCGGGCTGATCGTGTTTCTGATGGGCGTCGCGATGATGCTGAACACGAACTGGGGCTGGGGGAAGTTCTGGATCGTCGCCGGCCTGATCGGCTACGTGATCACGTTCCTGACCGGCATCCTGGTGCTCGCCCCGCTGGCGAAGAAGACCGCGGCCTCCGCCGAGACCCAGGGGCCGACGCACCCGGAGACCATGGCGCTCGTCAAGCGGATCATGCTGATCGTCCGCTTCGACATCGCGATGCTCCTGCTCGTCGTCGCCGACATGGTCACGAAGCCCTTTAGCTAGCAGAGAGCACGAGCGAGCTTGTCGGAGAGCGCCGGCATCCCGAGCCGGTGCGCCAGGAGGACGACAGCGGTTACAGAACCCACCGACCCGCGTCAGTTCGAGTCGAGACGCAGGACAGGAGGCGGCCGTCCGGGCCGCCCCCTGTCCAAGACAACGCTGCGTCAGCCCAGCGGCCGGAAGAAGTGATCGGCGACGTAGACGGCCGACCTTGCGGCCAAGGGTCGAGCCTTGCAGGTCGGAGCTCCGAAGATGGAACCCGACGAGAACGCGAGCCCAGTCGACGTCCTTGACGACGTCGTGGAGGCGTGCGTAGTCGTGCGTCGTCCCCGTCGACGCGGCTGTCGAGCGAGAACGGGACCTTGTCGGTGCCGAAGAACGCGTCCAGGGCGGTGACGACCGCGGTGCTGTGGCAGGCATGTGCCGACGGATACTCCGGGAAGTTCGGCGTCGCACCGAGCGGCTGCCAGGTCGGGTCGGCCACGGTCGCCGGGTTGCCGTCGGTGTCTGCGTGCGGGATCGCCTGGTAGGGACGCCAGAACCAGTAGTGGTACTTGGCGTCGAAGCAGGCGATCATCGCGTCGCCCCCGGCCACGTGTGCCATCGCCAGCATCCGCGCCGTCTGCACCAGGTCGAGTCCACGGGCGGATGCGAGGCGGAGCAGGCCGTCGTTCCACTGCCTGATGTCGTGGTCGGTCCAGAAGAGCGCCTGGGTCGTCTGCTCGGCCGTCCTCGTTGCGCTATCGACGCGGCCGAGCTGCTCGACCTGGTTCAGGTCCTCGGCGTACGCCCGGCTGGTCAGCGGATTGGGTGCATCGGGACGGAACTGCGAGGCGCTCGTCAACGCGAGCGGTTTGATCCCCGGCAAGCGCAGGCCGAGCACGGGCCCGGTCGGGTTTGGCTGCCAGACGCCGGGGCCGGGCGAGGGCGGGTCGAGATCGGCAACGGTCGGGTTCTTCTCCCGGCCGTCGTTCGCGCGGAGAGCCAACACGGCCGCGGCGACCTGTGACCCGATCGCGATCCCGTTCGATTTCGCCGGGCCGGCCGGGATCGCGGCGATGTAGACGGCGTAGTCGCTGTCGAGGATGCTCTGGTTGACGCCCAGTTGCGGCTGTAGGCCCGTGAGTGTCTTGTACGCCGCGGTCGCAATTGCAGCCGCCGGCGACGTATCGGCAGGTGCGGTCAGGCGAATCGCGTACGGCCGGTAGCCGCCCTCGATCGCCACTGCCGCGTCGTAGATGGCGGCGTGGACGATGCCCATGTAGACGGCCGCCTCTCCCGGGAATTTGTTCCCGAAGTTCTCGGAGCCCGCGGTGGGCGGGACGATCGCGCGCCGGGCCTCGTTGCTCCAGTCGACGACGGGCGCGGCCGACAAGGACTCGCCCCGCAGCTTGGTCGTTCCTCCCGAGTTCGCGGTCGCCGACACGGCGCCGACGAGCAGACCAGCCCCGATGAAAACACCAAGCAGGGCGAGGACCAGTCTTCTGTTCATTGCTCCTCCCTCGTCGAGGAGATCGCCTCGATCACACGAAGCGGCTCGAGCCGGGCCCGCTGGGCTACCAGCGCAGCCTCTCGGCCCGAGGGCGCTTCGAACGTGAAGAAGCAGATCTCGTCTTCGGGGACGTGGATGGATCCTTCGAAGCCGACGCGCGTCCCCTCACGCGTCATCGCCTCGGCGGCCGAGCGCGCCCGCCGCTCACACGCTTCACGCACGCCTGCGGCGCCGCGTGCGAGGAACGTCTCGACGAGGTAGCTGGGCACACGCTCGACCGTAGGCGAGCGCGTCTCAGTTTGAAATCGCGACTTCCCCTGAGCTTTGCTCGTCGGGCCGAAACGTCCGCGCGAGCTCGGCGCGTGAGCGCACACCGAGCTTGGCGTAGACGTGGGACAGGTGTGTCTCGACCGTGCGCTCGCCGAGGAAGAGCGCTGCCGCGACCTCGCGGTTCGTTCGACCCTCGGCGACGAGTGCGGCGACGCGCTGCTCGGCGGCCGTCAGACCCTCGCTGCGCGTCCGACCGCCGATCCGACCGAGCTCCGCGCGGGCCTTCTCGATCCAGGTGGACGCGCCGAGCCGCTCGAACTCGCCGAGGGCCGTGGCGATCGCATCGCGGGCGGCGCGCTTCTGACGCTTGCGTCTGAGAACCACGCCGAGCGCGAGCAGCGCGCGGGCCCGCCCGAAGGCATCGCCGACCGTCTCGTGTTGCTTGACTGCGTTCTCGAGGAGCGACGCGGCCTCGGAGACATCTCCTCGCGCGGCTGCCACGAGCCCGCGGCACCGCGTGACGTGCGCGAGCACCCAGGTGCGTTCGAGTCGTCGCGCGTCCGCCTCCCACGCGTCGATGATCCGTTCGGCCTCATCCGGCCGATCGAGCGCGAGGAGCGTCTCGACGTGGTCGGGCACCCACCAGCGTTTGCCTGCCTCGCCCCACCCGAGCCTGGTGGTCGTCGCCTCTGACTTGCCGAACCAATCGAGCGCCTCGTGTGGGTCGCCACTCTGAAGCGCGATGACACCGAGCGTTCCCAGATGCACGGGCGTGTGCAGCCCGATCTGTTCCTCCCCGAGCTGCAGGGCTCGCTCCGAGTGCGCGCGGGCGAGCTCGAGCTGGCCGCGATGGGCGGCGATCACTGCGATCGGCAGATGGATCCACGGCACCTCTAGCCCGTACTGGACGTTGAGCTCGTATCCGCGATCGGCGTACTCGGCCGCGAGCTGCCAGCGGTCGCCCCAGAGCTCGACATAAGCGAGGAAGGTGAGAGCGTCCGCGGCCAACAGCTCGTCGCGTTCACGCCATTCCTCGTACTCACGCTCCATGAGCGCACGCGCCTCTTCCACGCTCCTGCGCACGTCGAGCACGGTCGCGATTGCGTCGTTCGCCTTGTACAGCAGCCGCGCGTCGCCGACGGCGGAGGCGAGGTCATGTGCTTGTGCGGCGTGCGCCGGAGCCTCGGGATCGCCGACGGCGCAACCGAGAGATGCGAGGATGGCGAGCGCGTCGATGCGGAGCGCGTCGTCGGCGAGATCGTCGGCGATCTCGAGCGCTGCGCGGGCGTGCTCGAGGGCGCCTACGAACCCCTTCTTGAAGCGGGTCGCCCACGCGAGGCGGCATTGGATGACGGCCCGCAGGGCTGGCCGAGACGTCGCCTCGCCCAGGGCCTCCTCGAGCAGCTCGACTGCCCGGTCGAGTCCCTCGAGCTCGGCGAGAAGGACGAGGGCCTCGGCGCGCAACGGCCCGATGTCCATCTCGACCAGCAGCTCGCTCGCAATCGCCTTGGCGCGCGTCCACTCTCCGGCGGCGCGATGCGCGCGAGCTGCAGTCAAGGCTCGGCGATGGCGTTCGTCGTCCTCGTCCGGCGGTGTCAGCCGCAACGCCTGTTCGGCAAGCTCGGCCGCGACGGCAGATGCGCCGCGGTCGGCCGCGACCGTCGCGGCGTCGTCGAGTGCGACGGCGATCTCGGCGTCGGGCGCGTCGCTCGAGAGCGCGAGGTGACGGGCGCGCACGACCGGGTCCTCGACGATGCCCGCGATCTGACTGTGAACGCGCCGTCGCTGCTCGCCCAGGTCGCGGTACAGAACTGACGACAGAAGGGGATGTGTGAAGCGAATCACGCCGTTCTCGCGCGCAATGACGTGCGCGGCGACGGCCGGCGCGAGCGCGCCGGCCGAAACACCCGCCCGCACCAGGAGCGACTCCGACGGCGTTCCCAGCGCCGAGGCGAGGGCGAGCGCGTCGCGCGTCTCCACGGGCAGGCCGGCGAGCCTCGCCCGGACGAGCTCGTCCAGCCTCTCCGGCACCGGAAGCGGCTCGAGCGGGTTGACATCCACGTCGAGAACGCGGGCGAGCTCCAACGCGAAGAACGGATTGCCGCCTGACCGCTCGTGGATGCGGAGCAGCGTCTGACGGGCGAACGACCTCCCGAAACGGTCGTGTAGCAGGCGATGGAGCGCGCCGACGCTGAGCGGTCCGACCGGCAGCCGCTCGACGCAGCGAGGATCCAGCGCTTGCTCCAGCTCGGACGGCTCGGGGCCGACACCTTGCCGCCGGGCGAGCAGTACGAGAACCGGGCTCGGAGTAAGTCTTCGCAGCGCGAACTCGAGCGCGCTCGACGAGGACGGATCGAGCCACTGAACGTCGTCGATCGCGAGCAGAACCTGCCGCTGTTCGCTGAGCAGGTGCAGCGCGTCGCGGACCGCCACGCCGAGCGCGCGGTGATCGACAGAATCGTCCGTGGCCTCCTCACGGAGGAGCGCGATCTCGAGCGCGCGTCGCCTCGGAGTCGAGAGCGACGCGGCAACGTCTGCGAAGACGTCCTCGAACAGGTCGCTCAGCCCCACGTGGGCGAGCCCGCGCTCAGCCTCCGCCGGCCGAGACACGAGGACGCGCATCCCGCGCGAGCGCGCGAGCTCGACACCCGCGAGCCAGAGTGTCGACTTGCCGATCCCAGCCTCGCCCTCCAGCACGAGCGCGGCAGCCCCACCCTCGGTCCGGCCGACGAAGGCCTCGACCAAGGCGCGGTGTTCCTCCCTGCCGACGATCTCGAACGGCATGTCTTCGCGAGATCGTGACCGGAGACGCTCACCAGCGCAACCTTGCACGCCGTCCTCGCTCAGCGACCGGGCGCGATCACGCCGACGGCGGGACAGCCACCCACAGGAGCCCGCGGCTGACGACCATCCCGTCGGCCGCGAGGTCTCCGAGACCGATCCTCGCCGTGATGCGATTCGTGCCGGGATCGACGCGAATCACCGTCCCGCCTCGAGAACGGCCGACGCCGTTCGACCAGCGGTAGCCGGTCACCCAGACCGAACCGGCGCCGAGGAGGACCCGCTTCGCCGTGATCCTCAGAGGTATCCGGGCGACAGCGTCGTTCGTGCTCGGGTCGATGCGGACGAGCGAGCCTCGCCGGCCGCTCGTGATCACCCAGACGGCATCGTCGCTCGCGACGATCCTGGTGGGGCTTCCGGCAACCGGAATCCGACGAACGATGCCGCGGGCGTTCTCGTCGATCCGGACGACGAGATTGCGGGTCGGGTCGCTCGCCCAGACGGTGTCGCCACCGGCGTCGCCAACCGCCGCGACGCCGCCCGGACGTATTCCGCGAACCGTCATCACGATGCGCCCGAGCGACGGGTCGATCTCCCTGATGGTCCTGCTGTCCTGGTTCCCCACCCAGATGGCGTGGCTGTCGGGACCATCGGCGGCGAGGGTCGTCTGCTCCTCCGGGCCGTTCATGCTCGGACCGACACGAAACGGCCGCAAGGTCGGCCCCGGCCCGGCGTCGAGGACAGTGCCGGGCCCGACCCCGAGAGGGGTGTGTCCCGGCGAACCCCCGTCGGCGGCCCAGAGATGGCCGTTGAGCGCGATGAGATCGGTGGCCCGGGAGAGGCTGAAGACGTCGAAGACCTTCCGGCGTGAGGGGTCGACCCGCGAGACGGTGGCGTCGCCGGCGTTGACGACGTAGACGTAGCTGTCGTCGGCGGCTAGTGCGGTCGGGTAGCCGCCGACCAGGATGTCGTCGACGATCGCGCCCCCGTCAGGGTCGATCACAGCGACCGAGTGGGGATACACGACAACGGGCGAAGCGTCCCCGAGTCCCCGCGCGCTCCGAGCCACGTTGCGCCTGCCGCGACCGCAGCGACGACTGCGACGGTCACCAGCAGTGGGCGGCGGCGAACCTGCTTCCGAACCCCGAGCGGCGGTGCGGGCGGAGCCCCGAGTGCGGGGTCCTGCTGCAGGATCGCGCGCTCGAGCTCGCGCAGGGCGGGGCCCGGCTCGATCCCGAGCTCGGCACTGGAAGCGATGCGGCCATCCCGGTAGACCTCGAGTGCCTCGGCCTGGCGCCCGCACCGGTAGAGCGCCGCCATCAGCTGCGCCCGCAGCCGCTCCCGGAGCGGGTGCTTCGCGATCAGCTCACGGAGCTCGCCCACGAGAGCGCTGTGGCGACCGAGCGCGAGGTCGGCATCTATTCGATCCTCCAGCGCCGCGAGCCGCAACTCCTCGAGACGCTCGACCTCCGATTGGGCGAAACGCTCGTAGGCCAGGTCGGCGAGAGCGGGCCCACGCCACAGGGCGAGTGCCGACCGCAGCCGCTCCGCGGCGCCGTCGGCATCCCCGTCCTCGAGCAGCCCGTGACCCTCGTCCGACAGCCGCGCGAAACGCTGCGCGTCGAACTGGTCGCTGTTGATCCGCAGCGTGTAACCGGGCGGCCGCGACACGAGCAGCTCGTGCTCGCCGCGGCCCCGCCCGGGCTCGAGAGCCTTGCGCAGGTGCGACACGTAGCCCTGGACGATGTTGGCGGCCGATTCGGGGGGCGATTCGTCCCACAGCTCATCGATCAGCCGCTCGAGCGGCACGACCTCGTTCGCGTGCAGAAGGAGCAGCGCAAGGACGGCCCGCTGCTTCGCCCCGCCAAGTGGGAGAAACGACCCGTTCGCGGCGACCTGAAGCGGACCCAGGACGCGGAAGTCGAGAGCGTTCGTAGCGCCACCGTACTGCGAGGCATGCGCACGTGCAAGGCGGGCGCCTCCTCGCCGTGCCTCACGCACCGGAGCCTGAGGCGCGAGAGTACGAGCACGCACCTCAGGCCCAAGGACGCACTCGATCACGCGAGCGCCGCCACGACCACTTTGCAGAAGAGCGCGTCGTCGTCGAGGCCCGGATGAGGCCCGTGCTGGGCGACGATGTCCTGCGACAGGAAGTCGCCGCGACTTCCGTCGGGGTTGAGTGCGAACGTGATGGCAACGGTCGCGAACCCTGCATCCCGGAGCAGCGCCGGGCCGTTCGCGATCGAGACCTTGACGGGCAGCCCCTTGAACGTGAACGTCTGCGTCAACGTCCCGTCGCCGTTGTCGGTCGGGGCGAAGGGTCCCCGCACCTGCTCGACGCCCGAGCTGACCACCTGCTTGCCGGTGCTCGAAGACGTGAATGTCTGACGGAAGTTGCTCGTGCTGAGGAACGTGCCGTCCGCGAAGAGCATGAAGTCGCCGACGAAGCGGTTCGTGGTCGTACCGGAGATCCCGCAGAGCTGGTCGGGGAAGGTGTCGGTTTCGGGTCCGGTGTGCTCGTGGAGGACCGGCGGCGCGCCTGCGGCGACCACCACGACTGCGAGCATCGCGGCAACCGCCGTCGTCAGCGCGACGAGAGGACGGGTGGATAGACGCGCGACGTCGAGAACCGAGCGGTCGCGACGCGAGCATTGAGTGCGCATGGAGCACCTCCTGAGCGAGTGTCGGCCGAGGCGGCCGAATCAAACAGGTGTGCCAGGTGATGCTGGAGGCGGCCTTGACGCGGCTGAAGAACGACTGAACCTCACGGCCGCGTAGCGCCGCGCGGGCCCCAGTCGACGCCGCTGTCCCAGATCGCGGATCGAGTCACGTCCTTGACGCCTGTTCCGTCCGCGCGCATGAGGAAGACGTCAGCGTTCCCCTCGCTGCCCACGCCGGGCCTGCGGCTGAAGGCGATCCACTTCCCGTCGGGCGAGAACGACGCCGAGAGGTACTGGACGCGTCCGCCCCGCGCGTGTGTCAACTGCGTCATGTGCGTGCCGTCCGGGGCGACCGTGTAGAGGTTGGCTGAGACGCCGGTCGGTCCGTCGTGGTTGGAGGTGAAGATGAGCCGCTTGCCGTCCGGGGACCAGTCCGGCTCGCCGCCGCGCAGTCCCCACGGCGTGACCTGGCTCGCGTCTGCCGCCGTCGGCGTCCATCACGAACACGGCCCGCTGGTCGCGTACTCCACGTCCGAACGCGATCCGCCGACCGTCCGGCGACCAGGCCGGCCCGGAGTCGCTCAACCCTGTGGCGGGTGTTTGCGGCAGCTCGTGCACGTGCGACCCGTCGGCGTCCATGAGGCAGATCCGGCTGTAGCCGGGATCGCCCGGCGATGGCTGGACCTGGCACTGGAAGGCGATCCGCTTGCCGTCCGGCGACCAGACCGGGATGCCGCGGCAGATGCCGCCTGCCGGTCGGCTCGCGGCCTTGATGCACCCCTTGCCCGGCGGGTCGTAGGCGAGCCGTCTCAGGTGCGACGCCGTCGCTCGAGACGGCGTCGATCTCGTCAGTCTCGCAGCCGGAGCCGCAGCCGTTCACGTCGATCCGCTGGAAGACGATGCTCGGCGCCGCCCGGCGACCAGTCTGGCTCGACGTCGGCGGCGAACTTCCGAGGATGGGTGATCTGGCGAACCGCCGAGCCGTTCGGATCGGCGGTGAAGAGCGCGCCCCAGGTGTGCTGGGGGTTGAACCAGCGACGGAACGCGAGCTTCCCGTTCTGCCCGGGCGGGGTCGCGGACGCGCCGGCCGTGACGCAGCACCACGGCGACAACGACCGCTGGGCGAAGCAGACGGCTCACCGCGCTACCTCGCAGGCGACCAGACCGGGTCGTTGTCGCCGAACCGGTTGTTCGTCAGCGCGCACGAGCTTCTTCCCGTCGGCGTCACGACGTATATCTCGCCCGCGCCCTGGTCGCGCCCGCTCGAGAACGCGATCCGTCGCGCGTCCGGTGACCAGGAGACGCCGCCGATCCAGTCGCCCGGGTCGCGAATCACCTGCCGCAGGCCGCTGCCGTCGGAGTTCACCACCTGGATCGCGGCCCTGCCGGCGGCGACGCGGACGAAGGCGAGCGCCCTGCCGTTCGGCGACCAAGCGGGATTGGTGTCCTTCGCGCCATTCGTCAGGCTGCGCTGTCCGCTCCCGTCCGCGCTCATCACGAAGATCGCGGACGCGCCGGCCCGATCGCTGACGAAGGCGATCGTCTTCCCGTCCGGTGACCAAGCAGGGCTTACATCGGCCGCAGGATCGTCGGTCAGCCTCCGGGTACCGCTCCCGTCGGCCTTCATGACGTACACGTCGCCGGCGCCCGCACGGTCACTGTCGAAGGCGATCTGCTTGCCGTCGGGCGACCAGCTCCCCGGCCCGTCGTGCGCCGGGCTTCGCGACAGGTCGCGCTGACCGCTGCCGTCGGCATTCATGGACCAGACGTCGCCTCCGAGAGTGCGCTGGCTGTAGAAGAGGAGCCTGCGCGCGTCGGGCGACCACATTGCCGGGGCGTCGTACTTCCGGCTGTGCGTCAGGCGCCGGACGTTGGTTCCGTCGGGGTTCATGACGTAGATCTCGGGTCGCCGGCGCGATTGCTCGCGAAGGCGAGCACTCCGCCGGCCGATGCGGGGGCACCCGCTCCGGCTGCACCGGCGGCCAGCCCGCACGCCGCGATGACGAACAGAACCGGCATGCAGATTGGCGAGAGCCGCGCCATCGAGCACCTCCGTTGGATCGACCTCCGTCCAGAAGGTCAACGTTGACACACACGTTGTCCCACGACGACCTGGACAGGCCCTTGAGCTCACTTGAACAAGCCTGAATCCGGCAACTCGCCGGAACGCGAGCGGCCCGCGCGGAGGCGGGCCACTCACTGCGTCCAACTTCGGTGCTACCGGACGGGCTGGAAGTAGCGGTCGAGCTCCCAGTCCGCGACGTCGTTACCGAGCTTCTCGCCCTGCTCGACGGAGTTGCGGAAGTGGAAGCCGAGCCAGACCCGCGCGTCGACGACCTGCTTCTGGACGTCCTCCACGTTGTCGAAGTGCTGGCTGGTCGTGAGGACGGGGCTTCCGTTCTGTCCTCCCGGCATCGTGACGTCGATGTGCTTGGTGTGCAGCGCGGCTGCGAGCGCGTCGCTGAAGGCGGCGGTGAAGCAGCCGTGCTGGGACGGGTATTCGGGGTGGCCCGGCACCGTCAGCAGGGCCTGCCACGCCGGGTCGGCGGTCGTGTCCGGATTGCCGTCCTTGTCGGCGTTCCGGATCGCCGTGATCGGCCGCCAGAACTGGTAGAAGAACTTCGAGTCGAAGCAGGCGATCCCGGCGTCGGTCGTGACGAGCTCTCCCATCGCGAGCAAATGCGCGGCGTCGACGAGGTCCATGCCGTGCTGGGAGACGATGCTCTGCATCGTCTGGTTGTACTGGTTGATGTTGTTCCCGACCCAGAAGTAGGCGATCGCCTTCTGCTCCGCGCTACGGACGGTGCTGTTGAGCGCTCCGTAGGCCTCGGTCTCGTTCAGGTCCTTCGCATAGCGCTCGCTCGTGAGCGCCGGCGGCGGGTCGGCGCGGAACTGCGACGGCCGCTCGAGCAAGAACGGCCGCATCGTCGCCAGCCACGGCGTCTGCACCGCCTGGCCCGGCTGCAACTGCCACTGCCCGGGCAGAATCGGCCCGATCTGCCCGTAGCTCGGGGTCGCAGCATTGAGACCGTCACCGGTGCGAAGCGCGATGATGTCGTTCGCGGCTGCCTCTCCGACCGCGACGCCGGCCGAGACGTCTCCGGTCAGCGTCGCCAGGTAGGCGGTGTACTCGGCATCGACCGTCGCCTGTTGATCGGGCAGGTAGTGGTCGAGCGTCGTCCGTGCTGCTGCGGCAACGGCCGCCTGCACCGACGCCCCGCGAGCGACCGTGACCGCGAAGTCGTGATACGGCACGTAGCGGCCCTCGAGCTTCGTCACGGCGTCGTACACGGCGGCCTGCACGTACGACATGTAGACCATCCCGTCGGTCTGCACCTTCGTCGGTGTCGAGCCCCTGACCGCATTGACCGTGAAGGTGTTCCAGGTCAGCACGGCGTCGGGTGCCACCACGAGCGGCTTGCGGTCCTTCGCCGAGGCCGCCGACAACGCGACCGTCGCAGCCACCGCGAGGATTCCCACGAGGACGAGCAACGTCTTCATCTGAACGGTCCTGCTCTTCATCTCTCCTCCTCAGCTGTTTCCGTCTGTCGCGCGCGCGGAAGGTGTGCTCAGCGCGCGCCCAGAAAACCATCGAACTGCGATGTCACGCCGCCGCCCGGCAACATGACGCCGGCTCTGCGTCCGCCGCCGGCAAGCCCGGCATAGTCCCCCGTGCCACGGGTGACCCTCCACGTGCCGGTGAAGACCGACCATCCGTTGGGGAGGTCGATGAATCCGATCGTGCTTCGGATCACGAGGGTCCCCCGCCTGAACGTGAGCGTTATCTCCGGATCGTTGACTTCGATCGCTTGGCCGTCGCGGACGATGTGGCGATCGGTCCAGCAACAGAAGCTGCCTGTGCCGGTGTCGCGTTTGATCACTCCTGGAGCCAGTGGGGTCAGGACGAACGCTCCTGCCTTCTCCTGGATCGCGACTCGCTGCTTCGCGGCGACCGGTCCGGCCACAGCGACGGCGGCCAGTGTCACCGCCAGTGTCCCGAGAACTGCGCCTGCGATGAGCCCGGTGCGCATGCCCCTCCTCCTCTAGCCTCGTGACGACGTGCTTTCGAGGAGAGCGTTGCCGCGGGAACTGAGGACGGGCTGAGGGGGTGCTGAGGCGGCCTCGATCGACGTGCTACCGAAGGCAGGGCCCGCCGTTCGGTGTGGGACCTGCGGCTGCCGCAACCCAGAGACTTCCCGATCCCGACGTCATCGAGGTGAGACACGGCATGCCGGCCCGAGCCCGCGTGACATTGATCGTGCGGATGGGCCCGTTTTCGACCTGCTGCCGGTTCACGGTGCCGCTCGGCCAGTCATACCACCAAAGCGCTCCGAGATCGCCGCTGTACTCGCCCCAGTCGGGTGGGCCGTATTTCCCATTGACGGAAGCTGTCAGTGCGACTGGGTCGACGGTGACGTCCGTCCCACCGCCCTCGGTTGTACGGAGATAGATGTCGTGACTGTAAGGCGAGATCTCCGGCCTCGCGGCGCGCGACTTGCCGAGCACGACACTCCCTGTCCGACGGGCCGAGCGGGGATCGATTCGGTAGAGCGTCGCCGTCGCCGAGCTGACGACCCACACAGCGCCGTAGCCATAGGCGATCGAGTCGACCCTTGAGGTGGCGGAGAACCGCGTTCTCGCGGTCACGCCGCCGGTGGCCGGATCGATTCGCAGCACCTGATGGTCACTCCCCCGATGGCCGACAACCCAGACAGCGCCTGCGCCGACCGCGACACCCGTGGGGGTGAGACCGAGCGGGTACTCCCGCTTCCTCCCCCCGCCTGCGACCACGTGCGTGAGGAGAGCCTTGTCAGCTTCACCTCCGTTGACGAACCATGCGCCGGACGCATCCGCGGCGAGCACCGGCCCGGTGAAGACACCGCAGCAGCCGGCCGGCGTAATGCCGGAGACCGTGGTCGTCTTCCGGACGCGGTTCGTGTCGGCGTCGACCTCGGAGATCGTGTTGTAGAAGCTACGGTTGTAGGTCCAGACGCTGTGCCCGCCCGCCGCAGCGACGACTGGATCCAACCCCACGTCGATGACGGCGCTGACCTTGTTCGTCGCAGGGTCGATCCGGACGAGCGTGTTGCCCCGCGCAAAGAGCGGGGCGGCGGCCGCTTTGGCGTGCCCGCCCCCGGTTGGCACCGCAGCGATCACGACCGCGGTGGCGGCAGCGGCAACGAGAACCGCGCCGACGAGCAGCAACGCCCTACGCTGGTGCAGCGGCGGTGAGCGGCGGAATCCCAGCGCTTCCTCGGCAGCGCCGATCAGCGCCGCGCAGGTCGTGTACCGGTCCTGGGGCTCCTTGGCCATTGCCTTGCCGATCACGGGGTCGATCGCCTCGGGCAAATCAGGACGCCGCTCGCTCGGCCGTGGTGGCTCCTCCTCCAGGTGCGCCCAGGCCATTGCCAGCCGCGAGCGGTGGGCAAATGGGGTCTCGCCGGTCAGACACTCGTACAGCAGACAGCCGAGCGAGTAGACATCCGCGCGGCCGTCGACGGCACCACCGTCGATCTGCTCGGGGGCGAGGTACGCGGGCGTGCCCATGGATCGACCCTCCCCGGCCGGGCCGCCCTGCTCGTCGAGCCGTCGGGTGAGCCCGAAGTCGGCGAGATAGACATGCTCACTCGCATCGAGCAGCACGTTGGAAGGTTTGACGTCCCGATGGACGAGCCCCTGGGCGTGAGCCGCGTCGAGCGCGCTCGCGACCTGACGACAGATGGCAAGCGCGCGGGCCGGGTCGAGCGCAACCTCCGCCTGCAGGAGCGCCTTCAGGTCCGTTCCCTCGACGTAGCGCATCGCGAGGTAGAGACGACCGTCGATGTCGCCCGCATCGTGGATCGGCACCACGTTCGGGTGCTCGAGCGACATGGCAAGCTCGGCCTCACGCGAGAAGCGCTCGCGGAAGCGTTGATCGAGCGCCAGCTCGGGGGACATCAGCTTCAGCGCGACCGTCCGCTTGAGGCGAAGATCGAAGGCGCGATAGACGACGCCCATCCCGCCGCGGCCGATCAGTTCGTCGATCCGATACCCGACGAACTCGGAGCCGATCCGGATCTCTGCTTGAACGGTCACGGCTTCAGCCGACCTCCCGATTGACCCTACGCGGCCTGCCGCCGGCCGGCAACGATGCTCGCCGGCGTTGCTGAGGGACCGCTGAGGCCCACCTGAGCCGACGACGGGAGTGTTAGCGTCGCCGCCGCAGCCCACGACGAGCCGCGGAAGGAGAAGCAGACGTGGAGTTCCGCATCCTGGGACCGCTCGAGGTCATGGAGGATGGCCGTGCGCTCCCGCTCGGCGGCACAAGGCAGCGGGCGCTGCTCGCACTCCTGCTCACACGCGCGAACGAAGTCGTCTCGGCAGACCGGCTCATCGACGAGCTTTGGGGCGCGAAGCCGCCGAGGACGGCCGACAACGCGCTGCAGTACCACGTCTCACAGCTCCGCAAGGCACTCGCTCCGCGCGAAGCGATCGTCACACGAGAACCGGGTTACCTGATCCTCGTCGGTCCCGACGAGCTCGATCTACTTCGATTCGAGGCGCTGGTCGAGGAGGCGCGGCAGGCGACACCCGAGCTTGCGGGGCTGCGACTGCGCGAAGCTCTCGACCTCTGGCGCGGGCCGGCGCTGGCCGACCTCGCACAGGAGTCGTTCGCGCAGGCCGAGATTCCCCGGCTCGAAGAGCTCCGCCTGGAGGCGCTCGAGCGGCGGTTCGAGGCGGACCTCACGCTCGGCCGCCACGCGGAGCTCGTCGGCGAGATCCAGGCACTCGTCCGCGAGCACCCGCTCCGCGAACGGTTGCGGGCCGTGCTCATGCAGGCGCTCTACGGGTCGGGCCGCCAGGTCGAGGCACTCGAGGCGTATCGCGAGACCCGGCGCGTGCTCGTCGAGGATCTTGGCATCGAGCCGAGCCAGACCCTGCAGGAGCTCGAGCAGGCGATCCTCCGGCATGACCCGGCCCTGATCGCACACGGGGCGCCCATGCCTCCTCGACAGCGCGCGATCATGGTCGTCGCAACCGATCCGAAGCGGCTCGACGACCTGCTCGCGATCGCCGTCCCGCTCGCGCGGCGGCCCGCGCGCGAGCTCATCCTGGCGCGGCTCTTGCGCGACGGCGGCGAGCTTGCCGCGGCGAGCGCCACGCTCTCCGACTGCCGGGACGCTCTCGCCGTGGAAGGCGTTGCGTCCCGCATCGCCGCTTACACGACGGCCGCGGCCGGCACGGACGCAGTACGACTCGCGACCGAGCACGACGTCGACCTCATCCTGCTCGACGCAGCGTCGGAGCTCCTCGAGAGCGGGCATCCCGACCAGGATCTCGCGGCTGTCCTCGAACGCGCACCCTGCGACGTTGGTGTGTTGTCGAGCCCCGGAACCACGAAGGCCAGCGGACCGATCGTGACACCGTTCGGAGGCGTCGAGCACGACTGGGCCGCGATCGAAGTGGCGGCGTGGCTCGCCGAATCGCTCGGCACGACACTTCGGCTCCTCGGAACCGAGGCGAATCCCGCGCTCGGGCGCCGAGACGCCAGCCGACTTCTTGCCCGTGCGTCGCTGCTGGTGCAGCAAGTCGTCGGCATCGCGACCGAGCCGGTTCTCGTCCGCACCGGCGAAGGCGGGGTGCTCGAAGCCTCCCTCGATGCCCGCCTGCTCGTCGTCGGCCTCTCCGAGCGCTGGCGAACCGAAGGCATCGGGCAGTCACGAATGGCCGTCGCTCTGGGCGCCGGAGTGCCGACGCTCTTCGTGCGACGCGGCCTCCGCCCAAGCGGCGTCGCCCCGAACGAGACGATGACACGCTTCACGTGGACGCTCGGCTCCGAGCAGGTCCGGCTCCCGGGATAGCCGGTGGATCACCCGTCGGCGACGGACGAATTATCGGAACGACTACGAGTCGACGATGGCGGTGCGATTCTCCACGCGCACGCGCCAGAGCTGCCCGAAGGCGGGGATGCGCTCGAGTGTGAAGCCCTCCAGCCAGCCCGGAAGGTCGTCCGGCGTGACCCGCAGAGTGCGGGTACCGGGGTCCGGCTCGAGTCCGAGCTGGGCGCGGAGCAGGAGCAGAGGGGTTCCAGCGGCCCACGCCTGCGGCCGCGCAGCGGTCGGCACAACCCCCGGCGCCTCGCCCTGACGCCGCTCGCCGCCGGCGAAGAGCTCCGGCAGGCGGTACTCGAAGAAGGGCGCGCAGTCGAGGATCGCGCGCACGACGCGCTCCGCCTCCATCCGGCGGCCAGCCTGCGCGAGACCAAGTGCGATGAGCGAGTTGTCGTGGGGCCAAACCGTCCCGTTGTGGTACTCGAGCGGGTCGAACGCGGCCTCGTCGGCGGCGAGCGTGCGAATCCCCCAGCCGGACCAGAGCGGTCCCGTGACGAGCTTCGTGGCAATCTCCGAAACGCGGTCGGCGGGGACGATCCCGCTCCACAAGAGATGGCCCATGTTCGACGCGAGCGCGTCGACCGGACGCTTTTCGGCGTCGAGGCCGAGCGCATACCAGCCGCGTTCCGGAAGCCAGAACGCCGCGTCGAACCGTTCGCGCAGTACCGCCGCTTCGCCTTCGAGACGCAGTGCCGTCGCCTCGTCACGCCACACGCGGCGGGCGAGCTCTGCGATGCGCAGCTTCGCGTCGTAGACGTAGCCCTGCACCTCGACGGGCGCGATCGGAGCCTGCGCATGCGAGCCGTCGTGAAAGACCATCGAGTTGTACGAGTCCTTCCAGTTCTGGTTGTCGATACCGTGGCTCGCGCGGCGCAGGTACTCGACGAAGCCGTCGCCGTCGCGGTCGCCGAACGAGCCGATCCACTCGAGAGCGCGGCGCGCCGCGCTCTCCAACTCGAGCACGATCTCGTCGTCACCGGTCCAGCGCCACAGTTCCGAGAGCAGCACCAGGAACAGCGGCGTCGCGTCGACCGTGCCGTAATAGCGGTCGGTCCAGATGAGCGCGGTCTTCCCTCGGCGCAGCTCATGAACGATCTTTCCGGGCTCGGCGTCGCGCTCGGGATCGTCGGTGTCCGCCTGCGCGCTTGCCAGCGCGCGCAACGCGCCGGCGGCGGCCTCGGGACCGACGAGCAGTTCCTGGTACGACGTGATGAGCGTGTCACGGCCGAACAGCGTCATGAACCACGGCAGTCCCGCCGCCGGAACCATGCCGCTACCGGGCCAGCGCAGCCGGAGTGCAGCCAAGTCCGCGAGCGATTGCGCCCACGTAAGCTCGAGCGCGGGTTCGGCGGGTGCGCGCAGTGCCGGCGCCGAGCGCCACCAGGCAGCGAGCGACGAATCCCGGTCGCGTCGATCGTCGCTTAGGCCCGCCTCGAACGCGTCGGCGTCGAGCTCCGGTGTCTCGTTGAGTAGGCATTGCACGGCGACCCTGAGGTGCCAGCGTTCGCCCGGCGCGAGTCGCAACCTGTACCGAGCCGCGCCTCCGTCTGCGTCGTCAGCCGCCGGGGCCAGATGCACGAGCGTTCGCGCCGGGAACTCCTCGTCCGCGAACTCGACGGTGCCCGCGCCCAGCCAGCGTTCCGGTCGCGAAGGCGCCAGCTCGGATGTGCCGGGCGCGCCGAGATCCTCCACGCGCTTGACCGCGAAGATGTCGGCGAAGTCGGAGGCGAGCTCCAGCTCGAGCACCGCCTCAACCTCGTGGTCGGACCGGTTCCAGACAGTTGCCACCTCTTCGAAGCCGCGACCGACGAACAGCTCACGACGCACCGTCAACCCGGTCTCCCACTCCAGGTCGAAGACCGCCACATGCGGCGCGCCTTGGTCGAAGGCAACCGGGTTGCCGCGGTCGCCGTCGATCGTCAGCACCGAGCGCGAAAGAAAGCGCGTGTCGGCGGCGAAGAAACCGGACGCCGCGGACACTCCGTCGACATCGCCGCGCTGGTCGCAGACGACGAAAGTCGACCCGTCGAGAAGCGTGAGCCGCAGTTGGTCGATCGCAGTCGTCGTCTCAGGCATCGATCGCCTCGCCGCTGTCGAGATCGAAGAAGTGGAGGTGCCGGAAGTCGACCGCAAGCTCGATCTGCTCATCCGGCCGGACGCTTGCCGACGCCTCGAGCCGGGCGACGACCATAGCGCGGGAGCCGTCCGGGTCGATTCCGATCTCCGCAAGGTCCCCGTCCCCGTCGATGTCGACAAGTCCCTCGAGCACGTCGTCGACGAGCACCGGCTTGGCGTCGATCTCGACGTGCACGAACTGTTCGGCACCGAGCGCCTCGACGGCCTCGACGCGTCCGCGCAGCCGGCCTCCGCCGTCGCCGTCGCGACGGCCGGGCTCGTCGAGCGCTTCTGGCCGGATGCCGACCGCGATCGGCCTCCCCACATGACGCGCGAGCTCGGGCCATGCCTCCTGCACCTCGGGCGGCAGCTCAAACGCCGCCGTACCAACTCGGCACGTGAGGGCATCGCCTTCGCGCTCGAGCGATCCTTCGAGGATGTTCATCGCCGGACTGCCCATGAAGCTGGCGACGAAAAGATTGGCCGGCCGCTCATACAGCCGCTGCGGCACCTCGAACTGCTGCAGCAGCCCTCTGCGCATCACCGCGACGCGGTCGCCCATCGTCATCGCCTCGACCTGGTCGTGCGTGACGTACACCGTCGTCACCGCGAGCTGTCGCTGGATGCGCAAGATCTCGGCGCGCATCTGCACGCGAAGCTTCGCGTCGAGGTTCGAGAGCGGCTCGTCCATGAGGAAGACCTGGGGCTCGCGCACGATCGCGCGCCCCATCGCCACACGCTGACGCTGTCCGCCGGACAGTTGGCCCGGCTTCCGGTCGAGATGGTCGACGAGGCCGATGATGCGCGCCGTCTCCTCGATCCTTCGCCGGGCTTCCGCCTTCGGCACCTTCCGCATCCGCAACGCGAACCCGATGTTCTCCGCAACCGTCATGTGCGGGTAGAGCGCGTAGTTCTGGAAGACCATCGCAATGTCGCGCGCGCCCGGCGGCAGGTTGTTCACGACGCGCTCGCCGATCCGGATCTGGCCGTCCGAGATCTCCTCGAGACCCGCGATCATGCGCAGCGCGGTCGTCTTTCCGCAGCCGGACGGGCCGACGAGCACGACGAACTCGCCGTCGTGGACATCGAGGTTGAGGTCGGAGACGGCACGGTGGCCGTCACCGTAGGTCTTGGTCACGTCGTCGAAGGTGATTGCGGCCACGGCGAGCTCCCTTTACTCCTTTACCGCGCCCGCGGATGTCTTCATGATTCGTTTCTGGAAGACGAAGAAGAGCACCGCCACGGGGATCGTCATCAGCACCGATGCCGCAAGCTTCAAGGGGTAGCGATTCCCGGAGCCGAGCTGCCCGGACGCGAGCTGTGCGACTCCCTTCGTCAGCGTGTCGAGGCTCGCGCTCTGCGCCGAGATGATGAAGTGCGGCAACTCGTTCCAGGATCCCTGGAACGACAAGATGAAGAGCGTGATGAGGGCGGGACGTGCCATCGGCAACACGATCGACCAGTAGATGCGGAACAGGCTCGCCCCGTCGATCCGAGCCGACTCCTCGACGCTGATCGGGATCGACTCGAAGAAGTTCTTCATGATGAACACGCCGGCTGCGTCGACCAGCAGCGGCACGATCATTCCGTAGTAGGTGTCGTAGATCCCGAGCTGCCGGATGATCAGGAACTTCGGGATCAAGAGCACAACCCCCGGCACCGCCATCACGGCAACGATCGTCGCAAAGGCTGCAGCGCGTCCGCGGAAGCGGAGACGCGCGAGCGAGTAGCCTGCAAGGCTGTCGAGGAACACGCGCAAGAACGTGACGCTGAGCGTCACGATCACGGAGTTCTTCACCCACAGAAAAAAGTCCTGGTTCTTGAACAGGTCGTGGAATGCGCTCGTGGTCGGCGGGTCCGGGACGAGGGCGAGTGGGTTGGCGGTCGCGTTCGGCTCCGTCTTGAACGACGTGACGATCGCGATCACGAACGGAAAGATGTAAACGAATGCGATCACGATCAGGAAGCTGAAGGTCAGCACGCTGCCAAAACGGCGTCCACGCACCGCACGCGCGTCGCTCTTGGCGACGGAGCTGCTCACGGCGCGCTTCCCGGCGTGGCCGAAGCGACGCGGGACGCGTTCGGGTCGCCGGCACCCTGGGTCGGCCCGAAGCGGCGCCGTCGCGGCACGCGGTCCGGATTGCGCGTCAGGAGTCGCGTCGCGACCGTGAAGAAGACGATGATCCCGAAGAGGATGAACGCGATCGCAGCGCCTACGCCCCAGTTGTTGCTGTTGAACGAGGTGTTGAACGAGAGGAACGCCGGCGTCAAGGTCGTGTTCGACGGGCTGCCTTTCGTTCCGACGTAGATCTGGTCGAAGATCTGCCAGGTCCCGATGAGACCAAGCGTCACGACCGTGAAGAGCACGGGACGGATCATCGGCA
Organism: uncultured Thermoleophilia bacterium; assembly: GCA_963708505.1. GTDB lineage: Bacteria > Actinomycetota > Thermoleophilia > Gaiellales > Gaiellaceae > PALSA-600. The sequence continues at coordinate 237,455 of CAVPST010000007.1, forward strand.
CCGTGATGTGACGGAACTTCTTCCACTCGGTCGCGCCGTCGAGCGCCGCCGCCTCGTTGATCGAGTCGTCGATGTGCTGGAGTCCCGCGAGGAAGATCAGCATGAACGTCCCCGAGGTCGTGAACACGGCCATGATGATGAAGACGCACATCGCGATGCTCGGGCCGGACAGCCAATCCCAGTAGCTGACGCCGAGGAAGAACTGGTTCGACATCGACGTCGACTGCTGGACGCCGAACTGGCCGAGGATGACGTGGAAGAGGCCGCGCGGGTCGTAGAACCAGGCCGGCCCAGTCGCACCGACGAACGACAGGAGCTTGTTGATCGCGCCGGTCGGCGAAAAGAGGAAGAGGAAAAGAACCGTGATCGCGACCGAGCTCGTGACTGACGGGAAGTAGAACGCGGTCCGGAAGAACCCCACTCCCCTCAGCCGCCTGTTGACGAGGACGGCCAGGAAGAGGGCAACCGCCGTCTGGATCGGAACGACGAAGACGACGTAATAGAGGTTGTTGCGTATGGACGTGCCGAAGTTGTTCTGATCGAGCCCGGGCTCCGTCAGCAGATGGCGGTAGTTCTCGAGGCCGACGTAGTGTGCGTTCGCGCCGAACGGGCTGCCGTTGCCGTTCCAGTCGGAGATGCTCACCCAGGCCGCCATGGCGATCGGCACGATGAGGAACACGCCGAGGATGACGATCACAGGCGCGATGAACAGCCAGCCCGCCGCCGCCTGATGTCCGCGGATCCCGGGCTCCCGCCACCGCCACCAACGGCCTCGCGCGACGCGCGTCGGCACTTCTCGCCTCCCTTCCTCGTCCGTGGGATGTCGGGCGTTGCCCGCCGGCGGCTCAAGCCGCCGGCGGGCTCCACCGGTACGTCGGTCGGGACCTTCTTACTTCAGGATCGTCTGCAGCTCGCCGTTGACCCGGTTCAGGATCGTCTTCGGATCGGACGATGGAAGCGCCTGCAGTTGCTGGTTGAAGTCGCCGAGGACGGTCGCGATGTCCGGCACGGTCGGGATGCTCGTCGAGTAGTCGGCACCCGCGAGGAACGCCGCGTACTGCGGGTAGAGCTTCTTCCACTCCTTCGCGTCCGCCCTGACCGACGGCATCACGCCGAAGGCCTTCGCGTTCCCCATTTCGACCTTGGTCTGCGGTGAGGTAGGAGATCGCCGCCATCGCGTCGGCCTTGTTCTTCGACGCGGCCGCGAGGCCCCACCCGCCGTCGTACTGGAGCGTTCCCTTCCCAGCCGGGCCCGCTGGCAGCTCGACCGCCTTGTAGGGGACGGTCGGGTAGTCGGCCTTCATCGCGCCGGCGATCCAGTTGCCCTCGATCGTCATGGCGCAATCCTTCTTCCCGAAGCCCTCGCCGCCCCAGCCGACGCCGATCTGGTTCGTCAGCTTCATCGAGCCGGCGTTGATCATCGACTTGACGAAGTTGAAGGCAGCGACGTTGGCCTTGCTGTTGACGGTGGCCGTCTTCCCGTCCTTCGAGACGAGCCAGCCGCCGGCCTGGAGCATGAAGACGCCGAGCCGGTGGAACTCAGGGTTGGTGCAGAGACCGACCTGGCCGTTCCGCGTGAGCTTCTTCGCCACGGCGGACAGCTGCTTCCAGGTCGTCGGGTAGTCCTTGCTCGTCAGCCTCGCTCCCTTCCAGGAGTTGGTGTTGATGACGAGCGCGAGCGTCGAGAAGTCCTTCGGCGCTGCATACAGATGGCCCTGGTACGTGTAGGCCGCGCGCAGACTCGGATAGAAGGACTTGACGTTCTTCAGGTTGTCGAGCGGCGCGAGGTCGCCCGCCTTGGCGTACGTCGCAACCTGGTCGTTGCCGAGGTAGAAGATGTCCGGCGGGTTGCCCGAGGCGAATCCCTGGGCGAGCTGCTGCCCGAGGTCGGAGGCCACGATCACGTTCAGCTGGATGCCGGTCTGCTTGGTAAACGCCTTGGCGGCGTTATTGACGGCGAACGTCTCCGCCGGGCCGGAGCTCCCGATCAGAGCCGTGATCGTCGATGCCTTCCCGTTCTGACGCGAGCCGAGTGCCGTGCCCGCCGTGACGGCAAGCGCGACGACCATGGCAAGCGCGAGTGCGGCCCTCGAGCGAGCGATGCGGGGTTTCCGATGTCCGTTCACTGCAGAGTTCCTCCTTCGAGCTATTGAGAACGGCGTACGAGTCGGTCGTCGAATTGGCCGATCGGCTCGGCAGGGGTCACAACGCGTCCTCTGATTGGAAGCGCTTTCAGAGACATGGGCGGCGAGAGTATTACGTTATCCCTAGGAAAGTCAAGGAAACCACCCTTGACTTTCGACGTCAGTACAGGCAAAAAGTTACCCGCATGGAAGCGATTCCCAAACCTGCAGCGCGGATCGCGGACGTCGCCGCGCGGGCGGGCGTCGGGATCGCCACGGTCTCCCGCGTCGTCAACGACCGCGGGAACGTCGCCGCGGGAACACGGGAGCGGGTGCTCGAGGCGATCCGCGCGCTCGAGTACCGCCCGAGCTCGGTCGCCCAGAACCTCTCGCTGAAACGCACGCTCGTGATCGGCGTAGTACTGCCGTTCCTGACGGAGGCCTCGCCGATCGAGCGCGTCCGCGGCATCGTGACCGCGCTCGCATCCTCGCCGTACGACCTCGCGCTCTACGACGTCGAGTCGGCGGATCGCCAGCAACGGGCATTCCGTCTGCTCTCCGACGCCCATCGGACGGACGGCCTGCTCGTCGTCTCCCTGATCCCGCCGGACGAGGAGGTCCGGCGGCTCAGAGCCGAAACGATCCCCTGCGTGCTCATCGACGCGCGGCATCACGACCTACCAAGCGTCGTGATCGACGACGTCGCGGGTGGCGAGCTCGCGACGCAGTACCTCCTCGATCTCGGCCACCGCCGGATCGCGTTCATCGGTGACAAGCCGGCTGACCCCTTCCGCTTCCACTCGAGCCGCGACCGGACGACCGGGTATCAGCGCGCCCTCCAGTCCGCGCAGGTCCCGGTCCGTCCCGAGTACGTGCGCAGAGGGACGCAGAGCCGCCACGTCGCGCGGAGCATCGCGGACGAATTGCTCCGGCTCCCAGAGCCGCCGACCGCAGTGTTCGCGGCGTCGGACGTCCAGGCGCTCGGCGTGCTCGAAGCCGCGCGCGCGCTGCGGATCGACGTGCCCGACCAGCTGTCGGTAATCGGGTTCGACGACATCGAAATTGCCTCGTACGTCGGGCTGACCACCGTCCGCCAGCGACTCTTCGAGAGCGGTCGCCGGGGCGCCGAGCTCCTCCTGCAAGCGCTGGCAGGCGAGCCGGCTCCCGCACACGTCGAGACCCTGCCGCTCGACCTGGTCGTCCGCGACACGACTCGACCGGCTCGCTGACCCGAGGTCTCGCGGTGCTCTACATACCCATCGCGTGATAGCCGGAGTCGACGTAGAGCGTCGTTCCGGTCACGTTTCGGGCGGCGTCGCTGAGCAGGTAGGACGCCGCGCCGGCGACATCGTCGGCTTCGATGTGGCGATGCAGTGGCGAGCGCTCCTCGACGATCGACTCCATCGTCGGGAACCCCGCAATCGACCTCGCGGCGAGTGTTCGCACCGGCCCCGCCGAGACCGCGTTGACGCGGATGTTCTTCTGGCCCAGATCCCACGCGAGGTAGCGCACCGACGCATCGAGCGTCGCCTTCGCGACGCCCATGACGTTGTAATGCGGCACGGCGCGCTCGCCGCCGAGGTACGTCATGGTGACGATCGAGCCGCCGCCGGCTGACTCCATCAGCGGCTCGGCCGCGCGCGCCGTCGCCACCAGCGAGTAGGCGCTCACGTCGACGGCCATCCAGAAGCGCTCGCGCGGCGTGTCGGTGAACCGGCCTTCGAGATCCTCGGCCGCGGCGAAGGCGACCGAGTGGACGAGAATGTCGAGCTTGCCGCCGAATGCCTCGCCGACCTCAGCGAAGACCCGTGCGACAGCACCGTCGTCGCGGACGTCCAACTCCGTCACGAGCGGGCTCGCGACCGTCTCGGCGAGGTCGCGCACGCCTTTCTCGATTCGCTCGCCCTGGAAGGTGAAGGCACACCGCGCGCCGCCGTCGGCGAGGCGCTTCGCGATCGCCCATGCGATCGAGCGCTTGTTCGCAACCCCCAGAATGAGCGCAGTCTTTCCCTCGAACATGACGGCCGACTCTAGATGACGCAAGTGGCCGTCGTGACCGGAGCAAGCTCCGGCATCGGTGCGGCGCTCGTCGACCGGCTACGCGCCGACGGCTGGTACGTGATCGGCGTGTCGCGGCGCCCGTCGGCCGCGGACGAGCACGAAGAGTGCGACGTCGGCGACCGCGACTCGGTGATCGCGGCCGCCGAACGAGTTCTCGGGCGTCACCCTCGCATCGAACTGCTCGTCTGCAACGCAGGCGTCTCGGGTCGCACGAACTACCTTGACGGCGACATCGAGGCGATCGAGCGCGTCATCCGGGTCAACTACTTCGGCACGGTCTGGACCGTGCTCGCGTTCCTTCCCGGTCTCGGGCGCGGCTCGCACGTCGTCAACGTCGTCTCGGTCGCAGGCACGGTCGCCGGCGGCCCCTACTCCGCGTCGAAGCACGCACAGCTTGCGTTCTCGCGATCGCTTGCGCGCGAACTTGCGCCACGCGGTGTCTCCGTCAACACCGTCAACCCGGGCCTCGTCGAGACGGACGGTTTCCCGCAGCGCGCCCGCCTCAAGAAGCTTGGTCGCGTCGTGGTCGACCCACCGTTCGTTGCGAAGCGCATCGTCGACGCGGTCGCGCATGACCGCCGCGAGATCTTCGTGCCGCGGTGGTATCGGCCGTTCGCGTGGGGGCAGGCCCTCGCGCCGGGACTCGTTGCAGGTTTTCGCGGCCTGAAGCGCTCAGAACCGCCGCAAAGCTCCTAGAGTCTGAAGATGGCCCAGACCCCGAGCAAGCGGTGACAGCGCCTCTCGGCAGCCCGCCGGCGGCAGGACGCGCGCCGGACGCGCCGCGGTGGGCGCTGGCGCGCCGCACGCTGAGACCTGCCTATGCGTTCTACTATCGCGCGCTCTATTCGAGGCAGTTCCCGGGCAAGCAGAAGCTGGACGGGCTGGTACTGGCGCTCGAGACGCGCATCGCACGAGGCGACACGCCCACGGACAAGGCGGTGTGGGAGCAGAAGTACCGCGCGGGCGACTGGGCGTTCATGCACGACCTCCATCAGGTGCCCCGCTACGCGGCAATCGCCTCGCTCGCTCACCGCCTGCGCCCGGGGGGCACGCTCCTCGACGTCGGCTGTGGCGAGGGCGTTCTGCAGGACCACTTGCGGCCGCTCGGGTACAGCCGCTACGTCGGCGTCGATGTCTCCGAGACCGCCGTCGCACAAGCCGCTGCAGCCGGCCGCGTTGACGACAACTCGTCCTTCACTGCCGCCGACGCCGAGCACTACTTTCCCGACGGCCTGTTCGATGTGATCGTCTTCAACGAGTGCGTCCATTACTTTCGCGACGCAGCGACAAGCGTCTCCGTCTACGAGAGGTTCCTGGCGCCCGGGGGAGTGTTCATCATCTCCACGTTTCGCACGCCCCGCGGCGACGCGATCATGCGCGACGTCCTGAAGCAGTACGAGGTGCTCGAAGAGTTGGCGATCAGCCATCGCAACGGCACCTCGACGTTGTGTGTGCTCCTCCCTACGCGTTGACCACGACGCGACGGGCACGAGGCGGTGAGGAGTCGATCCGCGCTGCGAGCTCGTACGTGATCGTGCCCGCGACCCGCGCGTGGGTCTCGAGCGGCACACCCGGCCCGACGAGCGTGACGGGGGCCCCGACCGGGAGCTCGCGTTCGAGCCGGACGGCTGTCGCGTCCATCGAGATCGCACCGACGACCCGGCACGGCTCGCCGTCGACGAGCACCTCGGTACCCATCAGATCACGGCGGAACCCGTCGGCGTACCCCACCGGAACGATCCCGATCCAGCTCTGCTCGGCCGCGACGAACAGCCGCCGGTAGCCGGTCGAGCTCCCCGGGGGTAGACGCCGCACGGCCGCAAGCTCCGACCGCCAGGAGAGCGCGGGCACGAGCCCGTCGTCCGCGGCGTCGCCTCCGAATGGTGAGAGGCCGTAGAGCGCGATCCCACAGCGCGCAGCGTCGAACCGCGACTCGGGCAGGCGAAGCGCTGCGGCACTGTTCGCCGCGTGCCGCATGAGCTGCGGCCACGCCGCAGTCGCGGCACGAAACCGCTCGAGCTGCTCGCGCGCGAACTGCGGGTCGCTCTCGGCCGTCGCCAGATGCGTCATGAGACCGACGACGTTCCGATGCGGCGCCGGCAGCTCCGAGAAACCCCAGCGGCCCATGCCGGTATCGAGCTTCAGATGGACGTCGACGCCCTCGGGAATCTCGCCGCTGGACACGACGAGCTCGAGCTTCGCCTCGCACGCAGCTGCGAGCTCTCCGGACCACAGCGGCCCCATCACGATCACCCGGGCGGCCGGCAGCGCAGCACGCAGCGTCAGGGCCTCGGGGACATTTGCCACGCACAGCGCGGTCGCGCCTGCGTCGAGCGCTGCGCGCGCACAGTCTCGCGCCCCGTGCCCGTAACCGTCCGCCTTGACAACCGCCCACAATTCCGCGCCGTCGAGCACTCGCAGCAGGGTCTTGGCGTTCTGCCGCACTGCGGCCAGATCGATGGTGACCTCGCTACGCATCAGGCAAGCGGGGCGCGCTGAAGACCGTGACCGGCGAGTGCACGACGAAGCTCGGGAAGCAGATCCGACGCAACGAGGCCCGTCTGCGGCTCGGCCAGCTCGGCGGCGACGCCGTGTGCGACGGCCGCCGCCGCTGCCGCCAGCTGCGCCTCGAGCCCTTTCGCCAGAAACGCGGCCACGACGCCGGTCAAGACGTCTCCCGTGCCGGCGGTCGCCAGCGCGGGTGTGCCGTAGGTCGCCACGAACACACCGCTTCGCGGGGCCGCGACGAGCGTGTCCGCGCCCTTGAGGAGCACGACCGCCCCGAAGCGCGAAGCCGCCCTGGCGGACCGCGTCGAGCCGGTGAGCGTCGACTCCGCGTGCATCGGTCCCGAGCAGGCGCGACAACTCGCCCGAATGTGGCGTCAGCACGGTCGGCGCTGCGCGTGAGAACGGCTCGAGGCCCCAGAGCGCGTCTGCGTCGAGCACCATCGGCAGCGAGAGCCGCTCGAGCAGGATTCGAACGAGCTCGATCGTTCCGTCGCTGCGTCCCAACCCCGGCCCGACGGCGACCGCATCGGCCTTCTCCGCGGCTGCGAGAATCGCGTCGGCCGCGCGGGGTACGACGCGACCCGATCCGTCTTCGGGCAGCGGGACCTTCACCGCCTCGACGACGCTCGACTCGAGCACGGGCAGCGAGGACTCCGGCGCGGCGAGGATCACGTACCCCGCGTCGGCGCGAAACGCCGCGCGCGCGGCGAGGATCGGCGCGCCGGTCAAACCGCGTGAGCCGCCGACGATGAGCACGGAGCCGGCGGCGTACTTCGTCGACTGTGCGTGTTTTCGCGGCACGTCGAGCAGGATGGAAGCGGGAACGAGCGAGTGCTCGTGCTCGCGCGGCCGCAGGCCGAGCGGCGCGACGCTCACCGCGCCGGCATGCAGTGCGCCGGGGCCGACCGCCAGGCCGACCTTCGCCGCGCCGAACGTCACGGTCGCCGTCGCGCGCACTGCCACGCCTGCGACCTCGCCCGTCGAGGCGTTGACGCCCGACGGGACGTCGACCGCGACGACGGGACGCTGTGCCGCGTTGATCAGCTCGATCATTCGCGCTGCGTCCTCCCGCGGCGCACCGTCGAGGCCGATTCCGAGCAACGCGTCGACGATCACGTCCGGCTCGCCGAGATCGCCGACTCCCTCGACGAGCGTCACCTGGCGGCCGGTTTCGCGTAGCACCTGGGCGCAGATTCGCCCGTCGCCCCCGTTCTTCCCCTTGCCGCAGACAACCGTGACGCGACCCGGGTACGACCGGAGCACGAGCTCTGCAACGGTCGTGCCTGCGCGCGTCATCAGCTCGTCGAGTGAGCCGGGATAGGCCTCCTCGGCCCGGCGGATCTCCTCGGCGGTGAGGAGCGGGAGCAGCCTCATTCGTCTGCGACGACCGCCACGGCCGCAGCCAGCTCGCGCGAATGCGTCATCGAGAGCTCGATCCGGCCGGCGTTCACCTTCTCCGCCCACGCTGCCGTGCGACCGGAGAGGTGCACGCCCGGCTTCGGGCGACCGCGGATCTCGATCTCGCGCCACGTGAAATAGACGCCCGAGCCGAGCGCCTTGCCGACCGCCTCCTTGGCGGCGAAGCGACCCGCGTAGTGCTGCGGGGGATTCGGCTTCGAGTCGCAGTACTCACGCTCGGCCTCCGTGAAGCAGCGACGCTTGAAGCTCTCACCGTGACGATCAAGCGCTCGACGAATGCGCTCGATCTCGATCAGGTCGACGCCGACCCGGAGCGCCATCAGAGATTCCGCTCGAGCCAGTCGGGAAGCTGGGCGAGCGACGAGACGATGCCGTCCGGCTGGATCCGCGACCGTTCGACATCGTCGGGCCTGAACTTGCCGGTGCGGACGAGCACGGTGCGCAGCCCCTGATTGCTCGCGCCGAGGATGTCTCCCTCGATGTCGTCGCCGACCATCCAGGTCAGGCCGGGCTCGGCGTCGAGAGCGGCCAGCGCGGCAGCGAAGTACGCCGAGCTCGGCTTCCCGAGCACCGTCGCCTCGGTGTCGGCGGCGTACTCGAGCCCGGCGACGAACGCGCCGCCGTCCAGGCGCGCCCCGTCCGCTGTCTGCCACCAGCGGTTCTTATGCAGACAGAACAGCTCTGCGCCTGCCTCGAGCTCGTGAAAGGCGCGATTCAGGTTGAGGTACGAGAACACCCGCCCCGTCTCCTCCCCCTCGTCGGCGCCGCCCAGGAGCACCGCGTCGACGTTCATCCCGACGAGCTGGAGCCCGTCCAGGTCGTCGCGCAACCCCGGCATCGTCAGTGCGAGCACGCGCTTGCCGGCGAGAACCTGCGCGGCGACGCCCCCGGTCGTCTGCAACTCGTCGTCGTCGAGCTCGACTCCCAGCGACCGCAGCTGTTCCGCCAGCTGCGACCGCGAGCGAGTCGTCGAGTTCGTCACGAAGCGAAGACGGTGTCCGGCGTCGCGGAGGCGCTTGACGGCGACCGCGGCTCCCGCGATCGGGGTGCCCGAAACGTGCAGGACGCCATCCACGTCGAGGAGAATGGCAGCCATGGACAGCGAGTCTATTCGCTCGGAAGTTGCGTTCCGCTTCTCCCGCTCGAGCGGTCCCGGCGGCCAGCACGCGCAGAAGAGCTCGACCCGGGTCGAGGCCCTCTTCGACGTCGAGGGATCGAGCGGGCTGACGCCCGCCGAACGTGAGCGCGTCCTGCGGCTGCTCGGGCCGGTCGTGCGGGCGATCGCGCAGGACGAGCGGTCGCAGCTGCGGAACCGGGAGCTCGCGACCGACCGGATCCTCGCTCAACTGCGGGAGGCGACGGCCGTGCCGCGAACGCGGCGCCCGACGAGGCCGTCCGCCGCGTCGAACGAGCGTCGGCTCGAAGAGAAGAAGAGGCGCTCTCAGACGAAGCGCCGCCGCCGCGAAACCGAGTGAGAGGAGCTACAGCGCCTGCGCGAAAGCGCGTGACCGGGCGAGACGCTCGTCGACGAGCAGGTCGACGACGTACTGCAACAGCTTCCAGGTGATGTCCGGGTTCGCCTTGGCGACGCGCCGAAAATCCCAGAAGGTGATCTCGAGACAGACAAGCGGCGTGATCGCCTTGACCGTCGCCGTGCGCACGCCCTCGCTGATCAGCGCGAGCTCGCCGAAGTGGTCGCCCGTGCCGAGCGTTGCGACCTCCCGGCCGTCGATCTCGACGGCCGCGACGCCGTCGGTGATCACGAAGAACCCGACCCCGCTCATCTCGTCCTGGCGAACGATCGGGGTGCCCTCCTTGAAGCGCCGCTCGCGGAAGTCGGCGGCAAGCCGCTTCAGCTGACGCTGATTGAGCTCGGCGAAGAGCGGTACGCGATGTAGCACGTCCACCGAAGCAGCCACGCGCCGATCCTACCTCGCCGGCGGCGGCAACGAGGGTCAGCGGGAGCGAATCAGCCGCTCGACGGCTGCTGTCACCTCGGCGGCCTTCTCGGCGCCGCCCTCGCGCACACAGTGCTGGACGTGATCCTCGAGCACCTTCAGCGCGACGCCGTCGAGCGCTGCCCGGACCGCCGAGATCTGGGTGAGGATGTCGATGCAGTACCGCTCGTCCTCGATCATCTGCTGCAGGCCGCGCACCTGGCCCTCTGCGCGCTTCAAGCCGGCGGGTGAGCACGTCCTTCTGCTTGGTCCGAACGTAGCCGTGCGTCATGTGTAGGCCTCCGGGTCGGCGTCGAATGTGTGCTTGCAGTGAGAGCCGCAGAAATGGAACGTCCGGCCCGCCGATGCACGGAGGTCGGATTGCCCGATTGACGGTCGACGGTCATGCCGCAGACCGGATCCTTCGCGCCGCGGCGCACCGTCAACGCGATCAGCGCGACGAACACCACCGTGAAGACGATGTCGAGGATCGAGGTGTAGTTCCAGGCGATCGGCCGCTCCGAGATCGAGGCGAGCGACGGGCGTTGCGTCGGCACCAGTCCGAGCGCCGAGAACACGACATCGACGACGAGCGCGGCGACGACCATCGCCCCGAACATCACGGCGACCAGTTCCGCCGCGAACCGGCCGCCGTAGTACTTCCGGTACGCGAGGACGATCGGGATGATGATCAGGTCGGCGAAGATGAAGGCGATCACGCCGGCGAACGAGATTCCGCCGCTCCAGAGCACGGCCGCGAGCGGGATGTTCCCGATCGAGCACACGAACGCAAGCGCCGCGACGATCGGACCGACGATGACGTTCTCGGCGAGCCTCAGCGGAGCCGGCGCGTCGGTCAGGAACAGGCGGTTGAAGAAGTCCATCGGAAGCGTCGACACATAGCCGGCGATCAGGAACCCGGCGGCGATCTCCTTCCAGAGCATCTCCCAGTCGCCCCGGAAGTTGTGCGCGACATCCGACCACGCCTGCAGCGAGCCGAGTCGCCTGCGCCACGACAGTCCTTCCGTGCCGGCGGAATGGTGGGCGTGGCCCGTGTCGGCCGCGACCGCGTGCTCGCGGATGCGTTCCTCACGATCGCGTGCGACGAGCAGCGTCAACGCCGGCCAGAGCAGGAGGATCAGCACGATGCCGCCCACGAACTGCGCGAGCGTGAACTGCCAGCCGAGCAGGACCCACAGGACGAGCCCGAGCTCGAAGACGAGATTCGTCGAGGCGAACTGGAACGTCATCGCCGAGACGAGGCTTGCGCCTTTCTGGAACAGCGACTTCGCGATCGCGATCGCGGCGTACGAGCATGACGACGACGCAGCGCCGAGGGCGGTCGCGAGCGAGACCTCCCGCAGCCTGCGGCCGCCGAGGGCGCGCTGGAGACGCGCTCGAGGAACCCACGCCTGGACGATGCCGGAGAGTGCGAACCCGAGGACGAGAGCCCACCACACCTCCCAGAACATCTGGAAGGCGTGCCTCAGCCCATCGACGATCCACATACCCCCTTAGGGTATACGGATCGTTACGACCAGTTGGGGCGGTGGCGCGCGGGCTCGACCGGCCGCGAGTCGACGCCGGCGAGGGCGGCGAGCACGCAGACCACGACGAGTACGAGGAGAACGAGGAGAGCAGTCATGTCCGAACAGTGCCTGCGCAGGGACTATCAGTGCAAATGGAGATAGTACTATTGTTCATCATGGAATCTGATAGTTGGCTCGGGGTCGAGCTGCGCCACTTCGCCGCCCTGCAGGCGCTCGCAGACGAGGGCTCGTTCGGCCGGGCGGCCGCCCGTCTCGGCTACACCCAGTCGGCGGTCAGCCAGCAGATCGCGACGCTCGAGCGCATCGTCGGGGAGCGTCTCGTCGAGCGCCCGGGCGGCCCGAGGCCGATCTCGCTGACCGAGGCGGGCGCGCTCTTGCTGCGTCACGCCCAGTCGATCGTCGCGCGCATGCAGGCAGCGCACGCCGACCTGAACGCTCTCCGCGCGGGCGAGGTGGGAACGCTGAGCGTCGGCACCTTCCAGTCGGCAGGCGCCCGCCTCTTGCCGGAGATCATGCGCCGCTACCGCGACCGCTGGCCGAAGGTCGAGATCAAGCTCGACGAGCTCGAAGACGAGGAGATCGCCGTGGCGGTCGAGCGCGGCGAGGTCGACGTCGGATTCGTGCTCCTGCCCGTCGGCGACGCACCGCTCGAGACGACCGAGCTGCTGCGAGATCCGCACGTGTTGATCGTTGCCGCGGGGTCACCGCTGGCGGCGCGACGGCCGACGTTGCGCGAGATCGCCGCCGAGCCGCTCGTCGGGTTCCGCGACAGCCATGCCGTCTCCCAGATCGTCGCAGCGTTCCAGGCGGAGGGCATCGAGCCCGACTGGGCGTATCGCTCGAACGACAACCCGACGATCCAGGGCCTCGTGGCCGCCGGAGTCGGCATCGCGGTCATGCCGAGGCTGACCGTCGACGTGTCCGATCCGCGAATCGCAGTCGTCGACCTCGGCGGCGCGGTGCCGTCGCGCATCGTTGCGCTCGCACGGCACCGCGACCGTTACAGCTCGCCGGCCGCGCGTGCGTTCATGGAGACGGCGCGCGAGGCGGTCTCTACTCGACCGTGACGGTCTTCGCCAGGTTCCGCGGCTGGTCGACGTTGAGCCCGCGGAGGCGTGCAATACGGTAGGCGAGCAACTGCAGCGGCAGGATTGCGAGCGCCGCCTGCAGGAACGCCGGCGACTCCGGGACGTAGATCACGTCGTCGGCGTGGTGCTGGATGTCCTCGTTGCCGTCCGTCGCGATCGCGATCACGTGGGCGCCTCGGGCGCGAGTTTCCTGGATGTTGGAGACGATCTTCTCGTAGACGTGGATCCGGGTCGCGACGACGACCACCGGGGTGCCCTCTTCGAGCAGCGAGATCGGCCCGTGCTTCATCTCGCCGGCCGAGTAGGCCTCGGTCGGGATGTACGAGATCTCCTTCAGCTTGAGCGCGCCCTCGAGCGCGACGGGCAGGCCGATGTGACGCCCGAGATAGAGGAAGAACGGTTGCTCGTGGAACCGGCGCGCGATGTCGTCGATCGGATGATCCGCGTCGAGGAAACGCTGCATCTTGGCCGGCAGGTCGTACAGCTCGTCGAGGATGAACTCGATCTCGTTCCTGGGCAGCGTGCTGCGGAGCTGCGCGAGCTTCAGACCGACCAGGAACAGCAGCGAGATCTGCGCGGTGAAGGTCTTCGACGCGGCGACGCCGACCTCGAGACCGGTGCGCGTGTACAGCGTCGAATCGACCTCGCGCGTGATCTGCGAGCCCATCATGTTCGTGATCGCGACCGTCCGCGCGCCCTTCTCGCGCGCGAGCTTCATCGCCTGGATCGTGTCGCGCGTCTCGCCGGACTGCGAGATGCCGATCACCAGCGTGCCCGGATCGAGGACCGGGTTCCGGTAGATCCACTCGCTCGCGACATCGGGCTCGACCGGCACGCGAGCCCACTCCTCGATCGCGTACCTGGCGACGACCCCGGCGTGGTACGAGGTGCCGCAGGCGACGATGACGATGCGGCGCAGGTCGTGCAGTTCCTCCTCGGTCATGCCGAGCCCCTCGAGCACCAGATGGCCGTGCCGGACGCGGTCTCCGATCGTCTCGGCGACACCTTCGGGCTGCTCGTAGATCTCCTTGAGCATGAAGGTCTCGTACCCGGACCGCTCCGCTGCGGCGTCGTCCCAGTCGATCTCGATCACCTCGTGCTCGACCTCCGCGCCGCTCCTCGCGTCGATGATCGTCACGCCTTCAGGCGTGATCGAGGCGATCTCGCCGTCGTCGGGGAACTGCACGCGCCGTGTCTCCGAGAGGAAGGCGGCCAGGTTCGAGGCGAGGAAGTTCTCGCCTTCGGCGAGGCCGACGACCATCGGGGTCTGGTGGCGGACACCGACCAGATGGTTCGGGTGGTCGCGGTGGATGAGCACGAACGTGAAGTGGCCCTCGAGCCGCAGGTACGTCGCGCGCACGGCAGCGACGAGATCGCCGTCATACGCCTCCTCGACGAGGTGCGCGACGACTTCCGCGTCCGTCTCCGAGGAGAACGAATGGCCGGCGTCTTGCAGCTCTTGCCGAAGCTCGCGGTAGTTCTCGACGATCCCGTTCAGGACGATGGAGAGCTGCGAGTCGTCGCAGGCAGTGAGTGGATGCGCGTTCGCCTCGGTCACCCCGCCGTGGGTCGCCCAGCGCGTGTGGCCGACGCCGGTGGTCGACTGCGACGCGTTCGGCGCCGCCTTCTCCTTGAGGATCTGGAGGTTCCCGACGGCCCGGACGTACTCGAGCCCGTCGTCCTCGAGCAGCGCGACGCCGGCGGAGTCGTAGCCGCGGTACTCGAGCCGCTCGAGGCCCTGAATCAGAAGCGGCTTGGCTGCGCGGCTGCCGACGTATCCGATGATCCCGCACATACCGAGCCTCCTTCGTCAGACCGGCGGAAACCGGACTCTGCCCTCGAAAAGGCGCCTGAAAACGCAAAAGCCCGGCTGCGGGCCTCATCCAGCGTCGGAAAAGGTCAGCCGAGCTCTCGTCGAACGAGCGCGGTGATGCTAGCACAGGCCTCTGCGGCAACCTCTTCGATTCTCCGCCTCGGCGAGGACGCGGATCAACGGCTCCGTGCCGGACGGACGCACCAAAATGCGGCCTTTTTCACCCAGTTCGGCATTGAGCCGGGCCACCTCGGCGACGATCGCCGGGGTCAGCTCGCGCACGCTCGACGCGGACGTTCTCCTTCACCTGGGGGTACAGAGGCATGACCGAGACGACCTCGGAGAGCGGCCGGCCCTGCAGGGCGGAGCAGAGCAGCAAGCCGGCGGCCAGGCCGTCGCCCGTCACGTGGTCGCGCAGAAAGATGATGTGCCCGGACTGCTCGCCGCCGAGGACTGCGCCGGAGCGCTGGAGCGCATCGAGCACGTAGCGGTCGCCGACGTCGGTGGTCAAGACGTCGATCCCGTGCTCGCGCATCAACGAGTGGAAGCCGAGGTTGGCCATCACCGTCACGGCGACCCGGTCGACCTCCAGGTCGAGCGCGAGGACCGCGATGATCTGGTCGCCGTCGACCGACTCGCCGCGCTCGTCGACCGCGAGCATCCGGTCGCCGTCGCCGTCGAAGGCGATCCCCAGGTCGTAGCCGCCTTCGCGCACCGTCTGCTGGAGAAGCGCGAGGTCGGTCGCTCCACAGCCGACATTGATGTTCTCGCCGTCCGGGCTGTCGCCGATCGCGAGCACCTCCGCTCCGCACTCCCGGAATGCCTCGGGCGCGAGCCCGGCGTACGCTCCGTTCGCGCAGTCGACGACGATGCGCAGGCCACCGAGGTCCGAACCAAAGCGTTCGAGAACGTGCTCACGGTACGAGTCGGTCGCGACTTCGACGTGCTCGATGCGTCCCTGGTCGACGCCGGGGGCTGCGGCGAGCAGTTCCTCGATCTGCTCCTCCGCCTGGTCGGAGAGCTTGTGCCCCTGGGAGTCGAAGAACTTGACGCCGTTGTACTCAGGAGGGTTGTGCGACGCGGAGATGACGACGCCGAGGTCGAGCGCAAGCAGCGCAACTGCGGGTGTCGGGAGGACGCCGCCGAGGATGCAGTCCCCGCCGGCCGAGACGACTCCGCGCGCGAAGGCTTCCTCGAGCTCGACGCCGCTCGAGCGCGTGTCTCGGCCGACGAACACCTTCGCAGCACCGGTCCACAGCGAGGCGGCGCGACCCAGGCGCTCGACGAGCTCCGGCGTCAGGAACTCGCCCACGACGCCGCGGACACCATCGGTGCCGAAGTACCTCCGCGCCATCAGCTGTGGCGCGGTTACCGCTTGCTGAACTGCGGCGCCTTGCGGGCTTTGTGGAGTCCGGCCTTCTTACGCTCGACGACGCGGGCGTCGCGCGTGAGGAAGCCGGCGCGCTTGAGCGACGCGCGGAGCTCTGGGTTGACCTCGACGAGGGCGCGCGCAATGCCGTGCCGCATCGCACCTGCTTGGCCGGACGGGCCGCCGCCGTGCAAGCGGACGCGCAGGTCGTACTGGCCTTCGAGGCCGGCCACCTTGAGCGGCGCGGTCGCCAGCATCTGGTGAACCATGCGTGGGAAGTATTCCTCGATCGTCTTGCCGTTGATCCAGGTCAGGCCGGCGCCCGGGCGGAGGATCACGCGCGCAACGGACGTCTTGCGCTTGCCGGTGCCTAGGTACTGAGCGGGAGTCGCGGACATTTACACCTCGAGAGGAGTCGGTGCCTGGGCCTCGTGCGGATGCTCCGGCCCGGCATAGATCTTCAGCTTTGTCAGTTGCGCGCGGCCGAGCTTGTTGCGGGGCAACATGCCCTTGACCGCCTTGCGCAGCACCTCGGTCGGCTGACGGTTCAGCTGCTCGCGGAGCGTCCGCTCGCGCAACCCGCCGGGGTAGCCGGAGTGCCGGTAGTACATCTTCTGGTCGAGCTTCTTCCCCGTGACGGCGATCTTCTCGGCGTTCACGACGACGACGAAGTCGCCGGTGTCGACGTGCGGCGTGTAGGTGGGCTTGCCCTTCCCGCGGAGGCGGTCGGCAATGTGCGTCGCGAGACGGCCGAGTGTCTTGCCGTCGGCGTCGACGATGACCCAGTCGCGCTGAATCTCGCCCGGTTTGGCGTTATACGTCTTCATACGGAGAAAGGGCGGAACGCCAGGCGTCCGCCGGGGCGAAATGGTAGCAGCGGTCAACTCTCGGCGGGCGCAAGCGTTGCCGAGGCGGGGAGCCGATTCCCGGCCACCCAGGCGGCTGCGAGGATCGAGAGACCGGTCGCGGCGAGCGCAAGCGGGACGGAGCCGCCGGCCCCGGTGTAGACGAGACCGCCGCCGAGGGCGAGCGCGGCGCCGACCAGGCTCGAGAGGAGGTCGGTGAACCCGACCAGACCTCCCCGCTCGGAGGGCGACGCCAGTCCGACGAGCTCGGTCGTGGACGCGACGTAGCTGAGGCACCAGCCGAGTCCGAGGCCGAAGAGCGACAGGCTCATGCCCGCGATCGAGTCGAGCCAGACGAGCCCGACGTTCGAGACCGCCATCACGCGCCAGCCCGACGACGATCGACCGGCTCCGGCCGATGCGCTCCACGAGCTCTCCGACGATGAGGATCAGGCCGTACATCCCCACGATGTGCAGGCTGATGATCGTGAAGACGTCGCCGTGTGCATGTCCGTGGCCGACGGCGATGTAGCCGGCAAGGTTCATCACCCCGACCATCACGGAGAAGCTCCCCACGGCGCCGACCATCGCCGTCGCCACACCGGGCCGCCGGAGGATCACTTTCAGAGGGGCGGCGGGCAGCCGGTCGAGGTCCGGGTCGTGGTAGCCGAGCGTCTTCGGGTCGGGCCGCACGCCGGCGGAGATCGCCAGGCCGACGAGCGGGAACGCTCCCGCGGCCAGCCACGGGACGACGAGCTCGTGTGCGGTCAGAGCCCGGTTGGCGAACATCGGCCCGAAGACGAGCGGTCCCCAGATCGCCCCGGACACGACGCCGAACAGCACGATCGACATGCCGCGCGCGCGTCGCTCCGGTGGGAACATCTCCGCCGCCGCGGCGCGAGAGAGCAGGACGATCGACTGTGCGGCGCCGCACAGGCCGAGCCCGGCCACGACGAGCGCGCCGGATCGCACCGCGCAGCCTCCCGCGGTCACCGCCGGCCCGATCATCCCGAGGACGAACCCGCTGCGGATCACCGGCATCCGCCCGATTCGGTCCGAGAGACGGCCGGCCGGCCCGACGGCGACCGCGCCGGCGATCAGGAAGACGGCCGGCCCCGCACCGAGAATCCCCTGGATCCCGGTCACGGTGACGAGCGTGACGGTCCCGAGCGCGACCGCGAGCTGGATCATCCCGGACTGGAAGACGAGCCCGGCCGCCAGCAGGAACGCGTTGCGATGGACGACGTTCACGACGCGACCGCTGCGTGAAGCATCTCGGCGAAGGCTGTGGAGCCGCCATGTGACGGGTGACGCACGTACACACCGCCGAGTGCGGCGTGCGCGATTCGGCCCGCGCAGACGACGCGGCGCCCGCGCGCGAGCTCCACGGCGAACGCACGCCCTGCTTCGATTTCGGAACGCGTCGGCCGGCGGTTCGAGGTCATCGTCCCGGGGTGCGTCGGCACGACGTTCCAGAGCAGGACATCGTCGGTCAGACCGAGCTCCGCGAGGACGCGATGGACGATCGTCGCGGTCGACTCACCCGGCCCGGAGCCGGTGAGCTGGCGCTCGGAGGTGAACGGCAGCCCCGAGATCCGCGCGCCGCGGTAGCCGGGCGCCTCGCCGACCAGCAGCCAGGTCGCGGTCGTACGTGAGTCGAGATATGCCTCGAGTCGGGAACGTCGGAGCGCAGCGCCGGCGCCGTCCCTGTAAAAGTTGGTCGTCCCGCCGATCCGGGCCGTGACGATTCGGTTCATGAACGAACGCATCGAGATCACAACTCTGACGGACGGTGGGCAGCAGCCGCCTGACGTCGCACGGCAGAGTCGCCGGCTTCCTCGACGAGGCGAAGACGTCCCTCGACCTCGCCCAGTACGACTTCAACCTCGGAGAGGAGACGAAACGAATCGTCGGCGACGCGTTCGCGCGCGCCGCCGCACGCGGCGTCAAGGTCCGGCTGGCCTTCAACGTCGACCACGCCAACCCGATTCCGGTGCCGCCGCCGCCCAGAACCCGACACGCTGCTGATCGCGACGCTTCCCGTCGAGGGCAAGGCGATCGCAGGTGTGCCCGATCTCATGCACCACAAGTATGTGATCCGGGACCGCGAGTCGGTGTGGACCGGCTCGCTGAACTGGACCGACGACTCGTGGTCGAGGCAGGAGAATGTGATCTCGGTCGTTCACTCCGCAGCGATCGCCAAGGCGTTCGAGCTGGACTTCGAGCAGCTCTGGTCGACGGGCGACGTGGCAAGGAGCGGCTTCGTCGACCCGCGGTGGGACGACGGCGTCCGCGCCTGGATGACGCCGGGGCACGGCGAGGATCTTTCGATTCGCATCGCCAAGCTGATCCGGCGAGCCCGCAGACGCGTGCGGATCTGCTCCCCGGTGATCACGACCGGCCCGGTGCTCGGGCACGCTCGCGCAGGTGATCGCCGACCGGTCGGTCGACCTCGCGGGTTGCGTCGACGCGACACAGATCCGCGAGGTGGTGCACCAGTGGCGGGAGAACCGCAACGTCTCGTGGAAGCTCCCGCTCCTGCAGCATGTGATGGCCGGCCCGTTCACCGGGAAGAACTCGACACCGTACGGCGACGGCACGGTGCACGACTTCATGCATGCGAAGGTGACCGTCTGCGACGACACGGTGTTCGTCGGATCGTTCAACCTCTCGCGTAGCGGCGAGCGGAACGCGGAGAACGTGCTCGAGATCGAGGACGCCTGCGATCGCCGACACGCTCGCCGCGTACGTCGACACCATCCGTGCCAAATACGATCCGGTAGTACTTCCGCCCGTATGAGATTCGCCGGGCAGACAGCGCTGGTCACGGGCGGCGCAAACGGGATCGGCGCGGCCACGGCCGCGCGGCTCGCCTCGGAGGGTGCGAAAGTCGTCGTCGCCGACTTCGACGAGACGGCGGCGAAGGAGACGGCTTCTGCGATCGGAGGGGTCGCCGTCCGCTGCGACGTCACGTCGCGCGAGGACGTCGAGAGCGCGGTCGACGCGGCCGTGTCGCACGGCGGCGCGCTCGACATCCTGGTCACCTGCGCGGGGATCATCCGCGACAACATGCTCTTCAAGCTGAGCGACGACGACTGGGATGCCGTCATCGACACGCACCTCAAGGGGTCGTTCCTCGCCGCGCAGGCCGCCCAGAAGCACATGGTCGAGCAGAAGCGCGGCAAGATCGTCTTCATCTCGTCGACGTCCGCGCTCGGCAACCGGGGTCAGACGAACTACTCGACGGCGAAAGCCGGCCTGCAGGGGATGACGAAGACGCTCGCGATCGAGCTCGGCCCGTTCAACATCAACGTCAACTGCGTTGCTCCCGGTTTCATCACGACGGCGATGACGAAACAGACGGCGGAGCGGATGGGCGTTCCGTTCGACCAGTTCGTGGAGGCAGTCGCAGCCCAGACGCCGCTCCGGCGAGTCGGCCTGCCGGAAGACGTAGCGGGCACGATCGCGTACCTGTGCTCGGAGGACGCGAGCTTCGTCTCGGGCCAGGTCATCTACGTGGCCGGCGGGCCGCGGACCTAGCCCTGGCCCCAACCCCTGAGTCTGACTCCTGTCAGACACACGTCTGACGCATCCGCCCGACTCGAGGCCGCGATCGACTCTGCCGAACGCGCTCCTTTTATGTCTTGAAAACGATAAGAGGTGGATCGCGCAATCCGGCTCGGCGACTGCATTTCCCGGAACGGCGTGACTCTTTCGTTCGACTCTGGTCGCACTTCCGTGTGTCAGACACGTGTCTGACTCACGTCAGACTCAGCCGTCGGGCGCGCGGTCAGAGCTCGCGGCCCAGCGCGTCGTACGCCGTGTACTCGTACGCCGCGCACGGTGAGCCCGCGACCTCGGAGGCGAGCATCGAGAAGAGCAGCGAGTCGCGGCGTGGGCCGCCGTCCTCCTTCGGCTCGAGCCTGGCACGGAGTCGGCCGTCCTGCTTGAAGCCCAGCTTCTGCGGCACGCGCGCGCTCCGCTCGTTCTCCGGATCCACCTGGACGTCGACCCGCGTGAGACCGAAATGCTCGAAACCCGCCCGCGTCAGCACCGCTGCCACCTCCGTCGCGATGCCTTGCCCGACGGCGTCGGCGCGCACCCAGTAGCCGACCTCGAGCGAGCCCTCACCACCGCGCGGATGCAACCCGGAGCCGCCGAGTGCGCGCGACTCGTCGGGCTCGAAGACGCCGTAGACGAAGTTCGTGCCCAGGTCGAACTCACCGCGAAAGCGGCGTGCCAGTTCAAGCTTCTCGTCGAGGGACTGCGGCTCGAAGCGCGCCCACGGCATCCACGGCAACAGATGCTCGAGGCTCGCGTCGACAGCTTCCTTCATCAGCGGCGCGTCTTCGGGCTCCCAGCAGCGGATGACGAGACGCTCGGTCTCGAGGCGATACGGGAACGCTCATTCCCATTCGATCGTCGCGGGCGGCTTCGACGTGACGTCGAGCACGACGCGATTCACGGCTGGGATCTCGTTGATGATGCGGGACGAGACGAGCTCGACGAGGTCGTAGGGAAGGCGCGCCCAATCCGCGGTCATCGCATCCTCCGAGGTGACGGCGCGGATCGCGATCGGATAGCCGTAGGTGCGCGAGTCGCCCTGGACCCCCACCGACCGAATTGCCGGCAGCACGCAGAACGACTGCCAGAGCGTGCGGTACAACCCCGCACGCCGAACCTCGTCCTGCAGGATGGCGTCGGCCTCGCGGAGTGCCTCCAGACGTTCCTCGGTCACCTCGCCGATGATCCGGATCGCGAGGCCCGGCCCGGGGAACGGCTGGCGCCAGACCATGCGCTCCGGCATCCCGAGCTCTTCGCCGACGCGCCTCACCTCGTCCTTGAACAGCAGCCTCAGCGGCTCGACGAGGTCCATCTCCATGTCGTCCGGCAGGCCGCCGACGTTGTGGTGGGACTTGATCGTCTCGGCGACGCCGTCGGTGCCGCCGGACTCGATCACGTCGGAGTAGAGCGTCCCCTGGACGAGCCAGCGAACGTCGCCCAGACTGCGCGCCTCCTCCTCGAAGACACGAATGAACTCCTCCCCGATCGCCTTGCGCTTCTGCTCGGGATCGGTGACGCCGGCGAGCCGCGCCAGGAACCGCTCCTGCGCCTGCACGTGGACGAGCGGCACATGGAACACGCCGTCGAACGTCTCGACGACCTGTTCCGCCTCGCCCTTGCGCAGGAGACCGTGGTCGACGAAGACGCAGGTGAGCCGGTCGCCGACCGCACGATGGACGAGCAGCGCCGCGACCGCAGAGTCGACGCCCCCGGAGAGGGCGCAGAGCACGCGGTCCTCCCCGACCTGCGCCTGGATCCGCGCAACCTGCTCGTCGATCACCGCCGCGGGCGTCCACGCCGGCGACGCGCCTGCGACGTCGTAGAGGAAGTTCTGCAGTACGGCCTGGCCGTGCTGCGTGTGCGCGACCTCGGGGTGAAACTGCACGCCGTAGAGCTTCCGTTCGCCGTCCTCGAAGGCTGCAACCGGCGTGTGGTGTGAGGTCGCGACGACCTGCGCGCCCTCTGGCGGCGCGACGACCGTGTCGCGGTGCGACATCCAGACGGTCTGCTCGCCGAGATGCGAGGCGAAGAGCCGCCCGCCTGACGCTTGCAGCGCCGTGCGCCCGAACTCGGAAACATCCGTGCGGTCGACCTGGCCGCCGAGCTCGAGCGCCAGCAGCTGGGCGCCGTAACAGATGCCGAGCGTAGGAATGCCGAGCTCGAACAGCAACGGGTCGAGCCGGGGCGCGTCGTCGGCATAGACGGAAGCCGGACCGCCCGAAAGAATCAGGGCGGCGGGGTTGCGCTCTCGCAAGTCGTCGACGGACGACCGGTGCGAGACCAGCTCCGAGTAGACCCGCGCCTCCCGGACCCTGCGTGCGATCAGCTGCGAGTACTGGCCGCCGAGGTCGACGATCAGGACCGGGCGGTCCTCCGAGCTAGCCGCGCCGGTAATTGGGCGCGTCCTTCGTGATCGTCACGTCGTGCGGGTGCGACTCGCGCAACCCGGCGCCCGTGATGCGCACGAATTGCGCATCGTGCAGCGACTCGATGGTCGCAGCACCGCAATAGCCCATCGCCTGGCGCAGCCCGCCGACGAGCTGGTGCAGGACACCGCTGACCGGGCCCTTGTACGGAACTCGCGCTTCGATTCCCTCGGGGACGAGCTTGTCGACGTCCTCGACGTCTCCCTGGAAATACCGGTCCTTCGAGTAGCCGCGTGCCTTCATCGCTCCGAGCGACCCCATGCCGCGGAATTCCTTGAATCGCTCGCCCTGGATGACGATCACGTCACCGGGTGCCTCGTCGGTTCCTGCAAGCATCGACCCGAGCATCACGGTGTCGGCGCCGGCGGCGATCGCCTTGGCGATGTCGCCGGACGACGTGATGCCGCCGTCCGCGATCACGGGCACGCCGTGGTTGGAGGCGACCTCGGCGATGTCGTAGACAGCGGTGATCTGCGGGACGCCGACGCCGGCGACGACACGCGTCGTGCAGATCGCGCCCGGCCCCACGCCCGCCTTGACGGCGTCGGCTCCGGCATCGATCAGCGCCAGCGCCGCCTCGCCGGTCGAGATGTTTCCCGCGACGACTTCGAACTCGCCGGAGAGGCCGGCGACCCGAGCCACCATCTCGATCACTCCGAGCGAATGACCGTGCGCGGTATCGACGACGAGCACGTCGGCGCCCGCCGCGATCAGAGCCTCTGCGCGTTCGAGTGCGTCCGGCCCGACACCGACGGCGGCGCCGACGCGCAGACGACCCTGCTGATCCTTCGTCGCCTGCGGGAACTCGACGCGCTTCTGGATGTCCTTGACGGTGATCAACCCGCGCAGGACGCCCTCGGCGTCGACGATCGGCAGCTTCTCGATGCGATGGCGGTGCAGCAGCTGCTCGGCCTCGTGCAGCGTCGTCCCGACAGGAGCGGTGACCAGGTCTTGCGCCGTCATCCGCTCGGAGAGCGGCTGAGTCAGATTCCGCTCGAACCGGAGATCGCGGTTCGTGAGTATGCCGACGAGCCGCCCGGCCTCGTCGGTGATCGGAACGCCGGAGATGTGGTAGCGCTCCATCAGGTCGAGCGCATCGGCAACGAGCGCCTGCGGCGGCAGCGTCACCGGCTCGACGATCATGCCGGACTCGGATCGCTTGACCTTGTCGACCTCGGTTACCTGGGCCTGAATCGAGAGGTTGCGGTGGACGATCCCGATGCCGCCCTCGCGCGCGAGCGCGATCGCCATGCGCGCCTCGGTGACCGTGTCCATGGCAGCCGAGACGACCGGCGCCTCGAGCGCGATCGTGCGCGTCAGGCGCGCCGCCGTCGACACGTCGTTCGGCAGCACCGACGACTCAGCGGGAACGAGCAGCACGTCGTCGAACGTCAACCCTTCGCGCGCGAATTTCGCCGGAAGCGTGCTCGCTGCAGCGTCGAGCTCGAGTTTTCCGACGTCCATCCGGGAAGGGTACCGGCGTCAGCGGATGGGAGCTGCCTACGCCTGCACGGGCGTGAGCTCGGAGACGTCCACCCCGGCCTGCAGGCGCGATGCCTGCCGGACGTCGAAGCGGCCGGCTCCGGCCTCGAGCGTCGAGGCGGCGCCGGTGGCGACCGCCGCGCGCAGCGCTTCGGCATTCGTGCGCCCATTGTGGCGCCCTGCAAGATAGGCACCGAGCAGCGCATCCCCCGCACCGACCGTCGAAACCGGCTCGAGCAGCGGGGCAGTCGCGCGGTACCGCTCGGCCTCGCGATCCTCACGAAGCAGCGCGACGCAACCGGTCTCGGTCGTGATCAGCACGTTGCGGGCGCCCATCTCGGCGATGCGGTCGAGGGCGAGGAGGAAGTCCTCGTCGTCGTGGAACTCCTGGCCGACGAGGCCCTCGGCCTCGGACTGGTTCGGCGAGACGAGGAACGGCTCCGCTTCGACGCCGAGCCGCAGCGGCTCGCCCTCGCAGTCGAGCACGACCCCGACCTGGCGGCGGGTCAACTCCCGCACGGCCTCGGCGTAGAAGTCGTCAGCGACGTCGCGCGGCAGCGAGCCGGCGAAGACGACGAGTTCCGCCCCTTGCGTCAGGTAGCGCAGCTTCTCGGTCAGCATTCCGAGCTCCTCGTCGGTGACCGCGGGCCCCCACTCGTTGATCTCGGTGTACGTGCTGGCGGTCGGATCGACGACCGCCGTCGACGTCCTCGACTCGCCGTCGATGCGGACGAAGTCGTTGAGGATCGCCTCCTCGGTGAGCTCCGCGACGATCCGCGCCCCCGTGACGCCGCCGACGAGGCCTGTCGCGACCACCGGCACTCCGAGCGCCTTCAGCGTCCGGGCGACGTTGATGCCCTTGCCACCGGCAAGCGTGACACCGGCGCTCGCGCGATGCCGCTGCCCGCGCTGAAAGTTCGGCACGGTGAGTGTGCGGTCGATCGCCGCATTGAGTGTGACGGTGACGATCATCTACAGGTGCCTGTCAGAAGAGGTTGGTCAGGTGGTGCAGCGTCCTACCGGCGTACCAGCGTAATCGTCCCACGGCACCCGGCTTGTTAATCGTCCGGGAAGCGACGAGATCGCGCTTCCCCACAATGCGTGATCCGTCCTTGATCTCGACGTGGCCGAGGACCTGGCCGCGGCGAACGGGCAGCGTAGCCCGAGTCGCCGCCACAACCGTCTCGGTGAGCGGCCTGCCGACTCGAGTAACCGCCAGCTGAGGCGTCGAAGCGACCAGCTCGACAGGGCTCTTGCCGTAGCCGACCCCCACGGTCGCGTAGACCCGGCTCGGCTGCACGACCGGCACGACACGGAACTGCGCGAGCCCCCAGATGAGCAGTGATTCGAGGTCGTCGTTCCGCTCGCCACGTGTCGGGCTGCCGAGCAGAGTCGCGTAGATCGTCACGCCGCGCCCGCGCACCGCTGCAACCTGACACCAGCCCGCATTGCCGGTGTGCCCGGTCTTGACGCCGATCGTCTGTGGAAGCGTCGAGAGCAGGTCGTCCCACGTGTGCAATGTGCGGCCGCCGGCGATCGTCGCCGTCTTCTGCCGCACGGTGTCGCGGATGAAGCGCGTGTGCATTGCAACGCGCGCGAGCTTCGTCACGTCGGCCGCGCTCGAGACATGCCCGGGCGCGTCGAGGCCGTCAGGCCGGACGAAGTGCGTGTCGTGCAGCCCGAGCTCGGCGGCCTTCTCGTTCATCAGCGCGGCGAAGGACGCGGAAGTCCGGCGCGACCGAGAGGGCGAGCGCGTCGGCGGCGTCATTCGCCGACTGGATCAACGCGGCCTCGATCAGGTCGTGCACGGAGAGCTGGTCGCCCGGCTCCAACCCTGCGCTCGACTCACCGACCGCGGCGGCACGCGGGTCGACGGTGACGACGTCCGTGAGCTTCTTGTGGTCGAGCGTCACGAGCACGGTCATGAGCTTCGTGATCGAGGCGATCGGCAGCTGCGCGTGCGCGTCGGAGGAAGCGAGCACCTCGCCGGTCGCCGCGTTCTCGACGATCCAGGCACTCGCGCGCACGGGCGGAGCGGCCGCATGCGCAGAAGGCGCCACAGCAAGGACTGCGAGAACGAGCAGAGCGAGACGTCTCACTTGACCCGGACCTTCTGGCCGATATGGAGCGACGTCGAGGTGAGCTTCGGGTTGAGTCGCGCGATCGTCGCGACCGGAACGCCGGTGTGCGACGGAGATGACGGCGAACGTGTCACCCGCACGGACCGTCCAGAACCGCCTCGCGCGGGCGACCTTCCGGGCATTCGTCGTCTGTGTGGCCGGCACGGTCCCTCCCGGTTTCGTGCTCCCGCCGGCGTTGATGCCGGCCCGAATCAAGATGATCGCGATCGTCACGGCCAGCAGGAAGGCTGCCGGTGCAACGTACCGGCGCCATTCATCTTGCCGCACTACCAGCCGGAAGCGGCCCAGACCTCGCGCTTGAGGCGAGACGCCTCGGCGCCGGCCGCCTCCCGGAAGTCGGTGCCGGACTCTCGGTACGCGTAGATGACCGACCGCGACGCCGAGACGAGCGCGCTGGCCGGTCCGCTCTGAAACGCCCGGCCGAGATCGGCGACCGCACCACCCTGTGCGCCGACGCCGGGCAAGAGCAGGATCGTCCGGGGCATGAGGCGACGCGCTTCGGCAACCGCGCGCGGATGCGTCGCGCCGACGACGGCACCGACCGACGAAAGTCCGACCTCGCTCGACGAATCCTGGCCCCATTCGTCGACGAGCCCGGCGACGTGGTGCCACATGGTTCTCCCGTCGCTGAGCACGACGTCCTGTAGATCGCCGCCGGCGTTCGAGGTTCGCACGAGCACGAAGATGCCCGCGCCGCCGCGGCGAACCGCGCCGAGGAACGGCTCGACCGCGTCGCGCCCGAGCCAGGGGTTGACGGTGAGCGCGTCGGCACGCGGCGTCTCTCCGCCGAGGTACGCCTCGGCGTAGGCGCGCGCGGTCGAGCCGATGTCACCGCGCTTGCCGTCGGCGATCACGAGGAGCCCGGCACGGCGGGCGTACGCGCACACTTCGTCGAATGCGGCCATCCCGGCAGGCCCGGCGGCTTCGAAGAAGGCCAGCTGTGGCTTGACGGCGACAGCGTGCGGCGCCACGGCGTCGACGATCCCGCAGCAGAAGCGGGCGACGTCACCGCGCAGCTCGACCGGGAGCAGATCCGGATTGGGATCGAGTCCGACGACGAGCTGCGACCGCTTGCGCGCAACCTCGGCGGCAAGGCGATCTGCGAACGTCAACGTCGCCACAGCCATGGCCTCGAACGGTAACGCGAATGGCGGAGGGCGGCTCTCGCCGCCCTCCGTTCGAACCGTGCTGGAACCGGCCGGGCTAGCTCTTGAGCGCGGCCTTCAGCTGGCTGCCTGCCGAGAACTTCGGCACGACGGTCGCCGCGATCTGGACACGCTCGCCGGTGCGCGGGTTGACGCCCTGGCGCGCAGCGCGGTGAGACGGCGAGAACTTGCCGAAGCCCGTGAAGTTGACCGTGTCTCCGGCCTTGAGGGTCTCGGTCACCGTCTCCATGAAGGAATCCACGGCCTTACCCGCGTCTCTGGCCGACAGCCCACTCTTGTGGCTGACCTTCTGGATGAACTCCTGCTTCGTCAACGAAAATCCTCCTAGGTAGGGACTGGATTCAGACCTTGAGAGGAACCCTAACAACGGAGCCGGACGAATCGGCTTAACCATGCGGATTTGCGGGCTATTTTAGGAGCTCGGCACCCGTGAAGAGAGGCCGCAGGCGCACGGCATGTCGCGCGAGGGCATCGGCGCCGCCCTCCTCGCGGTCGACCACGCAGATCGCGTTCGCCACTCGAAGCCCAGCCTCACGCAGCGCCTCGACGGCTTCGATCGCAGCGCCGCCCGAGGTGACGACGTCCTCGACGAGGCACACGAGCTCGCCCTCCTCGTAGACGCCTTCGAGGCGGTTGGCGGTTCCGTAATCCTTGGCCTGGCCGCGGACGATCAGGAACGGCAAGCCACCTGCGAGCGAGGCCGCTGCCGCGAGCGGGACCGCCCCGAGCTCCGGCCCGGCGAGCCGGACGGCCTCGGGCTCGTGGGTCCGGACCGCGTCGGCGATCGCGGCTCCGAGCGGGCCGAGCAGGTCGGGCCGCGTCTCGAAGCGGTACTTGTCGAGGTAGTACTTCGACCGTCGACCGGAGCGGAGCACGAAGTCGCCCTCCAGATATGCGGCCTCGCGCAGCGCGCGACCGAGCTCCACACTGGTCATGCCGGGAAGAGCTCGCGAGCGATCGGGAGGAGCCTCGCGGCCTCGGGAGAATCGTCGGCGAACGACTGCACCGAGCCGTCCTCGCCGTAGAGGTCGACGCGCTCCCGGCGCCTGGCCGCGCGCCTGCGCACGAGCACGCGAGCCGGCCACGGAGCCTGCTGCGAGCAGGAAGCCCGTGAGGACTCTACGAGGCGACATCGTCTGCCCCGTTCACGGAGCGCAGGCACGACTTCAGGTCGTAGAAGACGAGGCCGACCGTCGGCTCGGGCGTCGTCGTCGCTGCGATCAGTCGCTCGCCGTCGCGGACGACGAAGACGCTGCCGGCCACCGTCGCCGCCTCGAGCTGGGCGACTCCGGGGCGCAGGCGCTCGGCCTCTCCCACGAGTCGCGTCGCGACGTCGGTCAGGCGCTCCGCGGTCCCGGCCGGTGCATTCGAGCCGACGATCGTGCCGTCGGCGGCGATCACCGCGACGTGGCGGACCTGCGGCGAGATTTCCGTCAGATCCGCAATCGCCTGGGCTGCGTCCATGCCGCCGAGCATACTGCCGCCCAGTGAGGCGGGTCCTGAGCAAGTTCTTCGCCGATCGAGGCACCCACCTGGCGGCGATGATCGCGTACTTCGCGCTCCTCTCGTTCGTGCCGCTGCTGTTTCTCGCCCTCGCGTTGCTCGGGCTCGTCAACCAGGCGGACGAAGGCTCGTTCTTCGTGCGGGAGCTCTCGAAGACCTTCCCGAGCACGTCGCTCGACTCGATCCTGCGGGCGGTGCGTGGCATCCAGGCGAATGCGACGACGCTGGGCATCGTCGGCGGTGCGTTCCTGCTCTGGTCGTCGCTTTCGTTCTTCAGCGTGCTCGAGAGCGCGTTCAACATCGTGTACGACAGGCCGAACCGAGGGTGGCTGCACGGCAAGGCGCTCGCGACGATGATGATGGTCGGCTCGCTCGTGGCGCTGTTCGCGTCGCTGGTCGTCGGCTCGATCGGGCGCGAGGTGCTGAAGCGGTACGCGGGGTTCTCCGGCGATCCCGTTTCGGCGCAGGTGATCGCGGTCATCGTCTCGACCGGCGGGGTCTTCGTTTTCCTCACGTCTGCGTACTACGTGCTGACGAACGCCGATCTGACGATCCGGGAGGTCCTCCCGGGCGCGATCACGGCGGCGATCATCCTCGAGGCGACCTTCCAGCTCCTGCCCGTGTTCGTCGACGTGTCGAAGCACAATCCGGTGCTGCAGACCCTCTCGGGCCCAGCCGTGCTGCTCGTCTGGCTCTATCTGATGGCCAACGTGATCGTGCTCGGCGCCGAGGTGAACTGGTGGCGAAGCAACCGCACGGCCGCGCCGCGAGCGCCGGACGCGGCCACGCCCGCGTAGGCGATGGCCCGAACGGCCACGGCCGGTGTCAGACACCGGTCGTGGGCCACGTGCGAAAGGGGCAGCCGGAGCGCGACTTCCCTGCTCGCGGTGCCGCGGAACGGCCACGTCCGGTGTCAGACACGGTTACGAGAGTGCGACGAAAGCGTCACAGATGTGTGACGAGGTCCTGCGCGGCGAGGGCGCGGTGCGAGTGTCGCGCCTTCCAGTCGTCGCCGAGGTCGGCGACCGTCTTCGCTTCGCCGCGTGGGACGAAGACCGGGTCGAACCCGAAGCCCGCCCGACCCGAAGGGGCCTCCGCGATCGCGCCCTCGAGGATGCCCGTCCCGCGAAACTCGCGGCCGTCCGGGGCCAGCAGGATGAGCTCCGCGACGTAGCGGGCGCGGCGGTCCGAGACGCCGTCGAGTGCCGCGAGCGCCTTCTCGACGTGCCGGCCCTCCGCCCAGCGCGCGGTGACGATGCCCGGGGCGCCGTCGAGCGCGGCCAGCTCGAGACCGGAGTCGTCGGCGAGCATCCACCGGTCCGGCGGGCCGGTCTCGCGGCCGAACCGCGCCTTGATGCGCGCGTTGTCGACGTAGGTCGCGCCGTCCTCGTCCGGGTAGTCACGCGCCTCGAGCAGCTCGAACTCCCACCCGGGCAGCGCCTCTCGCACTTCTACGAGCTTGCCCGGGTTGGCGGAGCAGAGCGTGACCCGCAGCGCCGTCACCGGCGCCAGCGGACGCCGATCACGTAGTCGAGATCCGACAGCCGAGCGACGAGTTGCTCGTCGACGTGCGGGAGCTCGAGCAGCAGGACGCGCCGGTCGCGCTCCTCGTCGAGCTCGAACGACCGCAGCCCACTCACCTGCGCGAGCAACGGCTCGACCGACTGTCCCTCGCGCAACTCAACGGTCAGGCGGTTCTCCTCGGGCCTGATCCGCTCGATCGTCCTGAACGCGATGTACCGCAGCGGCCCGAGCGCCAAGAGCGTGAGCGCGGTCCCCGCCACTGCGGGCCAGTAGTAGCCGGCGCCGCTCGCCATCCCGACCGCGGCGACGACCCAGAGCGTGGCGGCGGTCGTGAGGCCGCGGACCGACAGGCCCTCGCGGATGATCGCGCCGGCACCGAGGAAGCCGATGCCCGTCACGACCTGCGCCGCAATCCGCGTCGGGTCGGTCCGGACGACGTTTCCGGCACCCGTGACGAACTCGTTGAAGCCGTACGCCGAGACGATCGTGAAGAGCCCCGAACCGAGCGCGACCAGCAGGTGTGTGCGGATCCCCGCCTCGCGCTCCCGCAACTCGCGCTCGAAGCCGATCGCGGCGCCGAGCCCACCGGCGATCGAGAGTCGAAGGAGTACGCCCCAGCCGGAGAGCGTCGGGACTTCACTCACGAGGAACCGCAATGGCCTCCTCCTGGAAGCGCTGCAGCTCGTCGATGCCGGCTGCCGCGAGGTCGAGCAGCTCGTCGAGCCGGGCCCGTTCGAACGGAACCTTCTCGGCCGTCGACTGCACCTCGACGAAGCGCCCGTCGCCTGTCATCACCACGTTGACGTCGACGTCGGCGTTCGAGTCCTCCGAATAGTCGAGGTCGAGCAGCGACGCTCCTTCGACGACCCCCACCGAGACGGCCGCGACGGATCCGTTGAGCGCCTTCGAGAGTCCGAATCGATCGAGCGCGCGCCGGGCCGCGACATACGCGCCGGTGATCGCCGCGCAGCGCGTTCCCCCGTCGGCCTGCAGCACATCGCAGTCGAGGTACACCGTCCGCTCGCCGAGCGCCTGAAAGTCGACGACTCCGCGCAGCGCCCGACCGATCAACCGCTGGATCTCGACCGTGCGGCCGCCCTGCCTGCCGCGGGCCGCTTCGCGGTCGGTGCGCTCGCCGGTCGACGCGGGCAGGAGCGAGTACTCCGCCGTCATCCAACCGCGTCCCGAGCGGGAGAGCCACCGGGGGACGCCGTCCTGGACCGTCGCGGTGCACAGAACGCGCGTCTTCCCCTGCGACCAGAGGACGACGCCGTGCGGCTGTTCGAGGAATGCGGGATCCGCGACGACCGGACGGAGCTGGTCCGGCCGGCGACCGTCGTTCCGAGTCATGCGACCTCCTCGAGCTCGGCGACGCGCACCTGATCGACCTCGCCGAGCGGCAGTTGAAGGAAACGTTCGCCGAGCGTGCGGAAGAGCACCGGGTCGCCTGTCGTCAGGAAGCGGTAGCTCCCCTCGCGGTCCGGATCGTTCTCGAAGCCCTTGCGCGCGAGCGTCTCGGCAACCTCGCGCGCCGTCTCGTCCGCCGAGAAGACGAGCGTCACCTCCCGCCCGAACGCCCGCTGGAAGACGGGGCGCAGCAGTGGGTAGTGCGTACAGCCGAGGATCACCGTGTCGCAAGCCTGCTTCCTTGAGCGGCGCCGCGTACTCGCGCACCGCGGCGACCACGTCGTCGCTGTACGTGTCGCCGGCCTCGATGAGCGGAACGAGCTTCGGGCAGGGCAACGGCGGTGACATGCGCACCGGCGTCGAGCGTGCGGACGAGCGACTGGTAGCGACCGCTGGAGACGGTCAGCTCCGTCGCGAGCAGGCCGATCTGCCGGTTTCGCGTCGCCTGCACCGCCGCGTGCGCCTCGGGGACGATCACCGAGACGACCGGCACGGTCAGCTGCTCCTGCAGGTCGGGCAGCGCCACCGACGTCGCGGTGTTGCAGGCGACGACGACCATCTTCACGCCCAGCCGCTCGAGATACGTGCCGATCTCGTGCGCGAAACGGCGCACCTCCTCGCTCGTCCGGGGCCCGTACGGGAGACGAGCGTGGTCGCCGAGGTAGACGAAGTCCTCGTGCGGCATCGTCACGAGGCATTCGTGCAGGACCGTCAAGCCTCCGACACCGGAGTCGAAGACCCCGACTGCGCGTGCATCCGCCATCGCGGCGATTGTATGAGGTGGCCGGAGGGGGCTGAGCTACAGTCCGCCGCTGCGTGACCAGAAGGCGAAACCGGTGAAGAGGTCGATCCGCCTCGTACTCGCTTCGGGCCTCGTGCCGGCTGCCTCGCTCGCGTTTGCCGGCACGGCGCTGGCGGCGTACAGCTCACCGAAGCTGGTCGCTTCGAGCCTGACGCCCGCTGGGTCCGGCGGCGGGGTGCGCATCGGCGCCGTGATCTCGAACGCCGACGACGCAACCGCGCGGGTCGCGATCTACATTCCGAACGGCTACACCGTGAGCGCAACGACTGCGGGAGCGAAGCTCGGGACGGTGACGGCCACGGCAGCCGCCGTCGACCTGGGCGGCGCGATCCTGCCGCTGACAGGCGAGCTCGACGCCGTCGACCCGAACGCCCTGACCGCGACGCAGAAGAACGGCATCGCGCTCTGCCTCGCAGGACAGGTCGCGACGCAGACGTGGGACCTGCACCTGACCGCGGCCGGCCAGACCGTCGACCTGCCGATGCTCCTCGTACCGAGCGTCGCGACCGAAGCCGCTGCCGGGTACCAGGCCAAGCTGATCGTCTGCCTGCCGCCCCCCGACCTGCCCTCCGGTACTCCGGGCCGCGCGCCGTTCGGCACCAAGCTCCTCTCGGCGACCTTCGGCGTGTCGGCGATCACCGCGCCGGCGTCGGTCGGTGACGCGCGCTGGACGGCGCTCTTCACGCCTTATAACCCGGGCGCCGCGACGGTCAACGCGGCGGCGACGGTGGAGAGCCAGTCGATCCGGCACGCTCCGGCAAAGCTCACCCTGACGTACAACCGGAAGCGGGTCGTCAGCTCCAAGCTCGTCAAGGGCAAGCGAGTCCGGTCCGTCGGCACCCGGGTCACGTACGCAACGACCGTCACCGAGGCCGGAGCCGCCGCGCGCGGCCCGGTCACGCAACTGCAGCCGGCAAGAAGGTCGGCGGCGCCAGAGGCTCGTTCACGTTCACGGGGGCCTCCGTGGCGCTGGTCGCGAGAGCCGATCTCCACAAGGGCGCGTCCGTGCCCACCGGCGCCGCCCGGTCGAACGCCGATCTCTACTACGCGAACCTCGCAGCCGCCGCCTGCACGAAGACGCCGATCTTCGGTGGCGTGCCCTGCGTGGCCGCGACGGTCGGCCGTGCGACGCCGAGAGCGTCGGTGCGCGTCGTCGGCTTCAGCTAGCCGCTCCGTATGCTCATGCGCATGGCCGCGCCCATCCGGATCGGAACCTGCTCGTGGGCAGACGATGCGCTCGTCGGTCACTGGTATCCGCCCGGGACGCCTCCGAAGGAGCGCCTGGCGTACTACGCCGAGCGCTTCTCGACCGTCGAGGTCGACTCGACCTACTACCGCGTCCCGACGCGCCAGATGGTGCAGGGCTGGGCGGATCGCACGCCCGAGGGATTCGTGATGCACGTGAAGGCGTTCGGCTTGATGACGCGGCATCCGGTGAAGCTCGAGCAGGTGCCGCCCGACCTGCGACCGGGCCTCCCGGTCGATCACCGCGGGCGTGTCGACCGGCCGTCGCGCGAGGCACGCGGAGCCGTCTTCCGTGAGTTTCTCGACGCGCTCGAGCCGCTGCGCGAGGCCGGAAAGCTCGGCGGCCTGCTGTTCCAGATGCCGCCGTACGTCGTCTGGAAGCCGTCGTCGCTCGACTACCTCGAATGGGCGCGCGAGCAGGTCGGCGGTGATGCATTCCTCTTCGAACCGAGGCATCGCTCGTGGTTCGCAGACGAGATCCGAACCGAGCTCCTCCGCTGGCTCGAAGAGCGACGGATGTCATGGGTCGTCGTCGACGCCCCGAAGACGGACGCCGGCAACGTTCCCGCAACACTCGTCGCGGCCACGACGGGTCTCGCCTACGTGCGCTTCCACGGTCGAAATGCGAGCACCTGGAACGCACGAGGCGGTTCGGCCGCCCAGCGTTTCGACTATCTCTACGGCGAGGACCAGCTGCACGAGTGGGTCGCGCCTCTGCGCGAGCTGTCGCAAGAGGCACACGAGGCCTATGCGTTCTTCAACAACAACAACCAGACCGACGGGATTGCGCAAGCCCCCGCCGGCGCACTCCTGCTGCGGCGGCTGCTCGAGGACGAGAACGTGCCGACCGCCTGATGCAGGTACTCGCCGTCACACATGGACCGCTCGTCGGGCCGGAGCTCTTCGGTGATGTCGTCGTCGCGGAGGGGCACGAGCTCGCGGAGTGGCAGATCGAGCGGCAAGGGCGGCCGCCGCAGACGGGCTACGACGCGGTGCTGCTGTTCGGCGGGCAACAGAACGTCGGCGAGGAGGTCGAGCATCCGTGGCTGCACGACGAGTACGACGCAATGCGGGCCTGGGTGAACGATGGCACGCCGCTCTTCGCGGTCTGCCTCGGCGCCCAGACGCTTGCGCACGCACTCGGCGGTTCGGTCACGAAGATCGCGCCCTCGCAACTCGGCGGGTTCTACGCGACCGAGCTCACGGCCGAGGGAATGGCCGATCCGGTGCTCGGCGTGCTGCCGCGACGGTTCGAGGCGCTGAACGCCAACGCCTACGAGTTCACCGTCCCTGCAGGCGGCCGGCACCCTCGCGACGGGGCCCTGCGTACAGGCCTTCCGTGCGGGCGACCGCGCCTGGGCGGTGCAGTTCCACCCCGAGGTGCGGCGCGATCAAGCCCTGGGCTGGTTCGCGGACGACGAGCGTGACCTGACTCGCCCGCTCGCCGAGCTCGAGCAGGAGCTGGACGAGAAGCTCGGAGCCTGGCAAGAGCTCGGTGCCCGGCTCTGTCGCGCGTTTCTCTCGTCCGCCAGCCGAGCGGCGTAGCCGATCGGCCTATCGCTCGACCGGCAACTCGTCGCGGCGCGACCACTCGTGCCACGAGCCCGTGTAGTTGCGCGCGTCGAAGCCGAGTGCGCGGAGGAGCTCCGTGGCGACCGCCGAGCGGGAGCCGCTGTGGCAGTAGGCGACGATCTCGGTTCCCGGCTCGAGACCGAGCTCGGCTGCGATCGACGGCGCGTCGAGGCTCATCATCCGAGAGACGTCCAGGTGCCTGGCTCCGGGGATGTGACCCTGTCTCGGATCGCACGCGTTGCCCAGCGTCCCGTCGAACTCACCGTGCGTCCGAACGTCGACGAGCGCGACCTCGCCGAGCCGCCTCGCGAGCTCGTCGATCTCGATCTCGCTCAGAGAGACCTCACCACCTGCACCTCTGCGGCGATCGACGGCCGCTGCTCGAGGGCGCCCAACCAGTCCGCGACGCGTACCGGCAGCTCGACACCGAGCATGTCGCGGGCGCGAATCACCCACGGCACGTACGCGATGTCGGCATAGAGGCTGTCGCCGACCTGCAGCTGTGCGAGACGCTCAGCCAGCTCGTTGGCATCGCCGCGACGGAAGGCGTAGTAGTCGTCGCCGAGCGACGCGTCGAACCGGTGCACGAGCAGCCGCGCCCGAGCACGATCGCGCAGGTCGCTCGGCAGCAGCGCCGGCTCGGGGTACTGCTCCTCGAGGTAGGCCATGATCACCTCCGACTCGGGCAGGACGAAGCTCGAGCCGTCGTCGAGGATCGGGACGCGTCCCGTGACGTTGAGCTCGTAGACCCACGCCGGGCGGTTCGACAGGTCGATCTCGACCGTCTCGTAGTCGATTCCCTTCTCGGCGAGGACGATGCGCGCGCGGGCGCAGTACGGGCACCTCGCGGCGTCGATCAGCCTCACGGTTCGAGCCCCATCAGCCTCGCGATCGCATCGTGGAGCTCGGCGGCGGGCGGCAGGTCACCCGGCGAGTTGGCCGTCCTGGCGACTCGCCGAACAGCGTCCTGGTCGGCACCCGTGAGGCGCGCGACGAGCGTCGGGTTCGCCGACAGCGCGAGCTCGTCGCCCTTCGGCAACGGACCGTAGTAGGCGGGCACCGACAGGTACTCGTCGACCATGCGGCCTCGCTCGTAGAGGCGGAAGCGGACCACCTCGCCCTCCTGTGCGAGCGCAACGGTGACGGCGCCCAGCCGCTCGGACAGCTCTCGTGCGAAGCGCGCATGCGCGTCACGGTCGCGATCGAACACGGGGTCGACGACCCGGATCCAGCTGCCGTTCGCAGAAACATCTGGATGCTCCGGCCGCGGCACGAACTGTGCGACCGCGCGGTGCACCGACAGCTCGTCGTCGGTCTGGACATGGGTCGACCCGCGCTGCACGCCCTGCGGCTCCGAGTCGAGACGAGCCTCGAGCGCGTCGATGGGCGACGCAAGCGTGAGGGAGTAGTCGGTGAAGCCGAGACGACGCCAGATCGTGACCGCGACGACGTTCGACGTCAGCACCTCGAGGCTGATCGTGCGCGCCCCACGCGCCTTCGCGTCGGCGACGCACTCTCGAAGCAGGGCCTTCGTGATCCCGTGGCGCCGCGCGTCTTCGCGGACGTACGCGAGCTGAATGTGCGACGCGCCCTGCACCGGAGCCTCGATTCGCGCAACGCCGAGCGTGCGGTCGCTGCCGGATGCGATGAAGACCCCGCCGCCGCGGATGTCGTCCAGCGTGTCCGCCCATTCCTGCGCCCAGGTCTCCGGCTCGAAGCCCGCCGGCTCCGGCACCTCACGCTCGAACTCCTCCCAGAGCTCGCGCAGGAGTGCCTCGTCGGCCTCCGTCGCCCGCCTGATCGTCAGGGCTTCGTCAGCCATCCGGTCAGAAGGTAGTGCGCCGAGAGATTCTGGAACGGCTGTAGGCGAGGGCCGAGCTCGGTCACGTCGACACGGTAAAGGTCGAAGGCCGCCTTGCGCAGTGCGAGGTCGCCGGCGGGCCACGCGGTCGGACGCGCGAGGTGGCGCGCGAGAAACCATTCGGCGGTCCACGGGCCGAGGCCGCGCAGAGCAGTGATCTGTCTGCGAACGTCGTCGTCGTCGAGCGCGGCCAGGCCCCGGAGGTCGAGCTCGCTGCGTGCCAGAGCAACGGCGTATTCGGCCTTGCGGCGCGTGAATCCGACCTCGACGAGCTCGGATTCGCGGGCGTCGGCGATCCGCTCTCGCGCGGGGAACGCCCACGCTTCGCCGATCCTCGTCCCGAACCGCTCCACGAGCCGGTTCCGAATCGAAACCGCGGCGTGCAGGGAGATCTGCTGCGCGGTGATCGACGTGATCAGAGCCTCGAACGGATCCGGCTGCAGCGGCGGCCGGTATCCGCGGAGGCGGTCCGCGATCGGCCCGAGCACGGTGTCGCCCGCCGTCCAGGCATAGAACGCGTTGAGGTCGAACGGCGCGCCGAGCAGGTGCTCGACGACCGGGCGGGTGAGGACGTCGAGCGGTTCGACCTCGACTCCGCCGGCCGCGGCCGCGATCCGAACCTCTCTGCCGTCGACGGCTCGGTGGAGCACACCGTCGACCAGACGGTTGGCCAGGTCCGGCCCAAAGACCCGAAACCGGCCCGTGGAGAGCTCGAAGTCGTACGGGTCAGGAAAGCGCAGCAGCGACATCGTCGAGCGTGTCGAAGGGCGCGTAGGGGACTCCCTCGTCCTGCAGGTAGCGCGCGAGACCGTCACGCGCGAAGACGCGGTCGCAGGCGAGTGACGCGCAGCGGTCGGAGTAGCCGTCTCCGACGAACACGAGCGGGCGCTCGTCGGGCAGCGACCGTCGCTTGCAGCGGTCGCCGCACACCGGGCACGGCCCCTCGTGTCGGAAGCGCACGCGCCAGCCCTCCGGTGAGGGGTCCGCCATGTTCGAGCGGACGTCCAGCTCGACGTTCTCACGCTGGAGCACCGGCAGGATCAGCTGCGGCAGGCCGCTCGAGACGATCACGGGCCTGTACGCCGAGACGAGGGCGTGGAAGCCCGGCCGCAGCTCGACGTGCTCGACCGCCCACGCCGCCGCCTCGTCGGCGGTGACGCGAAGCGTTCCGATCTCGGCTGCGAGTGCGTCGCCGTACGAGGCGAACTCCTCGTCATAGACCGACGGATCGCCGAGATCGTGGACCGCGGCGACGAGCGAGTCGCGGACGGTGCACGTCCCATCCCAGTCGAGGACGAGACGCAATCGCTAGAGGTGCGAGGTGACGCCGGCGGGATCCTCGTCGGGCGTCCGGCCGTTCGACGCCGGATCCTCGGCCCACGAGTACATGTATCTGCCGTCGTCGAGGTCGGCAGCGAGTGTCGTCAGGCGCAAGGGATGGAACGTGTCGCACATGACGGCGTACTCGTGCGTCTCGGTCAGCCCGAGCGACTTCTCGGCAAGTCCGGGCTGCGGCCCGTGCGGCAGGCCCGACGGATGGAGCGTGATCGAGCCCACCTCGATTCCCTTGCGCGACGAGAAGTTGCCGTCGACGTAATAGATCATCTCCTCGCTCTGGAGATTCGAATGGTGGTACGGAATCGGAATCGCGTTCGGGTCGAAGTCGAGCTTGCGCGGACAGAACGAGCAGATGACGAAGTTCGGCCCCTCGAACGTCTGGTGCGACGGCGGCGGCATGTGGATGCGGCCGGTGATCGGCTCGAAGTCGTGGATCGAGAACGTCCACGGGTAGACGTAGCCGTCCCAGCCGACGACGTCGAACGGGTGGTAGTCGATCACGTAGGTCTGGTAGCCGTCGCGGACGCGCACCTTGACGATGAACTCGCCCCGCTCACGATGCGTCTGCAGGTCGGTGGGGGCATGGATGTCGCGGTGGTAGTACGGCGCGTGCTCCATCAACTGCCCGTGCTCGTTGCGATAGCGCTTCGGGATCGTGATCAGGCCCGGCGTCTCGAAGACGAGGTGGCGCTGCTCACCCTCTGCGCGGAAGCGGTAGGTCGTGCCGCGCGGCACGACGACGTAGTCGCCGGGCTTGTACGGGAGGTCGCCGAAGGTGGTCTCGAGCGTGCCCGAGCCCTCGTGCACGAAGATCACCTCGTCCCCCTCGCCGTTCCGGAAGAAGTACTCCATGGCCTCCGACGGCCGCGCGATCGAGATCTCGACGTCGTTGTTCCACATCAGGAGCCGCCGGCCCGTCACCGGGTCTCCGCCGGCCGGGACGTCCCACGTCGTGAGGTGCCGGTGCGCGTGCGCGTCGGGTACCCACTCCTCGCGCACGATCGGCTCGAACTCACCACATTCGAGCACCCGGCACGGCGACTGCAGGTGGTAGAGGATCGACTCGAGCCCCGAGAACCCCTCGAAGCCCATCACTTCTTCGGTCAGCAGCGTCCCGTTGTCGCGGTGCACGATGTGCCGCTTGCGCGGCAGGTCGCCAAGTCGCTGGTAGAACGGCACGCATGGAGGATATCCGTGCGCGGATCGAGCAGGAGGTCGGCTCGTGGGAGGGCGTCACCGTGCATGCGCATCGTTTCGGAGGTGTCGAGTTTCGCCTCGGGCGCCGCGAGCTCGGGCACCTCCACGAGGGGTGGGCCGACCTTCCGTTCACGTCGCGCATCCGCGCGATGCTGCTCGAGACGGGCCGGGCCGTGCCGCACCGGGCGGGCGTCGGCGGCTGGGTCTCGGCGGATCTGGACGATGCGGTTGAGCTCTTCCGCCTCTCGTACGAGCGCGCGCAGGTCGCTCAGGCCGTCCGCAGAGCGCGGGGAGGCTAGGCGTGTTCTCGGTCGACGATCGCGAACGAGCGCGAGCGCGGCTGCTGCAGGGGGCTGCCGACGACGCACGCGTCGTCGCGGCGGCGCTCGTCGGTTCGTCGGCCGGCGCGGAGGACCGGTGGTCCGACCTCGACCTGACGCTCGGAGTCGCCGACGACGTGCGGCTCGACGAGGTGCTGGCCGACTGGACGCTCGATGTGGCCGCCTCGCTGCGCGGTGTGCAGCTGTTCGACCTGCAGGCCGGGCCGAGCATCTACCGCGTGTTCCTGCTTCCCGGCTGCTTGCAGGTCGACCTCTCGTTCACCCCCGCCTCGCAGTTCGGCGCGACGGGACCGCGCTTCAAATTGCTGTTCGGCGAGGCGGTCGCGCGATCGCAGGGCATGGCGCCCGAGGCGAGCAACGTGTTCGGCCTCGCCGTGCATCACGCCGTTCGCGCACGCATCTGCGTCGAGCGCGGCAAGCTCTGGCAGGCCGAATACTGGGTGAGCAGCCTGCGCGACGAGGCACTCACGCTCGCCTGTCTGAACCGCGGGCTGGCGACGAGCCACGCTCGCGGGGCAGATGAGCTTCCCGCCGACCTCCTGGCCGCGTTTCAGGACTCGTTGGTGCGGACGCTCGATCCCGGTGCGCTCCGGCGGGCGCTCGGCTCCGCGGTCGGGCGCCTCGTCCGCGAGGCGGGCGACCTCGCGACACCGCTCACTGCAGATCTGGCAGAACTCGTCGAGTTCGCGGGCTAGTCGAACTCGTCGGTCCGCTCGAATGCGCGAATCGCGTACCAGACCGACCACGCGACGAGCGCGAACGTCACGGGGAGGCCGGTGACCAGGTTGACGACGAGGAACGCGCCGAGCGAGCCCTGGAGCAGCACCGCAAGCCTGATGCCGCTCCTCGCGAGGAGATAGAGCCCCCAGACGACCGACTCGACGCCGAACGTCCGCTTGAACGTCCGCGAGCGCCGCACCTCCTCCGGGAACGGATACCACGCCATCGCGATCGCGCCCATCAACGGACGGCCGACGTACACCGAAGCGAGATACACGAGCCCGAAGACGGCATTCGCGAGCACGGGCTGCGCGAGGTACACGGTCGCGCTGTGCGCGGCGAGACCGACGCCTGCCTGCACCAGGACGAAGGCAAGCGACAGCCGCACCAGCAGGCCGCCGGCACCTCGGCGGCGTTCGTAGAGATACGCGACGGCCGCCCCGGCAGTCGAGAGGACCACGCCGAGCAGGAGCCCGTCCGCTTTCAGGCCGACGTAGAAGAGCGCAACCGGGACGAGTCCTTCGCGGGCGAAACCGGGCAGGCCGCGCAGGAACACCGAGCGGAATCGCGGCACGGGCGGCACCTCGACGGCGCTCATCCATGGACTCCCGCAGCCGCTTTGCCTCCTGCTCGCACCAACGTGCGCCGAACTCGTTGAACGCGATCCCCCAGCGCAGCACGAGGTCGACGAAGGGTGGGTCGACCCCGGGTCGGGCGTCGATCACACGAAGCGTCTCGAGGAACTCGGCATGTCCCCGCGCCCGTGCCTCGAGCAGCCCGAGCGCGTGGTCGCGTGGCAACACGTCGGCGAAGAACAGCCGCAGCAGCGACTCGTCCCGCAACTCGATCGTCACCTCGCGGCCGTGCAGCCAGTCGTCGAGCGCCGCCCGGCCGTCGTCCGTCAGACGGTAGAGCCGGCGTGGCCGGGCACCGCGGCCGGCATCCTCGCCCTCGACGAGCCCCTCACGCTCGAGCCGCTGCAACTCGGGATAGATCTGGGAGTAGCTCGCGGCCCAGAAGAACCTCGTCGAGCGATCGACGATCGCCTTGATCTCGTAGCCGGAGCGCGGCTCGTGCGCCAGCAGCCCGAGGATCACCCACGTCGCGCCGCTCTGCTTCATATACCTTGACGATATATCGAGACGATATATCTGTCAAGCGCCGAGCAGCTCCGAGAAGCGGCTCGCGTCGACGTTTCCGCCGGAGACGATGACGCCGATCCGACCGC
This sequence comes from uncultured Thermoleophilia bacterium, assembly GCA_963708505.1. GTDB lineage: Bacteria > Actinomycetota > Thermoleophilia > Gaiellales > Gaiellaceae > PALSA-600. Next base: position 279,685 of record CAVPST010000007.1, read on the forward strand.
CGGTCACGAGGTTCGCCCGAACCGCGGCGAGCCCGACTGCGCCGCTCGGCTCGATCGCGAGCTTCAGCCGCTCGAAGGCAAAGCGCATCGCCTCGACGATCTGCGCATCGGTGACGGTCACGATCTCGTCGACGAGCCGCGAGGAGACCTCCCAGGTCAGCGCGCCGGGCGTCGTCGTCTGCAGGCCGTCGGCGATCGTGCGCGGCACGTCGATCGCCACCGGGCGCCCGGCCGCGAACGACCGCACCCAGTCGTCGCCGGCCTCCGGCTCGACACCGACGACGCGCCGCACTCCCAGTGCCTTGGCCGCCGTGGCCGAGCCGGAGATCAGTCCGCCACCGCCGACGGGGACGACGAGCGTGTCGACACCGCCGGCATCCTCGATCAGCTCGAGTGCCGCCGTTCCCGCCCCGGCCATGATCAGCTCGTCGTCGTACGGTCGGACGAGCTCGGCACCACGCTCAGCCGCGAGCTCGGCACCGATCGCCTCGCGGTCGCCCGCGTAACGGTCGTACGTCACGACCTCGGCCCCATACGCCGCGCGTGGCTGCGAGCTTCGACGCGGGTGCGTCGTCCGGCATCAGGATGGTCGCCGGCGACCCGATCAGCCGAGCCGCGAGCGCCACCGCCTGCGCGTGGTTGCCAGACGAGAACGCCACGAGCGGCGTCCCCGGCGGAAGCGAGGACACCTTGTTGTAGGCGCCACGAAACTTGAACGAGCCGCTTCGCTGAAGGTTTTCCGCCTTGAGCGAGATGTGCTCGCCGAGTGTCCGCGATGCGATCAGCGGAGTCCGGTGGACCACGCCGTCGAGCACACCGGCCGCGCGGCGAACATCGTCGACGGTGATCACGTGACGCGGTTCTGCAACCTGCCGATGCCTTCGATCTCGAGCTCGACCACGTCACCGCGCTGCAGCCAGCGACCGTCGCCGTGCTCGAGGATGCAGCCCGTCCCGACGGTCCCTGAGCCGATCACGTCACCCGGTCGCAGGATGGTGTTCCGCGCGGCTGTCGCGACGAGCGCGTCCCAGTGGTGGTGCATCGCGCGCAGGTTGCCGCGCGATCGCTCCTCGCCGTTCACACGCGCGATCATCTCCCCCTCGCTCCCGTCGAACTCGTCAGGCGTGACCAGGACGGGCCGAGTGACGTCGCGAAGTCCTTGCCCTTCGCCGGCCCGAGCCCGACGCGCATCTCGTGGCGCTGCAGGTCACGGGCCGACCAGTCGTTGAGGACGGTGAAGCCCCCGATCCGTCCCTCGGCGCCGATCATCGCCGCGCACTCGAGCTCGTAGTCGAGCTCTTCCGTTCCCGTCGGGGTACGGCACGTCCTCACCAGGGCCGTAGATCGCAGCCGGGTTCGAGAAATAGAAGACCGGTGACTCGTACCACTCGGGCGGAACCTCGGCGCCGCGCTGACGGCGGGCGTTCGCGACGTGCTCCTCGAATGCCATGAAGTCACGGACCGCGGGCGGATGGAGCACGGGCGGTCGCAGGTCGACCTCGCTGAGCGGATACTCGGCGTGCTCGCGGGCGTTCCCGCCGCCGGTGAAGAACGCCTGCAGCGTCTGGGCGGCGAGCTGGATCACCCTGTCGCCCTCGATGCGACCCGGCCAGCCGCGCACGAGCGCCAGCTCCTTCGGGGTGAACATGCAGAGCCTCAAGGCTCGGTATGAACTATCACGTCGGCTATGTCCGGCCGCTCCCTTCGAATGCGCTCTTCGATCTCGCTGGCGCGAGCGTGCGCATCGGCGAGCGTGGTCGAGCCGTCCAGCCCGAGCGTGAGGAACGCGACGAGACCGCTCTCCGTGCGGAGGAACCGGAGCTCGCGTGGCTCGGTGCCGGTGATCGTGCGGACGACACGCAGCACGACCGCCGCGCCGTCCGCCTCGACCTCTCGCGCCTCGGCAACCGCGGTCAGAGGCTCGAGATGCGTCTGGACGCCGGCGATCTCGGGAACGGCCGCGTGGATCGCCGCCTCGAGCTGCTCGGCGATCTCGTGCGCTTCGTCGAGCGGCAGGTTCCCGGGCAGCTTGAGGTGAAGCGACAGCTCGGTGCGGCCGTCGACGTCGACGAGCGCGATGTTGTGCACCTCGCGTACGCGCGGCACGGCGAGCGCGGCCGCGTGCGCGCGCTCGCGGAGATCGCCCTCGCCGAGCGGCTCGACATGAACGACCACATCGGCGTTCGGCAATGCCTGCTCGACTGCCGCCTCGACCGCATCCGCAGCAGCGTGTCCCTGACCGACGGCGGCGCCCGGTGAGACGCCGATCACCACGTCGGCGAACTGCCGTCCGCCGGCCTGACGCATCCGCAGGCGGCGCAGCGCGACGGGCGGCTCGACGGACGCGATCGCGCGCCTGGCCACCTCCTCGGCCTCCAGAGGAGCGCGGTCCATCAGGACGTCGACGTTGACCTTGATCAGGCGCGCAGCCGCCACGAGCACGAGCGCGCCGACGAATAGCGCGGCCAGGGGATCGCCGTTCGGGTAGCCGGAGCGCACGGCGAGAAGGCCGACCAGCACGGCGATCGAGCCGGCGAAGTCGCTGCCGAAATGCAGTGCGTTCGAGGCGAGGGCGGCGCTCCCCGACCGGCGGGCGCCACGCCAGGAGACGATAGTGCGACTGATGTCGATGACCAGCACCAGGCCGATGACCGCGAACGCGTACCACGGCGTACTCACGGGTGCGTGAATCGAGCCGGTGAGGCGCTCGATCGCCCGGACCGAGATGAAGACGCTCGCCAGCGCGAGGAACGCCGCCTCGGCAAGCGCGGCGAGATGCTCCGCTTTGCCGTGGCCGAACTGATGCGCGACATCGGCGGGGCGAGCCGCGACGCGCACGGCGAAGTACGTGAGCAGCGCCGCGACGAGGTCGGTACCCGAATGCACCGCCTCGGACACGAACCCGAGGCTGTGCGTCGCCAGCCCGACACCGAGCTTGAGCACGACGAGGAGCGCCGCGGCCGCGACCGAGACGAGGGCTGACCGGCGCTGCACGCTCAAGTCAGCTCGCGGAGTGGCCAGACCACGACGTCCTGTCGCGGCGAGAAGAGAACGTGAGCAGGCTCGACGGGCAGAGGCATGGGCGTGATGGTGTTGACGTCGACCGTCGTCTCGCCGCGCTGCAGCGACCAGGGCGGATGATGGAACTCGGCCCGGTAGACGCGGCCACCGTCCTCCGTGTAGATGCAGTACCGCTCGGCGAGAAACGCCTCGAGCGTGCCTGGGCCGGCGGTGAACGCGTCGCCGGTCCCACCGTAGTCCGCCGAGAATGCGGCGCCGGCGCGAGCCGACTCGAGATGGACCCGATCGCCGTGGCGCACGTAGCGCATCTGGGAGCGCGCATACGGCAGCCGGTAGGCGCGCTTCGCGGCCTCGACCGCGAGCGTGCTGCCCGCATCGAGCGAGAAGTACCAAAGGCCGGGCTTGCCGTCGCGCGTCACGTAGGTGCGGACACTGACCTCCGGGAACGACGAGATGCCCGGCAGCGGTGGCAGGCCTCGGAGGCGCAAGCCGGTCAGCAGGAAGGGCGTGATGCCGAGCCACGCCGAGCCGTCGTACACCTCGAGCTCGACCGAGCCCGGCAGCAGCCGCTCGAGCTCACGCGGCTCGAGCCGCCAGTGGAGGAACGCATGCTCGACCCAGGTCTGAGCCTGCGCCCACGGCTGTGCAGGCACGGGCCACGTGCGGTGTTCGAGCACGTCGAGGACGTGTGCCTGGCGGGCGGTCGTATCGAGGAAGTCGGTGGTACGGGTCAGAGGTTTCCGCGCAGCGCCTGCTCGCGCTCGATCGCCTCGAAGAGCGCCTTGAAGTTGCCGTCGCCGAAGCCGCGCGCGCCGTGGCGCTCGATCACCTCGAAGAACAGCGTCGGGCGATCCTGGGCTGTCTTCGTGAAGATCTGGAGCAGGTAGCCGTCGTCGTCGCGGTCGGCGAGGATCCGAAGGCGCCGCAGGTCGTCCCAGCTCTCGTCGATCGATCCGACGCGATCCGGGGTGTCGTCGTAGTAGGTGTCGGGCGTCATCAGGAACGCGACGCCGCGGCGCTGCAGAGCCTCGACGGTGTCGACGATGTGCGACGACTGCATCGCGATGTGCTGCGAGCCGGGGCCGTGGTTGAACTCGAGGTACTCGTCGATCTGACTCTTCCGCTTGCCCTCGGCGGGCTCGTTGATCGGAAACTTGATCTTGCCCTGCCCGTCGGTCATGACCTTCGACATGAGAGCCGAGTACTCGGTCGAGATGTCCTCGTCGCTGAAGTGGATCATCTCGGTCATCCCAAAGACGCGCTCGTAGAACTCGACCCATTCCTGCATGTGGCCGAGCTCGACGTTGCCGACGATGTGGTCGATCGCCAGCAGCCCGACGCCGTCCTCGACGACGTTCGCCGACTCCTGCGCGACGTACCCGGGCAGATACGCGCCTTCGTAGTCGCGGCGGGTGACGAACGTGTGAACGACGTCGCCGTACGTCGCGATCGTGGCGACCTCGACCGTCCCGAACTCGTCCTCGTGAACGGCAGGCTCGCTGACACCGTGCGCTCCGCGCTCGACGGCTTCGTGATAGGCGCGTGCCGCCTCCGGCACGCGCAGTGCGATGTCCTTCACGCCGTCGCCGTGGCTGTACGCGTGCTCCGCAATCTCGTGTCCGGGATGCAGCGCACTGGTGACGACGAAGGCGGATCTCCCCCTGCTCAAGGACGTAACTCGCCCGGTCGCGGACGCCTGTCTCAGGGCCGGCGTAGGCGGTGCGCCGGAAACCGAATGCCTGCTCGTAGTAGAAGGCTGCCTGCTTGGCGTTCCCGACCCAGAGCTCGACGTGATCCCAGCCGTCGAGCGGCATGAAGTCCTCGCTCACGAACGCGAGTCTACTGCGGTTGTCGCCGGGGTGGCCGCGGCCGCCTCGACAGCCGAGACCTCGTCGAGCGAGCGTCTTAGACGCTGCTCCTTCACCCACAGGACGGCGATCACCCAGACGAACACGGACACGACGGCGGCGGCGAAGAACGCCGGCCGGAGGGCATCGGCGAGATCCTGACGGGCGGCCGCGGGCAGGCGGTGGATCGCGATCCCCTCCCCGAGGCTCACGCCCGGAGGAAGCCCGTGGTTGACGATCGCGCCCATGACGGTGACGCCGAGCGTTGCCCCCATCTGGCGGCCGAACTGGGTGAGGGCCGTCGCCGAACCGATCACGGAGCGCTTGACCGGCGTTCTGAACCGACAGCACGAACACCTGCATCATCGAGCCGATCCCGATTCCGACGACGACCATGTTCCGCGCTGCCTCGGCGTTCGTCGTCGTCGTGTCCATCCGCCACAGCAGGAACATGCCTGTGCTCAGGACGACCGGGCCGAGGACCGCGTTCCAGCGGTAGTGGCCGGTGCGCGAGACGAGCTGGCCCGTGAGCAGCGACGTAGTGACCGCGCTGAGCAGGAGCGGCGTCAGCACGACCCCCGAGGACGTCGCCGAGGTGCCGATCACGCCCTGCACGAAGAGCGGGACGTACGAGATCGTCCCGAACATCGCCATTCCGACGAGGGCCATGCAGGCGACGCTGCCGGCGACGATCGGGTTGCGGAGGATGTCGAACGGCAGAATCGGCTCGCGCGCTCGGCGCTCGACGAGCGCGAACGCGCCGAGCGAGACGCCTGCGGCCGACGAAGGCCCCGACGACATGTGCACTCGACCAGCTGTACTGGCTCCCGCCCCAGACGAGTCCCATCAGGAGTGCGGCTGTTCCGGCCGCCAGCAGCGCCGCTCCGAGCCAGTCGATCGAATGCTGCGTCACGCGGGCGCGGCGCGGCATCGTCAAGGAGACGACCACGAGCGCGAGGCCGCCGATCGGCAGGTTGACGAGGAAGACCCAGCGCCAGCTCGCGTTGTCGACGATGAAGCCGCCGATCGCCGGCCCGATGATCGACGAGGCGGCGAACACGGCACCGATCAGGCCCTGCCAGCGTCCGCGATCACGCGGCGGGACGATGTTCCCGATGACGGCCAGCGACAGCGGGAACACGCCACCTCCACCGATTCCCTGGATCCCGCGGAAGACGACGAGTTGCGTCATCGAGGTCGCAAGGCCGCAGAGCGCCGAGCCGAGCAGGAAGACGACGATCGCGAACAGGAAGAGGTTCTTCCGCCCGTAGGCGTCACCTAGCTTCCCGTACAGCGGCACGGTGACGGTCGACGTGAGCATGTACGCCGTGAAGACCCACGAGTACTGCGTGATGCCGCCGAGGTCGCCGACGACCTGGGGGAGCGCGGTCGCGACGATCGTCTGGTCGAGCGCGGCCAGGAGCAGCGTGACCATCAGCCCCGAGTAGATCGCGAGGATGCGGCCGATCGTGTACTCGTAGCCGGGCGGCTGGCGGCCGAGGCGCTCGCGAAGGCGTGTGGTCACTCCCGAACGTTAACGACGTTAACGGTCGCGCGGCGGACGCGTTCGACGAGCACGGCCCCGATGATGATCGCGCCGCCGATGACCTCCGACCTCGTCAGGTGCTCGTTCAGGAGCACCAGGGCGAAGACAACCCCGAAGACCGGCTGCAGGTTCGCGAAGAGCGACGCGCGCGAGGGGCCGACCTTGTCGATGGCGGTGAACCAGAGGATGTTCGTCAGGAAGAGCGGCCCGATGACCGCGAAACCGAACGCGACCCACACGAGGGTGCTGAAGTCGAAGGTCTGTTCGGCTGTCTGGTGGGCGCCGGTCAGGGCAAGCGGGATCCAGCCGATCAGCAACACGATCGAGCTGATCCGAAACGGCGAGTAACGCCGCATCAGCGGCGTGATGGCGACCGAGTACGAGCCCCACGTCGCCGCGGTGAGGACGGCCAGTCCGTCGCCGCCGACGTTGCTCGAGAACCCGCCTGAGCCCGACGCGACCAGGGCGACGCCGATGATCGAGACGCCCGCGGCGATCCAGAAGGTCCCGCCGAGACGCTCGAGCCCGACCGCGCTCGCGACGATGCCGATGAAGATCGGCGTCGTGCCGAGGAGGAGCGTCACGGTCGACGCCGACGTCTTGTCGATGGCGTAGACGAAGCACAGCTGGTTCACGTAGATCATGGCCCCGGCCAGGGCGACGAACTTGAAGTCTTGCCGGGCGATGCGAAAGCTGCCCTCGCGCAGATAGGTGTAGCCCCAGAAGAGGCTCGTCGCGGCGGCGTAGCGGAGCGTCGCGTAGGCGAGTGGGAGGAATCCGTTCGTGAGGACGTAGCGCGTGACGGTCGTGTTCAGCGCCCAGAGGAGGACCGTTCCGAGCAGCATCAGATCGACCGCATGGATACGCCGCACCGCGCGAGGCTAGATCAATCATCTAGCGGTAGGGTTTGGCCGCGCATGGCCGAGCCCACCCGTGACGATGTCGACGCCCTCGTCGGGCCGGCGACTCCGCACTTCGCGTACCAGCTGCGCGCGCGTGTGCGCGAGCTCGTGCGCGATCTCCCGCCCGGGCATGACGTCCGCCGCTACGCGGACGAACAGATCGACCGCCTGGACCGGCTCGGGCACGCCTCGTCGAAGGCCGACGAAGGCCCGCACGAGTCACCGTCGCGCCTGGGTTGGGACACGATCCCGTCGGCGGCCTCGGCCGACGAGCCGCTGCCACACCAGTCGTGAACATCTTCGTCACCGGCGGCACGCGCGGCATCGGCCGCGCGATCGCTCTGCGCTTCGCACGCGACGGCGCGAACCGGGTCGCCGTCGGCTATCTGCGGAACGATCGAGCCGCGGAGGAAACCGCGGACGAGCTGCGCACAGTCGGGGCGGATGTCACGCTCGTCCGGGGCAACGTGACCTCGGAGCGCGTGCTCGCTGAGGTCGAAGCCCTCGGCCCACTCGACGTCCTCGTTCACAACGCGGCCACGGGCGTCATCCGGCCGGCGCTCGAGACCGACGACAAGCACTGGGATTGGACGATGAACGCGAACGCCCGCGCGCTGCTCCAACTCGCGCGGGTCGCTGCACCGCAGATGCCGGACGGATCCTCGATCGTCGCGATCTCGTCGCTCGGCGCACAGCGCGTGCTCGAGAACTACGTGCTCGTCGGTACCTCCAAGGCCGCGCTCGAGTCGGTCGTGCGCTACCTCGCCGTCGAGCTGGCGCCCCGAGTCCGGGTCAATGCCGTTTCGGGCGGCGTCGTCGAGACCGGTGCGCTCGAGCACTTCCCGAACCGCGAGGAGATGCTGACCGCAGGCCGCTCGAACCCGGTCGGCCGGCTCGTCACGCCGGAGGACATCGCAGCCACGGTCGCATTCCTTGCCTCACAGGACGCAGACATGATCCGCGGCCAAACGGTGGTCGTCGACGGGGGCTACTCCCTGCTCGCGTGACACTTCCACACCGGTGTCTGACACCGGTTTTCGGCCACGAATTCCCTGCTCAGCCACGAATCAACGTCCTCTTCCTAACACTTTCCTAACCGTGCCTGACACCGGACGTGGCTCGTCCGGACCTGCCGCCGCTGGTGCCGGCCGAAGATCCGACCCAACGTGTCCGAGGCGACATAACCTGCGATCGCCGGGTTCTCCTGCAGGCGCCTGACGGAGTACTCGTACCACTGTGTCCCGAACGGGACGTAGACCCGCACGCGGTGGCCGGCAGCCACCAGTTCGTCGGCCCGGTCGGAGCGCACTCCCAGCAGCATCTGGAACTCGTAGCGGTCGGAGGGCACTCCCGCGACGAGCCGCAGCGCCTCGCCGATCAGGAACTCGTCGTGCGTGGCGATCCCGACGTAGGTTCCGGAGCGGAGCACCTGCTCGAGCACGCGGACGTAGTTCGCGCGCACCTCCTCGTAGTCGGTGTACGCGATCTCTTCCGGCTCCACGTAGATGCCCTTGCAGATGCGGACGTTCTCTAGCTCGCGGACATCGTCAGTCGTGCGCCGCAGATAAGCCTGCACGACGGCACCGATGTTCTCGTGGCCGAGGTTCCGCAGCTCGTGGTAGAGGCCGAGCGTGCGATCGGTCGTCGTCGAGTCCTCCATGTCGATCCGCACGAAGTTCGATCGTGCGTGCGCATCCGAGACGATCGCTTCGACGATCTCCCGGCACAGGTCGAAATCGAGATCGAGGCCGAGACCCGTCAGCTTGACCGAGACGTTCGAGTCGAGACCCTCTTCGTCGATCCGCGCCAGGACGTCGTGGTACTGACCGGCGATCGCGCGCGCCTCGTCCGGGCTCGTGATCTCCTCTCCGAGCACGTCGACGGTGGCCATCTTCCCCTTCGCGTTGAGCCTCTCGACGACGCGGATCGCATCGTCGATCGCCGGGCCGGCGATATACCGCGACGAAAGACGGCGAACGAACGGTCGGGGCACCGCCGGTAGCAACCGGACGATTGCGTGGTCGAGTGTCGAGCGGCCGGGGAGAGCCACGGGCGGCAGGATCGTAGTCGGAAGCGGTCAGCTTTCGCGCATGAACCCCTGGCGGGCGGCGCTGACGAGCGCCACTGCCTCGGGGAAGAGCACGCGCATCGCGTCGCGCATGGCGACGGCCTGCTCGTCGATCGGGCCCTGAAGCTCGATCTGCGACAGCGCCGCAGAGGTGAGCTCGACCGCAGTGTTGAGCGTCAGCGTCGCGAACTGCTCACGCTGCGCCTCCTGAACCGACTCCGCCTGCTGCTCTGCGAACTCGCGCAAACCGCGGAGCAGATCCTCGGGATCGCCGCCGAACGGGAAGCCTCCGAAACCGCCGCCTTCCATACGTCCACGTTAGCGAAGCTCGACCACGTAGCCGCGCTCGACGTCGCCGACGAACACGTCGACGACACCCGTGCCGGCGCGGAGCGCCTCCGAGAACGGCGAAGAGACGTCGCCGAGCGCGCGTTCGAGCGCAAGTGTGGCCGCGCCGACCTCGTCCAGATACGCCGGGGTGGCCACGCGCGGCGGCGCCCCGACGGCCCGCTCGAGGGCAAGCGCCGCGGACTCGGCCTCCTCGATACCGGGAGCCTGCTCGACCATTCGCACCTGGGCCAGGCTCGTACGAAGCTGCTCGAGGTCCCCACCTCCGGCCAGGTCGGCCGTGAGCTCGCACAGGGCGACGATCGACGCAGCCGCACGGACGTCATCCCGCCGATCGACAACCGCACCGTCGTCCTCGAGCACGAGCCAGCGGCGCTCGTCCCCATCGTCGAACGCGACCAGATAGCGGCGCAGCCCTTCGGCCGGCTCGGCGGCCAGCACGGCGGTGACGTCGCCGTGAGGCGAGGCGAGCGCCGCAACTCTCTCCAGGTCGTCCCCGAGGCCCATAGAGTCAAGGGTATGGAGGCGACCGAGCTCTTTGCGCCGCTTGGGCCGGGGTACGACCGCTGGGGATCGGTGCTGTCGTTCGGCCAGGACCCACGCTGGAGGCGTTTTCTCGTCACGACCGTCGACGCCGGCCCGACGGACACCGTGCTCGACGTGGCGACCGGAACAGCGGCCGTCGCACTCGAGCTCGCGCGCCAGAAGGACTGCTACGTCGTCGGTGTCGACATCACACCCGAGATGCTCGCGGAAGCGCGGCGTCGGGTCACACTTGCTGCGGCGACCCGTAAGGTCCGGCTTCAGCAAGCCGACGCACGCGCGCTGCCATTCGACGACGGCACATTCGACGCGGTGACGTTCACCTACCTCTTGCGCTACGTCGACGATCCTCCTGCCACCCTCCGCGAGCTCGTACGCGTCGTCAAACCGCGCGGGACGGTCTCGAGTCTCGAATTCGGCCTGCCGCAAGGGCCGTGGCGCCCACTCTGGGAGCTGTGGACACGTGCAGGCTTGCCGATTGCGGGTCGTGTGATCGGGGACGGCTGGCACGAGGTCGGGACGTTTCTCAACCCCTCGATCACCGAGTTCTACGCTCGCTGGCCGCCCGCCGAGCAGCTCGCGGCGTGGCGCGAGGCCGGCATCGACGACGTGGCGACCCGGCAACTCAGTCTCGGCGGAGGCGTGGTGACGTGGGGACGCAAGAAGAGGGCGTAAGGCCTGCCTTCTACGCGCTGCGGCAAGGTGGCTGGCGCGACTATGTGACGCTGCTCCACCCGCCCTATACGGCGTGGCACCTCGCGTATGTCGCGATCGGCGCGGCACTCGCGCCGCACTTCCACCTCAACCGGCTCCTGTGGGCGCTGCTGGCGTTCTTCCTGGCGATGGGCGTCGCCGCGCACGCATTGGACGAGCTGAAGGGAAGCCCCCTCCAGACGAAGATCCCGAGCCGGGTTCTCGTCGGGCTCGCCGCGGTCTCCCTGGCCGGGGCTGTGGCCATCGGTATCGGCGCAGCGCGTGCGTGGGGCTACTGGCTGCTCGTGTTCGTGGCCTTCGGGGCGGTCGCCGTACCCGCCTACAACCTCGAGCTCGCCCTGCACAACGAGTTGGGCTTCGCTCTGCTTTGGGGAGTCTTCCCTGTCCTGACCGGGTATTTCGTCGAGGCACAGACGCTGCGCTTCGAGGCGTTTGCTGCGGCCGCGTTCGCGTTCGCCACCAGCGCGGCGCAGCGAGCTCTGTCGACGCCCGTTCGCCAGGCGAGGCGGGAGTACGCCACGGTCGCCGGAATCGAGGTGCTCGAACGTTCTCTCCGCCTGCTTGCGGTCGCGATGGTCGCGCTCGGCATCGCTCTCGTCGCGGCGCGCCTACGATGACGGGATGACCGCCGCGACCGCCATCGCCGTCGGCGCCGCCGTCGTGGCGGTGGCTGCACTCGTCGCCTCGATCTTCCTCCTCAGGCGCCTCAATGCGCGCGAACAGATCCTCGAGCGCGAGATCGACCGAGGCAAGGAGGAGTTCGACCGGGTCGTCGCGCTCGAGCTCGAGCAGCGCACCGAGGAGCTCGCTCGCCTGCTCGCCCGCGCACGGGCCGACACCATGTCGCAGATCGCCGAGGAGGAACGGCGCATCGCCGACGAGCGCCGCCGCGACGTCGCGGAGCGCGAGCGCGACGCGACCGCGCATCTCGGAGACCAGCTCGTGGCCGCCCAGCGCAATGTCGAACAGCGCCTCGGCGACTGGAACAACGACGTCTCGAAGCTGCAAGAGGGCCTGACCGACGAGCTGAAGCGGGTCGAGGTACGCCAGCGCCAGCTGATGACCGACCTCGAGTCGAGGATCGGCCAGGACGCCGAAGGCATCCAGAGCCAGATCGAGGATCAGCGCCAGCTCATCGCACGTCAGCGCGGCGAGCTCGCGAAGGCCGCGCAAGAGGTGACGCAACAGGCCTCGGCGGAGCTCGAGCAGCATGCCGCAGAGCGCAGACGGGCGTTGCAGGATGTCGCGGAACGGTTGCGAGCACGTGAGCGCGACCTGAAAGAGATCGTCGAGCGCGAAGCGACCGACGCGGCGCAGCGGATCCAGATCGCACTCGGCGACATCGAACGCCGCCAGGTCGAGCAGATGCAGCGAATCCTCTCGCGTGAGACGACGCGCTTCTCGGAGTCTGCATCGCAGCAGTTCGACGTCACGATGCGCACCTCGCGCGAAGAGGCGGCGCGTCGCCTGAGCCGGGAGCTCGACCTGGCCGTCGACCGCTTCGCTCGCGAAGCGGAAGGCGTTCTGACGGAGCGGCTCAACCAGGTCAGCGACAGCGCGGCGAAGCGCGTCGAGGATCGGCTCTCGCGTCTACGGTCCGGGCTCGAGCGGACGAACGAAGATGCCGTCAGGTTGCTCGAGGAGCGTGCGCACCAGGTCGAGAGCAGCCTGCGCGAGCGCCTTCAGGAGATCGCCTCCGACGCCGAATCGGAGCGCGCAGTGCTCGACTCTCGTCTGCAGGAACTCGCGCGCAGGATCGAGGAATTGACCGCCCGGGCGGTGGGCTGACGCGCCAACTTTCAGAGGCAGGGTTCGTCTAGGACAGAGCGAAAACGCTGCAACACCATGCCTCAGACGATCGAACACCCACTCACGGAGCGCGAAAAGGTCGAATCCTGGCGCCTGCACGTGCTGATCGAGGCGGGCTACCCCCTTCCGCTCGCAGAGAAGCTCGCTCACTCCGAAGCTGACCTCCACCGCGCGGTCGAATTGACCCGGTACGGCTGCAGCTTCGAGACCGCGGCCGAGATCCTGCTCTAGCTCTAGCATCGGCCTGGTGAAGGTCGAGGCAACGGAAGTCGACGGGCGGAAGGTCTACTCCGTCCGCGCCTTCAACGCGGGCGTCGCGACGTGGCTGAACCGGCTGCCGACGCTCTGGGTCGAGGGCGAGATCACCGAGCTCCGGCGGCAGGACCGCTGGGCGTCGGTGTTCTTCACGCTCAAGGATCCCGAAGACGGGGCCTGCCTCGCCGCGCAGATGCCGCGAGGGCAGTTCGACGCACTGCGCCTCGATCTCGTCGACGGTGAGCGTGTCCATGTCTTCGGGCGACCCGAGCTGTACGAGCAGCGCGGGGAGCTCCGGTTGAAGGTGCTGTCGATCGAGCGCTTCGGGCTCGGCGCGCATCTCGCCGCTCTCGAACGCCTGAAGCAGAAGCTCGCCGCCGAAGGCCTGTTCGCACCGGAGCGCAAGCGGCAGCTCCCACGCTTCCCACGGCTGATCGGGCTCGTCACCGGCAACGACGCCGCGGCGAAGCGCGACGTGCTCACCCACATCACGCAGCGTTTCCCACCGGCGAACATCGCGGTTGCCGAGACGTACGTGCAAGGACCGCGGGCGGTAGCCGCCATCACGCGGGCGATCGACGATCTGTGCGAACGCGGTGCAGACGTGATCGTCCTCGCACGCGGAGGCGGGAGCTTCGAGGACCTCCTCCCGTTCTCGGACGAGCGGGTCGTGCGCGCAGTGGCGTCCTCCAGCGTGCCGATCGTCTCCGCCGTCGGCCACGAGCAGGACACGCCGCTCTGTGACCTCGCGGCCGATGTGCGTGCGTCGACGCCGACGCACGCAGCACGACTCGTGGTACCCGATGCCGTTCGACTCCGCGAATCGCTGGAGCGATCGCACGCCAATCTCACGCGCGGCGCACGCGGCGCGGTCGAGCGACACGCCGTCCGTCTGCAAACCGCACATGAGCGGCTACGTCGGGCTCCGCTGCTCTCCGTCGAGCGGAAGGAGGGACGGCTGGCGACGCTGCGCGGCCAGCTTTCGGCCCTCTCGCCGTCGGCGACGCTCGAGCGCGGGTACGCCATCGTCCGCCGCGGCGACGACGTCGTCCGATCGGCCGCCGAGGTCGAGTCGGGGAATGAAGTCTCGATCCGCGTCGCCGAGGGAACCTTCGAGGCGATCGTCGAGTGAGCTCGCCGACCCCGACGTTCGAAGAGGCGCAGCGCGAGCTCGAGCAGATCGTCGAGCGGCTCGAGCGCGGCGACGCCGGCGTCGAGGAGCTGACGAAGCTGTGGGAGCGCGGCGAGGAGCTGTACCAGATCTGCGCGGCGAAGCTCGAGGGCGTGCGCGGCCGGATCGAAGAGCTCTCACGCGTCGACGACAGCTCGTCCTAGCCGCTCGCCGAGCGCCACCAGGTCCTCGACGGCCCGCGCGGGCTCGCCCGACAGCGCGTGCGCGTCGATGCCGTCGCGGACGAGACCGCCGAAGAGCTCGCAGCGCACGCCGAGCTCGGCGCACCGCCGGACGACTGCGCCGGCCGCTTTGCCCTCGGTCGGTCGTCGCATCGACGGTCCCCTCCCCCGTGATGACGACGTCCGCGCTCTTCGCGCGCTCGTCGAATCCGATTGCATCGAGCACCAGCTCGGCGCCCGGCACGAGCTCTCCGCCGAGCGCTGCCAGCCCTGCTCCGAGCCCGCCGCCGGCACCGGCGCCGGGAAGATCGCGGAACGGACTGAGGTCGGCGAGCGCTTCCAGGCGGGACTCGAGTTGCTCGATCTCCGACTCGTCCGCTCCCTTCTGCGGACCGAAGACCCGCGCCGCGCCGAGCGCGCCGAGGAGCGGGCTTCGCACGTCGCACGCGACACGCAGGGGAACGGCACTCGGCCAGGCAGGAAGCACCTCTCGCAGGCCGGCGCCGCCGTCGATCGTCGCGGTGCCTCCGACACCGACGAGCACCGACCGCGGCTGCTCACGAAGTGCGGACAGGAGCAGTTCGCCGACGCCGCGCGTCGACGCGCGCAACGGATCGAGGTCGGCGGGAGCGACCAACGGCAGACCTACCGCAGCCGCGGACTCGACGACCGCAGTCCGATCCGGAAGCATCAGCCAGCGGGCCTCGACCGGGAGGCCGAGCGGCCCTGTCACGACCTGCGTGTGCCAGTCGCCGCCGAGCACCTGTGCCAGCACCTCGGCCGTTCCCTCGCCGCCGTCGGCGACCGGCAACTCAACAGCGGTGACGCCGGTGACGCGACGAAGGCCGGCAGCGAGTGCCGCCGCGGCCGCCTCCGGTGTGAGGACGCCCTTGAGGCTAGCCGGCGACGCCAGCGCGAGCAGCCGAGCGCTCCTCCGACGGCTCCTCGTCGCCGTTCGTCTCGACCGATTCGTCGTCCATGTCGCGGAGCGTCGCGTACGAGAGCCCTTCGCGGGCGAGGAAGATCAGCCCGAGACCGACGCCGACCGAGGCCTCGATCGCCTGCAGTCCGATACCGAACGCGACGCCGTGCGCGTACGCGACGCCGTAGTTGACGAGCGGCAGAGCCACGGCGATCTGCACGAGGCCGAAGTTGCCCGGCCAGAGCGGAAAGATCGTCGCGACGTTCATCAGCACGAGGACGAGCCCGGCCGCCGAGAGCGGGAGGTGGATGTTGAATGCCTCCATCGCCGCCCAGACGGCGAAGAGCTGAAAGATCCAGCCTGCGAACTGGAACGTCCCCGCGGTCAACGCGGGCAATGGAGAGCGCATGATCGCGAGTCCCTGCCGCGCGCGGACCAGGAACACGCGGACCGGATTGTCCTCCTCTCGTACGTGCCGCTGCCGGCGGGCCAGCACGACCGCTGCGAGGAACAGGATCAGCCCGAGGACGAGAGCAAGGCCGATCGACGTCATCGCCCAGTGCGGGATCTTCGCGGTGAGCAGGACCCAGATGACGAGTGTCAACGCGGGGAACACGTCGAAGATGCGATGTGCGAACACCGACCCGACGAGCGTGGCTGTGGTTCCCTTCGGGCCTGTGACACGGCGACGAAGGACGGCGACGCGGGCAAGCTCGCCGACCCGCCCGGGCAGGACGGCGTTCGCGAAGAGACCGACGCAGAACGCCGAGAACACGTACCGAAACAGCGGGTGCGGCGGGGGGATCGACTGCTTGACCGTGGTGTCCCACGAGAGCGCCCGCACGACCACAGAGAGGAAGTTGAGCAGGATCGCGGCTGCGACCCATTCCCACGTGACGGCCGTGAAGGCATCGTGGACGACACGCCAGTCGGGGCCGCGCCAGGCGACGAGGACGATCGCCACTGCGAGGAGCGTGACGGGAACGAGTAGGCGCCATTGGCGTTTCACGCCGCGAGCTCCAGGTACGTCTCTTCGAGCCGCCGCGCGATGTCGTCCCATGCGTAGTTCGCAAGCGCATGTGCACGGGCGGAGCGGCCCATCTCGACGCGCCGCTCCTCGTCGGCGAGCACGTCGATGGTCGCCGCCGCCAGCGCCTCGGGGTCGCTGGGCGCGACGAGCCTCGCCGCCTCGGGAGTCGCCACGGCTGCATAGCCCGGAATGTCCGAGGCGACAGCGGGCGTGGCGCACGCGAATGCCTCGGCGAGGACGAGCCCGAAGCTCTCGCCGCCGAGCGCCGGCGTCACCGAGACCTTGGCTCGCAGCAGCTCGCGGGTGCGCACCTCGTTCGGCACGATGCCGAGCACGTCGATTCCCGCTTCGTCGAAGCGGAGCTTTGCGTGCAGCAACCGGTACTGGAGCGGGTCGGTGCCGATGAGCCTGAGGCGTGCACCGGTCTCGCGGTGGATCCGCGGCCAGGCCCGCAGCAGTGTCGGCAGGCCCTTGCGCGGATCGTGGCGTCCGATGAACACAACTGCGTGGTCGCGGTTCGTCGGGTCGGCTTCGTCGGGAATCAGTACGCCGTTCGGGATCACGCGGTACTCGCCGTCGATCCACCGCGACGCCGTCTCGGCAGCCATCGGAGAGACGGCGATGCGAACGTCGATGCGGTCCATGAGGAATCCCCAGAAGTGCAGCGCCGGCCCCATCCACCCGAGGTCGCCGTGCGCGTGGTGCGTAGCGACGATGGGGCATTGGGCGTACGCGAGTGTTGCGACGCAGACGGCAGGTGTCATCGGTTCGTGCAGATGGACGAGATCGAACTGCTCCTCGGCCAGGATCCGCTTGATGCGTCCGATCGAACGCGGCGAGAGCACGATGTTCGGCAGAGAGCCGTTCGCCGGGACGACGACCGAGCGGCCGACCGGAATGATTCCCTCGGGCAGCGTCTCGTGCCGCCCGGTTCTCGGGTGGAGGAGTCGAGTGAGCCGGCCGGGCGGATCGTTGCCCATGAGGATCTGAACATCGTGGCCACGCCGCCGGAGCGCATCGGCTTGATGCTCGCTGTGTTCGACGACACCGCCCCAGTACGACCACGAGAAGGGGACGACGATCCCGATCTTCATGCCGCAACTGCCGCGAACGCCGCGTGGAGACGCTCGGCTCCCGCTGCGATCGTCTCGTCGCTGACCGCAAGCGAGATGCGAGCCCAACCGGCCCCGCTGGGCCCGAACCCCTCGCCTGGGGCTACCGCGACGCGGTGCTCGGCCAGCAGCGTCTCTGCCGTGATGCCCTCGGGCAGCCGAAGCCAGACGAAGAACGTCCCTTCGCAGACCGGCGGCTCGGGAAGGACAGCCGCGATCGCGTTGCGCCGGCGCGCATACGCCTCCACGCGCTCGTTCACCGAGTCCTCCGGCCCTTCGAGCGCAGCGACGGCTGCTGCCTGGAGTGGCAGGAAGACACCGACGCGGGAATGGTCGTTGAGCAGGTTGATGCGTTCGACGATCTCCGCGTTCCCGACGACGAAGCCAAGGCGCCACCCCGCCATGCCGTACGTCTTCGACATCGACCACATCTCGACACCGATGTCCTTGGCGCCAGGCGTGCCGAGGAAACTCTCCGGGCGACGGCCGTCGTAGACGATGTCGACGTAGGCGGCGTCGTGGACGACCGCGCCGCCGGTCCGAGCCGCCCACTCGACCGCGTCCGCGAACACACCCTCAGGGGCGCAGACCGCACACGGATTCGAGGGATAGTTGAGATAGAGCGCGGCAGCGGCGGGCGCCGCCTCCAGATCGGGCGACCACCCCAGCTCGGACCGCAGCTCGAAGGTCGCGAGCTTGGCGCCGGCGAGTGCGGGACCTGACGCGTAGTCGGGGTAGTACGGATCCGGGAGCAGCAGGGTGTCGCCGTCGTCGCAGAGCGCCAGTGCCAACTCGACGATTCCTGTCTTCGTGCCCGGGATCAGGGCGATCTCGGTCTCCGGATCGACCGTGACGTCGTAGACCTCGCGATACCGGCGTGCCAGCGCCTCCTTCGTCCGAGCGAGCCCGCGGATGGGCGCATAGCCGTGGACGGCGGGATCGAGCGCAGAGGTCCGCAGTGCCTCGACCACGTGCTCCGGAGGGCCCGTTTCGGGGTTTCCCCGGCCGAGATCGACCAGCGGCGGGCCAGCTTCAGCTGCCGCCGCAGCAACGCGGCCGAGCAGGTTGACGAAGTACTGCTCCGGGAGGCGCTCGAGGCGAGCCGGGCGGGGACGCATCGGCCTGATCCTATTGACGGGCGTTCGCCAGATGGCTGGTGGGTCGTAGACTCGTGGACGTGAACCTCGTCGACGCCCTAGCGGCCGGCGTCGGCCCGCGCACCGCGGGCAGCGAGTCTGCGGCCCAGGCTGCCGAGACCGTCGCTGCTGCGTTTCGCGAGCTCGGGCTCGAGCCGCGGTTCCAGGAGTTCAACCTCGTCGGCTACGACGCCGACGAGCCGGAGCTCGCCGTCGAGGGCGAGCGGTGGGCCGCCGGACCGTGCATGTACGCGCATCCGTTCGCCGGCGAAGGAACGGTGAAGCGCATCGGCGAGTCGCCCGCGCCGATCGGTGGCGGCATGCTGCCGAGCTTCGCGATCCTCGACGCCGGAGGTCAGGAGGTCGCGCGTCTACTCACGAGCCCGTTCGGGAAGGGTGCGATCCCGTTCCTGTCGACACACACGCACATCACGACGCCGCCGACCGCGTTTGTCTCGATCGTCGACGCGGATCGGCTCCGGGACGGAATGCAGGTACGGATCAAGATCGGGGGTACGTTCGTTCCCGGGCGACGCGAGCGCAACGTAATCGCCGACGCACCGGGAGGCCAAGAGGAGTACGTCCTCGTCTGCGCTCACTACGATTCGGTCTTCCGCGGGCCAGGAGCGATCGACAACGCCTCGGGCGTCGAAGGCCTCCGGCGCCTCGCTGGGATGTTCGCCGAGTCCTCGTCGAACATCGGTGTCCGCTTCGTCGCGTTCGCAGCCGAGGAGATCAAGCTCACCGGGTCTCGGCTGTACGTCGACGAGGCCAAGATTCGAGGCGAGCTCGGGCGGATCCTGGGGGTCGTCAACCTCGACTGCATCGCACGAGGCGACCACCTGAACATCCTTGCCTCCCCGGAGTCGCTCGCCGACCGCGCCGTCGAGGCGGCCCGAGTGCTCGGCTTGCTCGAGCGGTACGCGCTGATCACCGGTCCCGCGACCGGAGGCGTCGATTCACACTGGTTCGCCGAGTCGGACATCCCGGCCGTGACGCTCGCCCACTTCCCGTACGACCAGTACCACCTGCCTGACGACACGCCGGACCTGATCGACGAGCGCATCCTCGACGACACGGTGGCGCTCGCCGCAACCCTCGTCGAGTCGCAGCTCGAACATCCTGTGACGCATTAGTACCGCCTGCCACGAGATACGCCCTTCGGCCGATGGCGCGTCTGCGCGCCACTTCATACCCTCGGCCCCATGCAGGCACTCCGTAATCCCTCAGGCATCACCTCTCGCCAACGCGAGGTCATCGAACTGATCGCCCAGGGCCTGTCGAACGAAGAGGTCGGCCTCGTTCTCGGCATCTCGCCGAGAACGGCGAAAGCTCACTGCGACGTTCTGCGGCAGAAACTGGGCGTCCCTCGACGGCGGCAGATCCCGGTCGCCTTCAGGTTGCTGACGGGCGAAGACCCGTTGGCGTCCCGCCTGGCGTCGGCGCGAGCCGACAACGGGGGCTGACGGCGAAGTGGCGCCCGCGGCGATCCCTCCGCCGCGGGCGTCCGGCCCTTTCAAACCCAATCCCGTAGGCGTAGCGTTACGCGACGCCGTCGATTCCAGGGGCAGGCAATCGAAGTGGAGGCGAGCAAGGCACAACCGGAGAAGGCGCCGCGCCGAATCATCGAGCGCCCGCGGCTCATCAAGCTCCTCGACGAGAGCGAGGCGCGGGTCATCTTGCTCCTCGCTCCTGCGGGCTACGGCAAGACCACACTGGCCCGCCAGTGGGCGCGAACGCTGAACCGCTCGAACTGGATTACTTCAACCGCCGCACACCGAGACGTCGCAGTCCTCGCAGAAAGCGTTGCGAACGGGATTGACTCTCTCGACGGCGACGCCAGTGGCTTCGTTCGGGAATATCTAGCCGCTCAATCGAACCCCCAGCGCGCCTATCGCCGCATCGCGGATGCGTTGAGCCGCCGACTCCAAGGCGCGGCCGCCCACTGGGTTTTCGTCGACGACTATCACGAGCTTCTCGGCTCTGCCGAGGCGGAGGAACTTGTATCGCTCATGATCGACGGAACCACCGCGCGATTTGTCATCGCTTCGCGCCAGCGGCCGGCTTGGGCGCGCTCACGCCGAGTCGTTTACGGGGAGGTAGCGGAGGTCGGAAGAGATCTCCTTGCGATGAACGAGCAAGAGTCGGCGGAGCTCCTTGGAGAAGGCGCCGCCCCCCTGGCTTTGGCGCGACAGGCCGAAGGATGGCCGGCGGTTCTTGCGTTGGCGGCAGCGGTCAAGCATGCCTCTCCGCCGTCCGAGGCGGTCCCGAGCGCACTCCATCGGTTCTTTGCAGAGGAGCTCTTCCAACGGGTTTCGGCAGGGCTTCAGGACGAGCTATTCAACCTTGCCCTCGTTCCGAGACTGGCCGATGCTCAGCCCGGCAGAACGTCGGATTCAGCAATTCAACTCGGCACGGAACTTGGCTTCATCTCCGGGGACGAGCACCCAGAACTACACCCTCTCTTGCGCGAATTCTTGCTCGAGAAGTTGGCAGAGACACCGAATGCCAATCAGCGCGTCCGCGATGCGATCGACTACTGCACACGCATCGGCTCATGGGACGGCGCAATTGACCTTCTCAAACGATTCCGCTGCGACGAATTCGTTGAGCCTGTTCTGACTCAAGCGTTCAAGCCCCTAGCGTTCAGCGGAAGGCTCGAGACCCTCTCGTCGTTCGCCGCCGTGTTTCGCGTCGCACCGTCCTTTCCACCGCCCTCGATCGACGTAATTGAAGCCGAGTCCGCTCTGCGCGATGGAAACTGCGAGCTAGCAACGCAGCTTGCAGCACGAGTACGCTCAACCCTGCCTCCCGACCATCCACTCCGCTCCAGATCCGCCGCGATCGACGGGCACAGCAACGTTCAGCTGGCTCGCTTTGGAGCCGCCGAGGAGGCGTTCAAGGAGAGCCGCGACAGCGCGCAGGACGATGTCGACGAGACCGAAGCTCTCCATGGTCTAGCTCTGGCTCGGATGCTTGGCGAGCATGGTGAGGTCGAGACTGTCGTAGCGGAGTTGTGGCGTCGAAGGCATGAGTCGCCGACACATTTGCTTCGGGCAGTGACCACGGAGATTTCGCGCCGTCGACTTGAAGAAGGCCTAGCCGAGCGGCTCGAGCTCGAGGAACCTCTTCTTGCCTGCGCCCAAGCTCAAGATCCACGGGCGAGAACGTCTTTCACGTACGGCGCTGCGTACGCACTAGCACAACAGGGCGAGTATCGATCCGCCGCGACTTGGCTCCGGCGCGTCTGGAAGGACATCGACGAGTTCGACCTTGAGTTCGCCCGACCTCACGCGCTTTGGGCAAGCGCACTCGTTCAGCTTGGACTCCGACGCTTCGGTCAGGTTGAGCGTCTGCTTCAGAACCTGGAAGACGTGGCATCGGAGCGCACGGATCCAATACATGCCCTGAACGCTCGGATTCTCAGAGCTCGGCTTCTACTCCACACCGGGAAGCAAAGCGATGCCGTCTCGCTAACCACTTGGATCTGCCCAGCAGACGTCTACCCGTCTTGGGAAGGTGAATACCTAGCAACGCGCGCGATCGCGCTCGCGGCGGTCGGCGACGTAACAGAGGCGGAGAGGGTTGCCGATCAAGCGATCGCGACGTCGCGAATGATCGAGGTGCGCGGCCTTGCTGCGGCGGCAAAGTCGATCATCGCCGTGCAATCACGCACGATCGGCGATCCAGAGACCGTTCTCCGCGAAGCAACTGAATTGGGGATATGGGACCCGGCAGTCTCGGCGTTGCGATCGTGCGTCCACCTTGCAGACGTGCTCGCGGCCAAGCCGAAGTGGCGCGATCGCCTCGAATGGCTTTACGACGCGTCGAACGATCGAAGCCTCGCGCGACGCGCGGGATTCCGGACTCGGTCAAACCGCTCGCCGGAGGAGCTATTGACTCCGCGAGAGATGGAGGTCCTCAACCTAATCGCGCGGGGGATGAAGAACCCCGAGATTGCGCACGCGTTGTTCATTTCGACATCGACCACGAAGGTTCACGTCCGGCACATTCTCGAGAAGCTCGGAGTGAGAACCCGCGCTGAGGCTGTTCTTCGGCTGGAGATGTTTCGCTAGCCCGTTGCGCCAACAACCGGCCACGAAACGGACGGTTCCTCATCATCCGCAGCTTCCCCGAACATGAATGACTCACCTTGAGCGAGCCGGTAGCTCTCTTCGGCACCCGCAAGAATGGCCTCAAATGCTGCAACAACCGTCGTGTCGAACTGAGTCTCGACCGCTTGCGCAAGACGCAGTCGTGCGACGCGGCTCGGCATCGCATCTCTGTATGGACGATCCGACGTCATCGCGTTATAAGCATCCGCCACCGCAATGATCCGCGATAGGAGTGGGATGTCCGTGCCCGACCGCTTGTCCGGGTAGCCCTGGCCATCGACCCGCTCGTGGTGATGACGAACAATCGACGCGATTTCCGAATACGTGTCGACGTTCGCGAGAATCTTCTCCCCGATCTCGGAATGACGCTGCATCTCCCGCCGTTCCTCGAGCGTCAGTGCACCTGGCTTCTCGAGAATGCCCGCCGGAAGCCCGATCTTCCCGATGTCATGCACGAGGCCACACAGGTGCGCCAAATCCTGTTGGTCTTGGTCCAGTCCCATACGCGACGCGATGTCCCGAGCGTAGATGGCCACGGCGGCTGAGTGGCCAGCCGTGTAGCGGTCGCGTGCGTCGAGTGTCGCGATCAGACCCTTCGCGAAAGAGAGGTTTGCAGCTTGCAGTTGTGCATTCACGTGCTGCAAGTCGTCCGTGAGACGTCTCTGGTCCTGGTAGAGCAAGAACCAACGCTGCGCAGCAAGAGCTGGCGCGAAGAAGAGAGGAAGAGTCCAGGGAGATATATCGCGGTAGGCAAAGGCAAGAACGGCTACAACGGGGCCATAAAACGGGATCGACGCAGCGATGACGGGGAGGAGATCACGCGCGGCCTCTGTCCAGCGTCCGAGCCCACGGAGTTCGAACGTGATTGAAGTAAGCGAGACGTCTACGACCTCGGCCGTGAATGCAGCGACGGTTGCCGCCGCCACCGTTCCTTCGACGCCAGCAGGTACGAGAGCGACGACGCCGGCAGCTGCAACGCCCGAGGCAGCGCCAATTATCGCGCGGTTGAAGACGTAGACGATTTTCCCTGCGGTCGGAATTCGAAGACCGAGA
Source organism: uncultured Thermoleophilia bacterium (assembly GCA_963708505.1). Classification (GTDB taxonomy): domain Bacteria; phylum Actinomycetota; class Thermoleophilia; order Gaiellales; family Gaiellaceae; genus PALSA-600. Next base: position 303,459 of record CAVPST010000007.1, read on the forward strand.
GCGGAGGCTCCGAAAACGACCATTCCCGCCACCGGCCCAAACAGGACGGCCGCAAAGACTGACGGGAACAGGGAAATCGAGACTCGAAGGTTCGGCCGAAGGCTAATTCGACCGCGCCACTCTCCGATCGCCGCGATCGTTGCGAGCGCGACAACGGCGGGCAGCGACCCAACGCCCCACCCAGCGCGAGCGAACCCCGCGGAGGCCACGACCACGAGCGACACGACGCACGCCAGATAGACAGCCATCCGGCCGCTCAAATCGGCTAGTTCATGCCGAATTCGCGCGAACGCTTGCATATCCCCCAAATGGGTTATAGAGTCCGCTTTGCCGTCAGTTCAACGCATGTAGGGGGATTCATCATGCGCAAGCTTGCGAAGCTCGTTGCCGTGGCCGCACTCGCCGGCGGATCGCTCGGCCTGGTAGACAGCAGTTAACTGGCTTTCCCGTCATAGTGGCGTCACCCGTTCAGGGGATTGTCCACAGACAGTGGAAAACCTGCAGGAAACGTCAGTTCGTCAGTTAATGAGCCCACGCCGGAAGCCAACAGCGACGGCGTGGGCTCTGCTGCGCGCTTGAAGCTTCGCGAGCAGATGTCTGACATGGCTCTTCACCGTTTCTTCTGAGAGGAAGAGCCTGACCCCGATCTCGCGGTTGACAAGACCGTCTGATATCAGCTGCAGGACTTCGATTTCGCGCGCCGTCGGCTCCTGCTCCAGCTCCTTGAGCGGCTGAAGCGGGATCACCGCCGCCACGACCGGGTCCCGCCGGGCGGCCACCGAGTCGAACCGGGCAGTGTGCTCCCGATACCGGGTCAGGATGGCGTCGCGCTCTGCAGCGTCCACGAGCAACGTATCGGCGCGGCCTGAGCAGGGCTTTAGCGCGGTTCTCGCCTCAATCGAGGGAGACCCGGATCACCCTTTCGGCAACTGCGGCAACCTGGCCCGGCAGAACGGCCGGCTCGGAGCAAACCGCGACCGACAGCCGACGGTCGATCAGCGCAACCTCGTGGTAGACGCGGGGCCAGATTTCGCCCGTCTTGACCAGCACCTCGCAGTCTGGGAGGCGGAACGGGAGCTCCGAATCGTGCGCCACGCCCAGGGCGGCAAGGATGCGCGGCTCGTCGATCGCCGCCAACCCGCGCGCAAGATCGCGCGGGCACGTGACGTTCTCCGGACCGTCGGCCATCATCAGGCGGCGAATCTCGGTTCGCTCCGCGCCGAGTCGAGCTGCCTCGTCGTTCACGACGCCGAAGCCGAGGCGAGTCAGGAGCACGTTGGTCGCGGCGTTGTCCGAGAACGCGAGCATCAGGAGCGCGCAGTCGCCGAGTGTCGCCGGACCGGCCAGCCGATCCGCAACCGACCACGGCACCTCCGGAACCTCGACTCGTTCGCCCGGATCGAGATCCGATCGCCAGAACGCCGAGGCGACGAAGAGCTTGATCGTCGAGGCAGCCGGAACGACGTTGTCCCCGCCCTCTTCACGGCCGTCGCTCGCCGCCCAAGCGATCACAGCCGGATCAGTTTGCGCCGCTGCGCGCGCAGGTAAGCCGGCTCGTCCTCCTCGACGACGCCGATCCCTCCGTCGCGGCCGGTCGAGTGGAGAATCCGCCCGTCGCCGAGCCAGAAGGCGATGTGATCGGCGGCCTCGTTGCCGTAGGTGACGAGGTCGCCGCGCTGTAGGTCCTCGACCGGCGCGCCGGCATCCTCCTGCTGATCGGCGTCGCGGGGGACGAGCCGGCCGACGCGCCGGAACGCCATATGCACGAGTCCCGAGCAGTCGATACCGCGCGTAGTCATTCCACCCCACAGATACGGGGTGCCGAGATAGGTGCGCGCCACGTCGAGCGGCTCTCCCTCGGCATCCGGAACGAGCGCGCCGTCTCCGTCCTCGAGCGCCTCCTCCCGCACCCAGCCGGGATAGCCGTAAGCCGTCCGAACTCGCGCCCAGGCCTCCCGCCTGCCCTCGACCTGAATCGGCTCGCCGCGCAGCACTTGCGTCACCTGCTCGGCCGCGTCATCCGGCTCGGCGCGCACGGCCGCAACTTCGGCAGCGCATCTCATCCCGCGTGCCTGGCGATCTTCGACTGCAGGAGCTCCTTGACACGCGGCCAGTCGTCGTCGGTGATCGCGTACCACGCGGAATCGCGGATCGAGTCCGGCAGCACCATGTGCTTTCGAAAGATGCCTTCGAACGTAGCGCCGATGCCGAGCAGCGCCCCGCGAACCCGAAGGTTGCGGGCGTCCGTCTTGAACTCGACGCGCATCAGCCCGGAGCGATCGAAGGCGTTCTCGAGGAGCAGGTACTTCGTCTCGATGTTGGCACCCGTCCCCCACTGCGCGCGCTCGAGCCACGTCCAGCCGATCTCGGCCCGCCGGTGGGGCGGCTCGATGTTGAGGTACCGAGTCGAGCCCACAGGCCGACCGTCGACGCAGACCACGAACGGGATCTCGTTCTCGGCCGAGAGAGCCAGGTCGAACCAGCGGTCGAAACCGAAGGAGTACAGCATCGTGAACCGGTGAATCTGCGGCTCGAGCTCGGCCGCCGCACGGAGACCCTCGCGATGGTGCTCCGCGACCGGCTCGACGCGAACCAGTCGGCCTTCGAATGCGCCCGACGGCCGGAGTTCCGCAGCATCCATCCTCCTGAGTATCCCCGCACCGACCGACCGCGGCGACTAGGGTGCGCCGCGAAGCATGAACACCCGGCTGAGGATTGCCGTCGCTCTCACGACGCTCGCTGCGGTCACGGCCGCCTCCGCTGCCGGCTCGTCGGACGTCCCTCGGTTCCTCGGCTGCGGTGCCTTCGCGAAGCAGCCGGCCGGGACCGGAGTCGTCCGCCCTCGCTCGATCGTCGCCGCGTGCGGCGACGGCAACTTCTGGTTCGGGTCGCTCCGTTGGAGAACCTGGAGCGCCGCGGGAGCGACCGCCGCGGGCTCGGCCCACCAGAACGACTGCATCCCGTATTGCGCGGCCGGCCACTTTCATGCCTATCCCGCGTCGGTGAGCCTGGCGGGGGCCCGTCGCTGCGCCGGCAAGCTCGAGCTGACGCGGATCAGCTGGCGGTTCACGAAGGCCAAGCCCGCGGGAATCCCGCGAACAGCGGCCGAAACCTTCCGCTGCGGCTGAAGTCGACGAATCTGGTCCGGCGATCCCGGACCAGATTCGCGAGTTCGATCTACGCCGCGAGGCCGGCGAGTTCGCGCAGGGCTGCGAGGCGCGACAGCGCCTGACCCTCGAGCTGACGAACACGCTCGCGCGTCAGGTCGAGCTCGTGCCCGATTGCCTCGAGCGTCCACGGCTCGCCGTCGAAGCCGAACCGCAACTCGAGGATGCGCCGCTCGCGCTCCGGCAGGGCGTCGAGCGCCTTGCGGATGTTCTGCCGGCGAAGTGACTCCTCCGCCTCGTCGAATGGGTCGACCGCTTCGCGGTCGGCGAACAGATCTCCGAGCTCGCCCTCGTCATCCGCACCGACGGTCTGGTTCAGCGAGACCGACGCCGATGCCGCGGAGAGCGCCTCTTCGACGTGCTGCAACGGCAGACCGGTCGCCTCGGCGAGCTCTGCCTTCGTCGCTTCGCGACCGAGCTCGACCTCGAGGCGGCGCGCCGCGCGCGACAGCTTCTGCTGGCGCTCGACGACGTGCACGGGAACCCGAATCGTGCGGGCATGGTTCGCAACCGCCCGCTGCACGCTCTGGCGAATCCACCAGGTCGCGTAGGTGGAGAACTTGTAGCCGCGACGCCAATCGAACTTCTCAACGGCACGGTTGAGGCCGAGAGTGCCTTCCTGGATCAGATCGAGGAAGGGAACGCCCAGTCCGCGATAACCCTTTGCGATCGAGACGACCAGGCGGAGGTTCGACTCGATCATCCGGCGCTTCGCACGGCCATCGCCCCGCTCGATCGCCTTCGCGAGGACGACTTCCTCGTGTGCCGTCAGGAGCTTGTGCTTGCCGACGTCTGCGAGGAAGAGCTGCAGGCTGTCGCCCGCGCCCGAAGGCGTTGAAGCCTCGTACACCACGGGCTCCGGCTTGTGCTTCGTGTTCTTCTCCTCGGTGACGGGCTCGCGCACTTCCAGACCGATGCGCTCGAGCTCGCGCACGACGTCGGTGATCTCGCCCTCTGGCAGATCGTTCTCGACGGCGAACGCTTCGAGCTCGGCAGGCTCGATCCACCCGCGCTCTTCGCCCGCCTCGATGAGCGCGCGGGCGCTTTCGGTATCCAGCAGTTCGGAAAGTTGACTCTGGGTCAAGTGGAGATCGATGTCCTTTCGTTTCTGCGGACGGCTGACCAGACCTGCTGACAGGCCAGGGTAGCGCCCTTTCCAACGCGCGCCGCGACGCGCCCATTCCTTCCCGGCCGACTGATTATGGACGAGAAGGGCGATCCGGTGTTGAGCCGACCGGAAGCGCCTGCTACGAGCGTTTTCGGGCTGTCCGCTTCGGGGCAGGGCCGCGCTCGCGGCGGGCCTGCAAGAGCTCCGCGGCACGCTCGGGCGTGATCGACTCGACCGAGTCCGCCGCGCGCAGGCTCGCATTCACATCCCCGTCGGTCACGTACGGCCCGAAGCGCCCCTCCTTGAGGGTGATCGGCTTGCCCGAGACCGGGTCGTCGCCCAGTTCCTTCAGCGGCGGGGCGGCCGCGCGCCGGCCACGCCGGCGCGGCTCGGCCAGCTTGGCGAGCGCGTGCTCGAGCGTGATCGTGAACAGCTCGTCCTCGCTGTCGAGCGACCGCGACTCCTTGCCCTGTTTGACGTACGGCCCGTAGCGACCGTTGGTGGCTGTCACCTCCTCCCCTTCCACCTCGCCCAGCACGCGGGGAAGCGTCAGGAGCTTGAGCGCCTCATCGAGCGTGATCGTCTCGGGGCTCATCGTCGAGAAGAGCGACGCCGTGCGCGGTTTCTCGTCGCCGTCCACCAGCTCGGTCACGTACGGCCCATAGCGCCCGACGCGCACGACGATCGCGACCCCGGTCTCGGGGTCGTTGCCGAGTTCCTGCTCGCGACCGGCCTGGGCGAGGATCTCCTCGGCGCGCTCGGCGGTCAGCTCGTCGGGAGCGATGCCGGGCGGCAGCGTCTGCCGCGATTCACCCCGCTCGAGGTACGGGCCGTAACGGCCCACGCGAACGACGATGTCGGTGCGCGGCAGCACGACAGTGTTCACGTCGCGGGCGTCGATGTCGCCGAGGTGCTGCTCCACGAGGGTCTTCAACCCGTCGTCACCCTCAGCGCCGTAGTAGAACCGCCGGAGCCAGCTGGTGCGAGACTCGTCGCCGCCGGCGATCTCGTCGAGGTCGTCTTCCATCCGCGCCGTGAACGCGTAGTCCACGAGTTGCGCGAAGTGGCGCTCGAGCAGCTGCACGACCGCGAACGCGAGAAACTCGGGCACGAGCGCCTGGCCCTGGCGCCGGACGTAACCGCGGTCGAGGATCGTGCCCATGATCGAGGCGTACGTCGACGGCCGGCCGATGCCGCGCTCCTCGAGTGCCTTGACGAGGCTCGCCTCCGTGTAGCGCGCAGGCGGGGCGGTCGAGTGGCCTTCCGGCTCGAGGGCCGTGGCGGTCAACGAGTCGCCCTCGCGGAGCTGCGGCAGCCGCTTCTCCTCGGCGTCGTCGGACGCATCGTCGCGCCCCTCCTCGTACGCGAGGAGGAAGCCGCGGAACGTGATCACCGTTCCCGCCGTCGAGAACTCCGCTGCCCGCCCGTCGGACGTCTCCGCCGCGATGCGCACCGAGACGGTCTGGCCGCGCGCATCCGCCATCTGCGACGCGACCGTTCGCTTCCAGATCAGGTCGTAGAGCCGGAACTCCTCGGTGGCGAGCTCCCGCTGGACGTCGGCGGGCGTGCGGAATCGATCGCCGGCCGGGCGGATCGCTTCGTGCGCCTCCTGTGCGTTCTTGACCTTCCGCTCATACCGCCGCGCCTCCGCAGGGACGGCGTCGGCTCCGTACAGCTCGCGCGCCTGGTCACGTGCTGCTGCGAGCGCCGACTCCGACAACGTCGTCGAGTCGGTGCGCATGTACGTGATGTATCCGTTCTCGTAGAGCCGTTGCGCGACGCGCATCGTCTGCTGCGACGAGAGGCGCAGCTTGCGGCTTGCTTCCTGCTGCAGCGTCGAGGTCATGAACGGAGGCGCCGGGCGGCGGGTGTAGGGCTTGTCCTCGACCGAAGCGACGCGGAAGACCGCGCCGTCGAGCTTCCCGGCCAGTTCGCGCACATCGCCCTCCGAGAGCTGCACCGCGTCCTTCGTCCGGAGTGCGCCGTCCTGCCCGAAGTCGCGGCCCTGGGCGACTCGCCTCCCGTCGACGCCCGTGAGGCGCGCCGTGAAGCTCTCGGGGTCGAGCGTCGCGACGATGTCCCAGTAGTCGGCGGCGACGAAGAGCATCCGCTCCCGCTCGCGCTCGACGACGAGTCGGGTCGCGACGGACTGCACGCGTCCCGCGGAGAGGCCCTGCATCACCTTGCGCCAGAGCACCGGCGAAACCTCATAGCCGTACAGGCGGTCGAGGATCCGGCGAGCCTCCTGCGCGTCGACGAGCGAGTCATCGATGTCCCGCGTCTCCGTCAGCGCGTGCTCGATCGCAGACCTCGTGATCTCGTGGAAGACCATCCGGCGAACCGGGACCTTTGGCCGCAGCTCCTGGACGAGGTGCCAGGCGATCGCCTCTCCCTCGCGATCCTCGTCCGTCGCGAGCAACAACTCGTCGGCGTCCTTGAGTCGCGCCTTCAGTTCGGAGACGACCTTCTTCTTCCGGGAGTCGACGACGTACAGCGGCTCGAAGTCGTTCTCGACGTTCACGCCGAGCCGCGCCCAGCTCTCGTCCTTGTACTTCGCAGGGATCTCGGAGGCGTTCTGCGGGAGGTCGCGGATGTGGCCGATCGACGACTCGACGACGAACTCGTTGCCGAGATATCCGGCGATGGTCTTCGCCTTCGCCGGCGACTCGACGATCACGAGCTTCTTCATCTTCGGTGCGGCCATTTCGCGCGCCACCTTAGCTAGATGACCGATTCTCAACACACTGCGGCGCGGATGGGGGGCCGCGCCCCCGGATCCACGGAGTTGAGAATCGGTCATCTCCCCCGCGAATCCGCGATACTCGCCGCCGGTGACGCGTCCGCCCAGGCCCTCTCCGTTGTACTCCCTGATCGCCGCCGTCTCATGGCCAGTCGTGCGCCTCGGCTTCCGGTATCGGGCTTACGGACAGGAGAATCTGCCGCTGTCGGGCGGATATGTCCTCGCGGCCGGGCACGCGTCGAACCTCGACCCATGGCCGCTCGGATTGGCATTGTGGCCACATCGCTTTCTACGGTTCATGGCCAAATCGGAGCTGTTCTGGTTCCCGCTCGGGATCGTCATCCGGGCGTGCGGCGGCTTCAAGGTGCATCGCGGGCGAGCCGACCTCGCCGCGATCGAGACGGCCGTGGGGCTCGCGCGCGAGGGGCACGTGATCGCGATGTTCCCCGAGGGCACCAGGCGGAAGAAGGGGATCCGCAAGCGGTGGCAGGCCCAGGCGCATACCGGCGCTGCCCGGATCGCGCTCGAGGCCGGCGTGCCGCTCGTGCCAGCCGGCATCAAGGGAACCGACGGCCTGCGCACGCTGCAGGCCTGGCGCGTCCGCTACGGAGCGCCGATCGACCTCACCGACCTCGGCGAGCTCACTCCGGCCGACGCGGCTCGGACGGCGACCGACCGCGCGATGGAAGCGATCGCGGCACTCGAGGCGCAGCTGTGACCGGTGTCCTGCTTGCCGTCGACGGCGATTCGCTCGCGCACCGCGCCTACCACGCGATCCCGAAGTCGATCCGCGGAAACGGCCGACCCGCAAACGCGCTCGTCGGAGTCGGAAACTTCCTGCTCCAGCTCTGGGAGGCCGAGCGACCCGAATCGGTGCTCGTCGGCTGGGATTCCCTCGAGACCCCGACGTACCGCCACAAGGCGCTCCCCGCGTATCAGTCAGGCCGCGAGTTCGAGGATGCGATCCTCGAGCAACTGGGACGGCTGCCCGCGCTCACGGAGTCGTTCGGCTTCGCCGTCGGCAAGGCGCCCGGATTCGAGGCCGACGACTTCCTGGCCGCCGCGGCCGCGAGTTGGCCCGGCCCGGTGAGCGTCGTCACCTCCGACCGCGACGCGTTTCAGCTCGTCTCCGACCGGGTCACCGTCCTGCAGCCGGTGAAGGGGGTCTCGGAGCTCGCACGCATCGGACCGGCGGAGGTTCGGGAACGCTACGGCGTCGAGCCGTCGCAGGTGCCCGACTTCATCGCGCTCCGCGGCGACCCGTCGGACAAGATCCCCGGGGCACCCGGTGTCGGTCCGAAGAAAGCGGCGGAGGTGCTCAAGCAACACGGGTCACTCGACCAGGCACTCGCCGACGGACGTTTCCCGACGATCGCCGACGATCTGCGCCTCTACCGCTCGATCGCGACGATGGACGCGGCGGCGCCGTTGCCGAAGCTCGCAGCGACGCCGCCCGATTGGGGCGGTGCGTCGGCGCATGCCGCGGAACTGGGGCTCGGCGCACTTTCGCGGCGCCTGCAGGAGCGCGCCGGAGCCTGACGCCGCTGTGGCAGCGCCAGGCCCGGGCACGTCAACTAGCCGAGACAGATCGCGTAGACCGTCCCCGAGTCGGTCACCGGGTCCGGGTTGGCCAGGTCGATGCTCCAGCCGTCGTCGAGGCCTGTCGGCTTCGTATCGAAGTTGAACACGCCCCCGTTGCTGTCGAAGCCACCGCCCACGGCCTTCTGGCCTGCCGCGCAGCTCACCGTGAAGAGCTGCTCTCCGTTCGATGCGAGCGAGTAGGACTGCGTGTGAACGGTCACGGCGGCCGTCCCGGGCACGCCCTGAATACCCTGCTGGCCCTGCACGCCCTGAATACCCTGGGCGCCCGTCGGACCAGTGGCACCCTTCGGCCCCTGGACCGGGCCGGCGTTCGTCCAGACGCTACCCGTCCACACATAGAGATTGGCACCCACGAGGTACGCATCTCCCGTCGTGCCGGTCGCCGGCAGAGCGCCGACGTTGGCCACCGTGCCGATGATCTTCAACCCTGCGCCGACGTCGCCCTTCAGCCCCTGGACGCCCTGCACTCCCTGGGGCCCCGCCGCGCCTGCCGGCCCGGCGTCTCCCTTCGGACCTGCTGGGCCCGCAGGACCGGCCGGTCCTTGTGACCCGGCGGGTCCCTGGACGCCTCGCAGGCCTGCCTTGATCTGCGTCGGAGTCTTCCCTCCGAGCTTCAAGGCGTTCGTCGCCGTGCCGGCGGTGATCGCGTGGCGTGCCAGCGGCACGATTCCCGACGCGACCGCGACACCGCTCAACGCGACGAACAGTGCGATCATGGCGAGTGCGAATGCCGGACCGCCGAGCCTGAGCTTCATCGTGTCCTCCTTCGTTCAGACGACCTAATGCCTGCGCAGGTTCCCGAAGCGCACTAACCGCCGGCTAACAGAGGATGAGGGCGACATCGACCTCGTAAGCCACAGCGCATTCGCCCAGCTCCACCCGACCGGCTCTCATCCGGAGTCGCAGGCGCGCATCGAAGCGCTGCACGAGCGGTTCGACTTCGTCGAGTGCACCGCCGCGACGGAGGAGGATGTCTTGCGCTGCCACACGGCGGAGCTCGTCGAGCGCGTCAGGTCGACGCGCGGGATGATCGACCCGGACACCTTCTGCACCGAGACGACATTCGAGGCCGCCCTGCTCGCGGCGGGGGCTGCGATCGAAGGTGTGCGCCGCGAGGGATTCGCGCTCGCCCGACCGCCGGGCCACCACGCCGAGCGAGGCCGGGCAATGGGCTTCTGCCTGTTCGACTCGGTCGCGATCGCGGCGCGCTGGGCCCAGGCCGAACTGGGCCTCGAGCGTGTCGCGATCGTCGACTGGGACGTGCACCACGGCAACGGCACCCAGGAGATCACCGTCGACGATCCGACGATCTTCTTCGCGTCGCTCCACCAGTGGCCGCTCTATCCCGGCACCGGCGGCCCGGACGAGCAAGGAGAGACGCTCGTCAACGTCCCGCTCCCTGCGGGCACGGGCGACGTCGCCTACCTCGAAGCGTTCGAGAGGGTCGAGCTTGGCGTACAGGGGTTCGAGCCGGAGTTGCTCCTCGTCTCGGCCGGCTTCGACGCGCATGCCGAGGACCCACTCGCCGATCTCGAGCTCAGCGCAGAGGCGTTCGAGGAGCTCGCGCGCCGCTGCCGCCTGCTAGCTCCACGCATCGCGGTCGTGCTCGAGGGCGGCTACAACCTGCGCACCCTGCCCGACCTCGTCGGCGCCGCGCTCGCAGGTTTCCGGAACTAGCGGCAGCGACTAGCCGGAGGGGTGGCGACGGCTCGACGGTCCGCCAGGTCCGAGCCGGGACCGGCCGGGGAGGATCGACCAGGGAGCCGGGATGCGATCGAAGGGTAAGGCTGCAAGCCGCAAGTAGCCTCGAGCCCCGAGCGGCTGGGCCCCGGCTCCCCTGTCACTCGCCCGACTTGCGCCTCCGTTTCTTGCGGTACATGTCGACGTCGGCGCGCGCCAGGAGGCGGACGATGCCGGTGCGAGCGCCGTCGGTTCCGGCGACACCGACGCTGGCGGTCGCGGCAACCGGGCCGGTCGGCCCATCGACCGCCGCACTCGCGAACAGATGCTCGAGCTCGTGCGCGAGATGCTCGGCGGCGTGAATGCTTGCGCCCGGGAGGACGATCGCAAACTCGTCGCCGCCCAGCCGACCGATGATGTCGCCGCGACGGGTTCGCGACGCGAGCGTATCGGCGAGCCGTGCCAGGAGCTCGTCGCCGAGCGAGTGGCCGTAACGGTCGTTCACGAGCTTCAGATCGTCGACGTCGACGACGAGCAACGCCGTCTCGCCGCCCTCTCGCGAGGCGCGCGCGAGCTCGCGCTCGGACGCCTCGAAGAACCCACGCCGGTTGAGCATCCCCGTGAGGTCGTCGGTCTGCGCCAGCTGCGAGAGGCGGGCACGAGTCCGGGCACTCTCGAGCGCAAGGCCGGCGGCGTCCGCGAACCTTCCCACGAACCTGGTCTCCGCATCGGAGAACGGCTCGTCGCGAAAGACACTCAGCGAACCGCCCACCCGGCCGAAGGCGACGAGTGGGATCGTCAGCGACTCGAGGCCGTCGATGTCACCGGACGACACGAGCGGGAGGAGTGCACCGTTCGCCTCGTTCAGGTGGTGCACGACGACCCCGGTGCACGGGACGAGCCTCTGAACCGCGCCGGCAATCGTCTCGGCGAGCGCCTCGGGGGACTGCCCCGCGAGCAGTTGCGCGAAGAAGCCGGAGAGTCGCGCGTACGCAACGAGCTCGAGCTCAGAGTTTGTGTCGACGACTTCTGTGTCGGTCAATAGCCGCAGTGACGCGTCGGCCGCTTTCAATGACGCGCCCCCTCCTCCCTCCCTCAATCTTGCTCAAGGCCCTCCGGCGCGCAATCACCCTTGTCAGGGATCCCCCTTCCGAGGGTGGGCAGACGGGCGTCCCTTGACGACGGTGTGGGTGGTCATGGCAAAGCCTCAATTCCGCACGCCTCACGGGCAACTGCAAGCCGCTCCGCCGCCGCCGGCGGACGCGCAGGAACGTGGCCTGCTGCGGATGTCGCTCGATCTCCACGACGGGCCGATGCAGGATCTCGCTGCCGTCGGGTTCGCACTCGACCGCCTGCGCCGGGACCTCGAGCGCCTGCCGGGCGAGCCATCCGGGCTGCTCCTGCAGGTCGACGGGGTTCGCGAGCAGCTCGCGGTGATCGAGCTCTCTCTGCGCAAGGTGATCGACGCGACGGGCAACCACGTTCCCGGATCGACGCTTGCTTCGCTCGTCGACGCGGAGGTCGCGCGATTCCGCCGCCTCGACCGGGCCGAGGTCCATCTCGATACCGACGCCGAGGTCGAGCCCGCCACCGATTCACAGCTGATCGCGCTGCACCGCGTCCTCCGTGAAGCGCTCACGAACATCCACAAGCACGCGCACGCCGGGCGCGTCGAGATTCGTCTCTACGAGGCCGACGACGTCATTCACCTCGAGGTGGCCGACGACGGCGTCGGTTTCGACCCGAAGCCGCAGCCGTGACGGCGGCCTCGGGCTGAACGGGATGCGAGAGCGGCTCAGCCTGCTCGGAAGCGAATTGCGCGTCGAGAGCCGGACCGGCGGCCCGACGACGATCGCGGCCGCCGTTCGCCGCTGGCGACCCGGCTAGTCGGGTGCGCCGGCGACGATCCTGTAGCCGTCTTTCTCGGGAGCGTCGCCGACGCACGCAGCGGGCTTCTGACCTCGTACGACCGCTCCTGCCTTGCCGTGCGCACACGCGATCAAGCGACGACCCAAACAGATCAGGTCGGCGGCGCCGCGTCGGCGGCCCTCGGTGCGGCGCCAGGCCTCGGCCGGGCTCGCCGCATTCGCAAACCGTTCGCGAGCCGGCTCGGCGCGTCTAGGGCTCCGGCGAGCTTGGCCTCGAACGCGCGCGTGTCGTCTCCCCAGTAGATCATCGTCCGGTGGAGCTCGACGAGGGAACTCGACGCGTCGTTCACGCCGGGAGCGGTCGACACACCGGCACGGAAGCCTGCGTCGAGCACCGCCCGCGCCTCGCGTTCGCCGTAGATCCCGGCCGGATAGCTGAAGCTCGTCAACGCGGGCACATGGCGCTCGAGCCGCTCCTTCGAGCCCGCAACCTCGCGACGGAGATCACTCTCGTCGAGCAGGGTCAGCCGACGGTGCGTTCGAGAATGCGCCTGGACGTCCATCAGGCCCGACTCGAGGAGACGCGGCAGGTCGGCGACGGTCAAGTGCGGCGGCGGGGATGCGTACCAGTCGAACGTCGCGGTCCCTTCGAGCACGTCGGCGATCAGGAAGATCGTCGCCGGGACGCCGAGTTGCTCGAGCACGGGCAGCGCATGTTCGACGTTGTCGAGATAGCCGTCGTCGAACGTCACGCAGACGTACCGCTCGGTCACAGGCCGCTCGAGCAGGTCGAGGGCTTCATGCAGCGGAACGATCGTCGCGCCCGACGAGACCAGCAGCTCCATCTGAGAGCGGAACGCACGCGGGGTGACCGCAAAGATGTCGTCGTCGTCCGTGACGCGGTGGTAACCGAAGATCCGCACGCCGCGCCAGTCGTCGCTCGGCGATCTGGCGCGCCAGGCCGCGATCCGCGCGCGCTGGTGACTCCGCACCGCGCGGTGGTAGAGCCGCGGCTTCGCCGCCGGCACGCTGTTCCGGGTCGATGCCAGTTCCTGCAGCAGGTCCTCGACCTTGTCGAGCATCGGGCCAGAGGCGAACCGCTCTTCGACGCGCCGACGCCCTGCGAGCGCTCGCTTCTTCGCTTCGTCGGGATCGTCGAGGCATTCGATGATTGCCGCGGCGAGCGCAGACGGATCCTCGGGTGGAACGAGCCAGCCCGTTTCGCCGTCGACGACGGCGGTCGAGGTGCCTCCGACGTCCGTCGCCACGACCGGCCGTTCGAGCGCCAGGGACTCGAGTGCGACAACGGGAAGCCCTTCCCGGCGCGACGGCAGTACGACCGCATCGGCCTGACGCAGGTACGGCGCCGCGTACGGGATGAGGCCGTCGAAGCGCATGCGGTCGCCGACTCCGAGCTCGACCCCGAGTGCGCGATTCGGCTCGCGCTCGCGTCCTTCGCCGACAAGCGTCAATCCGACGTCCGGGTGCGCGGCCGCAACAGCCGGCAGGGCACGGACGAGCACGTCGACGCCCTTCACATGATCCTGCCGGGCGACGCAGACCAGGCTGGGCCTCCCGACCAACGAGGGCGGATCGGGCACTTGCGCCTGGCGCTCGATCTGGGCGATGTCGATGCCCGGGCCGAGGATGTCGACAGGGGGAGCCCACGAGTGGCGGAGGAGACCGGCCGCCGCGGCTTCCGAGACAGCGGTCAGCCGAACGTTCGCGGCGCGCAGCAGAACCGACGCGACCGGCTCGTTCGACTTGCTGATCCCGTGGATCGTGACGAGCAGCGGGACGCGCGGCGCAGCAAGTCGAGCAGCGAGAGCAGACGTCACGGACTGCGCGTGAATGACATCTGGGCGAAACGACGCGACAACGCGCTTGAGGCGCCGCGACCACTCGACGACCGTCGAAGGCTTCAGGCCCTTCTCGAGCAGCCGGAACACCTCGATCTCCGCTTCGCGCAACGGCCCGGCCTGGGAGTCCATGTGGCTGAACGCGGTGCCGACATGGTGTCCTCGGGCCGCCATTCCGAGCGCGTAGCTGACGGTCAGCTTCTCGGCTCCGCCCGTTCCGAGCTCGTTCGTCAGGAAGAGAATCCTCATCTGTGGGTGGCGAGGAACCGCCGTTGCCGGCTCAGCCTCGTTGCGAGACCCGGGCACCCGCCGCGCGCGTCTTGCGTTCGGCGGCCTCGGCCAGCTCGGCGGCCTTCGCCTGCGTCATTCCGCCTGCCGGGTAGTACACCGGGTCGAGCGAGCGCCGCTCGAAGACGACGACGCCGACGGTCGGCGCGGGTGTCCGCTCGAGCGCGGCCGCCGCAGCGGTGAGCGCAGCCCGGTCGGTGTGGCCCGACCGCGCGACGAGGATGCTCGCGTCCGACAGAGCGGCGAGCAGGGCGGCGTCGGCGAGATGCCCGACCGGCGGAGAGTCGATCACGATCAGGTCGAACCTCTGACGAAGCGTGAGCACGAGCTTTCCCATGTTGGAGCTCGCGAGCACGCTCGGCGGGTTCGGCGGACTCGGGCCTGCCGGGAGCAGCGTCAGGCCCGGAATGACTTCGACGAGCACCGAGGCGAGATCGACGTGTGCGGCGACGACGTTGACGAGGCCGGGCCGGCGAGCCGCCCCGAGCCGCGCGGACAGCGCTCCCGTCCGGAGATCGCCGTCGATGAGCAGCACCTTCAGGTCCCGGCGGGTGGCCGCGCGCGCCAAGCCCTCGGCGGTGGCCGTCTTGCCCTCGCCGGATTCGGAGCTCGTCACGGTGAGGACGGAGAGCGGCGACTCGAGCGAGAGGAACGTCAGATTCGTGCGGAGCACGTCGTAGGCCTCCCGCGTCACGAGGTCGTCCGCCCCGACGTCGCGGCGGAGCGGGATCGACGCGAGGACAGGCGCGCCCGCCAGCGCCTCCACCTCGTCCGACGAGTGCAGTTGACGGTCGAGCACGCTGCGCAGCCACGCGGCGCCGACGCCGATCAGCAGCCCCAGCACGATCCCGAGTGCGTAGTTGAGGAGCGGCCGCGGCTTGACGGGAACGTCGGACGCGATCGCGGGCGCCACGATCTCGACCGAGCCCTCACGGCCGACCGCGGTTGCGATCGTCGTGGCCATCTCGTTCGTCAAGGCCGCTCTGGTCGCCTTCAGCGCGGCGATCTGTTCCGCCGCCCCGGGCGCGTTCGGGTTCAACGCGTTGATCTGTGAGGTGAGCAGCGTGATCCGGTCCTGCAGCTGCGTCTGCTGCTGGCGCGCACGGTTCGCCGTGTCCTTCCCGATCGTCCTGACGAAGGCCTGGGAAACCTGCCCCGCGAGGAGCTTGGCCGCTGCCGGCGATGGGCCCTGCGCGGTGATCTCGATCAGGTTCGTGTTCTGCGTGTTCTGGGTGACGGCGGACGCGTTGACGTTCTGTGCGAGATCGCCGACGGAGTAGCGCCCACCCGCGACCTGGCCGCTGATGCGCGCGAGGAAGCTGCGGGACGTGATCAGCGTCGCGTAGGTCGAGGCCAGATCCTGGCTCGCCTGCTGCAGCCCCAGAACCTCGGCGCCACCGGACGGCGTGTCCGAGGCGACCTGGATGAGACCGGTTGCCGCGTAGACCTTCGCAGAGGTCTTCGTGGCGAGTGTGGCGCCGACGAGTCCCAACACGAGCCCGGCGACGATCAGGTACTTGCCTCGCCACAGGATGCTCGCTGTGCCCGTCAAGTTGTCCATTTCAGTGGGCGCAGGGTACTCGAAGCCCTGGATGGCAGACCCTGCCCGAAAGTACGGTTGACCGGGGGCGGAGGGTGATGAAGATGAGGCGACATGATCTCGCTCTCGGCGCGCCGCTCCCCACTCGTACTTGCACTCCGCCTCGCGTCCGCGCGACGGCTGGCTGTGTACCTGAGCGATAGCGACGTGGCTCGCGCGAGACTCGACAACGCGTTGCGCGCGCACTCCGCGGCAAGGCTTGCCGAGCGGGCGGCCACCGAGGCGATCCGCCGTGCTCCGGCGTACGCCGGACGTTCTGCGGACTAGCGCCCAGAGCGCATCACTGCCGTCCGCCCACGGTCCCGAGGCTCGTGAACCGCGCGAGAGTCGCCCCGTGAGTCGTCAGCCGCCACCTGGGCGGGTGCTTCTTCGCGGGCGCGGGCGGCTCGGTCGTGCCCGGCGCCGGCACCGGGCAGGCCGCCGTCGAAGCGGTCACCGTCGCGGCCGGTGACGTGTTCCCGGCGGCGTCGTAGGCCCGCACTGCGAAGACGTACGAGGTTGCGCACGTGAGTCCCGAGGCGGCGAACGTCGTCGTGCTCGTCCGGCTCGGAGCACCGCTCGAGATCGACACCGTGTAGCCGGTGACGCCCTGGTTGTCGCTCGACGCCGACCAGGTGAGCGTGCCACCCGTCTGCGTGGCGTTCGCGAACGCGAGCTGCGCCGGAACGCTCGGAGCCGTCGTGTCCGCGGCGGGAGGCGGCGGCGGCGGCGGAGGCGGAGGCGAGCTCGTGAGGTATTCGACTGCGCCGAGGTCCGGGCTCGCCTGGCAGTAGTGCAGGAGGGCGCCGTCGCAGGCCGCGCTGTAGGAGAGGCTCGTCGCGGCCGTTCCCTTGTCGACGACCGGAGAGGAGCTCGAGGGAGCAAGCGTCGGTGCAGACGACAGGAGCGGGTCGACCCGGCTGTCTCCGGCGCCCGCCGGCACGTTCGTCGCCGCGCCGAACCAGTCGTTGTTGTGCTCCGAGCACGTCCCGCAGCCGCGATAGGCGCTGCCGATCGAGCCCGTGAAAACGTTGTTCGCGACCTCGACGTGCGCCGCGGTGATCTCCGAGACGTTGACCGCTTCGGCGCGGCTCTGCAGGGCAGTCGTGTTCGAGTCCCAGACGACGTCGATGCCGGCCGGCTGGCCGTTCAGCGCCGCGCCGGAGTAGTAGAACGCCCATCCCGTGATGTTCCAGAGCCGGTTGTAGTAGATGCGGCTGACTCCGGCATTCGCCGGGTCCTGCGGGAAGAAACCGACCGCATACGGGGTGTCGTGGATCGTGTTCCCGAACACGCGCGCACCGGCGAATCGAAGCGAGATCGCCTGGCCGTTCGCAGCCGAGGAGATGTCGTTGTTCGAGATGGTGATGCCGGCGCCCTTGGCGTAGATGCCGTGCTTGGCGTACGTGAGCGCCGTGTTCCACCCGGTATCCGTGATCGTATTGCGGTCGATCGTGACGTTCGGCCCCTGGATCAGCAACCCGCAATCGCCGAGGTGCCGGAAGGTGTTTCCGCGGACCGTCCAGCCGCTGTCCTGGGGCTGAACGACGACTCCGGAGTACGGCGAGTCGTGGACGGTCGAGTTCTGCACGACGATGCCGCTGGCTCCGGTCCCGGACCCGGCGGCGGCGAAGACGACGGAGTTGCTCGAGCTGAGGTCGAGGTTGTCGAAGACGAGGTCGTGGTCGGCCGAGGGCAGCCAGACCGCGCCGTTCGCGTTCGCGATCTGCGCCTGGCCAGTCCCGTAGGAAGAGAACGTGATCGGCGCGCTGGAGGTGCCGGCGGAGGGAGGCATCAGCGGCTGATCAGTGAATGCGGCGCCGCCCTGAAAGAGGACCGTGTCCCCCGGGCTCAGCGAGGCGCGGTTGACGCGGGCGACGGTCTTCCACGGAGAAGCCGAGGTGCCGGCATTCG
The DNA here is from genome assembly GCA_963708505.1 of uncultured Thermoleophilia bacterium. GTDB lineage: Bacteria > Actinomycetota > Thermoleophilia > Gaiellales > Gaiellaceae > PALSA-600. The sequence goes on from CAVPST010000007.1 coordinate 321,264, forward strand.
TGTCGGAGCCGGAAGGACTGACGTAGTAGGTCGTGGGTGTCGAGCCGGCGTGCGCCGAAGCGGCGGTGGCGACGACGGCGGCAAGGACCAGGACCGTGCGGAAGCGGCGGAGGGTGGGCATACCCCTTTTGGTCGGCCTGCCCATCCGGGCCTGCCATCCTCCGAACGAGGGACGTCTCGACCGCTCGAGACGGGTCTGTCAGCGGGCCGCGAGGCCGACGCGGTCGCCCACGCCCTGGCCCGATTGGGCCCGGTACTGCTGGAAACTGAGCGATCGCCCACCCCAGGCAAACCGCGGTGCGCCCGCAAATCCGTTCTTGGACTCGCTGAAGACCGGACTGCCCACGATCGCCTCCGCAGACAACGCGTACTCGAACGAGCCGAGGAACCTGTTTCCCGAGACCGTCAGACGGCTGTCCGGCTTCCCGGCGATGTCGAGGGTCGTGCCGCCTGCCATCTCGAACGTATTGCCCGTGACGACGAAATTCTCCCCGGTGCCGAGGTCGTAGTAGAACCCGGCGCGTGTGACCTTCGAGATGTGATTCCCCTGGACGAACGAGGTACCGACCCGATCGTCCTCGTGGAAGAACGCGATCGCAGTCGGCCCCGAGCTGATCGTGTTCGCGATCACGCGCGCGTTGCTGTAGCGCAGCGAGACGCCACTGTTCTGGAAGCTGGAGATGACGTTGCGCTCGATCACGACGCCTCGACCCTTGGCGTAGATCCCGTGTTTCGCGTAGTCGAGATCCGAGTTCCAGCCGACGTCCTTGATCGTGTTGCCCCAGACGACGTCGTTCGAGCCGGCCAGGATCATCGCCGAGTCGCCGACGTGCCGGATCAGGTTGTTCCGGATCAGCCAGCTCGAGTCGCGCGCGTTCGGCTGATTGATCGCTGCGTCGTTCGAATCGCGAAGAACGCTGTCCCTAAGTGTGATGTGCGTCGATTGACCGTCGGAGCCCGCGAAGATGACGGCGTCCGAACTGCCCGTCGTCAGCACGAGGCCTCGGAACGTGACGTAGCTCAGGCCCGAGAACCAGACGGCGCCGTGGGCGTTGGCCAGCGTGGCCTTTCCCGGCCCATACGACGCGAAGACGATCGGCGCTCCTGGAGCTCCCGACGCCGGCGGCGTGAGCGTCGTGTCGGAGAAGGTCGCCCCCGCCTCGAAGAGCACGGTGTCGCCCGGCTGGAGCCGTGCCCGGTTGACGCGCGCAATCGTGCGCCACGCATGATCCGGTGTCCGCCCGCCTGCCCGGTCGCTGCCCACGGCCGAGACGTAGAAGGTCCTCGCGGGCGAGGCGCGAGCGACTGACCCGCCCGCTAACGTGACCAGGAGGCCGATGCCGATGAGAAGACGGCGATCCACAGTTGAGCTCGTCGGCCGCGGGCCGGTCGATGACCTCCGCCGCTGAGCGAACGATAGTGAAGGCATGAACAACGTGACAACTCGGTTCCCGTCTCTGGGACGCAGTGCTTCCCGCTGGCTCCCGTGGGCGCTGATCCCTGTCGCGGGGCTGTTCGTCGTGAAGCTGACACTCCGGCCGGTAATCGCCGCCGTGCTGATCGGGGCGGCGTTCCTGACGGCGACGGCGTCGATCTCGATCGCGATCCCGCTCGGGCTCAGCGGCTTCGCAGCACCGATCGTCGGAATCCTCGGCCGCGACCCGTTCCCGAACAAGGCCGTTCCGCTCATCTCGTTCGCCTGGATCTCGATGGCCATCTTCTTCGTGCTGCTGCGCGGCGGCGCCGCGCGTCTGCGCGAAGCCCTCGCCTCGCCGCTCGTGATTGCGACCGGCGGCCTGCTCGCGCTGCTGCTCGTTCGGTTGCCCGCTTCGACCTCGGGCGCGTACGGCACCTTCAAGGTCGAGCTGTTCGTGATCAGCAACGTGCTGTTGTTGATCGCCGGAATCGTCCTCGGGTTTCGTCCGCGCGATATCGACCTCTTCCTCGTGCTGACGCTGGCGATCGATGCGCTGAGCGGCTTCCTGGTGCTGCGTCAGTTCGGCAGCGTGTCTGCCTCGCCGAATCGCTTCGGCATCGCCGAGCAGAACGTGATCGCACTCGGAATCCAGGGCGCAGAGGGCTTGATGGTCGCGACCTACCTGCTCCTGCGCGGCAAGCGACGTTGGCACCAGATGTTCGCCATCTGCGTCCTACCCCTGACACTCGTCGCGCTGCTCGCATCGGGGTCGCGAGGCCCCGTCCTCGGCGGCGTCCTCGGACTCGTCGTCCTGCTCGCGATGCTCGCGCGCTCACGCCAGGCTGCGATCCGTCTGTTCCTCCTCACGGCGGTTCTCGTCGCGAGCCTGGCGCTCGCGCTCCAGGTGGTGCCCTCCGGCGCGGCGAGCCGATCCCTCTCGACGGTGACAGGAACGCGGTCGGGACTCGCGAGCAACGGTCGCGACCAGCTCTGGTCTGCCGCCTGGCAGACCTTCGTCGACCACCCGATCGTCGGGATCGGGACCGGTTCGTTCGCGAACGTCGCGCGGCGCCAGGTCTGTCCGGGTCCGGGCTGCCTCGACAAGTACCCGCACAACGTGCTCCTCGAGACGGCCGTCGAGCTCGGAATCGTCGGCGCGCTGCTCATGCTGGCTGTTCTGTTCTTCGCCGCGCAGGCGCTGCTCCGAGCCTGGCGGCTGCCGGGGGTCGAGCGCGACTACGCGACGATCGCGTTCGCCCTGTTCGTGTCGGGCGTGACGACCGCATCTCTGACGGGCGATCTCACGAGCGACGGCTCGATCTGGTTCACCGGTGGCCTGGGCGTCGGGCTCCTGCTGGCCGCGCGCAGCCGTGCAGCGGGGCAGCCGGATCAGTCGAGGACGGCCGCATAGGCGTCACGTTCCTCCGGCGTAGTCAGCCGGTTGTTGTGCCAGAGAAACGTGAACGTGCCGCCGAACCGGCGGCAGACGGCCTTCAGCTCGCGCAGCTCGTCGACGGCAGCTGCGAGTGATTTGCGCTGGTACGTCAGCAACGCCGCTTCCATCGCGATCAGCGGCCGCTCGCTCAGCCCGAGCGGACGCCGCTGCTCGAGATCGAACACGGGGAATGCGTGGCAGGTTCCGCAGCGGAAGCCGCACAACTCGGCGTAACCGAGCGTCGAGTCGTAGCGCAGCCCGAGCGCGGCCCAGATCCGCCACGTCATCGGGCACTGCCAGCGCAGAAAGTGCTGGCGGCCGCCGACGATGTCCTGCTCGACGCCTTCGGTCTCGACAACGGCCCGGAACGTCTCGAGCTCGCGGCGCAGTGCGTCAGGATCGAGGTAGGTCCGGTAGCTCGGGTGTAACCCGAGCTCGTGGCCGCGCTCATCGGTCTCTCGAATGAGCCGGCGCAGCCAGTCGTCGAACGGATAACCCGCATCCCGCGCGGGATCCGTCCCGCCGCCCATGAAATAGAACGCGCTGCTCAGTCCGTGGGCCTCACTCGTCCGCATCAGGAAGTCGAACGTGTTGCAGGGCTCCGCCGCGCGACCGGAGCGGGCGATCACGGCCAGCGCGCGGAGCCGGTCGACGGCGAGTGACCGGTTCCGGTGCTGGAAGACGTCCGCGGTCGCCTGCCGCAAGGTCTCGAACGGCTTGCCGCGTGAATAGAACGGCCAGTCGACATCGTGCGTCGGCCGCGTCGCGAACGTCCGCGGCCTCCGCTCGAGACCCGGCCAGAGCTTGCGGAGCGCCCACCACAGAACCTCGACGTACTCGTCGGCGAGCGGCCGCTGCGAAAAACCGGACCGGACGGCGAGCGCGGCCGACGCGGGGAACCGGCCGTGCACGTCATGCTCGTTCGACACGACCTCTTCGAGGCGGGTCAGCATCGCGAAGACGCCGCCGAAGATGTCGATTCCCAACTCGACCTGGTCGGGCTCGACGTCGACGTGTCCACGGCCGGGCACCGGACGTGCGTACAGCAGCGGCAGGTCTCCGGGCGTCAGCGCATCCGCGAACGCCGAGAAGTCGCTCGTCGCCACCGGCGCTCGCGGCAGTGCCGCCTCGACCAGCAAGACCTCGTTTTCGGCAAAGAGGACGTCGGCGAGGACGAGCCGTCGTTCGTCGCCCGCGTCTCGCGAGGTGATGACGACGTCGCGCATACCCTCCCGCACTGCAACCTCGTACTCGAGTCCGAGGAGCTCTCCGAGCGTGACGTCGATCGCGTAGCGGCGTTCGGCCGCGTGATCCGGGCCGCATTCGACGACCAGCATGCTCAGTCGCCGAAGCGAAGCCCGGTCGACGAACGCGAAGCGAGCCGCGCGATGATGCGACGAACCTCCCGCGGGTAGAGCTTCGCGTCGGCGATCGTCGGCAGCAGCCGCCGGATCGGAATCTGAGCGACCCGGCTCTCGGCCGCGAGCGATGCGACGCCGAACGCGACGTAGGCGACCAGCGACGCGACGGCCGCGCCGACGACTCCGAAGAACGGGATCAGCGTGAAGTCGAGGACGATCGTGACTCCGACGCCCAGCCCGGAGAGCGTCGACGCGAGTCCGGGCCGGTTGCGGCCGTTCAGGTCGTTCGCGATCAGCAGTCCTGTTGCGAGGAACCAGATGCCCGGCAGGATGATGAAGAACGGCAGGATCGCCGGGCGGAACGCCGCTCCGTACACGAACACGATCAGGAGCGGCGAGAAGACGGCGTTCACGGCGAGGGCGGCCAGGCAGAGCAGGCCGTGGTGCCTGATCGACGTCGACGTGGTCGCCGCCTGGTTGAGCGGGTCGTCGGCGTCACGGGTGACGAGCGACGTCACGGACGACTGGAACGAACGCGTCAGCACCATCACCAGCTCGACGAGGAACTGGGCGACGATGTAGTAGCCGATCGAGGCGAGCGGGACGAAGAACTGCAGGATGAGCACGTCGAACCGGGCGTTCAGGAACTGGAAGATCGAGCCGAACTGCGACTTGCGCCCGTACGAGACCATCCGGCGGAAGAGCTGCCGATCGAGATGAGGCGTCACCTCACGGAGGATCACGCGCAGCGAGCCGCCGATCACGAGGAGCGAACCGGCGATCGAGGCGATGATCACACCCGACGGGCCGAGATCGATGACCTGCAGGAGCAGGATCACGCCGACGAGGTAGACGACCTTCGAACCGACGATCAGCATGTTGTAGTAGCCGAACTTCAGTTTGCCGAGCAGTTGGTTGTGGGTCGTCCAGTCCAGAAAGGTCGCAGGCACCGACACCGCGCACAGCACCCAGACCGCTTCGCCCCGTCCGTCGGACAGCAGGTCGGCGATCTGATGGCGGAAGACCCACGTCGGCACGACCAGCCCGACGAGCAAGACCGCCGCGTACGCAAGGGAGTTGCCGAGCAGCGCAGCGTTCGGCGGCGACTTCTCGCTGGCGAAGTACAGCACCGCCGCAGGCAGCCCGACGCACGCCAGGACGAAGCCGATCCCACCCGCCGTGCCGATGACCGCGAGCAGTCCGCGATCGGTCGGCCCGAGCCAGCGTGCAACGAGAATTGACGGGGCAAAACCGATCAGGAGCGTCGCAATCTGGCCGAGAATGTTCTGCAGCACAGAGCGTTGAAGCACTCCGCGTAGCATAGGGAGGCGACCTGCGGGCGCCCTCTGCCGGCATCGACGCTCGATGAAGATCACGTACCTCTGCTACTGGGACCTGCAGCGCGCCGACGGCGTCGCCGACAAGATCGGCGAGCAGATCTCGCACTGGCGTGCGGCAGGTCACGAGGTCGACGTCTTCGCGCTGGCCGGACGCGACGGCTCGGCGGCGGCTCCGGCGCTCGCGTCGCAAACGTTTCGATTCGGCGGGCCCGCCGACCGGCTGGCGGCGACCACGCGGCTCGCGACCGCGGCGCGCCGCTCGCACGCGGATCTGGTCTACCTGCGCTACGACGTATTCCTCCCGACGCTTGCGGCCGCGTTCGGCCGGTCGAAGCTCGTCGTCGAGATGAACTCGAACGTCGGTGCGGAGCTGCGGGCGCGCTCGCAAGCGGTGGCGCGGTACGAGCGACTGCAACGGCGATTGCTCCTCGGGCGGGCCGACGGCGCCGTCGCGGTCACCGCCGAGCTCGAACGCGAGCTGAGACGCGACCGGCCGAACCTCGCGACGGTGACGATCGCGAACGGCATCGAGCTCGGCCCCGTCGGCGACCCGACGAGAAACGGCGGCGGGCCGCGGCTCGTCTACATCGGCGAGTCGGTGTACTGGCAAGGCGTCGACAAGATCATCGAGCTGGCCGAGGCGCGGCCGTCGTGGAGCTTCGATCTGGTCGGCGTCGAGGCGCTCAGCGCACCGGCGAACGTCACCTGCCACGGCTTCCTGGCTCGGGACGGATATGCGCAGCTGCTCGAACGCGCGGATGTCGCGCTCGGCACGCTCGCACTGCATCGCAAGCAGATGAACGAGGCATCCCCGCTCAAGGTCCGCCGCTACCTCGAGTTCGGCCTCCCGCTGATCCTCGGGTACACCGACACCGATCTCGCCGGCCTCGATCCGTGGTGGCTCCTGACGCTGCCCAACGTCGAGACGAACGTGCGGGATTCGCTTGCGGAGATCGACCGCTTCGTGACGGCGGTCGCCGGCCGTCGGGTTCCGCGGGCCGACGTCGAGCCACTGATCTCGGCGGTGGCGAAGGAAACCCGGCGCCTCGCGTTCTTCGAGTCAGTCGCCGGTTAGAGGGACGCGAGCAGCGACGCGTACAGGTCGAGATGCGCGGCTCGCCAGCGCTCGAGTGAGAACTCGTCCTCTGCGCGCTGCCGCCCGGCGGCCCCGAGTCGAGCACGAAGCTGGGCGTCCTCGACGACGCGGCAGAGGGCCTCGGCGAGCGCCTCCGGCTGTGACGGCGGAACGAGGAAGCCCGTCGCTCCGTCGACGACGATCTCGTGGAGGCCGCCGACAGCCGAGGCCACCACCGGCAATCCCGCCGCCATCGCCTCGAGCACCGAGATCGGCATGCCCTCGGACGTGCTCGAAAGGGCGAAGACGTCCGCCCGGTCGAGATACGAGCGCACGTCTGCGACCTCTCCCGCGAGCACCACGTCGTCGGCCAGTCCGAGCTCTGCGACCTTCCGCTCGAGCTCGGGACGCAGGGGCCCGTCGCCGAGCACCGTCAACCGCACACGCCGGCGCGGAAGGAGAGCCAGCGCCGAGAGCAGCGTCGAGAAGTCCTTCGGGGCCGCAAGCCTCCCCACGCTCGCGATCTCCACCGGCTCCGCCGCAGCGCGCGGCCGGGTCGGGACGACGGACACGTCGACCGCGTTGGGAATCACCTTCGTGCGCCCGGGTTCGCACACCCGGGCGGCAAGTCCGGCCTCGAGCTCTGTCTGCGAGACGCAGACGATCATCGTCGTGAGGGGGCACACGGCGCGGTCGGCCCACGCGTAGAGGCGCGCCGCGCCTCCGGACGTCGCCTTGAACGCCCAGCCGTGCGCGGTGAAGACGCGGACCGGTACGCGCGCAGCCGATGCGGCGATGCGGCCGAGGACACCGGCCTTCGAGCTGTTGAGATGGACGACGTCCGGCCGTACGCGTCGAAAGAGCCGCGTCAGCTCCAAGACTCCGAGCGGGTCGTGGATGACCGAGAGGGGCCGCCTGACATGCCGCAGCGGCACGAACGCGATCCCGAGCTCGGCCGCGGCGGACCGCAACGGGCCGTCGCCATGGGCCGCAAGGGTCACGTCGTAGTGCTCGCGAACCGCCGGGAGCAGGTCTCGCACGTACGACTGCGCGCCCCCCACTTCGGCGAGCGTCACGACGTAGAGGAGGCAGGGCCTTTCGGACACGCGGCGTAGCCTAGAGACGGGTGCCCGGACTGCCATCACGCCTCGAGGGCGAACGCGCCGCGGTCGTCGTGCAGGCACTGCCACTGGGCCTCGTCCTCGGCATCGTCGCCTTCATGGTCGAGCGCGAAGGCGCGTTCGCCCTGACCGTTTGGACGCCGCTTGCCCTGCTCGTCCTCGGCATCGTCGCCACGTTCGCCTTGTCGGCGCGTCCGCTCCTTGCGACCGCGTCGCGCACGAACGTGGCGGCCGTCGCCTGCCTCGCCGGATTCACCGTGTGGAGTTTCGCGACGATCGCGTGGGCTGCGGTGCGCAGCGATGCCTGGGACGGATCGAACCGGACGCTGCTCTACCTCCTCGTCTTTGCGCTTCTGGCGACGTGGCCGACGCAGGCCCGCGCAGTCTGGCCCGCCGTGCTGGCCGCCGGGGTCGTCTTCGCCGGCCGAAGGTGTCTACACCGTCGAGCGAGCGGTACACGCAACCGACCCGACGCAGTACCTCATCGGGTCCCGTCTCTCGGAGCCGCTCGGGTATCCGAATGCAACCGCGGCGCTGTTCATGACGATGGCGTGGTTGATGGTCGGGCTCGCGTCGCGCCCCTGGGTGCCTGCTCCGGCCCGAGGGCTTGCGACCGGTCTCGCCGGCCTCTACGCGGTGCTGAATCTGCTCAGCGAGAGCCGCGGATCCGTGTTCACGCTGCCCCTCGTCGCGATCGCCTACTTCGTGCTCGTCCCAGGCCGCCTGCGTTCGACGGTGGTTCTCGGCCTCGTCGCGCTGGCGTTGCTCCCGCTCATCCACCCGGTGACGCAGGTGTACGGCGGGGACGCCGACCGGATCAACGAGGAACTGCGGCACGCGATCGACCTCGGCCTCGTCTGGTCGGTCGTCCTCGCCGGGGCCGGCTGGCTGGCTGCGTCGGTCGACAACCGGCTCCGGCTGCCTCCGAGAGCGACCCGCGTGGCGGGAGCCGCGGTCGTCGCCGCGGCCGTCATCGGGCTCGCGGGAGCGGCTGTCGTGACGAAACCGTGGGACCACGTCGGGCCGGCGTGGCACAGCTTCAAGTACCAGGCCGTGCCGACCGGCACCGCCACGCACTTCGGGAGTCTCGGCAGCAACCGCTACGACTTCTGGCGGGTCGGGCTGATCGAGTTCAAGCACCATCCCTTGCTGGGGATCGGCCCGAACAACTTCCTCGTCCCGTATCTCGAGCTGCGGCGAAGCGGCGAGGAGCCGATCTTCCCGCACAGCCTGTTGATCGGGCTGTTGTCGCAGACGGGCCTGATCGGCACGGCGCTCTTCGCGGGCTTCCTGTCGCTGACCGTCATCGGAGCCCTGCGCATTCCGCGCGGTCGCGAACGAGAGCTGGCGGGCATCCTCCTCGCGGGCGCGTCGGTCTGGCTCCTGCACGGGCTCGTCGACTGGCTGTGGGAGATGCCGGTGCTCAGTGTGCTCGGCATGGCGCTGCTCGGAACGGCCTGCGGGCTCGCGCCCAGGCGCGCCGAGGCGGCTGCACCGGCTCCGGCGGGCCGGCCGAGTCGAGCTCGCCGCCTGGCGCCGGCGGTCGCCGTCGCCGCACTGGCGGTCATCGCCGCGGCGACGCTTGCTCCTCCCTGGCTGGCGGCACGGCAGGTCCAGCGCGCGGTGCGCGCCTGGCCGAACGATCCCTCGGCTGCCTTCACGCGCCTCGGAGACGCACACGACCTCGATCCACTCGCGAGCCAGGCAGATGTCCTCGCCGGCGCGATGGCCGGGCGGCTGCACCGTTACGAACTGATGCGGGCGCGGTACCAGGCTGCGGTCGACCGAAGCCCGGACGACTGGTATGCCAACCTCGAGCTCGGCATCGCGAACTCGCTGACTGGACACTCAACTGCAGCGGGCTCGGCGCTCGAGCGCGCAGCGCGCCTGAACCCCGGCGAGCCGATCACACGGCGGGTGCTGAACACCTTCTCGTCCGGACGCCGCATCGATTCGGACGCCGTCGATCGGGCGTTCCAGAACCAGAGCGACTAGCGCGACTGGACCTGCGAGAGCCGATGGTCGGGTGGGAACCTCGACTTCTGGAGCGCGCAACGCCAGCTGATCCTCGCGACTCTAAGACCGGAATATCTGCACAAAAGCGGCAGAACCTTCAGACGCAGGGGAGAGGTACGAGGACACGATGAAATCAGCATTCCTTACAGCCATCGTTGCCCTGGCCATCGTGTTCGCGCCTTCGGCTCTCGCCGCAGGCAATGGCCCGACCAAGTCGGTCTACGACCACAAGGGCAAGCAGGTGCAGAAAGTCGTGGCGGTCACCGTCACGAACGCCAACGCCTCCGTCGACGCCGAAGCCGGCGACGACCCCGGCGACGACACAGGCCGTCGTCACGAAGACGACACTGCCCTTCACGGGGCTCGACCTGAGCTTCCTCGCCGGCGCCGGCGTCGTGCTCGTCGGCATGGGCTTCAGCCTCCGGCGGCTCACCCGCAAGTCCGACACCGCGGGGTAGGAACCAGCAAGTTCTGCGGAGCGTTCCGCGGTGCGCCTAGCGCGCGCCGCGGAACGTGGCCATCCGCGGAAGCGTCTTCAGGCAGATCATCACGTCGAGGACGAGGCTGCGGTGGCGCAGGTACCAGAGGTCGTACGACAGCTTCTCGATCGTTCCGAGAGCGTCAGCCGCATAGCCCGCCCGGATCTGCGCCCAGCCGGTGATTCCAGGCTTGAGCAGGTGACGATGCGTCCAGAACGGGACGCCCGCCTGCAGCTGGGAGATGAACTCCGGGCGCTCCGGGCGCGGGCCGACGATCGACATCTCGCCTCGTAGGACGTTCCAGAGCTGAGGCAGCTCGTCGATGCGCAGGAGCCTGAGCAGCCGTCCGCCGGGAATCACCCGAGGATCGTTCGTCGCGGCCCACTGGGCCTCGCCGGGCGCCTCGGCGTCGACCCGCATCGAGCGGAACTTCAGGATCGTGAACGTCTCGCCGTTCTCACCGAGCCGCTCCTGCCGGTAGAGCAGCGGGCCCCGCGTCCGCTTGACCAGGAGCGCGATCGCCGGCAGGACGACGAGCGTGACGAGGAGCCCGACGAACGCGACGACCACGTCGAAGGTCCGCTTCGTCAGCCGGTTCGTCGGCCGGTTGTATGCGTGGAGCACGCTCATGAACCAGGCTGACGGTGAGGTCCTCGACCGGTAGCCGACCGAACGCGAACTCGTAGATCTCGGGCAGGCCGACGACCTGAAAGCCTGCATCCGCGACGCCGAGCAGCTGCGCAAAGACCTCGGGCCGTCCCTTGGGCACGGCGACGACGACGAGGTCGGGCGCCAGACGGCGAACGCTCGAAGGGAGGGCGTGCAACGGCCCCCAGTAGGGGACGCTCGCGCTCAGGGCTTCGTCGAACGAGTCGTCGACGACTCCGATCACGTGCAGGCCTGCCTCCGGCTCGCGAGCGAGGTCGGCAAGAAGGCGCGTTGTCGGTGCGCCGCCGCCGACGACCAACACGCGCCGGGGCGCGCGGGCGGCACGCTGCACGATCGCGTCCCACATCCCCGACGCCGGCGAACGTGGTGATGCCGACGAGAGCGAGAGCCCGCTGGCCGACGGCCCAGTGCGGAAGCCAGTAGCCGAGCGCCGACATCACGCCGACGCCGATGATCGACGTGACCGCCGAGACTGCGAACGCCCCGACCGCAAACGTCATCGAGCGAAACGCCTGGGCGACCCGGTGACCGATCAGGGTCCAGCTCCCGGTCACGAACGAGCGCCAGCACGACGGCGTGGTCGATCGTCGCCCAGGGCCTGAGGGAGAGATACGCCGTCGCCCAGACGATGACCGCGCGCCCGGCGTTCTGGCGGGTCGAGACCTGGGCCCGGAGCGTCGAGCCTTCCGCGACGAGCACGCCCGCGCGGGAGCGCCCGAACAGCCGCTCGGCCCAGCTCAGGCGCGTAGGTGCGCGCGTAACCGTCGCCACATGGGTGGTATCGGTCGCCCGGTCTGAACGCTTGAGTTGAGGGGTGCTCAACTCGAGCTGGGACCGGGCGGGAGCCGCGTCGATTTCCTCGTGCTGCAGCAAGCTGCACGGGGTACCAGCTTTCCGACTGACCGAAAGACCGGACTTCTCCAGGTCGCGGCGAATTGACTTCGCGGCGCGCCAATCTAGATTGAGGCCGCGGATCTCCGGCGAACGACCGCCTGGCGCCGTCGGACGACGAAAGGAGCAAGGCCCTGCCGAAGAGCGAACGCAGTGTCGTGGTCGTTCGCGCGTGGCCCGGCCAGCCGTCCGTCGACGCGCTCGTCGAGCTCGCGCAGTCGGGAGAGCGTCCGCGCACCCCGTACGTCGAGCTCGCGCGTGGACTCGACGCCGACGTCCTCGACTACGAGTTCCTCATGCAGAAAGGAAGCGGGGTGTCACGAGCCGTCGGACGGCGGATGACCCCGGTCGAGGGCGAGGTCCTCGAGGCGTTTCTTCGGCGCCGTCAATACCGGCACATCGTCGCGTTCGCCGACCGCATCGGGCTCGAGCTCGCCCTGCTGATGAAGATCGCACGGTCGAGGCGCGACCTCTTCGTCGTGTCGAACTGGATGACCGGGGCGTCGAAGCGCCCGTTCCTCGACCGCGCGAAGGTTCAGTCGCACATCGGAACCATCATCGGCCGCAGCGTCCAGCTCGACCTCGTCGCCGAGGAGTACTCGATCGACCGCAGCCGCCTCCACGCCACGCAGATGCCGGTCGACGAGCGGTTCTGGACCCCGAGCCCGCACGAGACCGAGGACCTGGTCTGCTCGGTCGGCTGCATCTCCGGCTTCCGGGACTACAAGACGCTCGTCGCAGCGGCACGAGGGCTCGACGTGAGGTTCGAGCTGGCCGTCGGCAGCCTCATCCTCAGCGAGGCGCACAAGCAGCAGCGGGCGAACCTCTTTCGCGCTGCGATCCCCGAAGATCAGCTCCCCGCGAATGTGTCCTACGAGTTCGATCTCTCGCGTGACCGCCTTCGCGACCTGTACGCCCGCTCGCGCTTCGTCGTGATGCCGCTCGAGGACGTCGACTTCGACGCGGGCGTGACGTCGATCACCGAGGCGATGGCGATGGGCAAGGCGGTGATCGTGACCAGGAACCGCGGGCAGGTCGACGTCGTCGACGACGGTGTCGAGGGCATCTACGTGCCGCCGTACGACGCAGGCGCTCTTCGTGAGGCGATTGTCCACCTCCTCGAGAATCCGGCAGAGGCGGAGCGCATGGGTGCGGCCGGGCGGGCCCGCGTCCTCGAGCGGCACACGATCGACACGTATGTTCGCCGCGTGGTCGGGATCGTCCGGGCCGCCGACACGCCCGCCGGCTCCTCCTCCTAGCTCCGCTCAGGCGCTCGTGCGTTCGGTCACAACCCCCGCCTGGTTCTGGCCGAACGGCCGGTTTTCCCTGGCCGCAAGCGCGTTGACTTCATACCGATCCAATCTAAAGTTCGCCCGAATTTCCGGAAACGACATGGGGGAGCAATCGATGATTTCGCGTGGATGGAGGCCGGCTGCCGCTCTTGCGGTCGTGATCGTGGCCGCAATTGGAGCGGCGAGTGCGTTGGCGACGTCGAGCGCGGCGCCGCTCTGCGCGTTCCGCGAGAACACGACGAGAGAACGGGAACATGGCCACGACGACGTTCCACGTCGTCAGGGACGGCTGTCAGCTGAGCTTCGTCTCGATCTCCAAGTTCGCGACCGGCAACGCGATCTTTGACACCGCGACCGGTACGTTCAACGCGAGCCCGACGCTCCAGACGATGACGGTGCAGCTGCCGTGCGGCGTCTCGAGCGAGACCGACCTGATCCTCGGGCCGCCGAGCATCTACCCGCCGGTCGATCTCGACCTCGGCGCAACCGCGTTCGCCGAAATTCCCTGCCCCGCCGGCGGCGGCGGCGGGACCGGCGGTGGCGGCGGAGGCGGCGGAGGCGGCGGCGGCGGAGGTGGCGGCGGTGGCGGCGGCGGCGGCGGAACCGCACAGCTTCCCGACCTCGCGACGACCGTCACGGCCTCGAAGACGACCGGCGTCCATCTCGGCGACCGCGTCAACGCGACCGTCACGGTGTCGAACAAGGGCAAGGGCGGCGCCGGCGGCGTGCACGTCCTCATCTCGCTCTCGCCGAATGCCATCACGAAGGGATCCGCGGTCGCCAGCCGCGGGCCGGGTTGCACCGGCGTGACCGTGATCGACTGCAACCTGGGCAGCATCGGCAGCGGCGCGACGGCCACCGTGCAGCTCGGGGTGAGTGCCGCCACTGGCAAGGCGCTGTTCGTCGGGGCGCAGGCACAGGAACTCGAGAACGACGTGACCCTGCACGACAACGCCGGCACGTTGACACTCAAGTTGCTGCCGAAAGTCCTGCCGTTCACCATCTCGGCGGTGCGCGGCCGGGTCGTCGCCGGCGAGCAGCTGGTGTTCATCAAGCTCTCGCAAGGAGCCCAGGTGAACGCGCAGGTCTACGTTGCGAACAAGCCGCAGAAGATCACCTGGCGGCGCAGCCTCGGTGCAGGCACCGCAATCGTGCGCATCCCGCTTCCGATCGCACTGAAGCACGGACAGCACTTCCGTCTCGTGTTGCGCGCGACGCACGCCACGTCGAAGGCTTCGACGACTCTCAGGCTCACGCGCTGAGCACGGACTACCAGTCCGTGCGGGGACCCGATGTTCGGGTCCCCGCACGGACCGTCGGCGGCACGGTTGGCTGAGCGCACCTCGGAGCCCGCCTGCATCGTCGAGACCATCACGACGGCCGCGGGCCTCGAGGCGCTCGCTGCCGAATGGGACGCCCTCGTGCTCGCGATGGCGCGGCCGAGCCCGTTCCTGCTCCACGGCTGGCTGGTCGAATGGTGGCGGCACTTCGGCGAGGGACGCACGCTCGCCGTGGCCGTGGCGAAGCGGGAGGGCCGGCTCGTCGGGGCGGCGCCGGTCTACGTGGCACGCGCACGCGGCGTTCGGGTCGCCAGGTTCCTCGGCGCCCACGAGTCGTCGCTCGGCGATCTCCTGCTCGCAGCCGGGGAGGAGCGCGAGACCGGGCGCCTGCTGGTGAACGAGTTGCTCGAGCAGCCGTTCGACTACGCCGACTTCTACGGCCTACCGGCGGATTCCGCGCTGGCAGCCTCGGCTGAGCCTCGCTTCGTCGAGCGCGTGGACGCGCCGGTGCTCGAGTTGCCGGACGGCTGGGAGGCCGCCTATGCGGCGAAGACGAGCTCGAAGCAGCGCAACCTCCACAGGCGTCGGCTCCGCCAGCTCGGAGAGGTCGGACCCGTCGAGTTCCTGATCAGCCGGACGCCGGAGGAACTCGAGCCGGCGCTTGCCGAGGCGTTCCAGCTGCACGAGCTCCGCTGGCGCGGACGGCCGGACGGCTCGACCTTCGGGACCCCGACGGGGCAGCGAGTTTCACCGGGCGGCGGCCCGTCGCCTCGCCGAGGCCGGTCTCGTCCGGATCGTGCTGATGCGCGTCGGCGGACGTCCCGCCGCGTTCCACTACATCTTCGCCCTGGACGGCGTGATGATCAGCCACCGCCTCGGCTTCGACCCGGCGCTGGCGCGCTACTCGCCAGGGCTCGTCACGACCCTCGAAACGCTGCGGGCGGCCTCGGAGGAGGGCCTACGGCGGGTCGAGTTCCTCGGCGGAGCCGAGCGCTACAAGGTCGAGCTCGCAGATGGGCTCGAACCGCTGTCCGAGGCG
This sequence comes from uncultured Thermoleophilia bacterium, assembly GCA_963708505.1. GTDB lineage: Bacteria > Actinomycetota > Thermoleophilia > Gaiellales > Gaiellaceae > PALSA-600. Next base: position 336,679 of record CAVPST010000007.1, read on the forward strand.
ATCGGGCTCGCCCGCACGGCAGTCGGCTCGGTCGCCGCCAGGCGCCAGCTCGGCGTGATCGCGCTTCGAAAAGCACTCAAGCGGTCCGAGCGATTGCAGCGGCTCTACCTGAACGGTGTCGGCGAAAAGCTCCGCCGACACCGTCAGTAGACTGCCGCCGATGAACGCCCCCTTCGCCTTCAAGCACGAGCTCGATCCGGATCTGTTCGCGCTCGACCGGCTCGATGCGCTGTACAGGCGCGCACCCGCCGGCAAGGCCGGAGCGCAGCTTGCCGATGCGGGGCAGGTCCGTCCGGCGGGAACGGGACCGCAGATGACCGAGCTGCAAGGCACGCTCGCAGACGACATCTCGAAGCGGCCCCTGCACGTCCATTTCAAGGATCTCCACGAGTGGGCGCCCGAGTACGCAGCGCCGCGCGAGCACATCCTCGAGGCCGCGGGCGTCGACCGCTCCGAGCCGCACTACCACGACCAGACGGTGATTCGCGTCTTCAGCGCCGACGCGCCCGTCGCGCTGCACGGCGACGGTGAGACCCAGATCAACTGCGGGCTCCAGGGCCGGAACCTGTGGCACGTCTACTCGCCCAGCGTGCTATCCCAGATCGAGCACGAGGCGCTCCTGCGAGGCGGGCAGTTCGTCCCCTGGCGTGAGATGCCGCTGTTCGCGTCCTACGACCTCCACCCGGGAGACGCCTTCGCGGCTCCCCCGCGCTGGCCGCACTGGATCGAGCATCCTGGGCCGGACCCCGCCGTCAGCTTCGAGGTCGGGTACTGGGTCGCCGACGACATCAGGGACCGCAAGGTCTGGGAGGTCAACTGGCTGCTCCGCAAGGCAAAGCTCGCGCCGCGGCCCCCTGGAGAGAATGTCGGGCTCGATCGGAGAAAGCATCGGGTGTTCGACCTCGTCAGTGTCGCGACCCGCAAGGGCGCCGAGTTCCGGAACGTCTGACCCGGCCGTCCAGACCGGGGGTAGCGTGAAGGCTGTCGACGTCGCCGTCGTCGGCGCGGGCCCATTCGGCCTCTCTGCTGCGGCGAGCCTTCCCCAGCACGACGTCCTCGTCTTCGGGCAGCCGATGCAGACCTGGTCGACGACCATGCCCAAGGACATGCTCCTTCGTTCCGCCTGGTCGGAGACGTCGCTCGCGGCCCCCGGCGACGCAGGGTCGATCGTCGAATGGGCGAAGCGCGAGGGCATCGACCGCGAGGGCCCGATCCCACTCAGCGTCTTCCTCGCCTACGCCGAGTGGTTCCGACACCGGTTCGTCAAGGAGCTCGAGCCGGCCGACGTCGCACGCATCGAACGCGAGGACGACCTCTTCGCAATTCGGACCACGGCCGGCGATCTCGCCCACGCCCGAACGGTCGTCGTCGCAGTCGGAGTGATCCCTTTCTCCTTTGCGCCCCCGCCCCTGGCCGGCCTCGGCGACGAACGCGTTCGGTTCGCGATCGACGTCGACGAGTACGAACCGCTCGACAAACGTCGGGTGCTCGTCGTGGGCGGCGGCCAGGCCGCTCTCGAGAGCGCCGGGCTCGCCGCCCGGGCCGGCGCAGAGGTGGAGCTCGTGAATCGCAGCGCCGTCCGGTGGTTTCCGGACCGCGAGCCCGACCGCCCGCGCGGGCCGCTGCGGCAGAGGCTCTACCGGCTCGCCTATCCAGCAGTCGGTTACGGGCCGCCGGTGCTGAACCGGTTTGCGCTGCATCCCGACCTGTTCGCGGCCCTGCCCGGCGCGGCGCAGCAGCGGCTGTCGCGGCGCATGTTGCGGCCGGGCGGCTCTCCATGGCTGAGGCAGCTCGTCGAGGGCCGAGTCCGGTTCACCGAGCATCGAACCGTCACCAACGTCGCACCGCGCACAGACCGGCTCGCCGTGACGCTGAGCGACGGCACGTCGAGAGACGTCGACGAGATCATCGTCGCGACCGGTTACCGATGCGACCTCGGCAAGCTCCCCTTCATCGCCGCCGACGTCGCGAACGCCATTCACACCGAGCAGGGCTGGCCGGTGCTCGACCGGTACTTCCGGTCGTCGGACCCGCGCGTGTTCTTCGTCGGCTACCCGGCAGAGCGGCGCTTCGGGCCGGTGGCCAGGTTCGTGCTCGGAGCTCGATTCACGATGAACCGGGTCGCCGGGGCGATCGACGGATACCTGACGCCATGAGCGCCTCGCAGGAACTGACGGCATCGACCGTGACGACGACGGCGGAGTTCGCCGCCCTCGAGGACGACTGGGATCGCGCTCGTCCGGGCGATGGGCAGGCCGAGCCCCTACCTCCTGCACGGCTGGCTGCTGGCCTGGTGCCGCCACTACACCGCCGACGGAGACCTCCGCGTCCAGCTCGTGCGCGCCGGCGGCAAGTTGGTCGGGGCCCTACCGCTCTTCAGCACGCGCCGCGGGGGTCTGCGCGTCGCACAGTTTCTCGGCGGCAAGCACTCGGCGCTGGCCGACATGCTGCTCGCGCCCGGCGCGGGCGACGAGACTCCGGCATGTCTGATCGAGCATGCCCTCGCCTCCGATCACGACTTCGCCGATCTGTTCGGTCTCCCCGGAGACGGGCCGCTGGCTCAGGCGGCCGGAGCCGCTCGCCTGGGTCTGATCGAACGCGTCGAGTCGCCTGTACTCGAGCTCGGCGCCGGCTTCGACTCCGTCTACAACGCCCACACGACGTCGAAGCGCCGGGGCTCGAACAAGCGCCGCCTCCGGCAACTCGAAGAGCTGGGCACGGTCGAGTTCGCGCGAGCACGCACGGAGCCTGAGCTGCGCGACGCCCTCGAGGAGGCGTTCTCGCTCCATCACCTCCGCTGGCAAGGCCGGCCGGACGGGTCCGACTTCGGAACCGACCGGGGCATGCCGTTCCAGCGCGAGGCGCTCGCGGCGCTCGCAAAGCTCGGCGTGCCGAGCATCGTCACGCTTCGCCTCGACGACCGCCCGATCGCCTTTCACTACTCGTTCGTCCTCGAGGGGCAGCTGTACGTTCACCGGCTCGCGTTCGACCCGGCGCTGTCGCGGTTCTCACCCGGCGTCCTGACCATGCTCGAGGTCCTGCGGGCGGCGGCTGACGAGGGCGTCGAGCGCGTCGAGTATCTCGGCGGGGACGAGTCCTACAAGCTCGAGTTCTCCGACCGCATCGAGCCGCTCTACCAGGGTGTGGGGATGGCCCGCACGCTGCAGGGACGGGTGGCTTCGTCCATGCGGCTCAAGGCGATCGATGCGCGCATCCGCCTGAAGGGGTCCGACACCCTTCGCCGCCTCTACTACAGAGGTCGCGCCCCCGAGCGCGCGGCGGCTCCTGCGGAACCGGGGAACCGGGCAATCGACACTTAGGTTGTCGGCGCTGTCTGCCGACGTTGTTCGCTAGTGGCCGGTGATGCAATGACTACGGCGAGGCACGCGAACGTCCTGATCGTCCGCGGTTGGCCGGGCCAGCCGGCTCCCGACGAGCTGACGCGGCAGGCTGCGGCGGGCGAGCGCCCGAGGACCCTCTACGTCGAGCTTGCCAACGCCCTCGACGCGGACATCCTCGACGCCAACGAGTTGCTCGACAACGGCGCATCGATCTCGCGACTCGTCGGCCGGACCATCGGGATGCTCGAAGGACAGGTCGTCGAGGCATTCATTCGCCGCCACCGCTACCGCCACATCGTCGCGTTTGCGGACCGGATCGGGCTCGAGCTCGCTCTCCTCCTCAAGGCCGCGCGATCGAGACGGGATCTCGCTCTCGTCTCGAGCCGGATCATGGGCGGCGCCAAGCGGCCGTACCTGGAGAGATTCCACGTCCAGTCCCATCTGGGCCCGATCATCAGCTACAGCAGCGTTCAGCTCGATCTCGCCGCAGAGCACTACGGGCTCCCGCGCGAGTCGTTGCACGTCGAGCTGCAGCCTGTCGACGAGCATTTCTGGCACCCGATCGACACCGTGGACGAGCCGATGATCTGCTCGGTCGGCTGCATCTCGGGCTACCGCGACTACGCCACGCTCGTCGCCGCCGTGCGGGACGTACCGGTTCGCGTCGAGCTTGCGATCGGGAACCTGAACCTCAGCGCAGCGCAGCAACGCAGCCGCCGCGCACTGATCGAATCGAAGCTGCCCGCCGGGTCGCTTCCGGAGAACGTGCGTTACTCGATGGAGCTTGGCCCGCGGCGGCTCCGCGACCTCTATGCACGGGCGCGGTTCGTCGTCATGCCGCTCGAGGACGTCGATTTCGACGCGGGCGTGACTGCGATCACCGAGGCGATGGCGATGGGCAAGGCCGTCATCGTCACGCGCGCCAAGGGGCAGGTCGACGTCGTTCGCGACGGCGTGGACGGAATCTACGTCCCCCCGAACGATCCACGAGCGCTGCGCGAAGCCATCACCCGCCTGCTCGACAACCCTGCCGAAGCTGCCCGGCTGGGTGCAGCGGGCCGTGCCGCCGTCCTGGAGCGACACACACTCGATGACTACTGTCGCCGGGTGGCGGAGCTCGTGTTTCGAGCCCGAGTCGAGACGGACACCCAGGCGCAGCGACTGCCGCTACGAGCCTCGCTGCGGACGGACGAGCAGGCGGGCGGCGAACCCTATGGCTCCGAGCATCGGTCGCGGGTCGCGTAGGTCGAAGCCCTCGATGCGGGCTCGATGCCCGATGTAGTCGGAACCGATCGAGCGAATCGTGCGGCCGACCGGCGGACGAGGCGGCGGCGAACCCGCCACCGATCCGACGAGCAGCCGGAGGTCGCCGGCGAGCCAGCCCACACGGACGCCGACGGCTGCCGGGCGTGCTCCGGGAAGCGTGCCGCCGCGCGCCCACTCGAGCTGCATGCGCGGAAAGTCGACACCCGCGCGTGTTGCGAGCTCGACCGACTGGGAGAGCCGCGGGTTGATCTCCATCAGCAGTGCCCGGCCAGCCGCGTCGCGCCGGAACTCGACTTCGGAATACCCGTCGAGTCCGATCTCGGCGACGAGGCGCTCCGCGCCCGCGAGCGTGTCCTCCGGGGGCGAAGCCGTTCGCCGCATGACGGAGGACCCGCCGAGCGGCGGCCAGCAGCGATCGACGATCATCGCGAGGACGGCATGTGTCCGGCCGCGGTCGCGGAAGAGCTTGATCGTCTCGCGTCGCCCCGGGGCGAGCTCCTGCACGAGCACCGGTGCTTCCGGGCGGATGAGGTCAGCGCCGACCCGGCGCGCCGCGTCGGCGTCGCCGACGTAGAGCGGCGCAACCCGCTCGCCGCCCGTGCCGATCGCGCGCCACGAGGTGACGGGCTTGAGCACGCAGGGCGTGCCGGCCTCGGCGATCGCGCCGGCAAGCTCGTCGAGCGTGGCGACCAGGAACGACCGCGGCACCGGGATGCCCAACTCACGGGCCAGCTGCAGCGTGCGCTCCTTGCTCAGGGCGACCTCGACAGCCTCGGCGGCTCCCAGAGCCGGGTTGGTGACACGCCCGATCGTGTCTCGGTGGCGGTGCAGCGCCTCGACGCTCGCGTCGCTCACCGCGATCACGGCGTCCGCGGGCTGTTCTGCGAGCGACGCCAGCAGGGCAGCAGTGTGCGCCTCAAAATCGAGCGCCGGATCGGGGAGCACACTCCGATGAACCGCATAGCGGGTGGCGAGGCCCGACGCCCGCGCATCCTTGCCCGCAACGGAAACAGTGCACCCGGCGTGTCCGAGGCTCCGTGCGATGCTCAGCCCTGCGCGCGAGTCGATGTCGAGCACGAGCGCGTCCGCGCGCGGTGCTGGAGTCAAGCTACAGGCCCCGGTACTTGGTGCCCTTGCGCGTGATCGTGCTGAACGTGTCGAAGACGCGTCGCTTCAGATGGTCTCGCTCGCCTCCGGGACCCGCCGGGTCGAGACCTGCGCGCCGGAGGAGCCAGTTCACGTCGTAGACCTTGCGTGCGTTCAGGCTGTCGAACGTCCAGAAGCCGACCTCGAAACTCGTCACGGGGACGTCGCTCGGGTGGCTGAGCCAGTGCGGCCACCGGGACGGAAGAAAACAGCCTGACCCGGGCGGGATCCGCAGCTCCTGATCGTCCCAGTCGCTCCACTGCAGGAAGAACTGGCCGCGGAGCAGCCGCTCGTGCTCGTCCTCGGACATCGTCTCCGGCGGACGGACCCACCAGACCGTCTCACCCACGATGGTCGAGACGAGCTTCAGGTCCGGATCGCCGTGCAGCGCGACGGGCACCCCGGGCGTGAAGACGCGAACGACCGTCTCGGGGTGAATCCTCCCCAGCTTCTGATCGGGGCCTCCGATCTCGAAGACGCGCTCGAGGCACTCCTTGTACTCCGGCCCGGCGAACTCGTCGACTCCCGTGATGCGGTACTGGAGCGGGCGCTCCAGCACGTCGTCGACGATGGGATAGCTCGGACGCGTGTAGACGGGGTCGTTGCCGAACCGCTGACGCCCCGGGTCGGCGAACTGCACCTTCAGGGTGCCGCGCCGGTCTGCTTCCTTGCACATCGCATCGAGGCGGTCGGACGTGAACAGGTCCGGGTCGAGGTTGTGCTCGAAGAGCGCCGGTGTGTAGGGATCCTGGAAGGTCACTGAGAGCGGAGGCGAGGTCAGGCGCGAACGTTACCGTTGCGCGGAGCGTCGGTCGCCGCTCCTATCGACCGCCGGATTCGTTCACTTGAGCCCACCAGCGGAGGTGCTGCGCTGTGCAGGACACGATCGTTGTCTCGGCCCATCTCGACGACGCCGTTCTCTCGTGCTACAGCGCCCTCGGCCCGTCGACGACGGTCGTGACGGTGTTTGCGGGCCTCCCGCCCGAGTCCATGCTCTCGAGCTGGGACGCGGAAGGCGGCGCCACAAGCTCGCGCGAGCGCATGACCGAGCGACGCGAGGAGGACCGGCAGGCGCTCGCGCCCTCCGGGACGCCGTTCGTCCATCTCGATCACCCGTCCGTCCAGTTCGTCGAGCTGGGCGCCGCGGAGCGGCCGAGTCCCGCCGAGCTCGCCGCGGCCTTGCGGACGCTCCTGGGAGACGTGAAGACGGTGCTCGCCCCAAGCGCTCTGTCTGCGAACCGGCCGCTGCAGCGATTTCGGCGGCGGCGGTACTCCGATCACCGGTTCGTCCGCGACGCCGTCCTGGCAGCCAGGCCGGACTCAACGCTGTATGCAGATCTTCCCTATGCCCTGAACCCCGGCACCGGTGGGTTCGTCCTACCGCGGGACCTCGATGGCTCACGCCGCAGCGAACGCCGCGTCCAGCTCGACGACGCTCTGGTCGCCGAGAAGCTCGAGGCGGTGCGGTGCTACGACTCGCAACTCCAGCAGCTCGTCCAGATCTTCGGCGACTTCGTGACGCCGGAAGGCCTGGGGCTCGAGGTCTACTGGGAGCCGTCGCCGCGCTGAGCGGTTGCGCGCGCGGGAACTCCCGCGACGACGGCGCCCGGCTCGACGTCGCGCGTCACGACGGCTCCGGCGCCCACGAGCGCGCCCTCGCCGATCCGCACCCCACCCAGGATCACCGCACCCGAGCCGATCGCCGCACGGCGGCCGACATGCGTGTGCAGCAGCGTCCAGTCGCCGGCGGCCTGGATGCCACCGGTGGCAGTGGTGGCGCGCGGCTCCTTGTCGTTCACGAACATGACGCCGTGACCGACGAACACCTCGTCCTCGATCGTGACGCCGTCGCAGATGAACGTATGGCTCTGAATCTTGCAGCGAGCGCCGACGACGGCGCCGCGCTGGATCTCGACGAACGTCCCGATCGCCGTGTCGTCACCGATCCGGCAGCCGTAGAGATTCGTGAACGATCGGACGACGACGTTCTTGCCGAACTCCACATCGTCGAAGAGCCGGCTGGGCGCGTCGTTGACCGGCCGGTCAGCGATCGAAGTACTCCTTGACTGCGGCGACCACGGTCTCGACCTCGCCGTCCGTCAGGCCCGGGAACATCGGCAGCGAAAGCACCGTCGTGGCGAGTCGTTCCGTGACGGGGAAGTCGCCCCGTGCGTAGCCGAGGCTGCGGTAGGCGTCCGACAGGTGGATCGGCTCGGGATAGTGCCTGCCGGTGCCGATCCCGCGCGAAGCGAGGTGGGCCGCGAGAGCAGCGGGGTCCTCGGTTCGGACGACATAGAGGTGCCAGACCGGCTCGCTGTTCTCCGCGGTGGGCGGCAGAACGAGGTCGCCCACCTTCTCGAGCTCGTCCGTATACGTGCCTGCAATCTGCCGCCGCTGCGCGTTCCAGCCGTCCAGAGACGGAAGCTTGCGCTGGAGGACGAGCGCCTGCAGCGTGTCGAGCCGGGCCGTGTAGCCCTCGAGAACATGCCGGTACTTCTCGCGCTGGCCGTGCTCGCGAAGCGCACGGAGGCTGCCGGCCAGGTCGGCGTCCTCGGTGACGACCGCGCCGGCATCGCCCATCGCACCGAGGTTCTTGCCCGGATAGAAGCTGAAGGCCGCTGCCGCCGAGACCTCGCCCGACCGAAGCCCCGCGCGTCTCGCGCCGTGCGCCTGGCAGGCGTCCTCGACGATGGGCAGGTTCGTCCGGCGCGCGAACTCGCCGAGCGCGCGCATGTCGGCCAGCTGCCCATAGAGGTGCACCGGCACGAGCACGCTCGTACGGTCGGTCAACGCTGCCTCGGCGAGCCCGACGTCGAGGTTGTAGTCGGACTCGCTCGCATCGACCAGCACGGGCACGAGCCCGGCCTGGCTGACCGCCTCCACCGTCGCGATGAACGTGTTCGCCGGCACGATCGCCTCGCTCCCACGTTCGAGCCCAGCTGCGATCAACGCCAGCCGCAGGCCGTCGAGGCCGTTCGACATCCCGACGCAGTGCGCCGCACCGCAGTAGGCGGCGAACGCCTCCTCGAAGGCGCCGACCTCGGCGCCGTTGATGAACGACCCGCGCTCGATCAGCGACGAGAACTCGGCCCCGAGCTCGGCGGCGAGCGGCTCGTGGATCCGCCGGAGATCGAGAAAGGGCACGCTCATCCGCGCGGACGGTAGCTGCGCGCGAGCAGCCGACGTGCACCCGAGCGCTTCGGCCTCGGGGGAAGGGGCGTGTCGTCGACGATCGCACGCGGGACGTCGAGCGTGAGCCAGCGGGCCAGCTCGCCGCCGACGGTGCGAGCCGCTGCGGAGAGACCGATCGCGCGTACGCCGGGCTCGTGTGCGTCGCTCGCGAGGAGATGGGCGAGCTCACGCTGGAGGAGCGTGACCGCGCACGACTTCGCGCGACTGCTGCCACGGCCGTCCAACGAGGTGGCGGTCAGCTGGACCAACGTGCCGCCCGCAACGATCGGCTCCAGCAGGGTCGGCCGCGCTTGCACGTCGTAGTTCCGCTCGGGATGGGCAAGCACCGGCGTAACCCCGGCCGCATGCAGCCGGAACAGCCGCTCGCCGAGGTCGAGGGGCCACCCGTAGTACGGCGTCTCGACGAGCAGGTAGCGCGGCGTTGCCGGCGAGCGCGAACGGGAGGAGCTCCTCGATCGGCCGGTCGAGCTCCTGGAGGTCGATCTCGCCGCCGGGAAGGAGCTCGACGAGGTCGCCCGCCGCCGCGCGCAGCTGCTCGAGGGCACGCTGCATGTCGGCGGCCGTCGTCGGGTAGTCGTGGCGAACGTGCGGGGTTCCGGCAATCACCTCGATGCCGTCCGCGGCCGCAGCCCGGCAGATCGACAGAGCGGCCTCGAGATCGCGCGCCCCGTCATCGAGACCGGGCAGGACGTGCGAGTGCAGGTCGATCACGGGATGAGCACGGTGGCCGTGATCGAGATGACGAGCACGCTCACGAGCAGCAACCCCCAGAGAGCGACCTGGAAGAGGCCGAAACACAGGTACAGGAGCGCCGCGACGAGAACAGGCATCGACCGGCGCCGCACCGGAAGCTGCGGCTCGGGCCGCGGGAGCCGAACCGGGGCGTACTGCGCCCAGACGCGGCCGGCCTCGGCGCGCGCGAGGCTCTCGAGCGCCTCGGAGCGCAGCTCGGGATCGATCAGCGCGAGCTCGGGCGAGATCGGATCGTGCTCCACCACCCTGGGAGCTATCGGCCCCGGCAGGCGATCCTTGACGGAGGCGCGACTAGAATCAGTCACGGTGTCGGCTCCCGGGGCGCAAGGCTGATCGCGAGCGCCCTCGAGGGCGACGGCTCGCTGCTGGACGGAATCTCCCGCACCGAGGCCCGGATCGTCGCGGACGGCTGCCGGGGGTACGACCCGTACGACGCGCTGACGTCCCCCCTCTTCCGACTCCCGGGCCTGCGCTCGAGCAAGCCCATTCGGCTTGCGGCGCAACAGACGCTGAAGCGCCTGCCGCTGAACGTGCGGCCGCTCCTCGGCATCGCGAAGGGCTACAACCCGGTCACCCTCGCGCTGGTCCTCGAGGGGTACGCGTACCTTGGCCGCGCGCGCCCGGCCGAAGCGGATCGATATCGCGAAGCGTCGGCGGCGCTCGTCGACGAGCTGGAGCGGCTCGCCAGCCCGGGGTACAGCGGCGCGTGTTGGGGCTACGACTTCGACTGGCAGACTCGCTTCGACTACTTTCCCGCGTTCACCCCGACGATCGTCGCGACGTGCCTCGTCACGAACGCGCTCGTGCAAGCCCACGAGGCGTTCGCCGTCGAACACGCGTTGTCGCTCGCCGAGAGCGCTGCTGAATTCCTGAGTCACGATCTCAACAGGATTCCCGGCCCTGCTGACAGCTTCTGCTGGTCGTACTCGCCGCTCGACCGGCAACCCGTCCTGAACGCGACGGCGAAGGGCGCGAGGCTCTGCGCGCAGCTGGCCGCGCTCGCCGGCCGCACCGAGTTGCTCGAAACCGCCCACGGCTCACTCCAGTTCGTCATCTCGCACCAACTTCCCACTGGGGCCTGGCCTTATGCAGTCGACGATCCCCGCTCGTGGAGCGACAACTTCCATACCGGTTACGTGCTCGACAGCTTGCACGAATACCGCACGCGCACGGGCGATCCGGCATTCGAGGACGCGGAGAAACGTGGCTGGCGCTACTACCGCGACCACTTCTTCGACGAGGGGCGAGTGCCGCGGTATTACGACGCGCGGCGATTTCCCGTCGATGCCACCGCTGCAGCACAGTCTCTCCTGACGCTCTGCCGCTTCGGCGACGTGGAGACGGCAGAGCGGGTCGCCCGCTGGTCGCTCGAGCACCTCCAGCGCCCCGACGGGGCCTTCGCGTTCCAGGTGCACCGCCGGTATACGAACCGGATTCCGTACATGCGCTGGTCGACGGCCTGGATGTTCTGCGGACTCGCGCGACTGATCCTCGCGCGTCGAACTGCGAGCAGCGCGTGAGCAACGTCTGGATCGACATCGACAACCCCCCGCAAGTGCAGTACCTGCTGCCGTTCAAGCGTGCCTTCGAGAGCATCGGCCACAAGGTGGTCGTCACCGCCCGCGACTTCGGGATCACGCTCGAGCTGCTGGAGCAGCGAGGCGTCGACCACCAGGCGGTCGGGCGCGAGGCGGGAACCGGGCGGCTCCGCAAGGCGACCGCCGCCATCCGGCGGGCGCAGGCGCTGACGAAGACCTTCGGGCGCGACTCACGACCCGACCTCGTGATCACCGCCTCGCGCGCCGCCGCGCTCGCCGGCCGGCGGCTCGGCAAACCGGTCTTCACCTTCATCGACTACGAGTTCGTCAACCTGACCGTCCCGCGCCGCACGGGGTCGTACCTTGTCTTTCCCGACGTCATCGGCCACGAGTTCTTCCAGTCGACCGGCTTCAAGCGGGACCGGCTGATCGGCTACTCCGGCCTCAAGGAGGCGCTGTCGTTCGCGGAGATCGACCTCGGCTCAGTGACGCCGCACGACTTCGGTGCCTCCGCGACCGGCAAGCCGCTGCTCCTCTTCCGGCCGCCAGCGGAGCGCGCCCACTACTTCGACGCCGAGTCCGCCGAGCTCTCGAGCGGGCTCGTCGAGCGGCTGGCAAAGCGGGACGACGTCCAGCTCGTGGTGACCCCGCGCTACGCGCATCAGGCTGTGGCGATCGAGCGGCTCGAGTGGAAGAGCCGGCCGATCGTCCTCGACGAGCCCGTGCCGTTCGCGCCGCTGCTGCTCGGCGTCGATGCGGTGATGTCGTCGGGCGGGACGATGCTGCGAGAGGCGGCCTACCTCGGCATTCCGGCGTTCAGCACGTTTCGCAGCGCAGTCGGCGCGGTCGACAAGCACCTCGCCGAGACGCAGCGCGTGCGGTTCGTCACGTCACCGCAGGATCTCGACGAGATCGAGTTCGCCCCACGTGGCGGGCTCACGACCGACGGCGACGGCGCAGCACTCCTCGACCGCCTCGTGCGCGAGCTGAGCGCACGAGCCTGAGCTGCATGCGCATTCTCGTCGCAACCGACCAGTGGTTCCCGGATGTGCGCGGCGGGGTGGCGCGGCTCGCGACGGAGAGCGCGCGACGGCTCGCGGAGCGCGGTCACGAGGTGACGGCGTTGGTTCCGGCCGGCGGTTCGGTTGACCTCGAGGCTCCGGGCCTTCGCGTCGTGCCCGCGCTGCGCCGCGGGCGCCTGCCCCAGACGTTCTCCGACCCCGTTGAGACGGCCCGTGCCGCGCGCCGTCTCAACGGCCCGTTCGACGTCTTGCTCGCGCACAACTCGACCACGGCCGCCGGGCTCCTCTCGGCCGGCCTCGCTGCGCCGCTCGTCACGTTCTTCCATGCAAGCGCGGTGCTCGAGCTCCTGTTCCTCCGGACGCGGATCGGACTGGGACGCGCGCGCCTGACCGGGTACGCGCTGCAACCGCAGCTTGCGCGGCTCGAGCGGCGGAGCCTCGACCGGGCGACGCGCATCCTGATCCTGAGCGAGTACACGCGCTCGCTGCTCGCGCGCCGCGACCCCGCCGCAGCTGCACGTGCGACGAGGGTGCCGGCCGGAGTCGACACTTCGCTGTTCTCCCCCGGCGACCGGGCGGCGTCGCGCTCGCGGCTCGGCCTGCGCGACGACGAGATCGCCGTTCTCACCGCGCGGCGCCTCGTGCCACGGATGGGGATCGAACAGCTGATCGACGCAGCGGCACTGCTTGACGACGTCCCGGGACTGCGCGTTTCGATCGCCGGTTCCGGCCCGCTCTCGGGCACGCTCGCAGATCGGATTGCTGCAACCCGGGTCTCGGAGCGCGTCCAGCTCCTCGGCCGGATCACCGACGACGAGCTGGTCGACCGCCTTCGAGCAGCAGACCTCTTCGTGCTGCCGACCGTCGCGTACGAGGGCCTTGGCATGGCGACGATCGAGGCCCTGGCCACGGGGACGCCCGTCGTCGGCACGCGCGTCGGCGCGACGCCGGAGGTCCTCGGACCGCTCGACGAGCGGCTCCTTGCCGACGAAGCGACCCCCGCAGCGATCGCCGCCGCCGTTCGCCGCGGCCTGGACCTGCTCTCCGCGGACCTGCGCGAGCGCTGCCGCGAGCTGGCGGTCGAGCGTTACTCATGGGACACCGCGATCCCGCTCTGGGAGGCCGAGCTCGAGCACGCGAGCCGGAGCGGCCGGCCGACACCTCCGAAGGGAGGCCTCATCCGCGCCGCGCGCGCCCTCGACCGGCACATACCCGTCGACCTGAAGGCCGGACGCGACAAGCTCGTCGCCGGGACGCGCGAGGGTACCGGCCTCGCAGTCAGGGCCACCGGCCTCGCGGGCCTGACCGGCCGGATCGGTGCGGACCGCCGGGCCGGCATCCTGCTCTACCACAACCCGGAACCGAGCGTTCTCGTGCGACACCTAGAGCTCCTCGCTCGCCACCACCGGTTCGTCTCCTACGAGGCCGTGGCCGAGGCCGTCCGCTCGGGCGACTGGTCCGAGGTCCCGCCGAAGAGTCTCGCGATCACGTTCGACGACGGACACGCAGGAAACGCCGCGCTGCTGCCCGTACTCGAGCAGTTCGGCGTGCACGCGACGATCTTCATCTGCACCGGGCTCGTCGGGACACAACGGCAGTTCTGGTGGACGGTCGACGGCCTGAGCACGAAGGAGCGCGACAGGCTGATGAACGTGAGCGACGCCGAGCGGCTCGAGGCGCTCGAACGGCTCGCCGGGTGGACGCCGCTCACCGAAGGCCCCGCCCCTGCTCAGGCGTTGTCGGCCGTCGAGCTCGGCGCGCTCGCGGGACGCGTGACGTTCGAGGCGCACTCGAGGTCGCATCCGATCCTCACCATGTGCACCGACGCCCAGGCCGAGGAGGAGATCGCCCGTTCGAAGGCAGACGTCGAGGCGTTGACCGGCGTGGCTTGCCGGGCTTTCGCTTACCCGAACGGACGCTACGGACGGCGGGAGCTCGAGCTCGTCGAGCGCGCCGGCTTTCAGTCCGCGCGAACGATCGAGACAGGCTGGAACGATCCTTCGACCGACCGCTATCGTCTGCGCGTCCTCGGGATGCCCGACGATGCCTCGCTCAACGTCGTGGCCGCCCAGAGCACCGGGCTGCCGGTGCTGCGAAACCTGATGTACCTCTCATGACCGACACCGGTTCTGCCGACGAGACAGCCATGCGGCCCGCGAGCGATCTCCTCGTGGTGGTCGGCGCGCGCCCGAACTTCATGAAGGCTGCGTCGATCATCCCGGCTGCCCACGAGGCCGGGCTGACGACGACGCTCGTCCACACGGGACAGCACTACGACGACGACCTGTCGAAGATCTTCATCGAGGAGCTCGAGCTCGACGAGCCCGACATCTCACTCGGGGTCGGCTCGGGGACTCACGCGACGCAGACGGCGCGCGTGATGCTCGAGTTCGAACAGGTGCTGAGCCGCATCCGCCCGCGCGTCGTGGTCGTGGTCGGCGATGTCAACTCGACGATCGCGTGCGCGCTCGTCGCGCGCAAGGAGCGTTACCCGGTTGCGCACGTCGAGGCAGGCCTCCGTTGCTTCGACCCGCTCATGCCGGAGGAGATCAATCGCACGCTGACCGACCATCTCTCGACGCACCTGTTCACGACCAGCGTCGATGCCGACGAGAACCTCGCACGCGAGGGGATCGACCCGGCAACCGTGTACTTCGTCGGCAACACGATGATCGACACGCTGCTCCGCTTCCGGACGGCGGCGGCCGAACGCCGAGCCCCAGCCCGGTTCGGGCTCGACGGCAAGCCGTACGCCCTGCTCACCCTGCATCGCCCGGCCAATGTCGACGAGCCCGGCCAGCTCGAAGAGGTGCTCGACGTGGCAGCGGCGCTGAGCGCCGAGATCCCGTTCGTCTTTCCCGTCCATCCGCGGACCCGCGCACGCCTCGAGGGGACTCCGGTCGCCCGAAGGCTGAGCCGCCTCGCGTCGTTCATCCAGACGGAGCCCCTCGGCTACCTCGATTTCGTCGGGCTCGTGGCCGGCGCGCACCTCGTCCTGACCGACTCCGGCGGAATCCAGGAGGAGACGACCGTGCTCGGGGTCCCGTGCCTGACACTCCGCGATTCGACCGAGCGGCCCGTGACCGTCAGCCAGGGGACGAACGTCGTCGTCGGCACGGATCCCACCCGGATCATGGCCGAGGCGCGGAAGGCGATCGCCGGCGACCGGCCGGCGGCGCGCCGGCCGGAGAAATGGGACGGGCTGGCCGGCCGGCGAATCGTCGAAGTCCTGGCCCACCTCCCGCGGTGAGCACGAGCGCGAACACGCCGGCGAGGTCCGACGTGCTGCTCATCCTCCGGACGCCGCCGCCCTATGGAGGCGGCGAGATGATCTGCAGACAACTCGAGGAATGCTTCGCGGGGCGGTACTCGATCCTCGCTTTCCGGCGTCCGGGTCACGACCGGGCGTCGCAGGGACGGTTCACGGTCTCGAACGTCGCCTTCGCCGCGCGCTTCGTCATCCGAAGCTCCCTCCGGCTGCTCGCAAACCGGCCTCGGGTGGTCTACGTCGACGTCCCGAAGGACGGGCCGTCCTTCGTGCGGACGAGCCTGATCCTGCTCACTGCGCTCGCACTCCGCATCCGCATCGTCGGCGATCTCGCAGGCGCCGATTTTCAGTTCCTCCACCAGCGATCGGCGCTCGCCCGGTACGGCCGGTGGGTACTGCCTCGTCTTGCCCGAATCCGTGTCCTCGGCGAGGCAATCGCGTTGACGCTTCGCGGGCACGGCCTCGAGAACACCGTCATCGTCTCGAACGGGATCGCCGAGCCGCCGGACGTTCCCGCCGACGGACGTGGCAGCGACGGGTGGAGCGGCTCGCCGACCTTTCTCTATGTCGGCAAGATCGCCGAGGCAAAGGGGATCTTCACCTTGCTCGGATACGTCCGGAGCGCGAGGGAGAGCGGGACGCGCGTCCATCTGCACGTGGTCGGTGAATGGGCCGACGAGCACCTCCGCGAGCGAGTCCTCGACGTGGTGGCGAGCGAGGGGCTCACGGAGAGCGTCGAGTTCCACGGACTGCTCGTCGACGACGAGAAGTGGCGGCTCTTTCGCTCGTCGCAGGCCTTGCTCCACCCGACCTCGTGGGACGGACAGCCGGTCACCATCCTCGAAGCGCTCGCCTTCGGGCTTCCGGTGGTCTCGACGACAGTGGGTGCGATTCCGGACACCATCCGCTCCGGCGTCGAGGGGTACCTCATGGCAGACAACACGGTCGAGGAGTTGGCCGCCGGAGTAGCGACGGTGATGCGCGACGCCGACACCTACGCGAAGTTCTCACGTCGTGCGCGACGCGCGTTCGTCGAGCGCTTCACGGTCGAGCGCTTCGAGACCGCGATGGCAGAACTCCTGGAAGGCGAGGCGAAGGAACGTTCGCGCTAGCCGGCACCGTTGGCCGATGCGCCGCCGCCGCGGAGCGCCGCCTCGTACACACGGAGCATCGCGTCGGCCATGCTCTCCACCGTCATGCCGTCGAGCACGGCGGCGCGTCCGTTCGCACCGAGACGCTCACGGAGCCCCGGGTCGCCGAAGAGCCGCCCGATCGCAGCTGCGAGCTCGTCGGGCCGCCCCGGCCGGACGAGCAGCCCGGCATCGCCATCCTGCCGGAGAACCATCTCGGGCACCGCGCCGATCCGCGACGCGACGATCGGCGTGGCGGTTGCCATCGCCTGCGCCACGACCAGCGGGCCGGCCTCGGCGAGGCGTGTCGGAAAGACGAACACGTCGCACGCGCAGAGGTGGGTGGCGACGAGCTCGGCCGAGATGCGGCCGGCGAAGATGACACGGTCGGCCACTCCGAGCCTCGCTGCCAGCGCTCTGCAACTCGCCCTGCCACGGGCCGTCGCCGGCGAGGATCAGGCGTGCGTCGTCGGCCGAGAGCCGGGCGAGCGCCTCGATCGCAACGTCGGGTCCCTTCCCCCGGTCGAGGCGGCCGACGCAGAGCGCGATCGGCACTCCGAGCTCGAGCGCCGAGCTCGCTGCGCGCGGCGTCTCGATCACGCGGCGAGAACAGGCGGGCATCGACTCCGCTGCGCACGACATGAACATGGCTCGGACGCAGGAGATGAGACCACGCTGACGGCCGGATCTGCGCCTGCGACGGCACCGATGCCTCGCAGTCGCGAAAGGCGCGCCAGTTGCCGTCACGGAAGTGGAGGCTCGAAAGGTGGACGATCGACTGGGCCGCCCGGGCGGCTCCTCGCGCCGACCGTGCAGCGAGTCCCCGACCGGACCGAGGCGCCGACGATCGAGAGGTAGTTGCCGTGCAGCGAGAGCACGATCGGCGGCTGGCCCGGGACGGGCCGCCGGACGAGCGACAGCGCGCTCGACGATTGACTGTGGAGCACGTCGAAGGTGCGCGTCCCGAGCAGCGCTCGAACAGCGCGTTCGAGCTCGGGCTCCCACCGGGACGCGAGCCAGTGCGGGTCGCTGTCGACGTAGATCCACTCGACGCCATCGATCGTCTCCGACTGGATGCCGTCGGGATGGCGCGCGGTGATCACGCTCACCTCGTGGCCCCGCCGCGACAGCTCCTCGGTCAGCGTATGCAGATGATCCTCGAGACCGCCGATGCCGTGCGGACGGGCGCTCATCGAGACGGCGAGGATGCGGAGCGGTTTCACGCCGGCACCGGCGCCGTCCGGCGCAGCCCGCCGACGACGCGCGACCTGAGCGGAACGACGCCGGGGAGCACGAGCAGCGCCCAGATCGGAAGCAGGTCGCTCGGGAACTCGAACATCGTCCCCGAGCTCGCCTCGAACAGGAAGCAGAAGAGGGTCGCGCCGACCCACAGGATCAGGAGCCTCTCGGTGTCGTCGATGCTTCCTCGATAACGACGCCACGCATCGATCGTGAACACGGCGATCAGGGCGAGGAACGAGCCGAGCGCGAGGATCCCGCCGCCCGCGAGCAGGAAGAGATAGCCGTCGTGCGGATCCTGGCCGATGTCCTGCCGGAACGGCACGAGGAATCCGTTCGAGCTCCTCACGTTGATGTAGAACGACGATCCGCGTCCGAAGCCGACGCCGACGATCGGCTGCTCGCGCACCTGAGCCAGCACGGCGGCGTTCGCGCGCTCCCGCCAGATCACGTTCGCGTCCTGCGACGGCGGAGCCGAGATCCGGTGCTGGAACGACGTGACCACGGCCGGCGCGGTGTGCATGACGAAGATCGCCGCGAGGAGCACGACCGGCAGTGCGAGCGGGATCCCGACGAGAACGCCGCGGCGGATCCCCTTGGACGCGACAAGGAAGACAGCGAGGACGATCGCGACCGCGGCGAACACGCCCCGGCCGAAACCGAGCACGACCCCGACGAGGCCGAGGCCGGCAATCACGAGATGCGGCAGGCTTCGCGCCCGGCTGGGTGCGGTTCGCACGGTCAGCAGCGCGAGGAAGAGCGCACCCGCGCAGTAGAGGCTCGTCGAGATCGCGAGCGGCCTGCTGCCTCCGGTCGACAGGTCGACCGACGCGGACTGTGATCCGCCGGTCGCGATGTAGTAGACCGCCCAGAGCATGCTGACGACCGTGCCCGTGTAGAAGACGACACGCAGCAGGCGCAGGACGCGCGCCGGAGTCGCCCCTGCGAGCGTGACGACGATTCCCGCATAGCCGATCAGGCGTAGCGGCTGACCGAGCACGTGCGCGCCGTAGGCGTAGTGGCCGCGGAGCAGCGGGATCACGATCAGCACGCCGAACGCAACCAGCGGCCAGCCGAGCACGGGCGAGGCCGGCACGGGCGGTGTCTTCTCCCCGCGCACCCGGGCAAGCAGCACCGAGAACGCCCACGAGCCGAGCGCCAGGGCGACGATCAGATCCTGGAACCGCAAGTTCGCGCCTCCGAACGGAACGGGAGCCGCGAGGAAGCTGATCCCGCTGAGCGGAAAGACGAACACCGCCGCGAAGAGCGCGATCCGCGCCGGCCCGACCAGCAAGGCCAAGGCGATCGCGGCGAGCGGAAGCGAGGCGAACGCGAGAGCGGCGGTCGGGCCGAGCCGGTCGAGAATCAGCGCCGTCGCAGCCGTCAGCGCGGCGGCGGTCAGGTACAGCGGAGCGTCGGGCGTAGCGCGAAGCGCCCGCATGGCTACACGCCGTAGCCGTATGTGTCCTGACGTCCCTCCCGGTTCAGGACGAGGCCTGCGATCGGCGCCTGGACCAGCTCGAGCCGGCGAAGCGCACGCGTCACGTCGTGGCGGCGCGTGGTGCGCGAGACGACGAAGAGGACCTCGAACCCGGCTCGCGTCGCGATCGTCGCGGCGTCGGCGCTGACGAGGACGGGCGGGGTGTCGACGATGATCGCGTCGTACTGCTCGTCGGCGGTCTCGAACAACTCCGTCATCCGCGGCGCCGTGAACACGTCGGCCGCGCGCGGGATCTCCCGCCCGATCGTCAGCACGTCGACATTCGCGGGGCCGCGCTGGAGGAAGTTGCCGAGGCCGCCGCTCGTGGCGAGGAACTCGACGAGCCCTGGGCCTCGGGGCAGGCCGAAGATCGAGTGCTGAACAGGCCGCGGGAGGTCGCCGTCGATCAGGAGCACCTTCGCCCCCGAAAGGCCCGAGACGAGCGCCAGGTTGGCCGCGATCGTCGACTTCCCGGCGCCGGGCTCGGCGCTCGTGATCACCACGTTCGAGCCGGTCGTCCCGCCGCCCTTGAGGACCAGCGCGAGTCGCAGCGCGCGGATGACCTCGACCGACGGCGAGGCGACGTCGATCAGCGACGGCCTGCCGACTGTCGCTCCGGAACGCCTAGCCACCAGACTCGTTTCCGAGCGACTCGCGCGTCTTGCGTCTTCGTGGCAGCATCGAGACCTCGGCCGGGCGGCCCGGAGGCGCAACGTCTCCGACCGTACCGAGCGGCAGCGTGGGGATGGTCGCGATCACGCGGTGGCCGGTCAGATGCTCGAGATCCTCGGCGTCTCCGATCCGGTCGGCGAACGCGGCGGCGAGCAAGACGATCCCGCAGTTCAGAACGAGGCCGATGAGCAGCCCGAGCAGCAGGTTGAGCTTCATGTTCGGAGAGCTCGGGCTCGTCGGCGGCGTCGCGCGGTCGACCGTGTTGATCACGTCCGGCGAGTTCCCGGGGCTCTCTTTCGCCCACTGAGCCAGGGCGACCGGCACCGCGTTGGCGATGCGAGCGGCCAGGACAGGATCCGCATTCGTCGCCGAGACCTTGAACAGCTCGATGTTGCCGACCTGGGCAGCCTTGATGTTGATGGCGCTCGCCGGCACCGACGGGCCGAGCTCCTGCTTCACCCGGTCTGCGATCGACGACGACTGCGCGATGACCGCGTAGGTCTGCGCCAGCAGCGCGCCGGTCTGCAGCGAGCCGAACTGGTCGGCGGCGGTCGTGCTCTTCTGCTCGACCCGAACGAGCGAGGACGCCGTGTACAGCTTCGTCTGCTGCGAGGTGAAGAAGGCGTCGATTCCGAGCGTCGCCAGCGTCAAGACGACGATCAGCAGCCGCCGGCGCCACAGAGCGCGGTAGACATCCGCAACACTCATCCCTGCAAGCAGTGTAGAGGGGTCTCGGACGGACAGGGCACTCTCAACCGCGTCTCAGCCGATGGGACGGGCGACTCTCGACCAACGTCGGACATCCCCGGCTGCACCGCATGACTAGAGTGATTTCGTGGTGGCAAGCGTCCACTCGGCCGGGGGGTGGTCCTGAGTGTGTGGCATTGCGGGTTGTGTCGACCTGGAGCACGGGCTCGGGCCGGCGCGCGGTCTCGTCGGAGAGATGACGGACACACTCCGGCACCGAGGTCCCGACGACGCGGGGATGCTCGAGGACGGTCCCGTCACGCTCGGGCATCGCAGGCTCTCGATCATCGACCTCTCTCCCGCCGGCCACCAGCCGATGCCGAACCACGAGGGCACGGCATGGCTCACGTTCAACGGGGAGATCTACAACTACATCGAACTGCGCAACGAGCTCCGCGAGCTCGGCCGGGAATGCGTAACCGCATCCGACACGGAGGTGCTGCTCGCGGCCTACGACGAGTGGGGCGTCGGGATGCTCAATCGTCTGAACGGAATGTTCGCGTTCGCGATCTGGGACAGCGCGTCGTCGACACTGCTCCTGGCCCGCGACCGCTTCGGTGTGAAGCCGCTGTACTACACGAGCGCAGCCGGGCGGTTCAGGTTCGCCTCGGAGATCAAGGGCCTGCTGATCGACGATGCCGTCCCACGGACGCCGAACGACGCACGCGTGCTCGAGTTTCTCGCCTACGGGATCGCCGACCACACCGAAGAGACGATGTTCGAAGGCGTGTACCAGGTACCGCCCGGCAGCTACCTGCAGCTTCGCCCATACGAGGCGCCGTCCTTGCCACAGCGCTGGTACACCCTCGAGCCGGCACGAGGAGGTCGCGGAGCCGCCGGCACGCGCATCCGCGCGCTGCTCGACCGCGCGATCGCCCTTCGCCTTCGGAGCGACGTTCCGGTCGGCGTGGCGCTGTCCGGCGGCATGGACTCGTCCTCGATCCTCGCGGTCGCAGCCGCGCTGCGCCGGGATGCCGGCGTCGACGCGCCGAAGGTCGTTCACGTCGCGAGCGAGCGACTCCGCGATCGACGAGTACTCGTACGCAAAACGCGTGGTCTCGACCGCCGGCTCCGAGAACGAGACCGTGCTGCCGACGTTCAAGGGCCTGATGGACGAGCTCGACTCACTCGTCTGGCACATGGATGAGCCGTTCCACAGCCCGAGCGTCTACGGCCAGCGCAAGGTCGACGAACTGGCGCGCAACGCCGGCGTGATCGTCCTGCTCGACGGGCAGGGCGGGGACGAGGTGCTGTCGGGCTACCACCATTTCCACTATCCCCCGCTCCTCCTCGCCCTCCTGCGGCGAGGGAAGCTGGGCGCCTTCGTCCGTGAGGCCCGTGCGAGGCGGCGGCGCATCGGCACCTCGCTCATCCGCTCGGCGAAGGACGTCGTCCGCCTGGTCGCCGCTCCCTACCGGCGCGGTGTCGGTCGCCCGGACTGGCTGGCCGACGGAGTCGAGGTCGCCGAACGGCCCGCGCCGCACGCGAGCCTCGCCTCGCATCAGGACTACGGGCTCTCCGTCTTTCCACTGCCGGCGTACAACCACCACGCCGACCGCAATTCGATGACGTTCTCGCTCGAGACGCGCAACCCGTTCCTCGACGTGCACCTCGTCGAGGCGGCGCGCGCCCTCGAGAGCGAGGATCTGCTGCACGACGGCTTCACGAAGTGGGCGCTTCGAGAAGCCGTCCGCGACGTCGTCCCGTACGAGGTGGTCGAGCGGGCCGAGAAGCAAGGATTTACGACCGACGAGGCGACCTGGCTGCGCGACGGCGCACTGGCCGACGACTTCGAGCAAACGTTCTCGTCCGCGGCCTTCGCCGGCCGGGGCTACTTCAACCCCAGGAAGGTGCTCGACGCCCTCGACGAGCATCGCGCCGGCGGGAACCGCGCGCCCGAGCTCTGGCGCGCATATGTGACCGAACGCTGGCTGCGGCTGTTCGTCGATCCGGCGACGCTGCGCGCGCCCGCGCCGCCCGTCTTCGCGGTTCAGTCGCCAGTGGCCGCGCTCGACCGGTTGGCCCATGCCGGCGAGACGGCACCCCGGGTTGCCGCGTCAGCCTGACGCAGACGTCCCGCGCAGGCTCAGCCACATCGACCGCACGAGGTCGCGCGCGAAGAGTGCGACCGCGACGGCGTAGAGGCCGCCGCCCACGACCACGAGCGCAACGAGCGAGGCGATCGAGGACAGGTCGTCGACGAGCGGCAACGCCAGCGCAAGCGCGGCCGTCATCAGCACCCAGCCGATCGCCGGCCGCCCGATCGACCCGACGAGCTCGCGCAGCGACGCGCCGAGCAGCCGCATCAGGACGACGAGCACCGGCAGTCCCGTTGCGAGGTTGACGAGCACCACTGCCACGGCGACTCCGACGATGCCGTCCGCCTTGGCGCCGATCACGAGCGCGGGGACGACGAGTACCAGGTGCGCGACCTCCACGTACACGCGGTACTGCGCACGGTGCAGCGCCTGGAACACCTCGCCGGACGTGGCGGAGAAGGTCCGCACGATCCCGTTCAGGGTCAGTATCTGCAGCGGCACGATCGCCGCAGTCCACTTGCTGCCGAGCAGGACGTCGACAAGCGGCTTGGCGACGAAGACGATCCCGATCGACGACGGAACGGTCAGCAGGGCGACCCGCTGGAGATTGGTCAGCCAGATCCGCTTCACGCCTTCGAGGTCGTCGTTGATCTGCGCCATCGCGGCGTAGACACCACGGCCGAGAATGTTCCCGAGGACGTTCACGGGCATCTGGGCGAGCCGGCTCGCAACGCTGTAATAGCCGAGGGGCTTCGTCCCGAGGACGCGCCCGATCACGACGCCCTCGGCGGTCGCGTTGCCGTAGTTGATGATGTTGGCGGCGCCGACATGGCGACCGAAGCGCGCAAGTGTCCGCAGCGTGTGCCAGTCAGCCTCCCGCGGCGAGGGCCGGAACGGCGCGAACCACCACGCGACGACGAGTTGGGCGAACGCGGCCGCGATCTGGCCGGCGACGAGGCTCCACACGCCGGCTCCGGCGATCGCGAGCACGATCGCAGTGAGCGCCTGGGCGATTCCGCCGGCGATCTCCATGCCGGCCACCGGCGCGAAGAGCATCGCCCGCTGGAGGAGCGCCTGCGGCATGATCGCAAGCCCGCGCAGGGGCACGATCAGCGCCGTCACGCGAAGCACTTCCGTCAGGCGCGGCGTGTGGAAGACATCGGCGAGCAAGGGCGACAGCGCGAAGATCACCGAGTACATCGCGAGCCCGACGATCGGCGAGAAGACGAGCACCGACGCTGCCGCCTTGCGCAGTTCGCCCTTGTACACGATCAGCGCAGCGCCGAGCCCGGACTCCTGGGCCAGGTGCGCAACCGCGAGCAGCGTGACCGTGAGCGAGACGAGGCCGAAGTCGGCCGGCACAAGAAGGCGTGCGAGGACGATCGTCGTGATCAGCGAGAGCACGTTCTGGCCGCCGAACCCGAACACCGCCCAGGCGGAGCTGCGCATGATCTTCGTGTCGAGCTCGTCGTGGCTCGTCCGCTCGCTGCTCATCTCATAACCATCTAGTGCCTGGGCGATCAGCCGGGCACTCGCAGCCCAGTCGAGTGCCGCGGCCGCGACGGCCGCGCCCGCTGCCTTTCGCTCCCGCTCGGCCCGCGAGCCGGCTGCGTCGCGGATGGCTTGCGCGAGCGAGGCCGGACTACCTGCAGCGAAGAGCCAGGCGGCTGCACCGTCGCCGGTGATCTCGCGATAGGTCGGAACATCGGCCGCGATCGCGGGCAAGCCGAGCGACAGGGCGAGAACGAGCGAGCCGGACGTGCCGCCGTTGCCGCGGGGAACGATCGCCGCGTCGGCGGCGCCGTACAGCTCGGCCACCGACTCGAACGGCACGAACCCGGGCCGCTGCACGATCCGCGCGTCACCGCGACTCGACTCGAGCGCGGCGAGCGCGGCTCGGTCCTTGACGTTGCCCGCGACGACGAGCCGCACACCTGGGTCGGCCACGGCCTGGAAGGCTTCGAGGAGCACGTCGACGTCCGAGTCGCCGCGCAGCTCGCCGAAACACAGGAGCACGCAGTCGTCGGGCGCCGCGTCCAGCTCGTCGCGCACGAGGTCGCGCGGGCGCCCAGGGGGATAGGTGCCGGTGTAGTTGCCGTGCGGCACAACCGTGACGCGGGCCGGGTCGAGGCCGAGCTCGCGCGCGGCTGTCGCCGCGGTGAAAGCGTCATGCGCCAGCAGGACGTCGGCTGCGCGGGCCAGAGCTCCGAGCCCGGCGCGGTCGAGCTTCCGGTCCGCGGAATCGTGGGGGTAGACCTGGTGGATCGTCCAGACGATGCGGTAGCCGAGTGCGCGCGCGAGCCGCAGGCGTCCGACGAACAGTCCGAGCTTCGCCCACGAGAGTGGGCCGCGGAGGCGTTCCGGACCGCGGTGCCACCGGTAGAGCGAGTACGGCCAGTGCGCGTGCAACCAGAGGACGGTCGAGCGATTGCCGAAGAGCCAACGCGCTCCGAGGTCGGCGTCCGGCCCCCTCGGCACCCCTTCGCCGGCGAGCGCCTCGTACAACCGCGAGAGGTACGGGTTCATCGTCTCGCGCGAGAGGCTCGAGATCGCCGCTCTTCTAGACATCGGTTCTCATTCGACCACGTCGGGAACCCGTCAGTACGATGCTGCGCGTGAGCTTCATGCGCACCCTGACCTCGGTCGAGCGGACAGTGACGAACGCGTCGGCCGCCTTTCTTCGGGGCTCGATGGCCGTCCTGACCCGCCTGACCGGGCGCGGCAAGCATCGCGAGTGGCGCAAGGAAGCCGAGGCGGAGATCGAGCGCAGGCAGCAAGAACCTCGTCCCTGACGGGAGGCATGCGCCTCGCCGGCCATACGTACGCCTTCCGGGACCTGCCGCTCGGCGCGGCACTCGACCGGCTCAGGGCGATCGGCTTCGCCGATGTGGAGCTGTGGCTCGGTCACGGCGACGACCCCGACCGCGCCGCTTCGGTGGTCGAAGGGAGCGGTATCCGGGTATGCGGGGTCAGCGCAGGCGGCTACTACCGCCCGGACGACGACACGCCGGCGCGAGCGTTTGCCCTGGCGGCGGCCGTCGGCGCACAGACGGTCGTGCTGTGTGTCCGGCCCGAGCTCGTCCAGGCGCTCGCCCGGCTCACGCCCGCCGGTCTGACGGTCGCGGTCGAGAATCACTGGGACCAGCCGCTCGACACGTCCCGGCGCGTCCTCGCGGCGTTGCGGGCCGCGCCCGGGCTGACCGCGTGCCTCGACACCGGTCACGCGCTGGCCGCGGGCGAACGGCCCGACGAGGCCGCACGCTCGCTCGGCCCCCACCTCTCCCACATCCACCTGAAGGAAGCCGCCGCACGCACGCTGCTGCAGGGCCTCCTCGGCCGAAGGCTTCGCAAACGCCTGCTCGGCCGGCCTCCGGCGGCCTGGCCGGGAACGGGCGCGTTGCAGATCCCGAGCCTGCAGGGCGAACTTGCTGCGCTCGGGTTCGACGGCTGCGTCTCCTGCGAGCACGAAGGCGCCGATCCCGCAGGTGCGTTGACGGCGCTTCGACAGGCCTGGCTCGACTGCAGCTAGCCGGCGACGATCTGCGGGCCTGCCGGGGCGTGTGCCGGCGATCCGAAGCGCTCCTCGGCCCGAGCCCGCGCCGCCGCGCCGCGCAGAGCAGCGTCCTCGGGGTTCCCGAGCAGCAGCGAACATGCATCGACGAGCGCGTCGACATTGCCGGGCGGGACGAGCGTGACCCAGGACTTCTCGGCGGCCAGCTCTGCCCCGAGTGGCGCGATGTCGCCGCCGACGAAAGGACGCCCGGCAGCAGCCGCCAGTCTCGCTCCGGCTTGCACCGGCGCGCACTCCGGCCCGGGTGAGCAGACGACCGAAGACGTGGCGAACCAGAACGGAAGCTCGTCCTGCTCGACGGTCCACTCGACGATTCCTCGATGGCCCAGTCCGAGCGCCTGCATCTCGCAGTCGTCGAGGAACCTTTGATCGACCGGTCCGACCGGAATGGTCGCGAGCCTCAGGTTCTCGAATTGCTCGCGCAGCCTGTAGGCAGCCTGGATCGCGACGTCGAGCCCGCCCTGCTTCGTGTACGGCCCGACGAAGAGCAGACACGGGACGCCGAGACGGTGAAAGCGCCGGAATCGCTTCAGACGCGCGGATGCCTCGGTCTTCAGCAAGTCGGCCTCCGGCGCGAAGCGAGCCAGATCGAGCTCCTCGAAGGCGGACACGCCCGCGTCGATCATTTCTGCCTTGCGTGCCTGGGTCATGCGGCGTCTCGCGGTGCAGCCGAACCGTTGTTCAGGACAGGCAGGAGCTTCACCTGTCCTTCGTGCTCCTCGTGGATCGACTCCTCGGTCCTGACCTTCTCGGTCTTCCCGCCGGTGCCGCCGCCGCCGAACGGCGTCGGGTTCCACCACGACCACTCGGTGCAGTCGACGCACTGCGTCGCGCAGAAGTTCCCCTGTGTGTGCCAGCGGCGCATCATGCGCATCCGGGCCCCGTGCCACGTCTTGAGCACACCGCCGTTCTTCACGTTGCCGAGCGGGGTGACCGCGTCGTAGTCGCGCGAGCACGAGACAAGAACCCCGTCCCAGTGGATGTGCGCGTGGTACCAGAGGTTCGGGCACGGCTTGCGGTTCAGGTTCGGGTCGTCCGTGGACTCCTCGACGGCCAGCGAGCTCACCTCGTCGATCTGGCCGCCCCAGGTGTCGAGCTCCTTGATGTTGATCAGATCGGCGTAGCTCGACTTCCACTGCTTGACGAAGTCTTCGACCTCGGCGTCGGTCTCGGACAAGCGGACGATCTGGATGTCGGCCTCGATCGGCGAACCGAGCTCGTGCTTGAGATCGAGGAAGCGCTCGATGTTTCCCCGCACGACCTCGTAGTTCCCTTTGACCCGGACCTTCTCGTAGGTCTCCTTCGTGAGACCGTCCATGCTCAGATAGATGCGGTCGAGGCCCGACTCGATCAGTTTGCGGGCGGTGTCCTCGTCGAGCCGCGTCGCGTTGGTCGACGTCTCGACCCAGAGGTCCCGCTCCTTGGCATAGTCGATCATGTCGAGGATCCGCTTGTGCAGGAGCGGCTCGCCCCACGAGTGCAGGACGACGGCCTCCGCGAACGGCGCGATCTCGTCGATGATCTTCGTGTAGAGGTCCCATTCCATGTATCCCTTCGGCCGCGTGTCGATGTGCAGGCCGGTCGGGCACATGATGCAATCGAGGTTGCAGACGTTCGTGGACTCGACGTAGACGCGGTCCGGGAAGGTCGGCGCGGTCTCCAGCTCCATCTCGTAGGAGACGTACTTCGCCGCCATGTTGCTCTTCTGGCGTACTCGCTTGCGCAACCTCTTCGGGTCGGTCAGCGTCTCTCGTCTCATCGTCTTCTCCCCCTTAAGACGGCTTGATCGCGTAGAAGCAAAGATAGCGAGCGAAGAACGACGGCCTGAACCGCGTCAAAAGCTCGTAGGGCGGGTCAAAGAAGCGCTTCGTGTGCTTGTTGACCAGCACCCGCGGATAGAGACCGCGAACCCAGGTGCCGGCGTGCCCGCGCAGCCGGATGTTCGTCAACCCGGCTTCGCGCAACATGCGCCGCCCCTCGTAGGCCGTCACGTACCGGATGTGGTACTCGTCGGTCGGGCTCTCCGGGATGTACGGGAAGCGCCCGAAGAGGAGCCAGAAGCGGTACCGCCAATGGCCGATGTTCGGCACGAGCCAGATGAGCTTGCCTCCCGGCCGCACGAGGCGCGACAGCTCGGCGACATGCCGGTGCATGTAGAAGAGATGCTCGAGGTTCGAGTTGGCGATCACCGTGTCGAACGAGCCGTCCTCGAACGGGGCGCGGTCGGTGTCGAGGTCGACCTGCTGCGCGCTCACGCCGCGCGCGCGGGTCCGCTCGGGGCCGACGCGCGAGACGTCGATGCACGTCACGTCGCAGCCGTGGTCACGGAGCATCGCGGCGAGAAAGCCGGGGCCGCAGCCCGAATCAAGGACACGCTCGCCCGGCTCGAGCGCATCGAGCACGTACTGCAAGCGGGTGTAGTCGACGCCCCCTTCGGGGACATGGGTCCAGTGGTCGTCGTAGTAGTCGCGCAGGTCCACCACTTCCAGTCTAGGTACGAAGTTCACTCGTAGGCTCTCTCAAGGACCTGCGGGATCCACCACGTTGGTCTAGTTCAAAAGCCTGGAACCAACAGGCTCCGTGATCCTCCGTAGAGTGGGTCGCGGAGACCATGGAGAGCCTCTGGGACGACACCGCCGCGGCCTCGTTCGACGGCGATCTCGGCAAGCGCGTGTACACGTCCCGACTGCTCGGGAGCGACCCGTCGCTGGTCCTCCACGGCGGCGGGAACACGTCCGTGAAGCTCACCGACCGCGATCTGCACGGACAGGACCGCGAACTCCTCTACATCAAGGGGAGCGGATCCGACCTCGCGACGATCACCGAGCGCGGCTTCGCGCCCGTCCGGCTCGACGATCTGCTGGCTCTCTCACGACTCGATGAGCTATCCGACACCGAGATGGCGAGGCAGATGCGCGTTGCGACGATCGATCCGCAGGCGCCTGCGCCGTCGGTCGAGGCGATCCTGCACGCGATCCTGCCGTTTCGGTTCGTCGATCACACGCATCCCGACGCGCTGATCAGCGTCATGAACACACCGGGCGGCCGGGAGCGCGTCGACGAGCTCTACGGGGGCTCGGTGGTCGTCGTCGAGTACGTGATGCCCGGGTTCGCCCTCGCGAAGCGGTGCGTCGAAGCATGGGCGTCGGCCGACGGGCGTTCCGTGACCGGCCTCGTGCTGATGGGACACGGCCTCGTCACCTTCGCGGAGGATGCCCGAACGTCGTACGAGCGGACGATCGAGCTCGTCGGACTCGCGGAGGACTACCTCGACGCCCGCGGCGCGTGGAATGTGGCGCCCGAGACGACGCGGCCCCTCTCGAGCCGTTTGCCCCGGAGATCGCAGCGCTTCGCGCGCGCATCTCTGCCGCCGCCGGGCGTCCGATGATCGTGCGGCGATCGGCCGCGCCAGGCGCAACAGCCTTCGCCCAGCGCACCGACGTGGCCGACCTCGTTCGCACCGGGCCCGCGACGCCCGACCATGTCCTCCGCACGAAGCGGGTCCCGCTGCTCGGCCGTGACGTCGAGGCCTTCGCGCAGGCCTACCGGGCGTACTTCGACGAGCATGCGGGCTCCGGCTCGGCGCTCGAGATGCTCGACCCGGCGCCGCGGGTCGTCGTCGACCCGGAAATCGGCGTGCTGGCCGTCGGGCCGAGCGCGGCCGACGCCCGGATGGTCGACGACATCTACAGCCACACGGTGCAGATCGTCTCGAGAGCGGCTGCTCTCGACTCGTGGCAGGCCCTGCCGAGCTCGGACATCTTCGACGTCGAGTACTGGGAGCTCGAGCAGGCGAAGCTCGGCCGCCCGGGCACCGCGCCGCCGTTCACGGGCGAGGTCGTCGCGATCACCGGCGCGGCCTCCGGGATCGGGAAGGCGTGCGCCGAGGCGTTTCTGGCCGAAGGGGCCGCCGTCGTGGCGCTCGACCGGGACCCGGCCGTCCGCGAGTTGTGGTCGGGCGACGCGGTGCTCGGCCTCGAGTGCGACGTCACCGATCGCAGCCAGGTTGGCTCATCCCTCGAGGCGGCTGTTCGCAGCTTCGGCGGCCTCGACATGCTCGTCCTGAACGCCGGAGTCTTCCCTGCGGGCACCCCGATCGCGTCACTCGACCCCGCGGAATGGCGCGCGGTCATGGACGTCAACACCGACGCGGCGCTCGTCGTTCTGCAGGCTGCGTACCCACTGCTCCGTGAAGCACCGCGCGGCGGCCGCGTGGTCGTCAACGGTTCGAAGAACGTGCCCGCCCCCGGACCCGGCGCGGCCGCCTACTCGAGCTCGAAGGCGGCCCTCACGCAACTCGCACGCGTCGCGGCGCTCGAATGGGGCGAGGACGGGATCCGCGTGAACGTCGTGCATCCGAACGCAGTCTTCGACACCGCCGTCTGGTCGGACGAGGTCCTCGCGAGCAGGGCAGCGAGCTACGGGCTGTCGATCGAGCAATACCGCACCAACAACGTCCTGCGCGCCGAGATCACGAGCCGTGACGTCGCCCGGCTGATCGTGGCCATGTGCGGCGAGGCGTTCGCGCGCACGACGGGAGCACAGGTGCCCGTCGACGGTGGCAACGACCGCGTGATCTAGAGCTACGAGCCTCGGCTGGTACTCGAGATGGAAGACGGGCGCGGGCTGGTTCTTCTCCCAGGCGAGCGAGACGGCGGAAACCGCGCTGCCGCTGTCCCAGCCGACGTCACCCGCGACGTTGTGGAAGTTCAGGAGCAAGCCCCAGCTTCCGTGCTCCGACGGATCAAGGGCGGACGGCCACTTGCGCTCGACCACCATCCAGAACTCGTCCTGGCCGCGGCGTCCGTCGCTGTCGGTCGACCTCGGGTCGACGAGGAGGTAGCGCGCCTGCTCGTGCAGGCTGTCGGGCGACCGCCACGGTGTCGTCGGCGACTTCGGGTAGACCCAGACGGACTGAAGGTTGCTCGCTGCCCCGTCGCGGGGCGAGACGTAGTTCGGCGTGAGCTTGATCTCGTAGGTCGCGAGCGGGTCCGGAGGAGAAGTATTCCCGCCGAGGCTGGCCGGAATGCGCGCTGCGGTCGCGCTGCGTGACTCGATACGCGCGACGCTCGGAGGGCCGAGATCGACGCCGGACCCGGTGTAGAACTGGCCCGGCACGGTCGACCCGATCGCGGACGGGCGGTCGGCGAGCGCATCCGCAAGCGTCTTGCCGATGCGCGTCAGGACGAAACTCTGACGCGCAACCTGCGGCAGGGCCCTCGTGTAGTCGCCTTCCCAGACCTGCACCCACTTCTGCGTCACGCCGCCGTACCGCTGCAGCGTGTTGACGTCCGAGACGTCGATCACAGGCGTGTTGGCGCCGTCTGCCCAGACGCGAAGCGCACCGGGGCGGACAGTCGTGCCGTCGTTCCGTCCGAAGACGACGTCGACGACATATGTGTGCCAGACGTCGCGGGCCGGAACCGGGAGCGGGAGGTCGAGCGACCCGGCCGGCGGGTTGACCGTCGTGGTCGCCGCCGTGGTCGCCGTTGTCGCCTTCGCGGACGTCCCCACCGTGGCCGTGGTGGCGGCGGTTGTCGTCGTGGCCGCGGGAGCGGTCGGTTGCTGCGCGCTCCGCGTTCTCGTCGACGACGCGGCGGTGCGATCGCCGCGCAGCACGAACAGGCCGAGCGCCGTCCCGGCTGCGAAGAGGAACAACAGCAAGGCCCCGAGCACGAACGTGCGACGGCGGCTCGAGTGAGAGCCGTTGCGCGAGTCACTCACGTCGAAAGAGTTCCCCCCTCTCGTCGCCCAACCCCGCTGACCGCTCGGCGCGGGCGTCCTTCACCAATGGACTGTACGCCACCCACGAGTCACTCGTTTGAGTGATGAGACACCCGGACATGAGGTCGATGGCTTGAAGACCGCCCGCCCCCTGCCGAGGAGTCCGCCCTCATGTTTCAGACTCAACGCCGCTCGCTGGTCTTCATGCTCGCAGGCCTCATGCTCGTCGGTCTGGTCGCCGGTTTCGCCTCAGGCGCCGACCCGAGCAGTGCAGGCCTCCCCTCCTACGACGTCACGCTGACGCCGAACTACCTCTCTCCGCTCGACCCTCCGTCTTCGAACTTCAGGCGGTCTGGATCTACGGCAAGTCGCCGACGACGCCGTACCGTTCGCCTGACAGCCAGAACCAGGTCAGCCGCTACCTGCTGCTCGACCCGCGCTCCACCGATGCAAACGGCAATCGTGGAAACGACGACTGGTGGTTCGTCATTCAGCGCTACTGGTCGTCGAGCTACCAACCGTCGAACCACGGCGACTGGGGTCTCGAGGTCAACTTCCACAACGTCGCCGGCGACGCCGGGCCCGCGAACAGCGGGGGCGTCGGGTGGGGGTTCGGCACGGGCGTCTCGTCGCTCAGTGCTCGAATGGCTGCCCGGCGCAAACGCCCCGCAGTTCGGGCTCGAGCCCATCGCATCCCAATGAAAACCTCCCCTTGCCTCCGGTCACCCGGAACGCGTGGCACACCTACGTCGTCCACTACATCGCGGGTCGCACGGACGGTTCCACCGTGCGTCCAGGCGCGCTCACGGTCTGGGCCGACGGCTCCGACACGCCCGGCGATCAACCTGAGCAACGTCAACACCGTCCAACGCGCCCAGGGTCCCGGACGGCAACTACTACACCCAGCGCTGGATGCAGCTCTGGGACGGTGACTACACGCGTAACCTGCTGTCCGTCTCGACGGTCCGGCTCGCGCTCACCCGCGTCGGAAACACCCTCGCTCAGGCGCTGGCCGACCGGCCGACTGTCATCGGCACCACCGCCCCCGGCCAGTACTACAGCGGCCACGGCACGAATGCCGGTCCCCCGTCGGTCACACCGGCGACCCCGTTGACGGCCGCGGACGGCGCGATTCCGCCGAGCCTCGGCGGGTCGGGCAGCACGCCGCCCACCCCGGTCGTCACCACGCCGACGCCGCCGCGGCCGACCACCACGACGACGACCACGACCACCACGACCACGACGTCGACCACAAGCACAGAACCCCGCCCGTCGCCCCGGCCCCGTGGCCCGAGGCGGTCCTCAGCGACTCCGAACTCGAGGCCCCGTCGGGCGGCCCAGACCGCCATCTCACTCTGGTGGGACGGCGTTCACTTCACGCGCTGGGGCAATCTGAAGGCGCACCTGCTGTCGCGCGGCGT
This sequence comes from uncultured Thermoleophilia bacterium, assembly GCA_963708505.1. Lineage (GTDB taxonomy): Bacteria > Actinomycetota > Thermoleophilia > Gaiellales > Gaiellaceae > PALSA-600. The sequence goes on from CAVPST010000007.1 coordinate 370,228, forward strand.
CGAGCCGAGTGCGTTCCTGCAGGGCCATCCCGCGATCGTGGAGATGCTCTCCGTCACGCCGGTCCAATGGGACAGCAGGCAGTTCTACGTCAGGACCAGCCTGGCTGCCTGGCTCGACCGGCGCGGTGCGAGGTACGGCACCTGGGTTCAGCGCCACTCGGGCGCGGCCCTCAGACTGGCCGCGTAACTCGAGCTTCGTGGAGAGGTCGGGGCTCGCCGGGCGAGCCCCGACCTCTCATCTCCTGGTCGCGACGATCCGGAAGCCCCGGGCGAACCGCATCGTGGCGCGGCCCATCGCCGCCAGGACATCGTTTGCGATCCGTGGGCCGCGCCGCCCGGTGGCTCCGGCCCAGTGCCCGCGCACCCGGACGTCGAACCCGTGGGCCGCGATCTCAGCCCCGAGCTCGTAGGGATCGAACAGCCGCTCGATGACGATCTCCTGGGTCGGGTGGACGATCAGCGTTCCGGGCCGGTAGGGGCAATCGGGCTCCACACCCGACTCGAGATAGCTCTGCACCGCCTGGACGATCTCGCTGCGAACCATGCCCGACGTATTGAGCGCCAGCCGCCAGGCTTCGTCAGCCGAGAGTGACGGCGCCTCCTCGAGAATGACCTGGCGCCGGTGCTCGACGAGCTGCCACGGGTCGTACTCGCCCTCCGGAACGGCACTCGGAGCGATCCGCGGATCGGCTTCGTGCTGGGCCCACATCTCGACGGTCCGGCGCCTGATCGCGGCGTTCAGGATGTTGTTGCCGTCCGACACGATCAGCTTGCCGCCGGGACGCAGGACGCGCCGCGCCTCCGCGAGAAACGGGTCGTACTCGAGGTAGTGGCTGATCGCCTCGAGGGACAGGACGACGTCGAGCGACTCGTCCGCGACGGGCAGCGACCCGACGTCCCCCTCCGCGACGCGAATGCGCGCCGCCAGGCTCGGTTCGAGGCGCGACACGCAGTCCCGGGCCCAGTCCGCCTGCCAGCCGACGAGCTCGACCCCGGTGACCGAGCCCGCATCGAGGCAGGCGATCGAGATGAGCCCGATCCCGAAACCCGAGCCTGCCTCGAGGATGTCGAGGCCCGCGGGATCGACTCCAGCGACGCGAAAGACGTCGGCGTAGTACCCGAGGCGCTTGCGTCGTTCGCCGGATCGATCGCCGTTCGCCGAGAACAGCCGGCCGTAGTAACCCCACGGGGTCGGTTCGCCGGGCCGCTGCTCGAACGGCGTCGTCCTGACCGCCTCGAGTGCCGCCGCAAACCGCTCGTCCCCCATGGTCATCGTCTCCCCCGTCGTCGCCAGGAGTCAACCGCGCTCAGTGCGAAGTCTGCCCTCAACAGATCGTGCCGTACAGCTGAGTCTCCGCCGGATTGCCGCGGTGCGCGAGGGCACAGGCTCGGCCCGCTCGGGCACGCTCGCCGGCCGCCTTGGCGGCGCGCGCCTCGAAGAGACGCTCGAGCCAGGGTGACTGCGACAGCTTCGCGGCGGCCGCGTAGTCGTCGGCGGCGACCAAGTCCTCGCCCAGCCGCTCGGCCGCGACCCCGGCCAACTCATGAGCCGCAGGGTCCCACCGGTTCCACCTGACGGCGGAATCGAGCGTGTGCGCGGCGCTCGCGGGACTCTTCTAGGATCGTTGCCCGCGCCTCGCCGAGCAGCCGGTGCGCGTACCACGGCGCCGCCAGCGAAGTCAGCACCGCGAACACGGCCAGCGAGCCGGCGACCGTCGCAAGCCCGCTCGGTGCCGCGCCACGGCGGCCGCCGGCCGCCGCCCCGGCGACGAGAAACGCCGAGGCGACGAGCACCGGAAACGACCAGGTCCAGTCGAGCGCTGCCTGGCCGACCAGCGCGACGAGCCCGCCCGCGGCAGCGGCCGTCGTGACCCGTCCCGACCCCGCGCGCGCGATGGCGACGCCGATCAGGGCGAGCGCCAGCACGAAGAGCCCGAGCCCGATCGCCCCGAGCTCGCCCAGCAGCTCGAGCAGCACGCTGTGCGGCTGGAGGATGTAGAGCTGGAGGAGGCGACGCTCTTTCGTCCACGCGACCGGAAACGTTCCCTGTCCCTGGCCCGCGACGACGTCCGACCGGTTCATCGACCAGGCGACCCGCCAGGCGTCACGGCGGCCGTTGAACGAGAGGCTGAGGATCCGGGTCGAACCCGGACCTGCCTGGAGCGACGGATCGGTGTCGATGTGCCGCAGCGTCGAGATCAGATGGTGCGCGGTCGAGCCGGCACGCAACTCGACCCGCAGCGTGAGCGGCGGCCCCGAAGCAGCGCGGCAATCCCGACCGCGGCGGCCAGTGCAATGCGAAGACGTTGCGACCGCAGCGCAGGGATGGCGCACAGCGCGATGCCGAGCATGACCGCGACCGACCAGACCGCGTAGGAGCGCAGCGCCCCGGCGATGCCTGACTGGTCGACGAGCGCCCGATCGAGCGTCTTCAGTGGAATCACGAGCAGGCCCGCGCCCACGGCGACTGGCACCGCCCGCAGGAGCGACGCGAGCTCGCGAAGCAGCGCGACGGTGACGACGAGGCAGAGGAGCGCGGCGACGATGCCGGCCCGAGACTGGGTCAGGAGCAGCGTGGAGACCATCAACCCGGCCGAGGCACCGGCCAGGGCGCGTCCGACGGCCGAACGGCTTGCGAGGAGCGCGACCGACAGCGCAAGCCCGATCGCGGCGAGGTTCGCCTGTGCGCTGTGGTAGCCGATCGCACCCTGGAACCGGCGCCCGTAGAACCACTCGGACGGCACTGTCTGCGCGAGCGAACGCACCAGGATCTCCCCGGCGTTGACCACGATGCCGGCGAGGACCGCCGGCAGGACGAGCCTGCGCCGACCGGCAGCCGCGAGCAGGCAGCCAAGGAGAAGCGCAGCGGCGGCGATCAGCACCTGGTCGAGGAAGCGCCACGCCTGGTTCGGCAGGCCGCCCCAGCTGGTCGAAGCGACGCTCCAGCCGCCGAGCGCAACCAGGACGACTGCGGCAGTCCCGGCGGTGCGCCTCGGTCGGTAGCCGAACACGAGCAATACGGCGACCGCGACGACGACGACCGAGCCGGCCGGCGCCCACACGCCGATGCCGTAGCCGCCGCTCCCGCGCGCGAGGACAGCGACGGCGACGCCGAGCGCCGTCGCAATCGCAGCGTCGACCGCCGTGGATCGGCGGCTAGTCGCGGGCGCGGCTGGTTGCTGCGCGGCGCAGGCCGAGGCCCAGGACGACGAGCGCGCCGCCGACGAGGACGTACGCGAGCAGCGCGAGCCCGGTGAACGGCAGGGTCTGCTTCGACGTCGTGGCAGTCGTCGGCGCCGGTGTGGCGGTGGTCGCCTTCGGCGTCGTCGCGGCCTTGCCCGCCGTCTTCGCGCCGGAGACGGTCGCGTTCGAAGCCGCCGGGCTAGAGGTTGCCGGGTTGTCGTACTGCGCCGTATTCGGGGTTGCTCGCGCAGAAGCCGCACCGACGAGCGCGACAGCACACACCAAGAACACCACGAGTTGTTTCCGCATCTCCGCCCCAACCTCGTACTCGTCGCTTTGGAGCAGCCTCTCCCGCTACCCCCCAATACCCGGACCAAGTGTAGAGCTCCTACCGAAAATCGCAAGGACGAGACGTTCAGCCAGGCGCCCGCGAGCTGCTCGGAGACGAGCTCGAGCAGGCGGCCTGTGCGGGTCTCCCACGTGTTCTCGGCCGCGATCTGCATGCGCCGCGTCCGGTCGTCCTCACCCAGCTCGCCGAGCGCCTCGGAGATCGCAGCGATGACCTCGTCTGCGCCTCTGGCCAGGCGTACCGCGGGCGCGAGCGCTGCGAGGTCCGGATTGCCGGTCGCAACGACCGGCTTCCCGGCAGCGAGGTACTCGAAGACCTTGAGCGGGAAGCAGCTCCGGCCGTAATCGTTCCAACGGTTCGGGCACAGGCCGACGTCGAACGCCGCGACGTAACGGGGTACCTCGGCATACGGCTTCGGCCCGACCCACCGCACGTTCCCGTGAGCGCGAACGAGCTCCTCGAGCACGCTCCGTGCGTGCCCCTCGGCCGGCCCGACGAGGAGGATCGTCCAGTCGGAACGCTCGGCCGCCAACCGGGCGAGCAGCTCCAGGTCGACCTTTTCGGGCATGAAGTTGCCGGCGAACCCGATCACCGGGTGCGGCAGCTTCGCCAGCTCGTGCGGAGCGAGCGAAGGGTCGGCGGCAGGCGAGAAGTGCGCGAAGTCTCCGACGTTCGGCACCAGGTAGGTCCGCGGGTTGAGCGCTCGATGCCGTTCGTACAGCGCGGATGTCGTCGCGAAGACGAGGCGCGAAGCGAGTGACGACTCCCGATCGCCGCGAACCGCCAGCGCACGCTCGGCGGGTGTGTAGAACGCGAGCGCGCCGTAGTCGTCGACGCAGTCGTAGACCGCGAAGTGCTCGCCGCATCGGCCGCTCATGCCGCCGGCGCACGGGTCGTAGATCCAGAGGACGACGGGGGCCGGCAAGCCTGCCGCGACCCGGCGCACGAAGCGCGCTGTCAGCCTGTTGTTGAGCGCGTTCGGGAGCCGATGACGATGGCCGCGCGGCGCGACGTTCAGTGCGTTCAGCGTCGAGACGCCTCCGCCTCGGTCGAACGGGCCGACGGAGTCACGCAGGTGTGCGGACCGCCGGAGCCGGCGCCCCAGAAACGGCGCGGTCTCGACGAACAGCACCTCGTGTCCCCGCTCCGCAGCGCGGCGCATGATCTGCTGCCTGTTCGTCGGCAGGGGCGCGTCCCACGGCGACTGCGACAGGCAGACGATCGAGAACGGCCGCGCGCTCGACGTCACACGAGGTCGGCGACGGGTGCGACGGCCACCCGTTCGCTGCCGTGGGCGAGCGACGCTTCGACTGCTTCGATCACCTGGACGACCTCGATGCCGAGGCGGCCGTTCGAGGTCGGCCGGCCGAGCCCACGTACCGCGCGGCAGAAGTCGAACATCTCGAGGAGCAGCGGCTCCACGTTCTCGAGGCGCGGCGAGACGATGTCGCCCATCCGGTAGCTCAGCTGGAACTCACCGAAGCTCTGAGGATCTCTGAACGAGACGCCCGAGTCGAAGATGCGCACCGGCTCCTGGCTCGTGTCGTCGTACACGATCATCTTCTCGGAGCCGACGATCGTCGTGCGGCGAAGCTTGCTCGGCGCGAGCCACGAGAGCTCGACGTGCGCGATCGTCCCCGAGGCGTACTCGAGGTTGATGAACGCGACATCGTCGCGGCCCGGGATGACGCAGCTTCGTCCGATCGCCGAGACCGCGACGGGGTTCTCGTCCAGCCAGTAGCGAAGAATCGAGAAGTCGTGCGAGCCGAGGTCCCAGACGACACTGACGTCGTTCTGGTGCAGTCCGAGGTTGACGCGGCTCATCGAGACGAAATGTGGCGTGCCGATCGCGCCGAGACGAATCTGCTCGCGGATCAGGTTCACGCTCGGGCTGTAGAGGAACGTGTGGCCCGGGACGATCGTGAGCCCGCGCTCGCGCGCGGTGTCGACCAGGTGAGCGCCCTCGGCAGCCGAGCCCGCGAGCGGCTTCTCGACGAACACGTGCTTGCCGGCCTCGAGCGCCTGCAGCGCCAGCGAGTAGTGGGTGCCGACCGGCGTCGCGATCGCCACCGCCTCGAGCGAGTCGTCCTCGAGGAGAGTGTCGAAGTCGGCCTCGTGACGAAGACCGGGATAGCGGCGAGACAGCTTCGTCCGCGCAGAGCTCGTCGCTGTCGCAGACCGCGACGAGCTCGGACTCAGGGAGCTCCTGGAGGTTGCGTGCGAGGTTCGGCCCCCAGTAGCCGAGGCCGACCACAGCGATGCGAACAGGCTCGGCGAACGAGCCGTTGCCGTTCAACAGCCTGTCCATCAGATGGCCCGGTCGCGCCGGAAGACCTGCGTGGTCGTGCGGAGCAAGAGCGAGAGATCGAGCCGGAAGGACCAGGCCCGCGCGTAGGCGACGTCGAGATCGAAGGCCTCCTTCGGCGTCATGAGCGCACGGCCTTCGACCTGCCAGAGCCCGGTCATCCCCTGCGGGACGAGGAACCGCTCGAAGTGGTACGGCTCGAAGAACTCCGTCTCGTACGGCAGGCACGGCCGTGGGCCGACGAGGGACATGTCGCCTCGCACGACGTTCAAGAGCTGGGCCAGCTCGTCGAGGCTCGTGCGCCGCAGCCAGTTGCCGAACGGCGTGACCGAGTCAGTCCGGCTGAGCTTGTACAGCCCATTCGAGGTCGGACTCGCCGCCGCGGCCATCGTGTCGCGGATGTAGTCGCGGTGGACGGACTCGTCCGTGCCCACGTACATCGTCCGGAACTTGAGCATCGTGAACGGGCGACGGTCCATCGCCAGCCGCTCCTGCTTGAAGAACACCGGGCCGGACGAGCTCCGCTTGACCCTCCAGGCGATGAAAGCGAAGAGCGGAGACAGCAGCACGAGGAGCATCGAACCGACGACGACGTCAATCGCACGCTTCAACCACCGCGAGGTGCGCGTGATCCGCACCGACGGCAATCCCATCAGCGGCAGGCCCTCGATCGAGTGGATGCCGGCGTTCGGCCCGACAGCCTCGAAGAGTCGCGGCACGATGTCGATCTGCATCGAGCGGTCGCGCAGCTCGCGGACCAGCGCCAGCGTCCCCTCGTTCGTCTCGCCGGAGAACGCGACGATCACACGGTCTACATCGAGCTCGGAGACGAGCTGCGGGAGATCCTCCGGGGTGCCGAGGATCGTCAGGTCTCCGATGTCCGTCCGAGGCTCCTTCGGATTCGCGTCGACGAAGCCGACGACGTTGATGCCGTACTCGGGGTGCTGCAGGATCTTGCGGCCGATCAGCTGGCCGACGTCGCCTGCACCGACGATCACCGCGTTCTGCTGATACGAGATGCTGCGACTGACGATCGCCCGCGCAATCCCGCGGTTGAAGGTCACGATCAGCGCCGTGGTCGCCCACAGCAAGACGACGGATCCGATGTCGGGCGCGCTGCCGAACGCCGCCGAGACGGCGATCATGAGAAACGCGCTGACGGTGAAGACATGGAAGACGCCGATCAAGTCGCCGACCGTCGAGTGGTGCGCATCTACCTCGTCCCCGTCGTAGAGGCCGTAGAGCTTGCCCAGCGTGAGCGTCAGCACCGCAAGCAGCGCATACCAGCCCGACGGCTGGTCGAACATCGAAACGAGACTTACACCGACGACGATGCCGATCACGTCGGCGAGCAGGAGCGCGCGACGCACGAGCCAGCCGCGCCGCTTGGCGATGCTCGAGCCTCTGCGGTGCGCGAGGATCTCGACCGTGCGGTCGTTGATCACGGCCAGGAATGGCGGCCGCCCGGCGACGTCGCCGCTCGCGTCCGCACCGTTCGCCGTGGCGTGGCCCTTCAGACCCAGCCGAGATCGCAGCACGTCAGCGCCGCTCATCGCGTCCGTCCCTCTCTCCCCCACTCGGTACCCCTCCCCCAGATACGCGGATACGTGGTGCCGCAAGCCCGTTGACACTCATCCCCCGACAATGCCCTCCCGCATTGTCAACACGTCTCCGCTCGCCACCATACAGACGTTTGGCTAGTTCGTCTGCCCCGCATTGGTGGGGGCAAAACGCCGCTCACGCGCTGTTTACATCGTCCAGACAGTTGGCCCGCGGACGGCGGATCTACGTGGTGGTGCCGGGCACGGTGATCGTCACCGTCGAGGCCGGAAGGGTCACGGTGACCGCGGGCTGCGTCACGGTCACGGGCTGGGTCACCGTGTGGGTGGTCGTCACCGTCTGACCGGGCAGCGTCTGGGTCGAGACGACCGTCGTCGACTGGGTGGTCGTCTGCTTGACGGTCACCGGCAGCGTCGTGACGACGACCGTGACGACGGTCGATGTGTTCTGGTTCACGATCGTCTGTTGGTTCGTGATGGTGCTCGTCTCGGTGCGCACCGTGGGCACGAGCACGGTCTTCGTGACGACCCGCTTCTTCCCGGCGACGGTGATGGTGGTCTTCTTCACGACCGGGACGTAACGGAGGACCGGATGGGTCACGATGCGAACACCACCGGGCGTCTTGATCACGCGAGTCTCGAACCGCGTCTCGTAGTTCGTCTGCGGACGCACCAGCACGCGGCGGATCACAGGCACGCGCCTGACGATGGTCTTTCCGTGCTCGCGAACCGTGATGTTCCGCTCGATCGTCGTGACGAACGTGAACTCACTGGTCGGGGAGATACCCGCGTTCGCCTGGGAGAGCCGGTCTGCCGCGAGAAACCCGCCTCCGAGCACCGTCACGACGCCGAGGAGGCCGAGGGTCCAGCGAACCTCGGCAGGTGCGCCCTGCTTTACCCACCAGAGCCAAAAACGGGGCTCACGCCAGTGCTCACGGAACATTGCCCTCCCCTGCAATGCGTGGATCCAACCGGTCGCACCTTACTCCGAATCCCTCCAAGGGGGGAGGGGTCCACGGTCGCGATGCCGAACGAAAGGTCGCATGACACGTGCCGCATTCTCTCTCGCTCTCGCCGGAAGCTCGTTCTTCCTGATCGGCGGCGCAGGGGCTTCGCTGATCGCCATCATCGCGGTGGCGGTGCCGCAAGCTGTGCTCGCAGCGCTCGAAGGAGATCCATGCGCGTTCTGATCGCCGACGACCACCGGCTGATCGCCGAGGGCATCAAACGTGCCCTGGAGGAGTCAGGCGATTTCGAGGTAGTGGCCGAGGCACAGACGGGCAGCCAGGTCCTCCCGTTGATCCGACGCTTCAGCCCCGAGCTCGTCCTGCTCGACCTTCGGATGCCCGGCATGGACGGCCTCACCACGCTCGAGCAGATCAAGCGCGACCATCCGGCGATCAAGGTCGTGATCCTGTCGGCGTCGTCGGACCAACAGGTGATCCAGGCGGCGTTGACGAAGGGCGCGAGCGCCTACGTGATCAAGAGCGTGAACCCTGACGACCTCGCCTCGACCCTCAGACAGGTGATGGAGGGCAGCGTCTTCCACTCCGTCGGGCTGCCCGCCCCCGGCCAGGTCTCCGCCGCGGCGGAGCTCGGCCTGACGGCCCGGGAGATCTCGATCCTGAACGCCCTGGCGCGCGGGCTCTCGAACCAGGCGATCGGCAAGGAGCTCTTCGTCGCCGAGCAGACGGTCAAGTTCCATCTGACGAACATCTACCGCAAGCTCGATGCCGCGAATCGCACCGAAGCCGTTCGCCTCGCGTACCAGCGCGGCATCATCGACAACCCGATCTACGACTCGTAGAGGCGGCGGCTCGCGGGCTGAGCGCGGCGGCGCGGCGGCCCCGAGGGGAGAGGATCGGGGTCCGCCGGCCAACCGCAACGGCGATCCGGACTGCGACTCGCCGGACGCCAATCGAAGGGTTCGCGGCCGCCCGTGTGCGTCCTGCGACGACTTTTCCGCTCAAGCAGGCAGGGAAAGAGGCCGATCTAGTCGGTATGACCGGCCAACGGGTGCTCGAACAGGTGCTGCGGACGCAGGAGGCGACCGCCCTGCCCGGCTTCGACCTCGACCGGGTCTTGCGCAGCGTCGTCGAAGAGGCGCGCGCGCTGACGGGCGCCGACGCGGCTGCCATCCTCCTGCCCGACCGAGGCCGGATCGCCTCGGAAGCCCCGGAACTGCACACCGAGTCGTCGCTCGCCGTCCCTCTGCCGCGGAGCGCCCCGACCGCAGGCGCGCTGACGGTCTATGCGCGAGCCGAGCGCCGCTTCACGGCGGAGGACCGCCAGGTGCTCGAGCTACTGGCCGGGCTGATCGGCTTGACGCTCACGCGGGCGGCGCTGGATGAGTCGGGGCGGCCGCTTCGGTCTGCTCCGGCGCACTGAACGGCACGCGCGCAACCGCGAGCACGAACCACAGCAGGCTGAGCACGAGCATGGCGATGTTTCCGACGGTCGCGGCGACGGTCTGCAGGCCGTTGCGGACGAGCTCGGCTCCGAGCAGCGCCGCGGCGGCCAGCCAGATCACGCTGACGACTCGCCCCAGGAAGCGCGAGCGCAACCACGACGGCGTTGTCGCGCGCTCGACCCCGTCGAGGTCACGCAGGAGAGCGCGGAGCTCCACGAGTCGCCGCTCGACGCGCCGGGCGCGGAACCACTGGTGTCGCGATCGCCGGTGGGCAAGCTCCGACTCGGTGATCCCGATCTGAGACTCGACGACCAGGCGCCGGAATTCGGCGCGCGCTCGCGGCCCGTGTGACGAGAGGCGCATCAGGCGCCGCCCTCCGCCAGGCGGCTGATTCCGGCAGCCGCGATCGCCAGCTCCCGATCGCCGAACATGTACGGCACGGCATTCCGGACGTCGTGAACCGGCGCGTCGAGATCCTGCGACCCTGCGGCCGTGTTGAGCGCGTACCGGACCGGGATCTCGTGGCACACCGTGAAGATCACGGACTCCGGGCGCTCGAGCAGCGCGCGATACGCGGTTGCGTAGCGCGCAGCGGCCTCGTTTAGGCTCTCGCCTCCCGGGAACGGTTCGCTACGTGTGTGGCCGTGCTTCCACGAGCGGTAGTCCGCGAGTGTCTTGCCCTCGAGCTCGCCGATGCGCACGTCGTCGAGGTCGGTCATGACGATCCGTGGAACGGTCCGGTCGCCGAGCGCGATCGACGCTGTCTCCTGGGCGCGCGGGAATCGCGACGTGACCACGAGGTCGATCTCGACGGCGGCGATCTGCTCGCCGAGCGCGCGGGCCTCGGCCCTGCCTGTCTCGCTCAACCCGCGATCCAGCGCCGGATCGGCGTTGATGACGCCGGCGACGTTGAAGAGCGACTCGCCGTGGCGAGCGAGCAGGAAGAGCCTCACGGCGGAGACGTTAACGCTCGCAGGAACGTTCCGGCCCACAGGGCGACAGAGGGGAGCGGTCGCGCTTGTCGGGTGCGGATCGGGCACACTGCCCCTGACGAACGACGGACAAGCGTAGCCGGGAGAAGGGTGACGAAGCTCCGAGTCCTACTTGCTGACGACCATCGGTTGATGATCGACGCAGTGCGCGTCGCACTCGAGGCCGACGGCGACTTCGAGGTCGTCGGAAGCACGACCGATGCCATGAAAGTGGTCGCTCTCGTGGCCGAGACGTCGCCGGACGTCGTCGTCCTGGATGTCCGCATGCCTCTCCTCGACGGGATCGCCTGCCTCGGCCGGATCCGCGCTCGGGACCCGAACGTCAAGGTCGTGATGCTGTCGGCGTCAGAAGAGCCGACACTCGCCGCCCAGGCCCTAGAGAACGGTGCGAGCGCATTCATCCTCAAGCAGATCGATCCGCGAGATCTCGCCGGCGTGCTCCGCCAGGTGGTGAAGGGAACCGTTTTCCAGACGGTCGGGGTCACGGCCTCCGAGTCGAGCTCACGGCAGGCCACGGAGGCGGGCCTCACGGCCAAGGAGCAAGAGGTGCTCGCCGCCCTCGCACGTGGCCTCTCGAACCAGCAGATCGCGAAGGAGCTCTGGCTCGCCGAGCAGACCGTCAAGTTCCATCTCTCGAACATCTACCGCAAGCTCGAGGTGCGGAACCGCACGGAGGCCGTGCAGCATGCCGTGCGGCGCGGCTTCGTCAGCAACCCGATCTTCTACGAGTCCGAGCTGAACTGAGCGGCGCGACGGGCCGTTCGGCCAGTCTTCATCCCACGAGGGTATGAGACCCGGGCCCGTGCCCTTGACCACCCGCCCGAGATCGAACAAGGTGGCGGCGTAGGCAGGGGGTGATTGCCGTCAGTCCCGTCAGCCCGGCGCCGCCAGCGACGCTTATCGGCGGTGCCCGGGGCCGGCTTGAGCGCGCTCGCCGGCGAGCCCATACGAGCACCGCTCGCCATCGACCGCCGGAAATGAAATAGTGGTCGGTGGAGCCGGACGATGTTCTGGGGCTCCTCGGCTGCGGCTACGCGCCTCATGCCCCCTCTGACGGCGGACATTGTCCGGCTCCGCCGCAGCTGCCACGTGTTCGCGCTCGAGGGCGGCGTCCCTGCCCGCTCAAGACCGTCCGGACCGGTGCCGACAATCTGCCTGTGGAGCGTCGGTTCCCGACTGCGTCCCTGCTCCTGGCCGTGGCTCTCGCGTTCGTTCTGACCGCGGCCCCGGCCGAGGCCGGGCGGCCGAGCAGCCTCGAGGCCGGCATCGTCAGGCAGCTGAACGCCGTTCGGGAGGCGCAGGGCCTGCGGCCGCTGCGCCTGAACAACGAGCTCGAGAGCGCCGCGCGCGCCCACTCGCTCGAGATGACGAGCTTCGGCTACTTCGCGCACCACTCCGCCGACGGCGGGTCCTTCGCGGGCCGGGTCAGGCAGTGGTACGCCCTCGGCCCGCGCGGGTCGGCAGGCGAGAACCTTCTCTGGGTCACTCCGCAGATCGGCGCAACACGGGTTGTGCAACTCTGGCTCGCGTCACCGGAGCATCGCGCAAACATCCTCGATCCGAGCTGGCAGGACGTCGGCTGCTCCGCCCTGCATGCCGACTCGGCTCCAGGCGTCTTCGCGGACGAGCCCGTCACCGTCGTCACCTGCGATTTCGGCACACGGAGCTGACCGAGTGAGCTCGAGACTGCGGCGGCCGGTCCGCCTGCTCGGCACGCTGCTCCTGACCGCGGGAGTGCTCGTCCTCGTCTGGGTGATCGTCGTCTGGCGGTGGCAGGACCCGTTCACCGCCATCCAGGCGCACTTCAGCCAGGAGCACTTGCGTTCGGCGTACGTCGTGCGCAGCAAGACGTTTCAACGCCGGCTTCCCACGAAGCCCGCAAAGGATCCGGCCGTCGCCTGGAAGGAAGCGGCCGCCGCAGCCCGCGCTTACCGCGGGACGCTCACGCAGGGCGGTCCTGTCGGACGGCTGAAGATCGGACGTCTCGGCCTGGACATCTACGTCGTCCAGGGAACCGACCACGAGAGCCTCAAGAAGGGCCCCGGCCACTACACCACCTCGGGGCTGCCCGGGCAGGGACGCCTGATCTACGTCGCCGGCCATCGCACGACCTACCTCGCGCCGTTCGCGCACATCGACGACATCCGCAACGGCGACTACATGACGCTCGAGGTGCCCTACGGCCTGTTCGAGTATCGCGCGGTGCGCCACTACGTCGTCCCGGCCGACGACCTCGCCGTGTTGCGAAACACCGGGCACGAGATCCTGAGGCTCCAGGCGTGTCACCCTCGCTTCTTCGCGACGCACCGCTACATCGTCGACGCCGACCTCGTCGCGTTCACACCCGCACACTCGCACGTGCTCTACGCGGCACCGCGCCGGCAGACCTAGCCCTGGCTACGGCTCGGCCGGCGGCTGACCGAGCACCACCGACTTGGCACGCGCGTATTCGCGCTCGTCGAGATGCCCGGCGTCGGCCAGCTCCGACAGGCGTTCGAGCTCCGCCACGACGCCGCCGCGCGCGACGCCGTCCTTCGTCTCGGCGACGAGGCGGCGAAGCTCGGCGAGCGGCTCGTCGTACTGGGCGAGATGGACGCGGTGAATCGGGACGCAGTTCGGCAGCTTGTAGACATCGCGGTCACTCGTCCGCGGGTGGCGCGTCCGCTTCCGCTCACGGCCCGAGAAGCTCGGAGACGAGATCTCGATCCAACCCGAGACGAGATGCATCCGCACCTGGATGCCGGTGACGTCGCGGTAGAAGATCGTCGCGGCCATCGATCCGAAGGTCGTGCCGGCGTGGAAGCCGCTCTTGAGCACGAGCAGCCGATCCTCGAGGCAGACGAGGGCGTGACCGAGATCGCCGCGGAGGCAGAAGCGGATCAGCTCACCGTCGCAGCGTCTGGCGCTCGAGCTCGCGGCGGAGTCGCCCCGTCAGGATCTCCGGGCCCCCGACCTTCGACCGCCGGAATCGCCGGCGAAGACCTGTCTCGACCTCGACCGGCTTAGAAGGAACCAAGTCCATGGTGACCGTGGCCGTCCACGTGCTCGGCTTCGTCGTTGCGGTCGCGCTCATCGTGGTGGCGGCCGTCGCGTCCAGGCGGGCCGGTGTGGTCGTGGTTCCGGTCGCCGTGGCCCTGGCCCGGACGGCTGTCATCGCCGGAGCGGAGGCGCGGGGTCGCCGGGCGGTGTCGGATCCGCGGTCGGCGTCTCGTCGGTGGCCTCCACCTCCGCCGGGACCGGGATCGGACGCAGACGGAGGCGCGACGTCGGGTGGCGGGGGCGGCGGCGTGGGTTCGGGATCGGCCGGAGCCGGCGGCAGCGGCGGAGCCGGCTCCGGCGGCGCAGGCGGCTGCGGCGTCGGCTGCGGCGTCGGTTCGGGCGGCGGCTCGGCGGCGGCGCCGGGCTGGGCGCCGGCGCGGCATGCACCCGCGGCGGCTTCGGCTGTGCCGCCGGCTGCTCGACCGGTTTCGGCTCGACGCGGGCCGACGCGGGCGGCACCGATGCCGGCGCAGCCACGTGCACGACGACCGCCACCCGGCGCGACGGATTGCCCACGGACGCAGGCCTGGCGAGCGCGGACGCCTCGGTCAGGCGATGGCCGGCCGCCGCCGGCGGATGAGCCCGGATCTGGCGATCGACACCCGCGATCGCGACCGCGACAGCCCCGGTTCCGGCGTGCAAGACGCGCACGACGGGCACGGAGGAGGGCCTTGATCGATGGAGTGAACCCAGAGACGGCCGAGGGCCACGAAGATCGCCGACGCGAGCGCGACGAAGGTGGCGAACCTGAGCGGACGCACCGGTTCATCGTGTCAACGACCCCGGACGGCTATGCCGAGACTGGTCATGCGAACTCGGCGTGGTTCGCCGATGACGACACCTCGACGCGATTCTTCCCGCGTCGCTTGGCGTCGTAGAGCCTGCGATCCGCGTCGACGAGCAGGTCATCGGCGGACGCTGCGAGCGGGAAGCACGAGACGCCGAAGCTCGCCGTCACCTGGATCCTCGACGTGTTGCTCTCGATCCGCCGCTCGGCGAGGGTGATCGCGAATGCGCTCGGCGAGATTCCCGCCTCCGGCCAGGTCCGTGTCGGGCAGCAGGATCGCGAACTCCTCGCCGCCGAGCCTGACAGGCAGATCGACGTCGCGCACGGCCTCACGGAGGATGTCCGCGAACGCGCGCAGCGTGCGATCGCCGGCCTCGTGACCGTACTTGTCGTTCACCTTCTTGAAGTCGTCGAGGTCGGCGAGGACGATCGCGAGCGGCGAGCCGCTCCGGCGCGACCGCGCCACCTCTGCCTCCATCTGCGCGAGGAAGCGCCGCCGGTTGGCGAGACCGGTCAGCTCGTCGGTGACGGCCTGACGTTGGACGAGGCCGTGCAGGTGCGCGTTCTCGAGCGCGATCAGTGCCTGGGCCGCGATCCACGCCGCCGCATCCTGAGCTTCCTCGGTGAAGCCCGACGCGGGCGGGTAGAGCGCGAGCACAGCCGAGCGGCCGCCGGCGACCTTGAGCGGGAACTCGATCGGCGTCCGCGCGCTGGCCTCCGCTCCGCCCCGAGAGGCAAGGACGATCTCCCCGCTGGAGATCGACCCGCCCGACGCGTCGGTCGCCTCGATCGCCGCCTGCAGGATCACAGGCAGGAGCGCATCGGGATTGTGCGTCGCAGCAAGCGTCTCGCCGACGAGAGCGACGGCGTCGCGCACCGTCTTCGGCGGCGGCTCCGAGCTTCGACGGTCCTCGGCGCGCCGGAAGTAGGCGAGGGCGCCGAGCGTGCCGGCCACGCCCGCGAGCAGCGGCCAGAACCACTCCAGTGGAATCTGCGGCTTGGCCGTGAAGGCGGTCAGGGTGGCCGCGCTCGCCGGGCCGTTCGACAGCGGAAGCGTGTCGCTCTGCCGGGTACGCAGCTCCTGGGCGAGGTCGGTCTCGCTCCGGCTCGGCGAGGTCACGCGCACGCCGTCGCCGACCGTGTACCAGAGGGCCACGGAGGAGTGCTGCCGCCGCGCGCTGTCGAGCAGGCCGGAGGTCGGTGACCCGCTGACCACGACCCGCCCGAGCGAGGCACCTCCGCCGTAGACGCCGACCGTCACGTCCAATCCAGGCACGGCCTGATGCCCGAGGGTCGCTACCGTTCCAGAGCACGAAGCCGACGTCGGGCCGCCGGTCGGCGATCCGCTTCAGGGTCGACACGTCCCGGTTGACGAACGCGGACTGGATCGCGTTCGATCCGGCGAGCTGCGATGCCGCCGTCGCCGCGTTCGCGCCGCGGGCGACGAGCAACCGGCGCGCCTCCTGCAGCGTGTTCCGCAGCTCGGTGCGGCGGTGCGCTCGCATCGTCGCCTGTACGGCCTGTTCGAGGCCCCAGACGAGCGCAGCCAGCGAGACCCCGATCAGGAGTGCCGCAAGGAAGACAGAGGCGTTCGGTCCTCTACCCCGACGCGTCACGCGCGGTTATGTGCCTTCGAGTTCAGCCCAGAAATGATTCGTGCCGCCCTTCCGCCCCCACGGATCATCGGGAATCTACTTCATGGCATCGGAAGGATCAGCTTCGCATCCCCCGAAAGGGGGACGCCGTGACAACCGCCCTTCAGCTAGACGCGAACAGCGAATCCGCCCTTCCGATCGCGGCCACGCGCCGCGTCGTCGCGTCCAAAACGGGCAGGGAATACCCGGACAGGCACGCAATCCTCGTCGCGGCCTGCGCGGACAGGCTCGCCCGCCGGCTGGAGCTCACGCACATCGACCGCCGTACCGTCGTCGCCGGCGCGCTCCTGCACGACGTCGGCAAGCTCCTCGTCGACGACCGTATCCTCGAGAAGCCCGGACCACTGACCGCAGACGAGCGCCGGGAGATCAACGGCCATCCGATCAAGGGTGCGCTCATCGTCCATGCCTCGGTCGACCCAGAGGTCGTCGACGTCGTGCGCTCGCACCACGAGCGCTGGGACGGCGACGGGTATCCCCGCGGGCTCGTCGGGCGGGAGATCCCGCTGGCAGCCCGCATCGTCGCGGTCGCCGACGCGTATCTGGCGATGCTCGAGGATCGTCCCTACCGGGAATCGCTGACGGAGGAGGCGGCGCTTCGGGAGCTCGAGGAGGGCGCCGGCACGCAATTCGACCCGCGCTGCGTGGCCGCGTTCGTGAGCCTGGTCGCCTCCTCGACCGGAGCCGGACGACTCACTCGCCGCGCCCGAACGTCTGGAGCGCGACCGCCCCCGTCTGGCGCGCGTCGAGAAGCTTCAGCGGCAGCTCGGCGCCGTCTGCGAAGAGCCGCTTGCCGGCGCCCAGGAGCACCGGGAAGACCATCAGGTGCAGCTCGTCGACAAGGTCGTGGGCGAATAGCGAGCGTACGAGCTGCGCGCTGCCGGCGACGAGAATGTCGCCGTCGAACTGTTCCTTCAATGCGCCGACGTCGGCCGCGAGGTGGCCCGTCAAGACGCTCGTGTTGTTCCATTCGGGATCCCTGAGCGTCGACGAGACAACGAACTTCGGCATCGCGTTCATCTTCTCGCCGAACTCGCCCGCGCCCTCCATCGTCGGCCACGCCTTCGCGAAACCGTCGTAGGTGATGCGGCCTAGCAGCTGGGCGTCGCTCTGGACCAGTTCGCTGAACTTGAACGCATCGGCCTCGGGACCGCCCTCGAACCGAAACGCCCAACCTCCGCGATCCGTTTTCTCGGCGCCGCCGGGATCCTCGATGACACCGTCCAGCGTGATGAATTCGGTGACTACAACCTTCCCCATGTCTCCTCCAGCGTCGTATTGACCGTCTGACGGTCGTGCACGTACGAACTCATCGCTGAGTTTCACGTTGTCGCTCAGTCCAAACGCACGCCTAGCCGGCGATTGCGCGGGAGCGAAGCCAGTCGCCGATTGCCGGAAACAGCCCGGCGTTGAAGCCGCGCGACTGTCGTAGGCTGGAGTAGAGACCGTTCGGAAGATCGATCAGCGCGTGCGTCATCGGCAGCACGACCCAGGTGAAGTCGTGGCCCGCCTTGATCACCTTCAGCCGCTCGACACAGAGCTCAGTGGGAACGTTGCGGTCGTCGTCCCCGTACACCCACAACATGGGAATCGACAACCGGCGCAGCGCCGGCAAGGGGTCGAAACCACTTGGGCCCTGGGCGCTTACCTCCGCGAGCATCTGTGCGCGCGTCCCGCTCGGCGGGCGTTGCTCGGCTCCGGCCAACTGGGTGAAGGAGTCGGTCTCGCCGACGGTGGTCGTCGGCCCGGCGAGGGCCACAGCCCACCGGACGGCACGCTCCTGCGCGGCGGCGCGCGCTATCACCCACCCGGCCTGGCTGTCGCCGACGAGCCCGACCCGGGCCGCGGCGGTCTGCGGAAGCGAGTCGAGAAAGCGGACCTGGCTCTGAGCGTCGACGGCGAGTGCGCCGATGGCCCTCTCGGTCGCCCGCGGGCCGGGGAAGCTGCCGCCCGACTGGCCGACGCCGCGCTTGTCCGTCGCCAGAACGGCGACTCCCATCGACTCGAGGTACGCGGCGAACGTCTGGAACTCTTCACGCCCCGCGGAACCGGAGCCGTGCACGAGGGCGGCCGCCGCGAACGGGCCTGGGCCGTCCGGGATGGTCAACGTCCCGGCGAGACGGCCGACCCGGACTTCCTGCTGGTGCAGCCGGACCCGCGCGTAGCGGGTCGAGCTGCCGCCGTGAGCCCAGGTGAGCCCGCCGGGCTCGACCGTCAGCGTTCCGTCCCCTCGTGTCTCGCCCAGGCGCCGGCCGACGGTCGTGAGCCGAAGATTCAGACCGTGCGTCGCGCCGCCGGGCAGCTCGACGAGCCAGGCCGGAAGCCCTTCGGCCTTGATGACGGCGACCGCAGCTCCGCCGGCGCTCCGGTAGAGCCCCAGCGCCGACGTCACGGGCGAGACGCCTCGGCGGAGCTGGAAGGTCCCATGCAGGCGGCCCTGAGTCACGGTGCCGGTCAGCAACCCCTTCGTGAGAGCGCCCGTGAAGGCGACGTGCGTCGGCCGTCCCGGCAGTTCGAAGCCCACGTCGACTCCGTGCGTCACGATCCCGACCTGCGTCGCAGACAGGTGGCCGGGGCCGAGCGAAACGGTCGCCGTCCGGCCGTGAACGTCGAACGTCAGCGCGACCGGCTCCGCCGTCACGGGCAATCGGTACGTGCCGACCCAGCTGCCGGAGCCGGCGGCGGGCGCGGCGGGCGAACCTCCGGCCAGCGCCACGCAGCACAACGCGGCGAGCAAGAGGCGTCTCAGCGCGGGCCTCGCCTCAGCCTGCGCGCGACGGCGTCCGCCCACTCGAGCTCGAGCTCGGCGCGCGCTATTCCATAGAGGAGCAGCTGACGGTGGAACCAGTCGTGGCCGCGGTTGGTGTTCGTCGGCTTGATCGCGTTCAGGACGGCGAGACGGTCTGCCGTGTCGGCCCGAAACTGCGCGACTTGCTCGAGCAGGTTCTCGGCGGTGCTCAACCCGCCGACATGGAGCTTCAGGAAGAACGTATCGCGGGCACCGGGCTCGATCGTGCTGAGCCACTCCTCGAGAGCACGGCGACCGTCGGCGCTGATGCGGTAGAGGTGCTTCCGAGAGCTCGACCGATCGACGCGCCGGCGGGTCGCGAGGCCGTCGCGCGCGAGGCGCGGCAGTACTGCGAAGAGCCCGCTCCGAGCGGGCGACCAGACGTGAGCGATCGCATGCTCGACGAGCTGCACGAGGTCATAGGCGGAGCGTTCGCCTTCGATCGCGAGCAGTGCGAGCACGGCAGCCTCGGTCGTCGTCAGCCGAGCGGCCTCAACCTCTTGCTTCGCGATCATGGCGACAATCTACTACTCCACTTTGGAGTAGTCCAGTCTGGAGGTGAGCGCGAACCGCACTGCCTGGGCATGACTGAGCCAGACGAGAGCCGCCCAACCGCGTCTGACTCGAGTCAGACACGAGTCTGACTCGACCGCCGCCCCGAGCCCCGCGACGCGTAGGGCGGTCGACCAGATTCTTGTGACTTGCAAATCGTATGAACGACCCGCGCGAACCCGCTCCACGCCAGGGATTGCCGGATCGCGTCACACTCTCACGACGATCTGGTCTCACTTCGGTGTGTCAGACACGAGTCTGACTCGAGTCAGACTCGGGCGTGGTGCCCGACGCCGTGGTCAGGCCGTGCGTGGAACCGCGACGTGCCGGTCGAGAGCGAGCGGTGAGCGCGCCAGCAGGGCGAGCGAGAGCTCGACCACCGGGCCGAGCCCGAAGGCAACGACGACCGTGCCGATGCCGACCGTTCCACCGAGCGCAGCCCCCACGGCCAGCGCGGACAGCTCGAGAACCGCCCGCACGACGCCGATCCGGAATGGAGTCCGGCGAGCGCCGACCACCATCAGGGAGTCGCGCGGCCCGGCGCCGAGATCCGCGCCGAGGTAGAAGCCGCTGCCCGCGCCCATCAGAGCCGAGCCCGAGCGCGAGGAGGCAGATCCTGACCGGCAGCGGCGCGTCCGCGAGCGCGGCGACCGCCGACAGCGAGCTGAGGAGCTGCACGAATGCTCCGACGAGGACCGCGTTCGCCGCCGTGCCGATCCCGATGCGCGCGCCGAGGAGCCAGGCCACGACCAGCACCACGACCGCGACGACGATGTTCGCCTCGCCGAAGGTGAGCCGCGTGTGATCCGCGATGCCCTGGTGCAGGACATCCCACGGCGACAGCCCGAGCTGCGACTCGAGCAGCGAGACGATCCCCGCCGCGAAGAGGAAGAGCCCGAAGACGAGCTCGGCGAGCCGGACGCGCAGGCTTCCACGCAGACGTGTCGGCTCGCGCACTGCCGACAGGAATACCAGCAGCGACGCGGGCGGGGCCTGCGTCAGGATGTCCCGATGGAAGTCATCCGGCCGCTGTCAGAGCCCGACGCGCAGGCTCTCCTGGAGCTTCGCCTGGCGAACAGGCAGTTCCTCGCGCCGTTCGAGCCCGAGCGTCCGGACGCATTCTTCACGCTGGAAACGCAGACCGAGATCGCGCGCAACCCCGAGGGCCTCGCCTTCGCGATTCTCGACGCCGGCCTGCTCGCCGGCACCATCTCGCTCTCCCACGTTGCCCGCGGCTCATTCCAGAGCGCAAACGTGGGCTACTGGGTCACGAGCACCCGGAACGGGCGCGGCCTCGCGACGCGGGCCGTCGGCGAGCTTGCCGAGCACGCATTCGCCGCTCTCGACCTGCACCGGCTCGAAGCCGGGACGCTCGTCGACAACCTCGCGTCGCAGCGCGTCCTGCACGAAGAACGGCTTCGAAACGGATCGGGCTCGCGCGCAACTACCTGCACATCGCCGGCGCCTGGCGGGACCACGTCCTCTTCCAGCGCACGAGGGACGGCAGGTGACGCGTTCGGTCCGTAGAAAAAGCCCCGTTTCCGGGGCTTTTCCCGTAGCAGGCCTGTAAGCCGGATTCTGTCGAGGGTGACCATCCCTCTTGTGCAGCTACCCGGGCCCTCGGCGGGCAGCGTCTACGGGCCCTGTTCGCCTTGCACCGGACGGGGTTTGGCAAGCCGCCGCGTCGCCGCGACGCTGGTGAGCTCTTACCTCACCGTTTCACCCTTACCGGCGCTCGTCCGAGGACGATCGTCGGCGGTGTCCTTTCTGTTCCACTTTCCGTCGGCTTTCGCCGCCTGGCTCACGCCAGCGTCCTGCCCTTCGGTGTCCGGACTTTCCTCGACACGCCGCCGAAGCCGCGCGCCGCGATCACCCGGCCTGCAAGCTGGATTCTAGTCCGACCTCGAGCGCGCCCTCCTCTGCGAGCTGCGCCCCGCACTCGGGGCAGAACACGCTGCCGCCGCGCGCGTGCATGACGAACTCACCGCAGATGAGACATTCGAGCGAGGCGCCGCGCAGGAGCGCAACGAGCTCCTGGTCGAGGCTGCGATGCAGCGGCGCGACAACCGACGTCATCTAGAGCTCCCGGAACACTCCCACGACGCGGCCGAGGATCTCCACGTACGGCGCGTAGATCGGCTCCAGCGCCGCGTTCTCGGGCTGCAGCCTGATGCGCTTTCCCTCGCGGTAGAACGTCTTGACCGTCGCCTCGTCGGTCGACTCGTCCTCGCCGGCCAGCGCGACGACGATCTCGCCGTTCCGCGCGTCCTGAGCGCTCTGCACGATCACGAGGTCGCCGTCGAGGATGCCGGCCTCGATCATCGACTCCCCTTTGACGCGGAGCAGGAAGTCGCCCTTCGCCGATGCGGGCATCGGGAGGTAGACCTCGATGTTCTCCTCCGCGAGCATCGGCCCGCCCGCGGCGATCTGACCGACGCAGCGGGAGCCGGGCGACGTCCCGTGCTGCGGCGACCTCGTCGCGGTGTGCAACGTCGTGCCGCTCGCGGCCGAGCAGCTCGAGCGCACGCGGCTTGGTCGGATCGCGCCGCAGCAAGCCTGCCCGCTCGAGGTTGGCGAGGTGGGCGTGCACGGTGGACGGCGACGCAAGCCCCACGTGCTCGCCGATCTCGCGCACGGTCGGCGGGTAGCCGTGACGGTCGACGTACTCGACCAGGTAGTTCCAGATCTCCTGTTGGCGGGCGGTGAGCACCGGGCGGCTCCTCCGAGGTCGTGAGCGGGGACGAACGTGTGTTCGACAGAAGGGTAGACAGTCCTTCGGACGCCGTCAAACGACGCGGCCGCCAGGGCATCTCCTCGGTCCGGGAAAAGCCGCCCCGCGACCGGGACGGCTTCATGCGCTGGAGAGGACTTGAACCTCCACGGCCTATGCGGCCACTAGGCCCTCAACCTAGCGCGTCTACCAATTCCGCCACCAGCGCCTGAGAGCGCGCACAGTGTAGCCGTGCCGTCCCGGCGGCTCAGTCGATCGGGGTCAGCTCCCGCTCGAGGGTCGCGCGTTCGGGCTCCAGCCAGGCGGGAAGCGACAGCGTGCGCCCGAGCTCGTCGGGTGGTTCGTCGACCGTGAAGCCCGGCGGATCGGTCGCGATCTCGATCAGCATCCCGTCCGGCATCCGGAAGTAGACCGAATGGAAGTACTTGCGGTCCTGCACGGTCGTGGGGCGAAGACCGAGCTCCGCCAGTCGCTCGAGCCAAAGGCCGAGCTCGGCGTCGTCGGAGGCGCGCCAGGCGATGTGATGCGTCGCGCCGGGGCCGATCAACGCCGGTTCCTCGAGCGGTGGCGCGAATGCGATCGGGGCATCCGCGTCGAAGAGCCCGGCGTACAGGTCGGCGTTTCCGATCACGGTCGTCTCGCGGAGGCGGGGCACGGCCCCCGGAAAGACCTGGAGGCGCAAACCGTCGGGATCGGTCCGCTCCTGCTCGGAGTCGACGGCCGGCGACTCGAGGCTCACCGACTCGAGCGTGCCTCGGCCGAGCCGCCCCGCCTCGGCGCGCGGCCATTCGAAGAACGTGATCAGCGAGCCGGGCGTGCCACGGCCGTCGCCGAAGTACAGGTGGTAGCTGTGAGGATCGTCGAAGTTGACGGTCTTCTTGACGAGCGAGAAGCCGAGCTCGTCGCGGTAGAAATCGAGTGTGCGCTGCGCGTCGGAGCAGACGCACGTGACGTGGTGAAGCCCGTCCAGCTGCACGTGCGGGAGTCTAGGGCTACTGGAGCAGCCGGAAGAGCACGATCGTGTTCACGAAGAAGAGACACGCGACCAGGAGGGTCAGACGCGTCAGGTTCCGCTCGACGATGTGCGTCCCGCCTTGCGACTGGGGCGTGAAGCCCATGCCGGCGAGGCCGGTGTCGCGCCCGGAATGCATCAGGATCAGCCCCACGAGCGCGCACGACAAGAGCACGTGGATGACGGCGTCGACTTGCAGCATGCGGGCTCGAATTGTAGCGCCCGGTCTTCGGCGCCCGGTCTAGGCCACGCCGGCGGCGTCGAGGATCGCGCGGACGAGGTCGCCCGCGATCTGATCCTTCGTCACGTAGCCCGCCGCCCCGGCGGACGCGCGCCCGGGAGACGTCACGGGTCGCCGCGGAGCCGGTCACTACGACGACCGCCGTCTTCGGGAAGCTCCCTGCGGATCTCGCGCGTCGCCTCGATGCCGTCCATCACCGGCATGGCGATGTCCATCAAGACGACGTCGGCGCGGTGCTTCACGTGCCAACTCGACCGCAGCTCGTCCGTCGCCGGCCTGACCGACGACCTTGATTCGGCCGTCCGTCGCGAGAATCGCCCCGAGCGCCTCCGCGAACATGCGGTGGTCGTCCGCGATCAGCACCCGCACCTTTCTGCCCCCCATCCGGTACTAGCTTATGCACGTGGACGAAACGGAAGCGCGGGCGAAGATCCATGACTTGCTGATCACGGGCGACAATCGTCTCAAGCAGGGCGTCTCGCTCGGTGAAGGTCCGTGCAGAGCTACGAGCAGGCCCTCGGCGGTTGCCGAGGAGCACGGTCTCGGCGACTCGATCCGCCCGCTCGTCGAGATCAGGCTGTCCGACCTCGAGCGGCTTGCTGAAGGATCTCCTCCACCCGAGTCACCTGCGTCCTGAGGTCGTGCACCGCGGCGGCGGCTCGCGCCGCTTCGTTCGGTGACGGGAACGACGCGGCGAGCTCGAGCGCACGCGACAGCTCGCCGACGTCGAGCGGGTCGACGAGAACGCCTGCCTCCGGCGGCACGAACTCGGGCGGGCCGCCGATCCGGGTCGCGACAACGGTCCGGCCGCACGCCATCGCCTCGAGCAGCGACTGGCCGAACGGCTCGATCAGCGCGGCGCCGCAGACGACGGCGGCCGCGCTCAGCCAGCCTGGCACCTCGTCGTGCGGTACACGCCCGACCACGCGTACGCCGGGCCGTCCCTCGAGCGCTGGGCGAAGAGGGCCGTCCCCGACGAACGTCAGCGAGCCGCCGCCGACGCGCGCAAACGCCTCGGCCAGCCGCACGACGTTCTTTCGCTCGGTGAGCGAGCCGACGTGCAGGAACGCCGGCTGTTCCAACTCGGCGACCGGCGCCGCCGCGGCGAACCGCTCGAGGTCGACACCCGAGTTGAGGACCACCGTCTTGCCGCGCGCCGCCGGCAGACGCTCCTCGAGCTCGCGGCGCAAGTAGTCCGAGACGGCGATCACCGTCGCAGCACGGCTGACGACGCGGCGCGTGAGCTGGGCAACGCCGGGGCGCGAGCCGACGTTGCGCACGTCACGGCCGTGCGCGGTGACGACGAGCGGCGCGTCGACCTCGCTCGCGAACAACCCGGACGGGACGAGGAAGTGCGCCCAGACGACGTCGGGTGTCGCGGCGGCGCGCACACGGCGGCGCAGCTCGAGAAACCGTCGCTTGCCACCCGCCCGGCGATCGAGGACCGCGAGCTCGACCTCGTGCCCGCGTGCACGAAGAACATCGACCTGCTGTGCGACGAACGAGCCGAGGTCGGGGTCATCCGGGCCCGGGTACATCTGCGAGACGACGAGGATCCTCATGCCGTGCCTCCCGCGATTCGGAACAGCCCGCGCCGTGAGGTCCGTGGAGCGTCAGGACCATCTACACGTCGTATGTGCCCCACGCGTCGCGCAGGACGCCACAGATCTCGCCGACGGTGCAGCGGGCGCGCAGCGCGTCGCGCATCGGCGGCAGGAGGTTCGAAGTCCCGCCCGCGGCGTCCGCCACGCCGCGGAGCGCGGCTTTCGGCCTCGGGCGCGTTGCGCTCCGCGCGGACCCGGGCAGTGCGCTCGCACTGACGCCGCTCCGCCGCCGGATCGATCGCGTGGAGCTCGATCGGCTCCTCCGCCTCGAGCGCGAATGCGTTGACTCCGACGATCACGCGCTCGCCACGCTCGATCTCTTGCTGCCACCGAAAAGCGGCGCCTTCGATCTCGTTCTGCACGAAGCCACTCTCGACCGCCGCGACCGCACCGCCGATCGCGTCGACCCGTTCGATCAGGTCCCAGGCGCGCGTCGCAAGCTCGTCGGTGAGCGCCTCGACGTAGTACGAGCCGCCGAGCGGGTCGGCCGTGTCCGTAGTGCCGGCCTCGTTCTGGAGGATCTGCTGCGTTCGCAGTGCGATCGTCGCGGCCTGCTGCGTCGGAAGCGCCAGCGCCTCGTCGAACGAGTTCGTGTGCAGCGACTGCGCACCGCCGCACACCGCCGAGAGAGCCTGAACCGCGACGCGGACGATGTTGTTCTCGGGCTGCTGTGCCGTGAGCGTCGAGCCGCCCGTCTGCGCATGGAATCGCAACGCGAGCGCCTTGGGGCTCGTCGCCCCGAACCGGTCGCGCATGATCCGCGCCCACAGCCTGCGCGCCGCGCGGAACTTCGCAACCTCCTGGAAGAAGTCGTTGTGCGCATTGAAGAAGAACGACAACCTGGCCCCGAATTCGTCGGGCGAGAGCCCGGCCTCGACGGCTGCGGCGCAATACGCGATCCCGTTCGCGAGCGTGAACGCGAGCTCCTGGACGGCGGTGGAGCCGGCCTCGCGAATGTGGTAGCCCGAGATCGAGATCGTGTTCCACGACGGGATCCGTTCCGCGCAATACGCGAACAGGTCCGTCGTCAATCGCATCGAGGGCCGCGAACGGGAAGATGTAGTTCCCGCGCGCGATGTACTCCTTGAGGATGTCGTTCTGCACGGTTCCGCGCAACGCGGTGCCGGGAACGCCCTGCTGCTCTGCGACCAGCTCGTACAGCAACAGCAACAGTGAGGCAGGGGCGTTGATCGTCATCGACGTCGAGACGTCACCGAGCGGGATGCCGTCGAACAGCAGTTCCATGTCGGCGATCGAGTCGATCGCCACCCCGGTGCGCCCGACCTCGCCGAGCGACCTCGGGATCGTCCGAGTCGTAGCCGAGCTGCGTCGGCAGGTCGAAGGCGACCGAGAGCCCCGTCTGTCCGCGCTCGAGCAGATACCGATAGCGCGCGTTCGACTCCTCGGCGGACGCGAAGCCGGCGTATTGCCGCATCGTCCACGGCCGGCCGCGGTACATGTCGCGGTACGGGCCGCGCGTGTACGGGTATTCGCCGGGGAGGTCTTCGCCGCCCGCCGCGTCCGCGGCGGTGTAGACCGGCTTCACCTCGATCCCTGACTCCGTCTCGCGATGGTCAGTGGCCGCCACGGCGGAAGTATGCTCACGACCGCGCCGGGCGACTCACCGTCTCGACGAGCGACACCATCGCAGCCACGGCCTCGGCCCTCGGCAGCCCTTCGCGCCGCACGAGCGAACGCCACGTCTCGAACTCGACTGCATGTCCGACCGCGGCGACGACCGCCCGCCGGCGTCCGAACGGGGCGGCCAGCCCTCGCGCGAGCCTTGCCATAGCATCCGTGCGCTCTTGCCAGAACGCCGGGGCGACGTAGGCGTCACGAACGAACAGGGCAAACTCGTCCTCGACCGACTCGTACCACGCGTAGATCTCGGTCAACGCGCGGCGGAGGCGGCGGGACGGATCGCCGATGGACTCCCAGTCCGCCGCGGCCGGAAATGGATGGGTCGCGCGCCAGTGCAGCGTGCACGCGCGCAGGAGTGCCGACTCGTCCGCGAAGTGAGCGTAGAACGTGTTCCTTTGCACGCCCGCGCGCTCGGCGACCGCGCTGATCGATGTTCGGGCCGGACCCAGGCTCGCGTGCAACTCGACAGCGGCCTCGACGATCCTCTGTCGCGTCAGAGCCTGACGGTCAGCTCGCGCCTTCATCCGGTACTGCCGCTTTTCCATGCACAGCATCGTACAGTGAATTTGACATCCGGTCGACCAGGGTTCATAATCGCGGAACAGTGTTGTTTAGTGAAAAGGAGAACATCATGCAGGTCGTCGACTTGAACGAGATCGAGACTCACCCGTTTGCCGAAGGGCTGGCCGTCAACTTCCCGGTGCACAGCGCGACCGGGACAGCCGACAGCGCGACCGTCTGGATCGCTCTCGAGCCGGGCGGCGAGGTGCCCGAGCACACGGACAGCGCCGAAGAGCTCCTGCTCGTCCTCAGCGGCGAGGTCGAGGCATACGTCGACGGCGAGTCGGGGACGCTGCGGACCGGGCAGCTCGCGGTCGTCCCACCGATGGCTCCGCATGCGCTGCGAAACATCAGCAGCGGAGACGCGCGTGTCCTGGGCTTCTTCGCATCCTCGACCGTCGTCTCGACCTTCGCCGAGCCGCGGGGGCCTGAAGGAGCGCAGGTGTTCGTCATCGGCGCCCCGCTACGCATCGCCGTTCAACTCGAGGACGCCGTTACGCTGACTGCGTGACCGTCCGCGTCCGTCTCTTTGCCGGCCTGCGCGAGCGCGCAGGCTGGCGAGAGCGCGAGATCAGCGCGTCGACGGTCGCGGAGGTGTGGGCCGCACTCGACCTCGGCGACGAGCCCGACGGAATCCTCTACGCCGTCAACAAGCGATACGTCGACCGCGCGCAGAGCCTCGCGGACGGCGACGAGGTCGCACTCATCCCACCGGTCTCGGGCGGCGCATTCCGGCTGAGCGACGAGCCGCTCTCGCTCGACCGGGTCGTCGACGAGGTCCGCGACGAGCGCGCCGGCGCGATCGCCACCTTCACGGGGACTACGCGAAACGCGTCCCGCGGACGCGATGTCGTGCATCTCGACTACGAGGCCTACGAGGGAATGGCCGAGTCGGTCATGGCGGAGATCGCCGCCGAGCTCCTGCAGGAGTACGACCTCTGCGCGATCGCGATCCACCACCGCACCGGCCGCGTCGCGATCGGCGAGACGTCGGTGGTGATCGGCGTCTCGGCGGCACACCGCGCCGACGCGCTCACCGCCTGCCGGGAGGCGATCGACCGGCTCAAGGACCGCGCGCCGCTGTGGAAGAAGGAGGTCTACGCCGACGGCGAAGAATGGATCGGCAAGGGCTCTTAGGCGAACGGTCTACCCTGACTGCGAGGTACGACCGAGGCTGATGACCGACGACCTGCAGAACTACAACCCGATCCGCCCAGGACGCGACTGGAGAGCGACATTCCGGCGCGCGGTCGGACCGCTGGTCGCCGGCGCGATCGCGCTGGCCAAGTACTCGTTCGTTCTCCTCAAGTTCGGGAGCATCTTCATCGCGGTCGGGGCGTACGCGCTCTTCTTCGGCTTGAAGTTCGCGGATCGGGATCGTGCTCCTGATCCTGCTCCACGAGCTGGGACACTTCATCGAGGCCAAGCGAGAGGGCCTGAACCCGAAGCTGCCGGTGTTCATCCCGTTCCTCGGCGCCTATGTCCAGTACACGCGCGGCAATCCATGGCAGACGGCGCGCGTCGCAATGGCCGGGCCGATCCTGGGCGGGGTCGCCTCGCTCGTCTGTTACGTCCTGGGTCGCGCACAGGGCTCCGACCTGCTGCTCGCCCTCGCGTACTTCGGCTTCTTCATCAACCTGATCAACCTCCTCCCGGTCGGCATCCTCGACGGCGGCGCCGTCTGGCGGTCGGCCAAATGGCTTCGGATCGGCGGCGGGCGCGACAAGGCCGTGATCACCTATTTCCTGTACTTCGGGACGGCCGCAGCACTGGTCGTCGGCATGATCGCGTCCTACGTGCCGCGAAGCCGCGTTTCGTGACCGACGACAGGCGGATCCTCGACTACGGCACCTCGGAGATCGACGCGTCGGTTGCGAAGATCGCGGTCGAGTTCAGGGCCGGTTTCGAGAAGGTCGCCGAGATCGACCGGCCGGCGGTCGCGCTGTTCGGCTCGGCGAGAGTCGCACCCGGAAGCGCGCCGTACGAAGCGGCGCGAACGGTCGGCCGATGCTTCGCCGAGGCCGGCTGGGCGGTCGTCACCGGAGGCGGCCCAGGGGTCATGGAAGGCGGCAACCGGGGCGCCCAGGAAGCCGGCGGCTTGTCCGTCGGCTTCAACATCGTGCTGCCGCACGAGCAGGGCGGGAACCCGTACTGCGACATCTCCTACACCTTCGAGCACTTCTACGCACGCAAGGTCTGCTTCGTCCGGCCGTCGCAGGGTTTCGTCATCTTCCCCGGCGGCTTCGGAACGCTGGACGAGCTCTTCGAGTCGCTGACGCTGATCCAGACCGGCAAGATCCAGCACTTCCCGGTCGTCCTCTTCGACTCCGACTACTGGGGGGAGATGCTCGACTGGATTCGCGCAGAGCTCCTGGCCGACGGGATGATCGCGGCGGACGACCTCGACCTGCTCCAGGTGACGGACGACGCCGACGAGGTGGTGTCACTGGTGCTTGCGCAGTACGCCGAGCGCGAGGCCGCAAAACACTAGACCGACGACGGCAAGACGAAGTACGGCCCCGGTGGCGTCCGTCCAGGCCCGTAGACAGTGGTCGAGCTGTCCGGGATGTAGTGCGACCTGAAGCTGTCGGCGCGGATCAGCTTTCCGTCAGCGGCGTACACCTTGCGGTCGACGGTGACGTCGAACCCGAGCTCGCCGGTTCCCGGCACCACCTTGACCGAGCCGCGTGGCGCCGAGGGATCGACGGCGTAGTTCATCCCCGGGTGCGTCCAGTTCACCTGCGGCCCGGTGTGAGCGACGACGCGACGGTGCTCGGGCGTTCCATAGAACGTGAACGTGAGCGTCGAGTCGGTGTACGAGGTCTTGATCAGAAGCCCGTGGCCCAGGTCGTTCCGGAACTTGAAGTCCGGGCCGCCCCACGCCACGGTCGCATCGCGGCCAAGCGGGTAGTGCGACAGATAGAGATTGTGGTTCGTGCGCTCGAGAATCGGGAGACCGAGCTCGAACGCGTCGTTGAAGAGCGTGGTCGCCGTCTGGCAGACGCCGCCACCGATCGACGGCAGCACGAGTGAGCCGATGATCTCCTGCCCCTCGAGGAAGCCACGATCTGCCGTGCGCTCGCCGACGACGTCGTTGAACGAGAACACCTCGCCGGGCTCGATCACCGTCCCGTCGATGAAGTCGGCCATCAGATGGACGTTGTGGATGCGATTCGACGACGACTCGCCCATCTGCGTCGTGAACGCGACCAGTTTCTGCTTGATGTCGAGAGCCTGGGCCTTGTCGGTGGTCAGATCGGGCTCGCGTTCGCCGAGCTCGACCTGCGCCACGCGGCCGGAGTGCGCCGCCGCGGTCACGGCGACGGCGAGCTGCTGCGCGTCGACGTCGCGGCCGGGGCGGGACGGCACGACCCTGACCCGGTTCCCGGTGATCGCGAACTGTGCGTTGTGAGCGCGAACGAACCACCGGCCGAGTCGCGGACGCACGACGTGCGCGAGGCGGTCGGGATCGAATCCGACCGCGAACCGATGCTTCTGCGCCTTGACGCGCAAGGCACGGGCGAGTTGCAGCTCGGAGAGTGCCCCGAGTCGCGCCCCGTGATAGTCGAGCGGGACCGGATGCGCGAGCAGTACGTTCGCCGTCGAGGCGGCGCTGCGCGCCGCGGGGTCCTGAATCTTCGGCGCGAGCCGGACGAACGGCGCATCGATCACACGGGAGTCCTCGGCCAGCCGGTCGAGCAGCGCCGTCCGGTCGAGGCGCCGCCCGAACCGAGCCTGAGTCGCGACGGCCTCGGTGCCCTTCACCGAGACGCCGGCCGAGACCGGTGCCGACTCGGAGCGGGCGAGCTGCGCCAGCACGTCGGCGGCGCCGCCCGCGCGAGCGAGCACCGGCGCGACGTGATCGTCCGTGGGGACGATCAGCGCGACCGGCGTTCCGGCGTCGAGCGCGCGTTTTGCGGTCGCGCGGATGTCGACGGAGACGAGCCAGGCGCGGGGGACGTGGTACGACCGCCCGCCTGCCCGGATCGTGACGGGCTGGCGCCCCCAGCTCCGCAGCGCCGCTTCGACCTCGCCGCGCGACTTGCCGCCGACGTCGATCCCGAGCACGCTGACGCCGGGCTTCGCTGCGCCGCGGTACTCGATCGCGCGCGCGACGGCAGCCCCGATCGCAGCGGCGACGACGAGCCCGCCGAAGACGAGCACGACACGCTTCACCCTGACAG
Source organism: uncultured Thermoleophilia bacterium (assembly GCA_963708505.1). GTDB lineage: Bacteria > Actinomycetota > Thermoleophilia > Gaiellales > Gaiellaceae > PALSA-600. The sequence continues at coordinate 401,821 of CAVPST010000007.1, forward strand.
TGAAGCAATGACTTCGGCCGTTCGGCGGGACGTATCGTGTTCTCGTGGAACTGCGCGATCTGCCCTCGGTCGACGAGCTTGCCCGCACGGCCGACGACCCGCTCGGAGTCGACGCTGCGCGCGAGGTGCTCGCCGAGGCTCGGCTCGAGATCCGCCGCGGTGTCGAGCCGGGCGACCTCGCAGTTCGCGTACACGACCGGCTGCTCGCGGTCAGGCGGCCCTCGCTTCGACGCGTCCTGAACGCGACCGGCGTGATCGTCCACACGAACCTCGGCAGAGCGCCGCTCTTGCCCGCGGCGGCGGCGCGTGTAGCCGAGCTCGCCGAGGGTTACTCGAATCTCGAGCTCGACCTTCTCGGCGGCGCGCGCGGTTCCCGGCAGGATCACGTTGCGGCAGTGCTCCGCCGCTTGACCGGCGCCGAGGCCGCGCTCGTCGTCAACAACAACGCAGCCGCGCTCCTGCTCGCACTGGCCGCGCTCGCAGAGAGCCGTGAGGTCGTCGTCTCCCGCGGCGAGCTGATCGAGATCGGCGACGGCTTCCGGATACCCGACGTGCTCACCCGCTCGGGCGCCGTGCTCGTCGAAGTCGGAACGACGAATCGCACGACCGCGGCCGACTACGAGCGCGCGGTCGGCGCCGACACTGCGTTGCTCCTGCGCGTCCACCAGTCGAACTTCCGTGTCGTCGGGTTCGCCGCGCAGCCCAGCCTGAGCGACCTGGCCGGCGTTGCCCGCCGCCACGACCTGCCGCTCGTCGACGATCTCGGCTCCGGCGCGCTCGTCGACCTCGGCGACGAACCGACGGCGCACGACTCGCTTGCCGGGGGCGCAGACCTCGTCTGCTTCAGCGGCGACAAGCTGCTCGGCGGTCCGCAGGCGGGGATCGTCGTCGGCCGCACCGACCTCGTCGAGCGACTGCGCCGTCACCCGCTGCATCGCGCGCTTCGCATCGACAAGCTGAGCCTCGCTGCGCTCGAGGGAACACTCCTCGCCTACCTCGAGCCCGACCGGGCGCTGCGCGAGGTGCCCGTGCTGCGGATGCTCCGCGAGAGCGAGGGCGCCGTTCGCGCGCGCGCCGAGCGACTCGCCGCCGCGGTCGGCGGCGAGGTCGAGCAGACCGTGGCGCGGGTCGGCGGCGGTGCGCTGCCGCTTGCGGAACTGCCGTCGTTCGCCTGCGCGATCGAAGAGGAACTGGCGCCCGCGGTCCGGGCCGCGGAGCCGCCGGTGATCGGCGTCGTGCGGGACGGCCGTCTCTTGCTCGACTGCCGCACGCTCGCCGACGACGAGATCGACGCAGTCGCGGCGGTCGTTCTCGCATGCCGCTGACCGTCGGCACCGCCGGCCACGTCGACCACGGCAAGACCTGGCTCGTGCGCGCGCTCACCGGGTCGGGACACGGACCGCCTGCCGGAGGAGCAGAGACGCGGCATCTCGATCGACCTCGGCTACGCGCCGCTCGAGTTGCCGGGCGGCAGGCGCCTGTCGCTCGTCGACGTCCCCGGGCACGAGCGGTTCGTGCGGATGATGATCGCCGGCGCGACCGGGATCGACCTCTTTCTCCTCGTCGTCGATGCGCAGGAGGGTGCTCGCCCGCAGACGCATGAGCACCTCGCGGTCCTTCGCCTGCTCGGCGTCGACCGCGGTGTCGTCGCCGTGACGAAGGCGGACGCCGTCGACGCGGAGATGCTCGAACTGGCCCTCGACGAGGCGCGCGGCCTGGTGCCGGGGGCCGAGGTCGTCGCAGTCTCCGCGCGAACGGGAACCGGCCTCGACGAGCTGCGAGCGGCGCTCGCGCGCGTCGAGGTGGACGAGCGGAGCACGTCGCGTGCGACGCGCCTGTATCTCGACCGTTCGTTCAGCCTCCGCGGAGTCGGCACGGTGGCAACGGGGACACTCTGGTCGGGCGCCGTGGCCGGAGGCGACCTGCTGCGGCTCGAGCCCGCGGGAAGGGTGGTGCGCATCCGCAGCGTCCAGGTCCACGACCAGGCGGTCGAGCGCGCGGAGGCGGGTCAGCGCGTCGCCGTGAACCTCCCCACGCTCGAGCGGCACGAGCTGCGACGCGGCGACGCGCTCGTCGCACCCGGCCACTACCCCGTCTCCTACCGCCTCGACGTGAAGCTCGACCTGCTCGACGACGTGCCCTGCGGCGGTCACGGTCCATCTGGGGACGAACGCCGTCGAAGCGCGCGTCGCGCGCGTCGGTGACTACGCGCAGCTCCGGCTGTCGGAGCCCGTCGTCGCCGCGCGCGGCGACAGACTCGTTCTTCGGACGCACACGACCGTGGCCGGCGGTGTCGTCCTCGACCCGGCTCCGCCCCGCGGGGTCGAGCGGAGGCGGCTGGAACTGCTCGACCGCGGCGACGTCGCAGAGATCGTCGGCGCGCTCGTCGACGAGCCCGTCACCGGTGCCGAGCTACAGGCACGAGGGCTGCTCGAGCCGCGCGAGCTGGCCGAGGGGCTCGCCGGGGTCGAGGCAGCCGGCGAGCACTACTTCTCCGCTGCCTGGCTCGCATCGCTCCGCGCCGACGTGCACCGCCGGCTCTCCGAGCGAAGCGCAGCCAGCCCGCTCGATCCCGGCCTGCCGCTCGCCGAGCTGCTGCCGTCCGAGCCCTGGGCACCACACGTCCTGAATCGGCTCGAGATCGAGCGGCGGGGCGCGAAGGCATACCTTCCCGGCGCGAGCGCGTCGCTCGGCGCGCGTGAGGATGCAGCCCGCCGGCTCGAGCTGGAGCTCGAGCACGACGACGTCATTCGCGTCGACGACAAGGACCTCGCGGCGTATCTCGAAGAGCACGGACGCCTGCGCCGCGTCGGCGACGGCCTCGCCGTCTCGCCCGCGCTCTACGACCGCGGGCGGGACGCGTTGACGACCCTCGATCCGATCACGCTCGCTGCCTTTCGCGATGCGATCGGGGTCGGCCGGCGAGCCGCACAACTCCTGCTCGAGCGGTTCGACGCGGACGGCGTGACCATCCGGCGGGGCGACGTGCGCGCTCTTCGGCGCTCGCGGCGGGAGTGATCCGACCTCTGCTTCAATGGCGCGCTTGGAGCGGCAGGGCCTGGTGGCCCAGCCGGTCTTCAAAACCGGTGAGGCGTGGCAGCCCCACGCTGGCTCGGTTCGACTCCGGGGCCGCTCCGCTAGAGCCGATTGTGGCCGAGATGTGGTCGGCCCGGGTGTCGCCCGGGCCGACCACTTCCTTTCGAAGGGTTGCGTCAGGGTTGGAGCGTCCGCAAGGGCCCGGCGTCGTTCGGGAACTGGCGGGTGCTGAGCACCTGGGTGCCGGCGTTGTGTTCGCCGTTGAACGGCGTCACCGCCCCAGGGCAGCCGGCCTTGACCGCGTCGGCTGAGGCGTTGAACCACAGCCCCAGATGGAACGTGTGCACCGGCGCGGTCGCCGGGTTCGTGCTCGCATCCGGGAAGGGCGCCTGGTTGTGCACGACAGGAGCCGGAGCGCTCCCCGGCGCCACGATGAACGTCTCGACGCTGAAGCGTCCGACGAAGACGCCCTGGCCGCTGCCGTCAGGGCCCGTCTCGATGTCGCCCTGATACCAGGCCAGCCCAAACGGGCCGTTCGGCACCTGGATCACGAAGAAATCGAAGTCCGTGTTCGCCGGAAGCCCATGCACGTTCACGGTCAACCTCTCAACCGGCCCATTCGACTGGTCGATCACCTCCGCGCCTGCCTTCGGCACACAGCCAGTCCCTTCCAGCCCGGCCGCGCGAATCATCTTGAACGAGATCCGATCGTTGCTCGCAGCGCCGCTCGCGATCGACGCAACCGCCGCACCAAGAAGAACGCAGACCCCCAACACCAACCCAATCGCCTTCCAACTACTCCGTACTCGTTTCATTCCTGCCTCCCCTACTCAGGTACTGGATACGCGCGGAGGCCGCAGACGCGCAGACACGTACACAGCACGATCACCCGGAGGCCCACGCACCCGCCGAGACCCACCCCCACAAAGCACACAACTGCCGGACACAAACACCGCCCCCCCGAGCGCTCGACTGTGTCAAGCACATACCCCCACCGCGCCGCAATCGGATTGAGCGCGCCCGGGTAGGCGGCGCCTTCGCTGTCTACGGCCGAGAGGGATGGTCACCGTTGGGTGTCCATCCCTCTCGGGCAAGCGATCCTGGGCTAGCGCAGGATCGTGTCGCAGTACGTCGGCCCGGGGAAGAGACCGTCTTCCGGGCACAGCAGCGTCTGCGCGAACTGCTCCGGCCCCGCCGAGGTTGTCGACGGTGTTCGGGTAGTGGACGCCGTAGTTGAACGCCTGTCCGTCCCACGAGAACCACGGATAGATGCAGTTCGGGCCGCCGTAGCCGTTGCATGTGTTCGGCCCGACCCACGACTGTCCGAGCACCTCGGCCTTGCCGCCCGTGTCGGAGACCGCCGCCCAGTGCTGCGGGTGAGAGCCGTCGCCGAACGTGACGTCGAAGATCCGGAGCGGCTGGATGCCGGCCCAGTTCGCGTTGTTGAACGACCCGCAGAAGTCCTGCCCGGGGACGCAGAACTCGCCGGGATGCGCGCCGTAGATGTCTGAATGCCCGATCTCGTAGACGAACGACATCGGCGTGTCCCAGACGAGTCCCCAGTCGAGAGCGTGGCCGATCTCGTTGGTGTCGAAGGCGGGTGTCAGCGGACCGTCGGTGCGGCTGACGAGGAGCAGGACTGCCGAGGTCTGATGAGTCGTCTCGTCGGTCACCTGCTCGCGGTAGGCGTCGTGCATCGAAGGCGCCCAGATGTGGATGTCCACGATGTCGCGCGCGTGCATGACGAACGGGCCGCTCCGGCCCGCGTTCATCAGCATCCCGTTGAACGCCGCCGGCTCCTCGATGTCGTCACCCTGCTGCGTGAGCGTCCACACGGGTGAGCACGCGGTGTACGTGCCCGCCTCGTGGTTGACGAAGAAGTCGCCCGAGTCCGTGCAGGCCGTCAGGCGCGAGTCGGGGTAGAACTGGAGCTCGAGGAAGCCTTCCCCGCCGAGCTTCGCCGGGTTCGAATCGGCGACGGTTCCACCGAACCAGAACGTTGGGCCGACACTCGTCACCGTTTTCGTGCCGTCGGCCGGCAGAGCGACGTGCCAGGTCACGTCCAGCGCCGAGTGTCGCGCTGAGGAGACCGGGTCGAGCTCTGGCTCGTCGTGGCCGGTGCAGTCGCCCGCGTAGTAGACGCGGGTCGGAACGGCGACGTGCGCGAGACAAGCGGCGGCCGCCGCGCCGGCCACACCGTGCGCCGTGGCACGAGTGGATCCGGTGGTGCCGGTCGATCCTCCGGCGGAGCCGGCAGCCGCCAGCAGGCCGGCTGCAATGGACAGGAACAACAACCCTCGTACCGATGGTCTGGCCATGTGCTCTCCCTTCGCGGTGGTCCCAGACGTCTGGACACTGGTGTCCGCCCCCACCGCTTCGGCGCCCGGTGTCGTCACCCGGGCGTCCAGCGGCGCCCGACGACGCTAACCCCCTCGGAACGGCCCGATCAACCTTTCGACCCGCACTGTTCAGAACTCGATCAGGTCTGACGCCGAATCCCACGATCTAGGGATCAGCAGCCGCACCTGCGGTGCCGATTCGCCGACCATCGACCGCCCGAAGAAGCTTGAAAACGTCGACCGCTGCGTCGAATGGGCCGAGCGCGTCCTCCCGAGTGTCTGGGCGGACCCGGTGTCGCGCTGGTGCCTGCTCGCGGCCGTCGCCTTCTTCTGGCTGACCGTGACCCTCGGGGCGCCTGTGCTCGTCCTCCCGTTGCTCGGCACGGCAGCCGGGCTCTGGCTGCGCCGCGGCAAGCGTGCCGAGGCCGCCGCTGAATTGCGCGACCCGAACTTCTTCTAGAGCCGCAACCGGTACGACCGCCGCGCGACCGCGACGCCCACGCGCGGCTGTCGCAGCACGACGACCGCAGTGAGGCGGCCTTCGAGACGGCTGCGGAATCGCACCTCGACGACGCCGGAGCTGAGGGCGAGCAACCGGCGGGGCTCGATCGAAGCACTCGCCATTCTCCAGCCCTGCCGGATGAGAGTCACCGAGATCCGCCCCCGGCCGAGCCACTCGTCGACATTTCCTCGGTTGGCGATCGTCAACTCGACGACCGTGAACCGGTCGTGCCTGTGAACACGAAGCTGTCCGAGCCCGAGTCGGCGCACGCGCCGGCCCGGAACGCGAACGACGACCACCACGCCGATGCGCAGGCGGGCCGCAACGCGCCGGCCCGGCGGCGGCTCCGTCGAGATGAGCAGAAGCTCGGCGTGATCCCCGGGCCGGGCCTCCGGCGGCCGCCGGACCGCGACGCGAAGCCGGGCCGTCCCATGAGGCGCGACCACGAGTCGCGCCGGGCGAACCGCGAACCAAGTCGTACTCGCCGGCTCGATGCGCGGACGGCCACGCCGGTCGAGCGTGTACCCGGCGCTTCGTGCGACCAGCGTGACGGGCGCCTCGCCCGGATTGCCGACGCCCACCGTCGCCGAGCCCGGAGCGGACACGATCACGCGGGACGGCCACGCCGAGACGGCGAACCTGGCCGCGTCGCTGCTCGCGCCTGCCGGAAAGGCGGACGCGAGCAGCGTGAGGGCGCAGACGACGGGCAGCCCGTGTCTCACAGCGCGACGACCGTGAAGGTGACCGAAGCCGCGTAGTGTCCCGCCGGTACCGCCGGCAGCGGCCCTGTGAACCCGATCGTCGCCGGCCAGACATCTCCGGCGACCGCGCTGGGAGACGAGGTCGTCCCGACGATGACGTCGGTCGCGGGCGCGATCGGGATCGCGGCGCGCGCGCCCCCGGCGAGCGCGGGGCCGATCTGCCCGCCCGCGGGTGCAGTCGACGCGACCCCGAGCGGCAGGTCGGCAGGCGTGAAGGCCGACCGGTGCACGCTGAGCGCATAGCCTGCCGACGGGTTGCCGACGACGGTGACCGCCTCTGAGAGCGCAGGCGGCGTCGTGCCGGCGCGGACCTGGCCGAAGCTGAGACTCGACCGCTCGAGGCTGATCGAGAGGGCAGCCTGGACGTCGGCGTCGACCTGGGCGCCCTGTGTGCTGCCTCCGGCCGGAGGCGGAGAACCGGCACACGCGCTGGACGGCACAGAGGAGTTCCGCGGCGCCGGGAGCACGGCCGAGAAGTCGGCGGCGTTGTCGTTCGAGTCCGTGCATCCCGCGGCGTTGCGCGTTGCCGCCAGCGTGCTGCTGAGCCCACCGGCTGCGCCGCTTCCCTCGAAGTCCGTCGCTCCGCCGTAGCCGACCAGGTCGCGGACCGAGGCAACGGCGGAGCAACTTCCCGCCGCGGTACCGCACGTGAGGGCGGTCGCATCCGTGACGAGCGCGACCTTGCCGCCGGACGCGGCGAGGTTCGTCGTTCCGGTCGCGTCCGGCGTCGGCAGCGCCGCGCCGACGGCTGCTGTGGAGGCGAGCTGGACCAGGTAGTAACGGCCCGCGGGGATCGCCCCGCTGAGCGGCGTCGTCTGCCAGCTCGTGCCGGCGGCGGGCGCGTACTGGATCGTCCAACCGGTCAGGTCGACGGTCGAGCTGCCCGGGTTGAAGAGCTCGACGAAGTCGTTCGCGTAGGTCGCTCCGGCGTTTCCTCCGCCGGCGTAGACCTGGCTGAGGACGACGCCCGAGCTCGCCCCGACGGCGGAGGGCGCGAGCGAGGCGATGAAGGCGAGTAGGACGACGCAGGGCAACGGGAACTCGGCGCATGCGTGTCTCCTGACGGACGAATGACGGGTCTCATCCGTGGTACCTCGACGCGCGCGGCGGCGAAAGTGTCCGTTTGCGAATAGGCGCACACTTGTTGCAGTCCCGTCACGGAGAGGGCCTCGCCGGGCCAAGAGCGGTGCGGGTGCTACCTTGGCCGGACGGACGCAAATTGCGCGCCGTGAGATCTGGCTTCTCGTTCCTCCTTTTCAGGCGTTCGAGTTTTCCGCATCTCGAACCTGATTCACCAAAGGAGTCGAACAAGATGTCAAAGAGCTTCCAGGCGCTGGGAGTCAGCGCACCCGTCGTGCGCGCACTCGCGCAGCGCAACATCACTCACCCGTTCTCGGTCCAGGCCCTGGCCCTTCCCGACGGGCTCGCAGGCCGCGACCTGCTCGTCCAGTCGCCGACCGGATCGGGCAAGACGCTCGCCTTCGGGATCCCGATCGTCGAGCGCACGTCCCCGGGCAAGCGCCCCGCAGCGCTCGTCCTCGTCCCGACCCGCGAGCTCGCGCTCCAGGTCGCAGCAGACCTCGAACCGATCGCGACCGTGCACAGGCTGCGGGTCGCCGCGGTGTACGGCGGCACGGGCGTCGGGCCGCAGGCCACGCGAGCGCGGGCTGCGGACATCCTGATCGCAACCCCCGGCCGCCTCAACGACCTCCTCGCACGCAAGCTCGTCGGTCTCGATGGCGTCGAACGTGCTCGTCCTGGACGAAGCCGACCGGATGCTCGACATGGGCTTTCAGCCCCAGGTCGACCGCATCGTTGCGAGCCGTCCCGCGCAAGCGCCAGACGATGCTCTTCTCGGCCACGCTCGACGGAGCCGTCGGCGGCCTCGCCGAGGCGTACACGAACGATCCGGTACGCGTCCGGGCGGAACTGCCGGCCGAGCGGAGTACCGGCACCGTCGAGCACACGTTCGTCGCGGTGACGCCCGAGCGAAAGCTCGACACGCTCGTCGAGCATCTCGCCGCCGAGCGGGGCCTCGCCCTCGTCTTCGTGCGCACCAAGCACGGAGCCGACAAGCTCGCGAGGAAACTCGCGCGTCTCGACGTCCCCGCTGTCGCGATGCACGGCAACCTGTCGCAGAACGCCCGCGAACGGGCACTGGCCAGGTTCGAGTCGGGGAAGGTGTCGACACTCGTCGCCACGGATGTCGCCGCACGCGGCCTGGACGTCGACGACGTCACCCACGTGATCAACTTCGACCCGCCGCGCGCAGACGAGGACTACGTCCACCGAGTCGGTCGGACCGGCCGGGCCGGGCGAAGCGGCACAGGAGTGACGTTCGTCCTTCCCGAGCAGCAGTCCGACGTCGGCAAGCTCGCACGCCGGCTCGGGCACCACGATGCATTCGCCGCCTCGGGGATGCGCTCGACCTCGACAGCTCCGCCGCGCCGCCGCCGCCGCGGCAGGTAGCGGGCTAGGCGGTTTCGCTCGAGCGCCGCAACCCGAGGAAGCGGCCCAGAGCCAGGAAGCCGACAGCGAACGCAAGAGCCTCGAGCGCACCGCGGATCAAGCCTTCGACCAGCGACCCTTCGGCGTGCGCCGTGCCGACGGTCATCGCCGCGACGACGAGCACACCGGTCCCTGCCGCGAACCAGAGCGGTACGCCGTCGACTGAGACCGGCACGGTCGGTGTGAGCGCTCCCGCGCGGTGGAGGGCCGCGCCCGTGGCGCCGAGCCCGGTCGCCGAGCCGACCGTCGCGACGATCCCGAGTACGAGCCACCACGCGGGCATGCTCGGGCGAAGCGCCGCGACCTGGACGGCCTCGCCGGCGACGACGACTGCAGCAGCAACGAGCGCAACCCCCATCCGTCGTTGCACGAGACGCAGCTCATCCCGGCCCCAGACGTAGAGCCACAGCGCGAGCACGCCTGCGACGAACGAGACCTGCCCACCCAGGATCAAGGCGAGACCGGCGAGCAAGGCAAGCGTGCCTCGAGCGCTGGTGACATCCGGCCAACGGCCCGCCGCGGAGATCGCCAGCGAGAGCGAAATGACGAGGAGTGCGGTCACGGAGAGGACGAGGAAGCCTCCGTACGTGGCGCGCCGCGTCTCCATCAGTCGAAGCTCGGACGCAAACCGTGCGGCGATCACGCTCGGCGATCCGAGCTGGGCATCCGGGTCGCACGTCAGATGATCCTCGAGCTCGACGACGATCCGACGGGCCCGGCGTGCGCCGATGCCGTGGCGCGCGAGCTCGCGACGGAGCTCGGAGCTGAACGTCACGCAAACACCGCTTCCACGGCATTTGCGAACCCCGCCCATTCCTCACGCCGACGGGCTAGTGCCGCACGGCCGCGTCTCGTCAGGCGGTACACCCGTCGTCTGCGGCCGGTCGCGTCCGACCACGCGCTCGACAGCAGTCCATCGGCCTCGAGCCGGTGGAGCACCGGATACAGAGTTCCCTCGGCGAGCTCGAAGGCGCCTTCGCTCCGCTGCCGGAGTGCCTCGATCACGGCGTAGCCGTGCAGTGGTCCGTCCCGGAGGATCGCCAGGACGATCGCGTCGAGATGGCCCTTCAGCACTTCGGCTCTCATGCCTAGTCACGCTATACCTAGTGTTGCTATGCGTCAAGACGCCGTTAGCATCGCCGCGATGACACACCGGACGATCGCCGCCGCCCTGACGCCGCTTCGAGACGGCGGGGCGCGCCTCGACGAGGACGTCATCGCGCCCTACACGGAGTTCCTCGCAGCCGGCGGCGCCGACGGCGTGCTCGCGCTCGGGACGACGGGCGAGGGAATCCTGCTCTCCGTCTCCGAGCGCAAGGCCGTGCTGACCCGGTTCGCCGAAGGCCCGCTCCCCGTGCTTGCCCATTGCGGCGCGCAGACGACGGCGGACACGGCTGGCGCTGTCCGCCTTCGCCGCCGAGCTCGGTGTCGCCGGCGTGGCCGTCATCGCACCGCCGTACTTCCCACTCTCGGACGACGAGCTGCTGGCCCATCTCACGGCTGCGGCCCGCGCCTGCGCCCCGCTGCCGTTCTACGCCTACGAGCTCGAGCGTGCGTCCGGCTACGCAATCCCGGTCCCGGTCGTGGAACGGCTCCGGGAGACGGTCGACAACGTCGCCGGGATGAAGGTCAGCGACACGCCGTTCGCGAAGGTCGCGCCCTACCTTCTCGAGGGGCTCGACGTCTACATCGGTGCCGAGGCGCTGATCGGGCAGGGGCTTGCCGCCGGGGCCGCGGGGGCCGTCTCCGGGCTCGCCTCCGCATTCCCCGAGATCGTCTCGGCGGCCGTCTCGAGCGGAGACTCGACGGCGGCCGGCGAGCTACGCGCGCTCGTCGAGCGCTATCCCCGCCATGCCGCCCTGAAGGCGGTCGTCCGCGCTCGCGGGGTGCCGATGAACGAAGACGTGCGCGCGCCCCTCCGCGCGCTCCGCGAGGACGAGCGGCGCGAGCTGCTCGCGGCGGTGAGTTAGGAGAGCTCGTCGATCTTCTGCCGGGCGCGCGCGTGCACCTCGGCTCGCCGTTCGTCGACGCTGTCCGTCTCGGGCGGCGCGGGCTCAGCGTCTGGCTCTGGCTTCGGCTTCTTCGCCCTGGGCGGCGCCGCAGGCTTCGGCTTCGGCTTGGGCTTCTCCGCCATGACGGCAGGCGCCGCAGGCTCCGGCTCCGGCTCGGGCTCGGACGGAACGACGGGCGGCGCCGGCTCCGCGGCACGGTTCGCCGCGAGCTTCTCGCGCAGCTCGTCGGCATGCGCCGTCCGGCTGCGCCGTCGGCGAATCAGCGCCCGCAACCCGAACACGCCAATCCCCAACGCGATCAGGCGCTTCACGGTCTCGATGCTACACTCCGGCCGCTTCTCGCCACGCCCGTCGCGCCGTCACCCGATGCGGCGCTCAGGAGGCGGGGCCGATTCAGTCCATGAGAAGGAGGAGTTCGGGACCGTGAACGAGTACGAAGTCATGCTGCTGCTGGACCCGGAGCTCCCCGAAGAACGGGCGAACGAGGTCATCCAGCGCGTCCGGACGGCCGTCGAGGACGCGAAGGGAAGCTGGGACGGGCATGAGCCGTGGGGCCGCCGGCGCCTGGCCTACGAGATCGGCCACCAGGGCGAGGCCGTCTACCACCTGCTGCTCTTCACCGCTCCGGCCGAGACGCTGGCCGAGATCACGCGCGTCCTCAAGATCACGGACGGCGTGATCCGCCACGGCGCCTACCGCCGCGTCCAGGGCGGACACACCAAGGCGCCCGCGCCGCTGCCGGCGCCCGCGCCTGCGGCCGCCGCAACGGTCACGGCCGCGAGCGCCGATGACACCGCCGAGGCGGCGGAGTAGCCTGGGTCCTTCGACCTGAGGAGAGGAGCGGAACGTGGCAGCCAACATCAATCGCGTCGTGCTCGTCGGCAACCTGACGCGCGACCCCGAGGTCCGGCAGACGCCGTCGGGCACCTCCGTCTGCAGCCTGCGCATCGCGGTCAACAGCCGCCGGCGCGACGAGGGCGGCCAGTGGACCGACAAACCCAACTACTTCAGCATCTCCGTCTTCGGCAACCAGGCCGAGAGCTGCGCGCAGTACCTGTCGAAGGGACGCCCCGTCGCGATCGACGGCCGCCTCGACTGGCGCGAGTGGCAGACGCAGGACGGCCAGAAGCGCGAGGCCGTCGAGATCGTCGCCGAGTCCGTGCAGTTCCTCGGCTCGCGCGGTGACGGCGACGCGAGCGGTGGCGGCAACCAGTTCGTGCCGGCAGGCGCCTCGAGCGGCTCCGACGCCGACTTCCAGGGCACCGACGACGACATCCCGTTCTAAGGAGAGAGCTTTGGCAGCACCGAAATCCGACCGCAGCAGCACCGGCAGCCGCAAGCGCAACGCGCCGACCGGCCCCGGCCGGCGCAAGAGCTGCTTCTTCTGCAAGTCGAAGGTCGACGAGGTCGACTACAAGAACGTCAACGAGCTTCGGCGCTACGTCTCCGAGAAGGGCAAGATCCGGAACCGCCGGATCAGCGGCGCCTGCCGGCGCCACCAGCGCCAGGTCGCCGTCGCGGTCAAGCGTGCCCGCGAGCTCGCCCTCCTCCCGTACGTGGGAGACAAGTAAGCGGCCATGGAAGTCGTGCTCAAGCAGGACGTCGACTCGCTCGGCCTGCGCGGCGACGTCGTCAACGTCGCCCGCGGCTACGCGCGCAACTTCCTCCTGCCGCGCGGCCTGGCCGAGACGGCGACGCCGGGGCTCAAGCGCGAGCTCGAGCGGCGCGACGTCCAGCGCGCACGGCACGAGGCGAAGACGGTCGACGAGGCGCGGGCGATCGCGTCGCGGCTGGAGGCGTCGAACCTGCGGTTCGACGTGACGGCCGGCCCCACAGGAGCGCTCTTCGGCTCGGTGACGGCGACGAACGTCGCCGACCGGCTCTGGGAGCAGGAGAAGGTCCGGGTCGACCGCCGGAAGCTCGAGATGGGCACGATCAAGCGCATCGGGCGCTACACGGTGGCGCTCGAAGTCTTCCCCGACGTGGTCGCGGAGCTGAAGCTCGTCGTCGCCCCGGAAGGCCAGGAGCTGCCGACGGACGAGGAGCTCGCGGCCCTGGAGGCTGCCGAGGCCGAGGCCAAGGCGGCCGCCGAGCCCGCCCAGGCGCCTGAGCCGGAAGCGAGCGAGCCCGAGCCGCCCGAGGCCGAGGTTGACGCCGAGACGGCCTCAGCGGTCGTGGACGAGCCGGATGCTGAACGGGCCGGACGCGGACGAGCCCGGCCCGGTCGGGCCCGACTCCGAGCCCGCCGAGTAGCACTCTCCACAGGCTCTCCACCGGACTGGGGAGAACCTCGCACAGCCTTTCCACAGCGGGCCGGTGCCTGTGGAATTCGGGCGGAACTTCCCGCAAAGACCGTCCGTTTCGTCCACTAGCCGTGAACACGAACACATGTTCTAGAATGCCTGCTCTGCCCATGCTCCGGATGCCCGCCACCTCCCTTTCCACACCCTTTCGCAGCGCGTGAACGACCGTTTGACTACCGCGCGTATGGCCATGCCTGCCCAGGCGCTCGTGACCGCCCCGGTCCCGCCTCAGAACCTCGATGCGGAGGAATCCGTGCTCGGGGCGATGATGCTCTCTCCCCTGGCGATCGGGGCGGTCACCGAGTCTACGAACCTGAGTGCGGGCGACTTCTACCGCGAGAGCCACGGCCAGATCTACAAGGCGATCCTCTCGCTCTACGCCAAGGGCGAGCCCGTCGATGCGATCACCGTCGTCGACGAGCTCGACCGGACGCAATCACTCGAGGCAGCAGGCGGTGCCGAGCGCGTGCACGAGCTTGCGACCCTCGTCCCGGCCGCCTCGAACGCGGCGCACTACGCGCGCATCGTCGACGAGATGTCGACGCTGCGCGGACTGATCCGCGCGGGCACCGACATCGCGCGGCTCGGCTTCGACCGGCCCGGCGAGACGATCGAGCTCGTCGACCGCGCCGAGTCGATCGTCTTCGACCTCTCGCAGCAGCGCGTCTCGAGCGAGTTCGCGCACATCGACGACCTGCTCAAGGACTCGTTCGAGACGATCACCAAGCTCTACGAGGCCGGCAGTGACATCACCGGCACGCCGTCGGGATACCGGGACCTCGACCGCCTCACGTCGGGCTTCCAGCCCGGCAACCTCGTCATCGTCGCCGCGCGTCCGTCGATGGGCAAGTCGGCGCTCGCGCTCTGCATGGCCGCGAACGTCGCGGTGCGCCACGGCACGCCGGTCGCGCTCTTCACGCTCGAGATGTCGAAGATGGAGGTGACGCAGCGCCTGATGTGCGCGGAGGGCAAGGTCGAGTCGCAGCGCCTGCGCACCGGGAAGCTCGCCGTCGACGACTGGCCGCGCCTCACCTCCGCCTGCGACAAGCTGGCCAAGGCGCCGATCTACGTCGACGACACCGGGTCGATCACGATGATGGAGATCCGCTCGAAGCTGCGGCGGCTGAAGATGAAGGCACCCGAGCTCGGGCTCGTGATCGTCGACTACCTGCAGCTGATGACGAGCGGCACGTCGGTCGAGAACCGCGTGCAGGAGGTCTCGCAGATCTCGCGTGCGCTGAAGGTGCTGGCGCGCGACCTGGAGGTGCCGATCGTCGCGCTCTCGCAGCTGTCGCGCGCAGTCGAGCAGCGACACGACAAGCGGCCGATCCTCTCCGACCTGCGCGAGTCCGGCTCGATCGAGCAGGACGCCGACCTCGTGATGTTCGTCTACCGCGACGAGTACTACAACCCCGAGGACACCGAGTCCGCCGGGATCGCCGAGGTGATCCTGGCCAAGCACCGAAACGGCGCGACCGGAATCGAGAAGCTCGCCTTCCAGAAGCGCTACGCCAAGTTCGCCGACCTGGCGGCGGCCGCATGACGACGGTCTGGCTCAGCCCGTCCGCGACGAGCGTTCGCCTGCCTCTGCGAGCCGTGCCTCGAGGCGTCCCGGGTCTCGGGCGCGCTCTTCGCCGACGCACTCGCCGGCGCCAGCGTGCGCGGCTCGGTCGAGCTCGAGGCGACGGCGGCCGAGGCACGCTGCCCCGCCGGCCATCGCATCGTGCTCCTCCGCGCCGAGCGCCCGCCTGCACTCGCACGCCCCGACGAGCAGGCAGCTGCAGCTGACGTGATCGAAAGGCAGCACGTCTGGCTCGGCCCGGAGGCGACGACCTTCGACGAGCTGTGCGAGGCGTGTCTGTCGCTCCGAGAGCAGGTCGACCTCGAGTCTGCTGCTCGTCCACGGGACGTTACGGCTCGACGCCGACGTGGGATTCACGACCTGCCGCCGCGGCCACCGGATCGTCGTGCGGCGAGTCGCGCGCGAGCTCGCGCGCCGGTCGCTCGCCGCCGTGCAGCTAACCTCCTGCCAGTGCCCGCGACCGTGATCGTCGGGGCCCAGTGGGGCGACGAAGGCAAGGGCAAGATCGTCGACCTGCTGGCCCAGGAGTGCGACGTCGTCTGCCGCTACCAGGGCGGCCCGAACGCCGGGCACACGATCGTCGTCGAAGGCGAGACGTTCAAGATCCGCCAGACGCCGAGCGGCGTGATCTCCGGCAAGACGTCGGTGATCGGCGCAGGCTGCGTCGTCGACCCGCAGGTGCTCCTCGAGGAGCTCGACGAGCTCGC
Organism: uncultured Thermoleophilia bacterium; assembly: GCA_963708505.1. Taxonomy (GTDB): domain Bacteria; phylum Actinomycetota; class Thermoleophilia; order Gaiellales; family Gaiellaceae; genus PALSA-600. The sequence goes on from CAVPST010000007.1 coordinate 417,571, forward strand.
GGGCCGGGGCATCGACCCGTCGGTCGTCGTCGTCTCGGGAAACGCGCACCTGATCATGCCGTGGCATGTCGCGATCGACCAGGCGTCGGAGCGCCGCCTGGGCCGGCTGCAGATCGGGACGACGCGCCGCGGGATCGGCCCCGCGTACGCAGACAAGGCCTCGCGGATCGGCATCCGCGTGCAGGACGTCCTCGACCCGAAGATCCTGCGGCAGAAGATCGAGGTCGCGCTGGCGGAGAAGAACGTCTGGCTCGAGCGTGTCTACGAGGTCGAGCCGTTCGATCTCGAGGACGTCTGGACGCGGTACGCCGGCTACGCGCGAGCGACTCGCCCCCTACGTCGGGGACGTCTCGCTGCTCGTCGAGACCGCCCTGTCCGAGGGCAAGCACGTGTTGTTCGAGGGCGCGCAGGCGACGCTGCTCGACCTCGACCACGGCACCTATCCGTTCGTCACCTCGTCGAACCCGATCGCCTCGGGCGCCGCAACGGGAGTCGGCATCGGCCCGACGCGCATCGACCGCGTCGTCGGCGTCTCGAAGGCGTACGTCACCCGTGTCGGCGAGGGGCCGTTCCCCTCGGAGATCGCCGGCCCCGAACAGGCGCAGCTACGCGACCTCGGAGGCGAGTTCGGGACCGTGACCGGGCGCGAGCGGCGCTGCGGCTGGCTCGACCTCGTCGCGCTCCGTTACGCCGTGCGCGTGAACGGGATGACCTCGCTCGCGCTGACGAAGCTCGACGTGCTCTCCGCCGTTCGCACGAGCTTCCGGTCTGCGTGCGCTACAGGCTCCGCGACGGCACCGAGACCGAGCACTTCCCCGCGCACCAGTCGGACTTCCATCACGCCGCGCCCGTGTGGGAGGTGCTGCCGGGCTGGTCGCAGGCGCTCGACTCCGCGGGCTCGGTGGGCGAGCTGCCGCAGCAGGCACAGGACTACGTCGAGTTCGTCTGCGCCGCGCTCCGCCTGCCGATCGAGCTCGTCGGTGTGGGCGCCGCTCGCGAGCGCGTGCTCGCATGATCGCGGCGGGGGTGCTCGCACTGACACCCTCGACCTGGACGCAGATCATCGTCGCGCTCTCGATCTTCGTCCCCGTGATCGTCACCGTCGTCATCACGGTCAAGGTCCTGCGCGGCGCGAAGGACGACCCCGACGAGCAACGTTGGCGCAGGCTCAGGGACGAACAGCGATCCGAGTAGACTCGCGCGCGTGAACGTGCTCGTCGTCGGCTCGGGCGCGCGCGAGCACGCGCTCGCGTGGCGGCTCGCGCAGAGCACCCGGCTGACAGAGCTCCACGCAGCCCCCGGCAACCCGGGCATCGCAGCCCTCGGCCACTGTCATCCGGTCCGGGCCGACGACGGTGACGGCCTGCTCGCGCTGGCGCTGACGCTCGAGGTCGACCTCGTCGTCATCGGGCCCGAGGTTCCGCTGGTCGCCGGCGTCGCCGACGTGCTGCGCCAGAGCGGGATCGCCGTGTTCGGCCCCAGCGCCGAGGCAGCGCGGATCGAAGGATCGAAGGCGTTTGCCAAGGACGTGCTGAGGGCTGCCGGCGTGCCGACCGCGGAGACGCTCGCCGTCGCACGCGTTCCGTGCGTCGTCAAGTCGGACGGCCTCGCCTCGGGCAAGGGCGTGTTCGTCTGCCGGACGTCAGAGGAGCTCGACGCGGCCCTCCCGGCCGTCGAGGCGCTGGGCCAGGGCGTGGTCATCGAGGAACTGCTCGAAGGGCCGGAGATCTCGCTGTTCGCGCTCACGGACGGCCGCCGCGTCGTGCCGCTCGGGGCTGCGCAGGACTTCAAGCGACTCGGAGACGGCGACGTCGGGCCGAACACGGGCGGCATGGGCGCCTACTCCCCGGTGCCGCACGTCGACATCGAGCGTCTCGTCGCCGAGATCCACGAGCCGGTGCTGGAGGAGTTGGCCCGCCGCGCCTCGCCGTTCGTCGGCTGCCTGTTCGCGGGCCTCATGCTGACGGCCGACGGGCCGCGGGTGCTCGAATTCAACGCCCGGTTCGGCGATCCCGAAACGCAGGTGCTGATGCCGCGCGTCGCGGGCGACCTCCTCGGCGCGCTCGCCGCCGCGGCCCGGGGCGACCTCGCGGGCGCCGACGTCTCGCTGACCCCGACGGCAGCCGTCACCGTCGTGTTGGCCGCGCCCGACTACCCGGCGAGCAGCGACTATGCAGGAATGCCGATCGACGGTCTCGACGCAGCGGGCACAGCCGGCGCCCTCGTGTTCCACGGCGGCACCGCGGCGCGGGACGGGCGCGTGATCACGAACGGCGGCAGGATCCTCTCCGTGACGGCGACGGCCGGCACGGTCGCGGCGGCGCGAACCGACGCATATCGGGCTGTCGACCTCGTCTCCTTCGAAGGCGTCAAGTACAGGCGAGACATCGCGGCGGGCGTCGATGGCTGAGCCGCGTCGTCGGCATCCTCGTCGGCTCCGAGTCGGATCGCGAGCGGATGAAGGGCGCGCTCGACGAGCTCGACGCACGCGGGATCGCGTACGAGTTCGAGGTTCGGTCGGCGCACCGCGACCCCGACGCGGTCGGCGCCTACGCTCGGTCGGCGGCCGGTCGCGGGCTGAAGGTGCTGATCTGCGGGGCCGGCCTCGCCGCCGCGCTGCCCGGTGTCGTGGCCGCCCAGACCGAGCTGCCGGTGATCGGCGTCCCGCTTCGCTCGTCGATGTCGGTGCTCGACGGTCTCGACGCGCTGCTCTCGATCGTGCAGATGCCTCCGGGCGTCCCGGTCGCAACCGTCGGAGTCGACAACGCGCGGAACGCCGCCGTCCTCGCCGCGCGCATCCTGGCACTGACTGCGCCAACCTGAGCCCGGTCTACACTGACCGGGGTGATCGCCCGCTACTCCCGCCCGGAGATGAGCAGGATCTGGTCGGAGGAGGGCAAGCTCGCGCGCTGGCTCGAGGTCGAGCTGGCCGCGCTCGATGCCTGGGCAGAGATCGGCTCCGTGCCCGCCGCCGACGCCGCCCTCGTTCGCGAGCGGGCGGAGGTGCCGACGCCCGAGCGCGTCGCCGAGATCGAGCTGACCACCGACCACGACCTCGCCGCCTTCGTGGACGCGGTCGCCGAGAACCTCGGCCCGGAAGGCCGCTGGGTGCACTACGGGCTGACGTCGTCGGACGTCGTCGACACGGCACTCGCTCTGCAGATCCGCGACGGCGGCGCGCTTCTCGTCGAAGGTCTCGACCGGACGCTCGCGAGCGTCGCCGCGCGGGCCGAGGAGCATCGCCGGACCGTCTGCATCGGCCGCTCGCACGGCATCCACGCCGAGCCGACGACGTTCGGCTGGAAGCTCGCCGGCTGGGCGTTCGAGCTCGACCGGGCGCGCGTCCGCCTCGACGGCCGCGCTCGAGGCCTGCCGCGTCGGCCAGCTGTCAGGGACGGTCGGGACGTACGCGGCGATCGACCCGGAGGTCGAGCGGATCGCCTGCGAGCAGCTTCAGCTCGAGCCCGATCCTGTTTCGACGCAGGTGATCGCGCGCGACCGGCATGCCGAGCTGCTGTCGGCGCTCGCGATCTGCGCCTCCTCGCTCGACCGGTTCGCGACGGAGATCAGGCACCTCGCGAGGACCGAGGTCCGCGAGGTCGAGGAGCCGTTCGCGACCGGCATGAAGGGCTCGTCGGCGATGCCGCACAAGCGGAACCCGAAGGTGGCGGAGCGCATCTCGCGGGCTGGCGCGCGTCGTGCGCGCAGCGTCCGCGGTCGGGCTCGAGAACATGCCGCTCTGGCACGAGCGCGACATCTCCCACTCGTCCGCAGAACGGATCGTCCTGCCCGATGCGTTCCTCGTCCTCGACTACATGCTCGATCGCTTCCGCTGGATCGTCGACGGGCTCGTCGTCTACCCGGAGCGGATGGAGCGGAACCTCTGGGGCTCGCACGGCCTGTTCTTCTCACATCGGCTCCTGCTGGCGTTGGTCGGCCACGGCCTCGACCGCGCCGACGCCTACCGGCTCGTCCAGCGGAACGCGATGCGCGCGTGGGACGAGGAGCTCGACTTCGCGTCGCTCGTGCGCGGAGATGCGGAGATCACGGCGGTGCTCGACCACCCTGCACTCATCGACGTCTTCGATCTCGACGCAACGATCGCCAACATCGACCGTACCTTCGACCGTCTTCGCCGCCTCGTCCCCAAGGAGGAACCGGCTCATGCCTGAAACGACTCACCTCGCGAGCGGCAAGGTTCGCGAGCTCTACGCCCTCGACAACGACCGCCTGCTGCTCGTGGCGAGCGACCGAATCTCGACGTTCGATGTCGTCCTCCCGACGGAGATCCCCGACAAGGGCCGCGTGCTCACCGGCCTGTCGGCCTTCTGGTTCGCACGCACCGCGACGGTGATTCCGAACCATCTCCTCGCACTGCAAGCGGACGGTCGCTCGACCGAGTGCCGGCGCCTCGAGATGCTCCCGATCGAATGCGTGGTCAGGGGGTACCTCTCCGGATCCGGGTGGAAGGACTACCGCGCGACCGGCGAGGTCTGCGGGCACACGCTGCCGCCGGATCTGCGCGAGTCGGACCGACTGCCCGAGCCGATCTTCACCCCGGCGACGAAGGCGCAGTCCGGCCACGACGAGAACATCGACCGGGAGACCGCGGCTCGCCTGGTCGGGGCCGAACGGTTCGACGAGGTCGAGCGGGCGGCGCTGGCGCTGTACGCGCTCGTCTCGGACTACGCGCTCGAGCGCGGGATCATCCTCGCCGACACGAAACTCGAGTTCGGGCTCACCGAGGACGGCGTGCTCGTCCTCGGCGACGAGGCGTTCACGCCCGATTCGTCGCGCTTCTGGCCCGCCGACGAGTACGCGCCCGGAGGCACACCGCCGTCGTACGACAAGCAGTTCGTGCGGGACTACTGCGAGACCGTCGGCTGGGACAAGACCCCTCCCGGCCCCGAGTTGCCGGACGATGTCGTCGAGGGCACGCGGGCGCGCTACGTCGAGGCGTTCGAGCGCCTGACGGGAATCGCGTTCGACGAGTACCTCGCCGATCCGGAGATCGTGCTCGGATGAGGGCCACCGTCCTCGTTCGCCCGAAGCCGGGAATTCTCGATCCGCAGGGCCAGGCGGTGGCGAGCGCGCTTCACCACCTCGGCTTCGACGTCGGCGATGCGCGCGTGGGACGGCTCGTCGAGCTCGACCTCCCGACCGACGACCGCACGCAGGCTCTGACGGAGCTGGAGCAGATGTGCGAGCAGCTCCTCACGAACCCTCTGATCGAGAGCTACGCGATCGAGCTGGACGGCAGGCCCGTGGACGTCGACGCGCACGCCGCGCCGACCGAGGGGCCATGACCGACACCGGACGCACACGCCCGGTCATCCCGGTCGTCGTCTTCCCGGGGTCGAACGACGATCGCGACGCGCAGCTCGCGCTGGAGCGGCTCGGTGCGCGACTCGGTGCGGGTCTGGCACACCGAGTCCGAGCTTCCGAGCGGGACGGCGGCCGTCGTCCTCCCGGGCGGGTTCTCCTACGGCGACTACCTCCGCTGCGGAGCGATCGCACGGTTCTCGCCGATCATGCGTGCCGTCGATGGAGCTCGCTGCGGACGGCGGACTCGTTCTCGGAATCTGCAACGGCTTCCAGGTGCTGACCGAGGCAGGGCTGCTCCCCGGCGCCCTGCGTCCGAACGGATCGCTGACGTTCGTTTGCCGGGACGTTCCCGTCAGAGTCGAGCGTCACGACACGCCGTTCACCTCTCGGTGCGCGCCCGGCCAGGAGCTGACGATCCCGGTCAAGCACGGCGACGGGTGCTGGTTCGCCGACCCGGATCTCCTCGAGCAGCTCGATGCTGACGGCCGGATGTTGCTCCGCTACGCACGCGGGAGCAATCCGAACGGCGCGGTCGCCGACGTCGCCGGCGTGCTGAACGAGGAGGGCAACGTGCTCGGCCTGATGCCCCACCCGGAGCACGCGGTCGATCCGCTGCTCGGCTCGGCGGACGGCGCGCTCCTCCTGGGCTCGCTCGTCGATGCGGCTCGGTTGTCGCTGCCGGTTTCCGTCTAGGCGGCTCCTCGGGTCAGGCCGAGCGCCTCGGCCAGTTCGGGCGCCTTCACGAGCGCGTTGTCGCAGGCGGTCGATGTCCCGTGCCCTGAGCGTGACCGGACCACGACGGTCGGACCCACCTGTGGCGTAGGCGATGCGGATCAGCCGGGCTCCCTTCGCGTCCTCGAGCAGCTCGAACACCGACGAGAAGTGCTTCTCACCCGCCCGCTGCGAGACCGCGACCTTCTCGACCAGAGTCGCGGGGCCCCAGGGGGTCGTCGTCTTCGTCATGTGACGAACGTAGCCGGGCACGTGTCACGGATGTGAAACGCCTTCGCGACAACTTTGTGACTTCTGCACGGAGCGTCAGGCGTCGATAGCGACGTGCCCCGGCTCGGCGGCGACGCGGTCGAGCCAGCGACGGATCGCGCTGTACGGCTCCAGTTCGAACCCGCCCTCGTGGGCGACGTGCGTGTAGGCGTACAGGGCGATGTCTGCGAGCGTCAGCGAATTGCCGACGAACCAGTCGTGGTCGGCGAGGTATGCCTCCAGCTTGTCGAGCGCGTGGTAGCCGGCGCGCGTCCGCTCCTCGAGTTGCGACGCAAACGCCTCGGGCCGTCCGGAGTACGCGACCCAGAACCGCACCACCGCGATCGCCGGCTCGTGCTCGTACTGCTCGAAGAACATCCACTGCAGGACCTGCGCCCGCTCGTAGCGATCGACTGGAACGAAGCGCGTCCCCTCGCCGAAGTACCAGAGGATCGCGCCCGATTCACCCAGCGCGCGGCCGTCGTCGAGGACCAGCGTCGGGACACGCATCGCCGGGTTCAGCGTGCCGAGCAGTTCCTTCCTGTTCGAGCGATCGAGGATGTCGACCGCCGTCCGCTCGTAGGGCAACCCGAGGTGCGCCAGGAGCAGCCTGACCTTGTAACAGTTGCCCGAGACCGGGCTGTTGTAGAGGAGCACGGCCCGACCATAGTCACTCGACCCACCGTCACGAGGCCGTCAGTGCCGCCAGCTTCTCGACGGTCCGCCAGTTGCGACCGGAAGCGGTGACGCCGAGGCTCTGCGGGAGCAGCAGCTTCGCGAGCTCGGATCGTCCGAGTCCCGCGGGATGCCACGAGTAGAGCTCCCGGCCTGCCGCGACCACGCCGTTCTGGTGCGACGTCGGCCGAGCGCAATCGTGCGGCGAGCGCCTTGTCCGGCTCGGTGCGCAGGAACGTCACGAGATATCGGGCCGAGTCGGAGGCGACAGCCGCGAGCGGGTCGAGCGCGAGGATCGCCGCCAGCTCGTCCGCTGTCCGCACGAGCACGTCGACGTCGAATCCGAGTCCGTCGGCAAGTTGCCGCTCGAGTGCCGCCTCGAGCCTCGCCGCCGAGAGCGTGCTCCCGAGAACGACGTTGCCGCTCTGCAGGTACGTGCGGACGCCCTGATGGTCGTGGCTTTCGAGCAGCTCTCGCAGCGACCCCATCTGGACGCGCCTGTGTCGGCCGAGGTTCACGCCGCGCAGGAACGCGACGTACGTCCGCGCCGGCACTAGCCGGTGCCGATTATCTCGATGCGATATCCGTCGGGGTCTCGGACGAAGCAGAGCCAGTTGCCGCCCTCGCGCACCTGATACGGCGCGCGCTCGGGCTCGATGCCCAGACCCTTCAGCTGCGAGAGCGTCTGGTCGAGGTCGGAGACGCCGATCGCGATGTGGCCGTAGCCCGTGCCGAGATCGTAGGTCCGACCGTCGTGGTTGAGCGTCAACTCGAGCACGCTCGCGTCGTCGCCGAGCGAGAAGAAGTAGTTCGTCGCCTCGCGTTCGCCGTCGCGGACGATGTCCATCTCCCGCGCGAACTCGAACCCGAGCGCCTCGTAGAACGCGCGGCTGCGCCCTGCATCTGTGATGCGAACCATCGTGTGGAGAAAGCTGGCTGTCATGCCTTCATCCTACGAAGCGTCGAGGTCTTCGCGCAGCAGCGAGAAGAGAATGGCGTCCTGCCACTCGCCGTGCCGGAGGTACGCCTTCCGCTTGACCCCCTCGCGGACGAAGCCCGATCGTTCAGCGTGGACGATCGCACGCTCGTTGAAGCCGTAGCACGCAAGCTCCAGACGGTGGTACTCGAGCTCGACGAGGAGGAGGTGCTGCGCCAGGCGTGCGGCTTCGTCGGCAATCCGCCGGCCGCGGAACGAGGGGTGCACGGCAAGCCCCTCGAGCCGCGCGATGGCATTCGCCTCGTTTTCCTGCCGGAAGCCGAACGCCCCGGCCCGTTCGCCGTCGGCCTCGATCACGAATCGACCGAAGGTGCGCGGCTCCCGTTGGGAGCGCTCGACCTGCTCGAGCAACGCGTCGCGGTCACGGCCTCCAGGCCGGCCGAGGAACGGGTCGACGTCGTCGTCCGCGTAGAGCTCGGCCAGCCAATCGACGTCGGCGCCGGTCGCACGCCGGATTGCGATCACGACGGTTCGGACGGCGCGCCCGCGAAGCGCGGCGCGGCAGCGCGAAGGCGCCGCATCGATCCTCCGCGGGTGCCGAGCGCGACGCCGGCGAAGATCAACATGAGTCCGCCGATCGCAGCGAGGCCGATCGACTCGTCGAGGAAGATCGCCCCGTAGGCAAGGGCGATCGGCGGGACGAGGTAGGTCACGAACGACGCATAGGCGGCGCCCGCGCCCGCGATGATGGTGAAGAAGAGCAGATATGCGAACGCCGTCCCGAGAATCCCGAGCACGGCGATCGACGCGATCACCCCGGCGCTCGGAACGTCGCCCGGGGCCTGCGCGATCCCGAACGGCGCGACCGCCACGAGTGCGGTGAGGGACGTTCCGAGCGCGACGACCTGGGGCTTGGTACGACCCAGGAATCTCCGAGTCAGCAGGCCGCCGAGGCCGTAGCAGGCGGCCATCCCGACGACCGCGAGCGCGCCGAGGATCTTGCCCTCCGGCTGTGCGCCGACGAGGAGCGCCACACCGACGAACCCCACCGCGACGCCGACGAGCTGCGCGCCGGCGACGCGCTGCTCACGGAAGAAGGCGAACGCGAGGACGACGTTGAAGATCGGCACCGAGGCCTGGATGATCGAGGCGAGGCCCGAGTCGATCCGGGTCTCTCCCCACGACAGCAGCCAGAACGGCACCGCCGTGTTGACGAGCCCGACGACGACCAGCGGCAGCCAGTTGGCCCGAAGCTCCGCGACCATCGGGCGAGAGCCGAGCGAGACACCGACGACGACGGCGAGCGTGAGCGCCGCAAGCGCGAGCCGGCCGAAGATGAGCGTGGCCGGGTCGAGCTCTCGGAGCGCGACCTTGATGAACATGAACGAGCTCCCCCAGATGAGGGCGAGCACGACGAGCATGATCAGGTAACGGCGGTTGGGGGCGCTCGGCGACATCTCTTCTTGATCCAACGGAGGGCGTGGGCGATCTGTGAGACGACAACGGTACGTGTCGCCAATCCCTTCCCGGAGCCGTCAGAGGCGCCGGATACACTGACCGCCTGAGCTCAGTCGCGGAACCTCTTCACCGCAGTCTCGGCCTCACCGACGACGAGTTCGATCGCATCCGGGAGCTGCTCGACCGTGCTCCGAACGACTTCGAGCTGGCGGTCTTTTCCCTGCTCTGGTCGGAGCATTGCGGCTACAAGCACTCGGCCCGGATGCTGCGGCGCCTGCCGTCGAGTGGGGATCGCGTCCTGCAGGGCCCGGGCGAGAATGCCGGCGTGCTCGACCTCGGCGACGGCGTCGCGGTCGCCTTCAAGGTGGAGTCCCACAACCACCCGTCGGCCGTCGAGCCGTTCCAGGGTGCCGCGACCGGCGTCGGCGGCATCCTCCGCGACATCGTCGCGATGGGCGCCCGCCCGATCGCGCTGCTCGACGGGCTGCGCTTCGGGGCGCCCGACTGGCACTTCAGGCGCGCGGTCGCCGGAATCGGCCACTACGGGAACTGTGTCGGCGTCCCGACCGTGGGCGGCGAGTGCGCGTTCGACGAGGCCTACGCCGCAAACCCACTCGTCAACGCGATGTGCGTCGGTCTTCTGCCCACCGAACGTGTCCTCTCGGCAAAGGCGCAGGGGGTCGGCAACGCGGTCGTCCTCTACGGCGCGCTGACCGGTCGCGACGGGATCGGCGGCGCGTCGGTTCTTGCGTCCCAGGATCTGGAAGGCTCCGACGAGAAGCGTCCGTCAGTCCAGATCGGCGACCCGTTCCGCGGCAAGGCGCTGATCGAAGTCTCGCTCGAGCTCGTCGAGCAAGGCCTCGTCGTCTCGCTGCAGGACTGCGGTGCCGCCGGTCTCGCCTCGTCGTTGTCGGAGATGGCGAGCGACGGTCTGGGCGTCGACGTCCACCTCGACCGCGTTCCGCTTCGGGAGCCCGATCTCGAGCCCTGGGAGATCATGATCTCCGAGTCGCAGGAGCGGATGGTCGCGGTCGTCGAGCCCGACCGGCTCGCGGACGTCGCAGCCGTCTGCGACCGCTGGGAGCTTCCGTGCACCGTGATCGGCGAGGTGACCGGCGACGGCGAGCTCCGCGCGTTCATGGACGGCGACCCGGTCGGGGCGATCCCGGCCGAGCTGCTCACCGACGAGTGCCCTCGCTACGAGCCCGAGACCCGCCCGGGCGCGCCGAAGGCGGCCTCGATCGACCCGGTCAACCACGAGCCGAAGACGTGGGTCTTCGAGCAGTACGACCAGCTCGTCGGCTCGCGCACGATTCGGCGGCCCGGGCTCGACGCCGCCGTGCTGCGCATCGACGAGCACCGCGGCATCGCCGTCTCGCTCGACGGCCCGCCGCTCGGCGAACGCGACCCGTTCGCCGCCGGCTACGGCGCCGCGCTCGAGTCGGCGCTCAACGTCGCCTGCGCGGGAGGCGAGCCGCTCGGCTTCACCGACTGCCTCAACTTCGGCAGCCCCGAGAAGCCCGAGATCGCCTGGGAGCTCGAGCAGGCGATCGAGGGCATCGCCCGAGCGGCGCGCGAGCTCGAGATCCCGGTGGTGTCGGGCAACGTCTCGCTCTACAACGAAACGGGCGGCCGGCCGATCCCGCCGACGCCGGTCGTCGGCTGCGTCGGACTCGTCCGCGACGTGACGCAGATTCCCGGCCGCTGGCGAGCCGGAGACACCGTCTACCTGCTCCAGGGCGGCGGCGCGGAGTTGATCGGCTTCGTCTGGAGGAACGCTGCGAGCTTCGCGCTCGCACACGACGTCTCCGACGGCGGGCTCGCCCTCGCCCTCCGCGAAGCCGCCGCGTGGTCCGGAACCCCGCTTGTGCCAAGTTGGCACAAGGACGGGCGCGGCGTGATCGTCGCGGCGACGGAACGCCCGGACTGGCCCGACGTGGTCGAACTGGGGGTCGTCTAGATGTGCGGCGTGTTCGGTGTCCGCGCGCCCGGCCGTGACGTCGCCCGGCTCGCATACTTCGGCCTCTTCGCCTTGCAGCACCGCGGCCAGGAATCGGCCGGCATCGCAGTCAGCGAGGACGGGCGCCTTACTGCCCTGCGCGACCTCGGTCTCGTGGCCCAGGTGTTCGACGAGCGCAGCCTCTCGGGCCTGCACGGCGATCTCGCGATCGGGCACAACCGTTACTCGACGACGGGCGGTAATGCGTGGGAGAACGCGCAGCCGCTGCTCCACCACGGCCGCGTCCGCACGGTCGCACTCGGCCACAACGGCAACCTCGTCAACGCCGAAGACCTGCGCGAGCAGGTCGGCAAGCCGATCGGATCGAGCTCCGACTCCGAGGTGATCGCAGCACTCATCGCCGACGACGAGCGGCCGCTCGAGGAAGCGGTCGGGGCGACGATGGGAAGGCTGGACGGCGCGGCGACGGTCGTCGGGCTCTCCGGCGAGACGCTCTTCGCCTTCCGCGACCGCCACGGATTCCGGCCCCTCGTTCTGGGCCGCCTCGGGGCCGATCCCGTGGTCGCGTCGGAGACCTGCGCGCTCGATCTCGTCGGAGCGACGTTCGAGCGCGAGATCCGCCCGGGAGAGCTCGTGCTGGCCGACGCGGACGGTCTCCGCTCCGTGCAGGCGCTCGAGCCGGCCGAACGCGGCTCGCTGTGCATCTTCGAGTTCTTCTATCTGGCCCGGCCCGACACCCGCCTGTCCGGTGTCGAGGTGCACGGCGCACGCGTGCGCATGGGCGAGCGGCTCGCCGCCGAGGCGCCGGTCGAAGCTGACCTCGTCCTGCCGATTCCCGATTCGGGAACACCCGCGGCAATCGGTTTCGCCCGTGCTGCCGGCATCCCGTTCAGCGAGGGGCTGATCAAGAACCGCTACGTCGGCCGTACCTTCATCCAGCCGGAGCAGGGGATGCGCGAGCAGGGAATCCGGATGAAGTTCAACCCGCTGGCAGAGGTCGCGGGCAAGCGCGTCGTCGTGGTCGACGACTCGATCGTCCGTGGCTCGACGACCCGGCAGATCGTCGCGATGCTGTTCGACGCAGGCGCTTCGGAGGTGCATGTGCGAATCTCCTCGCCGCCGGTCGTCTCGCCGTGCTTCTACGGCATCGACCTGGCGTCGGAGGACGAGATGATCGCGGCGCACGCAACCGTCGAAGACGTTCGCGTTGCGATCGGAGCGACGAGCCTCGCCTACATCTCGCTCGACGGTCTCCAGGCGGCGACCCACCGGCCGGCCCACGCCCTCTGCCGCGCCTGCCTGACCCGCGAGTATCCGACGCGGGTGCCGACCGCGACGGGCAAGCTCCGCTTCGAGCCGGTCTAGCTGCAGGTCACATCAGCGCGCGCGCCGCCGCAACCATGGCGTCGGGCGGCGCCGCCCGCCCCCGGTCGGTCCACTCGGCGACCTGCGCGGCGCCGGCGGAGGCGCGGATCGGCCCGAGCGTGCGATCGTGTTCCTCGACCTCCTCCGGCGGAATCACCATCCCGATCGAATCGAAGAGCGCCGCGGCGGCGCCGACGAAGACGGCTGCCTGCTCGTCGTCGCCGCGCGCCCCGGCGAGCTGTCCGGCCGAGCCGACGAGATACGCGATCAGCATCCGATAGTCGAACGCCAGCCCGATATCGAACGATTCGCGGAACGAGGCAAGCGCAGCCTCCTCATCGCCGGTCTGCAACTGCACGCGTCCCAGATTCGCCAGCGAGACCGCGAGCCCGGCGCTGTCGTTGTTCGCCCGCTGCAGCTCGATCGCACGACTGGTGTACCCGGCCGCCGCCTCCGCGTCGCCGCGGCGCGTCGCAATAGCACCGAGATTTGCCAGCGCCACGGCCAAGCGGTTCGCGTTGCCTTCCCGCTCGAATCGATCGGCGCATTCGACATAGAGCTCCTGTGCACGCGCGAGGTCGCCCTCGTCTACCGCGACCATGCCCAGCTCCGCGAGGCAGCGAGCCTCCTCGTCCGTATCCCCGAGATCGGCGTACAGCGCGCGAGCCGTCTCGAGCTGCGGTGTCGCACGCGTGAGCTCGCCGCGGCGCGCGTTGAACATCCCCGCGCCCGACAGCGCAGCCGCATGGACGGCGGGCAGCCCTTCGCTCCCTGCGGCCATGCGCTCGAAGACGCGGGTTCCTTCGCCGAGCCGACCGCGTACGAGCCAGTACCAGCGCACCGCGACGGCGATCCGCACCTCGAGCTCGAGATTCGCCGTCTCATCGGTCCAGGCGAGCGCCGCCTGCAGGTTCTCCTCTTCCTCGTCCAGGAGCGCGAAGCCGGCCGCCTCCTCCTCGCCACCGGCCATGATTCCGTCTCGGGCCTGCTCGGCGACCGCGACGAAGTGCTCGGCGTGCCGTCGCCGGAGATCGGGCTCGTTCGCCTCGGCGAGCCGCTCGCCGGCGTACTCGCGGATCGTCTCGAGCATCGCGAAACGGCCCTCCCGCCGGCGCACGAGACCGTGGTCGACGAGCAGCGCGAGCCGGGCGACGACGTCCTCCCCGATCACCGCCTCGGCGGCGGCGACCGTCCAGCCGCCTGCGAAGACCGCCAGCTCGGCGAACAGCCTCTGCTCGCCTTCCGCCAGCAGGTCGTAGCTCCAGTCCAGCGTTGCGCGCAGCGTCTGCTGGCGCGGCGGTAGGTCGCGTGCCCCCTCGACGAGCAGGTCGAGCGCCCGGCCCAGCCGGCGCTCGATCTCGGCCGGGGAGAGCACCCTGATCCAGGCCGCCGCCAACTCCAGCGCAAGGGGCAGACCCGTCCAAGCGGCGGCAGACGGCGGCGACGCTGCCGAGGTTCTCGTCCGTCAGCGTGAACGACGGGTCGACGGCGCGGGCGCGAGCGGCGAACAGCCTCACCGCATCGTTGGCGACGATGTCCTCGAACCGGTCGTCCGCTGCGGCCGGGACGGGAAGCGGCGGCACCGGGTATTCGTGCTCGGCGGACAGACGCAGGGGCATCCGGCTCGTCGCGAGCACGCGAACCCTCGACGCGGCCGAGAGGATCGCTGCGACAGGCTGTGTCTCACGGCCGAGCTGCTCGAGGTTGTCGAGCACGAGGACGAGCGAACGGTCTCGGAGGTACTCGCACACAGCCGCATCGAGCTCGTCGTCGGTCCCGCCTATGCCCAGGGTGCGCGCAACGGTCGGCAGGACCGCGTTGGCGGTCGTGGCCGAGGACAGGTCGACGAAGCTCGCCCCGTCGCGCAGCTCCGACCCGAGCAGCTCGGCGACAGCGAGCGCGAGACGAGTCTTGCCGGTTCCCCCAGGCCCGGTCAACGTGACGAGCCGAGCGTCGGTGCGAAGCAACGCCTCCACCGAGGCGATCTCGAGCCGACGTCCGACGAGCGGTGTGGCCGGCACCGGCAGACTCGTCGCCTGGCGCGCTTCGAGCTGAGGTGGCGCCAGCGCCGGGTCCTGACGGAGGATCGACCGCTCGAGGTCCTGCAGCGCCGGCCCAGGATCGACGCCGAGCTCGTCGACGAGCATGGTGCGGGCGGCTCGATAGGCGTCGAGTGCGTCCTTCTGCCGACCCGCGCGGTAGAGCGCGAGGATCTGCTGCTCACGGAGCCGTTCGCGGTAGGGCTGCTCCGCGATCAGCTGTTCGAGCTCGGTGAGCAGCGCGTCGTGCTCACCCAGCGCCAGGAGCGCGCTCCCGCGGACCTCGAGCGCCTGCAGTCGCAGCTCCTCCAGGTGCGCCGCCGCGCCGGCCGCCGTCGGCTGGTCTCGGAGATCCGCGAGCGGCGGTCCTCGCCAGAGCGCGAGCGCAGCGTTCACGTCTTCGAGCGCAGCCGACGGTGTGCCCTGCTCGAGTGCGCGGTCGGCCCGCGCGAGGAGCTGTTCGAACTGCTCGGCGTCGAGCTCGCCCGGGTCGAGGTGAATGCGATATCCGGTGCCGACCGTGACGATGCGATCGCTGCCGAGAGCACGCCGGAGCCCGTGCACGTACACCTGGAGAGAGCCGTTGGCAGTGCTCGGCGGCCGGTCGTTCCAGAGTGCGTCGACGAGCCGGTCGCGCGGTACGACACGGCCGCGTTCGAGGAGGAGCACGGCGAGCAGCGCGCGCTGCTTCGGGCCGCCGAGCGCGCAGGGACCGTCGGCCGAGACGGCCTGAACCGGCCCCAGCAGCTGGAACTTCGTCGGCGACCCCGTTAAGCCCAACGCAAGTGGATCTTAAGCGGCCTCGCCGATCGTCCTTCGCGTACCCGCCGGACGGCGGAGGAATCGGCAAAGGAGCAGAGATGATCCACGCAGGAGACAGCATCGAGAACCCGGTCACAGGTGAGCGGCTGGTCTTCCGCCAGACCTCCCGCGAGACCGGCGGTGAGGCGGTCGTCGTCGAGACGTTCGTCAAGCCGAACGGGTTCGTGGCAGCGGCACACGTCCATCCGGACCAGGAGGAGCGGTTCGAAGTCCTGCGCGGCAGCGTCGGCTTCAAGGTCGGCCGCGACAAGCTCGTCGCCGGTCCCGGCCGGCGCATCACGGTCCCGGCCGGGACCCCCCACCGGTTCTGGAACGCCGGCGAGGATGTCGCGCACTTCGTCTGCGAGATTCGCCCGGCACTCCAGTTCGAGTCGCTGATCGAAACGATGTTCGCGCTCGCGAACGACGGCAAGACGAACAGGAAGGGAATGCCCAACCTGCTCCGCCTCGCGGTGATCGCGAATGCCCACTTCGACACCGTGCGCCTCCCGTTCCCGCCGGCGATCCTGCAGCGGATCGGTCTCGCGCTCGGCGCACCGCTCGGCCGTGCAGTCGGCTACCGCCCCGTCTACGTCCCGTCGGCTCCCTCGAGCGCCCCGGTTGCAGCATGAGGCTGCGCCGGCGCGTGTTCCTCGCAGCGCTGATCCTCGCGCTGCTCGCTCTCGCAGCCCTCGGCCTCGTCTTCGACGCGAGCCGGCGGCTGCGGCCCACGACAACCTGATCACGAAAGGGACCCGAAAATGATCACGCGCTTCGAACGGATTTCGGCACTCGTCACCGGCCCGCTGGCAGTTGCTCTCTGGATCGCGGGGCTCGTCGTCGGCCAGGGAATGACGGACAAGCTCCCCGGCAAGGCGACGGACCCACAGGTCCTCGCCTGGCTGCAGGACAACAAGAACCTGGTGATCGTCGGCGGCTGGCTCTTCGCGACCGGTTGCATCGTGTTCATCTGGTTCGCCGGCATCCTGCGGGCCCGGCTCGCGGCGGCCGAGGCCGACGGTCATACGCTGAGCACGATCGCGTACGCCGGTGCAGTCGCCGCGGCGGTCTTCGGGATCGGGACGCAGGCCGACATCGGCGCCGCGATCAATGCCTCGAACGTGAGCGCGCCGACCGCAGGCATGTTCCACCATCTCGGCGACCTCTTCTTCGTCGGCGCCGAGCTGTCGCTGATCGTCCCGATGGCGGCGATCACGGTGCTCGCCTTCCGGACGCAGGCGATCCCCCGCTGGTGGGGGAGCTTCACGGCGTTGATCGCGGTGGTGCTCTGGATCGGCCCGATCGGCTGGGCTGCCTTGATCTTCGGCACGCCGATCTGGGTGCTCGGGACGACCTTGCTGCTCGTCCGGCCCCAGCGAGCCGGGCACGCGCCGAGCGTTCCGGCGACGACCTAGTCGACTCAGGCGGCAGGGGCCTGGCGGGCCTCTGCCGCCTTCAGGACCCGAGATCCTGCGCGCGGCCGAAGCGCACGGCGCGGTGCACCTGACGCGGATCGAGGCCCTGCTCGAGCAGACGCTGGCGTAACTCCGACTCCTCCGCCATCTTCAGGAACAGCCAGGCGAGGACTGCGAGCGTGACCGCGGAGCCCTCCGCCATCATCACGACTCCGCCGAGATTGAGATCGTGCGCCGGCGTGATCCCCCATTCCGGCGCGTGCCGGTAGACGGAGTAGAACATCGAGCTCGACCACATGAACACGTTGCCGAGCACCGTCTCGACGAGCCGCACGGTCACGAGATAGCCGATCTTGACCCCGGTGCCGAACCAGGCCGGGGCAGGGAGCGTCTCGAGCACGGGCTCCCAGATCAAACAGCCGCAGGTGAAGAAGAGAAAGTGTTCGAGGGCGTGGACACTCGAGTGATGCAGGGCAGCGTCGTACAGGAACGGGATGTGCCAGAGGTAGAGATTGAGCGCCCAGACGGGAAGCGCGACGAGTGGATGAGCGAGCACGCGCAGTGGCTCCACCCAACTGATGGCGAGGACGGGCCGGAGGATCGGCCCGGTCAGCCCGGCGACGAAGCACAGCGGCGCGAGGTCGCCGATGATCACGTGCTGGAGCATGTGCATGAAGAAGAAGTGCTCCTCGCCCAGCTCGTCGATCGGTGAGTTGAGCGCCAGGACGACGAGCGCGATGCCGGTCCAGAAGCTGATCCGCCGCCAGACGGGCACGGGTTGCCCGCGCGCGGCCAGCGTGCGGGTGCGGCGCAGGTAGAGAGCCGCGACGACGATCGTCGGAATCAGCTGGAGCGGCTCGAACGTCCAGGGCCCGAGAAGCGACGGAGAATCCACTGCCCTGGAACACTAGGCGCGTGCACCTCTTCCATTACCACCTCGTGACCAGCGAGCTGCGCGGCGTCGAGGCCCGCTACGTCGGCAAGCTCGGCTTCGGGCTCGTCGCCCGCTACGGCCGCGTCGGCGACGAGCACGTTTCCGTCGAGCCAGGCGTCTCCTGGGAGAAGCTCGAGCGAGACGGGTTCAAGCTCCGGCTCTCCGAGCTGCAGCGCGGGGCGATCAACGTGGTCGTCCAGCCGGGCCACTGGCGAATCCCGCGTGTCGACCACCTCGGGGTCGTGCTGGACGAGGACGTCTTCCACGAGGTGCTGGAACGAGCGGCCGGCTGGAACCTTCGGATCCAGGAGCATCCAGGCCGCCGGACGTTCGTCGCGACGAATGCCGGCTATCGGCTCGAGGTGCACCCGCCGCGCGAGTGGATCGACGACCTTCTCTCCGCAGGCGACGACCTACGGCTATCGGAGCTTCAACTGCGCGCCGACGACCCCTTGGCGAAGGCCGACGCCCTCGCCGCGATCCTCGGCCTCGAAGCGGACGAGAGCAGCGTGCAGATCGGGGAGACCCTCGTGCAGTTCACGGCGGGCGGGCCCGAGGGCCGCCCGGAACTGCACGCCGAGCGTTTCGTCTGACGGATCCCGGCCGGGACGAGCCGTAGACTTCCCTCCCTGAGCAGCACGCAGCACAGCTACGACGAGGCAGGTGTGTCGCTCACGACGGCGGAGTCGATCGTCGACCGCCTGCGGGCGGCGGTCGAGTCGACGGGGGCGACCGGCTTCGGAGCCTTCGCGGGCCTGCATCCGCTCGACGGCGACCGGTTCCTCGCCGCGTCGACGGACGGCGTGGGAACGAAGCTGATGCTCGCGCGCCGGCGCGGCCGTCTTCACGACTGCGGCGCCGACCTCGCCGCGCATTGCATCAACGACGTCGCCACCTGCGGCGCCGAGCCGTTGATCCTGCTCGACTACGTCGCGGGGAACGAGATCCGGCTCGAGGAGGTCGCGGAGCTCGTCGAGGGTGCGGCGGCCGTGTGCCGGACTGCGGGCGTTGCCCTTGTCGGCGGTGAGACCGCCGAGCTGCCCGGCATCTACGCCGACGGCGAGCTGGACTTCGCGGGAACGTGCGTGGGGACGGTCGCGCGCTCCGACATGATCGACGGTTCGACGATCGAGCCCGGCGACGTGATCGTCGGTTTCGCCTCGTCCGGCCTGCACGCGAACGGATTCACGCTCGTGCGGCGCGTGCTGCAGGTCGAGGACTACGACGGGGACGACCTGCTCGCGCCGACGCGCCTCTATCTCGACACGGCTCGAGCCCTGCGCGGGCGGGCGAAGGCGTTCGTGCACGTGACGGGGGGCGGCCTGCAGGGGAACACCGACCGTGTGCTGCCTTCCGGCCGCGCGGCGTGCTTCGAGTGGGACGCATGGCAGCGCCCACCGGTCTTCCACTGGCTCGCGGGCCATGTCGACGAGGACGAGCTGCGTCGCGTGTTCAACCTCGGCATCGGCTGGTGCGCGGTGGTTTCGGAGCCGGCCGCGGGTGAGCTCGTGGTCGGGAACATCTCGTGATCGGCGTGCTCGTGAGCGGGAACGGGACGAACCTGCAGGCTCTGATCGACGCGCGACTGAAGATCACCGCCGTCGCGTCGAACCGCCGCGACGCGTACGCACTGATCCGGGGGCGTGAGGCCGGCATCCCGACCGCGACGTTCAGCCTTGACTGCCACGTCGACCGCACCGAGCGCGACCTCGTGATGGCGACCTGGCTCGAGGAGCACGGCGTCGAGCTCGTCGTTCTCGCCGGCTATCTGCATCTCCTGACGCCTCCGTTCCTCGACCGGTTCCCCCGTCGCGTCGTCAATGTGCACCCGTCGCTCCTCCCCGCGTTTCCCGGCGCGCACGCGATCACGGACGCCCTGAGCGCAGGTGCGGCGACGACGGGCGTCACGGTGCACTACGTCGACGAGGGCCTCGACACCGGCGAGGTGATCCGCCAGGAGGTGGTCGCGATCGAGCCGCGGGCGACGCTCGAGGCGCGCATCCACGCAGTCGAGCACCGGCTTCTACCGGAGGTGGTGACCGAGCTGTGCCTCGTGCGCTGATCAGCGTCTACGACAAGGAAGGCGTCGTCGAGCTCGCGCGCGGCCTGACAGAGCTCGGCTGGGAGCTCGTTTCCTCGGGCGGTACGGCAGCGCACCTGGAGGAAGAGGGGCTCGCGGTGACTCGCGTCGAGGAGGTGACCGGAGCTCCTGAGCTGCTCGGCGGCCGCGTCAAGACGCTGCACCCGAATATCCACGCCGGGATCCTCGCCCGCCGTGACCGCGACGACGATCTCGCCGCGCTCGCCGAGCAGGGCATCGAGCCCTTCGACCTCGTGTGCGTCAACCTGTATCCGTTTGCGTCGGTCTCCGGCCGGCACGACAAGACGGAGGACGAGATCGTCGAGCTGATCGACGTCGGCGGCCCGTCGATGCTGCGGGCCGCCGCCAAGAACTTCGCACACGTCTCGGTCATCTCGTCGCCTTCGCAGTACGGGCTGGTGCTCGGCGAGCTGCGAACGCACGGCGCGGTCGGCCCGGAGTTGCGACGGCGTCTGGCCGGTGACGCCTTCTCTGCGAGCGCAGCTTACGAGGCGGAGATCGCACGCTGGTTCGGCGGCGAGGAGCCATTTCCAGGACAGCTGACGCTGACGTTCAGGAAGGTCGCCGACCTCCCATACGGTGAGAACCCGCACCAGGCGGCCGCGTTCTACGTCGAGCCGGCAGCGCGGCGGCACCTGCTCTCGCGCGTCGAGCAGCTCGGCGGCAAGGAGCTCTCGTTCAACAATCTCGCCGACCTGGAGGGGGCGCGGCGGATCGCGCGCGACTTCGACGAGCCCGCGGCCGTCATCGTCAAGCATGCGAACCCGTGCGGTGTCGCGGTGGCGGAGACGATCGAGGAGGCGTGGGAGCGCGCGCTCGCAGCCGACCCGGTGTCGGCGTTCGGCTGCGTGGCCCTGCTCAACCGTCCGGTGAACGCAGCCCTCGCACGTCGGATCGTCGAGCATTTCGTCGAGGTGCTGATGGCACCGGGCTACGACGACGACGCACTCGAGGCGCTGCTCACCAAGCGTGCGCTCAGGATCCTGTCCGACGCGGAGCGACGATCGGACTCACCGGACGAGCGCGACTTCAAACGTGTGCTCGGCGGACTGCTCGTCCAGGAGCGCGACCACGTGTCTGCAGATCGCGAGGCGATGACGGTCGTCTCCGGCTCGGTCGACGAGAGACGGTGGGCGGATCTCCTCTTCGCCTGGAGCGTCTGCCGCCACGTTTCGTCGAACGCGATCGTCCTCGCGCGGGACGGGCAGACGATCGGGATCGGCGCCGGCCAGATGAGCCGGGTCGACGCCGTGCGGATCGCGCTCGAGAACGCACGCCGCCACGGCCACAGCCTCGACGGTGCCGTATTGGCGAGCGACGCCTTCTTCCCGTTCCCGGATGGCCCGCAACTCGCACTCGAAGCCGGCATCACCGCCCTCATCCAGCCGGGCGGCTCGCGCCGGGACGCCGAGGTCGTCGCCGCAGTCGCCGAGGCGGGCGGAGCGATGGTCTTCACCGCCCGCCGCCACTTCAGGCACTGACGGGCAAGCGCCGCGTCGTGCGGTCTCGCTGCGCGGTCATGTCCCGGCTGGCCACGCCCGGCCGGCCCACGTCCGGTGTCAGACACGGGAACTTTTCTGTAACGGATCGTCCACAAGGCGTGTGAAACCCGCTTTGCGCCTCGCTCGGAGCAGGGACACGTCCGGTGTCAGACACCGGAACTTTTCTGTAACGGTTTGTCCACAGGCGGCTCGTTCGGCGCCGGGGACGGGCTGTCTGAGACGATCCGCAGGTAGGAATTCTCAGGCGCCCGACGCGTTTCCATACCAAGGTGTCGACGACACCACGACCGTTTTGTAGTTCGACCGAAGGAGCAGTGCGATGAATGCAGCACCCGACCCGATGAGATGGAAGGCGCTCGCAGTCGTCTGCGCGGCGTTCTTCATGACGATCCTCGACGTCTCGATCGTCAATGTCGCTCTCCCGTCGATCGGGAAGTCGCTGCACTTCTCCCGCGACAACCTGCAATGGGTGATCACCGCGTACGCGATCACGTTCGGCGGGTTCCTGCTCCTCGGCGGGCGTCTCGCCGACCTGTTCGGCCGAAAGCGCCTCTTCCTCATCGGCGTCGTCGTGTTCACCGTCGCCTCGTTCCTCTGCGGGCTCGCCTGGTCGGAGGGCGTGCTGATCGTCGCGCGTGCCATCCAGGGCCTGGGCGCGGCCGTGATCACGCCTGCGGCCCTCTCGATCATCACGACGACGTTCGAGGAAGGCCCCGAGCGAAACAAGGCCCTCGGGATCTGGGGCGCGCTGGGCGGTTCGGGCGCCGCGGTCGGCGTGCTGCTTGGCGGCGTGCTGACGAAGTACGCGGGCTGGGAGTGGATCTTCTTCGTGAACGTGCCCGTCGGTGTGCTCGCGTTCCTGCTCGCACCGAGGTTCGTCCGCGAGAGCAAGTCCGAGAAGGAGACATCGCAGGACATCGCAGGCGCGGTCACGGTCACCTCGGGACTTGCGTTGCTCGTCTACGCGGTCTCGAAGGCTCCGGACCACGGCTGGGGCTCGAGTTGGACGATCCTCCGGCTTGCAGTCGCAGCCGGTCTCCTGATCGCGTTCGTCGTGATCGAATCACGGGCCAAGGATCCGCTGATGCCGTTCTCGATCTTCCGGGTGCGCACGGTGGCCGGCGCCAACTTCGCGACGCTGCTGCTCGGCGCGGTCACCTTCTCGAACTTCTTCATCCTGACGCTCTACGTGCAGCAGGTGCTCGGCTGGTCAGCGCTCAAGACCGGGGTCACGTTCATCGCGACGGCGGGCTCCGCGGTCCTGTGGGCCGGCGTTGCGCAGGCGCTGACGACGAAGGTCGGCCCGAAGCCGATCATGATCGTCGGCTTCATCGCGATGGTCGCCGGGATGCTCTGGTACACGCAGATCCCGGCCGACGGGTCGTACTGGACCGACCTGCTCCCGGGATACCTGCTCGTCGGGTTCGGGCTTCCATTCACCTTCATCCCGGTCTCGATCGCCGCACTGGCCGGCGTGGCGCACGACGAGGCCGGCCTGGCCTCGGGGCTGTTCAACACGGCGCAGCAGATCGGCGGCGCGATCGGCGTTGCAATCACGTCGTCGGTGGCACTCAGCCACTTCAACAACCTGGTCAAGGACGGGACCAGCGTGCCGGCAGCGTTCACCTCCGGCTCGCAATGGGCGTTCTGGGTGTGCGTCGGGTTCGCCGTAGCCGGCCTCCTGGCGACGATCGTGTTCGTCCGGCGCGACGAGCTCGAAACCGCAACCGAGGGCGCGGTGGTCACGGCGTAGGGCGGTAGGCTGCCAGCCGCCCATGGCGCGCCAGTACCCAACCGTCATCGATCTCGTCGGCGAGACGCCGATCGTGCGGCTCGATCGCGTCTCGCGCGACGTCCCGGGCACGATCCTGGCCAAGCTCGAGTTCCTCAACCCGGGGGGCTCGAACAAGGACCGGATCGGCCTGGCGATGATCGAAGCGGCCGAGCGCGACGGGAAGCTGCGTCCCGGCGGCACGATCGTCGAGCCAACGTCCGGCAACACCGGCGTCGGCCTGGCGATCGCGGCGGCGCAGAAGGGCTACCGCTGCATCTTCGTGATGCCGGACAAGATGAGCCAGGAGAAGATCTCGATGCTGCGCGGCTACGGGGCCGAGGTCGTGATCACGCCGACGGCGGTCGAGCACGATTCGCCCGAGTCGTACTACTCGGTCTCGTCTCGGCTCGCCGAGGAGATCCCCGGCGGGTTCAAGCCCGACCAGTACTCGAACATGTCGAACCCCGAGGCGCATTACGCCACGACCGGCCCCGAGATCTTCGAGCAGACCGGAGGGGAGCTCGACGCGATCGTCATCTCCGTCGGCACCGGCGGCACGATCAGCGGCGTCGGGCGCTACTTCAAGGAGCACGCGCCGCAGGTGCAGATCGTCGGTGTCGATCCCGAAGGTTCCGTCTACACCGCGAAGAGCGAGGCCGACCTGCATCCGTACCTCGTCGAGGGCATCGGCAAGGACACCTGGCCCGAGACGATGGACCCGAAGGTCGTCGACGAGTGGCTCCGGGTCTCGGACCGCGACTCGTTCCTGGCCGCGCGGCGGCTTGCGCGTGAGGAAGGGCTGCTGGTCGGAGGGTCGTCCGGCTCGACGATCGCCGGCGCGCTGGACTACGCCGCCAAGCTCGGGCCGGACTCGCAGATCCTGACGATCCTGCCGGACTCGGGCCGTTCGTACCTGTCGAAGTTCCTCGACGACAACTGGATGCTCGAGCACGGCTTCCTGGAGCGCTCCGCACCCGTGCCGTCCGTCCGCGAGCTGCTGCGCGCCAAGCAGGGCGACACCCCGACTCTCGTGACGATCTCCGCGCACCAGAAGGTCGCCGAGGCGATCGACGTGATGGAGCGCTATTCGATCTCGCAGCTGCCCGTCGTTCGCGACGGCGAGGTTGCGTCGCTCACGGACGTGATCGGCTCGCTGCAAGACCGCGCGCTGCTCGACCGGGTCTTCAAGAACGCCGACGCCCTGCACGAAGACGTCGCGTCTGCGATGCAAGGCCCACTTGCGGCCGTCGACGCGGATTCGGCGGTCGACGACATCGTTGCCGCGCTGACAGGTGGCGCGAATGCAGTCGTGGTCGCCGACAACGGCAAGCCGGTCGGAGTCGTCACGCGCTCCGACCTGCTCGACTATCTCGCCCACGCACGCTGAAGCGGACAGCTTCCACGGTGACGGTGAGGCTCGCGCAGGTCCGACGGCTGATCGTCGCGACGCAAGGCTTTGCGCCTCGCTTTCGCCGGGCAGGCCCAGGTGAGGTCGAGGCGGCTATCCGGCGCCTGAGCGCCGTGCAGCTCGACTCGATCTCGGCTGTCGAGCGTGCCCACAGGTTGACGCTGTCCGCGCGCATCGGAGCATTTCCTCCCGAGGAGGTCGCAGAGCTGCTGCGCACGGGACGGGTGTTCGAGTACTGGGCACACGAGGCGTCGCTGCTGCCGGTCGAGTTGTGGCCGCATTTCCGGGCGGTGATGGAAGGACGGGGGCACTGGGGAAGCCACGAGCGCGCGCTCAAGGACCACGCGGACCTCGTCGAGCCGGTGCTCGAGCGGATCCGGCTCGAAGGGCCGCTCGGCTCGCGGGACTTCGAAGGGCAAGGCGGCAGCGGCGGCATGTGGAACTGGAAGCCCGCCAAGGCGGTGCTCGATGCGCTCTGGGACAGCGGGCGGCTGGTGATCGCCGGACGCCAGAGCTTTCAGCGGCGCTACGAGCTTGCCGAGCGTGTGATCCCGAAGCAGCTGCTGGAGGCGGATGCGCCGTCGGAGGACGAGACGCTGCGCACGTTCGCGTTGCTCGCGGTCGGTGCGCGGGGCGCCCTGACGGAGGCCGCGATCCGAGAACACTGGCGGCTGAAGGGCGGCAAGCCCCGCCTGCACCACCACCTCGTCGCGCTCGTAGCGGAAGGCCGGCTGCGCGAAGTCGACGTCGACGACGGCGGCGCGCCGTTCTACACGCTTCCCGACGCGGAGCTCGACGGCGCGCCCGCACCACCGGTGCTCGTCTGCCCGTTCGACAACCTCGTCTGGGACCGGCCCCTGCTCGAGCGCCTCTTCGGCTTCCGGCACGTGATCGAGGTGTACAAGCGCGAGCACGAGCGCGAGTACGGCTACTACGTCCTCCCTCTGCTCGCCGGCGACCGATTCATCGGTCGGGCCGACCTGAAGGCGGACCGTGCCGAGGGCGTCCTGCGCATCCGCCGCTTCACGCCCGAGCCCGGGGTCCGTGGCGACGTCGACACCAAACTCGACCGCGCCGCGACCAGGCTCGCGCGCATCCTCGGCCTCGAACGAATCGAACGCTAACCTCCGGCCATGGAGTTCGAGACGCGCGCCATCCATGTGGGCCAGGACCCCG
This sequence comes from uncultured Thermoleophilia bacterium, assembly GCA_963708505.1. Classification (GTDB taxonomy): domain Bacteria; phylum Actinomycetota; class Thermoleophilia; order Gaiellales; family Gaiellaceae; genus PALSA-600. The sequence continues at coordinate 443,422 of CAVPST010000007.1, forward strand.
ATTCGGCAACGGGCGCAATCACGACACCGATCTACCAGACGTCGACGTATGTCCAGGACGCGGTCGGGGAGCACAAGGGCTACGAGTACTCACGGGTTGCGAACCCGACCCGGACGGCCCTGCAGGAGGCGCTCGCGAGCCTCGAGGAGGCAACGCATGGTATCGCCTTCAGCTCCGGCATCGGCGCGACGACGACGCTCATGCATCTCGTCGACCCCGGTGAGCGGGTCGTCCTGATCGCCGATGTGTACGGGGGCGTCTACCGCATGACGTCGAAGGTGTACGAGCCGAAGGGCTACAAGTTCACGTACGTCCCCGCAAACGAGTTCGACGACAACCTCGCCTCCTACCTCGGTGAGGACGTACGAATGGTGTGGGTCGAGACGCCGTCGAACCCGCTGCTCAACGTCGTCGACATCCGCAAGGCGGCGGCTGCCGCGCACGCCGTCGGCGCGATGCTCGTCGTCGACAACACGTTCGCCACGCCGTACCTGCAACAGCCGCTCGCGCTCGGCGCAGACGCCGTTGTTCATTCCACGACGAAGTACCTGGGCGGACACAGCGACACCGTCGGCGGCTTCGTCGCCACGAACGACGATGCGCTTGCGGAGGAGCTGTATTTCCTGCAGAAGTCGCTGGGCGCGGTACCGGGCCCCTTCGACGCCTGGCTCGTCCTGCGCGGGATCAAGACGCTGGCCCTGCGGATGCGCCAGCACTGTGCGAACGCGAGACGGATTGCCGAGTTTCTCGAAGGCCACGGCGAAGTTGCCCGCGTCCTCTACCCCGGGCTCCCGTCGCACCCGGGCCACGCCGTCGCACGCACGCAGATGCGCGACTTCGGCGGGATGATCTCGTTTCTGGCGCACTCCGACAAAGAGGCCGTCGAGCTCGTTGCGCGCACGAAGCTCTTCCGCCTCGCCGAGTCGCTCGGAGGCGTCGAGTCGATGATCGAGCATCCGGCGCAGATGACTCACGCGTCGACCGCCGACGCGCCGTTCGCGCCCCCGTCCAATCTCGTGCGCCTCTCGGTCGGAATCGAGTCGGTGGACGATCTGATCGCCGATCTCGACGCGGCGCTCGTCACACGCGCAGCGACCGCGCGGGCCTGATCTCGCTGCGCACCGGCGGCGCCTCGTTCCACGGGAGCAGGCCGAAGCGCGCGAGCGCGCGCGGCAACCGGCGGTCGGAGCGCATCTCGGCGGTGTGATCCCACTGGCCCTCGAACTCCCAAAGCTTCGCCCGCGGATTGAGGCGAAGGATGTCGCTCGAGAGCGCTCCCGCCTCCGACGCCTGGTCGGAGATGATCCGGTCGCGCGTGCTCCAGAAGATCTGCAGCGGGACCCCCGAGAAGGCGAGCCGCCGTGCGTAGTGATCCGGGCTGCGGCGGGCGTAGGCGCGCGGGTCCTGCCATGGCGTCCCACCCACCTCCTCGCGCGCCAGACGCTGGAGGACCGGGCCGTCCTTCAGCGCGGCGAAGTCGAAGTACCGCCGTCGCATGTCGGTCGCAGGATCGAACGCCGCTGCGCCGGCCAGCAGGCGTGGGTGCAGGGCTGCGAGCAACAGGGTCTCCTGCCCGCCCATCGAGCCGCCGAAGGCGTAGATCCGCTGCGGATCGACGGTCACGCCATGCTCCCGCGCGATCGCCGGCATGCGGGCGAGGTCGGAGATCTGTCCCGGATCGCCCCACGAGTACCAATGCAGGCGACGTCCCTCTCCGGCCGGGTTGATGACCGCGAAGTCGCCCTCACCGGGCAGGTCGCCCCAGAACAGCGCGTTCTGGCCGGCGCCGACCCCGCGCCCATGCGGCGAGATGATCAGCGGGATCGCCCGGCGCGACTCGGTGACGGGCAGGAGCAGCCACGCCGTGCGCGACACACCATCGTGCGCGATGTAATGGATCAGCCGCGCCTCCGTGTTGCCGAGCGCCTGGGCCGGTGCGTACTGCGCCGCCGCGGCCGGAACGAAGACGAGCGCGGCGATCACGACGGCCAGCCACTTCACCGCGCGAACGGTAGGAGCGCGACTGAGAAGATGGCGTTATGAATGAGTTGAGCGTCATCGACCTTCAGTTCGGCGGCCGAGAGCACGCGATCGGCGTCTATCTCGTCGATACGGACGACGGGCTCGCGTTGTTCGACTGCGGGCCGGCATCGACCCTCGAAGCGCTGATCGCCGGGCTGGCGGCGCACGGCCTCGAACTGAGGGACGTACGGCACCTCTTCCTCTCACACATTCATCTCGATCATGCAGGTGGCGCGGGTACGCTCGTCCGGGCGCATCCCGAACTCGTCGTCTGGGTCTCGGCGATCGGGGTATCCCATCTCATCGACCCCTCGCGCCTCGAGCGGTCGGCCCGGCGTCTGTACGGCGATCTGTTCGACCCGCTCTGGGGCGAGCTTGCGCCCGTGCCGACCGAGAACGTCCGGATCGCCGAAGGCGACGTCCTGGGCTGGGAGTGTTTTCCCACCCGCGGCCACGCGAACCATCACGTCAGCTACCTGCGCGAGGGAACGCTCCTCGCGGGCGACGCGACCGGTGTGCGGATGCCGGGGGCGTCATACGTCCTGCCCGTCTCGCCGCCGCCGGACATCGACGTCGAGGCCTGGCACGAGACGACAGCCGCGATCAGGGCCCGCGAGGTCGACCGGCTCGCGCTCATTCACTTCGGCGTGCACGAGGATGTCGCAGCGCACCTCGCCCGGCTCGATGCGGAGCTCGATTGCTGGGCCGAGCGCGTGCGCGACGGGATCAGCCAGGAGGCGTTCGTCGAGCTGGCTCTCGCGGACGCGGGGCCGGACGCAGAGACGTACGACCGGGTCGCGCCGTTCTGGCAGTCGTGGCAGGGTCTCCGCCGCTACTGGGACACGCGCGAAACTTGACGCGGTTCGGCCCGCTCCATGAGCGGGAGTTCAGACTGCTGTTCGCCGGGCGCACGATCTCGATGCTCGGCACCGCAATGGCGCCGATCGCGCTCGCGTTCGCCGTGCTCAACACGCTGAACGGCTCGGCGACCCAGATCGGGATCGCGCTGGCTGCGCGGCAGGTGCCCGTGCTCCTCTTGCTGCTCTTCGGGGGCGTCCTGGCCGACCGGCTCCCCCGCCATCACGTCCTCATCGCGTCGAACCTCGTCAGCGGCGCGAGCCAGGCGACCACCGCGGCCCTGCTCCTCTCGGGCCACGCGAAGCTCTGGGAGCTGGCGGCGCTCGCCGCCGTCAACAGCAGCGCGTCGGCGTTCTTCTATCCGGCAAGCGCGGGGATCGTTCCGCAGACGGTGCCTGTCTCGATGCTGCAGTCGGCAAACGCGACGCTCCGGCTCTCCATCAACTCGACGAACATCGCCGGCGCCGCACTCGGGGGCCTCCTCGTCGCGGCCACGAGCCCCGGCTGGGCGATCGGCTTCGATGCTGCGAGCTACGGCCTCGCCGCGCTCGTGCTCGCGCAGATGCGCATTCAGGCCGCAGTGCGCAAGGCAGGCAGCACCGTCCTGCACGAGCTGCGCGAAGGCTGGCACGACTTCTGGTCTCGAACCTGGCTCTGGGCGATCGTTCTCCAGTTCTCGTTCGTCGTCGCCGCGCAAGCCGGGGCGGTGAACGTCCTCGGCCCCGAGGTCGCGAACGCCGACCTCGGCGGCGCCGGCCCGTTCGGCATCATCCTTGCCGCGTCGACGGCCGGAAACCTGTTGACGGGATTCGTGATGCTCCGCTGGCGGCCGCGTCGCATGCTGCGGGCCGCGACATTCGCCGTCTTTCCGCTGGCGCTGCCGTTGCTGGCGTTCGCCGGCCCGGCGCCGGTCGTCGTGATCGCGGTCTGCGCATTTCTCGCCGGCGCTGCGATCGAGATCTTCGGCGTGCTCTGGGACACGACGATGCAGCAGGAGATCCCGCAGGAGCGCCTTTCGCGCCTGGCGGCGTACGACGCGCTGGGCTCGCTCTTCCTCTCACCGCTCGGTCTTGCCGCGGCCGGCCCGATCGCCGCAGCCGTCGGCACGCGCGCGACGTTCATCGGCGCAGCCGTCCTGATCGTCGTCGCAACCGCGCTCGTGTTCCTGTCGCGCGACGTCCGCACCCTGGAGCGACGCTAGCGTCTATCTCCCCCGCAGGATGTTGCCGCCCGAGGTCTGGGCGAGCGCCATCACGACGATCTCGTCGACGTTCACGTTCGGGCGACGGGTGAGGGCGAACATGATGCAGTCGGCGATGTCCTCCGCGTTCAGCGGGCCGCCCATCGCGACGTCGGCATACACCGCCTTGCCCTTCTCCTCGTCGCCGTGGAACCGCACCTTCGAGAAGTCGGTCTCGACCATGCCCGGTGCGACGTTCGTGACGCGAACCGGCTTGCCCTGGAGGTCGTCGCGGAGCGCGCGTGTGTAGCCGTGCACCGCGAACTTCGACGCGACGTACGACGACGCGCTCGGATACGACCAGATACCGGCAACCGATCCGAGGTTGACGATGTGCCCCCCTCCGTCGACCAGGTGCGGCAGGCAGAGCCGGGTGAGGCGCATGAGCCCGAGTACGTTCGTCTCGATCACCTCGATCTCGTCGGCCGGGCTCGCCTCCCACACCGGGTCTCGCCCGCGGGCGAGACCGGCATTGTTGACGAGAATGTCGAGCCCGCCGAGCTCGGCCACCGCGTCTGCGACGAACCGCTCAGCGCTGGCGACATCCCTCACGTCGAGGTTTCCCTCGCGCCGCGAACCGCCGTACACACGCGCGCCGGCAGCCTCGAGCGCCCGCGACGTCGCGGCCCCGATCCCGCTCGACGCGCCGGTCACGATCGCCCGCTTCCCTTCGAGAGGAGCCACGATCGCGGAGCCTAGCTCCCGGCGGGCCGCCGGGACGTCGGGAGCGATTAACAGCGGCCTAAAACGAATCGGCCCGGCGGACGTCTAAGTTCTCAAGCCCGCATGCAGCCTCTCGAGCCACCAACAGGGCGCAACCTGCGTCTGGCAGCTGTCGCTGTCGCCGTGCTGGCGCTGCTCGCGATCGTCGCCTTTGCGAGCAGGAGCGGACTCGGCCACGCGACGCACGCCCAGCCGACGCCGGGGTACGTCAGCTACGCGTTCACGGCGTTCCTGATCCTGTTCGTGCTCGCGATCCCCGTCGCGATCTGGGGATTCCTGGTGCAGGCGCGCGAAGGAACCGTCAAGCAAAAACCCTTCCACTCGCGCGTGATCTCGAATTTCCTGACGATGGTGTTCTTCGCGCTGATCGTGCTCGTCGTCCTCTACATCAAGCGCCACCACGGACACATCTTCGGAGGCAACAACCCGTTGAAGAATGTCCAGAACACGCTGAACAACGCCCAGGCCAAACCGACGCCGTCGAAGTACGCCCCCCACTTCCAGTGGGTCGTCTTCTGGATCGCCATCAGCGGCCTCCTGCTCATGTCGACCGTCTTCCTCCTCAACCGCCGGCGGCGGCGCAAGCGGCGCAGCGAACTGCCGCCCTTGGACGGCCTGACCGTGGCCGAGGACCTCGCCGCATCGATGACCGACGCGATCGACGACCTCGAAGCCGAGCCGGATGCGCGGAAGGCGGTGATCGCCGCCTACGCCAGGATGGAGGGCGTGCTCGCGCGGCACGGTCTTCGCCGGCGTCCGAGCGAGACACCCCTCGAGTACCTGCGGCGGATCCTGCTCGGCCTGACCGCCCGCGCCGACGCGGTCAGTCGCCTGACGTCTCTCTTCGAGCAGGCGAAGTTCAGCCGCCACGAGATCGATGGCTCGATGAAGCAAGATGCGATCGGCGCGCTCCGCGAGATCCGCGACGACCTGCAGGTAGCCGTCCAATGAGACGCCATCTGCTCGACCTGATCATCCTGTTCGTCTTCGTCTCGATCGTCACCGGCTACATCGTCGCGGCGCAGCCCGGCGTCCGGAACGTGACGCTGCACGCCTACGTCTTCGTCGTCGGCGGGCTGCTGATGCTCGGTGTCGTCGCCGCGGCCGGAGACGCGGTCCCGCGCCGGCGGCGCTCCGAGTTCACCGCGGCCCTCGGCGAAACGTCGCGCCAGGAGAAGCGGCTGCCGGAGGTCGAGAAGCTCGAGCGCGAGGTGACGCTCGCAACCGCATCCGCCTTCGACCTGCACTTCAGGCTCCTGCCCCAACTGCGGGAGATCGCCCAGGCCCGCCTCGAGCGCGCCGGTCGCACACCCGGCCCGGAGACGCTCGGACGCTGGTGGGACCTCCTGCGCCCGGACCGGCCTGCCCCCGAGGAGCGGTTCGAGAAAGGCATCTCGGAGACCGAACTGCGCGCTCTCGTCGACGACCTTGGGAGGATGTGAGCGTGGCGATGGATCTGGACGAGGTAGGCCGCCTCTCGAACCGCGTGCTCGACGAGGTCGAGAAGGCCGTCGTCGGCAAGCGCGACGCGCTCGAACTGCTCATGCTCGGGCTGCTCGCCGACGGGCACGTCCTGATCGAGGACTACCCCGGGCTCGCCAAGACGCTCATGGCGCGCTCGTTCGCGCGCGCGACCTCACTCGACTTCTCGCGCATCCAGTTCACGCCCGACCTGATGCCGTCGGACGTGACCGGCTCGTCGATCTACAACCAGCGCGAGTCCGACTTCGAGTTCCGTCCGGGTCCGATCTTCACGAACCTCCTCCTCGCCGACGAGATCAACCGCGCCCCGCCGAAGACCCAGGCCGCGCTCCTCGAAGCGATGCAGGAGCGCCAGGTGACGAACGAGGGCCAGACACGCCCCCTCGGCCCACCCTTCCTCGTGCTCGCGACCCAGAACCCGATCGAGTACGAAGGGACGTACCCGCTGCCCGAGGCTCAGCTCGACCGCTTCCTGCTGCGGATGTCGGTCGGCTACCCGAGCCGCGAAGACGAGTGGGGGCTGCTGGCCGCCCGCGGGGAGCGGCAGCGCGACGACGTCGACCTGGAGCCGGTCGTCGATCGAGCGACCCTGCTCGCGATGCAGGCCGCATGCGAAGGGGTTCACGTCTCCGAGCCGGTCGGCCTCTACATGGTCGACATCGTCGCGGCGACGCGGAATGCCCAGTCGATCCAGGTGGGCGCGTCGCCGCGTGGCTCGCTCGCGCTGTTCAAGCTCGCACGGTGCCGCGCAGCCCTGCTTGGGCGCGACTACGTGACGCCCGACGACGTCAAGCTCGTCGCCGTCCCGGCGCTCGCCCACCGGTTGACGCTCCGGCCGGAGCTGTGGGTTCAGCGTGTCTCAGCCGAAGACGTCGTGCGTGAGCGGCTCGACCTGGTGCCGACGCCGGCCGCGGAAGACCTCGCACAGACAACACGGTGACGCGCTCCGCGACGGCGAAGCTCGCCGCGTACGCAGCCATCTCGGGCATCGGCCTGCTCGCGGCGCTCGTCCTCGCACGCCCTGAGCTCGTAGCGCTGACGGCGCCGTTCCTACTCGCGCTCTCGGCGGGCCTCGCCCTTGCGACACCGCCACGGCTCACGGTCGCCGTTGCGCTCGACCACGAGCGCGCACTGGAAGGAGACGTGGTCGGCGCGGCCGTTGCGGTCACAGCCGCCTCGCCGGTCGACCGGCTCGACATCTATGTCCGCCTACCCGACGGCGTGGAACTCGAGCAGGGCCGGAACCCGGTCGGCCTGCACCTCAGGGCAGGCGAGCAGCGCGAGCTGGAGTTCACGCTCCGAGCCGCGAGGTGGGGCGGCCATGTGATCGGCCCGACCTACCTACGCGCGCGCGACCCGCTCGGTCTGCTCACCTGGGAGTTCACGGCCGATACGCGTCCCGAGTTGCGCACGTACCCGCGCGAGGAGGTGCTTCGCCGCGTCCTGGCGCCCGCAGAGACACAGGTCTTCACGGGCAACGAGGTGGCGCGCGTGAAGGGTGAAGGGATCGAGTTCGCCGACATCCGGCCCTGGACGTCCGGCGACCCGTTAAAACGGGTCAACTGGCGGGCCAGCGCGCGCCGCGGCGACCTGTGGGTGAACGAGAGCCACCCCGAGCGGAACACCGACGTGATCCTGTTCGTCGATTCGTTCGCAGAGGCGAGGCGCGGCGACGAGAGCACGCTGGACCTGGCGGTGCGGGCGACAGCGACGCTGGCCGATGCGTACATCCGCCGGCGCGATCGCGTGGGGCTCGTCGCCTTCGGCGGGATCCTCCGCTGGCTGATGCCCGGCACCGGTCTCGTCCAGCTCTATCGCATCATCGACGCACTGCTCGACACACAGATCGTCCTCTCGTACTACTGGAAGGAGATCGACGTGATCCCGCGGCGGACCTTGCCGCCGAACGCCCTCGTGATCGGGCTATCGCCGCTGATCGACCCCCGCTCTGTCGGGGCGCTGCTCAACCTGCGCGCCCGCGGCTTCGATCTGGCGGTCGTCGACATCTCACCGGTCCCGTTCACCGAACGCCCACCCCGCGGGCTCGACGCCGTTGCGTACGACCTCTGGCGGCTTCGGCGAGACGCCCTGCGCCACCGGCTCCAACGCGCCGGGGTCGCCGTCGTCGAATGGGACGCAAAGACGCCGCTGCAGGCGATTCTCGAGGAGGTGCGGGCATTCAGGCGCTACGCCCGGCACGCGCGCGTCTGATCACCGCGGTCGGCGCGCTCAGCGCGCTCGCTGCGGCAGGCGCCTACGGAGCCCTCTCCGGCGCATCGCTCGGCGGCGTTGCCGCCGGCGGCTGCATCGCCGGCCTGGTGCTGCTCGCCGGCGGTCTCGTCCTGCGCTGGCCGGCGACGATCCCGTGGGCCGTCGTGCTGACCGGAGCCGGCTACGTCACGACCCGCCACGGAACCTCGCTCGTCGATCCGTGGGCGTCGGTCGTCGGCGTGCTGCTGCTGGTGTCGGCTGAGCTGGCCTCCTGGTCGATCGACCACGACGCGCGGATCCGCGCGGAGCCCGCGCTCGTGATCCGCCGCGCGTTGACCCTGCTCGCGCTGGCCGCAGCCGCGCTGCTGCTGGACTTCTTCCTCCTCGCGGCTGCTGCGATCTCCGCCTCCGCAGGGTTGCTGATCGCCGCCGCGGGAGCCGCGGCGGCGGTCAGTGCGGTTGCAGTGGTGCTCAGGCTCGCGCGCCAGTAGGCGGCGTGCCGGTCACGCGACCGTGACGTAGGTCGTGCGGGTCTCGTTGTGCCCGTTCGGCTCGTTCGCGACGGAGACGACGTTGTACTTGTGCCCCTTGACCGGTGTGAAGGCCGGCACGAACGACGCAGACTCGTCGAGCCCGATCACGGCCGTCGGGGTTCCGCGCGCGACGACCTTGGTCCCGTCGAAGACCGTGTAGAAGACGCCGATCTGCGTGCCCGGCGGCGAGTAGTAGCCGAGGTACGGAACGTAGATGGTGATCTTCGGCGCCTTGCCTGCCTTCACCACCAAGCTCTGGCCGTCCGTCAGGCGCGAGATCCCGGTGAACGCCGAGTACGCCGGCTTCGGCGTGCCGGATGGACCCTCGAGCCCGCTCTGCCAGGGGTTGCCTGCGCTGTCGCGGAAGGTGAACCAGACGAACATCTCGACGTTCGGGTCGGCCTTGGCGATGGTCAGCGCCTGCTTCGCGTAGGCGGCTTGGGTCGCGGTCGAGACGCCGTGAGGCTCACCTGGCTTCGTCTCGTGGCCGTACTCGGTGATCCAGATCGGGACCTTCCGGTGGAACCACTTCGCGAGGTCCTTCTCGAACTGCGGCAGCGTCGAGAGGGTGACGTTCGGGTAGCGGACCTTCTGCATCGGCGGCAGGTTCGGCGACGTCGGGTACGGATGGTGCGCCCATGCGTCGAACTTGAGCCCCTTGACCTGCGAGAGCAGCCGGGCGAACGTGCCGGGAGCGACGGACGCGCTCGCCGTCGCAAGCGGCTTGTCGCGGCCGCGCGCGGATGTCTCGCCGATCGCCACCTGTGCCAGTGGGTTCCCGGCCTTGATCCCGGCGTACGCCGCCTTGTAGAGCTTGGCGTAGTTCGCCGGGCCGACGATCTTCTTGCCCGAGTACTGCGGCGTCAGGAACAACTGGAGGTTCGGCTCGTTCCACACCGAGTAGAGCCCCACCGAGCCGTGCCCATGCCGGCCGTCGTAGCGGGTCGCGAGCATCTTGGCGAAGGTCGTCAGGTCGGAGGCCTTTTTCGGCAGGTGGTTCGGCGTCGTGTTGCCGTTTGCCCACTTGGGCGTCCCGGTGATGTTGATCATCACGCGCATCCCGTAGAGCCCCGACTGGAAGACGAGATCGTCGAGGTTGCTGAGGCCGTACGCAGGGTCGTCGCCGTTCAAGGGGTTCGCGGGCCGGGTCGGGGCGATCGTCGCCCAGCTCACGTTCGTGTGAATGACCGAAGCGCCGGTCGCCGCTGCGTCCTCGAGGTTCTGAGCCCGATCCGCCGAGTATCGGAACGACACATCGTCGAAAAAGCCGATCGGCATGCGGTTGGCAGCGGCGGCGGTCGCAGCAGGCAGAGCGAAGAGCGCAACGAGTGCGACCAGCAGCAAGCGTCCGGGTCTGTTCACGGGCAGATCCTCCTTCTCGAAACCGGCGACGGCGGCACCGTAGCGAGGCTCTTTGAGCGGCATGTAAAGGCGCCGACCGGACGTTTACCGTGCACGCTGTGCGGACACGCCTGACCACGGTGCTCGTGCTGGTCGGGCTCTGGGTGGGTCTCGGCCTCGGCCTTTCCCTGCTCACACGCCGGATCGCCGACTGGTTCGTCATGACCGACGAGCTCCTGTACGAGCGCCTTGCGCTGAGCGTCGATCGCTCACATTCGCTCCTGCCGAGGGTGCACACCGAGGTGATCGCGAACGTCAACCAGCTCTATCCGCTGGTGATCGCCCCCGTCTTCCGTCACGGCGCCGTCCTGCACGGCTTCCACGAGGCGCATGTCCTGAATGCGTTCGTGATGTGCTCGACGCTGTTCCCGGCGTACGTGCTCGCGAAGCGCGTGACCCAGAGCTCGTGGCTCCCGTACGTCGTCGCGGCCGCGAGCGTGGCCGTGCCCTGGATGACGCTTTCGTCGTTCCTGCTCAGCGAGGTCGTGGCCTATCCGGCCTTCACCCTGGCGCTCCTCGCAAGCCAGGCCACGATCGCACGGCCGTCTGCACGGAACGACGTCCTCGCGGCGGCGGCGCTCACGGTGGCGGTGCTCGCGCGCACGCAGTTCTACGCGCTGGCCGTCGTGCTGGCCGCAGCAATTCTCCTGCACGGCCTCGTCGCACGGCGTCTGCGCGCGACCCTGCGCGCCCATCTCGTGCTCGTCGTCCTCTATGTCCTGGGAGGAGTGGCCGCGATCGGCATCCTCGCGAGCGGCCGCCACGTCCTCGGCACGTATGCGCAGACCGCGAGCGGAAACCCGCTGCCCGTGCAGATCTTCGGCTCAGCGCCGGCGCACCTCGCGGTCGTCGCGCTCGCCGGCGGGCTGCTGCCGTTCGTGGTCGGAGGTGCGTGGCTCGTCTCGAATCTCGGCAGCTCCGAGAACACCGAGCGCCACGCGTTCGCCTGGCTCGCCGTCACGACGATCGTGATCTTGTCCGTCGAGGTCGCATCGTTCGACCTCCGCTTCGGGGGCGGGCTCGTGCGTGACCGCTACCTCTTCTACCTCACGCCGGTGATCCTGACGGCGTTCGCGGCTGCGTTGACGGCCGCCCGTCCTCCGCGCTGGTCGCTGGCGGTTCCCGTCGCCCTTCTCGCGATCGGCTTCTGGCGAGCGCCGCTGACGAGCTTCGTCAAGCTCAATGCCGACACTCCGGCCTCCGTCATCAACGACTGGCTGCTCAGAGAGCTGCATGGCGTGACGGGAGTCCGGATCTTCCTGGGCCTCGCTGCCGTGGTCGTCGCCGTCGCGTACGTCGAGGCAACTCTTCTGCTCTCGCGCGCAACGGTCGCGCTGGGAGCTGCGGTCCTGCTGCTCGTCGCGCTTCCCGCCGAGACGGGCTACGCCTTCAAGCGCCTGTTCGCGGTCAACGGCACGTCGGGGTTGCCGATCACACTCGACCAGAGCATCGTCTTCGGCTGGGTCGACCGCACGATCACGACGAACTCGGAGGCGGTGATGGTGCCGTATCCCGTGATCCGCGGGGACTACTGGGCGAACGCCGGGTTCTGGTGGGACTTCGAGTTCTGGAACCGGTCGGTCGACCGGGAGGCCGCGCACCCGAATCAGTTCTCCGGCACGCCGCCCGGCAGCTTTCCGAAGATCGATCCTCGCTTCGACCCGACGACCGGCCTCGCGAACTTCGACGTCGACTCGTACGTCGCACAGGCTGCGACAGACGCGCGCTTCCACATCGAAGGCCGGCACCTGGCCACTCAGCGCGGTGTCTCGATCGTGTTCCCGGAGAGGCCGTGGCGGGCGGACTGGGTGACCTACGGGCTGTATCCCGACGGGTGGACGCGTCCGGGCATGGCAGCCCGCATCCGGGTGTTTCCCGGCCGCAAGCAGGCGCGTCCGTTGCTGCGAACGCTGCGCGTGACGATCTCCGCACCGGAGAATCAGCAGCGGCCGGTCACGTTGACCTCGAACACGGGCACGTGGAAGCTCCAGGCGACGAATTCGGCGGGCGAGCTGCAAGCGACGGTCTGCGTCCCTGCGCACCGACCGGCCGACGTGACCCTGAGGACGATTGGTGCCTCTCCGGTCGAGGGTGATCCGAGCACCTCGCTCACGGTCGGCGAGCCGCGCTCGGCGGGAGTGCTCGTCGGTCAGATCGTGCTCGAGCCGGCAGCGGCCGGTGCTACCTGCGCACCCAGTCGCTGAACGCGGCGAGCAGCTCGCGCTCCATCTCTTGCGACAGGTCGTCGGTCGTAATCGCGCCCACTATCCGAATCGTCGCGCGCAGCTGCTCGAGGTAGCGCGTACAGCCGGCGCAGCCATCGATGTGCTGCTCGAACCGGCGCAGGTCGGCGGGCCCGAGAGCTCCCTCGAGGTAGTCGGTGACGAGCTCGACGAGCTCCTGGCAGCTGAGTGATTCGGCGTCGACGGTCATTTGTCAGGGGCGAGGTAGTCCTCGAGCGCGCGCCGCACCTTGGCGCGGGCCCGATGGAGGAGAACACGTTGATTGACCTCCGTGAGATCGAGGGCGTTACAAACCTCTTCCGACGACCAGCCGTCGACGTCACGCAGCCGGATCACGGCCGCCTGCGTCGCGGGCAGGGCGTCGATCGCCTCGACGAGCTTCATGCGCGTCTCGGCAGCCAGCAGCCGTTCCTCGGGCAGGTCGCGGGGCGGCACCGACCAGTGGCCCGGATAGCGCTCGTCGTCCTCGGGCCGGAAGCGATCGGGATCGACCGCCGCCTCCGGCACACGCGCTGGATCGCTGAGCGCCGAGAACGGCAGGACCCGCCCCTCGCGCTGGGCTCGGGTCTTCGCCGTGTTGACGAGGATCCGGAAGACCCAGGTCTTGAGCGACGAGCGCCCCTCGAAGCGGTCGAGGGCGCCGAGCACGCGCACCCAGGTCTCCTGCACCACCTCCTCGGCGACCGCGCGTGAAGGGACGAAGATGCGCGCGACGCGAAGCAGCGAGGAGTTCCACTCGCGCACGATCCGGGCAAAGGCAGCCTCGTCGCCTGCACGCAGCGCTGCAACGAGCTCTTGGTCGGATGGCTCAGTGGGCGTGCTCAGACATCCGACACTAAAGCCGCGAGCCGGTGTGCGGATCGAACAGGTGCGCCTCACCCGGCCGCGGCCGGAGTGCGATGCGGGCACCCCGCTCCGGCGCCTGTCTCGACTCGACGCGGGCGACGAGCTTCAGCTCCTCGCCGTCGAGCTGAGCCGACGAGAAGACGTAGGCGTCGGCCCCGATCTCCTCGACGACCTCCACCGACGCGGCGATCCCGTCCGGCGCGAGCTCGAGGGACTCGGGCCGCAGCCCGACGACGACGCCGTCACCGAGCCGGTCGCGGGCGCCCTGGGGCAGCTCCACAGCGACGCCGCCGAGGGAGACCGAACCGTTTGTGCCAAGTTGGCACAAACAGAGGTTCATCGCCGGGGAGCCGATGAAGCCGGCGACGAACGTGTTCGCCGGCTGCTCGTAGAGCACCCGTGGCGTGTCGCATTGCTGCAGGTGGCCGTCTCCGAGCACCGCGACGCGATGGCCGAGCGTCATCGCCTCGGACTGATCGTGCGTCACATAGACGGTCGTGATCTCGAGGCGCGACTGCAGCGACGCGATCTCGGCTCGCATCTGCACGCGGAGCTTCGCGTCGAGGTTCGAGAGCGGCTCGTCCATCAGGAACACGCTGGGCTCGCGAATGATCGCCCGCCCCATCGCCACGCGCTGGCGCTGTCCGCCGGACAACTGGCCGGGACGTCGCTCGAGATACGACTCGAGCCCGAGGAGTTTCGCCACCTCGTTCACACGACGCGCGCGCTCCGACTTCGGCACCCGCGCGATGCGCAGCGGGAACCCGATGTTCGCAGCGACGGTGAGGTACGGGTAGAGCGCGTAGTTCTGGAAGACCATCGCGATGTCGCGCTGTTTCGGCTGCAGGTCCGTCACCTCACGACCGCCGATCCAGATCGACCCGGCGTCGACCTGCTCGAGCCCGGCAAGCATGCGTAGAGCCGTCGTCTTGCCCGATCCCGACGGCCCGACCATGACGAGAAACTCGCCGTCCACGACGTGCAGGTCGAGGCTGTCGACGGCCGGCTGTTCCGTCCCGTCGTAGATCCGCGTCGCCTGTTCATAGCGCACGTCCGCCATCAGGCCACCTCCGAGCGTTCGGTCTCGAGGCGCTCGACTGCCGCCCCGAGCTCGGCCCTCAGCCTCTGCTGCGCGACGGCGTCGGCCCCGACAGCGTCGAGCCCCAGCAGCGCGGCTCCGACGATCGGAGGCTGACTCGTCTGAAGGAGCACGATGCCGGCGCCGACCTCGCGCAGTCCGCGTTCGATGCGCGCGAGCAGGCGCTGATCCGCCGAGCGCATCAGACCGCCGCCGACGAGCACTTCCACCGTCTCGTCGCTGAAGCCGAGCCGCACGAACGTCGCGCCGGCGAGGGCAACGATCTCGTCTGCGAGCCGATCGCCGATCTCCAGGGCGACCGGATCGTCCGACCCGAGCACGACCGGTGCGAGCTCGATCACCCTGCGCCGCGACAGCTCGCCGATGTGCATCGCGTACGCCACCGCGGAAGGAGCGTCGTAGCCGAAGTGAGCGGGAACGAGCTGCTCCAGCTCCGTCTTCGGCCCGCGCCCGTCCTCGCTTCGCGACGCGGCGAACAGCCCGGCCATGCCGACGTCGGAGCCGCCGCCCCAGTCGCCGGTGATCTCTCCGAGCGCCGGGAACCGCACGTGGCGGCCGTCGGGTCCGACACCGACGCAGTTGATGCCGGCGCCGCAGGTGATCGCAATGCCCCACCCGCTCTCCGTACCGGCACGGAGCACTGCGAACGTGTCGTTCCCGACCCGCAGGCGCGCCGCCCAGCCGCGCTGGGCGATTGCGGTCTGCAGCCGTTCTTCCTCCTCCGGGAAGTCGACGCCGGCGAGCAGCACCTGCCCGACGTCGGCCTGACGGCCGTCGAGCCCGGCACGGTCGACGAGCTCCTGCAGGACGTCGACGCACCCGCCGAGACCGAGGTGGTGCGGCGAGCTGAGCGGCCCGCGGACGTGCGCGATGAGTGTGCCGTCGTCGTCGAGCAGCGCGAGGTCAGTCTTCGAATTGCCTCCGTCGACGGCGAGGATCATGCAAGCACCTCGGCGGCCATGCGCTCGAGCAGCTCCTCGGCGATCGCGTACTGGCCGATGAGCGGGTGCGCAAGGAGCGCCTTCTTGACGTCGAGCTCGTCGCGGCTCAAGGCCGCGGCCGCGGCGAGGCGCTCGTAGGCAGCCGTGTGCTGGACGAGGCCGAGGAGCTCGGGCGCCAGCGCCTCCTGCGGCAGCGGCACCGCGCCGTCACGTGTGACCCGTGCCGGCACCTCGACCACATCGTCGTCCGCGAGCCCGGCGAGCGTGCCGTTGTTGCGAATGTCGACCTCGTGCACGGCGTCGTCCCCCGAGACGAGCGACGAGACGAGCCCGAGCGCAGCCTCGCTGTAGAAGGCACCGCCCCGCTGCTCGAGCAGCGCGGGCTTCTCGACCAGCGCCGGATCGCGATAGAGCTCCAGCAGCCCACGCTCGATGTCGGCGACGACCTGTGCGCGAGGCACACCGTCGAGCTGCTCGCGCAGCACCTCGTCGTGCGCGTAGAAGTAGCGGAGGTACGGGGACGGCACGGCGCCGAGCTCGTCGAGGACGCGGCGGGGAAGCTCGAGCGCTGCGGCCAGCTCGTCGCCATGGTCGGCGATCACCTGCGGCAGCACGTCCTCGCCGTCGAGGAGCGCATGCCGGACCCAGGTCAGGTGGTTGAGCCCCACCTGGTCGACGAGCACGCGCCTCGGCTCGACGCCGAGCCGCGCTGCCCATTGCCTCTGGAAGCCGATCGCGACGTTGCAGAGACCGATCGCGCGATGCTCGGCGTCGAGCAGCGCGCGCGTGACGATGCCGACCGGGTTCGTGAAGTCGACGATCCAGGCATCCGAGAGCTCGCGGACGCGATCGGCGATGCCGAGCACGACGGGGACGGTTCGCAGCGCCTTCGCGAGACCGCCGGCGCCGGTCGTCTCCTGTCCGATACAGCCGCAGGGGAGCGGGAACGTCTCGTCGGCCAGACGGGCGTTCTGGCCGCCTACGCGAATCTGGATCAGCACGAAGTCCGCCCCGGAGACCGCCGAGTCGAGGTCGTCGGTGATCTCGAGCCCGCCGCGCGTAGCCCTGCTTTGCCAGCATGCGGCGCGCGAGGCCGCCGACCACGTCGCGGCGCTCAGGGTCGATGTCGTGCAGGGCGAGCTCCGTGACGTCGAGCCGCGTGAGGCCCGAGACGAGCTCCGGGGTGTACGTCGAGCCGCCGCCGACGACTGTCACCTTCATCCTTTGACCCCTGTCAGCGTGATGCCCTCGACGAACGCGCGCTGCGCGACGAAGAACAGGATGATCACAGGCGCCATCACGAGCAGCGTCGCGGCCATCGTCAGGTTCCACTGCACCTGATGCAGCGACCGGAACTGCGCGAGCCCGATCGACAGCACCCAGTTCTGCTGGTTCTCGCCGACATACAGCAGCGGGAGGAAGAAGTCGTTGAACGTGTAGAGGAACGAGAAGAGCGCCACCGCAGCGATCGCGGGCTTCGCCAGACGCGTGACGACCGTGAAGAGGATGCGAAGCTCGCCGCAACCGTCGACTCGCGCGGCGTCGAGGTACTCCTCGGGGATCGTCAGGAAGAACTGCCGCAGCAGGAAGATCGAGAACGCGTCGCCGAACCAGTTCGGGATGATGAGCGGCCAGAGCGTCCCGACCAGGTGCAGCTTGGCCCACATCACGTAGATCGGCACCACCGAGACCTGCGGCGGCAGCATCAGCGCGACCAGCACGACGATGAAGGCGACGTCGCGGCCCTTCCACCGGATCCGCGCGAGCGCATAGGCGACCGGGATGGACGAGAGCAGCAGCCCGATCGTCGCGAGAACGGAGTACATCATCGTGTTGAGCGCCCAGCGCCACAGCGGCGCGGTCGTGAACACGTCGACGAAGTTCCTGAGCCGGAACGGGTGGGGCCACAGGTGGGCGGAAAGCGCCTGGTTCGTCGTCATCAGCGAGGTGAGGACGATGAACACGAACGGCGCCAGGAACGCGACCGCAAACGCGATCAGCACGCTGTGGCGTGCGACCGCGAGCAGAAATCGCTTTCGCCGGACCGCGGCCGGCGGACGGCGACGCGCGATCGTCGCGGGCGCCGCCGACGCCGTCACCGCGGCGCCGCCTGGTGCACCCACCTGCGCGAGTTGAGCACGATGACGAGCGTCACCGCGAAGGCGACGATGAGCAGGAGCATCGCCATCGCCGACGCGTAGCCCATCTGGAAGTCGTTGAAGCCGTGCTGGTAGAGGAGCACGGGATAGAACAGCGTCGAGTCGTTGGGGTAGCCGAGCCCGCTGAACGTGTCGCCTGCCTGCGACGCCTGGCCGGACGCGATGCTGGCCGCGACATAGGCCTGGGTGAAGTACTGCAGGCCCTGGATGACGCCGAGCACGACGGAGAAGAGAATCACCGGGCTGATGATCGGAAGCGTCACCCAGCGCATCTGCTGCCACCACCCCGCGCCGTCGAGCTCCGCGGACTCGTACAGATGCTGCGGCACGTCGAGCACGGCGGCGAGGAAGATGATCATCACGTTGCCGACCCCCCAGAGGCTGAGAAGGATCAGCGCGGGCTTCGCCCAGGTCGGCGAGTTGAACCAGAGTGGGCCCTGGACGCCCAGGTGCCCGAGGATGACGTTCACCGGGCCTGTCGCCGGGTTCAGTAGGTAGACAAAGCCGAGCGCGGCCGCCACGGGCGGCGCCAGCGCAGGCAGGTAGAAGACGGTGCGGAAGAAGCCGCCGCCGCTCTTCGCGCGCACGAGCAGCGACGCGATCACGAAGGCGAACAGCACCTGGGCCGGCACCGCGATGGCGACCATCCAGATCAGCGTGTTCTTGACGGCGACCCAGGTCTGAGGGTCGACCCGTAGCAGGTAGTGGTAGTTCGCCCACCCGACCCAGCGCGGCGGTGAGAGCAGGTCGTAGTGGTTGAACGAGAGGTACGCGCTCATCACGAGCGGGTAGGCGAAGAAGACGCTGAACCCGACGATCCACGGGCTCATCAGAAGAAGGACGAGGCGGCGGCGGCGCCAGTCGGCCCGCCGCCTCGCCCGAGTGCGAAGTGCGACGGCCGGGGCTGCTGCCCCGGCCGTTGTCACGGCTTGGCTCACGGCACCCCGCCGCCGCCGCCCTTGGCCTGGGCGACCTGCGCGTCGAGTTGCTTCGCGAGGTTCTTGAGACCGGAGTTCAGGTCCTTGACGCTGCCGGTCTGCCACTGCTGGAAGAAGTGCTGCACCGAGTTCGTGTAGGCCTGTCCCGACGCGAGGATCGGGGAGGTGTTGGACTTCGAGTTGCCGAAGATCTTCAGGAACGTCGAGAAGTGAGCGTCCGGCGCGATCTCCGGCGACGTCAACGACGCAGTCGTCGTCGGGACGTTCCGGATCAGGTTTGAGAACTGCGCGAGGAAGTGACTGTTCGTGGTCAGGTACTTGACGAGGGCCCACGACTGGTCGAGGTGCTTGGCCCCGCGCGGGATGCCGATGATCGTCCCGTTGATGTAGCCCGACCCGTACAGCTCGGGATGCGCATCGTCGACTGGCATCGGCGCGGTCCCGTAGTTGAGGTTCGGATGCTCGTTGTGGATGAACGCGACGCGCCACTCGCCGTCGAAGTTCATCGCGAGCTTCCCGGTCTCGAACCCTTGCGACGGGGTGAACTCGTCCATCGGTTGCGCCTGGAAGCGCACCAGCTTGTCGTACCCGTACCAGTCGATGAGCGATTTCTGCCACTTCGCGAACTTCGCCCAGGCCGGATCGGTGCCGATCAGCGAGTGCCCCTTCGAGTCGACCCACTTACCGCCGTACTGCTGGATCCAGCGGTCGGGCGTGTTCTCGTAGAAGCCGATCACCGGATCGAAGCCGGCGACCTTGATGTTGCCGCTCTTGTCGCGGACCGTCAGTTTCTTTGCGTCGGCGGCGAGCTCCGAGGTCGTGTGCGGAGGACGCGTGATCCCGGCCGCCTTGAACAACGTCTTGTTGTAGTAGAGGCCGTAGTCGTCCGCGAGCAGCGGCAGCGCACACCGCTTGCCCTCGTACTGCGTGTAGTAGCGAGGCGCCGGTGGGAACATCGACGCATTGATGTTGGACTTC
This sequence comes from uncultured Thermoleophilia bacterium, assembly GCA_963708505.1. Taxonomy (GTDB): domain Bacteria; phylum Actinomycetota; class Thermoleophilia; order Gaiellales; family Gaiellaceae; genus PALSA-600. Next base: position 463,096 of record CAVPST010000007.1, read on the forward strand.
TTCATCAGCGGTGCCAGGTCGACCCACCCGCCGCTGCCGCAGTAGTTGCCGACGTTGTACGAGTTGAACGAACTGACGACGTCAGGCGCAGTGCCCGACCTGATCGCGGCGACGATCTTGTTGTCGTCGATGCCGCCGACGACGTTGATCGTCACCTCGGGGTGATTCTTGTCGTACTCGGCGGCCAGCTTCTTGAAGCTGGTCAGCTCGTGGCCGGCGCTCCAGCCGACCCAGACAGTCAATTTCGTCGGCGAGGAGCGGTGCGCGCCACTCGCCAGCGCACCCGCGGCGATCGCGAGGGCTCCGACGACGAGCACGACTGCCGCTGCGCTACGTCTCATGCGGCCTCCCGGGGAATCGAAACGAGTAAGTGTTCCAAACGAGAATGACCCTATGACGCCGACATCCCGGCTGTCAACGGGGATCCGTGCTCCATCGTGTTAAGCTTGCTAACTCGATGACGTCCAGTCGTGCTACTCCGCCGCTGCTCAAGAATCTCAACGAGCGCACGGTACTGGATGCGATCCGCAGCTATTCCCCGGTCTCGCGGGCCGAGATCTCACGTCGCGTCGGCATCTCGAAGCCCACTGTCTCGCTGGCCCTGCAGTCGCTCCTGGACGCCGGGCTCGTGCGCGAGACGGCGCCGGAGGGCGACGGGCCGAGTTACGGCGCGGTCTTCTTCGAGCCGGTGCCGGAGGCGGCCTACGTGCTGGGGCTCGACGTCGGCGCCCGCTTCGTGCGCGGGGCGCTCTGCGACCTGACGGGCGAGGTGCGCGCGCGTCAGGACGTCGAGCTCCCCGAGCGCACCGCGGACGCGGCAGTCGACGCCATCGTCTCCCTCTCCGAATCGTTGCTCGAGACGTCGGCGGATGCCTACGTCGACGGCGTCGTCGTCGGAGTCCCGGGCGCTGTCCTGAACAAGCGCATCACGCTCGCCGAGAACGTCGCCGGTCTCGAAGGCGAGCAGTTCGCCGACGAGCTACGGGATCGACTGGGACTCGAGGTGACGTTGGAGAACGACATCAACCTCGCCGCGCTCGGCGAGCAGTGGCGAGGCGTTGCACGAGGCGTCGACGATTTCGTCTTCATCTCGATCGGCACCGGTCTCGGTTCGGGGTTGGTGCTCCGGGGCGAGCTGCACCGGGGCCAGAACGGCGCGGCAGGCGAGCTCGACTACACCCGGGTCGGGCTGACCGAGGAGGTCGACCCTTGCGCGGGCGCACTCTGCGAGTTGACGCGCGAGCTGGCAAGCGGCAGGAGCACCACGCTCGAGCCACCGTACGACACGCGCCTGATCTTCGCCGCGGCGCGTGCGGGCGACGAGGTGGCGGTCGACGTCGTGGCGGAGGAGGCACGGCGGATCGCCCTCCACATCGCTCCGATCGCAGCCGTCGCCGACGTGGGGCTCGTCGTCCTCGGGGGCGGGATCGGCGCGAACGGCGACCTCCTGTACGACGGGATCCGGCGTCTGCTCGCAGACTGGCTGCCGGATCCGCCACGCGTCGAGGCGTCGAGCCTCGGCGACGCCGCGGTCCTGACGGGAGCGCTGGCGGTCGGGCGGCGAGCCGCGCTCGACAACGTCTTCGTCCATCGCCGCGCGCGGGACTGAGCCGCCACGGCGATGGAACGCCTGCTCCGCCCTTCGGCGACGCCGCCTAAAGCCCCGGGGCCGATTGGTCGATCTGTAGGCCCGATGGACGACAACGTCGACTACCGCCTTCTCCGCCACTGGCGTGCTCAGCGCTGGCCGGCGCTGTACGCGGCCGCCGCCGAGGCGGACGGCGACGAGCTCGAGCAGCGCGTCACCGACCTGGTCGAGCGGCTCGAAGCGCGCCGAGGTGCGCGCCGCTCCAACGTGGTCGGCCTGATCGGCCCCGACGATCGCTAGATGCGTCTGGCGCCGACGTAGCTCGCGCCCCAGTCCGCCAGGTTCGAGATCTTGACGACGTCGCCGGTGCTCGGCGCGTGCACGACCTGCCCGCCGCCGATGTAGATCCCGACGTGATCGAGGTTCTCGAAGAAGACGAGGTCGCCCGGTTGCAAAAGGTCCCGCGGGACGGCTGAGCCGAAGCCGTACTGCGCCGCGGCGAAATGCGGCAGCGTAATACCGAGTTGCGAGTACACGTACATGACGAGTCCCGAGCAGTCGAAGCCGGCCGGCGTCGAGCCTCCCCACTGATACGGCACGCCGAGGTAGCGGAGCGCGATCGTCGCCGCTTCCGGGTGGCCGCCGGAGATCGGGCCGGAGGGCACTGTCTCGACCGGCGGGACGACCGTCGTCGTGGTGCCTGGAGCCGTCGGCGGGGCAGCCACGCTCGTCGGGTCCGGCGAAGCGGCTTTCGCCTTCGCCGCTGCGGCTGCTGCGGCGTCGGCTCGTGCCTGGGCGCGCTGCGCCGCAGCTTCCCGGGCGAGCCGTGCCTTCGCCTCTGCCTCCAGCGCGGCCTGGCGGCGCGCCTCCTCGGCGCGGAGTGTGTCGACCTCCGACTGGACCGACGCGAGCAGCGCACGTCGCTGCGTGAGCAGCGACCCGATCTGCGAGCGCTGCTGATCGAGCTGGTCGACGGCGTCGTGCCGCCGGCGTTCGGTCGCGGACACGTTTCGCACGGCTTTCGCGTACCGGTCGCGCACAACGGTCGCCTGCACGGCAAGCCTGTGGTCCGCTGCGGCGACGGCATGCGCGGCCTGGAGTTCGTCGATCACGTCTCCCAGACTGCGGGCGCCGAGGAAGATCGCCAGCGTCGACGGCGCCGGATCGCCTTCGTAGAGCGCGACGACGCGATCCGTGACGTGCTTGAGCGCCAGCCGGCGCTGTCGCTCGGCGACGCGCAACGACGCCCGGTCGGCGGCAAGCTCCTTCTGCGCCAGGCCCAATTCGTACTTGGCGCCGTTCCACGCCTCGACGGTCGCGCCGAACCGCGCGTCGAGTTGATTCACCTCGCCGAGCACGTGCTGCGCCTGCGCCTGCTTGTCGCGCAGCTGTTCCTTCGGGGTCGCTGCGGCCGACGCCCCGACGAGGGCGCTGCTCAGCAATGCGGCGGCAACGGCCGCGAGGATGACCCTGGGCATGCTCATGCTGTTTCGGCGCCCTTCGCTCCGCGCGACACGTGTCCTGCAGGCTCGATCGAGGGATAGTGCCCCGAGGGAGCGCGCTGAAACGTCGACGACCCGGCTCAGCGGCCCCCGGCGGCGCAGACGCTCAGAGAATCGTCAGAGAATGCGTGCTTCTCTGCCTGTGTGATCGAAGCGCGCGGATTGACCAAGGACTACGACGAGAAACGCGCCGTCGACGATCTCTCATTCGACGTGCGGCCTGGAATCGTCACCGGGTTCCTCGGGCCGAACGGGTCCGGCAAGTCCACCACGATGCGGCTGATCCTCGGGCTCGACCGGCCGACGAAGGGCAACGTCGTCGTGAACGGAAAGCCGTATCGCGAGCATGCAGCGCCGATCCACGAGGTCGGCGCGCTGCTCGAGGCGCGGTCGGTCCACACCGGCAGGTCGGCGCGCAACCACCTCCTGGCGCTCGCGCAGACCCACGGGATCGGCAAGAGGCGGGTCGACGAGCTGATCGACCTCGTCGGGCTCCACGACGTGGCCAGAAAGCGCGCCGGCAAGTTCTCGCTGGGGATGGGCCAGCGACTCGGTATCGCGACTGCCCTACTCGGCGACCCTCAGACCGTGATGCTCGACGAGCCGGTCAACGGCCTCGATCCCGAAGGGATTCACTGGATTCGAACCGTTCTCAGGGGGCTCGCTGCCGACGGACGGACCGTGTTCGTCTCGTCGCATCTGATGAGTGAGATGTCGCAGACCGCGGACCACCTGATCGTGATCGGCCGCGGGAAGCTGATCGCCGACACGAGCGTCGCGGACTTCGTCGCCGGCGCGTCGAAGAAGCTCGTCCACGTGCGCACGCCTCAGTCGTCGGCGCTGGCCGAAGTCCTGTCGGGTCTCGGCGGCGACGTTTCCGGGGTCGACGGTGCGGCGCTCGAGGTGAGCGGGTTGACCGTCGAGCAGGTCGGCGAGGCGGCCGCCGCGCACAGGATCGTGCTGCACGGGCTGGCACCGCATCAAGCCTCGCTCGAGGAGGCGTTCATGGATCTGACCCGAGGCGAGCTCGAGTTTGCGGCGGGAGAGGCTGCGGCATGAGCTCCCTGGCGGTTCCCGCATCGACCTTCCGCGGGCGCGTCACACAGTGGCGCGTGATCGTCTCCGAGTGGACGAAGCTCCGAAGTGTCCGCTCGACGCGCTGGTCCCTGCTGATCGCGACGGTCCTGACGATCGGCTTCCCGATCCTCGCGTCGGCTGTGATCTCGAGCCACTGGGGCTCGAGAAGCCCGGGCGACCGTGCGAGCTTCAACCCGCTCGACCCGGCGCTCATCGGCTCTCAGATCGCACAGCTCGCGATCGGGGTGCTCGGCGTGCTCGTGATCACCGCCGAGTACTCGACGGGAATGATCCGTGCGTCGTTCACCGCGGTCCCGAAACGGCTGCCGGTGCTCTGGGCGAAGACGATCGTCTTCGCCTCGGTGACCCTGGCACTCATGCTGCCGTCGGTCCTGATCGCGTTCTTTGCGAGCCAGTCGATCCTCTCGCGCCATCATGCGAGCTATTCGTGGTCCCATCCGGGCGTCGCGCGAGCCGTGATCGGAGCAGCGCTCTACCTCACCGTCGTCGCCGTCTTGACGCTCGGGCTCGGCACGATCATCCGAAACACTGCGGGCGGAATCGTTGCCTTCGCGGCCATCTTCTTCGTTCTCCCGCCGCTCATGAACGTGCTCCCAGCGAGCTGGAACAACGCGATCAGCCCCTACCTGCCGGGGAACGCGGGCCGCGCGATCATCTCGATCACGCCCGACCAGCAGAGCCTCGCTCCCTGGACCGGCTTCGGCCTGTTCTGCGCGTACGCCGCCGCCACCCTGGCAGTCGCGGCGATCTTGCTCGTGCGCCGCGACACGTAGAGATACGTCACGACCGGGAGAACGCGATCCGCGTCGAGCCGAGGAGCGGGCGAGGCAGGATCGTGAACAAACAGCGGCGGGGCGCGAGCGAGCGCGGTACAGGGACGGTTCCGGTCCAGGACAGGCCGGCGATCGGACGGTCGAGCGCGACCCGCCCGTTGAGGAAGATGCGAAGGCGATCGGTCGCCTTGGGAATCAGCGTCAACTGGAGCGCACCACTCGTACAGCCGTAGACGCTGACCGTCGCCGCCCGCGTCATGTCGCCGTTCGGCTGCACACCGTTGGTGATCGTCGAGACCCGCGGGACTCCGGCGAGCCGCCAGAGCGTGAGGCCGCTCGTGTCGAGCCCCTGCTGTGTGAGATGCGCGATCGGCGTGCCGACGAAGGAGAACCGATCGGGCGCGACCACGAAACGGTCCTGGGTCGGCAATTCGCCTGTCGGCCCGAGCACGGCAGCCGTCTGCGAAATCGGGCCTGGCACGGGCAATCCACCGAGCGTGATCACCGAGTCGATGCGACGGTTCCAGAACCGCTCGAGCCAGACAACGCCCCAGAACTGTTCACCGCCGTAGACGTACGCGACGTGCTGGTCGGTGGCGTGGTCGATCCAATCCGGCCGGGCGCCGACGACGTCGAGCCGCTGTCCGTCGGCGGCGGCCCGTAGGTCGCGCGCCGCGACGACCGACGCCGCGACGAGCGTCGCGAGCGTGACAGCGGGGAGCGCGACGACCGCCAGCCGTCGCGGCAGGTAGAGAAACGCTGCCAGCACGACGATCGAGAAGACCATCAGCGTCGTCACGGCGCTCCATGGAAGACGCGAGATCATGATCAGGTCGAAGCTGTCGACGAACGCCACAGCCGAGACGAGTGTGTTCCACGGTGTCAGCAGGAGCAGCGCGAGCAGTGCGTACGCGCACACGCTCCCGGCGACCAGCCGGCGCGGCGCGCCGCGAGAGAGCCAGAGCGCGAAGACGGCGAACAGGAGCGGCGGCAGTGCGGCGAGGTCGCGGCCGAGCAGGTGCGGGGCGTAGCGCGCCGCGAAGAATCCGACCTGCAACGTGAGAAGCGCCGTCGTCGTCAACGTGACCGCGAGCAGCGCCCGGGCGGCCGGGACGCGTTCGCCGCCTCTGAATGCGTCGACTCCCAGAACGAGCAGCGCGGCAAACGGAAGCACGCCGACGCTGACCGCGACGTAGGCGAGATGCTCGCCGACCAGCCGCAGAGCAGCGGCGAATGGGTAACCACCGCGCAAGGCCACCCCGTATGCCCCGACGAGACCGGGCACCGCCGCGACGGCGGCCACTCCGGCGGCGAGCAGGATGGAAGTCGGCCAGAAGGACCGCAGGCGTCGGACGTCGCGGGACATCACGGCCTCCACTCCTGCAGCCGCCGGGAGGACGAACGCGAAGACCACCGCCTGCGACCTCGTCAGGACGGCGACGACGACGAGCAAGAGCGCGACGGCCTGGTCGCGGTACCTCGCCGTCTCGACCGCGCGGGCAATCGCGAGCAACGTGAGTGCCGCCAACGGATAGAAGAGCACCTCCGTCATCACGAATCCCGAGTAGAGAAGCAGCGGCGGGGCGGCCGTCAGCGCCGCCGCGACGAGGGCCCACCCGCTCGGCATCAGCCGGCGGCAGTAGGCGAACACCGGGAAGACGGCCGCAGAGACGATGAACGGCTGCAGGAGCTTCAGCAGCATGTAGCCCTCGGTCGTCCGGCCGACCGACAGAGGCAGCCCGGCGACGAGTGGATAGAGCAGTCCGTACCCGGCGCCCTGGCCATGGAGGAGCGGTAGCGGCCCCTCGTGCCAGACGGCGAGCGCGCGGGCCGCGTAGATGACCTCGTCCGGAATGATCCAGGGCCCGTTGATCGGCTGCACTTCGACCCAGCGAAAGACCGCCGAGACCACGAAGAGGGCGGCAAGCAGAACGAACGTGAGCGTGCGGCGCGACTGGCGCCCGACCTCGGGCGTCATGTGCACCACCGGGCTCGTACGGCCGTCCGCAAGACGATCTCGGGCGGGCGCCGCCATCCCGACGGTTTCGTAACCGAACCGTGGGGCGTCAAACACCTACCCGGTGAGCGGTCAGCGGTGTGCGGCGAACGCGTCTGCGCACAGGCGGAGCAGCCGCTGGGCGAACGAGCGCGCGGTCGCCAGGGCAGGCCCGTGGCCGAGCGCGAACCTCGCTCCGGCGTCGCCCGGAATGAGGGTGCACGTGAACGTGCCGCTGCGGGCGTCGACCACCGACGGGAGCCGACCGCCCTGGTAGCCCCACTTCGCGTGCTGACCTGCTCCGACGAGCGTTCGGAACGTGCCGTACGGATGGTCTCCGAGATGCTTCCACAAGGTCTGGTCGCCGTCGTCGATTCGGAGAAACACCCGAACGCCGTCGACGAATGGATTGCCGCCGCGTGGGAAGAAGGCGCAGTCGCTCGATCCCCCAAGCTGGATCGGTGCGACCGGAACGGTGAACAGCGCCCGGACGTGCGCTGCCTTGATCGAGCGACAAATCTTCCGGTACGTCGCTTCGCTCGGAGGCGGCGAAGCCGCGCGCCGGCCGACGGCGTACGCCGAGCCCGCGGCGACCAGCGCGAGCAGGGACGCACAGACGATCGAGAACGCAACGAGGCTGCGGACTCGAGCATCGGGTTGTCGCCGGCCGGCGCTTCCCACGGCTCGACTCTAGTTCGTCGTGAGTCGTTCCCTGATCTGACAACTCGATCAGGTCACAGGCCGGCAAGCAGAGCCTCGGTCTCTTGAAGCCCGTTGCGATCGCCCAACGAAGAGAACAGGTCTCGCGCCTCGGCCAGGCGCTCGTCCGCCCCCGGACGGCCGAGAGCGACGAGACACCGGCCGCCTCCGAGCCGGGCAACGGCGCGACCGGGAACGAACCCGTAGTCCTGCCACCGTCGCGCCGCCTCCTCGTTGAGCTCGAGCGCCTGTTCCGTCTCTCCTCCGGCCTCGGCCAGGACAGCCGCGGCAGCGACTCTGGCGCCGCCGACGCGACCGACGTCGGTCGTGAAGCCCGTTCCGAGATCTCGGGCCAACTCGAAGGCGCCCGCGGCCACGCACATCTGCGTGAGCTCGGGCAGGAACAGCGCCCGGTGCCGGTCGGAGAGGTCGTGCGTCAGCTCTTCGAGTTCGTGCACCAGGCCGAGCCCTGCAGCGTCGTCACCGCCGGCGGCGGACACGAGGGCGGCAACGGCCAGCGACGGCCCGAGCAGCTGCGGGTCGCCCGCCGCCCGCGCCCGGGGCAGCAACTCCTCGACAACGGCTGCGGCGCCGGAGAGCTCGCCTCGTCGGAGCAGCACGAGAGCTCGGTAGGGAAGCCCCATCACGCCCGCCTGCGCCTCTCCGTTCACCCGTTCCCACGCCGACAGCTCGTCGGCGATCGGGAGGATCTCGTCCCACCGCCCCAGGTCGTAGAGCATCCAGGTCGTCTCGGCCTTCGACCACATGACGGTGATGTGCAGCCCGCGCGACTCGGCGAACGCCTGCGCGGTCTTGTGCAGCTCGAGGCCCTGCTGCGGCCCGACGGACGCCCATGTGGCATCCGCGAGGTTCAGGTAGCCGATGCCCGCCGCAAGAGCACTCGGGCCCTCGAGCGCCTGCTCGATTGCGTCGCGAAGGTCGTCGAGGCCGCCCAGGTCGCCGAGCTCTGTTCGCGCGACCCCGCGGAACTGCAGCGAACGCGTTGCGTACTCGGAGAGGCCGAGCTCGTTGGCCATGGAGATCGCCGCGTCCGCGCTCGCAACACAGTCTGCTGCGCGGCCGGCCATCATGTCGTTCCCGGCACGCATCCCGAGCAGGACGACGAAGGCCGGTCCCGGCGGGTGCCTCTCGACCAACCGCTGGGCCTCGTCCAGGTACGCCCGCTCTTCCGCCTTGTTGCCTCGGTAGCCCATGTACCGACTGAGGTCGAGCAGCGCTTCCGCGAGGCCGAGCTCGTCACCGGCCGACCGGTAGAGGTCGACCGCTCGACTCACGTCCGCTTCGGCCTGAGGAGTCGAGAGCGTGACGGCGACCCGGCTCGCCTTCACGAGCAGCTGTGCCTGCTCGAGGTCGTCCGGCTCATAGAGGTCGAGCGCCCGGCGATAGAAGCTGTCGGCCCTCGGCTGATCGAGTGACCTCATCCGGTCACCCGCGAGAGTGAGCATGCGCCGGGCGTCGGGCAACACTTCGTCAGCCAGCCCGTCGCCGCCCGCGGCCAGCGCGAGCTCGAGCGCCTCGGAGTAGTGGTACGCGAGCACGTCGGCCAGGTCCTCGACGCGCTCGCCGGCCTTCGCCTCCATCCACGTCGCAGCTCCACGGTGTTTCTGAGCGCGGGAGGCTCGCGGAATCTGGCCGTACGCAACGTCGCGCACGAGCACATGCCAGAACGCGTATTCGGCCTCGCCCTCCATCGAGCTCTGCCGCGCCGGCCGCACGAGCTCCTTCCTCGACAGCTCGTGCAGGGCGAGCTCGACCTCGCGCGCGTCCCGCTCGCCCATCGCCGCAAGCGCACCGGCCCAGAACACCTTCCCGATAACGGCTGCGTCCTGCAGCAGCGCCTTCCGCTCGGGCGTGAGCGTGTCCAGGCGTGCGGCAATCAGCGCGTGGACGCTGTCGGGGAACGCGAGCCCGTCTCCATTCTCGCCGAGCCCGCGGTCCGCGACGAGCCGCACGAACTCCTCGGCGTACAGCGGATTGCCACCGGCCCGTTCGAGGATCGTCAGCCTCACCTGCTCCGACACGGTTTGTTCGAGCAGCCCTTGCACGAGCTCGCTCGTCTCGCCCTCCGACAGGGGCGAGAGGCTGATCGTGTGCGCGTTTCGCGTTCCGGCGCCCCAGTTGGCGTGCGTCTCGAACAACTCCGGGCGGGCGGTGCACAGGAGCAGGAGCGGCACACCTTCGGCCCACTCGGCGAGGTAGGCGAGGAAGTCGAGGAGCGCAGCGTCCGCCCAGTGGAGGTCCTCGAAGACGATCACCGCCGGCCCCTCGGAGGCAATTGTTTCCAGGAACCGGCGCCAGACCGAGAACGACTCCTCGCGCGAGGCGGACTGGCCGGAGTCGATTCCGAGCAGAGGCAGCAGCCGAGCCTTGAGCCACGACCGCTCCTCGACCTCCGGCAGAACCTGCTCGAGCTTCTCGGCGGCGACGTCCGCGGAGTCCGAATCGAAGATGCCGGCGTGGGACTTGACGACCTCACCGAGCGCCCAGAACGTAATCCCATCGCCGTAGGGCAAGCAGCGCCCTTGCCGCCAGCGAATCAGCTCGGGGCGCTCGTCGATGTAGCGAAAGAGCTCCGCACACAAGCGGCTCTTGCCGACGCCCGGCTCGCCGACGAGGGTCACGAGCTGGACGGCCGAGTCGCGTGCGCAGCGGTCGAACAGCCCCTGCAGGAGCGTCTTCTCCACGCCGCGGCCGACGAACAGGGTCTCCTGCGTCCGGATCAGGTCGGAGCCGAAGCGCGCACGCGCCTCGACCGCCCGATACAGGTGAACCCGCTCGCTCTTCCCTTTCACCTCGACCGGCTCGAGCGGCACGTAGCTGAAGACACGCTCCGTCTGGCGGAACGTCTCCCCGGACACCGCCAAGCCGTCGACCGGCGCGGCCGACTGAATCCGCGCTGCAGTGTTCACGACGTCACCCGCGACGATCCCTTCACCCAGCTCGGGTCGCGCGTCCAGCGACACGACCGCCTGACCGGTGTTGACGCCGATCCTGACCTGAAGCTTCAACTCCGGCTCCTGCTCGTTGAGCTCGCCGATCGCCTCCAGGATCCGCAGGCCCGCCCGGACCGCCCGTTCCGGGTCGTCCTCGTGCGCCACGGGCGCACCGAAGACCGCCATCACCGCGTCGCCGATGAACTTCTCGACCGTTCCCCCGTAGCGCTCGATCTCGAGCCGCAGGCGTGCGTGGTAAGGACGAATGCGGGCGCGGACGTCCTCCGGGTCGGCCTGCTCGGAGGCGGCGGTGAAGCCGACCAGATCGCAGAACAGGACCGAGACGATCTTCCGTTCCTCGTGCGTAGGCGCCGGTGCGGCTTCGGTGAGCGGCGCGCCGCACTCGTTGCAGAACTTCGCGCCCTCGACGTTCTCGTTGCCGCAGCTCGTGCAGATCACGAGGCGAGCCTAGAACTCAGCTCCGTCTGCCGAAGATGGAGAGGAAGAACAGGAAGACGTTGAGGATGTCGAGGAAGATCGACGCAGCCAGCAGCGGTGCGACGCGGATGTCCTTCGTCCTTCGCAGACGTTGGAAGTCGATCATGGTGAAACCGGCGAAGATGACGAGCCCGAGAATCGCGTAGATCAGCGAGCCGTTCGGAATCCGGACGAAGATGGTCACGATCCCGAACACGATCAACGCAAGGAGCGCCCAGAAGAGGATCCGCGCGAGCGGCTGCAGGTCGCGCCGCGTGGCGTAGCCGGCTGCACCGAATCCGGCGATGAAGAGCGCCGTCGCCCCGCCGGCCTGCCAGACCGCCTGCGGATTCGTGCTGGTGTAGTAGGCGATCGTCGGCGCAGTCGCGAGCCCGACCAGCACGCCGAACCCGAACAGGAGCCCGATGGCCAACTGCTCGGACGTGCGAATTGCGAAGTTCATCCCGATCAGACAGCCGAATGCGGCGATGAACCACAGCCAGCCGACGTTGTACGACATGTCGCGGCCGAGGTACGCGCCGACTGCGAACAGGCCGGCGGTGATTGCAACGAGCCCCATCGTGTGGGCGAACAGAACATGCGTCTCATCGCGGGTCGCCCCGCGATCGACGGTGGTCTCCGGGAAGCTCATGCGGCGAGCTTACCGCGCAAACGAGGCGGTCACGAGGCTGAGCGCGACGATTCCGGCAAGGAGCCCGGCGGCCACGAAGATGAAGACCACCGGGTCGATGTCGCTTCGGAGCAGCGCGAGCGCGACGAGTGCGAGACCCGCTCCGATCCGGGTCGAGCGCTCCCGTGAGGCCATCCCCTGCGCGGTCGAGGAGTGTGCCGCCGTCACACACATGAGGTACACGGCGGCGCTTCCGGCAACAGCCCACGCGGCTCCTGCGTCGAGGTGGGAAGACGATGCTTGCTCGATCGCCAACGAGATCCCCGCGCTCAACGCCGTCAACGCAGCCAGCAGCGGAATGTGCGAGTACACGAAGAGGACGATCGCGGTCGGAGAGCGCCGCAACGTGACCTCCCCGCCGAGGCCGAAGTAGATCCACCAGATCGCTGCCGCCATGAGAAATCCCAGCGCGGCCACGACCGCCGACGACAGCGCCCAGTGCGAGCCGGAAGTTCCAAGCGCGGCGACGACGATCGTCTCGCCCAGAACGATCAGGGTGAAGAGCGCGAGACGCTCCGGAACGTGACTCGCATGCACCGGTATCGCCAACCAGAGCTTGCGTGCGAGCGGCGGGATGCTCAATTCCCACGCCACGGCGATACCCCACAGGACGTAGCGGGCCGGCGACCCGAACGCGAGGGACGTCACCCAGACGCCGATCGCGATCGAGTACTGCCACACGTAGCGGACGATCAACGGCCGGGCGACGGGGACATGCACGTACGACCGGACGTAGAGCGCGACCATGAGCGACCGCAGAATCACGTAGGCGACGACGAAGCCCGTGCCCGCGCCGTGCGCTACGTCGGGAATCTGGATCGCGAGCGCCGCGATCGCAAGCATCGCCAGCAGCATCGTCCCGCGAAACACAACGTCGTCGGTGTCGAAGCGGTCGGCGTAGAAGCTGAAACCCTGCCAGGAGATGAACACCGGCAGATAGAGCCCGGCGAAGAGCGCGAAGCCGTCGAGGCTGTGATCGACGACGAGCTGATGGGCGAGCTGGGCGATCGCCACCACGAAGACGAGATCGAAGAACAGCTCGAAGTAGCTTGCGCGGCGGCCATCGCCGCCGTCGAGTGTGCGGAGCCGGGGCGGGCGTCGCGCCCGCTGCCCTTCCTCGCGTTCGAAGACGACCATGCGCCAATGATCGCTCGGTCACCTGGGTCCGTGCTGGGGGCCGCCCGCGACGGCCCCCAGCAGAGGAGAGCGCCGTACTACCTCAGATGCCTTCGCACTGCCCCGTCTTCGCGCCAGTGACCGTATTCGGGCTTCCCTCAGAGTCGCCCTGTTGCGGTGCCGGTGTGTTGCCGTTGCAGTTGAGGTTGCCGTGGATCGTGTTGGTCTGCATCTCGTTCCCGTCCGGGTCGACCACGGTGTTGTGATTGAAGTTGACGGTCCCGTTGACGGTGTTCCGGAAGAACCCCTGCCAGAAACCGTTGTATGCCTCGATCGTGACCTTGCCGTTGATCGTGTTGTCCTCGAACGTGTTCCACGTCGGCCGGAAGCCATCGCCGAAGTCGAACGGCCCACCGTCCGGGTCCGGCACCGCCCTGAACGTCGACGCCGCCGTTGATCGTCGAGAAGTGGACCTGAACCGAGCCGGCGTTCTTCGCGTGGACTCCGCCGTTGATCGTCGCGTTGACGTCCGGACTCGTCCTCGTCGCCGAAGATGAACGTCCCGCCGGCCTCGACATACAGCCCGCCGCGGATTGTGATCGGCCCCTCGTTGTTGATGCATACCGCGCCCGCGGGAACGACAACGCGGCCGTATGTCCCGGGCGCGAGTCTGTCGGTGCACCTCGTCGCCTCCTTCGCGGCAGCGAACGACGGCACCCCGACTACCAAACCCGCCAGGACCATGACGCCGAGCGCGAGCAAACTCCGCAGCATTCGATCTCCCTCCCACTGATGAATGGACTTACCCCAGGAGGACGATTACCCGTATCGCGGGCAGTGTCAAACGGCAACGAAAACCGAATTGCTCCGGACGTCGTAGTGCCCCACCGACAACCCATCGGTCTGGGAGGGATCACGATGGACAGAGGCAGGACGCAGGAAACCGGCGCGCGGCGATTTCGCGTGCTCGTACTTGCGCTCGTCGCAATCGCTGCGTTCGTCGCAGCCGTAGCGACGGCGTTTGGCAGCAGCGGGGCGTATCACGAGACGCTCCTCGTCTCGGATCGCGCGAGTAGCGGCGCTCCGATCACCGACCCGACGCTGCAGAATCCGTGGGGAATCGCCTTCGGCCCGACGACGCCGCTCTGGGTCGTGAAGAACGACACGAACCTCACGACTCTCTATCGCGGCGCCAACGGCGTCGACCCGATTACGAAGCTCTTCGACGTCGGGCTCATCGCGGGGCCGACAGGAATCGTCTTCAACCCGACCGGCGACTTCATCGTCCCCGGAACCGACCAACCAGCGAGATTCATCTTCGACTCACTCTCCGGCGAGATCTCCGCCTGGACGAATTTGAATCCGCTGCCGGCAACCGACACTGTTGCGGTACCGCGACGCGACAACGCGTCCTTTACGGGACTTGCCATCGCCCCGAACGCTCCCGGCGGCTCGAAGCTGTATGCCGCCGACAACGCCAACGGGGTCGTCCGCGTCTACAACGGCAAGTTCAAGCAGATCATGACCTTCACCGACCGCGACCTGCCGGGCCTCACGCCCTACGGGATCCAGGTGATCGGCGAGCGGGTCTACGTGACCTTCGAGCCAAGGTCGAACGACGAGAAGCTCAAGGGAGCGGTCGACGTGTTCTCGCGCGACGGCAAGCTCCTCAAGCGCCTCATCCGCGGTGGGCCCCTCGACGGTCCCTGGGGCGTCGCGCTTGCTCCGGCCGACTGGGGCGCCTTCAGCGGTGACCTCCTGGTCGGCAACGAGGACGGCGGCCAGATCAACGCGTTCGATCCCGCCTCCGGGCAGTTCGAGGGCACGGTCAGCGACGAGAACGGCAAGGCGATCGCCCACGACGGCCTCTGGGGCATCGCCTTCGGAAACGGCGTGATCGGGACACCCGAGACGCTCATCATCGTCGCGGGGGTCGACGAGTATGAGCACGGCATCATCGAGGGGATCACCCCGGCCCAGTAGGTAGGTCGGCCGCCACGGGCCTGGCAGTCGTGATCGGCTGCCAGGCCCGGCGGGGGCCTCGCGAATCCACGCGACGGCGACGGACGCGGCGATGCCGCGGTCCAGACGTGAGCCGTCCGTCCGCCCGGGGTCCTAGAGTCAGTGGCGCAGCCTCTCCCTCCAACTCCCCCTGGCTGCACCTCGAAGCGCCCTTTTGGGGCGCTTCGTTTTCCACGGCCGACTCCGAACTGCGGGATGGGCGGTGCAGGGCTCGAACCTGCGACCCCCTACTTATGAGGCCGACGCGGCGGCTTTCAGCGTGTCGCGTCGAGTTGCGATCAGGGGTTTTTAGCCAGGCGCGCAACCCGCTGAAACCAGGTGCTGTTTCCATCTTGTTCCATCGGCGTGCTCAAGGTCGAGCCGCTCTAGGATCGGTCAGTGCGGTGCGATCGCGGGCAGTGCAGACTCGCACTGCCCGCGCGGCATAAGTCGTTGGCGCCTACGTACAGACGATGTTGGCGGGACTGTTGTCGGTCACTGCGCTGTTGCCGTTCATCGTCAGCGCCGCGCACGGCGTGATGATGCCGTTACCGGTGTTGTGCGTGATCCGGCTGTGGTCGGTCATGAGCACAGTTCCCCCAAAAGTATTTAGGACGCCCCCGCCGGGATTGCCGCTGATGCGGCTGTTGGCGTTCATGATCAGCGCACCGAAGTTCTCGACGCCGGCAAACGTGCCGCCAGTGATGACGCTGTTCGCCTTCAGGATCAGAGTGCCCTGGTTATAAACCCCCTGCCCTCCGAAAGCAGTACAAGCAACGATCTTGAGATTGGCGATCGTGAGCGTCCCATCGTTAATCAGCGGAAGGTCGCAGTTTGTCGCTCCAGAGAGCGTCGCCCCGACACCCACGCCCGTTAGGGTGAGTACGAAACCCGGAGTCTCCAGCGAACTGACGAACTCGCAACGATCCCGAATAGTGAGCGTGTCGCCGGATTCGGCGCTACTGGCCGCTGCATCAAAGCTGCTGTACGTCACATTCGTTCTTAGGTTCGTGACGCGACACGACGAACCGCTCGCCGTGGCACCTGGGGTTGCGCTGAAAACAACGCACCCAACTAGGCCGCCTAGCAAGAGCGCCGCACAGACCCTGAGACGTTTCATGAGATCGATCCCCCTCCCATATGGCAGGACGGCTAGGTGATATGGGCTCGGCCGTCAGGCAGTCGGTAGCCCATCCAATGCACACTCTCAAGGCGGTTGCCCTGGGTGCTTTCATTCAGCGTGAGAGGCATCAGGCTCTCCTAACCGAGCGCGGTTGAGGCGCGCCGCATCGCCGCTGTATCGCGCAATCCTCTTTCATCGCCCAAGCGGCTGTCAAGCATTCACCGGGCACACTTCGCCGGGCAGCGCCGGTGCTGAGGTCGAGACGCTCCACGGTGTTTCCAAGACCGTTTTCAGAGGTGAGCGTGAGCACAAACCGCAACAACTCGCCTGAGAGGAACCCCCCTGTTTCCAGCAGGTTTCCTTCATGGGCGGTGCAGGGCTCGAACCTGCGACCCCCTGCTTGTGAGGCCGACGCGTCGGCTTTCAGCGAGTTGCGTCTAGTGCGAATGCAGGGTTTCCGTGCATCGCGCTAGCCACTGAAACCGGCTGCTGTTTCCAGAGTGGGCTGCGCGCACAGCGAGCCGGACTCGAGGGCCGAGTTCGTCGACGAGCCGCTGTACGGGGTGCTCGAGGTCGAGGCGCTCTAACTGAGTTTTGCTCGAGCCGTTCTTGGGCCGCCCCAGGGTCGGGATTGTGATTGTGGGTTCGATCGACGAACATGGCCGGCTCCAGGTCAACCAGAAGAAACGGGGCGAGGCATGCGGACATCTCTTGCGGCGAGCGCCGCGATCACGGTGGTGATCGTGGGCGTGGTTCTCGGCTTTGCTTCGCGTGTTCCTGCCGCGCCCGCTCCGATTGTGCTTGGCCAGACGAACTGTGGCGACATGGCCGGGCCGGTCTGGCGCTTTCTCGTCGCGGGGGAGAAACGAGGTTCGACGGGCAGCCACTACAGCGTTGTTGCAGTCAACATGCCCTGCGCGGCCGCCCGCTCTCTGACGGCCAAGATGATCCGTAAGCGGTCTCCGGGGAGAGGTCTCAACACAAAGCTCCTGATCGGCTACACGTGCACGATCAGCTCTCCGCCGGGGCAGCTTTCGATGATCGGTGGCTGTGTCGCTGGCAAGGTCATGCTGCCGACCCCGGGCGTCAAAGCGTTTAACTGGCATCACTGCCAGTACGTGAAGGCCAGCGGCGCTCATCCAACCTGCCGCTGGACGTACTTCACGCGTTGAGCGCCGAGGACAACCGCCTGATGTGGATCGTTGCCATCAACGACGACGCGACGTGTGGCGGGTCGAGCCTCTCGAACACAGACAGGTTTGAACGAGCGACTTGCGGCGATCGTGGACGCGGTCGTAGTGTGGTCGAGGTCGGCGGCGGCGCTTCGCCGGTATCTTCGGCGCCGATTGCCTACTCGAACGGATGTCGACGTACGAAATGTTCTCGCCGCGGTTCGCCGGCTGAGATTGGTTGAGTCCCACTTTCAGTGGTCTGGCTAGGATCGGCTTCGCCATCCGGCTCCGGAAACGGAGATAGCACTCATCGCATTCCGATTCGCAGTGACCAGCCGGGAAGGCGACATCTTCGAGACGTTCGAGTCGGCGGTGCCGAACTGGGACGTCGGCGACACGGTCAGGCTCGCCGGCAATCGTCCGTTCCGCGTGACGGCGACGATCCCGGTCGAGACGATGAGTGAGTTCGTCGACGAGCCGCTCTTACGGCGTGCTCGAGGTCGAGTCGCTGGCGTCGTCAGCAGACTGAATGACCAAGGTGGACAACGTGCCCAGCACCGCGAGAATCACGGAAGGTGCGCGGCCACGGCGGCGAAGGAACCGGATCGGCTGAACCCGTCGAGCCAGACCGAGGTCGGCGCAGCTGACCGCATCCGATAGGCGCCGATCATGTCGATCGTGGTCGGCGGGTAGCTCCCGTCCGGATACTCCTCCAAAGTTGGGTAGCCGCGGAGGCTCGCCGTCTTCTTCCAGGCCCTCTGGCCCTTGATGCGGTGCCAGGCGTCGATCTTCCCGCTGCTGTCGGTCGCCCAGTGTGCGTGGATGATCAGTTCGTGCCAGACGCCGAGCTGCATGCCCGGCGGGACGGCGTAGAGCTTCGGCAGGTTGACAGAGCGGCTCCTGATATCGGCATTCGACTCGTACTGATACGCGGGCCTGCCGGTCGTGGTGATGCCGGTCTGCATGACGATCGTGACGTGATCGGGGAAAGCCAGCAAGCCGATCGTTGGCCCGCCGGGCCCGAGCTGCTGGAGGTTCAGCTGGGCGATGATGACGCCGATCTGCGGTGGGGTGATCCCGGTCGTCCAGCCTTTCGGCAGGTAGAACATCAGTGAGTAGTAGTCGTCTCCACCTCCGTTGACGGGCCGTTTCGTGATCACCTGGCAGCGGGTCAGGTGCGTCGGGTCGGCGGGGACGTCGAACCTGGCCGCGTAGGCGCCGGAGCCGACGATGTCGGAGACGACGCTGAAGTTGCCAAACGCGCGAGTCGCATTGGTCGCTTGCCCGTAGTTCGCGCACTGCGGCGTGCCCCACGGCTTATAGCTGCCGGTTTCGAAGCCGCCGCTGAACAGGAGGTTCGGCGACGACGCCGCGGCGGACGCTGCGGGTTCCCTCGGCCCGGAGGTCAGCGAGGCCGAAAACAGCGCGGCTGCCACGACCACAGCGACGGCTGTCCTACGCATCGGTTCTGGCGGTCGTCGGAATCGACCGCCATGTTCGCAGATCAGCTGCCGAGCAGCGTCGCGCTGACGAACGGCGCGATCTGTGCCGGGTGCGGTGGGCCAACTCGGGCCAGTTCGATCTAGGTGTTTCCAAGACTCTTTCCAGACGCGAGCGTGCAGCACAATCCGCAACAACCACGTCAAGAGAAAACCCGCCGTTTCCTGCGGGTTCTCTAGTGGGCGGTGACGGGCTCGAACCGCCGACCCCCTGCTTGTAAGGCAGGTGCTCTCCCAGCTGAGCTAACCGCCCGTGGGGGCTCAGTGTACGGCCCGTCGCGGCGCCGCCTGTCCGGGCGGCGCCGCTCCGGTCAGGTCTCTCTAGGAGAAGACGAGAATCGGCCGCGCCTCGACGCGACCGTGTGCCGCGGCGGGAATCTTCGCGGCGAGGTCGATCGCCTCGTTCTCGTCGGCGACCTCCAGCACGTAGAACCCGATCACCTGCTCGCCGCCCGAGCGGGCGGGGCCGGGCGCGGTCGACGTACGGCCGTCGCGGACCGTGACGGTCCTGGCTGTCGACGACGGCTGGACAGGATCGCCGGAGAGGAACGCTCCCCGTCCGTCGACCTCCTCGAAGAAAGCGCCGTACGCCGCGAGCACGGCCTGCGCCTCGGGCGTGCCGGGAGCGGGACCGCCGCCTTCGTCCGCGTAGAGCAGAAACAGATACTTCATCGCACACCACCTTTGTCGCGCCGGCCGCCTCGGCCGGATCTCGTACTACGACGAACAAGCACACGCTCGATCGACAGCGAATCCGACCGGCGCCCGGGCGCGTATCAACCGATGACTCAGAAGAAGGGGGAACAACCAACATGAGACATCTCAATCGCCGCATCCGGGGCCTGGCCGCCGTCGGACTGCTCGCGGTCGCGGGGGTCGCCGGGTTCATGCTGTCCGGAAACTCGGCGAACGGCGCGACGCAGTCCAAGGGGACCGTCTCGCTGCGGACGACGAAGCTCGGCAAGATCCTCGTCAGCTCGAACGGCCACGCGCTGTATCTCTTCGCCAAGGACAAGGGCGGACGCAGCGCGTGCACTGGAATGTGCACGACCTACTGGCCGCCGCTCACGAGCGCGGCGAAGCCAACCGCCGGTGCAGGTGTGAAGGCCGCGCTCCTCGGCCGCACGCGCCGCAGCGACGGGAAGATGCAGGTCACCTACAACAAGCATCCGCTCTACTGGTTCTCGGGCGACAAGAGCGCGGGCCAGGCGACCGGGGAAGAACTGGAGGCCTTCGGTGGCGAGTGGTTCGCTGTCTCGGCCAAGGGCTCGAAGGTCGAGAAGTCGGGCGAGTCGGGCGGCGGCGGTGCGACCACGACTTCGCCGTCTCCCACTTACACCTACACACAGCCGATTCCGGGGTATTGACGCCACGGCGTGGGCGCGGCGACCACCGCGCCCACGCCTTACACTCGTGCCGATGGGCGTGGAGGTGAAGCCGCTGCCAGGCCTCGAGCAGCTGCCCTACGCCGAAGTCTGGCTTCGTTCGCCCGACGAGGCGCTATGGCGCGAGGCGTCGGAGGCCGCCCACGCGATCGGCAAGGACGGGCTCGAGGTGTGGACGACCGACGAGACCCCCGAGGTCGCGACGTTCCTCGAAGCCCGCGCCTACGAGCTTCACCGAAGCTACGTCGTCTCCGAGCTCGATGTCACGGCGGCACCGGATCCTGGCCCGCCAGGCGTCGAGCTGACGACGTTCGCCGAGCGCCCCGACCTGGCCGAAGCGTTGTACGCCGTCGCCTGCGAGGCCTACCCGGATCAACCGGGACGCGCCGAGACGCGGATGTCACCGTTCGAGGTGTGGCGCTCCTGGGGCCTCGATCCCCACGAACCGACGGCGTACTTCGTCGCACTCGACGGCGAGCACGTGCTCGGCTACGGCTACCTGGAGGTCGAGGGAAAGACGGCGAAGAACGGCTTCATGGGGATCGCACGCGACGCGCGCGGCCGTGGGCTCGCAAGCGCGATCAAACGCGCGCAGATCGACTGGGCGAAGACACATGGGCTGCGCTCGCTCCGAACGGCAAACGAGGTGCGGCTCGAGCAGATGCTCGCGCTGAACCGCCGGTACGGGTATCGGACGCTCTACACCGAGCTCGTGCTGCGCGGTCCGGCCGCTCGTGTCACGAAGTAGCGGTTGCTCGTCAACGGCGGCACCGAATCGTCCGGAAGGGCGCGCTCGATCCTTCCGCCTGCCGCCTCCACGCACTCGACAACGCGCCGCTCAGCCAGCGCGCGGACCTGGATCGGGTTGAGCCCACGTCGGTACAGCGTGGCCGACCCGACGCCGACGGTGCGCAATAGTCCGTAGGCGCGCCGACGCGGCTGCAGCCGGTAGCGCAACGAGATCGCACTGGGAACCTGGAACACAGCGAGTCCGCCGTCGGAGAGGAGCCGCACGAACTCGGAGATGAACCGCTCGATCTCGGACTGGCTCTGCAGGTGCTGCAGGACGATGCTCGAGTAGACCAGGTCGAACGACCCGGTCTCGAACACGCTGAGATCCGGCCGGCTGTTGAGCACGAACTCGGCGTTCGCAACGTCCGCGTTCAGCTCGCGCGCGGCGTCGAGCATCCTCGGCGAGACGTCGACGCCGACGCACCGGTCGAACCTCGCGGCGAGCGCCCGAGAAAGGCGGCCGACGCCGCAGCCGAAATCGAGCGCTCGCCCGAACCGCTCGGGACGCCCGAGCTCGCCCGCGATGTCGAGCGCGCCGGATACTTCACCGGCCCCGGTCGCGAAGAACTCGTCGACGCGGCCGCCGCCGTGCGTGAACTCCGGCCCGCTGAGCACGGCCCAGAGCGGGTCCAGCACCGCCAGCTCATCCCAGTCCCGTGCCTGCCGCGACTCGCGCACCCTTTGCTCCACGAGGTGATACCCCCAGCGGGATTCGAACCCGCGCTACCGGCGTGAAAGGCCGGCGTCCTAGGCCACTAGACGATGGGGGCCTGCGCGGGGAGGGTACCCGCACGACGGCGCGTGCTTCGAGGCGGGGACACGCAGCGACGAGCCGTCGTGCCCTCCATGAACACGACGGCTCGTCTGGGCGTCGCTCACGGGTCAGGCAGGTCGAGCTGCGTCTGCCGCCCGTGCGAGTCGGGTGAGCGCTTCGAAGAACGCCGACGACTGACCGATGAAGAGGCCGTCGGCTGTCAACGCCCTTGCCGCACCCATTGCTGCGCCCTCGGTATTGGTGGGTCGGATGATCGAGCAGACCGGGAACTTCCGATCGAGGAAGACGGTCGGCTCCGGCATGATCAGGTTGGTCTGGAAATCCTCGCCACCGAACGGCGGGGCGTTCAGATCCGGGAACTCGAGGCCGTTGGTCGGATCCTTCAGCGCCGGTGCGTTACCGGCCTTGTCCATCCACGTCTGGAAGTGCATCGTCTCGGTCGGCCCGATGCTGAGCAGGATCCGTCGCACCTCGGGGTCGCTGACTCGCTGCACGAGCGACGGATAGAGGCTGGTGCCGCCTTGCTCGATGAACGCGAAGTGGAACCCGGCGGTGTTCGCGATCGCCTGAATGTGATCGTGCGGCGCAAGATCTGCGTCGGTGCGCGGGATGGCAGGGAACTTCCCCTTGCTGAGAGACGGAACCGCCTGCGGGAAAGCGTCACCGAAGTCGGGATTCTTGTCGCGGCTTCGGTAGCGCGTCCACCAGCTCGTGTCGACCGTGAGCTGCATCAAGTTCGTCAGCCGGCCGATCTGCTGCGCCCCTGTCGCCTTGCTGCTCGGCAGCGTCCGGAACGGGTCGAGATCGACCGGCGCCGCGCCGCGTGATTGCAGATAGGCGTTGATGAACGTGAAGTGCGTGAACTCGTCCTCGGTGTTGTCATGGATGTACTGATCCATGTCGCCGTCGAGAACCTTGAGAGCGTCGGTGTACCGGCGATTGCCGCTGCCGCCCGGCACCTCGCTGTCCTGAATGCCCCCGAGCTCGTTGTACTGCTGCCACAGATCCGTCTCGAGAATCTCGGCTGCGGCGAGGAACCGCAGAATCGCGGCGTCGCCCTCCGTCAGTGAACCGTTCGCCTTGACCGCCGCAGACCCGGCGCGAGCGAGCAGACCACCCGCACCCATCGCCCCAACTCCCACCGCGACTCCCTGTGCCACGAACGCACGACGGCTGCTCGTCCGGCGGCCGATGTCGGGCGACTCCGTAGGCATCTTGCCCTCCTCCCTCTTGCTGGAGCCCGCCATCATCTGAGTACGCCGCGAGCCGCAGGGCGGTTTCCAATCCACTCCCGCGGCGATTAGGCTCCGTCGGCCATGGTCTGCGCCGCATGCGGTACCGAGAACAGCGCCGGCCGCAAGTTCTGCGGCGGCTGCGCCGCACCCCTCGAGCGGCTGTGTCCCGCCTGCGGCGCCGCGAACGAGCCCGGCATGCGTTTCTGCGGCGCGTGCGCGCGACCGTTGGACGGCGACGTCGCGGCCACAACTCCGCTTGCCCCCGCCGGCCCTGCGCCGACGGCCGCCGAACGCCGCCTCGTGTCTGTTCTCTTTGCCGACCTGGTCGGGTTCACGACGCTCGCCGAGTCGCGCGACCCGGAGGACGTTCGGGAGATCCTGTCCCGCTACTTCGACAGCTGCAAACGTCTGATCGCCTTGTACGGTGGCACCGTCGAGAAGTTCATCGGCGACGCAGTGATGGCTGTCTGGGGCGCTCCGGCTGCGACCGAAGACGATGCGGAGCGCGCAGTGCGCGCCGCGCTCGATCTCGTCACCGCCGTCTCGGCGCTCGGAGACGAGCTCGGTGCTCCGCTTCAGGCACGCGCAGGGGTGTTGACCGGCGAGGCCGCCGTAACACTCGGCGCGCAAGGCGAAGGCATGGTCGCGGGAGATCTCGTCAACACAGCCTCACGGATCCAGTCGGCCGCCGAGCCGGGCTCCGTCTACGTGGGCGAGTCGACGCGACGGGCGTCGGAGCGTTCGATCGCGTACGAGTCCGCGGGCGAGCACTCGCTGAAAGGGAAGGCCGAACCGCTTCCACTCTGGCGCGCCCTTCGAGTCGTCTCCGGCGTGGGCGGACAGTTGCGCTCGCAGGGCCTCGAGGCGCCGTTCGTCGGGCGCGACCGCGAGCTGCGGCGGATCAAGGATCTCTACCACGCCTCCGCGGACGAACGGCGGGCGCACCTCGTCTCGGTGACCGGGATCGCCGGAATCGGGAAGTCGCGGCTCGGCTGGGAGTTCTACAAGTACTTCGACGGAATCGTCGAGCAGATCTGGTGGCACCGTGGCCGCTGCCTCGCTTACGGCGAAGGCGTCGCCTATTGGGCGCTGGCCGACATGGTTCGTATGCGCTGCCGGATCGGGGAGGACGAACCATCGTCCTCCGCGCTCGTGAAGTTGCAGGAGACGCTCCGCGAGCAGCTCCTCGACGAGGACGAACGGCGGTTCGTCGAGCCGCGCCTGGCGCAGCTGCTCGGGCTCGGCGAGACGGAGTCGACCGACCGACAGGATCTGTTCGCGGCCTGGCGACTCTTCTTCGAGCGCCTCAGTGACTCGAACCCGGTCGTGCTGCTCTTCGAAGACCTGCAGTGGGCCGACGCCTCGCTGCTGGACTTCATCGAGTACCTCCTCGAATGGTCGCGCAGCCATCCGCTGTTCGTCGTCACGCTCGCCCGGCCTGAGCTGCACGAGCAACGTCCCAGCTGGGGCGCGGGCCAGCGCAACTTCACGTCGATCTACCTCGAGCCGCTGGCCGAAGACGCGATGACCGAGTTGCTCGCGGGGCTGGTGCCGGGGCTGCCGGACGGGCTGCGCGGCCAGATCCTCGCGCGCGCGGAGGGGGTGCCGCTCTACGCGGTCGAGACGGTCCGGATGCTGCTCGACCGGAAGGCCCTCGAGCGCGACGGCGATGTCTATCGGCCAACGGGAGAGTTCGAGACACTGGAGGTGCCGGAGACGCTGCAGGCGCTGATCGCAGCCCGCCTCGACGGGCTGAGCGAGACCGAGCGACGGCTATTGCAGGTCGCGGCCGTGCTGGGCAAGACCTTCAGCCGTGCTTCCGTGGCCCGCCTCTCGCGCCTGCCGGAACCGGATCTCGACCCGCTCCTCGGCGCACTCGTGCGCAAGGAGGTTCTGTCGATCCACACCGACCCGCGCTCACCTGAGCACGGCCAGTACGGATTCCTGCAGGACCTGGTTCGCCGCGTCGCGTACGACTCGATCGCCCGGCGTGAGCGGAAACACCTGCATCTGGAAGCGGCCGACCTGCTGAACGCCGACAGCGGCGCGGACGAGCTCGCCGAAGTCGTCGCATCGCATCTTCTCTCTGCATTCGAAGCGGTGCCGGGAGCCGACGACTCCGACGAGCTGCAGGCTCGCGCGGCAGGCGCGTTGGTGCAGGCCGGGGAGCGGTCCGCGTCACTCGGCGCCGCGGCCGAGGCCCGACGTTACTTCGAGCAGGCGGCAGGACTCGTCGGCGACGCCAGGGGCCGCGCCCGGTTGATCGCCAGGGCGGGCGAGATGGCGTACCGCGCCTCGGAACCGAGCGAAACGCGGGCGTTGCTCGAGGAGGCGCATGCCGCGTTCGCCGAGCTCGGAGACGAACGGGCCGCGGCACGAACGGTCTCCGTTCTGGCGGATCTCGATTTCGAAGCCGGCCATCCTCCTCAGGCCGTCGCGCGGCTGGAACCCGTGATCGCGAAGCTCGAAGCCCACGAGCCCGACGCGGTGCTGGCCGAGATCGCGGGACAGCTCGGCCGCTTCCTGATCTTCGCCGGCGACAACGAGCGGGCGGCTCCGTATCTCGAGCGGTCGCTCATGCTCGCGGAGATTCTCGATCTGCCGGAGACCTTCGTGCAGGCCCTCAACAGCAAGTCGGTTCTCGCGATGCGCGTCAACAGGATGCGTGAGTCGCTGATCCTGCTCGAAGGCGCACTCGAGATCGCCCTGGCACATGAGTTCCATGCAGCAGCCCTCCGTGCGTACAACAATCTCTCCGTCGGGCTGTGGATGACAGATCAGTGGCGGGCGAACATGGCGATCGTCGAGAGCGCGCTCGAGCTGGCCCGTCGCGTCGGACATCGCAACTGGGAAGCGAACTTCGTCGCCGCCTCGGTCGGCGCCCTCAGCGCCGTTGGGCGGTGGGACGACGCGATCGATCGCGCAACGGAGACCCAGGATCTGGCGACGAACGAATTCGCGCGCGGATTGGCGCTCTACATCGTCCCGATCCTCGCGCATCGCGGGAAGCTGGCCGAGGCGCGCGAGCTGCTCGAGCGAAATGCCAGCATCGGCCGGTCGGAGAACTCCGACTTTTCCGGTGGTTATGCGATGAACGAGTCGGCCTTGCTCCGCGCCGAAGGTGACCTCGCGGGTGCGCGCGCGACAGCCGAGCGCGCCCTCGCCCTCAAAGTCGAGCTCAACGGGATCGGGAAGATGTTCCTGTACGAGGCAATCGAGGTGGCGTCGGCGCTCGAGGACGTCGCCTGGTTCCGCGAGCTGCTCGCGAGACTCGACGAGTTGCCTCCCGGGCTGCTGACGCAGTCCACGCGAGCGAATCGCGCACGGTTCCGAGCACGGCTTCCCGAGGCGGATGCCGAATCGGAGTTCCGGACCGCCGAGCGACTCTTCGCCGAGCTCGGGCTGGTGTTCGACCTCGCCGTGACTCGCTTCGAGCACGCCGAACGGCTGCTCGCGGAAGGACGCACGCTCGACGCGGAGCCCTTGCTGAGGGAGGCGCGCGAAGGGTTCGAGCAGCTGCGGGCGGCGCCGTGGCTCGAGCGGGTCAGACGCGCGCAGGTCGAAGCCGAGACCGTCAACGCCTAGCGCGCCGTGATTCGCGAAGCGAAGGATCACGATCTCGACGCAGTCTTCACGCTGCTCGAGCGCCGAAATCGCGCAGCGTTCGGGGTCTCGGAGCTGCAACGCGAACACCTCGAGACGACGTGGCACCTCGGACCAAACTGGGTTGCGGACTCCAACGGCGAAGTTGTCGGCTACGTACATCTGAGCCCCGGTCAGGAGCTGACACAAGCTGCCGTCGACCCGGTCGTCGGCGACGAACTGCTTCAAGCGGCAGAAGCCGACGCGCGCCGTCGCAACTTCGACCACGTCTCGGTCACAGCGGTGCCGGAAGATGCACCCTTGTGGTCGCTCGTTGAGCGAAACGGCTACACGCGCGACCGAGATATCTTGCGCATGCAGCGTGTCCTGGCCGGCGACTTACCCGTGCCGAAGTGGCCGGACGGCGTGGAACTAGGTACGTACACGGACGAGGATGCCGAGCGTGTGCACACGCTCCTCGACGAGATCTACGGCGCCTGGGACGCCACGTACGTTCCGGAACCGCACTCCGACTGGCTCGCCTACATGACGAGCTCGAGCGACTTCGATCCCGCGCTCTGGTTCCTGGTCGAGCGTGACGGCTCACTCGTCGCCTGCTCGTTGCACTGGCGCGAGACGAACGGGCGCGGCTGGGTCAAGGACATCGTCGTCCGTGAGGACGAGCGCGGCCGCGGGCTCGGCAAGGCGCTGCTTCAGCATGCTTTCCGCGTGTACGCAGCGCGCGGCGCGACCCAGGTCGGGTTGAAGGTCGATTCGACGAACCCGACGGGCGCGATCCAGCTCTACGAGCGTCTCGGCTTCGTCACCGACCAGCGTCTGACGATCTGGCTGAAGCGATTGTGACGAGCGCCGAAACGGTCTCACTGCTCCGCTGGCTCAGGCGACAGCTGCGGGAGCCGACCGCGGAGCGCGAGCGCCTCGAAGCGGCGATCGCGAACGACGATCCTGCCGAGGCAAGGCGCATCGTGGACCGCGTGCACTTCAACGAATCGCAGCGGCGGCACGTCGAGCATCTGCTCGACGAATGGCAATCCTACGTCGACGAGCTCCGCCGCACGACCTGAATGCCCCACGCCTCACCGGAGGCGAAGAGCGCATCGGGATCGACGTCGTCGAGCCAGCCGATGAAGTGCTGCTCCGGATTGTCGTCGGTCGAGCCGTAGACCGCCGCGCGGCCTGCATCCTCTCGCCGGTCGAGATCGTCGCCGCGCTCCAGCGCAGCGAGACGCTCCTCGACGGCCGAGCCTTCCGCGTACCCTTTGCCCATCGAGTGAGCCTACTCCTCGAGGGCCGGTAGCTCAGCTGGTAGAGCAGGGGACTTTTAATCCCAAGGTCGCAGGTTCGAGCCCTGCCCGGCCCATTCCCAAGAGAGCGAGGTGCCGGTACCGAGGCACCGATTGTGCGTTTCTGTCGAAGTGAGCGAACGTTCGATGCGCCGCCGAATCGGTGAACGTCTGACGTCGCACGAAGGTCGGTGCAGAATGACAGGCATGAATCGCTGTGCCGCCTGCGGCGCAACGCTCCCCGAGAGGTCCCGCTTCTGTTCTTCTTGCGGTGCTTCGGTGGACGAGTTGCCGCGGGCCGGCCTTGCTCGCACGCACTCTGTCCGGTCCTGTCCGATCCTCGAAGGGCACGGGAACTCAGCGAGCGTCCTCGTCGGCCGACAGTACGACCATCTGGGAGAAAACACAAATACATATTTGGACTGTGCGATATAACAATGACTCATGCACCTCGAACCTCGGTTGCGTGCCTTCGCGGCTCTGGCACGGGAGAGATCGTTCTCGCGGGCCGCCGAGACTCTCTACGTCAGCCAGCCCGCCATCTCCAAGCACGTCGCCTCACTCGAGGCTGAGCTTGGTATGCAGCTCGTCATTCGCGGGCGTCCCTCCGCCACGCTGACCACCGCCGGCCAGATGGTCGCCGACTATGTTCTGCGGGCCGAGGCGCTGCTTGCGAACGCGCGCCGCGCACTCACCGGCGGCCTGGAGGCCGATACCGGAAGGCTGGCGATCGCTGCGTCCGGCATACCCGGCACCTACCTCTTACCGGTCGTGTTGGCGCACTTTCACGAACAGCACCCCGGCGTCGAGATCGACTTTCAGCTCGCCACCTCCGCCGGCGCGCTCGACATCGTCCGCGCACACGAGGTCGAGATCGCCGTCGTGGGCGGCATGACCGTGCCGCTGGAACTCGATGCCGAAGCCCTCGCCGAAGATGATGTCGTCCTCGTCGGCCCACCCTCGCTCGGCAGTGGTCGTCTTCGGCCTAGAGACCTCGAACGACTGACCTGGATCTCGCGCGAGGAGGGCTCCGCGACACGAGCGGCGGTCGAGACGGCGCGCTGGCAATTAGGGCTCCGCGTCGTGCGAACTCTCGAGCTTCCGTCCTGGGAGGCGGTGAAAATCGCAGTCGCGAGCGGAGCGGGGGTCGCCGCAATCAGCCGGTACGCAATCAAGCTCGAGCTCGATGCTGGAACGCTGGTGGTATTAGATCTGCCTCGCTGGCGGGTGACCCGCACGATCGCCGCGGTAACCGCCCACGACTTGCCTCTGACGCCGCCCGCTGCACGATTTCTCGCGTTGCTTCGCGAAACGTTAGCGCCAGGCGGGGTACCGGCTCCCAACTCCACCCACCCCATCCATTCAACCGACCCGCAAACGAAAGCACCACGCTGATTACGGATGAGCGGCTCCCAGGGTCCGGCGGGAGTACGAATTGGAGTACCGAAGATCCCCGCTCCAAGAATGTACTGGCCGGGCGGGCACCCGCCCGGCCAGAACGGGCGCCTCGCGGCGACGGACGCGGAACCGCGGAGATCGGTGCGGTCACGCGGCCTTTTTGACGCGCTAGCCGTCACGGCGTCGCGAATCACGCCTGCGACAACGTCGGGGTTCGACAGCATCACGAAGTGCGAGGCGCCTTCAACCTCCGTCACCGTCGAGCCGGCACGACCGTACGAAAAGTGGTGCAGCTCCGTAGCGATCGGATGATCTTCGGTCCCGAACACGCCCCAGGACGGCTTCACGCGCCACGCAGCAGCCGCTGCGCGATCCTCGAACGCGGCGGTCAGTAGCGGACGCTGAGCATGCGCCATGAACGCCGCGTCGGCGGCAGGCACGTCTGCGCAGAAGATCTCGTGGAAGCGCTGCCGGTCGACCGACACCTCGATACCGCCGTCAGGCAACGGCCTCGGCTGGAGGAAGTCACCACCACCCATGATGTGCGACGGAAAGCGCGTCTGCAGGTCAGTGATCGATTCGCCCTCGTCGGGCGCGAATCCGGCCACGTACACGAGCCCTACGACCTTCTCCGAGGCTCCGGCGACGGTGATCACGCACCCGCTGTACGAATGGCCGACGAGCACGACAGGCCCATCGATCTGGTCGATGACCGCGCCGAGATACGAAGCGTCACTGGCGACCCCGCGAAGAGGAATCGCAGGCGCGAGAATCGTGTAGTCGTCGCGGTCGAGGCGATCGAACACGCCGCGCCAACTCGAGGCGTCTCCGAACGCGCCGTGAGCGAGAACGATGGTTGGCTTTGACATGGGAATTCCTTTCTCGTGATGTGCATTTCAGTGGCCGGCGGCCTGGCCGCCGTCGATGTGCAGGGTCTCGCCGGTGACGAAGGTCGCCCGCTCCAGGTAGAGGATTCCGTCGACGACGTCGTCGATCTCGCCGGCCCGACCGAGCGGGTGGACGGCGGCCATCGCGTCGTATTCCGACGGGTCGTACATCGGCGTCTTGATCACGCCGAGGGAGACGGCGTTGACGCGCACGCCTCGCGCCGCATACTCGATCGCGAGCGAGCGCGCGACGGCCGCCAGGCCGCCCTTCGTCAGGGACGCGAGCGCCGACGGCGACTCGCTCCTGGCGTGGTCGACCAGGCTGGTCGTGATGTTGACGACGTGGCCGCCACCCTGAAGGACCATCTGCCGGATCGCCCGTTGCGTGACATGGAAGAAGCCGGCCAGGTTCACGGCGGTGATCGCGGCGAAGTCCGCCGGCGTGTAGTCGGTGAACTCCTTGCCGATGAAGATCCCGGCGTTGTTGATCAGCGTGTCGATGCGCCCGAACCGGTCGAGCGCCCCCTCCACCACGCGCTCGGCGGTGTCCGCGTCGGCGATGTCGCCGTCAACCGTGAGGACGTCGGGCCTGCCGCAGGGCTCGATCGAGCGCGAGGTGGCGACGACGGCGTACCCGGCGCGGTCGAAGGCCGCCGCGATCCCCGCCCCGATGCCCTGCGAAGCGCCGGTGACGATCGCAACCTTCCGCGGTTGTTGTGACGGCCTCATGCGACCAGGTAGGTCTCGTAGATCACGCCGCCCGGTCGACGGCCGCCCACGCCGACGAAGACGCCCCTGTTGAGCCAGTCGAGCTCACGGAATGCGGTCTCGATCCGGGTCGAGGTTCGGAAGGTGTACTCGCTCGCGTCGACGTCCTCGCCGCGGCCGAGTCGCTCGAGTACCTCGGGGCTGCCATGGCGCACGCCTCGCGACTGCACGTAGAGGAGCGCGCCGCCGTCGGTCTGCAGCGTATAGCGGATGTCGCCGAGGGCGGTGCCGTCCGGCAAGACGATCTGCCAGTCCGCGCTCGCCCCCGGCAACAGCTTGCCGTTCAGCGCGGGCCCCGAGAACGTACCCCCCGTCAACGGCACGATCCGCCGCCGACCGGAGGTCACATCGCCGAGTTCGACCGGGTCTCCGAGGACGGCTTCGAGTCGGTAGATCTGCGTCAGCCGCGGCTCGGGCAACCGAATGGTCATCGGACATCCCGCCCGGGATCATTCGGATGCGGCGAAAGCGGGAGGACGGTCACCTGCATCCAGTCCGCGATCGGCAGCGCACCGAGCAGCGCATCGAGCTCGGCTCGGCTGTCGGCGGCGTAGAGGCCGACCGCCGTCGGGTCGCCCGCGCCTGCGGCCGGACGCCAGAGGCGAAGCAGGTGGCCGCCGGCGGCGAGTCCGGCTGCCGCGACCGCTTCCGCGCGCAAGCGCTGCTCGAGGTCGGCTTCGGACGTGCCGTCCGGAACCTCGACGTCGAACTCGACCAGAAACTCGATCGGGTTCCCCCCGCTCTCAGGAGCTCTCTGCTTCACGGCTTCACCGTGACCTTCTTGCCGGCGGCAGAGACAACCCACCAGGCTCCGCCGAAGTGGACGAAGCCCTGCCCGTTCACGTCGTCGGCCTTCTTGTCCTGTGCGAAGAAGTAGAGCGGGTGGCCGCCGTAGGTGACCTGCAGCTTGCCGTCCTTGCGCTTCGTCGTGCCGACGAGCGACGCCTTCAGGCCCGTCGCGGCGGTCGGCGTCTCGGCGATCAACGGCGGCCAGTACATCGCGCACTGGCCGTAGCACGCGCTCTTCTTGCTCTTGTCGGCGGTGAACAGGTACAGCGTCCGGCCGTTCGCCGCGACGAGCACCTTCCCGACCTTCGTCGTCCGGAGCGAGATGCTCGATGACTTGCCCGGCGACGCGACCGCAGCCGTCACCGCCAGCGCGCCGGCGGTCACGAGTGTGGCGAGGACAACGAACTTCGTCTTTCCCATGATCCTTCTCCTTTCAAGCAGATGGTGGCGAGCGGACATCCGCTCAGCAGCCGATGAACGCCAGCAGGTCGGCGTTGAACTGATCTCTGTGCGTCGCGATGAGGCCGTGCGGCGCGCCGGGGTAGACCTTCAGCTCCGCGTCCGGCACAAGCTTCACGGCGAGCATCGCGGAGTCGTCGATCGGGACCATCTGATCGTCGTTGCCATGCACGATCAGCGTCTCCACATCGATCCGCTTCAGATCCTCGGTGAGGTCGGTCTCGGAGAACGCCTTGATGCAGTCGTACGCGCCCCTCAGCCCGGCCATCATCCCGAGTCGCCAGAACTCGCGCAGGACGCCGTCCGAGACGTTCGAACCTTCGCGGTTCGCGCCGTAGAACGGAACCGCAAGATCCGCGTAAAACTGCGAGCGATTGCTCAGGACGCCGGCGCGGAGCGCGTCGAACACCTCGATCGGTGTTCCTCCGGGATTGGACGCGGTCTTCAGCATCAGCGGCGGGATCGCGCCGACGAGGACCGCCTTCGCCACCCGCTCGTTGCCGTAGCGACCGATATAGCGGGCGACCTCGCCGCCGCCTGTCGAGTGGCCGACGAGGATGACGTCTCGCAGGTCGAGCTCCTCGATCAGCTCCGCAAGGTCGTCGGCGTAGGTGTCAAGGTCGTTGCCGTCCCACGGCTGGCTCGAGCGTCCGTGCCCGCGGCGGTCGTGCGCGACCGCGCGAAAGCCGTTCGAGGCGACGTGGAACAACTGGTCGTCCCACGCGTCGGCGCTGAGCGGCCAGCCGTGGCTGAAGACGACCGGCTGGCCAGAGCCCCAGTCCTTGTAATAGATGACGGTCCCGTCCGACGTGGTGATGGTCGGCGGCGCCTTGGTTTCGGTGGTGGCCATTTGCGTGTTTCTCCTTCGGTCGTCGAACGGTCACGTCAGGCGACGCGTGTGCCGCGAGTTGACGCTCCGGCAGTCGTCTCTTTCGCGACCTTGGAAGACACCGCCGGCGAAACGTTCATGCCGAACAGCGTGCAGGTCGCCGGTGGCGCTGCGCCACGACCAGTTGGCTCACGCTGGTAGGCGTCGGCTAACACCGTGCGTATCGTTTAGCCGTGGAGTTGAGGCTACTTCGCTACTTCGTCGCCGTTGCCGAGGAACTCCATTTCGCCCGGGCGGCCGAGCGACTGCGCATCGCGGCACCGTCACTCTCGCAGCAGATCAAGTCGCTCGAGGCGAGCCTGGGCACGCCGTTGTTCGTCCGCGACCGCAGACATGTCGAGTTGACCCCGGCCGGCAGGACGCTGCTGCCCGACGCACGGGAGATTCTCGAGCTCGCCGCACGCGCGCAACGCCGGGTCGCCGGAGCGACAGGCCCTCTCCGTGTCGGCTACGTCAGTTGGCTTCCCGAGCAGCTCACCGATTCGGCGGGACTGGACATCCGCGTCGACGAATGGATCATGCCGAGTCACGTTCAGATCGCGCGCGTCCTCGACCGCGGCCTCGACGCAGCGATCGCATGGGCCGGGTCACGCGACGAGCGTCTCGACTTCCGGCTGCTGTGGCCCGAGCCACTGCTCGCCGTGACCCCCGCGGGGCGATCCGAAAGGACCGTTCCGGCGCGGAAACTACGCGTGCTCGTCGACGCAGACCTCACGTCCTGGCAGGCGTGGAACGATTTCGCGACGGAGTTTGCCGAAGCCAGCGGCGCACGCCTCGTACACATCGACGACGGCGGCATTGCCGGCACAGCGTTCCACGACCGCGCACTCCGTCTGAAAGCACCGATCCTCATGTCGCCGAAGCGCTACTTCGACAGGCTGCCTGCGGGCCTACGCACGCGCCCGGTCGTCGACCCGTGTCCGCTCTGGTGTTGGTCTCTCGTCACTCGCGCAGACGATGAGCGCGACAGCATCGCCGCTCTGCGTGAGCACACGATCAGCATCATGCAACCAGCGGCTCCGCCCACCGCTCCGGCCGGACCGATCTGGCTTCCCGCGACTGACCCGCACCGAGATCGCATCCGCTCGCCCGACTTGCCGTCGTAGGCATGAGCGCGATCATTCTCCGACGCGGTGTCGTCGTCGAGCGCCCGCTCGACCTGGCGCTCGAGTTCCTCACGGCGTACCCCGGCCCCGAGGCGACCGAGCCCTCCTCGAGGCACACGTCATTCGATGAGAGCGACCTCAGGCGTGCCAACCGAGACGGAGCGCGAATCTCCGCCGCTGAGATCGCGGCGGTGCTCGAACGGCGCGGTGAGATCGAACGCGCCTTGCGCAAGATCCCTTCGGACGCATCGCTCGCGGAGGCGGCGAGCTCGGTGCCGTGGATCCCGCTGACGGCGCTCTTCGAGGCGTTCGCCGATATCCGAGGAATCGGTCTCGCGAAGATGACGAAATCGCTGCACCGCAAACGGCCCGCGCTGATCCCGATGCTCGACAGCGTCGTCCAGGCGTACCTGACGAGCGGCGATCCCGGGCCGACCGCTGCGGAGAGGTTCGGCGATCGCGCGACAACTCTGACCCGGAGCTACAAGCAAGACCTGGACCGCAACCGGCGAGCCCTGCACATGCTCCAGCGGCAACTGGCGGACCGCGGGCACCGCCACACCGAGGTGCGCATCCTCGATCTGCTGATCTGGTCGGTCTCAGCGGCCGATCGCCGTGTCACGGCCCCCTGAGCGCCTCGGCGGCCGCCGCGCGCAGCAGCCTCCCCGTCTTCGCCGGATAGGGCAGCGGGATCCGCGCCGGAGCCGTGTTCGTCAGCCGAGCGGTGATGACGAGCGCGGCGAGTGTCGTTCCTAGCTTCGACGGGTGGAATCCGTCCGGCCCGTACAAGGCAAGCCGCGGATTCCGACGCCACGCCGCCCGCCACGCTTCGCCCGCGGGAAGGAACAACGCGCGCGACGCGTCGGCGGCGGCCCGGTAGCTGCGAACGACCGCCGGAAACGAGAGCCGGACACCGAACGCCGAGTCCGGCCAGACTTCGTACAGCGCAGGTCTCGCGCCACGCTCGCGGATCGCATCCGCCCAACGCACCGTCCACTCACGGAGATTCGATGCGCTCTCGGGAAGCGTCGATGGACCCTGCTGCAGCACGACGTAGTCCCACTTCCCGCCGTCGAGTGCGTCCCGCGCACCGGTGAAGGTCCAGTGATCCTCCAGGCTCACGCCGCCAGGCGCGACGGTGCGATAGCCAATCGCGCCCCGCGACAGCGACGCGACGACGGCCGGCAGATCGTTCGCCGCAGTCAGGCTGTTGCCGACAAACAGTACGTGGAGCTTCGGAGCGGCTCCGCGTGCGGACCCACCAGCGCAGCAGAAGGCGATCAGCAGAACAACCGCGCACAGCGTGCGCCTCACGCGGGTGACCCCGCAAGCGACCGCAGGACGGCGCTTGCGGCCTCCTCGAGCGACCACGCCTCACCGCGTGCAACCCCTGCTGTAAACGCTTCGTCGCCGAGAGCCGCTCGACACTCCACGAGGCTTTGGGTGAACCACACGAACTCGAGGTCCTCCGATGGCAAGCGGAGCTCCTCGCGCAGCCGGTTCGCTGCTCCGATGAAGACCGTAGCTTCGGTGTATGCCCGTCGAGCCGTTGTGACAAGGACGGCGGTGTCGAGACACATCGCAACGACCATCGTCGCGCCGACCGCGAAGCTCTCACGGAGCGCGCGCTCGAGAATCACGGCGGCATCATCGACGTCCCCCATCTTCAGCCTGGCCATCGCGACGTTGCCGAGTGCCAGCGCCGAGCCCCAGCGATCGCCGAGCTCGGACCGAATCTCGCTGCTGCGCGTGCAAAGCTCGACCGTGGTCTGCCAGTCGCCGGCCCGCAGGGCCTGGTCGCCGAGGTTGTTGAGCGCGACCGCGCCGTTCCAGCGGTCACCGATCCGCTCGGACAACGCCGCGAGCTCACGGTAGGCGGCCGTCGCGGCCGCGGCGTCTTGTAGATGAGAGGCAGCCTTTCCGCGCTCGCGAAGCGCATCGGCCATGCCGTACTCGTCACCAGCGCGGACGAACGCTTCATATGCGCCCTCCGCGTGACGCGCCGCCGCTGCCGCGTCGCCCATCCGCTCGGACACGACAGATGCGAATTCGTGCACGCGCGCGAGGAGGCTGTCGGAGAGCGTTTCCGATCTTGCGAGCGCTTCGTCCACCCACTGCCGGGCTTCCGCAAAGCCGCCGCGCAGCCAGACGAAGAACGACAGGTTCCCGATGATTCGCGCGGCGATCGCCGGGTCGTGATCGAGGCCGAAGCGGATGCCGGCCCGAACGTTGTCGTAGTCCTCGGCGATCCGGTCGCCCCACTCCTGCTGATCCGGCCCGCGCCGCAGCTGGGGATCTGCAGTCTCCGCCAGCTCGGCGAATGCCTCGGCGTGCCGCCGTCGCAGCTCGCCACGCGACGACAACGTCTCGAGCTGTTCGACAGCGAAATCGCGGATCGTCTCGAGCATCCAGTAGCGGGATCCGAACGGAGTGACGCGGCGCCGGACGAGGCTCTTGTCGAGCAGCGACTGCAGGACGTCGAGGTCGGCGCGACAAACCTCCTGGGCTGCTTCATACGTGCATCCGCCCACGAACACTGCGAGCGACGCGAAGAGCTCCTGCTCGGCTGGATCCAGGAGATCGAACGACCACGCGATCGTTGCGCGGAGCGTCTGCTGGCGTGCGCCCGTGTCGCGGCCGCCCTTCAGCAGGTCGAGCCGTCCGGACAGTCGCTCGAGAAGCTGCTCGGGCGAGAAGAGCGCTGTCCGCGCTGCCGCGAGCTCCAGTGCCAGCGGAAGGTCGTCGAGCCGCCTGCAGATCTCGTCGACGGTCGATGTCGGCTCGAACGAGGCGTCCACCTGGCGAGCCCGCGCGACGAACAGCTCGCGCGCATCACCGGCCTTGAGCGACGGGACAGCGAACGCGTGCTCAGCCTGGAGACGTAGTCGCTCACGACTCGTCACGACGACAGTCGGCCCATCCATCTCGATCTGGCGGGCGATGCTCTGCGCCACCCCGGGCAGCAGATGCTCGGCGTTGTCGAAGATGAGGACGAGGCGCTTGCCGGCAATCGCCTCGGCGAGAACGTCGCCGATCTCACGGCCGGCTTGCTCGGTCACCCCGAGGGCGCGCGCGGTTGTCGCCGGCACGACCGCGTGATCGCGAAGCGCCGCGAGCGGCACCCACCACACGCCGTCCGGAAACTCGTCGGCGGCCTCGGCAACGACCTGCAGTGCAAGGCGGGTCTTCCCCATTCCCCCCGGCCCGGTCAGCGTGAGAAGACGGACGTCGTTACGCGTCACGAGCTCGACGACCTCCTCGACCTCAGACCGGCGCCCGAGAAACGGCGTCGCCGGAACGGGCAGGTTCGTCCGATAGAGCGATCTGAGCGGGGGAAAGTCGCCGGAGCCGTGCTGGAAGACACGCTCCTCCGCAGCCAGATCCTTGAAGCGGTGCAGTCCCAGATCGACCAGTTCGTCGTCCCGAGCGAGCTCCGCCGTCGCAGCTGACGCGACCGTCTGGCCGCCGTGCGCAGAAGCTGCGATCCGGGCTGCGCGGTGCAAGTCAGCGCCGACATAGTCCCCATCGATCAGGAGCGGTGCGCCGGTGTGGACGCCGATCCGTACCTGGACCCTGCCGTCTCTGAGGGCTTCGTGCGCCTCCGCGGCGGCCGCAAGCGCATCCTGTGCCGTCACGAATGCGACGAAGAACGAATCGCCTTGCGTGTCGACTTCGACGCCGCGGTTGTGGGCGAAGGCAGCCCGCAACTTTCGGCGATGGTCGCCGAGCGCCTCCCCATAGGCCTTGTCGCCCAGTTCGTAGAGCAACCGGGTCGAGCCTTCGATGTCGGTGAACAGGAAGGTGACCGTGCCGGAGGGGAGGTCTGCCATCGCTCGGATCATGCGCTATCTGCGGCCGGTGTAGACGGCTGCCGCACACCCGAGGTGGCGGCGCTTCGTATCTCGATCGCGTCTCGGCGCTCTTCCCGGCAATCGACCGCACCCGGCGGTCGGACACCCGAGGAGGGCTTCGATGGCTGCTCCGTCCCACAGAACGTCCCGCTTCGTGGTCGCGCTGGTGGTTGCGCTCGCAGGGCTCGCGATCGCCGCTTCCCCCGCACGGGCGTCCCACGCCTCTCCACCACCCAGGCTGAGCGCCCTGCACATGCAGTGGTTTCGCTGGCACCCGCCGACCCGTGTGGCGTCGACCACAGCGTCGGTTGGCTTCGGCTCGACAGCGGTGCTCGGTCTCCGGTCGATGCGCGACCTCGCCTCGCTTCGTGCCACGTACGGATTCGCGCACGTGCGGGAGATCCCGTCGCTCCGCGCGGCGGAGGTGAGCGTCGACGAAGGGCAGCTGCGGGCACTCCTCACGCAAGGACCGTCCGATCCGCGTGTGCGCTACGTCTCGCCGCTCGGGCCGGAGCGCCAGGCGACGAGCATGCCGAACGACCCGCTGCTGCACGCCCTCGACGCGCAGACGAACCTCCCCACCGAATGGCAGTTCGCCGCCTCGCACGTCGATCGCGCGCTCGACTTCACGTCGGGCAGCCCGTCGATCATCGTCGGGACGATCGACACCGGAGCCGCAGCCGTCCCCGATCTGACGGGCAAGCTCGACAGCCTCTGGAGCGTCACCGGGACGCAGATCTCACAGTCGCCGCCGGAAGGCAACGACGACTACGGTCACGGCACCGCAGTTGCTTCGCTGATCGCGGCCAACGTGGATGACGGCTTCGGGATGGCCGGCTTCGGCGGAACGACCCATGTCATCGCCGTACACGCCGGCAACGAGGGGTTCTTCCTCGATGCGCCGGTCGCGATCGCGCTGACGAAGCTCGTCTCGCTCGGTGCGAGGATCGTCAACATGAGCATCGGCGGCAGAACTCCGTCGGCGCCGATCCTCGTCGACGCGATCCATCAGGCGGAGGCAAACGGCGTCCTGCTCATCGCCGCAGCCGGCAACGACAATGGCAACGTCGGCTGGCCCGCTGCCGATCTGCAGACGTCCGACGGCGGCCGCAGCTACGGGCTGGCCGTCGGCGCGACCAACGTGAACGGCTCCCGCGCCGCCTTCTCGGATTGGGGACGACACCTGTCCCTCGTTGCGCCGGGCGATTACGGGGGCTTGTGCTCCGGCGTGCTCGTCGCCCTTCCCGCAGCAAGCCTGTTCGACGACAGTTGCTTTGTCACCTGGACCGGTGATGGAGGCGCCCGCTACGGCAACCTCGAGGGCACCTCGTTCGCCGCGCCGGAAGTCGCGGGAATCGCCGCTCTGATCTGGGCAGCGCGCCCCGAGCTCAAGAACTACCAGGTGGCGGACATCATCAAGCAATCCGCCCGGCGCAGCGCGCCCGATTGGACCCGGAGCTGGGCTGCGGCATCCTCGACGCCGGCGCCGCGCTCGAACTGGCGACCAGCCGCCCCGCCTCCGCGTGGACCGGCGAGTACGCCGACGGCGCGCGCTGCTCCGCGGCCGGGCCTCTGCCTGCAACCTGGCCGAGCGAGATCAACCAGACGATCACCTTCCGCCCACTCCGGAATCGAACGCTGGGCGATCCGGACTTCGCGGTCAGGGCGACCACGTCATCCGGCCTCCCGGTCTCCTTCACCGCAACCGGAGACTGCAGGATCAGCCGTGCGACGGTGCACATCACCGACGCCGGTGCATGCGTGGTCACTGCAGCTCAGGCGGGCGATGCGCACCACAACTTCGCGACGAGCGTCTCGCGGAGTTTCCTCATCGCTCCTCCACGGGTCCTCGCATTCGCGGCGTCCGGCCGATGGGGCACGGAGCTCCACCTTCCGTTCAAGGTGGGCATTGCCAGAGGTTCGGTCTCCGTAGGGATCGACGTCCAGCGGAAGGGCGCGAGCATCTCGCAACTGGAACGGAGCTTGTCCGTCGTCGAATCGCGCAAGGTGTACACGCTGGCCTGGCACGCGCCGGCGGCGAAAGCGAGCGGCCCCTACCGTTTCTGCGTCGCACTCTCGGACCCGTCGGGCGTTCCCGGCCGGACGAGCTGCGCGCCGATTCATCTGAGGTAGCCCGCTCGGTTCGCGCTCGCCTGCTCACCCGCCATGCTCTAGCCTCACCCGGTGCGCTTCATCGAGGAACTCGCGATCTCGTGGCTGACGAACGCGATCGTGCTCGCCCTTGCGGCGTTGGTCCTGTCCGGCGTGACCATCGACGGCTTCGGCGCCCTGCTGACAGCCTCGGCGCTGTTCGGCGTCCTGAACACGGTTTTGAAGCCGCTGTTGAAGGCGCTGACATTGCCCCTGGCGTTCGTGACGCTCGGTCTCATCTGGTTCGGCGTCGCGATGGTCATGCTGGCGCTGACGGCGCTCCTGATCGGCGGGTTCCACATCCACGGTTTCGTCGACCTGTTCTGGGCGACGGTCATCGTGTGGGCGGCGAACATGATCATCGACTTCTTCCCGGGCCCCTGGCGCCGAAGAAAACCCGCCTGATCTGAGCGTCAGGCCCTAACCCGCCCTGGCGGACGGGCTTCGAGGGCTTCGACCGCCGCCGCGACGGTCGGATAGACGCGGTCCGGCCCGACGGAATCTCCGGCCCGTCGGAGCACGTCACGGACCTGGCCGACTTCTCGTGCGACGACGAGCCGGACGCCGTCGCCTTCGAGGTCGCTCATCAGCTCGGCGAGCATGGCCGAGGCGGTCATGTCGATCGAGGGCACGATCTCGGCGTCGAGCACGATCGCCCAGGTGTCTTCGATGACGGCGTGACGGATGGTCGCGCGGACGGTGTCCGCGTTGGCGAAGAACAACCCGCCCTCGACTCTCAGGACCAGGATTCCCGGGCACGGGCTCCTTGGCCGGCTGCCGTTCGACGTCGCCGAACTGCGTCGGATCTCCGGGGAGGCGACCCAGAGTCGCCACGTGCGGCCGGGACGCACGGTAGAGCAGGAGCACCAGAGACGATCCGATCCCGATGAACAACCCGGGCAGGGTGTCGAAGACGAGCACGCCGAGCATCGCGGCAATAGCTGCGATGAAGTCGGGGCGCGCTGCGATCCCGTAGATGCGGGCGAGCTCGCGGGTATTCAGGCGGTACAGCCTGACGAGCGCATCGATGTCGACGAGTTCCACGAGCGCGGCGATCACGACCGCCGCAAGCGTCGCCTCGGGCAGATCCTCGAAGAGCCCGGTCAGGAAGAGCAGCGTGACGACCGTCAGAGCTGCGACGACGAGTCCCGACAGCTGGGACTTCGCGCCGGCCGAGCCGTTGACGGCCGTCTTCGAGAGGCTGCCGTTGACGACCATCCCGCCGGAAAGCCCGGCCGCAAGGTTCGCTGCGCCGAGCGCGACGAACTCACGATTCGCGTCGATCTCGTAGTGATTCTTGGCGGCGTAGGTCTTGGCCGCACCGAGGCCCTCCGCAAAACCGACGAGCATGACGCCGACGGCGCTGGCGGAGAGATCGAGGTAGCGGTGCGTCGGGACGTCGGGGAACCCGAACGAGGGCAGCCCGCTCTGGATCGGGCCGACGATGTCGACGCCGTGCTGCTCGAAGGCTGAAGATGTGCACCGCGGCGATCCCGAGCAGCACGGCGACGAGCGACCCGGGCACGACAGGCGCGAACCTCCTCAGCCCGAGCACGACCGCGAGCGAGGCGAGCCCGACCGCAAGTGTCAGACCGCTCGTCCCGCCGAGGCTCTTGACCAGGTGCCAGAGCTGCTCGAAGAAGTCGCCCGAGCCCTTCTCGACACCGAAGAGCTTGGGCAACTGCCCGACCATGATCGTCAGCGCGAGGCCGATGATGAAGCCCTTCAGCACCGGCTCGGAGATGAAGCTCGCGAGGAAGCCGAGCCGCAGCAAGCCGGCGAGGAGCGCAAGTGCGCCCGTGACCAGGGCGAGCGTCGTCGTCAGCGCCAGGAAGGAGGTCGCCCCGGCGGCGACGAGGTTGCCGACCGCCGCGGCCGACAGCGCCGCGGTGGCCGCCATCGGTCCAGTCACGAGATGGCGCGAGCTCCCGAACGCCGCGTAGAGGATCAACGCGCCCGGCGCGGCATAGAGGCCGACGACGGGCGAGACGCCGGCGATCGTCGCGTAGGCGAGCGCCTCGGGAACGAGGACGGCCCAGACCGTGAGACCGGCGACCACGTCGCCGCGCAGGAAGCCTCGATCGTAGGATGGGACCCAGGAGAAGACAGGAAGCTTCAAGCTCGCGATCTTGCTCACGGCCGACGATTGTGTCATCCGGCAAAGGCGACGGCCGGTCACCGGCCGGGCGCGAGCGTTCGAGCAGCTGGGTAGTTGACACACGACTACGGGAGGACGTCCGGTGGCAAAGGAGTTCAAGGGCACGATCAAGCTCGACGTCCGCGACTCGGTCCCGGACTGGGACCCGATACGTTCCGGCCAAGCGCGCCGCAGGACGCGCCGAACGTCCTGATCGTGCTCTACGACGACACCGGCCTCGCGGCCTGGTCGCCGTTCGGCGGCCGGATCGAGATGCCGACGCTGCAGCGGCTCGCCGACGACGGCCTCACGTACTCGCAGTGGCACACGACCGCGCTCTGCTCGCCGACGCGCTCGTGCTTCCTGACCGGCCGCAACCACCACCAGAACGGCATGGCGTGCATCACCGAGGGCGCGATCGGCTACCCCGGCGGCGAACGCGCACATCCCGCCCGAGTGCGGCACGCTCGCCGAGGTGATGCGCCAGGCCGGCTGGAGCACCTTCTGGCTCGGCAAGAACCACAACGTGCCGGTCGACGACCTGCACGCCGGCGCGACGAAGGAGACGTGGCCGCTGCACCAGGGGCTGGGACCGCTTCTACGGCTTCCTCGGCGGCGAGACGAACAACTGGTATCCCGACCTGCACGACGACAACCACCCGATCGAGCAGCCGTACACGCCCGAGGAGGGCTACCACCTCTCGAAGGACCTCGCCGACCAGGCGATCGGGATGATCCGCGACGTCA
Organism: uncultured Thermoleophilia bacterium; assembly: GCA_963708505.1. Taxonomy (GTDB): domain Bacteria; phylum Actinomycetota; class Thermoleophilia; order Gaiellales; family Gaiellaceae; genus PALSA-600. Next base: position 506,040 of record CAVPST010000007.1, read on the forward strand.
AGGCCAGCGCGCCGTCGCGGCCGTGGTTCATGTGGTTCTGCCCGGGCGCGAACCACGCGCCGCACCACGTGCCCGCAGGAGTACATCGACAAGTACAAGGGCCGGTTCGACGACGGCTACGAGGCGTACCGCGAGTGGGTGCTGCCGCGGATGATCGAGAAGGGCATCCTCCCGGAGGGCACCGAGCTGACGCCGATGAACCCGATGCCCGACGGCACGTACTCGCCGCTCGACGACGTGCGGCCGTGGGACTCGCTCTCGGACGACGAGAAGGCGCTGTTCGCGCGGATGGCCGAGGTGTACGCCGGCTTCTCCGAGTACACCGACGCCCAGGTCGGCCGGATCGTCGACTACCTCGAGCAGACGGGCCAGCTCGACAACACGCTCGTCTTCTACTGCGCCGACAACGGCGCCTCGGGCGAGGGCAGCCCGAACGGCTCGGTCAACGAGAACAAGTTCTTCAACGGCTGGCCGGACGAGATGGAGGAGAACCTCAAGCACCTCGACGAGCTCGGCAGCCCGAACACCTACAACCACTACCCGACCGGCTGGGCGATGGCGTTCTCGACGCCGTTCCGGATGTTCAAGCGCTACAGCTACCAGGGCGGCGTCTGCGACCCGCTGGTCATCCACTGGCCGAAGGGCATCAAGGCGAAGGGCGAGGTGCGCCACCAGTACCACCACGCGATCGACATCGTCCCGACGATCCTCGAGTGCTGCGGGCTCGAGTTCCCGAGACCCTGAACGGCCACGAGCAGGTGCCGCTGCCCGGCGTGTCGATGCGCTACTCGTTCGACGCCGCCGGACGCGCCGACGACGAAGGAGCGGCAGTACTACGCGATGCTCGGCACCCGCGGCATCTGGGACGAGCGGCTGGAAGGCGGTCGCCGTGCACGGCCCGACCTCGGGCATCGGCAACTTCGACGAGGACGAGTGGCAGCTCTTCCACACCGACGAGGACCGCTCCGAGGCGCACGACCTCGCGGCGCAGCACCCCGAGAAGCTGAAGGAGCTGATCGACGCCTGGTTCGAGGAGGCGGAGAAGTACGACGTGCTGCCGCTCGACGACCGGCTGCCCGTACGAGATCCTCGCCGATCCGCGGCCGCAGCCCGAGCCCGACCGCGACACGTACGTCTACTACCCGGACACGGCCGACGTGCCCGAGTCGGTCGCCGTCAACACGCGCGGCCGCTCGTTCAGGATCCTGGCCGAGGTCGAGATCGACGAGCCCGACGCGGAGGGCGTGATCTTCGCCCACGGCTCGCGCTTCGGCGGCCACGCGCTGTTCCTGAAGGACAAGAAGCTCTGGTACGTCTACAACTTCCTCGGCATCCCGCCCGAGCAGCAGTTCGTCTCCGAGGCGCTCGAACCGGGCAAGCACGTGCTCGGCATGGAGTTCGTCAAGGAGTCCGTCGGCGAGCACGGCGAGGCGCACGGGACGACGAAGCTCTACGTCGACGACGAGGCGGTCGCGTCAGGCCCGATGCGCACCCAGCTCGCGCAGTTCACGCTCTGCGGCGACGGCCTCTGCGTCGGCCGCGACTCGGCCGACGCGGTCTCCAAGGAGTACCGCTCGCCGGCACGGTTCAAGGGCGGGACGATCCTGCAGGTCGAGGTGAACGTCGGCGACGACCAGTACGTCGACCTGGAGAAGCAGGCCGCGGCGATGCTCGCCAGGGAATAGGGAGACACGGGAGGCGGACACATGGCTAGGGAGTTCAACGGGAGGATCGAGCTCGACAGCCGCCGGGCCTCAGACAACGGCTACGTCGACGTGGAACAGCACCCCGCCGCCGCGATGGCGCGCGACTAGCGAGTGACGCACGAGGCAGCTGCGGTCGAGCCGGAGGGCGGCGGCCTCTCGCGAGTCGTCCCCGGTTGGATCCGCGGCTACCGGCGCGCGTGGCTCAGCCGCGACGTCGTCGCGGGAATCGTCGTCTGGAGCGTCGTCGTCCCGCAGGCGGTCGCGTATGCACAGATCGCAGGCCTGCCGCCGCAGGCAGGCCTGGTCGCCGCCCCGGGAGCACTCCTCGCGTACGCGCTGCTCGGCACGTCCCGAACGCTCGTCGTCGGTGCGACGACTGCAACTGCCGCCGTCTCGGCATCTGCAGTCGGAGCTGTCGCACAGGGCGATCCGTCCCGCTTCGCCGCACTGTCGGCGACGTTCGCCTTGATCGTCGCGGTCGTGTTCGCGGGCGCAGGTTTGCTGCACCTCGGCGGAGTCATCGACCTCATATCGAAGCCGGTGATGACGGGTTTCCTGTTCGGGCTCGGCCTGACGATCGCGGTCGGTCAGGTCCCGAAGCTGCTCGGGATCGCCGGCGGCGACGGCAACTTCTTCCAGAAGGCGTGGGCAGAGCTCAACCAGTTGGACGACATCAGTTGGTCGACCTTTGCCGTCGGCGCGGCGAGCGTCGTCCTGCTGATCGCCTGCCGCCGCCTGCTGCCAGGCGTCCCGTCGACGCTCGCCGTCCTCGGGCTCGCGATCGCGGTCTCGACCGGTTTCGACCTGTCGAGCCACGGCGTCGCCGTGGTCGGCAAGCTGCCGGCATCGTTCCCGCATTTCGCGTGGCCGGACTTCAACCGAAGCGACGTCGTCGACCTGCTCGCGCCGGCGTTCGGCGTCATCCTCCTTTCGACGGAAGGCCTCGGGGTCGCCCGCTCGCTCGCGACGAGGGACGGTTACAACATCGACGCGAACCGGGAGCTGATCGCGGTCGGCGGATCCAATGCATTGGCCGGGCTCTCGCAGGGCTTCGTCCAGGCGGGAGGCTCCAGTCAGACGATGGCTGCCCAGAACGTTGGCGGCAAGTCACAGTTCGCATCGGTTATCGCGGCGGCGCTGACCTTGCTGACCGGCGCGTTCCTCTACCCGCTGTTCAAGAACCTCCCCGAGGCGACGCTCGGCGCGATCATCGTCGTCGCAGTCTCGGGTCTCTGGCGCGTCGACGAGCTGCGGCGGTACGCGCGCATCCGACAGAGCGCGCTGGTCCTTGCTCTCATCGCGCTCTTCGGCGTGCTCGCATTCAGCGTCCTTTCCGGCCTGATCATCGCCGCCGGGCTCTCACTCGTCGCCGTCATCCAGCGCCTGAGCCGGCCTCAACTCCGGCTGCTCGGCCGCGATCCGACGACGGGAGCGTGGGAGCGCCTCGAGTCGCGTCAGGAGCTCGCGGCCGAACCGGGGTATCTGGTCGCACGTGTCGCCGGGCCGCTGTTCTACGCCAACGCCGTCGCCGTCAAGGAGGGACTGTTGGCAGCCGCCCGCGCCGCGGCACCGCCGGTGACGGTTGTGGTTCTCGACCTGAGCGAGAGCTCGGATCTGGACGTCGAGGCTGCGGACGTCCTCTCCGAGCTGCACCAGACGCTGGCGAACGAACACGTCGAGCTTCGCCTCGCGTTCGTCCGCGAACGCGCACAGGTGATTCTGACGCGGAGCGGGCTTGCGGCGAGGATTCGAATCGAGCCGTCCATCGACGAAGCAACGCGACCTGTCATGATCGGCGGAGGCCGGCGGAGCAACCTGAGCTCGGAGGAGAAACCATGAAGGTAATCGGCATCCAGGTCGAGAACCGCGATCGCGGAGACTTCGTCATCGACGCGCTGCAGACGGCATTGGCGCAGAAGCGGGTGACGCTCGAAGACATCGCGCTCGTCACGAAGGACGACGACGGCACGGTTCGGATCCACCAGACGAAAGACATCACCACCAAGAAGGGCGCCGTGCGCGGAACGCTGGTGGGCGCGGTGATCGGCCTCGCGGCACCGCCGCTCCTGGGTGCGGCAGTGGTCGGCGCCGGCGTCGGCGCGCTGTGGGGCAAGTTGCGCGACCGCGGCATCGACGACGACACGATGAAGAAGCTCGTCGAGCCGCTCCATCAGGGCCAGGCGATCGTCTTCGCGCTCGGAGATGACGCGTCGATCGACGCGATCTCGGCCCGTGTCGCGGAGCTTTCGATCGGAGGCGTGCAGTCGTTCACGTTCGATCCGGACGACGAGAACGAGCTTCGCGCTGCGGCCGCGGACATCCGCCTACCCGACACGCTGCTCGTGAGGGCGCCGATCTCCTAGTTACGGCGTCGGAAGGGGCGTTTCTGAAGCCCGGACGACGCAACGGAAGCCGATGTGGCTCGTCGACGTGTCGACGGTCTCGGCCTGGCGCGCTGCGGGCCGGTAGCGCAGGCAGTAGTTCGGCGCACACAGGTGCGAGCCGCCCTTGATCACGCGGCGCGGGATCTGATCGGCCGACCGCGGATCTGCGGGGCCGCAGCACGGCGCCTGCGCCGCCTGTGCCTCCTCCGCGACGGCGAAGAAGTCCTTCGTCCACTCCCAGACGTTGCCGCAGACGTCGTAGAGGCCGTACCCGTTGGGCGCGAACGATCCGACGGGCGATGTGCCCTCGAACCCGTCGAGCTTCAGGTTCTGCCACGGGAAGTCGCCCTGCCACGTGTTCGCGGCGGCCTTTCCGTCCGGGAAGTGCTCGTCGCCCCAGGCGAAGACGGCACCTTCCAGGCCGCCGCGCGCGGCGAACTCCCATTCCGCCTCCGTCGGCAGGCCCTTGCCTGCCCACGAGGCATACGCCGCCGCATCCTCGTATGCGACGTGCACGACGGGGTGCCGGTCGCGTCCGTTGATCGTGCTTCCCGGTCCCCGTGGTCGCCGCCAGCTCGCGCCCGGGAGGTACTCCCACCACTGCGTGACGTCGCGAAGGTCGACGGGCCCTGGCGTCCCCTGGAAAACGAGCGAGCCGGGGACCAGCAGCTCCGGATCGGCATCCGGGTAGTCGGCGCTGTCGGGCGGACGCTCCGCCACTGTCACGTGACCGGTCTCCCTCACGAACCGGCGGAACTCGGCCGCCGTTACCGGGCACTCGTCGATCCAGAAGCCGTCGACGCCGACCTCGCGGACCGGCCGCTCCTCCGGGTAGAAGCGCGTGTCGCCCATCGCGAACGTCCCGCCTGGAATCCAGGCCATCCGATCGGTGAGGCTGTGTGTCGCTGCTCCGGCCATTCGGGCGCCGGCGGACGAGGCCGGGACCGAAACGCTAGCGGGCGAGCGCGGCGGCCGCGCCGCTCTTGCCGTCCGGCCGCAGCCAGTAGTAGCCGGCGACGTCGATCGCCACGTTCAAGAGCCAGATCACGACGGTCGCCCAGACGTACGTCCAGAAGCCGCCTTCCACGTCGAAGCCGTTGACCAGCGACGCCGTGATCCACAGCATCAGCATCGACACGCCGAACCACACCAGCCCGAACGTGAGGATCGCGAGCGGGAAGGTCACGAACTTCAGGATCGGCTTCAGAATCGTGTTCAGGATCCCGAACACCGCCGCAGCCGCCAGCAGCTGTCCCGTCGTTCCGCGCTGAACGTCGGTGAAGATCCAGGCGACGATCGCCAGGACGACCGCGTTGAGCAGCCAGGAGACGAGCAGGTAGAAGAGAAAGCGCACGGCGCGCTGGACGGTAACGGATCTTGCCGCGCCAGGCAACGTGTTCGTCCCGGCCGAGCCGGAGGGCTCGACGCCGTTCCTGCTGCAGTTCTTGCCGCGGCGCGCCCTGTTAGTGCCAACTTGGCACTAACTGTGGTTCGGCCTGTCAGGGAGCCGGCGCGGCGGGGGGCGAGGCTGCCAGCTCGACGGGGCGCGGCTCGCCGGCGCCGTCGAGCAACTCCTGACGCCAGCCCCAGAGCAGCTCGTGCACGGCCGCTGCGCCGACGATCGGACCCGCCGGCTCCGAAAGGGTCGCCGGATGCAGGATGAACGCCTCCGTCTGCGGCCCGCCCATTCCGCCGTGGAACGAGATCAGCTCCTCGAACGCACACCCTTCGTCGAGCTGCGGGTCGTAGAAGCTGTTGACCATGATGTCGGCCACGTGCGCGAAGCCGTCGCTTCGCCGCAGATGGTCGGCGGCGGTCGGCGAGAAGTGGGCCAGGGGATCATCCCCGTCGACGCGATCGTCCGCGAGATAGCGAATCCCGGTCGGGCCGAGCACCATCGGGCCATGCTCGGCCGACCGGACGAGCAGGAACCCGACGTGCGGATGCTCGCGAAGCGCGGTGAGCAACTGCGGGTGGCGGGATTCGATCTCTTCCATCGTCAGCCGCCGGTCCTCCTCCATCAGGTAGACGAGACCGAGATTGCCCGACCCGAGCACGACCACGTGCTGTCCGGAGACGTCGTTCTTCGCGCGCTTCTTCTGCTTGTGGCCGGTCGCCTCGTTGAGTGCATGGCCGACCATCTGCCCCTGCTCGTCACCGTCGGAAATAGTCGGCGACGCTGCCGTCGGCGAGTGAGCGCTCGACAAGCTCCGCCAGTCCGTAGCCGTTGCGTTGCAAGAACGTCGCGCCCTGCGTCTGTCCGTGATCCGAGAGCACGACGATCTCGTACGGTCTCGCCGAGAAACGACGGGCGCGGTCGATCCGGCCGAACTGCTCGTCGAGCTTCCGCAGCGCTTCCAGTGTGTCCGCACGCTCGAGACCCGAGTGGTGTGCCACCTCGTCGTAACTCGAGAACGTCGCGTAGACAGCCGGTCTCCCCTTTGCCATGTCGGAGATCACGCCGTACACGAGCAGATCGCGGACGAACACGCACATCGTCGCCCGCAGGAGGGGATAGATCCCCCCGCGGTGCCCGCGCGGCCGGACATCGCGCCGGGCTGCACGGGTTGCTGCGAGCACCTCGAGGATCACCTCCCACGTCAGGAGCACCAGCACTCGCGTGACGTTGAAGCCGTTGGCGAGAAAGGCGCGGTAGCCGCGATTCGCGCCCTTCTCGGCCTCCAGCTTGCTGACCGTCAGGATCATGTGGTCGGCGTCGCCCGACAGCAGGTTTCCCCTGCTCGCGCCCCCGTCGATCAACAAGCCGCGGCCGTTCGAATGGCGACGTTCGATCTCGGCACAATCGGCAGGGGCCGAGCAGGTCATCAGCCGTGCGGTCTCCTTCTCGACCCAGCGAAACGCGGAGATGTCGTCGTTCGAACCGAGCAGGATCCCCGCCTGGCTCGCTCCGGTCTGGGACGAGAAATCGGTCTCCCACTCGACGAGCTGGTGCGTGCCGCTCTGAACCCAGCTCGCGAGCACCGGCGCGTTGCCGTCGCGCATCGCCCGCTGCAACACGGGCCGGGCGAGGCCGTCGATCTCGAGAAAGACGATCCCGGGAACATCGGTCCGGGTCTGTTCTCCCGAGCGCCGCGCGATGCGCTGGATGACCCGGAAGGTGTAGGTGTCGTCGTCGTTCGTGCCGAAGACAACCTCCAGCACGATGGTCACCGCCGAGGCGAGCAGGGCGGTGACCAGCGCCCACCCGAACGAGTCGACGTTGATCGCCCGCGGCGCTACGCGGGACGTGATCTCGAGCATCAACGCATCGAGCAGGAGCACGAGCACGAATCCCGAGATGAGCGCGAACGGGAGCCGCAGAGCTGCGATCACCGGCGGCAGCAGCGCGTTCAGGATCGCGATCAGGGCCGCGGCGACGATCGCTCCGCCGAAGCCGGGGACATGGACTCCGGGCACGATGAGCGCCGCCACCAGCAGCGCCGCGCCGGAGACCAGCCACGAGAGAATCAGGCGAAACGGCCGGATCCGCGGACGAGCCGGCGTCCACGTGGGCAGCTCGCCGTACGGCTGGGCAGCGTTTTGAACGGGTGTCATCGCTCGATCGTCTCCAGCATCATCGCCTCACCCGGAGCCAGCACGCGGATGTCGACATCGGGCGCCAGCTCCGCTGCGAACTGCCGGAACTCGTCGACTCGCGCGCGATCGAAGTCCGCTCGTCTCTGTCGCCGGATGACGGCCGACGAGTACGTGCCCCAGTGGATCGGCACCGCCACGCGCGGTTCGAGCAGGCGGAGCGCCTCCGCCGCGCCGTGCGGATCGAGATGGCCGGCGGGGAGGCGTGGGCCCCAGCCCGAGATCGGCAGCAGAGCGAGATCGAGCGGAGCGAGCTCCGACATCGCGGGGAAGAGATCTGTGTCACCGGCGAAGTACACACGGGTGGAACCGGTGATGAGGTAGCCGAGCGCGGGCGCGGTGGTTCCAAATGGGCCTCTCCGTCCGTCGTGCTTCGCATACGTGGCGGTTACTTTGACGCCTGCGACCTCGACGTGCTCGTCGACCTCGACCTCGACCACCTGAGAGAAGCCGTGCCGGCGAAGGAGCGCGCCCGCTCCGTTCGGAACGATCATCGGCTGCTCCCGGCCCAGCAGGCGGAGCGAACCCACATCGAGGTGATCCCAGTGCACGTGGGAGAGGAGCACTCGCATCCAGATTCTGGAGGGACTCCGTCTCGACCGCACTGGTCCTGCGCAGGTGGAGGATGCGCTTTCGCAGCACCGGGTCGGTGAGCAGCCGGGCGCCGTCGATCTCCAGGAGAACGGTCGCATGCCCGACGTACGTGACGTGTGCGGGAGCCACTCCTATGGCTCGGGCTCGTCCGCTCCGCCACCATCAGCGTCCGCCGTGTCTCCCGCCTTCTGCTCCTCGCGCTTCCGCTTGTGCTCCTCCCTCCTTTCGGCGACCTGTTGCTTCGCGTCGACGTAGGAGCTCGAGACGAGCTGCTTGCCGCCCGTCCAGCCGAAGACGATCACGACCAGGATCGTCGCGGAGATGACATTCCAGGCAGTCGTGATGAGCTGTTGCGCGGTCGAGTACGCGATCGCCGTGTTCTTCGGGACGTGGCAGCAAACGTCCAGCGCGAGCGCATTGGTCGCCTGCGTGACGCCGACTGCACCCGGTGTGAACGACGCGACGTTGGCGAGCGAGCCTGGAGCCGACCACCCAGGTGATCGACTCGAACGTCACCGGGATCGCAAAAGCGGCGAGGAAGATCCCGATCACCGCGAACTTGCATGCGTACGAGAGGAACGAGGGCAGGAAGACGCGGCCGAAGTAGCGCTTCGGGTGGCTCAGGATCACGCCTCCCTGTTTTGCCTGTGCCCAGAGCTTCTTGACCTGACGCCAGAAGATGCGCCCGACGAGCACGATCAGGAACGCGCCTCCGACGCCGATGATGATCGACCAGCCGGGATGCTCGGAGAAGTTTCCGAGGTTGAGGTCGAATGACCCCGGCACCGAGAGGAAGAGGTAGAGGTACACGGCCGCGCCGGCGACGACAAAGAAGATCTTCTGGACGAGATAGGCCGCGATCGAGCCGCCGACGTTGCACTTGGGGATCAGCGCCACGAACATCAGCAGCGTCACGAACGTGCCGATGTTCGCAGGCAGGAAGTTGTTCATCGCGACACCGACGGCGTAGGCCGTCACGATCGGGGCGAGGAGGACCTCGCCCGGGTATGCGGCGCTCAGGATGCCGTAGTACGACAGTCCGGCGAAGAACGTCTGAGCGCTTTGAAAAGCGAGCCCGACGATGATGTACTGGACGGGAACCGCCTTGATCTGATCCCACAGGTCGGAGAACCAGCCGGTGACGTCGACGCCGAGGAGCTCGAGGATCCCGACGACGACGACGATGCCGACGAGCCAGGCGAGGATCTTGAGGAGCCTCCTCCCCCGTGAGTCATCGCGAAGAGGAAGAGCCTTCCCGGCGACTGCACCTGCGGAGTCGGTCATCGTCCGACGGCTCCGGCGCCCCAGAGCGCGAGCAGGGTCGCCGGTGACAGCGACCTCTTCTCGACCACCGGCCACGACCGGTCTCGCACGTCGTCCGCACCGCCGGCCGTCACCAGCACGACCCGCGTGGCCGCAGGCCCGTCCTGAATCCTCCTGGCCGACTCGATGCCTCCGAGCCCCGGCATGCGCAGGTCGATCAGCGCGAGATCAGGCTGCAGCTGCTCGGCGATCGCGATCGCCCCCTCACCCGTCGCTGCTTCCGCGACGAGCTCGAAGCCAGGGGTGGCGGCGACGACCTCGGCCGCGGCGTCCCGGAACACCTGGCTGTCGTCGACGACGAGTACCCGGACCTGACTCGACGCGTTCACGCTGGAATCTCGGCCGAGACCTGCGTCCCGCCGCCGACTGGGCTATGGACCCGAAGCGAGCCCCCGCACGATTCGACTCGCTCCCGCAGTCCCTCGAGCCCGCCCCCGGCCCGCTCGGCGGCTCCGCCGATCCCGTCATCCGAGACATCGACGCACAATGCTGCGCCCTCGGCGTCGACCCGAAGGACGACCTCCGATGCCTGCGCGTGCTTCTGGACGTTCACGATCGCCTCGGCGACGACGTAGTACGCAACCGCTTCGGAAGCGCCTGCTGCGTGAACGCTTGGCAGGACGTGCGTCCTGACCGGGACCGTCGATTGCGCGGCGACGCTCCGGATCGCGTCGGCAAGACCGAGCTCGGTCAGGACCGACGGATGGGTCCCGTGTGAGAGCTCGCGTAGCTCGTCGAGCGCGAGGTAGAGCTCGCGCTCGGCCCGAGCCAGGTCGGCCTCACTCGGGTCTCGCGCGACGCGAGCGCGCTCGGCCGCGAGCCGAAGGCGCACGGCGAGCGCCAGCAGCCGCTGTTGAGCGCCGTCGTGCAGGTTTCGCTCGATCCGGCGCCGCTCGGCCTCGGCGGCCGAGAACACATCCCGGCGCGACCGCCCGAGTCGTTCGGCAAACGCCTCCCGTTCCGAGACCAAGGCGGCGAGACACAGGCTCGAGACCGCGGCCACGGCGATGTACAGCTGTGTGCTGAGGACGGTGCGCGTGATCGAGTCCAACACGAATGGGCCTTGGCTGTGTGTCACCGACCAGACGGTGACGACCACGGAGACGCTAACCGCCAGCGTGGCGCCACGCTGCCCGAAGCGAACAGCCGCCCAGCCGAGCGCTGGAAAGGCGAGATAGACGAGCGGCTCGTTGCTCCGTGAGGCGATCTCGGTCAACATCGCGACGACCGCGATCGTCAGCACCGCTTCGACGGCGCGCCCTCGCGTCAATAGGTGCGTCGGCCTGCGATACCAGGCGAGCGCGAGCGGCACGAGCACGATCGCGCCGGTGAAATCGCCGAGCCACCACGTTCGGACGACCGTCGGCAGGGAATGTGCCTCGAGAGCTCCCTGCGACACGAGCGAGAGCGGCCCGATCGTCGCACTGAGCGCAGTCCCCAGGACGAGCGCGAAGACCAGCCGCGCGACACCCGACATCGTGTCGAGCGCCGAGGAGCCACCGCGACTCGCCCTGCGGACGAGAGCAGCCGCGGCAAGGACCTCGATCATGTTTCCGCAGGTCTGCCCGAGAGCCCCGAGGACGGGAAGCGCGACGTAGTTGTTGGCGAGGAGGTCTCCCAGGAGCACACCGGGCCAGGCGGACAGGCCCCGGATCGACAGGAAGGCGATCGCCATCCCGACGGGCAGCCAGACGATCGCGGCGACCGGCCCGGAGAACTTCAGCTGGTAACCGAGCTTCGCCGAGCCGTAATAGAGCAGCGCGACGGCGGCGACGTCGACCGCCCAGCGCCGCCAGCGTTGGGTCGTCCAATCGACGACGCCGAGACGCGCCGAGATGCGGCGCGGCAGGGGGACGGCGACATCCGTGAGGAGGACGGACATCTGCCGAACCTTGCCAGAGTCTGCGCGACCTTGCCACAACCCGCACCAGCCGCAGAAACTGACACGTTTGTGTCAAGCGATGGGACCGGGAAGCGACGACTATGGCCGGCGGTCAAACGGCAGCGCGCGGGCCCTCCGACGCGTGGACGAGTGCTGGACGGACCGCCACACGCATGTCATCGAACAACCACCCCGTAGAAGACAGCCTGCTCGAGAACGGAGACCTGGACGGGGTCCTCCTCAGCGGGCTCGACCTGATCCCGCAGGCGGTCTGGGTCACCGATACGCACGGCCGCATCCGCTGGGTGAACCGGGCCTCGGTCTCGCTCTTCGGATCGCGCCGCGCCACACACTTTTCGTGCTTCATCGCACCCGAGCACCTGAACGGCACCCGCGCCTCGTTCGCACGGAACGTCCTCGAAGCAGTCGACACGACTGTGCTGAACACCGTCCTCGTCGGCCTGTTCGGCCGGTTCGCAGCAGAGTTGACCTCGGTTCTCCTGCGGCGCGACGGAATCGTCGTCGGTGTCTTGTTCGTCGTCCGGTCGGAGCCAGAGCTCCGTCTCGAGAGCGGGCCGGCTCGGCTTCCCCGTCCGAACCTCACACCGCGTCAATATGAGGTCCTCGTGCTCCTGGCGGAAGGGTCTCCCGACGGAGCAGATCGCTCAGCGGCTTCAGGTCGCGGAGAACACTGCGCGCAACCACATCCGCCTGCTGCTGCAGGAGATCGGCGTGCATTCGCGGCTCGCAGCTGTTGTGACTGCGTACCGCAACGGCTGGCTCTGAGCTAGAGGCTGGCCCTCCGCGGCGGGTGATGCCGGATCACCCCAGTATCGCCGAGCATTCTCTGGTGCGATCGGAGCTGTACGAAATTCGCGTGCACGGCGAGCTCGGACCGAGCATCGTGACGAGTTTTCCGGGCTTCGAGGCCGAGGCAGGAGCAGGCGACACGTTCCTGCGCGGGCCGGTTCGCAACCAGGCCGGACTGCACGCCGCGCTCGAGCAGATCGAGACCCTCGGACTGGAGCTGATCGCAGTCCGCCGTCTCGACGACGTCGGTGCCACTGCCGACGCCGGTTGACCGCGTCGTCGGTGCACACACCACAGCGCAGGGGACGGCCGGCACGACCAGCGGCCACGGGGTAGACCCCTGTTCCGAGACGGCGCCGTCCCCATTGCGTGTGTCCGCCCCCGACTGAGACGGTACGCGAGGGGATGGAGGAGGACCGTCGAGCAGTCGGGTTGCTTGGCGCGAACGGCGCACCGGCGCTCAGGGTGCCGCCGCTGCCGCGTGATGTCGTCGGGCGCCCGCGCCTCCACCGGCTGCTCGACGAGTCGCTCAGCACCCCGCTGACGCTGATCGCCGCGCCGGCTGGTTTCGGCAAGACGACGCTGCTGGGGTCGTGGGCGGGATCTCGCACAGACATCACGGCGGCCTGGATCTCCTGTGATGCCGTCGACGACGGCCCGGGGTTCTGGACGCAACTGCTCGAACTGGTCGGTGGCGAACCTCCGGCGACGAGGCCGGACTCGCCCTTCGACGCCGTTTTCAGCCGTCTCGCGGATCTTCCGCGCCCACTGGTCGTGCTGGTCGACGACTTCCACCTCGTTCGCTCGAAGCACGTTCTCGGGCCGCTCGCGCGACTCCTGGCGCATCCGCCGCCGAACCTGCACGTCGTGCTGGCAAGCCGGCGCGACCCCGGCCTGCCTCTGCATCGCCTCCGGCTCGCCGGCCGGCTGACGGAGCTGCGCGCAAAGGATCTCGCTTTCACCTCGGACGAAGCGGCGACGTTCTTCGCCACGGCGGGGCTCGATCTGCGTCCGGAGCTCGTCAGCACGTTGCTCGACCGAACCGAGGGCTGGGCGGCAGCCCTGCGGTTCGCTGCGATCGCGCTGCGCACCGAGCGCGAAGCGGAGTCGTTCGTACCCGCGCTGGCGCGCACCGAACAGGCGGTCGGCGAGTACCTCGTCGCGGAGGTGCTCGGGGCTCAACCTCCTCGGGTTCGCGCGTTTCTGCTCCGTACGTCGATCTGCGATCGCCTCGACGGTGCGCTCGCGGATGACCTGACGGGAAGGACGGACGGCGCTCGGACCCTCGCGGCGCTCGAGCGCGACAACGTATTCCTCGAGCTCGAACCGGATGGTCGCTGGTACCGCTATCACACGTTGTTCGCCGGGCTGCTGCGCGCCGAGGCGCAACGCACTCGCGCAACCGAGCTCGACGAGCTGCATCGGCGAGCAGCGCGCCGGCTTGCGCGAGACGGTGATCGTCTCGCGGCGCTTCGCCACGCACTCGCCGCGGGCGACGCCGAGCAGGCAGGCGCGCTCGTGTCCCAGCTCTGGATCGAGATCGACGGCCGCGCGGACGACCGGCTGGCGTCCGCAATCCTCGATCGAATCGACTCGCGCACCGTCCGTGCGCATCCCCACCTCTGCCTGCTTGCCGCCTGGGAGCGGCTACGCCACGGCGATCTGGCGCAGACGGACGCGTGGCTCAAGCTCGCCGGGACCGGGAGCAGGACTCTCGACCCGGTGGATCGCGCCGCATTCGACTTCGGCCGCTCCGTCGTCGCGCTCCGCCGCAACCGCCGCTCCGGTGACCTGGACAGCCTCGATCGCACGCTGAAGCACATCACTCGGCCCCAGGCCCTGCCGCGTCAGGCGCACAGCGACGACGGGCGGCGCGCCCTGATCCTGGGCAATCGTGGGCTCGCGGCGGCGTGGCGCGGCGAGCTCGACGAAGCGTCGACGACCTTGGAGGCGGCGCTCGACGCCGCCCGCCGCGCTCGATTGAGCGCACTCGAGGACGAGGTCAGCGCCACCCTGGCGCTGGTCTGCGCGTTCCGCGGAGACCTGACGCGCGCCGCGCGTCTCGCCCGCCCGGTGGTCGCCGACGCGGAAGGCGCTCAGGTGCAGCGGCAGGAGTTCGTTCCAGGCTTGCTCGCGCTCGCACGCTGCAGCCTTGATTGGGACGACCTGCACGAGGCCCGGGACCTCGCCGAGAGGGCGCGCCAGATCGCCGAGGCGACGGGCGACGAGCTCGGCCGGCCGGCTGCCCGGGTTCTCTCCCTCCAGGCGGTTGCCTGTGCTCCGGGAGGAGCGGACGTCGCCCGGTTGGAGCTCGCCGCCGTCGCGGTCGAGGAGGCCGGGCGGGTTCCGGCACTCGTCGCGCCGATGCTCAGCGCGTGTGGGGTGCGGCTCGCCGGCGCTGCCGGCGCCTCCACGGCGAAGGCGGGCCCGGAGTTCAAGGTCGCGGTCGCCAGAGACGCGCTTGCGCACGACGACGTTCCCGCCGCGCTCGAGCTGCTCGAGTCGGTCATCGGTAGCAGCGGCGTGCCGAAGGCAACGGTCGTCGAAGCTGCCGTTCTTCTGAGCATCGCCGCCGAGCGGCAGGAGTCGGACGACGACGCGCGTCGGTGGATCGAGCTGGCACTCGACGTCGCCGAACCGGACGCGATCCGGCGACCGTTCACCGACTCGGGGCGTGAGGCGAGCGAAATCCTCCGCCGAGCGATCCGGGAGGGAACTGCCCACCGTTGGCTGGCAGGCTCGCTGCTGGCCGTGTTGGACGGCCGGGAGGCTTCACAGGGCCATCGGACGCGCGAGCTGCTCGATCCGCTCAGCGCACGCGAGACGGTCGTGCTGCGTTACCTCCCGACGCTGCTCTCGAACCAGGAGATCGCCGGCGAGCTCTTCGTCTCCGTGAACACCGTGAAGACACATTTGAAGAGCATCTACAGGAAGCTCGGCGTTTCCGACCGGCGCGAGGCGGTACGGCTGGCGCGTGACCTTCGGCTCGTCGGCTGAGCCCGCTTCTTTCCAGATCGGTCCGAGTGCACTACCGTTGGCCCGTGATCCGGATCGTGATCGCCGATGACGATCTCCTCGTTCGCGAGGGGATCGAGCACATGCTCGCAGCCGAGCCCGAGATCGACGTCGTGGCGGTCTCGAAGGATCGCGGGGAACTGATGGCGGCGATCGAAAGAGAGTCTCCCGACGTCGTCGTGACCGACATCAGGATGCCGCCGGAGAATGCAAGCGAGGGCGTGGAGGTCGCACAGGCTCTCCGCGAGAGCTCCCCGCAGACGGGGGTGATCGTCGTGAGCCACTACGTCGAGCCGGAGTATGCGCTCGGCCTGCTCAGGGACGGCACCGCCGGCCGCGGGTATCTGCTCAAGGAGCGGCTCGGCAACCGTGAGCAACTGGTCGCGGCGATCAAGCAGGTCGCCGGCGGCGGATCCGTGGTCGATCCCGAGGTGGTCGACGCACTCGTCCGTGCGCGAAGTCGGGACGAGCATTCACGTCTCGACGGGCTGACGCCGCGGGAGCGGCAGGTGCTGGCAGAGGTGGCAACCGGCAAGAGCAACGCCGCCATTGCACGCACGCTCCTGATCACGAAACGGGCCGTGGAGCGGCACATCGGATCGATCTTCGCCAAACTCGACCTGCCCAGGGAAGACGCGAGCCGGCGCGTGGTCGCGGCGCTCCTGTTCCTTTCGGAGACCGGGCCCGTAGGCGAATCGCAGCCTGCCGGCGCAGTCCGGCCGTCCTAGGGTCGCGCGACCTCAGCCCTCGGCTGCGGCAGCCGACTCGCGGGCGCTCTGGCGGCGCAGCGCCTCGACACCGATGGCGAGGATGACGGTGGCCGTCAGGACGAGGTACCAGCGCCGGGCCTGCGGGGTCGGTCCCCACCAGACCAGGAGGAGGATGATCAGCGCGACCGAGCCGAACGCGATTTCCGCCCGGGCGAGCGGACCCGCGATCGCGCGCCGCGCCGAGGTGCCGCTCTGGGTCTCCCCGGCGAGCCACACGCCGACCAGCGCGATCGCTGCGACGAAGATGAGCGTCCACGCTCCGTCGGCGAGCAACTGCGTCAGGATCTTCCATGCGTTCTCCGCCGCGGGCCTGACACTGTCCGACGCGACGAGGTTGTTCGTCAGGTACGAGCCGGCGACGGCGCGGAGCACCAACACCAGGAAGCCCGCGACGATGGCGCCGATCGCAGCCTCACGGAGCATCTTCCGCCGTCGTCCCCGAGCGAGCCAGATCGCAGCGGCCATGAGCACGAACGGCACGAGCCAGAAGAAGTTGCCGATCGTCTTCAGCCAGCTCGTGATCTCCTGCGCCGTCTGCAGCTGGTCGGCCTTGACGATCGTGATCTGCAGCTTGTTCGGCGGGAGTCGTCCAGCGATGTTGTTGACGATCGCGATCTGATCGCCGAGCTGCACCACGAGCGGCCTCAGATCGAGCACGACCACGCCACCCTCTTGCTTGATGACCGTTCCGCGGTTGTCCAACAGGCGCACCAATTGCTTCTGCGTGGTGGCTGCCGAATCGACCCAGAGGCTCTGGATGCGCGGCCGCGCCAGCAGACGGACGGCAGCGCGGTTCGCGAGCTCGCGCAGGACGCCTGACAGGGGGCCTGCGAGGCGCTGCTGGCCTGCCGGCAGGTCTTCCTGCAGCACCGCTTGCACATCGACGTTGGCGTACAGCTGGTCGACGAGCGTGGTCGCAATCTGCGTTCGGATCGTGTCGTCGGCGATCAGGTCGCCGGCAGTGGTCTTGAACGTCGGTGGGTCGAATGCCTGGTAGCGGACGAAACCGGCGAGCAGCGCGATCACCGCCGTGAGCGACGCCAGGACAACGAGTACCTGGGCGGTGATCAGCCGCGCCTTGCCGGGCTCGCCCGGCGGCGTCTTGCGCCTCGGCGTTCACGGCCGCCCTTTCGGCAGGCGCCGGACCTCGATCAGCTCGAGACCGAGCGCCTGGACGCGGTCGAGCATCCCGTGCAGCGCCGCCTGGTCCGACGATCTCGCCGTGGACGACCGTCTCGGCGGGACGAACGACGCTCGTCATGTTCCCGACGTACGGAGCGAGCTCGTCGCCGATCAGCCCAACGACCCGGATCTCATACCGCTTCGTCGCCCCACTCCTCTCGAGGTAGGCCCGCAAGAAGAGAGAGCCTACAGCTCAACCGGTGTGAATCGACCTCACCCCGAATGGGTGAGGGGCGCCCGCCACACTTCCGCGAGCGCGGGGCGCTCGGCCGGCGGCAATGAATACAGCCGGTCGTCCAGCTCCATCGTGATCCCGGGAAGGTGCGCGGCAGCGATCCATTCCGACGTCGTTCGAAGCAGCCGCGCGAGATCGGTCGGGCCGGGCTCGATGCTGACGGCGACGGTCCAGCCCGCCGATCCGTTCGGCTCCGTCCACGTCGGCCAGTTCGGTCTCAGGCAGCGCGCGAGGCCGAGCGCCGCACCGTGTGAGGCGAATTCGAACAGGACGATGTCCAGCTCCTCCATCGCCCTGGCATGGTCGCCGCGGTGCCCATGCGACCGACTGATCCAAATGCGTCAATGTGCGCCCTCGGTCCAGGCCGTGGAGCCAGGATCACCCGTCGAGCATGAGGGTCGCTCACCCTCGCGGGGCCGAACCTCCGAGACGCCCATCAAGGTGGCGCGAGTCCGAGGCGCGGCGAGGGGTCCGCGCCCGGTACTCGCGCCGCCGCCTTCCCTGCGTGCGCCCCGCTCTAGGTCGTCGCGACGACCGCCCCGGGGCGGGTCAGCGCCCAGATGACCCAGATGTCGAGGGCGATCGCGAGCAGCGACCACCACGGGTAATACGCGATGAAGAGGAAGTTGTTGACCGCGCTGAGAACCGCGAGGATCAGCGCCGTGATCGCGGCCCAGGGGCGGCCGGCGAACAGCGCCAGACCGGCGAGCAGGATGATGATGCCGAAGACCACGTCGAACCATCCCCACGCCGTCACGTTGACGGCGAACGCGTAGTGGTGGCCGACTGCGAAGAAGTCGTCGTGGGCGATCTGCGCGATTCCCCCGAGGATCTGGAACGTCCCGATCAGAAGCATCATCGAGGCGGCGAACCAGATTCCGCTGATCGCCCAACCCGAAACGGGCGGAAGATCGGGACCAGCGCCGTACTCCACTCTGGTGGACACGAACCCTCCTTAGGTCTGTCGAACGGGAACACAAGACGGCTGCGCACGCGCAACCGGATCCGCGGAGTGTGCCCCGCGCCTCGGGTGAGTCGACCTCACCCCGAACGAGTGACGCTCGCCCAGGACCGCGACGGCACACCCAGGGGAGGGCGTGAGGGGAACCGTCGCACGCTCGCCGGAGGAGAGCCACAGGGCCGGCGCGGGCCGACTCGCAGGGCCGTGGGGGTGAACACGTGACCCGGCGGTTCGACCTCGTGGAAGGATTCCACCGGCGCCGAATGCTTGCCTGACACAAACGGATCAATTTCGCGCTCAGGGCCTCTAAAGAAGGGCGCTGACAGCGCCGCGGACGATCAGATAGAGACCGGCGGCGAGCAAGGCCCCGATCGCCAGACGCAACCCGTTCGCGTTCAGCCAGGCGTTGAACCGGGTCACGGCCACCCGCGTCCGGGACGGGGCGAACACGTAACCGACCAGAGGGATCTCGACGAACGCGAACATGATCACGTAGAAGACGGCAAGGATCGCCAGCGTCTCGGCGGCCCCGACGTCCAGCGCTGCGATGTCCTTGATCGCGACGAGCGGAACCACCCCGGGCACGATGTTCAGGACGATTCCGACGCCAAAGGCGAGAAAGACGCCGCCCTTACCCAGGACCCGTTCTGCCCAGGGAGGGTGACCGTCACTCCGGTCCGGCTTCGGCTTGTGCGGACGAGCCGAGCGATACCGATGAAGCGCATAGGCGGCCAGGATCGCCAGAACGCCGCAGGTGATGTCCACGACCGGGTCTGTCGTGCTGCCGCGAATCCGAGACGAGCTCGGTCCCGCGCAGGAGGTGAATCACAAGCCCGCCGATCACGATGCAGGTCAGTAATCCGCCGACGAAGAACGCGATCAAGATCCTGAACGGATGGGGCGCACGAAGCGCGACGAGCACGACCGCCACCAACGTCGGCCAGAACGCGGAGAGGACTCCGAGCAGTACAAGCTCGGCGAGATTCACCCGGCGGGAACCGCCATCGCTCGAGCTTCTGGGGGGTATGGGTGATCGCTGGTCATTCGTCGGGGATGAATTCTCCGGGGGCGCGCTAGGGTTGCGCCGAGAAGGGAGCGTACGGGGCGTGGCGCCGGCAGAGCTTGCCACTGGAGCCGAGTTGCAGTCGACTATTCAGGATCTGATGGAGTCGCGCGCACGGGTCGTGAAGGCCGGCGACGCCGCACGCCGCCGAATCGAGCGGGACCTGCACGACGGCGCGCAGCAGCAGCTGACCGCGGTGCGGATGAAGCTCGAACTGGCGCGCGAGGCGGCCACCGCAGGTACGCCCGAACGGGAGCGGCTCGACGGTCTCTGCGCCGATGTCGAACGGGCGCTCGCAGGCCTCCGCGAGCTCGCGCGGACGATCTTCCCGGCCGGCCTCGCGGACCACGGCCTTCCGGCGGCACTCCGCGCGGCGGCAAACGGCTCCAAGGTCGGGATCCGCATCGACGGGGACCTGTCGAGCCGACGTCTTGCACCGGAGCTCGAGGCGGCTCTCTACTTCTGCTGTCTCGAGGTGCTGGAGGAGGTCGCGCCCGACTCGGAGGTGGGGATCGACCTCGTGGACAGCGGTGAGGAGCTCGTCCTCACCCTCCGCGTCGACGGTGACGGGGTCGATCCGGCGGGCCTGACGGGGCTGCGGGACCGGCTGGCCGCATTCGGCGGCGTCGTCACCGACTCCCGCAACGCCGCCCGGAACAGTCGTGAACTGTTCGGTCCCGATCGTCGTGCCGTCCTGAGCTGACGCCGCAGCGCCTCGAGACCCGGGGGCTTGTGCCAAGTTGGCACAAGCTCGGGGATCACGGGGCGTACGTGGTGGACTCGAGCCTCGCGCGACTGATAGAACCCGCGGCAGCCGCGGCCGGATCGAGGGATCGTCTCGCTCCGGGGGTGTCCGCAGCGTGCTTCGTGACCGTGATCAGAGACGCAGCACCCGACTCCAACCCCAGTCCTAGTTGCCTCCTACGGAAGGAGCCCAGGTGATGCTCGCCACGACGTTCTTGACGTTCCTGTGGTCGCTGATCGTGATCTTTTTCATGGTCATCTTCTTCATCCTCTTGTTCCAGGTGCTCGGCGACCTCTTCCGCCGTCACGACGCGTCAGGCTGGAAGAAGACGTTCTGGGTGATCTTCCTCATCGTCTTCCCGTTCCTCGGGCTGTTCGTCTACTACATCACGAACGGCAACGGCATGGCCGAGCGCTCAGCGCAGTCGGCACAGAGGGCCGAAGAGGAGTTCGGCACCTACGTGCGGCAAGTCAGCAGTGAGGGAGCAGCCGATCAGATCGCCAAGGCGAAGCAGCTGCTGGACTCGAACGCGATCACGCAGGAGGAGTTCGAGGCGTTGAAGGCAAAGGCGCTCGGGTAGCCACGCGGGGTTTCACGGCAAGCGACTAGCTCGAGGACTGGCGCCGAAGCGCGTCGGCCGACGGCACGAAGTAATACGCCCCGGTGAGCGGCCGCGTGTAGCGCGTGAGCGCGTCCCGGGTGCCGCCGGCGAGTCCCGCCATGCTCTCGAGCATCGCCGCGAGCGGCCGCTGCTGCTGCACTGAAGCCGACGAACATCGTGCCGTGGTCGGTGACCGTCCCGTATGGCATGTTGCGGCGAAAGATCTTGCCGAAGCGATCCTGGTCGGTGCTCGCCACATGGGAGTCGGGCGGCTGTTCCTCGAGCTCGATGCTGTCCGCCTTCGTGCGTCCGATCGCTCGCTCCTGGGCGGCGACCGGAAGCGCCTCCCACTCGGCCGCGTCGTGAGCCCACTTCTGCAACAGGAGAACCGTGCCGCCCGCTCCCGGCTCGTCCTCGGGGACGAGAACGAGCTCCGGGGCGTCGACGAGAGTCGGATTCTCCGTGCCGTCGATGAAGCCCGTCAGATCGAGGTCGTGGTGGTAGGGCCAACTCGAGGTCTCCGCGACGATCGACGCAACCCCGTCCAACGCCGCGAGCACGTTGCGCGCAACGTCGAAGACGACGTCGTAGGCGCTGCCGGACAACCAGAGGACAGCGTCGTGCTGCGTGGCCGGCAGGACGTATCCGTCGGGACCGACCAGGTCCTCGTTGAAACCGTCCAGGCCGGCCGGCGCGTCGGCGGGAGCAACGTCGCGCCAGAGCTCGGGCCTGAACCCCGCCACCAGGTTGACGCCGCCCATCGTCGTCCTCGGCTCGCGCAGCGACGCGATCGCCGTGACGACTTCGTGAGCCTGCCGCCCGCCCGAGGTGTCGAACTCGAGATAGGCGTGCGAGGCGGTTCCGAGCGCGAAGATCCCGCCCTGAGGACTGCTCATTCCCATTTCCTCCCGGGTGAGCGTAGAGATAACGTAAGCGCGACATGGAAGCCGACCGCGCTCACGAGCTCCTGGCCGCCGAGCGGCAGCGAATCGAACGAGCACTCGCCGGGCTCGGGCACCAGGACGGCGGCGAAGCGGCCGACGAGTACGACCCGGCGAACCTGGCGTCGGACCTGTACCAGGACGAGCTCGATGCGGGCCTGGCCGACGACTTGCGCACCCAGCTCGCCGCGGTCGAGCGGGCAGAGACAGCGTCTCGCCGACGGGACGTACGGGCTGTCGGTCGAGAGCGGGGAGCCGATTCCCGACGGCCGGCTCGAAGCCGTGCCGACGGCCGAACGGACGCTCGACGAAGAACGCGCACGCGCCGGTCGCTGAACTCGGCCGGCACGGGTGATTCACGGCGAACCGGCAAGGAGGGATCTCGCCGGTTCCGAAATCACCTGGAATGCCAAGACATGAAGTTGGTCTCCACATCCCGGCGAACATCTGGCTCGCGAAACTCGACATCGAGATTCCGGTCCGGTCGGACGGCGAGTACCTAGGGCGGCTCCACATCAGCCAGGGATCGGTCGACTGGATTCCCGGACGCCGGCAGCGCGGCCGTCGTCTGAGTTGGGAGCGGTTCGCCGAGTTGATGACCGAGCATGGGCGGGCTTTCAAGGCACCGGCAGGGAGAAAGGCACCGCGACTGGGCTGAGCAGTCCGCACGCGTGCGGAGTGGTCGCGCCGGTTACGGCGCGACCACTCGTGAGGCGATCTTGTGCTCGAGCCGAACTGCTACGCGGTCGGCGAGAGCGCCGGCGGAACGTCGATGCGGGCTGTCGGCTCGCCGTGCTCGAGCCGGGGCAGCCATTCGAGCCACTTCGGCAGGTACCAGTTCCAGTCGCCGAGCAGCTTCATCATCGCCGGCAGCAGCACTGCGCGGACGATCGTTGCATCGACGAGAACGGCGACGGCAAGTCCGACACCGAACTGCTTCAGGAACATGAACTGCAGCGTCGCGAAGATCGCGAAGACGCCGAACATGACGAGCGCGGCGCTGGTCACGACTCCGGCGGTCGACTTGATGCCGTACGTGATCGCGTTTTCGGTCGACATGCCGCGGTCGTACGCCTCGCGGATGCGGCTGAGGATGAAGACGTGGTAGTCCATCGACAGCCCGAACAGGATCACGAAGAGGAAGATCGGTAGAAAGCCGATGATCCCTCCAGTGACGTTGAAGCCGAGCAGGCTCTTCCCCCAGCCGTGCTGGAACACGAGCACGAGCACGCCGTAGGCGGCTGCAACCGAAAGCAGGTTGAGCAGGACCGTCTTGATCGCGATCACGATCGACCGGAACGTGATCAGCATCAGCAGGAACGCAAGCGTGAGCACGAACGCGAACACGTACGGCGTTGCGTGCTTGAGCTGCCAGTTGGAGTCTCTGTCGTTCGCCGGGCCGCCGGTGACTCCGACGTCGGCGTCATGGAGCTTGCCCACGGTCGCGGGGATGACCGTCCCTCGCAGCGTCTCGAGCGCTGCCAGCGACTTCGCGTCTGTGCCTTCGCCCTGCATCGCGATCGAAACGAGCGCGATGGTGCCGTCAGGCGCGTAGTCGATGTCGGTCGGGGGGAAGAACTGTCCTGTCGCGAACGCTGTCCGCTGCAGGCCGGCGATCGCGGCCTGAACCTCTGGGCCGCGAACGTTGCCGGTCTTCACCATCACCTGGACTGCGTTCGTGTCACCCGGGAACGCCTTCTGCAGCTTGTTGTACGTCTTCACCGACGACAGGTTCTGTGGAAGCGTGTTCGTGCCGGGCGTGGCGATGTGCAGTTGGAGCGCTGGTGCGGCGAGTGCGAGCAGGAGCCCGCCGGCGACGACGACCGAGAGCAACGGGCGGCGTAGGACGCGATCGAGGATCGCGCTCCAGATCCGACCGTCGCCATCCGGGCGGCGGAACCTGTCCAGGAACGGCACACGCACCCTGTCGACCTTGTCGCCGAGCGCGGCGAGGACTGCCGGCAGGACGGTCAGCGAGCCGAGCACTGCCACGGCGACCACGATCATCGTCGCGACGCCAAAGCCCATGAACGTCTTGTCGCCGGTGAGGAGCATCCCTCCCATCGCGGCCATCACGGTCAGGCCCGAGACGAGAACTGCGCGACCTGACGTCGCGGCTGCGGCTTCGAGTGCGGCCTTCTCGCTCCGGCCGGCTGCACGCTCCTCACGTTCGCGCTTCAAATAGAACATCGAGTAGTCGACGCCGACAGCGAGCCCGATCAACAACACGATCACGCCGATGTCGGAATCGAGCGGCATCAGGTGGCTTGGAATTGCAAGCAGGCCCATCGTCGCGAAGACGGCGGTGAGCGCAAGTAGCAGCGGCAGCCCGGCGGCCACGAGCGCGCCGAAGGCGAGGATCAGGACGATCAAGGTGACCGGCACCGAGAAGAGGCCGGCGGTCTTGAAGTCGTTGATGACCGCCTTGTCGAGTTGCGTCTCGACGTTGACGCCGAACTCCTCGATCGCAATCCCTGGATGACGCGAGGCCGCGGCGATCAGCGCCTGCTCGACCGGCGCGTCCAGCGTCTTTGCCTTCGTCAGATCGGTCGTCCGCAGCTCGAGCGTGACGAGCGCCGTGTGGCGATCCTTCGAAATCTGATCGTCATTCCCGGGTGCGAACGGCGACTTGATCTTCTTGACCTGCCCCAGGCTGCGAGCGGTCCGTGCGACGTCGGCGATCGCCGCCTTGAACGCGGGATCGTCGACCGTCTTGCTCGTGCTCTGGATCAGCACGGTGTCGCCCTGAGGCTGTTTGAACTCGTCGGCGAGAACTGCGTCGACGTGGCCGGACTCGCCCGAGCCCGACTTCTTCGGGTCGAGCTGCTTCGTGCCGACGACGTTGCCGATCATGAACGCAGCCGCGACGAACGCGAACCACGCGAAGATCGCGGTCTTCTTGTGGCTCGCGCTCCACCGGCCCATCCGAGCCGGCAGGTTGCTGGAGCGTTTCGTCTCGTCGACGGTCGAATCGGCCGTCGACGGGTCGTCAGCCGGTTGCTCCGGCTCGTTCTGGATGATGCGCGTCTTCATCACTTCTCCTTTGGTGACTGCGGGACTTGCTCAACCTCGCAGCGATCGGACGAGGGGAGAAGACGGTCGACTGGCCGTTTTGAGGGCGGGTTACTGGTGTCTTGGGAGAGCGCCGGTGCGTCAGGAGCGGAGGAACATCAGCACCGCGAGCACGCGGCGCGACTCGGTTCCGGTGGAAGGCAGACCGAGCTTCCCGAAGATGCTCGACACGTACTTCTCGACGGCCCGCAGCGTGATCACGAGCTTGTCCGCGATCCCCTGGTTCGAGCTGCCGGCGGCCATCAGCTCCAGCACTTCACGCTCGCGTGCCGTCAACCGCCCCAGTGGATCGCCCGGCCGTTGTCGCGAGAGCAGCGTCGAGACGATGATCGGATCGAGCGCGGACCCGCCCTCGGCGACGCGCCGCACCGCCGCGACGAACTCGTCGACATCGCTGATCCGGTCCTTGAGGAGATAGCCGACCCCCTCGGCCGAATCCGCAAGCAATTTGAGCGCGAGGCCGAGCTCGACGTACTGCGAGAGAACGAGCACACCGACCGACGGGTGGGTTGCCCGGATCTCGAGCGCGGCGCGCAGCCCCTCGTCATTGTGGGTCGGCGGCAGCCTGATGTCGACGATCGCAACGTCCGGCGAGTAACTCCTCACCTTGAGCAGCAGATCGTCGGCGTTGTCACATTGCGCGACTACCTCGAGGCCCGCCTCGGTGAGCAGGCGCACAACTCCCTCGCGCAGCAGGACACTGTCCTCGGCGATCACGACGCGCATGGCATCTCGGCGCGAAGCCGTGTTCCGCCCCCCGCGGGGCTCCAGATGCGAAGACGGCCGCCGTGAGCCTCCACGCGATCGGCGAGGCCGCGCAGGCCCGACCCCTGGTCCGGATCGGCGTCGCCAAGGCCATCGTCCACGACCTCGACGACGACGACGCCGTCAGCTTCCGTGATGTCGATGTCCACACAGGTCGCCTGTGCATGCTTTCCGATGTTCGCCAGGCTCTCCGAGACGACGTAGTAGGCGGCGATCTCGATCTGCTCGGGCAGGCGGCCGTCCAGACTCACATGCAGCCGGATCGGCGTCGGCGATTGCGCGGCGATCGACTGGAGCGCGACCTCCAGACCATGCCCGCTCAGCACCGCCGGGTGCAGGCCGCGTGCCACGGTGCGAAGCTCGTCGAGCGAGACGGCTATCTCGCTCCTCGCCCGATCGAGCCGAGTTGCCGCCTCCGGGTCGTCCGCCAGTTGCTTCTCGAGCAGGCTCAGCTCCAGCGACAACGCGATCAGCCGCTGCTGTGCACCGTCGTGAAGATTGCGTTCCAACCGCTGCCGCTCCTTCTGGCTCGCTTCGATCACCCGCGCGCGCGAGCCCTTCAGCTCCTCGAGATGCGCCTTCTGTTCGGCCTGCAGGCGAGCGTTCTCGAGCGCGATCCCGGCCGCGGCTCCCACAGCAGCCAGCAGCTCGGGCTCATCGTCCAGGGCCCGGTCATGGAGGAGCGCTGCAAGATGGGCACCGTCTCTGTCGACGAGTGTCGTCCCCCTGCGGCCTCCAGGTTCGGGCAACTCGACGCGCCGGCCGTCGAGGTCCGCCCAGGTCTCGAACTCGGGCAGCCAGTACGCCAGCGTCAACGACGGATCGCGGAGCGCCCGCGCGAGCGCGTCCTGGAGAGCCGCCGGCGATGCATCCTGACCTAGCTCGACAAAGAGTCCGCCCACCGACGATCGAGCAAGCCTGGCATCGAGGAGCCCGATCAGGAATGCGAACGGGGAGATACCGATGACGAGCAAGGTGGCCCTCTGGATGGGCTGGAAGCCGGGCTCCTGGAAGGCCGCGACCACGAACAGCACCGCGATCATCACCAGCCCGAGTGCGAACGAGTCGATCAGCAACTCCGCCGGACGGCGCAGCGGCCTACCGGTGCGATGCCGTCGAATCGCGAGCACACCGAGTCCGACAAGGCAGAGCACGCTGATCGAGAGAAGCTGAACCTGCTCCAGCGTGCGCGCCGCCGACGGCCGCGTCGAGACTTCGAGCAGGTTCTGCGCGCCGACCCCACCGAGCGACATCTTCACGAGCTGGAGGCCGATCGCCGACGCGTACCCGGCCGCGACCAATCCTCGCTCGAAACCTGATCTCAGCCGTCCGTCGGGGAACGCGAGGTAGACGTGCAGGAAGATGACCACCGGCAAGATGTCGAAGACCAAGCCGAGCGTATGTGGGAGCGCGTAACCGGCGAATGCGAGACCGGAGAGGCCCGTCGCAAATCCGCCGACGACCATCAGCACGCCCAGGCGGCTGTCCGGCCGACGCCACCAGGCGACGAGGCCCGCCGCGATGTACGGAAGGCTGATCCATTCGAGCAATGCGACCTGTACGCCGGTGATGCCGTCGTTCGTCAGCGCGAACGCCAGCGAACAGCCGGCGATCGACAAGCCGGCCAGCGCGATCGCGCGGAGCATGGAGGGGCTCGGTTGCAGGCGTTCGGAAACCGGAGTCGCGATCGCTGGTACTGCATAGGGCGACGCCAAGCCGGCTCCGATCCGATGTGCGCTGCTCGTTCCTCGACGGGACCTCTCAGGCGCAACCGCCGTCGATTCGCGGGCGGGAGAAAGGAGGCGTCTCCGACCGAGAATACTCCCGAACCCGAACGCATCGCCAACCGACACCAGTTCCTTCACTCCCGATGCGCGGTCGCCGCGACCGGATTCGTGCGCAGCGACGAACGCGTGGGGATCACGGTCGCCGCGAATCCCACAGCCGCGTAGAACGCCAGGAGGGAGATGGAGGCCCAGAACGGGACTGCCGGGACAAGCGACCCGGTCAGGCTGTGGTTGAGCAAGGCAAGCCCTGGCGCTGCGATGAGCGAGCCCGCCGTCAGTCCGAACGCGACCATGATCGCCGTCTCGGTGCGGATCATCGCCCGCACCTGCCGCTTCGTCGCGCCGATCAGCCGGAGCATGGCGAACTCGCGTGCTCGTTCGCCGATTGCCATCGTCAGCGCGTTGACGAGCGCGAGGGCACAGAACACGACGATCAGACCGAGCAGGACGTAGACAGCCAACGACTGCTTCTCGGCAGCCCTGTCGATCGTGGTCTCGTAGTCGGAGCGGCTGACGACCGTGATCGTCGGATCCGCCTTGCGCAGAGTCCGCAACTGCCGCTCGAGCTCGCTTGCACCGACTCCGGGCTTGCCCGCGACGAACACGGCGTCGTCCAACGGCTGCGTGACGTGACGCTCGACGAGCTTGCGCGGAAGCACGACGTCGCCGAAGCCGAGTGGGCGCGTGTATTGCGCCACGACGCGCAGCGTTGCCGGCGTCCCGTCTCCGAGCCAGACGTGGACACGGTCGCCCGTTCTCCAGCCCCACTCCCGGCCGCTCTGCGTGCTGACGGCAACCGCGTTGCCGCGCAGATCTGCCAGCGAGCCCGAGACGAGGCCGAGTTCGAGAACGCGGCCGACCGAGCCGGCGTCGACCGTCCGCGCGGGGAACGGGCGGAGGTTCTTTCCGTCCGCGGCCACGACGACCGACGTCGCGATCGTCCCGGACGCACCCGCGACACCGTGGAGCCGCCGCGCAGCCGCTGCGACCTCGGCCGACAATCCCTTGGTCCGGTGCGCGCGAAGCACGAATGCGGCAGTCGTGCGCTTGGCCGTCTGCGCGTGCGTCTCCTTGTGCAGGATCGACTTGGCGATGTACAGCGAGCTGACGACCGAGATCGCGAGCATCAACGGCGTCGCGACGGACGCCGTGCGCCGCAGGCTCGAGCGCGTGTTGGCCCAGGCGAGGAGTCCCGGCGCGCTCCGGAGTCCGGCCATGGGCCGCCCGACGAGCCACGCAAACGGCCACGCGAGCAGCGGTCCGAGCAGTGCAGCGGCGACCATCAACAGCATCGCGGCGGCGGGAGCGTCGCTCTCGTGCAGGCCGCCCGCGTTGCGAGCCGCAAGCAGCACGACCGCGATCCCGCCCAGGAACGCGACCAGGCCCGTTACCGCTCTCAGCCAAGAGATGGGGCGGGCTTGAACCGTCGCCTCGCGCAGCGCATCGGTCGGGCGGATCCGCGAGGCACGGCGCGCGCTCACGAACGCCGCGAGTTGCGTCGTGACGATCGCCGCGCCGAGCCCCGCGAGCACCGGGAGCCAGCCCACGACGACGTGCAGTCCCGGCGGAATCATCCCGGCCCTCACGAAGAGGCCCTTTTCGAGAAATGCGGCCGCCACGCTCACCGGCAACGCCAGCAGAACGGCGACGACGGAGATGACCAATGCCTCGCCGGCGACGAGCCGCCGCACCTGTCGTGGAGTGCTGCCGATGGCACGGAAGAGCGCGAGCTCGCGGTGACGCTGCTGCACCGAGAGTGAGAACGTGCTGGCGACGACGAAGATCGCGACGAAGGAGGCGAGGATCGCGAAGACCGTCAGACCGGCGACGATGTCCTCGCGGCTCAATGCGTCGTCGGGCGACTCCGCGTCGCCGCGCTTCGGCCCTGTCAAGATCCGCAGACCCGAGCCGTCAAGCTGCTCCCGAACAGCATCGGCGACGTTCGCCGGATCCGCCCCGCGGCGGGTGATGATGCCGAGCAGATCGACGCGGTCGCCGCTGCCTGACAGCTGCGCAGCTTCGTCCGTGCGGAAGAAAACGGCGCTTTGCTCGGGCAGTTCGTGCGACGGAGCTGGTCCGGCGATTCCACTGATCGTGAACATCGCGGGACCCGCGATGGTCAAGATGCGCAGCCGGTCGCCGACGTGCAGCGTCCCCTGCGACGCAAGCTGCGTGTCGACGACGACGTCCGAACGGCGGACGGGCGGCCCGCCGCGCGTCAGGAGGTAGGGCGCGAGCACCGAGCTCTCCCAGCCGTGCCCCGACCGACGGTGAGCCGTTCGCACCCTTCAGGATGCGCCCGCGGCGATCGAGGGCGGGTGCGTAGACAGACCGATCGGGAACGACGGCGGCGACGCCGGCGATGTGCCGGATCCGCTCCGCCTCCGACGCGCGCAGACGGACTCGCTCGCCCGAGCGAGACGCTGACGTTCGCCTCGCCGTGCAAGCCGGCGCTCGAGGTCGACGCCTGCACGATCACCGATGCGGCCTGCAGACGTTCGACGGGAAGCGGGGCGCTGAGGCTCGACTGCAGGAGGATCAGACACGAGACGACGAGGACGACTGCCAGGCCGACCGCGGCGAGGGCGCCGATCATGCCGCTCTTGCGAGCTGCGAGGGTGATGAATGCGATCCGCAGCATGGTTTTCAGTCCTCCAGGTGCGTCATGCGCTCTGCGACGCGGTCGGACGACGGGGCGGTCATCGTGTCGACGACCTGGCCATCGGCGAGGAAGACGACGGTGTCGGCGTACGACGCGGCGTTGGGATCGTGAGTGACCATCGCGACCGTCTGCTCGAGCCCGTCGACCGACTCTCGTAGCAGCCCGAGAATGTCTCTGCCCGTTCGCGTGTCCAGGGCACCGGTTGGCTCGTCGGCAAAGATGACTCGTGGACGCGTGACGAGCGCACGAGCGATCGCGACTCGCTGCTGCTGCCCGCCCGAGAGCTCGCCGGGCTTGTGCTTCGCGCGCTTGCCAAGGCCCACCCGGTCGATCACTTCGCCGAGCCACTGCTTGTCGGGCCGTTGCTTCGCGAGCCGCAGCGGCAGCGTGATGTTCTGAACCGCCGTCAGCGAGGGGACGAGGTTGAACGACTGAAAGACGAACCCGACGGTCTCCCGCCGGAGCCGGCTCAACGCGTCCTCGCTGAGTCCCGCGAGGTCGACCTCGCCGAGATAGATCGAGCCCGATGTCGGTCGATCGAGACCCGCCGCGCATTGCAGGAACGTGCTCTTGCCGGACCCCGAGGGGCCCATGAGAGCCGTGAACGAGCCGCTCGACAGCGCAAGCGACACGTCGCCCAGTGCGGTCACGGAATTGCCGCCGCGTCCATAGACCTTCGTCACCGACTCCAGCCGAACGCTGTCCGTTGTCGTCGCGGAGCGGTCTGTCCGCTCGGCCAGGTCGATCACGTTCACGACTCACCCTCTTTCTCTCGGTATGGCGAACTTCACCGACTGAACGTCGCAGCTGCAGCGGCGTGACGAAAGCCGGGAGACACGTCACCTCGAGGGCGGTTTTCTGGTGTCCCGACCTGCCCGAAGGGATCAGACCGGGAAGCGATAGACGTGCACGTCGTGCGGCGCGAACCAGTCCGACAACGCGCCGCCGGTGACCGCGATCGACCGGAACTTCTGCCGGGTGGCGTCGATCGGCGGCGGCGGCGGGTCCTGGACATACTCGAAGAGGACCTGGCCGCCCCTGACCGAGCGCGGAAGCCCGCTCAGGGTGACGCGCGTGGTCTTGCCGCCGCGGCGCAACGCGATCACGAAGAGAAACGCGCCGGACCTGCGGGTCGCGACCTCGAGATCGGAGGACGATGCGGTGACCGTCGAGCGACCCGGCGCCGCGGACAGTGCCGGCCCGAGCGAATCCGATGAGAGCTCCTGTACGAGCGGACGCAGCGTTCGTTCCCAGAACGACCAGTTCCACCCCGCGGTCGCGTCCGCGGGCGACATCACCTCTGTCAGGTGACCGCCGAAGAAGACGAGCCCGCGTGCCCCGTTGACGATCGCCTGGTACGCCATGAAGCGAAGCTCGGCCGGCGACGGAAACCGTGGGACCAGGTTCGGGTTCTTCGCTGTGGGAATCACGCCGCTCCAGGCGATCTGCAGCGTCATCCAGAACGGCTTCGCTCCTGCTGCCTGCTTGATCCAGCGCGCGACGTCGCCGACGACGCTGATGTCCTTGTTCTTCTGATCTGTGTGCACACCCGGCGGATAGCCGACCGGGTAGATGTCGACGCCGGCGATGTCGAACGCCGGGCGATACGGCACCAGGCCTTGCACGCTTCCGCGCGGAGCCTGGACGACGACGAGCGGGTGATCGGGGTCGAGTGCATTGACGACCCGATGTCCGCGCGCGAGGTTCGCCGCCGGCACCGACTTCCTTGCGTCGAACGGGTTGCGAGGCTCGTCCTGACCCTTCCAGGCGCCGAGCGCCGGATGTTGACGTAGCCCTTCGACAACCTGTGTCAGCAAGCGCTCCTGGGCCGACGGTGCTCCCGGCGGCAGATTGGTGAGCGACCCGAGCCAGACCCAGCAGTCGAGACCATGCTGGGCGGCCGCGTCGAGACGCGCTCGCTCGACCGCGAGTTGCTGGGTGACCGAGCCCGCCGACCAGGCGGCGATCCCGGTGCGCACCATCGTGATGCCGCTACCGGCGACGTCCCCGAGACGGTCGCCTGCCGGCCCGTTCGCGAGCACGAGCGGGAACGGCACTCAACCGCCGTTCACGATGCGCGAGGTCCCGAGCACACGGCCGCGCGAGTCGAGAGCGCGCACGGCGACCACCCCGGCGGTCGAACTCGCCGGGATCGCCGTTTCGAGCCCCGCCCAGGCCGCGCTCCCGACCGGCTCTAGGTGCGACTGGTCCGGCCCTGCCAGTGCCTCCCACCTGGCGATCCCGGTCGCGCCGTTCCAGCTCGCGTACACGGTTCCGGCGTGCACGGCCGCGACCGGCGGCGTCGCAGGCCGCGCTGCCCAGACGCTTCGGTAGGCGCGGTAGCTGTCGCCGTACGGGAGCTTCATCTGGAAGCGCAGCCGTCCGTCGCGCGCGAACTCGCTGACGATCCGCACTCCTCCCCAGCCTACGAGGGCGCCACCGTCCGGCAGCAGTTGGAGGTTCCCCTCGAACGGCGACGCGATCTTCTTCGGCGGCACGAACGTCCTCACGATCCGGGCCCGTCGGGCCGCGGGATCGAGCTTCAGGACGACCGGGCGTGAGAACGGCTCGACCCGCGGGATGCCGCCGTTGTCGAAGAGCGTCAGCCGGTTGCCGGAATGCAGCCTGGCGTTGTGCTGGAACGCGAACTTGACCGCCGCTGGGGGCCCGAAGTCGCTCTGCTTGCCGCCGAGACGCCAGATGATGTGCCCGTCCCGCGCGAGCAGGTAGATCGTGCTCGTGTTGCGCGCGGAGATGAGGATCGTCCCGCCGGGGCCGTCGGCGATCGAGTTCACGTGGAAGTAGTCGAGCGGTTGCTTCTCGGTCGCGTCCCGCGCAGGCTTGCGGTTTGCCTGCGTCGACTCCGCGAACGGCACGTGCCCGACGCTGTGCCACTCGAAGACGATGCGGCCGGTCGCCACCTCGACCTCCTCGACGATGCTGTCGTACACGTAACCGCGCGCCGGACCGCCAACCGCTGAGAGATCGGCCGGGATCTCGTCGTAGACGGTGATGTACGCCGTGCCGCGCGGCGTCAGCTGAAACTCGTGCAGGTCACCCGCACGGCCGCGCCCGGCGCGGACCCGCGCGATCTGGCGGTAGGAGCTGTCGTAGACGACGTACGACCCGCGTCCGACGCCGACCTTGCTCGAGCGGCCTTCCCACCAGGTGAGCACCGGCTTGCCGCGATAGCGCTGCACGCGGAAATCGGTCGCCTCGAGCGGCGGCGCGAGCTGATGAAACCAGACGACGCGGCCGTGATCGTCGACGACCAGGGGGCCGCCTGACTTCTTCGCATCCTTCTCGGCGACGAAGACGTACCCGGGAGCCGTTCCGGCCGCAGCATGCGTGACGACCGGCACCGGAACGCGGAGGCCGGGCAGCGTGTAGAGCGTCGGCGTCGTCTCGAGCGCTCGACCCGCAGCTCTCGTCGGATGGCCCCACGCGACGAGCGCAAGGAGGACTGCCAGAGCGAGAGCGGCGCACGCATGCGTCTTCCCCACGAGGCAGGATCCTACGCGTCGGCCTGCCCGACCGATGAGTTTCCAGCCGACGGGAAGTCGTAGAGTCGACTCGTCACGACTCGGAGGTGCAATCTGATGTCACGCACGCTGCTTCTGGTCGGCACTCGCAAGGGCGCTTTCGTGCTCGAGAGCGACGCCGACCGGCGCGACTGGAACATCCGCGGCCCGTTCTGCGAGGGCTGGCCCGTGTACCACGCCGTCTATGACCAGACGTCTGGGTCCATCTATGCCGCCGCCGCCAGCGAGTGGCACGGTTCGGCGGTCTGGCACAGCGGCGACCTCGGCGAGACGTGGTCTCATTCGAGCGATGGCCTCTCCTACGGCGAGGACGGCAAGCGCATGTCGAAGGTCTCGTCCCTCGCCGCCGCGCACGGCCGCGTGCTCGTCGGCGTCGAGGCGCCCGGCATCTTCGAGAGCAAGGACAGCGCGCAGACCTGGTCGCTCCTCTCGACACTCGCCGGGGAGCCGGGAAGCGACGAGTGGGACGATCCGGCGAATCAGCCGCCGGGCCATCTCGGCCTCTCGGCGCTCATGCCCGACGAGACAGACGAATCGCGCTTCTGGGCGATCGTGCAGGGCGTCGGGATCTTCGAGACGGCCGACGACGGTGCGTCATGGACGCCGCGCAACCGCGGCCTGCGCGCCGAGTGGCCGCGGCCGCACGACGAGGTCGGCTTCTGCGTCCACAAGCTCGTCCGCTCGCCGGTCGACCCCGACCGCATGTACCAGCAGAACCATTGCGGCATGCACCGGAGCGACGACGGCGGACACTCGTGGGTCGAGATCACGGAAGGCCTGCCGACCGATTTCGGCTTCGCGGCGGCCACGCATCCGCACGACCGCGACACGTTCTACGTGATCCCGCTCGATCCGGGCCACGGTCGTTGTATGCCCGACGGGAAGGCGACGGTCTGGCGGACTCGCGACGCGGGCTCGAGCTGGCAAGCACTCGACCGCGGGCTGCCCGCCGCAAACGCGCACATCGGAGTGCTGCGGGAGGGGATGGCGATCGACTCCTACGACACGCCGGGCCTCTACTTCGGGGCAAGCACGGGGCAGCTCTTCGGCAGCTCCGACGAGGGCGAGTCGTGGCAGGAGATTGCCGGCTACCTGCCGGGGATCTCGTCCGTCGAGGTCGCGATCCTCGACTAGCCATGGCCGAGCTCTACCTCCCCTCCACGCTGACACCGCTCTTCGCCGGCTTGCCGCGGCGGCTCGAGATCGACGCGTCGACGGTCGACGAGGCGATCGGAACGCTCGAGGAACGGTGGCCGGGTGTCCGCGACCGTCTCTGCGAGCCCGGCCCGCAGCTCCGGATGCACATTCACGTCTACGTCGACCGCGAACGCGCGACGCTCGCCTCACCGATCGAAGCGCGTTCGCGGGTCGATGTGATCTCGGCGATCAGCGGCGGCTGATCCCGAAGCGCTTCGTCTATAACGGTCCTCGACGTGGGATCGAGCTCAACCTGGGCGCTGTTGGCGGCGACGTTCACGGCCTCGTTCGTCGAGTTCGTGGAGGCACTGACGATTGTGCTCGCGATGGGCGTCACCCGTAGTTGGCGCTCGGCGCTGTGGGGCACCGCGCTCGCAGTCGTGGCACTGGCCGGCTTCACCGTGATCGCCGGCTATGCGCTCGTCAACTGGCTTCCCCGCACCGCCCTTCAGCTCGGGATCGGGACGCTGCTCCTCATCTTCGGTCTCCAGTGGCTGCGCAAGGCGATCCTTCGCTCGTCGGGGCTCAAGTCGCTGCACGACGAGGCGGCGGAGTTCCAGGAGCAAGCCGAGGCCGCGAGGCTCGCCGGCAACGAGACGCGGTACGGGCTCGACTGGTTCGCGTTCGTCGTCTCCTTCAAGGGCGTGTTCCTCGAGGGTGTCGAGGTGGTCTTCATCGTGATCACGTTCGGGTTGAACGCGCACAACGTGCCGCTCGCCGCCGCCGGTGCAGCCGCGGCGGGCGCAATCGTCCTTGCGATCGGGGCGGTCGCGCACCGGCCGCTGACGCGTGTTCCCGAGAACACGCTCAAGTACTTCGTCGGCCTCCTGCTCTCGAGCTTCGGCACCTTCTGGGCCGTCGAGGGGCTCGGTGTCTTCCAGCCGGGAGGCGACAGCCTCGCCTGGCCCGGTGACACCTGGTCGCTCCTCGGGCTCCTGGCAGCCTGGTTCCTGCTGTCGCGGCTCCTGATCCGCATCCTGCCCGGGATCGCGCATGTCGGCCGTGCAGGCGTCGGCCCGCGCGTACTCGAGGAAGCGTCATGAGGTTCCTCAGGGCGTTCGGGCAGTTCTGGTGGGACTTCCTGATCGGGGACGACTGGAAGATCGCGGCAGCAGTCGGCGGGACCCTCGCCGTCGGGGCGGTCGTCGCGGCCGAGGTCGGCGTCGGAGCGACCTGGCTCGCTCCGGTACTCGGCGCAGCGCTCCTGGCCGCCTTCGCCGTGACTCTCGTGCTCGACGTTCGCCGCGGCTGAACCCGGGGGGCAGCCCACCCGTCCTGACGGGTGAGTCGACCTAGTCCTTCGGACGCTCAAGGCAACTGCAGCTCGAACCGATAAGTCCGTCCGTCAACACGGGTGCTGGCCTGCGGCCAATCTCCGCACCCCATTCGAGACGTGAGGAGCGAGTTGGGTTGAACGGCACGGCGATGCACGCACGAACGTCAATGCCCGACGGCAGGTGCCGTCGCCACTCCTCCTCCCTCAGTGCGCTCCTCGGTCTCGAGGGGAGCGAACCCGGCGGACGCCTCCAAGGAATCGCGCCGCCAAACAGCGTTGCTGCCGCAGGCGGCGACGGATTCCCGCGTTCCTACCCACGGAAGGGGTAACAAATGAAGGTCATCAAGTCGAAGAGGGGCATCGCCCTGCTCGCAGTGCTGGTCGTCGCGGCAATCGCGGCGTTCGGCGCATATGCGTACTGGACGACGACGGGCAACGGAACGGGCTCGGCGACAACGGGCACCGACCACGGTGTCACGGTCAATCAGACCTCGCCGTCGTCCGGTCTCTACCCCGGCGGATCGGTCGCTCTGAGCGGCGACTTCACCAGCAATGCCCGCCAACAGCGGCAACGTCTGGGTCACGTCGGTCTCGGCGTCGATCGACCCGTTCAGTGTTCAGGCCAACCTGTCGAAGCCGGCGTGCACCGACGCTGACTTCTTCCTCAGCGGGTCAGCGCCGCGTCAGTCAGGACATCACCCCCGGCCGGCCAACGGATCGTGGAGCGGCATCTCGCTCAACATGACGAACGCCGCCGCCAACCAGGACAACTGCAAGAACGTCACGGTCCCGCTCAGCTTCACGAGCAACTAGCACGTCCCGCACGACAGGTGGAGCGGCCGGTCGGTTCGACGGCCGCTCCACCTCATTCGTTGTCGGAGCGAACCGAGCCAGAGGAGCACAGGAGACTGCATGGGGGCCAGGTCGGACAGAGCATCGAGGATCGGCAGGCGCCTGCTGCCTCTGGTGGTGCTCGCTCTTCTCGGGTTCGCCGTCTATGCCGGGTTCGGCTTCGGGTTGGCGAGGCACAACGCACCGGCGGCGCCGGCGATCACCGCCTCGCCGTCCGAGGTT
Source organism: uncultured Thermoleophilia bacterium (assembly GCA_963708505.1). Lineage (GTDB taxonomy): Bacteria > Actinomycetota > Thermoleophilia > Gaiellales > Gaiellaceae > PALSA-600. The sequence continues at coordinate 543,221 of CAVPST010000007.1, forward strand.
TCGAAGAACCGAACACCGTCCTTCACCTTCAGCGACAAGGATTCGGTCGAGAAGTTCCAGTGCTCGCTCGACGGGTCGTCGTTCACGGATTGCGGCACGACGAACCCGGCGACCAAGACAGCCTCCACGGATCTTGCGGACGGGTTGCACACGTTCCAGGTACGAGCGGTCGACTCGGGCGGGATCTCGCCGGCGACCCTGTACACCTGGACGATCGATCTGACGGCGCCGACCGTGCTGTCGATCAAGCGAGCCGGCCCCTCGCCGACCAACGCCTCGACGGTCTCCTGGACCGTGAAGTTCAGCGAGGACGTGACCGGCGTCGACGCCGGAGATTTCGCGCTCGCCCGCACCGGCGGGCTCACGGGCGGCTCGATCGGCGACGTGACGCCACTCGCCGGCCCCGGCGCGTACACCGTCACCTCGACCACCGGGACGGGTGACGGGACGATCGGCCTGAGCCTCGTCGACGACGGCTCGGTCTCGGACGACGCAGGGAACGCTCTGAAAGGCGGGGACTTCACCGGACAGTCGTACGCAATCGACAAGACGGGCCCGGCAACCGCGCCTGGCATCCCTCCGGCCCCCGGACTGCCGACCGGCCACACTCGCAGTGCCCGCAGTGCCCGCGATCACCGCCAAGCCGGCGCCCCTCGGCAACCGGACGGCGGCCGACTTCAGCTTCACCGGTGAAGCCGGGGCGAGACTCCTGTGCAGCCTCGACCACGGCAGCTTCGCCGCCTGCACGTCACCGAAGCGCTATTCGGGGCTCCGGGCGGGCTCGCACACCTTCCAGGTCGAAGCGAGGAACGCGGCCGGCACCACCGGCCCTGCCGCCTCGTACACGTGGACGATCGACACGACACCACCGTCGATCACCGTCTCCTTTCCGGCAGATGGGGGCGTCTACAACGACAAGAGTTGGAGCCATGGCTGCAGGGGCGGCGCCGGCGCTTGCGCCTCGGCGGTGGACGCCTCCGGCATCGCAGCGGAGGAGGTCTCGATCCTCCAGCGGTCGAGCACGCGGTACTGGAACGGCTCTGCGTTCAGCTCCGCGAGCGAGGCGTTCAAGGCTTTCACAGGCGGCCGCTACCCGCTCTCGCTGCTGCCCGACGGCCTCTACACGATCCGCGTCCGGGCGACCGACAACGCCGGCAACACGACACCGGCCGACGCCTACCGCACCGTCGCGTTCCGCATCAAGACGACCAAGCCGCCGAAGCCCGTACTCGACAGCACCCCGCCGGACCCGACCGCCAATCCGAGCGCGAACTTCACCTGGCACGACGCGGCGTCGCCGGTGACGTACCTGTGCAGCGCCGACAACGGCTCCTTCTCGCCGACCGTTCCGTCGCAGGGCCGGCCGAGGCGCCCGTGCGCTTCCCCACTCTCCTACGTCGCGCAGAGGACGAACAACGGCGTTCATCGCTTCGCCGTCGTGGCCGTCGACGCGGCAGGGAACGTCTCCGACGCTGCTCAGTACTCGTGGACGGTCGCCGCCGGTTCGATCCGGGACTTCACGATCAGCGGCAGCGCGAACGGACTCCTGTATCCGGGCGGCCCGGCGAGGCAGATCCCGCTCACGCTGACGAACCCGAACTCTGTGGCTGTCACCGTCACCGCGCTCACGGTCACCCCCGACTACAGCGGCCTCCCCTCAGGGTGCAGCAGCACCGCGTTCACGGTCACCCAATCGAACGTCGCCACCAAGCAGCTCGTCATTCCGGCGCACTCGTCCGTGACCCTGCCGTCGGGCGGCACGACAGCGCCAACCGTTCAGCTGGCGAACGCAGGCGACCAGGATCGCTGCAAGAACGCACACGTCAGCCTGACCTACCGCGGGAGCGCTCACTCATGAGCGGCCTCGGCTGGAACGACTTCATCCCGCCGCGCGACGTCGAGCGGCCGGCAGAGCCCCGGCCCGCCGAGCGCAAAGACGGCCGCCCGCCAAAGGCTCCGCGCACGCGCGGACGGCTCGCGTCCAGGCTGCGCCTCCTGCTCGTCGCGGTCGTCGCCACCCTTGGCATGACGGCCGGTGCACTCGCGTACTTCACGTCTTCGGGAAGTGGGGTCGCAGCTGCAACCGTCGGAACGCTCGCCGGCGCCACTCCGCTGAACGCTCGAACCTATGCCGACGACCCCCTGATCCCGTACGGCGTCGGTCGTGTGACCTGGTCGGACATTCCGCCGCCCTCAGGCGTCAACAGCGAAGTGACCTACACGCTCGAGCGGAGCAGCAACGGCGGTGGGTCGTGGGGAGCCACCTCGACCTGTACCGGCTCGCTGCCGCACGGCACGACCACGTGCGACGACTACCCGGCCGTGACCGGCGACTACCTGTATCGCGTCACTGCCCATTTCCGGTCGTGGACGAGCGTGGCGACGAGTAACAGCGCACATGTCGTCGTCGACGTGGCTCCGCCGGCGCCGACGGTGACCGCGCCCGCCGCCTTCCACAACTCGACCACACCCACCATCTCCGGCACCTCCGGCACCCAGACCGCCGACACCACCCACAGCGCCGACACCACCACCGTCACCGTCAAGCTCTACGCCGGCCCAACCCCCACCGGCCCCGCACTCCAGACCTTCAGCAACCTCGCCGCCGGCAGCGGCACCTGGACCGCCAACGCCGCCGCCCTCCCCGCCAACGCCCAATACACCGCCCAAGTCACCCAAACAGACACCGCCGGCAACACCGGCAGCAACAGCAAAACCTTCGTCATCGACACCGCCGCACCCACACCCACCATCACCACCCCGCCCGCCTACCTCAACTCGACCACACCCACCATCTCCGGCACCGGCGGTACCCAGGCACCCGACGCCACCCACAGCGCCGACGACACCACCGTCACCGTCCAGATCTACGCCGGCCCGACCGCAACCGGCCCCGCGCTCCAAACGCTCACCCCGACCGTCACCGCCGGCAACTGGACGACCAGCGCCGCAGCGCTCCCCGCCAACGCCCAGTACACCGCCAAGGTCAGCCAGGGCGACGTCGCCGGAAACAACGGCACCAACACAACCACCTTCGTCGTCGACACGGCCGCGCCCGCGCCGACGGTGACCGCGCCCGCCGCCTTCCACAACTCGACCACACCCACCATCTCCGGCACCTCCGGCACCCAGACCGCCGACACCACCCACAGCGCCGACACCACCACCGTCACCGTCAAGCTCTACGCCGGCCCAACCCCCACCGGCCCCGCACTCCAGACCTTCAGCAACCTCGCCGCCGGCAGCGGCACCTGGACCGCCAACGCCGCCGCCCTCCCCGCCAACGCCCAATACACCGCCCAAGTCACCCAAACAGACACCGCCGGCAACACCGGCAGCAACAGCAAAACCTTCGTCATCGACACCGCCGCACCCACACCCACCATCACCACCCCGCCCGCCTACCTCAACTCGACCACACCCACCATCTCCGGCACCGGCGGCACCCAGGCACCCGACGCCACCCACAGCGCCGACGACACCACCGTCACCGTCCAGATCTACGCCGGCCCGACCGCAACCGGCCCCGCGCTCCAAACGCTCACCCCGACCGTCACCGCCGGCAACTGGACGACCAGCGCCGCAGCGCTCCCCGCCAACGCCCAGTACACCGCCAAGGTCACCCAGGGCGACGTCGCCGGAAACAACGGCACCAACACAACCACCTTCGTCGTCGACACGGCCGCGCCCGCGCCGACGGTGACCGCGCCCGCCGCCTTCCACAACTCGACCACACCCACCATCTCCGGCACCTCCGGCACCCAGACCGCCGACACCACCCACAGCGCCGACACCACCACCGTCACCGTCAAGCTCTACGCCGGCCCAACCCCCACCGGCCCCGCACTCCAGACCTTCAGCAACCTCGCCGCCGGCAGCGGCACCTGGACCGCCAACGCCGCCGCCCTCCCCGCCAACGCCCAATACACCGCCCAAGTCACCCAAACAGACACCGCCGGCAACACCGGCAGCAACAGCAAAACCTTCGTCATCGACACCGCCGCACCCGCGCCGACGGTGACCACCCCCGCGAACGGGGCAACCGGAGTCGCACTCTCACCCACGTTTGCCGGCGCGGCGGGAGCTCAGGTGGCCGACACGACCCACAGCGCCGACAGCACCACGGTGACGGTCAACGTCTACCTCGGCGCAACGACCGGCGGGGCGCTTGTCGAGACTCTGACACCCACCGCGACGGCCGGAGCGTGGACGGCGACCGGCACGCCGCTGACCCTGAATACGCAGTACACCGTCCAGGCCACGCAGACCGATGCAGCCGGCAACACGGGAACGAGTGCGGCGAGCACCTTCACGACCGGCAGCACGACCGTGACGAAGAACCTCGTCGGCACCTACACGCTCACGGTGCCCGCCGGGGTCACATCGTTCACGTTCACCATGAGCGGAGCCGGCGGCGGAGGCGGCAACAGCGGGGCGGCCGGAGGTGCGGGCGGCACCGTGTCCGGCACCATCACCATTCCGAACAGCGTCACCCCGACGCTCTTCACGGTGATCGTGGGCGGTGGCGGCGGCGGCGGCACCGGCGTGGGCGGGACGGGAGGCCTCAGCGGAGTCGGCTGTGCTCTCGGCGGCGGCGGCGGTGCCGGAGGCGGCACGACGAACGCCGGCGGCGGAGGCGGCGGCTCGACCTGCATCTATCTCCTGGGTGCACCCGCCGGCACCGTTGTCGCCGTCGGCGGCGGTGGCGGCGGCGGTGGCAACGGCACAGGTATCGGCGGCGTCGGCGGCGGCGGCCCCACCGCCAACCCGGGCACGAATACGGCGGGCAACGGCACATCGAGCGGTGGTCTTGGCGGCTCGGGCGGCGCGACGACGACGTCGGGTTCCCCGCAGTACTCGATCGTCAACACGCCCGGCAAGCTCGGCGGCACCGGCACCGCGGCAGGCACGTGCGGCGCCGGAGTCTGCGGCGCCGGAGGCAGCGGCTCGACCGGTGGCGGGAACAAGAACGTCGGCGGCGGCGGAGGCGGCGGCGGCATGGCCTCCGGCGGCGGCGGCACGGACAACGGCAACGGCAACAACGACAAGGGCGCCGGTGGCGGCGGCGGCTCCGCCTACACGGGCGGCACGGCGACCATCTCCACCTCGGCAATCACGGCCGCCAACGGCGGCGGCGGCGCGGGCGGCGCCGCCGGTGCAGCCGGAACCGCCGGTTCGGCCAGCTTCACGGGCGTCGGCCTGACCCTCACGTAGTAGCGCCGCCCTACCGGGGCGGCGCCAGTTCGAATCTATGAGGGCGCGGCGCCGAGCATGCGCCGCGCCCTCCCCTCCCGCGATCAGTGCGCGATGGCGCCGTGACGATGCTGCCGCTGCACCGCGACCGCGCCGAGCGCGACGAGCATGCAGATCGCCAGCGCGCCGGCCCCTCCGATTGCGGCATCCAGCCACTGGAACCCGTCGCTGGAGCTCGCCGTCACCGGCGTCGAGGCTGCTTCCGTGTGGCTCGCGGTCAGCGGTGGCTTCGGCTGAACCAGGCCGGAACGGTGCAGCACGATTCCCGAAGACGTGGACGCGTTGTGCCGCGCAACGGCCCGCGAGAACACGTCATCGGACGAGGAGTCGCCGGTCGCGCCGATACCGAGCATGCCGGCCCGGTCGTCGGGGCGGATCGCCGTCAGCGGGGACGACGTCGCCATGTGCCGCGCGACCGCCCGCGAGAACACGTCATCGGACGAGGAGTAGCTGGTCGCGCCGATACCGAGCGTGCCCGCGCGGTCGTCCGGGCGAACCGGGATGGAGATCGAGTCGGCCGTGGCCGGGACAGCGCCGAGCGGGCCGGAACGGTCGTCGGGGCGGACTGCGCCAAGCGCCAAGGTCGGCACGAGCAGGGCCAGTGCGCCGAGGCCGACGAGACCGAACAGGAAGCGATTGAGGACGCGGGAGTTCATCGTTCTTCCTCCTTCTTGCTCCGACCGCCCGATGCGGTCGCTGGAGCGAGAATCGAACGCGCCTGTTGCAACGAACTTGCGGACGGGTTACAAACGGTTGCGGCAGACCAATGGCGGACTTCCGAATCCTCGGAACCCTCGAGGTCGACGACGGCGAGAGGCGCGTCGACGTCGGCGGCGCGCGCCAGCGCGCACTGCTGACGATCCTGCTGCTCCGCCGTGGCGAAGCCGTGACCGCCGACCGGCTGATCGACGAGCTCTACGCGGGTGACCCGCCGCCGACGGCTGCGAAATCGCTGCACGCACACGTCTCGCGGCTGCGGAAAGCTCTGGGCGACGGAACACGGCTCCGAACCGAGGCCGGCGGTTACGCACTCCGCGTTGACCCGGGCGAGCTCGACGCCGACCGGTTCGCGGCCTCGCTCGGCTCGGCTCGCGCATGCCTGAGCGATGACCCGGAGGCCGCCCTCGCGACACTCGAACAAGCGCTGTCGCTGTGGCGTGGGCCGCCGTTCGGAGATCTCGGCTACACCGACTTCGTCCAGGCCGAGCTGGCACGGCTCGAGGAGCTTCGGCTGTGCTGCCTGGAGGAGCGCTTCGAGGCGGGCCTGGCACTCGGCCGGCACGCCGAGCTCCTGCCCGAGCTCGAAGGGCTCGTGGCGGCCAACCCGCTGCGCGAGCGGCTGCGCAGCCAGCAGATGCTCGCGCTTTACCGCTCGGGCCGCCAGGCCGAGGCGCTCCACGCCTACCAGGACGCGCGTCAGACACTCGTCGCGGAGCTCGGGCTCGAGCCCGGGCCGGCGCTGCAGGCGCTCGAGCGGGCGATCCTCAACCACGATCCGAGCCTCGATCCACCCCAGACCGGCTCGGAGCCGGCACCGGTGCACGCGGGCAGGCTCGCGGCCGGCGCGTTCGTCGGCCGTACTCCGGAGCTGGCGACGCTGGAGGCTGCGCTCGCTGACGCCGAGGCCGGGCGCGGACGGCTCGTCGTGCTCGCGGGCGAGGCAGGGATCGGCAAGAGCCGTCTCGCCGACGAGCTTGCGAGCCGCGCCAAGCGCCGCGGCGTCCATATCGCGTGGGGCCGCTGCTGGCAGGCCGGTGGCGCGCCCGCCTACTGGCCGTGGATCCAGGCGCTGCGGACCTTCGTCCGCGAACTCGACCCCGAGGTCCTGCGCGAGCGGCTCGGACGCGGCGCGACCGAGCTCCGCCACCTGCTGCCCGAACTCGGCGAGCTGTTCCCGCATGATCCCGCCCCGCCGCCGCTCGGTAACGAGGTCGACCGCTTCCGGTTGTTCGAGGCGACCGCGGCGTTTCTGCGGGCGGTGGCGCGCGACCGGCCGGTGCTCCTCGTTCTCGACGACGTCCACGCAGCCGATGCGTCGTCGCTCCTCCTGCTCGAGTTCGTCACCACCGAGCTTGCAGACGCGGCGGTGCTCGTGCTTGCGGCGTACCGGGAGCCGGATGTCGAACCGGGAGACGCGACCCACGCAGCCTTGAACGACATCACCCGCCTTGCATCGAGCCGCATCCTCCTCGGCGGGCTGCAAGAGAGCGAGATCGCGTCGTTCATCGAGCTGACGGCGCCGATCCGGCCACCTCCCGAGCTTGTCGCCGCGATCTCCCACGAGACCGAGGGCAATCCGCTCTTCCTCGGCGAGGCCGTGCGGCTGCTCGCCGCCGAGGGACGACAGCGAGCCTCGTGACGACGAGCGAGCACCGAGCCGGCCGGAACGAACGGCGCCCGGCCGGCTCGATTCTTCAGTTCACGTGGGTCTGATGTTCTGGTTGACGCGCAGGACGTTGTCGGGGTCGTACTTCGCCTTGGCGCGTGCGAGACGGTCGTAGTTGTCGCCGTACGTCGCCTGCACCCGCTCCTGGCCCTCGTCCATCATGAAATTGACATAGGCCCCACCGGCGGAGTACGGATGCACCGCATCCCAGTAACCGACCGCCCAGTCACGCAGCGCCGGAGCGGACGCGGGATCCGGGTCGACACCGACGATCACCTGCGACCAACGGGCGTCGCGGAACGCCCACGGTGTGTCGGTTGCGCCCACGTCGTGAGCGGCGCCGTCGATCGGATAGACGTGTGAGCCGGATTTCCACGTCGGCATCTTCGCGTTCCATTCTTCGTTCAGCGCCATCGCCTCGTCCGGGATCTCGTTGACGAAGTCGGCGCGCCAGTACCACTGGTCGCCCGGGCCGTAGAGGCCGTCGAACGCGCTGTTGAGTGCGGGCAGCGGCATCCGCTGCACGCCGTGCATGAGGGGCGTCCCGACCGCCAGCATCGGGGCCATCGCCTTCTCCGCTTCCTCGTCGGACCCGACGATGCACCAGACGATCCCGCACACGAGGCGCATGTGGATCTCCTCCGGGAACGGCGGCGCCGGGGGCACCGTGTGCCAGCAGAAGAAGCCGGTCGCGTTGCGCTCGAGCGCCGGGAGGAACTCCCGGTAGGCCGACAGCACTTCTTCTGTCTCCTCGATCGGCCAGAACGTCGGACCGCCGACGATGTCGGAGACGGGATGCGCACTGAACGTGAACTCGGTCACGACACCGAAGTTGCCGCCGCCGCCGCGCAGTGCCCAGAAGAGCTCCGCATTCTCGTCGGTGCTCGCCGTGACTCGCTCGCCGTCGGCGAGGACGACCTCCGCAGCGAGCAGATTGTCGATGGTCAAGCCGTAACCGCGGGTGAGATGGCCGATGCCGCCGCCGAGCGTCAGACCACCGACGCCGGTCGACGAGATGATCCCGCACGGGACAGCGAGCCCGTGTGGATTCGTGGCAGCGTCGACGTCGTTCCATGTACACCCGCCGCCAACCTTGACGACGCGCGTCTCGGGATCGACAGAGATCGACCGAAGCAGCGACAGATCGACGACGACGCCGTCGTCGACGCTTCCGAGACCACCACCGTTGTGGCCTCCACCACGGATCGCCACCGGCAGGTCGTTCTGACGGGCGAAGCCGATCACGTTCGCGACATCCGCCGGCGTCGCACAGCGCGCGATCACGGCGGGACGCTTGTCGATCATCGCGTTGAACAGCGCCCGCGCGTCGTCGTAACCCGCGTCCGCCGCCCCGATCAGCTGGCCCCCGAATCCCGAGCCAAGCTCCCGTTCCAACGTCTCCGCTGGAGTCACTGCACTCATATTTCCCTCCCTAGGTCCACGTGGCCCCGCGCGCCGACCCTAATTCGCCGGGTACGGCGCTGTCTACCCGACGTCACCGCCTCGTCATTTCTTCCCGGCGAGCCAGGATCGGCTTCGTCCGGAACCGTCGCAACACTGGGGTGATGCGTGCGCTGCGCCTTGCCGCCGGTGTCGGAATCGCCGTGGGGATCACCCTCCTTGCCGGCGACCTCTGGCTGCGCGCCGTTCCGCAGGGGCCGGCGACCGCACTGGACGTTGCCATCCATCCGCCTCACGTCGCGGTCGTGATCGCCCGGCCCGCGCCGAAGCACGCGAAGGCACCGCCCGCGTCCGGGCCGAGCGTCGCGGACAACCCGGTCGAACTGACTGCCGTCGTCGCCGCGGTTCCGGCTCCACAGGCGACCTCGGCCGTCGCCCAGCATCCACCGACGCCGGTCCAGCGGCACGCGCGGGCGGTGCCGGCGCCCGTGCAGCAACAGCTACCGACGGGCGGCACCGGCTCAGGGCCTACCGATCCGCCATCGCCTGCGCCCGGTCCCGCGCCGCAGCCGGGGCCGCCGCCGTCGCCGCCGTCGCCGCCTGTCGACACGCCGCAGCCGCCGCAACCCCCCGCGCCGCCCGAACCTGCCGCTCCGGAGCCGCCGACCCCGCCCGCGCAGTCCGCTGCGCCGGTCCCGCTCGCAACCGCCACCGGCACCTGCGCCTACTACACGAGCCAGAGCGTCACCGGGGCGACGGTCACCGTGTTCTTCGGCGTCAGGTCGACCGGGTGCCCGGTGAGCCTGGCGAGCTATCAGTCGACGCCTATCGGCCACACGAACGAGATCTACGCGAACGGCGTCTTCGCCACGGGCGACTGGTCGCTGACGATCGCGCTGACCTGCGGTACGTCGAACGAGGTCGACCTGTTCCTCGGGACACCGCCGCTCGTGCTCTCCGGTCCGGGCGCGAACCCGGATCTCGGTGCGTGGGCGATCTTCCGGTCGTGCCCGGCGGAAGGCTAGACGCCGCTAGGGCCGCTGACAGCTCGACGGCTGCGGCGCCGAGATGATGTTGAGCCCCGAGTCCTGGATCTGCGCCTCGGGCACGAGCAGCCCGAACGCGGCGAGAGCCGCCGGCAGACGCCCGCCCGCGTGCATCTCGGCCGAGTGCTGCCAGATCCCGACGTAGGCGGTCACGGGCGCATTGGGATTGAGCTCGACGATGCGCTCGAAGAAGGCCCCCGACTGGCGCTGCTGATCGAGGACGATCCGATCCTCGGCGCTCCACCAGAGCTGCAGCGGCACGCACGAGGCGGCGATTCTCCGGACGTAGGTCGACGGACTGCGCTCGAGGTACGCGAGCGGCCTCGACGCCGGCGTGCCTCCGATCTCCTCACGGGCGAGCGACTGCAGGCTTCTGCCGATCGGCCCCTTCCACGTCTGATTGCAGACGTGGTTGCACGGAATGCGCAGAAAGCTTCGGTACTGGAGCGCCAAGTCGGTCACCGAATCGAACGCGGCTGCTCCCGCGAGCAGATGAGGATGGCGTGCGAGCAGGAGCAGAGTCTCCTGGCCGCCCATGCTCCCCCCGAACGCGTAGATGCGGCGCTGGTCGACGTGCACCCACGGAAGGGTTCGGTGGACGATCGCCGGCATCTTCGCCAGGTCGTCGATCTGTCCGGCCGATCCCCACGAGTAACGCGAAAGGCGGCGGCCCTCACCTTGCGGGCTGAGCACGGCAAACGAGCCCTGCGCCGGCAGAGCGCCCCAAAGAGCCGTGTTCGCGAGCGCGCCGACACCACGGCCGTGCGGCGAGATGATGAGGGGAATCGGGGGATCGTTCGCCGGCCGGTACCAGGCCGGCAACAGCAGATACGCCTTGCGCCTCGCTCCGTTGTGGGCGCGGTACTGGATCGTCTCGACCCGCACGCGCCCTTCCGACGACGCGGAAGTGGCAGGCAGCGACGAAGACGCGACGAGCGTCGCGACGACTGCCGCGACGAGAGCGAACGTGAGGCGCACGGCAGTCAGGCTGACAAGGTTATGGGGAGCCGGAGCGCACCGCACGAGCAACGCGCACGTTCAGGTCGATCGTCCCGGACAGCCCTGAAAGATCGATCGTCCCCGCTTTGGGGTCGAACCGATGGAATGCCCGGCCGCCGACGGTGACACCGGCGATGCGCCCGGTCCCGGGCAGACGCAGGCGGAGCGTGAGCGCCTTGGGCTGCTCGCGGTCGGGGACAGCCACGGTCGCCCGCACGACGCCGTTGCCCGCCGCGATCGAGTACGCGAGCGGCCCGAAGCTCGTGGGAACGCCGGCGACGGAGATCCGCCGGCCGGGGCGCAGCCAGTCGCGCGGCGTCGCATACGCAAGCTGGAGACCGCGAGGCCGCCCGCGGCCGTCGGCAGTCTCGTGCACGAGCATCAGCCGCAGCGTCTCGAGAAACGCGGCGTTGCTCGCACCGTTCGGAGGGAGATACATCGAGCGGTAGCTCTCGCCGTTCAGCGGCGCGACCGTGGCAGCCTCGCCCGACACGAACGTTCCCGCCGTCATGCCCGCGGCGAGGTGCCCGTACAGGCTCAGGACGAGTTGGTCGGCCTGATCGTTGTCTGCGAGGAAGCGCGCGACGGCATTCCCGTAGACCGCGTCCGTCCCCGAGACCGGCGGTGCTGCGGTCCGCCCGTAGAGCGCATAGCCGCCTGCGCGGACGAGACCGAGCAGCCGCGAGCCATGAAGCAGCATGTACCTGAGCACTCCCGATCGCCTCGCGTCCTCCGGGCGCGAAGAAACCCGAGGCGAGCGCATAGGGCATGACAAGATTCCAATAGCTCCCCAGCCGTTGCTCGGTCACCGACGCGTACGGCCGCTCGTCTCCGCGCAGAGCGACGGGAACGAAGAGCGAACCGTCCGCGAGCCTGCTCTCCGAGGCCCGGACCGCCTGCTCGAGCGCGGTCCCGAGCCGTCGTGCGAGCCGGTCACTCGTGGCGGCGAGCGAGGGCTCCCCGGCCTGCGCCCAGACGTCGGCCATCGCCCGGAGGCCCGCCCAGACGACGGCTTGCGAATGGAGGCCGTAGACCGCATCGGGGATATCCGACGAATACCGCTCCCGGTGCAGCAGCCCGTCGCCGGAGCCGATCTGGCGGCCGAGCGCCGCGACATAGCCCCGCAGCGTCGGCGTCACCTGATCGATGTAGGCGCGATCGGCGAAGAGCCGGTAGTACTCGGCCGAGGCGAGCAGGCGGTCGCCTTTCTTCCAGTTCGGATAGGGCGTGGGCCGCCTGGTCAAGGACGTTCGCAGGATCGAGCGTGCCACGGCCTGAAAGCCGTGCTCGGCGAGGGTCTCGGCAACGTCGACGCTCTCCGGGAACGAGAACTCCTCGTACGGATTGCCGATGCTGTAGCGCCACGTGAGCTCGAGCTCCTGGATGAGCAGCGCCCGCAGGGCGTTCTGGACGCGGGGCTCGGGCACCGAGATCGACGCGCCTTCGGAGAGGCGCCCGTCCCAGTACGACACGACGGACCGCCGGGCCTCCGCGTACGACGCGGCGGTCACCGTCCGCAGAGGACGGGTGCGAGAGGCGTCGACCCAGGCGGCCGAGATGGTCCGCGTCGTTCCGCGCGGCACGACGGTCACCACACTGCCGGGGCGGGAAGACGAGAGACGCAGTCGAACTGCCGTCCTCGCCCGCCGTGTGTCGACTGTGACCTGAACGAAGCTGACCAGCGACCGCGTCCAGGCGACACGTCCGGCGAACGACTCCTGCCGGTAGCGCGCACCGCTCGAGTCGACGTAGCGAGTTTCGAGAATCGGCAGGTAGCCGTCGGCCAAAGCCGGAGCTGCGAGACGGGCCAGGCACGACCCGAACCGCTCCCGCCCAGCGCCCCCGACGAGGACGGTCAGTGCTGCGCCGCCGACATGTTGCGAGACGATCTGACTTCCGTCCGCAACGTGCAAGGCGACCGAGCCGGCTCCGCGCGCCCCTTCCGGTTGCGCAAACGGAAGGTAGTAGACACCCGACGCCGTCAGAAACCTGCCCTGGGGCCCTCGGGCGAACAGGAGCGGCTTCAGGTAGCGGCGCGCGGCGGAGTACGTGGGACCGCGAGGCATCGCGAGCAGCCGATTTCCCCAAACATCCTTGCCGGCGCCCAGTACGTCGACGGCGCGCTTCGTGTACGCAGGGCTCAGAGGGGCCGCCGGGCACGATCCGGCGACGGGGGCAGCCCCGGCGGGGTATGAGGCGCCTGTCGTCCCCGCGGCGCCAACGCACGCGAGGATCACGATCGTGAGTCGCCGTGCGCCGGCGAGGCTGACGGCCGCCACACCGAGACTCTGAGGAGGGTTTGGACTTTCCGGCGCGCGGGCACCGGCGGACCGATGCCAGGCGAATACGCATTCGAGATCGACAGCACCGTGGGGCGCTACTGGCTCGCAAACGGTGCCGGGTTCGACGTCGTCGTCGAACGGGGGCGCCGGATCGGCGTGATCGAGGAAGTCGTCGTCGACCCGCTCACGCAGGAGGTCTCAGGTGTCGTCGTCCGGCGGCCGCTCTCGACGGGTATCCACAGGCCGACGCACGTCGACACCGGCGAACTGACAGCCGTCCTGCCTGCGTCGAAGAGATTCCTCGTCACCGCCGAGACCGCGGCGCTCAAACAGCGCAGAACCGCCGACCGCGTGCATGCGTCCGTCGCGGCAGTAGAGCGCTACGCACGCGCGAACTGGCCGGCCGTCCGCCGCTTCGCCGGAGTTGCGGCAGCGCGCGTCGGCGACGTGCTGACGGCAGTCGTCACGTTCTCCGTCGCGGGCAGCGAATGGGCCTGGCGAACGGCGCGCGAACGCCTGCGCGAGGGCGGACGCTGGGCCCACTCCCGCGCAGGTCGAGCGCGGTAGCTATTCGTCGGCGGTGGTGCCGCCCGACGAACCGCCGGAACTGCCGGAGCCGCCCATCGAGCCGACGCCGGGCAGGGAGTCACCGCTCGCCGCGTGAACGAGCCAGGCGCCGTACGCCATGACGGCCGCCAGGATGACGCCGAGCCAGGCAGGCCAGTGGACCGCGTCGTCGGTGACCGCCTTCAGCAGTGCAAAGGCGACGATCAACACGGTGAGCCCGAGCGACGTGAGCCCGTCGGGGGCCGTCTCCGCCGGATGCTTGATCTCGAACGCCTTCGCGATGGTCCAGGCGAGAAGGACGACGAGCGCCAGGCACATCACGATGCCGAGAAAGCCGTGCCAGGCACTTTGCCCTGCGGTGTGCCCGAGAAAACTGACTTGCTGCCAGTCGAGGAACGTGTCGATCAGGAGCAGGACGCCCGCTCCGAGGATGAGCTGCCTGCCCAGCGGGAGGCCTTTCAACTGATCCATGTGGATCCTTTCTCGGGAGATGACCAACCGTTCGAGAGATTCGGCACGAGACCCCGGGAACCTGTCACAGAACCGACCGTGGTACAAGTCTCGGTGAGCACCGTGCACACGACGATCGCCACGCCGCAGACCACCGATCCGCTCGACTTTCTTGCGATCGACGCCCTCCTCTCCGACGAGGAACGGGCGATCCGGGACACCGTCCGCGCCTGGGTCCGCGAACGCATCCTGCCGGAGGTCGGAACGTGGTTCGAGCAGGGAATTCTGCCCCAGGAGCTCGCCCAGGAGGTCGGCCAGCTCGGTCTGTTCGGCATGCACCTCGACGGCTATGGGCTTCCCGGCGCCAGCGCGGTCGCCTACGGACTCGCCTGCCTGGAGCTCGAGGCCGGCGATTCGGGGTTGCGCAGCTTCGTCTCGGTGCAGGGATCCCTGGCGATGTTCGCGATCTGGCGCTGGGGGACCGAAGAGCAGAAGGAGCGCTGGCTGCCGCCGATGCACGCCGGCGAGGCGATCGGCTGCTTCGGGCTGACCGAGCCCGACGCGGGCTCGGACCCGGGCGCGATGCGCACCACGGCGAAGCGCGACGGCAGCGACTGGATCCTGAACGGCACCAAGATGTGGATCACGAACGGCTCGATCGCCGACGTCGCGGTCGTGTGGGCGCGCACCGAAGGCGGCGAGATCAACGGTTTCCTCGTGGAGCGCGAGATGCCGGGGTTCGACGCCCCCGAGATGAAGCACAAGCTTTCTCTGCGCGCGTCGATCACCTCCGAGCTCGTGCTGCGCGACGTGCGCGTCCCCGACGCCAATCGCTTCCCCGACGTCTCGACGCTGCGCGGGCCGCTCTCGTGTCTCAACGAAGCTCGGTACGGAATCGTCTGGGGCGCGGAGGGCGCGGCGCGCGCCTGCTTCGAGTCGGCGCTCGAGTACGCCAAGGAGCGCATCGTCTTCGGCGCGCCGATCGCCGGCTATCAGCTCACGCAGCAGAAGCTCGCCGAGATCGCGCTCGAGGTCAACCGCGGCACGCTCGTCGCGTTGCACCTCGGCCGCATGAAGGACGCCGGCACGTTGCAGCCGCACCACGTGAGCATGGGGAAGATGGGCAACGTCCGCGGCGCCATCGAAGCGGCGCGCACGGCGCGCACGATCCTCGGCGCCAGCGGGATCACGCTCGAGTACCCCGTCATCCGCCACATGAACAACCTCGAGTCGGTGCTGACCTACGAGGGCACGCACGAAGTGCACACGCTCGTCGTCGGCAACACGCTCACCGGTCTCGACGCGTTCCGCTAGAGCGTACGTCGAAGCAGTGCGTCGACGCGGGCGCGTACGTCGTCGCGCAAGGGGCGAACCTCGTCGAGCGGGCGGCCGTACGGATCCGGCAGGTTCCAGTTGAAGTACGGCTTGCCGGGCACGACCGGGCAGACGCCGTCGCACGCTGCGACGATCACGTCGGCCCAGGCGATCAGATCGTCCGTCAGCTTCTGCGGGACGTGGCCGCTCGCGTCGATCCCCAGCTCCGCGAGCGCCTCGACCACGGTCGGTTCCGGCGCCGGGCCGGGCGCGGCGCCTGCGGAGCGGGCTTCGTGCCCGCCCTCTGAGTCTGCCCGGAACAGATACTCGGCCATCATGGACCGGCCGCTGTTCCCGATGCAGACGAAGAGCACGTTGGTCAAGGCGCCCACATCATCTCTAACCTCAGCCGCCTGAGCAGCGAACCGTTCGATCCGATCGCCGATCTCGAGGCCGCCGCGGCACTCGGCGACGCGCTGCGCGCGACCGGGTACGGAGAGGAGGGCGTCGTCGAGCTGCTCGGTGAGGACGGCCCAGGCGCCGACGACACCGAGGTGCCCGTGCACGAGCGGCGGCTCGACGACTCGCCGCTCGCCTCGGTGATCAAGCTCTGCCTGCTGCAGCTCCCCGTTCCGCGCGCCTCGGTCCCCGCCCAGCTCGTGCACGGCCTGCTGCAAACCGGGCTCGCGGTCGCCGACGGCGCCGACGTGCGGCCGCGCGCGCGGATCATGCCGGCGGAAAGGCTCCTGCTTTCGTTCGACGGCTTCGCGCGCGGCGCAGACGACCCGCCCGGCTATGTCGCCCCGTACACGCCGACCGCGTCGTGGCTCGCGGCGCTCACGCCGCGACGCCGCGCGGCCAGGGCGCTCGACGTCGGCACAGGGAACGGCATCCAGGCACTGCTCGCCGCCCGCCACTCGGAACGAGTCGTCGCAACGGACGTCAATCCACGCGCGCTCGTCTACACGGAGATCAACGCCGCGCTGAACGGGCTCGCCAACGTCGAGACACGGCTCGGCAGCCTGTTCGAACCGGCTGCGGGCGAACGCTTCGACCTGATCACGTGCAACGCGCCCTACGTCGTCTCGCCCGAATCGAAGTGGCAGTACCGCGACGGGGGTCTTCCGGCCGACGAGCTCTCCCAGCGGGTCGTCGAGGAGGCGGCGGTCGCGCTGGAGGAGGACGGCTTCGCCGCGCTGCTCGTCAGCTGGGTCGCCGAGTCGGAAGAGCAGCCGGACGTGCGGGTCGAACAGTGGCTCGACGGGAACGGCTGCGACGCGTGGGTGCTCGAACTGATGGGCGCGGATCCGCTCGACCATGCCGCGGGCTGGAACGAGCACCTGTCACACGACCCGGCCCAGTACGGAGCGGCGCTCGACGACTGGCTCGCCTACTTCGCGCGCCTCGGAATCGGGTGGATCTGCGAGGGAGCTGTGCTGCTGCATCGAAGGACCGGAGATGACCATGCCATCAGGATCGATTCGGCCGAGCCTGACGACGTCGAGCGGGCGGGTGCGCAGATCGAGCGCGCATTCGCGGCGCACGCGCATCTCGCGCGCCTTGACGGCCGGGAGGCGCTGCTGCGCAGCACGATCGCACTCGCTCAGAAGGTGCGAGTCGACCAGCTGCTCGAGCCCGGCGCCGACGAACCGGACACGCGGCTCGTGCTCGAAGAAGGAACGCATGTGGAATACGAACTCGACCCCGACGTCGCCGAGGTGGTGAAAGGGTTGAACGGCCACCGGACACTGGGCGGCGCGATCGAGCGCGTCGTGCGCACGTTCGAGCTGAACAAGCGCGAAGCAGCGGAACTGCGCCGCGACACGCTCTCGGAGACCGAGGATCTGCTTGCGCTGGGGATCGCGGAGTTGCGCGAGACGTGACGAAGCTCGCGGCGCTCGTTCTCGTCGCCGGGGCGCTCACTGCTGGAGGCACCGCTCCCGTCGCGACATCGCGACCTGCAGTCTTCGGGACGCTCCAGCAGGGGAGCCGGCTGACCGCGATCCCGGGCAGCTGGACGGCCGGCGGTGCGATCACATTCGCGTACCAGTGGTCCCGCTGCGACGCGAGCGGCGGACGCTGCAGCTCGATCCACGGCGCGACTCGAGGGAGCTACACGCAGGTGCGTGGAGACGTCGGCCACTCCCTCGCGGTGGCCGTGCGCGCCCAGACCTCCGGTGGAAGCGCCGTCGCGTATGGGCCGCTCGCCGGACTCGTCGCCGCCGCCTCCGCGAGGTTCGCGGCCGCCGCGCAGCCGGCACTCGTCGGTGAAGCGATCGTCGGCCGCTCGCTGTCCGTGGCCGCCGTCCGCTGGACCTCCGCGGCTCCACCGGCGACGTATCGGTGGCTCCGCTGCAACGCGAACGGGCGGCGTTGCTCGACGATCGGCGGCGCACGAAGCGTCAGCTATGGGATCGCGCCGGCCGACGCCGGGCACGTGCTGATCGCAGTCGTTTCCGCGCCAGGCCTCTCAGTGCTGAGCGCCTCGAGCACCGTCGTACGCACGGCGCCGGGACCGTCCGCACTCGCACGGCCGGCGATCGGCGGCACACTCAGGGTCGGCGAGAAACTGACAGGCAATGCGGGTCTCTGGTCCGGCGGCGGAACGATCTCGTACGCCTACCAGTGGTACCGCTGCGGCGCGCTCGGCGGGCAGTGCAGCACGCTGCGCGGCGCGACGCGCAACACCTACACCCAGTCCGTCGCCGACGCCGGCCACACGCTCGGTCTCACGGTGCACGCGACGGACTCGACGGGGACGACGGCCGCCTACTCCTCGCTTGCCGGCCTCGTCGCCCCCGCCTCGGCCGCGCTCGTCGCCCGCGGCCAGCCCTCGTTCGACGGCGTCGTCGCCGTCGGGCAGGAACTGCGAATCGGAGACGTGAGCTACACCACGAAACCGGCGTCCGTCACGTACGCCTGGCTCCGGTGCACCCAGGCCGTCCGAACGTGCGCACCCATCTCGGGCGGCGACAAGGCCGCCTACACCGTGACGAAGGACGACGAGGGACACGCCCTCGTCGCCGCCGTCACGGCTGTCGCCGCCGGTGAGCGTCGGGTGACGCTCAGCACGGCGGCGACTGTTGGTTGACTGCCTCGCCTAGTTCGACCTGGACCCGAGCGTCACGCGCAGCGTCTTGGTCTGGCCGGAGCGCCTGACCTCGACCGTGAGCACGTCACCCGGCTTGTGCGCCGCGACGATCGTGCGGAGCTGCTCCGGCGAGGTCACGGCCGCATCGTTCACGGCGGTGATCACGTCACCGGTCTTGATGCCGGCGTTGGCCGCACCGCTGCCGCTCTCGACGGAAGCGACGCTGACTCCGTTCGCCGCCGTGCCGATGCGGACCCCGAGGAGCGGATGCGCGACCTTGCCCGACGTGATCAGCTGCTCGACGACCGTCTTGACGGTGTTCGACGGAATCGCGAAGCCGACGCCGTCATTTGCACCGGAGTCGCTCTGGATCTGCGACGTGATGCCGACCACCTGGCCGGCCAGGTTGAACAGCGGGCCGCCGGAGTTGCCGTGGTTGATGGCGGCGTCGGTCTGGATGGCGCCCTCGATCGGCGTGTTGTCGGGCGCGCTGATCTCGCGATCGAGCGCGCTGACGATGCCGGTCGTGACGGAGCCGTCGAGCCCGAAGGGATTGCCGATCGCGACGACGCCGTCGCCGACGACGAGCGCGCTCGAGTCGCCCAGGGCGAGCGGCTTGAGCTTCGAGGTTGCGACGTTCACCTTCAGCACCGCGATGTCGCTCGAGATGTCGCTGGCAACGACCGTCGCAGCGGCGGTCGAACCGTCGGAGAACTTGACGTGAACGGAGTTCGCTCCGTCGATCACGTGCTCGTTGGTGATGATGTGGCCGCTCGAGTCGTAGACGAACCCGGTGCCCTCGGCGGACGTGCTCGAACTGCCGCCCGGGTACGGCGACTGGCTGCTGATGCCGGTCGAGTCGACTTCGACGACGCCCGGAAGTGACTGCTTCGCGAGCTCGGCGACGGAGAGTGTCGCCGACGCGGCGTTCGCTGCCGGGGTCACCGTGACCGCGGCCGCAACAGGGCCCGCGCTCTGCGAGTGATGCGTCAGCGCGACCGCGCCCGCGCCGACTCCGCCGCCGGCGACGGCGACGGCCGCGAGCGCAGCAGCGCCGACCTTGTTTCTGTTCCAGCCCATCTCGTAGTTCCTCCCTCTGGTTGTCTACCCCCCAGCGTTCCGGCAGAACCGAGACGCGACCTCAGCGCCGCATAGGAAGAACCTAAGAACGGAGATGGTTGACCGCTCTTCCGCCTGCCCTCCAACATCGTGACTTTCGCCGCGTGTGGCTCAGCCTGCTCGGCTCGGGCTTCTCCACCCAGATGGTGTCGGTGGCGGTCGGCTGGCAGGTCTACGCGATTCACCGCAGCGCGTTCGATCTCGGCCTGATCGGCCTGGCGGAATTCGCGCCGCTCCTGCTGCTGGCCCTGCCTGCAGGTCAGATCGCGGACCGGCTGCCGCGGCCGGTGATCGCCGCGAGCTCGAATCTCGCGGAAGCGGTCGTCGTCGCACTTCTCCTGGTCGTCACGATCGAGGGAGCCGACGAGCTCTGGGCGTTCGTCGCGCTCGCGGCGCTGACCGGGGTCGCAGCCGCGTTCGGCGCTCCGGCAGGCCGCGCGCTCGTGCCCGAGATCGTCCCGTCGGATCTCCTCGCCGGCGCGATCGCGCTGCGGTCGATCGCGGGCCAGATCGCGACGGTCTCCGGCCCTGCGGTCGGCGGTCTGTTGTTCGCCATCCACCCCGAGGCCGTGTACGCCATCTCAGTGGTCCTGCTCGCCGCCGCGAGCGTCCTGCTGCTGACCGTCGAGCGGCCCGAGGCGATCGTCCAGAGCGAGGCACCGCGGCTCGAGAGCTTGACCCTCGGCATCCGCTTCATCCGCTCGACACCGATCCTGCTCGGGGCGATCACGCTCGATCTGTTCGCGGTTCTCTTCGGCGGCGCGGTCGCGCTCCTGCCGCTGTTCGCCCGTTCGATCCTCCACACCGGTCCGTTCGGGCTCGGCGTCCTGCGCAGCGCGACGGCGGTCGGCGCGCTCGCGGCGGGAATCATGCTGGCGCGCCGACCGCTCGGCGGGCACGCCGGCCGGACGTTGTTCATCTCCGTCGGCGTCTTCGGCGCGAGCATGGTGACGTTCGGGCTGTCACGGTGGTTCTGGCTCTCGGTCGCCGCCCTCGCGGTGAGCGGGTTCGCCGACATGCTCTCGATGAACATCCGCTCGACCGTCGGGGCGCTCGCGACGCCGAACGACGTGCGCGGGCGCGTGAATGCGGTCGAGGGAGTGTTCATCGGCGCCTCGAACGAGCTCGGGGCGTTCGAGTCGGGAGTCGCGGCAGCGTTGCTCGGCGCGGTTCCCGCGGTGGTCGCAGGGGGCGTGATCACGATCGTGCTCGCGCTCGTCTGGGGCCGTTTCTTCCCGTCCCTCGCCCGGGTCGACCGGCTCGAGGACGTGCAGCCCGAGAGCGTGCCCCTCGCCGCGTCGGCCCGGGCGGGCTGACCGCGCCTACGAGCTGGGCACGGCTGCGGGCTCGGGCTCCGGCTCGGGGGCCGAGTCCGCGTCGAACAGGTCGGCAACGCTCGAATCGACGCTCTCGACGACGACATCCGTCGCACCCAGCGTCTGCGCCAGCGTCTTCGCGGTGTCGACCGCGTCGGCGGCGATCTCGACGACCACTGCGGAGTTCCCCGGCCCGAGTGAGCGCCCGAGCTGCTCGAGCTGGTCGTTCTTGAAGCCCGAGTCGCGCAGCTTCGACGCAAGCGCCCCGATGCTGCCGCCGGCGACGATGCCGAGTCGGACCGCCGATGATCCCGATCGCTCCGCCGAGCAACGCGCCGCGACCGGCACCCCAGTCCTTCGACTCGATGAACTTGGGCTTCCCGTCCGGCTTGACGTGCAGCACGGCGGTGTTGCCGACCTTGTCGGGGAAGGCACCCGCGATCGCTCCCCCGGCACGCGATCCTCCCTCGGGCGTCGAGAAGCTTGCAGCGATGATGTTGCGGCTCTGATCGGCCATGAGCGCTCCTTCGTTAGGTGCCTTCGAGCTTAGCGACCCGTCCGAGAGAAGTGCTGGTAGTCGGGAGTGCCGGCCCAGCGGCCGCCCCAGAGCCAGCCGGCGGCGGCGAACGCCCGGACGAGCACGCCGCCGGGAACCGCCATGCCCGGCCGGACGCGTGTCCGGTCGCGGTACGCGGCTCCGGCCGGCGGGATCACCCGGGCGCCGAGGAGGTAGGGATTCTCGACGTCGTTGACGTCGATCGCCGTGCCATACGCGTGCGCCGACCACCGCGGCGGCCCCGACGCGACGGCGCGGCGGCAATTGAACCCTGTTGTGTTGTCGG
This sequence comes from uncultured Thermoleophilia bacterium, assembly GCA_963708505.1. Lineage (GTDB taxonomy): Bacteria > Actinomycetota > Thermoleophilia > Gaiellales > Gaiellaceae > PALSA-600. The sequence continues at coordinate 565,287 of CAVPST010000007.1, forward strand.
CCGCGGCCGACCGGTCGTCGCTGCCGCCGTAGTGCGCGATCGGGACCATCCGGCGAATCGGGAAGCGCTCGCGATAGAGCGTTCCGAAGACGCGTCGTCACCTCGGCGGTCACGGCGCGGGCGACCACGAGCTGCCCGCGCCGCGGGCGTCCGTCGAAGCCGACGTACGAGACGGTCAGCGTCCGCAGTCCGGACGGCCCGACCGGGCAGCCCGGGTGCCATGAGCGCCCGAGCTGCGCGGCTGTCACCGGCGTCGACGGTCGCGTGGAAGACCGGCAGCGCGGGCATGCTTCGAGCGTAGATGGTGCTCACACTCGCCGTCGTCTTCGCGCTCCAGGCCTGCCCGCAGCAGGTCGTCGTCACGGCGCCGAGCACGAGCGCCTCGACCGCATCCCTGTCGCTCCTCGAATGCGGCCGGCGTGTGCTCGGGCCGTTCAGGGCGCATGTCGGCGTGAACGGCCTCTCGGCGCACCGCCGTGAGGGCGACGGGACGACCCCGCTCGGGACGTTCGCGCTCGGCGGAACGCTCTACGGGCTCGACCCGAACCCGGGTGTGCGGCTCCGCTACCACCGGCTTCGCTGCGGAGACTGGTGGGACGGCGACCCGGGCTCGCCGACCTACAACACGTTTCGCCACGTCGCCTGCGGCGCCAAACCGCCGTTCCGGGGCCGCAGTGAGCCGCTCTGGCGCAACCCGGTCGCCTATCGCGAGTTCGCGTTCATCGAGTACAACGCGAAACCGGCCGTGCCCGGTCTCGGCTCCGCGATCTTCCTGCACGACGACAAGGGAAGCGCCACCAACGGCTGCATCAGCATCGCGCGGAGCCAGCTCCTCCGAGTCCTCCGGCGCCTGCGACCGGGAGCAGACGATCGCGATCACTGCATAATTTTCAATGCTCTGTATACTAATACGAGAATGGCGACCGCGGCGATCATCGGGACGGCCGGCTACGTCGGGCAGGAGACGCTCGACCGGCTGCTTGCGCACCCGGATCTGACCGTCGTCGCACTGGGCTCCGACAGCCTTGCCGGCGAGCCGGCCGGAAGCCTCGACCCACGGCTCAACGGCGCGCTGCCGACCTTCGTGCCGAACGACGAGGCGGCGTCGAGCGGAGCCGACGTGCTCTTCCTGTGCCTCGACCACGCCGAGGCCGCAGCGTTCGTCTGCTCCGGACGACGCGGTGGTCGTCGACCTGTCGGGCGCGCATCGGCTCGCCGATCCCGAGCTCGCCCGGACGTGGTACGGGATCGCGCCCGGGCGCGTGGAGCTACGGCCTGCCCGAGCTCTATCCGCCCGCAGGGAGGCTGATCGCGAATCCCGGGTGCTACGCGACCGCAGCGCTGCTCGCGCTCGGCCCACTCGCCGACGTCATTCAGAGCGCCGTGATCGACGCCAAGTCCGGCGTCTCGGGGGCCGGCAAGTCGCTGAAGCCGACATCCCACGCGGGATCCGTGCTCGAGAACCTCTCGCCGTACGCCGTCGGCGCACACCGACACGGCCCGGAGATCGCCCAACAGCTCGGAGCTGGCCGTGTGCTTCGTCCCCCACCTCCTGCCTGTGCGGCGCGGGCTGCTCGCCACGTGCTACGCACAGACCGACGCCGACGTCCGGGGGCTGCTCGAGAGCGCCTACGCGGACAGCGCAGTCGTTCGGCTGCTCCCCGCCGGAACCGCGCCGGAGCTCTCCCGCGTACAGGGAACCGACGCTGCAGAGCTCGGAGTCTTCACCGACTCGTCGACGGGGACGACGATCGTCATCTGCGCGCTCGACAATCTCGGCAAGGGCGCGGCCGGACAGGCGGTCCAGAACGCAAACGTCGCACTCGGCCTCGACCCGGTCGCCGGCCTCCGGCTGAGCGGAGTGCTCGTATGAGCGTGACCGCGGCACAGGGGTTCGAGGCAGCGGGCGTGCACGCGGGGATCAGGCGCGAGAAGGCCGACCTCGCGCTCGTGCGGTCGTCGGTGCCCGCAACCGGCTGCGCGATGTGGACGCAGAACCGCGTGCTCGCCGCCCCGGTCGTCGTCTCGAAGCAGCACCTCGAAGTCGCCCAGCCTCAGGCGATCGTCATCAACTCGGGCGTCGCAAACGCCGCGACGGGCGCTCAGGGCGAGGCCGACGCGCGCGCGACCGCCGAGACGGCCGCCACGTTGCTCGGGCTCTCGGCCGAGCAGGTGATCGTGCTCTCGACAGGCGTGATCGGCGCGCCGCTCCCGCTCGAGCTGATCCAGAGCGGCCTCGCCGTCGCAGCCGCCGAGCTGTCCACCGACGGCGGCACTGGCGGCGGCCGACGCGATTCTGACCACCGACACGGTCCCGAAGACGAGCGTCGAGCAAAGCGCCGGATTCTGTGTCGGCGGCATGGCCAAGGGCTCGGGGATGATCCATCCCAACCTCGCGACGATGCTCGCGGTGCTGACAACCGACTATCCGCTCGAACCGGGCGAGGCAATCGGCTTCCTGAAGCCGGAGGTCGACGTCAGCTTCAACGCGATCACCGTCGACGGCGAGTGCTCGACGAACGACGCCGTCGTCCTGCTGTCCTCGGGGCTCGCGGACCTCAACGCGCACGCCGGCGAGCGACGAGGCGTTCGCACAGGCCTTGCGCCGCGTCTGCCGCGACCTGTCGGCGCAGATCGTCGCCGACGGCGAAGGCGCGACGCTCGTCGCCGAGATCAACGTCCTGGGCGCCGCCAGCAACGCGGAAGCGCGTGCGATCGCCCAGCGGATCGCGACGTCGCCCCTCGTCAAGACCGCACTGTTCGGCCGCGACGCCAACTGGGGCCGCGTGCTGTCGGCGGCGGGCAGCGCGCCGTTCAACGGCGGGTACGCGCAACTCGACCCGTCCCTGGTCTCCCTCTCGTACAACGGCACGGCGGTGCTCGTCGCCGGCGAACCGCTGCACGTCGAGCCGTCGGTCGACGGAGCTGTCTGCACGATCGACCTCGACCTCGGCCTCGGCGACGGGAGCGCGGGCTACCTGACCAGCGACCTCTCGTACGACTACGTGCGGATCAACGCGGACTATCGGTCGTGAGACTCGTCGTGAAGGTAGGCGGCGCGGTTGCGAGCGAGGCTGCAGATCGCATCCTCGGGCTCGCCGAAGAGGGTCACGAGGTCGTCGTCGTGCACGGCGCCGGACCGCAGATCACGAGCGAGATGATACGGCGCGGCATTCCGGTGGAGTTCGTGCAGGGCCGCCGGCGCACCTCGCGCGCAGCGCTCGAGGTGGTCCGCGAGTCGATGGAGGCCGTGAACACGGAGCTGTGCGCCGAGCTCGGCGACCGCGCGGTGGCGGTGCTCGGCCATCGCGAGGGACTGCTCGCCGTCCCTGTGCCGCCGCTCGGCCAGGTCGGCGACCCGCTTCCGTGCCGGCCGCGCAAGGTGCTCGCCGCGCTCCGCGACGGCAAGGTTCCGGTGGTTGCGCCGCTCGCCGTCGGGCCGCTGAATGTCAACGCCGACGACGCCTCGGCCGCGCTCGCGCTCGGACTCGGCGCACGCAGCCTCGTCTTCCTCACCGATGTCGCCGGCCTCTACATCGACGACGAGATCGTCGATGCGATCGCGGTCGGCGACGCAACACGGATGCTCGCCGAGGGCGCATTCGAAGGCGGCATCATCCCGAAGCTCCGCGCCGCGGCCCTCGCCGCGGCGAGCGGGATCACTGCCACGATCGGGCGAACGGCGGTGATCGCGTGACGCAGGTCGCGAGCCTCGGTCGCGTGCTGCCGACGTACGCCCGGTACGACGTCACGTTCACGGACGGCGACGGCGCGTGGCTCGTCGATGCCGACGGCAAGCGCTACCTCGACCTGTTCGCGGGCATCGCGGTCGTCGGCCTCGGTCACCGCCATCCTGCACCTCTTGCGGCGGCGCACGCACAGCTCGACCGGCTCTGGCACGTCTCGAACCTCTACTGGACCGAGCCGATGAGCGAGCTCGCGACGAAGCTCTCGGACCGGTTCGGCGGGGCGCAGGCGTTCTTCTGCAACTCGGGAGCCGAGTCGGTCGAAGCCGCGCTGAAGTGGGCGCGCAAGGCGACGGGCCGCCCTGAGGTGGTCGCGCTCGAGGGCTCGTTCCACGGGCGCACGTTCGGCGCGCTTTCCGTCACCGGCCAGCCGGAGAAGCGGAAGGCGTTCGAGCCGCTCGTTCCCGGCGCGCGCTTCGCGACGCCCGAGACACTCGCCGAGCACGTCGGTCCGAACACTGCCGCGATCCTGCTCGAGCCGGTGCAGGGCGAAGGCGGCGTGCATCCACTCGACGCCGCCGTGCTGGCGCAGGCGCGTGCCCTCGCAGACGAGCACGGCGCGCTCCTGATCCTCGACGAGATCCAGACCGGGGTCGGACGCAGCGGCGCGTTCTTCGCGTGGGAGACCTACGGCATCCGGCCCGACGCTCTCACGCTCGCGAAAGGGCTCGCCAACGGACTGCCGGTCGGCGCGCTCCTCGTTTCCGACGAGGCCCCGGTCGGCTTCGCGCCCGGAGACCACGGCTCGACGTTCGGCGGCAATCCAGTCGCCTGCGCAGCAGGCTGCGCCGTCGTCGACACGATCGACGAGGCCCTGCTTGCGAACGTTCGAACGGTGTCCGCGCAGCTTTCGGCCGGCCTCGAACCGCTCGGCCGCGTTCGCGGGCTCGGCCTGCTGCTCGCGATCGAGCTCGATCGACCGGTCGCTCCGCTCGTCAAGGCCGCGCTCGCCCAGGGGCTCGTGATCGGCAGCGCAGGCGAGAACACGATCCGTCTCACCCCGCCGTTGCCGCTGACGCGCGACGAGGCTGCTCTCGGAATCGAGTTGCTGACGGAGGTCCTCGGTTGACGACGAAGTTCGAACGGCAAGGCATGATCCTGCGCCTCGTCCAGCAGCAGTCGCTCTCGACGCAGGCCGAGGTCGCAGAGGCGTTGCGCAGCCACGGGATCGAAACCGTCCAGGCAACGGTATCGCGCGACATCGGGCAGCTCGGCCTCGTCAAGGTCCGAAACGGCAACGGACGCCTCGTCTATGCACTGCCGGGCGCCGGCGATCTGAGCCGCTTCGACGAGCTCACGACGGCGCTCCGTCACTATCTCGGCGAGACCGCGCCCGCCGGGTCCGTGCTGGTCATCCGCACTCCACGTGGATTCGCCGCCGCCCTCGCCGACGCGATCGACGATGCGTCGCTCGCCGAGGTCGCCGGCACGATCGCCGGCGAGAACACCGTCTTCGTGGCCGCACGCGACGGCTTCGCAGCCACCGACCTCGACTCGCTTCTGCGGAGCCACCTGTGACGACAACCGCCTCTGCGCGCACGATCCTCGACTCGCTGCCGGTCGGCGAGCGCGTCGGGATTGCGTTCTCGGGCGGGCTCGACACGAGCTGCGCCCTCGCGTGGATGCGCGAGCACGGCGCGATTCCCTACGCGTTCACCGCCGATCTGGGCCAGTACGACGAACCGGACATCGACGCCGTGCCGAAGAAGGCGCTCGCGGTCGGCGCCGAGGACGCGATCCTCGTCGACTGCAAGGAGGCGTCTTGCACGCGAGGCGCTCGCTGCGCTCCAGTGCGGCGCCTTCCACATCCAGACGGCGGGCCGGCGCTACTTCAACACGACGCCGCTCGGGCGCGCGGTGACCGGGACGAAGCTCGTGCAGGCGATGGCCGAGCACGGCGTCGACATCTGGGGTGACGGCTCGACGTACAAGGGCAACGACATCGAGCGGTTCTACCGCTACGGGCTCCTGGTCAACGAGCACCTGCGCATCTACAAGCCGTGGCTCGACGCGGCGTTCGTCGGCGAGCTCGGCGGCCGAACCGAGATGAGCGAGTGGCTCGTCGAGCGCGGGTTCCCGCACCCCACATCCGTCGAGAAGGCGTACTCGACCGACGCGAACCTGCTCGGCGCGACGCACGAGGCGAAAGATCTCGAGCAGCTGCGGACGTCGATGAAGATCGTCGAGCCGATCATGGGCGTCGCGCACTGGGACCCCTCCGTCACGATCGAGCCCGAGGCGGTGACGATCGAGTTCGCGCGCGGCCTGCCGGTCGCGATCCAGGGCCGCACGATCGCCGACCCGGTCGCGCTGATCAGGACGGCGAACGAGATCGGCGGACGGCACGGGCTCGGGATGTCGGACCAGATCGAGAACCGCGTCATCGAGGCGAAGAGCCGCGGCATCTACGAGGCGCCCGGGATGGCGCTGCTGCACATCGCCTACGAGCGGCTGCTGACCGCGATCCACAACGAGTCGATGCTCGACCGCTACGCCGACGAGGGACGCCGGCTCGGCCGGCTGCTCTACGAGGGGCGCTGGTTCGACGTGCAGGCGCTCATGCTGCGCGACGCGCTCACGCGGTGGGTCGCGGCGGCCGTGACCGGCGAGGTCACCGTCGAGCTGCGTCGCGGCGACGACTACACGATCCTCGACACGCAGGGCAGCTCGCTCACGTATGACGCCGAGCGGTTGAGCATGGAGCGCAGCGCAACGGCATTCACGGCCGCCGACCGCATCGGCCAGCTCGCGGTGAAGATCAACGACATCGCGGATGCACGGCGCCTGCTCGCCGAGCTGGGAGTCGTCCTTTGACGCTCTGGGCCGGACGGGTCGGCGAGACGACGCTCGCGCCCGAGGTGTGGGAGCTCGTCAAGTCGGAAGACGCCGAGTTGCTCCTGTACGACATCCAGGGAACGCGCCTGCACGCCGAGCGCCTGCATGCCGCAGGGCTGCTCGACGACGACGAGCTGGCCGACGCGATGGCCCGGCTCGCCGACATCGAGCCGTCCGATCTCGAGCCGAGCGACGAAGACGTGCACAGCGCGATCGAGCGGCTGCTCGGGCCGGTCGGGCGCAAGATCCATGCGGGCCGCTCCCGAAACGACCAGGTTGTGACGGCGCATCGGCTCTACATCCAGGACGCGTGCGACGAGGCTGCCGCGGCGATCCGGGAGCTCGCGCTCGGCCTGCTCGCGCGCGCTCGAGAGCGAGGCATCGACGCCGATGCCGGCGTACACGCATCTGCAGCGGGCGATCCCGGTCACGCTCGGCCACCATCTGCTCGCGTGGGTCGAGATGCTCGAGCGCGACCGCGCGCGGTTCGCCTTCGCCCGCGCGCAGGCCGAGCCGTCCCCGCTCGGGGCGGGCGCCGTCGCCGGATCGACGCTGCCGCTGCCGCCGCCGCCGCAGCCGATGCGGAACTCGATCGACGCCGTGGCCGACCGCGACTACGCACTCGACTACCTCTACGCGTGCGCCGCGCTCTTCGTCCACCTCTCCCGCATGGCCGAAGAGCTGTGCCTGTGGGCGACGAGCGAGTTCGGGTTCGCTCACCTGCCCGAGAACGCGGCCACCGGCTCGTCGATGATGCCGCAGAAGCTGAACCCGGACGTCGCCGAGCTGGCGCGCGGCAAGGCAGGGACGGCGATCGGCCGTCTCACCGGTCTGCTCGCCACGGTCAAGGGCCTGCCGCTCGCGTACAACTCCGACCTCGCGGAGGACAAACAGGCGACGTTCCGCGCTCGGCGCGACGTCAGGCTCACGCTCGCGGCGCTGCGGGTGCTCGTCGAAGGACTCGAGTTCGACCGGGGCCGGCTGGCGGCCGCCGCATCCGATCCGCTGCTGCTTGCGACCGACGCGGCCGAGGCGCTCGTCGCCGACGGCATGCCGTTCCGGGACGCGCACGAGCAGGTTGCTGCGCAGGTTCGCTCGGGCACGTTCGAAGCACCGCCGGCAGGCGACCGGCTGGGCGACATCGCCGCGGCCGTCGCGTCGGCGAAGGAGCGGTGGGCGTGACCGCGACCGCCGCAGGCATCCCTGGCCGGCCGCGACCTGCTGCGCATCAACGATCTGTCGCGCAGCGAAGCCGAGACGATCCTCGACACGGCAGTCGAGCTGAAAGGCGACCGCCGCGGGCTCGCGCCCGGCGCGACCCTGGGCCTCTACTTCGCGAAGCACTCGACGCGCACGCGCGTCTCGTTCACGGTGGCGATGGCACAGCTCGGGGGCACGGCGATCCCGCTCACGCCCGACGAGCTGCAGCTGTCGCGCGGCGAGTCGCTGCCCGATACGGCTCGGGCGCTCTCGCGCTACCTGGACGTGCTCGCCGTGCGCACGCACACGCACGCCGAGCTCGAGGCGTGGGCGGAGTGGGCGACGATCCCGGTGCTGAACGCGCTCACCGCCGACGAGCATCCCTGTCAGGCGCTCGCCGACGCGCTGACGATCCGCGACCGTCTCGGCGGCCTCGAAGGCGTCCGCGTCGCCTGGGTCGGCGACGGCTCGAACGTCCTCGTCTCGCTCGCGTCGCTCGGCGACCTGCTCGGCTACGAGGTGGTGGCCGCGTGTCCCGACGGCTATGACCCGGTTAGTGCCAACTTGGCACTAACCGTGGTGCGCGATCCTCGGGAGGCCGTCCGCGGCGCGGACGTCGTCGTCACCGACACGTGGATCTCGATGGGACAGGAGCACGAGCGTGCGCAGCGCCTCGCCGACCTGGAGGCGTACCGGCTCGACGCCGCTCTGCTCGCCGAAGCGTCGAGCGAAGCGTTCGTCATGCACTGCCTCCCGGCGCACCCGGGCGAAGAGATCGAGGCGGGCGTCCTCTACGGCCCGCGCTCGGCGATCTGGGACGAAGCCGAGAACCGCCTGCATGTCCAGAAAGCACTGCTCGCCCTCGTCCTGGGCCTCGCCTAACCGTCACTCTCGCACCAACGAGCCAACTCGACCGGGGCCACGTCCTCCCGAGCCACGCCCGGTGTCAGACACCGGTTTAGGAGTGTGACGAACGTTCCACAGGCCTTGCGCGGGCGGTGCGGAAGGCCGCACGTTGCGGTCGCGCCTTGCGTCGGGCGGCAGGACGACCGGCCCGGCGGGACGTGGCCGACATGTCTCGAGGCGTCAGACCCCGCCGCCGAGGACGGCTCGGGCGAATGCGGCGAAGGCCGGTTTGTGGGCGCCCGCCGCGGTCTCGAGCCCCGACTGCCAGCCCGTCAGTCTCGTTTCGTCGCGGACGAGGAACCAGAGCAGCATGGTCACGCGCGGATTCCTTCGCGCCAACTCGACCGCCTCCGTCAGGTAGCGCGCCTGCAGCGGCGGCGAAACGCCGATCGCGTGGTCGGGCGGGTTCGTCTGGTAGCCGTACTCGTCGAGCCACAGGGGCAGAGGCCCATAGAGGCGCTTCACCTCCGCGGACAACACGTTGATGTTCCCGAACGTGACAGCGGTCGACCCACGCGGCTTCATCGTCGGCGACTCGTACGGGCCGCTCGGATACGGATGGTGTGCGTATGCATCGAAACCCGCGGCCCCGGCCGCCTTCATCGCCCGCAGGAACGCGAGCGGCGAGGTCGTCGGCCGGCTGCTCGTCGGCTGGTTGTTGCCGCGCGGGGCGGTGTCACCGCACGCGACACGCTCGCCCGCGATGAACGTCCCCTTGACGCCGCCGACGACGGCGTTGCAGATGCGCGCATAGTCGCGTGCGCTCTGGATCACCCAGCGTCCGCCGACCTTCTTCCACTGCGGTGTGAGGCCGATCGGCAGGTTCGGCTCGTTCCAGGCAGTCCAGTACCGGACGCGCGGAAGCACGATCCCGTCCGTCCGCTCGAACGTACCGCCGTACCGTTCGGCCGCCGCGTAGGCGAACGAGCGGAGATCGGCCGCCTTGCTCGGGGCGCGGGTCGGCGGGCCGCCGCCGTTCGCCCAGGCGGGAGTGCCGAAGATCGTGAAGACCACGCCGACGTTCTGCGCGGCCGCATCGAGCACGATCTGGTCGTAGCCGCTCCAGTCGTAGGCGGGATCCGTCGGGTCGGCGGCGTTCTCGGGTCGGCCCCTCGCCACCCCGAGAACGCCGCCCCAGTGCAGCTGGACACGAAGCAGCTGCGCATGGAGGGCGCCCAAATCGCCGTAGAACCCGTTCTGGTGGTAGTACGCATCGGCGCCGTCGGCGATCTCCGAGCCGGAGCCCGGAAGACGCCTGCGCCGTTCCGGCGCAAACGGCCGCGAGCAACGTGGCTGCAAGGAGCGAGAGCCGCACCGGTGGACCCTGCCACCCGGGTGTTAGCGCGAAGCGTGAACCCGGTGAAGGTTTCGAACGCTGAATGTTGCGGCAACGCAAAGTCCCCCCGCGATCGCGAAGCCGACGCGCCCGCCTCCCGGCAGCGAGAAGGTGAGGCCGACGAGCGGTGTCCCGACCAGGATCACGAGGATCGCGGCGAGGTTCACGAGTGCGACCGCGGCGGCAGGAGCATCCGGACGCAGGCGCTGCGCACCCGCGAACGCAGACGCGAATGGCACGCCCGCGGCCAGCCCCAGCAGCGTCGCGCCCGCGACCGCGACCGGCAGGGGCCGCGTGAGGACGAGTAGGCCGATACCGGCGGCGGCGACGAGGAAGCTCGCACGGATCACGCTCGGCCGCCCGATGAGCCGGCCGCCGAGCGGCCGCGAGAAGACGCCGAGGAAGAGGACGAGACCGGCGACGAATCCCGCAACCTCGGCCGACTGCCCTCCGTCGCGTTCGAGCAGCGTCGCGACCCAGTTCCCGAGCACGACCGAGATACCGAACGACGCTGCGTGCGCAACACAGAGCGGAGTCAGGCGACGGTCGAAGACACGGACGCGAACCGCCGTGCTCACCTCTCGTTGTTCGCGCGGCGCGACGGCGACGACGACGAGCCCGACGGCAGCGACGAGCGCGGCCGACTCCCACGGTGCCCGCCACCCCGCCAACAGCGGCACGAACGCCAGGGCTGCGCCCGCCGAGGCCATCGAGGCTGCGCCGTAGAGGCCCTGCGCGACCGGTGTCCCGAGCGTCGCGCGGATGTAGTCGACACCTCCGACGAACGCCGCGGCAAGTCCGATTCCCGAGATGAGCCGGACGACGATCGCCAGCCACGGGTCGGGCCGGGCGAGCCCGGCGAGCGAGGCCGCGAGAATGACGACCAGACCCGCCGCTCCGACGAGCCGCGGGCCGTACCGGTCACACAGCCGGCCGGCCGGCAGCTGCATCGCCGCGTGCGTCAGCACGAGCGCGGTCGTGAAGAGCCCGACGACCGCGAGCCCGACGCCGTACGCCAGCGAAATCCGATCGGCGACGGCCCCGATGTTCGCCAGGCTCCACCCCGCGCTGGCCGCGAGGGCGAAGCCGCCCAGGGCAGCGCGCGTCCGCACGCGGCGACCCTACATCGACGTCTTGAGACGGCGCCGGTACGAGCGCGTCTTTGCACGGTTACCGCACAGCTGCATCGAGCACCACGTACCCGAACGGTTCGGCGAGCGGTCGTAGAACGACCAGCAGCAGTGGCGGCAGGCCTTGAGCCTCGACCACGTGCCGTCGAACATCGCCCCGAGGGTGATCTGGACGATCCGGTCGAGCTGATCCTCGCCGCCGCCGACTTGCGCGCGACCCGATTCGTCGAGCTCGATGCGCAGCCGCGCGGCCGCAGCGTTGAACGCCTCGACCGTGCCTTCCTCGAGCGGAAGCGCGTTGTTCGCCACGGCCAGCGCCCGCAGAGACTCACGGAGCGCCCGCGCCCGGCCTAGCTGAGCCTCGAGGCCGTTCTCGGCGAGCCACTCGGGGAGCCACTCGACGCCGTTCTCGCGATCGATGCTGTTCACGAAGAGCTGGACGTCGCGCAAGGGCGCCGGTGCGGCGTTCGGGACGTCGTAGCGGGGGCTCATCGGATCTTCGACACCAGTATAGTATGAGTACCGGTGTCGCAGCTTCGCCGCCTCGCCTTCCCTCTGCGCCTCGTGGCCGCCAGACTGACGACGGGCGGACAGCGGCTCGCACTCGTCGCGCTCGGCGTCGTCGCCGGCGCCGCCGTGCTGGCGGCCGTGCTCGCCGGCCGCCTGGTGATGCAGGACCGTGCGCTCCAACAGGCGACCGCCCAGCTCCAGCCCGGCGATCGCCAGGTCACGGTCGCATGGAGCGGCGCCGAGAACACGTTCGCCCGGCTCAACCGATTCGTCGCGCCGCGCGTGCACGAGATCACGGGGCACGACCCCTCGGCGGCGATGCTGTTCCGCGAGGCGTCGATCCAACAGCGGCTCGTGAACCTGCGCGCCGCCGACGATCTGAATCGCTGGGTGCGGCTCGTCTCGGGGCGGCTCCCGCAACGCTGCCGCCCTTCGCACTGCGAGGTCCTGCGCCTAGCGGGCAAGGGGCCGATTCCGTCGACGCCGCACCTCCGGCTGATCGAGGTCGGCCGCGCGGTGCTGAAGCCCGACACGCCGTTCGCGCCGTTCGTCCTGCCGGCTCCGCCGACCGAGATGGTCGCGCGCGCCGTCCGGTACCACACGCCTCAGCCGTCTCCGATCGTGATCGCCAACGGCGTCGCCGGGCTCTCCGACAACACCGAGCTCGAGACGTTCTACCGCTCGTACGCCTGGTTCGTGCCCATCGGCCAGAGCGACGTCCACCCGTGGACGGTCGACGCGTTTCGCGCAAAGGTGCAGCGCCTGACGGCCGAGATCGAGGCGAGCTCGGACGACTTCCAGGTGACCGCTCCGACCGACGAGCTCGCGACGGCGGCCGACGCGTCGACTGCCTCGTCACGCAGGCTGCTGCTGCTCGGCGGTGAGGGCGGCGCGTTGCTGCTCGCGTTCACGATCCTTGCGGCCGCCGCGTTGCGGCGCGACGCCAACGACGCGCGCCGGCGTCTGACGTGGTTCGGCGCCAGCCGGTGGCAGGTCGAGCTGCACACTTTCGCGGAAGCATTTGCGCTGGCCGCCGCGGGCACCATCGCCGGCTGGGTCGTGGGGGGAGGCGCCGCGGCCGTGATCGCGGCGCGCGCAGGTTCGCCCGCCGGGGACGTGATCTCCCACGCGCTGCTCTCGCGCGCAGGAGTCCTGTCGGCTCTCGGTGTCGCGCTCGCGGCAACGCTGCTCCTCTACGCAACGATCCGCGCCCCCGCGCTGCAACTGGGGAAGCTCGCCGTCACGCCGCTCGACGTCGCCGCGCTCGGCGCGGTCGCAGTGGTGCTGGTCGGTTGGGCTCGAGGATCGGTCGACTCGCAGCAGTTGACCGGCGGCCACGGCACCAGCGCGTTCCTGTTGCTCGTGCCCGCACTGATCGTCTTCGCGGCCGCCGTCGCGGCCGCGCGCCTGCTCGCTCCCACCCTGCGCGCTCTGGGTCGAGCCGGCCGGCGCGGTCCGATCGCGCTTCGACTGGCGGCGGCGTCGCTCGCCCGCAGCCCAGGCCACGCGGCGATCGCGGCGACATTCCTGGTCGCGAGCCTCGGCCTCGCAATCTTCGCGATCACGTACCGCTCGACGCTCCTGCACGGCCAGCACGACGAGGCGAGCTTCGCTGTCCCCGCCTCGTTCGTCTTGTCCGAGGATCTGAACCAGCTGATTCCGGTGCTGCACGGAGCGCCGCTGGCCGCTTACCCCGGGCGGACGACCCAGGCCCTGCGCCTCTCGGGCAACGTGCCGTCGGGGACGACCTTCTCGTTCCTCGGGCTGCCATCGAACGGCTTGAAGACCGTCGGAGGCTGGCGCACGGACTTCGCTTCGAAGCCGCTCACCGAACTGGCCGCGGCGATCGCACCGCGCCGCTCGGTCGCACTTCGCACGACCGCGCTGCCGGCTGGGCGGCAGTTCACGCTTCCCGTCACGGCCCACGGCGACGACATCGCAGTGCGTGCCATCTTCCGCTCGCCGCTCGGCGACTACCAGTCCGTCACGCTCGGCAGGACGAACGGCCCGCATCGAACCGTCCTGCACGGGCGGATCCCGTTCAGACACGCAACGCTCGCCCAGCTTCGACTCGACATCCTGTCCGGCGGACTCCACGTCGCGGCGAATGCGGGCATCGGTCTGCAATCGAGCGCCAAGGGCGTGCTGACGTTCGGGACCGCGCGCGTCAACGGGAAGAGCGTGCGCGCGCCGTTTGCCGATTGGCTCGGCACGGGCGGCGTGTCCGGCGGCGCGGCACGTCTCGGCTACTTGCTGACGCCCGACCGTGACGGCACGTTCCGGCCGCACCAGCCGACCGACGGCGTGCCGCTGCCCGTGCTCGCGACGCAGCGCGTCGCGGCCGAGTCGGGCCCGCACGGGATCATTCCGCTCCAGGTCGAGGGCGAGCAGGTCGCGGCGCGAATCGTCGGCATTCTCCGGCGGTTTCCGTCGGTCGACGGCGACGCCGTGATCGCCGACCGGCAAGCGGCGAGCACCCTCGCTCGACACGCGCTCGCCGGGACTGGGGACGATCGACGAGCTGTGGGTCAACGTGCCGGCCGCCCGCGAGCCGTCGGCGGCGGCGGCGCTCAGCCGCCCACCATTCACCCAGCTCTCGGTGCAGTCGCGAGCGGCGACGCTTGCCGGCCTCCAGGCCGATCCGCTCGCCCGTGGGTCGCTGCTGACGCTGGCAGGGACGGCTGCCGTCGCGCTGCTGCTCGCGCTCGTCGGCCTGCTGCTCGCGGTCGCCGGAGACGTGCGCGACGACCGCGGGGATCTGTTCGATCTCGAGGCGCAGGGAGCGTCGCCCGCGACGATCCGTGCGCACCTGCGGCTGCGCGCGCTCCTCGTCGGCTCGTTCGGCGTGCTCGGCGGAATCGCCCTCGGCGCGATCCTGACGTCACTCGTGATCGCCCTCGTGTCGGTCACCGCGAGCGCGGCGCAGCCCGAGCCGCCGCTGCAGCTCGTTGCCGACTGGCCGCTCCTCCTGCTCGCGGCCGCTGCGTATGTCGCGGTGGCGGCGCTGCTCGTCGGCGCGCTGACGCTCCTGCGCGGGAGAGCGCCGTCGCGGGCCGCCGAGGTGGCGGCGTGAACGCGATCGAGCTCAAGGACGTCTTCCGCGTCCATTCGACGCCGGAAGGGGACGCCGCTGCGTTGCAGGGCCTCTCGCTGCGAGTCGCGGACGGCGAGGTCGTGACCGTGCTCGGCCCGAGTGGCTCCGGCAAGTCGACGCTCCTGCGGCTGCTCGCCGGCCTCGACAGGCCATCGGCGGGTCTCGTGCGCGTCTACGGCGACGACCTGGCGAAGCTGCCCGCGCGCCGCCTCGCGAAGTACCGCTCGTCGTTGCTCGGCTACGCCGACCAGCACTACGGCCGCGCACTCGCGCCCGAGCTCTCCGCACGGGATCTCGTCTCAGTCCAGCTCGGGCTGCACGGACTGCCGCGTGCCGAACGTCGCCGGCGGGCCGACGAGCTCCTCGACCGGGTCGGCCTCTCGGCGCTCCGCGATCGCCGTCCGACGGAGCTCTCCGGAGGCGAGCAGCAACGCGTCGCACTCTGCGCGGCGCTCGCACACCGCCCGAAGGTCTTCCTCGCCGACGAGCCCACCGGGGAGCTCGACGCGGCCACCGCGGAGCAGGTGTACGACGTGATGGCCGAGCTCGTCCGCGAGCACCGTTGCACGACGGTGATCGTCAGCCACGATCCGGAGTCGGCGCGCATCGCCGACCGGATCGTGCGCATCCGCGACGGGCGCGTCTCGGAGGAGTGGTCGCGCTCCGACGGCGAGAGCGACGCGATCGTCGTCGGGCGCGGCGGCTGGCTGCGGCTGCCGGAGGAATTGCTGCTGCGAGCCGGGATCGGCTCGCACGCCACGGCGCGCTTCGAAGGCGGCACGATCGTCGTCGTACCGGCGCGCGGGGGCGTGGCGCCCGAACAGGTGCCGGACAGCTCGAAGGTGTCCGGCACCTCGGCGGGCGGTGGCCGGGTCGTCGCATCGGCACGCGACCTGCACAAGCGCTACGGCCGGACCGTCGTGCTCGACGGGCTGGACGCCGAGTTCCACGGCGGCCGCCTGCACGCGGTGGTCGGCCCGTCGGGGTCCGGCAAGACGACGCTTCTCCACCTGCTCGCCGGGCTCGAGCTTCCGGATGCGGGCGGGGTGACGATCGACGAGGTCGACCTGACGACGCTCGACCGCACCGCCCGTGCCGCCGTGCGTCGCGACCGGATCGCATACGTCGGGCAGCAGGCAGGGCTCGTGCCCCATCTCTCGGCGCTCGAGAACGTGGAGCTCGCGCTCGCGCTGCGCGGTCGCGACGACGGTGCGAGGCAGGTCGCGCTCGCCGCACTCGACTCGGTCGGGCTCGGCGAGCGGGCGACGCAGCGCGTCAGCCGGCTCTCACAGGGCGAGCGGGCCCGCGTTGCGATCGCGCGCGCGATCGCTGCGAAGCCAGAACTGCTGCTGGCGGACGAGCCGACGTCGCGACTCGACGGCGCGAACGCGATCGCGATTGCGGTGCTGCTCGCGCGCCTGGCGCGCGACACCGGTTGCGCCGTCGTCTGCTCGACTCACGATCCGCTGGTGCTCGAGCAGGCCGACGCGCAGATCACCCTCGGCTGACGGCCGCGCGCCACGACGACCAGCCGCCCTCGTACGAGCGCAGGCGCCCGTCTGCGACCTCGAGGATGCGGTCGGCTATCCGGTCGAGGAAATAGCGGTCGTGCGAGACGAAGATCGCGGTGCCCTCGAACTCCTCGAGCCTTCGCTCGAGCAGCTCGACGGAGTCGATGTCGAGGTGGTTCGTCGGCTCGTCCAGCAGGAGGCAGTTGGCGCCCTCGAGCATCAGCAGCAGCAGCTGGAGGCGCGTCCATTCGCCGCCCGAGAGCGTCGAGATCGGGCGCCGCACCTGCTCGTAGGCGAAGAGGAACGCCATCAGCCTGGACACGGCCTCACCTTCGCCGAGCGGCGCCGCGCGGCGCACGAGGTCGAGCGGCGTCGCGGTCGGGTCGGGCGGCCGGCGGTCCTGCGCAAGCCGGCCGAACCTGATGGACGGGCCTGATTTCCGCTCGCCGGTCGTCGGTTCCAGGTCGTCCGCGAGCAGGCGCAGGAGCACGGACTTCCCGGCGCCGTTCTCGCCAACGACGCCGACGCGCTCGCCGCGGAGCACGGTCAGGTCGACACCGCTGAGAATCTCCCTCTCCCCGAGCGTCACCGACGCGTCGACGAGCTCGACGACCCGCTCACCGCCGCGTGCGTGCGGGCGCAGGTCGAGCGCGATGCGCCGCCGCTCGAGCACCGGACGATCGACCTTCTCCATCCGGTCGATCTGCCGCTGCTTGTTGCGCGCCTGCTTGATGTGCCGCTCGTCGACGACGCGGCGCGCCCAGTCCTCGAAACGCCGGATCGCGGCCTCGAGCCGGGCGATCTCCTTCTGCTGCGTCACGTAGAGCTGCTGCTGCCGTTGGAGCTCGAGCTCACGCGCAACCGTGTAGGCGGAGTAGTTGCCCGGCCAAAGGCGAATACGGCCGGTGGACAGCTCGGCGATCTGCGAGACCGTTTCGTCGAGGAGGTAACGGTCGTGTGAGACCGACACGACGGCACCGTCGAACGACCGCATCAGCTCCTCGACGAGCTCCCGCGCTTCGACGTCGAGATGCGCCTCGGGCTCGTCGAGCAGGAGGACGTCGGGATCCCGGAGGAGGCACGCTGCGAGCCCGACGAGCTTCCGCTGGCCGCCCGAGAGCAGCCGCGTCGGCTTCGCGGCGTCCTCGTCATCCAGTCCGACGTCGGCAAGGAGCGCCCGAGCACGGCCGACGAAGCCCGGCCCCCCGGCCTGCGGTCCAGCGCTCGAGCAACCCTTCCTGGCGCGCGAGCAGCCGGGTCATGCGGTCGAGATCGGCCTCGCCGAGCTGCGACTCGACCTGGGCGAGCTCGGCCTCCAGGTCGTCGAGATCGGGGCGCGCGGCGCGCAACGTGGCGATCGCATCTCGATCGTCGCCCTCGAGCTGCTGCGGCAAGTGCGCAATGACGAGGCCGCGCCGGGACGTCAATTCGCCCACGTCGGCCGTCTCGAGCCCAGCGAGGATGTGCAGCATCGTCGACTTGCCGCCGCCGTTCGGCCCGATCACGCCCAGGCGTGCGCCGGCCTCGACGTCGAAGTCGAGGCCGTCGAGAATCTGCCGCGAACCGAAGCTCTTCGCGGCGCCGCGAAGCGCGAGAACCGCCATCTGACGCCACGGTAGTTGACGGCGGCGGTCGTCACGGCTACCGTCGACGACGTCAAGCGACGAGCAAAGGGAGGGGATGAGTTCATGACTGTTTGTTTCGCAACGCCCCTCGACGTCGCCTGACCGCGTTGCGGACCCGCATCCTCGCCTGATCCGAATTCGCTCCGCTCACGGCGGCGTCTCCACGCCAACCGCGAGAAGGAGCCTGAATTGCCGGACCTGCTCGACCAGGCAAGAACGATGCGCCTGTACACGATGGACGCCTGGGTTTCCGACCCGGCCGTCCTGACAGACGAACCGACCTTGAGGGCGGCGCTGTACGCCGGCGCGCGCGCCGGCGGCGCCGTGGTCCTCGGCGAGGAGTTCTGCATCTTCCCGAACGGCGCCGTCACCGGAGTGCTCGTGCTCGCGCAATCGCACCTGAGCATCCACACGTGGCCCGAGCTGGCGCTCGCGAACGTCGATCTGCTCTCGTACGGCGACGTGAGCGGGAACGCCGTGCTCGGCGAGATTCGAGAACGTCTGGCAGTCGAGCGTGCCGCCGTGACCTGCGTCCCCCGCGCCGTTGTCTGAGCCCGCGTCCGACTCGGTCGTGGTCGACGTCGCGGAGGCGGTCGGCCTGGCCGAGGGAGCACGCGGGATCGAGAGCGTCCTCGCTGCGCTGGCGCGCCTCGAACCGGTCTCGGTCCGCTCGCTGGGACGTGCCGCCGACCTGCCGGTGCCGATCGTCGCCGCCATCTGCGGCGAGCTCCGCCGACGGGGAGTCGTTTCGGAAACGCGACCTGTGCAGTTCACCCTCGAAGGGCGCCGACGGTTCGCGTCGGCCGCAGCGATCGTCGAAACGTCCTGTCCGGGCTGCGGCGGACGCGGGATCGCGCTCGCGGGACCGGTCGCCCGGCTACGCCGCAGCCTCGCGGCGGTTGCGGAGGCGGCGCCGGAACCGCTCGTCGAGCTCGACCAGTGCCACTGCACGCCGAAGACCAAGCTCCGGCGCGTGCTGGCCATGCACGCCGCGGACGCCGTCAACGGCCGGCGGATCCTCCTGCTAGGCGACGACGACCTGATGTCGGTCGCGCTGCTTCGTTTCCTCAGGCAATTCGGTATCGCCATCGAGGAACTGGCGGTCGTCGATCTCGACGACAGGCTGCTCGCGTTCATCGAGACGGAGCTCGACGACGCACCCTTCCCGTTCCGGTGCATCCGGCGGGACGTGCGCGAGCCGCTGCCCCCGGCGCTGGCGGCGGGCTTCGACACCGTCGTCACGGACCCGCCGTACACGTCGGCCGGAGCACGCCTCTTCCTCACGCGGGCGATCGAGGCTCTCGCCGGGCGCGGATCGAACGTCTTCTTCTCGTTCGGCTCGCGGCGGCCCGGTGTGCAGTTCGCGGCGCAGCGGGCGATCGTCGAGGCGGGGCTCGAGATCCGCTCGCTGACGCGCGACTTCAACGACTACGTCGGCGCCGGCGTCCTCGGCGGGACGAGCCACCTCTACCACCTCACGGCCCCGGCCGAGCTGGAACCCGGCGACGCCGGGCTCTACACAGGCTCTAGAAGAAGAACTGCCGCCACGCCGTCCACCAGTCATCCGCCCGCGACACGATCTGCCGCGTCTCGGTGATCTCGACGCCGGCGCGATGACGGTATTTCTCGACGTGGTCGGACGTGTTGAAGTCGATCGTGATCTCCGAGGGCCTGCCTGGCTCGTACGGCGCGACGGCTTTGAGGTCGGAGAGCGACCGCTTCGCCCCGGCCTCGATGAGCTCGCGCGCCTTGGGAGCGGGGTACTGGCGCGCGCTGAAACGCGCGAGCCCTTTCTTGACCGCAACGGTCGTGAGCCCGTCGCCGAGCAGCGCGGTCCCCTCACGGCACGAGGCCTCGTCGCCGGTCACGAGGAGCACGGGACAACCCCACGTCCCGCAAAGCGCCGCGTTGATCCCGGTCTCGCCGACCTCGACGCCGTTGAAGCGCAATCGCCACCACGACGAGCCGCTGACCGTGTGTGCAAGCACGCCGTCTCGCGTGCCCGCCATCGCGTGCATCCCGACGAACAGCGCGGCGTCGACGCCGTCCTCGAGGTATTCGATGTACTCGGTCCACTCGTTCTGGACGACGTACTCGCAGCCGGGATCGAGCTCCTCGGGGATCAGCGAGTTGAACGTCCAGCCCTCGCCCGCGCCGTGGCAGTCCATGACGACGATCTCCGTCGCGCCGCCGGCCCTGGCGCCGCGAACCGCGGCGTTGATCTCGCCCGTGTAGAGCCTGCGCCCTTCGTCGTACATCGCGTGGCCGCCCGTCACCTGCTGCCACTTGACGATGCCGGCCACGCCCTCCATGTCGCTCATGATGAAGACCTTCATCGGATCGAGCCTACGACCTCGCCGAGGCTGTTGTGGAGGGGAACCGCTCGGAACGCCTCGACGTCGAGCACCTGCCCGATCGCAGGGCGGAGCGCACGCGACGAGCCGTCGGACACCTTGAACGCCCAGCCGACCCCGTCGGGCGAGAGGGCGCACATCAGTCCCTCTGCCCCGCGCTTCGCGATCCAGCCCGGGAGCGCAAGCATCAGGTCGGTGTCGTCGGCAGCCGAGCCGCCGACGAGCTCGGGCCGCGCGAGCATCGCCTCGATGATGCGTGTCGGGATCGCCGTGAAGCGCTCGGCCATCCGCCCGATCGGCATCGCGACCGTCGGCACGCCGCAACCGTCGACGGCGACGTCCCCCGGACCGACGAGCTCGACGATCCGCCGCTGCAGCTGGTGGTCCGGGTCGCGGTAGGGGTGCATCGGCCAACCGTTCGCCCGGCACGCAGCCAGCATCCCGGCGTGCTTGCCCGAGCAGTTGTGTCCGAGCTTCCCGTGCGCCCGTCCGGGTTGCACGCCGAGCTCGAGGTCGTCCTCGACGGCACCGGCGCGCGCCAGCAGCGTACGGACCGCGGCCAGCTGCGCCGGCTCCGCCTCGTGGGACGCGCACGCGATCGCGACCTCGTCGTCACTCAGCTCCTCGTAGCTCTCGACGAGTGGGATCGCCTGCAGCGGCTTCATCGAGGAACGAAAGTGGCAGACGAGATCGGCGTCGCCGCGGTGGTAGCCGTCTGTCGAGGCAACGTGGACGACGTGGGTCGCCTCGACCGTGTTCCCGCGCCGCACGGTTACGCTGATCGCGTCCATCGCCCGGAGGAGCGTAGTACGTGCCGGAGTTGCCAGAAGTCGAGGCGTGGCGGCGTCAACTCGACCCGCTCGTCCGGGCCTCGCCGATCGAGAAGGCGGGGCCGGCCCACATCGCGACACTGAAGACGTTCGAGCCGCCTTTGTCGGTGCTCGACGACGCCTCGCTGGCAGGAGTCGAGCGGCGCGCCAAGCGGTTCCTGCTTCCCACCGAGCAGCGCGAGCTCGTGCTGATGGTGCACCTGATGAGCGCGGGGCGGCTCAAGTACGTCCCGAACGGCGGCAAGGGCGCGAAGTCGCCGATGTTCCGGATCCGCTTCGCCGACGGCGGCGAGCTGCAGCTCACCGAGGCAGGGTCGAAGAAGCGCGCGGGCGTCTGGCTGCTGCGGCCGGAGGCTGTCGAGGCAGAACTGGCCCACCTCGGCCCGGAGGCGGACTCGCTGTCGACGGAGGACGTGGCGCGGATCCTCGCCTCGGACTCGCGGCGGCTCCACTCGCTGCTGCGCGACCAGCGCCTGATCGCCGGGATCGGGCGAGCGTGGGCGAACGAGATTCTCTGGACGGCGAAGCTCTCGCCGTACGCGCTCTCGAGCCAGGTCGGCGACGAGGAGGTCGAACGGCTCTCGGCCGCGATCGCCGAGGAACTGGCGCGCGGGCTCGAGCTTCGCGTGGCCGGCAAGGGCGACGCCGTCGTCTACCGGGTACACAACAAGCTGAACGAGCCGTGCGCACGCTGCGGCACCCCGATCGCGCGGGTCGACTTCGAAGAACACACGATCTACTACTGCCCGAACTGCCAGACCGGCGGGCGGACTCTGAAGGACCGCCGACTGTCGCGCCTGCTCAAGTAGCGCTCTCGACTTCGCCTGTGGACAAGAAGTCGCACTCTCGAAATCGTGTCTGACACCGGACGTGTCCAGACTGCGCAGCCGGATTCAAGCCGTTTTGCGCTGCAAATCGAATGCCTGTGGAATGTTCGTCACGGTCTCGTAACCGTGTCTGACACCGGACGTGTCCAGACCGGCGATGGGCCGTCCGTGGCGGCCGTTAGCCTGCCCCACGTGATCCGGACGCAACCGACCCGCGGGGGCTGGCTCGAGGTGGTCTGCGGGCCGATGTTCAGCGGCAAGAGCGAGGAGCTCATTCGCCGCCTGCGACGGGCGGAGATCGCGGGACAGCGCGCGCTCGTCGTCAAGCCGACGATTGACAACCGCTACGACGTCGGGCACGTCGTCTCCCACGCCGGCGCCAAGATGCGTGCGGTGACGGCGACGTCGAGCCACGAGGTCGAGCGCCTCGCCGCCGGGTACGACGCCGTCGGGATCGACGAGGTGCAGTTCTTCGACGAGGGGATCAGCGAGGCGATCGACGGGCTCGTGCGGAACGGCGCGCGCGTCGTTGCTGCCGGGCTCGCACAGGACTTCCGCGGACTGCCGTTCGGTGCGATGCCGACGCTGCTCTGCGTGGCGGAGTTCGTCGACAAGCTCGAAGCCGTGTGCCACCGCTGCGGCGGGCCCGCGACGATGACACAGCGGCTCGTCGACGGCGAGCCCGCGCCGTTCGGCGGCGAGACCATCCAGGTGGGCGCGCTCGACTCGTACGAGGCGCGCTGCAGGAACTGCCACTCCGCCGGCGCGCCGGGCAGACGCCGTCCAGCCCGCCGGTCGCCGCGCCACTGCCTGACAGGCGCGGCGCTAGAGTCGGCGCATGGCCACCGCGGCTGACGCGCGCACGCTCCCGTTCGCCTGGTACAGCGACGAGGAGCAGCTCCGCCGGGAACGCGCCCGCATCTTCGCGCGCTCGTGGCAGTACGCCGCGCGGTCCGAGCTCGTCGCCGAGCCCGGCAGCTTCCTGACCACCGACGCCGGCGGCGTCCCGATCCTCGTCACACGGAACGGCGACGGCGAGCTCCGCGCCTTCCTGAACGTCTGCCGTCATCGCGGAGCGGTGTTGATGGACGGCTGCGGCCGGCGCGCGACGCTGCAGTGCCAGTACCACGCGTGGACCTACGAGCTGGACGGCTCACTGCGAGCAGCGCCGCGCTCCGACCGCGAGCCGGAGTTCGACAACGCCGACTGGTCACTCCTACCCGCGAGCGTCGGCACGTGGGGCCCGTTCCTCTTCGTCAACCCCGACCCGGCTGCGCTCCCGCTCGAAACCCAGCTTGCCGACCTGCCGAGGACGCTCGCACAGGCGATCGACGTCGGCGAGCTCGTCTTCCACTCACGCGTCGAATTCGGAGCCGACGCGAACTGGAAGATCGTCGTCGAGAACTTCCTCGAGTGCTACCACTGCCCGACGGCGCATCCAGGCTTCAGCGCCGAGGTCGACGTCCACCCCGACCGCTACCTGCTCGGGGCGCAGCCGACGTACGCTGCCCAGTTCGCCAAGGCGAAGCGAACCGGAGAGGCAGGCCAGTTCCACCTGCTGTTCCCGAACACCGGGATCAACGTCTTCCCCGGTCCCGCGAACCTCTCGATCGGGCCGATCGCTCCGAACGGCCCGAACCGGACCGAGCGCTACCTCGACTATTTCTTCGCCCCAGGCCTCGATGACGAATGGATCCGCGACTTCTTCGCCTTCGACGACCAGGTCGGGCGCGAGGACACCGCGCTCGTCGAGTCGGTGCATCGCGGGATGGCCTCCGGGATGCTGGAGCACGGGCGTCTCCTGCTGGGGTCTGAACCTCTCCTGGCCGCCTTCCAGGATTGGGTACAGGACCGGCTCGGCTCGGAATAAACTCGTCCCACCCCCCGCCAACACGTCAGGAGGAACATCTGTGAAGCGTCTCGTTGCTCTCGTCGCCGCGGCGACGGTGGCTGTCGCGCTGGCGGCCGTCGCGACCGCCCGTACGAGCAGCCCACCCACCATGCACCCAGGGACTCTCGTCGTCGGCTTCGGCGACCCCGCCGTGAACTTCGCGAACGGCAAGATTCGCGGCTCGAGCTACCAGAACCCGAAAGGGTACGAGGTCGATCTCGCAACCGCGATCGCGACCGGTCTCGGCGTGAAGCCGTCGTTCGTCTACACGCCGTGGGCGAAGCTCTTCGCACCCGGCCACAAGTCGTTCGACATCTCCTTCCAGGAAGCCACGATCACGGCCCAGCGGAAGAAGACCATCGACTTCACGCACTCGTACTTCGATGCCAACCAGGGCGTGCTGCTCTCGAAGAAGGCGAAGGTGCCGCACTCGGTCGCCGACCTCAAGAACATGCAGACCTGCGCCCAGACCGACACGACCGGCCTGTCGTGGATCCAGCAGAAGCTGCACCCGACCAAGGCGCCGCTCATCTTCCAGAGCACCGCCGCTGCATTCGTCGCGGTCCAGATCGGCCGCTGCGACGCGATCATTCTCGATACGCCGATCGTCGCGTCCGAGAAGAAGGCCCGTCCGTCGCGGTACGGCGCGGTCGCCGGGCAGATCGTGACCAAGGAGCAGTACGGCGGCGTGTTGCAGAAGGGTTCGCCGCTGACGCCGCTCGTCGACGCTCAGGTCGACAAGCTCTGGAAGAACGGCACCATCGCGGCCCTGCAGAAGAAGTGGTTCAACATCGACTTCTCGAAGATCCCGAACCTGAAGTAAGGACAGCGATTGCATCAGGTCGTCCAGACGTTCCTCTCGCCCTACAACTTCCGGCTTGCGTTCCCGCAAGTCTGGGCGGGGTTCCAGGTGAACCTGAAGCTGATGGTGGTCGCGGAGATCCTCGTACTCATCTTCGCGCTCGCCGTCGCCGTCATCCGCGGTCTGCCAGGGCCCGGAGCGAAACCGCTCCGGGCCCTGATGATCGTCTACACCGACTTCTTCCGCGGCACGCCGTTGATCCTCGTCGCCTTCGTGATCGGGTTCGGCCTGCCGGCTCTCAACATCAAGGGGATCAGCACCCGCTCGAACTTCACGTACGGCGTGATCGCGCTCACCCTCGTCTACACGGCGTACGTGACCGAGGTCTACCGCGCCGGAATCGAGTCGGTGCACCCCTCGCAGCGGATGGCTGCGCGGTCGCTCGGCCTGTCGTACTGGCAGTCGATGCGCTACGTCGTGATTCCGCAGGCCGTACGCCGCGTCATCCCGCCGCTCCTGAACGACTTCATCGGCCTGCAGAAGGACACCGCGCTCGTTTCCGTGATCGGCGTCGCCGAGGCTGCACTGCAGGCGCAGGCGTACTCGCAGACATACGCGAACTTCACCTCGTACACCGTGGCGGCGGTGCTGTTCGTGCTCCTGACGATCCCGCTCGCCCGCTTTACCGACCACCTGATCGCCGCCCGCGAGCGGCGTGAGCGCGCCGCAGCGACGTGAGCTTCGTCGACATCGAGAACGTCTCGAAGTCGTTCGGAGAGCTGCGCGTGCTCCAGCACGTCTCACTCGACGTCGAGCAGCACAACGTCGTCTGCCTGATCGGCGCCTCCGGCTCCGGCAAGTCGACGCTGCTTCGCTGCATCAACCTGCTCGAACGTGTCGACGAGGGCACGATCGTCGTCGACGGCGAAGAGATCACGAACGGTCACGTCGACCTGAACGCCCTGCGCAAGAAGATCGGGATCGTCTTCCAGGCGTACAACCTCTTTCCGCACATGACCGTGCTCGACAACATCCTGCTCGCGCCGCGGAAGGTGCGCGGGGCCAATTCGGCTCAGGCGCGGGCAACTGCGTTCGAGCTGCTCGAGCGGATCGGACTCGTCGACAAGGCCGACGAGTTCCCGGACCGCCTGTCCGGCGGCCAGCAACAGCGGGTCGCGATCGCCCGGGCGCTCGCGATGGGCCCGGAGCTGATGCTGCTGGACGAGATCACGAGCGCACTCGACCCGCAGCTCGTCTCGGACGTGCTGAACCTCGTACGCGGGCTGGCCGAAACGGGGATGACGATGATCATCGCCACCCACGAGATGTCGTTCGCCCGCGAGGTCGCCGACAAGGTCTGCTTCCTCGACAAGGGCTTGATCTGCGAAGAGGGGCCGCCGGAACAGATCTTCACAGAGCCGCGCAATCCGCGGACGCGTGAGTTTCTCGCGCGCGTGATCGAAGCGGGCCGGATGTGAGGCGCCTGATCCCGAGCTCGAAGGCGGCGATCGGCCTGGGCGCCTTCCTCGCGATCCCGCTCTTCTTCGCGTCGCTGATGGCCGCCTCCCTCGCGGTCGAGAAGGCGGACGTCGTCGAATGGAACCGCGGCGGAGGCATCGCACGCATCTGGCACCAGCCGACGGCCGCGACCGAAGCCAAGATCTGGCTGCTCGCCTTCATCCCGCCACTCATCCTGGTCGGCTTCTCCTGGATCGCGGCGCACTTCCCGTACGCGATCTACGTGACGTGCGCCGCGGCGTCCATCGAGGCCCTGGCGTTGACGATCAGGCTCCACCGCTGGCAGGTCCACCACACCGCCCGCTTCGCGTATGGGGAGGATCTGCTCGCCGACCAGACGACATCGAGCTCGCTGCAGAGGGGCGAGTGGGAACGCGATGCGGCGGCGACGGCCCGCAGCCTCGTGCACTACACGATCGGCCTTTCGATCACAGCGGCGGCGATCACGCTCTACCTGACCTACCGGCGGCGCCGCGCCGCTCCCGCTACAGCCTGACGCGGAGGCGGTCGCCGTCGAGCTCGAGGGAGCCACCGAGCGTCTCGATCACCGTGCGGCCGACGAGCGATCCCAGGTCGCGGATCTCCTCGCCGAGCACGACCGGTGCCGCGGAGTCGGTCAGCGGGCCGAGCTCGAGCACCCGGCCGGCGACCGTCCAGGTCACGGTCTCGACCGGCCCGTGCCGGACTGCGGCGATCGCGAACGCGTCGAGGGCGCGGGCGACGGCGGCCGGTTCGGTCTCGATCGTCTCGCCGGCCCCGGTCGTCACGACGCGCTCGTCGCCCGAGACAGCGAGCTGGAGCGTGTCGGCCTCGACCAGGGCGGGCTCCCAGCGGCCTGCCGCGATTCGCGCTGCAGTGCCGAGCTCGTCGAGCATCCCCGCCATCTGATCGGAGGCCTCGGAGATCATGCCGAGGAAGCGCCGGCTTCGCTCGTCGAGCTCGTCGCCGCGCTCGAGCGTGCGCGCGAAGCCGAATACGGTCGCGAGCGGGGTGCGAAGGTCGTGGCAGGCCAGCGAAACGAGACGGGCGAAATCGGCATCGTCGGTCATCGCGGTACGGTTCTACAGGATTGACGCAGACGGGGAACCAACAACTCGGAGACGTCCAGGCCTCGGCGCCCGAGGTGCGGATCGGCCTGACCCGCGCCGGGGTCACGGGTGTCCAGAAGGCGATCCGGATTCGCCACGAAGGGCGCGAGAAGACGTTCGCTGCCGAGCTCTCCTGCACCGTCGACCTCGACCCGGCCCAGAAGGGCGTTCACATGTCTCGTTTCCCCGAGATCTTCGGCGAGGCGATCGACGAGGTCGTGATCGGCGAGGCGTTCCTGGTCGAGACGCTCGCCGAGCACATCGCGGCACATATCGTCGGCCGGCAGGACGCTGTGCGGGCCGAGGTGCAGATCCGCGCGCAGTACCCGCTCGAGCGCCGAACCCCGGTGACTGGACTGCCGACTCAGGAGATCGCAACCCTGATCGGGATCGCTGCAGCGTCACCGGCGGGCGTTCGCCGCGTTGTCGGCGTAGAAGCGTGGGGCATCAACGCCTGCCCGTGCGCACAGGGCCTCGTCCGTGACTCGGCAGCGGGCCGACTGCTGGAGGCGGGCTTCGCAGACGGCGACGTCGACCGCATCCTCGAGCTCGTGCCGCTCGCCACGCACAACCAGCGCGGCAAGGGCACGCTTCTCGTCGGCACCGAGGCGAGGATCAACGCCGAGCATCTCGTGGAGATCGTCGAGCGCTCGATGAGCTCTCCGATCTACGAGCTCCTGAAGCGACCCGACGAGCTCTTCGTCGTCGAGCACGCACACCTGCAGCCGCGCTTCGTCGAGGACTCCGTGCGTCACGCACTCTCGACGGTGCTCGGACGTTACCCGGAGCTCGCCGACACCGATTTCCTGTTCTCGCAGCAGGTCAATCTCGAGACGATTCATCGCCACGACGTGCTCGCCGAGCGCTCGAGCACGGTGGGCGAGCTGCGCCGCGAGCTGGACGGCCGCGCCGCCTCGGCTCCGACCGAGCTGCGCTCCTGGCTCAGCGCCGCCTGAACGTCGCGCGCACGGAGACCGCGAAGTCCGTGGCCGGCCGGCACGTCGGCGCTGTTCCCTTGCAGCCGCCGCTCCACCGCGCGAACCGCCAGCCGCGAGCCGGAACCGCGCGCAGCGTCAACGGCTTGCCGCCGCCGAACGTCTTCGTGCATTTCGGCGTGCAGGCAACCGTCCCGCGCCCGGCCGCGGTGACGCGCAGCGGGATGCGAAGAGGTCCGAACAGCGCCGTCGCCGTCGCGGCCTGGTCGAGCTTGAGCGCGCACGTCCGCCCGGTGCACGAGCCACTCCAGCGCACGAAGCGGCTGCCCTGCTGCGGGGGTTGCGGTGAGGGAGAGAGCTGCACCCTGGTCCCACTGCGTCGTGCAGGCGGCCGTGCAGTCGACGCCGGGCAAGTCGCTCTTGATCTCGCCGGCGCCGTTGAACGAGACGTTCAACGGCTCGGCCGGAACGTTCAGCCGGTGAAGCCAGAGAGAATCCTGGACGTCGGTCCACGATCCCGAATGACCGTAGTAGTCGTCGTGATTGAAGTCGAGAAACAGCTGCGACAACGACTGGCCGGTCGTCGACGGATACATCACGTCGTCGACCGAATCGCAGACGTGCCCGCTGTCGCCGAGGCAGCCGTGCGGTGCACCGGACGGGACAGCTCCGAGCGCGTGCAGCAGCTCGTGAGCCCCGATCGTCGAGTTCGGCACGCCGGGACAGCCCTGAAGCCAGACCACCGCGAACGACAGACCCGTGTCGAAGGCGCGGGTGCCGCCGGTGCCGCAGACGTCCGGCTCGACCGCGGGCCCGTCGTAGTAGACGAGGTAATCCTTGTAGAGGTTTCCCGTCGCCCCGAGCTCGTTGACGATGGCGTCGAATGCGCCGCTCGGGCCTGCCGCCGTGTACGCGGCGGCCGTTCTGGAGAGGCGAACGAAGGTGATGTCGAGGCAGGTCGACGCGCCGAACACGGCCTCGTCGAAACGCGGGATCCGCGTCGGATCTTGTCCCTGCCACCACGCCGTGATCGCCGCAACGTCGTCCGCCAGCGCGGGTGCGTCCGTGGCGAACGTGTCGGCGCCGTCGGATGGGACCGCGACGACCGCGTGGATCTGCTGCGCGGTCACGACGTCTGGCCGGTCGGCCGACGTCTCACCAGACCCGCACCAGCCGGCTGCAAAGGAGGACGGTGCGAACCACAGCGCCGCCGCCAGAACACCGAGCGTGACGAGCTTATGCACGCGCGGCGCGCCTGAAGTGGAAGCGGCTCTCGGTGCCCGCGCGCAGCCGCGCGAGGTTCGCCCGGTGCAAGAAGAGGATCGCGCACGCAGCTGCGACGCCGAACAGCACAACGGACGTCGGATAGCCATAGATGACGGCGAACACCGGCAACGAGATGCCGGCGACGATCGAGGCCACCGAGGCATAGCGCACGATGAGGAAGACGGTGAGCCAGACGACGCCCGCCGACAGCGCGACCCAGACGGCGACGCCGAAGAAGACGCCGCCGCACGTCGCGACCGTCTTACCGCCCTTCGCGAACCCGAGGAAGAGCGGGCGCCAGTGGCCGAGCATCGCCGCTCCGCCGGCTGCGATTCCGGCCAGATGAGGCGGCGACACGAACTGCATCGCGACGAACGCGGGAATGAATCCCTTCAGGACGTCGAGCACGACCACGGGAGCACCGAGCCGGCGGCCGTAGAGGCGCCAGACGTTCGTCGCGCCGATGTTCCCCGAGCCGATCTTCCGGATGTCTTCGTGCTTCACCGCCCGAACGAGCCAATAGCCCCACGGGCAGGAGCCGAGCAGGTAGCCGAAGAGGACGACGGCGGCGAAGCTCACCCGGTCCTACGTTCGAATTCCGTAGCGCTGGACCCAGTCGTTGACGACGTCGAAGTCGAGGTTGTTGAAGAACGCCTCGATGTACGCCGCGCGGTCGGTGCCGAAGTCGACGAAGTACGCATGCTCGTAGACGTCGAGCGCGACGAGCGGAGTCGCGTTCCAGACCGGGAACGCGTTCTGCGCGTCGCCGAGATAGTTGAACAGGCGGCCCTCGTCCCAGTCGTACGCGGCCCAGGCCCAGCCGCGGCCGGCCAGCCCGGTCGCCTTCAGATCGGCCCGCCAGGCTGCGGCCGAGCCGAAGTCCCGCTTCACGAGCTCGCCGAACACGCCGCTCGGGTCGCCGCCGGAGCCCGCCGAGATGCTCGAAGTAGAGCTCGTGGTTCTTGATCCCGCCGACGGCGAACGTGAGATCGAGCTTCAGCGAACGGAGCTCGGAATAGACCTGGTTGGCGCTCGCGAGGTCGACGCCGGCGAGCTTGCCGAGGATCTCGTTTCGCTTGTTGACGTAGCCCTGGTAGAGCTTGTAGTGGGCCTCGATCGTCTCGCGGGAGATCCCGTCGAGCTCCAGGAGCGCCGGCTTCAGCTCGCGCGGGGTGATCTCCTCGTGGTTGTAGGCAAGCGCCATTTCTCTCCTTCTCGAATACCCGGGGTGCGGCGCGGAGCATATCTTTGTAGCGACCGAGTCGACCTGAAGGAGACGGCATGGCCTACGAGCTTCCCGCGCTGCCCTACGACTACGACGCGCTCGAACCGACGATCGACGAGCAGACGATGCGAATCCACCACGACAAGCATCATCAGGCCTATGTCGACAACCTGAACAAGGCCCTCGAAGGCACCGAGTGGGCAGACAAGCCGCTGAACCAGCTGCTCGCTCTGCTCGACGTCATCCCTGACGACAAGCGGGCGGCCGTCCGGAACAACGGCGGTGGGCACGCGAATCACTCCCTCTTCTGGTCGATCATGAAGCCGGGCGGCGGCGGGGAGCCCTCGGGGTCTCTCGCAACCGCGATCAGCGACACCTTCGGGGGAGCCGATGAGCTGAAGGCGGCGCTGAACGACGCCGGCATCAAGCGCTTCGGCTCGGGCTGGACCTGGCTCATCTGGGACGGCACGGGACTGGCCGTCGTCTCGACGCCCAACCAGGACTCACCGCTGATGGACGACCACGTGCCCCTGCTCGGAATCGACGTCTGGGAGCACGCCTATTACCTCAACTACCAGAACCGCCGCCCGGACTATCTGACCGCGTGGTGGGACGTCGTCAACTGGGACGAGGTCGGGCGCAGGTACGACGCGCGCGGCGGGTGACGACCGCGTCTAGCGCGGCCGCCACGTGACCGTCGGGCCGATCACCCCGAGATAGCCGGCGCCCGCCTGGTTGACCGACATGGTCAGCCGCAGCTTGCTCACGCCTGCGGGCAGCTTCAGCTGGAACCGGGCCGTCGAGCGCCCGTCGAGCTGCACCTTGCGCAGCGTCACCCACTGCCCCGTCGCCGCGTTCAGGCGCTGAAACTGCACCGAGCGGCCGGTGAACGGCCGGCTTGCGTAGACGTGCACCACCCAGCCGTTCGAACGGCCGAGCACGAGCCGCGGCATGACCTGCACCGTCGTCGGCGTCGCAAGCGCGCCCTTCCACGAAGCCTGGTATGTGGTCAGCACACCGGGGGCGACGATGAAGCTGAACGCCCCTCCCGTGGTGGTCAGCACCGTTGCGCGCGCGATGAGGCTCGGCTGCGGATAGGGCTGGTAGAAGATGGTGACGGTCTCGCCGGGCTTCTTGTTGGAGACGACGCCGCTCAGCATCACCTTGTCACCGGCGGTGACGACAGGCTGCGAGACGCCAAGGGTGAGGCTCGGCGGGAGCCCCTTGACGGTGATGCTTCCCGTCAGCTTCGGGTGCAGCTCGTCGCTGTAGGCGTACGTCTTCGCAGCGGTGAACGTGAACGAGAAGCTCTTCCCCGGCCTCAGGATCGGCGAGACGAACTCGCCGTGCGTCGCCAGCACCTGATGATTGACCGAGTCTCGGTTCGTCCAGGTGACGGTGTCGTTCTGCGTGATCGTGGCGGACTTCGGCGAGAAGCCCGACCCGTAGATGTTGATGGCCTTGGTCGCCGCGTTGGCGACACCCGGCGCGCCGAGGGCCGCGACGACGGTGAGTATGAGGGTCAGTTTGCGCATGAGCTGATTGTTGCCCCGGCGGAAGACGAACGATGCCCGCCTGGGGCCTGTTTTACTCCTCTCGTGCATGTCCTTACCTGGCTCTGACAAGCGAGCACTCGTGGCGGGCGGAACGGGGCGCGTCGGCGCCGCCGTCGTCGCTCGCCTACGCGCCGACGGCTGGCAGGTGGTGGCGGCCGGCCGGCGTGACGCCGACCTGCGGGGACGCGCAGGCGCGCACGAGCTGGTCGCGGCGGCCCTCGCCGAGCTCGGCGGCCTCGACCTCGTCGTCCACTGCGCCGGGGCGGGGTTCGAGCCCCGCGCGATCGAGGACGTGACCGAGGAGCTCTGGGACGAGGCGCTCGACGTCACGGCAAAAGGGACGTTCTTTCTCGCTCAGGCGGCGGCGCCGGCGCTGCGGGCGGCACACGGCGTGCTCGTGATCGTCGAGGACGTGGCGTCGTTTCAGCCCTGGACGTCGTTTCCGGCCCACTCCGCGGCGAAGGCGGCCCAGGCGATGCTCACCCGGGTGCTCGCCCGCGCCCTCGCGCCGGAGGTGCGGGTCTGCGGCGTCGCGCCCGGTCCGGTCGCCGTCGAGGAGGGCCAGGAGGAGCGCCGGGCAGCCGAAACACTGCTCGGACGGGTCGGTTCGCCCGCCGATGTGGCAGACGCGGTCGCCTTCCTCGCCGGGGCGGGGTACGTCACCGGCAGCACCGTCGTCGTCGACGGCGGACGCCTCCTCAAATCCGGCAGCCGACTCATCCCGTAGTCATAGGGTGTGACCGTTGCGATTCCGCTCCGTACCATGCCGCTCGTGACTTCGGACGGCGAGTTGATCCAGCGCGCGGCGGGCGGCGACCAGTCGGCGTTCGAGGATCTGTACAAGCGCTATGCGCGGCCCGTCTTCGGGCTCGCCCTGCGGCGGCTGGGCGATCGCGGCCGCGCAGAGGACGCGGTGCAGGAGACGTTCGCTTCCATCTGGCGCGCCGCGGGGTCGTACCGGCCGGAGCGGGGGCCGGGAGCACCGTGGCTCTACGCGGTTGCCCGGAACGCGATCGTCGACCGGGCACGGGCTCGAACCGATCTGCCGGCGGACATTCCGGACGAAGCGACGTCCGAGGCAGGGCCGCCGGATCGCGCGGAGCAGAACTGGGTCGCATGGCGCATGCACCGAGCGCTCGAAGAGCTACCCGAGCGCGAGCGCGAGGTGATTTCCCTCGCGTATTGGAGCGGCCTCTCGCAGTCCGAGGTGGCAGAGTTTCTCGCCATCCCGCTCGGAACCGTGAAGACACGTACGCGCGCCGCGTTGGCGCGACTGGCAGACATCCTGGGAGACGAACTAGATGAGTGATTTCGGCGATTTCGTGGATACCGAGGGCCTGGCGCCCGACGAGGAGACGCGGCTTCGCCGTGTGCACGAACTGCTCGTACAGGCAGGGCCTCCGCCCGATCTGCCGCCGTCGCTCGAGCGAACGCCCGAGGCGGCCGAGGCCGAGATCGTCCAGTTCCCGCTCTTGCCCCGGCGGCGCTGGGCCGTGGCGGCGCTCGTCGCCGCGACTCTCGTCGTGATCGCGTTCGGCGGCGGCTACGCGCTCGCCCACTCCAAGAGCGGCCCGAATGCGCTGAGCGTCGACCACATCGTGACGATGAACGGCAGCAGCGGCGCCCAGGGCCTCGTGCGCCTCTCGACTCCCGACTCGGCCGGAAACTGGCCGATGGAGATGGAGGTGAACGGGTTGCCCAAGCAGCCGCAGCGGGATGCGTACTACGCGCTCTGGCTGACTCGCAACCACAAGCCGGTCGAACTGTGCGGCACGTTCCGAGTCACGGGCGACCCGACGATCGTGCGGTTCAGCGTGCCGTACAACCTGCAGAACGTCGACGGCTGGGTCGTCACGGCGCACGCGGGAGGCACCCGCAAGCCCGGCCCCGTCGTGCTCAGTACCTAGACGCAGGGAAGGAAGGCTGTGTCGAGGACGTTGAGCCCTCGCATGAGGCGCGTCGACTACGCCTGGATCGTCGCCGCCGTCGGCCTGCTCAGCCTGGTCACGGCGGCAGGAGTCCGGTCGACGTCAGGCGTCCTGATCGTCCCGCTGCAGGACGAGTTCGGCTGGAGCCGGGCGACGATCAGCGGCGGGGTCGCGCTCAACCTGATCGTCTTCGGCCTCGGAGGGCCGTTCGCCGCAGCGCTCGCCGAGCGATTCGGGCTGCGGAAGGTGATCGCGGGCGCCGTGGCGGCGATCGTGACGGGCTCTGGACTGTCGCTGCTGATGACGGCGCCGTGGCAGCTCTACATCCTCTGGGGAGTCCTCATCGCGGCAGGGACCGGAGCCATTTCACTGCCGCTCGGGGCGATGATCGCGAACCGGTGGTTCGTCGAGCGTCGCGGCCTCGTCACCGGGCTCCTGACGGCGTCGAACGCGACCGGACAGCTGATCTTCCTGCCGGCGCTCGCCTGGATCGTCGGCGCGTGGGGCTGGCGGTACGCCGCCGCGACCGGCGCCGTGGTCGCACTCGTCGGGGTGCTGCCGCTGGCCCTGCTCTTCGTGCGCGACCGGCCGGCAGATCTCGGACTGCCGCCGTACGGCGGGACGGAGGTCGTTCCGGCTCCGCCGAGTGCCGGCAATCCGCTGGTCGTCCCGTTCCGGGTCATCTCCGAGGTGCGCCGGTCGACGGCTTTCTGGCTGCTCGCCGGGAGCTTTTTTATCTGCGGCGCTTCGACGAACGGCCTGATCGGCACACATCTGATTCCGGCCGCCATGGACCACGGTTTCGGCGAGGTGGCCGCAGCTTCGCTGCTCGCGACGGTCGGCGCCTTCGATCTCGTCGGGACGATCTGCTCCGGCTGGCTGACCGACCGCTACGACCCGCGACTGCTGCTCGCCTGGTACTACGGCCTGCGAGGGCTCAGCCTGCTCGCGCTGCCCTACGCCTTCGGCTCACCACACTTCGGGCTGATCCTCTTCGTCATCTTCTACGGCCTCGACTGGGTCGCCACCGTGCCGCCGACCGTCGCCCTGACTTCCGAGATCTTCGGCGCGGAACGGGTCGGAGTCGTCTTCGGGTGGATCTTCGCCGCGCACATGTTCGGCGCCTCCGCGGCGGCGTGGGGCGCCGGCGCCGTCCGGACCTCGTTCGGAGGGTACGGCTGGGCGTTCGGAGCGTCCGGCCTGCTGTGCCTCTTCGCGGTCGGCCTCGTGACGCAGATCAACCGGCACCCGCAACCCGTCCCCGCAATCGCGGTGTGATGCAGCTCGCGCAACTGCCATTTGCGCTGCATCCGCTCGGAGAGCCGGCCGAGCTCGTCGTTGACGAGGACACGGTGCGGATCGCCGCCGGGCCCCGAACGGATTGGTTCGTCGACCCCGCTACAGGCGCGGCGACGATGAACGCGCCCGCGCTCGTCGGCGCGGTCACCGGCGATTTCCTGCTCGCGGCTCGCGTCGAGGTTGCATTTGCCGCGACGTTCGACGCCGGTGCGCTCGTCGTGCGCCACGACGAGACGACCTGGGCGAAGCTCGCGTTCGAGCGCTCGCCGAACGCCGAGCCGATGGTCGTCTCGGTCGTCACCCAGGGAACGTCGGACGACTGCAACTCGACGGCCGTCGACGGCGGGTTCACCTGGCTTCGCATCGCTCGGATCGGCCAAGCGTTCGCGTTCCACGCGTCCGCGGACGGGCAGACGTGGAACCTCGTTCGACATTTTCGCCTCGAGCCCGCGGACGAGCTCGAGCTCGGCTTCGAGGCTCAATCGCCGCTCGGCGAAGGCTGCGCCGCGACGTTCAGCGACATCATGTTCGCAGCACGGACGCTCGCCGAGCTGCGCGACGGCTCCTAGGAGACGAACGCTTCGAGCAGCTCGGAGACCTTACTTCTTCGCCGAAGTGCGAATCAGTCAGGCGTCGAGGCGCGAATCCTCGAGATCGATGTCGCGCTGCACGCGCAGCGCAACCTCCTCGGTGATCGTGCCCTCGTTCCGCAGCGAAACCACGGCCTGGCGCTCGGCCTCGAGGAGCTCGCGGCGGAGCCTCTGGAAATCGACCGAGCGTGCCTCGACGCCGCCGTCGTCGTTGCCGTCGTAGCGCGCCCGAAAGCGATTCGAGCGGAACCGGTACGCGCCCCGCATCCGCTCGAGTGTGTCGTCCCGGACCCAGTCCTCGTCCGCGAGCTCCTCGAGCCGCTCGAGCGCGGCCTCGGCCGCGTGGATGCGAGCCTTTGCGTCCTCGCGTTCGGCCGAGACATCCTCCGGAAGACGCAGCGCGCGGATCAGCAGCGGCAGGGTGAGGCCCTGCCCGACGAGCGTGACGAGGATGACGACGAACGTCAGGAAGACGATCAGATCGCGTCCGGGCACATCGATCGGGAGCGCGAGGGCGGCGGCGAGGGAGACCGCACCGCGGATACCCGCCCAGGAGATGACCACGGGGAACTGCCAGGGCGGATAGGGGTCGCGTTCGCGGATGCTCCTGAACAGGAAGCGCGGGAGGTACGTGAAGATCGGCACCCAGACGATGCGCAGGACGATCACCGCCAGGGTCACGTATGCCGCGTCGGTGATCAGCGAGGTGGTCACCTGCAGCCGATCGACGATCTCGCGCAGCTGCAGCCCGACGAGCGCGAAGAGCAGCGCGTTGACGAGAAACACGAGCATCTCCCAGAACGCGTTGCCGGAGAGCCTCGTCTGCACGTTCGTCAGCTGTGGCGTGTACCAGCCCATGTAGACGCCGATCGTCACGGCGGCGAGAACGCCCGACACACCCAGCGCAGCCGCCGGGAGGAACGCGAGATAGCCGGACAGGAACGCGATCGCAACCTCGGTCGGCGTGTCGTCGACCCGGCGTCGGACCTGGCGCACCACCCACCCGACGGCGAGGCCGACCGCGATCCCACCGACCACGTTGAGCAGCAGGTGCCAGGACGCGTTCCAGAGCGAGAACGTCCCGGCGACCGCCGCGGTGACCGCGGTCTTGTACAGGACGAGGGCGAAACCGTCGTTGACCAGGCTCTCGCCCTCGAGGATCGTGATGACGCGCCGTGGAGCGCCGACCCGGCGAGCGATCTCGGTCGTCGCAAGTGCGTCTGTGGGCGACACGACGGCGCCGAGCGTGAAGGCGCTGGCCCACGAGAGGCCCAGCGCCGAGTGGGCGATCCAGGCGACTCCGCACATGGTCGCGGCCACGAGTCCGATCGCAAGGAGCCCGATCGGGCGCAGGTTGGCGCGCAGGTCTCGCAGCCCGGTGAAGAACGCCGCCGAGTAGAGCAGCGGCGGCAGGATCGCCACGAGCACCAGGTCGGGCGGCAGCGTGAGGTGCGGCAAGCCGGGTACGAACCCGAGCAGCAGGCCGCCGCAGACGAGGAGGATCGCGGCCGGCACGCGCGCCCACGCAGCAGCGACGAGCAGCGCACCGAGCGCCGCCAAGAGCGCGAACAGCTGCAGTTCGTTGTGTGCGGTGAAGTGCAAAGTGTCTGACACCTTAAGAGGTGTCAGACACCTGCCGTGAAGCTACGCCGCGTCTGCGAGGTCTTCGTTCTGCGCGAGCTTGCGCAGTGCCTCGGTCTCGATCTGGCGCACTCGCTCGCGCGTCAGGCCGAGCTGCTTTCCGATCGCCTCGAGTGAGGCCGGGCCTTCGCCGACGAGGCCGAACCGAAGCTCGATCACGTCACGCTCGCGGTCGGGAAGGCTCGCGACCGCCTGGCGGACGGCCAGGTCGCGAAGCGACGCCGACGCCTCCTCCTCGGTCGACGGGCCGGTGCCGGCGATGAGGTCGCCGAACGACGCGTCACCGTCGTCGCCGACGGGCATGTCGGTGGAGGCGACTGCGCGGGCGGCCGCCATCACCTCGTGGACGTGGTTCAGCGGCAGCTTCGAGTGCTTCGAGAGCTCCTCCGGCGTCGGATCGCGCTCCAGCACCGCGATCAGCTCGCGGCGGGCGCGGGCGACCTTCTGCTCGCGCTCGACGACATGCACCGGAATGCGGATCGTGCGCGCCTTGTTGGCCACGCCACGCTGCACTGCCTGGCGGATCCACCACGTTGCATACGTCGAGAACTTGAAGCCCTTGCGCCAGTCGAACTTCTCCGCGGCGCGGATCAGTCCGAGCACGCCCTCCTGGACGAGGTCGCCGAGCGTGATGCCCTGCGTCTGGTAGCGCTTCGCGATCGAGACGACGAGGCGGAGGTTGCAGTTGATCATGCGCTCCTTCGCCTGCATGTCGCCCTTCTCGATGCGCTTCGCCAGCTCGACCTCTTCCGCGGCGGTCAGCAGCGGATAGCGGCCGGCCTCGTTGAGGAACATCTGGAACGAATCGGTCGTATAGAGGCCGTGGCCGATCGAAAGATCGAGCTCCGGCTCCTCCTCCAGCTCGGGCGCGGCGCCGTGGGCGTCGAGCTCGAGCGCAAGCGCCTCGGTCTCGGCCTCGTCGAGGTCATGGGCGAGAACGGCGTCGGCGATGTCGGCAGGGGTGATCGCCCCGTGCTCGTCGCGGAGATGGAGGAGCGCCTCGAGCGCTTCGGCCACAGCCGTGGTCATGGTGATGTGAGTCAACGAACTCCTTCTGTTCTTCGAGGAAGACGGGTGCACGGTTTGGTGCAGCTTCCGTCAACTTGTTCAACGTCCTGCTCTGTGGGGCTATTCCAAGCTTTTCGTTCTGGGCAGACAGAACTTAGTGACAAGCTGTTACAAGACTGTTAGGACGCAGATTGAGGCCGGATTAAGGCGCGATCCGGTCATTTGCGACGAATGCCGCATGCGTGACGGGCATCTTCTCTGCGAAGAACGCCTCCACTGCCTCCGCGTAGCGGCGGATCTCGAGCTGGGCGAACTCGGCGTTCCTGAGCGAGACGAAGTTCATCAGGGCCCGCGCATTCACGGTCCAGTAGAACTGGGTGTACGCACCGACGGGCATGACCGCTCGCGCCAGTTCGCGGGCGACGCCCTTCTCGACGAGGCGCGCATAGGTCGCGTAGGCCTCGGCGTACAGCGTCTCCAGCTCGCGGCGCGTCTCCTCGGCCAGTTCGTCGTCGACCGGCTCGAAGCTGTAAGCGCCCGGCTTTCCGACCTGCGAGCGGACGTCTCCGGGCTCCGGGACGTAGAAGTCCTCCGTTGCCTTGGCATATCTCATGCTGAACTCGTTGAACGAGCCGATCCGGTGGCGGAACCATTCGCGGGCCACGAAGATCGGGCACCGCACGTGGAACCGGAAGGCGTTGTGCTCGAACGGCGAGCCGTGCCGGTCGCGCATCAGAAAGCGGATCAGGCCTTCGTCCGACGCGTCCATCTCGTCCTTGCGGCGGGCGAACGAGACGCGGGCGCCGTTGACGACGGACAGGTCGTCGGCCATCGCGCCGTCGAGACGCACGAAGCCGTGGTCGAGGACGTGAATCGTGGTCTCGGTACCGGTGTCGGTCGTCACAGTCACGGGTCGGGGACCCTAGTTCGCGCTCCGGACGTACCGTATCGCCGTGGCGATCCGAATCGGGACCTCCGGCTGGTCGTACCCGTCGTGGCGGCCCGGCTTCTATCCCGCAGGCCTCGCGCCGGCCGAGTTCCTCCGGTTCTATGCGGAACGCTTCGACACCGTCGAGCTCAACTCGACCGGGTACCGGCTGCCCAGCGAGGACCAGTTCCGGCGCTGGGCTGACGCCGTCCCGGCCGGGTTCCGGTTCGCGGTCAAGCTGCCGCTCACGAGACTCGACCGCGTGACGCCGTTCCTCGAACGCGTGGTCGCGCTCGGCGATCGCCTCGGCCCTGTGCGCATCGTCGTCGAGGCCGCGCGCGACGAGGGGCTCGTCTCGTTCGTCCAAGGCTCGACACCCGACCAGGTCGAGCTGGCGTGGGATTTCCGCCACGAGACGTGGGACGGGTTCGACGCCGTCGTGCGAGTGGGCGACACGACGGCAACGCCCTTCAGCTACGTCCGGCTGCGCGAGCCCCCGTACTCCGACGAGGAGCTACGAGCGGTCGCCGGGTCGTTGCGGGAACCGGCGTACGTCTACGTCAGGCACGAGGACGAGCCGACCGCGCCGGCGACCGTCGAGCGGCTGCGCAAGCTGCTTCAGTAGCCGGCCGTCGCGCCCGCCCGGGCGAGGTGCGCGCCGGCGGCGAGGATCTCCGCCACCTGCTCCACGGCAAAGCGGATCTCGTCGTCGGTCGTGAAGAAGTGCGGCCCGAACCGAAGGCCGGCATCGGGGCGGTAGTCGCAGATGATGTCGCGCGCCGCAAGCTCGGCGTGCACCGCCTGGAAGTCGGGGACGCGGAAGACCACCGACCCGCCGCGGAGCTCCGGCTCACGCGGTGACGTCAGCTCGAACCCGGCCGAGTCGATCAAATCGACGAGCAGAGCCGTCTGACGCATGGAGTTGGCGCGGATCCGGTCGACACCGATCTCGCGGACGATCTCGTAGCCCGCGCTGGCCGCGTAGTTCGCGGCGACGTTCGGCGTGCCGGTGAGGAATCGCGCCGCTCCGCGTGCAGGCTGCATCTCGGTCTCGAATGAGAACGGCCTCGCGTGCGCCTGCCAGCCGGCAAACGCGGGCTCGAGCCGCTCGGCGACATCCGGCCGCACGTAGAGCCAGCCGGCGCCGGGCCCGCCGCACAGCCACTTGACCGAGCCGCCGACGCAGAACTCGATCCCGAGTCCCGTCACGTCGAGCGGTACGGCTCCCGCGGACTGGTAGGCGTCGAGGCAGACGTAGGCGCCGGCCTCCCGCGCGCGCTCGACGATGCGCTCGACC
Source organism: uncultured Thermoleophilia bacterium (assembly GCA_963708505.1). Classification (GTDB taxonomy): domain Bacteria; phylum Actinomycetota; class Thermoleophilia; order Gaiellales; family Gaiellaceae; genus PALSA-600. Next base: position 606,163 of record CAVPST010000007.1, read on the forward strand.
GGCTGGATCTCGGCCGTCTTGTAGAGCACGTGCGAGACCGGGACGAGGAGCGTGCGCTCGTCGATGGCCTCGATCACGGCCTCCGCGTCCTCACAGACGACGACCTCGGCGCCGAAGCGCGACCACGCCTGCTGGACGTAGCGCACGGACGGGAAGAGACCCTCCTCGAAGACGACCCGGTTGCGCGCCGTCTCGAACTCGAAGCACGAAAGGACGATCGCTTCGGCGACCGTCACGTTCTGGTGCATGACGGTCGAGCCAGGAGGCGCCCCGATGATCGCGCCGACGAGGTCGCCGACCTCGACAGCGGTGTCCCACCACCCCTCGCCCCACGCGCGTGCGCCGCGCGTCCGCCACTCGCGTGCAAACCGCTCGAGCCGCCGCTCGGCTTCGGCCGGCATCGCTCCGAGCGAGTGGTTGATCAGGTACGTCGTCGAGGCGAGGATCGGAAAGCGCTCGCGGTAATCCGTCAGCTCCACGAGCGAAGTATCGCTGTGGCCCGGCCTACCGGCGTGCCACCCCCGTCCCGCCGGCGTTCACGACCGATGCCTGCGGTCCCGCCTGCACCGGCCGAGGCGGCGGCTTGGAGTCGACGAGGACGGCCGCGGCGAGGAGCACCGCCGCGCCGACGATGCTCTCGCCCGCCAGGCTTCGCCCGATCCGGGTCAGGAACCCGTCGTCGGCGCGCTCGAGCGCCGGCCCGATCACGAACTTGTGGAACGCGCCCCAGAGGAGCGCGAACGACACGAGGCCGAGCTTGACGAGCAACACGCGCCCGTAGGTCTCCGACCAGAGGTCGTGCAGGTGCGGCAGGCGCACGATGCCCAGGTACGTGCCGGCGGCGAGCACGACCGCGATCAGCACAGTCGCCAGCTGCGAGAACCGCCTGAACGCCGCGCGCCGCAACTGCGGTGCACCGAACCAGACGAGCCCGACGAGCGACGCGAGGCCGCCGATCCAGAGGGATGCCGCGGAGAGGTGGACCCAGTCCGCGATCTCGGTCTTCCACGACGAGCCGGGATCGAGCGCGTCGTGGCCGGACACCGACAGCCCGCCGGCGAAGAACACCGCTAGCGCGAACGCCGGGACGAGCGGTTCGACGCGGTCGAGCAGCCAGGCGAGGAAGATGAGCGCGAGCACGAGCGCGAAGGCAAGGGTCATCACGACGAACGCACGACCGAACCGCGTCTGCGCGAGTGGCGAGAGGTCGCCGTACAGGAATCTCCCGAGCGGCAGTTGCAGGGCGTCCTCCGAGCGGAGCGAGAAGGCGGCGACTCCCGCCTGCAGCGCGAGCACCGTCCCTGCGCCTGCGAGTACGGCGATCCGCCGCTCGAGGTCGCGCGGGACGTCGAGTCGCCGCAGCACGATCAGGCGCAGACCGAGCGCGCCGATCGTGAGCGCGAGCCCGACGAACCACAGCCACCGCACGATGTGCTCCTGCACGGTTGGCCCGCCCGCGCCATAAGCCGCGGTCACCGCGGGCGCGGGCACGCGGACGCCGAACGTCCACACTCCCGAGACGACGTGCGAGTCCGCGGAGATCGCGACCCAGCGCACCGTGTAGGCACCGAGCGGAAGCGGGCGCACGTGTGCGACGAGGTCGGTTCCCTCGACTCGAGCCGGCCCCGCGAAGTTCTTGCCGACCCCGTTCAGGACGTGCAGCGAACCGGGCAGCGCCGTGACGGTCTGGTCGAAGTGGAGGCGAATCGTGGTCGGGCTCCCCTGCAGCTCGGTGCCGAACCGGGGCGCGGTCGACACGAGCGTGGCGTGAGCCGAGGCGACCGCGGGGAGAACGAGCGCAGCTGCAACGACGGCGAGGAGGGCTCTCATCGGTGTGGCTCCCCCGCGAGCGACGACAGGTGGCCGAAGACCGGCGCGACGTCGCGGTCGGCGAAGAGCTGCAGCGAGACGAGCACGATCATCAGCGCGAAGCCGACGCGTAGCACCTCCGACCGCGGCCGCCAGATCAGAGCCAGCGGGAAGGCAGCCATCGCGATGAACGTCCAGCCGAGCGTGTGATGCAGGAACGCCGAGCGGGCGAAGAACCACGAGTTCTGCTCGTGCACGATGAACGCGGTACCGCTGACGAGGAACGCCAGCGGCCAGGTCAGCCGCCACCACTTCGAATGGAGGCGCCCACGGACGAGCGCGAGCTCGGAGCCGCCCGCGAGCATCAACACCTCCGCCCACGATCCGTGCGCGTACATGTGGATCGCCGAGTTCGTGAACAGCGCCATCACCGGCCACAGCAGGACACCGAGCGCGAACGCGACGCCGGGCCACAGGTACGCCCGCCACGGCCGCATCCGCCACACCTCGGTCCCGACGATCGCCTCGGCGAGCAGGCAGAGCCCGACGAAGAGGATGCCGCCGCCGAAGAACCAGTGGACCATCTCAGCGTGCGGCTGCATCACGCGCCTCGAGATCCGCAGTCAACGGACGAGCGACGAGGACTGCGAACAGCAGCCCGACGGCGACCACGATCAGCGGAGGCTCAGCGACGAGCCACCAGAACCCCTGGCCGCGCGGGTGAAACAGCGTCACCCGGTACGGCTGCAGGATTGCCCAGATAACGCCCGCGGCACTCGTCGCGGGCCCGATGAACGAGACGGCCTGGATGCGACGGGTGATCCGCCGGGTCTCCGCGACCGGATAGGTGCGTACAGCTGGTGTAGACATCGTGCCTCCTCGCAGGGTCGAACAACAACCGACGCCCGCGGCACTGGACTGGTCCGCGGGTCAGGCTGCGAGAGGAGGCGGCCGCGACTCGAACGCGAGGCCGAAACGCCTGCGGGGCGCGCTGTCGTCGGCTGGGCGATGACTCGCCGAGACCACGCGAAGTGCCGCGGTCAGGATCCGACGGACGCGGGCGAACGTGCGGTTGACGTAGTCCTCGACGTCGTGCAGCCAGCTCGCGAAACGCCACGCGCAGGCGACGGCAACGGCGAGCAAGGCGAACGTCGGAAGGGCGTACGTGTGGAGCCAGGGGTTGAGCGACACCGACCGGCCGCCGCCGACGCTCTCGAAGTTCGAGTCGGCGAGGTAGGCGACCGACGTGGCGACGAAGGCGCCGAACCACACGCCGGGAGAAAGTTGAGGACGAAGCTTCGGGGCTCCTTCGTGGCCATGGCCGATCGCCTCGAGCAGCCGGTCGCCTGCCCTCGCCGCGGCGCGCGCACGAGTCGCGCGTGCGAGCAGCGCCGCGAGCGCGACCGCGCACAGGACCTTCACCCCGACGAGCAGGAACGGGTAGTAGTCGGCGCTCGAGTTCGCGAGCGGCTGCACGTGCAGGCGCGCGTCGACCCGCGCGGTCAGGTTACGACCGACGATCTCTGCCATCACGACGAGGAGCGCGAATGTCGCGAGCCCTCGCCGCCGGAGCACGCGTGCGACCATCTCATCCTCGATCATACGCCGCGGAGAGAGGCCGGCGAAGGTGCGGAAATCGCACCGGCGAACGCCTCATGTGTCAGACACGAGTCTGACGTGAGTCTGACGTGAGTCAGACCTGAGTCAGACTCACGTCTGACACACGAAAGTGTCACGCGCCGCGCGATCCAAGGCTGGGAGCGGGCTCGCGCTGCTGGGGGCGATGCGGCCCGACCTGAGCCAAGCGCAGAAGGCGCGTGTTGGACAGATCAGTAAGGACGGATCGTCCGACGCGGATGGATCGACCACTATTCGTCTGAATCTGACAGCATCACGCCGTGCCGCAACCACGGCGGTACGGGAGGAGCAAAAATCGTGGGACGAACGTAGCGGCGTCGCTCGATCCGCAATCGAGCGAGGCTGACCAGGAGAGTCGATGAACGGTGTCAGGCATTTTCTGCGGAACTTCACGGCATCCGCGGTGAAGGAGCACCTGCGATCCCAGGTCGAGACAACCGGCGGCCCGCCGGAACTGACTGACAACGAGATCGAGTTGGTGCGGTTCATCCGTGAGGGGCCGTTCGACTGGACTGCCTTTCTGGCCGGCACAGATTCTGGCCAGCTTGAGAAGGCGGACCGGCCCGAGCCGCACTGATTACTGACAAGCCCGTATCCGAGCGTGAGAAGAGCCCCGAAAAGGGGCTCTCGTTTTGGCTCGGACAGAGGAGCCGACGGGGAGACTCGAACTCCCGACCCCATCATTACGAGTGATGTGCTCTACCAGCTGAGCTACGTCGGCGAGGCGCGCTCAGTGTAGCCGCGGCCCGGCCGCGATTCAGCGCTGCGCGATGCTCACGAGGTCGGCCCGGGGGGCGGGTCGAGAGGTTGGAACGTCGTGACGCGACCGCGCGGGTCGACGGTCACAGCGACGCGCTCGGCATCGCGGCGGACGACTGCTGTGTCCTCGGTCTGGCTCTCGATCGCCCACCCCTGAGCGATCCAGCTGCCGACCGCCCCAGCGAGGATCCGGCGGCGTTCCTCGGGCGGGAGCTCTTTCGGCTTACGCGAACGGAACGCCAGCACGATGCCGACGAGAATGAGGACGGCGGCGACCGCGACGAGCACCCAGACCCAGGTGGGCGTCCCGCTCGATTCCGTCGCCGCCGGTTCGGGAGCGGGGGTCGTAGCAGTCGGCGTCGTGATCGTGATCCCGAGAGTTGTCTGGACCGTCGTCGACTGCTCCGTCACCGTCACTCCGGGAGTCGTCTCGGTCCTCGTCTCCGTCGTCGTGCGGCTCGGGAGCGAGACGCTCCCGATCGCCGTCGAGACGCGCTCCGCCGCGTTGGCGCCGCCGCCTCCGCACGCCGTGAGCGCGACCGCCGAGAGCAGCCCCGCGACGAGGAGCAGAACCGCCGAGACGAGACGCGTCAGCTCAGAACCCCCAGAAGACCGGTACGAGAAGGACCGCGACGAGCCCGAAGAGCACCATCAGCGGCAGGCCGAGCCTCCAGTAGTCGGTGAAGCGGTAGCCGGCGGGGCTCATGACCATCAGGTTCGCGGGAGTCGCGACCGGCGTCAAGAAAGATGCTGCAGCCGCGACGGCCACGCACATGAGAACCGGCTTGGCCGAGACGTCCAGGTCGGCCGCCGCAGAGACGGCGACCGGGATGACGATCAGGGCGGTCGCCGTGTTGCTGATGAGCTGGCCGAGCACGGCGGTGAGCAGAAAGAGGCCAACGAGCAGCGCGTGCGGCCCCGCATCGCCGACGACGCGCACGAGCCCGTCGGCGAGCTTCTCCGCGGCACCGGACGACGTCATCGCAGTCGAGAGCGGGATCATTCCGCCGACCAGGATCACCGTCGTCCAGGAGACGCCGCTGTAGGCCTGGTCGATCGTCAGGACACGGAGGAGCACCATCGAGCCTGCCGCAAGCAGGCCCGCGACGGCAGCGGGCACGGCGCCCGTCGCGAGCAGGATCACCATGCCCGTGAGTACGGCGATCGCCTCCCAGGCGCCGAGACCGAGCGGCACGGCGCCCCGCCGGACGAGCTCCGGAGCATCGACGGCGAGGACGTCCGGCTCGTCGAGGCGCCGCTCGAGCGCGCCCCAGGGCCCCTGGAGGAGCAGCGTGTCGCCGGCGCTGAGCACCGTCTCGCCGGCGCCCTGATCCTCGCCCTTCCGTTGCACGGCGCGAACGACGAGGTCGCCGCTGTCCGTGACCATCCCGGGAAAGACGATCTCTCCGATCAGCTCCGAGCGCGGAGGGATCACGAGCTCTGCAAGCCCTGATCTGCGCGTCAGCAGCTCGTCGGGGTCGTGATCGAGCTCGTACATCTCGACGAGCGTCCGTGCGTGCGTGCTGAAGTTGCGAGAACTCGTCCGCGCGGTCCGGTTCGGCACGAGCCGCTCGCCGAACAGGACGACGATCGCGATCGTGCCGATGACGAGCGGCACGCCGACGAGCGTGAACGAGAAGAAGCCGAAGCGGCCGACGCCCGCCTCCTGGCCGGCGTCCGCGACGATGACGTTCACGGGCGACCCGGTGAGGGCCAGCAGCGAGCCAGCGTGGGCGCCGAAGGCGAGGGGCATGAGGAGCTGGGAGGGCGAGCGGCCGAGCCGTACCGCCGTGACGATCGCGACGGGGAGCAGCGCGGCGACGGAGCCGTTGGCGTTGATCAGCGCGGTGAGACCGGCGACCAGCAGGAGGGTGTAGACCATGAGCCGCGTGCGGCTGTCCCCGACCCGCTCGATCAGCTGCTGACCCAGCCAGGCGGTCACGCCGGAGGCCTCCAGCCCTTCGCTGACGACGAAGAGCGACGCGATGAAGATGACCGTCGGGTCGCCGAAGCCCCCGAGTGCCTGGTTGAGATCGAGCACGCCCGTCGCCCAGAGCGAGAGCGCCACGCCGAGGGCGACGATCGCAACCGGGAGACGGTCCCACACGAACACGACGACCGCTGCCGCGAGGATGAGGAAGGTGATCGTCATCTGGCTCATGCGGCACCCGCGACCGTCGGCCCCGACCAGTTCCGGCGCCTCGCCAGCACGTAGGCGACGAGCCCGACCGGGAGGGGCAGCCAGTAGCTGATCAGGCGGTAGCCGAGCGTGGCGACCGCGGCGGTGCCGGCGTCGACACCCGCAAGCACGAGGAACCCGACGAGGCCCGCCTCGACGAACCCGAGGCCACCCGGCGTCGCCGGGATCAGCCTGAGGAACTGAGCCGCGCCGAACGCGAGCAGGACGAGAGCGCCGTCGGGCCGCACGCCGAGCGCAAGCAGGACGCACAGGAGGGCGAGGTAGTCGAAGGCCCACCTGCCGATCGTGGCCAGGAAGGCGACAACCGGACGCCTGGTGAACGCCGCGCGGATCTGGTCTCGCTGCCTGATCAACCGGTCCGGGAGGTCTGCGACGCGGTCACCCCGACGAACCCAACCGGCCGCCCTCCGACCGAGGCGGCCGACGAACCGGACCGGCTCGTCCCACGCGAAGGCGGCCACCGCCCCGACCGCGAGCAGGACGAGCGCGGCGGCCCCCGCGTACGCGACCTGGCGCAGCCCCTTCGGGGCGCCCGTGCCGACGATCGCGCCGATCGCGCCGACCACGGGGATCGCAAAGACCGCCCCGGTGGTTGCAGCCCAGCTCGCGGCAAGGCCGGAGGCGACGTTCGCGGGAGGCACGCCCGCCTGGACGAGGATCCCATACTGCACGGCCGTCGCCGCCGCGCCGCCGCCCGGGATGACGCTGCCGGCGGCGTTCGCCGAGAGCTGGGAGGTGCCGACCGCGAACCAGCTCTTCGTCCGCAGCGCGATCCGCTGCAGCGCCCAGAGCGAGACGAAGCTCGCCGCCTCGAAGACGACGGCGGGGATGATCCAGTACGGGCTGAGCGTCTGCAGTTGCTTCCAGGACGAGAACACCTCGAGCAGACTCGGTGCGAGCAGGTAGAGCGACACCCCCGTGACGCCGAGCACGAGAACGCGGACGACGATCTTGCGCTGCGTGCTACCTCGTCCCGCGCGCGACGCTCTTCACTCTCAAGGGAGGTGCACCGGCGACCCCGGGCCCAACGGAATCCCGATGAGATACCAGGCGACGAAGAACAGCGTCCAGGCGATGGACAGGATGACGACATACGGGAGCATCAGCGAGACGACCGTCCCGATCCCGGCATCTTTCTTGTAGCGCTTCGTGAAGACGACGATGAGCGGGAAATACGCCATCAGGGGCGTCACGACGTTGAACGGCGAGTCGCCGACGCGATAGGCGGCGAGCACCGTCTGCGGAGCCACGCCGAGCCGGGCGAACAGCGGGATGAAGATCGGTGCGAGCAGCGCCCACTTGGCGATCGCGGCCGGAATGATCAGGTCGACGATGAACGTGATCAGGATCAAGCCGATCAGCAGCCACACCGCACCGATGTTCATGTGCTCCAGCACGTCGCCGAGCTTCACCGCGAGAACCTCCGCGATGTTGCTGAAGTTGAAGTAGTTGATGAACTGCGCGATCAGCAGGAACAGGAAGAGCAGGCTGGCCAGACTCGCCCACGACTTCGTGATCGTCGCCAGCACGTCGGCGCTCGACTTGATCGTCCGCGCACCCTTACCGAACGCGAGGCCGGCCGCGAAGAAGACGAGCATGATGATCACGATCAGGCTGTTCATGAATGGCGAGTCGCCGATGATCTTCCCGGTGTCCGGGTTGCGCAGCGGAGCGTCCGGAAGGAAGGTCAACAATCCGATCGCAACGAGTACTGCGACGGTCGCCCACAGCGCGTAGCGCATGCCGCGCGCCTCGTCCTCGGGGGAGATCTCAGGAGCCTCGTCCGCCGTCTGCGGTCCCTCGCCCGCGTCCGCCGGGTCCCACGTTCCAAGGCGGCCTTCCACCAGCTTCGCCGAGATGAGCGTCAGGACGATCGCGACGAAGATCGTCGAGCCGATCCCGAAGTAGAGGTTGGCGGCGAGGTCGATGTGGTGGACGCCGGACCCCGCCGCGTCGTTCGTGATCTCCGTCAGGACGCCGTCGAGCGGCGTGATCAGGAAGTTCACGCCGAAGCCGGCTGCGACCCCCGCGAACGCGGCGGCTATCCCGGCCAATGGGTTTCGGCCCACGCTCTTGAACGCGGCCGCGCCCAGAGGTATGAGCACGAGATAGCCGGCGTCCGAGGCGATGCTCGAGATGATCCCGAGGAGGACGATGATGAACGTCAGCGTGCTCTTCGACGAGACGCCGACCAGCTTGCGTATGAGCGCGGCTATCAGCCCGGCCGCCTCCGCGAGGCCGACGCCGATCATCACGACCAGGATGATCGTGACGGCCGAGAAATTGCGGAAGTTGTCGACGAACGACGTGAACAGGTAGCGCACGCCCTCGCCGGTCAGCAGCCCCTTGACCTTCGCGGTCTCGGTCACCAGCCGGTACTCGCCCGGAGGCACCGCCTCGGTCGGCCCGACGTCGGAGGGCTCGATCGAGCCGCCGAAGTACTCCTGCTCCGTCGGGACGGCCGGCGGCTTCACGACCTCGAACGTCGCCTTGACGTCGAACCAGAACAGGATCTGCGAGATGACGATCACCGCTCCGCAGAGGAAGAGGAACAGGATCGCCGGGTCGGGCATCTTGTTGCCGGCGCGCTCGATCCCGTCGAGCATGCGCTCGAGGAAGGTGTGGCCGGATGCTTCTGCGGCGGCCGAGGGTGCCTCGCTCATGACGACCCTCCGGCCAGGGCGTACAGCCTGAAGAATTCCGCCTCCGCGACGACCGCCTTCTCGAACTCGTCGAGCACGACGCGTTCGTTCGGCGCGTGGATGTTCGCGAAGCCGTCCGTCGTGCCGAGCAGCAGCATCTCCGAGTCGGGCGCCGCCTCCTGCAGTGCGCTGACCAGCGGGATCGATCCTCCGGACGCGAAGGCGACGGTGTCGCTTCCCCAGGCACTCGCAAGGGCTTGACGCGCGGCCTCATACGCGGGCCCCGAGGTGGCCGCCGCAAAGCCCTGGCCCGTCTCGAGCTTCTCCACGCGGAGGGAGAGGCCGAACGGGTGCTGGTTCTCGAGATAGCTGACGAGCGCGGCCTGCGCCTCCAGCGGGTCCTGCTCCGGGTGCACGCGCAGGCTCACCTTGGCGCGAGCGTAGGGCACGACCGCGTTGACGGCCTTGTCGACCGGCAGGACGTCGAGTCCGGTCACCGTGACCGCAGGGCCGGTCCAGATGCGCTCACCGAGCCCGCCGGTCCCGAAGAACGGGGCGGCCGGCTCGATCTCGGCCAGATCGCGGAACTCGTCGTCGCTGTACTCGGCTCCGGTCCAGGGCTCGCGCCGGAGACCGGGGACGGTGACGTCGCCGTGCTCGTCATGCAGTGAGGCGAGCGCGTGCAGCAGCGCGATCAGCGCGTCGGGAGCTGCGCCGCCGAACTGCCCGCTGTGCTTCGGCCCGGCGAGCGTGCGCACCTCGACCGTGATCATCGCCATGCCGCGCAGCGCCACCGTCAGCGTCGGCACGCCCGGCCGGACGCTCCCCATGTCGCCGATCACCATCGCATCGGCGGCGAACAGCTCGGGCCGGGACGGCGGGAAGGTGCTGAACGCGCTGCCGACCTCCTCCTGGCCCTCGATCACGACCTTGATCCCGACCGGCGGCCGTCCATCCCAAGCCCGCAACGCACCCACGTGCATCAGGATGTTCGACTTCGTGTCGGCGGCGCCGCGTCCGTAGACGGCGCCGTCCCGCTCCGTCGCCTCGAACGGCGGCGACTCCCACTTCGACTCGTCGCCGATCGGCACGACGTCGTAGTGGCTGTACAGCAGGACGGTCGGGGCCCCGGCGGGCGCGGGGATCTCACCCATGACGACGGGTGCCGTGTCCGGAAGCTCGAGCGGATCGAGGATCGTGACGCCGGCATCGCGGAACAGCGTGACCACGTCCTCGTACGCCTCCAGGAGCGGCGGATGCGTCGCCTCGGGAAAACCTTGCGCCGAGATCGACGGGATCGCGACGAGCCGCGCCAGGTCGGCCCGAAGCTGCGGCATCAGCGTGCGCACCTTCGCCGCGATCGAAGTGGCATCCGACGTCTCAGCTTTGCTCATCACAGCCTCCCCGGGGCTCGCAGACTCACGCAACGCCGCTCGTCGATGTCGTCGCACGACGGTCGTCGAACACTCGCATGCGGTTCGAGGCCACGTCAACTCGGACTAGGAATTGGCGCAAACGGACTATACGGCGAGCAGTCGATCGCGGCGACGCTAGGGACATGAACAACATCGCTCTCCCCACTCTGGACGTGGTGGTCTTCGAGGTTCCGTCGGCCGAGGATGCGGACGAGCTGACCTTGAGACTCGACCGCGAATGCATCGCCTGGACCGAGCCGTCCGACGACGATGCGTGGATCGTGGGCGCCGAGCTTCGCGAGACGGACGATCTCGCCCGGCTCCTGCGAACCGTCGAACGCTGGGTCGCGCAGCGGAACCTCGTGGCCATCCGCTACTCGCTGGACGCGAAGCCGTACATCATGTGTGCCGGCGAAGTTGCCTGGTCGGCCTTCTCGACCGACCTCGCGCCCGGCCCTCGCCACCCACTAGGAACTCGACTCCTCCCGGACGGCGTCGCTCACCGCTTCGCCGTCCGGAGACGAGACGAACAGGTCGAGCCCGAGCTGCTCGGCGAGGAATTTCGCGACGAGCTGTCCCTTGACGCTGTTGCCCGCCTCGTCGAGGAGAGGCGCGAAGGTCCCAAGGCCGCCCTTGCCGGGCGAGACGGTGACGACGCCGCCGCCGATGCCGCTCTTGCCGGGCAGACCGACCTCGTAGAGCCAGTCGCCTGATGTCTCGTACAGACCTGCACTCGCCATCACCGCCAGGGTGTGCCGGCAGCTCTCCGCATCGACGACGCGGAGCCCCGTCAGCGGATTGACGCCGCCGTCGGCGAGTGTCGAGCCCATCACCGCCAGGTCCTGGGCGTCGACACCGAGCGAGCTCTGCCGGGTGTAGAGGTCGACGGCCTCGTCGGGGTCGGCGTAGAGGCAGCCTCGATCGTCGAGCAGTCGCGCGATCTCGCGGTTGCGATGGTTCGTCGCCGACGCCGAGGCGTAGATCTCGTCGTCCAGCGACAGCGACCTCCCGGCGAACCGCGACAGGCCCTCACGGATGAACTCCCATTTGTCGTCCGTCGTGGCGCCGGGAACAAGGCTGGTCGTCGCGATCGCGCCGGAGTTCACCATGGGGTTCGTGCGCCCGTCGGCGCTCTGCTCGACCGCGCTGAGCGAGTTGAAGGGCAACCCCGTCGCATTCACTCCGATGCGCCGGCGTGCCTCCTCCGGGCCGAGAGCCACACAGATGAGCGCAAAGACGAACGGCTTGGCGACGCTCATGATCGAAAACTCGACGTGGTCGTCTCCGGCCGCATGGATGTCGCCGTTCGTGCCGACCACGCAGATGCCGAACAGGTCGGGCCTCACGCGTGCGAGCGCCGGATAGACCTGCGACGTCGCCCCGAGGGTGTTCGACCGGAACCGTTCATGCGACTCCGCCACGAGCGACTTGACGAGGTCGCTGGGCGGCAACCCGCCGGTCGAGACGAACGGATGCATCAGCTGCCGAGAGCGTAGAACACGTCCGCGCCTGGAGATCAGCCCGGCGCGAGAGCCACCTCGGGCGGCAACTCATCCGCGGGCTCCGCCGACGCGAGGCGTTCCCGGACGAGCGTGTCGTAATAGACGTAGGTGGTCGTGATGCCGACGAACGGCATGACGAGGGCGAAGACGATGCCCGCGACGGCGTTGATCAGGCCGAAGGACGCTCCGGTGGCGAGCAGGAGCAGTCCGCCGAGCACCGGCCCCGAGACGAGCACGAGAACCGCGGCGACGACGATCAGCGACAACACCTTCGGCCACTGCCTGCGCACCAGCAGGGCGCTGCGACGAAGCGCCCTGAAACCGGTCAGATCCTCGAGCACCGCACAGGGGACGAACAACGCCCAGCGCACGGCGAAGACGGCCGCGATCGGGATGAGGAAGACGGAGAGCGTCAGCAAGGTGACGACCGGGACCGCGACGAGCAGCGCCCGGAGCAGCGGACCGGCGTCTGCGAGCGCCAGTCGATAAGCGCCGAGCACGCCGACGCGGCGGCCCGCGTCGAGCTCGGCCATCGCGCGTGCGCTGGCGGCCTGGACGAGGCACAGCCCGAAGAGGCTGAACAGCGTCCCGGTGACGAGAACGAGCCAGGCACGGTCGCCCCCACCCTCGCCGCTCTGCGCGAGCCCGAGGAACGACGAGGCGTTGATGATCCCGGCCTGCAGGAGCGTGAGCACGATCGAGATCGGGATCGTGAGCAGCCCGATGCCGATGAAAAGCATCGGCCGCTTCCAGTACATCCGCCACGACGCGGTGATCGTCTGCCCCCACGAGCGCCGGCGGGCCAGATGGAGCGGCGCGGAGGGACGCCAATCCGTCTTCGAGGCGAGCCAGGCGACCAGTGCAGTCAGCGCGATCAGGATGCCGACCACGAGCGCCGGCCTGTTCGCCAGCCGACGCAGCAGATTCGAACCGCCCATGACCGCGCCGCAGAAGAAGTCGGTGGCGCTCGTCCCGAGTACGCCCCCGACCGGGATCGCGTAACTGCGATCGCGCCATCCCTCCGACCAGGTGATCGGCATCGTCCACTGCGTCTTCATGTTCGGGCCGGTCGGCCCGTTGAAGAACGCCGGTTGACGCTCGCCCCAGCGCCCCTCGAACGCGATCCACGGGTAGGCCGTGTCTGCGGCTCGAACCGCCGTAGGGATCGTGCGAATCGCCGGTAACACCTCGACATGGGGTCCCCTGGTGTCGTCGCAGCCGACGCCCTCGGACGCAGACCGTCCGACGAAGAGCGCGGAATCGAAGAAGTTGGCGTGCGACCCGGCGGCGACGTAGACGACCGGATGGGTGCCGTCGACGACGTTCAGCTTCTCGTCGCCCCACGCAGCGCCCTCGGCACCTTCGTGCTGCGAATAACCGACGTCGACCGGATGCTCGTCGAGCGCCTGCGCCGCACTCGCGGCGTCGAAGTTGAGCTGGATCATCTCCCAGTCCCCTTCGTGCGTATTCGCAAAGTCGTTGAAGACGTAGAAGAACCAGTACTGCAACGCCAGCCGTCCCGGAAAGCCGGGCTCGGTTGCGACGTGTGCGTACACCGTCGGCGCCCTGCCCTTCGCAAGCTGGCGCTCCCACATCTCGTAATCGCACCCGGGGCGAAGCGGGTTGCCGGGGAAGTCGAGGTGGTAGTCGAAGAGCCCGCGCCCGAGCTTCGCGGCGGTCGGGCCGATAGCGACCACGCTGTTGCCGCTCCACGGCCCTCGAAGCGCGACGGTGTCGACGCCGAGGATCGCGTTCACGTCGATCGGCAGATAGGGCTCGCCCGGACCGCACTCGTGCTTCTGCTCGACGAGCTGCACGACCGGGGCGAAACGCTTCGGCGAGACTCTGCTGCGACTGGAGCGAGTCGGCGTGAGCCTGCCCCGCCGCGCCCAGGCAGACCGCCGCCGTCAACGCGATCGCCAGCGCAGCGCGTCCGGGCAATCGGCGCATCAGCGGAAGGATAGTGAGCGCCCGGCGGGCCTCAACGCCCGCGGTTCGCGTTCTGGGAAGATGACCTCATGCCCCTGGCATCGGCCTCTAGCTCGCTCCGATGACGACGGAGAACAACAAGCCCCGCGCGGCCCTCCCGGCAAAGGGAGCCCCGGAGAGCGTCCGCCGGCCGGAGGACCTCGCCGTCGGGTTCATCGTGATCGAGCGCACGGCTGGGCGTCCGCGCAGGGAGGCTCGCGTTTCTCCCGGTCCGAGCGGTGGGAAGGCTTCCCGGCACCACGAGGGTGCAACGGTTCGCCGGCGCCGTGGGTGACGAAGGGAAGGCTGCGAGTGCACGTGGACGCGTGCAGGTCGAGGCCGTGGTCGACCGGACGCTCGCTGGGCCCTTGCCGGAAACGGTCGCGCAGATGGTCGTCGACCATCAGCTCGTCGAGCGCATCGTCGCCGAGGTGCTGGGGCGGATCGAGCTCGACGAGGCCGTTGCCGCCGTGCTCGAGGATGAGCGCACGCACGACCAGTTACAACGGGTGCTGACCAGTCCCGCTGTCGAGCGTCTCGCCGCGTCTGCCGTGGAGAGCCGGCTCGTTGCAGAACTGACGGAGCGTCTGCTCGCCAGCCCTCACGTTCAACAGGCGCTGACACGGCAGTCCGCGACGTTTGCCGATCAGCTCCTCACTACCGTCCGCGGCCGGGCCGCCGAGCTCGACGACGAGGTGACGCGACGCATTCGTCACGTCACCTCGAAGCACGCGGACGAGGACACGACGACGAGCGCCTACGGAGGCGTCGTCCGTCGAACGATTGCGCTCACGACCGACATCGTCCTGGCCCAGCTGCTAGTGCTCGTTCCCGCCGCCGTGCTGGCGATCGTGGCGTCGCTCGTCGGAGGGCTCGGCTCGAACTGGATCATCCAGACCATGCTCGGCGTCGGCTGGTTCATCATCGTCGCCGCCTACTTCGTCTTCTTCTGGTCGACCGTCGGGCAGACCCCTGGAATGCGCCTCATGGGCCTGGACGTCGTCCGCCACGATGGGAATCCGGTTTCCGCCGGGCGCGCCGTGGTCCGCCTGGTCGGGCTCGCTCTCTCGATCATCCTGGTCTTCACCGGCTTCGTGCCGGTGCTCTTCGACAAGAAGCGTCGCGGGCTGCACGACTTCATGGCCGGGACCGTCGTGCGCTCCAAGCCCGTCTAACGCGCGGCGCGCACGGGCTCGTCGCCGAGCGTCTCTGCCAGACCGCGCCGTGCGCGGAAGAGAAGCGTCTCGACGGCGGCCTGCGTGAGGCCGAGCTCCTCGGCGATCTCACGGTACGAGAAGCCCCGCCATTCGCGGAGGAGCAGTGCCTGGCGCTGCGTGGGCGGCAGGGCGCGAAGCGCCGCCGGCAGCGCGATCAACTCGTCCGTCTCGGCGCCACGACTGTGCTCGCGTCCCTCGTCGACCAACGCAGGCGCCTCGACCCGCAGGCGCCGTGTCGAGGAGCGCCGTCTGGTCAGGCAGACGTTCTCGGCGATCTTGTAGAGCCAGGCCGACTCGAACGTCGGCTCGACGCCGCGCTGCAGGCCGCGAAAGGCATTCAGGAACGTCGACTGGGTCGCGTCCTCGGCCTCTTCCCGATTCCGCAGCCGGTGCAGGCAGTACGTGTAGATCTGTCGCCCGTGCCGCTCGTACAGGCCGCGCACCACATCAGCTTCGGATCCGATCGAGGCGGCGGCGATCACGGGTCTCCGTTATCGGCGCAGCCGAAATGCGGGGTGAGCGCCCTTAACAATCAGGCAGCGAGCTCACCGGCGATCTGGACGAACAACGCCTCGAGCGCCAGCTGCGGTGCGAGGTTGAACTCCTCGAGCCGGCGCCAGAGCTCGCGGACTGCCTCTGCGGATCGCTCGGCGCCTACGAGCCGCTCCCGCGTCGCGTCCGCGCGAAGCGCTTCGAGCTTGTCGAGGTGAATCGCCGCTGCGTCGGCCCCGACTGCGACCGCGACGAGATCGCGGTACCAGGCGGACAGCTCCTCGAGCTGTGCGAGCAACTCCTCCCGCTCGGCGCCGCGGGCGGCCCGGCGCAGCCGCTGCTCGGCATCACGACTGGGCAGTTCGAGCTCGGCGATGCGACCCTCCTCGACCTGCCGCGCCTCGACGCCGCGCGCCTCGGCGTTCGCAACGATCGTCGCCGCCGCGTCGGCCGGCTCGAACTGCTCGTCGAGGTACGGCGCGCGCGCCTGCTCGAGCAGGTCGTCCCTGCGCGCACGCGAAGCCGGTTCGAGCAGCCGCTCGAGGCGGTCGAGCCGCCCGGCCGCGACACGCGCGATCGCCGCGCGCTCGTCCTCCGACAGCTGCGGAGCTCGAACGTCGACGAGCTCGCGCACCGTCCGTTCCGAGAGCCGCCGAAACGGGATCGGCTGACAGCGCGAGCGAATCGTCTCCGTGATCGAACCGAGGTCGTCGGCGATCAGGACCATCACCGCGTACGGCGGGGGCTCTTCGAGATCCTTGAGCAGCGCATCGGCGGCATCGTCGTTGAGCAGATGCGCGCGCTGGATGAGGTAGACGCGACGGTCGGCCTCGAACGGGCGCATGTGCAGGTCGCGCCGCAGCTCGCGAATCGCGTCGATGCGGATCATCTCGCCGAGTGCGTCGAGCTCGTACAGGTCGGGATGGAACTCGCGCTCGGTCTGGAGGAGCGCCCGGGCGAACGTGCGCGCGACTTCGCGCTTCCCGACGCCGGGCGGCCCGTGGAAGAGATACGCGTGCGCCGGGCCGTCCCTGAGCGCGGCGTCGAGCAGGCGCGTGGCCTCGGCGTGCTCAGAGAAGCGGGCGAATGTGCTCACGAACCTCCTCGGCAATCGTCTCAGACGGGCGGGTGCCGTCGAGCGCGACGATCCGATCCGGCTCGGCGGCGGCGAGAGCTCGATAGCCCCGGTCGACGGCGCGCATGAACTCCTCGCCCGCGCGCTCGATGCGGTCGTGGTGCTCTCCGGCTCTGCGACGCGCCTCGGCCGGGTCGAGGAGCACCAGAAACGTGCGGTCGGGCAGGAGACCGCCGGTCACGAGCAGGCTCAGATCGCGAACCTGCGTCTCGCCGAGCCCGCGCCCTGCACCCTGGTAGGCGACCGACGAATCGAGGTATCGGTCGCAGACGACGTCCTCGCCACGGGCGAGCGCCGGCCTGATCACCGCGGCGACGTTCTCGGCCCGCGCGGCGGCATACAGGGCGGCCTCGGCCCACGGCGACATGTCGTCGCCGTGCAGGACGAGGTCGCGCATGCCCTCGGCGACAGGCGTACCGCCGGGCTCGCGCGTCGAGAGCACCGCCCGGCCGAGCCCGCGCAGCCAGTCGGCGAGCAGCACGGCCTGTGTGCTCTTCCCCGACCAGTCGACGCCCTCGAAGGTGACAAACATCCTCGCCCTCTAATCTACGGCGTCCATGCGCGCGGTCGTGACAGGGGGGGCAGGCTTCATCGGGTCGAATCTCGTCGACGCGCTCGTCACACGCGGTGACGAGGTGACCATCGTCGACAACTTCGCCACCGGGAAGCGCGAATTCGTCAACCCGGCCGCGACGTTGCTCGAGCACGACATCCGCGAGCCGTTTTCCGTCGACGCCGACGTCGTCTTCCATCTCGCCGCGCAGGCCGACGTCCAGACGTCGATGAAGCAGCCCGGGTACGACGCGGAGGTCAACGTTGTCGGAACCGCAAACGTGCTCAGCGCGGCGCACGGGAGCCCAAGTGATCTTCGCCTCGTCCGGCGGCGCCGGTTACGGCGAGTGTCCGGTCCCCGCGACCGAGCAGATGCCGTTCCTGCCGCTCTCGCCGTACGGCATCGCCAAGAAGTGCGGCGAGGAGTACCTCGCCGGGTGGAACCGCATCCACGGCACGCAACACATCGCGCTTCGATTCGCGAACGTCTACGGCCCCCGCCAGGACGCGGGCCTCGAAGGCGGCGTCGTCGCGATCTTCCTCGAGCGCCTCGCGCGTGCACAGGAGACCGTGATCTACGGCGACGGCGGCCACAGCCGCGACTTCGTCTTCGTCGACGACATCGTCTCGGCGGCACTGACGACCGTCGGCCGTCACGGCGGGCCGTTCAACGTCGGGAGCGGGACCGCGACCACGGTGGCCGAGCTCTACGAAGCCTGCGCGAAGGTCGCCGGGAGCGACGACCGGCCCAGGCTCGCGGAGGCCCGGCTCGGAGACGTCCGGCGCTCGGTGCTCGACGTCTCGTTGATCGCACGGGAGCTCGGCTGGCGCCCGCAGGTCTCGCTCGCGGAGGGGCTCGCCCGCACGTGGAACTGGACGAAGGAAGCGCGGATGCTGTAGCGAATCGGGTGGTCCCGGATGGATGCGCCCCTTCCCGCACCCGACGCTCTGATCCGTCCGTGGCGGACGGCCACGCTCGTGGCGAGCCTCGTCGCCGCGATCGAGCTCGTGCTTCTGCTCGTAGCCGCGGTGCTGCTCCTCGCCAAGCCTCTGTCGCACGCCATGCAGCGCCAGGCGCAGGCGGCGGCCTTCAAGACGCCTGCTCACGCCAAGCCCGCCGTCAAGCCGGTTCGCCGCGTGAAACAGGTGCCGGCCAAGGCGAAGCTGCCGCGGGCGAAGACGAACGTGTGGGTGCTGAACGGCAACGGACGGAACGGCGCCGCCGGTGCCGAGGCGTCGAAGCTGAGCGCGACCGGATACCGCGTCAGGGGTACGGCGAACGCAGCCCGGACCGACTACGCGACAACGGTCGTCATGTACCGGCCGGGGTTCCGAGGCGAGGGTCTCCGCCTCGCGCACGATCTGCGGCTGAAGGTCGTGGGGCCGCTCGACGGGCTGAAGCCCGCAGCGCTGCACGGCGCCCAGCTCGTCGTGCTGCTCGGCGCCGCCTAGTACGGCTCTAGCAGCGGCCCTTGCCTGCGTTGACCAGCCGCAGCGCCCGGCGGTAGGCATCCGCGCCCTCGCTCGGCTTCGCCTTGTTGTCGAGCTCCGTGTAGCGCTCGAGATAGGTGTAGGCGAGGTGGTAGCAGTTCCGTGACAGCGCGTAGAGCCCGGCCAGCTGCCAGGTCTCCGGGTTCCGCGGCTGCCTCCTGACGGCGCGAACGTACTCGTCGAACGCGTCCTGCGGGCGACCTTGCAGCTCTGCGGCGAACGCCTTCGCCCAGAGCGGCGTGACGAGCAGCGGGTCGACCGACTCCGCGCGCTTGGCCAGCCTGATCGCCCGCGCGGGCGCCGCACCCTGGGCATCGTTCGCCCAGCGGGTTCCGAGCCACGGCAGCACGAGGACTCCGACGGCGAGCGTCGCCGCACCGGCCGCCGCGACGACCGCGAAGAGCGAGACGCGGCGGAAGGGCAGCCGGCCCGAGAGTGCGCCGGCGATGAGGAAGACCGGCGCCGCGACGGCGGCGAAGTCCCAGTCGATGTCGACGAGCGAGTGGATCAGCAGCGCCGGCAGCGCGAGGGCGAGCGCCAGCTCAGGGCCCTGCCGACGCCGCCACGAAGACCGCAGCAGGAAGCCGACGGTGAGGAGGAAGAGCACGAGGCCGATCACCCCGGCCTCTGAGAGAAACTGCAACGGCAGGCTGTGCGGCTCGGTCGTGACGTCGAGGTACGAGTCGCGGAACTTGAGGTTCACGAGCCGGAACGTTCCGGCGCCGGTCCCGGTGAGCTTGCGTTCCTGCCACCCGTCCCAGGCCTGACGCCACCAGACCGTCCTGAAGTTCGACGATCCCGAAGCGAACCGGCCGCTCGAGTTCCCGACCGACGTCGTGCTCCCGAACGAGCCCGCCTTCAGCACCGCGACTGCGACGACAGCCGCGAGAGCGACCACGCCGAGCACGACGAGCAAACGGCGGAGCGTCGGCGTGTCGCGCGGGCGGCGCGCACGCGACAGCACGGCGGCAACGACGGCGCCGGCGAGGAGCACCGCACCGAACACGAGCCCGTCGCGCCACCGCGTCGACGTGGACTGAGCGTCCTGCGTGATGCCCGGCAGTGCGAACGCCACGCCGGCGACGGCCGCCGCGGGAAGCGCGGCTGCGACGAGCGTCGCGCCGCGCTCGAAGCGGTCGTCGGCGAGCACGAGGTACGCCGTGATCACGACGACGGCCGTCGCAAGCCCTCCACGCGAGTACGTGAGGACGAGCGCGACGAGCCAGACGTAGGCGAGCAGGGTGCCCGAGAGTCGCTTTCTCCAGAGCGCCAGCGGGAGGGCGATGTCGCCGAGGAGCGCAAGCTGGTTCCACAGGCCGACCGGCGCGCGCAGGCGCGTCGCTCCGGGCGGCCCGTAGTCGTAGAGCGGGGGAATGACCTTCGCGAGCAGCGCCCACGCTGCGACCGCTCCGAGCAGAACGCAGAGCCCGACCGCGAGCTCGGCCGTGCGTCCCGCCAGCCAGAGTCCGAGAGCGGCGAACAGCAGATAGACGAGTGCGCGGTCTGCGTAGTCCCACGAGCGATCGGGCAGCCACGACCACCAGATCGATGCAGCCAGCCAGGCGACGAGCAAGCGCGAATGGAGCGAGCGTCACGAGCCCGCGCGGCAGCCCGCGCGTCGCGAGCGCGACGACGAGGGCAATTGCGGCACCGCCGCCGAGCCACCAGAGCGAGCCGTCGCCTGCACCGCCTCCGAAGAAGAATGCAAGACCGATCAGTACGAGCGCCGCGGCGAGCGGCGGGTCGCGAAGCGCGTCTACGGCTTGGTTCCTCTGCCTGACTGGTAGTTCTCCCCCGCGGCGGACCTCTGGCTCAGACGCACGGTCTGCAACTGGTCCTGGATGCGGTCGCTCTCGAGCTCCGCCTCGATCTCCTCCGGCGTCTCAGGGGCAGGTCGAAGCAGCGTCAGCAGCTTTTCGATGAGGGACATTGCCTGAGCCTACGCCGACGTTCGGCCGCTACGCTGCTGACTCACAAAAGGCTTACACGGCCTGCGTAACCTCGTCCGCACGCCCACCCGCCCGTCGATGCCCCGCCGCCTCGTGAACCCGCTCCTGAAGGTTGCAGTCGTGACCGCGCTTGTCGCCGCGGCACTCGTCGGCACGGCCGTTCGCCCGACGCCCGCGCAAGCGGCGACGCCGTGCTGGAAGCTCCTGCTGAACGACTGGTACGACGGCCGGATCGACCAGACCTATCCGGTGCATTGCTACCGCGAGGCGCTCAAGCATCTTCCGTCGGACGTGCAGACCTACTCGAGCGCGCACGACGACATCCTGCGCGCGCTGCAGTCGGCGATCGCCAAGCAGCAGACCGAGCACAAGCCGGTCGGAGGCAACACACCCGTGCCGCCGCAGAGCGGTGGATCGAGCGGCGGATCGGGCGACGGCTCGGGCGACGGCGGCACGACCGACACGGGCCCGAACAACACCGACGCAGGTGGCGGCACCACGACGACGAGCGAGCCGGGACGAGACTCGGGCGGCGGTCTCGCGGGCCAGGTCTCGTCGGACAGCCCGTCGTCGATCCCGACGCCGCTGCTCGTCCTCGGTGGGCTCGCCCTCATCCTCGTGGCGGCCGGCGGCGTAGGGCTGATCGCCAAGCGCGTCCAGTCGCGCCGCCAGGCTCCGTAGACAACGCCGTTTTGGCTTCTCCAGGGCGATTGTGCCCCGGTACGATGGTGATTCACGGGTGTCGTCCGGGGGCGAATCTAGGGTCCCTTCCCCCCGATTTGGGACCCAGCGAGCAGGCGCCTGGACGGCGTAGAGGAGGAGCAACAGATGGCGAGCACGACGGAGGAACGCGTTCCGATCGACCCCGGCGAACTGGTCAACAGCGTCGTCGACGAGCACGCCGGACTCGCCGTCCGCCGTCTGTTCACCATCGCCGGCCGCGATCCGTTCGACGAGATCGAGTGGGAGACGCGCGACGCACACATCCCGGGACGCAACGGCCCGGCGTTCGAGCAGCGCGGCGTCGAGTTCCCGAAGTTCTGGTCGCAGACGGCCACGAACATCGTCGCCCAGAAGTACTTCCGCGGGCGCATGGCGAGCCCGGAGCGCGAGAAGTCCGTCAAGCAGATGATCGGCCGCGTCGTCGGCACGATCGGCGCCTGGGGGCGCGACGGCAGTTATTTCGCGACCGAGGAGGAAGCGCAGACGTTCGAGGACGAGCTCAAGGCGATCCTCGTCAACCAGCTCGCTGCGTTCAACTCCCCCGTGTGGTTCAACGTCGGGTTCGAGGAGAAGCCGCAGTGCTCGGCCTGCTTCATCCTCTCGATCGAGGACTCGATGGATTCGATCCTCGATTGGATTCGCCGCGAGGGCGTCATCTTCCGCGGCGGGTCAGGCTCGGGCGTCAACCTGTCGCGGCTGCGCTCGTCGAAGGAGCAGCTGTCGAAGGGCGGCTATGCGTCGGGCCCGGTGTCGTTCATGCGCGGCGCAGACGCATCGGCCGGCACGATCAAGTCGGGCGGCAAGACGCGCCGCGCGGCGAAGATGGTCGTGCTCGACGTCGACCATCCCGACATCCTCGAGTTCGTCTGGTGCAAGGCGCACGAGGAAGAGAAGGCGCGCGTGCTCGAGGCGGCGGGCTACGACATGTCGCTCGACTCGGCCGACTGGGCATCGATCCAGTACCAGAACGCGAACAACTCGGTGCGCGTCTCGGACGCGTTCATGCAGGCGGTGGAGGCGGACGAGGACTGGAACCTGACCGCACGCACCGACGGCTCCGTCGTCGAGACGTTGAAGGCGCGGAAGCTCTTGCACGACATCTCCGAGGCGGCCTGGCGCTGTGCCGACCCTGGCGTGCAGTACGACACGACGATCAACAGCTGGCACACGCTCCCGAACACGGGCCGGATCAACGCGTCGAACCCGTGCTCGGAGTACATGTCGATCGACAACTCGGCGTGCAACCTCGCCTCGCTGAACCTGATGAAGTTTCGCCGCGACGACGGCGAGCTCGACGTCGAGGCGTTCCAACACGCCTGCGACGTCGTCTTCCTCGCACAGGAGATCCTTGTCGGCAACTCGTCCTACCCGACCCCCGAGATCGAGGAGAACGCCAAGGCCTACCGTCAGCTCGGCCTGGGCTACGCGAACCTCGGCGCGCTGCTGATGGCGCGCGGGCTCGCCTACGACTCCGACGAGGGTCGCGCCTATGCAGCCGCGATCACCGCGCTCATGACGGGCCGCGCCTACCGCAAGTCGGCGGAGATCGCCGGCCGGATGGGCGCCTTCGCCGGCTACCGGCCGAATGCGGGCGCCATGATCAGCGTCATCTCCAAGCACCGCGCCGCGGTCGGCAACATCGCGCACGCAGAGACGGTCCCGGGCGACCTGCTCGGCGCCGCGCGCCAAGCCTGGGACGACGCGCTCGACCTCGGCGAGGTCAACGGCTATCGCAACGCGCAGGCGACCGTGCTCGCGCCGACCGGGACGATCAGCTTCATGATGGACTGCGACACGACGGGTGTGGAGCCCGACTTCTCACTCGTCAAGTCGAAGAAGCTCGTCGGCGGCGGCGAGATCACCATCGTCAACAAGACCGTTGCAGCCGGCCTCGAGAAGCTCGGCTATGCACCATCCGAGGTCGACGAGGTCGTCGCCTTCATCGACGAGCGCAACACCGTCGTCGGCGCGCCGTACGTCAAGGGCGAGCACTTCCCGGTGTTCGACTGCGCCGTCGGCGAGCGCGCGATCCACTATCGCGGCCACGTGAAGATGATGGGCGCGATCCAGCCGTTCATCTCCGGCGCGATCTCGAAGACCGTCAACCTGCCGGAGACAGCGTCGATCGACGAGGTGTCCGAGCTGTACATCGAGGCCTGGAGGCTCGGCGTCAAGGCCGTCGCCATCTATCGCGACAACTGCAAGGTCGCCCAACCGCTGCAAGGCAAGAGCGACAAGGGCGCGCAGACGACACTCGCTCCGGCAGGCCTCGTCGCTGCGCCCCGCCGCCGCCGCCTCCCGGACGACCGCACCGAGATCGGCCGCAAGTTCCGGGTCGGCGAGTACGAGGGCTACATCCACGTCGGCGTGTTCGACGACGGGACGCCCGGCGACATCTTCGTCGACATCGCCAAGGACGGGACGACGCTGCAGGGACTGATGAACTCGCTGATGATCGCGGTCTCGATGGGCCTGCAGTACGGCGTGCCGCCCGAGGTCTATGTCTCGAAGCTGTCGCATCTGCGCTTCGAGCCTTCCGGGCCGACGAACGACGCCGACATTCGCGCCGCGAAGTCGATCCCCGACTACATCTTCCGCTGGTTCGGCAAGAAGTTCCTCGACGTCGACCAGCAGGAGGATGCCGGGATTCTCTCCGCCGAGGTGCGGGCGAAGCTCGCCGACCAGTACGCGAACGGCGGCTCGATCGCGGCACCCCCGGCCGACGCGCCGGCACCGGGCCAGACCGCGCTCTTCAACCCGCACGAGGACGCCATCGAGTGCAACCGCTGCGGCGGCCGAATGGTGCGCGCAGGCACGTGCTACACGTGCCGCGACTGCGGCACCTCGACCGGCTGCGGCTGAGCCGCAACACGAGATGCGATGCAAGTGGTGAGGCCCTAGCGGCCCCACCACTTGCATTGGTTGAGTCCCGACGCGACAGCTCAGCCGGGCGCGCACGCGAGGCGGCGCCCGGACAGAGGTAAGGATCCTGTTAAACGGGTGAACCGCAGACGCCACCTGTGCGTCTTAGTCAGCAATGAACTCTCGCGTTCTGCGTGTGAAGCACGGGCCCGACATTCTCGTCAGGCCGTTGAAGAACGGCGACGTCGAGACGACGGTCGCGGTCTTCCACCGCCTCGACGACGCGGCGCGCCGGCATCGCGTCAACGGCGTCAAGGCGCGCCTCTCCGAGGACGAGGTCTGGCAGCTCTCGCACGTCGACGAGAACCATCACGCGCTGGTCGCGTACGTCGAAGACGACCCGATGCCGGTTGCCCTGGCCCGCTTGGTTCGTGACGGTCGGCGCGCTGACGTTGCGTTCGAGGTCGCGAACGGGTACCAGGGCCGTGGAATCGGGTCGGCGCTCACACGCGAGCTGCTCGCGGACGCACGCGCTGCGGGTATCACAGAGGTCACGGCGCTGGTTCCGAGCGACAATCCGGCTGCGGTCGCGCTCCTGCGGCGTGTCCTTGGGAAGTTCGAGATGTCGTTCGACGGACGCGACCTTCAGATCAGCGCCGCGCTCCCACCGCAGATCGCGCACCGACCCGGCTGACCGACAACCCTCCGCCGGGTCACGGGACGCTCTGTCCCGTGACCCGGCTGCTGACAACGGCGAGCCTCGAGAGGCTCAGGCCGCGAGCGCCAGCGGATCGGCGTCGGCGACCTCGAGCTCCGGTGCGCTCCGAGCTCGTCGCTCCGGATCAGTACCGCGGCCGCGACGACACCGGCGCCGAGTCGCAGCTCCGACCCAGAAGGCGGCCTGGAAGCCGGACGTGAGCGCCGAGGGAACGGCGTCGCCGCCCGGACGGCGTCATTCGTGTGCGCGACCGCGACCGCTGACAGCACGGCGATCCCGAGCGCTCCGCCGATCTGCTGCGAGGTGTTGATCAGCCCCGAGGCGAGGCCGGCTTCCTTCGCCTCGATCCCGGCGAGTGCCGCGATCGAGATCGGCGACGAACGCGAACGACATGCCGACGCCGACGATCAGGAAGCCCGGGAGCAGGTCGCCGAGATACGACCCGCCGACCGACACCTGCGTGAAGTACAGGAGCCCGACGGTGAGCAGAGCTCATCCCGATCACGAGCACCGGCTTGACGCCGACCCGGGTCACGATCTGGGAGGCGACGGCAGCCCAGAAGATCGACGTGCCGGCGACGGCGAGGTACGCGACTCCGGTCTTCATCGCCGAGTACCCGAGCACCTCTTGCATGTAGAGCGTCAGCATCAGGAAGAGCGAGAAGATCGCCGTGCCGAGGATGAACCCCGACGACGTTGGCGCCGCTGACCGTCTTGATCCGGAAGATCGAGAAGGGCATCAGCGGATCCTGCGTGCGCGACTCCGAGAGCGAGGAAGCCGCCGAGCAGGAGCGCGCGCCGCCGACGAAGATCCCGATCGTCTTCGCGGAGGTCCAGCCGTACGAGGTGGCTGCGTGATCCCGAAGACGGCGCTCGAGAGCCCGGCAGTCACGAGCACCGCGCCGAGGGCGTCGAAGCTCTTCGCTGCGCGCGTCGCGGCTCTCGTTGAGCAGACCGGCGCGAGCGCGAGCGCGACGAGCGCCGACGGGGATGTTGACGAAGAAGATCCACTCCCAGCTGAGCGCGTCCGTGAAGATGCCCCCGAGCAGCACGCCTGCGGCCGCGCCGAAGCCGCCGACGGCGCCCCAGACGCCGAGTGCGATGTTGCGCTCACGGCCTTCGCGAGAAGGTCGTCGTGAGAATCGAGAGCGCGGCCGGCGAGATGATCGCCGCGCCGAGACCCTGCAGCGCGCGAGCGGCGATCAGCGACGCCTCCGACCACGCGAGCTCGGCGAGCAGCGAGCTGATCGCGAAGACGGCGAGGCCGACGACGAAGACGCGGCGCGGCCGAGCAGGTCGGCGGCGCGGCCGCCCAGCAGCAGGAACCCGCCGAAGACGAGTGCGTAGGCGCTGATCACCCATTGCAGGTTCTCCTGGGAGAACTTCGAGGTCGGCCTGGATCGAGGGCAGCGCGAAGTTCACGATCGCGATGTCGAGTACGACCATGAACTGCACCACGCTGAGCAGGGCGAGCGCCCACCATTTCCGTGCTGTTGACGTCACCATGTTGCGTTCCACCTTTCGGAAGGTCCCACGTGCGCTTGCATCCGCATTTGTTCTGGCGGAAGCAAGCGGCTCGGATTCGATAGCTCGAGCGTAGGACGGGCCTCGTCGGCCCCGCGGACGATCTCGGTCGTCCCGAGGGACGATTCTCCGGCGGGCCGCAGCGGCTCGGCTTGACCACCAGCCGCACGGCAGTGTTCGATTGGGGCGCGTGACCGACGTCGCCCAACCGATCGCCCAGCCGCCGGGAACGAGGTCGTACCGCTGGGTCGCGGCGCCGCTGGCCGCATTTGCCCTCGTCTCGCTTGGCGCCGGGCTGCTCGCGAAGCACGACCCTCGGTCGAAGGGGTATTTCCGCCTCTTCTTCAGCGACCCGGTCCATCTCAAGGCGGGATTCGCGACCGCGGCGGTCGTGCTCGCCTGCTTCCAGCTCTTCACGGCGGCCTGGATCTTCCGCAAGCTCCCGTGGCGGAAACCCGCCTGGGTGAATCCGGTGCACCGATGGTCGGGCCGGCTCGCCTTCCTGTTCACGCTGCCGGTCGCCTACCACTGCATCTTCAAGCTGGGGTTCCAGAGCCCCGACAACCGGGTGCTCGCACACTCGCTGTTCGGCAGCTTCGTCTACGGCGCCTTCGCCGCCAAGGTGACGATCCTGCGGCTGCACCGGTTCCCGAAGTACGTGCTCCCGATCGCCGGCGGGCTGCTCTTCGTCACGCTGGTCGGCGTGTGGCTGACGAGCGCGTACTGGCTCTACAACCGTGCTGCCCCCGCTGCCGGCGCATCGAGCCCGATCCCGGCGAACGCACACGCGGCCGCCGGCGCCGCCGTCTACCGGTCGGCCGGCTGCGGAGGCTGCCACACGTTTGCGAAGGCGAACTCGCACGGCAACGTCGGGCCGAATCTCGACCAGCTCCAACCCGGCTACCTCCAGGTCCTGCGCCAGGTGACGAACGGCGGCGGGGCGATGCCCGCCTTCAAGGGGCAGCTGAGCGAGCAACAGATTCGCGATGTCGCGGCGTACGTAAGCTCCCGCCGATGACCGCTGTCAGGACTGCCGACGGCCGCGCGCTCCAGGTGAGCGAGGCCGGCGACCCGTCCGGCTTCCCCGTCGTCACGCAGCACGGGACGCCGGACTCGCGCCTCCTCTACGGCGAGCACGACGCGCTCGCTCGCGAGCAGGGGATCCGGCTCATCGGCTACGACCGGCCCGGCTACGGAGGCTCGACGCGCGCGGCCGGCCGAGAGGTGGCTGCTGCGCCGCCGACCTGGAGGCAATCGCCGACGCGCTCTCGCTCGCGCGATACGGCTCGTGGGGCATTTCGGGCGGCGGCCCCCACGTGCTCGCCTGCGCCGCGCTGTGCGACGAGCGGCTCGTCGCGGTCGCGAGCCTCGCAGCGGTTGCGCCGTACGAGGCGGACGGGCTCGACTGGCTCGAAGGAATGGGCGAGGAGAACCACGTCGAGTTCGGCAAGACGCTCGCCGGCGAGTCGGTCCTCCGTCCCTATCTGACCGAGCAGCGCGCGGCGCTGCTTCAGGCGAAGCCCGAGGAACTGGTCTCCGTGATGGAGACGCTGCTCGGCGCGGCGGACTTCGCCGCCCTGTCGGGGCCGTTTGCCGAGTTCATGCTCGAGTCGCAGGACGAGGGACTCGCGCAGGGAGTCGACGGGTGGATCGACGACGATCTCGCGTTCGCGCGGCCCTGGGGGTTCGACGTCGCCTCGATCGACAGGCCGGTGCTGCTGCTCCACGGCGCCGATGACCGGTTCGTCCCGGTTTCCCACGGCCACTGGCTGGCCGCACGGATCCCCGGCGTCGAGGCGCGAATCACCGCGACCGACGGCCATCTCACGCTGTTCATCGAACGAATGCGCGAGGTGAACGAGTGGCTGCTCTCGCACCGCTGACCGCGACGCTCAACGGCACGCTTCGCAAAGGCATCCTCGCGGCGGCGGACAGCCCGCGCGTCCAACGGACGGTCCGGCGGCACGGGATGCGCTTCGGCGCGGGGCGCTTCGTCGCCGGGGAGACGCTCGACGAGTGCGTCGTCGTGCTCAGGCGGCTGAACGACCAGGGCCTGTACGCGAACACGACGCTGCTCGGCGAAGGTGTGCTCGAACCGGGTCAGACCGACCGCGTCATGGACGCCTACCGGGCGATCATCGACCGGATCGCCGACGAAGCGCTGCGCGCGAACGTCGCGCTCAAGCTCACACACCTCGGGCTGGAGATCGACGAGGAGCTCGCATACGCGAACGTCCGGGCGCTCATCGAGCACGCGGCGGCTCGCGGCGGCTTCATCCGCATCGACATGGAGCAATCGCAGTTCGTCGAGGCGACGCTTCGCCTCTACCGGCGTCTTCGCAGCGAAGGGCTCGACAACGTCGGCACGGTGCTGCAGTCGTACCTCTTCCGAACGCCGGACGACCTGGCATCGCTCATGCCGCTGTCGCCGAACCTGCGCCTCGTCAAGGGTGCGTATCTCGAGCCGGAGACGGTCGCGTATCCGCACAAGAGCCGACGTCGACTCGGCGTACCGCGCGGTTGCTCGAGCGGATGCTCACCGGCACGGGCTACACGGCGATCGCGACGCACGAGCGACGCTGATCCAGTTCGCGATCCGCTTCGCCGCCGAGCACGAGATCGCGAGAGACCGGTTCGAGTTTCAGATGCTCTACGGCGTCCGGCCGCAGCTGCAGCTCGATCTCGTTCGCCGCGGGTACAAAGTGCTCGTCGCAACGCCGTACGGGCCGGAGTGGTACCCGTACCTGATGCGCCGCCTCGGCGAACGGCCGGCGAACCTCCTCTTCTTCGTCAAGAACACGCTGCGCGGGTAGAGGCTGTCTACCATCCCGGAGTGCCGGGGCTGCGCAAACTCGTCGACTGGGCGATCACGCTCGCGGTGGCGGTCGGGCTCGTGCTCGTCTTCGAAGCCGAGGTGGCAAAGCCCTACCGCATCCCCTCGTCGTCGATGGAGCCGACGCTGCACTGCGCCCGCCCGAGCGCCTGGTGCGAGGCACGATTCTCGGACCGCGTGATCGTCAACCGGCTCGCCTATCGGTTCGGCAGCCCGAAGCGCGGCGACATCGTCGTCTTCTACGCCCCGGCTGCGGCCGCCGCGGCCTGCAGCGAAGGCGGGACCTACGTCAAGCGGCTGATCGGGCTCCCGGGCGACACGGTCTCCGAGGCGCACGGCGTCATCTCGATCGACGGGCGCGCCTTGCGCGAGAACTACGTCCACGACGCGAAGGACGACACGACCGTCGGCACATGGCACGTCCCGAAGGGCAACTACTTCCTCGTCGGCGACGACCGCGCCCACTCGTGCGATTCCCGCACGTGGGGCGTCGTGCCCCGTTCGAGCCTGATCGGCCCGCTCTTTCTCACGTACTGGCCGCCGGGCCGACTGTCGCTCCATTGACGGCGTCGGGGCCGCGCGGCTCCATCACCGCGTCGACGAGCCCGTACTCGACGGCTTCCTCCGGCGACATGAAGCGGTCGCGGTCGATGTCCCGCAGCACCTGGTCGACGTCCTGCCCCGAGTGACGGGCGATGATCTCGGCCATCCGCTTCGTCATGTCGAGAATCTCGCGCGCCGCGATCTGAATGTCCGCCGGCGTTCCGCGGAAGCCGCCGGAGCCCTGGTGGATCATGATCTTGGCGTTCGGCAGGGCGTAACGCTTGCCCGCCGTCCCGCCGCACAGGATCATCGCGGCCGCGCTCATCCCCATCCCCAGGCACACGGTCGAGACGTCGGAGCGGACGTACTGCATCGCGTCGTAGATCGCCATGCCCGCGTAGGCCGAGCCCCGGGCGAATTCACGTACAGGTGGATGTCCTTGCCGGGATCCTCGGCGTCGAGGTGCAGGAGCTGCGCGGCGACGAGGTTCGCGATGTCGTCGTTCACCTCCTGGCCGAGAAAGACGATCCGCTCGCGGAGCAGGCGCGAGTAGATGTCGAACGACCGCTCGAGGCGGCCATCCTGCTCGAGCACCATCGGCACGACCGAGCCCACCACCATCACGACCTCCTATAATCTGCAACCTGTCGGTTGCATGACTATAGCGCAACTTGGAGGTTGCATATGATCCGCCGCGAGATCGTCCTGCCGGCCCCGCGCGAAGACGTCTGGGAGGCCCTGACCGAGCCCGAGCGGCTCGCCGACTGGTTCGCGAACGACGTCGACCTCGATCTCCGCCCGGGCGGCGGGGCGAGCTTCCGCTGGTCGAACGGCGAGACGCGACGGCCACCGTCACCGAGGTCGAGCCCCAGCGCCGCCTGGCGTTCGAGTGGGACGACGAAGGCGAGGTCGCCTTCACGCTCGAAGACGACGACGAGGGGACGAGGCTGACGGTCGTCGAGACGTCGCCGGAGTGGACGGCCGCGCTCGATCTGCAGGCCTGCGCGTTCGCGCGTGTCTGATCTGGACAGCCTCTTCGGCGCACTCGCCGACTCGAGCCGCCGGCAGGTGATCGGCTACCTCTCCGCCGAGGGGACGGCCACCGCGACCGAGTTGACCGGCGAGCTGCCGATGACGCGCCAGGCGGTCGCGAAGCACCTGGTGACGCTCGCCGAGGCGGGGCTCGTCGAGTCGGAGCGCCGCGGCCGCGAGACGCATTACCGGCTGACGCGGGCGGGCGAGGAGTGGGACGACCGCCTCGACGGCCTGCGGCGGCACCTGTCGAAACAGGGCTGACACCGTTCGAAGGCTGGAGAAGAGGGCGCTCACGCAGAACACGTCTGTCGTCCCTTGTCGCATCAGAACCGGTGTGATCGGCGTCGCTCAGCCAGCGCTGATCGCGAGCTTCCCGCGGACGTGTTCGGTCGCGAGAGTTTGGAGCGCGTAGGTCGCGCGGTCGAGGTCGAAGATGTCGTGGACATGTGTCTGCAGCGTGCCGTCGTCGAGCAGTGCTGCGAGCCGGCGGAGGTGGTCCTCGCTCGGGACCGCCATCACGTTGGTGCGGCAGGGCCCCTCACCAGCTGCGCCGTTCGACGAGACGACACGCGCACTGTCCCTGAGCGCGCCGTCGAACGCCCCGGGCGCGTAGGAGACAAGATCGAGCAGTGCGTCGACGCCGTCAGGGTGGCGGTCGCGGACGGCGGCGACGACGTCGCCGCCACGGTCGAGCTGCTCGCCGACGCCGAGCTTGCGCAGGTAGTCGGCGTCCTCCGCGAGCGCCGGAGCGATGATCGTGGCACCGGCGCGGGCGGCGAGCTGGACGGCGAAGCTGCCGACGCCCCCGGTCGCGCCGACGACCAGGACCGTTTCTCCCTCGGAGAGCGCGAGCGCATCGACGGCCGCGAGTGCGGCGATTCCGGCGAGTGGGGCGACGCCGGCCGCGGCGAGGTCGAGCGAGGCTGGTTTCGGCGCGACCTGCATCCCGGGGGTGACTGCGATCAACTCGGCCCAGCTTCCTTCGTGGACGGCGGGATTTGCGTGCAAGAGGAAGCCGAAGACCTCGTCGCCCACC
Organism: uncultured Thermoleophilia bacterium; assembly: GCA_963708505.1. Taxonomy (GTDB): domain Bacteria; phylum Actinomycetota; class Thermoleophilia; order Gaiellales; family Gaiellaceae; genus PALSA-600. Next base: position 638,206 of record CAVPST010000007.1, read on the forward strand.
GCATAACCCTGGACGTCCGGGCCGATTGTTTCGACGGTGCCTGCGTAGTCACGGCCGAGGACGACCGGAAAGTCGTGGTCGACCATTTCCCGGAGCATCCCCGCCGCGATCGCGTTGTCGACCGGGTTGACCGAGGACGCGCGCACGCGCACAACGAGCCCGTCGGCCGCGGCTGTCGGCTCGGGGAGGTCGTCGCGTACGGCGGGAACGGCGTCGAAGGAATCGAGGGTGACGGCTCTCATCAGGATCTCCTCACTTGTTGGGGCGAGAATCCTTCGCTCGGAACGTCGATGGGACGAGACGGATAGTCGCAGCTAGCTCACGCGTCATCCCGAAAATACTGGCTAAGCCCTCGGGAGACCGATCGCGGTGCAGGTACAGCACCGTGAACGAGCGCCGTCAGCGGCCTCGACGACCGCCTCGGCGAGACTTGCTACCCGGTCTCCACAGTCTGCCTGGAGCGGCGTAGACTAAACGTCCTCTTGGAGGACTACGAGTTGATCGCTGAGCAGTTGAGCGGCCTCGGGGGGAAAGTCGGACAACTCGAGAACCGCGTTTCGGATCTCTTGCTCCGGATGCGCGATGTTGAAAGCGTGAACGCTCGCCTGGAAGAGGCTGCCTTGACCACGGCTCAGGCCCTCGCCGAGATTTCGGGTCATTGGGAAGCGGTGTATGAGGCCATGCGTCGCAAGGACCGCTCCCAAGAAGCGCCCGAGCGTTAGGTCATCCTCCGAGGCCGGGGTCTGGCCGCTTACCCCTGCGCACACAGCCGTCGGTCGAGACCCGATGGCCGCCGAAACCCTAAGGCTGACCCTGCATCGAAACCCGTTCGCCTTAAGCCTCATCGCCTCGCGCGCATGGCGCGTCGGTGGAATGCGGGACACGGCCGGAACATCAATGCAGGGCCAGTGCGATCACCGTACTCCTCCCTAGGGCCTAGGACTGTTAAGCGCAGAAACGTCACCTTCGTTCGAGCGGCAGCCGGCCATGATTGCCAGGGAGAAGGTCTTCCCGTGAGCTTGCCGCTACGCTGGCAGCCAGCCGATCGAGCTTGCAGCTGGGAATGCGAGCCTCGGGCATCTGGCGAAAGGGGCGCACAGACGTGCGTACCGCGATCTTTTCGACGTTTCCACCGCGCGCATGTGGGATTGGTACGTTCTCGTTCGACGTCAGGCGGGCGCTTCTCGACGTTCGCGGTATCGAGGATGTCAAGACGCTCGTCGTCGTTGACGAGCCGTCCAGCCCGCAGCGGCCCGAGATTTCACAGACCGTCTCGCAGGGCGCGCGGGGTGACTACATCCGCGCGGCGCGAGCGCTCGGCCGTACTGACGTCGATGTCGTTCTCCTGCAGCACGAGTACGGCATCTTCGGTGGCCGAGACGGTGAATACGTGTTGTCGTTCGCCCGCGAGCTCGCACAGCCGCTGGTGGTGACGCTGCATACCGTCCTTTCCGCGCCGACGCCGCACCAGCTGCAGGTTCTGAGGTCACTCTGCGACGAGGCTGAAACGGTGATCGTGATGACCGAGACCGCGCGGCGAATGGTCGTGCAAGTCGGCGCCTGTGCGGACGAAAAGATCGCCGTCGTCCCGCACGGCGCTCCGACCGAGCTCGCGGTCGCACGCGCCGAGCTCGATGCGGGACGCCGACCACGCTACGTCACCTCTGCCGTCGGCGGTTACGCGCGCATGGAGTCGCGCTTTCTCCTGTCGACCTTTGGTCTGCTCTCGCCTGGCAAGGGGATCGAGGTCATGCTGGATGCGCTACCGGCTGTGGTCGAGCGCCACCCCGAGGTGCTCTACGTCGTCGCAGGCCGCACCCATCCGCAGATCGCGCGGCGCACGGGCGAGGAGTACCGTCTGATGCTCGAGCGGCGGATTCTCGATCTCGGCCTCGGCGACCACGTCCAGCTCGACGACCGCTACCTCGCGGTCGAGGAGCTCGCGGATCTTCTCGCGGCGACCGACGTCTTCGTGACGCCGTATACGAGTCGTGAGCAGAGCTCCTCGGGTGCCCTGACATTCGCGCTCGCTGCCGGTTGCGCCGTCGTTTCGACGCCGTACTGGTACGCGAGCGACATGCTGTCGTCCGGCGCCGGGCGGTTCGTCGGCTTCGGCGACTCGGCGGCCCTCGGCGACACCCTGTGCGATCTGATCGAGAGCCCGGCCGCGCTCGCCGTGGCTCGTGACGAGGCGGCGCGAATCGGTGCGACGTTCGGCTGGCCTTCGATCGCCGAGGTGACCGCGTCGGTGCTACGCGAGGCCGTCTCCGCAGCACCTCGACGGACGCCGATGGCAGACGCCGGTCTCGAATTCGCTGAGGTCCGCACAGACCATCTCCTCGCGCTGGTCGACGACTGCGGAATCGTCCAGCATGCAAGAGGCGCGATTCCGAACCGGGAGACGGGCTACTGCGTCGACGACGTCGCACGGCTGGCAGTCGTTGCGCTCGAGCTCGAGCGTCGGACGGGCGACCGGGTCTGGGCGGCTGCCCTGTATCGCGCCCTCGCGTTCCTCAGCGATGCGACCGACGCGGACGGCGCCGGCATGCGCAACTTCATGAGCTACGACCGCCGCTGGCTCGACGAGGCGCACGTCGGCGACCATGTCGGCCGTGCCGTCTGGGCGCTCGGCGACGTGCTGACGACCGCCTGGGTTCCCGCACTGGTCGACCCGGCGCAGCGATTGCTCGCGACGCTCGTGCGCTCGCTCGACGGCGATCTCTCATTGCGCACGGCCGCGTACACGTCCCTCGGGCTCGCCCGGCTGGACGCCGACAGGCTCGACGACGATGCACGGCGGCTCCTCGAACGCTGTGTCGAGCAGCTCCACGCCGCCTACGAGAGCAGCGCCGACGACGGCTGGCAGCTGGTTCGAAGACGCGCTCACCTATGACAACGCACGTCTGTCGCAGGCGCTGATCCTTGGCGGAACGGCACTCGAGCGCGACGGAGGCGGTCGAGGGCGGCCTGAGCTCGTTGGCGTGGCTCGGCAGCGAATGTGGGCTGACGGAGACGGTTTCCTGCGACTGCCCGGGCATCATGCGGCCGCGATCGCACCGAACCGGCTCCGGGACCCGGTGACGAGCAGCCGCTGGACGCCTCCGCGCTCGTCGAGGCCGAGCTGTCGGCGTTCGCGGTCACCGGCGACGCGGTGCACAGCGTGCGCGCTCAGCGTGCGTTCGACTGGTTCCTGGGGCGGAACAGACTCGGCCGGCCGCTCTACGACTTCGCGACTGGCGGCTGCTGCGACGGCCTCGGCGACGACGACCGTCAATGCCAACGAAGGTGCCGAGTCGACCCTGGCCTTCCACCGTGCGCAGCTCGTGCTGGATGCCGCCGGCCTCTCCGCGTGTCGTGCGGATTGCGGACGCGACGACCGCCGGCGTGACGTGCGCCCGAGCTCTTCCGCCGGCACCCCGGCGAACCCGCTTCTGACCGCGGACGACTGGCCCACTGCCGTGAACGTCGTGTTCAACCCGGCTGCCGTCGACGTCGCCGGTGAGACGGTGCTCCTTGCGCGCGTCGAGGCGCGGACCGGAATCTCGCACTTGACCGTGGCGCGCTCGGCAAACGGCGTCGACGGCTGGCGCATCGATCCCGAGCCGTTTCTCTGCTCCGATCAAGGGTCGCGACGACGAACAGTGGGGCTTTGAAGACGCACGCGCGGTGTGGGTCGATGAGCTGGCCCGGTACGTCGTCACCTGTACCGCGTACGGCCCTGCCGGACCGGCCGTCTTCCTGGCGACCACCGAAGACTTCCGCTCGGTCGAGCGACTCGGGATCGTCGTCTCGCCCGAGGACAAGAACGCCGCTCTTCTCCCCGAGCGCGTCGGCGGGAAATGGATTCTCTTCCACCGTCCGACGTCCGGCTTCGCAACGGCTCGCAGCCGGGCATCGCGCTCTCGCGCTCCTCCGACCTGCGCAGCTGGAGTGCGCCCGAGGTCGTGATGCAACCACGCCGTGGTGCCTGGTGGGACTCGCTCCGGATCGGGATCGGCCCCCCGCTGCTCAAGACCGAGCACGGGTGGCTACTCGTGTACCACGGGGTCAAGGAGACGGTCGACCGGGGCGATCTATCGGATCGGCCTCGCCCTGCTCGACCTCGAGTCGCCGACGCGCGTGCTTCGCCGAACCGGCGACTGGGTGCTCGCGCCCCGCGAGGCGTACGAGCGCGAGGGAGATGTGCCGAATGCGCTCTTCCCCTGCGGGCTGATCCACGACCGCGACTCCGGGAGACCTGCGTCTCTACTACGGCGCCGCCGACACGTCGATCTGCCTCGCGACGGCAAAGTTCGACGACGTCGCTCGAGGCCGTGCTCGGCGCCGACAACCGTGAACTAGGTGAAGGTCGCCGTCCTCGGTCCGATCGCGTGGCGGACACCGCCGCGCGACTACGGACCGTGGGAGCGGATCGCAGGGCTGATCGCCGCCGGTCTTCACTCAGCGCGGGGTCGACGTGACGCTCTTCGCGACGCTCGACTCCGAGCACGCCGGCCAAGCTCGCAGGCGTCTGTCGCGGCGGGCTACGCCGAGGATCCGACGGTCGACGGCCGAGTCTGGGAGGCGCTCCATGTCGCCCACGCGTTCGAGCGGTCCGGCGAGTTCGACATCGTCCACAACCACCTCGACTGGCTGCCGCTCGCATTCGAGCAGCTCGCGCACGCTCCGCTCGTGACGACGATCCACGGATTTTCAGGCCCCATGATCATGCCGATCTACCGCGCATCGCAGCTCGGCGTTCGTCTCGATCTCGCTCGCGGACCGCGCCCCCGAACTCGACTACGCTGGCCAACGTCTACCACGGCGTCGACAGCGCTGAGCTTCCGTTCGATGCGCGACGGTGGTGACGCCCTCGTCTCCTTCGGCCGCATCCACCCCGACAAGGGCACGGCCGAGGCGATCGAGATCGCCGCTGACGCGGGGCGCAGGCTCGTCATCTGCGGCATCGTCCAGGACCAGGCGTACTTCCACGAGTGCGTGGAGCCCCAGATCGACGGAGACCGGGTCACGCTACCTCGGCTCGGTCGGCCCCGCTCCGACGCGCGGAGGTTCTCGGGCAGCGCAGCCGCGCTCCTGCACCCGGTCGCCTTCGCCGAGCCGTTCGGCCTGTCGGTCGTCGAGTCGATGATGTGCGGCACGCCGGTGATCGCGTTCGAGCGCGGTTCGATGCCAGAGATCGTCGACGCCGGGCAGACCGGCTACCTCGTCTCGGACGTCGCCGAGGCCGTGGCCGTTGTCGACGCGGCTGCAGGCATCGACCGCGCCGCCTGCCGTGGTGTCGCGCTGGAGCGCTTCTCGGCCACCCGCATGGTCGACGACTACCGGCGCGTCTACGACGCCGTGATCGCCGGCAACGACTCGGGCCCCTCGCGAGCAGGTCACCCGCACCACGTTTCCTAATCCGCGGGCACAGTTCCATTCACCCCGAATCGGGGTCCGCACCAGCTGCTCAGCCCGGCGGGGAGGCCCCACTCGTCACCATGCCGCTGCGCCGGAGGCGTCCGTCGCCTCGGACGAGAGGACGCTCGCGCAGGCGAGGTGGCTGACTAGCTGATGGTGGCCGCCAGTTCTTGATAGGGAGGTACGAGTTCGTCCCATCGGGCCTCGATGTCGTCGGGTTGACCTCCGAGGATGTAGGCGGCGAGGTGCTCGGCGTGGATCTGCCACCCGGCCCCGTAGAAGGCGATCTTGTCCAGGGGCATGCCCTTGACCTCGGCGATCAGGATGGTTTGGTCGCCGTCGGCGGTCAGCGTGATTTCCCAGACTGCGTCGAACGGCGGCACGCCCTGCCCTCTACGGTAGGACTCGTCGGTTTCCCTGGTGGTCACCACTACCCGTTGTGGGGGCTCGCACACCTTCACCTGCCCTATGCGCTCTCCCGCGTCGGCGATGTGCACACGGAACTCGCCCCCTTGAGAAAGCTCGCCATCCACCTGGCCAAACCAGCGGGCGAGCCGGTCGGGATCGGTGATTGCCGACCACAGGTCGTCGATGCCGGTGTCGTAGCGATCCTCGATCTGCACGATGCCCACGCCGGCTTCCGATCGCAGGTTGCCCAGGATGCGCGTGCTCGGACTTGCGTCGCTTGTCATCTGGTGCTCCTTCGTTCGCGTTTTCCCCGGGCCACTTCGGTGTGCAGCGCATCGAGCCGCTGCTCCCACAGGCGCCGATACCGGTCAAGCCATTCTTCGACTTCAGCGAGGGGTGCGGGGCGAAGTGAGTAGATCCGCCGTTGTGCCTCCTGGTGAACCTCGACAAGCCCCGCTTCCCGCAGCACACGCAGATGCCGCGATACACCTGGGCGAGCGATCGGCAGCAGCGCCGCCAACTCGCCCGCGGTTGCCGGCCCGTTGGCCAGCGATTCCAGCAGCGTCCGCCGACCCTCGTCTGCCATCGCCCGCAGAACAGCCTCCATTCCGAGAATGTATCAATACGGTTACGTAACCGTCAAGTTACATATCGAGCGCGCCGCCGCTTGCCAGCAGCCATCGTTGTCGGTCGGGACAAGCGTCGGGCGTCATTCCGGAACTCAACAGATGGTCGTGATCGGACTGGACGTACCTAAGCACTCGCTGGCTGTGGTCACCGTCGACGAGCTTGGCCGCGCGGTCGCCGAGACACACGGCCAGTCACCCACATCAGTAACGTGCGCCGAACAGGATGCGAGTGGCTGGGATCACAGCACTCGGCGAGCCCGTCGAAATCTTCGAGGTGGACGAGCTTGTCACGCCTGCTGCAGGCGAGGTCCTCATCGACGTCGTTGCCGCCGGCATCGGCAACTGGGAAGAGCTTGTCAGGATCGGCAGCTGGCCGATCGGCGGCCCGGCTCCGATGGCGCTCGGGACGGAGGCGGCCGGGACGATTGCAGCGGTCGGCCCGGGGGTGGCCGAGCTGCGCGAGGGCGACGAGGTGATGACCCATCCGCTGCCGCTCCGGCGTCACGGGACGTGGGCGGGCAGGGTGCTCGCGCCGGCGGCGACCGTCGCAGCCCGGCCGCCAGAGGCCTCATGGGAAGCAGGCGGAGCCTTTCCCATTCCGGCGCTCACTGCGGCTCAGGCACTCGACGAGGCTCTCGGGATCGAGAGCGGCGGCTGGGTCGTCGTCAACGGAGCCGGCGGAGTTACGGGCGGCCTGCTCGTTCAGCTCGCCGCGGCTCGGGGCGCCCGCGTGATCGCGACCGCGAGCGCGAAGAAGGCGGAGCGCATCCGCGACTACGGCGCGTCGGAGGTGCTCGACTATCACGGCGACTGGCCTGCGCTCGTCCGCGAGATCACCGGCGGCGGCGCGCCCAAGGGCGTCAACGCCGCCCCCGGGCAGGCGGCCACCACGTTGAAGGCGGTTGCTGACGGCGGCCGCCTCGCCACGATCACGGGCGACCCGCCGCGGGAGGAACGGGGCGTCGCCGTAGCCGACGTCTACGTCCGGCCCGATGGTCGGCAGCTTTCAGCACTGGCGAAACTGCTGGCCGACGGCACCCTGAGCGTGCCGATCGCGTCCGTCCGTCCGCTCGATCAGGCGGCACAAGCGCTGCGTGAGGTGGTCGCGGGAGCGGACGGCGCGATCGTCCTGTCACTCCGAACCTAGCCTGGCCCACTGATGGTCGCGCTGAGCCTGCGGTATCAAGTCACTCATGGCTGACTCCCTTCAGCCCGAATACGACGAGGTCGCAGATGCCTACCGCCGCGTCCTTGACTCCGCTGGACTCGGTCTTGCCGATCCCGTTCTCACGGAGCTGCTCGGGGACGTCGCCGATGAAGTCGTCCTCTCGCTCGCCTGCGGGCAGGGCCAAGACGCACGGCTACTCGCCAGCCTCGGCGCTCTCGTCACGGGCATAGACGTCTCGACCGAGATGCTCCGCTACGCGAGCGAACATGAAGCCGCTGATCCACGCGGGATCACCTACGTCAAGGGGAACGGGCACGATCTGGCGGCGTTCGCCGACGCAAGCTTCGACGGCGTCCTCTGCCACATGGCGTTGATGGACATTCCGGAACTCGCGCCGACGATTCAGTCCGTCGCCCGTGTTGTGCGCGACGGAGGCTGGTTCGTGTTCTCGATCGTCCACCCCGCCTACCTCCCACACGTCGAGATCCTTTCCGACTATTTGCTCGACCACCGCTACGCCAAGCAGCGCCCTGTCGACTGGCTCCCGACGCACGCCTATCACCGGCCACTCGGCACCTACCTCAACGAGCTTGCGAAAGCTGGCCTCCGCATCGAGCGCGTGATCGAGGCCCATCAACGAGCCACCAACGACGTGGTCGCCAACCGAGTAGAGCGCGACGCCGGAGGCGTCCCGGGCCTGCTCTACGTACGCGCTGCGAAGCTCTGACGTCGATCCCGATGGACCGCTAGATCTCGGCGAGCGGTCAGGGTCAGTCCCGAACGCTTGCACCCGATGCTCCTCGCATCGCGTCGACATATGCTCGCGTGCTTGGGCAAGCCCCCGAACTCTCCCTATCCGCCCGACCTGGACGAGCACGCCGCTCCAGTCACCGAGCTCGACGAGTTGGTCGATGCGGTGGTGGGGGATCTCGATTGGGCGAATCGGCAGACGCGGGGGCTGGTGGCTCGGCGCGCGGAACTGCAGCGATGCCGGTTGACCGGCGCTGAACTAGCCGAAGCAGTGCTTACCGACGTGGTGTTCGTGGAGTGCCGACTCGACCTTGCCGGACTGCGGATGGCGAGGCTCGAACGCGTCGTCTTTCGTGACTGCCGGATGGCTGAATGCGACTTCTACGAGGCGTCGCTGACGGATGTCCTCTTCGAGCATTGCGAGCTACGAGAGGCGACGTTGAGCGGAGTGAAACTCGAGCGCGTCGAGCTTCGTCGATGCGATCTGACTGGTCTCAGGGGCGTCGAGGCGCTGCGCGGTGCCCGCATGCCTTGGAACGACGTCCTCGAAAACGGCCCCCTGTTCGCAGCGACGCTCGGGTTGGAGATCATCGACTGACACTCAGGCACGTTGGCGCAGCGGACTGCGTCATTGTGCAAGCCTCTGGCAAGCGTGCAGGAGCGTTCGGCGCACGGTCGTCAAGCCCGCTAACACAGCTCGGGCAACCGAGCACGAAACTAGGGTCGTATGCGTGTCGACCTACGACGCCGTCAAGGACTTGCCGCTCGAGATCGAGGGCTATGACCTCGAGCCGCTCGAGCAGGAGGTGGCCGCGAACTTCACCCTGCTGCGCACGGCTGTCGTGCTCCGCGGGAACGGTCTCGAGGGGCGCGGCGAGGAGGTCGACTACGACCCCGGCGTCCAGAGCCAGTTCCAGGCACGGCGCGGCGAGCTGCCGTTCGCCGGCCGCCACACGCTCGACTCCTTCTCGCTCCTGCAGGCGGGCCAGGGCGAGTACCGGCGCTGGGCGTTCGAGTCGGCCGCGCTCGACCTGGCGCTCAAGCAGGCCGGGCTCTCGCTCGCCGAGGCGATCGGACGACCGCAGCGGCCACTCCGCTTCGTCGTCTCGACGCGCGTCGCAAAGGTCGAGGAGTGGCTCGGGTTCGAGCCCAACCTGCGCTTCAAGCTCGACCCCGACCCCGACTGGGCGGAGGACCTGACCGCTCGCCTCGCGGCGACGGGCGCCGTCGACACGCTCGACTTCAAGGGCATCTACCGCGGCGAGTTCGGCTCGCCTCCGGAACCGGCGTTGTACGCGCGGATCGCGGAGACGTTCCCGGAGGCGTGGCTCGAGGATCCGGCGCTGACGCCGGCCACCACGGCAGCGCTCGCCGCCCACCGGGACCGCATCACCTGGGATGCCGCCATCCACGAATGGAGCGACGTCGAGGCGCTACCGAGCCGGCCTCGCTGTCTCAACTCCAAGCCGTCCCGCTTCGGCTCGGTTCGCCGGCTCTTCGACTTCTACGACGCTTGCAACACGCACGGGATCGCTCTGTACGGCGGCGGCCAGTTCGAGCTCGGCCCGGGCCGCCGGCAGATCCAGTTGCTCGCGTCGATCTTCCACGCCGACGCGCCGAACGACGTGGCGCCCTCGGGTTACAACGTTCGCGAGCCGGTCGCGGGCCTGCCGCAGAGCCCGCTCGAGCTCATGCCGTCGATCGGCTTCTGAGCTCGGCGACCTTCGTCGCGAGCCGCGTGACCGATTCGTCCCCCGCCGCGCCGAGCGGATGCCACGCGGCGCCGCTGCAGGGCTCGCCGCGGCCGACGACGAGGTAGCGAACGTCGAGGTGCCAGTGCGCCGGCTCGCCGGGACGCTCGGGGATCTTGTGCACGTCGAGGTCGAACGGACGCGGCGCCGACGCATGCAGCTCCAATTCGAGAGCGGTCTCCTCACGAGCTTCACGGAGCGCAGCCGCCTCCAGCGACGGATCGGACTCCTCGATGTGGCCCCCGGGCTGCAACAGCTTCCCGAGCTTCTCGTGCGCGACGAGGCAGACGCGCTCGCCCGACTCGTCGATCACGAACGCCGACGCGGTGAAATGCGCGGAAGCCTCGTCGCGGGAGAGCGGTTCGCGCGAGCTCCTGCGCGAGGCGCAACATCGCGCACCGGTCGGACTCCTCGCGCGCATCGCCGGCGACGTGGACGCGAAGAACCTCGACGACTTCGGTCACTCGTATTGCAGCGCCTCCAGGATGTTCAGGCGCGAGGCACGTCTCGCCGGGAAGATCGCGGCGAGGATGCCGACGAGGATCGCGGCGAGCGCGAAGACGATCAGCGAGGTGACCGGCAGCGAGAAGACGATGAAGTCGACCTTGTAGATCAGGAGCCCGCCGAGGATGATCCCGAGGAGGATGCCGAGCACGCCGCCGATCAGCGCGGTGATCACGCTCTCCTGACGGATCATGCGGCGCACCTGCACCCTCGTCATGCCGATCGCACGCAGCATGCCGATCTCTCTCGTCCGCTCGAACACCGTCAGGACGAGCGTGTTGACGATGCCGAAGACACTGACGATCACCGACAGCGCAAGCAGCACGTAGAACACGTTGAGAATGCTCTTCAAGGCGGCGGTCTGGTTGTCGATGAACTCCTGCCGCGTCTGCGCCTTCGCGTTCGGGAAGTCCTTGAGCGCCGTGTCGAGGGCTGCCTGGTTCGCGGGCGACGTCCCGCCGCGCATGCGCACGAACGAGTAGAGGTTCTTCGGGTCCGCATTGAGCTTGTCCCAGGCCACCTGCGAGATCGTCACCGTCCCGAACGGCGAGCCTCCCGTCGGCGGGTTGAAGATGCCCTTGATCACGAACGTCTTCTTGGCGCCGCTCGAGAACGTCATCACGATCGGCGATCCGAGGGTCAGCTTGTGGCGCTTCGCGTAGCCGTCGTCGACGAACGCGCCGTTCGCGCCGAGCGTTGCAAAGACCGCCTGCGAGCCCTCTTTCCAGTCGAGCTTGAACATCGTCCCGCCGGCCGGATTGACGGCCGTGGCAAAGAAGTTCTTGCCGAACGCACGCGCGTCGCCGGTGCGGACGTTGCCGACCGCTTCGACGCCGGGCGCCTTCGCAGCCGTGTTCGCCGCCGCGATCGGGATCGGGTCGAAGTTGTTCTGGGCCGTGATCGCGTAGTCGGCGTTCGTCCAGATCTTGTCGACGGCGCTCGTGAACGACGCGAGGATGCCCGAGGCGAGCAGTGAGACCATGGTCACGAGCGCGAGGCCGATCATCAGCGCGGCGGCGGTCGACGCCGTGCGCTGCGGGTTTCGCCGTGCGTTGTCGCGGGCAAGCTCTGCCGCCGACGAGCGGTCGATGAACGTCGGCCAGGCCTTGTACCGGAGGCGGTAATAGGCGAGGTAGATCCAGCCGATCGGCGGTGAGGAACAGGAAGACGAGCCAGAGGATCGTGAGCAGCCACTGGACCGGAGGCCCGATCGACCAGGCGAGCGGGCGGACGAAGCGCACCGAGACGAGCGAGATGCCGATGAAGACGAGCAGCGCACCGAGCCCCATCCAGACGAGCACGCCGGTCGTCCCGAGGTGCTTGCCGAAGAGCTGGACGCTGAAGAGCCCGTAGATCACTGCCGCGAAGCCGAGCGCGGTCACGATCGAGCGAGCCCGGCGTGCGGAATCGCGCGAAGCGGCCCGGAGGCAGGGTCGAGCCCTCTCGCACGGCCGCGATCGGCGGCACGCGCGTCGCGCGCACAGCGGGCCTGAGGCTGGCGACGAGCGTGACGACGATGCCGACGAGCAGCGAGATGATCACCGTCCGCGTGCCGAACACGATCCCGCTGTTCGGCAGCGTGAAGCCGATCGAGTTGAAGAAGCTGAACAGGCCCTTCGCCAGCAGGAGCCCGAGGAACAGGCCGGTGACGGAGGCGACCGTTCCGATCACCAGCGCCTCGACGAAGATCGACCAGCCGCACCTGCCGGCGGGTTGCGCCGAGCGTGCGCAGGGTCGCGAACTCCCGCGTCCGCTGCGCGATCGTGATCGACAGCGAATTCGCGATCACGAAGCTGCCGACGAAGAGCGCAATGCCGCCGAACGTCAGCAGGAAGCCGCGCAGGAACGAGATAAAGCAGTCGGTGTCCTTCGCGTCTTCTGCGGCCTGCTGGGCGCCGGTGCGCACCTCGGCGTTCGGCAGGCAGGATCGTCTTGATCTGGCTCAAGAGCTGCTCGTCCGAGACGTTGGGCTTGGCGCCGATGTCGATCTCGTCGAACTGGTCGGGCTTGTTGAACAGGCGCTGGGCCGTCGGGCACGTCGAAGCCCGCCAGCGTCGCGCCGCCGAGGCTCGCCGAGCCCGAGCCGAACTTGACGAGCCCCGAGATCTTGAACTTCACGACCGGCCCCTCCGCCTGGACGCCGATCTCGTCGCCGACGGCGAAATGCGCCTTCTTCGCGGTCGTGTGGTCGATCACGACCTCGTCGCCGTGTCGGCCAGTGGCCGGAGACGAGCGACAGCGGATTGAAGCGCGACGCTCCGTTGGCGATGCTGAAGCCGAGGTTCGGACTAGCCGCCGTAGACGATCGCCTTGCCGTTCGACCCGATCAGGTGCGCATCGCCGCCGAGACCGCCCTCCGCGACCTCGACGTCGGACAGTCCGCGCACCTTCGGCAGGAGCGACGCCGCAAGCGTCGGCGCGGTCGAGCCGTTGTTCGTGCTCGTCGCCGCCTTGCCGGTGATGACGGCGTCGGATCCCTTGCGGACGTCGGTGAAGATCGAGCAGAACGCCTTGTCGATCGAGTCGGTCAGCACGAACGTACCGCTGACCATCGCGACACCGAGGACGATCGCGATCATCGTCAGGATCGTCCGCAGCTTGCGGCCGAGCATCCCTCTGAGCGCGACCCGCGTCACTACGAGATTTCGTTCATCGTCGCGAGGATCTCGCTCGCGCCGCTCTGGCCGAGCTCGCGGACGATCACGCCGTCGGCCAGGAAGAGGATCCGGTCGGCGATCGAGGCCGCGTTCGCATCGTGCGTCACCATCACCATCGTCTGCCCGAGCTCCTTCGCCGAGACCTGCAGCATCTTCAGGATCTCGCCGCTGGTCTTCGAGTCGAGGTTGCCGGTGGGCTCGTCGGCGAAGACCACGCTCGGCCGCGAGACGAGCGCGCGCGCGATCGCGACGCGCTGCTGCTGCCCACCCGAGAGCTCCGACGGACGGTGCTCCTTCCGGTCGGTCAGGCCGACACGGTCGAGGAGATCCGCGAAGAACTCCGGATCGGGCTTCTCGCCTGCGATCGAGAGCGGCAGAAGCACGTTCTCCTCGGCCGTCAGCATCGGCAGGAGGTTGAAGAACTGGAACACGAAGCCGATGTGCTGACGGCGCAGCATCGTGATGTCGCGGTCGCTGAGCGAGCCGAGCACCTGCCCGGCGATCCAGACCTTCCCGCTCGTGGGCCGGTCGAGCGCCGCGAGCAGGTGCATCAGCGTCGATTTCCCCGATCCCGACGGTCCCATCACCGCCACGAGCTGTCCGGGCTGCACGTCGATCGAGACGCCGCGCAACGCGTCGACTGCTGTCTCACCCTCGCCGTAGCGGCGCACGAGGTCCAGTGCGCTCACAACCGCTCCGTCTGCGCTCACAACTGCTCCGTTTGCACTCATGGGTCCGAGACTACCGAGAATCTCGACGGGCAAACATGGGGTACAACCCTCGTCGTACCCTTGGCTCTGGGCCGCGAGCTCTCAGGCGGTTGCCGCTGCGAACCGGGGCAGGATCTCGTCGCCGTATGCCTGCAGCGTCTCTTCCTGGCCGTGTGTCATCAGATAGATGTTGAACTGGTCGACACCGATGCCGGCAAGCTCCTCGAGCTTCGCCTTGCACTGGTCCGCATTGCCGATCACGCAGAAACGGTCGCAGATCTCGTCTGTGACGAACTCTCCGTGCTTCGCCCCGACGCGTGAGTGCTCGTTGTAGTCGTAGAACTTCCTGGCCTGCACGTAGTCGGTGAGCGCCTTCGGAACAGAGCTGCCGTCGGTGCCGTACCGGTCGATCAGATCCTGAACGTGATTCGAGACCATCGCCGGAAACCAGCGCACCTGTTCGCGCGCGTCCTGCAGGTCGTCTGTGACATGGCTCGGCGCACTGACGATGCACTTGAGCTCGGCCGGATCGCGTCCCGCTTCGGCGGCTGCTTTGCGCGCCGTCTCCATGATCCACTGGATGATGTCCGGGTCGGCGAGCTGGATGATCACGCCGTCGCCTTGCCGCCCCGCCACGGCCAGCGCCTTCGGGCCGTAACCGGCGACGTGCATCTCGATCTCGGGCAGCTCGGGGCGCACCCACTTGAGCTGCAACTCCTTGCCGTTCCACTCGACCTCCTTGCCGTTCATGAACGGCTTGATCATCCGCAGCGCTTCCTCGAACTCGGCGACCTTGACCGGCTGCTGCCCGATGTAGCGGCGTGCGGAGTCACCGCGGCCGATGCCCATGATCATCCGGCCGTCGGAGATGTCGTGCAGGGTCGCGTACGCGCTCGAGAGAACGGTCGGCTCGCGCGTGCCGGGGTTCGTGACCATGTGGCCGAGCTTGATCTTCGACGTGCGGTCGGCAACGATCGCGAGCACCGGAAAGGACTCCTGCCAGAGCACGTGCGAGTCGTATGTCCAGGCGTACTCGAAGCCGTGCCGCTCGGCGAGCTGGATGAGCTCGATCATTCTGCTGAAGGGCGGATCGGGCAGAACGGTGACACCGAAGCTCAGGCTCATGGGTCCTCCTCGTCGCGGTAGCGCCAAGCCTAAATCAACGATCGGGTAAGAATCGGCCCGTGAAGATCATCTGCGTCGGACGCAACTACGCCGAGCACGCCGCCGAGCTCGGCGACGACCCGCCCACATCGCCGCTCCTCTTCGGCAAGTTCGAGAACACACTGATCGGGCCGGGCGAGCCGATCGTGCTTCCGGCCGAGGCGACGCACGTGGACGCGGAAGCCGAGTTGTGCGTCGAGATCGGGACCGGCGGCAGGCGGATCGCCGAGCGCGACGCCCTCGACCACGTGCGCGGTTACCGGTGCGCCAACGACCTGTCGGCGCGAAACATCCAGTACTCCGAGAGCCAGTGGGCGCGCGCCAAGGGCTTCGACACGTTCTGCCCCGTCGGCTCCGAGTGCATCCCCGTCTCCGAGCTCGGCGACGGGAGCGGGCTGCGCGTCGTTCAGAAACTGAACGGCGAGGTGCTCCAGGACGGCAACACGAACGACCTGATCTTCACGGTCCCGTTTCTCATCGCCTACATCTCGGCGACGTTCACGCTCGAACCGGGCGACCTCATCCTGACGGGCACGCCGCCCGGGGTCGGGTGGGCCCGCGACCCGAAACGGCCTCTGCGCGCCGGTGACGTCGTCGAGGTCGAGGTCGACGGAATCGGCGTCCTGCGGAATCCTGTGCACTCGCAGAGTCGTGACGGACGATTGACCGTTCGGCTCGCGGGCGCCAGCCTTTTGGGCGATTCCGCGCGTATCGGGCACAGCGAGTCTGAACTCCTCTGGTCATGGGGGAAGGGAAGGTTCGTCTGGGCATGCTGTTCCGAGTCTCCGCCCTGCTGGCGCTCGCGCTTGTCCTGGTCCAAAGCGGGATCGGCAGCGCCTCGGTCCCGACCGCGACGACCGTCGTCACGAACCCGAACTTCGAGACGCTCGCGGTCGACCCGAGCGGGGTGGCCTGGGGCACACCGACCGCGAACAAGACGCAGCTCTGGCGATCGAGCGACGAAGGCGCAACGTGGACACAGGTGACCGGCTGGAACGCGATCGGGAAACAGCCCTGGTACATCACGCCACTGCAAAGCGGCGCTCTGCTCGCCGCCTACAGCACCGGCACGAACTGGGCAATCGCGCGTTCGGCCAACGGCGGCGCCACCTGGACGACCGTCCTTCTGCTCCCATGCATGAACCAGTCCTGCACGCTCCGGTACACGACCCTGACCCAGAAGTCGATCACCCAGGGCGACGGCTACGTGTTCCTCGGCACCTATAACAACAACCCGTCGCTCGTCAACACGAACTACATCTACAGATCGCCGGACGACGGACAGACCTGGTCGGTCGTGAACACGCCGACCACGATGCGCCACATCCACGGGCTCGCCTTCGACCCGTCGAAGCACCGGCTGTACGTGCTCGGCGGCGACGCGGCCGGCGACGGGCTCTGGTACTCGTCCGACGACGGCTCGACCCTGCAACCGCTGTGCACCGACTACCGGTGCATCGGGATCGAAGGGATCATCTCCGGCAACTCGATCGTCTTCGGCACCGACAACCCCGGGGCGGCGAACCACATCGTCAAGGTCGACGCCAATTCCGGTGCGTACGTCGACATCGCCACGATCACCTACCCCTCGTACTCGTCCGGCACGACCGGAGGAGTCTGGCTGGTCGGCGAGACCCACGAGGCAGGCGCGGCCATCGTCAACCCACAGATCCACCTGTACGGCTCGAGCGACGGCGGTGCGACATGGAGCGTCCTCTACTCGTTCACCATCCCGAGCTCCTCGGACTACGAGATTCACGTCGAAAGCGTCTATCCGAACGGAGATGTCGCGGTCGACGTCTCCGGCCAAGGCACGGTCGTGCTGCGTATCAACGGCGTCGGCGGAGGAGCGCCGGCCAACACCGGTCTGCCGGCGATCAGCGGCCCGACGCAACAGGGCCAGACGTTGAGCGCCTCGACCGGGTCCTGGTCGAACAGTCCGACGTCGTTCGCCTACCAGTGGCGCCGCTGCGACGCGTCCGGCAACGCCTGCTCGGACATTCAGACCGGCACCGGGTCGAGCTACGCACTCCAGGCGGCCGACGTCGGAGCCACTCTGCGCGTGAGCGTCGGTGCGACGAACGGCACCGGCACGAGCTCCGCAACCTCGAACGCGACCGGAGTCGTCACGGGCTCGACGAGTGTCTCGCCGCCGGTCAACACCTCGCCGCCGGCGATCAGCGGGACGGCCCAGCAGGGCCAGACGCTGAGCGCCTCAGCCGGCTCGTGGTCGAACAGCCCGACGTCGTTCGGCTACCAGTGGCGGCGCTGCTCGAGCTCGGGCTCGAGCTGCACCGACATCCCCTCGGCCACAGCCACGAACTACACACTCCAGGCCGCCGACGTCGGCAGCACGCTCCGCATGCGCGTCACCGCAGCGAACAGCGCCGGCAGCACGACCGCTGACTCGACGCAGACGCAGGTCGTCACGGGTTCGACGAGTGTCTCGCCGCCGGTCAACACCTCGCCGCCGGCGATCAGCGGGACGGCCCAGCAGGGCCAGACGCTGAGCGCGTCAGCCGGCTCGTGGTCGAACAGCCCGACGTCGTTCGGCTACCAGTGGCGGCGCTGCTCGAGCTCGGGCTCGAGCTGCACCGACATCCCCTCGGCCACAGCCACGAACTACACACTCCAGGCCACCGACGTCGGCAGCACGCTCCGCATGCGCGTCACCGCAGCGAACAGCGCCGGCAGCACGACCGCTGACTCGACGCAGACGCAGGTCGTCACTGCGGCCGGCGGTGGAGGCGGCGGCGGAGGCGGCGGCGGCGGCGGATCGGGCGGTGGCGTGGCGGCTCCGACGAGCTCAGGCGCGCCCACCATCACCGGCCTCGCCCGCCAAGGTGGGACGCTGAACGCGTCGACGGGCAGCTGGAACGGCAATCCGACCGGATTCTCCTACCGGTGGTCGCAGTGCGACCGGACCGGCGCCGGCTGCGTCCCGATCGGCGGAGCCGCCTCGAGCACGTACCCGGTCGCGAAGGCAGACGTCGGCTCGACGCTGCGCGTGGCGGTGACGGCCACGAACGCAGGGGGAGCCGGGTCGGCGATGTCTGCGGCGACCGCAGAGGTCTCGGGCCTCGCGCCGACCATGCTCGCCCGGCCTGTGATCCGGGGCACATTGCGCGTCGGGAAGACGCTCGTGGCCGGCGGCGGCCGGTGGACGGAGGCACTGACGCGTCGCTCGTACACGTGGCTGCGCTGCGGCCCGCTGGGCGGCCGCTGCGTCGCGATCGCGGGCGCGCGGTCGCGCTCGTACAAACTCCGCGCCGCCGACCTTCACCATGCGATCCGCGTCGCCGTGACGGTGTCGAGCGCCGGCGGCTCGACGAAGTCCGTTTCGCTCGCGAGCGCCCCCGTCAGGCGCTGAGCCGCTCGGCACCGGCTTCCTGACGGCGGGTCAACACACCGATCAGGCGGAACAGACAGACGGCAGCGCCGAGCTCGAGGAGATGCGCTACGAGGTGGAGCGCGTTCTCGCGCTTGAGATCCGTGAGCGTCCCGAGATCACCGACTCCCGCAACCCGGGACACGATGAGGCCGCCGATCAGCAAACCCCACCAGAGCGCGATCAGCGCGCTCTTCGAGGTGCCGGCAGCGATCGGCTCGCTGGTCCCACGCCACAGATCGTCGAGGACCTGCTTCGGGCGCCAGAGATTGAGGACCGGCACGAACCAGTAGCCGACCGCCCAACCGGGCGTAAAGCGAAGCTCGCCGACGTGAAGCTCACGGAGGTTCCGGTAGCTGCGGTGCAGCCAGTAGAGAAAGACGATCCCGGTCGGTAGATAGAGCACGATCTCGATGACGGCGATCACGGCCACCCGATGCTCGCTCGTCTTCCACGCGTCGAGCGAGATCCGTCCCGGGCCGCGGTTGAGCAGCGCCAGCTGGGAAGCGAGCGCGAGCAGCGAGCACGCATTGGCCGCGATCGTCCCGGCGAACAACCACCGAGCGATCCGCGCCCGAGACGCCGGCGATTCGTAACCAGGCCCGACGACCGCGGGCGAGGACGATTCCGGCCGCGGATAGAGGTCGGCCAGCGGATGATCGGCGCTCGTCAAGGCAATCGAGCTATCGACGGCGAACCGCCGGTGTCCGTCCCCCGAGTGGGGGAAGCGACTCGGGCCGGCGACCCTAGGCGAGCGAAGCGAGCGTCTTCGACGCCAGCCGGTCGAGCGCTTGCACCGACAGCTCGAGGTGCTCTTCTCTCGTGTCCTCGAGCTTGGTGTGCGAGAGCCCGCGGAGGCTCTGGACGAAGAGCATCACCGTCGGGATGCCCGCTCGTGACACCTCGGCCGCGTCGTGCAACGGCCCGGAAGGAAGCTGGTGCGAGGTCCCGGACACCTCCCGCACCGCCTCGTCGGCGAAGCCGATCAATTTCCGGTCGAAGAGGATCGGTTCGATGCTCCAGATCCGCTCCCACTCGACCTCGATGTTCTCCTCGGCGGCGAACCGATCGGCGCGCGTCCCGCGCAAGCTGGAGCATGCGCGCGAGCGAGGCCGTATCGAGATGCCGCTGGTCGAGCAGTTGCTCCGCCGTCTCGACGACCGAGGTGACGATCCCCGGTTTGCAGACGACGCCGCCGGATGTGCAGACCGCGCCACCGCCGACCTCCGCGGCGATCTCGCGTATGTAGAGCGCAAGCTTCGCCGCACCGGCGAGCGCGTCGCGCCGCTTGTCCATCGGCGTCGAGCCCGCGTGAGCTGCCTGGCCTCGCCAGGTGAAGCGCGAGCGTTCGACCCCGAACGTGCCGAGGACGACGCCGAGCGGCAGGTCGAGCGACTCGAGCACCGGCCCCTGCTCGATGTGCAGCTCGAGGTACGCCGCCGCGCCGTCGAGCTGCGAGCGCGCCGCCGTCGCGCCGTCGAGGTCGACGCCGTGCTCACGCAACGCATCCGGAAGCGCGATCCCGTCGCGGTCCGACAGTGCGCGTAGCTCAGCCTGGTCGCGCATCGAGCCTGCGGCGGCGGACGAGCCGAACAGGGAGCGGCCGAAGCGCGCGCCCTCCTCGTCGGCCCAGGAGACGAGCCGCACCGTGACAGCAGGCTCGCCGTCCTCGGCGATCCGACGCAGCACCTCGACCCCGGCGAGCACGTTCAGACAGCCGTCGAGCCAGCCGCCGTTCGGCACCGAGTCCATGTGGCCGCCGATCACGAGCACCTTGTCGGAGGCTCCGGGCAGGGTGAACCACTGGTTCCCGGCCTCGTCGATCGTCTCGGCGGCGCCTGTCGGCGCAACCCTCGCCCGCAGGAAGGCGCGCGCCTTCTCCCAGGTGTCCGTCCACGCCACACGCTGGGCTCCTTCGGCGTCGCCGGTCTGCTCGCGGAGCGCCTTGAGATCGTCGACCACACGCGCTGGCTCGAGTGGCACGCGCCGAGAATACAGCGCCACTCCTGGTGTGGTAATCACTGAACTCATGCGCCGCGTACTCACGACGGTCCTCGTCCTCGCGGCGCTGTGGGGCTCGTGGGAGCTCTACAAGTGGGTCTGGGAGACGACGCAGTGGACGTGGCCGTTCGTCGTCGACGACACCTCGATGCCGCACCTGCACGACGTCGTGGCGGCGTTCTGGCAACCGACGACCACGGGCGGCCCGCCGCTCATCCGGTCGCTGCTCAGCGCGGCCTGGTTCACCGGCAAGGAGGCCCTTGCGGGCTTCTTCCTGGGCGGCGTCGTCGGCTTCGGGCTCGCCGTCGCCCTCTCGCAGTCGCGTCTGCTCGAGCGGGGAATCCTGCCGTACATCGTCGCCTCGCAGACGGTGCCGATCCTCGCGATCGCACCGATGGTCGTCGTCGGGCTCGGCTCGAAGGGCATCGCGGGCTGGAAGTCCGTCGCCATCCTCACCGCGTACCTCACGTTCTTCCCGGTCGCCATCAACACCCTGCGGGGACTCCACTCGGTCGATCCCCGCGCCGTCGAGTTGATGCAGTCGTACGCCGCCTCGCGCCGGAGCGTGCTCTGGCGGCTGCAGGTCCCGTCGTCGGTGCCCTACATCTTCACCGCCCTCAAGATCTCGGCCACCGCGAGCGTGATCGGCGCGATCATCGGCGAGACGCCGGCTTCGATCCAGAACGGCCTCGGCGGCGCGATCGTCAACTTCAACCAGTACTACTCGCTCGAGCCGACGTTCCTCTGGGCGACGAACGTCGTCTGCGCCGCGCTCGGGATCGTGTTCTTCGTCGCGGTCGCGATCACGGAGCGGCTCGTGCTGCGCCGCGCGCCGGAGCACGTCACATGACCGACCAGCCGAACATCGGTCGTCTCGATCGACGGCCTCTCGAAGTCGTTCCGGACCGGGGTGACGGCGCTCGAGGACATCACGCTCGACATCCAGGCCGGCGAGTTCGTCTCGCTGATCGGGCCGTCCGGCTGCGGCAAGTCGACGCTCCTCCGCATCATCGGCGACCTGATCCAGCCGTCCGGCGGCACAGGTCGTCGTCAACGGGAAGAGCGCGCACCGGGCGCGCCTCGACCACGACTACGGGATCGTCTTCCAGGACTCGGTGCTCTACGACTGGCGCACCGTCGCGCGCAACGTGGCCCTGCCGCTCGAGATGCTGGGCTGGGACAGGGCAAAGCGGCGCGCGCGCGTGGACGAGATGCTCGAGCTCGTCGAGCTCAAAGGGTTCGAGTCGAGTCGTCCGTGGCAGCTGTCCGGCGGCATGCAGCAGCGCGTCTCGATCGCCCGCGCGCTCTCCTTCGATCCCGCGTTGCTGCTGATGGACGAGCCGTTCGGCGCGCTCGACGAGATGACGCGAGAGCGCCTGAACATGGAGCTCCTGCGGATCTGGGAGAAGGCCGGCAGCACCGTCGTGTTCGTCACGCACTCGATTCCCGAGGCCGTGTTCCTCTCGACGCGCGTCGTCGTCATGTCGGCGCGGCCCGGTCGAGTGGCCGGGATCATCGACGTCGACCTGGCGCAGCCTCGGACGACCGAGACGCGCGAGGACCCGCATTTCTTCGAGCTGATCACGGCGGTTCGCGAGACGCTCGCTGCGGGCCACGGCACGGCGCCGGCCGAGCGGACGGCCGCGGTCGAGGAGCGCTTCTGACCCGCCGCCTCAAGGACTGGCTGCCGGTGCTGGGCGTGTTCGTGCTCGGAATCGTGCTCTGGCAGGGCCTGACGACGCTCTTCCACGTCCAGACGTTCCTGCTGCCGAAGCCGTCCGACATCGCGACGTCCTTCTGGGACAACAAGAGCCCGTTGTGGAGCGACGGGGTCTACACGCTCAAGGAGGCGCTCGGCGGCTTCGTCCTGGGCTCCGCGCTCGGAGTCCTCGTGGCGCTGCTGCTCGCGCGCTTCCATGGGCTGGGCACGGCGCTGATGCCGCTCGCGATCGCGGCGAATGCCGTCCCGATCATCGCGTTCTCGCCGATCACGAACAACTGGTTCGGGCTGCTCAACCCCTTCTCGAAGATGGCGATCGCCGCGGTTCTCTGCTTCTTCCCGACGATGATCAACACCCTGCGCGGGCTCACATCGGTCCATCCCTCCTCGATCGAGCTGATGCGCTCGTACGGCGGAGGCGAGTTCGCCACGTTCCGCCGGGTGCGCATTCCCAGCTCCCTGCCGTTCATGTTCACCGGCCTCAAGGTCGCTGCGGTGCTCTCGATGATCGGAGCAATCGTGGCCGAGTACTTCGGCGGCCCGACGAATGCGCTCGGGGTGAGCATCCTCAACGACTCGCAGCTGTTCGATTTCCCGCGTGCCTGGGCCGGGATCATGCTCGCGAGCGCGTTCGGGATCGGGCTCTACGCGGCCGTTGCGACCGCCGAGCGGCTGACGACCAGCTGGCACCCGTCGGCGCGGAGTTTTTCCTCCGAATGACGATTGGTAGAGAATGGCCTGGACGCGGCCGAGCAGGTCGCCGACACCGAAAGGAGAACTGGATGAATCGGAAACACGGGGCCGTCGGCCTGCTCGCGTTGGCCTTCGTCGCACTGGCCGCGTGGGGAGCAGTGTCGGCGACTGCTGCATCGAAGCAGCAGAAGCTCACGAAGGTGACGCTGCAGCTGAAGTGGGTCACGCAGGCACAGTTCGCCGGCTACTACGCGGCCGTCGCGCAGGGCTACTACAAGAACGCCGGGCTCGACGTGAAGATCAAGATCGGCGGCCCGAGCATCACGCCGGAGACGGTCGTCGTCGGCAAGCAGGCCGAATTCGGCCTCGACTGGCTGCCGAACCTGATGGCCACGCGCGAGAAGGGCAGCGGTCTCGTCTCGGTCGCCCAGGTGTTCGAGCGCTCCGGGATGACCGAGCTGACGTGGAAGTCGAGCGGGATCGACACGATCGCGAAGATGCGGCGCAAGAAGGTCGGCGTCTGGTGCTGCGGCAACCAGCCGGAGCTGTTCGCCGCGCTGACGAAGAACGGGATCAATCACGGCGAAGTCGAGCAACGTGACGATCGTCAACCAGCCGTTCGACATGGACTCTGCTCCTCAAGCACCAGGTCGACGCGGCGGCGGCGATGACCTACAACGAGCTCGCGCAGGTGCTGGAGACGAAGGACCCGGCGACCGGCCAGCTCTACAAGCTGTCCGACCTGAACGTCTTCAAGATGGCGAGCCCGCAAGGTCGGAACCGCGATGCTCGAGGACAACGTCTTCGTCCGCGGCGACTGGCTGTCGCAGCCCGTCAACCAGAAGACCACCGTCGCCTTCCTGAAGGCGTCGTTCCAGGGCTGGATCTACTGCCGCGACCACCAGTCGGAGTGCGTGGACATCGTGCTCAAGAACGGGTCGCTCCTCGGCAAGGGGCACCAGACCTGGCAGATGAACGAGATCAACAAGCTGATCTGGCCGAACACGAAGGGGATCGGCCTCGTGCCGGCCGCGACGGTCGCCCAGACGACGAGAATCGCCAAGACGTACGGCGTGATCAAGAAGACGCCGCACGGCGCGACGAACTACATCTATGCCCAGCGGGCAGTCGACCAGCTGAAGGCAGCCGGCGTCGACGTCAACGGCAAGAGCTGGAAGCCGCGACTGTCACGCTGACAGAAGGCGGAAAGTAGCAACTCGACCGAGAAGGGAGATCCGCAATGTCCGTGTTGATCAAGAATGGCCGCGTCATCACGGCGGCGGACGACTATGTCGCCGACGTGTTCATCGACGGCGAGCGGATCTCCCTGATCGGCGAATCGCTCGACAACCCAGCAGACAAGGTGATCGACGCGACCGGCAAGTACGTGCTGCCCGGCTGCATCGACCCGCACACGCATCTCGACATGCCGTTCGGCGGGACGGTCACGATCGACGACGTCGAGTCGGGCCAGACGGCGGCCGCCTTCGGCGGCACGACCTGCCACGTCGACTTCTGCATCCAGCCGCAGGGCACGAGCTTCGGCGACGCCCTCGCCGACTGGAAGTCGAAGGCCGACGGCAAGCAGGTGATCGACATGGGCTACCACATCGCGGTCACCGACCTGCACGACGGAGGGTCGCTCGAGGAGCTCGCCTCCCTGCCCGATCAGGGCATCACCTCCTACAAGCTCTTCATGGCCTACAAGGGCGCGCTCATGGTCGACGACGAGACGCTGTTCAAGACGATGGAGGTCGCCGCCGAGACGGGCGCGCTCGTGATGGTGCACGCCGAGAACGGCGACGCGATCGACGTGCTCGTCAAGCGCGCGCTCGCCGAGGGGCACACCGAGCCTCACTGGCACGCCCTCACTCGCCCGCCCGAGACCGAGGGCGAGGCGACCAACCGCGCGATCCAGCTGGCCCGCGTCGCCGGCTCACCGCTCTACGTCGTCCACGTCTCCTGCAAGGAATCCGTCGAGCCGATCGCGCTCGCGCGGGAGAAGGGCTGGGACGTGTGGGGAGAGACGTGCACGCAGTACTTCTTCGTCGACTACACCGACCTCGAGCGCCCGAACTTCGAGGGGGCCAAGTTCGTGTACACGCCTCCGCCGCGCGACAAGGCGAACCAGGACGTGCTCTGGAACGCCGTGCGCAACGACGTGCTGTCGGCGATCTCGACCGACCATTGCGCGTTCAACTGGGACGGCCAGAAGTCACTGGGCAAGGACGACTTCTCGAAGATCCCGAACGGCGGCCCCGGCATCGAGAACAGGCTGCAGATGATCCACCAGTTCGGCGTGCGGTCGGGCCGCATCTCGCTGAACCGGATGGTCGAGCTCCTGGCGACCAACCCCGCGAAGCTGTTCGGGCTCTACCCGCGCAAGGGGACGCTCGCCGTCGGCTCGGACGCCGACCTCGTCGTGTTCGACCCGGAGAAGCACGTGACGATCTCCGCGGCGACGCACCATTCGCGGGTCGACTACAACCTCTACGAGGGGACCCAGGTGCAGGGCTCGCCCGACGTGGTCCTCCTGCGCGGCAACGTCCTCGTCGAGGGCGACGAGCTCGTCGCGAAGCCGGGGATCGGGCAGTTCGTCAAGCGTGCGAAGTTCGGGGAGGAGCTGAAGCCGGCGGTGCTTCAGACCGCCTGAGCAGCTCGAGCGCCCGGTTCTCGACCACGCTCGCGCCCTTGGGGTGCGCCAGCCGGACCGCGGCCTCGAGCGCCTCCCGCGCCTCCTCAGCGCGGCCTGCCGCGAGGAGAACTCGCCCCTGGCCGAGCCAGAAGATCGCCCGCGTGACGACGTATTCCCTCTGAGCTGCGAGGTCCACCGCCTCCCCGACGAGTACAGCGGCCGATTCGTGATCCCCGGCGGCCGAGGCGGCGAGGCCGCGCACGTACGCGGAGTAGGCGTGCGTAACCCAGTCGTCCGGTGCGGTCATCGACTGCGCCTCGTCGAGGATCGCAAGCGCTTCGTCGAGCCGACCCAGCTCGACGAGCGCCTCGGCGAGATAGGTGCCCGTCGTCGAGCGGAAGCCGCCTTCGCCGAGACGGCCGAGCTCGTCCCATCCCTCCCGGAGAACCCCCTCCGCCCGTTCGTACTCGCCGGCGGCGAGCTCGGACGCTCCGCGCGACATCGCCGTCGAGAGGATCTCGAAGCGTCTCCCGCGGTCGGCCATCCAGGCGAGGTACGTCTCGAAGTACTCCCGCGACTCCTCGAACCGGCCCTGCAACGCGGCGATGTTCGCCAGGCCAGACTGCGCGCGCATTGCATGGCTCCCGAAGCGATCGAGCTGTGCGATCACGTCGCGTGCGTGCCGCTCGCACTCGTCGAACGGCGTGGCACCGTAGAACATCCCCGCGCCGACGGTCCCGTTCGCGTGCGCTTCGAGCTTGATGTCGCCCGCCACGCGCGCGAGCTCGAGCCCGCGCCGGCCGTGGTCGACGCTGGCCTGACAGCGACCCAGCCAGTGCATGAAGTCAGCGAGGGCCGCGTATCCCTGGCCGAGCGTGTGTGCGCTCACTCTGCCGTCCGCTTCGAGCGCTGCAAGCCGTTGCTGCACTGCGTCGGCCAGCGTCTCGAGCAGATGCTCACCGCTGTGCCCACGGGTGAATGAGCGGAAGAAGAACGCGCTCGCGGCGATGTCCTCGTCCGCAGAGCCCGTCGCGTCGGAAAGGGCCGCGTCTGCAGCTTCGAGGTCGCCGACGAGGTAGAGCGCCTCCCCGAGGTAGCGCTTGATCGCGAGTTGATCCTCCCTCGCGTCCTCGGCGAGTGCCATGGCCCGCTCGAGAAGGCGCAGACCTGCCCGCGCGTCGTCCCGATCGACTGCGCGGCGGCCGGCGGCAAACAGCCGGGCGGCCGCGGCCGCGGCAAGGGCGGGATCCGGCGTCCCAAGCTCGGCTCGGTAGACGGCCGCCTGCTCGAGGTGGTAGCCGAGGATCTCGTCGAGCTCGACCAGGTCGGGGGCACGCTCCTCGATCCAGGCCGCGAACCGTCCGTGCAGCTCGGCGCGCGGCGGACTTCGGCAGTGCGTCGTAGGCGGCGTCGCTGAATCAGAAGGTGGCGGAAGCGAAAGGCGTCGTCGTCCGGGAGAGTCGCAGCGCTCGGCCGGACAAGTTCCTTGCGGACGAGACCCATCAGGTTGGACGTGACGTTCCTGTCGTCCGGCGCGAGCGCAGCGACGGCGCCTCTGTGGAAGACCTGGCCCTCGACGGCGCCGCGCTCGAGCGCTGCGCGCTCCGCCGTCGGCAACTGGTCGAGGCGTGCGGAGATGAGCGCCTGGATGGTGGCCGGCACGGTCACAGTCATCCGGAGACGACTCGACCATCGCGAGCATCTGCTCGACGAAGAGCGGGTTGCCGTCGGCGGCCGAGCGGATCCGCTCGCGCAGCGACGGATCGAGCGGCAACACCCTCGAGCAGGCGGTCGATCAGCTCGTCCGTCTCCGACGGCGTGAGCGGCTCGAGCAGGACCGTGGTGGCATTGAGCTTGCCGCCGCCCCAATCCGGCCGGCAGCTCGAGCAGGTCCGGGCGGGCGAGGCAAAGCAGCAGGATCGGCGCATCGCGTGACCACTCGGCGACGTGCTCGACGAGGTCGAGGAACGTCGGCTCACCCCACTGCAGGTCGTCGAAGAGGACGATCAGCGGCCGCTCTGCCGCCGCCGATTCGAAGAGCTTCCGAGCGGCGAACGCAATCTCGTCGGCGGCCGCCTGGCCGTGGCCGAGCAGGGCGCTGAGACTCCGACGTTCGGCGGCTCACTCTCTCCGAGAAGCTGTTTGACGACCTCGATCACCGGCCAGTAGGTGATCCCGTCGCCGTAGGAGAGGCAGCGTCCCGCGGAGGACGGTCGCGTCGAGCCCCTCCAGGAACTCCGCCGCCAGCCGGGATTTCCCGACTCCGGCGGCGCCCAGGATCGTGAACAACGAGCAGCGCTCGCTCGGCGCAGGCGCGTTCCCAGGCGTCCGCGAGCAGCCGTCGCTCGCGTCCCCCTGCCGACAAGCGGCGCGTCGACCCGGCGCGCGACTGCGGCGTCGCCGGTGACGCGCGAGCAGCCGGTAGCCGGTGAGCGGCGCTGACTTGCCCTTCGCTTCGAGCGGCGGCAGCAGCTCCACCTCGACCGCGCCGCGGACGAGCTCGTACGTCTCCTAGCCGATCAGCACCTCGCCGGGCGCACGCCGCCTGTTCGAGCCGCGCGGCGACATTGACCGCGTCGCCGGTGACGAGCGAGTCACCGCTTCCGGTCACGACCTCGCCGGTGTTCACGCCGATGCGCACGTCGATCTCGACGCGTCGCGCAGCTCCTGCGGCTGCGCGGACGGCGCGCAGCGCATCGTCCTCACGGATCGTCGGCACGCCGAAGACCGCCATCACTGCGTCTCCGATGAACTTCTCGACGGTCCCGCCGTGCCGTTCGATCGCGACACGTGCGACGTCGAAGTAGCGGGCCATCGTCGAGCGGAGCGCCTCGGGATCGAGCGACTCGCCGAGGGCCGTCGATCCCGAGACGTCGCAGAAGAGGACGGTCACGACCTTGCGCTGCTCGCGCGCAGGCTCGGCCGCGAGAGCCGCGCCGCACGAATCGCAGAATCGCGCTTCCCGTCGGTTCTCAGCCCCACAGGTGGCGCAGTTCACCCGCCGAGCCTACTACGCTCGAACCGTGACCCGGACGCCGCTCGAGACGCTCGTCCTCGCATTG
This sequence comes from uncultured Thermoleophilia bacterium, assembly GCA_963708505.1. GTDB lineage: Bacteria > Actinomycetota > Thermoleophilia > Gaiellales > Gaiellaceae > PALSA-600. The sequence continues at coordinate 666,846 of CAVPST010000007.1, forward strand.
TTCGACGCCGCGGTCGGCGTGGGCGTGCTGGTGCTCGCGCTCGACCACGGCCCACATCGCGGCGTGTGGGCCCAGTTCGCCGTCTACACCGCGATCGTCCTCTTCTTCAAGGGCCGCGACGCGCTCCGCCGCATCCCGACGCTGATCGCGCAGGCCCAAGCTAGTGCCAACTTGGCACAAGCCGGGGGTCCGTTCTGGCTGCGCGCGGTGCGCCTCGTCATCGGCTACGACACCTGGTCGCGCACGGAGCGGCTCGGGCTCTACGTGCTCTCGGCGTTCCTCTGCGTGCTCTTCGGCTGGGACGACGGTGGGCCGTTTGCCGCGGCCCTGTTCATCTCGATCGCGACGGTCGACGGCGTGCTGGCGCTGATCGCCCTGGCGGCGCGCCGGCTGCCCGCGGCCTAGGCACTACACTAGCCCCTAGCGGTCGCGCTCGGCCAGCCACTGGTGGAAGCGGCCGATCGGGCTGTCGAGCCACGCCTTCAGATCGTCCGGGAACCGTTCGATCTCGGGACGAAGCTCGAGGAGCCGGTACTCGAGGCGCCGCTCCTCCTCACAGGAGTGCTCGCCGGCGTCACCCCGCAGGGGAACCGATGCGCCGCAGTCCGGGCACGGCATGTGGTCGGGTGACGGAAATGCGAATGACATCGCTGATCTGAGCGTCTTGGGACCTCCCCGATACGCGGTCCATCGGCAATTTCCTCGCGAAGAGTTGAGGCGGTGGGCCCCTCGGTGCCCACCGCGTGCGGGCCGGTCAGGCCGTCTGCAGAGCAGTCGGCACCGCGCCGAGCTGCTGCAGGAGGCCGAGCGTGTCCCAGTTCGTCCACGACTCGGCGAGCTTGCCGCCGGAGTAGTGGTCGATCGTGATCCCCGTGACCGTCGCCTGCTTGCCGGACGCCGCGATCCCGAAGAGCTCGCCCGTCTGGGTGCCGCTGGCGCTCCAGCGGATCGCGACGACATCGCCGTCGCCGACCACCTCCTCGACGGTCAGCTTCAGGTCCGGGAAGGCAGCGCGATACGCGCGGGCCGACTCCTTGAGGCCCTCCGGCCCGAGCACGGGACCCGGTAGCGCCGGGTCGTGGCCGATCGCCTTCGCCTGCAGGAGCTCGTCGGCCACGTCGTACTTCCCGGCCCCGAAGATCTCCTCCAAGATCCGCCGCGACGCCTTCTTGTTCGCGTCCATACCGCTTCTCCTCTCGTTTCCGCTCGCCCACCGCACGCGCCAGAACGTCACGAGCCCGGCGGCGAGTGCGACGGCACCCACGGCTGCCGCGATCCAGCCGTTCTGAAGCTTCGATTTCTTTCGCCGTCGTACCGTCATCGGGTCACCTCCTCGGCATCCACGGCGGTCCGTGCCAAGCGCACGGCAGACGCGAGCCTACTTCCGGCCGCGCTCGCGAAGGCAATGGACGAATCTCGATCTCCCCGCAAATTCGAGACGGTCATGTGTCGTGCTCGGCAACGCCGTGCGGCGCGCCGTAGTCGGCGAGGAGCTCGAGGAACGGCTCCGCCGGAAACGCCTCCGGTCCGAGCACGCCGGAGCCCTGCCAGGCGCCCTCGGCCAGCAGCTCGAGCGCGACGACCGGGTTGAGCGCCGTCTGCAGCACCACCGCCTGATGGCCGTAGTCGCGCATCGCCTGCTCGTTGTCGACGACGTGGTACAGGTAGGTGGCGCGAGGCTTCCCGTCCTTCCCGGTGCCCGTGACGAACGTGCCGGCGCACGTCATGCCGGTCATCCGATCGCCGAGTGTTGCCGGATCAGGCAGCGCGGCCGCGACGACGTCGCGCGGAGCGACGTCGGCTCCGCGCACCGAAACGGGCTCCGTCGAGTCGAGGCCGAGCTTGTGCAGCGTCCTGAGCACGTCGATGAACTCCTCGCCGAGGCCGTACTTGAACGTGACGCGATTGCAGTCGATCCACCGCGGCATCAGCACGACCTCTTCGTGCTCGACGTTGACGCATTCGAGCGGGCCGATGCCCTCGGGGAAGTCGAACACCTCAGGCTCCGAGAACGGCTCCGTCGTGAACCAGCCGCGCTCGCGCTCCCAGATCAGCGGCGGATTGAGACATTCCTCGATCGTCGTCCAGATCGAGAACGTCGGGGCGAAGTCGTAGCCCTGAACGACGAGGTTCGCGCCGTCCCGAACCCCGAGCTCGTCGATCTCGGAGAACAGGTTGTCGGCCGCGTAGCGCGCCAGGACATCCGACAGCCCGGGCTCGACGCCGATCCCGGCGAGGCACAACAGCCCAGCCTCCTGCCAGGCCTCGTGCTGGTCGAGCTGCTCCGAGCCGAGCAGGACACCCGGACGCGAGAGCGTCATCGCCATGTCGAGATACGTGACGCCGGCCGCGAGGGCCGCCTCGAGGATCGGCGGATTGAACCGTGGGTCACAGGCGTTGAGGACGACGTCCGCGCGCTCGGATCGGACGAGGTCGACGATCGCCGGCACGTTCGACGCGTCGACCTGCGCGGAAGCGAACCGGTCGCCGAGGCCGGCGACCGATCGCGCGGCTCGGTCCGCATCGACGTCGGCGAGCACCATCCGCTCGAAGAACGAGCGTTTGGCGGCAACCGCAGCGGCCGAGCTGCCGACGCCGCCGGCCCCGAGGACGAGGACGCGCATGCGCTACCTCGTCTGCGGGAAGCCCAGGTCGACCTTCGAGGTCTTCGGATCGGGCCAGCGCGAGGTGACGACCTTCGACCGCGTGTAGAAGTCGATGCCCTCCGGGCCGTAGATGTGACGGTCGCCGAAGAGGCTGTTCTTCCAGCCGCCGAAGCTGTAGTACGCGACGGGCACCGGGATCGGGACGTTGATCCCGACCATCCCGGCCTGCACGTCGAACTGGAACTGGCGGGCAACGCCGCCGTCGCGCGTGAAGATCGCCGTGCCGTTCCCGTACGGGTTGTCGTTGACGAGCTTGATCGCCTCGTCGTACGTGTCGACGCGCGTGATCCCGAGCACCGGCCCGAAGATCTCGTCGTCGTAGGCGCGCATTCCCGGCTTCAGGTCGTCGATCAGCGACGGCGAGAGGAAGAACCCGTCGTCGGGCGCTCCTTCGCGGCCGTCGACGACGACGTTGCCGCCGGCGTCCTCGAGGTACGACGCGACCTTGTCGCGATGCTCGCGCGTGATCAGCGGGCCCATCTCGCTCGAGGCGTCCAGGCCGTCGCCGACCTTGACGTTCGGGATGCGCTGCTTGATGGCGTCGACGAGCTCGTCGGCCGCATGGCCGACCGCGACGACCATCGAGACGGCCATGCACCGCTCGCCGGCCGAGCCGTAGCCCGCCGAGACGGCGGCGTCGGCAGCCATGTCGATGTCGGCGTCGGGCAGCACGATCATGTGGTTCTTCGCCCCGCCGAGTGCCTGGCACCGCTTGCCGTTCGCCGTCGCGGTCTCGTAGACGTACTTCGCGATCGGCGTCGAGCCGACGAACGAGATCGCCGCGACGTCCGGATGCTCGAGCAGCGCGTCGACGGCGACCTTGTCACCGTGCACGACGTTGAACACGCCGTCCGGCACTCCCGCCTGCTTGAGCAGCTCCGCCGCGAAGACCGATGCGGACGGGTCCTTCTCGGACGGCTTGAGGACGAACGTGTTGCCGCAGGCGAGTGCCGGCGCCCACATCCACATGGGGACCATCGCCGGGAAGTTGAACGGCGTGATGCCGGCGACGACGCCGAGTGGCTGCCGGATCGAGTACACGTCGATTCCGGTCGACGCCTGCTCCGTCATGCCGCCCTTCAGGAGGTGCGGGATCCCGCAGCAGAACTCGATCACCTCGAGCCCTCGCGTGACCTCGCCGATGGCGTCGGAGGTGACCTTCCCGTGCTCGAGCGTCAGGTAGCGCGCGATCTCCTCACGGTTGTCGTGGAAGAGCTCGCGGATCGCGAAAAAGAGCTCCGCGCGCCTCGCAAGCGACAGCGCGCGCCAGGCGGGGAACGCGGTCTTCGCGGCCTGGACTGCACGATCGACCTCCTCGGTGGTGGCGAGGTCGAGAACACCGGTCTGGACACCCTTCGCGGGGTTGTAGACGGGGCTCGTGCGCCCCGACTCGCCGGCGACGCGCTGCCCGGAGATCCAGTGGTTGATCGGCTTGGCTGCTGCGGGCGCGTCGATTGCCGGTGCGCTGGCGACGTCGGTCATGAGTGTCCCTCCTCGAACTGGTCGGACCAGCCTAGCGCCCTGGCGCGGTCGAGGAAGACGGTCGAGCCCTTGATCCGTGCGAGGCGGACACACGCCTGCAGGGCGTCAGCGGCTTCCTCCCGCCGGCCCGCACCGACGAGGGCCCGGCCGAGCTCGTAGTAGAACCAGGGTTGGAGCAAGACGTATTCCGTCGCGTCGGCGAGCTCCACGCCACGACGCGCATACGCGACCGCACCGTCGTGCTGTCCGCGTCCCTGGCCCACGACCGCGCGGGCGCATGCGCCGAAGGCGAAGGTGAGCCAATCGTCTTCGCTCGTCAGCGCCTCGGCCTCCTCCACGATCTGCTCCGCTTCGTCGTTTCGTCCCTGCTCGGCAAGGACGAAGGCAAGCAGGCAGCCCGTCGTTGACCGAAACCCGCGCTCCCCAAGCCCACCCAGCGCGAGCCAATCGGCGCGCAGGAGCGACTCGGCGCGCTCGAGCTCGCCTGCGAGATGCGCCGCAAAGCCGCTGTCCTGAGCGTTGGAGACCAGCGCGACCGACCCTCCGCGCTCTTGGATCTCCGAGTCGTATTCGGCGAACAGCTTCCACGACTCGGAGAAGCGTCCCTGAAACGCCGCCGCGAACCCGAGCCCGGCGAGACCGTTGGCTGCCAGCCCGCCGAGACGCGCACGGTCGGCCAACGCGGCACGCGCGAACGCCTCGTAATCGGCCCACGGTGTCGGTCCGTAGATCATGCCCGTCCCCACCAGCCCACCGGACTGCGCCTCGACAACGACGTGACCCGCCTCGCGCGCCTCACGCTGCGCGGCGAGCGCACTCTCGAGGGACTCCGCCGTCCGCCCCGCCCAAAAGAGCACGCGTCCGAGCGCATAGTGGCCATCCGCGCGTGCGATGTTCGAGAGTCGAGGCCCGAGTTCCTCGAGCCGGGCTCGAATCCCATGCTCGAGCTTGTCGAACGGCTCGACGGCGTTCTGCGCCCTCGTCATCGAGCGACGGAAGAACGCGATCGACGCGTCGTCCACCTGGCCCCCCTCGATCGCCTCGGTGTAGATCGCGTCGGCTTCGTCGAGATCACCGCGTGCGTACGTCGCGATGCCGAGCCACGGCAGGGCCCGGTAACGCGCGGGCGCGTCGCCCGGGAGCAGTCCGACGGCCCGCGAGAGAAGGTTGCGGCCGGCGGCGTAGTCGCCGCGCATCACGGCGCGCGCCCCCGCCGTAATCAACCGCTCTGCGGCGCGAGACGGAAGATCGCCGATCTGCTCACCGAGCTCTCCGCGGTAGCGGGCGGCCTGTTCGAGGTGGTACCCGAGCACCTCGTCGAGCTCGACGAGTCCCGCCCCGGCCACTGCGAGCCAGTCGGAGAACCGCTCGTGCAGTTCGGCGCGCACCGACTTCGGGAGGGCGTCGTAGGCCGCGTCGCGGATCAACAGGTGGCGGAAGCGGAACGCATCGTCCCCGGGCAACGTCGGTGTCGTCGGCCGGACGAGCTCCTTCCGGACGAGGCCCATGAGCTGCTGCGAAACCGGCTCCGTAGGGGCCAGTGCCTGAACCGCGCCGCTGTGGAACACCTGGCCCTCGACCGCGCCGCGCTCGAGGGCTCCGCGCTCGCCGCCTGGAAGCTGGTCGAGCCGCGCAGCCAGCAGCGCCCGGATCGTCGGCGGTACCGCGATCTCCTGTCCCGGTGCGTCGCCGACCATCGCCAGCATCTGCTCGACGAAGAGCGGGTTGCCCTCAGCCGCCGTGCGAATCTGCGCGCGCAGACCGCCGTCGAGATCGGACGTCCCAAGCAGCGCCTCGATCAGCTCGTCGCTTTCGACCTCGTTGAGCGGCTCCAGAAGAACCGTCGTCGCGTTGAGCTTGCCGCCGCCCCAACCGGTCCGGAGCTCGAGCAGCTCCGGACGGGCGAGGCAGAGGACGAGAATCGGCGCATCGCGTGACCAGTCGACGACGTGCTCGACCAGTTCGAGGAACGTCGGTTCCGCCCACTGCAGATCGTCAAAGACGACGACGAGCGGACGCTCGCGCGCGCGGACCTCGAGCAGTCGCCGGACACTGATCGCGATCTCCTCCGCCGTGACGTTGCCGTCGCCGAGCAGCGAAGCGATCGCCGGGTTCGGCGGCGACTCGTCTCCGAGCAGCTGCTTCACGACCTCGACGGCCGGCCAGTAGGTGATGCCGTCGCCGTACGACAGGCAGCGCCCGGCAACGACCGTTGCATCGAGCCCGAACGTGAACTCGGCGGCCAGTCGCGACTTGCCGACACCGGCCGTGCCGAGAATGGTGAAGAGCGCGCACGCGCTCTCGGATTGCGATCGCGCCCAGGCGTTCTCGAGCAGCTGCTGCTCGTGCTCGCGGCCGACGAATGCGACGTCCGTCCGGCGCAGATACGCCGTCTCGCCCGTCAGGCCGCGCAGGCGGTACGCCGTCACGGGCTCGGACTTTCCCTTCGCCTCGATCGGTGGGAGAAGCTCGGCGTCGACGGCGTCACGGACGAGCGCGTAGGTCGCCTCGCCGATCAGCACCTCGCCCGCTGCGGCCGCTTGCTCGAGGCGCGCAGCGACATTGACTGCGTCGCCCGTGACGAGCGTCTCGCCTGTGCCGGTCACGACCTCTCCGGTGTTGACGCCGATCCGAATGTCGACCTCGGCGGAGTCGCGCAGCTCGATCGCAGCACGTACTGCGCGCAGCGAGTCGTCCTCACGTACCGCCGGAATGCCGAAGACCGCCATCACGGCGTCGCCGATGAACTTCTCGACCGTGCCGCCGTGACGCTCGATCGCCGCCCGGGCAACGGCGTAGTACCGCGCCATCAGCGACCGCAGCGTTTCAGGGTCGACGCGCTCGCCGAGCGCAGTGGAGCCGCTGACGTCGCAGAAGAGCACCGTCACAACCTTCCGCAGGTCGTGCGACGCCTCGACCGCCAGTGCGGTTCCGCACACGTCGCAGAATCGTGCGCCGACCCGGTTCTCCGCGCCACAGCTCGAGCAGGTCACGGGCCGAGCGTAATCGGCGGGGCGGGGGCCGTCGACCCGGCCCCCGCCCCGCCGCCCTAGGCCGTTGCCGTCGCCGGCTCCGGGTCGGGCCGGATGACGACGGTGCCCGACACGGCGACGATCTCGTCGATCGGCAGGTCGGCACGGGCGGCGTGCGCCCTGATCGCCTCGGGGCTCGAAGCCCGGTAGATGCAGACCGTGCCGACGCTCCCGTCCCGCTCTTCGAGGACATAGCTCCGGATCCAGGCGATGTCCTCAGGAACCTTGTCGCCTTCTGCGATCGAGCGGCCGGCAGCGGCATCGAGTTCGTCCGCCGTCTGCCAGCCGCAGCGCCTGAGGATCACGTACGTCTCCATCAAGCGAACGCGCAGGTCACGTCGGGATTGAACATCGCGAACATGCCTGCCGGGTTGTGCTTCCAGATCCACGCGTGCAGCGAGTAGAACGGCGGCAGGCCGAAGCGATTCCCGGCCGGCGTGAAGTTGAACTCCTGTCCGAACAGCACCGGCCGCTTCGTATGGGTCGCATCCCACGCCGACTGCAGCACCACGTATTCGACCGCGACCAGCCGCTTCGTGCCGTTCGCCTGAGGCTCGTAGATGATCGCCTCCGGCCTCGATGCGATCTCACGCGGGTCGCCGACGCGGGTTCCGTTCACGTAGTGGATGCCCATCGCCCCGGCCGGCATGCCCGGCATTTCCGGCATGGCGATACAGGCGATCCCGGCCGTGTCTTTCAACTCCCCGAACTCGGCCGGGAGGTTGTCGAAGTTCTGGAATGCGGCGGTTGCGTTGCGGGCCTCGTCGAGCTGAGACCCCCCCGAGGACGAAGACGCGGCTGCCAGCGCCACGGCTCCGGCGGCGCAGATGGCAACCACGAGAATCGCAAGTCCAAAGCGCATTTCGTGCTCCTTTCATCGTGTGATTCGACGCTAGGAGCGGCCGGCAGGCGCCGCATCGGTAGGACCGCCTAGGTTGGTATCGCCGGCTACCGGTCTTTCAAGAGCCCGCCCCGGGCCGCGACCGCGGCCGCCTCGCCCCGGGTTCGAGCTTGGAGCTTCCGCAGGACGGCCGAGACGTGGTGCTCGACGGTGCGCGGCGAGACGTACAGCCGCTCCGCGATCTCGCGGTTCCCGAGCCCGTCGACGAGCAGCTGGAGAACCTCTACCTCGCGGTTCGTCAGGCCGGCCGGGCTCACACGCGTCGCAGAGCGTGGGCCACGGCTGATCCCCCGGACGCCGCGCCCGCGCAGCCGCCTCGCGACGATCGAGGCCGCGGGCGCGGCCCCAAGCTCGACGAGCAGGGCGTGGGAGCGCCGAAGCGCATCGTCGTCCCCGCCGGCAAGCGCGAGCGCCTCCTCGTACGGACAGCCGAGGTCGCGCCACCGCGCCGCGGCCTCGTCCCATTCGCCGCCGAGCTCGAGCAGCCAAGGCTCGGCCACGACCGGCGGAGGCACGTCGACGACGCCGGCGCGCCGCCGCCAGCACGCGAGCTCGCCCGACCACCACGGCAGCCCATGATCCGCGGCGGCCGCAAACGCCTCGTCGGTCTCCCGGCGAACCGCCTCGAAGTCGCCGACGAGCCAGGCCGCCTCGGCTCGTGCTGCCGCAACCGGGAGGGCCCATTGCAGCTCGATCGCAGCCTCGGCCAGAGCGCCGGCTTCGTCGAGTGCGGTCGAGCTCTCGGGATCGCCGCGACGGGCGCGGACGAGTCCCAGCACGACGAGCGCGACGATGCGCGGCAACGGCGTCCCGGGGTCGACCACGCTCGGCGGGATCGCGTCGAGAGCCTGCGACCAGCGCCCGCGGTCGAGCTCGATTCGCGCGCTGTAGACGTTCAGATACCGCAGCCAGAGGTCGAGGCCACGCTCGGCGCAGTAGTCGAGCGCTTCCGGCAGGTAGCGGTCCGCAAGCGCATGGTTCCGAGTCTGGGCCGCGACGTCGGCCAGATGGATCATCGCGCGGCCGATGTGCTCCTCGAGCCCGGCGGCAGTGGCGAGCTCGAAGCTCCGGAGAAGCTCGTCGAGGCCGCTTTGCTGCCCGCTGATGATCTTGGCAGTCCCGACGGTGTTCAACGCGTGCGCCAGCGTCGCCGGCGCGTCTTCGCCGACGGCGAGCGCCAGGGCGCGACGGCCCAGGTCGACAGCGTCGCCGAGCTCGTACGCGTTCAGGGCCAGCATTCCGAGATTCGCGTATCCGGCGGCGAGCCCGCCGCTGTCCCCCGAGTCCTCGAGCAGCTCGACAGCGCGCAGCCCGCTCGCCTCGGAGACGAGCCGCTGACCGCCGCACCGGGCGGTCGACGACAGCAGCCTCAGCGCCCGCGCCTCTCCGCGAAGATCCCCGAGGTTCCGGCGGAGCTCGATCGCCTCGCCAATCCAGCTGACGGCGTCGTTGAACCGGTCCGCCAGGTAACACTCGTGCCCCCCTTGTTCGAGCAGCTCCGCTCGCCGCTCATCCGCGATGCCCTCGCCGAATCGAAGCGCACGTTCGTACTGCGATGCCGCTTCACGGTGTGCGCCCAGCTCGGACGCGCGCTCGGCGGCTGCAGGCGCCAGTTCGGCGACGGCCGCGCCGTCCCCTCCGGCTTCCGCGTGATGAGCGAGGAGCGCGAGGTCCGCTCCGCGAGCGCGCAGCACGCGCAGGACGATGCGATGCAAGTGGCGCCGCCGAACCGGCCCCAGCATCTCCTCGATCGCCATGCGGGCGAGCTCGTGCCGGAACGCCACGGTCTCGCCTTCCTGGACGATCATCCCCGACATGAGAGCGCCGTCGAGGTGACGCACGTCCTCACCGACCGTGGCCTCGAGCAGCCAGAGCTCGGCCCGCGGCGGCACGACCGCGACTGCATCGAGAACGCGGCGCGCACCGTCGTCGAGCGTCGCGGCACGCGCGAGAACTGCGTCGCGGACGGTCGGCGGAACCTGGTGGCCGCCCGACGCGAGCGCTTCGGTGACGAAGAAGGCGTTCCCCGCCGTCCGGGCGAAGAGCCCCTCCGCATCGATGTCGTGCGCCTCGGCGAGCTCTCGGACGGCACCGAGCGACAGCCGAGGCACCTGCAGCGTCGCAGCCGTCGGAGCAACCGTGATGCGTGCCAGTGCGAGGCGAAGCGGATGCGTCTGGCCGAGCTCGTCATCACGGTACGTCGCGACGACGAGGGCCCTCGTCGAGCCGATCCGCCGGGCCAGCAACAGGACGAGATCGAGCGTCGCCTCGTCGGCCCAGTGCAGATCCTCGACAACGACCAGCGTTGGCTCGGCGTCCAGCTCGTCGAGTAGGAACGGCAAGACCTCGTACGCACGCGCCCCACGCTCGACGACCCGCTCGAGCTGGCCACCCGTCGCGCTCGCGACATCCGCGATCGGCGCCAGCGGGCGTGGGGTGAAGAGGTTGTCGCAGGCACCCTCGAGGACGCGCACGCGGTCGCGAGCCGCGTCGCGGAACGATGCGACCAGGGCCGTCTTGCCGACTCCGGCCTCACCGGCGACGAGCACGATCCGGCCCGAGTCGCGTGTCGCCTCGTCGAGTGCGAGCCGCAGGCTCTCGAGGTGCCCTTCGCGCTCGAGCAGCAGAGCATCGGCCAGAACGGCCACCCCGGAATGGTGCTCCGGCGGGGACGATTCCGCAAGGGTTGGAGGCAGCTAGGATCGGGCCATGGCGACGACGCAGACGAACACCGAGCTGGGCAGGCAGATCGTCCAGGACGCGAAGGACTACGTCCTCTACTCGTGGAGCGTGCAGAACGCGATCAACCCGATCGCAGTCGAACGTGCCGAAGGGCGGCACTTCTACGACTACGACGGCAATCGCTACCTCGATTTCGCCAGCCAGCTCGTCAACGTCTCGATCGGGCATTCGCATCCGAAGGTCGTGCAGGCGATCAAGGACCAGGCCGACAAGCTCGCGACGATCGGGCCGCCCATGGCGTCCGAGTCTCGCTCCCGCCTCGGCAAGCTCCTCGCCGAGGTGACGCCGGGCGACCTGCAGATGTCGTTCTTCACGAACGGCGGCGCCGAGGCGAACGAGAACGCGATCAAGCTGGCCCGCTGGTACACCGGCCGGCACAAGATCATCGCCCGCTATCGCAGCTACCACGGCGCGACCGGCGGCGCGATCACGCTCACCGGCGACCCGCGTCGCTGGCCCGCCGAGCCTGGCCTGCCGGGTGTCGTCCGCATGTTCGACCCGTACACGTATCGCTGCCCCGCCGGCCATCCCGACCCGTGCCCGGTGTGCTCGGGCGCACCGCACCTCGAGGAGATCCTCCAGTACGAAGGCGCACACACCGTCGCCGCGGTGATCCTCGAGACGGTCACCGGGACCAACGGGATCATCGTTCCGCCCGACGGGTATCTGCAGTCGATCCGTGAGGTGTGCGACCGCCACGGGATCGTGCTGATCTGCGACGAGGTCATGGCCGGCTTCGGCCGGACCGGCAAGTGGTTCGGCGTCGACAACTGGGACGTGGTCCCGGACATCCTGACTGTCGCGAAGGGCATCAACTCGGGGTACGTGCCGCTCGGCGCCATGGTCGTGCGGAAGCCGATCGCGGACTGGGTGCGCGACAAGATGTTCGCCGGCGGCCTGACGTACAGCGGCCATCCGCTCGCGTGTGCCTCCGCTGTCGCTTCGATCGAGGCCTTCCAGGAAGAGGGGATCGTCGAGCAGTCCGCCGCGACGGGCGAGGTCTTCCGCACCGAGCTCGCCAAGCTTGCTGCGAAGCACCCGTCGATCGGCGAGGTTCGCGGCCTCGGCTGCTTCTGGGGCCTCGAGCTCGTCAAGAATCGCGAGACGCGCGAGCCGCTCGTGCCGTTCAACGGCAGCGGAGAGGACGCGAAGCCGATGGGCGCCGTCATGAAACGTGCGCTCGACCGCGGCCTGTATCTGATGACGCACTGGAACGTCGTCATGTGCTGCCCGCCGTTGACGATCACGCGCGACGAACTCGACGAGGGGCTCGCGACTCTCGACGATGCACTGGCGGTAGCCGACGAATTCGTCGCTTAGGCAGTTCGCCGAAGCACCGAACGCATACCTGGCGACGTCGCCCGGCGCACGGGTCGTCGACGAGGAGCGGTTTCACGCTTCGCTCTCGGGAGACGGACAGTGGATCAGCGTGTGCCGCCTCGACTTCGACCCGGGCGCCGCCGGCGGTGTCTTCGAGGAGGTTCGCGCGCTGATGCCGGGCGCAGGCACCGGGTGGCAGACGCCTCGCGGCGACCTCGCCGAGGCGCTGCTTGCGGCGGGGTGTCGTGCGCCGGCGCCTCCACTCGACCCGACTTTCACTGCGCTGGCAACGGAGCACGAGCCGCCTGCAGTCGACGACATCCAGCTGAAGCGGGTCGAGACGTTCGAGGATTTCCTCGCCGGCCTCGAGATCGAGTTGGCGTCCGCGGCCTGGACGGAGGCCGGCGCCGCACGCAGGCGCGCCGACGCAGCCTCGACGTTCGAGCGCCGCCTCGCCCGGCCGGGTGGCGAGTGGCTTGCGCTCCTCGACGGCGAGCCGGTCGCGATGGGCGAGCGCGATCGCAGGCCCGCGCGGCCTCTATCTCGCAGGCGGGGCGACACTTCCTGCCGCGCGTGGCCGCGGCTGCTACCGCGCGCTCGTCCGTGCACGCTGGGACGAAGCCGTACGGCGGGGAACACCTGCGCTGGCGGTCGGCGCCCAGGACTCCTCGCGGCCGATTCTCGAACGATGCGGCTTCGAGGCCGTCTGCACGATGTACGAGGTGGAGTCCGACCCGTGAGCGTGAGCCGCGAGCTTCGTGAGTATGCCGAGCTGCCCGACCGGCACGCACCGGTTCCGGCCGGATCGTCCGTGACCCGTTTCGACGACGGTCGCGTCAGCGTCCTTCAGGGCGCCTCCTGGGCGTCGGTCAGCGCCGTCAGCGTCGATGAGGATGCCGTCGGCGATCTCGTCGCCGAGGTGCGGGAGCTCGTCTCCCCGACGAAAAAGGCGACCTGGTGGCTCGGCCCCTCGTCCCGCCCGGCCGACCTGGTCGAACGGCTTCGCGAGCATGGCCTGACGGTGCCGGACGACGGAGTCGCGGCGGTGCGGGCGCTCGCGCTGACGAAGGAACCTCCTCGACCGACCGGGGCGATCGAGGTGCGCACGGTCGTTACCTTCGAGGACTTCGCCGAGTCGCGCCAGGTGCAGTGGGATGCGTTCGCGGTCCCCGAGGAGCGGCGCGCGCAACTGGGGGAGCGGAATCGTTCCGACTTCGACGAATCGATGCAATTCGGCATCCCGGTCGGGTTCGTCGCGCAGCTTGAGGGGCGGATCGCTGCGACGGCGCTGGCGATCCCGTCCGAGCGCGGCGTCTTCCTGCTCGCCGGTGCCACCGCGCCGTGGGCCCGCGGTCGCGGCCTCTACCGCGCGCTCGTGCACGCGCGCTGGGAGTACGCGGTGGCGCGTGGAACGCCGGCACTCGTCACCCAGTCCGATCCGTCGACGTCCTACCCGACCCTCAAGCGGCTCGGCTTCGAGGACGTGTGCGAGATCGCCCGCCTCGAGGATCTCCGTCAGTCGACGGGGTCGACGTCGCCCGACTCGTAGAGCCGCACGAACGTTTCGACGACGGTCGGGTCGAATTGCGTCCCGGCCCCTTCGCGGAGGCGCCGGAGCGCCTCTTCGTGCGGTAGGCGTCCGCGGTACGGTCGGTCGCTCGTCATCGCGTGGAACGCGTCGCACACGAAGACGATCCGCGACTCGAGCGGGATCTCGCTCCCGGCCACGCCGTCCGGGTACCCCGTGCCGTCCCAGCGCTCGTGCGCAGCACGCACGATCGGGCGAACGTCGACAAGGCGGTCGATCGGAGCGAGGATCCGCGCGCCGAGCACCGGGTGCTCCTTGACGACCTGGTACTCCTCCTCGGTGAGCGGGCCGGCCTTCCGCAGGATCTCGGACGGGATGCCGATCTTCCCGATGTCGTGGAAGAGCGCTCCGAGCTCGAGGCGCTTCATCGCCTCGCGGTCGAGCTCGAGCTCGTTGCCCACGAGCAAGGCGACGTCGGTGATCCAGCGGGCGTGAGACGACGTGTACTCGTCACTCGCCTCCAGCGCGTTCGCAAGCGCCTCGACCGTCGAGACGAAGGTTCTCTCGAGGCTGTCGAGGTGCTCGATGCTCTCGATCGCCTGAATCGCCTGGTGGGCTAGCCCGACGAGCAGTGCCGCTTCGCGCTCGTCGTCGACTTCACCGACACCGACGACGAGGCGTCCACGGCCCGCGAGGGGCGCGGACGGCCCCTCGGCGAGCGCCTCGCCGTGCGCGGCGACGCACGTGTCGCCGAGCCAGAGAGAGGCTCGATCGGTCGCGAACAACGCGGCCGCCGTCGCGACCGTGAGTGCAAAGATCTCGTCGACCGAGGTCGCCTGCCGCAGTTCGGCCGTGAACGCCAGGAGTGCTTTCGCCCCTTCGGCCTCCCTTCGCTGATGCTCGTAGAGATGGGCATTCTCGAGCGCAACCGAGGCGTGCCCGGCGAGCACTTCGAGCAGCCTGATGTCGTCGTCGTCGAACTGGTCGAGACCGAGCTTCGAGATCACGATCGCGCCGGTGACGCGGGACCCGTAGCGCAACGGCACGACTGCCAGCGACTCCTCTATGTCCGCCGTGCCGGGAATGCGCCGGGCGAAGTCGCACTCGAGCGCGTTCGGGATCAACAGCGACTCTCCGGTCGAGACGGCGCGCCCGGTGACGCCCTGCCCGACCTTGCCCGTGTACGCCTCCCTGGTCGAGCCGATCTCGACGCTGTAGTCGCCGACGAAGGCGATCGGAATCAGGTCGTCGCCGCGCCGCAGGACGACCCGACAGTTGTGGTAGTCGATCAGCAGGCGGAGCTCGGTCGCGATCGCCTCGCCGATCTGCTTGACGTCGTTCAGACGGTTGAGCTTTCCGGCGAGCGACTGCAAAAGTTTCAGGTGCGCGATCGAGCGAGCGTCCCGCGCGGCAACCGCAGCGTTCGGCCGCTCGGGCTCGACGTCGCCATAGGCGACGATCTGGTTCTTGCCGTGTGCCTTGGCCGTCATCATCGCGGCCTCGGCGCAGGCGACGAGCTCGCGCGGGTTCATCGCATCGCGCGGACCCTGCGCGACGCCGATCGAGATCGTCACTCGCCCCGCCGGCTCGAACACCGCCGTGCGCACGCGGTCGACGAGCCTGTCGGCCAGCCCCATCGCATCGGTCGCGTCGCAAGACGGCATGATCACGCCGAACTCCTCGCCGCCGATGCGGCAGACGACGTCGGAGCCGCGCACGTTCTCCGACGCCACGTGCGCGACCTGCTCGAGGAGCTCGTCGCCCTGCGCGTGGCCGTAGACGTCGTTGACCCGCTTGAAGTCGTCGAGGTCGAACATCAGCACTGCGACCGAATCATGCGAGCGCGAGGCTCGTGTCAGCTCTGCCCGGAGGCGCTCGTGGAAGTAGCGATGGTTGTAGAGGCCGGTCAGCGAGTCGGTCTGCGCGAGATGCTCGAGCCGTGCGCGAATCTGTGCGTTGTCGAACGCGAGGGCGGCCGCATCGCCGAACCATTTGGCCAGCTCGAACTCGTGTTGCTCGAACCGAGCCTCCTCGCCGAGCCGATAGATGTTCAGCGCGCCCTTGACGGCGCCTCGCGCGATCAGCGGGACGACGATCAGCGCCTCGGGATCGTTCGGCGTGCCCGGGATGACGTGGGTACGCGGATCGAGATCGGCGCGATTCGTCCAGACCGGCGTGCGGTTCGACACAGCCCACCCGGTCAGCCCAGCTCCGTACGTGGGCCGGTCGTTCATGATCTCTTCCTCGTACTGGGGCGAGCGGGCGAGCACCGGGACGAGCTGCTGGCGCGGATCGTCCGCCTCGTAGATGTGCAGCGCCTCGTACGGGACGAGCTCCGAGAGCGTCTCCGCGATGCGGTCGAGCAGCGCGTCGAGACTCTGCTCGGACATCACCTCGTGGAAGACCTCCGCGACGCGACGATACGACTCGACGAGCGCCTCAGGCCTGCCGCGCGCGTCCCTCGTCGACGGCCCGTGCGCGTACGGGCCTTCAGCCGCAGCAGTGCTCTGAGCCATCTCCTGGCCTCATCGGCAGTGCCAGGATCAGTCTTGAGCGAAAGTCAGATCAGGCCGCAGGCCCGCGCGGTGTTCGGCCACGGTGTGAAACCGCGTCCCGAGGCGTGGGCCTTCGCCGCCACCTCGAGCTGGGCCCAGACCGGCCAGTTGTCGGCCGTGCCCCAACGCGAGACGAACTCGTGGCCGTACAGCTGCATGAACCGCCTGTCCATCTGCAGCCCGCCGTAGTAGCCGTTGCCGGTGTTCGAGTCCCACCGGCCTTCGAAACGGTGGATGCACATGAAGTCCTCGAGCAGCGACGTTGCGATCTGGGCCCGGCGCACGGCGTGCTCGGTCACGGCGATCGCCGCGGCGGCGCTCCGCTCCTGCCAGAGACGCAGCGCCGCACGATCGCTCGCAGCGTTCGCCGACGCGAACGACCTGGACACTCGCCCCGGATAGATCCGGCGGAGGCTGAGCGTGAGCCGGCGGGTGTAGGTGAGCGTCCGGTGGAGCGAGGCACGGGGGACGGGCGGCGGCGGCAGCTTGACTGCGAGCCTGGTGTGGATCGAGGCGACGGCGCGGCGCTGCGCGACGTACGCGCGGCTCTTCCAGGACGCGACCGTCCAGCGAAGGTAGGCGCGGTCAGAGCTACGGCGATACGAGAACGAGGTTCTCGTGCGCCGGAGATGCGCCGCACGCTGGTACTCCCAGGTGACGCGGCGGTAGTGGTCGGCGAGCGACCGGAGCTCACCGACCGACGCCTTGTCGGGCGACACCCGGTGGGCGGCCCGGGCCGCGCCCGCGGCAGCGACCACCAGGCAGAGCGTCAGCGCGGCCACGATGGGCGCACGGAAGAAGTTGTGCCGCGGCAGCGGCGTTGAACGCATTAGATGCCTGGCCTCCTTGGCCCGAGATGTCCGCAGTTCGGCTTAAGAGGTCACAGGTGCGAGCGACTGAGCGTTGCTGCCCGCCAGCGACCGCGGCCCAGCGTACCGATGGCGGCGCGCCTCAGAGCGGAAAGGATCAGGAGAGTGTTAAGAGTTCGGCGGTAAAAGCGTCAGCGAAAGAGATCGAGCTCGGGCTCGATCACGAGCTCCTGCGCAGTGCCGTCGCCCTCGACCTCGAGGCCGCGGACGATCACGACCGGGACTCCCTCTGCTTTCCCCCGCGCGAGATCTGCGGCTCCCGCAATCTGGTCGGCGACGGCGACGCGGCTTGCTCGCAGCTCGTAGCCGATGCGGTCCTTCGTCCCACGCAGGTCGACGATCGCCTGCACACCGGCGAGACCGATCGCCACGTCTGTCGTTCCCTGGCGAAAGGGCCGGCCGAACGAGTCGGTGACGATCACGCCGACCGTGCGCGAGGTGAGCTCACGGAACCGCGTCCGCAGGGTCCGCGCACTCAGATCGGGATCGACCGGCAGCAGGACGAGTGTTCCGGGCTCCGGCGCGTTCGAATGATCGACGCCGGCCGACGCGCAGATGAACCCGTGGCGCGTCTGGGTGATGACGAGCGGCCCCCGCTCGCGCACGATCTGCTTCGCCTCCCGCAGGATCGCCTCGATCTCACGAGGATCGCGCTCGTCTCCAGCCAGCTCGCGTGCCTTGTCCGACGGTTCGAGCTCGTCGATGCGCACGATCCGCCCTTCGACCTTCGAGACCGCCTTTTGCGCGACGACGACGACGTCGCGATCCCGAAGCTCGACGAGCCCGGCGACGAGCGCCGCGAGGTCGTCGCCCCGCCGGATCTCCGGCAGGCCCCGCACCGGAATGAGCTCGATCATCCTTCGGCTGGAACGCCGGTGATCCGCACGCCTGCGTGCGCGCGATACCTGCGGTTCAGATTGACGATCACCGCTGTGATCCCTTCGAGGGCCCGCGCCGAGGCGAGCGGCCCCGCGTCGAGCGCCCTCCCGGCGACGAGCTTGTCGGCCAGCTCGAGCGCCAGGTCCTTGGCCCGCTGGTCGTCGCCGCAGATGAGCGCGTCCTCGTCCGGCGGCGCTTCGTCGAGGTTCGCGGCGGCGATCGAGTGCAGACCGGCAACGACCGGCGAGCGCACGACATCCTGCACGCGCTCGGCGAGGCTGCGCGCGTCCGGATCGGGAAGCGCGCCGACGCCCTTCTCGAACGCGATCGCAGTCGCGACACACAGAAGCGGGGTCTCGCCGAGGGCCGACGCAACTTCGCGGGCAGTGTCGAGTGCCGCGTCCGCCTTGACCGCAAGCACGACGAGGTCGGCGCCACGGACCGCGTCGACGTTCGCTGCACCGGTAATGGCGTCGCCGCCGAGCTCGCTCGCCGTCGCGGCCGCGCGACCGGCATCGCGGGAGCCGATCACGACGGAGTCGACGCCGATCGAGAGCAGACGGCGTGCGAGCGCGCGCCCGAAACTGCCTGTCCCTCCGAGAATCGCGATCCTCACGCGAGCGCCTCGGACGCGTGCACCGTCGCTGCAGCGAGCCGGCGCGCCGCCGAGGCATCCGTCATGAGGGTTTCGGTCACCACGGTTCGCTCGACGCCGCCGACGGGCTCTGCGGGTGCATCGAGCTCGTCGACGACGAGCACGTCGATCAGCCCCGCGTAGCAGGATGCGACGTGCATCGGCGCGGTGCCGCCAGCAAGCCGCGCGAGCATTCGGTCTGCGGGCCCCTTGACGGCACGACCTCCGACCAGCGGGCTGACGGCGACACACGGGACGCGGCGTTCCCGCACCGCCGCCTGGATCTCGGCCACCGCAAGGATCGGGCCGATCGAGACATACGGGTTGCTCGGGGCGATCACGATCAGATCTGCGGTCTGCAGCGCCTCCAGCACGCCGGGTGCAGGCACGGCCTTCGGTGCTCCCGCGTAGTGGACGGCGTCGACCTCGTCTCGGTGTCCGCGCGCGACGAACCACGTCTGGAACGGCAGCGTTCCGACAGGGGTCTCCAGGAAGGTTCGCAGCGGGTCGTCCGTCGCCGGCAGGAGCGCAGCCTGCAGCCCCAGGGCGTGCGCGATGCGCTCAGTCACCTCGGACAGCGGCGCTCCCTCCCGCAGCATCTGGGTTCGCACCAGATGCAGTCCGAGATCGCGATCGCCGAGCCGGAACCATGACTCGCCGCCGAGCTCGGCGACGGTGGCGAGAGCGCGCCACGACTCGTCGGCGCGACCCCAGCCTCGCTCGTCGTCGCCGAGCCCCGCGAGCGTGTAGAGGATGCTGTCGAGGTCGGGCGAGACGTGCAGCCCGAGCACCTCCAGGTCGTCGCCGACGTTTCCGACGATCGAGATATCGCGCGGATCGACCACCTCGCTGAGGCCCCGCAGGAAGCGGGCGCCGCCGACTCCGCCGGAGAGAACCGCGATCTTCACGCCGCGGCCTCGCGCTGAATCGCGGCGAGCACGATGCGGGTGCGAGGCCCGAGTCGCGACGCAAGCCGCGCGAGGTCCTCAACCGTGTCGACATCGTCGACGAGGTTCGGAGCCTCGAGGACGCGCGACCCGCTGAGCGCGACGAACCGCGCCGCGCTGCCGGGGCCGTAGAGCGGCTCGAAGTGGCTCTCGTCCGACAGGCCGAGGGCGTTCGTCGTCCCGTCGGCCGCGGGGACGACGGCAAGCCCATGCTCCGGGACCGCACCGGCAAGCGTCAGCAGGTCGCGCGGCGTCACGCACGGGAGGTCCGCGTTCACGACGAGGAACGGCGACGGTGCACCCGCCGACGACGCGGCGTCGAGCCCGGCCCGCACGGCGGCACCCTGACCGTGCCGCGGATCGGGAACGTGCTCGACACCATCCGGAAGCTCGACCGGGTCGGACGAGACGACGAAGACGCGGCCGACTGCCGTCGCGGCAGCGACGACATCTGCGAGCATCGCCTCCGCGAGCCGCACGCGATCACCATCCGTCAGGGCATCGAGCCGCCGCTTCGGGTCGCTGCCGCGGAAGGGGACGACCACCGTTGCCACTACTCGACAACACTACCGGCGCCGTGCGGCGCGACCGGGTGCTCAGCCTTCGCGGTGGGAGGCTTCGTGGACGTCCGTCCAGTACGTGCCGGCCAGCGCGTCGACGACGGCGCGTTCAGTGTGTGCGGGGTTGTAGACGTGTGACTCCAGGTCGCAGCAGATCGCGACGGTATCGAGATCGACGCCTTCCAATCGGACGAACGCATCGGTCGGGAGCTGCACCTCACGAAGCGTGTAGTGCCGGAACTGCAGATCCGGCGCGATCTCCATCAGTTGGGGCCAGTCTGGACAGGCGCGGTAGCTCACCCGGTGCTCACGCCCGCCCAATTGGCGCGCCCGGCCCCGTCTCCTCCATCGTCCAGTCGCCGTCCAGGAGCACAGCCCCGGTCGACTCCCCGGACGGGAAGACGAAGAGCCGCAGTGCGTCGTCGAGTGCGTGCAGCGGCAGGCCGCTCACCGGATCCGTCAGCGCGACGCGGAGGTGAAAGCGACCGTCGGCAAGTGGGAGACGCCCGACGTGGAAGCGGAGCTCGCGCTCGCCTGCCGCCCCGTTCCAGCCAAGCTCCGAGGTCGCACGGGAAGCGCTGGCCAGCACGAGACCGCCGTCGTCGCGCAGCTCGAGGCCGATCATCGGCGGGTCGACCCCGGCCTCCGCCGAGACGACGACACGGACGGTCAACGGCTCTCCCGCTGCGAACTGCGAACGCTCGTCGCCCGCGGCGTCGAGCAGGTCGGCCGAGACGATCCGCGCCTCGCCCGTGCCCCACTCGCGCAGGCCGGACTCGAGCTCCTCGGGATTCGAGTCTGCGGCGAGCAGCCGCCGATACTCGGCGATCGCGTCCTGTGTTCGCCCATCGAACGCGACCTCGCCCTGACGCAGCAGCACGGCGCGGTCGCAGAGGCGCTCGACAGCTTGTGCGTCGTGCGAGACGAAGACGATCGTGCCGCCGCGGTTCTTGAACTCGGCCACCTTGCCGAAGCACTTGCGCTGGAACTGTTCGTCGCCGACGGCGAAGACCTCGTCGAGCAGCAGGATGTCCGACTGGATGTGCGCCGCGACCGAGAAGCCGAGTCGCATGTACATCCCCGACGAGTACGTACGAACCGGCAGGTCGATGAACTGCTCGAGCTCGGCGAACGAGACGATCTCGTCCATCGCCTCGCGTACTCGACTCCGCGAGAGCCCGTGGATCGAGCCGTTCAGATAGACGTTCTCCCGGCCCGTGAAGTCCGGGTGGAACCCGGCCCCGAGCTCGAGCAGCGATGCAACGCGGCCGCCCGCCTCGACGCGGCCCGCGGTCGGCTTGATGATCCCGGAGACGAGGCGCAACAGGGTCGACTTGCCGGAGCCGTTTCGGCCGACGAGCCCGACCGCCTCGCCGGGCTCGACGGTGACCGATACGTCGCGGAGCGCCTTCACCTCTCGCGCGCCGAGCCGCCCCCGGGCGACGAAGAGGTCCTTCAGCGTGCGCTGCGCCTTCGGGTAGACGCGGAACGTCCGCGAGACCCGGTCGACGACGATCCGTCCGGCCGTCACACCGCTGACGGTAGCGCCTGGACCAGCTGGGCGAGCTGTGTCAGCTTGCCCGGATCGGTGCCCGGGAGCACGCCGTGCCCGAGGTTGAAGATGTGGCCCGGCCGCCCCCCGGCGCGGCGCAGGACGTCACGCGCCTCGCGTTCGGCCCGGTCCCAGGGGCCCAGCAGGGCGGCGGGGTCGAGATTCCCCTGTACGCCGCGGTCTCCGACGAGCTCCCAGCCCTCGTCCAGCGGAATCCGCCAGTCGAGCCCGATCACGTCCCCGCCCGCGCGGGCAAGCGCCGGCAGGAACGTCGCGGTCCCGGTGCCGAAGTGGATCGTCGGTGCGCCGGCGGCGGCGAGGATGCGGGCCGACCACGGCGCCGCGAACTCGTCGTAATCCGCCGGCGTCAGGGCTCCGACCCACGAATCGAACAGCTGGACGACGTCGGCGCCGGCACGCGCCTGCGCGGCGACGTAGCCCGAGAAGCAGTCGGCGAGCTTGTCGAGCAGGGCGTGCCACACCTCGGGTTGCCCGTACATCAATGCCTTGACGGTCGAGAACTCGCGCGACGGGCGGCCTTCCACGAGATAGCCGGCGACCGTGAACGGCGCGCCGCAGAAGCCGACGACCGCCTGCTCTGGGCGTAAGTTCGCGACGCACGATCGCGATCGCTTCGAGCAGCGGGGCGAACGCCTCTTCCGGCTCGGGCACGCGCAGCCGCTCGACCGCGGCGAGAGTTCTGACCGGATCTGCGACGACGGGCCCGACCCCTTCGACGAGCTCGACGTCGAGCCCCATTCCGATCACCGGGGTCATGATGTCGGCGAACATCACGGCCGCGTCGACGCCGTGCCGGAGCACGGGCTGCAACGTCACCTCGGCACAGAGCTCCGGCGTGTTCGCGACCTCCCAGAACGAGTGGCTCGCCCGCACCGCCCGATACTCGGGCAGCGACCGTCCAGCCTGCCGCATGAACCACACCGGTGTGCGCTCGACCGGCTCGCGCCGGGCGGCGCGCACGAGTAGCGGTTCCATCGAGGCTCTAGGCTAGCCACCCGTGAGCACGGGCCCATTCGCAGTCCGCTTCGGCGCCTTCCCGGCGGTCGCGCCTCGCGCCGGCACCGTGGAACACGTGCTGCTCGAGGTCGAGAACGCCGGCTCGCTGCCGTGGCGGCGTGAGCTGTTCGTCTCGTACCACTGGCTCGACGCGCGCGACAACCCGATCCACTGGGACGGGATCCGGACTCCGGCGCCGCAACTCGCCCCCGGTGAGCGCGGGACCGTGACGGCCGCCGTCCGCGCGCCGATCCCCCCGGGCCGGTACCGGCTGGCGTTCGACCTGGTGGCCGAGCTGCGCGCGTGGTTCTCCGAGCTCGGCAGCCCGATGCTCGTGCAGGACGTCGACGTCGCAGCCCGCGAGGCCGAGCCCAACGCGCCTCTGCCGGAGGGCTGGGAGCGCGCACCGGACTGGGACGAACGCGTCCGGGCGGCGCACGCGGAGGGGTACGCGGTCGTCGCGGGCGCGATCGCCTGGCCGTCCGGAGTGCTCCATCGCCGGCCGAAGGAGCTGGCGCCGTACGAGCCGGGGCAGGGCCGCGTGCCAGGTTTCTCGAGCCCGCTCCTCGCGCCGTCCGTGTTGCCGGGCGTCGAGCTCGAGCCGCTCGGCGAGCTCGCGAGCCTCCCGGCCTTCGCCGCCCCGCGCGACGAACCGTGGATCTACGACGGCCGCATCGTGCTCCGCCGCAAGAAGTAACGAGCGGCAGCGCGACCCGCTCGCGTCTGACTCGAGTCAGACTCACGTCTGACACACGAAATCGCAACGAGACCGTGACGAGAGTGTGCCGAGGCGGCCGTTTCTCGTCTCGGCATGCGCTTTCGCGCCGCACCGGGCTTTACCGGTTGCAAGTGGGAAACACGTGGTCGACCGATCGGCCGGACCCGGTGCGCCGGCCCGGCGGCCGCGTCAGACTCGAGTCTGACTCGTGTCAGACTCGGGGTGTCAGAGCTCGACCGCGATGCGATCGTCGACCGCGCGG
The DNA here is from genome assembly GCA_963708505.1 of uncultured Thermoleophilia bacterium. GTDB lineage: Bacteria > Actinomycetota > Thermoleophilia > Gaiellales > Gaiellaceae > PALSA-600. The sequence goes on from CAVPST010000007.1 coordinate 690,510, forward strand.
AAGACGAGCGCCCCGAGGACCAGCGCGACCACGGCCGCCACGGCCAGGTAGACGACGTCGGCGAGGCGTGGGAGATGCCCCGACCAGATCGCATCCCGCACCGCGAAGATCGGTGGGGCGACCGGGTTTCCCCACCGCAACAGGTTCAGGAGCGCGTGGTGCGACTTCGCCTTCTCCGGCAGCGTCGTCACCGACCAGAGGATCGGCGTCAGGAAGAACCAGGGCAGAAGCGCTGCCGTGAGGATGTGCTCGACGTCGCGGAACAGCACGTTCAGGCACGCGACGAGGAGCGCCAGGCCGGCGACGAAACCGGCGAAGAGAATCGCCAGCGGGATCGTCGTCCACACGTTCGCCCTGGCATCCGGGATGAAGATGAGCGACAGCACGACGAGGATCGCGATCATCACCGCGTAGGTGACCGCCTGCGTCGCGACCATCGACAGCGCGACGAGCTGCCGCGGGAACCGCACCTTCTTGATCAGCTCCGCACTGTCGACCATCGATCGCGACGCCGACTGCAACGAGACCGAGAAGAAGATCCAGCAGGCGAGCCCGGCCAGCAGGTAGATCGGGTAGTGCGGGATGTTGCCGTTCTTGATCAGCAGCCCGAAGACGACGAGGTAGACGCCCAGCAGCACGAGCGGATTCAGGAGCGACCACGCTACGCCGAGCAGCGAGCCCTTGTACTTGGCGTGAAAGTCCCGCCGGAAGAGGTTCGTGAAGAGCTCCCGGTAGCGGAGCAGGTCGGCGTAGACCGTCATCGGCCCGAACTAGTCTACGGCTGGCTTGTGGCGACATACACAGCCCTAACACCGATGCCCTACCCTCGCAGCCTGTGACCGCAGTCGGCGCAGTCGCGGCGCTACCCGTCAGCTTCCTCGTCGTCTGGCTCTTGCTCCATTCGCGCGTGGCCAGCGGGCTCGAACGTACGCCCGACGCGAGCCGCTGGCGCGCGGCCGCGACACCGCTCGTCGGCGGCGTCGGGATCTACGCCGGCTTCACCGTCGGCCTCTGGCTGTGTGTGCTCGGGCCGCTCGGGGCCGACCGCCGCCTCCTTGGCATCTTCGCCGGCGCAAGCCTCCTCTTCGTCGCCGGTCTGATCGACGACGTACGCACGCTGCCGCCCATCGCGAAGCTCGCAGCGCAACTAGGCGGCGCCGCGATCGTGCTCTCGACCGGGACGACAGTCGAGCTGTTCCACAACAAGTGGATCGCAATCCCGCTCGGCGTGATCTGGCTCGTCGGGATGACCAACGCGTTCAACCTGCTCGACAACATGGACGGGCTGGCCGGGAGCCTGGCGGTGATCGCCGCCGGCTTCTTCGCATCGTCAGCCGCGATTCAGGGCGGCGCCGCCCTCGTGCTCGTCCTGTCCGTCTCGCTCGCGCTGGCCGTCCTGGGGTTCCTCCCTTTCAACCTCCGTCCCGGCCGCCCGGCTCTCGCGTGGATGGGAGACAGCGGCTCGCAGCTGATCGGATTCACGCTGGCGTCGCTCGGCCTCGCGTCGAGCTACACCGTCGCCTCGTCGACCGTCGCGACGCTCGTCCTGCCCGTGCTCGTGCTGGCCGTCCCGATCCTCGACACGACACTCGTGACGATCGTGCGTCTCCTCGACGGCCGGCCCGTCTCGCAGGGAGGACGGGATCACAGCTCGCATCGCCTGGTTTCCCTCGGGGTCTCGGAGACCGGCGCCGTCGTCCTGCTGGCGCTCGTCTCGGCCGCGCTCGGTGCAACCAGCCTTGCCTACGAAGCATTCGGCAACGGCCGGGTGGCGGCATTCGGCGTACTCGTGACCTTCGCGCTCCTCATTCAGCTGGGCAGCTTCCTCGCCGACGTCGACCGGGCGGGCCGAAGTCCGCGCTACGTCTACACGCGACGGATCGCCGAGGTCGTCGTCGACGGCGCGCTCATCTCGGCGTCGTTCCTCGCTGCGTACCTGCTCCGCTTCGACGGCATCGGCACGACCAACCAGCGCCATCTCTTCCTCCTCGCCCTGCCGGTGCTGCTGCTCTGCCGCTACATCGCGCTCCTCCTGTTCGGGATGTATGCCGGGGTCTGGCGCTACACGAGTGCAAGGGACGCAGTGCGCGCGACGGCGGCAGTGGCGGTCTCGGCCGTCGGGGCGCTCGGGATCCTCGTGCTGACGCAGGGAACGCTCGGAGACTTCTCGCGCAGCGTCTTCGTGATCGACGCGCTGATCTGCTCGGTGGCGATCACCGCCGCACGGTTCGCCGAGCGCGCGATCAGCCACACGATCGAGCTTGCGCGGCGCCGAGACGAGCGTCGCGTGCTGATCGTCGGCGCGGGTCGTGCCGGACGAAGCCTGCTGCGCGAGCTGCGCGAGACTCCCGGCGAGCGCGTCGTCGGCTTCGTCGACGACGACCCGGGCATCCGCGGCCGCCGGCTGAACGGGGTGCGCGTGTTCGGCGGTGCAGCGTCGATCGATGCCGCACTCGACCGTGCGCGCCCCGACATCGTCCTCATCACGATCCCGAGTGCCGCTCCCGACCGTCTCGCCAAGATCATCGGCGCCTGTGAAGCACGCGAGCTCGACTGTCGCGTCGTCCGTCGCGAGGTCGATGTCGACCCACGTGTGATTCTCGAGCCGCGCACTCGTTGACAGACGCGAAGCCGACGAAGCTCGACCGCCTGCTCGCGGCCTATCCGCTGGTCTCCGTCTACCTGCTCCTGCTCTTGCTCTACGGCTGGCAGACGACGCGGATCGTGTCGCCGTGGATCTTCACGGACGAGCTCAACTGGTCGCTCCTCTCGCGCGCGATCGCGCACACCGGGCACCCCGAGCTCCGCGGTCATCCCGCCCCGTTCGGATCGCTGTATGCGTATTTCCTCGCGCCGGCGTGGTGGGCGGGCGGGACCGCACCGTCATACGCAGTCGCGAAATACCTGAACGTGGCCGTGATGACGGCGTCGCTGTTCCCTGCCTACGGGCTCGCGCGGCTGTTCGTCCCACGCCTGCACTCGTTCGTCGCCGCCACGGCGGCCGCAGTGATCCCGTCGCTCGCGCTCACCGGCGTCTTGATGCCCGAGTCCCTCGCGTACTTCTGGTCGACGCTCACGATCTATCTGGGCGCACGAGCACTGTTGCGCCGGACCCGGGCGAGCATCGCGCTGGCCGCAGTCGTCGTCCTCATCGCTCCCTTCGTCCGCGACCAGCTTCGGGTGCTCGTGCTCGCCGCCGTGTTCGCGGCTGCAATCTTCGCGGCGACGTCACCGCGAGCCCGTGCGGTGATCCGAACCTGGTCGTGGGGTGAGAAGTTCCGGGCGGTGGTCCTGCTGGTCGGGGTCGCGATCGCTCTCGACGTGGTCCTGATCCACCACTCCTACGAGTGGTACATCGGGACGCACTTCTGGCACCGCGCGTTCACCTACGGCCTGTGGGCGTTCGGTGCGTTTGCCATCGGGGTGGGCGTCCTGCCGGTCGTCCTCGCGCTCGCCTGGCTCCTCGGCGGCCACGCGGAGACCCGCGAGGATCGCGCTCTTCTCGCGGTGCTCGCCGCGACGACCCTCTGGTTCGGCCTCTATACGGCCGTCAAGGCGTCGTTCATTTCGTCGACCTTCGCGATCCGCGTCGAGGAGCGGAACCTGATCTATCTGAGCCCGATCGTCTTCGTGGCCGCGGTGCGGTTCGTCGCCGACCGCCGTGTGCGGCCACTGCCGCTCCTCCTCGCCGCCGGCGCCACCGCCTGGCTCCTGTGGTCGACGCCCTACCACGCGTACGAGCACCTCTACTCGGATGCGTTCGGGCTCTCGATCCTGCAGTGGCTGAACCAGAACTGGTTCTGGACGATCTCCGACCTGCGTTGGCTGCTGTACGGGATCCTGGCGCTGTCCGTCCTCTTCGCGCTCTCGCTTCGCTACACCTCCCGCGCGCCGCGTGCGCTGGCGATCACAGCAGGGGTGGTCGGACTGGCCGTCGTCGCCTGGAACCTGACGGGAGAGATCTCGGCCGCACACCAGGCCGTTGCGCCGGCGAAGTTTCAGCGCTCGCTGATCCCGACGCCTCCCGACTGGATCGACCAGGAGAACGGCCGCGCCAAGTCGCTCTTCATCGGGAGGGCCCTGCAGAGCTCGCTGAGTTTCTGGAGCACCGAGTTCTGGAACCAGTCGATCGAGCAGGCCTGGTCGGTCGACGCCTCGACGCCGCCTCCTGGGCCGACGGTCACGCCCGATTTCAGCGGCACCGACGGCGCCATGAGGCCGCAACTCCCCGTGGACTGGGTCGTCGCGCCGCCCGAGGTCGGGATTCGCGGCGTCGCCGTGGAGAAGGCCGGCGGATTCGTCCTCTACCGCGTGACGCACCCGATCCGGATGATCGACTTCACCTCGGGCATCACTCCCGACGGCTGGATGGAGCTCGGCACGCCCTCGCGCTACGTGCGCTTCGCGACCCGGCCCGTGCACGGCGTGCTGACGATCTCGGCCTCTCGCACGGCCGCGGCGGCCTGCGGCAACCTCGCGCCATCGACGTTCACGTTCATCGTGTCGCGGCTTCGCATCAACCGAAGCGGCCAGCCGGTGGCCGGGGCGCGCCAGACGTCGGCTCGCACGACCGTGCGCTCGACGCCGTGCGACGACAAGATCATTCGCATTCCCGCCGTGGCGCCGCTGATCGTCGAGGGGCAGGCCGCCGGTGCATTCACCGCCGGAGACGGCCGCAAGTTGACCGCGCAGGTCGGTTACTCCTTCGCGCCCAACCCTTAGCGGGACCGCAAGCGTTCCGGGTGCTTGCGCACGAAGCGAGCGATCCCGGCCCAATGCCACAACGTACGCCGCGTCAGCCAGCGCTTGTCGGTCTCGGCCTGGTGCTCGTGTCGGACGACGGCGGACGGTAAGTACCACCGCTCCCAGCCGGCGCGCATCGCCCGGTACTGCAGGTCGATGTCCTCGCCGTAGAGCCGGAACCCCTCGTCGAAGCCGCCGATCTCAGCGAGCATCGCCCGCCGCAGCATCAAGAAGCCGCCCAGCATCCAGTCCGCCTCGACCGGCTCCGTCGGCACGGCCGAGTCGAGATGGAAGTGGCGCCGCTGCGGCACGACCAATCTGAGCGGCGTGCGGCGCACGAGCGTGCCGGCAACGGTCGGAAAGCGTCTCCGGGATGGCTGCCAGGTGCCGTCGGGGTAGACCATGCGGGGACCAGCGACGCCGCAGCGATCGTGATCCGCCATGAACGTCGAGAGCACCTCGATCGCACCGGGCTCAGGCGTGGCGTCGGGGTTGACCGAGACGACGAGTGGCGCCGTCGTCAACGCGAACCCCTTGTTCAGGTTCGCGGCGTAGCCGAGCGCCGCATCGTTCTGGACGGCGTCGACGCCCGCCGGAACGGAGCCTGGGATGTTCGCGATCACGACGAGCTCGTCGACCTGGTCCCGCAGTGCCGGGAGCGAGTGCGCGACCGCGTCGGGCGTGCCGTGCGAGACGACGACCGCGGCAACCTTCATGCGAGCAGGCTCCGGTAGACAGCCGCGGTGCGCTGCGCCGTCGCTTCCCAGGTGTACCTGCGAGCGCGCTCCAGCCCCGCGGCGGCAAGGCGGCCGCGGTCGGCGAGCGCGTCGCGCAAAGCGCGCCCGTAGTCACCGTCCTCGGCGTACGACGCGGCGTCGCCCGCGACTTCGCGCAACGCGGCGTCTCCTGAGAGCACGACCGGCGTCCCGCTTGCCATCGCCTCGACGACCGGAATCCCGAATCCCTCGTGCCGGGAGGGCAGGACGAGCGCCGCTGCGCCGCGGTAGAGCTCGGCCAGCTCGGCCTGCGTCACCCAGCCTCGGACATCGGCTCCGCGTGCGCGCAGGTCGGCGGCGAGCGCGGGCTCCTTCTCCGGACCGGCGACCACCAGAGGCAGGTCGTTCTCCTGCGCGGCCGCCAGAGCCGCGAGCGGGTTCTTGCGTGCCTGGACTGCGCCGACGAACAGGACGTACTCGTGCGGACGCTCGTCGCCGGGAGAGAAGGCGGGGTCGACGCCGTGCGGGGTGACCGTCACCTTCGCGGGATCGAGCCCGTACAACTCGACCGCATCGCGCTTCGTGCGCTCCGAGACCGCGAGCACCTGCCGCGCGCGCCGGGCGGCACGGGGCACCATCGCCTTGAACGTCAGCCGGTCGAGGAGACCCATCACGTCGGGGTCCCGCTCGAAGTGGAGGTCGTGCAGGGTGACGACCGAAGGACCGCGCCAGCCGAGCGGGAGGGCGTGCTGGAAGTGCGCCAACTCGGGCCGCAGGCGCCGGAGCAGCCGGGGTAGCGACCACGCCATGCGGAGCTCCTGCGAGCGGGCGGGCAGTGCGATCGCCTCGACACCGGCGGGAACGAGGTCGGGGCGACGCGTGACAGCGGCGAAGCGGAGGTCCGGCGCCACGCGGGGCAGCTCACGGAGCAGGTTCCGGAGGTAGGTCTCCTCACCGGTCCGGTTCCGTCCGAGCACGTCTGCGTCGAGGACGATCACGACGCGGCCTCGTAGACCTCACGCGTGCGCCGGGCGACGTCGGGCCAGCCGAGACCAGCCCGCGGCGCGGCCCGGACCGCATGCGCAACGCCGTCGCGAATCGACTCGACGACGGTCGGATCGACGTACACCGCGTCGGCACCGGCCAGCTCCGCCATCGCCGAATCGCGGCTGGTGACGACCGGGCAGCCGCACGCGAGCGCCTCGGCGACGGGAATGCCGAAGCCCTCGTAGAGGGAGGCGTAGACGAGACACCGCGCGCCGCGGTAGAGGGCCGCAAGCTCGTCGTCCGAGACCCCGCCCAGCCAGGTGACGTTCGCGGGCGGATCGACGCCGCCCCAGCCGCGCACGCCGACCACCCGGAGCTCGCCTTCGACTGCGCGCGCGATGCGCTCGAGGTTCTTGCGCGGCTCGAGGGTCCCGACCGCAAGGACGTAGTCGCCCTCGGCCTTCGGGCCGTCGGGCTTGAACACGTCCTCGACCGCATTCGGGACGACGTCGATCCTCGCCGCGTCGACCCCGACGAGCGAGACGATCTCGCCCTTCGTGAACTCCGAAACGGCGATCAGGCGTGTTGCAGCGCGGAGCACGCGCGGGACTGCCAGACGTGAGTACCAAGCCGTCCAACGGTTGAACCACTCCGGGTGGCGGAGCACGGCCAGATCGTGCACCGTCACGACAAGAGGGCCCCGAGCCCGGAACGGGCCGCGAAACGTGGGGCAGTGCAGGAGGTCGGCCCCGACCGGCGCGCGCAGGCGCGGATACCAGAGCGCGTCGGCCGCAAGCGTCCGCGCCCGCGATGTCGCCGGGTAGTGCAGCTCGACGAGCTCGACGTCGAGATGGTCTCGCAGCCCGCGCACGTACCTCGCCGTTCCGGCGCGCGTCTGCCGAAGAGGCGTCGTGTCGAGGGCTACGCGAACTTGAGGTACCCCTCGCGGAAGACCTCGCCGACGCGGCGCCATGAGAATCGCTCGACATGCTCCAGGCCGAGCCGCCGGAGCTCGTCGCGCCGGGCGAGTGCCTCGCGAATCGCTGCGGCAATCGCCTCCGCGCTCTCGGGGTCGGCCCGAACCGCGACGCCGCCCGCTGCCTCGTCCATCGACGCGTGCGCCGAGGCGACGACAGGCGCCCCCGAGGCCATTGCCTCGGTGATCGGCATCCCGAATCCCTCGAACCGCGACGGATAGACGACAGCCGCGGCGCCCCGATAGAGCCGCGCCAGCTCCGCGTCGTCGACGCGCCCGAGGCGGATGATGCCGGGCCGGTCGAGCTCGGGCTGCTCGCCCCAACCGCTACCCCCGACCACTGCGAGCGACAGGCCCGTGTCGTCGAGCAATGCGAACGCCTCGACGAGGGTGCCGAGATTCTTGCGGGGCTCGAGCGTGGCCACCGTAAGCAGGTACGGCCGGTCACGTTCGGCGACAGGGCCGTCCACACTGAACTCCGCACCCACCCCTGGATGGGCGACCAGCACCCGTTCCCGCGCGAAGCCGGTCGTGTGCGCGAAGTCGTCGGCGGTGAACGACGAGTTGGCGAAGACGACGTCGCACGTCGCGGCCGCGTTCCGGTACTTGCGTCCGTGCATCGAGCGGGTGCGACCCGTCGTCCACTCGGGATGGTGGACCGGCACGAGGTCGTGGATCGTCGTCGCGCGAACGCCGGCCCGCTGGGGCGGATACATCCAGTCGCTGAAGTGCAGCGCGTCGAACGGGCCGAGCCAACGCTCGGCCGCGGGGCGAGCGATCACCGACCACGCGGTGCGCCACGCGTGCGCGAACGGGAGCGTCACGAGCCGCAGCTCGACGTCGATCCCGGCCAGCGTCTCCGGGATGACGCGCTTCCCGGCGGGAGAGGTCGGCGCGAAGGCGACGATGTCGTCACCGTGCTCGGACGCGACCTCGGCGAGGCCGCGGAGCGAGCCGCGGATGTAGTTGTTCACCCCGGTTCGCTCGTGGGACAGCGGGCTGACGTCGAAGGCGATTCTCATCGAGGCGGCGAATAGTCGAATGCGTAGAAGTGTGCTCCGAGCGCGCGTGTGTCCTTGCTGCCGGCCTGCACCTTCGCCGGGACACGCAGGAGACGGGAGGTGAACGTCACCTCGCACCGCCGCGCGGCGTCAGGTCTCATCGGGACGACCATCGTCACCTGCTCGGCGGGCGGGATCACGACCGACGTGCGACCGCCGCGGCCGAAGGATGCCGAAACCACCTGGTCTCGGTCGAACAGCTGGGCGTCGGTCCCCAGCCGCACCGTCAGCCGCCCGCCCTGGCACTGCACCCGGCGATACGTGACCGTACGGCCGGCCCAGCTGTCATTCGGATAGAGCCCGCGGATGCGGGTGAGGACGACGAGCGGCCCGTTGACGCGATAGAGCGTGAGCCCGATCCCGGGATCGCGAGCGAGCGGACGCCCCGCAATGTCTGTGTAGGAGACCGCGTACCGCACACGCGGGACCACACCGGCCGCCGTGGCGAGCCGGCCGTCCGGCAGCTCGCGCACGGGCGTCTCCGGCAGTCCGCCGTCTGCGGGATCGGGGCCGTCGACCGTGAAGACGGTGTGCACGCTGCGGTTGAAGAACTCGTTCACCCAGAGCGGCCGAGTCTCGCCGGCGTAGTGCCAGACGAACGCCACATCGGCCTTGCGGCCGACGCGGCGATCGATCCAGTCGGGGTGCGGGAGACGAACACCGGCCCAGAGCCCGCCGATCGACGCTTGGCGAATGCCGTGGCGGCCGTTCTCGACGAGGCCGGAGGCCAACACGAAGTAGACGGCCACGAGCGCAGGCGCGATCAGCGCCAGCCGCCGCGGCAGGAAGACGAGCGATGCGGCCACGATCCCGGTGCCGAGGGCGACGAATCGCAGCGCGTGGAAATGGATGCCGCGGTCCTGCACCCACCACCACGGCAGCAGGCCGAACGTGTCCGAGACGGCGGACGGATTGACGAAGCGGGCGAACGGCACTGCGAACGGCAGCAGGCCCGCCACGAGCGCCGCGAGGGCGAGCACGAATCGCCGCCGCGGGACGACGTCGTCACGCGACGCGAGCCCGAGCAGCGCGATGATTGCGAACGGCGCGACGTAGAAGTCGTTGCGCTCCTCGATGCGAAACGACTGCATCGACGCGAACGCCGCCACTTCGACCAAGAGGAGGACGGTGATCGACAGCGTCGCGGCCGCGAACGCGCGCACGCCGGGCGAGCTGCTCCGGGGCGAAAGCCAGATCGCAAGGAGCGCAGCGACTCCGACCACGCCGAGCGAGAGGTCGAGCTCGGCGACGTGCCACAGCAAGTAGTGGGCGATACTCGAGATCGAGTACCCGCGGTCGGTCGCCGCACGATAGGCGCCGAGCAGCGACAGCGGTGAGCGCCCGCGGGCGACGCCCGCTGCGAGCGCAAGCAGGGCGCCCGCCGCGGTCAGCCCGTAGAGCGGCGCGAAACGACGGAGCCGTGAGCGGAGGTCCCGCTCGATCACTCCGTGCACGATCGGGGCGACGAGCGCCGCGCCGAAGAGCGCGACAGCCTGGGCGCGGGTCGCAAACGCGAGACCACAAACCGCGAGGAGCACCACCTGACGCCGCCACGTCGGCTGCTCGAGCGTCGTGACGAGTACGAGAGCCGTCAGCACGAAGATCGGGAAGAACGCGTTCTCCGTCATCAGCATCCCGGTGTAGAGCATCGGCGGGATCAGCACGGTGAGTGCGGCAGCGGCGAGCGAAAGCCCCTGCGAGAGCAGCCTGCGCGCGAGGAAGTACGTCGGGATCGCAGTCAGCGACATGACGACCGCGTTGATCGCCTTCGCCGCCGCGTACGCGTGCGGGACGGATCCGTACGCGCGGAATGCCGGTGCGATCAACAGCGGGTAGACGAAGCCGTAGCCACTCGACGGAACACCGCGGACCAGGAAGCGGCCGTCGGACGCGACCGACTTTCCGAGCTCCGAGTAGATCAGCTCGTCGACCATGATCCACGGCGCCGGCATGCGGCCGACGAGCGCGATCCGAACAGCGGCAGAGACGGTGACGATCGCGGTGAGCCAGAGCCACGCCGGCACCGAGACCGCGCGACGGGCGAACGTCACCCGACGATCCCGGCGTCGACAGCGGCGCGGGCGAGCGCCCGCGCGTCGTCGATCCCCACCTCCGCCGCGGCCTGTGCGATCCGCAGCAAGACCGCATCGTCGACCGCATCGCCCCCCGCCGCCGATTCGAGTGCGGCGACATAGAGATCGGCAACCCGATCGAGATCGTGCTCCCGCTCGACGTACGTCCGTGCGTTCGCCCCGAGTGTCTCGCCGTGCTCGGCGGCGAACCCGATCGCTGCCTCGAGCATCACCACTTCGTACTCGTCGACCGGAACCTTGACCACGACGTCGTCCGGAAGCTCGGCGAACCAACCGACGTCGGAGACGACGAGTGGCCGTCCGAGCGAGAGCGCGCGAATCACCGATCCCGACGTCTCGCCCATCGTCGGATAGCGAAGATTGACGAGCACGTCGCACGCGGCCATCAGCGACCACATTCGGTCCTCCGGGACATAGTCGAGACGCTCCACGCCTTCGGTCAGCCCGAGGCGCTCCAGGCGGCGACCGACGTCGAAGCGGTCGCCCGCGGCGCCGACGAGCAGCAACCTCGCTCCCGGCTGCGTCCGGCGCAGCGAGGCGAACGCCTCGAGCAGCTGCGGAATGCGCTTGTTCATGTTGAGGAACCCGAAGCACCCGATGAGCGGCTCTCCGCGAACGTCCGCCGCGGGCTCGATCCGGCCGTGCGGCCAACCCGGGTGCGGCACCTGCCAGAGCCGCCCGCCGTAGCCCGCTTCGCGCGCTCGTTCTGCGACGTACCGCGAGTGGACGATCAGCCCTGCCGCCTGGTCGAGATAGACGCCGGCGAGCGGGAACCGCTCCGGCTGCGACTCCCAGAGCAGCGGCAGGAGATTGTCGAGCACGCCCAGTCCGAGGAGCCGCCCGGGGACGCCGAGCTCCCGCTCCATCGCGTCGAGGTAGCCGCGCCCGTCGCCGCGCCCGATCGTCACGCCGGCGACGAGATGATGCAGCACGTACTCGTGCAGCACGACGACGCCGGGCCTGACATGTAGCGCATCGACGATCCATCCGTGCGCATCCGGGTCGTTGCCGAGGTGGTAGAGCGCAATGTCGGCTGCGGGCGCGCGCCGGCCGGGCTCGGCGACGACGACTTCGACGCGCTCGCGAAGCGCGGGTAGGAGCAGCGCCGAGTAGTCGGCGATCCCCGACCGCGACGGCGGCAGCGGCGAGTAGTAGGAGACCCTCATGCAAGGAGGGCGTCGACGCACGCATCCCAGGTGACGCGCTCGGCAATCGCCTGACCGGCTCCGCCCCAGGCCTTCGCCTCGTCGGCGTGCGTCGTCACGTACTCGCACGCGCGGCCGAGCTCGTCCGCGTCCGGAGCGACGACGAGACCCGTCTGGCGGTCGCGCACCACCTCGAGCGGCCCGCCGGCATCGACGGTCGTCACGACCGGCTTGGCCGAGAGGAACGCCTCGTACGGGACCATTCCGAAGTCCTCGTCGATCGGGGCGTAGTACACCGCCGAGCACCGCGCATACAGATCGGCCAGGCGATCGTCGTCGATCCGGCCCGCGAACTCCACCTGGCCGTTCAGCCCGGCTGCCAGGCCCTCGAGCCGCTCGCGGTCGGGACCTTCGCCCGCAATCACGATGCGCAACGCGGGCACGCGTCGCGCAGCCTCGACGAGCAGGTCGATGCGCTTCGCACGGTCGAGCCGGTTGACCGAGAGGACGAACCCCTCGGGCTCGGCGCTTCTGTACGCGAGCGACTGCGGAGGATGCGGAAGGATCTCCGCGTCGATGCCGTTGAAGCGCTGCAGCCGATCGGCGACGTTGCGCGACGTCGCGAAGACGCGGCGCGCCTCGCCGAGCGCGGTCCGGTCGAGCCGCTCGATTGCGCGTCGCGTCGCACGATCCTCCGGCGAGCCCGAGAACTGCCCGAGCTCCGTTCCGTCGTAGTCGTAGGCCTGCCGGAACTGGTGGAGCACCCAGGCCACCTTGTTCGGATGCCGGACGCAGTAAGCCGGAAACTTGGTCGCGATCACACGGTCGATCGGGCGCCCGTCCGACTCGGTCAGATCGGCGAGACGCCACAGGAACGCCTGGTCGAGCACGCGTGTGCCGGGATACCACTTGAACGGGATCGTCACGAGCTCGGCCTCGTGGCCGCGACGGCGCAGCGCAACCACCAGGTCGTCCGCCATCAGCTCCGCCCCGCCGCGCACGAAGGGCACCTGCGGCGCGCAAACCGCGACCCTCACGTGAGCGAGCTCATTTCTGCTCGAGCCGCTGCAACCGCTCGTCGAGATCGTCGACGAGCTTCAGCACGGCGTCGTTGAACGCGCGCTGATCGGCGAACGCGGGCTCGACGTACCACCTCATCAGGCGCCGCAACACCGACTTGAGCGGCCCTCCCTTGCCGACGATCGGCCGCTCCGCCGAGACCGGCCACAGGCGCTCGGCTTGGTCGCGGACGGACAGGCGCACCTGGGCGGGCGGAACGCCGTCGCGCCGCGGCCCCGCGGCGTGAACCTCGTCCTTCAGCTTCTGGAAGAGCGCGGCAACATCGGACTCGGGGGCCTCCGGCACTGCGCGGGAGTCTAGTTCGCCCGGATTACGGCTCTGTAAGAAGGCTTCGCGGAGTGGACTACGATCGCCCAGGTGGTCGGGATCTCGCTCCTCACGCTCGTGCCGGGCGAGCTCGGCGGCAGCGAGACCTACGTCCGCGAATTGCTGCGCGGGCTCGGGCGGGTGGGAGCGAACCGGTACCACGTTCTCGTGCCGCCGATCGCGCCGGCCGCCGGAGAGGGCCTGCCGAGCGAGGTCGCGACGCGGTACCGGTCCGCGCGCACAGTGCCGGGGCGGCTCGCAGCGATCGCCGACGGAACGCTGCGGCCCGGTCGTCTCCGCCCCGGGCTCGCGGGTGCGGGCGTCGTGCATTTTCCGCTCACGATCGAGATTCCGCGCGTGACGACACCGACGGTCGTGACGCTGCTCGACGTTCAGCACCTCGACCTGCCCGAGATGTTCCCGCAGGCCGAGCGCGTCTTTCGCAACGTCTTCTGGCACCGGTCGGTGCGCCGCGCGGACCGGGTGATCGCGATCAGCGAGTTCGTCCGCGAGCGCGCGATCGACCGCCTCGGGCTCGATCCGGCGCGAATCAGAGCGGTGCCGCTCGGGATCGATCACGCCGTGCTCACCCCGGGAGCCGTCGAGCGCGAGCCCTTCCTGCTCTATCCGGCGCGCGGCTGGCCGCACAAGAACCACGAGCGGCTGTTCGAGGCCTTCGCGCTCGTGAGAAAGGAGCGGCCGGACCTCCGGCTCGTACTGACCGGCAGCGAGTTCGACGCTGTGCCGGAGGGCGTCGAGGCGAAAGGGCACCTCGACTGGCTCGAGGTCGTGACCCTGATGCAGCGCGCGTCCGCTCTCGTCTTTCCGTCGCTCTACGAAGGCTTCGGGCTCCCGCCGCTCGAAGCGATGGCGTGCGGGTGCCCGGTCGCGTGCTCGAACGCAGCCGCACTGCCGGAGACCGTCGGCGACGCCGCTCGGCTCTTCGATCCCCACGACAGCCGCGCGATCGCAGACGCAGTGCTCGACGTCTTGGCCGCACCGCAGGAATGGGCCCGCCGGGGCCTCGAGCGCGCCGCGCGCTATTCGTGGGACGAGACCGCGCGCGCGACAGACGCCGTCTACGGCGAGCTTCTCTGACCGAGCCTGCCGGCCCGGGCATCGCTCCATCCCGCGAGAACCGCCCGAATCGCACCTCTCCGCGTCGGGTGACTGAGCGCCTGTACCAGGTGCGCGCCGACGACCACTCCACGCCGTAACCCCCGCCGTCCACGCGGCAGCGGGAGATATCGCTCCGCGACCACGATCGTGTTGCGGGTGTCGTAGTAGAGGTTCGTCGTCGATGCGGTCCCGCCGCTCGCCGCGGAGCCCTTGTGGCGGACGAGGGCGTCGGGAACCAGCACGACGGCAAAGCCCGCCCTGCGGATCCGCAGCGACCACTCGACATCCTCGACGTACATGAACAACGACTCGTCGAGCAGGCCGGCACGCTCGGCTGCGGCGCGCGAGACCGCCAGTGCCGCTCCGTCGGCGCGCCCGACGTCCCGCACGCCGGAAGGCCCGGTGGTCGAGACGCGCCCCGAATATCCGAGGCGTGCGTTGAAGGAGGCGCCGGCGTACTGGACGGTGCCGTCGAGCTGCAGGATCTTGCAGGCGAGCAGGCCCGCGTCCGGACGAGCCTGCGCCGCGCGCTCGAGCGCAGCGGCGAGGCCCGGCTCGGCGATCGCGTCGTTGTTCAGCAACAGGACCCAGTCGGCGCCACGCTCGAGCGCCCGCTTCAGGCCGACGTTGTTGCCGCCGGCGAAGCCGAGGTTCGCGCCGGTGCGCAGCAGCTCCACGTCTGGGAATCGCTCGGCGACCTCGCGGTCCGAGCCGTCGGTCGAGCCGTTGTCGACGCAGATCGTCGGGATCCCGTCGAGCGACTCGAGCGCCGCGAGCGTGTCCTCACCGCCGTTCCAGTTGAGGACGACGGCGACGAGCTTCACCGGCGGACGAAATGCGCGATCGAGCCCGCGTCCGGCTGCCGTTCCCAGGCGCCGGAGTCGACCTCGCCGACGGCACGGGCAACGCCTGGATAGTGGTTGCCGTAGCCGCCGCTGTCGACGGCGTCGTGGAACAGCAGGTGCCCACCCGGCCGGACGAACGCCGCCCAGCGCTGGTAATCCGCCCGCGCTCCCTCGTAGCTGTGGTCGCCGTCGACGAAGAGCAGCGCGAGCGGCTCCGGCGGGGGATCGACGGTGCGGGAATCGGCGACGTGCAGGTGCACCTTGTGCTCGAGCCCGTAGCGGCTGAGCGCATCGCGCAGCTCGCCGTCGAGCGCCGCGCCGGGCATGTCCGGCCTCAGCGCGAGATGGACGTCGTACGACCAGAGCTCGACGCCCTCGGGCAGCGCAGAGGCGAAGACGAACGTACTGCCGCCCTTGAACCTCCCGATCTCGGCGAACGGCCCGCTGGTCGCCTGGCGCGCAAGACGGTAGAGGAGCGCCGCCTCGTCGATCTGCAGCGACGCGACGCCGTGGTTGAGCTGGTTCGAGGAGAACAGAAACGACAGATCCTCGAAACCGCGAACCTCCTCCGGCCAGCGCTCGACGTGTGAAAAGCGAAGGGCTGCCGGGTC
This sequence comes from uncultured Thermoleophilia bacterium, assembly GCA_963708505.1. Classification (GTDB taxonomy): domain Bacteria; phylum Actinomycetota; class Thermoleophilia; order Gaiellales; family Gaiellaceae; genus PALSA-600. The sequence goes on from CAVPST010000007.1 coordinate 706,192, forward strand.
GTCGAGCACGGAGGCGTAGATCAGGTTCTTGCCGACTCCCGTGCGGCCGGCACGGCGAACGAGTTCCTTCAGGCGGCCGGGCACAGAGGCACGCTACTCCAAGGTCCGCATGTACGCCCAGGCATGGCGCAGCCCACGCGGACGCCAGAGACCGAGCACGGCGAAGTACGCGATCAGGCCGACCGCGGCCGCCGCCACCGGGCCGACGACGAGTCGCGGCAGTGCAAAGGCGGCGACGGCGACGGCTCCACACGTCGCCGTCGCGACGACGATGCCGCGGATCGACGCCGCCACGGCGCCGAGGGAGAAAAGCAGCGCGACGAGCACGAAGGCGGTCGTGATGCCGAGCCCGACCGCCACGCCGGCGAGCCCGAACAGCGATCGCGCCGCCCACTCGACGAGCACCTGGATGCCGAGGGCCGCGGCTGCCACGACCGGCAGCCAGCGCGCACGCCCGCGGACGAAGACGAGCGGGTACGCGACCGTGACCGCCACCGAGGCGACCGTCCACGGCACGAGGTAGACGACGAGGCGGCCGAGCTCGGCGCCCGTACTCCCTCCGTAACTCGAGCCGAGGACGCGTCGGACCACGGCCTCCCCGGCGAGAGCGAACACACCGGCAGCCGCCGCGATGAGCGCCAGGGAGAGCCACGAGATGGCGACCACGTGCCGGGCGACCCGCTCCGGCGACGACCCTTCGCGCGCGAAGGGAACAGTCGCGACCAGGGCCGCGGACGCCGCCGTGACCGCGACGAGGAACGCCGCGATCAGGTACGCGTACGAGAAGGTCGTCGCGCGGCCGACCCCGAGCCCCGACGAGAACCGATAGGCGATCAGGTAGAGGACCTGCAGCACGACGGGAAGCACAACGCCCTCCCCCAGTTCGAGCAGGCGCGAACCGACACGCGTGTCCGGCCGGCCGACGCCGCCGCGCGCGAGGAGCGGGACGAACGGGATCGCCAGCGAGAGCAAGCCGTTCAGCGCGAGCCCCCAACCGAACGCGACAACGCCGTGGTCGATGAGGGCAAGCGTCAGGACGACCCCGGCGACCGATCCGACGGCGAACCCGAGCGCGGCCCAGCCGTAGTCGTCGAGAGCGGCGAGCCCGCTCGCGACGAGACCTCCGTAGATCTGGGCGACGGCCGACGGGATGATCCACGGCAGCAGCACCGCCGCCTGGTCCCGGGCGCTCGCGCTCGACGTGAGAAGGCCCGCGATCGAGTGCGGCCAAAGGACAGACACGACGACGAGCACGGCCAGCGGCGGTGCGAGGCCCGCCGCCCAGGCTCCTACCTCGTGGCCGAGCCGCCCGCCCGCGCGGGCGGTCACGAACCGGGGCAGCACGATCACGCGCAGCGACGAGGCGACGAGCACGAGCGCGAGATAGACACCGTAGGCGGCGAAGAACCCGTCAGTCTTTACGCCGTGCCCAAACTTGCGGGAGAGAATGATCCCGAGAACCGCTGCCGAGCCGCTGACGGCCGCGGTCGAGATCCCCGTCTGCAGCCCACTCCGTACGGCCCCTCGACCACCTGACCGATTACCCTCCATCCGTGCCCGGCGACGATACAGCCACCTGGTCCGAGGGCGAGCTCGACCGCCTGAAAGCGGAGCTCGGCGATCACTACGCCGGACGGACGTGCCTGGTCACCGGTGCGGACGGCTTCATGGGCTCGCATCTGACCGAGGCGCTCGTCCACCTCGAGGCGAACGTGGTCGCGTTCGTTCGCGCGACGTCTTCGGGCGCGCTGAACAACATCGGCCACCTGCGCCGGCAGCTGCGCGTCGTCTTCGCCGACCTCACGGACCGCACGTCGGTGGACTACTGCATCCGGGACCACCTCGTGCCGGCGTCGGACAAGCCCTTCGTCTTCCACCTCGGCGCGCAGGCCCACGTCGGCGAGTCGTGGCATCGCCCGTACGAGACCGTGATGGCGAACACCGTCGGCACGCTCAACCTGCTGCAGTCGGTCGTCGACCACAGCGTCGAGCTGGAGAAGTTCGACACGGCCGGCACGTCGGAGGAGTACGGCAATGTCCGCGAGTCGGTCGCCCACCACCACGACTTCGACGAGCTCGGCGGCCTGATCCTGCATGAGCGCTCGCCGATCAATCCGAAGTCGATCTACGCGACCGCCAAGGTCGCCGCCGACTTCCTGACGATGAACTACCACGACGCCTACGGCGTGCCCGGCGTCGTGACGCGGATGTTCAACAACTACGGCCCGCGCCAGAACCCGCGCTACGTGACGGGAACGATCATCACCCAGGCGCTGACCCGTCCCGAGATCGAGCTCGGTGCACTCGAGCCCCTGCGCGACTTCTGCTTCACGACCGACGGCGTGCGCGGCCATCTGACCGTCGCGGCACGCGGAGTTGCGGGCGACGTCTACGTCTACGGGCAGGGCGCGAACATCTCGATGGCCGACTGGACCGACCTCATCATCCGCACCGGCACGGAGCACGGCTTCTGGGCCGACGACCGTCATGTGGTGACCAACGACAAGCGGCTGCGACCCGGCGTGACGGACGTGATGGCGCTGCGCGTCGGCTACGACAAGCTGAACCGCGAGACGGGCTGGGAGCCGCAGGTGTCCTGGGAGGAGGGCGTCCTGAGGACGATCGAGTGGTACGCGGCGAACCGCGAGCGCTGGTTGGGGCGCGTCGACTGGCTGACGCCCGATCGGGTCAAGCAGCCGTGACGAGGGTCCTCGTGACCGGGGGTGGAGGCTTCCTCGGCACCCACCTCGTCCAGCGTCTCGCCGCCCGCGGTGCCGACGTGTTCGTCGCGCGCCGTCGCGACTACGACCTGACACGCGCCGACGACGCGGAGCGGCTGTTCTCGGATGCGAAACCGGAGCTCGTCTTCCACCTCGCCGCGGAGGTGGGCGGGATCGGTGCGAACCGCGAGAACCCCGGACGCTACTGGTACGCGAACCTGATGATGGGGGCGCACGTGCTCGAGGCCGCCCGCCTGCACGAGACGCCCAAGCTCGTCACGCTTGGAACGATCTGCGAGTACCCGAAGTTCACGCCCGTCCCCTTCAAGGAGGACGATCTCTGGAACGGGTATCCCGAGGAGACGAACGCGCCCTACGGGATTGCGAAGAAGTCCGTGCTCGTCGGCGCCCAGGCCTACCGCGAGCAGTACGGCACGAACGCGATCCATCTCCTGCCGGTCAACCTCTACGGGCCCGGCGACAACTTCGACCTGCATTCGTCACACGTCATCCCTGCCCTGATCCGCAAGATGCTCGACGCCGACGGCGAGATCGTGCTCTGGGGCGACGGTTCGCCGACGCGCGAGTTCCTCTATGTCGAGGACTGTGCGGACGGGCTGCTGCTCGCCGCCGAGCGGTACGACGGGCCGGACCCGGTCAATCTCGGCACAGGGGTCGAGACGTCGATCCGCGAGCTGGCCGAGATCGTCGCCGAGGTCACCGGCTTCAGCGGCGAGATCGTCTGGGACAGCTCGATGCCGAACGGCCAGCCGCGCCGGCGGCTCGACACCTCCCGTGCGGAGGGGCTGTTCGGCTTCACGGCGCGCACCCCACTGCGCGAGGGCCTCGAGAAGACTGTCGCGTGGTATCGCTCGAGCGCGCACGTCCCGGCCTGACCGACGCCGCCCTGGCGGGCGCGGAGGTCGTGGTCGTCGCGGGCGTCGCCGTCGCCTACGGCACGGATGGGCCGCTCGCAACTACAGCTGCTCTCGTCCTCGCGCCCGTCGCGGTCCTGCTGACGAAACGGCTCGGCGTGCGGCTCGGCGGCGAGAGGTTCGGCGTCGCCGCCGCTCTCGTCTACATCCTGCTGCCGGTCCTCGGCACCGTGTACGCGCTCGGCACCTACAGGCACACCTTCACGCACGATGCCGTTCCCGCCCTCGTCGGCCTGCGGGCACACCATGGTTCGCGCTCGGGCTGCTGCTCGCAGCGCTGGCCCTCGTGCGCGCGGCATCGGTGCTGTTCGTCGTCGCGGGGTTGGTCTCGATCGCGCTGGGGACCGGGGACCTCGGGACGGTGCGGGACGGCTTGCACGAGACCGCCTGGTCGATCTCGATGATCGCCTGGCTCGGCGTGGCCGGCGTGATCGGCGCGACGCGCCGCTCCGTCGCACTCGCAGCGAGCCTCGGGGGTGGCTGACGTTCGCAGTGCTGCACGCGGCCAGGCAGGGCTACGCCGACGCTGCGTTCTGGCAATCCCTGTCGGTGGCCGCACCGGCGATCGCCGTCACGCTCACCTCCCTGGCGCTACTCGTGCCTCCGGTTCGGCCCGCTCTCGCTCGTCTTCGCGCTCTCTGAGCGCCTGCTCGAGCAGCGCAAGCCGCTGCGCGAGGATCACGTTCTGGTCCGTCACCTTCGACAACACCGTCGAGTAGTGGAGCAGGACGGCGAGCACGAACAGCAGCGCAACGGCGAAGAGCACCGCAGGCGGGTAGGTCTCGACGCCGACCCAGCCCGCGAGCGTGTTCAGCCCACCGCGCCACGCCGACAGCGCGAGCAGCACGACGCCGGTGAGCACCCAGAGCAGGGCGTACCGCTCGCGCAGGCGGCGGGAGCGGATGAGCTCGAAGACGACACCGAGCAGGAGCAGCGACGCCGCGACCGCGACCAGCGAGACCTTGAGCGGCGTACCCGCCGCTGCGATGGTCATGAGTCCTCCAGAGGCGTCGCGCGGCGCCGCAGCGCGCCGATCAGGATCGCGAGCATGACCTTGGCCATGTAGTAGACCGTGCGGACACCACGGATCGACGACTCGCCGGCGGCCCGCTCGCGCATCTTCACGGGCACCTCGACGAGCTGCAGGCGATGCTTGTGCACCATCACCGCCGCTTCGACCTCCGGGTAGTCGTGCGGGTAGTCGGCGGCGAACAACTCGATCGCCTTGCGGTTCAGCACCTGGAACCCGCTCGTCGTGTCGGTCACGCGCTGGCCGGTCAGGAGCGAGACCGTGCGGGCGAGAATGCGGATGCCGACGCGCCGGGCAGCCGACGAGCGGTAGCCTTCCGCCCCGGCGAAGCGGGAGCCGACACAGATGTCGGCCTTCCCGTCGAGGACCGCCTCGAAGAGCGGGGCGAGCTCGGCCGGATCGTGCTGGCCGTCGCCGTCCACGCGGGCCGCGAGCTCGTAGTCGTTCTCGGCCGCGTACCTGAATCCCGTCTGGACGGCCCCGCCGATGCCGAGGTTGAACGGCAGCGTCACGACGCGTGCGCCGTGTTCACGCGCGCGCGCGGCGGTCTCGTCACGAGAGCAGTCGTCCACCACGACGACGTCGAGCTCGGGATCGAAGACCCGCAACTCGTCGACCACGCCTCCGATCGCGCCTTGCTCGTTGTACGCAGGGACGATTGCGATCTTCTTCATGCGGGCACCGTCAGGCCGACGAGCTCGAGCAGGTGCCGGGCCCGGTGACGATACGTGTGCTCGTCGAGCACGCGCTCACGCGCTCGCAGACCCATCGCCTCGGCCTCACCCGGGTCGTCGAGCAGCCGGCGATACGCCTCCACGGCCTCGTCAGCAGTCTCGACGATGAGCACCTCCGACCCAGGCTCGAACCAGCGCTCGAGGCCGTCGTACGGGTTCGACACGATCGCGGCGCCCGCCGAGGCCAGCTCGAACGGGCGGCACGACGAGGAGGCATACACGGTCGCGTGCGAGCGGCGCGTGATGCACAGGTTGATACGCGCCGCGGAGATCGCGCGCGCGAAGACGTTGAAAGGGACATCGCCGACGAGACGGGCGTTGCCGGTGTCGCCCTGGAAGTCGCGTCCGCCGAGCGCGAAGTCCACGTCGTCGAGCCGCCGCGAAGGCTCGCCGACCATCTCCCGCACCCACTCGCGCCGGAACTTGTCGCCGTACCCGTAGAAGAAGACGTCCGAGCTCTTGTCGACCGCCTGCGGCGAGAAGAACTCCGGGTCGGCTCCCCAGAAGACCGCCTCGGCGCGGCGTGCACCGAGCTCCCGCAACCGCTCGAGCCCGCCCTCCGAGTTCGAGACGAGCAGGTCGTACTCCGACGGATCGGCATCGTGGTACCAGTTGAAGCCCGTGTCCATGCCGCCGAACTCCGGCAGGCTCATCGGCACGTCACCGTCGTAGAAGACGACCGGGATGCCGAACTTCGCACGCAACTGCTCCGGGATGCCGCGAAGGTGAGCCATCGGCACCGTGAAGACGATGACCGCGTCGGGACGCTCGCGTTCGATCAGCCGCTCCAGGTGCCGCCCCCACCGCGGCGTCACCCAGCGCCAGATCACCTCGCGCGTCACCTTGTCGCTGAGCCCGTCCTCCGGGCTCTCCTCCGCCCGGCGCAGGTGCGAGTCGCCGCGAATGCGCGCCACCGCGGCTCGCGCCCGCGCGAACGACTCACCCTCGACGTATGCGGGGTTCGGCGCCGTCCGCCACCACGGCGACTCGATCGGGCGGCCGCGGTACGGCGTGACGACGAGGTCGACCCCCTCCTCGTACAGGCCCTTCCAGAGCTGCCACCAGGCCGGCGTACAGCCATAGCGAAAGTCGAGGTCGACCGCAGAGGCGACCGCGAGGAGCTTCGGAGCGCGCACGCGTGAAGTGTCGCAGAGGGCCGTTACGGCGTAGTAAACGCCCAGACTGGAGAGGAGGCAGTGCACTCGTCAGGTCATCCAAAGAGGACGACGACCTGCGGCCGTCCCGGTCGTAATTTCCCCACAACTGCCGACCGGCGTGACCGAAGTGAGGTGAGAGACGGTGCAGGTCTTGAAGCAGAGAGAGTTCATGGCGATCTGGCTGATCGTCGTGATCCTGGGCGTGCTCTTCATCCTCTTTGCGGCGTCCAGCGCCGGGCTCTGGGCGTGGCTGCTCGTCGGCGCGGTCGGTCTCGCCGTCTGCGCCTTGCTCGCCGTGCGGGTTGCGAAGGTCCATCGGCACCCGGTCGACCGGGACGAGCCTGTCGCACTCCGTCCGTCGGCCGACGACTCGGTCCACCGTGTACTCGTGATCGCCGACGACACATGCCCGCCCGAGTCTCTCCAGGCCGCAATCGACGAGCACGCCAACGGGCAAGCGATCGAGGCGTTCGTCGTCGCGCCGGCACTCGGCTCGAGACTCGACCGATGGACCGGCGATCAGCAGGGTTACGACGAAGCGACGGAGCACCTCGACGGGACGTTGCGTGCGCTCGAGGGGATCGGCGTCCAGGCTCGTGGCCGGATCGGCTCGAAAGACCCGATCCAGGCGGCAGACGACGGCCTGCGGGAGTTCCCGGCCGACCAACTCGTCCTGGCAGTTCATGCCGCCGAAGATCAGAAATGGCTCGAGGAGGACGCCGTCGACGCAGCGCGGGAGCGCTACCACGTCCCGGTCACGGTGATCGTCGTCGAGCACTCGTAGTCGGAATCGGCAGCCCTATCCCGTCGACCCAGCCGCGGGCGGCACCAGGATCACGAACGAGCCCGCCGGAACCCGCCGGTAGCCGTGCCGCTCCAGCGCGGGGACGACGGCGGCGCTGTCGACGAGCTTGCGGTAGAAGATGAAGCCGTGGTTCGCGCGCCTGACGGTTCGGGCGTACGGCGCGTAGCGCGTGTAGAGCAGCGTCGGCACCGCCTTCCCGTCCTCGAACCTCATGCCGATTAGGCGATTCTCGACGGCGGTGATGTGCTCCTTCGTGTCGAAGTCGAGCCGATAGGCGAGCCAGTAGTCCGTGTAGACGTCCTTCAGGTGCAACCGGTCGAGTGCCGCGACGAGCCCGTCGAGGTTCCGCGGCACCAGCTGCACCGTGTCGCGGGGGCCGAGCCCGCGGACCTGAGTCGTCGGATGCGGTTCCCCGTTGAACCAGTCGTTCATCCGGCCGAGGGTGACAGCGGAAACGAACGTGGCGAACGCGACGATTGCGGTCGCCTTCAGCGGGGTCTTCGCGAACTGACCGAGGAGCAGTACGAGGACCGGCACGAGCGGCATTGCGTAGCGAGGCGTGCTGATCACCTGCGCGGTCGTGGACGACCCTGCATACAGAAGCGGAAACACCGCTGCGGTGACGTACAGAAGCGAGATCGAGCGATGCCGGGACCTGTACGCGCCGTAGATGAAGAGAGCGACCAGGCCCACGTACACGAGGTACGTGAGCGCGCTCGGCAGGAGGAGCTTGGCGGACAGCGGGACGCGCAGACCGACCAGCATCGGGAGCGTCGGCGAGGCGAGGAGGCGAAGACTGCGGAGGTAACCGCCTCCGCCCGCCTGCTCGAGGGACTTCCAGTTGTGGGTCAAGTTCCAGACGAGCCACGGGAGAGCGCCGACGACGGCCGCGGCCGCGGCGAAGCCGATCTGGCGCAGGACAGCCGGCCTCTTCCAGACCGTCCACGCGATCGCGCCTGCGGCGATCGGGACGATCTGCACGGTCTGCCAGAACGCGAGCCCGAGGACGAAACCGAACTCCGCTGCCCGGCGCCGGTCCGGCCGCTCTGCGGCGCGCAGCGCCAGCAGCAGCACGAGCGCGCAGTAGAGGACGTTGCTGGCGTAGAAGCCCTGCTGGTGGACGAGCTGGAAGATCGCGAACGGCGGCCAGACCCAGAACAGCGCCGCGGTCACCGTCGCGGCCGGCTCCCCGATCGTCCGGCGCCCGACCCTCCAGATGACGAGCGCGGTGGCGATCGTGATCGCGACCGGCACCAGGCGAAGGGCCAGCCAGCCGTCGCCGAACAGCCAGAAGACGGGCGCCGTGAGCAGCACCTCCTGCGTCCCGCCGTAGCCCTGGCCCCAGTAGAAGACCGTCAGGTCACCGCGCAAGGCATGACGCGTCATCAGGCCGACGACCGCCTCGTCCGCGTTCGGCGTCGACATGATCATCCCGTACGTCCAGACGCGCATCACCACGCCCGCAACGGCGGCGGCCACGACGAGGAGGCCGATCGGTGTGAGTGCTCGCCGGACTAGTACGCGCCTTTGCGTGCGAAGACCGCGGCGGGCGTCCGGAGAAGAATCGAGATGTCGAGCCAGATCGACCAGTTCTCGATGTAGTAGAAGTCGAGCCGGACGAGGTCGTCGAACGTCAGGTCGGAGCGGCCCGCGACCTGCCAGAGACCGGTCATGCCCGGAAGCACGTTGTAGCGGCGGCGGTGCCACTCCTCGAGCCGCTCGTAGTCGCGGACCGGGAGCGGCCTCGGCCCGACGAGGGACATCTGGCCGCGGAGGACGTTGATCAGGTTCGGAACCTCGTCGATGGAGAGGCGCCGAAGCATCTTGCCGATGCCGGTGACCCGCGGGTCGTCGCGGATCTTGAACAGCGGCCCGGTCGCCTCGTTCGCCCCCTCGAGCGCCGGCTGCGCATCGGCGGCGCCGGCGACCATCGTCCGGAACTTGAGCATCTCGAAGGGCCGCTCGCCGAGCCCGATCCGCCGGTCGCCGAAGAACACCGGCCCGGCCGACGACAGCTTGATCGCCAGCGCCAGCAGCAGCCACACCGGCAGCCCGATGATGAGGATCAGCACGCCCACGACGAGGTCGAAGCTCCTTTTCGTCGCCCACTGGGCGCCCGCGAAGATCGGCGGCCGCAGCTCGAACAGCGGAATGCCCTGGCCGGGGACGTACTCGCCGCGCTCGATCAGGAGCTCGGTCGTGCGCGGCGCGACGCGGACTCTGACGCCACGCTTGTGCGCCGCCTCGACGAGGTGGAGCAGCCTGACCTCGTCGATCCCGGCGTCTGCGACGATCACCTCGTCGAACGGTCGCGTGACGAGCATCGCCTCGACCTCGCCGACCAGCTCGCACTCACCGTCGAACGCGTAGTAGATGCCTCGGCGGCTCGCGCCGAGCGTTTCGCGGAGATGCGCGCGCTGCGCACGGTCTCCGACGAGCAAGGCCTTCCTGCGCACGCCGGAGCGCCGTAGGAGCATCCCGGTGACGGTCTCGTAGCTTCCGCGCAGAGCGCCGATCAGCGTCGCGACGAAGAGCCAGGCGACGAGATAGAGCCCGAACGTCGTGAAGTGCTGTCCGGTGCCGATCGCGAACACGAGCGACAGGAGCGCGACGAGCAGCACGCTCGAGACGACACGGGCGGCGGCCTCGCGGGTCTCGCGCGGCCTGTACAGGCCCCCCTGCCAGAAGACCAGGATCAAGAGCAGGATCAAGAACGCGAGCCAACTCGTCTCGTGGTCCCAGAGGAGCCCCCAGAGAATCGGTTTCGGATCGAAGACCAGCGACCGGAGCGCGAGGGCGGCGTAGAGCCCGACGACGAGGCCTATGACGTCGATCGTCGCCAGCGCGGCGATGCTTGCGAGCCGGCGCGTCCACGTCCGCAGCTGCGCCCGCGAAAGGACGTAAGGCCTGATCGCGCGGACGTCCTCGACGGGGGGTGGAGAAGGAGCAGGCTCGTCGGTCTGAGGCTCAGCCGCCACCGCGCGATCGTACATCGGTCACGGTCGAGATCACCGCGTCGGCCCAGTGCGCGAGCGAGTGGTCACGCAACGACGCGACGCCGCAACTCTGCGCCGACCTCGGCGCGTTCGTTCGCGGAGGCGCCCACAACGGCCGCGAGCGAGCGGGCGAGAGCGGCCGGATCGCGCGCCGGCGCGAGGAGCGGGAGCGGTAGATCGCGCAGGAACGGAGCCAGCGCGGCGTTGGTGGTGATCACGGGGCGCGAGCACGCCGCTGCCTCGTACACGGCCTTGTCGAGTGTCGCGCCCGCGCGCGGCTCGGCGGGGCTGACGACGACGTCGGCGACGCGCAGCAAGCCGGGCACATCGGCACGCGGCACCGCCTGCTCCACGGTGACGCGGGGGTCGCTCAACGCTGCAGCTTCCAGCTCGCGACGATGCAACACCTCGTCGGGAGTCAGCGACGGACCGCGCAGCTCAAGCGTCGCGTCGAGGTCGGCGATGCGGAACGCTTCGAGCAGCGTGCCGAGCCCCTTCCAGCGGGCCGTGCGTCCGAACGCGAGCAGCCGCAGCGGGCCCGCGTGCGGCTCGGCAGGCGGCGCGTCGAACACGTCGACGTCGATCGCATGCCCGATCCCGCGCACCTTCGGGCTGTCGAGCGGGAAGCTCGACCGGTCGACGCTCAGGACGACGTCTGCGAGCTTCGTCGCGAGGCGAAGGGAGCGGCTCGCGTGCCAGTGCGTGTACCAGAGGAGCAACGGCACGCGCCTGGCCTTGGCTGCCGGCGCAGCGAGGATCAGGAACGTCGGGACCATGTGCACGAGCACGGCATCGGTCCCGCCGAGTGACGACGCGAACTCCCGCTCGAACGCGACGCCGCGTCCGAGCTTGCCGCCGGCGCCGTAGGTGCGCACGGTGACGTTCGCGGGAGCGTGGCGCCAGCGATCGTCGGCGGCGAGCACATGCAGCTCGTCCACGCGCGCCGCCAACGCCTCGACGAGGTCGAGCGTCTGCGCGAGAGAACCGTGAGCGGGGTCGAGCGTCTGCGTGACGAAGACCAGGCGCATCAGCGCGCCCCTGCGAGCGTCCGGTCGACGAGCTCGCGATACGCGTCCGCGAAGTCCTCCGGCGTCTGATGCCACGGCGCATACGACTCGCGCGCATTTTGGCCGAGCCGAACGGCGAGGTCGTGGTCGACGAGCACACGCTCGAGCGCTGCGACGAGGGCGGCCTCGTCGTACGGCTGAACGAGAAGCGAGTCGTGACCGTCGGTCGCCATGTCGGGGATGCCGCCGCCGTCGGTACCGACGACGGCCCGGCCGCGGGCGAATGCCTCGAGCACGACTCGCCCGAGCCCCTCGGGCCAGGAAGGCAGTACGAGCGCGCGCGCCGCGTCGAGCTCGGCCGCGACCTCCTCGGGCGTGAGACGCGGGTGGTGGACCACGCGGCCCGGGAGATCGGCCACCAGCCGTTCGACGACCTCCCGACGCGACCCGTCGCCGACGATCACGAGAACGCCGTGGGCGACGCGCCGCCACGCCGACGCGAGCCCGTCGATGTTCTTGTACCGCTCGAGCGCGCCGACGAAGACGATCCGCTGGTCGCTCGGCACCGGAACGAGCGCCGGCCGCTCGAAGGCGTCAAGGTCGCTCCAGGTGGGGAAGCACGCGGTCGCCGGCTCCCCGCGCGCCGCCTCGACGATCGACGAGGTGAAGGCCGAGAGCGCCCGCGTCGTGTCGGCGCGTCGAATCGCCGTCTTGGCCACCCCATCCGCGAGAGCCGAGACGGTGCGGCGGAGGCTCGACCCGTAGGCGCGGGTGAACGTCGCCGGATCGCCGTGCACCTCGACGATCACCTTGGCCGGCGAGCGCACAACACCGCGCGCAGTGAGAGCAGCCGCGCCGACGAACGGATCCGCCGCGACCACGACCTCGGGCCGGAAGCTCCTCAGTTCCGATGCGATCGCCGGCGCGAGCGCCGCATAGAAGGGAGCGGCCGGCTCCGGGAGCAGCCGGAACCGCGCATCGCCGGTGCCCGTGCCCGCATTCAGAACCCGCACGTCGAGCACCTGCGCGACTGCGTCCCACTTCTTGGCGAGCCAGGGCTCGAGCGGCACCCGGAGCCTTCCGCGGCCGACGAACAATGCACGGGGCGGCAGGGCCATCAGCCGGGCGTCGGTCTCGGCACGACTCGGCGGCCGGCCCGGAATGCCGAGAGCAGCAAGAGGAACAGCACGATGAGCAACATGTTCCGCGCGAGCAGCACCCAGACGGGCCAGCCGAAGGCCCGCAACGGATGCTCGTACACGACCTCGACCTGCGTCGCGACGAGGGCTGCGAACAGCACCGCCGAAGCGACCAGGCCGACGCGGCGCGCGACGAGCGGGACGAGCGGGACGAGCCACACGAGGAACTGCGGCGAGATGACCTTCGAGAACGCGACGAACGCCGTCACCGACGCCGCGAAGCCGAGCACGAGCAGCTCGTTGCTCTCGTCCGCGCGGTAGTACGCCACGACGACCGCGGCGAGCGCGGCCAGGAACACGAGCACCGTCAACACGCCGAGGGCATTCGGGAGCGTGCCGGAGAGATCGAGCGATCCGGGCTTGCCGGCGATGATCCTGCCCGAGTACAGGCCGAGGTTGTCCGCGGCGAGCAGCAGCGAGGACCCGAGGCTCTCGAGCTGGAGGTGCCGGATCGACTGCGTGTACACGCTGTAGCCGAGCCCTCCCGGTGCGAGAGCTGCGAACGGGAGGACCGTGACCGCGAACACGACCACGAACGACGTCGCTGCGCCGGCCAGCGCCCGATGGCCGGACTTCCGCAGCACGTGCAGGGCCGCGATCGGCAGGACGACGAGGGGATAGAGCTTGACGACGCACCCGAGAGCGAGAAGCCCGAAGCCGAGCCGGGGCCGGTCGGCGAGCAGCGCGACCAGGGCCAGCTGACAGATCAGCGCCGGCCAGAGGTCGTACCGGTTGAGGACGACGGCGCCCAGCGCCACGGGTGCGGTCGCCACGAGCACGAAGGTCGCCGCGACGCGCGGCGGCTCGGCGCGAAGAAGCCGGAGCGCCGCCGCACTCGCGAGGACGAGCCCGACTCCCGCAACTGCGACCGTGAACTTGAACGCGAGGTTGTAGTGCGCAATCGCACCAAGCAGCAGCGGGGCGAGGAAGGTCGGAATCGCACCGGGCGGATACTCCATGTAGAAGTCGCGATACGGCAGCCGGCCGTCCCGCATCTGATTCGCGAAGTCGTGGTACCGCCCGACGTCGCCCGGATCGACCGAGCTGAAGAAGCCGCCCCGCGCGACGGCGCAGGAGACGAGGAACGCACCGACCGCAACGAGCGTGAGCGCAACACCGCGACGCCCGCCGAATGCCTCACCGGGCGGGCGCCCGGAGTGAACGAGCCGCGGCACCGCGCCATACTAGGTCAGCACGCCTCCGTACACTGCCCGCCGTGGCAGCTCACGCCCTCGGCCGCCTCGCCACCGAGGTTGCGACCAGCCGCCGTCGCGCGTACGCCGTCATCGCGATCGCCGCAACCCTGCCTCGTCTGGTCGTGCTCGTCGACCAGCGCGGGTCGATCCTGGTGCCCTTCACGTACGGAGAGAAGAGCGACGACATCGCGCGCACGTTCGTCGCGACCGGCACGTTCGGCTTCATCCCGGGTCACCCGACTGCCTACACGCAGCCGCTCTACAGCTGGTTCCTGATCCCGCTCTACTGGGCGCTCGAGCGCTCCTGGGAGGTGGTCGGCGGCGCACAGATCCTCGTCGCGGTCGCAACGTCGCTGCTCGTCTACGAGATCGGGCGTCGCTGGCTGCCGACCTGGTCGGGGCTTTGCGCAGCCGTGATCGTCAGCCTGCATCCCTACTCGATCTGGCACGACGTGCACGTCAATCGCGAGATTCTCGACGCGCTGCTCGCGGCGGCGATCATGCTGCTCGCCCTCGCGGTCCTCGAGCGCCCTTCGGCGAAGCTCGCCGCGGCGCTGGGCGCCGTCTTCGGCCTCGCCATCCTCGGAAACGTCCGCTTGACCCTGCTGCCGATCGCCGTCGGCGCACTCTTCCTCGTGTACTGGCGGTGGAGCATGCGCACGGCGATCGTGCTCGGCACGATGCTCGTCGTGTGCGCCGTGGTCCTGGCGCCGTGGGTGATCAGGAACCGAGTCCAGGTCGGCTGCTACGCGCTCACCACCGACTCACGCGCGCTCTGGGAGGCGAACAATCCGCTGACGCTGCACACGCTGCAGCACGACCTGTGGATCGACAACGTGCCCGTCCCGAAGGCGTTCCCACCGAGCGCGCAGGACGCCGGACGACTCTATCGCCGCCAAGGGCGCATCGAGAGTGTGGACGAGTGCGCCCAGGTCAGCTTCTACCAGGACAAGGTGCTGCGTTTCTGGGCCGATCATCCCGGCGAGAAGGGCCGGCTCGCGGCTCAGGCGAGCCTGATGCTCTGGAACCCGGTCGTCTCTCCACCGCCGACGCGGAGCGACGCCGCGGTCGGCCGGCTGACCGACCTTCGGGACGCCGTCGAACCGATCTACATCGGGGTCGTGTTCGTGCTCGCGCTGTACGGGCTGTTCCGCGTGCCGCGGCGCTTTGCGGCAGTCGCCCTCCTCCTGCTCGCGTATCAGTGGCTGTTCGCCGCGATCTTCGTCGGTGCGACGCGCTACCGGGTGCCGTGGGACTTCGTCGCCGCCCTCCTCGCCAGTGCCGCGCTCGTCGACCTCACGAGTAGGGCCCGGCGCCGTGGCTGAGCTGCGCGAGCTCGCGAGGACACTGCGCGACCCGCTGACCTCGATGTTCGTGGTCACGCTGCTCGTCTCGCTGATCCGCGCTCCTCAGCAGCCGTCGGTGACGATCTCCGCCGGCTCGACGAGCATCTCGGTCAACGCGTCCGACGTGTTGCTCGTCGTGCTCGGGCTCTGGCTGCTCGTGCGTGTCGCCCGCCGGCGCGACCTGCCCCGGCGTGCCTGGGCGGTGCTGCTGCCTGCCGCCGTATTCTCGGTGTGGCTCCTCGTCAGCGCGGCGACGAACGGCGCCGATGCGTTCGTGGCCGGCGGCAAGCTGATCGAGATCGCCGCGCTCGCCCTGGGTGCCGTCTACGTCCTCGACCGCGGCGATCGCGTGTGGCTCGTAATCGCGGCCCTCGTCGCAATGAACATCGCCGCGGACATCTCGGCGCTGAAGGGCTTCGTCGTCACTGGCGAGCGGCAGCGGTCCTTCCTCGGCTCGCACGACCTTGCGGCGCTCGGGACGATGACGCTCAGCATCTGGTTCGCGCACCTCTACGCCGGAGCCGGCCGGTACCGGCGGATCGCGCAGGTCGGCGGTGTGGCGGGCGCCGTCGGCTTCACGCTGGGTGCAGTGTTCGCGAGCCTGCTCGGCCTGTACCTCGCCGCGGGCGCACTCGCGGTCGTCGCCTTGGTGCGCGGTGCGTTCCGTGCGAGGACGCTCGCCGTGACGGCGGCCGTCCTGATCGCGATCACGGGAGGAGTGCTCGAGCTGCGGTCGGACAACCTCAGTTTCCTGCGCGCGTGGTTCGGTACCCACTCCGCGAGCAATCCGGCCGGCGCCGAGCATGGCTCGTGGAGCCAGCGGATCATCTTCGTCTATATCGGCGGCCGCGTCTTTCTCGCCAACCCGGCCCTCGGGACCGGCTGGTATCCGGACCTGCCGCCGAAGGAATACGCGCGCTTCCTGCCCGACGCGCACCACCGCTACCCGCTGCAGCCGGCCGACCTGTTCCCAGCCGCGAACGGCACCTTCATCCCGCAGATGACCTACGACCAGGTCCTCTACGAGCTCGGCGTGTTCGGGGCGCTGCTCTTCCTTCTGATGATCGCGATGACCGTGCGGGCCTCTGCCCAGGCAGGCCGGCGGCGGCCGCGGGACGATCCCGACCCGGTCCTCGCGTACGTCTCGCCTTCCTGGACCGCTTCGATGCTCGGCGTGCTCGCCGGCATCGGCCTCTTCGGCGGGGCGACGGTGACGGTGCTCTTCTGGCTGACGATCGGCACGGCGGCGGCGCTTGCGCCGGCGGCGGCCAAACCCTCCTAGACCGCCTCGCGCAGGATCTGCTCGAGACGACCGTAGACGCGCTCGCGCGAGATCGCGTCGACGGAGGCCTGCGCGGCTGCCGCGAGGCGGTCTCGCAGCCCGTCTTCGACCAGGATCCGCCGCATCGCTCCGGCAACCGCCTCCGCGTCGCCGGCCGGAACGAGCAGCCCGTTCTCGCCGTCGTGGACGACCTCGGGGACGCCGCCGACCGCGGTCGAGACGACGGGTGTGCCGACGGCGAGCGCCTCGACGGCGGCGTGCGGGAGGTTCTCCCAGTCGCTCGTCAGCAACGCCGCCTCCGCTCCGGCCAGCTGCCTGAGCACCTCGTCGCGAGGATGCGCCCCGACGAAGCGGACGCGATCGGCGACGCCGAGCGCCGCCGCCTCGCCCTCGAGCGAGCTGCGCATCGGTCCGTCCCCGACGACGACGAGCCTGGCGTCAGGCACATGCGTCAGGGCGCGCAGGGCGACCGGCAAGGCCTTCTGCCTCGTCAGCCGCCCGGCGAACACGAACGTCCCGCGCTCGAGCGCCGCGGCCTCGACGTCGGCCGAAGGCGGCGCGGGATTGACGAGCACCTCGATCCGACCGGGCTCGAGGCCCCACTGGGCCGCGAACTCTGCGAGGTAACGGCTCGGGACGACGATCCTCCGCGCCGCTCGCAGCGAGGCCGTCCGGAGGCTCCGGAGAGCCGTCAGCCGCACCCCGCCCGCGCGCTCGAACTCCGCGAGCGAGCCGCCGAACAGCCGGTAGCGGTACGCGCGCTCATACGCCGGGTCGGAGACCAGCTTGGCGACGAGCGGCCGCCGTGCACCACGCGCGGCGAACGCCGCTGCCGCGTACGTGGCCGTCGCGTAGATCACATCGGCGTTACGCGCCAGGCGCAGGCCGTGCGCGGCGACCAGCGGGTAGCGGACGGGAAACGGCCGGCCGCGGGCGACGACCTCCACCGGCACCGGCCGCTCGCTCGGCTCGGAATCCCCCATCGTCACGACGTGCACGTCGTGGCCGCGGTCGCGGAGGAACCGCGCGAAATCCGGTCCGTGGGTCGCGGGGCCGCCGACGTCGGGAGGCCAGATGCCTGTGAGGAAGACGATTCGCATGGGGCGCGCCGCGGGCGGCAACGTATCGTAGGGCCGGATGTCCACCGGCTCGCCGCTCCGAGTCGTCCATGCGATCGCGAGATTGAACGTCGGCGGAGCGGCACTCTCCGTCCTCGAGCTGGCCGCGGGGCAGCGGCGGCTCGGCCACGACGTGCTCGTCGTCGCGGGCTCGATCCCGCCCGGCGAGGCGTCGATGGAGGAGACCGCCGCCCGGCTCGACGTGCCCTATCTGCACCTGCCCGAGCTGCAGCGCGAGCTCGCGCCGCGCCGCGACGCGCAGGCGATCCGGTCGCTGTGGCGCCTGCTCCGCGACCGGCGGCCGGACGTGCTGCACACGCACACCGCCAAGGCCGGCACGACCGGCCGGCTCGCCGCCCTGCTGCGCGGCACGCGGGAGGCCGGCGGCGGTCGTCCACACCTACCACGGGCACGTCCTCGCCGGGTACTTCGACGCGCGGCGCGAACGGTTCTTCCGTCTCGTGGAGCGTGCGCTGGCGCATTCGACCGACGCCCTCGTCGCGGTCAGCGACGAGGTGCGCGACGACCTCGTCTCCTACGGCGTCGCACCGGCAGGCAAGTTCACGGTCATCCCGTACGGCTTCGACCTCGACGCGCGGGTCGGTTCGGCCGCGACGCGAGAAGCGACCCGGGCGAGCGCCGGCCTCGGCGAGAGCTTCGTGGTCGGCTGGGCCGGCCGGCTGACCGCGATCAAGCGCCCCCTCGACCTCGTCCACGCAATCGCCGAGGTCGAGGGCGCGACACTCGTCGCCGCCGGTGACGGCGAGCTCCGCCCGCAGGTCGAGGCGCTCGCGGCGAAGCTGGGCGTCGACGATCGGGTGCGGCTCCTCGGCTACGTGACCGACATGGCCTCGTGGTACTCGGCGTTCGACACCTTCCTGCTGACGTCGGCGAACGAAGGCACACCTGTCGTCGCGATCGAGGCGCTCGCCGCCGGCGTGCCGGTGGTGGCGACGGCGGCCGGTGGCACGCGCGGCCGTGGTCGACGACGGGGAGACCGGGCTCCTCGCGCCCGTCGGAGACGTCTCCGCGCTCGCGTCGCATCTGCGACGCCTGCGCGACGAGCCGGACGTGCGGGCGGCGCTCGGCGCCGAGGGAGCCCGCCGGATGCGCGACCGGTTCTCGATCGAGCGCATGGTCGACGATGTCGAGCGCCTCTACCGCAGACTCCTGGCGCGATGAAAGTGCTCCACCTGACCAAGGTGAGCGGGGTCGGAGGCGCCGAGCAGCACCTGCTCTCGCTGCTGCCCGCACTCAGGGAGCGGGGCGTCGACGCGGAGTTCCTCTCCCTCGACGCGGGCAGCGACTCGAGCCGGTTCCACCGCGCCCTCGACGAGCGCGGGATCCCGTGGAGCCGCGTCGCCTGCGGACTCGACCTGTCGCCGCGGCTCGCCACCGCCGTCACGCGCCGCATGCGCGACTTGAAGCCGGACCTCGTGCACACCCACATGGTCCACGCGGACGCGTACGGATCGCTCGCCGCTCATCTCCTGCGCCTTCCGTTCGTCTCGACCCGCCACAACGACGACCGCTACCTGCTCGGCCCGTTTCGCTACGTCGACCGTGGCCTGATGCACGGCGTGCGGCGCATCGTCGCGATCTCCGAGGCGGTGCGGCTCTTCCACATCGAGGCGGGCCTTCCGGCAGCGAAGCTCGAGACGATCCACTACGGCCTCGACGAGACCCCCGCCGTCCCGTCCGAGGTGACACCCGAGCAGCTCGGAGTGCCGGCGGGCGCTCCGCTCGTGCTCGCGATCGGCCGCCTGATCGCGCAGAAGGACCATGCGACGCTGCTGGAGGCGTTCGGACGCGTCAGGGAGGCGCATGCCGGAGGCCAGGCTGGCGATCCTCGGCTGGGGACCGCTCGAGGCGCAGACGCAAGGAGCACGTACGCCGACTCGGGCTCGCCGACTCGGTGCTGCTCCCCGGCCGGGTCGAGCCGCGCGAATGGCTCGAACGCGCCGACGTCTTCGCGCACACGTCGCGCTGGGAGGGATTCGGCATCGTGCTGCTCGAGGCGATGTTGTCGTCGCTGCCCGTCGTTGCGACGCGCGTGAGCGCCGTGCCGGAGATCGTCGTCGACGGCGAGACCGGGTTGCTCGCCGATCCCGGCGATGCCGGGACGATCGCCGGCCATCTGATCCGGCTGCTCGGCGACGAGCCGCAGCGGGCCGCTCTTGGAGCGAACGGGCTCCGCCGCGCCCGCGAGCAGTTCTCCGTGGGACGGATGACCGACCTGACACTCGACGTGTACGAGCGGGCTGCAGGGTGAAGGAGATCTCGCTGCGCGAGCTCGCCGGTGGGCGTCCCGCGGCGGGTCGCATCGCGCTGCTCTCGATCTGGTTCCACGGGCACAACAACCCGCGGTACGCCGAGCTCCTGCCTCGCCTCGACAGGCTCGACGCCTGCCTGCTCCGGCTGCCCGACAGCCGGATCCCGCGCGGCGTCGGCTTCCGGGCGTTCACCGCGACCAAGCCGCTTCTCCTCGCGGCCGTGCTCGGCCGTGCCGCGTCGCGCTACCCGAGCCTGCTGTCCCTCGACTTCGACCAGCTACCGAGATGGCGCGGCGCGGCCGTGATGGACGCCGACGACCCGACGTTCTCGCCGCGCGAGCTCCAGCAGCTGCAGAGCCCCGCCGTCCGGGCGTACGTCGTCACGGCCGAGACCGCCGCACGGCGGTACGAGTCGCTCGGCGTCTCGAAGCCGTGGATCGTCATCCCCCAGGGTGTGAACCTGGCAGCCGCCACGCCCGAGCTGCGGGCGGCGGCGGCGGCCCGCAAGCAGGCGGGCGAGGTGGTGCTCGGCTGGATGGCGGCGCATCTGCTGACGAAAGGCGACACCGGCGCCGACAACCCGCTCTACAACGTCGACCACCTGCTCGAGCTCTGGGAAGAGATCCGTCTCCGAGTGCCTCGCGCCAGGCTCTGGCTCGTCGGCGAGCCGAGCGAGCGGCTGCGGGCGCGCCTCGCGGGTCGCGAGGACGTGCTGCTCCTCGGCCGCCTGCCGCGCGACCAGGCGCTCGCCGCGGCGGCCGCGTTCGACGTCGCGCCGTACGCCCGGACGGCCGACCAGGGCATCCGGGCCGCGAAGGTGTCCGAGTTCATCGGCCTCGGCGTGCCGACGGTGTCGTACGACTACGAGGTGACGGCGAACCTCCGTGAGACGGGCGCCGGCGTGCTCGTGCCCGACGCGCGGGCCTTCGTCGACGCGGTCGCGACGCTGCTCGACGACGAAACGGCGCGCAGCACGCTGGCGGCCGCAGCGACACGGGCCGGGAGGGAGCTCGACTGGGACGTGCTCGCGCGGCGCTACGCCGACGAGGTTCTCGACCGCTACCTCCCCGCCTGAGAGGCTTAGATCTCCGGCGCGGCAGTGGCGACGGCGCGTCCGCCGCGCCAGAGCTCCCGCCGGAACTGGTCACGCTCGCGGGTGACGAAGCCGAACCTCCAGATCGCGGCCGCGGCGCCGATCGTCCAGACGACACCCAGCGGCACCAGCGCCAGCAGCGTGGTCGGGTCCCACCAGCGGGCCAGCCCGACCAGGATCACGACGGCCGCGACCGACGCAGGAAGGACGGGCCGCACGATCGCCCGCACGAGGTCGGCGCTCGTCGAGCCCGACGCGGGCGCCGCGATGCGAGGAACGATCCAGAGGAGCATTGCCGCGTCGGTCGCGAGCGTCGAGACCGCGACACCGGGAAGCCCCCACGTCCAGGCGAGGACGAACGACAGGATGAGGTTGACGACCGTGACGACGATCGAGACGACCGCGATCGCCCGCTGCTGGGCCCGCGCGATCAGGAACTGCGTGAGCACGTAGATCGGTTGGTGGACGAGCAGGACGACTGCGAGGATCGCCATCACCGAGTAGCTGCCCGAGAACCCGGCGCCGATCCAGGCCTGGATCAGCAGGTCCGGGATCAGGAGCAACGGCAGCGCGAGCACGAGCATCAGGGCACAGCCCACCCGCAGCCCGACGAGCAGGAGGCGGCGCTGCCGGTCGGTGGCTCCCGCGCCCTCCAGCTCGGCGAAGGCGGGGAACATGAGCGACGTCACCGCGGTCCCGATGCCGAAGACGAGCGCAAAGAGCTTCGCCGGGACGGAATAGACACCGGACGCGGCCGAGCCGAGCACGATCCCGACGACGATCACATCGGTCGAGAACACGATCTTCTGGGCGACGTGCACCAGGAAGTTCGACGAGCTGAAGACGGCCAACTGGCGCAGCCGGGCGCGCGAGACGAGCGCCCGCGAAAGATGCAGCCCCGGTAGCTCGCGATGCAACCAGAACAACGGCAGCGTCAGTCTGAGCAGCGTCGTGCCGAGTGTCAGCGCGCCGAGCAGCACGAGCCCGCCGTAGCGAGGCATCAGCACGACGACGAGCCCCGCGTAGAGGACGGTCGAGACGAAGTTCGCGAGGTTCTGCAGGTCCCAGCGCTGCCGGGCGAGGAGGAGGTTGTTGAACAGGCCGAGTGGGAACCGCGCGGCGAGCGAGAGCACGACGAGGAAGGTGGTGATGCGCGCGTCCCAGACGAGATCCGGCGGTGCGCTCACGGCTGCGGGGACGATGAACGCAAGCGCAAGACCGACCGGCAGTGTGAGCAGTCCGATCAGGGCGTAGATCGTCAGGCCGGTCGAGGCGACCTCGTTCAGATCGTGGTCGGCGCGGCGCCCGCGCGCCTCGGCGGCGAAGCGGATGATCGACGGGCCGACGCCGAGGTCGAGGATCGAGAGATAGATCGTCACCGAGCCGATGAACGACCAGACCCCGAAGGCCGAGGTCCCGATCGAATGGATCACCACCGGCGTGACGAGCAGGCCTGAGAGGATCGCCGCCGCGTAGACCGCGTAGACGCCGAGCGCGTTCCGGCGGAGCAGGCGCACTACCGGGCCGCGACGACGTGGAAGTTCGGGATCAGCGAGCCCGGGACCGGGTCTCGCAGCCGCGCGCTCCGCGCGTCGAGCGCGGCGCCGGCGCGGTTGAGCAGGCTGACGGGGCCTTTCGCGAGGACCGACCGCCGGAATGCGAACTCGGTGAACGTCGCGAGCAGCATCGCGAGGCCCGACGCGGAGCCTGCTCCGGGCTCCACCGACAGCGCCGACCACTCGGCGTTCCGCTCGAAGAGACGCATGAGCCCGGTGTGCGTCCAGCGCCAGTAGTCCTCCGGCGACGGGTGGTACACCTGCACGCCGTGCGTCGAGGCGAGGACGCGACCGCCCGGCCGGGTGACGCGGCGCAGCTCTTTGACTGCCTGGTCGGGGTCGTCGCAGTGCTCGAGCACCTGCGTACAGAGCACGACGTCGAAGCTCGAGTCCTCGACCGGCAGCGCCTCGACCGGGCCGAGCAGCTCGGCCACCGGGTTCTCGACGACGTCGACCCCGACGTATTCGGAGCTGACCCCGGCGAAGAACGGGTAGTACGGCTTGACGCCGCAGCCCACATCGAGGATCCGCACCGGCGGCCCGGCGGCGAGCTCTTCTGCCTGCGCCCGCAGCCAGCGCGCGAGACCGGCGCGCACGACCCACGTCGCCGAGGTACGCGGGGGGAGGCGCCGCTCCGCCCCCGGCCAGCGATCGAGATCGGTCGGCATGCGCGGGTCCTACCGGAACAACTGCTGGAACGCCGCGAAGGC
Organism: uncultured Thermoleophilia bacterium; assembly: GCA_963708505.1. Lineage (GTDB taxonomy): Bacteria > Actinomycetota > Thermoleophilia > Gaiellales > Gaiellaceae > PALSA-600. Next base: position 729,349 of record CAVPST010000007.1, read on the forward strand.
CGGCTTCTTCTTCCCGCCGATCGTGATCAGCCCGGATTGCCAGCCGTCGAGGTTCGGATCGTCCTTGAGCAGGAACCACAGCATCAGGTCGATTCGTGGATTCTGCTTGGCGATGCCAAATGCCTGCTTCAGGTAGAGGGCCTGCTTCGCCCACGAGACGCCGAAGAGCGTGTCGGGCGGGTTCGTCTGGTAGCCGTACTCGGTGATCCAGATGCGCTTGTTCCCGTAGAGCTGGGTCACCGCGCGGATCAGGTCGCTGATGTTGCCGAGGGTGACTGCTGTCGCCGGGGCGCCCTTCGCGGACACCGGCTTCGTCGTGGGCTGGTCGCTCGGCCCGGCGTAGTAGGGGTGGTGCGCCCAGGCGTCGAACCGTGCGAGGCCCGCCTTCTTGCACGCCCTCAGGAACGCCAGCGGCGAAACAGATGGACGGCTGCTCGCAGGGTCGTTGTTGCCGCGCGGAGCCGTGACGCCGCACGCCACGCGTTCCCCGTTCTGGAGGGTGGCGTGGACACCGTCGTAGACGGCATTGCAGATCTTCGCGTAGTTCACCGCGCTCTGGATCACCCACGACTTGCCGACGCGTTTGTACTGCGGCGACAGGAACGTCGGGTTGTTCGGCTCGTTCCAGGCCGTCCACTCCTTGACGGCCGGGAGGAGCTTGCCGTCTTCGTTCACGAACGAGCCGCTGTAGCGCTTCGCCGCGGCGTACGCGAAGTCGCGCAGGTCGTTGGGATTCTTCGGGGCGACGTTCTTCGAGGTGTTCCCGCTCTCCCACGTCGGTGTGGCGTAGATCGAGAACAGAACGTGGATGCCGTACTGCTGCGCGTACTCGACGGTGCGGTCGTAGAGATCCCAGTGATACGCAGGGTCGTTGGGGTCGCGCGCGTTGGCGGGGCGCTTCTGCGCCACTCCGTAGTTCCCGCCCCAGTAGACGTTCTCCCGGATCTCCTGCACGTGCAGCTGCCCGAGCTGGGCGAATGTCTGCGGGATCGGCCCGTACAGCGTCTGCGCCTCGTCGTAGATTCCGATGCGCAGGTAGCGGGAGCCGTCGGCCGATTGCGCGGTCGCTCCGAGCAGCGCCGCTGCGAGCACCGCGGCGAACAGACCCAACCTTCTGTGCGTCAAGCCTCGACCGGCTCCCGGCCGAGCGCTTTCAGCCAACGCTTGAGCCCTTCCTCGAGGTCGACCTCGGGCGACCAGCCGAGAATCTGCTTCGCGCGCGTGATGTCGGGGCGACGGATCTGGGGATCGTCGATCGGCAACGCCTCGAAGACGATCTCGCTCGTCGACCCGGCGACACGGATCACGGTCTGCGCCAGCTCGAGCATCGTTACCTCGTGATCGGGGTTGCCGAGATTGACGGGGAGATGCTCGTCGCTCGTCGCGAGCAGGTAGAGGCCTCGGATCAGATCGTCGACGTAGCAGAGCGACCGAGTCTGCGATCCGTCGCCGTAGACCGTGAGCGGTTTGCCCGCCATCGCCTGGTTCAGGAAGTTGACCGAAGCGCGGCCGTCGTTCCGGCGCATCCGCGGCCCGTACGTGTTGAAGATGCGCGCGATGCACGTGTCGACGCCTTGTTGCGTGTGGTACGTCATCGTCAGCGCCTCTGCGTAGCGCTTCGCTTCGTCGTAGACGCCGCGCGGGCCGATCGGATTGACGTTGCCCCAGTAGGTCTCGGGCTGCGGATGCACCTGCGGGTCGCCGTACACCTCGCTGGTCGACGAGATCAGGAAACGCGCGCGCTTCCACTTGGCCAGCCCGAGGGCGTTGTGGGTCCCGTAGGAGCCGACCTTCAGCGACGCGAGCGGCGCGCGCAGGTAGTCGACGGGACTGGCGAGAGCCGCCAGATGGAAGACGTAGTCGACCGGGGCGTCGATCGTGATCGGCTCGATCACGTTCTGGTAGAGAAACGTGAAGTCGTTCCCGGTGAGATGCTCGACGTTCTCGAGCGACCCCGTCTCGAGGTTGTCTACACAGACGACATGATGGCCCTGCGCGATCAGGAAGTCGCACAGATGCGACCCCAGGAACCCCGCGCCACCGGTGACAACCGAGGTCGCCATTCGCGGGATCGTACTCGCAGCATCGGGTGGTCGTTTCGATCCTTACGGACCCTTTCCAAACCTCGGCGGCGGAGGCATGTTGGTGGCCTCGGCTAGCGAAGGTCCTTGTTCGACTCCATGTCGAACCACATTGCGAAGAGCGTGAACTGCGAACCCGAGATCAGGAGCAGGGCGACGAGGACGATCGTCGCCGGCGTGATGTGATTGCCGTACAGGCGGAGCACGGTCTCGAACGCACCGAGCAACAGCCCTGCCGTCGTCATCACGAACCCGAGGAAGTAGAAGAAGACGAGCGGATGAAAGTCGCGGATCACGTACTTCTCCCGCATCCGCCAGAAGAAGCCCTTCCAGAGCAGCCACGAGATCCGCGGCACGACCCGCCGGATCCTGATCCCCGAGCGCTCGCCGACGCCGTAGATCGGCCGCGAGGGGAAATCGCGCACACGGGCGTTCCAGACGTTCAGGTGCACCAGCATGTCGTTGGGGAATCCGTACTGCGTGTAGATCCGGTCGAGGTCGAGAAGGCGCAGCATCCCGCCCGAGACGACTGTGTAGCCTGCCTGCGAGTCGGCGATGTGCCAGTAGCCCGATGCGACCTTGGTGAGCAGGCTCAGGACCGCGTTCCCCAGGTAGCGGCTGCGCGGGATCAACTTCCAGGCGCTGCCGGTGAACAGGCGGTTCGCCTTCGCATAGTCGAGCTCGTCCCGAACGACCGGCACGGCGAGATGCTCGAGCTCGTCCGGGTCCATCTGGTTGTCGCCCGCCATCACGGCGACGGCGTCGATCCGCTCGGCGAGCGCGCGCTTGTAGCCGGTGACGATCGCCGCCCCCACGCCGCGGTTGTGGTCGTGGACGACGACCTCGATGCGCGGATCGTCGACGCCGCGCGCGCGCTCGACCGTCGCGTCCGTGGACGCATCGTCCACGACCACGATCCGGTCGACGAATCCGGGGATCCCGTTCAGGGTCGCGTCGATCAGCGCCTCTTCGTTGTGGGCGGGAACGACGACGGCGAGCGTTTTTCCTTCGAGCACGTCCAGCTAGTTCGCGCCGCCGGCGCCGCTTCCTAGGACAGCCGGACGCGGACCAGCACCCAGAGCGCCCTGAAACCGTCGCGCCAGGTGATTTTCTTGCCCTCTTCGTACGAGCGTCCGTAGTAGGAGATCGGAAGCTCGTAGATGCGGAGCTTGCGCTTGCAGATCTGGCCCGTGATCTCGGGCTCGATCGCGAAGTCGTTCTCGCGCAGATCGAGCGAGCGCAGAACGTCGGCCCGGAACGCCTTGTAGCCCGTCTCCATGTCCGAGAGCGTCGTGTTGAAGAGCAGACCGGTGACCAGGCTCAGGAACCGGTTCCCGACGAGGTGCCAGAAGAGATAGGCGCGCTGCGGCTTGCCGCCGGCGAGCCGCGAGCCGTAGACGACGTCGGCCACTCCCGCGACGATCGGATCGACGAGGGCCGGCACCTCGGCCGGGTCGTACTCCATGTCGGCGTCCTGGATGACGACGATCTCCCCGTCGACGTGGGGGATCCCGGCCCGGATCGCGGCTCCCTTGCCCTGATTCGCCTGCCGAAGGACGAGGACGCCGTCGTGCTTCTCGGCGAGGTCACCGGTCCCGTCGGTCGAGCCGTCGTCGACGACGATCACCTGCTTGTCGATGCTGAGCGCGGCGACGCGGTCGAGGACCTCCTCGATGGTCCGCGCCTCGTTGTACGCCGGAACGATGAAGCTGACCCTCACGCGGGCCGGCGCCCTCTCGGACCGAGCACGATTGCCGCGGCGGCGCCGAGCAGCAGGCCGATCAACGCACCGACGAGCAACGAGCTGCGGCGGGAGTGCGCGGATGCCTTCTGCGAGCGGGCGACGGTGATCACCTTGGCGCTCTCGACGTTCTTCGCGAATGCGAGCTGCTGCTGCGTCGTCGCCTTCTGGTCGTAGAGATTCCCTTGACGCTGTTCGGCATTGTCGATCTGGCTGATCAGCACCAACTGGTCGAGCGGCGCGAGGTTCGAGCCCTTGATCGCCTTGTTGAGCGCGGCCAGCCGGACGCTGATCGATGCGAGCTGGCTGTTCGTGGTGTTCAGAACCTGGGTGTACGTCGCGATCTTGGTGCCGACGTACGGCGCGGTCGTCAGCGCGACGACCCGCCGCGAGAGGGCGTTGGCCGCGGCCTGCGTCTTCCGGGCCTGGGCACCCTGGACGGTGAGGGAGATCAGCGGCGTCTGGCGCGCCGCACCGGCGCCGGCCGCCCCGACCTGCGCGACCGACACCTTCCCGCGCAGCGCACCCGGCCGCATCCCTGCGCTGCGTTCGGCCTGCTCCTGCGCCGACGCCGAGCTGACGATCTGCGAGACCGCCCGCGGGTTGGTCCCGAAACCGGCGATCACGACGCCGCCGGGGCTGACCGGCTGACCGAGCGAGATGAGCGACGACGCCTTGTAGCTGGTGCCGCCGTGGAACGAGAACAGGACGCCGACGATCGCTCCCAGCACGAGCCCGAGAACGGGGAGCCACCAGAGGGCCGCGAGCGACGCGCGCCAGCGCGAGAGATCGACCTCGCGCTCGGCGAGCTCGTCGGTCCGGGGGGCCGTCATGCCGGCGTGACGTTAGCCGACGCCCACGACCATTGGCGGGCCGCGCCCTCCTCGAGCGAGACCTGCGGCTCCCAGCCCAGCTCCGCTCTGATCCGCGTCGTGTCGGCCTTCGTCCGCCGCTGGTCGCCAGGAACCGGGTCTTCGTGACGGCGAACGTCGAGCGTCCGGCCGGCGAGCCGTTCGAACAGCTCGATCGACTCGTTCATCGATGCCTCGAGGGCGCCGCCGACGTTGTACGTGCCCTGCCCGCCGAACGCCGCGATCGTCCCCTCGACGACATCGCCGACGTACGTCCAGCTCCGCGACTGGTCTCCGTCGCCGTAGAGCTCGAAGCGTCCTCCCGTCGCCAGTGCGGTGACGATCCGCGTAAACGCCATGTCGGGTCGCTGGCGCGGCCCGAACGCGTTGAAGTAGCGCACGACGACGCAGTCCAGGCCGAATTGCCGCCGGTACGCATCCGCGAGCTGCTCGCAGGCGAGCTTCGTGATGCCGTAGGGCGAGAGCGGATGCGGCAGCGTGTCCTCGGGCGTCGGATACCGCTCGGCCGCCCCGTAGACGGAGGAAGACGACGCGAAGACCACCCTGACACCGTCGCGCGCCGCCGCTTCGAACACCCGCTGCGACGCGAGCACGTTCCGGCGGAGGTACAGCGGGAAGACGTCGCCGAAGCTCCGCACGCCGGGTTGCCCCGCGAGATGGAAGACGCCGTCGAAACCACGGAAGTCGAGCGCGTCTTCGGCCAGGTCGACGTCGCGGACGTCGAGGGCGCTCGCGTTCAGGCGCTTGAGCGCCGGGTCGTAGTAGTCGGTGAACGAGTCGAGACCGACGACTTCGTCGCCGCGGGCCTGGAGCGCTTCTGCGAGGTGCGAGCCGATGAACCCCGCGGCGCCGGTGACGACGTAGCGCATCAGCGGCAGACCTTACGCAGTGCCGCCCAGCCGCGGGCCACGTTCGGGTCGGCGCCGAAGAGCGCGATATGGCAGGCGTTTCGCCGTGCCCGATGCTGATCCGTGCCGATCCGGATCGCGAGCGGACGGCGGCCGACCACGCGGAGGTGCTTGAACCCGGCGCGGCGCAGCACGCTCAGCGCCGTCGCCGCGGGCAGGGTGCGCGTCGCCGGTCCCTGCAGCTCGTCGAGGCCGTAGAGGCGCGTGTATCCGACGAGGTACAGGCGCTCGGCGTCGGTGACGACCGGCGAGTACTTCCCGTCGGGGAACGTCCACAGCGGGGCCCCGGTTCGGGCATCGAGCGCGTAGGTCGTCCCCTTCAACGTCGCGAAGTAGACGCGGCCCGCCACGACGGTCGGCGAGCCCGAGATCGGGCCGTTGGCCCGGAACTGCCACAGGATCGCGCCGGTCGCGGCATCGAACGCGAAGAATCGCCCGGAGTAGGAGCCGACGAACACGCGGTCTCGCCAGACCGCGGCCGAGGAGTACACGAAGCCGCCGGTCGACTGCGACCAGCGAAGCTTTCCGCTCGACGCGCCGAACGAGTAGACCTTCCCGTCCGTCGCCCCGATGTACACGCGTCCGTAGGCCACGGTGGGAGTCGCGTAGAAGTTGCCCGCGTGGCCGAACCGCGGCTGCGCCTTCGCCTCCCAGAGGATGCGGCCGGAGCGGAGGCCGAGCGCATACACGTGGCCCGAGTAGTCGCCGACGAACACGCGCCCGCCCGAGATCGCGACGCCGCCCTTCACCTGCCCGTGCAGCTGGGTCGTCCAGTACGGCCGCCCGGACCGCTTGCGAAACGCATACACGCGCCCGCCCCAGTCGCCGACGAACACCGAGCCCGCGACGACGACCGGCGAGGATTCCGAGGGCTGGATCGTCCTACGCCACAGCACCTGGCCGCTCCCGACGTTGAATGCGATCAGCTCTCCCGTCAGGCGAGGGTCCGGCTTGCGGTTGCACGGAGGCGCGTTCATGAACGTCTCGAAGACAACCTGGCCGTCGATCGCCGGCGATGCCGCGACACAGCGGTGCGAGACGTACTTCCATGCCTTCTTGCCGTTCTTCGCGCCGATCGCGAACAGGACGCCCGCGTTGTTGGCGAAGAAGAGGCGCCCGTACGCGACCGCCGGCGGGAACTCGACGAGCGCCTGCGCGCGGAACATCCATGCTCGGCGGAACGGCGGAGCGAGCAAGACGCCGTTTGCGAATCGTTGCCGCTCGGGGTCGTGGCCGTACGTCGGCCACGCGACGCCCGGCCCCGGCGGCGGAGGCGGCGCGGCCTCGGTCGTCACGAACTCGACGGTCGAGGATCCTTTGACATCGCGGCCCGCGTGCTCGACCCGGAGGTAGTACGCGAGCGCTGCTCCGCCGAGCACGATGACGAGCGCGGCGGCGCCGATCAGTACCCACTCTCATCGCTCGACCACGGCGTACAGACGCGAGTAACCGTGTAGGAGAAGACGCTTCCCACCGCCCGAGACAGGGACGTACTCACCGTGCGGGAAGTCGAGCACGACACGGCCGCTCGCTGCGTCGACGCCGAGGATCCGATGCGAGAACGAGCCGGCGTAGGCGACCCCTCCGACGACCACGGCGGCGCCGGAGATCGGCCCGCCCGTGTGCCGCGACCAGAGAGTCGCCCCGTCCCGCGTTCGCAGCGCATAGAAGACGCCGTTGTACGACCCGAAGAACACCCGCCCGCGGCTGACGGCCGGCGACGAGTAGACGTACGAGCCGGTCGCCCGGCGCCAGAGGAAGCGTCCGCGGGTCGAGAACGCGGTCAGCGACCCGCCCGTCGAGCTCGGCACGAAGACGCGACCGGCCGCGACCGCCGGCGTCCCGTAGACACGCCCGCCGACCTGCCGGGACCACTCGAGCGCGCCCGTCCGCGCGCGCAGCGCGAGCAGCCGCCCGCAGTAGTCGCCGAGATAGAGCGTCCCGGCCGAGATCGCCGCCGACGACGTGACCTTGCAGCCGTCGTGCCGCACCCAGAGCACACGGCGGCGCTGCAGGTCGAGTGCCGTGATCGTCCCGTTCCAGGCGCCGAAGACGTCGACGCCGCCCGTCACGACCGGCGAGGACTCGACGGGGGAGCCGACGGTGTAGCGCCAGAGCAGCTGCCCGTCGGAGCGGCGCAGCACCCAGACGTGGCCGTCCATCCCGTGGACGACGAGCTCGTCGCCGACGACTGCCGGAGAGGCGGCCATCTTCCCGTGCGGGGTGTCGTGACGCCAGATCACGCTTCCATCGCGCATGTCGAGCGCGCGCACGGTCCCCCGGGCGTTCGCGATGTAGGCGACCCCGTCTGCGACGACCGCTGGGAACTCGATCAGCGTGCCGAGCCCGCGCGACCAGACGACCCGGAACGGCGGCCGCACCGCGATCGACGGCTGCGCCTGCGTGCGCGTCGGGCCGGCGCCGTACATCGTCCACTGTCTCGAGGGGCGATAGACGCGGATGGTCGACTTCGGATGGCTGCGGAACGAGAGGCGTACGGCGCGCTCGCCGTAGCCGATCTTGCTCGCAACGGTGACGAGCGACGCCCGGCGGCCGAGCGGGATGTGCGCAATGCCGCGCCGGTCGCTGCGCGCCGCGTGCAGACCGATCTGGACGCGTGCGCCCTTGACCCGCCGGTTCGTGTCGCCGTCGACAACCGTCACCTGCACGGCCGACAGCGTCCGCCGGACGTGCGGCGGCGTCGGCTTGGGCGGCGCCTTCGCGACGACGGCCACGTGCTCATGCTGCGAGCCGCAACCGGCCGCCAGCACGGCCGCGACCGCGAGGACGATCGCCGCCCTCACGCGTCCCCGGGCACCGCCTCCGCCTGCTCGGGTGCCGCCTCGAGCGTCCCGCCCGACTCCTCGAGAATCACCTGCGAGAAGAACCGGGTCATCACGACGCCTTCCCGAAAGTCACCGAGACGCGGCTCGGGCCGCTCGCCGTTCGCGAGCGCCAGCGCCAGCTCCGGGTAGCGGGAGCCGGCAGCCGTCGGCAGCGGGAAGCCGCCGCCGAAGCGCGGGTTGACATCCGTGACCTGCAACTCGCCGTTGGGTTCCCTGAAACACTGGACGTTCGCCGGACCGATGATCCGCAGCGCCTCGGCCACCTTGCACCCGAACTCGACGAGCTCTGGATCCTTGATCGTCATCCCCTTGATCGATTCGCCGCCTTTCGACTCGATCATTGTCCGGGGGATCGCGGCCAGACACCGGCCTTCGAGGTCGCAGAACACGTCGACGGAGAACTCCTCGCCCCGGCACTGGGCCTGCACCATCGAGTCGGCAGCCGTGTAGGCGAGGAAGAACTCGAGCTCGCGGGCGTCCGCCGCGCGGTAGATGTGACGCGACCCGAACCCGCGGCGCGCCTTGACGAGGACCGGGTAGCGGACCTGCTCCGGCAGGTGTCCCGGAAGCCACGTCGGCGGCGAACCGATGCCCTCGGCCTCGAAGAACTCGTGCGCGAGGAACTTGTCGGCGCAGCGCGCGATCGTCTCTTCGCCCGGGACGAGCACGACGGCGCCGCCGAGGTCGTCTCGGGCCTGCGCCAGCTGCAGGTGGTCGAGGTCGGTCAGCGGGACGATGAGCCGGACGTCGTGCAGGGCCACGAGGTCGCGGAGGGCGCCGATGTAGCCGGCATCGTCGACCCGAGGCACGAGCGCGCGTCGATCGGCGTGGTAGAGCGCCGGCGCCAGTTGGTCGACGTCGGTCGCGATCGTCGTCGCGCCCGCGCGCGCGAACGCGGTCACGATGTCGACGCGCTGCCCGGCGCACGTGAAGAGGACTGCCGTCACGGGTCCGCAGGGTAGCGACGGCGTTCTCGGACATCCCGGACCGCGAGCGGCGCGAGCGCCGCCAGGAAGAACAGCGGAGCCGTGATCACGCGCCTTCCCGAGGTCGCCAGGTGGTAGTGGAACGGCAGCGGGGTCGTCCAGTAGGCGACGACGAGCCCCGCGAGCGCGAGCACGGCACCGACGACCGCGAAAGAGGCGAGCGGCGTCCACGACCGCCGTGCGGTCCACAGCACGCCGAGCACGAGCGGCAGGAGCAGGAGCCACGCCCGCGGGTCGACGAGCCGCCAGGCGAGATAGGCGATCGCGTGGGGGACGCGGAGCACATGCCCGCCGAGGAGGGAAGGTGACGTCAGTCGGTGGACGGTCACCTGTTCCCGAACGTGATGCGCGCTGAGCCAGATGCGCCACGGGAGGATCCCGACGAGGAGCGCAGCGATCCCGGCGAGGCTCGGCAGGAGCGCCCGGCGCCGGCCGGCGACCACCGCCAGTGCGGCGAAGAGCGCAACGGTGAACGCAGTCCCCTCGATCTTGGTCGCCGCGGCCCCGGCGGAGAGAACAGCTGCGAGCGCGAGCGTTCCGAGCCGCCCGTCGTCGAGCCAGGCGGCGGCGCACAGGCCCGCGCACGCGAACAGGGCCGCGAGCGGTATGTCGGCCTCCGCTCCGGCCAGCTGATCGGCGACCGACGGCGCGAAGATGACGGTCAGCAGGGCGCCGTAGAGCACGGACCGTCGTCCTCCGAGGCGGGAGACGACCTCGACGGTCGCCGCGCAGAAGGCGACGAGTGCCAGCCAGGATTGGAGGTCGAGCAGGCTCGTCTCGTATCCCGTGAAGCGGAAGGTCGCCGACTCGACCGCCGGCAGCAGCAACGGGTAGTCGACGTTCCGAAGGTCCTGGGCGCCGAACCAGCGAGCGTCGAGGCCATTCATCTCGAACAGTGCGTGCGCCTTCGGCGTCCAGAACGTCCAGGCGTCGAAGGCCCAGAGCGGCTGGTACCACAGGTCGACCGCGAGCAACACGAGCATCGCTCCGCCCGCGAGGGCGGCCGGCAGAGGGATCGCGAGCGGAAGCGCCGGCCGGGCGGGCGCGCGAACCGCGGTCGCTGCGCCGGCAGCGAGCACGGCGCAGATGACCACGACCTGCCAGAGGGCGAGCGACGCTCCGAGGACGTAGCCGATCTGCGCGATCACGCCGAAGGCCGCGAGTCCGACCAGGTAGGAGACGCCGAGCGAGCGCATTGCCCCACGGGCGCCTCCCCACCAGCCGCAGAGCCCGGTCACGCCCAGACCCGCCCCGAGCAGGCACGCATTCGCGAGCAGGAGCTGGGCCGCGTTCGCGATCATCTGAGCACTCGCGCAACGCGGACGGCCGGGTACGGACCGGACGCGCGCCGCGCCACGATCACGTGCCCGACGGGCGCGACGGCTCGCGGATCGATCCCCCAGGCGACGATCCAGTCGGCCCGTGCCGGCAAGGTGGAGACACGTGGATAGAGCTTCTGCAGGGCGAGCGAGGGAAACGCGCTGCGCGCCTGCGAGTAGGGAACCGAGTCGCCGACCGCCGTCGCGTACGTGTCGCCGGGCGGGATGATCCGCACGACGCTATCGAGCAGGTAGGGCTGCAGATAGGCCTGCACCGGCCCGGCCACCGAACGGTCGTACGGCGCCATCGCCGTCGTCACGCGGAGATCGGAGACGACGCGCCACGTCAGGTACGGGCCGGCCGCGACGACGGCGAGCAAGGCGACAACGGCCCAGAGATCCGCCCCGTCGGCCGGGCGGCGGGACCGGAACCGCCAGGCGAGAGCCAGTGCGACGGCGAGGCCGAGAGCCAGTGCTGCCAGGCCGGCGGCGCCAGGCCGCGACGGCACGCCGAGCACGCCGCTAGCCGCTCCCGTCGGGCGTCGTCCAGCCTCCCGTCGGCCCCTTGTACGTGCCGCCGAAGAGCGCCAGCGGTGTGCGCAGGAGGATCAGCAGATCGGTCTTCCAGTCGTGGTGGCGGACGTACCAGAGGTCGAGCTCGATCCGCTCGGCCCAGGGCAGCGAGGCTCGTCCGTGGATCTGCGCCCAGCCGGTGATCCCGGGCTTCACGTCGAGGCGGTGGAGCTGCCGGCCGTCGTACTGGTCGACTTGATAGCGGAGCGTCGGTCGTGGGCCGATCACCGACATGTCGCCGCGGACGACGTTCCACAATTGCGGCAACTCGTCCAGCGAGAGACGGCGCAGAATCCGGCCGGCCCGCGTGATCCGTGCGTCGCCCTTGTCGACGGCGAAGCCTGCGCCCCGCTGCTCGGCGCCGACGACCATCGTCCGGAGCTTGAAGAGCTCGAAGTCGGTGCCGTCCTTTCCGACCCGCACCTGGCGGTAGAGAACAGGTCCACCGTCATCGAGCTTCACGGCGAGCGCGGACGCCGCGAGCAGCGGGCTCGATACGACGAGGCCCGCACCCGCGATCCCGATGTCGAGCAGCCGGTGCACGGTGAGACGGTACCGCCCGCCGATCCGTGCGCCCAACGCTGCCGGTCACGCCCCGGGCTAGCGAGTGCCCTCTGCGGCGTCCCACGTCGCGGGCACTCCGCGCCGCAGGTAGTTCCACAGCGCGACCAGCGTCGCCCACGAGACGAGCACGTAGTAGCGCGCGACTCCGATCCCGGCCGCAGCGGCCGCGAACAGCAGGAGCTGCGCTGCGAGCACGACGACGTAGACGGCGCCGTGCGTGACGAGGGCGAGCGACGTCGCGAGCAGCACGACGTGAAGGAGCCCCGAGGCGTAACGAAGGTGACGGTGCGAGAGGAGCTCGAGGAGATATCCCGGCGGCTGCCGCCTAAGCATGCGCCCGCGCAGGACGATCAGCCAGCAATGCTCGAACATGCGCACCTTGCGCCGGTACTCAGTCTCGTTGGTCGGGGTCGCCTTCTCGAACGCATGAGCCGCCGGCTCGTACACCGCCCGGCGGCGGTTCTGAACCATGCGGTACGGCAGCGACAGGTCGTGGCCGTAGCGCGGATCGACTTCGATGTAGTCCGCGCGTCGCACGGCGTAGATCGATCCGTTGCCGCCGGTGACCGACGAGAGACGAGACTCGGCTGCACGGACCTCCAGCTCGTAGCGCCAGTAGAGCCCCTCCTTGTTGCGGCCGTCTCCGTCGACGATCTTCAGCTGCCCGCAGACATAGGCGACATCCGGATCGGCGAAGGGCGCGACGAGGCGTCGCAGCGCATCCGGAGCCCACGTCGCGTTGGCGTCCGAGAATGCGACGAGCTCCCCCTCCGTCGCCCGGACCGCGCGGTCCTGCGCGGCAACCTTGCCGCCACGAGGATTCGAGATCACCTGAACGCCGGGATACTGGAGCGCGATCTCCTCGGTGCGATCGCTCGAGGCATCGGAGGTGACGACGATCCGGAGCTTGTCTGCCGGATAGTCGAGCGCCAGGAGGTTCTCGATTCGCCGGGCGATGACAGCCTCTTCGTTGTAGGCCGCGATCACGACGGCGACGGTCGGCTCGGCGTCGGCGGAGTGGACCCGCCGCTCGGCGATGCGCGCGAGCAGCGCGACAGCCGCCGGATAGGCGAGATGGGTCCAGACGAGCGCGGCGAGCGAGGCCCAGAAGAGGATCACGACGATCAGCACGCGCGGCTCAGCTTGCCTGGAGCTCGATGTCTGCGGCGACGAGGAGCGCCATGAGCTCACGGAACGTGACTGTCGGCGACCAGCCGAGCTGCGCTCTCGCGCGCGAGGCATCGCCGACCAGGTGATGAAGCTCGGCCCGGCCGCGCATGAGCGCCGGATCGGTTCGGACGTACGCGCGATAGTCGAGCCCGACGTGCTCGAACGCGACCTCGACGAGCTCCCTGACGCTCCGCGCTTCACCGGTCGCGATCACGTAGTCCCCCGCCTCGGGCTGCTGCAGCATCAACCACATCGCCTGGACGTAGTCGCCGGCATACCCCCAGTCGCGGCAGGCGTCGAGATCGCCGAGGACGAGCTCCGACTCGACGCCCGCAGCGACGGCAGCGACGGCGCGCGAGACCTTCCGCGGTAGGAACTCCGGAGGGCGTCTCGGGGACTCGTGGTTGTAGAGGATGCCGGTGGAGGCGTGCAGGCCGTAGCGCCCGCGATAGCTGCGGGTGATGAGGTGCCCATACGCCTTGGCGATGCCGTACGGCGTCAGCGGTGAGAGCGGCGTCTCCTCGGTCTGCGGCACCTGCTGCGGCTCTCCGAAGATCTCGCTCGACGACGCCTGGTAGAACCGCACGGTCGGGTCGACCTCTCGAATCGCCTCGAGCAGCGTCGTCACCCCGACCGCGGCGAACTCGGCCGTCCGCACGGGCTCGTCCCAGGAGGCGGGGACGAACGACACCGACGCAAGGTTGTAGACCTCGGTCGCCGACGACTCACGAAGCGCCCTCGCGAGCGAGGCTTGATCGAGCAGATCCGCAGGCAGGACGACCACCCGCTCGCGGATCGAATCGAGGTTCGCGTAGTCGGCCGCCTCGCGGCGCAGGATGCCGAACACCTCGTACCCCTTGCCGAGCAGCAACTCGGCCAGCAGCGAGCCGTCCTGGCCGCCGATGCCGGTGATGAGGGCTCGCCCGCCGACCATCGGGCGAGGATACTCACGGGCTCGACTGACGAAGGGCGTCCTCGTAGATGCGCTTGAGCGATTCGGCTGCGGCCGCCGGGGAGGCGTCGCTCTCGGCTGCGCGGCGACCGTCCGCACCCAGTCGTGCGCTCCGAGCCGGATCCGCGAGGAGCTCGGTGACCGCCCGGCGCAACGCCGGCACGTCGCCGGGCTCGACCAGCACGGCGCCTGCACCGAGGTCGGCCAGCCCGCCGACGCGGGTCGCGACGACCGGCCGCGCGTGCGCGAGTGCCTCCCGCGCGGCAAGCCCGTAACCGTCGCGTCGCGAAGGGACGCACACGACCGTGGCGCTGCGGTAGAACGCACCGACCTCGGACGGCGGGACGAAGCCCAGCGCCTCCGGGACCCGGGATCGCAACGGCCCGTCGCCGACGATCACCCGGCGCAGCCCGTCCGTCGCCTCGACGAACTCGAGGATGCCTTTCTCCTCGCTGAGGCGCCCTGCGAAGAGCACGTGCGGGGGCTCATCCGGCGCGCCGACCTCGAGCGGCAACTCGAGCGGAGGCGTCACGATTCGCACGTCGCGCGCACCGAGCGCGCTCGCTTCGCCTGCGAGGAAGCTCGACGATGCGAGGACGAGGCGCGCGCCGCGAACGAGGGGGCGCGACGACCGCCGGAATCCGCCGCGCGAGCGCAACGTCCGTCCCCCACACCTGCAGGACGTAGGGGCGCCCCGTCGCCCTGGCGGCGATCGCAGACGGGATCCAGTGTGCGTGCACGAGGTCCGCGTCGCGCGCAGCCGCGCGCGCAGCCCGTGCAAATGCCGCGAGGAATGCTGGCACGAGAGCCGCCTTCCACGGCGCGGCGCGGAGGTTCTGGACCACTCCTCCTCCGTAGGCAATCCCGAAGTCCGTGAACGACGCGGGCGAGACGACCTCGACGTCGATCCCCGCCGCGCGTGCCACGCGCACCGACGAGGCGACGAAGTGGCCGGCCACGTCGGATTCGTCCCGCGGGTACGACGTCGTCAGGACGACGACCTTCATCGGTCCTGCGAGAAGACGACTGGGATTGAGAGGGCGAGCGCGATGAACGCGTAGAAGTAATAGAACTGCATCGTCAGGTAGAACGCATTCGACGCGAGCGTTCCGGCGAGAGCCGCGGTGCAGCCCCACGCGAGCGGGCGCACGCGCGCCGCCAGAGGATCGCGCGCCTCCTGCAGCCTGCGGCCGAGCGCGCGTGCGACGCCGAGCCGGTGGAAGACCCAGACGACGAAGCCGCCGAAGAGCAGCGCGCCGACGAGCCCGGTCTCGACGATCAGCGCGACGTAGTACGAGTGCGGCCCCCAGTTCGACTTCCCGGTCACGAACTCGTAGTAGACGGAGAACGTGTTCACGCCGAGCCCGAACAGCGGGTCGGTGTGCAGCACGTGCGGGATGAAGTCGTAGACCTGGAAGTGCGCATTCTCGGAGCCGCCGCTCGTCTGCACGCGGGACTTGAGGATCGTCGTGAAGAAGCTCCGCCGCGAGAGCACGATCGCGAGCAGGACCGCGAGCGCAGCGCAGATCGGGACCAGGAGCTCGGGACGGCGCAGGTGCCGGCGGTACGGAACGGCGAGGACGAGCGCGCCGACGGCGAGCCCGAGGAGGCCGCTCCGTGAGAGCGTCGCCGCCTCGACGACGAGCAGGAACGCGATCGTCGCCATCAGCCACCTGCGCCACGGGTTCCCGCGCTCGAGCCGGAGGTAGAGCGGCGTCAGGACGAGCAGGGGGACGATCAACATGATCCCGAGGTGGTTCGGGTCGCCCGTGAGGGCGTTCGGTCGGTAGACGCTCGCCCCGTTGATCGCGCCGTAGACGTTGATCTGGCTCGCGCCGCCCGTGATCGGCGAGAGCACGCTCGCGTCCAGGTTGCCGCCGCGGCGCGCATCGAGCAGCTGCACGACCCCGTAGGCCGCGTTGACGACGATCCCGGCGCTGAACCAGCCGAGCGTGCGCCAGAAGTAGCGCTGGCCGCGGCGCGCAAGCCAGACGACGCCGCAGGTGAGGAACGCGAAGTGGATCAACCACTTCGTCAGCCCCTTTCCCCACTGGCCGAGCGCGTCGGAGTCCGAGAGGTCGAAGTAGCCGATCAGGTACACGACGAGGAACGCGGCGAAGAAGCCGACGAGCACTGCGGCAGTCCGTGGCACACGGAGGCGTGCCGTCGTCACGGCGAAGGACGCGAGAAAGAGCAGTGCGAGCACGTCGGCCAGCGAGACGGTCCCGGCGACGCTCCAGTGCACCTTCTCGAACGTCACGCAGAACACGCTCGCGAGGAAGAGGAAGCTCGTGAGCCGTCTCATCCCACGCGCTCCAGGAGGCGCGCAAGCTCCTCGACGCGCGTCCGTCGCGAGACCTTCGCACGCCACTCGTCGGAGAGCACGCTTCCCCTCCAGCGTCCCGGCCTGCCAGCGACCGTGCAGGTCCTGCAGCGCGGCGACCATCCCACCGACGTCGTCCGGCGCGACGACGACACCGGCCTCGGCGTTCCGGATGAGCTCGGCGGCTGCACCGTCCGGCGGCACGACGGCCAGGATCGGCCGTTCGGCGGCGAGGTACTCGAACACCTTCCCCGAGAGCACGCCCTTGCCCCGCCCACCTGCCTCCGGGATCAGCAGCAGCAGCACGTCCGAGTCGCGCTGCAGCTCGAGCGACTTGCGTCTGGGTGCGTAGGGAATCAGCTCCAGCTGCGAGCCGAGCTCCTGCTTCTCCGCCCACTCGCGGTCGGTCGAGCGGAAGTCGCCGAGGAAGCGGACGACCGCGTCGTCGAGGCCGGACCGCGCGAGCGCGGTGAGGAACGGGCGTGGATCGCGCTTGCCGAAGAACGAGCCCGCGTGCGTGATGCGAAAGCTGCTGGACGGGTGGTGCTCGAGCCCGGCGAAGTCGTCGAAGTCGGAGCCGTTGGCGATCGTCACGACCGGTCCCGCCGGAGAACGCTCGCGCAGCTCGGCGGTGATCGCATCGGAGACCGTCACGATCGCGTCCGCCGAGTGGGCGACGAGCTTCGCGACGGCGTGCTCGCCTTGCTCCTTGGCCCGCACGAGCAACCGCTCCGCACTGCGATGCGGGTGAGCGACGATCGAATCGCGCAGGTCTGCGACCCACGGCGTGCCGGTCGCGCGCTTGACGGCCGCTCCCACGAGGTGGACCGACGAGGGCGGCGAGGTCGTCAGGATCACGTCGATTCCCTCGCGCTTGACGATGCGAATCGCGGCCGGGATCGCGGTCAGGTTCCAGCTGACGTTCTCGTCCGGCACGAGCAGGCGGCGGCCTGCGAGCCGCGCCTGCACGCCGATGCGCTCGAGGCCCTGCGTGCCGTGCAGCTCCTCGGCGGGCTTCCGTCCCTTCGGGCCGAGGTAGCGGGCGCGGTGCACCCAGGCAAGCGTCGGGGGCTGCAGCTCGTCGTCGCGGTGGATCCACTTCGGATCGTCCGGCGCGAGGACGTGCGTCTCGATGCCGAGACTCGGGAGATGCGCGGCGAACTTGAGCGGACGCTGGACTCCGCCTCCTCCTGCGGGCGGGAAGTACATCGTGACCAGGAGGAGCTTCACGACGGCAGACGATAGAGGCGGCCTGCGCGGATCGCCCACGTCGCGCCGTATCGCGTCGCCACCTTCGGATCGTTCGTCAACACCCAGTGCCGAACTGCCCGCGCACGCCCGTACGGGTCGTTCGCCCTCGTGTTCGCCACGTGCGGGATGGGGAGCGCCACGACGTACACGGGCGCAGCGGCCGTAACCCGGTAGCTCGTCTGGATCGGCGCCAGCACGACAGAGCCCTTCGGCACGACGGTTCGGAGCCGGTGGACGAGACGCGGCGAGAGCGCTTGCGGATCGCTGCTGACGCGCGGGCTCCAGTGCCAGACTCCGTGCGCGAAGACCGGCAGCGCGAGCAGCGCAGCTGCAACCGCGCCGAGCTCGTGCCGCTCGCGCAGCTCGAACGGCCGCACCGCTCCGGCGATGAGGGCGGCGAGGCCGCCGGCGAGCGCGATCCACGTCGCGAGCGCAGGGCCGCCGTGACGCAGCCCGTACTCGAAGTCGCCGGGCCAGAGCACCTGAAGCACGATTCCCGCGGCGAGCGCCAGCGGGAGCCATTTGGCCGACCGAACAGCGAGCGCGAGCGCGCCGACCAGCGCGAAGAGCAGCGGTGCGAAGCCCGCGACGCGACGCGACTGCGAAAGGGAGACGGCGTCGGAGAACTGGACGAACAACCACGGGAGCTCGGCCAGAAGCAGGATCGCCACCGTGCCGCCGACGGCGAACGCCGACCAGTTGCGACGCCGCCAGACGAGACCGCCCAACGGCAGCAGCACGAGTGCGGCGACGGCGACTGCGCCGCTCCGGCCGAACACCTCCGGCGCGAGTCGATAGTGGTGCTCGTTCGTCACGACGAGCTGGTCGCCGTAGTGGCGGAGCGCGCGCAGTCGCTCGGCCGGTCCCGGGTCGTGCGACACCGTCTCGTCGACGATCGGCTTCAGCCAGAGGAGCGCGAGACCCAGCGGGACGACGGCAGCCGCGAGCACTGGCGCCCACGTCCGCCACTCGTCGGCGCGGAGGACCGCGAAGACGGCGAGCGGAATCAGCAGGAAGAGCGCGTACGTCGGGTGCGTGAGGGTGAGGGCGCCGAAGATCGCCGCCGTGGGCAGCCAGCGGCGTGAGAAGAAGAGCGCGATCGCCGCGGGAACGAGCAGCTGGCGGGCGGCCGTCCCGGGCAGCGCCAGGGTCGCCCACGAGCCGCCGTGGCCCGGGCCGAAGCAGAACACCGCGAGCGTCAGGACGACGAGCGACGCTCCGGCGGCGCGCGACCCGAAGACGGCGACACCGGCTTCCCAGGCGACCGCGACGGCGATCGGCGCGAGCACGGACGGCGCATGCCGGACGACGGTTGCCGGATCGAGTCCGGAGAACCACGAGACGAGCGCGAGCAGACCGTGCCACAGCGGAAATGCGTAGCCGGGGTGCAGGCCGCCGTCCTTGAACTCGTCGACCGTCCGCAGATGCAGCGACGTCAGGTCGACGAGCTTGCGGACGCGCGCCTCGTGAAAGAGGCCGTCGCCGGTGACCGCGCCCTCGACGTGCCAGAGGAACCAGCCGAGGACGACGCCGACGAGCCAGACCGCCGACCGTGGCTCCGGTCGCGTGCGGGGCCGGTACCAGTGCCCGGCGAGCAGCGCGGCGACGAAGATGACGGCGAGAACGGCGACCGCCAGGTGGATCGAGTGATGAACCGCGAACACGGCCGTCCACGCGACGAAGACCGACGCCGTCGCCCACGCGAGCACCGCAGACATCGTGTGCTGCCCGAAGGCCCGCGCGACGGCCCAGCCGGGCGCGAGGACGCAGACCATGCCGAAGGCGAGGCGCAGGTAGTCGATCACTTGCCGGTCCCTTGCTCGGTCACGTGCGGTCACTTGCCGGTCACTTGCCGAGCAGCGTCTGCGCGTCGCCCGAGCTCAAGAAGCGCACGCCCTCGCTCTCGTGACTGCGACGGAGCGCCACGGTCCGCAGACGCAACGATCCGAGCAGGAGCCGCCGGGCGCGCTCGGCGGCCTTCGGCCCCTGATGCTTGTCGAACCAGCGAAGCTGGCTGCGAAGGTTCTCGACGTACATGGCTCCGCCGTGGGACGCACCGCCGACGTGCGTCACCTCGGCGCCGGGGAAGAACCACACCTTCCAGCCGGCGCGCCGGAAGCGCGTCATCCAGTCGACCTCTTCGCCGAACATGAAGAAGCTCTCGTCGAACAGCCCGACGGCATCGGCCGCATCGCGGCGGACGAGCAGCGCCGCCCCGGAGAGCCAATCGGCCTCGCGGGCGGACCGATGGTCGAAGCCCCCGACGTAGAGCGGGTTCAGGAGGTTCGTGCGCGGCGCGAGCTTGCGGATGAAGAGGTACTCGGTCGAGAGGCGCCAGAGCGTCGGCTCTGCCCGGACGCTGCGCTGCAGCGTGCCGTCGGTGTTGAGGAGCCGCGGGCCGACGACCGCCGCGTCGGGATGCGCATCCGCGAACGCGACGAGCGCGGCGAGGCCGTCGCCGACCACCCAGGCGTCGGAGTTGAGGAGGAAGAAGTAGCGGCCGGCGGCGCCGCGCATGCCGCTGTTGTTCCCGCCCCCCATGCCGCGGTTGTCCTGCTCGATCACGCGCACGTCCGGGAAGTGCTCGCGCACGAACTCGACGGTGCCGTCGGTCGAGCCGTTGTCGACGACGATCACGTCCTCGCCGGCGACGGACGCGAGACATTGCTCGATCCACGGCAGTGCGTTCCAGGCGACGACGACGACCGAGACGTCAGGCACTTCGCTCTGCTACCGGCGCGCGCCGGTCGAAGACGTTCTCCCAGAGGATGACGAGAAGCCCGGGGATCGCGAGCACGATCGTCATCACGAAGAACAGGAAGCCGCAGGCGAACGCCTGGTCCGCGGGGACGCCGAGGTTCCCGAGGAAGCTGACGAAGAACGCCTCACGGACGCCGAGGCCGTTGACGGTGAACGGCACGAGCATCACGAGGAAGAGGAGTGGGCCGAGCACGACGTAGGGAAGCGGCGAGAGCTCGATTCCGACCGCGCGGCCGGAGGCGTAGATCGCGGCGATGCGCGTGAGCTGCAGCACGACCGTGACGGCCGAGACGACGAGCAGCGTTCCGACGTGATCGCGGTAGCCGTGGATCCCCTCGTAGACGGCCCTCGCCGGCTTCTCGAGGCGCATACGCCGCACGAACGGCAGGATGAACGTGAGCTTGCGGCGGACGGTCCGCGAGAAGAAGACGATCCCGGCGGCGATCGTCCCGACGACGAAGATCGCCTCCGGCCACACGTAGGCGCCGATCGAGTAGCGGCCGATCGCGAACAGGAACCCGATCCCCGCCAGCAGGAGCGTCACCGCCCCGCCGATCGCCCGCTCGAGCAGCACCGAGCCCGTGATCGGCGTGATGCGGCCCGGGTGGCGCCGCGCGGTCTCGAAGATCCGGGAGGCGTCGCCGCCGACGGAGGTCGGGAAGGATCTGGCTCCAGGCGTACGAGACGAAGTACGTCCGGGTCAGCCAGGCGACGGACTCGCGCACGCCGCGGACGTCGAGCAGGCGCTGCCACCGCCAGGCCATCGGCGGCACCGTCACGAGGGTCAACACGGCCGAGGCGACCACCCACGGGACGCTGGCCTCGCTGAGGATGTCGATCGTCTTGCGGAGATCGATCTTCGAGACGATGTACGCGACGGCAAGCGACGAGACGACGAGCGTCAGGGTGATTCGCAGCGAACGGCTCATCGGGCGAGGCGTTCGTGGACGCGCCGGAACGCGGCGACGGCGTCGCGAATGTCGTCGTCCGAGTGGGCCGGGGAAAGCGGCAGCGAAAGCACCTCCGCGCCGGCGCGTTCGGCCACCGGGAGCGGCGGCTGGTGCGCGGCGAGCCTGTCGCGGTAGGCGCTCAGGCGGTGCACGGGCAGGAAGTGGATCGACGAGCCGATGTTCTCGTCGCCGAGCTCCCGCTGCACCTCGTCGCGGGGTGCGAAGGTGACCCGCACGACGTGCAGGTGATTCGCATGCACGTCGCGCGGGTCGCGCGCGACAGCGGACACACCCTCGAGATCCCCGAGCCCTTCCTCGTAGATCGCGACCTGCCGCCGGCGAATCTCGGCGTGGCGCTCGACCTTGTCGAGCTGCACCAGCGCGATCGACGCCAGCACATCGCTCAGGTTGGCCTTGTAACCGGGCACCGCGATGTCGTAGAGCGAGCCGTGACCGCGGCGCATCACCCGGAGGTCGTCGAGCGCCTCGGCAAGGTCGTCGCGATTCGTCGCGATCAGGCCGCCCTCACCTGCAGCGATGTTCTTCGTGGCGTAGAGCGAGAAGCAGGTGAGGTCGGAGATCGCTCCGACCTTGCGGCCGCGGTACCGCGACTCGGCGGCATGCGCCGCGTCCTCGACGACGGGCAGCCCGAGTGCGAGCAGCGGGTCGAGATCCGCGGGCTGGCCGTAGAGATCGACCGGCAGGATCGCCTTGGTGCGCTCGTTGACGAGCTCGCCGACCCGCTCCGGGTCGATGTTGAGCGTGTCCTCGGACACGTCGGCGAACACCGGGGTGGCGCCGCAGTGGACGATCACGTTCGCGGTTGCGGGCCACGTGATCGAGCTGGTGATCACCTCGTCGCCTGGGCCGACGCCGAGTGCGACGAGCGACAGGTGGAGCGCTGCGGTGCACGACGACACGGCGAGCACGTGCTTCGCCTCGAGGTAGTCGCGCATCCGAGCCTCGAGCTCGGCCGTCCGCGGTCCGGTCGTCAGCCAGCCGGAGCGGAGGGTTGCCGCGACGGCGTCGATCTCGGCCTCGGTGATCGCCGGAGGCTGAAACCCGAGGAAATCCTGGCGCTTAGACGAGAGCTCGGGCATTCGCGGTCCGGAAGCGTATGCGGTCTGCGGCCGCATCCGCGTGGGCGAGAGCCTGCGAGCGGGAGTCGCCCACGGCGAGGACGGCTCCGGCGCGGTCGGAGCCGCGCCGCAGCGGGGCGAACTCGAAGCCCGGCTCGCGGTAGATCCGGATGCGCTCGACGCCCGCGAGCCCGGCGGGCACCTCGACCGCCTCGAGCACCCCCGGCGGGGCGATCAGGAAGCGCGTGACCGCACCTCCGACCCGGTGCTTGTGCCAACTTGGCACAAGCATCGTCCCCAGCGCGGCCTCGATCGCCAGGCCGTTCAGGTCGACCCCGGTGACGGCCTCGACCAGCTCGGCGTCATGGCCGCCGCCGAGACGCGCCGCCACCTCGATCACGCGCGGCCCGTCGGGCCCGATTCGGAGCTGCGTGTAGGAAGGCCCGTCGGCGACGCCGAGCGCCTCGAGCGCCTTGCGCGACGGTGTCGGACAGCTGCGAGGTGTCGGCCGCCGACGGCCAGACGTGCGCGAGCGCGACACCGAACGCCGGGGGCTCGGCGACGAGCCTGTCGGTGACCGCCAGGACGTGGAGCTCGCCGCCGCTCGAGAACCCGACCACCGTCACCTCGGGGCCGTCGACGAGCTCCTCGACGAGCGCCAGGCCGTTCCGCGCGGCCGCGCGCGCGGTCTCGATCGCCGCCGGCAGGCCGTCCGGCGCCTCGACCAGCGACAGGCCCTTCTGGCCCTGGCGGTCGGGCGCCTTCACGACGACGGGGCCGATCACGTCAGGCGGCGCCTCCTCGCCGCCGACGACCCACCAGCGAGGCTGTGGCACACCGGCCTCGTGCAGCCGCTCGCGCTGCCGAAGCTTGTTCGTCACGAGCACCGCCGTCTGCGGCGAGATCGGGTGCGCCAGACCCGCACGCTCGGCGATGCGCGCACCGACACCGACCGGCCAGTCCGTGCCGGGGGCGATCAGACCGTCGACCCCGAGCGCGTCGACGAGGCGCTCGATCGCCGGCTCGTCCTCGGTCGAGAGGATGCAGCGGCGGTCGGCAAACCGGAAGCCCGGGGCGGCCGGGTCGCGATCGACCACGGCCAGCCAGAGTCCACGTGCCCGGGCGGCCTCGAGCAGCCCGAGCTGTGCGGGGCCGGCGCCTAGGACGACAAGGCGCGGGTCTCTCGAGCGAGGATCGCTCTCCACCACGCCTCATTGTCGCGATACCACGCGACGGTGCGTTCGAGGCCGTCCTCGAACGACGTCTGCGCAGACCAGCCGAGGAGCCTCTGCGCCTTGTCGGTCGAGCCGATGTGGCGGTCGACCTGGCCGAGCCGCTCCGGGACGTTGCAGACGAGGTCGGCCGGCTTGCCGAGCACGTCGAGCACCAGCCGCGCGATCTCGGAGACCGAGATGTCGACTCCGGTGGCGACGTTCACGACCTCACCCGCGAGCCCGTCGATGGGCGCGTCGATCGCCGCCTCGATCGCCTCGGCGTCGTCCATCACGTACAGCCAGTCGCGGGAGGCATGGCCGTCGCCGTGCACCGTCAGCGGCTCGTCGGCGAGCGCCTGCGTGATGAAGCGCGGCACGACCTTCTCGGGATGCTGGCGCGGGCCGTAGTTGTTGAACGGCCGCACGATCACGATCGGCAGGTCGTAGGTCGTCCAGTACGAGTACGCGAGGCGGTCGGCGCCGGCCTTCGTCGCGGCGTACGGCGAGCGCGGGTTGAGCGCGTGCTCCTCGTCGCATCGGCGCGGACTCCGCGGTGCCGTAGACCTCGGACGACGAGATGAGGATGAAGCGCTCGACCGGTGTCGCCCGGATCGCGTCGAGCAGGATCTGGGTGCCCTCGACGTTCGTCGTCACGAACTCGGACGCGCCGTCGGTGATCGACTTCTCGACGTGTGACTCGGCGGCGGCGTTGACGATCACGTCGACCCCCTCGACGAGCTCGCGCACGAGCGAGCCGTCGCGGATGTCGCCGTGCACGAACGACAGGCGCGGGTGGCTGATCAGATCGGCGAGGTTCTCGAGGTTGCCGGCGTACGTCAGCGCGTCGAGCGTCACGACCTCGTGGGCCGTCTCCTCGAGCAGGTGGCGGATGAAGTTCGACGAGATGAACCCCGCCCCGCCTGTCACCAGCACGCGCTTCAAAGCTCCTCCTCGATCGTGTACAGCGGCCTGCGCTCGACGTCCCGCTGGATGCGTCCGAGCGACTCTCCGATCAGCGCGAGCACGAATCCCTGGATGCCGAGGACGAGAACAATGCCTGCTCCCGCGAAGAGAGGCCCGGGGAAGTTGCTCTGCGTGATCCAGTACAGGACGCCGTAGACGCCGAGCGCGGCCGCCGCGAGCGTGCAGACCAGGCCGAGCGTGACGCCGATCCACTGCACCGGCTGCGGCCAGAAGCCCGCGACGACGTGCAGCGCGAGCCGGACGAGGCGGATGGGCGAATAGCGCGAGCCGGAGCGGGCATCGGAGTGCGAGACGTCGACCTCCTCGACGGAGACGCCCGACGAGAGCACGAGCGCCTTCGTGAACTTCTGGCGTCCGATCGCGCCCAGCATCGGCTCGATCGCGCCGCGCCGGTACGCGTTGAACGCGCAACCGAAGTCGGAGATCGCGACGCCCGTGAACCGGCGGAGGAGGCCGTTGATGACGCGGCTCGGCACCGTTCGGCCGGCCGAGTCCTTACGCGCGACGCGGCGGCCGGAGGCGACGTCGACGCGATCGAGCGCCTCGAGCAGTCGCGGAATGTCCTCGGGCTCGTTCTGCAGGTCTCCGTCCATCGTCACGATGCGCGCGCCCTGCGCCCGCGCGAGCCCGGCGTGCATCGCCGGGTGCTGGCCGAAGTTGCGCTTGAAGCGAACCACGCGCACGCGTGCGTCACGCTCGTGGAGCGCGCGCAGCTTGGCGAACGTTCCGTCGGTCGAGCCGTCGTCGACGAAGATCGCCTCCCAGTCGGCGCCGTCGAGCGACGCGACGACGCGCGTATAGAGCTCGTCGACCGCCTGCTCCTCGTTCAACACCGTGACAACAACCGAAACGTCCACCAAACAGGACACTAACCCGACCTTCGTAAGGTCGTTCGCGTGTGGTCCAGAGGCGATGTGATCCTTCGGCGCGAGGTTCTCAACGACGGCCGGTGCGTGGGTGGAGATCCCCGTGCGGGTCGTCAGAGACGAGCCCGAGCTGCTCGCGACGTACATCGCGCGCGGCACGCGGATGCATTTCCCTCCCGGAGACTGGCCGACCCCGGACGGTCACCACCCCTGGCACGGCCGGGCGGCGTGGGAAGGACACGGCGTGCTGATGCTGCAGCGGCCGGGCGAGGCGTATGCGATCTGGCACTTCTGGTTCGGCGACGACGCGCGCGTTTCGAGGCTGGTACATCAACTTCCAGGAGCCGTTCCGGCGAACGGCCGAGGGCTACGACACGCAGGACCTCGAGCTCGACATCTGGGCGCCGCTCGACGCTCCGTGGGAGTGGAAGGACGACGACGTGCTCGAGGAGCGCGTCGCGGAGGGCCGCTTCACCGCCGGCCAGATCGCAGCGGTTCGGGCCGAGGGCCGCCGCGTCGGCGCGCTGCTCGACGCGGGCGAGCGCTGGTGGGACGACTCGTGGGCGTCGTGGCAGCCGGACGACGGCTGGGACGCCGCCGGGGACGCGACCTGATCGCCGCCGTCTAGACCGGACGAGCCGCGCGCCGCCTCGTCCGGTGTCAGACACGGTGGCAAATGTGTGACGTTTCATCCACAGGCGCCGCGCGATGCGCCCTGATCCGGCTTACGGCCGTCGCCCGCAAATGGACACGTCCGGTGTCAGACACCGAAACACAAGAGTGACATTCCATCCACAGAGCTCCCTCACGCGCCTCCCGACGTTGCTCGGGTTCACGACGCTCGGGCTCTTCTGGGGCGCCTGGGCCGCGGTGCTGCCGAGCGTCCAGCAGGCGACCGAGACGTCGAAGGGCGCACTCGGGTTCGCGCTGCTCTTCGTCGCGCTCGGATCGGTCCCCGCGATGCTGTTCGTCGCCGGCCCGGCGATCGACCGGTACGGCCCACGCGCCGTGGCGGTCGCGTGCGCCGCGTTCGCCGTCGCAGCAACGCTGCCCGGGCTCGCGACCTCGCTGCCCGGGCTGATCCTCGTGCTCGTCACGGCCGGCGCCGCCTCCGGCGCGCTCGACGTCGGGATCAACGCGAACGCCGCGCGGATCGAGGTCGAGACGGGGCGGCGCCTGATGCCGCTCGCGCACGGCCTGTACTCGGTCGGGATCCTCGTCGGGGCCGTCGGTGCCGGAATCGCCCGCAGCCAGGGCGTCGGGCGCGAAACGATCCTGCTCGCGGTCGCACTCGCGGTCGGCGGAGCCGCCGTCCTGCTGCGCTTCGACGCGGTGGGCGTGCGCCCGCTCCCGACCGAGGGTCGACCAGCGCGGCGCTTCAGGCTCGAGCCACGCGCTTGCTCCTGATCGGGCTCGTCGGGGCGGCGGCGTTCGTGGTCGAGGGAGGGATCGAGAGCTGGAGCGCGCTCTTCCTCGAGCGCCAGTTGCACGCCGAGCCCGCGGTGAGCGGGCTCGGGCCGGGCGTATTCGGCGCCTCGATGGCCGCCGGCCGCTTCTACGGCCAGGCGAGCCGGCTCGGCGACCGGACGCTGCTGGCCGGCGGCGCGGCGCTGGCGGCCGTCGGCTGCACGATCGCGGCGACAGCGCCGAACGCCCCGGTCGCGCTCATCGGGTTTGCGCTCGCCGGCGCAGGGATCTCGCTGAACGCTCCGATCGTGTTCGGCGCTGCCGGGAGGGTCTCCGCGAGCTCCGTCGCATCGGTCACGACGCTGGGCTACGTCGGCCTGATGATCGGCCCGCCGCTCGTCGGCGGCACCGCCCAGGCACTGTCGCTTGCGCGCCTCGTTCCTCGTGCTCGCAGCCGTCGCGGCCGCCGTGGCGGCGGCCGCGACGAGACTGCGACTCACGCGGTGACGGGCTCGAGCACCTTGGCCCTCGGACGCTGCTTGATCGCGAACGCCGCGACGGCACCGAGCGCGACGACCGCAGCGCCGACGTAGACGGCGGCGTTCATCCCGTCGACGAACGAGCTCGGATCGCGATAGCCGCCGTAGTGCGCGAAGATCGACGCAAGCACCGCGACCCCGAACACCCCGCCGAGCTCGCGGATCGCGTTATTGGCACCCGACGCCTGCCCCTCCTCCGCCCGTCCGACCGACGAGAGGACCACGTTTGCGACGGGCGCGAAGAAGAGCGCCATTCCGGCACCCGAGAGCGCGAACGGGATCACCAGCTGGGCGTACGGGGTCGTCGGCGTCGAGACCGAAGCGATCCACGTCAGGCCGGCCGCCTGCATCGCCAGGCCGAGACCCATGAGCCGATGGCCGCCGACCTTGTCCGAGAGCGCGCCGGCGATCGGCGAGACCAGGATCGGCATCGCCGTCCACGGCAGGATCCTCAGGCCGGACTGGAGCGGCGAATAGCCCTGAATCGTCTGGAAGAACTGCGCGAGCAGGAAGATCGACCCGAACATCCCGAAGAACATGAAGAGGCTCGAGATGTTCGCCAGCGTGAACGTCCGGTTGCGGAAGAACCTCATCGGCAGCATCGGGCTCTTGGTGCGCAGCTCCCAGAGGACGAACGCCGCGAGCACAGCGGCTCCGCCGACCAGTGCACCGACGATCTCGGGCGAGCTCCAGCCGACGCTGTTGCCGCGCACGAGGCCCCAGACGATCCCGAACAGGCCGCCGCTCGCGAGCAGCACACCGACGAGGTCGAGCCTGTTGGCCGGCCCGTGCGACTCGTCGAGCTGCCGGAGCGCCACGGGTGCGAGCACCAGGCCGATCGGCACGTTCAGCCAGAAGATCCAGTGCCAGGAGATGCCCGAGACGACCGCACCTCCGATGAGCGGCCCGATCGCGACGGCCAGGCCGCTGATGCCGCCCCAGGCGCCGAGGGCCAGGCCGCGACGCTCTTCCGGGACCGCCGCCGAGAGGATCGTCAGCGTGAGCGGCATCACCATCGCACCGCCGAACCCCTGGACGGCCCGGGCCGCGTCGAGCGCACCGATCGACGGCGCCAGCGCCGCCGCGGCGGAAGCGAGCGTGAAGATCAGCAGCCCGACCGAGAACATGCGCCTCCGCCCGAAGCGGTCACCGAGCGCCGCACCGGTGAGCAGGAAGACGGCGAAGGTGAGCGTGTAGGCGTTGACGGTCCACTCGAGGCCCGAGAGACCGGAGTTCAGATCCTTGCGAATGACCGGCAGGGCCGTCGTCACGACCAGGTTGTCGAGCGTGACCATGAAGAGCGCGGTCGAGGTGATCGCGAACGTCCACCAGATGTTTCGTTTGTGAGTCATCACTTACCCCCTGTGGAAAAAAAGAGCTAGCACGCCTGCTTGACTCCCTCGAGCAAGCGCTGCGCCCAGGGCTCCGTCGGTTCCTGGAGCCCCATCGACGAGAGCACGTTCATCAACATACCGGCCGCGAAGAAGGTCGCGACGCGGGCCGGCTCGGCGCCGGAGACGCGTTCCGCGTAGGCAACGAGGTCGCCGAACCCGTTCCGGACCGCGGCGCAGATCTCCGGGTCGTCACACGCCGCGTAGGCGGCCATCTGGCCGCGCAGGTACGTGCGATCGTTGGCGAGCAGCTGGCCGTACGCCTCACCCATGGCGTGCAGGGCCTCCTCGCCCCGCAGGCCCTCCGCCGCCCGCTGGAACACCTCGAGCGTCTGGCGGAAGCAGCGGGTGTCGACCGCGATGAAGAGGTCCTTCTTCGTGCCGAAGAGCCGGAAGATGTACGGCTGGGAGATGCCCGCGCGCCGCGCGATCTCGTCGGTCGAGGCGCCGTGGTAGCCGCTCTCGGCGAAGACCTCCTGCGCGGCGTCGAGGATCTCCTCACGCCGTTCCTCCTTGCTCTTCCGCTCGACCGAGACCATCATGGTCGTTGATGTTAGTGGCTACTCACTAACTTGTCAAGAGCCTCCGCGACACGGTCGAGATCGCTCTCGGAGAGCCGCGTGTGGAACGGCAGCGCGAGCGCACGCTCGAAGACGCGCGCCGCGCCCGGGAAGGGTCCCTGGTCGCGGTAGGCGCCGAGCAGGTGGAGCGCGTAGGTCCCGATCTGCGCCTCGATCCCCTGCGCCCGCAACTCGCGCAGGATGCGGTCGCGGTCGTCGACCTGGATGACGTAGGCCTGCCAGCCGTGCACGTCGCCGGCGTCGGCCTGCGGCAGCACCACAGGCAGGTCGCGCAGCCGCTCGGTGTAGCCGTCGGCGATGCGGGTGCGCTCGGCCAGGAGCTCGGGCAGGCGCCGGATCTGCGGCAGCCCGACCGCGCAGAGGATGTCCGAGAGGCGGTAGTTGAGCCCCGGCGCCGGCAGCTCGGGCGGCACGAGCGAGCGCCAGCCGTGGTTGCGGCCGGCGGCGACCGCCTCGGCGATCGCCGGCGTCGTTGGTGGTGACCGCGCCGCCCTCCCCGGTCGTCACGATCTTGCGCGGATGAAAGCTCAGGCAGCCCAGGAGCCCCAGTCCCCCGCACGGGCGCCCCTGCCGCTCGGCCGCGAGCGCGCCGGCGGCGTCCTCGAGCACCGGCAGCCCGTCGGGCAGCTCCTCGAGGCGGGCGGGCCGTCCGAACAGGTGCACCGCCAGCACGGCCTTCGTCCGTGGCCCGACCTCGACCTGCGCCGGATCGATGTTCATCGTCTCGGGGTCGACGTCGACGAGCACGGGCCGGAGGCCTGCGAGCGCGACGACGTTTCCGGTCGCCGGGAAGGTGTACGCCGGCACGAGCACCTCGTCGCCCGGCTCGAGACCGAGCGCGAGCACCGCGAGGTGGAGCGCGGCCGTCCCGGACGAGACGACCAGAGCGTGCTCGACGGCACAGGCCCGCGCGAGCTCGTCTTCGAGCTCGGCGACCTTCGGGCCCATCGTCAGCATGCCGCTCGAGAGCACGCCGGCGATCTCGTCGAGCTCCGGCCGGCCGACGTCGGGCCAGCCTAGGCGGATGCGAGCGTCTTCTCTCTGTACCACGCGATCGTCTTCTCGAGGCCTTCGTCGAGCTCGACGACGGGCTCCCAGCCGAGCTGCTCGCGCGCCTTCTCGACGTTCGGGATCCGGAGCTCGACGTCGGCGTAATGCAGGGGCTGGAAGACGATCTCGCCGGGTGCCCCGACCAGGCGCTTGATGCGCTGTGCGAGGTCGAAGATCGTGACGGCAGATCGCGGATTGCCGATGTTGAACGCCTGCCCGACCGCGTGCGGGTGATCGAGACACAGCAACACCCCGGCGACCATGTCGGCCACGTACGTCCAGGCGCGGATCTGCGAACCGTCGCCGTGAATCGTCAGGTCGCGCTCTGCGAGCGCGGCCTCGATGAACGCACGGATCGCGCCGCCGCCGATCTGGCCCGGGCCGTAGACGTTGAACGGGTGCACCGTGACCGTCGGCAGGCCCAGCTCGTCGTGGTAGGCGTGCGCCATGTGCTCGCCGGCGAGCTTCGAGACGGCGTAGGTCCAGCGAGCCTCGCCGACGGAGCCGATCGTCGAGACCTGACCCTCTTCGACCCGGAATGCGTGCGTCCCGAAGACCTCGCTCGTCGAGAAGTCGACGAACCGCTCCAGCGTGGCCTGCGTCCTGAGAGCCGCCTCGAGCGCGTTGTAGGTGCCGATCACGTTCACCCGCATCGTCCGTACCGGGCTCGCGAGCACCGTGTCGACGCCAGCGATCGCCGCGCAGTGGACGAAGTGGGTCGCGCCGTCGGCAGCCGCCTGCAGGGCATCGGCGTCGAGGACGTCGCCTTCGATCAGCTCGAAGTTCGGATGGTCGGCGAGGTCGAGCCCCGACAGCGCGTCACGATGCAGGTTGTCGAATGCGACGACGGTGTTCTGGGCCACGAGCTCGCGCGCGAGCGTCGTGCCTATGAAGCCTGCCCCGCCGGTGATAAAGACTCGCTTTCCCTCGAGCGCCACGCGCCCACTGTAACGGCGATGAAGAGCAGCGAGCCCACCGTCAGTCCGCCGGCGATGAGGATCCAGACGCCCGCGTTTCCCCAGCGCACGAACACCGGACCGGCAACGAGCCGGCCGACCGGAGCGCCGAGCCCGCTCGCGGTCATCACGCCAGTCATCACCTTGGCGCGCAGCGCGACGGGCGGACGGGTCGACAGGATCCCCATGATCGGAGCGTTGACCATCGGCACGAAGAAGCCGCAGATCCCGACCGCCACGAGCGCGGCCGGCCACGGAATCGGCGCCGCGATCACCCAGAGCGGCGCGGTCGCAAGCAGCATCGCCGTCGATGCGAGCCGTAACGGCGCGAACCGGTCGAGCAGCTTGATCACCAGCACGGAGCCGATCACCGCGCCGATGCCGAATCCCGTGAACAGGAATCCGGCGACATGCGGGTTCTCCCCGTATCGCGTGAAGGCGAGCAGTGGCACGGCGACCGCGATCGCGCCGGCCGCGCAGTCGAGGACGATCACCGTCAGCGTCATCGGGCCGAGCAGCTTGTCGCGCGCGAGGAAGCGGATCCCCGCGAGCACGCCGCGCGACGACTCGTCGTCCGGGATGCGCTTTCCACCGCTGACGAACAGTGCGACGCACGCGAACGCAAACAGGTATGTGACGCCGTCGAAGAGGAGAACGCCGGGCGCGCCGAAAGCCGCGACGAGCGCACCCGCGAGCGCGGGGCCGATGACCACGGGCACCTGGCTCGCGCCGCTGAACAGGCCGGAAGCCTTCGCCACCGTTCGCTCGTCGTTGCCGAAGACCTCGGGGATGATCGAGCGCTGCGACGCCATGTAGGGCGCCGTGAACGCCCCGAGGGTGAAGACGATCACGAGCAGCCCGCCGTAGGTCAGGTGCCCGGTCCACTGCAACACCGGCACGAGCGCGATCAGCGGCGCGCGAATGGCATCGGCGACGAGCATCGAGGTGCGCGCGCCGAGGCGGGCGACCACCGAGCCGCTCGGGATCCCGAGGAGCGCCATCGGCAGGATCTCGACGGCGAGGACGACGCTCGTCTTGGTGGCCGAGCCGGTCGTGACGAGCACGAACCAAGGCAGCGCGACGAAGGTCATCGCAGTTCCGGTGCTGGAGACCGCCTCGGCGACGAGCAGCGCCACCAGCGTGCGCGAGCGGAGCATGGCCGAGAATGTAGTACGACCGTACGTTTTTGTAAAGTGGGAGGCAGCGATGCCGAAGGTCAGCGACTCCCACCGGGCCGAGCGACGGCGCCAGATCCTCGACGGCGCCCGCCGTGCGTTCGCGCGGGACGGCTACCAGGGCGCGACCGTCGCCCGCCTGGAGGAGGAGATCGGGCTCTCGAGGGGCGCGATCTTCAGCTATTTCCCCTCGAAATGGGACCTCTTCTACTCCCTGGCGAGCGAGGACCAGGATCGCTTCGGCCGCCTCTGGCTCGCCGAGGGGTTCGAGGGCGTCGTGCGGAAGATCTGCGACGAGGACCCTGAGTGGGTCGGTGTCTACCTCGAGGCGGGGCGCATGCTGCGGACCGATCCGGCGCGCCGCGAGCTCTGGCTGCAACGCAACCCGGAGATCCGGAATGCCGTCGGCGAGCACCTCGCTGCGCGCCAGGCGGAAGGGGTGTATCGCGCCGATCTGCCGGTCGAGACGATCGGAGCATTCCTCGGCGTCGTGTTCGACGGCCTCGCGGCGCACATCGGAACCGGGTTCCCCGTCGATGCCGACGGCACGCTGACGCTCGTCCGGGCCGCGCTTGCTCCGAAGTAGCATCCCTCGCTCGTGAAGACCGTTCTCTTCGTCGGCGCCGGGCGCCACCAGCGCCGCGCGATTCTGCAGGCGAAAGCTCGCACGCTGCGCGTTGCGGCCGTCGACCGCAATCCGGACGCACCTGGGCTCGCGGAGGCCGACATCGCCAAGGTGGTCGACTTCTCCGACGTCGCCGCGGTGCTGAAGGCGACGGCACGGCTGAAGCTCGACGGCGTCCTGACCGTGAGCGCCGACCGCGCCGTGCCCGTCGTCGCGGCCGTCGCCGAGGCCCGCGGGCTGCCCGGGATCGGCATCGAGACGGCGCACCTGATGACGCACAAGATCGCGATGCGCCGCCGGCTGGCCGAGGCCGGCGTGCCGCAGCCTCGGTTCGCCGCTGTGCGCGGGATCTTCGAGCGCCGGCGGGCGGCCGACGAGGTCGGGTTCCCGGCGGTGCTCAAGCCGGCAGACTCGGGTGGCCAGCGCGGTGTGTTCCGCGTCGAGTCGATCGACGAGATCGACGCGCACCTGCACGAGGCGCTTGCGGCGTCGCCGACCGGCGAAGCAATTCTCGAGGAGTACGTCGAGGGCATCGAGATGAACGGCATCGTGCTCGCCCGCGACGGAGAGATGATCCCGCTGACGCTCTCCGACCGGCTCCGCCCGCCGGGCGTCGGCTTCGGCGTCGGCTGGATCCATGTCTACCCGCCGACCGTGCCGGCGGCGCAACTGGCCGAGTCGGAACGGATCGCGAGCCACACCGTGCACGCGCTCGGGCTGCACACCGGCATCGCCTTTCCGCAGCTGATCGCAGCGGACGACGGCCGTGTGATCGTGGTCGAGTGCGCCGCGCGCATTCCCGGCGGCCAGATGGCCGACCTCGTGCGCGTTGCGACGGGCGTCGATCTCGTCGAGGTTCAGCTGCGGATGGCGCTCGGTGAAGAGCTTCCGGACGACGTCGTGCAGCCGAGGTTCAGACAGCCGCTCGCGATCCGCTTTCTCACTGCCGAGCCGGGGCCGCTGTCGACGGGCAAGGTGACGTGGATCGGCCCGCTCGACAAGGTGCTCGCGTTTCCCGGCGTCGTCCAGGCCGACGTCTATCTGCAGGTCGGCGAGACGATCAGGCCCGTTCGGCTCGACGGGGACCGTCGCGGCTACGTGATCGCGACCGGACACACGAACCTGCAGGCGCTCGAGCGCGCCGAGGCAGCCGCACGTCTGCTCGATGTGGAGGTCGAATGAGCGACCCCCGCGTACGGATGGTGGCGGACGGCTACGACGCGATGATCGACACCTGGGAGGCATGGGTCGCGCAGATCGATGACGACCCGCGCCAGGAATGGACAGCCGATCTCGCTTCGCGCCTGACCGTGGGAGCGCGAGTGCTCGAGCTCGGCTGCGGCGGCGGCACGGGAGACGGCGTTCCTCGCCGAGCGCTTTCATCTGACCGGGGTCGACCTCTCGCCCGCCAGCTGGAACGGGCGCGCGATCGCATTCCCCGCGCGAGCTTCGTGCAGGGCGACCTGACCGAGCTCGACTTCGACGACGCGTCTTTCGACGCGGTGGTGGCCTACTACGTCCTCAATCACGTGCCGCGCGAATTGCTCGCGCCGATGCTCCGGACCGTGCACAGGGCTCTGACGCCGAACGGCTACTTGATGGCGGTGTTCGGGACGAGCGACCTGGCGGGCTGGACCGGCGACTTCCTCGGCGCGCCGACGTTCTTCTCGAGCTGGCCGCCGGCGCAGAACTCAGAGCTCGTCCGCGACGCCGGGTTCACTGCGCTCAGGGACGAGGTGGTCACGATCAGCGAGCCGGAAGGTGGTGTGCAGTTCCAGTGGGTGCTGGCGCAGCGATGACCTGCGACTTTTCCCTCACGCACTACCGGGACCTCCTGCGCTCGGCACGGACGGGCGGGTATCGCTGGGCGGGCTTCGACGCGCCGCCCGAGCCGGGAGTCGTCATCCTGCGCCATGACGTCGATCTGTCGCTCGACGGCGCGCTCGCACTTGCCGAGG
Source organism: uncultured Thermoleophilia bacterium (assembly GCA_963708505.1). GTDB lineage: Bacteria > Actinomycetota > Thermoleophilia > Gaiellales > Gaiellaceae > PALSA-600. Next base: position 764,470 of record CAVPST010000007.1, read on the forward strand.
TCGAGGCGGCGGAGGACACCTGGTCGACGTGGTTCCTGATGACGCGGTCGGTGTTCTACAACCTCGACTCGAGCGAAGGCGAGGCGGCGATCGAGCGGCTGCGCGCGCTCGGGCATCGCGTCGCGCACCACGCCGTGTATCCGCATGTCGACCTCGACGACCGGTTCGACGCCGTCGTCGCCTGGCACAACCCCGATCCCGAGTACATGCGTGCGCCGATCGGCGGTGCCGTCAACGTGATGGAGTCGCCGTTCTTCGATCCGGAGCACTACCGCTCGGACTCGAACCAGCATTGGCGCAACGGCTGCCCGCATGCGCAGCTCGAGCGGGGCGAGTTCGAGTGGCTGCAGCTCTTGACCCACCCTGAGATCTGGGCGTTCGCAGGGCTCGACCATGGGCGAGACGATGCAGTCGCTGCTCGATGCCGACCGCGCGGCGCGCCTCGAGCATCTTCGCAACGACAGAATCGATCTGGCGTGAGGCCGATCACCGTGATGGTCACCGCGTCGGGCGCTCCCGGCACAGCGGCACTCCTGCACGCGCTGCGAGCGAACGGCGAGCGCGAGGTGCGGCTCGTCGGGACCGACATGAGCGAGCGCTCCGTCGGCCGCCATCTCTGCGATGCGTTCCATCTCGTTCCGGGAGGCGCCGACCCCGCCTTCCCCGACGCGATGCTCGCGATCGCCGAGCAGGAGCGGGTGGATGCAGTGCTGCCGCAGTCGTCATTCGATCTCGAGGGCCTGGCCGAGCACGTCGAGCGGTTCCCGATGCCCGTGCTGGTGTCGAGCCCCGACACGATCCGCCGCTCCAACGACAAGGCGGAGACCTACGAGCTGTTGCACCGGCTCGGAGTCCCCGCGCCCGCTTTTCGCCGCGTCAACGGCGCAGCCGAGGTCGAAGCCGCCGCGCTCGAGCTCGGCTACCCCGAGCGCTCCGTGTGCTTCAAGCCGGTCTTCTCGTCGGGGTCGCGCGGGTTTCGCATCCTCGATCCGACCGTCGACCGGGCACATCAGCTGCTCAACGAGCGTCCCGGCTCGGTGTCGATGCGCCTCGAGGAGGCGGTCGAGCTCCTGCCGCCCGCGGGTGGCCCCGACCTGCTCGTGATGGAGCTTGCAACCGGCGGCGAGCGGACGATCGACGGCATCGCCAACGGGCGCGAGATCGTGCTCGGCCATCCGAAGACGCGTGAGGCGATGCGTGCGGGGCTCGCCATGTACTTCGAGACGCTCGACGACCCGGAGCTGATGCGGATCGCCGACGTGATCGTCGCCGAGCTCGGGATCGAGCACTTCTTCAACATCCAGCTCGTGGGCGACTACGTGATCGAGATCAACCCACGCATCTCGACGATCGTCTACCAGGAGGATCTGAACCTCCCGTACCTCGGCGTCAAACGGGCGCTCGGCGAGATCTCGGACGCCGAGCTGCGCGAGCTCACCTCCCGCGTCCGCCCCGGCCGAACGGCCCTGCGCTACTTCGACCAGCTCGAGTTCGACTAGTCCGGTGTCAGACACCGTAAGGAAAACGTTACGAGCACCCGGGCGGGGCGTGGATCGGAGCCGCTTTACCCCGGTGTCAGACACCGTCACGAAACAGTGACGAAGCGTCACGGAAGTGGTACGGCCGCGCGGTCGCTGCGCGTGACCCACTGCCCCGTGAACATCGCGGGGATCCCGTGGGAGAACGTCCAGGCGCTGCGGCGGAAAGGGGTCGACGCACGGCTCGTCGTCTTCGAGCGCGGGAAGCTCCACCACGAAGCCGACTGGTCGCTCGACCGGCGGGGGCCGCTCCCCGTGCGGCTCCTGCAGCAGTTCGCAGCGTTCGCGCGACTCGCTCCGACCACCGACGTCTTCCACTTCTACTTCGGCCTGACGCTGGTCCCCAAGTCGGTGCAGTTCCCGCTGCTCGAGCTGCTCAAGAAGAAGAGCGTCTTCCACTACCTCGGCTCGGACATCCGCGGCAAGACGCCGGCGGAGCTCGCAGCCGGCAAGCGGGCAGACGCCGAGATCGTCGGCTCGTACGACGCCATCCGCTGGGTCCCCGAGGCGCACGTCATCCCGCCCGGGCTCGACCTGCGCCAGTTCACGCCGGTCCCTCCGAGCGACGCCGCGCGCCCGCTCGTCGTGCACGCACCCTCCAACCGCGAGAAGAAGGGGACGCAGTACGTGATCGAGGCGTGCGCACACCTGCCCGTCGAGCTCGACATCGTCGAAGGGGTGCCGCACGACGAGGCCCGCGCGCGCTACGCGCGGGCCGACATCGTCGTCGACCAGCTGAATGCCGGCTGGCACGGCGTCTTCGCGCTCGAGTCGATGGCGCTCGGCAAACCCGTGGTCACCTACCTGAAGCCCGACGTCGTCGAGCGAAGCGCCGAGGGCTACGGCGTGCGCCTCCCGGTCGTGCCCGCGACGAAGGAGACGCTCGTCGACGCCCTGCGGCCGCTCGTCGAGCAGCCAGAGCTCCGGCGTGAGCTGGGCATGCAGAGTCGCGCCTACGTCGAGCAGGTGCACGACATCGACCGTGTGGCCGACCGCCTGCTCGATCTCTACCGTGGGCTCTGACCTCCGATGAGCCTCACGTTCCAGATGCGGCGGCTGGCACGCCACTCCGCGATCTACGGCCTCGGCGGCATCCTCTCGCGGCTGCTCGCCGTCTTCCTGCTGCCTCTGTACACCTCGTACCTCGGCACGAGGGGCTTCGGGAAGATCGAGATCGTCACCGCGCTGACGACCGTCGTCGTGATCATCCTCACCGCCGGCATCTCGAGCGCGTTCTTCCGCTTCTACTTCGACTCCACGGATCCTGAGCGCCGCGTCCTGATCGTCCGGACCGCGTTCTGGTTCACGATGGGCATGGCGACGATCGGGCTGATCGTCGGCTGTGCGTTCGCAGGCCCGATCGCGCACTTCCTGCGGCTCGGGCACGACCCCTGGCTCGTACGGGCTGCGGCGGTCGGCCTGTGGGCGCAGATGAACTACACGCAGCTGACCAATCTGTTCCGCGTCGAGGAGCGGTCGGTGCAGTTCGTGATCGCGAGCGTCGCCAACATCCTGATCACGGTCGGCGTCACCGTACTGCTCGTCGTCGGCCTCAAGAAGGGAGCGACGGGCGCCGTCGTCGGGAACTTCACCGGAACCTTGGCGGTCTACCTCGTCCTGCTCGGCTACCGGCGCTACCAGCTCGGACTGCAATTCGATCGAAAGCTGCTGCGCGAGATGAATCGCTTCGGCCTGCCGCTGATCCCGTCGGCGCTCGCCCTCTGGGCGATCAGCTTCGTCGACCGGCTGTTCGTGAACGCCTTCAAAGGACTCTCCGAGGCGGGCGTCTACTCACTCGCCGTCCGCGCGTCGAGCGTCGTCGTGTTCGTGATGATCGCGTTCCGCCTTGCCTGGCCCGCCTTCGCCTACTCGATCGAGGACGACGCCGCCGCCAAGCGGACCTACTCGTTCGTCCTCACCTATCTGCTCTTCATCTGCAGCTGGATCTCGCTGGCGCTCGGTGCGCTCGCGCCGTGGATCGTCAAGATCCTCGCGCCGTCGTCGCCTGCCTTCCACCGTGCGGACGAGGCGGTTGGGCTGCTCGCATTCGCAACGACGGCGTACGCCGGCTACACCGTGCTCGCGATCGGGATCGGCCGCGCGCGCCGGACGCAGTTCAACTGGATCGTCACCGGCGCTGCTGCGGTCGTCAACATCGCGCTCAACTTCGCGCTGATCCCGCCGTACGGGATGATGGGCGCAGCGGTCTCGACGGCGGCTGCGTACGTCACGCTCTTCCTCGGTATGGCCGTGAACACGCAGCGCGTCTATCCGGTCGCCTACCAGTGGCGGCGCGTCGCGACGTTGAGCGCGGTCGCCATCGTGCTTGCGACGGTCGGCTACGAGCTTCGCTCGCTGCCGATCTCGATTGCGCTGTGCCTGATCTACCCGGTCCTGCTCGTGCCGTTCGGCTTCTACCTTCCGGACGAGCGCGCGAAACTCAAGCGCCTCGCCCCGATTCGCGGCTAGCGCGAACGGCCAGGCCGACACCGCCCGAGACCACGAGCGCCAGCGCAATGCCGCCGAGCACGAGCAGCGGCACCGGTATCCCGCCGCCGCTCGAGGCAGCCGAGGCGGGAGGCGCAGCGACGGTCGTCGTCGCGTCGGCGAGCGGATGTGTGCGCTCGTCCATCATCGGATGGGCGACGCCGAGCGGCGAGGCCGAGGGGTTCGCCGCGGAGAATCGATGGCCGACCTGCGCGGCGACCTTCTGGCCGTGCGACCGTGCCACGGCCGCTTGCAGCGCAGCCCGGATGTCGTCCTCGAGGCTCGTGTAGACGCTGTCGCCGCTCGGAATGTGGCGCAGGGCGTCGCGGTAGCAGCCGAGCGGGTACGTCGAGGCGATCTGGCCGTCCTGCTCCCAATCGTTGTAGATCAGGTTCCGGCAGGGCACCTTCGCGTCGGCGCCGGGCGTGAACGCCGCGCCGGCCGCGAGCACGAGAACGAGGGCGAGCCACTTCACCGTGGCATCGTCCCCGGCGGCGGCAAAGGATCAACCTGCCAAGCGGTAAGGCTTCCGTAAACTCGTCAGGCGGGCCTGAAACACGCGTCGTGACACGACCCGGCGACGTCGACGCGCGCGAGCAATGCCCCGTGCGCGTTGAGAATCGCGAGCGTGCCGTGGTCGAGCGACGGGGTGATCACGTGGCTCGCGCCGTACTGGACGTTGTACGAGCCGACGGGGATCGGCGTCGAACGGAGCACGCGCCCGTCGAGCGACTGCACGCGCAGGACCCCGTCGGCGCCGCTCGTCACGAACGCCCGGCCGCGCCCGAAGGTGACGTGTTGCGGCGCCGCGTCGGCCGCGCGCCGCGCACCGGCGATCGCGAGCTCGCGCGACGCGCCGGCAGTCACCCACAGCCGCCGGTCGGGTGCAAGGCCGACGTCGTGCGCTCCGAAGCCCGGACGTCAGCAGTGAGACACGGCGCATCGTCCGCGTATCGACGACCGCGACATGGTTCGAGGCCGAGCCGAGCCCGACCCACAGCCGGTGACCGGTCTCGTCGATCGTGATGTGACGCGCCCAGCCCGGCAACGGCGCGCGGGCAACCGCAAGCCCCCGCTGGATGTCGACCGCGACGACGCCGCTTCGGCCGGAGTCGGTGATGAAGGCATGGCGGCCGTCGGGGTGGGCTGCGACATACCGGGGCTCGACGAATCCGCGCAGCACGTGCCGCACGCCGGTGCGCCCAACGACCGAGACGGCGCCGACCGCCGTGTGGCAGACGACGGCGACGTTCCCGACGCGTTCGATGGAACGCGGATCCGGCAAAGTCGGCAGCGAGGCGACCACCTGAAACGCCCTCAGGTCGACGACGGCCAGGCGCGATTCGGTGTCGCAGGTGACGAGCGCCTCGAGCGGAGGAGCGGCGAGCGTCGCGCGCAGGCCGAGTGGTGCCCCGGCCGCCAGGGCGACGAATTCGCGCCGGTTCATGACTGCACTACGGCACGGCTCCCCGTTCCGGTCCCGCCGCTACGTTTTCCACGGCGATGAGCCATCCCGATCTCGTCAGCGAGCAGGCCTACCTGGATCGGGCGTACGTGCAGCTCGAACGGATGCGCGCTGCCGTCGCGGGCTCGGGGGACCGCGTCGACGGCGAGGTCGCGCAGGCGGCGATGGACGCCTGGGCGGCGAAGCGGCTCCGGACGTTCGAGGACGCCGAGCAGGGCCTCTGCTTCGGCCGGCTCGACTTCGAGCAGGTCCCGGCGCCGCTCTACATCGGCCGCCGCTGGGTGCACGACGAGGAACGACGGCAGCTGGTCGTCAACTGGCAAGCGCCGGCCGCGCGCCCGTTCTACACGGCGACGCCGCAGGATCCTCACGGCGTGACACTGCGCCGCCGGTTTCGCACCGAAGGCCGGCGTGTGGTCGGGATCGCGGACGAGTCGCTCGACGGCTCGATCGTCGACGGCGCCGCGGTCGGAGATTTCCTGCTGGAGGAGCTCGAGCGCGGCCGCGAGCTGCACATGCGGGACATCGTCGCCACGATCCAGACCGACCAGTACCGCCTGATCACCGCTCCGCCGACGCCGCCGCTGGTCGTCCAGGGCGGGCCGGGAACCGGCAAGACGGCGGTCGGCCTGCACCGCGCCTCGTATCTGCTCTACAGCCATCGCGACACTCTGGCTCGACGCGGCGTCCTCGTCGTCGGCCCGAACCGGACGTTCATGGAGTACGTCTCGCACGTACTGCCGGCGCTCGGCGAGAGCGCCGTCGAGCAGCGGGCGGTCGGCGAGCTCGTCGACGGCGTCGAAGCGACGCGCAGGGATGCGCCGGACGTCGCGGCGCTCAAGGCCGACCTGAGGCTCGTCGACGTGATCAGGCGCGCCGCGGAGCGTCAGCTCGAAGTCGGAGCCCGTCGAGCTCGTGCTCAGGCTCGAAGGCTCGTTCGTGTCGGTGCGAGAGCGCGAGGTTCGGGAGCTTCGAGCGGCGGCACGGGACGAACCTGGGACTCACGTCTGCCGCGCGCGAGCGGTTCAGGATGAACCTCCTCCGCCGCTTCTACGAGGAGTACTCCCGGCTCGGCGGCGCGGCGATCCGCAACTTCGACGAGGTCGAGCAGGCTCTCCGGTCCGCGCGGCTACCTCGACCGCGTGCTCAAGGCGGCGTGGCCGGTCGTCTCGCCGGACCGGCTCGTCGCACGGCTCCTCAGCTCGAAGGCGTTCCTCGCAGACGCCGCCGCCGGGGTGCTCGACGCCGAGGAGCAGAAGCTCCTGCTGCGCAGCGGTCGCGATCGGTCGGACGGCGACGTCGCCCTCTTCGACGAGGCGCGCGTCTCTGCTCGACACGCCGCCGCACGTATTCGGTCACGTGATCGTCGACGAGGCCCAGGACCTGACCCCGATGCAGCTCAGGATGATCGCCCGCCGGGCCGGGGAGGGCTCGCTGACGATCCTCGGCGACGTCGCGCAGGCGACGGGCGCGGTGCTCTACCGCCGCTGGGACGAGGTCCTGCCCCACCTACCGGCAGGCGCCGACGCGAACGTCGAGGAGCTCCGGCACGCCTACCGCGTGCCTCGCGAGATCATGGAGCTCGCCCTGCCGCTGCTCGACGAGATCGCTCCGGACGTCACGCCTCCGATCTCGTACCGGACCGGCGCCGCGCCGCCGACGATCAGGCGCGTCGACGCCGACCATCTGCTCGCCGAGGCGTACCGCGAGGCGGGCCGGCTTGCCGCCCTCGAAGGCCTGCTCGCGGTGATCGCCTCCGACGAGCTCGTCGCCGACGCACCTGCGGAGGACCTCTGGGACGGCATCCCCGTGCTCACGCCGCGTCAGGCCAAGGGCCTCGAGTTCGACCACGTCGTCGTCGTCGAGCCCGCGCAGATCGCGGCGCACGATCAGGGTCTGCGCGAGCTGTATGTCGCGCTCACACGACCGACGAAGACACTCGTGGTCGTGCACGCACGGCCGCTGCCCGACGCGCTACGCCGCAGCGAGTAACAGCCGGTTGCCCGACGGATCTTCCAGCTCGCGGCCGCCGGCGACCGCGGCGAGCGCCTCGACCGACTGCTCGTCGGGCAGGACGATCGTGTAGCGCAGGAGCCGTGCCTTGCCTTCGGGTGCCTGCGGGGCGCCGCGGCTCTCCCAGAGGTTCGCGCCCAGGTGATGGTGATACCCGCCTGCGGCCAGGAAGGCAGCGTCTGTTCGGATGTTGGACATCAGGTCGAATCCGAGCAGGTCACGGTAGAACTCGAGGATCGGCTCGACCTCGGCAACGGCCAGGTGGACGTGGCCCATGGTCGTCCCTGCCGGGAGGCCGGAGAAGGAGGACCGCTGCTCGTCGGTCGCGGAGCTCACGACATCGTCGAGGTCGAGCGGAATCGTGCCCATGAGGTCTGCGACGCGACCCTCCCACTGCGCCCGCGGCCGGTCGGCATAGATCTCGATCCCGTGGTGATCGGGGTCGCGGAGGTAGAGGGCCTCGCTGACCGTGTGGTCGGACGCACCGGTCAGCTGGACGCGATCGCGTCCGGCATGCGCGAGCCAACTGCCGAGTGACGCCCGGTCGGGGACGAGCAGTGCGAAGTGGAAGAGCCCGCTGTAGCCGTGCGCCGAGGAGGCACCCGGCTCTTCGACGAGTCGCAGGAGCTCGGTCGTCTCGGCGCCGAGGGTCGCCCGGCCGCCCGATTCCTCGAGCACCGTCAACCCGATCGCATCGCGGTAGTAGTCGAGCGACCGCTCGAGATCGGCGACCGACAGCTCGACCGGCCCCATGTGAGTGGCAGCTGGCAACGGGTTCATGGCAGCATCGTACGACTCACGTCACCACCGAATGGAGAGATGTGATGGCCGTCAAGCTCCACCGCTGCAAGAACCTGTGGGCGAAGACTCCCGGGCACCCGTGCTGGAACGTGCAGAAGGCACTCGACGCGGAGGGCATCGAGTACGAGGTCGTGCCGAGCCCGTGGCCGAGCCGCAAGAAGCGCACGGCAGTGATCGAGAACACGGGACAGGCGCTGTACCCCGCGATCGAGTTCGAGAACGGCACGTGGTACCGCGAACAGTCGAAGGAGATGGTGAAGACGATCCGCGAAGGCCGGCTCATGGAGAAGCAAGGCCCAGCCGGTACCTGACCAGACCGAGCGCACCTCGGGTGCCGCCGCTTGACATTGGACAGTGTTGTCTGATTTAGTATCTCAGACACCGTCGTCCAACTTATTCGGAGGCCACCCATGCAGCACAAGAAGCGCCATAGCCACTCCCCTCGGCCCACCGGCCACAGCACACCGAGCCGGAAGAACCTGGCACTCCTGCTCGTCCTCCTCGTCGCGCAGCTGATGGTCATCCTCGACATCACCGCCGTGAACATCGCGCTGCCGAGCCTCGCGAAGGATCTGAAGCTCACCGGTGCACAGATCAGCTGGACGATCACGAGCTACTCGCTCGTCTTCGGGAGCCTGCTGCTCTTCGGCGGTCGCGCAGCCGATCTCCTGGGACGCCGCCGCCTGTTCCTGACGGGCCTCGGTGTCTTCACCGCCTCGTCCCTCGCTTCAGCCCTCGCGGGGACTGCCGGTGCGCTTTTCGCGGCACGCGCGGGCCAGGGCCTCGGTGCCGCGATGCTCTCGCCGGCCGCGCTGTCGATCATCACGACCAGCTTCCACGGACACGCGAAGGCGAAGGCGCTCGCAGCCTGGGGCGCAGTCGGCGGCGCGGGCGCGGCGATCGGCGTCATCGCCGGTGGGCTTCTGACGGAGCTCGCCGACTGGCGGATGATCTTCTTCGTGAATCTCCCGGTTGCCGCCGCGCTCGCGGTCTCGGCGCTCAAGGTAATCCCGGCAGACACCGAGAAGCCTCGCTGGCGCGGGATGGATCTTCGGGGTGCGCTCGTCGCGACGACGAGCCTCGGCGCGATCGTCTATGCGATCACGCAGGGCGCTAGCGCGGGCTGGACATCAACCCAGACACTCACGTTCGCTGTCGTCGGCCTCACGGGGCTTGCGGCATTCGCCGTGCTCGAAACCCGCACCGACAAGCCGCTCGTCAAGATCGGGCGGCTCGCCGACCGGGCAGTCGGCGGGGGTCTCTTCCTCATGCTCGCGGCCGCCGGATCGATCTTCGGGCTCTTCTTCCTCTGCTCCGTCTACCTCCAGAACGTCCTCGGCACGAGCCCGCTGCTGACCGGCCTCGCGTTCGTCCCGCTCGCTCTCGCGGCCGGAATCGGCGCTCATGCGGCCGGCCACATCGTCGCTCGCCACGGTGTGCGCGTTCCTCTCGCCTCGGCGTTCGCGATCGCCGCTGTCGGGATGGCGCTGCTCGCTCACGTCGGCGCGAACGGCACCTATCTCCGCAACGTCCTCCCCGGAATGCTCGTTGCCGGATTCGGACTCGGCATCGCCGTCGTCTCGGTCTCGATCGCAATCCTGACCGACTCACGCGAAGACGAGTCAGGGATGATCTCCGGCCTGAACTCGACCGGCCACGAGATCGGCGGCACGCTCGGTATCGCGATCCTCTCGACCATCGCCGCCGGCGCCGCCGGGCTCGGCGGTGCGCAGGCCGCGCCGGGGATCGCTCACGCCTTCGTGGCGGCCGGGATCCTGACTAGTCTCGCCAGCCTGATCGCATTCGCCGTCCTCCCGCATGCTCGCGACTTCGTGCCGAAGCTCCGCCTCAACCCCACCGCGATGCCCGTTCACTGAGATGGCAAAGCAGACGACACCCGCCAAAGCGCCGAGGCGGCGCCGCTCGGACGCAGACCGCAGCGTCCAGGCAATCCTCGAAGCCGCGCTCGAAGCGCTGGCGAGCGATCCCGATGCCAGCATGGCCGAGATCGCTCGCCGGGCCGGTGTCGTTCGGGCGACGATCTACGCGCACTTCCCGACCCGCGAGTCGCTCCTGGACGCCGTCATGGAGCGGGCCGTCGCGGACGTCGCTGATGCAATGACAAATGCCGACCCGCAACATGGTGAACCGAAGGAGGCGCTCGATCGGGTCCTCCGCGCCACCTGGAAGGAACTCGGTCGGTTTCACTCCCTGCTCGCGATCAACACCGCTCGCCTCTCGGCGAAGGAGCTACACCGCCGCCACCTCCCGATGACCACCCAGCTCTGGCCTCTGATCGAACGAGGTCAGCGAAACGGCGACTTTCGGAGCGATCTTCCGGTCTCGTGGCATGTTGCGGTGATCCGCGCGATCGTGCATACCGCAAGCGCCGAGTTGCAGAGCGGCCGCATCAGCGAGACGGACGTCGAGGGCGTGATGCTCGCGACCGCGCTCGCGGCGATCAGCGGACCGAAGCGATGAGACCGCGCGGCGTCGTCAGCTGACGACGCGGTACACCTGAAACACCTCGGCGTACTCGCGGTTCACGTTGGTGCCGTGCGTGCGAGCGACGTTCCAGACATAGTCCGAGTTGGCGTACCGGCGATGTTGCTGTGAGGCGTACTTCGCGAGCGCTGCGACCTTCCGCTCGATGTGCGCCTCGTCGAGTGCGATGTAGGCCTGGTAGCTGAAGTCGAAGTTGTTCCAGGGAATCTCGTACCCGAGGATCGTCGTGCGCTTGAACGCGCGTAGCCCTTCCTGCGCGATCGTCTGATGATCCTGGTGCACGTCGTGGAGTGAGGGCTGGAAGACAGCGTCGGGCTTCCAGTCGTTCCAGATCTCGATCAGCAGCTCGAGGATCTCCTGCCGGTGGTCGGGGAAGGTGCGCACGTCGAAGTCGTGCACCGTCAGCCGGTCCGCCGGAATCCCGAGCTCGGCGGTCGCTTCGCGGACCTCGCGCGCGAGCGTGTCGGGCGCGAAGCCCTCCGGCAGCGAGCGCGTCGCGATCGAAAAGGCGACGTAGCGGACGTCGGCTCCCGCGGCAACGAGACGAGCCATCGTCCCGCCGCACCCGAACTCGCCGTCATCGGTGTGCGGCGCGAGCACGAGCGCGCGCCGGATGTCGCCGATCAAGCCGGCTCCTCCGCGACCACACCCTCCGCCCGCGCCGCAACGACGATCAGGGCGAGCAGCGCCCAGAAGGTCGGGTCTTCGAAGAGCGCGTTGTAGAAGAGCGAGTGCACGAGGATCGCGGTCAAGGCTAGTCCGAACCCGAGACGGGCGTTCCCGTCGAACCCGTCGCCGATCTTCCGGAACGCGATGCGCAGCGCGACGCCGGCGAGGAGCAGCAGCAGGATGAGCCCCGGCAGGCCGAGCTCTGCCGCGACGGTGATCGGCGTCGTGTGCGACGCGGCCGCCTTCGGCTCCTTGCCCTTCAGATGCGCGAGCTCGGCGTACGCCCGCTTGAACCCGCCGACGCCGACGCCCTGCACCGGGTGGTGCACGGCGAGCTTCAGGCCGCGCGTCGCCAGCGTCGAGCGACCGCTCGTCACGTTGGACAGCGACGACGTCGTCTTGCCCTCCAGCCGGTGGCGGATCTGCGGCGACCCGACCCCGGCGAGCAGGATCGCCGCGATCATCGCCCCGATGAGGATGAGGCTGTGCCGGCGCCAGACGAGGACCGCGCAGAGTGTCGCGGCGACCAGGAGCGCTGCAAAGCTCGACTGCGAGAACGAAGGCAGCAGGCCCGCCCAGGTGATCCCGAGGGTGAGGGCGGCCGCCACGATCCAGAGCGGGTCGCCGCGGCGGCGAATCACGATCACGAGGCTCGCCAGGATCCCGATGACGAGGAACCGGCCGTAGATCGACGGGTCGTAGAAGACGGAGTTGACGCGGTAGAACCAGCCGCTCGGGGCGTACGCGTTGTCGACCTTCACCTTCGGATTCCAGAAGATGTTCCGCGTCTCGTACTGGACGATGCCGATCACGGCGAACACGAGCGCCATCAGTGCGAACTGCACGTACAACACCAGGGCCCACGTGCGCGACCACGGCAGGCGCGCCAGCGCGACCGCGAGGAGCCCGAACGGCAGCACGAAGAAGAGGAGCTCGATCGCCCCCTGGCGCACGTCCCTGGTCCAGAGCAGCGTCAGACCCTCCCACCCGACGAACAGCGCAAGCGGCCACGCGAGCGGACCGAGCTCGCGGCTGCGCCGGTCGTCGCCCGCCAGCTGCCACGCGAGGGCCAGCGCCCCGACCGCGACGACGCCGTACAGCGGTACGAGCAGGTTCGCCTGGGTCGAGCCGACGTGCACGGGAATCCGCGCCGGGACGCACGCGAGCGTCGCGAGTGCCAGCAGCCACGGTTGGCGGAGCACGATCCAGGCGCCTGCGACTGCGGCGATCGTGCCGAAGAGCCCGGCCGCGGCAAGCAGGCGGTGATGTCCCTCCGGTGCGAGGTAGGCGACCAGGAGCCCAGACCCGATCGCCCAGGCGGCCAGCCCGGCGATGCGCAGGTCCCGCCGGCTGCTGACGAGCAGCAGGGCGAGGCCGATCGCGCCGAGCGCGCCGGCGAACTGCGCAGACCCGTTCGTCACGCGACGACCACGGTGGTGACCGCCGAATGGCCGGCCGCGGTGACGTAGAGCTTGAAGACGCCCTTCGAGCGCGGAGCGCGGAAGTGCAGCGTCCCGGAGCGCTGTACGCCCGAACGGCCGTGCAGGCGCCACTGGACCCTCGGCGCATCTGTGGAGACGCGCAATGCGAACCGGCCGCCCGGCCGGACGACGACCCGGTGACGCGCGAGCGCGACATAGCGGACCTGCGCGATCGCGAAAGGAATTCCCTTGGAGACGTTGCCGGCGGTGTCCTGCGCCGAGACCGTGAGCAGATACCTGCCCGGCCGCGCACGGACGAGCGCCTGCTGCGAGTTCCGGACCCTGCCGTTCCAGACGAGCACACCGGCCGTCTTCTGGTCGCGCGTGAACAGGACACGGCGCCCGCGCACCGCGAGGATCGCGTGCGCAGGCTCGTTCACGTCGAAACGAAACCGGAAGTCGTCCGCGTGGCCGTCGCCGTCCGGCGAGACGATCGGATACTGCGGATGCCGGACGGTGACGACCGGCGGCACGGTGTCGAGACGGATCGGGCTCGGCAGCACGATCGTGCGATGCGAGCGCTCGAGCTTGACGACCGGCCGGTACACGCCGTCGGGATTGATCACGCCGCCGCCGGAGAAGCCGTCCCAGCGCAGCTTGAAGACGGTGCCGGCCCGCGCGCTCCGCGGTGGCAGGAGCGTTGCGACCCTGCGCCCGTGGGCGTCCTGGATCCAGACGGTCAGCCGCTCACGGGTGCGCAGCCGAAACTTGACCTGCGCGGCCCGCTTGGCCTCGATCGCGCTGACGGGCGAGAAGATCGGGGTGACCGCGGTCCCGGCGATCGGGGACTTGTCGAGCTTCGCGCCCTCGGTCACGGCAAACGCGATCGCTGTCGCCGCGAGCAGGGCGAGGACGACCGCCGTCGACAGGACCCGGGCCACGCCGGGCGATTGTAGAGACCCTCGGCGGAGGGGACCGCTAGACGGGGTCGGTCTGTGCCGCGCTGTGCGTGAGCAGCCGGCGCTGACGCATCTGCGTCGCGATCCACGCGAGCAGCACGAGCCCGCCCAGGGCGACCGCGATCTCGATGATCAGCGTCCCCCTCGGTATCTCGACGAGCCTGATCCCGGACAGGATCAGGATGAACCCGAAGGTCACGCGGAGCGCGCGTTCCGGCACGCGCACTGAGAGGTTCGCGCCCACGAACACGCCGGGAATCGAACCGACGAGGAGCCAGGCGATCGCGTGCAGGTCGACGTTGCCGTGGAGCAGGTGCCCGGTACCGGCGACCCAGAGGAGCAGAGCCGCGTGGAAGAGGTCGGTGCCGACGATCTTCGGCGCGGTCAGCGGATAGAGGAGCAGCATCGCCAGACCGAAGAACGTGCCCGAGCCGACCGAGGTCAGGCCGACGACGAGGCCGCAGGTTGCGCCGACCAGTACGGCGTACACCTTGTCCCGCCGCTGCAGCAGGAACGGTGCGTCGCTGTCCGAGCCGTGGAGGAAGGTCTTGATCGCGAAACCGACGCCGCCGACGATCAGGGCGCCGCCCACGAGGCGGCTCATCTGCGACGAGGCGGTGTCCGAGAACGAGCTCGCGATCTCGACGCCGACGAGCGAAAGCGGCGCCGATCCGACGAGCATCCAGAGCGCCAGGTGCGCATGCACGTTGCCGAGCTTGCGGTGCCGCCAGGCGCCGAACGACTTGAAGATCGCGCCGTGCAGGATGTCGGTGCCGACCGCCGTCTTCGGATCGAAGCCGAAGAGCAGGATGAGCATCGGCGTCATCAGGCTGCCGCCGCCCATCCCCGTCATCCCGACGAGAATCCCGACGAACCAGCCTGCGATGACGAATTGCCAGGTCAACGCGAGTCGACCAGGTCGAGGTCTGCCGTGCGCCTCACTGCTCGGCCACGACGACCATGCCGGCGCCGACCGTGTCGTTCGTCGACTCGTCCACGAGGATGAACGCGCCGGTGCCGCGGTTCCGCGCGTACGCGTCGACCACGAGCGGCTCGGCCAGCCGGAACCGGACGAGGCCGAGGTCGTTCAGCTCCATCTTCTCCGGCGACAGACGATCCTCGAGCGTCTCGATCTCGACGACCGAGACGATCGCCTCGACGCGGGCCGGCACGGTGCGCGTCGTCTGCTTGATGAGCAGGCGAGCCCGGTCGGCCAGAGGCCTGTCCGCCATCCAGCAGACGCGGGCGGTCAGCTCGCGGGCGACGACCGGCGGATGATCGGGCCCGGCCAGCAGATCCCCGCGCGAGACGTCGACGTCGTCCTCGAGCCTGATCGTCACCGACTGGCCGGGCAGCGCCTCCGACAGCTCGCCGTCGACGGTGTCGATCGCGGCGACACGGCTCCGGAGCCCCGACGGCAGCACGACGACCTCGTCGCCGGGATGCCAGTCGCCGGCTGCGATCTGGCCGGCATAGCCGCGGTAGTCGTGGTGCGAGTCGGCCATCGGCCTCACGACCCACTGCACCGGGAACCGACGATCCTCGTGGTTGCGGTCGCCCGCGATCTCGACGGTCTCGAGATGCTCGAGCAGCGTCGGCCCGGCGTACCACGGCATTGCGTCGGTGCGCTCGACGACGTTGTCCCCCTTGAGCGCGGAAACGGGGATCGGCCGGACGTCGTGCAGTCCGAGTTGCGAGCTCAGCTCGGCCAGCTCACGTGCGATCTCGTCGAACCGCTCCTCCGAGAAGTCGACGAGGTCCATCTTGTTGACGGCGAAGACGATGTGCGGCAGCTCGAGCATCGCGGTGATGTACGAGTGCCGGCGTGTCTGCTCGATCACGCCCTTGCGCGCATCGACGAGGATCACGGCGACGTCGGCGGTCGAGGCCCCCGTGACCATGTTGCGCGTGTACTGGACGTGGCCGGGGGCGTCTGCAAGCTGGAAGCGCCGGCGAGGGGTGACGAACGAGC
Source organism: uncultured Thermoleophilia bacterium (assembly GCA_963708505.1). Classification (GTDB taxonomy): domain Bacteria; phylum Actinomycetota; class Thermoleophilia; order Gaiellales; family Gaiellaceae; genus PALSA-600. The sequence continues at coordinate 780,300 of CAVPST010000007.1, forward strand.
GATAGGCGACGTCGATCGTGATTCCCTGTTCGCGCTCGGCCCGCAGGCCGTCCGTGAGCAGCGCGAGGTCCACGTAGTCGTGCCCGCGGCGCCTCGACGCGTCCTCGATGTGCTCGAGCTGGTCGACGAGAATCTGCTTCGTGTCGTAGAGCAAGCGGCCGATCAGCGTCGACTTGCCGTCGTCGACGGAGCCCGCCGTGACGATGCGCAGGAGCTCCGTGTCGAGGAACTCCCTAGAAGTAGCCAACGCGCTTCCGATCCTCCATCGCGGCTTCCGAGACGCGATCGTCCGCCCGGGTCTCGCCGCGCTCGGTGACACGTGTCGCCGCGATCTCCGTGACGACCTCATCGATCGTCGACGCCTCGCTGACGACACCGCCGGTGCAGGTCATGTCGCCGACGGTGCGGAAGCGCACGCGCGCGGCGAACGGCTCCTCGTCGGGAAAGCGCTCGACGAAGTCCGAGGCGGCATAGAGCATCCCGTCGCGGTTGAAGACGTCGCGCTCGTGCGAGAAGTAGATCGACGGCAGCTCGAGGTTCTCGCGCGCGACGTACTGCCACACATCGAGCTCGGTCCAGTTCGAGATCGGGAACACGCGGATGTGCTCGCCCTTGCGCGTTCTCGCGTTGTAGAGATTCCAGAGCTCGGGACGCTGCAGGCGCGGGTTCCACTGGCCGAAGTCGTCCCGGAAGCTGAAGATGCGCTCCTTGGCGCGTGCCCGCTCCTCGTCGCGACGCGCTCCGCCCATGGCCGCGTCGAAGCCGTGCTCCTCGATCGCATCGAGCAGCGTGGTCGTCTGCAGCTGGTTCCGCGAGGCGCGCGGGCCGTTCTCCTCCCGCACACGGCCCTGGTCGATCGAGTCCTGGACGCTCGCCACGACGAGCCGCTCGCCGAGCTCGGCGACGCGCCGGTCGCGATACTCGACGACCTCGGGGAAGTTGTGGCCGGTGTCGACGTGCATGACCGGGAACGGGAACTTCGCCGGGCGGAACGCCTTCTCGGCCAGGCGGAGCATGACGATCGAGTCCTTGCCGCCCGAGAAGAGGAGCACGGGCCGCTCGCGCTCCGCGGCGACCTCGCGCATGATGTGGATCGCCTCGGCCTCGAGCTCGTCGAGATGCGAGAGCGTCCGGCGGCGAGTGACGGTGCTCACGCGGCCTCACCGCCCACGTGCAGGCCGCACTCGGTTCGTTCCGAGCCCGCCCAGCGGCCCTCGCGGCCGGCTCCCGGGCTCGTCGAGTGGGTGTCGCCGATCGAGGCGTAGCCGAGGTCGTGCAGCTCGTTGTAGGGCAAGCCGCGCTCGCGGATATAGGCCCAGCAGTCGTCGTCGCTCCAGTCGGCGAGCGGGTTTGCCTTCCACAGCTCGTGCGTCGCGTCCCAGCCGAGCTTCGGCGCGCCTGCGCGCGTCGGCGACTGGTCGCGGCGGATGCCGGTGATCCAGGCGTCGAGGTCTCCCAGCGCCCGCACGAGCGGCTCGACCTTCGCAATCGAGAGATAGAGATCGGGCTTGCGATCCCAGAGCTCGTCACCGTGGATCGCGGCGAGATCCTCGGGGCTCGGGCCTTCGAAGACCTCGACGATCGTGTCGTATCTCTGCTCGATCCTGCGCCAGAGCTCGTAGGTCTGCGGGAACAGATAGTGGGTATCGATTGCGAAGACGCGCGCCTTCGGCTCGAGGTTGAAGAGCAGGTCGAGCAGCACGCTCTCCTCCTTCTGGAAGGAGCACGCGAGCGCAACCTGGCCGGGAAACTCGTTCAGGCAGACCGCAAGGATCTCCTCGGCGCTCATGGCCTCGACGACCTGCTCGTCAGGAAGCGTGAACGCGCCGGCCCTCACCGAGCAGCACCTCCTTGAGCGTGTCGCCGCGGAGCCCGAGACGCAGCGTCTCGAGCGCGATCGCTTCCTCCGGCGGGATGTTGCCGAGGTTGACCGACGGGCCGAACTGCTTCACGAACCACGCCTGCGCGGCCTTGGTCGGCGCCTCGAAGATGATGTTCGCCGGGCCGACGACGTTCGCGATGTCGGCGATCAGCTCGGTGCGCATCCCTCCGGAGGAGTCGAAGATGCCGGCCGTGCCGCCCTCGCGTGCCTCGGTGATCACCTTCCAGGCGCCGGCCCCGAGCTCCTCGTTCAGCCAGCTCGTCCACTGGGCAGCGGTGTACTCCACGGAAGAGTCCTTCGACCCGACCTCCGAGAGCACGGTGAAGTCGCGCGCGAACTCGGCGATCAGGTCGAGCTTCTGGTCGCGCGGGATGTCGACCGTCCCGTCGGAGATCTCGACGTGCGTCAGACCGAGCTGCTCGAGCCACCGCTTGTAGTCGTCGAGCCGGTCCTTCGCGTAACAGACCTCGAAGAAGGTGCCGCCGATCACCACCGGCTTGTCGCGCAGCACGTCGAGCTTGCGTTCCAGGTTGCCGGTCACGTACGCGGTTCCCCAGCCGAGCTTGACGATCGAGATGTGGTCGCCGGCGACCTCGAGGATGTCCTCCCAGGCCCGCGGCCCGAGACCCTTGTCGAGCACATGGGTCAGGCCGACATGACGGCCGAGACCGAGATCAAGACGTTGGACGGTCATGCTGCGGCTCCCTTCAGCGTCCTACAGGCGGGCATAGAGCTCCTCCAACTTCGCTTTGGCGCGGGTCTGGACGTCGTGGTAGAGCGAGTTGCCGTGCGCGTCGATGCCGACGGTGAGCGGGCCGAAGTCCTTGACGCGGAACTTCCACAGGCACTCGGGCATGAGCTCCTCCCAGAGCACCTCCTCGATCTCCTCGATCTGCGTCGTCTCGAGCGCGGCCGCGCCGCCGACGATCGCGAAGTAGACCATCCCGAGCTCGTGCATCGGGGCAATCGCCTCGTCGGGGAAGCCGCCCTTGCCGCAGATCGCCCGCACGCCGTACTGGCGGCCGAGCGGCTCGGTGAACCGCACCATGCGCGCCGAGGTGGTCGTGCCGATGCAGATCTTCTCGTACTTCCCTCTGCCCTCGGCATCGGTCCCGACCTTGCGCACGTTGGGCGCGGTGTGGAGCAGGAACGCGCCGCCGAGGTCCATCGGCGGACTCGACGCCCTGGTCGAAGATGCGGATCTGCGTCCGGTCGCGGATGCCGATGATGTGTCCCTGCACGGTCACCTCGTCGCCGGCGCGCAGCTTGAGGATCTCGGCCGGGTCGGTGATCGGGAACGTCACCTCGTGAACGGCCATGCTCAGGCCTCCCGGTCGTAGTCGATGGAACCGTCCGCGCCGATGTGCGCCGAGGCGCGGCGAGCCGCCCAGCACTGGTAGTTGACGGCGACCGGGTTCAGGGTCATGTGCGTGTCGGCATGCTCGATGTGGCACTGCAGGACGGTCACGTCGCCGCCGAGCCCCATCGGGCCGATGCCCGTCTCGTTGAGGAGGCCGAACAGCTCGTCCTCGAGCTGCGCGACGAGCGGATCGGCGTTGCGCGTACCGATCGGCCGCATGATCGCCTCCTTCGCGAGGTACATCGCATAGTCGGCCGAGCCGCCGATCCCGACGCCGACGATTCCCGGCGGGCACGGCTTGCCGCCCGCACCGACGATCGACTCGAGCACGAACTGCTTGATGCCCTTCACGCCGTCCGCGGGGACGCACATCTTGAGGAAGCTCATGTTCTCCGAGCCCGAGCCTTTCGGAACGCACTTCACGTCGAGGCCGTCCCAGTCCTGGATGAACTCCCAGTGCACGATCGGCAGGCGGTGACCGATGTTCGGGCCCGTGTTCTCGCGCGTGATCGTGTGCACGGCGTTCGAGCGGAGCGGATGCTCGACGGTCGCGCGCGCGGTTCCGTCGCGCAGCCCGTCGTAGATCCGCGCGGGATGGAGCGGGAAGTGCTCGCCGACCTTCGCGTGGTACACGGCGATGCCGGTGTCCTGGCAGACGAGATTCTTCTCGCTGTCGGCGACGTTGACGTTCCGATGGATCACGTCGAGCACGCGGCGACCGGGGACCGAGGTCTCCCGGTCGCGCGCCGCTGCCAGCGCGTCGCGCAGGTCCTGCGGGATGTCCTTCAGCGCCCAGACGTACAGGTGCGCCGCCGCGTCTTCGACCGCATGCTGCAGATCGATGTCGATGTCGACTGTCATTCAGCTCCTAGCCATCTCGAGTGAGGCCTCCCCTGCGCGGCGTCCGAACACCACGCACTCGAGAAGGCTGTTGCCCATCATCCGGTTGCGGCCGTGCGTGCCTCCGGCGATCTCGCCGCACGCGTAGAGGCCCTCGATCGTCGTCGCGGCATCGGTGTCGATGACGAGGCCGCCGTTCTGGTAGTGCAGGACCGGGTAGGTGAGGATCCGCTCGCCGAGCGGATCGATGCCGGAGCCCCGGTAGCGGCGGAGCATGTACGGCAGCGAGACATCCGCGTCGGCCTCCGGGATGCGCGTCGTGTCGAGGTAGACCGCAGGCCGCCCATCCGGCGTCGAGGTGCCCTTGCCCTTCGCGACCTCGTCGAAGATCGCCTGGCTGACCTCGTCGCGCGGGCCGAGTGAGTCGGTGAACTCCTCACCGTCCGCGTTCAGGAGCACGGCTCCGTAGGCGCGGGTCGTCTCGGGGATCGAGTAGCCCTGCATGTTCGGCGGCCAGGCGCCTCCGTTCGGGTGGTACTGCAACGCATCGAGGTCGCGGGCCTCCGCACCGAGCCCGAGCGCGAGCTGCGTCACCTCGCCCGTCGCGTTCGGGTGGTTGGTGGAGAGCTCACCGCTGCGCTCGGCCTCTGCGTAACACCGTCCGCCGGCGGCCAGCACGACCGTGCCTGCCTCGACGACGTGCTCACCGACGCGCGCGTGCCAGCGGCCGTCGACCTCGGTGAGCTCGCGGAGCGGCGAATTGGTGTAGCTCGTTCCCTCTCCGGCCTCCCAGGCGTCACGCAGGCTCTTCGTGATCGCGTGGCCCGTGCGGTCGCCGACCTGCAGGAGGCGCTTCGCGCTCGCGCCGCCGCAGCGGGCCAGGCGGTAGCCGCCGTTCTCGCGCGTGAACTCGACTCCCAGCTCTTCGAGCCAGTGGATCGCCGACTGGGCGTTGCCGGTCAGGACCTCGACGAGCCGCGGGTCGGAGGTCTCGTGCGACGAGCGCCAGACGTCCTCCGCGTGCTGCTCGGGCGAGTCGTCGACGCCGAACGCCGCCTGGATGCCGCCCTGCGCCTTCGAGGAGTTGTTGGCCTGCAGCGAGCCCTTCGTCGCCAGCGCCACCCGCCCGCCCGCGCGCTCGGCCGCGACGGCTGCGGCGAGCCCGGAGGCGCCGCTTCCGATCACGAGCACGTCGACTCCAGGGACTCCCGTCGCCATGCGCAGAACAATACCTGAGATTAGTAGATCTTATGCCTTGTTCACTGCCGCGGTGCGGAAGCCAAGACTCGGGTTAACCCCACCGACGACGCCAGCCTGTCCCATTTCGCCGCGATTCCTCGCCCGGCAGCCTCCGAATCACAGGGTGAACACGACGAAATGGAGAGGAAGATGAAGCTCAATCTCACCGCCCGCGCCGCCCGCTGGAGCGCCGGGCACTGGAAAACGGCCACACTGGCCTGGATCGCCTTCGTGGCGGTCGCAGTCGGACTCGGCACGGTTGCCGGCAAGGTCGGACTCTCGGACAGCGAGCAGTCGACGGGCGAGGCGGCTCGGGCCGAGTCGATCCTGCAGAACGCCGGCTTCAAGCAGCCCGCCGCCGAAAGCGTGCTCATCCAGAACACGCACGTCGCAGCAGCGGACGGCAGCTTTGCCGGGACCGTGCGCCGCGTCGTCGCCGGGCTGAAGGCACATGAACAGGTGACGAACGTGCAAGCGCCCGTGACGGCGAAGGACGGCCACTCGGTCCTCGTCAATTTCGCGATCCGCGGCGACGCGAACTCGGCGGCCGACCGCGTCCAACCCGTGCTGAACACCGTCGCGAACCTCGAGCGCGGCTCGCCGGGCTACACGATCGTCGAGTCCGGAGATGCGAGCTCGGACAAGCAGATCGGCGAGAAGACGAACAGCGACCTGCAGAAGGCAGAGCAGCTGTCGCTGCCGATCACGTTCCTGATCCTGCTGTTCGCGTTCGGCGCGTTCGTCGCAGCCGGCCTTCCGGTCCTGCTGGCGTTCTCTGCGGTCCTCGCGTCGATCGGCCTCGACGCGCTGACGAGCCACGTCTGGCATGCGTCCGACGCGGCGTCCTCGGTGATCCTCCTGATCGGGATGGCGGTCGGAGTCGACTACTCGCTCTTCTACGTCAAGCGCGAGCGCGAGGAACGGCGAGCCGGCCTCTCGGGCCGCGACGCAGTGTCCCGCGCGGGCGCGACTTCGGGACTCGCGGTGCTGGTGTCCGGCGCAACCGTGTTGATCGCGATGGCGGGGATGCTGATCTCCGGCTCGGCGATCTTCACGTCGCTCGGCATCGCGTCGATGGTCGTGGTGGCGAGCGCCATGATCGGGTCGCTGACCGTCCTGCCCGCGCTGCTCGGGAAGCTCGGCGATCGGATCGACCGAGGCGTGGTCGGCGTTTTCGCGGCCGCGCTGTACCGGCTCGGGCGCCTCGTGCGGGTCGATTCGCGGCTGCTGGCCCGCGTTCGCGACCGGCGGACCATCCTGCAGCGACTGAAGGGCGACGACTCGCGCTCGCGGATCTGGGAAGCGGCTCTACGGCCGGTTCTCCGCCATCCGCTCGTCTCGGCGCTCGCCGCGACCTGGGTGCTCGTCGTGCTCGCGCTGCCCGTCCTGAGCATCCACACGAAGCTGCCCGGGCCGGGCGACCTGCCGAAGAGCATCCCGGTCATCGACGCGTACTCGAAGATCGACAAGGCGTTTCCCGGTTCGCAGATTCCGGCGGTGGTCGTCGTCAAGGCGCCGAAGGTGGACGCACCACGCGTGCGCACGGCGCTCGCGTCACTTCGGCGCGAGGCGATCGAGACCGGCGAGATGACCGGGCCCGTCTCCACGACGGTGAACCCCGCGGGCACGGTCGCGCGGGTCGAGATCCCGCTCCGCGGAGATGGAGAGGACGCGCGCTCTGTGCACGCACTCTCGACTCTGCGCAACACGGTTCTGCCGAACACGATCGGCCGCGTACCCGGCGCCGAGGTTGCCGTCACGGGCGAGACGGCGGGCGACCACGACTTCGGGCAGACGATGAAGTCGCGCTTCCCATACGTGTTCGCGTTCGTGCTCGGGCTGGCGTTCCTGCTGCTACTCGTGACGTTCAGGTCGATCGTGGTCCCGCTGACCGCGATCGCGCTCAACCTGCTCTCGGTGGCGGCGGCGTACGGCGTGCTCGTCTGGGTCTTCCAGGACGGTCATCTGCAGGGTCTGCTCGGCTTCCACTCGAACGGCGCAGTCGTCACCTGGCTGCCGGTGTTCCTGTTCGTCGTGCTCTTCGCCCTCTCGATGGACTACCACGTCTTCATCGTGAGCCGCATCAAGGAGCTCGTCGATCGCGGAGTGCCGACCGACGAGGCTGTCGAGCGCGGGATCCGCACGACCGCGAGCACCGTGACGTCGGCGGCCGCGGTCATGGTGGCGGTGTTCGCGATCTTCGCGACGCTGAGTGACCTGGGGATCAAGCAGATGGGCTTCGGCCTTGCCGTGGCAGTCCTCCTCGATGCGACGATCATCCGCGGCGTGCTGCTGCCGGCGACGATGAAGCTGCTCGGGCGCGCGAACTGGTACCTGCCGCGCGCGTTCGGATGGCTGCCGAAGCTGAACCTCGAGACGACGCGTCCCGTCACAGAAGTCGACTGATGACGGCGCTGTTCGAGCCGCTCAGGGAGGCAGCGACCTACCGGTCGCTGCTCTTCCTGACGGCTGCGCTCCCGCTGAGCGTGGTCGAAGGCGCACTGCTCATCGCCGGCTGGACGCTGACGACCGTCCTGCTGATCACGCCCGCCGTCATCGCGGCGCTGATCGGGCTGCGTGCGGTCGTCGGCGCGGTCGCGGCCTCGGAGTCGGCGCTCGCACGCGAGTTGATCGGGGCTGACATCGGCGGCCAGCGACTCTCGTCCGGCGGTCACGGGTTCTGGAATCGCGGCAAGGTCGTGGTCGCCGACGCGTCGTTCTGGCGGCAGCAGGCGTACCTGCTGCTGCGCGTCTTCGCCGGCGGGCCGCTCGCCATCGTGCTCCTCTCGCTGATCGCGAGCGCGCTCTATCTCATCGGGCTGCCGTTCTACTACCGCTGGACGCAGGCCGACGCCGGCTTGCGGATCGACACGCTCCAGAAGGCGCTGCTCGTGGTTCCGGTCGGCCTCGCCGGGCTCGTGCTCGCCGCCCAGCTCATCCGGCCGCTCGCGAAGGCCTGGCGGCGGACCGCCGAGGCTCTCCTCCGCCCGGACGACCTCGCCGCTACCGACGCCGCAACTGTCAGGATCCTGCGTCTGAAGGCTCTCAAGGCTCATGCATCGGCGACGGGCCTCGCCGTCGCGATCATCCTCGTCGTCTGGGCGCTGACCGGTGGGCCGTTTTGGCCGATCTGGCCGCTGATCGCGCTCGCGCTTCCGCTGGCGATCCACGCCTGGGTCTCATACGTCGCGGACCACCCGGGGCTCGCTCCGCGCTTCGGGGTGACCGACGACGTTGCGATCCACGCCGGCATCGCCGCGGCGTTCTCCGTGTTCTTCATCCTGGTGTGGGCTGCCGCCGGGGGCGGATCGTTCTGGCCGGTCTGGCCCATCGTCGTGCTGGGCGCGATCCTCGCCGGTCATGTGATCGTCACGCGGGCGCGGCTTTCGAGCCGCGAAGATCTCGAGGAGCGCATCGAGAATCTGGAAACGACCCGAGCCGGCGCCGTCGACGTGCAGGAGACGGAACTGCGGCGCATCGAGCGCGACCTGCATGACGGAGCACAGGCACGGTTGGTTGCGCTCGGCATGAATCTCGGAATGGCCGAGCAGAAGCTGGACGCGGATCCCGGTGCCGCGCGTGAGCTCGTCAGCGAGGCACGGGCCGGGGTCGAGGAGGCGCTGCGGGAGCTCCGCCGGCTGGCGCGCGGGATCCACCCGCCCGTGCTGACGGACCGCGGGCTCGAGGCCGCGATCTCGGCGCTGGCGGATCACAGCGCGATCCCGGTGACGGTGACGGCCGACGTGCCGGAGCGTCCCGCGGCGTCGGTCGAGACCGCCGCCTACTTCGTCGCCGCGGAAGCACTCACGAACGCCGCCAAGCACGGCGAGGCGACGAGAATCGAGGTGCGCATCGTCCGGCGGCCGAAGTCGCTCGTGCTCGAGGTGACGGACGACGGACGCGGCGGCGCCGATCCCGCCGGGTCCGGGCTGACCGGCCTGCGCCGCCGCGTCGAGGCGCTCGACGGCACGCTGCTCATCGTCAGCCCGTCCGACGGAGGGACCACGCTCCGCGCAGAGCTGCCGTGCGAGTCCTGATCGCCGAAGACCTCGCGCTGCTCCGAGACGGGCTCGTCCGGCTGCTGCGCGACAACGGCTTCACGGTCGTCGACGCCGTCGCCGACGGCGACGCACTGATCCATGCGGCGCGCCGGGAGCAGCCCGACATCGCGATCGTCGACATCCGCCTGCCGCCGAGCTTCCGCGACGAGGGCCTGCGCGCCGCGCTCGAGTTACGGCGAACCGTGCCTGAGATGGCGATCCTCGTCGTCTCGCAGTATGTCGAGCACACGTACGCGACCGAGTTGCTCGCCGCCGGCGGCGGCGGGATCGGGTACCTCTTGAAAGATCGCATCCTCGACGTCGAGGACTTCGTCGACGCCGTTCGCCGAGTGGCGGAAGGGGGCACGGCACTCGACCCGGAGGTCGTCGCGCAACTCTTCTCCCGCCGGCGCGCCAAGGGCCCGCTGCAGCAGCTCACCCGGCGCGAGCTCGAGGTGCTCGGGCTCATGGCCGAGGGACGTTCGAACGCGGGAATCGCGACGGCGCTCGTCCTCACCGTCGGCGCGGTCGAGAAGCACATCGCGAGCATCTTCACGAAGCTCGCTCTTCCCCAGACCGGCACCGATCACCGCCGCGTCCTCGCGGTGCTCGCCTACCTCCAGCAGGACTGAGCCGCTGGGTCCGAGGATGGTGACGGGTCGGCGCTCGCCGATCCCGGCGAGCGCCGACCGCGCCTCCCCCGCTGCCCCGTTTCCCCTCCGAAATGGGGCGACTTCTCGACCTTAGCGGCCTGCGTATCCGCCGCAAGGATGATTTACCGCAGCGTCACCAGATCTCTACGAGAAGGTGCTCGATCTCCTCCGGTGTGGCCGGACGCGGATTTGCCTGGTTACCCGCGCGAGTCGCCGCGGCGCGAGCGACAGCCGGCAGATCATCCTTGGGAACGAGGAAGTCGCGCAGGCGTTCGAACCCTCCGAGACGCGCCAGCTCCCGCGTGCGCTCGACGGGGTCGCCGCCGACCGCCTCGCCGAACCGCGCGACAGCCTCGGGTGCGAGCGGACGGTTGAACTCGAGCGCGGGCGTCAGGCAGAGCGCGTTCATCGCACCGTGCGGCAGTCCGTAGGCGCCGCCGAGCGCCTGAGCCATCGCGTGCCCGAGCCCGAGCCCGGCGAGGCCGAGCGCTTCACCTGCGTGCGCGGCGCCGCGGAGAAGCTCCGAGCGTGCGTCCCGGTCGTGCAGGTCGGAGAGAACGCGCGGCAGGGCAGCTGCGATCAGCGGCGCTCCGGCAAGGGCGGCTGCGTCGCCCGCCGGGCTGCGACCGCTGACGTACAGCGCCTCGGCGCAATGAGCGAGGGCGTTCATCGCCGTCCCTGCGGACTCCGGCGCCGGCAGGTCGAGCGTCAGGTCGACGTCGTAGACGACGGCGACCGGATGTGCGCCCGCGCCGCCTCCTTTCATCAGGCGATCCTGCGACCGGATGCCGTAGAACGTCGTCCACTCGGCGCCGGAGTAGGTGGTGGGGACGTGCACGACCGGTAACCCGGTCTGCGCGGAGGCGAACTTGCCCGTGTCGATCGCAGAGCCTCCTCCGATCGCGAGGACGCCGTCTGCGTCCGGCGTCACGGAGACCCGCTCCGACGGAACCTCCGTCCACCACCCGGCGTTCACCGGCGGCACGACTGCGCGCCAGCGCTCGCTGGCGATCACGAACGGCCGTGCGATCCCGACCTCCGCGAGCACGTCTGGCAGCTCCGAGAGCGACCAGCGGACGATCAGGGGAGGCGTTCCTTCGCGAACTCGATGAACGCGCGGGCAGCGCGAGTCTCGACTCGGCCGGCGGCGCGAACGAGGTAGATCTCGCGCTCGAGCTCGAGCTCCGCGACGCGCGCCTCGACCAGGGTGCCCGCCGCGAGGTCGTTCTCGACCGAGCTGCGCGAGATGAAGGTGACGCCGTGGCCGCTGCGGACGGCGCTCGTCACCGATTCCTGCAGGCCGAGCTCGAGCCGGACGGCGAGGTCGCGGAGGCGCAGGCCGACGCGCAGCAGCTCGTCGTCGATCATCTGGCGAACGCCCGCTCCCTCCTGCATGACGATGAGCGTCTCGGTGCGCAGCTCGTCGAGCGTGATCGTGCGCCCGGCGAATCGGTGGCCCGGCGGGCACGCGAGGATCACGGTGTCGTTGAAGAACGGCTCGTACTCGACGCCACGATGCCGCGGCGCGGCGCCGACGACGCCGAGCTGGAGCGTCCGGTCGGCGACCCGGTCGACGATCGTCTGCGTGTCGTAGACGCTGAGCGCAACGTGCAGCGTCTCGTGCGACTCGGCGAACTCGCAGAGAATGTGCGCGAGCACGACGCCGCCAGGCCCCGTCGAGGCGCCGATCTCGAACGTCCCTTCGAGGTCACCGGTCGCCTCCTGCGCGAGCTCGGAGAGCAGGTCGTCCTCCATCTGCAGCAGCCGCTGCGCGCCGCGGTAGAGCCGCAGCCCGGCCTCGGTCGGCTCCACGCGCCGTCCCGAACGGTCGAGGAGCTGCGTCCCGAGCCGCTTCTCGAGCGAGCGCACCTGCAGGCTCACGGCGGGCTGGGTGACACCGAGCCGCTCCGCCGCCTGCGAGAACGACCTACGCTCGACAACCTCGCAAAACGCCTGCAACTGCCGCGTGTCCATAAGACTCACTTATAGCAAGCCGGCCGACGTCTTTCGCCACCCGCCTCGTCCACCCCCGCATCGCCCATCCCGCCGCGCCCCGTCCAGCCCAGCCCATGCGGCCCAGCCCGAAAAGCACACCTCAGGCGTAGCAACGAATGTGCAACGCAACTGCCACGAGACTGCAACGTGGACGAACGTTTCCCCTGCACTCGGCGAGACGGCACTCTGGACACGACCCGTGTCAGACACCGGGGTTCCGGGTCGCCGCGAGGCCGCGAACAGACATGGCCGGTTTAGGCTTGGCGTAGTTCTAGGCGGTTGCCGAACGGATCGGCGACGTACGCTCGCTCGACGCCCGGGAGCGTCTCGTCCGGGGTTACGTCGATGCCTTGGCCTCGGAGACGGGCTGTCAGGGCGGCGAGATCGTCGACGACCAGGCCCGGATGCGCTTTTCGGGCCGGGGCGAACGGCTCCTCGACGCCCACGTGCAGCTCCTGGCTGCCGGCCCGGAACCAGCAGCCTCCTCGGGCCTCGAGCGCTTCGGGCTTCTCGAGCTCCTCGAGGCCGAGCAGGCCGCCGTAGAACGCACGCGCTTCGGCTTCGCAGCCCCGCGGGGCGGCGACCTGGACATGGTCGATCCCGAGGATCGTCACAGGCACACGGTCTACCATCGCCGGGTGGGCGCCGCGCTCGAAGACACGCTGATCACCGGCTTCACGCGGCTCGCGGCAGACGCGCCGCACCGTCGAATCGACGCCGAGCTTCGAACGCTCGACGTCGCCCTCGCCGCGCTGTTCGGGCTGATCGCGCTTCCGTTCGCCATCGTCATCGCAATCGTCGTCCTCGTGACGAGCGGGCGACCGGTGCTCTACCGCGGCGAACGCGTCGGCCGTCGTGGCCGCTTCTTCCACATGCTCAAGTTCCGCACGATGCGAAGCGGCGCCGAGGATCGCATCGGACAGCACCTCGGCGCCGAGCTCGTCGCCGCGACGGACGCGGAGCTGACGCGAGTCGGCGGCTGGTTGAAGCGGTCGCAGCTCGACGAGATCCCGCAGCTCTGGAACGTGCTGCGAGGCGACATGTCCTTCGTCGGCCCACGGCCGATCCGTCCGAGGTTCTTCTCCGAGCTCGCGCAGGACCTGCCGGCGTACTGGCAGAGGCTCGTCGTGCGCCCCGGCCTGACCGGGTTCGCCCAGGTGCGGCACGGCTACGAGACGTCGATGGCCGAGAAGCTCGCGCACGACCTCGAATGGATCGCCGACCGCTCCGTCCGCCTGTACCTGCGCACGGTGATCGTGACCGGGCTCCGCGTGCTCCGGCAGACGTTCACCGGGCAGACCTAGATGTGCGGAATCTGCGGGATCGCGTCGACGCACGGCCCGGTTGACCGCGAGCGGCTGGGCCGGATGGCGGCGACGCTCATCCACCGCGGCCCCGACTCGGAGGGGATGCACGTCGACGGCGGGGTCGGGATCGCAGCGCGACGCCTCGCGATCATCGACCTGACCGGGGGCGACCAGCCGATCCGCAACGAAGACGGAAGCGTCACGGTCGTCCAGAACGGCGAGATCTACAACTACCGCGAGCTCGCCCGCGAACTGGAACGCGCCGGCCACGTCTTTCGCACGCACTCCGACACCGAGGTGCTCGTGCACGGATACGAGCAGTGGGCGTCCGGCCTCTGGGAGCGGTTGCGCGGAATGTTCGCCGTCGCAATCTGGGATGCGCGCCGCGCGCGCCTGACGCTGGCGCGCGATCGCTTCGGAATCAAGCCGCTCTACTACCGCGCCGCCGGCGCAGAGCTCGCGTTCGCGTCGGAGCTAGATGCGTTGCCGCAAGGCGAGATCGATCTCGACGCGCTCGAGGCGTTCCTCGCGTTCAACACGGTGCCGGCGCCGCTCTCGATCTTCCGCGACATCCGCAAGCTGCAGCCGGGGCACACCCTCGCATGGGAAGCCGGGTCGCTCAGCCTCGACCGATTCGCCCGGCCGGGACCGCTGCCCGCACGCCACGACGAGGACGAAGCGGAGCTCGTCGAGGAGTGCCGCGCACGGCTCCGAGACTCGGTGCGCGCCCACCTGATCGCCGACGTGCCCGTCGGCGTGCTCCTGTCGGGCGGCGTCGACTCCGGCGCGCTGACTGCGCTGGCGGCCGAAGAGTCGCCCGGGGCCGTGCGCACGTTCTCGATCGGCTTCGAGGACGCATCCTTCGACGAGCTCACCGGCGCGCGCGCAGTTGCCTCGCGGTACGGAACACACCACCGGGAGATCGTGCTGAAGCCCGACGCAGCTCTTCTGCTGCCGGCGCTCGCGGCGGCCTTCGACGAGCCGTTCGCCGACTCGTCGGCGCTCCCGACCTACCTCGTTTCGAAGCTGGCCGCCGAAGACGTGAAGGTCGCGCTGTCGGGCGAGGGTGGCGACGAGCTCTTCGGCGGCTACTACACCTACGTCGCGGACTCGCTCGCCGAGCGGGTCGGCCCGCTCGCAGCGTTCGCACGCCCGGTCGTCGAACGGCTGCCGACCTCGACGCGGCGCGTGAGCCTCGACTACAAGGCGAAGCGGTTCGTCGCGGCGGCGGACCTGCCGCCGCTCGAGCGCCACCACGGCTGGAAGGAGATCTTCTCGAGCGATGCGAGGGCCGAGTTGACCGGACGCACCAGCTCGTTCGACCCGCTCGTGACCTACCGGGAGCGATTCGCCGAGACGGAAGGACACGAGCTCGTGACCCGCCTGCAGGACGTCGACCTCGGCCTGTACCTCGTCGACGACCTGCTGACGAAGACCGACCGCGCGTCGATGGCGTGGTCGCTGGAGGCGCGCGTGCCGTTCCTGGACACCGTGGTGACGAACTTCGCGTTCTCGTTGCCCGTGCGGCACAAGGTGCGCGGTCTGTCGAAGAAGCGACTGCTGCGGAAGGCGGTCGAGCCGCTGCTGCCGCGCGAGGTCGTCCACGGCCGAAAGCGCGGCTTCTCGATCCCCGCCGCTGCGTGGCTTCGCGGCGAACTGGAGCCGTTCGCCCGCGCGACGCTCAATGCCGACACGATCCACCGCCAGGGCTTCTTTCGCCCGGAGGCCGTGACCCGCCTGCTCGACGACCACGTCGACGGTCGAGTGGACCTCTCGAGGCAGCTCTGGGGGCTGCTCGCGTTCACGCTCTGGCACGAGCATCACATCGAAGGCGTGCAACGCGACACGACGCTCGAATCGGTCGTCGCGGGCTAGACGAAGTCGACGATCGGGAGCGCCGGATCGATGTCGAGACAGGCGGAGAGAAACAGCGCGGCGCCGAAGTCACCTGTCCACAGGGCCGGACGGCCGTGACCGCGAACAGCGCGCCACCGCTCAACCTGTCCAGCAGCGTGCATCGCGAAGCGCCGCGCGCGGTCGAGCCACAGTTCGTCCTGCGTTCGTGCGAACACCTTCAGCAGGGCGAAGCCGCTGCCTCCGGTGCCGTGACAGAGGCCGGGCCCCTTGTCCATGCTCGGCGGCCCGGCGTGCCAGACGAGCTCGGCTCCTGACTGCAGCAAGTCGAGATCGAGGTACCCGGACGCCGCCTCGACGACGCCGGCGGCGCCGTGACACCACTGCGTCCGGATCGTGCCGTCCCACGCAACCAACTCCTCGCCGACGGCCATGGGCCAGTTCGCCCGACCACCCTCGAGCACAGCGGTGCGGGCAAGCGCCTCGGCGCTCTCGGCGGGCAAGCGGTTGCGCGCATCCGCATCGAGGAGGTCGCCGCCGGCGAGCAGGATCTTCACGTTCGACGCGAGCCCGTGCGAAGCGCCGGGTGACTTCCCGTAGGGCGGGTAGGTCCAGAACCCGTCCGGCTCGCGCCGCTCGAGCAAGATCAGTGCGCTCGCCCGCCAGGCATCGGCCCAGCGCTCGTCGCCGGTTGCGGCGTACATCGCGCGTGCGGCGACCATCGTCCCCGGCGAGCCCGAGAAAGCTCGTTCGTCTCGCTGTGCTCGTTCGAGACGACACGGGCATGGAGTGCGTCGCCGGACTCCGCCGCTCGCGTCAGTAGGCTCGCGACGAGCAACGGTCCCGTCTCTCCCATGAACAGGCTCGCGTGAGTCGTCACCGGGGGCTCGAGCTGCTCCGGCGTGTCGGGCTCAGCCAGCCAAGCCTCCAGAGCCCGGACCGCAACCTGGCGTGGATCGATGCGCGGCTCCGCGTGACCGCGCCGGGCAAGGACGCTCAAGCCCCAAGCCACGCCGGATGCACCGGTCGACAGGTTCGTCAACGGAAGCCGCGCGGTTCCGCCCCAGTCGTCCCAGGGGTCGGATGCCGGCCAGAGATCATGCTCGTCGTACCGCACATCTGCGTCGTCGACGATCACGCGGATAGCGTCCCGTGCACGCTCCGGCGACCACTCCTCGTCGGTCAACGGTTCATGGAGCTCGGCCGAGTAGAGCGCCATGCCAAGATCCTACGAAGAGTGAGCAGGTACGGTCGCGGGCGTGCGAGTCTGGGTGGACTTCACCGCGAGCGCCCATCCGCTCGTCTTCCGGCCGCTCGTCGAGCGGCTGCAGGCGCGTGGAGACGAGGTCGAGATCACTGCGCGTGACTACGCGCAGACGCTGCAGCTGATCGAGTCGCACGGCATGTCGGCATCGGTGATCGGCCACCACGGCGGACGGTCGTCGCTCGGCAAGGCGCGGCAGATGACGTCACGCCTCCGCGCGCTTCGGGTGTGGGCGCGCGATCGCAGCTTCGATCTCGCCCTCGCGCACGGCTCGCACGAACTGACGATGACGGCGAAGCGGCTTGGCATTCCGAGCTCGACGACGTTCGACTACGAGTGGGCTTGGCTGCAGCATCAGCTCGGCTGCCGCGCGGCGACGCGCGTGGTCGTGCCGGCGTCGATTCCGCCGGAGCGGCTCGCGCGCTACGGCACACATCCGCCGAAACTGCAGCAGTACGACGGGTTGAAGGAGGAGTACTACCTCTCTGACTTCGAGCCGGACGATGCGGTGCTCGACGAGTGGAGGATCGACCGGGCGCGTGTGCTCGTCGTCCTGCGCCCGCCGCCCGACGTGTCCCTCTACCACCGCCACTCGAACCCGCTGTTCCCGCAGACACTCGAGCATGTCGGCACCGACGACAACGTCCACGCGTTCGTCATCCCACGGACCGACGAGCAGCGCGACTACGTCCGTTCCCTCGAATTGCCCTCGGTGATCGTCCCCGACGGCGCCGTCGACGCTCAGAGCCTGATCGCGTTCGCCGACCTGGTCGTCTCGGCCGGCGGAACCATGAACCGCGAGGCGGCGGCACTCGGCGTGCCGGTGTACACCACGTACGGCGGCCGGCTCGGCGGAGTCGACGAAGCGCTGATCCGTGACGGACGCCTACGACCGCTCACCGATCCGCGTGCGCTCGAGCTGCACAAGCGCGACCACGAATCGGCGCCTCGCGTGCGGCGCGACCCGCAGGTGATGCTCGACCTGCTGCTCTCAGCTCTCGACGAGAGCTAGCACCGCCTCGCCGTAGCGTTCGATCTTCGCCGGACCGACACCGGGGATCTGCGAGAGCTCACCGATCGACGACGGCCGGGCGTCGGCGATGTGATGCAGGACGCTGTCGTGGAAGACGACGTACGGCGGGACGCCGTCCTCGCGGGCGCGCTCACGCCGCCAGGCGCGGAGCTTCTCGCCCACCGGCGTCCAGTCGCGCGCCGCCCGCGAATCGGGCTCGAGGGTCACGCCGAGCTCCTTCACGAAGCGGCTGCGCTTCCCGCTCCAGGTCACCCACAAGCACGCGCTTCGCACGGGTCAGGCCGACGTAGAAGAGGCGTCGTTCCTCGTCGATCTCCGCGTCCGTCCGAGCCTGTCGGGAAGGCAGCTCGCGCTCCTGGAGCCGCGGGACGAAGACGGCCTCGAACTCCAGCCCCTTCGCGCGGTGCAGCGTCAGCAGGTGCACGCCGCGCGCGCTGTCGCCACCGGGATCGAACCGCTGTCGCAGGTCGGCGACGAACGCGGCCGCGTCGCCCTCGAACGAGGACGCGAGCGCGACGAGACGGGCGAGGTCGGTCTGGCGCACCAGCTCGCGCTCGCCGAGCTTGTCGGGAAGCTGCGGCAGCCAGCCCGCGTCGAGCGCGGCGTTGCGAACAGCCTCGGCCGCGTCCGCGTTCGAGCCTTCGAGCCGGCGGACGATCCGACGTGCCGCCTCGCGCGCGAGCAGCGAAGCCCCTTGAAACGGGATGCCGGCCTCGTGCAGCAGCTCCTCGAAGTCCGTCAGCCGCGCGTTCGTGCGCGCCAGGATCGCGACGTCCTCGAGTGGACAGTCGAGTGCGCGGATCTCACCCACGATCGCCGCGCCCTCGTCCTCCGGCGATGCGAACGGGCGCGCAACCGGGTCCGGCCCGTCCGGCAGCACCGAGCGGAGCACCTTCTCGGAGCCGCCCAGCCCGGGGACGAGCCGGTTCGCGAACGCGAGCACCTGCGGCGTCGAGCGGTAGTTCTCCTCGAGGCGCGCGACGGTCGCGTGCGGGAAGCGGGTCGGGATCCCGAGCAGGTGCTCCGGCCCCGCACCGGTGAAGCCGTAGATCGACTGGTAGTCGTCCCCCACGACACACAGATCGTCGCGGTCGCCGAGCCAGTGGTCGAGGAGCGACTGCTGCAGCAGGTTGACGTCCTGGTACTCGTCGACCGTGAAGGAGCGGTACCGAGCGCGGAACGTCGTGCGTGCGCCTTCGTCCCTCTCATAGAGGCGCACGGCGCGGTCGAGCAGATCCTCGAAGTCGAGGAGTCCCTCAGCGGACTTGCGCTGCTCGTAGTCGCGATAGACGCGGTGCATCAGGTCGAGCGGGATCGGCGGCTCACGATCGGCCGCTGCGACGCGGTACTCGGCCGGTCCGACCCGGCGGTTCTTGGCCCATTCGATCTCGGTCGCCAGATCGCCCGCCGGCCGGAACCGGAATGCCCCCGGCAGGGCGTTCGCGATCTGCCTGAGCAGGAGCACCTTCGTCGGCAGGATGCGGCCGACGTCGTCGGGTGCGAAATGCCGGAGTTGCCGCAGGGCCGCCGAGTGGAACGTCGATGCCTGGACGCCCTGGACCCCGAGTCCTTGGAGCCGGCTCCGCAGCTCGCCCGCCGCTTTGTCGGTGAAAGTGACCGCGAGAATCTCGCCGGGTGGAAACGCGCCGGTCGCAACCTGCTGGGCGATCCGCCGCGTGATCGTCGTCGTCTTGCCGGACCCTGCGCCGGCCAGGATGCAGACGGGGCCGCGCACCGCCTCGGCGGCACGCCGCTGCTCGGGGTTCAGGCCCTGAAGGACGTCCATCGAGTCACCGTACCGGCGCCTTCGGCGGGCGTTGTGACGTCAGTGCAACGTGTCTTCGAGGACCGCCTCGCGGCCCGTTCGGACCGGCTCCGAGACCATGGAACCGAGCCTGGCGACGACGCCGAGCGTGTCACCCTCGTCGACGAGCCGCTCGAGCTCGGCGAGTGCTTCCTCGAGCCAGGCGGAGTCGATCTGCGGCCTGGCGGCGCGCATGATCTTCGGATGAGACGTCGGACCGACAGCCTCGCCCTCGTTCCACAGGACCTCGTGCACCTTCTCGCCCGCGCGTGCCCCGGTGAACACGATCGGGATGTCCTCTTCGCGGCGTCCCGACAGGCGGATCATCTGCTTCGCCAGGTCGAGGATCCGGACCGGCTCGCCCATGTCCAGCACGTAGACCTGCCCGCGCCCGCCCATCGCGCCGGCCTGGACGACGAGCGACGAGGCCTCGGGGATCGTCATGAAGAACCGCGTCATCTCCGGATTCGTCACGGTCACCGGCCCGCCGCGCTCGATCTGCCGGCGGAAGATCGGGATCACCGAGCCCGACGACCCGAGCACGTTGCCGAACCGCACCGCCACGAATCGCGTCTCGACCTCGGGGTGCAGCGCGAACGACTCGACGATCCACTCGCACAGTGCCTTGGACTGGCCCATGACGTTCTTCGGATTGGCGGCCTTGTCGGTGGAGATGAGGACGAAGCGCTCGACGCCGGCGTCGACCGCGACCTCTGCGAGAACGCGCGTCGCGAGGACGTTGTTCTGGACAGCCTGCAGCGGATTCGCCTCGAGCATCCCCACGTGCTTGTACGCGGCGGCATGGAAGACGACGTGCGGGTTGTACCGCTCGAAGACCTGCCGCATCTTCGCGCGGTCGCCGGTGTCCGCGAGTACGGGAATCGCGGCCGGGAAGTCGCGCTCGCCGACGAGCTCGCGCTCGATCTCGAACAGCTGCGACTCGCCCTTGTCGACGAGCACGAGGCGTGCCACGCCCAGCCGCGCAAGCTGGCGGCAGAGCTCTGAGCCGATCGAACCGCCGGCGCCCGTCACGAGAACTGTCTTGTCGCGGACGTACGCCGCGACCGCCTGCAAATCGACCTCGACCTGCTGGCGCCCGAGGATGTCCTCCACCTGGACGGGCCGGATCTGGCCCGCGAGGTTCAGGTCGCCGGAGATCAGCTCGTGGAGGCCCGGCAACGTCTTCACGGGGACGTTCGCGACCCGGCACGTCTCGACGATCTGGCTCCGCACGGCACCTGCCGCCGACGGGATCGCGATGAGCACCTCGTCGGGCTTGTTGTCGCGAAGCAGGTGCGCGAGCTCGTCCGTCGTCCCGAGCACGCGGACGTTGACGATGCGCGAGCCGCGCTTGCGTGGATCGTCGTCGACGAAGCCGATCGGCGTGTAGTGCAGC
Organism: uncultured Thermoleophilia bacterium; assembly: GCA_963708505.1. GTDB lineage: Bacteria > Actinomycetota > Thermoleophilia > Gaiellales > Gaiellaceae > PALSA-600. Next base: position 800,967 of record CAVPST010000007.1, read on the forward strand.
TGTCGATTGCGCTGCATCTCGCGCACCATCAGCTGACCGGCGTCACCCGCACCCACGATCAAGACTTCCTTGCCGTGCGCGACGAGACCCGCGGGCGGCCGCTCGATCAGAGTGCGTGCGAGCAGCCGACTGCCCGCGACGAACGCGAGCAGCAGGAGAAAGTCCAGCGCCGCGACCCCGCGCGGCAGCCGGGACGTGTTCGCCGGCGGGAACGCGTAGAGCACGAGGTACGTGAGCGCCGACGCAACCGTGACGCCGCGGAAAGCCCCCCACATGTCGCGGGTCGAGACGTACCGCCACCAGCGATTGTAGAAGCCGAAGACGACGAAGGTGGAGAGCTTGATGACGACGACGAGCGCGACGACGTCCCAGTCGAGCAGGTGCCGGTAGAAGACAGGCGTCGTCTTGTCGAAGCGGAGGAAGAAGGTCAGCCGCCACGCCGCGACGATCAACGCCGCGTCGAAGACGAGCTGCCACACCCGGTGCCGGTTGACCGGGAACCAGCGCATCAGTCGGCTCGCGGCTTCACCGCGCGACGAGCTCGGAGGCGCCCTTCAGGACCGAGACGACCTCGGCCTGCTGCTCCTCCGTGATCCCGGCCCACAGAGGCAGGCAGAGGTTCTCGCGCGAGGCCTTCTCGGTCTCGGGAAAGTCGCCCTCCGAGTAGCCGAGGTACGCGAGCGCCGGCTGCAGGTGCAGTGGCGGTGAGTAGTAGACGGCGAAGCCGATGTCGGCGGCCTTGAGGGCCTCGGCGAGGCGATCGCGCTCCGCGGAGCGGACGCAGTACACGTGGTAGACGTGACCCGGGTCGTCCTCGGGTGTCGAGACGAGGCCGTCGAGCAATTCGGAGTACCGCGTCGCGGCCTCTCGCCGCTGCGCGTTCCACGAGCCGATGTGCCGAAGGAAGATGCGCAGGAACGACGCCTGCATCGCGTCGAGGCGGGAGTTGTAGCCGACGTACTCGAAAACCTTCTTCGCCTGCGAGCCATGAAAGCGCAGCATGCGCAACCGCTCGGCGAGCGACGCGTCGTTGACGGCGATGAGTCCTCCGTCGCCGAGCGCGAAAAGGTTCTTCGTCGGGAAGAAGCTGAAGGTCGACGCAACGCTCGTCGCGATGCCGCCGGCACCGAATGCCTGGGCGGCGTCCTCGATCACCGGCAGCCCGAAGCCGGAGAGGTCGGGCGCGGGCCGGCCGAACAGGTGCACCGGCATGAGCGCCTTCGTCCGTTTGGTGATCCGCTTCTCGACGTCGGCAGGGTCGATGTTGAGCGTGACCGGATCGATGTCGGCGAACACCGGCGTCGCACCGCGCCGCGCGATCGACTCGGCGGTTGCGTAGAACGTGAACGCCGGGCAGATCACTTCGTCGCCGGGGCCGATGTCGAGCGCGTCCAGAACGAGCACGATCGCATCGGTGCCATTCGCACAACTCACGGCGTCCTCTGTGCCGAGCAGCTCCGCCGTCTCGCGCTCGAACGCCTCGACCTCCGGCCCGAAGATGAAGCGGCCGGACTCGAGGGTGCGGGAGAACGCGGCCTCGAGCTCTGGAATGAGCGGTGCGTACTGCGCCTTGACGTCGACGTGCGGAATCGCCATCAGCGGGGAATCGTATCCTTGCGCCGCGCTCGGATGAGCAGATACACGGCTCCGGCAGCGATTGCGAGCACGACGGCGTATTCGAGGTAGCGAAAAGCGTGGTTGAACTTCTCGTAGCTCGCCCCGAGCGCCCAGCCGGCGGCGGCGATCACGACGCACCAGACCGTGTTTCCGACGAGGGTCAACACGTTGTACCGGCCGAATGGCATTCCGAACACGCCTGCGGGAATGGAGATGAACGACCGGGCGATCGGCGTGACGCGGCCGAGCAGGACCGCCTGGCCTTCCCAGCGGTCGAACCAGCGGTCGGCGCGCTCGAGCCGCTCAGGTGTCAGGTGCAGCCAGCGGCCATGCCGCTCGACGAACGGCAGGCCGCCACGCTTGCCGATCCACCAGCCTCCGATCGAGCCGAGTTGGTAGCCGAGCACGCCTGCGAGAACCACCGCGAGAAATGCGGCCAGCCCCGTCACCTGCCAGCCGAAGACGGTCAACTCGTGCGTCAGCGCGCCCGGAAGCGAGCGCGCCCCCGTAGAGCATGACGAGCTCGCTCGCCGCCGGGAAGACGGCGTCGATCATCATCAGGATGAAGATGGCGAAGACGCCGTAGTGGGCGAGCCACGAAGTCACCGCGGCACCCTAACGCCGAAATCCGAACGGCACGCTGAGCTCCGACGCGCCGACGCGCACTCACGACTGAGAGGTGCGCGACATACGAGCCGGCGTACGCACGCGTCCCCTGCGGGAGGCTGCCGTCCCAGGCGAGCTGCTGCGAGCCGCTCGTCAAGGAGGCGGGCGGGAAGTCGCGCATGACGACGCCGCTCCGCGTCTCGATCCGTAGACGCACCTTGGCGGCTCGTGTCAGCGTGAACCGGATCGTCAGGCGCGCAGTCGCGACCTTCGGAACGACCAGCGCTCGAAGCGTCGCGTCGTAGCGGAACGAGCGGTCGGCAATCGAGACGCGGCCGAGGTCGTCGGTTGCCTGCACGTGCCAGTGCCAGGTTCCCTCGGCGTCGTACGACGCAAACGTCGCCGCGTAGACGCCCGGATCGTGTGAGACGTCGGCCTCGAGCACACGCGGCACGCCGTCTGGCCCGATCAGCTCTGCTGTCACCTTCGACGGGCGCACGAGCTTGTAGGACAGCGGCTCGACCTGGCGCGACGGATCGGTCAGCACCGGCAGCGGCAACGGCGGCGCATAGACGCCGAAGTACTGCACGAGCAGCGCCTCGCGTACGGGGCGCTCGCGGCCCGTGGCGCTCGGGCGGTTGAGCAGCGCACCGTCGAACGCCATGGCAACGTCACTGCCGGAGGCGAGGGCCGACGCACTGACCGCACCGAGACGCTGCAGCGTCTGGGCGAGCTCGAAGCTCGTCATACCCGCGCTGTAGCCCGGCTGGTCGCCGTCGACGGCGACGAGGATGATCCGCCCGTCGGCAAGCTGGCCTACGCCGGCACGCGCGGCGCGATCCGCAACCAGCGCGTTCGCGAAGTCCTCGCCCGAGCGAAACACCGCCTTGCCGTTCCGCACGAGCACTGGCCCGCCGCCGAGTGCGGACACGACGCCGTCCCAGGTCGGCTGGAGGATCAACCGCGTCGTCACGGGCGTGCCGACCGGCGCTTCGGCCTGGAGCTTCGCCGCCGCTGCACCCGTTGCCTGCAGGATCGCGCCGCCGGGCGGGATCGGCTCACCGCCCCCTGCGCCGACCGTGCTGACGGACGCCGTCAGATCGGCGTTCGGCAGGGCGGCGGGAAACGGCTGCAGGGTCACCTCGACCGAGCCGGTCACCCGAGGAACCGCGACGCCGTAAGACGGGGTGAAGAGGACGACCTGGCCGGGTGTGGCAGCACGGTTCAATGCCATCGAGCGGCCGCCGCTGGCCCGTTCCCTTCCACGTTCCGAAGAAGCGCACGCGGTCGACATGGAGCACCCCGGCTGCGTCGATGCCGATCGACGAGCGGCCGCTGAGCGGTGAGTGCAGGAGCTGGCCGGCGGAGACGAGCACACCGGCGGGCGCGCCGTCGCGAGCAGTCAGGTCGCCGTTGATGCCGGCCACCGTCGCCTGACTCGAGGCGTCACGCTCGAGCTGAGTGACGGTCTCCGGCGTGCCGGTCATCCTCCCGCCGCTGACCAACGGCGCGAGCTGGTACAGCCCGCCCTGGTCGCCGGGCTTCGGTGCCGTCAGCACGTGCAGCGCGACCGCACCATGCGGCGTGAACTGGACGATCTTCTCGTACGTGACGCCCGGCATCAGCTCGGTCCCCTGCGCGTGCGCAGGGCCGGCGGCGAGCACATAGAGCAGTGCGAGTGTCAGCAGGCGGAGGGGCATTGCCAAGCATGTACGTTGCCAGAGTGACCGGCACGCGCACGGACCTGGTCGAGACCCTGATGGCGCGGTTCCCGCACATCCCGCGCGAAGCGGTCCTGAAGGAGGACTTGCTGCGGACCGGGATGGCGTTCGACGACTCGGCGCTCAGCAACAACCTCGAGGGCGAGGTGAAGCCGAAGTCGTACTTCATCTTCTCGTTCGACCAAAAGCCCCTCGCCGAGCTCGGCGAGGCCGCGAAGCGGCGGCCGCCCGAGGAGCTGGCGCTGACCGGGGGCCCCTACGAGCTGCGTCGCACGATCGTCTCGGTCCGGGTCAATCCGACCTCGCCGTATCGGGTGTCGAGCTCGAGCGGCGCACTGCGACTCGCGCTCGACGGCCGCGAGATCGCGGACGTGACGCTGCCGCCGATGCCCGAGTACTACCGCCACACGCTGGCGAACGGCAAGACGGTGATGGAGACCGCGCCGACGATCCAGTGGGGCTACCTCGTCTACCTGACCGTGCTCCGACTGTGCCAGTACTTCGGCGCGAAGGAGGAATGCCAGTTCTGCGACATCAATCACAACTGGCGCCAGCACAAGAAAGAGGGACGGCCCTACACGGGCGTGAAGCCGGTCGCCGACGTGATCGAGGCGCTCGAGCTGATCGATCGCTACGACGACACCAAGGTGTCGAAGGCGTACACGCTCACCGGCGGTTCGGTGACGAGCACCGTCGACGGGCTCGCCGAAGCGGATTTCTACGGCCGCTATGCACAGGCGATCGAGGAGCGCTTCCCCGGGCGCTGGATCGGCAAGGTCGTCGCACAGGCGCTGCCGCGCGCAGACGTCCAGCGATACAAGGATTACGGCATCACGATCTACCACCCGAACTACGAGGTCTGGGACAAGCGCCTCTTCTCACTCATCTCGCCCGGCAAGGAACGCTACGTCGGCCGCGAGGAGTGGCACCGCCGCATCTTCGACGCCGCCGAGGTGTTCGGCGCACGATTCGTGATCCCGAATTTCGTCGCCGGCGTCGAGATGGCGGAGCCGTATGGGTTCTCGTCGATCGACGAGGCGATCGCGTCGACGACCGAGGGCCTCGACTACTTCATGAGCCGCGGCATCACGCCGCGCTTCACGACGTGGTGCCCGGAGCCCTCGACGCCGCTCGGCCGCGCGAACCCCGACGGTGCGCCGCTCGAGTACCACATCAGGCTGCTCGAGGCCTACCGCGAGACGCTCGAGCGCCACGGCCTGAAGCCGCCGCCCGGCTACGGCGTCGCCGGCGCCGGCAACGCCGTCTTCTCGGTGAGCTCGTTCATGGACACGCTTGCGCCGGACGAGGTGACTGTCGAGGAGGCGGTCCCCGCGTGAGCCGTATCTCGGTCGCAGAGGCGCGCGAGCTGTGGCTCGAAGCGCCCGATGACGAGTTGCGCCGCCTGGCCTCTGGAGTGCGGGGGCACTACCACGAGCCGGACCGTGCGACCTACATGGTCATGCGAATCATCAACTACACGAACGTGTGCGTCGCACAGTGCGACTACTGCGCCTTCTACGTCCTCCCCAATCAAGGCGGCGGGTACGTGCTCTCGCGCGACGACGTGTTCGCGAAGATCGACGAGCTCGTCGACGTTGGCGGCGACCTCGTCGCTTTCAACGGCGGCTTCAACCCCAAGCTCCCGCTGGAATTCTACTGCGACTTGTTCGCTGCGGTACGCGAGCGGTACGGGGAGCGCGTCGAGTTCTACGCGTTGACCGTCGCCGAGTTCGTGTATCTCGCCGACCGCGCCAAGCTCGGCTACGCGGATGCGGCCGCGAGACTGCGAGATGCGGGCGTGCACTGGGTGACAGGCGGCGGCAGCGAGATCCTGACCGAGGACTTCCGCAAGCGGCACGCCAAGTTCAAGTACACGGTGCGCGACTACTTCGAGGCACAGCGCGCGATCGTCGAGAGCGGCATGCGCACGACCGCGACGATGGTGATCGGCTTCGACGAGACGCTCGACGAGAGGCTCGAGCACCTGCAGCGCACACGTGACTTCCAGGACGAGACGGGAGGCCTCTTCTCCTTCCTCTGCTGGACGTACAAACCGTACGGCACGGCCTTCGGCGGACGGGAGATCGAGCCGCGCGAGTACTGGCGGCACATCGCGCTGTCGCGGATCTTCCTCGACAACGTCAAGCACGTGCGCACGTCTGTGCTGACGCAGAACGAGGACGCGTTTCGCGCGCTCGACTACGGCGCCGACGACTTCGATCTGCCGATCGAGGACGAGGTCACGCAGAAGGCGGGGGCACGCATCGACCTCGACCTCGAAGGCCTGCTCTCGATCCCGCGCAAGCTCGGTTACACCCTGGAGTACCGGCGCGCGGAGCGACCGCAGGCACTGACCGCTTCGTAATGTCCCAGTACGTCATTCGCGGAGGTCGCGAAGGGTACGAGCGGCTTCAACTCCTCGCCAGGGCGAGGCGCGGCGACACGGTCGACCTGCTCGAGCACGTTGGGTTCCCGACCGACGCCCGCTGCCTCGATCTCGGGTGCGGAGGCGGAGAGGTCACGTTCGAGCTCGCTCGGCTGGCCGGCCCGGCCGGGCACGTGGTCGGACTCGACATGGACGAGATCAAGCTCGACCTGGCCCGCAACGCCGCGCAGGAGCGGGGCATCGCCAACGTCGAGTTCCGAGCCGGCAACGTCAATCAGTGGAGCGACCCGGCTGCCTACGACCTCGTCTACAGCCGGTTCCTGCTCCAGCATCTGAGTCAGCCGCGCGAGGTCGTCAAGCGGATGTGGGCGGCGGTCCGACCCGGCGGCCGGCTCGTGATCGAAGACGCCGACTTCGACGGGCTCTTCTGCTGGCCCCCCAACGAGGGCTTCTCGTTCTACGCGCGCATGTACCCGCACGTCCTCGAACTGCGCGGCGGTGATCCTGCGAGCGGACGGAAGCTCTACGACTATTTCCTCGATGCCGGCATCCCGAGCCCGCAGGTTCGTCTGGCGCAAGGGTTCGACAGCGCCGGCGACACGAAGATGCTCGCGCTGGCGACCCTCGAAGCAACGGCAGAGCCGATTGTTGCCGCGGGCCTCGCCTCCGAGGACGAGGTGCGCGCGGCAGTCGACAGCCTCTCGGCGTATGCCGGCGACGCGACGACCGTCATCGGCGACCCGCGCGTCTTTCAGGTCTGGGCCGTCCGACAGAGCGCCTGACGGTCACCTGGGCGGTTGCGCTGCCCAGCCCATGAGCGTAGCCTCGGCTGTCAACGTCAAGCGCACGGGAGGACGAGATGGCTGCAACCGAGACGGCCTGGCAGATTCACGGCGAGTACTTCGAGAACTGCAACTGCGACGTGGTCTGTCCGTGCCTCTTCTCCCCACTTGCGCCGATGACCTCCTCGCCAACCCAAGGCGCGTGCGAAGTCGCGTTCGGCTTCCACGTCGACGACGGCTCATTCGGAGACGTCTCGCTGGACGGACTGAACGTCGCCCTCGTCGCGCGCACACCGGGACCGATGGCCGAGGGGAACTGGCAGGTTGCGCTCTACGTCGACGACGAGGCTGACGAAGCTCAGAGTGGCGCGCTCCAGGCGATCTTCACCGGCTCGGCGGGCGGTGTGATGGCGAACCTCGCGCCGCTGATCGGTGAAGTGCTCGGCGTGCGACCTGCCTCGATCCGTTGGCACAAGGACGGGCAGGGCCGCTCGATCAGCGTCGACGGCGTGATGGCGCTGTCTGTTCACGCGACACCGAGCATCAACCCCGACGGCGAGATCTGGGCGACGAATGCGCATCCGTTCGCGCCCGAGCGAGTCGCGATGGCGGTGGGCGACGAGGGAAGCACCTACACCGACCATGGCATGCACTGGGACAACTCGGGCAAGAACGCGCACTACGCTCCGATCAACTGGTCGAACTGATCCTCAGTCGATCGTCGTGATGTAAGCGCCGACCAACGATGCGGTCTGCTGGTCGACGCCACCCTCTCGGCGGTCGGCGTGGTCCTGCTGAAAATGCGCAAAGGCCGTAGTCGAGGCGATCGGGTTGACGTCGTCCTCGCCGTGGTCGTGAAACGACACATGCAGGAACGAGTCGTCCGCGAGTCGGAGGACGATGTAGCTCACGTTGTCGGGCCTGTTCGCTGCTAGCTCCGCGAACACCCCCTCGACGCGCCGCTGGTTGTCATCCGCGGCTTCAACCGATCGCATCGCGTAGCGCGTAACGAGTCTCTTCTCCATGTGCCATTCCCTCCACTGTCGATGGACGTGAGATGGTCGCAAAGTCCAGGTACGTTTGTGGCCGTGGCGGAGTTCGAGAGCCCGGTCGATCTGAAGCACAACCGTGGGCTGATCGCCGATCCTGAAGGCTTCGCCCGCGAGGCGCATGCCGCCTCATGGCTGTATCTCTGCGGCGAGGAGTTCGCGACGATGGACGGAGGAATGTCGTACGCCGACGTTCAGTCTGCTGTCGCCTCGTCGGTGAACATCGTCTCCGACCCACCGCAGGTGCTCGACCTGGATCTGGCCCGAAGACAGGTCGCCGCGCTCGACCGACTGCCGCGACCGACTCTCGTGACCTGCCGCACGGGCCCCAGATCGTCGGCGACGATCTACCTGTACGCCGGCCTCAGAGCCGGCGCGACGGCTGACGAGGTCCTGGCTCGCGCCGAAGCTGACGGCGCGCCGTTCGTCCACTCCGACGAGCTGAGGGCGTGGGTCGTGCGCTGTCTCGACGATCTCGAATAGGAGGCAGCCGGTGCGGACAGCTGCGATTGCATTGCTCGTAGCTGCATCTGCCGCATGCGGTTCAGGCGGGTCGCGGTCGGCGGATTCGATTCGGAAGTGCATCGAGCATCGACTGCCGCCAGGAGCGGTCGATCGGGTCTTCGCGAGCACCGAGCAGGGAGTCACGTCTCTCAACTTCTTTCACCGCGGCAGCGAGACCGACGTGACGATCTTCAAGTCGGCGTCCGATGCCGTCGACGCCGAGAAGGCCGAGGCTCGACTCGGTGATGCCCACGACCGGCGGATCAAGAACGTCCTCTACAGCGGCGGAGGCGCGATCGAGGCCGCCGTCGTCGACTGCGTCAAATGAGTGTGGACGTCGTCTTCGAGACGCACTCGACCAGCGTCGACAACGAGCAGGGCATCGCGACGGGCTGGCTCGAGGGGTCGCTCTCCGAGGCCGGGAAACTTCAGGCGGAGAGCCTGGGCGACCGCCGGCGCGACGACGGCCTCGACAACATTTTCACGTCGGACCTGCGACGGGCGACCCAGACCGCGGAGATCGCGTTCGCCGGCTGTTCGATTCCGATCTACCGCGACCGGCGTCTCCGCGAGTGCAACTACGGCGCAATGAACGGATTGCCGCGCGAACAGGTCGGAGCCGAGCAGCGGCGCCGGCTCGATGTTCCGTACCCCGACGGCGAGAGCTGGCGCCAGGCTGTCGAGCGGGTTGGCGGCTTCCTCGAGGAGCTCCTCCGCTCGTACGACGGTCGGCGCGCACTGATCATCGGTCACGTCGCAACTCGGTGGGCGCTCGACCATCTGGTGCTCGGAATCGGACTCGAGGAGCTCGTCGCCGCTCCGTTCGAGTGGCAGGAAGGCTGGGAGTACACGCTCGCCGATCTGCGGTCGCGCTAGCCGCGCAGCGCGACCCGCGAGCCGGGCCAACCTATGCTCCGTCACATGGGTCTGTTTCGTGAGTGGCGCGTCAAGCGCGAGGTGCGCGAGTCGATCGCTCGTATCCCTGATGTCGCCGTAGGCGATCGGCCTGCGTACATCGCGTACGGGGAGCGGGAAGAGGACGACGCGCTGATCAGGCTCGCGGTGGTGGTCGACGGGCACTCCATCGTCGACGGCCGGCTGCAGCTCGCGCTGGAGGCTTATGAGCTGTCGACCGACACCTCGGCGTCGTGCTCATCAGAGCTGGACGTCAAGACCGCTCTGATGGCTCTCGGCGCGGACGAGCGCTCGGCCGGCGAAACGGCGAGAAGGCTCTGGCGGGACAGCGGCCTCCACGCGGCGGAGATCTGACAGCCGAGAGGGCTCAGCCAGGTGGTGTCGGCGAGCAGTTCCTTGGCCGCTTCGAGGTCCGAGTCTCGCACGAGGATCTCGCGCGTCCCGGCCGCGGTGAAGTCCTCGAGAGGCGAGTCGATCACCTCCGTGTCGCGGTAAGCGCAGACGATGCCGGCCGACCGAAGGAGACCGCACACGATCTCGGCTTCGGGCTCCCCGGACACGACCGTCAACACAACTCCTTCGCCTGATTCCATCCTCCGAGGCTACTCGACGGCGCGAGATTGCGCTCCTCGATCTGATTCGGCGTTTCGCGGTTACTTGATCGGCGTGCCCTTGGCCGAGAGCACGTACCAAATCTTGTAGATCCCCTGGCCTCCGATGTCGCCGGGCTTCTTGTCGCCAGGCCCATAGCCCTGGCCACCGGCGAAGTGGTAGAGCGGATGATGGTTGTAGACGACCTGCTGCTTGCCTCCGGGTCCGGTGGCGGTTCCGAGCAGCGAGGCCTTGATGCCCGGACCGGCTGCCGGTGCGCCGACACTCGTGTACGCAGGCCAGAGCTTCGTGCACGCGGTTCCCAGTGCCGCGCAGGTACCGGGCTTGCCGCCGACGTCCGACGTGAACATGTAGAGGGTGTGGCCGGCGCCGTCGACGATGATCGCCTTCTTCAGCGTTTTGTTGAAGGCAGTTTTCACGACTGCGCCCGAATGGGACCGCGCTGATTCGCCCTCGGCTGCCGCAACCACGAGCACGCTCGAGAGACCCGCCAACGCGATCAGCGCGAAACGGCTGCTCCGTCTCATGCCCGCCTCCTTCGGCTCGAACATCTCGAGTATGGAAGCTTGTGCGGTTCGACGCAACCTGAGATGCCGTTCCTCTACGATCGGCCGGTGAGTCCCAGCGCGGGCGCATACGTCGTCTTTCGGCAACTGCGCGAGGATGACTGGCGGGTAATCGGCGAGGCGAACAGAAGACCGGGGCTACCGGCCCGCAGGTCTCGCGCGCAGGCGATTCGGGACGTCCTCGGGCGAGAGCCCCGCGACGATGAGGTGTTTGCGGTCCTGCCCCGAAGTGAGTGGCGCCTCAGCCTCGACTACTGAGAGTCGAGCGCCAGCACCATCCCGATCGAGTCGGGAGCGCTTTCGACAAATCCGTACCGCGCGTAGAGAGGACGCCCCGGGCCGTCGGCAAGCAGACTCACATACGCCCCTTCCGGTGCACGCTGCCGAATCTGGTCGAGAAGATAGCTCAGCACAACTCCGCCCAGACCGCGACGCTGGTGCTCCGGCCGGACGGCCATGTCGACGACGTGGAAGTACCAGCCCCCGTCGCCGATCACGCGCCCCATCGCCACGCAGAGAGCTGCTGCTTCGTGAACGACGTGGCAGGCGGCCCAGCTTCCGGAGATAGCGGCAGCTGCCTGAGTGTCGGTCTTGGGCGACAGGGCCGCACGGACCCGGAGCTCCAGATAGTCGGCGGCTTCTGGGGCGCCGTCCAGCAGCAGGTATCCGTGCGGGAGCGGGGCGACGGAGGCACTCACAGCCGCCGAGCCTAATTCACCCGCCGAAGAGGCCGTTCGCGGCGGCCTCTTCGGCTCTGGGATGGTCGCGACGGCGAAGCCGTCTACTCGATCGGGATCTCGAAGCGAGCGATGATGCCGGGATCGCCGCCTCTCGCCACGAGCTTGGGATCGGGGTCGCGAGTCGCCACCCATGCGTATCCGTGTTCGGGGTAGGCGACGACGTCCGGGAAGCCGCCGGCGCTGATCGCGAGGAGCTGCGCCGGTTCCCCGCTGGGGTTGCTGAACGTGTGCAGGCCGGCACGTCCCTCTGGGCAGAAGACGAAGTCGCCGGGAGCGAGCTCCTCCTCCCCGTCTTGGTTCCGGAAGACGGGACTGCCGCTCAGGACGAAGAACATCTCTTCGCCTCCGAAGTGCATGTGCATCCGCATCTCAGCGGAGCCGGGAGCCAGTTCGTACAGCGTGGCTCCCAGCCTGGCGTCGTCCGGCCGCCAAAAGACTCGATGCCGAGTCCCGGGTTCTTCGCTCTCTCCGTCCCATGCGTCGGAGAAGAGGTTCTGACGATTCATGCCTGGTACCTCCGAGTCGTAGCGGTGGGCGCGCAGCCGCCCGAGCCCGCTGCGCGGGTCTCGGCAAGACTGCGCCGAAACGCGCGGCTGCTCGCCGCGCCAAGACCGCTACGTCGCCGCCGGATCCACGACCCGATCATGCCAGTCCGCGAGCCTGAGCGCCCCTACAGGCTCACTGAGTCCCTGCTGCATGTTCCAGCGTTTCTGAATGTCACCTGAGCGACCTTCGGGAGTGACTTGCGTCTGCTCGTCGGGCTGGTGATCCTCTGTCCAGAATGAGCGACCGCCAGGAACTGTTACGGCGGGCATTCGCGGCGTTGGACAACGGCGACATCGAGCCGTTCAGGGAGTTGCTCGACCCGGATGCCAAATGGGTGGCAATCCCACAAGGCAGCGACGTCTCCGAGACGCCGACGTGTTCGAGCCGAACCGCGATCGTCGATCGGCTCACGCGCCTCCACCGGCACGGGCGCCGGTTCGAGCTCGGCAAAGTGATCGAGGCAGGCAACCGGGTTGCAGTCGAGGTGACCCTGCTGTCTCCGGAATGGTCTGGCCCGGTGACCCTCTTCAGGGTGTTCACCTTCGGACACGGCGGGGCTGGGGTCGTGCGTCTGAACGACTGCATCGACGAGTCGTACGCGCTCCAGGTTCTCGTCGCGTAGCAAGGCCGTCTGCCACCAGCCCGTCCGGGCCGGTCGATCGTTTGGAATGGCTCCCCGCCAGGGTTACGCTGCCCGCATGAGCGCCAAGGAGATCGCCGTGGCGGAATACGGGGTCAAGCCGCTCGATGCGAGTACCTGGGATGCATTTTCGCGACTCGTCGAGCGGCACAACGGTGTGTTCGGTGGCTGCTGGTGCACCTGGTTCCACACGTTCCATGCCGAGAAGACCTTCACCGCCGAGGGCAACCACGCCCTGAAGAAGCGGCTGGTCAAGGAGGGCCGCGCACACGCTGCGCTGGTGTTCGACGGCGAAGAGGCCGTGGCGTGGTGCCAGTACGGCTCGCCGGAGGAACTGCCGAACATCCACCACCGCAAGGAGTACGAGGCCGCTCTCGACACTCCGCCCGACTACCGGATCACCTGCATTTTCGTGGACAAGAAGTACCGGCGCAAAGGAGTGACGGCGACCGCCCTTCGTGGTGCCGTGGATCTGATTGCGCAGGCCGGCGGCGGGGTTGTCGAGGGGTACCCGCATGACACCGACGGCAAGAAGGTGTCCGTGCTCTACAACGGCACACGGTCTCTCTACGAGCAGGCCGGGTTCAGCTACCTCCGCCCAAAAGGCATGAGGAACTGCGTCATGCGCAGGGTTGTGCCTTGACGGGGTCGCGCGAAGCTGCGTGTCACTGCGGCCAACTTCGTCTCGAAGTTGCGGGCGACCCTTTTGCCGTCTCGATCTGTAACTGCCTTAGCTGCCAACGTCGGACGGGAAGCGCGTTCGAGGATGCAGGCCGGATTCAAATGCCGAGCAGGTACAGGTGAGCGGCCGCTTCAACGACTTCACGCGAGCCTCTGATGAGTCAGACCGGAAGGAGCACGTCTTCCACTTTCTGCCGACAAACGATGCGGTTGCTGTGCGAGTGACCCCCGAGCTACTGCTTGAGGTCGCGGTTCCTCACGTAACGGCATTCGCACCGTTCGTGCGGGCTACTCCTCGAAGCGACCCGTGGCGTCGCGATCGCGTTCGTATCGTCTCTTGAGGGGAAACGACGGCAACCACGACTCGCGACGGACGATCCAGCCTTCGTAGGTTGGCATCAGTTGGTCAGGGGCATCCAGGGATCCGATGCTCAGTTCGATCTCGTCTGCGGTGTGTGCGAAAACGGAGGAGCCGCAACTGGGACAGAAATGGCGTCCGGCATAGTCGCGTGTTTCGCCGTCGATCGTCACCGCATCCTGAGGGAACACGGCGGAGGCGTGAAAGAGCGCCCCATGATGCTTGCGGCAGTCGAGACAGTGACAGAGGCCGACCCGATATGGGAGTCCCGACGCCACAATCCGGACCTTGCCGCACAGGCAACCGCCGGTGAATTGGTCCATGCTGCGTCTCCTTCAGGTGATCGGCCAGATGATCCGGGTCTCTGGCACCCGGTCGTGCTTCTCGTAGATCTCGATCGGCTCTCCCTTCTCGGTGTACCCGTCGCGCCGCAGTTGATCGTTGAACTCCTGGTAGACGCCTGGCAAACCGTCGTACGGTCCGACGTAGAGGTGCACCGCCGACCGCTGCGCGGGCCGCGTCACGAGCTCGAACCCCTCGGGCGGCTCGACCGAGCCCGGCTCGACCTCGACGCCGGGCGCGATGTTCAGTTGCCCTTCGCCGGACATCGACGAGATGCACATGTGCAGGCCGTGCGGCACCGTGTCCGCCCAGCTCTCGACCTTGCCCATCAACTCCTGCATCACGGTTGGGACGTCCGAGAACGCCACCGTTCGCTTGATGACCGCATACGTCTGCTCGGGGACTTCTTGGATCTCGTAGTTCATCTCACTCCTCCTCCGGCTCGAGCGGCCACACGAGAGGTGTGACGTGCTCGGATGGATCGTTCACTTCCTCGGGGCTCGTCTCGTAGTGCTCCCGCAGGAGGGAAGCATGAAGCTTCCCCCTACAGAAAGGTCAAGGTCCCAACTTCTGTCTGATCGATGCAGGTGGAGCGCGCGAATGCGGGCCTGGCAAGATGGCGAAATGGAACACGTGCTCGGAGTTGGCGGTTACTTCATGCGGGCCGCCGACCCGGTGGCTCTGGGAGCGTGGTATCGCGATTGCCTGGGACTGGACGCGGATGAGAACGGCTTGTGGCGTCAGGAAGCCGGGGCGACGGTGTTCGCAACGTTCGAATCCGAGACCGAGTACTTCGGCTCCCGCGCCCAGCAGACAATGCTCAACTTCCGTGTCCGCGACCTGGATGCGATGCTCGCGCAGTTGCGCGCGAAGGGAGCAGACGTGGCCAGGGAGATTCAGGACATGGAGGGTGTCGGTCGATTCGGCTGGGTCACCGATCCTGAGGGCAATCGGGTCGAGCTGTGGCAGCCCCGCTGACGGTGTCTCTGCCCTGATTCACCGAAACTCGTCGATCCCGCGGCCGTCGTCATGCTCCCAGCCGTAGGCGGCAAGATGGCCCCAGCAGTCCGGCCGGCTCCCGTCGGTGTCCGTGATGCCGTACGCGTCTGCGAGTTGGCGAGCGCTGATGATCGTGCCCGCCCAGCGGTCGAGGTCTGCGGCCCGGGCGAGCGACGCGACGCCTCTGGCGACATAGGTGGGCGATTCGGAGATCCCGAATCCAGGGCGCTCCTTCAAGGCATCGCGCCAGTTGGCCTCGCTGACGCCGAAGTTCTCCAACATTTTCTCCGAGCGCAGCCAGCCGGGTGTGACACCGACGACCGTCACGGGGCTGTTCTCCAGCTCGGCGTTGAGGCCCTTGACGATTCGCTCGACGTTGGCCTTCACCAGGTCGTAGTAGAAGCCCACGTTCCGCCGGAACTCGGCATTCGCCTCTGAGGTGCCGTCGGTCATCTCCACGACGAGCCCTTGCCTTCCCTGAGCCTCGGCGGTGCGCAACATGAGCGGGATCGCGGCGCGGCACGTGACCAAGTGCGTATGCACGCCCATCTGCAGCATCCGCAGCCCTCCGGCCCAGTCGTGCTCCCAGAGCGGCTTATCCCATTCCATGTACCTGTCACCCCCGAAGATGTCGTTCACGAGGAGATCGAGTCGGCCCTGCTCGCGCTCGATGACCTCGACCAGTTCGGCAACTGCAGCAGGGTCTTCGTGATCGACAACGAGCGCCGTCCCCGTGCCTCCCGCGGCCGCAATGAGGTCTCCCGTCTCCTCGATCGTCTCGGGCCTGCCGATCTCAGACGGCCCGGTCGTCCGGCTGCTGCGACCAGTCGCGTAGACGCAGAAGTCCGCACGCGCGAGCTCGATGGCGATCGCCCGTCCGGCGCCGCGCGTCGCGCCCGCCACAAGCGCCACTCTCACTGCATCGGCCACATCGACCCTGAGTATTCCACCCGGTGGTCGACCGGCAGAGCTCGAGCCTCGACTATCCCGAGACGGTTTCCTTTTGATCGAGCAGTGACCTCAGGTAATCCTCCATCTTGTTGTAACCGTCTTCCTGGCCGTCGAACCTGGTCATGTGGTCGCGGCCGGCCTTGTCGCGGAACGCCAGCTTGACCGTCAGCGTCGTCACTCCGCCGGTTTCGTGCAGGTCTGTGGTCTCGACAGCGTGCGCATCTGGCCATCCTTCGAACAGCCACGTTGCGACGGTCCGCGTCGGCGGCTCGACCTCCAGGTAGGTTCCACGAAACGAGCACTCGGTTCCATCAGGGGTCACGAAAACGATGTGGTAGCTCCCTCCGACGCGGAGGTCGATCGAGCACTCCGTCAACTGATCCCTGAAAGGTGCGAACCAGTTGCGGACGTGTTCTGGCTTCGTCAGTACGTCGAAGACGAGTTCGAGCGGAGCGTCGAACTCTCGCGTGGTGACGATCTCGAGTTCGCTCGAGAATTCGATGACTGACGATCCGTGCCGATTAGGCGTCACTGCGACTCTCCTTGCTGTTCGAGTTCCTTGAGATAGGCGTCCATCCGATCCAGTCGCTCGTTCCACGACCGCTCGTACTTGGCCAACCAGTCGTGAAACGGCTGCAGGTGCGCGGGTTCCAGGCTGTAGAGCCGACGACGTCCCTCCGCCCGGCAGCTGACGAGTCCGACCTCGCTGAGCACCCGTAGGTGCTTCGAGACTTGAGGCTGAGACAGCGACAGGTCGGTCACGATCGCCCCGACCGCCTTCTCGCCGACGATCAGCGTGTCCAGGATTTCGCGACGGTGCGTCTCGGCGATCGCATTGAAGACATCCGACGTCGTCGACGAGCGAGCCACGGTACCAATATATTCCCATATCGGTATGTGTCAAGCAGCTGCGACGCAGACTGGTCTGCATCGCCACCATCGGCCGCAGCACAGAGACGTTCTGCTCGCGCCTATGTTCCGAACTGAGCACTTCATGCGCCAGAATCGCGTCGACTCGAGGAGGACTCATGTACGCACTCGTTGGCCGCGTCCAGATCAAGCGGGGCCATGAAGAAGAGACGGCCGCGATGGCGCAGGAGCACGGCCCGGCCCTTGTTCAGGGCATGGCTGGGAGCAAGGGTGCCTACTGGGCTCGAGCGGTCGATGCCGACGGCGAGCTGATCCAGCATTCGTTCTGGCTGTTCGAGGCCGAAACGGATGCCCGAGCGGCCGAGACCGTCTTCAACTCGCTCCGGGATATGCCGCAAGCTCCCGCCGTCTTCATCAGTGCCGACGTCTGCGAGGTCATCTCCCAGATGTGAGGTGCGGCTTCTCCACGTCCAGCACGCAGGAGGGTCTCCTTGGACGGCGGCGAGCGATGATTCGTGCGCGTTTGCGGAGTCTCTGTAACCACCGCTCCTAACACCGCGACTCCGGGAGGCAGCATGAGGTTTCTTCTCACGTCCGCCGGCATCAAGAACACGAGCATCCACGACGCGTTGGTCGGCCTCCTGGACAAGCCGATTGCCGAGTCCAGTGCCCTCTGCATTCCGACGGGGGCGTACGGACACCCTCTGACTCCCGGCGTCGCATGGCGATTCATCAGCGGACAACAGCCCAACACCCCGATGTGCGAATTGGGCTGGAAGTCGTTGGGCGTGCTGGAGCTGACCGCATTGCCCAGCATCGACGAAGAGCGGTGGGTCCCGTTGGTCCAGGAGACTGACGTCCTACTGGTTGGAGGCGGCGACGCGTTGTATCTGTGCCACTGGATGCGGCAGTCCGGACTGGCAGACCTCTTGCCGTCGCTGCGCGCGGTCTGGGTGGGCCTGAGCGCCGGGAGCATGGTGATGACCCCCAGCATCGGGGAGGACTTCGTCTTCTGGAGGCCGCCCGCCGGTGGCGACCGAGCGCTGGGAATCGTTGATTTTTCGATCTTTCCGCACGTGGATCACCCTGACCTGCCGGAGAACACCATGGCGAACGCGGAGAAATGGGCGGCGGGCATGCCGGTGCCGGCGTACGCGATCGACGATCAAACCGCCATACGAGTGACAGACGGCAACGTCGAAGTCGTCTCCGAGGGGCACTGGAAGCTGTTCACCACCTAGGCCCTCGACGAAGGGAGAACCGATGAGTACCGACCCTGTTCGGCGAATCAATCTCGGCGTCGTCGCATGTCAGCCGCGCCCACAGCTGCCTGACGGCTTCCGGCGTGACAGCACCCGAGTTGGGGCGACGCTCGGCGCGGCCCGCACTGGACTGAGCGTCTACGAGCTTCCCCCTGGCCAGGCTGTCAGCCCCTACCACTACGAAGAACCGGAGGAGGAATGGCTCCTCGTCGTCTCGGGCACGCCAACACTGCGGCATCCGAACGGCGAGGAGCAGCTCGAACCGTGGGACCTCGTCTTCTTTCCCGCCGGTCCCGCCGGAGCACACCTCGTGCGGAACAACAGCGAGTCGACCGCCCGCGTCGCGATGTTCTCCTCACAGGGAGCGGCGGTCGGCGCAGTCGTCTACCCGGACAGCGACATGGTCTGGGCCTGGACGGCCGACGACGCGGTCGACATCGTCGTCAAACGAAGCAGCGCCTTGGACGACGCAGCGCCCTGGACTGCTTAGAAACCTAGGCGTGGTCGGCGGCTTGGCTGAGCCCTCCGGTTCGGCGCTTGAGGGGTTTGACCGTCTTGGTGACGACCCAACGGTGCTTGCCGATCTTGCGGTCGCGGACAAAGCCCAGCCGTTCGTACGTCGAGAGGGCGCCGTTGAACAGGAAGCCGGCAGGAACGGACTCTGCGCCCTCCGGGTAGCCCTCGACCCGGCCGCCACCGAGTGTGGCGATGAGTTCGAGCGCTCCCTCGAGCGCCGCGGTCGCGACACCCTGGCGTCGGTGCCCTTTGCCGACGAAGTTGCACGCGATCCGCCAGTCGGGCGGGATCGTGACGCCTTTCTCGTAGGCGGCGCGGCTCTTGATCCTCGGCACTTCGTTGGGCGCGCCGAACTGGCACCAGCCCAGGCAGTCGTTCCCGTCGAAAACGAGCGCCGCATGGGCCGTTCCTGCCCGTACGCGCTCGAGCTTCCGCTTGCGGTTCAGCTCCGCCGTGGTCTCCTTGCCGACTCCCTCTGGGTGGAAGCCCATGCACCAGCAGCCGCCAAAGACGCCGTTGTTGCGCTCGACCAACGTGGCGAAGGCGTCCCACGTCGACTCATCAAGAGCCTTGACGGTGTACGTCGATTCCTCCACGAAATTCATGGCCTAGACAGGTCAGATATGGGCTACGCCCAGGGCAGACGAGGCCAGCTCGGCGGCCGCTCTCGCCGGAACCGCTCGACCGTGGCGTACGCCTGTCTCCAGTCGGAGGTCTCTTCCGCCACGCTCGCGCCGTAGCGCGCCGCCAGCTCCGACACCGGGTAGTGAACCCCAGGGCCTGAGCGCGCCCCGACCATCAGGATCACACACGGTCCCTCGCCCGCGCCCACGAACGCGTGCTCTGTCCACGGAGGAGAGTGGAAGAAGTCCCAGGGCCGCAGACGTCGCTCCTCGCCCTCGACGAGCAGCGCGCACTCCCCTGAAAGGACGAGGAATGCCTCCTGGTTCGACTCGGCGTGGTAAAGGCCCGTCTGCCCCGGCTCCAGGACGGTGACGTTGATCCCGAGCTGGGCGAACTCGACCGGAGGGTCGCCGTACTCGTTCTCGAAGGCGCACCTCGCGCCCCTCCTCTCCGCGAACCACCACTCGGCGTCGCGTACGTTTACGACGAACCAGCCCTGGGTGACAGGCGTGAGCCCCGATCCGATGTCCTCGAGCTGCGCCTCGCCCATTGAGGCGATTCTTACAACTCGCGAGGCGTCTCTGCTGTGGGCGAGTATTCCGGAATTCCGAGCCGCGTGTGATCCAGGCGACTTCCCGCTCCACCGCTAGAAGCTACAAGAGGTCCAGGGTCGCGGCGTTCGCGTTCGCCTGCGCCTGCGTTCGCCAATGACGCCCGAAGCTAGGCGAACCAGGCCGTCCCGGGTTAACCGACGTCGTGTGTCATCTGGTCGATGCAGACCGTGATCGCCAGGATCAGCGCGCCGTCTTGCTCAGAGTCGATCTCGATCCCGTACGTATCGCGCACTCTGAACCAGCGCTTCGACACTTCAGCGACATCGTCACCGCCCCGTTCGATCTTGTACTCGTGGTCGACGATATTTCCCTTCGCCTCCATGTCCTCGCCGCCCTCGACGTCGATCGAAAACCGTTCGCGCAACGGGCTGATGAGCGCCTTCTTCACAGTCGCCGCGGTCTTGCCGTCGCGCTCGATCTCCATCTTGTCGCGCACGCTTAGTTTCTTCTCCTGGATCGTGAACAGCTCGTCGCCGCTGGGGGTCTCGAGGACGAGGGTGTCGCGGATCCGCAGCGCCTTGCCGTTCACCTTGAACGCGCGCTCGCCGCCGTCCGTCTCGATCCAGTAGTCGTCGCCGATCGCGAACATCTTCTCGCGCATCTGGTACTTCGTCCCCCCGTCGTCGCGGCGGCCCCTCAACAGCGGCATCTCAAAATCTCCTTCCCACCGGGAATGTCCACCACGACTCTACGCCTCCCGTTCGGGATGGAAGAGCGCGATCTAGAGAGGGTCTTCTGGATCTGGCTTGTTGTCGCTGATGCGCCCGGGTCGAAGCGGGCGGGCGTGTTCGATGATCTTCTCGAGGGCGTGGGCGAGCGCTTCGATTTCGCCTTCCGAGAGGTGTCGTGAAAAGTGCCGGTCGAGACTGTCTCGGTGGTAGCGGCGGGCGTGTTCGATCATCTTCATGCCGTCGTTGGTGAGGACGACGAGGATTGTGCGCCGGTCGTGTGGCGGGCGAACGCGAACGACGAGCCCTGCCTCCTCCATTCGGTCGATGACGCGGGTGAAACCGCTCTTGCTGTAGAGGATTCGGCTAGCCAGCGTGTTCATGGGGATGCCTTCTGGGGTTTCCTCGAGTTGGACGAGGACGTCGTACCAGGGCATCGGGATGCCGGCGTCCCGTTCGAGCTCGCTTTCGAGCACGTCGTTCAGCGCGAGTCCGCTCTCGAAGAAGAGCCGCCAGGCCCGGAGCCGCTTCGGGGAGGGGCTTGACAGTAAGCGTTCTTTCTGAGACAGTGCGCTCTGCAACTGTTTCTTAGAGGACATTACTTGATCGTACCAGATAGGAGGACGGTCAGATGACGATCACAGCGCCTGAGCGGGCGACGCTCGGATACGGACTCGACCCGAACGAAGGCGAGGCGTTCTGGCTTCTCGGTGGCATGCTCGAGACGATCAAGATCGGCGGGGCAGACACCGACGGGCAGTTCGGTCTACTCGAGATAGTGGTGCGCGCAGGCGACGGCTCGCCCTGGCACGTCCATCCCGAGGAGGACGAGTGGTTCTACGTCCTCGAGGGAGAGTTCACCTTCCACGTCGGAGACAGTCGACTCGACCTGTCTGCAGGCGGGTTCGCCTTTGGCCCCAAGGGGATCCCGCACACATTTATCGCAGGCCCCGCAGGAGGAAAGGCCCTGGTCGGCTTCGCGCCATTCCAGTTCGAAGGGTTTCTGCGCGCGATCGGCGAACCAGCCCCCGAACGCGTCCTCCCCCCACCGCTCCAGGCGCCACCCGACATGGCGCACATCGTCCCGATCGGGATCAAGAACGGAATCGAGATCCTCGGACCTCCTGGGCCACCGCCCGGCCGCTGACTGCCACCCCGGTCTATGCCGGACGCCGGGGAAAAAGCGCGATGATTGAGGTCTAGCGATCCGCTGGTCAGGAGGTGACGGTGGCGCAAAGGATGAAGGCGATCGTTCGGGACTCGTACGGCTCGGTCGACGTTCTCCGGGTCGCCGAGATCGAGAGGCCGGTCGCCGGCGAGCGTGAGGTGTTGGTGCGCGTGCGTGCTGCGGGTGTCGACCAGGGTGTGTGGCACTTGATGGTGGGGATGCCGTATGTGATGCGCCTCGTCGGTTTTGGCGTCCGCGCTCCGAAGAATCCGCTCCTCGGCTATGACGTGGCGGGATGCGTCGAGGCCGTTGGTGCCGAGGTCACCGCGTTTCGACCGGGAGACGAGGTATTCGGCACCTGCCGCGGTTCCTTTGCCGAGTACGCCACCGCCGGTCCGGACCGTCTCGCAGCTAAGCCGAACAACCTGAGCTTCGAACAGGCCGCGGCCACGCCAATTTCCGGCTACGCCGCCCTCCAGGCGGTCCGCGACCACGGCACCGTCGAGGCAGGTCAGCGTGTGCTGGTCATCGGTGCGGGAGGAGGCGTCGGTACCTTCGCGGTACAGCTCGCAAAGGCATACGGGGCAGAGGTCACCGGTGTCTGCAGCACTGCCAAGACCGAGCTGGTGCGTTCGATCGGTGCCGACCATGTGATCGACTACACCCGCGAGGACCCCATCGATGGCCGCGAGCGATACGACGTTATCCTCGACATCGCCGGCAACCGCCCGCTCTCAAAGCTGCGGCGTGCGCTGACGTCGCGCGGAACGCTCGTCATCGTCGGCGCAGAAAACGCAGGCAACTGGCTCGGTGTCGGACGGCCGTTGCGGGCGGCGGCTCTCTCGCCGTTCGTCCGTCAGAACCTCCGCATGTACATCTCCAAGCTGGACGAGCAGGATTTGGAGGAGTTGCGCGGGCTCCTCGACGCGGGAACCATCACGCCGGTCGTCGACAGGACGTTCCCGCTTGACGAAGTTCCGGACGCGATCCGCTACCTCCGAGACGGCCACGCCAGCGGCAAGATCGTTGTGACCATCTGACAACCCAGTCCGACCTCGAGCGAGACTCTCGACTGCGCCAGCGTTCCGGAATGACCCCGAGAAGGTGCCTTCCGTCCTTATGCTCATACGGTGCGGTCAGGGGCGGAGGTAGCGGTGTTTGTTACGCGCAGGGACGGTTTTGAAGTCCTCTTGGTCCATAGATCACCGAGACAAGGCAGCTACTGGCACGTCGTCGCAGGCGGCGTCGAGCCCGGAGAAACAGCGCCAGAGGCCGCAGAACGTGAACTTCTCGAAGAAACGGGTCTCGTCGCCAGGGTCACTGCCGGCGTCAGAGTGAGCGAATACGTCTATCCCCTTACAGAGGAACCTGCCGCGCGACGGCGAGAGTACGACCCGTCAGTCGTCGAGGTAGAGGTGACCTGTTTCCAAGCCGAAGCTCCGGACGACTGGGAGCCAACACTTGATTGGGAGCACGACGACTACCGCTGGTGCGACCGAATACAAGCGTTTGACACCCTTCGTTGGCCCGAGACCGCGCAAGCGCTCAAGCAGTTATTGAGCGTCGAGACCGGATAACCGGCAAGTCCAGGTCGAGCAGGTTGGCCTCTGCGAGCGTCCGTACTCCTGAGTCTCAGACCGGCGGCTGCGGGTCGTACTGGATGTAGCGGCGGACCACCTGCGCGCGCTCGACGGACTCGAGTCGCGCGACGAGGTGCAATGCCATGTCGATGCCCGCCGAGACTCCGGCTGCCGTGACGACGTTGCCGTCGTCGACGAACCTCGCGTCCTCGTCCACCTGCACGTCGTAGGCGCCGAGCCGCTCGAGCGCGCTCCAGTGCGTCGTTGCAGGACGGCCGTCGAGCAAGCCTGCCTTCGCGTAGACGAGCGCGCCGGTGCACACACTCGTCATCAGCGCGCCGCTCGCGGCGACGTCCCGCATGCGCTGCAGGAAACCCTCGTCCGCCTGCAGCGGTCGGGTGTCGCCGCCCGGGAGCAAGAAGAGATCGAAGTGCTCGTCGCCCGTCCACACCGCGTCCGGCAGGACACGCAAGCCGTGCGCACAGGTGACCGCGTCTGAACTCGCGGCGATCGTCTCGACCGTGATCGGCCGCTCCGAATGAGACGCCCAAGCCGCCAAGACCTCGTAGGGCCCGGCGAAGTCGAGCTCCTCGACGCCGTCCCAGATTCCGATTCCGATTCTGAAGTCGCTCATCGCCAGAGCATGCCGACGCACATGTGCCCGGCAGAGCGCTCATCGACGGTTCCGATCACACCGTCGAGGAACGACCTCGTAGATTGCAGGGCATGAGCTTCGCCGTGAGCGCAGATGCGTACGACCGGTTCATGGGCCGGTACTCGACGCTCCTCGCGCCGCAGCTCGCCGACCTAGCCGGCATCCGAGCGGGCCAGCGCGTGCTCGACGTCGGCTGCGGGCCTGGAGCGCTCACCGGAGAGCTCGTTCGGCGGCTCGGCCCTGAAGCTGTGGCGTCCGTCGATCCGTCCGAGAGCTTCGTCGCCGCGGCGCTCGAGCGCCATCCCGGTGTCGACGTCCGGCGCGCGGGCGCCGAGGAACTGCCGTTCGAAGACGGCGCATTCGACGCAGCAGTCGCCCAGCTCGTCGTCCACTTCATGGCCGACCCGGTCGCCGGTCTCGGCGAGATGAGGCGCGTCACTCGACCCGGCGGTGTGATCGCTGCCTGTGTCTGGGACCACGCAGGCGGCCAGGGGCCTCTGAGCCTGTTCTGGGAGGCTGCGCACGAGCTCGATCCCGCAGTTGCCGACGAGTCTCGCCTCGCAGGCGCCCGCGCGGGGCACCTGGCGGAGCTGTTCGAGGCGGCCGGGATCGCCCGCGTCGAAGAGACGGCGCTGACCGTGCAGGTGGAACACGTGAGCTTCGAAGAATGGTGGGAGCCGTACACGCTCGGCGTCGGGCCGGCCGGAGCGTTCGCCGCCGGCCTCGATCCGGAGCGGCAGTCGCGGCTCCGCGAGCGCTGCCGCGAGCTGCTCCCGGACGCTCCGTTCGTGATCGCGGCGCGGGCGTGGACCGCCTACGGGGTCAGACCGTGACGCCGTTCGTGACGAACCGCAGCTCCGGCACCTCGTCGAGCTCGCCCACGTCCCGGGCCAACTCGAGGAACGTGTAGAGCCCGGCGCGCTCGCGCGGGCCGAACCGGTAGCGCAGCTTCTCGAAGTAGCGCGCGAGGAACCCCGCGGGATAGCCGTACAGCTCGGACGACTCGAAGGCCAGCTGCTCCGGCTCGGCACGTGCGGCGCGCAGCGAAGCGACGAGGGCTTCCTCCAGCTCGGACACCTGAGGATGGACCGGTTCCGGCGCCGCCCAGACGGCGAAGACCATCGGGAGCCCGGTGCGCTCGAGCCAGAGCCGTCCGAGGTCGTAGTGCGGGGTCGGGTCTTCGAACGCCGATCGCAGCGCAGCATCTCCGATCAGCAGCTTCGCCTCGGCGTCCTCGCCGAGCGGGACGTGCTCCGCGTTCGGGAACAGCACCTTCGTCAGGACGACCGAGGTCGCGGACTCCGGGGTGACCGCGATCGTGCGGACCTGTTCCGGCGGAGTCTTCGAGATCAGCTGGATGGACTCGACGGCGCCCTCGCTGGAGACGCACAGGCGCGGCAGGAGACGGAGGCGGTCGGCCGCTCGCGCGTATTCGATCGACGAGATCGGCGCGACGTCGAGCTCGCCTGCGATGAGCTGACGGTTGAGATCCGTCGGGACGCCGACGACCTCCTCGACCTCGGCCTCGAGCCGGTAGAAGACCGGCGCCATGTTGACGTACCCGATGCGGCCGAGGCGGATCAACCGGCACGATCCACGACGGCCGACGTCAGCGTCACGAGCTCCTCGCGGTGCTGCGGCACGAGGCACGCGCGAGCGCGGGCCGCGTAGTCGAGCGCAGCTTCCCGCGAGCGCGGGATCGCGTCGGTCGCGGCGACACGGACGAGGGCGCCGTCGAGCGGGCCGCCTGCAAGCGCTCGGCGCACGACGTCGTCCTGAGCCGCCGCGAGCAGGAGCGGCATCGTCGGCGTCCCCTCACGCAGATCCGTCCCGGGGATCTTCCCGGTCTGCTGCGTCTCGCCCGCGCAGTCGAGGATGTCGTCGGCGATCTGGAACGCGACGCCGAGGTTCAGGCCGTAGGCGCCAAGCCGTTCGTCGCCGCCCGAGCCGAGCAGGCACGCAGCCTCGATCAGCTTGCCCGTCTTGAGGCGGCAGCGCTCGAGGTATGCGTCGATCGCCGTGTCGGGGTCGTGCGTCTGCAGCTTCTGCATCGCCTCGCCCCTCGACAGGCAGAGCGCCGCGTCGGCGAGCGTCACGACCGCGGACTCGTCACCCGCCGCGGAGAGGACGGTGAACGCGCACGCATAGAGATAGTCGCCCGCGGCCTTCGCGGCTTCGGCGCCGTACACCGACCAAGCGGCAGGCAGCCCACGCCGCAGGCGCGCACCGTCGACGAGATCGTCGTGGACGAGCGTCGCCATGTGGACGAGCTCGACGGCGACGCCGGCGTCGACCGACGCCTCGTTCGAGGCGGTGAGGAAGCAGAGGAGCGGCCGAAGCCGCTTGCCGCCCGCAGCCAGCGCTTCTCCCGCGACTTCCTGCGCCAGGCCGGGGCGGGATGCCACAGCCTGCGCCAGCCCCGCCTCGACCTCCGCCATGTACCCCGCCAGCCCTGGGGTCGCGTGCACCTGAGCGAGCTGACTCACTCGGCAACCCCGGTATGCAGCGCGACGATCGAACCGCCGAGAAGGCGGAAGCCGACCTCACCGAATCCGGACTCGCGCATCAGGTCGGCGAGTCCCTCGGCAGTCGGGAACCGCTTCACCGACTCGGGGAGGTACGTGTACGCCGAGCCCCCCGGCAGCACCTTGCCGAGGAGCGGCACGACCCGGTCGAACCAGAGGGAGAAGAACGGCTTCAGAACTCCGCGCGGCTGGGTGATCTCGAGAATCGCGAGCCGTCCGCCCGGGCGCACGACGCGCCTTAACTCGCGTAGCGCGAGTTCGAGATCTGCAACGTTGCGCACGCCGAAGCCGACGGTCGCCGCGTCGAACGTCGCCTCGGCGAACGGCAGGGCGAGCATGTCCCCCTGCACCCACTCGAGCGGCGCCTTCCGCTTCGCGCGCGCAAGCATCTTCTCCGAGAAGTCGAGACCGGTCACGCGATCCGCACCCGCCTTCTTGTCGGCGATCGCCAGATCCCCGGTTCCGCAAGCGGCGTCGAGCACGCGGTCGCCGGGCCGAACGACGGCCTGTGCCGCGAGCTTGCGCCAGCGCAGGTCGAGACCGCACGTCATGACGCGATTCATGACGTCGTACACCGGCGCAATCCGGTCGAACATCGCGCGCACCGAGTCGGGCGCGAGCGTCACGGCTGCCCCCAGCGGGCGATCAGCGACTGGTCGAGGCCGAGCTGGTCGAGCACGCGCGCGACGACGAAGTCGACCAGGTCCGCGACCGTCTCGGCACCGTGGTAGAAGCCGGGGGCGAGGAACAGGATCGTCGCGCCGGCCCGGCGCAGCGTGAGCATGTTCTCGAGGTGGATCGACGACAGCGGCGTCTCACGCGGGCACAGGATGAGCTTCCGCTCCTCCTTGAGCGCCACCGACGCCGCGCGCTGAATCAAGTTCTGCATGGCGCCGGAGGCCACGGTGCCAAGTGTGCCCATCGAGCAGGGACAGATGACGTAGCCGTCGATCCTGGCCGAGCCCGACGCATAAGGCGCCTTCCAGTCGTTCGGCTCGTAGACCGTGACACCGTCACCCGTACCTTCCGTGAACCGGGCGAGCGTCTCGTCGCGCGAAAGGCGCGCATCGCCGTACAACTCGGTCGCAAGCACTTCGATCGCGGCGCCCGAGACGGAGACGCCGACCTCGCAGTCGGCCGCCGCGAGCGAGCGCAGCAGACGGAGCGCGTAAGGCGCGCCAGAAGCGCCCGTAATCCCCAAGAAGACGCGCATCCCGGCGTCAGA
Source organism: uncultured Thermoleophilia bacterium (assembly GCA_963708505.1). Taxonomy (GTDB): domain Bacteria; phylum Actinomycetota; class Thermoleophilia; order Gaiellales; family Gaiellaceae; genus PALSA-600. The sequence goes on from CAVPST010000007.1 coordinate 828,689, forward strand.
CTACGCGTGCCGGCGCTGCCGTCGGAACTACTTCGGGCCTTTGGAGGCCTCGAGGAACTCCGCGAGGTTCGTGAGGTTCTCCTCCCCCAGGCCCGCGAATGACGGCATCGGCGAGCCCGCGTTCACGCACGACGGGCACTTGAGGTGCGCGATCTGGAACGCGATGCCCTTGTTCTTCGCGCCTTCGGCGCTCAGGTCGGGCGCACCGAGGTTGCTGCTGCCCACGCCCAGGTACGTGTGGCAGTTGAGGCAGCCCGAGACCGCGAAGAGCTTCGCGCCCGCTATCGCTTTCTCGTTTCCGCTGAACCCCTGCTTCGCGGCCCAGTCCGGCACCTTGCCGACGAGTTCCGAGCCGAGCGCCTCCTTTGCGGTCGCGCCCTTGTAGGTCAGGACGCCCATCGAGATGACCACGAGGATCGCCGCGATCACCGCGACCGGCCGGCGCGACAGCCGCCGCTCGGAGCGGAGATCGATGAACGGCAGCGCGAACAGCAGGATGAGCAGGATCGTCGGGATGCCGATCGTGCCGAGGATGACCGTCTCCGGCCACTTGAAGATCCGGAGCAGGTAGAAGAGGAAGTAGAAGTACCAGTCCGGCCGCGGGACGAAGTTGATCGTTCCCGGGTCGGCCGGTTTGTCGTAGAGCTTGCCGAGCCAACCTGCCTCGGTCGTGTCGTGGCCGCCGGGCGTCGAGTACTTCCAGACGATCGCGAGCCCGACGATCACGCATACGACGACGAGCGACATGACGGTGTCGTGCCACATCGCATACGGGAAGAAGGGCTTCCCGCGCTCCTTGACATCCTCCTTGTACTGCTGGAAGACGCGGCGCCGCTCGACGATGCGATCGCTGGGCATTACTTCCCGCGCTTCCAGGTACGAAGGAGGCCGGAGCGGCTGCCGTTCTGCGTCGGCTGCGCGCCGATGGGGCCCGTGCCCGCGGCTTCCTTCGACCACGGCGGAGACGTGACGCCGAGCCGGATCACGAGATACAGATGCAGGCCGATCAGCGCGAAGATTGCGCCCGGAATCAGCAGCATGTGAATCGCGTAGAAGCGCGAAAGCGTGTCCGCATTGATCGCGCTGCCTCCGTTCAGGAACTGCGCCAGGAACGGTCCTAAGAACGGGGCCGTGCCGTTCAGGTTGATGCCGACGACCGTCGCCCAGTACGCCGTCTGGTCCCACGGCAGCAGGTAGCCGGTGAAGCCCTCGAGCATGCCCATCAAGAGCAGCAGCACGCCGAGGATCCAGTTCAGCTCACGGGGGTACTTGTAGGCGCCGAACAGGAACACGCGCCCCATGTGCATGAACAGCAGGATGATGAACACCGATGCGCCCCAGCGGTGCATGCCCCGGACGAGCCAGCCGCCCCAGAGATCGTTCGTGATGTTCTGGATCGACGCGTAGGCGGTGCGCGGATCGGGCTTGTAGTACATGGCGAGGATCGCACCGGTGAGCGCCTGGACGAGAAATGCGGTCAGCGTCGCCGAGCCGAGCGTCTGGAACCAGTTGACGTCGCCGGGGACCTTGCGAAAGAGGAAGTACTTGACCCCGCCGACGAGCCCTGACCGCTCCTCGAGCCAGTCGAGCGGGTACAGGATCGCCTGCTGGAGGTGTTGCCCTTTGGTCGGCTTCGTGGTCGCCATCAATGCGGAGGTTGGATGGGATAGAGCCACGACTCGAGACCGTCCACGTGCTCGCCGGGATACGCCCACGTCTGCTTGTGGATCTTCGCCTGCGCGCCCGTGCCGTCGACATGCGAGACCGCGAACGGCTTGCCGAGGAAGATGTGCCCGTTGCGAATCGAGAACGCGTAGCGGTCGAGCGCGCGCACGGGCGGCCCGGCGACGCGATTGCCCTCGGTGTCGTACTGACCGCCGTGGCACGGGCAGCCGAACCCGGCGAGCGAGATCGCCGGGACGAGAGAGACGTCCTTGTACTGCGACGACGCCTTGGGGTCGAGCGGCCCGTTCGGCTGCACCGGGCAGCCGAGGTGAGCGCAGTGGTTCGTGAGGATCGTGAAGCTCGGCAGGCCGTTCAGCTGTCCGTTGTTGCGGACGAACGTCGTGCGCCGCGTGACCTCGCCCTGCACGGCGTTGAGCGTGAAGGTCGTGATGACGAACTTGCCCTCCGGATAGTCGGTGATCGGGCCGATGTCGTGGTCCGGGTCGCCCTGCTTGAGGAACGCCGGTCCGATCATGAAGCCGAGCACGGGGAGCGTGACGATGCCGCCGATCACCGCCCCGACGCCGATGGTCGACATCTCGAGGAACTTGTTGCGCGGGAACCGGTCGGCGGTGGCGTACGACTTCGTGTCCGGCTCGGGCTCCTGCGCGGCCGCGGCCGCAGCGGCCGCCCCGGCGTTCTCGGGTGCGACGTCCCCGGCCTCGGCCAGGTGCGTGTCTGTGGTCAGGTCGCGGACCCAGAGGAACGCGAACACCAGCGCAACGATCGCGCCGAGGGCCGCGACGTACCAGGAGATGATGATCCCGACGAGCAGCACGACGATGCCGATCGCGAAGCCGACCGGCCAGAGGCTCGGGCCCGGAACGTGCGGGTGGTCGTCGGGGCTCTGGGTCAAGACGCTCTAGGCGGGATTCAAGCGTTCGGGACAGACAGCGGTCAACGTCGTAACAGGCGACGCGAACTCTGACGGATCGCGCCGTCCTGTGCTGGGAGAACCGCCTCCAGCCCATATTCGGACCAGCGCCGATCGACGAGCTCGCGGATCTCCGCGCTCATCTCGATCTCCGGCGGCCAGTCCCGCGTCCCCTCGAGCGGGCCCTTGGCGGTGGCGTCGATGCCGATCTTCCCACCGATGAACTGCAGCGTCGGCGAATGGTCGAGGTGGTCGAGCGGCCCCTCGGTGATGACGACATCGCGCTTCGGGTCGACGTTTGCGCCCACGTAGAACATCACCTGGGCGTAGTCGTGCACGTCGACGTGCTCGTCGACGATCACGATGCCTTTCGTCAGGCTGAGCATCCCGAGGCCCCAGATCGCGTGCATCACCTTGCGCGCGTGCCCCGGGAACGCCTTCCGGATCGAGACGATCGCCAGATTGTGGAATGCGCCCGCGACCGGCAGGTCGTAGTCGACGATCTCCGGCACCGTCATCTTGACGGCGGGCAGGAAGATCCGCTCGGTCGCCTTGCCGAGCCACGCATCCTCCTGCGGCGGCTTGCCGACGACGATCGACGGATAGATCGCGTCGCGGCGCATCGTGATCGCGGTCACGTTGAAGACCGGGAACTGCTCGGCCGGCGTGTAGTAGCCCGTGTGGTCGCCGAACGGCCCCTCGCTCGTCAACTCGCCCTTGTCGATCGTCCCCTCGATCACGATCTCCGCGTCGGCCGGCACCTCGAGGTCGACCGTCACACCCTTGACGAGTCGGACCGGCTCTCCGCGCAGGAAGCCCGCGACCATCAACTCGTCGATGTGCTTGGGGAGCGGCGCACTCGCCGAGTAGGCCGTGATCGGGTCGAGGCCGAGCGCGACCGCCACTTCCATCCGCCCTTCGGTGAAGAGGTAGTCGGCTCTGCCGTCCTTGTGGATCTGCCAGTGCATCGCCGTCGACCGCGGCCCGAGCACCTGCATCCGGTACATGCCGACGTTGCGGCCGCCCGTCCGCGGGTCGCGGGTGATCACGGCCGGCAGGGTGATGAACGGGCCGGCATCGCCGGGCCACGCGGTCTGGATCGGCAGGCGGCCGAGATCGGCCTCGTCGCCGCGCAACACGATCTCCTGGCTCGCGCCGTGTCGTGCGACCTTCGGACGGGAGTCTGCGATCGACTTCAGCGTCTTCAGCCCGCGGACCTTGGCCGCGAGACCCTCGGGCGGCTGCATCTCGAGCACGTCCGCGAGGCGGGCTGCGACGTCGTCGAGGCGCTCGACGCCGAAGGCGAGGCACATGCGCCGCTCGGTCCCGAACTGGTTGATCAACAGCGGATGCGGCGAGCCCTTCGGGCGTTCGAACAGCAGCGCCGGCCCGTGGGCGCGCACCGTCCGATCGACGATCTCCGTCACCTCGAGGTGCGGGTCGACCTCAGCCGAGACGCGGACGAGCTCGCCCTCGCGCTCGAGCAGCGCGATCCATTCGCGCAGGTCGAGGGCGACGCTCACGTGCCGTAGGCGAGCTGCGGATCGAAGTCGCCGCGGCCGCCAGGCGTGAGATCGAGGATCTTCCAGATCGGCCACATCAGGTCGACATGCCGCGGGTGCTGCCCCGGGTCGGACGGGGCGAAGAAGAGCTCGCTGCTCCAGGAATGGTGGATCCGGCCGTCGCGCCGTACGAACACGGTCGCGAGCGGCCACTGGCTGCCGTCGGGCGCCTCGGCGTGGTAGTCGGTGTTGTACGTCGAGCCCGCCGACGAGAGCAGTCGCAGGTGCGACCACCCGCGCCGTGTTGCATGCTCGGTGAACCGCTGGAGCGGGACCTTGGCAGAGGCAGCGAGCGCGATGACCGACTCGAGGTGCTGCGCCGCACCGTCGACCGCGTCGATGATCGAGGTGCACGAAGGGCACGGACGGCCGAGCGGGTCGTCGCCCTCGGGCAGGAACATGAAGCTGTAGAGAACGAGCGTGTCCTTGTCGCCGAACAGGTCCGACAGCGTCACCGGCCCGGCCGTCGAGTCGAACACGTAATCGGTCGGCGCCTCGCCGCCGAGGGGCAGCTCTCGCCGCTGCCTTGCGACCGCCTCTTCCGCCCGGCGAAGCTCGATCTCGGCGCGCAGCAGCGCATCGCGCGCAGCCGCGGTACTCACCGGACTCGCCCGGGAAGCGCGTCTCGTGCAGCGGCTCTGACGCCACGGTCAGTACGCCTGGCGGCGCGCGCGGCGACGGTCGGCGCGGCGATGGCCCGCCCACTTCAAGAGCTCGCCGAGCCCGATCACCGCGAGGAAGATCAGACCGACGATGAGCATGGCGATGATCACGTCCAGGCCCTCACTGGCGGCGTCGAGGATCATGCTGCGACTCTAACGTAGTGGCGCGCCAGCGCGTCCGCGACCTCGTCGTCGGACGGCGTTCCGCCGAGTGCGCGTGCTGCATCGACCCAGGCCTCGCCGTCGCCGTCCGCCCCGTCCGCGCGCAGCGCCGCACACCGGGAGATGAGGCCGGCCAGAACCGCGACCGCCTCGACACCGCCCGCCTCGGCAACCCGCACGAGCCCGTGCGCATAGAGGTAGTCCCCGAGCAGGATCGCGTCGTCCGGGTCGCCCGCATCGAACATGCGCGGGCTTCCGTAGTGCGTCAGATAGGCCTCGTAGACCGTCTCGAGGCCGAGCGCAAGCTCGTCGGGTGCAAGCGGTGAGAAGACAGGCTCCCAGTCGGCCGGATCGTTGAGCGCATCGGCCCAGACACTGCTCTCCTGCCGGGCGCCGGAGGCGATCTGATCAGCGACCGAGGACATCTGCCACCGCCTCGATCGTTTCGTCGATCTCCTCGTCGCCGTGTGCGAGCGATGGGAACAGGCACTCGTACTGACTCGGCGCGATGTAGACACCGCGGTCGAGCAGGCCGCGGAAGAGCTCACCGTAGAGCGTCCCGTCGAACTCGGCGAACCGTTCGACAGGCTCGGTGCGCCCCGCGAACAAGGTCAGCATCGCGCCGACCCGCTGCACCCGGCCGAACGCCGCGAGCCCGTCGGCGAGACGGGCCGCGCGACGCTCGAGCTCGTCGTAGACCGAGCCGTCGCGGAGCCGCCGCAGCACCGCCACGCCGGCGGCCGTCGCGAGCGGATTGCCGCTCAGCGTTCCCGCCTGGTAGACGTCGCCGGACGGCGCGAGGCGCTCCATGATCTCGGCACGGCCGCCGAACGCCGCGAGCGGCAGTCCGCCGCCGACGATCTTCCCCAGCACCGTCAGATCGGGGTTGCTGCCGTATCGCTCCTGCGCACCGCCGCGGGCGACGCGGAAGCCGGTGATCACCTCGTCGAAGACGAGCAGCGCGCCGGTTGCGTCGCAGAGCAGGCGCAGCGCCTCGAGAAACCCGGGCGCGGGCGGTACGCAGCCCATGTTCCCGGCGACCGGCTCGACGATGATCGCCGCCAGACCCTCGCCGTAGCGCTCGACGGCCGAGGCGACGCCGTCGGCGTCGTTGTACTCGCAGACGATGGTGTCGCCGGTGACACCCGTCGGGACGCCGGCCGAGCTCGGAATGCCGAGCGTCGCGAGCCCCGAGCCGGCGCTCGCGAGAAACTGATCGGCGTGCCCGTGGTAGCAGCCGGCGAACTTGATCACGCGGTCGCGCCGGGTGAACCCGCGCGCGAGCCTGATCGCCGACATCGCAGCCTCGGTGCCCGACGAAACGAGCCGCACGCGCTCGACGGACGGCATCGCGTCGACGATCTCCGCCGCCAGCTCGACCTCGCGCTCGGTGGAGGCGCCGAACGTCGTGCCGTCGAGCGCCGCGTCGCGAATCGCCTCGACGATCTCCTCGTCCGCGTGGCCGAAGATGAGCGGGCCCCAGGACTGCACCCAGTCGATCAGCGTGCGGCCGTCGGCCGTCTCGATGCGCGCGCCCCGGCCGCGCGCGACGAAGAGCGGCTCGTCGAGACCGACGCTGCGCATCGCGCGCACGGGAGAGTTGACGCCGCCGGGAATCACCTTCCGAGCGCGATGCCAGAGGTCGGAGCGGACTAGAGCCATGAAGCGAAGTCCTTCGACCAGTACGTGAAGATCACGTCGGCGCCGGCGCGCTTGATCGCGGTCAGCGACTCGATCGCCGCCGCCTGCTCGTCGAGGTCACCGGCGGCTGCGGCCGCCTTGACCATCGCGTACTCGCCGCTGACGTTGTATGCCGCAAGCGGCAGGTCGAAACGCTCGCGAGCGGCGCGCAGCACGTCGAGGTACGGAAGCGCCGGCTTGATCATCAGGACATCGGCGCCCTCCGCGACGTCGAGCTCGCATTCGCGGAGCGCTTCGCGAACGTTGCCCGGATCCATCTGGTAGCCGCGGCGATCTCCGAACGCGGGCGCGCTGTCGGCGACGTCGCGGAAAGGCCCGTAGAACGCCGAGGCGTACTTGGCCGAGTAGGCGACGATGGGCGTCTGCGGCAGCTGCTCGCGGATCGCTGCAACGCGTCCGTCCATCATGTCGCTCGGGGCGACGACGTCCGCTCCCGCCTCGACGTGCGAGACGGCGGCCCGCGCCAGCAGCTCGAGCGACGCATCGTTGTCGATCTCGCCGTCCCGGATCACGCCGCAATGGCCGTGCGACGTGTACTCGCACAGGCAGACGTCCGTCATCAGCAGCAGCTCGGGGAAGCGCGGCCGCAACGCGCGCAGCGCCTGCTGCACGATCCCGTCGTCGATCCACGCGCCCGAGCCGTCCTCGTCCTTCGCCTCCGGGATCCCGAACAGGATCACCGAGCCGACCCCGAGGCGAACGAGCTCCTCGACCTCGCGCACGACCGACTCGACCGTGTGCCGCGACAGCGCCGGGAGGCGGTCGTTGACCAGGGCTTCGGGCGCAACGAACAACGGCATGACAAGGTCGTCGATCGAGACCGTCGTCTCGCGGACGAGACCGCGCAACGGCGCCGTCCGGCGCAGCCTGCGCAGCCGTGTGACCGGGAACGAGCTCACGGCCGAAGGGTACGCGGCGGATCGACGTCGACGAGCTCGACCTCGACCGGAACCGGCTTGCCCCTGCCACGGCTCGAGCGAGATGCGGTCGGCGAAGAACTCCCAGATCGCCCGCCCGACCGCCAGCAGCGGCAGGGCGATCAGCGCGCCGGCGAGGCCGTAGAGCTCGGCGCCCGCGGCCAGTCCGAAGATCACGAGCAGCGGGTGCAGCCGAAGCGCGTTGCCCATCACGTTCGGGACGACGACGTGCCCTTCGATCTGCTGGATGCCGAGGAAGAGCAGCGCGACCCAGACCGCCGAGATCGGATGCACGACGAGGGCGTAGATGAACGGCGGCGCCGCCCCGAGCCATGGACCGAGATACGGAATCACCTCGGTGAGTGCGACCCAGGCGCCGAAGAGCAGCGCGTATTGCTGAGCGTGGGGCAGGATGCCGAGAGCACCGAAGATCCAGAGGCCGATGCCGGCGCTGACACCGATGATGAACGAGAGCGCCGCCTGTCCTTTCACGTACGACGCGAGCGCGTGCTCGATGCTGCGCAGCAGAGACATCTCTCCGCGTCGCGGTGGGAAGCGCCGGTCGATGACGCGTCCGAACCGTTGCATGTCGAGCAGCATGTAGATCGTCACGACAATCAGGAGCACGACCGAGAACAGCGTCTTCCCGATCGAGATCGCTGCGCCCTCGACGAACGAGACGATGCGCTTCGTGTTCTTGCCGACGTCGCGCTGGCGGATCTGACGCACGAGCCTGTGGCCCCGCGCCTGGATCTTGATCGACTTGAGGCGATGCGTGTTGAGCCAGTGCTGCAGCCGGTCGACGTCCTGGTCGGCCGACGTCTGTCCGGTCGGCGCGTGACGATTCGTGAAGTAGTCGTTGAATCTGTTCGCCGCAGTCTTCGTCTCGCCGACGACGGCTGTCGCAATCGCCGCGATGACCAGAGCCAACGCCGACAGGAAGGCCAGGAAGACGAGCGCGACCGAGAGGCCGCGCGGAAGGCGGGCCCGCTGCAGCGCGCGCACGATCGGATCGAGCAGCAGCGCGACGAGCCCGCGACGACGAAGAGGAAGACGACGTGAGCCACGGCGTTGAGAAACACCCACGCCAGCAGGAGCAGCAGCGGCACGCCGACGAGCTGCAGCCAGCGCGGCACCACCAAGCGCGGCGGGCGTCCAACGGCGCTCACAGAGCCGATGCTACAGCGCGGGTGATCATGCTCCGGCCACCCGACTGGGACTGGTCGTTCCCCTCCGACGGAGCCCTCGCGTTGAAAGCGGACCAGCCACTCGCTACCCTCCCCCCGATGCCGCCCCCGGTGCACCACCGGCGTTCACGCACGACGAGACGCCGGCACCTGGAGCGCGAGCGGCGCCTGCGCCGCCTCGCCGTTCTGTTCGTGATCGCCCTCGTGGCGCTCGTGACGCTGCTCCTGTCCGCATTCGGAGGGTCCGCCGCACCTGCGAAGCCGCCCGCTCCGGCGAGCGCCTCACGGTTGCTCCCCGCGGGTCCGCCGCAACCCGAGCTGGTCGGGCGGATCGGTTCGCTGCACCTGCGCTTGCCGATCTCCCAGAGCCGCGTCACCGCCGTCGGCTTCCAGGGCGGCAGCGCCGGATCGATCGCGATCGATCCGCTCGGGACGCAGCGCAACCAGGGTGTCCTGCGGCGGCTCGCCCACGCCATCTTCGGCAGCTCCTCCGCCGGCCCGGGCTGGTACCAGCTTCCCGGCGGTCAGGGCCCCTCGACCTCAGCGCTCGAAGTCGGGGCGGCGGCCGGCACCGACGTGTACTCGCCCGTCGACGGCACGGTGCTGTCGATCAGCGACGTCGTGATCAACGACCGCAACTACGGCTCGCGGATCGACCTCCAGCCGACCGGCTCGCCGTCGCTGATCGTCTCGGTCTCTCACGTGCACGTCGACCCGTCGCTCGTCGTCGGCTCGCCCGTCACCGCGAGTGGGTCGAAGCTCGGCTCGATCGTGGACTTCTCGGGCGCCGAGAAACAGTCGCTCGCGCACTACACGAACGACTCCGGGAACCATGTCGTCGTCGAGGTTCACCCGGCGGCGGTCGTGGCACTCGGCTAGAGAGGACTCGATGAAGATCCTGTTCGTCGCCGACGTGTTCGGCGCGCCCGGCCGGCGGGCGGTCGAGACGCGGCTGCCGTCGCTCCGCGAGGAGCTCGGCGCCGACTTCTGCATCGTGAACGGCGAGAACGCGGCGTCCGGGCGAGGCATCACCGCGAAGCTCGCCGACAAGCTCCTCGCGAGCGGTGCCGACGTCGTCACGCTCGGAAACTGGGTGTGGGGCCAGGCCGGATTCGCTCCCTACCTGTCCGGCACCGACCGCGTCATCCGTCCGGCGAACCTCTCCCCTCAGACACCGGGCACCGGCCTGGCGGTCCACGACGGCGTCGCGGTGATCAACCTGCTCGGCGTCTTCTCGCTCAACCCGTTCGAATCGCCGTTCCTCGCTGCCGACCGGCTCGTCGCCGAGGCCAAGGCGCGTACACCGGTCGTGGTCGTCGACTTCCATGCCGAGGCGACCAGCGAGAAGGTCGCGCTGGCGCGGTATCTCGACGGCCGGGCAACGGCCGTCCTCGGCACGCACACGCACGTTCAGACGAACGACGCGCGCGTGCTCGCGGGCGGCACGGCCGCGATCACGGACGCAGGCATGACCGGCCCGCACGACTCGGTGATCGGCAGTGAGGACCACGGCGCGATCAAGCGCTTTCTGACGGGAATGCCCACGCGGCTCGAGCCGGCGACGGGTGACGTGCGCATCGAGGGTGTCCTCATCGAATGCAGCGACACCGGCCGCGCTACCGCCTGCACGGCTATCCGAGTCGAAGTCGACTAGCGGGCAGCGCCAGAACGCCGAGCAGTGCGACGAGCACGAGGTCGCGGAGCACGACGACCCCTGCGAGCCGGCCGTGGAGGGCGTAGTCGAAGTACCGCTGCGGGAACCACACCTGCGTCAGCACGAGCGCGGCTGTCAGCAGGCCCGTTGCCACCAGGCCGCGCCGCCCACGCACGAGCGGAACGAGTGGGATCAGCCAGATCAGGAACTGCGGCGAGAGCACCTTCCCCAGCGCGACGAACGCGCACACGCAGGCGGCGGCGTAGCGGAGGAAACGATCACCGGTCGCCGGCCCGCGGGCAAACGCGATCCAGAGCGCGATGAGCGCCGCAGCCTGGGCGACCACGAGCACCGCTCCCAGCTCCGAGTGTCCCGCGATGCCCTGCGACCCGTGCGAGTCGACGACGTGCGGAGACCCGAGCCACCGAAGCACCGACGCGGCCAGCGACTCGATCTGCAACGGCCGCGCTGCCTGCCCGTGAACACTCGACCAGAATCCGCCGGGCGAGAGCACGGCGAACGGCAGCACGATGACGCCCAGGACGGCTGCGCCGACAAGGGGCGCCCAAGGGCGTCCACGCCGCACCGACCAGACGATCGCGAGCGGCACGAGCACGACCGGCCAGAGCTTCGCCGCCACGGCCGCGCCGAGAAAGACCCAACCCGCGTTGTGCCGGCCGTAGAAGAGCAGCACGACGGCGGTCGTCGCGAGCAGTGCGGGCCAGAGGTCGAAGCGGGACAGGATGAACGAGCCGCAGAGCAGGGGCGCGAACGCGACGTAGACCGCGGCGAACGGACGGACGAACGCCACGACTCCGACGAGCAGCACGCCGCACAACGCCATCAACCAGGCGAACGTCTCTGCATACGCGCCGCCGATGAGTGAGGGCAGGACGAAGACGGGGAGCGCTCCGGGCGGATACTCGACCGCGAAGTCGCGGTACGGAACGTTGCCGGCCTTCATCGCGTTGCCGTACACCTCGTACGTCGGCCAGTCGACGAGCGTGCCGTGTGCCCAGAAGAAGCGGTGCACGAGTCCCCACGAGACGAGGAACACCGCCGCCGCCAGCGCCGCGACGACTGTCCGGTCAGGCAGCGGCGGCCGGCTGCTCATCGGCGGGCGGTTCCGGCGACCCGGGAAGCGGGGCCACGAGCGCGAGCGCGACGAACGGGAAGAACCACGGCAGATAGAGATAGAACCAGTGCGTCAGGACGAGCTCAAACCCGACGAGCAGCGCCCCGGTCAGCGCGGCGAGCCTGAGCGGCGAGCGACGGCGCGGGTAGCGGCCGAGGAGGACCGCACCGACCACGAGCAGGACCTCGAGCGCGCGCTGGATGAAATGGAGGTCGGGCAGGCCCTTGGCGTGGTACTGGCGCCAGTCCCAGATCGAGAAGGGTGAGGCCCGCCCGAGCTGGAAGCTGACCGTTCGGTCGTAGAAGACGCGGGCGGCGTGCAGCGGCGACGGCTCGAGCAGCAGCACGAAGAAGACGAGCGCCGTGAAGAACAGAAACCAGAGAACGAACACGAGCGCGGAGCGTCCGCGGCGCGCATCCGGATAGCCCGACCAGAGCGGCACGAGCAGGAGCGAGGCGAACTTGGTCCAGCCCGAGAGTGCGACCGCCGCCGCGCGCACGGGTGCGCGGGTCACGCCCAGGAATCCCCAGACGAGCAACGCAGGCGCGATCGCGTCGTTCGTGTTCGAGTTCGACGCGTACTGGCTGAACGGCCACGCGACCCACGCAAACGCGAGCGCTGCGGCGAGCTGCGCGCCGCCGAACCGCCTGCCGACGAGCGCCAGCCCGAGCAGGCAGATCGAGTCGAACAGGATCGACGTGAAGTGCACGGCCGGCAGCGTGTCCCACTTGTGGCTCCAGCCGAAGAGCTCGTAGCCCGGGATGTACGCGAGATACGAGACAGGCCCGTACGTGTCACCGAGCGGGTTCGCGGTCTCACAAATGCCGTTCGTCTGCACCCGGTCGCGAACCTCGCCGCTCGAGTCGGGCAAGCCACATTTCGGTTGGGGGTCCTCGACGGGGAAGTGCCCGTAGGGGGACTGCCCGTGCATGATCCGGTCGGCCCCGATCACGCCGGAGTAGCCGACGTCGATCACGTTCGAGGAGCGGACGTTCAGCCCGATTCGAAATCCGGCGACGAACACCGTCGCCGCGGCGAGGAGCCAGACGGGCCAGACCGAGGCGCCTCGGGGCGGGCGGTCTCCGCGTGCGATCCAGAGGCAGCGGATGAGGATCCAGAACAACGGCGGATAGACGAGCGACATGGCGGCGAAGATGTGGCCTCTGTTGAAGAACCAGAGCGAGACCGAGAACGACAGCAGCGCGACCAGATCGAGGTTGCGAATCGACCGCAGCCGGCGCCAGTCGACCAGCCCGACCAGGAACAGCGCGGACAGAGAGAGCCAGACGCTGTAGCTGTTGAGCTTCTTGCCGCCGAACGCACCGGGGGATCCGCGGGCCATGTGCCACGCGACCTGCGGCCCGGTCCACGCCTCGGCCACTCCAACGGTGGCGTCGTCGACGGTGCCGGTGGCGATCTCTCCGGCCGCTCCCGACCAGACGTGGACCGTCCACACTCCGTCCTTGAACGTCGCGTCGGTGGTCGGGTTCGGCGGGTAGCGCTTCAGCCACTGAGCCACCTTCGGGTAGTCCAGAAAGACCGAGATCACCTGCTGCTTCGTCGACAGCGCCTTCGACGTGCCGGCGAGGACGCCCGGCGAGAGCGGCGTCGTGACGGTGACAGTGGTCGTGGTCGTACTCGCGGTCCCCGTCCCTGCAGACGCCGCCGGCACAAGAGCGAGAGCGACGAGGACGGCCGCCGCGAGTTTCAGCGCCGGAAGCTCCAGAGCTTGTTGCCGAGAAAGTTGAGCGGCATGACGAGGATGACCGCGACGGCCTGCGAGACGATCTTCCCCCAGCCGAGCCAGTCGAGGAAGACGAGCAGCCACAGCTGGTTGATGGCCAGCGCAGCGAGTGCGACGAGGAAGAACCGCATCCCCTGCTGCGCGAAGTGCCCCTTTTGCTCTGCGAACGTCCAGTGGCGGTTCCACCAGTAGTTGGACGACGCCGAGACGACGAACGAGATCAAGGCGGCCTTGTGCGCGCCGATACCGAGCAGCGCCGAATAGACCGCCAGGTTGATGATGTAGCCGGTCGCTCCGACCGCCCCGAACTTCGCGAGCTGGACCCAGTTGGGCGGGTGGGTCAGTGCGCGGACGGCGCGAGTCGAGAGGGCTGACACGGCTGCGGCAGGCTAGCGCACGGTGTTGTCGGCCCGGCCCGCGCGGAAGTGCTCGACGACGAGCTCCTTGATGCCGACGATCGACGCGGGCGGGGCGCCGAGGCCGACGGTGAGCATCGGCACCTCGGAGTCGGCAGCGTCGAGCGAGCCGTGGCTGCCGCCGCCGAGGTGGGTCGCGCCGGCGAGATCGAAGAACTCCCAGCCCGCCGCCGCCGAGACGAGCACCTCGCCGGCATTCGGGTTCCGGAGGGCGGCCGCCGCACGCGCCCGCCCGTCGGGGACCTCGTCGAGCAGCGAATCGTCCTCGTCACCGTCTCGCCGCACGACGACCCGCCCGTCCTCCTCGAACAGGACGATGCCCGCCGACGGCTGGGCGTCGAACCGCTCGGCGACCGCTCGAGGTGTCGAGGTGTAGACCATGGCCGCACGATTCGACGCCGTCACGAGATCGTCGCCGGCGTCGAGCCTCGCGGTGCGCTCGACCTTCGACTGCCCGTGATCGGAACAGACCACGACGGCATAGCGATCGAGGAATGCGTCGGGCCCGCCGGCTGCCTCCATCAGCGCCGCCACGGCGGCATCGCTGCGCGAGAGCGCCTCGTGCGACGCGTCCGGGCCGCTGCGCATGCGAGGCGTAGTCGTAGTCGGGCAGGTAGTAGACGAGGAAGTCGAAGCCGTCGCGCGTGACGAGCCAGCGCCCGACCCACGCCGCGTACGCGTCGATCGAGCCGAGCGCACGATTGCGCACGGCGATGGGAGCGCCGGTGCGGTCGCTCTCGTACAGCGAGTAGAAGAAGAACCGGGTCGGCCCGTTGACGGCCGGGACGCCGGGAATCGTCGCGAGGTGCCGGTGACGCCCGCGATAGCACGTGATGTTGATCGCGCCCGCCGTGAGGCCGTCGCCCTCGAGCGCTTCGTAGATCGTCTCGGCGTCTCGGTTCAGGTGGCGCGCGTTCAGGTCGATGACCGTGTCGCGGAGGGATCGGGTGATTCCTGCCGCGCGGACCGCCCCGAACGACGAGCCGTATTCGACGAGTCGCTGCTCGCCGCGATGCCACCAGACGAGATGCGGAATGTGGTGGACGTCCGGATGCCCGCCGGTCGCGATCGACGACAGGCAGACCGGCGTCAGCGACGGGAACGTCGACGCTGCGCGCGCGTACGTTCCGTGCTCGAGCAGGTACCGCAAGGCCGGCGTGTCGGCAGCCTCGAACATCGACGGCGTGAGGCCGTCGATGACGATCAGGACGACGGGCTTCGGTACCGCCAAGCGCTGATGGTTGATCGGCAATTGCCGTCGTCGCGGGGAGGGTCTGCGCCAAGCAGTGTGGTCAACTCGATCGGCGCCAAGGCTGGTGAGCCTTGGTGCCGGGCGAGGGGGCCGCAATGCGCCGTGCGCAGGCCCCCAGCCGCGGCGGCGTTGAATTGCCGATCAACCATCTAGTCGCGGGCGAGCGATCGGAGCCCGGCGTGACGATCCGGTTCGCGGCGGCGCAGGCGCAGGCCGAGCAGCGGGACCGCGAGCGCCTCGAGGTAGCCGACGACCGGGACGAAGGCGAGCCCGATGCCCGCCAGAGACGCCAGCCCGAGCAGCGTGGCGGTCCCGCCGCGCGTGCCGCCGCGCCTGAGCGCGCCGGCGACGAGCGGCATCGCACCGAACGCGCCGCAGAGCGCACCGACGCGCGCCGCCGACCGCCTCCGGCCAGCCCAGGACGAAGAACCCGATCGCAGCAGCGGCGACCGCCGCGAGCGCCGCACCGACGAGCAGCCGCCGGGTGAGCGCCACCGCGAGCACGCCGAGCGACGTTCCGACCGCCGACGAGGATCCCGACCGTGTACCAGGTACCCATCTAGCTCCGCAGCCGATCCATCAACGCAAGTGTGAAGGCAGCCGCCCGGGCGCCGTCGACCACGCGATGGTCGAACGTGAGGCTGAGATTGCCCATCGGGCGCACGACGACCTCGCCGTCCTGGACGACCGGGACGCGGCGCGATGCGGTGCACTCCGAGGATCGCCACCTCCGGGTAGTTGATCAGCGGCGTCACGAAGAGCCCGGCGAGCTTGCCTGCGCTCGTGACCGTGAAGGTCGAGCCGCGCAGGTCCTCGGGCGCGAGTCTGCCCTCGCGCGCCTTCGCTGCGAGCTCGTCGACGTCCGCTCGAAGCTCCGCGACGGTGCGGGTGTCGCAGCCGCGAACAACGGGAACCACGAGCCCCTGGTCGGTCTGCACGGCGATGCCCAGGTCGTAGCGCTCGAGATAGACGATCTCGTTTCCCTCGAGCCGCGCGTTCAGCTCCGGGAACTCGCGCAGCGTCAGGGCGGCCGCGTGCAGCACGGTCGGTAGGAGCAGCGCCAGGTCGAGGGCCGAGAAATCGCACTCCTCGACGTAGGTGACCGCCGGGATCTCACGGTGGGCGCGAGTGAGGTGCTCGACGATCTGGCGGCGCACGCCGCGCACGGGCTCGCGACGGCCCTCCGACGCGTGCGGAGCCGCCGCTGCGCGCACGTCGTCCTCGGTGATTCGTCCGCCCGGGCCGCTCGCCGAGACGGACGCGAGGTCGACGCCGAGCTCCTGCGCGATGCGACGGACGAGCGGCGTCGCCTGCACCCGTTCGACAGCCGGCGGCGCCGCGTCGACCGCGCCGTCTCCGATCACGACGAGCACCGCGCCGACCGGCGCCACCTCTCCTTCGGCGACCAGGATCCGCGTGACCTTCCCGGCGGCCGGCGACGGGATCTCGACCGTCGTCTTGTCGGTCTGGATCTCGACGAGCGGCGCGTCCTCGACGATCTCGTCGCCTTCCGCGACGAGCCACCGCGCGACCTCGCCTTCCGTCAGGCCCTCGCCCAGGTCCGGCAATTTGAACTCGTAGGCCACCGCAAGGAAGTTAGCGTGGACGGCCGACCCATGAGCCGGCCGGGACGATCAGGACGCGCAGGCCCTCGCCCGCACGCCAGAGCGAGACCGCCTGCTCGTCGCCGCTCAGCGTGGCGGCGACGTCACGCGGCACGTAGCCCGCTTGCAGCGTCCGCTCGGCATTCCAGATCGCGACGGCGTTCGGATCGTGCTCGTTGGCCGGCTCCGGCACGAGCGCCAGGCGAAGGCCTGGATCGAACGAGCGATCGGCGACCGCCTCGGGACGGAACGAAACGCCGGCAACCGGTGTGACCACGATCCGCGGGTCCTCCCAGCTCACGGCCAGGCCGGTCGCGGCGTCGCGAAGGTGGTAGCCCGCCCCACGCCGGTCGCGCTCGAGCCAGAGCCTGAGCCGGTCGCTCATCTCCAGGCGTCGTCGCGCAGCACCGCATGCACGCCGAGCTGATCGTTCACGACCTGCGTGACCCGAAGGTCGACGACGACGCTGGCGAGCGCCAGAGCGTCGTTCGGCGCGAGGCCGTGCTCGCGCCCCATCAGCGCCACCATCCCGTCCACTGCCTTCTTGGCGGCGCGACCGAGGTGCTCGTCGAACCCGAAGGTCAGCCACGCGCCGTCGATGCGCGCGAACGGCCAGTCGAGCGCGAGGTCGTCGCGCAGGTCCAGCGTCACCGTCGCGGTGACGGGGCACTCGATCGCCGTCCCGCTGACCTCCCCGTCTCCTTGCCGGGCGTGTCCGTCGCCGGCCGAGAAGAGGGCGCCGTCGACGGGGATCGGCAGGAAGAGTGTCGTCCCGGCCACGAGCTCCTTGCAGTCGATGTTGCCGCCCTGCGGCCGCGGCGGGAATCGTCGAGTGCATGCCGTGCGCGACCGGCGGCATCCCGAGGACGCCGAGGAACGGACGGAGCTCGACGACGTGCCCGGTCGAAGCGCGGCCGGTCGTCCCGTCGAGCTCCCAGTCGATCCGGTGCGGCGGCTCAGTGAACGTCGCGCCCCACGGCCCAGGCGTGACGTCGTCGATCCGGACGACGAGAGTCTGTCCGGCGCGCGAGCCGCGCACCTCGATCGGCCCAGCGAGCGCGTGCCCGTCGTCCTCCGGTGACGAGCGCGGCGCGAACTCGGTCGAGCGGTCGACCATCCAGCCGGCGTTCGGAGTCGAGAACGAGACGTGTCGCCGGGGTCGATCGTGAGCGCGGGCGGCAGGTCGCGTGAGAAGTGCCCGTGGAGGGCGCGCCGCTCGAGCGTCAGCTCGTGGATCACGCGTCGAACGACCGCACCGCAGCGGCGACGCGCTCGGCCGATGGCACGTAATGGTCCTCGATCGTCCAGTACGGATACGGGACGTCGTAGCCGGTGACACGCAGCACCGGGCCTTGCAGGTCGAAGATCGACTTCTCGGCGATGAGCGCCGCGAGCTCGGCCCCGAACCCCGCGGTGCGTGGTGCTTCGTGGACGATCACGACGCGGCCGGTCTTGCGGACCGAGGCGAGGATCGTCTCCTCGTCGAGCGGCCGCAGCGATCGCACATCGACGATCTCGCACGACGCGTCGACCTGTTCGGCAGCGCGCTCGCAGACCGCCACCATGGCGCCGTACGCGATCAGCGTCACGTCGTCTCCCGGCCGCGCGATGCGCGCCCGGCCGAGCGGCACGACGTAGTCGCCTTCCGGCACCTCGCCGCGCGCCGTGCGGTAGACCAGCTTCGGCTCGAAGATGACGACCGGATCGGGGTCGCGGATCGCCGCGGCCAGCAGCCCCTTCGCGTCCGCCGGCGTCGACGGAATCGCGACCTTGATGCCCGGCGTGTGCACGTAGTACGCCTCGGGCGAGTCGTCGTGCAGCTCGGGCGCGCGGACGCCGCCGCCGTAGGGCATGCGAATCGTGATCGGGAACTCCATGCGACCGCCGGTGCGCCAGCGATAGCGGCCCACGTGCGTGATCAGCTGGTCGAGGCACGGATAGGAGAACGCGTCGTACTGCATCTCGCAGACCGGCCGCCAGCCGGCCATGCACAGGCCGACCGCGGAGCCGAGGATGCCGGCCTCGGCCAGCGGCGTGTCGACGCAGCGGTTCGGCGCCGAAGCGGTCGAGCAGTCCGGCCGTCGCGCGAAAGACGCCGCCTGCGCGGCCGACGTCCTCGCCGAGCACGAGCACGTCCGGGTCGCGCTCGAGCTCGACGTGCAGCGCGTCGTTGACGGCTTCGACGAGGGTCAGCTCAGCCATTGCGCATGTTCCCGGGCGGATCGACGTAGGCGTGCGTGAAGAGCAGCTCGGGGTCGCCGGGCGGCTCGGCCTCGGCCGCCGCGATCCCGGCGCGGAGCAGCGGCCTCGGCCTCGGCGCGCGTCGATGCGGCGAGCTCGTCGCTGAGGAGGCCGAGCCGCCGCAGGAAGCGTTTCGTACTGGCCGAGGCATTCGCGCGCGCGCTCCTGCTCGACCCGCTCCTGGTCGATGTACGCGCGCGGATCGTCAGCCGTCGCATGCGGCGCGGCGCGGTAGTGAACCGCCTCGATCAGCGTCGGACCGCCTCCGGCCCGGGCACGCTCGACGGCGGTGCGCGCGGCCTCGTACACCGCGAGCACGTCGAGCCCGTCGACACGAACGCCGGGGATGCCGTAGCCGGCCGCCTTGTCTGCGAGCGTCTCGGCGCGCGTCTGCGCCTCGACCGGCGTCGAGATCGCCCAGCCGTTGTTGTTGCAGACGAAGACGACCGGAGCGTCCATCACCGCTGCGAAGTTGACGCCCTCGTGGAACGCGCCCTCGCTCGTCGCGCCGTCGCCGAAGAACGCCATCGCCACCGTGTCCTCGCCGCGGAGCTTCTTGCCCCAGGCCAGGCCGGTCGCGTGCGGAAGGTGCGTCGCGATCGGGACGCAGATCGAGGCGACGTTCCAGTCGGCCGGGCTCCACCAGCCCGACGGGTGCCCGCGCCACCACTGCAGGATCGTCTCGGCGGGCATGCCGCGCACGAGACCGATCGCCGACTCGCGATACGACGGGAAGATCCAGTCGGAGTCACGCGAGCGCGAAGGTCGCGCCGGCCTGGATCGCCTCGTGGTTCCAGAAGATCGCGTAGGTGCCGATGCGGCCTTGCCGGTGATAGACGACCGACCGCTCGTCGTAGGTGCGGAGCAGCACCATGCGGCGGTAGAGCTCGAGCAGGTCGAGCTCGGTGAGGCCGTCGGGGGCAGCGTCGGCATCCAAGCGCCGGAAGGCGTCAGTGGCCGCCATGCGGCCGGAAAGCTATCGGAGTTCCCGGGCCTGCCACGCGATCTGGTCGTCGAACGACGCGGCGGCTCATCCCGTGGCCGGTCTCGTACCAGCGGACGCGCGGATGGTCGGGCGCGGCGTCGATCAGCGCGACGAAGCTGAGCATGGGGCACGACCTCGTCCTCTCGTCCCGGCCTGGAAGAAGAGCGTGCGCATGCGCCTTGCGGATCCAGTACGTCGTGACGGCCGTGCCACGCCCGGAGACGATCCCGATCGCCTTCAGGCGCGGCTCGTCGCCGGCGAGGATCGCGGCGGTCTGCGCGCCGAGCGAGAAGCCGACGAGCCCGAGCCGCTTCGGGTCGACGTCCGTCCGGGCCGCGAGCACGTCGAGTGCGCGGCGCGCGTTGACGACGAGCGGCCTGAACGTCGCCGCGTCGTTCGGCTGCGAGATCGTCATCGTCACGAACCCGCGAGCGGCGAGCTCGGCTGCCGTCAGCAGCAGGTCCTCGCGGTTGCCGCCGCTCCCGTGCAGGAACAGGACCGCGGGATGGCGGCCGCCGCCTCGGGGGACGATCACGAAAGCGTTGACCCGGCCGACGCCCGCGTAGGAGACGACGTGCATTGCGAGCTTCGGTCCCGAGAGCGCGACGCCGGAATCGCGGACGGCGAGCGGGCGGGCGGTGTCGTAGGCGAACGGATCGGGTGACGCGCTTGCCGCCGCACCCGCGCCAGAAGTACGACGACGCGCGCTACACCAGCACAGAGACCGCATCGCGCCTCGCCTCGAACACCGCCTCGTCGACGTCGCCGAGGTCCTCGCCGTCGGCCTGCAACGGCAGCGGGCGGTCGGCAGCGGACGACGATCCGGTCGAGGTCGTGGCCCGAGACGATGTCCGCCGCCTCCATCTGCCCACGCCCGCGCAGCATGTATCCGGCGAGCCGCGGCACATCGCGAGCGCGAACGCTTCGCGGAGCGATGAAGTCGATGCCTGCTTCGAACGATCGCGGTCGGAGCGACATGCAGCGCGACGGAGCCGGCGTACGAGTACGGATCGCAGTTCGCGACGAGGATGAAGGCAGCCCGTCCGAAGTCTTCGATCTCGATCTGCGGATCCCACCGGGCGCGGCGCTCGAGCAGCATCTTGGCGACCATTCGCGCAAACGCCAGGTCGCCGGGACGCGCGCCGCCGGCGTCGCGACCGAGCTGGTCGAGGCGCCGCACCGCCTCGCCGTCGAAGCCGAGCCCGGCCGAGAAGCAGAAGCGGCGGCCGTTGACCGAGCCGAGGGTGATTCTGCGCGTGCGCCCGTCGGCGAGAGCCCCGGCGAGCGCCCGCGCGGCGTCGACCGGGTCGCGCGGGACGCCGAGCGCGCGCGGCAGGACGCTCGTCCCGCCGCCGGGCAGGAAGCCGAACGGAACGCGCGCCGTCCGCGCCGTTCAGCGCCTCGTTGTACGTCCCGTCGCCGGAGAAGACGAGGATCGCGTCGGCGTCCCCGGCGAGCTCCGTCGCGAGCTCGGTGGCGTGGCCCGCGCGCTGCGTGAACGCCGTCTTCAGCTCGACGCGCTCGCGGAGCGCGCGCTCGACGGCGCCGATCCGCTCACCCGTGACGTGCGTCGAGTACGGATTGACGATGAGGGCCGCACGCTTCACCAGGCGAGCATGCCACGCGCCCGAGCCGAGAGCGCCTAGCGCGTCGAGTAGCCGCGCATGCCGTCGAGCAGTGCGGCGAGGAGCCGGTCGCCGAGGGCGTCGGTGTCGGCGCCGGGACGCAGCCACGTGTACGCCCAGTTCGCGGCCGAGAGGAAGAGGAGAGCGGCGGTCGCGACGTCGAGGTCGGTGCGCAGCTCGCTGCGTTCGACGCCGTCGCGGAAGAGGTCGCGCACGCGCTCCTCGTAGCGCCGGCGCTCTGCGACGAACCGTTCGCGCCGCTCGCCCTCGAGGTAGCGCCACTCGCGCACGAACACCGTCGCCACATCGAGCTGACCGGAGACGACAGCGAGATGCGCGCGCAGCGCGAGCCGGATCCGCTCGGCGGCGGGGGCCTCGGGCGGGACGCGTGTCGAGCGCGGCATGGAACGCGTCGGCTCCCTCGTTCGCGACCTCCCAGAGCAGGTCTTCCTTCGAGGCGATGTGGTGGTAGAGGGACGGCTTCTGGACGCCGAGCTCGCCGGCCAGGTCGGCGAGCGAGGTGCCCAGGTAGCCGCGCTCGGCGAAGAGCCGGGCGGCGATGCGGGTCAGCTCCTCGCGCCTCGCGGACATCTATAGTGACCAGACTAACGATCGGTCGGTAGGGAGGTCACGTGGACGCTCGTACGCAGGAGTTTCTCGCCTACGTCCAGGAGGGCGGGCAGGTCGAGGCGACGGACTGGCTGCCGGCCGAGTACCGGCAGAAGCTCGTCAAGTTCATCGAGATGCACGCCAACAGCGAGCTGATGGGCGTGCTGCCGGAGCGCGAGTGGATCCTCAAGGCGCCGACGCTCCAGCGGAAGCTCGCGCTGACCGCGAAGGTGCAGGACGAGGTCGGCCACGCCCAGCTCATCTACCGCGTCGCCGAGGACCTCGGGAAGCCGCGCGACGCGATGTTCGCCGACCTCATCTCCGGCAAGGCGAAGTTCCACAACGTCTTCCACTACCCGACCGCCACCTGGGGCGACGTCGGGGTGATCGCCTGGCTCGTCGACGCGGCGGCGATCATCTCGCAGAAGGCGCTCCTCAAGTGCTCGTACGCGCCGTACGCGCGGATCATGAAGAAGATCTGCTGGGAGGAGTCGTTCCACATCCTCCACGGCCGCGACGTGATCCTCGCGATGATGACCGGCACCGACGCGCAGCGCGAGCTCGTGCAGGAGGCGGTCGACCGCGTGGTGGGGGCCGCTGATGCAGTTCCACGGCAACCCGATCCCGCGCGACGAGGACCCGATGTACGTCTGGCGGATCAAGTCGCAGGGCAACGAGGAGGCGCGGCAGCAGTTCCTCGAGGGCTACGTGCCGCAGATCTGGGAGCTCGGGCTGACGGTTCCCGACCCGAACCTGCGCCGCACCGACGAGGGCGTCTGGGAGTACTCGGAGCCGGACTGGGCCGAGCTCAAGTCGGTCGTGACCGGCCACGGGCCGCGCTCGCAGGACCGGCTCGCCTTTCGCCGCCGCTTCCTCGAGCAGGAGCAGTGGGTCCGCGACGCGCTGCTGGCCGCATGACGATCTTCGAGGTCTTCCGGCAGGAGCGGAAGGGCCAGCCGTTCGCGCACGCGGGGTCGGTCGAGGCGCCCGACGCCGGCCTTCGCCGACACGTGGGCGCGCGAGCAGTACGGACGCCGCGGCGAGTCGGAGGCGCTCTGGCTCGTGCCGCGCGAGGCGATCCACGCGATCACCGACTGGGCCGACGAGTTCGACCTCAAGTACCGCCGCGTCGACGGCTACTCGATCAAGACGCGCTTGAAGGAGGCACGTGAACGCGCGGGCGTCGCTGATCCTGAGCCTCGCTGACGACGAGCTGATCCTCGGCTGGCGCGACTCGGAGTGGACCGGGATCGCACCGACGCTCGAGGAGGATGTCGCGTTCTCGTCGATCGCGCAGAACGAGATCGGGCACGCGCGCGCGCTGTACGAGCTCGCCGCCGAGGAGCTCGGCACCGACGCCGACGCGCTCGCGTTCGACCGCGCGCCGGCCGACTACCGGTGCGCGCCGCTCGTCGAACTGCGTCTGCTCGACGACTGGGCGCACACGATCGCGCGCCGCTATCTGTACGAGGAGGCCGACCGGGTCCGGATCGAGGCGCTGAAGGAGATCCGACGATGCCGAGCTGGCGGGCCTCGCGGCGAAGATCGACCGCGAGGAGGTCTACCACCGGCTGCACGCCGAGCTCTGGGCGGCGCGCCTGCGCGACGAGCCGCGGTTCACCGCGGCCGTCGAGGAGCTGTGGCCGTATGCGCTCGGCGTGCTGGAGCCCGCGCAGCGGGACGAGCTCGCGCGGCGGGTCGGTCTTAGTGCCAACTTGGCACAAGCTCACGAGCGCGGCGCGCACACGGCCGAGCTCGAGTCGCTCTGGGAGGAGATGACCGAGGTGCGGCGCTCGGTCCCGGGCGCGCAATGGTGACCGCCGACGCGGTCTGGGCGGCGATCGACGAGATCCCCGATCCCGAGATCCCGGTCATCTCGCTCGTCGAGCTCGGCGTGATCCGCGCCGTCGACGTCGACGGCCGACCGGGTGCGGATCGAGCTGACGCCGACGTTCCTCGGCTGCCCTGCGCTCGAGGCGATGCAGCGCGCGCTCGAGGAGAAGGTCGCTGCGCTCGGCGGCGAGCCCGAGGTGGCGGTGATCCGAGACGACTCGTGGTCGACCGACCGCATCACGCCGGCCGGCCGCGAGAAGCTGCGCGCCGCCGGCTTCGCGCCGCCGGCTCCGCGGGCTGCGGGGACGACGACGCTCGTGCAGCTGCAGTCGAAGGCGTTCCGCTGCCCGTACTGCGGCTCGACCGAGACGAAGCTCGAGAACATCTTCGGCCCGACTCCGTGCCGCTCGATCCGCTGGTGCGAGAGCTGCCGCCAGCCGTTCGAGCAGTTCAAGACGATCTAGCGGCTATAGTCGCGCCCAGTCTCAGGAGGGGAGGAGGAGTGCCTGTGCCCAGGCGTCCACCCGAGATTCAGTGGCCGATCAAGCCCGTGTTCGAGCCGCCGCCGGAGGACCCGCCGCCGGACAACCCGATGCTGGCGCGAGCGAGCGTCACGTTCCACACGAACGACGACGACAAGGACCACGACACCGCAGTCGGCGTCTATGTCGTTCTGCGTGACGAGACGATCGCCTACATCTACGACGAGTTCGGGCACTTTCCCGACCACAGCGACTCCGGCCCGTACACGCTCCTGCTCATGCACCGGCTGCCGCGGCACGCGATTCGGCAGGCGAAGGTCGTCGTCGGGATCGACCCCGTCATGGGACCGATCGGCGGGGCCGGTGATACATGGCGATTCAACTTCGTGCTCGACTTCCTGTTCGAGGACGGAAGCCATCAGCTCTGCAAAGCGAGCCGACTCGAGGTCTCGACCTGGAATCGGAAGCACGAGTTCGCGGTCGAGTAACGGCAGGAGGTCGAGAGGTGCCCGACAGCGCAGTGCTGACGAGAGCGAGTATCACGTTCCAGACGAACGACGAGGACAAGGACGACAGCACACTGCTCGACGTGACCGTCGCGCTGATGGACGGGACTGTCGTCGCGCAGGTCTCGGACTTCTTCGGCACGTTTCACGACAACAACGAGGACGGCCCGTACGATCTCGAGCTCGTCGACCCGAGGACGCGCGGCGAGCTGAAGGGCGGCAACGTCACGCTCAAAATCACCCCTGACGGCAACGACACATGGCGGTTCAACTTCTTCCTCGACCTGCTCTTCGACGACGACGCTCACCTGATCGCGTGGGCCAGAGGACTCGAGCTCAGCGACTCCCAGCGGGAGCAGTCGTTCGGGGTCGAGTAGTCAAACCGAGCGGCCCGGGTTCAGGACGATCTGACAGCGAGTCGCTGCACGACGAAGGCGACGCAGAGGAACGCCAGCCCGACCGAGAGAAAGCTCGCGACGCGCGCGAGCGACGAGAGCTGCGCGAGGTCGAACAGGAACAGCTTCCCGAGCGCGATTCCGAGCAGCACGAGCCCGCCGTTCTTCGCCGCGACCCAGCCACGCGCGAGGCCGAGGCCGACCAGGGCGAGACCGACGAGCGCCCATAACGCCGAGATCATCGTCTGGCCCCGCTGGAAGGTGAAGTCGAGCTGCCCCGGCGTCGCTTCGGCGGCCTGCAGCAGCGCGAGGGAGAGCGCGTAGAGCGCGAGCGTGCCCGCGACTGCCGTGGCGACCCGCCGGGCGTGCGCAACAGGCTCTCGACGCTCATGCAGCAACCACGCGACCGCACCGGCACCGAGAGTGACGACGATCAGCGGGCCGAGATGCCGCGCAGGGCTCGGCTCCACGACGAAGAGCCGGCGCAGCGGCTCGTCGAACCGGAGCACGTGCACGAGTGCGAGCGACCAGTACGCGGCGGCGGGCGCGTAGTAGCGGGGATTCGTCGTCCGCGCCGCGAAGACGGCCAGCGCGACGCCCTCGAGCGTCCAGGCGACGACGAGCGTTCCCCCGGACAGTGCGGTCGCCGTGGCCAGGCCGGCAGCGGTCAACGCGAGCACTGCAAGCAGCTCGCCGAGCTCGCGCGTCCGCGGCGACCGCCAGAGCAGCACCGCCGGGGCGGCGTAGGCGAGCGCGAGGAGAGCCAGCGCGACGACGTGGCCGGTGCCGCTGAAGAGGCTCCTCACTCTCCGGTGCGCCCACGAGCTGATGCATTGCCAGCAGGGCGAGCGGAAGGGTCGAAGAGGCGAGCGCCGCCGCGGCGCCCGAGAGACGCGTCGCGTGTCGTTGATACGCGACCGCGCCGAGCAGGGCGACGTCGAAGAAGACCGACCGCGACGGCAGCACCCGCTGACGTCGTAAGGACCGGACATCGGCGAGATACAGCCAGAGCCTGAGCGAAGCCGACTGCATACGTCGCAAGACCGACGAAGCGCCACGACCGGGCTTGTCCGACAGCCAGCGCGGCGATGGTTGCGATCGCGGCCGCACCAACCTCGCGCGCCGTCAGCTGACCCGCCAGGAGAGGCGGCGCGACGGCTGACGTCACGAGGCCGAGCGAAGCGAGCATCTGCGACGACCAGGCGAGCGCGAACGCGACGGCCAGTGCGCCGACCGCCACGACGGCCGGCCAGGCAAGCTCCTGCGGCACGAGGTGATAGAGACTCGTTGCTGCGAAGAGGCTCAGATAGAGACCGGCGATGCCGGTGCCGACGGCAGCTCGCGCCGAGACGTCGTTCGCGAACCGGCGCTTGACGGCGACACCGACCCCGATCAGACACAGGGACAGAGCCACGCCGAAGACGCACCGCATTCCGGGGCCGACCCAGCCGCGGCTCGACGCGAGCGCGAAGAGGAAGGCGAGCCCGAGCAGCGTCACGACACCGCCTGCGAGCGCGAAGCCGCGCGGTCCGACGAGCCACGAGAGGTCGTGCTGCGGGCGTGCCGCGGCGGGACGGGCCGGCTTGGTTTCGGATTGCCAGGGGACGTGGGCGGCGGCCTCGACGGCTTGCAGCTCGGCCCGGAGCGCCGCAACGTCATCAGTCGTTCGACGCTCGAGCGACGTGATCCGCGCAGTCAGTTCGGCGATCGCGTGCTCACGGTGGACGTCGTCCATAAGCCGAGAATCAGCCCGCAGGGCTCACTCGACAAGGACGGAGTCGACGAACGGCGGCATCGGGTCGACGGACGGCGAGTAAGCTCCCGCCGTGGCGCACATCCGCATCCTCTACTGCCCCGTCTGACACGGCTACGACGAACGGGCCGCGAGTCTCGTGGCCGAGTTGAACGGCACCGCGCACACGGCGGAGATGCGCGAGGGCGAGAAGAGCCAGTTCGACGTCCTGATCGACGACGAGCTCACGTTCTCCAAACAGCGAGAGGGACGATTCCCGGAGCTGGCCGAGATCCTCGGCAGCACTCGCCTAACGCAGACTCAACGTGAGCGGCGCTACCCTCGCGCACGATGCGCCGCCTTCCCATCGTCGTTCTCTTCGCGCTCGCCGTCTCGGCGTGCGGCGGCTCCTCGGACTCCTCGTCGAAGCGCACCGACCTCGACGGTCGCATCCGGCGTGTCGATGCAGGCCTACGTCACCGCCGGCAACAACGTCTGCATGGCGGCCGACCGGCGCATCGTCAAGCTCGGCCGCCTCTCGCGCGACCCCAAGGGCTGGGCCCGGACCGCCGCCGCCGCGCGCACCGCGATCGGGGAGATGCGCCAGGTGACCCCGCCGCCGGCGCGGCGGCAGTCGTTCCGAGCAGATGATCCACTACGCGAGCGCGCTGGCGCTGTCGCTACAGGAAGTGCACGACGCGCTCGTCAAGCACAACATCGACACCGCCGCCGCGGCGCAGTTCGCCGCCGCCCAGCTTCAGGACAAGGTGCACGAGTTCGCCAAGAACGCCGGCCTCACGTTCTGCCAGCAGTCGCTGACGAACTGGCCGGCGTAACCGTCGAGACGTACTCGTTCGCCAGCGTCGGGTAGCGGTCGGTGACGAGCAGGAGGTAGCCGAGCGTCTGCACCTGGAAGCGCAGGCAGTAGGCGCCGAGACGCTGGAGCCCGGCGGGGATGCGCCCGGTCGCCAACGGCGACGAACCAGGCGAGGAACGCGACGACCGAGATGACCGGTTCAGCACGTAGGAGAAGATCAGCGCGGGCACCGCCAGCACGAGGCGGAGCAGGATCGTCCAGCGCGCTGCTGCGGAGCCGGCGGGTCGATGCGCAGGTCGACCGGGTAGGTGCCGGCCCAACCGCGGAACTTCGGATACGGGTCGGCGAGCAGGTACGTGTACGCGTCACATGGACCGTGTACCGCAGGTAGCGCTCGAACCAGGCGTGCAACGCGCCGCGGCGTCTGGCCGCGAACGAGCGCGATGAACCAGTTGACGATCGCGACGAGCAGCGCGAGCAGCGTCCACAGATACATCGAGGTAATGTGCGGGATGGCGAGCACCCAGCGGAGCAGCGACCGTCAGTCGCCAGCGATCGCCGGTCGTCGCCGTTGACGAGCGTGATCGGGTGCGGGCGCTCGACGTCGGCGCCCGGTGAAGGCCGGCTCCCGCTTCTCGAGAAACGCAGCGACGCCCTCGCGGAAGTCGTGTGTCTGGGTCAGCTCGGCCTGCGTGACCGCCTCGACGCTCGAGCTGCTCGGCGAACGGTCGCGGTCTCGGCCTCGTCGAGCAGGCGCTTCGTCTGCCACACGGCCCGCGTCGGCATCGCGGCGTAGAGCGCCGCCACCTCGTGCGCACGGTGCGTCAGCTCGTCGGCGGCGAACGACCTCGTTGACGAGCGCCCCACGTCGCGCGCCTCGTCGGCGCCGAGCCGGCGCCCGGTCGTCAGCCATTCGAACGCGCGAGCCGTGCCGAGCAGCCGGCGCGACGAGCCAGGTGCCGCCCGAGTCGGGGACGAGGCCGATGTTGATGAACGCCGGCACGAAGCTCGCCGAGTCGGCGGCGATCCGGATGTCGCAGGCGAGCGCCAGCGACAGGCCGGCTCCCGCCGCCGGGCCGTTGACCGCCGCGATCACGGGCTTCTCGAGCGCGCGGATCGCGAGCACGTTGCGGTGGTAGTTCCGGCGCAG
Source organism: uncultured Thermoleophilia bacterium (assembly GCA_963708505.1). GTDB lineage: Bacteria > Actinomycetota > Thermoleophilia > Gaiellales > Gaiellaceae > PALSA-600. The sequence goes on from CAVPST010000007.1 coordinate 857,659, forward strand.
GTTGTCGGCGACGTCGCCCGCGCCTGCCGAGAACTCCTGCAGGTCCTGGCCGACGCAGAAGCCGCGGCCGGCGCCGGTGATCACGACGGCGCGGATCGTCGGGATCCTTCGCCTGCTCGAGCGCGGCGCGCAGAGCCCGTCGTGCACGGAGCGGTTGAGCGCGTTCAGGACGTCCGGCCGGTTGAGCGTGATCGTCAAGACCGGCCCTCGCGCGTCACCTCGACGTCAGCCACGCGGCCAACCATATCGACGGCCGCCTCTGGCCACGTCCGGTGTCAGACACCGAACGGAAGTGCAACGGAAGTGCGAAAGTGCAACTTCGCGACCATTGCGGGCCTGGCGGCGGTCTGGACACGTCCGGTATCAGACAGTCCTCGCGTCCCGAGATCGCGACTGGAGCGCTACGCCGCGTTTCCGAGCCTCGAGCTCGACCGGCCGGCGCCGCACGTGCTGCGGCTGACGCTGTCCGCGCCCGGGCGGTTGAACGCCGTCAGCGGGACGATGCACCGCGAGCTCGCCGCGGTCTGGCGCGCGATCGGCGACGACGACGAGACCCGCGCGGTGCTCGTCCGCGGCGCCGACGGCGCGTTCAGCGCGGGCGGCGACCTCGACCTCGTGCTCGAGATCGCGTCCGACTACGAGACGCGGCGGCGCGTCTTCCACGAGGCGCGCGACCTCGTCTACAACGTGATCGACTGCCCGAAGCCGATCGTCTCGGCGATGACCGGCCCCGCGGTCGGCGCCGGGCTCGCGGTCGGGCTGCTCGCCGACATCTCGATCGCGACGCCCGACGGCGCGCATCGTCGACGGCCACACGAAGCTCGGCGTCGCCGCCGGCGACCACGCGGCGATCGTCTGGCCGCTCCTGTGCGGGCTCGCCAAGGCGAAGTACCACCTGCTGCTCTGCGAGCCGGTCGACGGTGTCGAGGCCGAGCGGATCGGGCTCGTCTCGCTCTGCGTCCCCGAGGACGAGCTCGAGGAGCGCGCCCTGGCGATCGCCATCCGGCTCGCCGCAGGCGTCGCAGCCGGCGATCCGCCACACGAAGCTGGCGCTGAACAACTGGCTGCGCCTCGCCGGGCCGACGTTCGACGCGTCCCTCGCGCTCGAGTTCCTCGACATGACCGGGCCCGACGTCCACGAGGGCGTCGCCGCCGTGCGCGAGAAGCGCCCGCCGCGCTTCGACTAGGCGAGCGAGGCGAACTCGACCGTCGGCTGCGGGAGGCCGCGGTCGCGCGCGTCCGGCCGGTCGCGCAGGAACTCGTCGCTCGCGGCGGCGGCCTTGAACGCCGCCTGGTCGGCGAACTCCCACTCGGCGATAGTAGCGGTGCGCCGGCTCGCCCATCGGGGCGCCGAACACCTTCCCGTGGCGGAACGTCGCGCCCGGCACGAGCCGGCACAGCTCGGCGTGCTCCGCATACGCGCTGCGCGTCGGGCTCCTCGCCGTAGAGTACGAACACTCTGACCATTTCTGTCCCCCTTTCGACTCGACGAGGAAGGAGCGTAACGATGGCCGGGAAAGATCGTTCACTTCGAGGTGCCTGCCGGCGACGCCGATCGCGCGAGCGGCTTCTACAGCGGCCTGTTCGGCTACGAGATCGGCGGCAGCGCGATGGAGGGCTTCGACTACCGCATGTTCCAGTCCGCCGAGGACCAGGGCGGCGCGATCATGCCCGTCGGAGACGCGCCGGCTCCGGGCTGATCGTCTACTTCGACACCGACGACATCGACGCCTCGGTCGCCAAGGTGCGCGAGCTCGGCGGCTCGGCCGACGACAAGCAGCCGGTGCCGACGCACGGCTGGTTCGCCGTCGTGCAAGGACACGGAGGGCAACAGCTTCAGCCTCTGGCAGGCCGACCCGAACGCCGCGTGACCTCGGTCGCGGTCGCGCTGGCGGTCCTCGCCGGGCTCGCGGGCTCGGTGCAGGTGGCGGTGATGGGCCGCTTCGGCGGCCGCATCGGCGTGATCGAGGCGCTCACCTTCGCGACCGGCGTCCAGCTCGTCCTCTCGCTCGCGATCCTCGTCGTCGCCCGCACGGGCTTCGGCGGGCTCGCGGCGCGTTCCGCACGCCGGCCTGGATGTGGCTGGGCGGCCTGATGGGGCTGACGGTCGTCTGCACGATCACGTTCGCGCAGCCGCGCATCGGCGCGACGGCGACGATCGGGATCCTGATCGCCGGGCAGCTCGTGATGGGAGCGCGTGATCGACCGGTTCGGTCTCTTCGGCGTCGAGCGGATCGACGATCTCGCTGCCGCGGGCGGTCGGCATCGTGCTGCTGGGAATCGGCGCGGCCCTCTCGCTCGTTCGGTAGCTCGTGTCGAGACAACGGGCAAGGTCTGGACCGCGCTGGTCACGGTCTACGTGATCTGGGGGTCGACGTACCTCGGGATCGCGTACGCCGGCGAGACGATCCCGCCGCTGTTCGCGGCCTCGACGCGGTTCATCACGGCGGGCGCGATGATGGTCGGCGTCGTCCTGCTCGCGCGGCGGCACGCTGCGCGTCTCGCGCCGCGCGCTGCGTCTCGTGCATCGTGATCGGCGCGCTGCTCCCGGGCGCGAACGCGGTCCTCTTCTTCGCCGAGCGAAACGTCCCGACCGGGCTCGCCTCGCTGATCATCGCCTCCGTCCCGCTCTGGGTCGTCGTGCTGCGGCTGGCGGCGCGCGAGCGGCTGCCTGGCCGGCGCTGGTCGGCGTCGGCGTCGGCTTCGCCGGCGTCGCCGTCCTGGCGCAGCCGTCCGGCGGCGCGACGGCGCTGGGGCATCGCGCTCTGCCTGCTCTCGGCCCTGATGTGGGCGACCGGCTCGGTCCTCTCGGCGCGGCTCGACGATGCCCGCGGACCCGTTCGCCGCGACCGCGCTACGAGATGCTCGCCGGCGGCCTCGCTGATGCTGCCGATCGCGGTCTTCACGGTCCACGGCTTCTCGCCGTCGACGGGCTCGATCCTCGGCTGGATCTACCTCGTCACGTTCGGCTCGATCGTCGGCTACACCGCGTACGTCTGGCTGCTCGCGAACGCGCCGCTCGGCCTGGTGTCGACGTACGCGTACGTGAACCCGGTCGTCGCGATCCGCTCGGCGTGCCTGTTCCGGGGCGAGGACCTGACGTGGCGCCTGCTGATCGGCGCGGCGATCGTCGTCGCGGCGGTCGCGCTCGTCGTGCGCCAGCGAGCCGCCGTCGGCGACCCAGCCCGAGGAAGGGCGTCGCGCTAGAGGCAGATGTCGTCGGGCGTGACCGGCACGCGCACGAGCGGACGCCCGGTCGCGGCGCGAAGCGCCGAGACGATCGCCGCGGTCGAGACGACGGTCGGCGGCTCGCCGACGCCCTTGACGCCGTAGGGCGCGTCGGGCTCCGGATCCTCGATCAGCACCGACTCGACCGGCGGCATGTCGAGCGCCGTCGGGATCAGGTAGTCGGTGAAGCTCGCGTTCGTGATCAGCCCGTCGCGCGTCTGGATCTCCTCCATCAGCGCCAGGCCGAGACCCTGCGCGGTGCCGCCCTCGATCTGCCCTTCGACCTGCTGCGGGTTGACCGCCTTGCCGACGTCCTGCGCGGCGCCGATCCAGACGACGCGCGTCAGCCCGAGCTCGACGTCGACCTCGGCGACGACCTTCATCGCGCAGGTCGCGAAGGCGACGTGCGCGCGCTCGCCGGTGATCTGCCCGTTCTCGGGATCGAGCGGCGTCGTGCGCGGGTGGCGGTAGATCCGCTCGACGTCGATCTCCTCGCCCGGCCGGCGCGCCTGCTCCTCGAGCGCGGCCCGGCAGGCGTCGCGCACCGCGCCGGCCGCCATCCACGTCATCCGCGACGCGGACGCGGAGCCGGCCGAGTCGACCGTCGCCGTCTGGCCCGGCGCGAGCGCGCACGTCGTCGAGCCCGAGCTCGGTGCGCGCGACCTGCAGGATCACGCCGGTCACGCCCTGGCCGACCTCGGCCGCCGCGCAGTGCACCTCGGCCGAGCCGTCGGTCGCAGCAGCCGACGCGCGCCGCGCAGTAGTCGTCGAAGCCCTCGGAGTAGCGCGATGTTCTTGAAGCCGACCGCGAAGCCGACGCCGCGGCGCACGCCCTCGCCGCGCGTCGTGTTGCCGGCGCCGCCGGGCAGCCGCAGCGGATCGCGCGGCAGCTCCTCGGCCGCGGGCGGCTCGAGCGCGGCGGCCGCGCGGATCGTCTCGGCGACCGGCATCGAGCCGGTGATCGTCTGGCCGGTCGGCAGGACGTCGCCGGGCTCGAGCGCGTTCAGCAGCCGCAGCTCGATCGGGTCGATGTCGAGCGCGGCGGCGAGCTTGTCCATCTGCGCCTCGGCGGCGAAGCACGTCTGCACGGCGCCGAAGCCGCGCATCGCGCCGCACGGCGGGTTGTTCGTGTAGACGCGACGTCGACTCGATCAGCGCGTTCGGCGACTCGTACGGGCCGACCGCGAACGACGCCGCGTTCGACGTGACCGCGGTCGAGGACGAGGCGTAGGCGCCGCCGTCGAGCAGGATCCGCATCCGCACGGAGACGAGCTTGCCCGTCGCGCGTCGCGCGGTGCTCGCACCAGATCTGCGCCGGATGCCGGTGCACGTGACCGGTGAACGACTCCTCGCGGTTGTAGACGATCTTCACCGGCCGGTTCGTGTGCAGCGCGAGCAGCGCGCCGTGCACCTGCATCGACAGGTCCTCGCGCCCGCCGAACGCGCCGCCGACGCCGGCGAGATGGATCCGCACCTGCTCGAGCGCGAGGCCGAGGCACGGCGCGACCTGCGCGCGGTCGACGTGCAGCCACTGCGTCGCGACGTAGATGTCGACGCCGCCTTCGCCGTCCGGCACGGCGAGCCCCGACTCGGGCCCGAGGAACGCCTGATCCTGGATGCCGACCTCGTAGACGCCCTCGACGCTGACGTCGCCCGCGGCGTCCGGGTCGCCGTGGCGGATCACCATGTGCCGCACGACGTTCGGCCGGTCGTCCTCGCGGTAGCCGTGGCCGCGGGTCGGCTTCTCGGGATGCAGATCGGCGCCGCTCGGTCGCGCGCTCCATGTCGGCGACCGGCTCGAGCGGCTCGTAGTCGACGCGGATCCGCTCGGCGGCGCGGCGCGCCTGCTCGGGATGCTCGGCGGCGACGAGCGCGACCGGCTCGCCGTAGTAGAGCACGCGGTCGATCGCCAGCACCGGCTGGTCGGCGAACTCGAGCCCGTACGTCTTCTGGCCGGGGACGTCGTCGTGCGTGAGCACGGCGTGGACGCCCGGCATCGTGACCGCCTCGGTGATGTCGATCGAGCGGATCCGCGCGTGCGCGTGCGGGCTGCGCAGCGTGTGGCCCCAGAGCATCCCCGGCACGATCAGGTCGCTCGCGTACGCGAACTCGCCCTTCACCTTCGGCGGCGCGTCGACGCGCGGGACGAGCTCGCCGATCTTGCCGACCTGCAGCTGGCGTGGCGCGGTCTGCGTCATCGCGCGCGGCGAGCCGCACGGCGTCGAAGATCTTCGCGTAGCCGGTGCAGCGGCAGAGGTTGCCGGAGAGCGCCTCGCGGATCTCGTCGTCCGACGGGCTCGGGGTGCGCCTGAGCAGATCGACGGTCGCGACGACGAGGCCCGGCGTGCAGAAGCCGCACTGCACGGCGCCCGCGTCGACGAACGCCTGCTGCACCGCGGTGCAGCCGTCGCCGTCGGCGAGCCCTTCGACGGTCGTCACCTCGTGCCCGTCGGCCTGCGCGGCGAGCACGAGGCACGCGCAGACGAGCGTGCCGTCGAGCAGCACCGAGCACGAGCCGCACTCGCCCTGCTCGCACGCGTTCTTCGAGCCCGGGAAGCCCGAGCTTCTCGCGCAGCGCGAAGAGCAGCGACTCGCCCTCCCAGCAGTCGGCCTGCTGCTCCTCGCCGTTGACCCGCACCGTGATCCTCATGCGAGCACCCGCTGCAGCGCGCGCTCGGTGAGCACGCGCAGCGCGTGCCGGCGGTAGCGCTCGGTGCCGCGCACGTCGTCGATCGGCGACGCGGCCGCGGCGACCTGCTCGGCGAACGATCTCGGCCTCGCTCGCGCGGCGCCGTCACGAGCACGGGTCGCGGCGACGCCGAGCCGAACGACGCGCGCAGCTCGTCGCCGGCCGAGACGGCGAGCGAGACGACGGCGATCACCATCGCGTTGCGCGGCCCGACCTTCATGAACGTCTGCGGCGCGCCGGACGGCGTCAGCCACACGGCGGTGATCAGCTCGTCCGGCTGCGAGCGCGTTGCGCTTCACGCCGGTGACGAACTCGCGCGAGCCGGCAGCGTGCGCGACGCCGCGCACCGACGCGCACTCGACCTCGGCGCCCTCGACGAGCAGCGGCGGGATCGCATCGCCCGCCGGCGAGGCGGTGCCGAGGTTGCCGCCGATCGTGCCGCGGTTGCGGATCTGCGGCGAGCCGACCGTGCGCGACGCCTCGGCGAGCGCCGGCAGCACCTCGCGCAGCTCGCCGTGCTCGATCTCGGCGTAGGTCAGGCCCGAGCCGAGCCGCAGCGAGCCGTTCTCGCGCGACCAGCCGCGCAGCTCGGCGACCTCGTTCAGGTTGAGCATCGCCTCCGGCCGCTCGCGGTCGAAGTTGAGCGCCACCATCAGGTCGGTGCCGCCCTGGATCGGCCGTGCGCCGGGATGCTCCGCCTTGAGCGCAGCGCCTCGTCGAGCGTCGTCGGCGTTAGGACGTCCATCGCGGCGAAGGGTACGGTTCTCGCCCAATGGACGCACCCCTTGCGAGGCGCCTCGCGGTGGCGCGCGGGGACGAGCCCGCAGATCTCGTCGTCCGCGGCGGCAAGGTGCTCTCGCGTCTTCACGCGCGAGTGGCTCGACGACCGACGTCGCGATCGTCGACGGCTGGATCGCCGGGCTCGGCCACTACGAGGGCCGCGAGACGCTCGACGCGACCGGCCGCTGGGTCGTGCCCGGCTTCATCGACGCGCACATGCACCTCGAGTCGTCGAAGCTGCTCGTCGACGAGTTCGCGCGGCTCGTGCTGCCGTTCGGGACGACCGCGGTCGTCGCCGACCCGCACGAGATCGCGAACGTGCTCGGCACCGACGGCGTGCACTGGCTGCTCGACGCGACCGCCGGCGCTGCCGCTCGACGTCTACTTCATGGCGTCGTCGTGCGTGCCGGCGTCGCAGTTCGAGTCGCCGCGCCGCGCGCTGACGCCCGGCGACCTCGACGCGCTGCTGCGCCGGCGGCGCGTGATCGGGCTCGCCGAGATGATGAACTTCCCCGGCGTCGATCAGCGGCGACGCCGACCGAGCTCGCGAAGCTCGCGCTCGCCGAGCACGTCGACGGCCACGCGCCCGGCGTGCTCGGGCGGCGACCTGAACGCGTACGCCGCCGCCGGCATCCGCTCCGACCACGAGGCGTACACGCCCGAGGAGGGGCGCGAGCGGCTGCGCGCCGGGCATGTGGCTGCTGATCCGCGAGGCGTCGGCGGCGCGCAACCTCCACGCGCTGCTGCCGCTGCTCGCCGAGTACGGGCCGGCGCGCATCGCGTTCTGCACCGACGACCGCGAGCCCGAGCACATCGCCGACGACGGCCACATCAACTCGATGGTGCGCGACGCGGTCGCGTTCGGCATCCCGCCCGAGGACGCGCTCGTCTGCGCGACGCTCAGCCCGGCGCTCTGGCACGGGCTCGATGCACCTCGGCGCGGTCGCGCCCGGCTACCAGGCCGACCTGCTGGTCCTGCCCGACCTCGAGCGGTTCGTCCCGGAGACGGTGCTGAAGCGCGGCGCAGCCGGCCGCCGAGATCCCGCGGGCCGAGGTGCCCGACTGGGTGCGGCACACGGTGCGCATCGGCGCCTTCGGGCCGGAGATGTTCCGGATCCCGTGGAGCGGCGGCCGGCGCGCGTGATCGGGATCGTGCCCGGCCAGATCGTGACCGACTCGCTCGTCGACGAGCCGACGCTGCAGGCCGGCGAGGCGGTCGCCGACCCCGAGCGCGACCTGGCGAAGATCGCGGTCGTCGAGCGCCACCTCGGCACCGGCCGCGTCGGGCTCGGCTTCGTCCGCGGCTTCGGCCTGCGAGCGGGGCGCGATCGCCTCGACCGTCGCGCACGACGCGCACAACGTCGTCGTCGTCGGCATGAACGACGCGTCGATGGCGGCCGCCGTGCGGCGGCTCGCGAACCGCGGCGGCGGCATCGTCGTCGTCGACGGCGCCGAGGTGCTCGCGGAGCTGCCGCTGCCGGTCGCCGGGCTCCTCTCGGACGCGCCGCTCGACGAGGTCGTCGCCGGCGTCGCGCGCAGTCGCCGAGGCCGCGCGCGCGCTCGGCTGCGAGCTCGAGTCGCCGTTCCAGCACCTCGCGTTCCTCGCGCTGTCCGTGATCCCGTCGCTGAAGCTGACCGACCGCGGACTCGTCGACGTCGACCGCTTCGAGCTCGTGCCGCTCGCGATCGCATGATCCTCGGCAACGCTGGGTCGTCACGATGGACGACGCCGCGCACGGAGCACCGAGCACGGCTGGCTCCGGATCGAGGACGGCCTCGTCGCCGAGATCGGAGCGGCGAGCCGCGCCCGACGGCGCCGAGGACCTCGGCGGCGCGGTCGTCACGCCCGGGCTCGTCAACACCCACCATCACCTCTACCAGACGCTGACGCGCGCGCGGGCGCAGCAGGCCGACCTCTTCACGTGGCTGAAGACGCTCTATCCGACCTGGGCGCGCATCGACGACGAGATGCAGTACGCCGCTGCGCGCACCGGCCTGGCCGAGCTCGCGCTTTCGGGCTGCACGACCGTCTTCGACCACCACTACGTCTTCCCGCGCGGCGTCACGGGGCTGGTCGAGGCCGAGCTGCGCGCCGCGCGGCGAGCTCGGCGTGCGGCATCGTCGCGTCGCGCGGCTCGATGGACCTCGGCGAGTCCGACGGCGGCCTGCCGCCCGACTCGCTCGTCGAGGTCGATCGACGACGATCCTCGCCGACACCGAGCGGCTGGCCGCGCTGGCCGACGGCGATCTCGTCGAGATCGCCGTCGCGCCGTGCTCGCCGTTCTCGGTCACGACGCGGCTGATGGAGGAGTCGGCCGCGCTCGCGCGCCGGCTCGGGCTGCAGCTGCACACGCATCTCGCCGAGACGCGTCGAGGAGGACGCCTACTGCCGCGAGCTCTTCGGCTGCACGCCGGTCGAGTACCTCGAGCGCGTCGGCTGGATCGCCGACGACGTGTGGTGCGCGCACTGCGTCCATCTCTCCGACGCCGACGTGCAGACGTTCGGCGCGCGCGGGCGTCGGCGTCGCGCACTGCCCGACGTCGAACCTGCGGCTCGGCGCCGGGCGTCGCGCCCGTGCGCGAGCTGCTCGACGCCGGCGTTCGCGTCGGGCTCGGCGTCGACGGCCGCGCGTCGAACGAGCGCAGCGACCTGTTCGTCGAGGTGAAGCAGGCGCTGCTCGTCGCGCGCGGGCGCGGCGGCGGCGCGGCGATGACCGCGCGCGAGGCGCTGCGGCTCGGCGACGCGCGGCGGCGCGGCGGTGCTCCGCCGCGACGACATCGGCTCGCTCGCGGCCGGCAAGCGCGCCGACATCGCGATCTGGCGCACGGACGGCCTCGAGTTCGGCGGCGCCGACGACCTCGTCGCGAACCTCGTCCTCAGCGGCCCGCACCGCGTCGACCGGCTGCTCGTCGGCGGCGCGGACGTCGTCCGCGGCGGCTCGCTCGTCAACGCGGACGAGCAGGAGATCGCGCGCGAGCACCGCATCCAGGCGAAGCGGCTATGGCAGGCATGACCATCTCGACCCACGTGCTCGACACCGAGCGCGGGCGCCCGGCGGCCGGTGTGCGCGTCGAGCTCTACGGCGCCGACGGCGCGCTCGCCGGCGAGGGCGACGACCGACGAGGACGGCCGCATCGCGACGCTCGGCCGAGGGCCGAGCCGGCGCCTACCGCGTCGTCTTCCATCCGCCGTCGCCGTTCTTCACGCGCGTCGAGCTGGAGGTCGCGCTCGACGACGGCCACCACCACGTTCCGCTCCTCGATCTCGTCGTACGCGTGCGCGAGCTACCGCGGCAGCTGACGCGCCGAGCAGCTCGCCGAGCTGTTCGAGGGACGCACGCGCGCTCGTCGAGCAGCTCGCGCGCTCGACGATCCGCTCGGCCGCGCGCGCGAGGTCGCGCGCGCGCTGTCCGACGACGAGAAGAAGGAGGTGCTCGACGCGCATCCGGCGATCGGCGCGACAAGCGCGCTCGGCAGCGCTCGCGGCCGAGCAGGGAACCGACGACGATCCAGCAGGTGCTCGCCGAGCTCGCCGAGCTGAACCGCGCCTACGAGGAGAAGTTCGGCTTCCGCTTCGTCGTCTTCGTCAACCGCCGGCCGCGGCGCGAGATCGTGCCGATCCTGCGCGAGCGGCTCGAGCGGACACGCGAGGAGGAGCTCGCGACCGGCGTCGACGAGCTCGTGCAGATCGCGATCGACCGATGGCGCAGCGTCCTAGCGCTCAGCGACTACTGGTGGGGCTGGGGCGACCTGCTCTTCCGCTGGCTGCACGTGATCGCGGCGATGGCGTGGATCGGCGCGTCGTTCTACTTCATCGCGCTCGACAACCACCTCGAGCCGCCCGAGGACCCGACGACGCCAAGCGCGGCGTCGGCGGCGAGGCGTGGGAGGTGCACGGCGGCGGCTTCTACCGCGTCGAGAAGTTCCGGGTCGCGCCCGAGCGGCTGCCCGAGCCGCTGCACTGGTTCAAGTGGGAGGCGTACACGACGTGGCTCTCGGGCTTCGCGCTGCTTCATCGTCGTCTACTACTCGCACGCGTCGATCGTATCTGATCGATCCGACCGTCGCCGACCTGCAGCCGTGGGAGGCGATCGCGCTCTCGATCGCCGGCCTCGTGCTCGCGTGGCTCGTCTACGACGGGCTGTGCCGCGCGCTTCGCGAACGACGAGGGCGTGCTCGCCGTGCTCGTCTTCGCGTTCATCTGCCTGTCGGCGTGGGCGTCGTGGGAGCTGTTCGCGCCGCGAGCCGCGTTCCTCCAGGTCGGCGCGATGATCGGGACGATGATGGTCGGCAACGTCTTCTTCGTGATCATCCCGGCGCACTGGAAGCTCGTTCGCGCGAAGGAGGCCGGCGAGCGAGCCCGACCCGCGCTGGAACCGCGACGGCAAGACGCGCTCGGTGCACAACAACTACCTGACGCTGCCGGTCGTGTTCGCGATGCTCTCGAACCACTTCCCGTTCACGTACGGCACGCGCAACGGCTGGCTCGTGCTCGTCGCGCTGATGGCGATCGGCGCGCTGACCCGGCACTACTTCAATCTGCGTCACCGCGGCCTGAACGTCTGGCCGATCCTCGGCGTCGCGCGGCGCGGCATGCTCGCGGTCGCACTGCTGATCAAATGATCGCGTCGGGTAAGGTCGGCGCGATGCTCGAGATCGTCGCAGCCGGGATGCGCTTCGTCGCCCGCTGGGAGGAGGAGCTCGCGCCGAAGACGGTCGCTGCGTTCAAGGCGAGCCTGCCGCTCGACGACCGGATCATCCACTGCCGCTGGAGCGGCGAGTCGAACTGGATCCCGTGGGGCGACCGCGACTTCGGGATCGGCCCGGAGAACGCGACGTCGTATCCGCATCCGGGCGAGCTCGCGCTCTACCCGGGCGGCCAGAGCGAGACCGAGCTGCTCTTCCCGTACGGCTACTGCTCGTTCGCGTCGAAGGCCGGCCATCTGTGGGCGAACCATTTCGCGACGCTCGTCGAGGGCGCGGAGCAGCTGCCGGAGCTCGGCCGGCTCAGCCTCTGGGAAGGCGCGCAGCAGATCGCGTTCCGCGAGGTCTGACGAGCGACGACCGCCCGGTTGTGATTTCGGTCGGTCCGCTGTAGGTTCCTCCGGTTTCCGACCGAAGGAGCGAGGGATGAGCGGCGTGCGGCGTGTCGCGAGATCGACTCTGAAATGGTTTTCAGCGCTCTACGTGGTGGCGATCATCGTGCAGGTCTTCCTGGCCGGCGAAGGGATCTTCGGCCTGAACAACATCAAGCACGCGCGACGACTGCGACAAGAACGCGGCGCTGTGTGTCGGCGAATCGGACACGCTCGATGCGCACCGAGCGCTCGGCTTCTTCCTGACGATGCCGGGTGCGCTGCTCTTGCTGATCGTGGCGCTGCTGGCCTGGTTCCCGGACAAGCGCGTACGGATCGTCTCGATCGTCGTCCCGTTCCTCACGTTCCGTGCAGATCGATCCTCGCGGGCGCAGGCCGCTGGGGCGGAGCGCTCCACCCGCTGAACGCGATCCTCGTGCTCGGTCCTCTACGGCTGGCTCGCGGTGACGCTGTTTCGCCGCTCGGCCGACGCTCCGGCCACGGAGCCGGCGGCGGCGACCTAGCGAGCCGAAGATCATCCGTGACCGCGCCAGGTCGTACGTGACGACGAACTCCCGCAGGAACGTGTCGCCGACGAGCCCGTCGTAGATGATCTGCCTGGAACATCACGGGTGGGTCGCGCTGCGCGATGTGCGGCGCGCCCGCCGGATTGATCGACCCCGCCAGGGTCGTGAACGTCCGCCGGTAGGCGTGCCCGGTCTCGTCCGTCGCTTCGACGACGCGCACGTCCGGCGCGGTCGAGATCGACTCCGACCGCTGCGGCGAGCGCCTGCGTCGAGGATCAGGACATCGCTGCCCGTGTCGACCTCGACGTCGACCGCCCCGGCCGCCGGGCACCTCGAGGCGCAGGAACACCTCGGCGCTCAGCTCGTCCTGCTCGACGCGCACCTCGACACTCGCGCCGTCGCGCGCACGAGCCTCGAGCGACGCCTCGTCCTCGAGCACGATCTCGACGCTGCGGGTAGTCGAAGCTGACGGCGCGGTCGCGGAAGAACGCGAGTCGACGAGGAACCCTCCGACCGCTGCCAGCGCGGGCTGGTCGAGGTCGAGGATGCCGACGGGCACGTCGCGTCGCGCGTCAGCCCCGCGAAGCGAGAGCGACTCCGGCGCGCGCCGACCGGCACCGTGCACCTCCTGGCCCGGACATGCGCCTGCCCGTGTACGTCGAGCCGCCGGGCACGAGCCCGGCAGAGGCCGCGAGCTCCGCAGTTGACCAGGATCGAGCCCCATGCCGGTGTCGAGCACGAAGCGCGTCGTCGACCTCGCCGATGCGTACCGGGACCGTGACGAGGTGGTGCAGGTACTCGAACGGGACGGCGGCTCGGCCGCTGCTCAGCGCTCTTCGCGCACGTACGGCGTGCCGAGCGCCGCCGGCGCGCCGAGCCGGCGCCGCGCGCCGGCGGTCGAGACGAGCACGAGCACGACGATCGTCATCACGTACGGCAGCGCCTGGAACAGCTCCGGCGGGATCCGTCAGGATGCCGCGCGCCTGGAACGTGAACGGGATGCCCGAGAACGCGCCGAAGAAGTACGCGCCGACGAGGCAGAGCGCCGGGCCGCCAGAACGCGAAGATGACGAGCGCGATCGCGATCCAGCCCGCGCCGGCCGTGAGCCCGTCGACCCACTGCGGCGTGATCGCGAGCGAGAAGCACGCGCCGCCGACGCCGGCGAACGCGCCGCCGACGAGCGTGTGCGCGTAGCGGTAGGCGCGCGACGTTGATGCCCATCGCGTCGGCCGCCGCCGGCGACTCGCCGACCGCGCGCAGGTTCAGGCCGGGCGCGTGCGGGCGAGGTAGAGCGCGACGAGGACGACGCAGACCCACGAGGCGTAGACGAGCGCCGTCTGGTCGAACAGGATCGGGCCGACGACCGGCGCGTGGCGCCACGAGTCGGGCAGGACCGGACGCGAACGAGTGCCGCGCCGGCTGGTCGGCGAGATTGAGGTCGTTGCCGAGGTACGACGAGAGCCCGGCCGCGCCGGCGAAGATCGTCAGCGCGAGGCCCGGAGACGATCTGGTTCGCGCGCAGCGTGATCACGAGGAACGCGTGGATCGACGCCATCGCCGCGCCGGCGAGCGCCGCCACGAGGATCGCGACCGGCGAGCGAGCCGGTGCGCTGCACGGCCCAGAACCCCATCACGGCGCCGACGAGCATCATCCCCTCGACGCCGAGGTTGAGCACGCCCGAGCGCTCGGCGAGCAGCTCGCCGAGCGCCGCGTAGAGCAGCGGCGTGCCGTAGACGACCGCCGACGCGAGCACGACGACGAGGATCGAGTTGTTCACCGCCGGCGCGACGATCACGCGGCCGCCTCGCCTGCGCGAGCGGCGCGGCGAAGCGGATGCGGTAGCGGACGAGCAGCTCGCCGCCGAGCGCGCAGAAGAGGATCAGCCCCTGCATCACGCCGACGAGGCCCGACGGGAAGTCGGCGCCCTGCAGCGTGTAGCCCGCGTTCTGCAGGCCGCCGAGCAGGAACGCGACGAGCAGACCGCGAACGGGTTGTAGCGCGCGAGCGCCGCGACCACGATCCCCGCGTAGCCGTAGCCGGCCGCGGTCAGGCCGCGCGGGTCGAGCGTGTGGCGGAAGTCGCCGTCCTGGCTCGCGCCGCCGATCCCGGCGATCGCGCCGGAGAGCGCCATCACCGCGAGGATCTTCCGCCGCGTGCGCATGCCGGCGTAGCGCGCCGCGCGCGGCGAGTCGCCGATCACCTGCACCTCGAACCCGAACCGCGTGCGCGAGTAGAGCACCCAGACGAGGACCGCGACGACGACGCCGAGCAGCAGCCCGAGCGGCAGCACGAGCGAGCCGACGTCGGCGTCGGCCAGATCGCCGCGTCGGCAGGTTCTTGCCCTGCGGGAACACCTTCGCCGTCGGGCTCGAGGTGTCGCGCCAGTACGACTCGCGTGTCGAAGATCAGGTAGTTGAGGACGAGCGCGGCGACGTAGTTGAGCATCAGCGAGGTGATGATCTCGTTCGTCGAGAAGAACGCCCGCAGCACGGCCGGGATCGAGCGCGAGCGCCGCGCCGCCGACCGCGCCGGCGACGATCATCGCGGGGATCGACGAGCCAGCCGGAGTGATTGCCGAGCGCGATGCCCGCGGCCGCGCCGAGGATCGCGCCGACGTAGAGCTGGCCCTCGCCGCCGATGTTGAAGAGCTGCATGCGGAACGCGACCGCGGCGCAGAGGCCGGTGAAGACGAGCGGCGTCGCCGAGACGAGCGTCGCGTTCAGCGCCCGCTCGCCGACGAACGCGGCGTCGAAGAGCTTGCCGGAACGTGTGCCAGCGGCGGGTGGTGGGTCGCCAGCAGGACGACGGTCATGACGACGAACGCGAACGACGAGCGAGCCGAGCGGCACGGCGACGACGAGCCAGCGCGGCTGCTCGAGGCGGCGCTCGATGCGGATCACTGCGGCCGCGCCTCCCGCCATCAGCAGGCCGAGCTCCTCGACGGTCGCGCGTCGCCGCGTCGAGCTCGCCGACGATCGCGCCCTCGTACATGACCGCGATCCGGTCGGCGAGCGCGAGGATCTCGTCGAGGTCCTCGGTGATCAGCAGCACGCCGACGCCGTCGGCGGCCGCCTCGCGCAGGTACGCGTGCACCGTCTCGATCGCGGCGACGTCGAGGCCGCGCGTCGGCGACGCGGCGACGAGCACGCGCGGGCGCGCCGTCGAGAACTCGCGCGCGAGCACGACCTTCTGCAGGTTGCCGCCGGAGAGCTGCCGCGCCGGCAGCTCCGGGCCGCCGCCGCGGACGTCGTAGCGCTCGATCAGCTCCGCGGCGTGCTCGCGGATCGCGCCGCAGGCGGAGCAGCGGGCCGCGGGCGAGCCTCGCGGCCGCGGTAGCGACTTGAGCACGACGTTCGACGCGATCGAAGCGTCGGCGCGACGCCGGTGCGGAGCCGGTCCTCGGGCACGTGCGCGACGCCGGCGCGGATCGCCTCGCGCGGGTCGCCGCGGCGCAGCGGCCGCCCGTCGACGGTCACGCCGGCCGCGCGGTCGCGGCGCGCATCCCGGTGACGCGTCTCGGCGAGCTCGCGCTGGCCGTTGCCGGCGACGCCCGCGACCGCGACGATCTCGCCGGCGCACACGCGTCAGCGAGACGCCGCGCAGGGCGTCGCCGCCGCGGTCGCCCTCGGCCCAGAGGTCGTCGAGCTCGAGCACCGGCTCGCCGCGGCCGCGCTGCGCGTCGACGCGCGTCGGCCGGCGTCGACCTCGCGCCCGACCATCAGCGCCGCGAGCGAGCGCGGCGTCGAGTCCGGCGGTCTCGACCGTCGCGACGGTCTTGCCGTCGCGCAGCACCGTGACCCGGTCGGAGACCGCCTTCACCTCGTGCAGCTTGTGCGAGATGAAGATGACCGTGCGGCCCTCGTCCGCCATCACGCGCAGCGTCTCGAACAGCGACGTCGGCCTCCTGCGGCGTCAGCACCGCGGTCGGCTCGTCGAGGATCAGGATCCGCGCCTCGCGGTAGAGCGCCTTCAGGATCTCGACGCGCTGCTGCTCGCCGAGCGAGAGCTGCCAGATGCGCGCGCGCGGGTCGACGGCGATCCGGTAGCGCTCGCCGAGCTCGGCGACGCGCCGCTCGATCGCGGCGCGGGTGGACGAGGAACTTCCGGCCCTCGCCGCGGTGGTCGCCGAGGATGACGTTCTCGGCGACGGTGAACGGCGCGCACGAGCCGGAAGTGCTGGTGCACCATGCCGATCCCGGCGTCGAGCGCGTCGCGCGGCGAGGAGAACGTGACCGGCTCGCCGTAGAGGAGGATCTCGCCCTCGTCCGGCCGGTAGAGGCCGGTGAGGATGTTCGAGAGCGTCGACTTGCCGGCGCCGTTCTCGCCGAGCAGCGCGTGCACCTCGCCCTCGGCCGCCTCGAAGTCGACGCCGTCGTTCGCGACGACGCCGGGGAACCGCTTGGTGATCCCGCGCAGCGCGACGGCCGCCGGCATAGAGAGAGCTGGCCGGGCGAGGCCCGAGCGGCCCCGCCCGCTCCAGAGCGTGTCTCCTAGCCCTTCGGGCTGCCGATGACGCCCTTGACGAGCCAGTTGATCGCGTAAGCTGGTTCACGGTCAGCCGCTGGCCCTTCTTGACGCGCAGCTTGCCGCTCTGGTCGTAGAGCGGGCCGGTGAACTCGTTGAACGTGCCGCTCTCGATCAGCGCCTTCTGCTTGGCGATCAGCGCCTTCGTCTTCGCGGAGACGCCCGGGCCGAACGGCGCGAGCAGCGTGAAGCCGTCCTTGATGCTGCCGTAGTAGAAGCCGGTCTTCCACGTGCCGTTCATCGCGGCCTCGACCCGCTTCAGGTAGTACGGGCCCCAGTTGTAGACCGCGGCCGTGAGCCACGACTTCGGCGCGAACTTCTGCGCGTTCGAGTCGTAGCCGACCCACGGGAGCCTTGGCGGACTCGGCGTACTGGCCGGCCGCCGGGCTGTCGACGTTCTGGCCGATCACGTCGGCGCCGGCCGCATGGAGGCTCTCGGCCGCCTTCTTCTCCTTGTCCGGGGCGAACCAGGAGTTCGTCCAGATGAGCTTCACCTTCGCGCCGGGATGCGTCTTCTGGGCGCCGAGCGCGAACGCGTTCGTGTGCCGGATCACCTCGGGGATCGCGAACGGGACGACGTAGCCGACGGTGCCGGTCTTCGTCGCCGCGCCCGCGGCCATGCCGGAGAGGTAGATCGCGTCCTCGCCTGCGCCGAAGTACTCGGCCATGTTCTTCTGGACGATCGTGCCCGGTCGCCATCTCGAACTTGACGTCCGGGTTCTTCGTCGCGGCCGCCGCCATCGCCGTGCTGGTAGCCGAACGACGTGGCGAAGATGATCTTGTTGCCGTCGCGGATCAGGCTGTCGATCACCTGGCGCGACCTGCGGGCCTTCGGGGACGTTCTCCTTGTAGGTCGTCTGCACCTTCGAGCCGAGCGCCTTCTGCACGTACAGCCGGCCCTGGTCGTGCGCCTGCGACCAGCCGCCGTCGTTGTGCGGGCCGACGTAGATCCACGCGGCCTTGAACGTCGCTGTTCGACTTCGCCGAGCCGGGCGACGTGCCGACGGCGAGGACGACGGCGACCGCCGCGAGCGACGAGCAGGATCGCGGCGAGCGCGAGCTTCCTCTTGGTCAATGTGCTCCTCTCCTTGAAGCCTGGTGTTGCCGGGGGGTGCGGTCGAATCTATCCGACCTCCCGGAGCGCTTCCAGGTGCGCTACGAGACGGCCTGCAGAACGGGGTCTTCGGCGCTCCACGGGAACGTGATCCAGCGGTCGGTGCGCCGCCAGACGTACTCGCAGTGGACCGTCGAGCGCGGCTTCTCGTAGAGCACGGCGCACCGCACCTCGGCCACCTTGCCCTCGCAGAACTCCTTCACGAGCTCGAGCGTGGCGCCGGTGTCGGCGACGTCGTCGGCGATCAGCACCTTGTGTCGGCGAAGTCGACGAGGTCGGGCACGGCGGCAGGATCATCGGCATGCTCGAGCCGCTCGTCGATCCCGGTGTAGAACTCGACGTTCATCGTGAACGTGTTCTTGACGCCGAGCGCGTAGCCGAGCGCGCCGCGCGACGAGCAGCCCGCCGCGCGCGATGCCGAGCACCATGTCGGGCTGGTAGCCGTCGGCGGCGACGGCTCGGCGAGCGCGCGCGCGCCGACGCCGAGGTCGTCCCACGTCATCACCTCGCGCTCGCCGGCTTCGCGCTCACTGCGGCGAGCCTACCGAGTGCCGCCGTCGAGCGCATCGACTGCCAGCGCGATGTCCTCCTCGCTCGAGAGCTCGTCGGGCTGGTGGCTGATGCCGCCGTTCAGGTGCGGACGAAGAGCATCGCCGGTCGGCACGCCGGCCGCCGCGAGGACCATCGCGTCGTGGCCGGCGCCGGAGACGAGCTCGGGCGCGTCCGGGCAGCAGCGCGGAGCGCCTCGAGCGGCGCGCCGCTCATCGCGACCGGCTCGAGCCGCCAGTGCGGCTCGAAGCCGATCTCGCGCGACCAGCGCGTCGAGCTGCGTCCGGGTCGGGCGCGCGCGCGTCGACCGACGACGGTCACCGCGCCGGGACGACGTTGGACGCGTTCGGCTCGACCTCGATCGCGCCGACGGTCGCGACCGTGCGCCGTCGCGGGCGCAGTCGCGGACGTGCAGGACGAAGCGCGCCGCCTCGACGAGCGCGTCGTCGCGCGCGTCCATCGGCGTCGTGCCGGCGTGGTCGGCGCGGCCCTCGAACACCTTGCGCCCCGCGCGCCTGCCCCGCGATCGCGGTCACGATCCCGAGCGGCTCGCCGAGCGCGCTCGAGCACGGGCCCCTGCTCGATGTGCAGCTCGAGGAACGCGTCCGGCAGCTCGGCGAGCCGCCGGCTGCCCATCGGGCCGCGTCTCCTCGGCGCGGAACGCGACGACGGCGAGCGGGCGCGTCGGGCAGCCGCGCGGCCGCCTCGATCGCCGCGACGACGCCGAGCGCGCCGTCGAAGCGCCCGCCGGTCGGGACGCTGTCGAGGTGCGAGCCCGCCCAGACGCGAGCCTCGCCGCGCCGCCGAACAGGTTGCCGGCGTCGTCGACCGAGACCTCGAGGCCCGGCCTCGCGCATCCAGCCCGCCGCGAGCTCGTGCGCGGCGTCCTCCTCGGGCGAGTAGCCCGGCGCGGTGCTGCGCGATCGCGTAGATCGCGTCGAGGCGCTCCGAGACGCGCTCATCCCGGCAATGCTCGCAGCACGCGCCAGCCCGCGAGCGGGAAGAGCGCGACGGCGAGGAAGCCGAGCCGCCACGAGGTCGCGGCCGACGAGCAGCGCCGAAGAGCGCCGGGTAGACCGCGCCCGAGCCGTTCAGCAGCGATCTGCTGCAGCCCGATCGCCGACGCCGCTCCGCCGGTGGCCGGCCAGCTCGACCGCGGCCGCGAACGAGAGGCCGTTCCAGCTCATCGCGAGCACGCCGGCGGCGACGAGCGCCGGGATGAGCACGACGAGCGGCGCGCCGAGGAGCACGCCGGTCAGGCCGACGAGCGACCGCGACCGCGAGCGCGATCGTCCGCAGCGGGCCGAGCCGGCTGCCGACGATGTCCGACCAGCGGCCGGCGCCGATGCGGGCGGCGATCGCCGAGCGCCTGCATCGACGGCGAGCACGGCGGCCGCCGTGCCCGGTCGACAGGCCGCGCTGGTCGTGCAGGAAGAGCACGGTGAAGCCGACCGACGCACATCTGCGGCGCGAGCACGAGCGCGCTGCCGAGCGAGACGCGCCAGATGCGCGGGTCGCGGAGCGGCGCCACGTCGGTCGCGCTCGGCCGGCGCTGCGTGCCGGGCCTTCCCGGAGCACGAGCCCGCCGACGAGCCGCCGCGACGAGGCACGCGACGCCCAGCGCCGCGAAGCCCCAGCTGGACGCCGCCGTGCCGCGACGATCGGCGGCAGCGCGAGCGAGGCGACGAAGCCGCTGATCGGGATCGCCGTCTGCCGGATGCCCGAGCGCGAGCCCGCGCTGCGTCGCGGCGGGAACCAGGCCATCACGGCGCGCCCGCTCGCGGACTGCACGCTCGCGCCGGCGAACCCGGCGAGCAGCAGCAGCAGCGAAGAGCGGCCAGAAGCTCTGCGACGCGCGACGCAGCGACGAGCGCCGCGCCGCAGCCGCCGACCCCGGCGACGAGCACCAGCCCGCTCGCCGAACCGGTCGGTCGCGAGCCCCCACGGGATCAGGCTGAGCACGGAGCCGGCGAGCGAGGCCGAGATGAGCACGCCCGTCTCGCCGAGCGAGAGTCCGTAACTCGTCGCGCAGGAACGGCGCCATCACGGCGACGCCGAACCAGATCGCCGAGTACGTCGCCTGCGCGAACGTGCCCGCCGCGAGGACGACCCAGCGGTAGCCGGCTACAGGCCGAACGGGTTCGTCGGCCGCGTACCCGTGTACGTGACGACCGACTTCGTCTCGAGGTAGAGGTCGAGCGTCTCGATCGCGAGCTCGCGACCGAAGCCGGACTGCTTGTACCCGCCGAACGGGATGCCCGGGAACGCGGTGTACGGCATGTTGATCCCGACCGTGCCCGACTTGATGCTTCGCGGCGACCCGGTGGCCGCGCGCCGGGTCGCCCGTCCAGACCGTCGCCATCAGGCCGTACTTGACGTCGTTCGCGATCCGGACGGCGTCGGCCTCGTCGTCGAACGGGATCACCGTCACGACCGGGCCGAAGATCTCCTCCTGCGCGGCCGAGATCGAGTTGTCGGTCTTCGCGATCACCGTCGGCGGGTAGAACGCGCCCGGCGCCGTCGGCGATCGCGCCGCCGGTCGTGACCTCGGCGCCCTCGCCGCGCGCGCCGTCGACGAAGCCGTGCACCTTCTCGCGGTGGCTCTTCGAGATCAGCGAGCCCATCTGCGTCTCGGCGTCGAGCGGATCGCCGACCTTCACCTTCTGTGCGAGCTCCGTGACGCTGCCGACGACGTCGTCGTAGATCGACTGCTCGACGAGCAGCCGCGAGCGCGCCTCGCACGACTGGCCGGCCGAGTAGTAGATCGCCCACACGCTCGCGGGGATCGCGTCGGCGAGGTCGGCGTCGGCGAAGACGAGGTTCGGGCTCTTGCCGCCGAGCTCGAGCGTCAGCCGCTTGATCGGGTCGGAGCAGAGCCGCATGATCTCGCCGCCCGTCCTCGTCGAGCCGGTGAACGCGACCTTGTCGACGCCGGGATGGCGCGACGAGGTACGCGCCGAGCGTCGGGCCGTCGCCGGGGACGATGTTGATCGCCCCGGCGGGGAAGCCGACCTCGGCCGCCAGCTCGGCGACGCGGAGCACGGAGAGCGGCGTCTGCGGGTCGGGCTTGAGGACGACGGCGCAGCCGGCGGCGAGCGCAGGCGCGAGCTTCCACGTCGCCATCAGCAGCGGGTAGTTCCACGGCACGATCTGCGCGGCGACGCCGACCGGCTCCTTCTGCGAGTAGAAGAGCAGCGAGCCGCCGATCGGGTTCGAGCGCCCGGCGATCGACGCGGTCGCCGAGGCGAAGTAGCGGAAGTTCTCGGCCGCGCCGGCGAGCTCCGCCTTGACCGACGAGATCGCCTTGCCGACGTTTCGCGACTCGAGCTCGGCGAGCTCCTTGCGGTTCGCGGAGATCGCGTCGGCGAGCGCGTGCAGCAGGCGCGAGCGCTCGGTCGCGGGCGTCTTGCCCCACGGGCCGTCGACCGCCGCACGCGCGGCCGCGACCGCGCGGTCGACGTCGGCCTCGCCGCCCATCGCGGCGCGCGCGAGCAGGTCGCCGGTCGCGGGCTCGCGCAGCTCGCGCACCTCGCCGGCCGCCGGCTCGACCGTCTCGCCGCCGATGTGGAGGCCGTACTCGCGCTCGGTCGCGACTGCCATGCCCGAGATCTACCGGGCGGCGGTCAGGTCGCCGATGCGGACGTGCTCGGTGAGGAGCGTCCGGAAGCGCGCCGGGTCGCCGCCGACGTAGGCGCGGCAGAGCTCGCGGCCTGCCGAGTAGGTGATCACGTACGCGCGCCAGGTCGGGTCGGTGGCGAAGCGCACGGCTGTGCTTCGCCTGCTCGGGCGTGGCGAGCCGCCACCGCTCGATGTAAGCCTGCGCCTCCTCGGGCGAGGCACCGTCGTCGTGGATCATCAGCGCGGCGTCGAGGCCGACCGTGCCGAGCGGCTCGAGCCGCCGCCGCGATCTGCTCGCGTCAGCTCCGGGTCGAACTCGATCCCGTGCCGCGCGAGCACGGCGTAGGCCTCGGCGCGCGCCGCCGTCGTCGAGGACGACCTCCGCGCCGACCTCGGCGATCCCCTCGCTGAGCACGGCCTGCGGCGTCGGCACGAGCTGGATCGCCTCCTCGATCGCGCCACGGTCGCGGACCAGCAACTGCTCCTTGACGGCGTGCTCGGTGTGATGGCCGGGGTAGACCTCGTGGGCGGCGAGGTGGACGAGGTCGCAGCCGGTCGTCGGCACGTCGACGTTCAGGACGACGCGGCTGCGCAGGTCGCCGAGGTAGTAGTTGAACGCCCACCACGGCTCGTCGCTGACCGGCTCGAGCTCGGCTGCTCGCCCGGCGGGCAGCTCGACGACCGCCGCGGTGCGCTCGCGCAGCACCGGGAGCAGGTCCCGCAGCACGGGACGGCGATCGCGCCGTCGACGAGGTGCTGCGTTGCGCCACGCCTGGCGGCGCTCGAGAGCGAGCCGTCGCCCGGCAGGAGCTCGTCGAGCTCGGCATGCGCCGCCTCGTAGACGCTCGTCGGCGTCCGCTCGGGCGGACGCCGTAGCAGCCCTCGACCTCGTCGGCGTAGGAGAGCTCGTCGCCCGGCGAGCACGTGCGCGTAGGTCGCGCAGCCCCGCACCTGGTCGCGCAGCCAGCCGTCGTCGAGCTCGGCGAGCAGCGCGTCGCGCGTCGGCGGCGAGCTGCGCGGCGTCGACGGTCTCCTCGGCGTCGACCTGCTGCTTGCAGCTCGGGCGGCCCGTAGTAGGAGTCGACGAGGCCGTCGACGTGCTTGCCGAGCCGCAGCCCGAGCACGAGGTAGCGCTCGGCGTGGTTCACTGCGCTCCGCTCGAACAGCGCCGCCTGGCCCTGGCCGACGCCGACGCACATCGTCGCGACGCCGTAGCGGCCGCCGCGGCGGCGCAGCTCGTGCAGCAGCGTGACGGTCAGCCGCGCGCCGCTCATGCCGAGCGGATGGCCGATCGCGATCGCGCCGCCGTTCACGTTCACCCGGTCCTCGTCGAGCCCGAGCTCGCGGACGACCGCGAGCGACTGCGACGCGAACGCCTCGTTCAGCTCGACCAGGTCGAGATCGTCGACCGTCAGGTCCGCGCGCGCGAGCAGCTTGCGCACCGCCGGCACCGGCCCGATGCCCATCACGCGCGGGTCGACGCCCGCGACCGCCGAGCCGCGACGAACGCGCCGAGCGGCTGCGATGCCGAGCTCGCGCGCTTTCGTCCTCGGACGCGACCACGACCGCCGCCGCGCCGTCGTTCAGCCCCGACGAGTTGCCGGCCGTGACCGTGCCGCCCGGCCGGAACGCCGGCCGGAGGGCCGCGAGCTTCTCGGCGGACGTGTCGGGCCGCGGATGCTCGTCGCGGGCGAAGTCGCCGACCGGCACGAGCTCGTCGTCGAAGCGGCCCGCCTCGGCCGCCGCCGCCCAGCGCTGCTGCGAGCGCAGCGCGAACGCGTCCTGGACCTCGCGCGACACGTCCCAGCGCTCGGCGACGTTCTCGCCGGTCTCGCCCATCGCCTCGAGCGGGAACTGCTCCTCGAGCCGCGGGTTCGGGAAGCGCCAGCCGAGCGTCGTGTCGTAGAGCTCGCGGTCGCCACGCGGGAACGGCGGCTCGGGCTTGGCCGTCACGAGCGGCGCGCGCGTCATCGACTCGACGCCGCCCGCGACGAACAGGTCGCCGTCGCCGGCGACCACCGCGTGGCAGGCGCCGACGATCGCGGCGAGCCCGACGCGCACAGCCGGTTGACGGTCACGCCGCCGACGGAGTCCGGCAAGCCCGGCGAGCAGCACGGCCATGCGCGCGACGTTGCGGTTGTCCTCGCCCGCCTGGTTCGCGCAGCCGAGCCAGACGTCCTCGATCTCGCCCTCGGGCACGCCCGCCCGGTCGACCGCGGCGCGGACGGCGATCGCGGCGAGATCGTCCGGACGCACCCCGGCGAGCGCGCCGCCGTAGCGGCCGACCGGCGTGCGGACCGCGGAGAGGATCACGGCCCGAGCGCTCATGCGACGAACTCCGGCTCGGCAGCCGAGCAGGCGCGTGATCGCCGCGCGCCCGCGCTCGCCCATGTCGAGCGTCAGGTCGTTGACGTACATCGAGACGAACTCGTCGGCGGTCGCGTCGTCGATGCCGCGGCCGAACGTCATGGCGTACGCGAGCGCCTCGTCGCGGTTCGCGAGCCCGGCGTCGATCGCCTCGCGCAGCACGGCCGAGACGTCGGCGAGCGCGGTCGAGGTCGCGCGCGCGCGCGACGAGGCCGAGCGGCAGCGGCAGGCCCGTCTCCGCCTGCCACCAGACGCCGAGGTCGAGCAGCTTGTGCAGCCCCGCGTCGGCGTAGGTCAGCTGGCCCTCGTGGATCAGCAGCCCGGCGTCGGCGCGGCCCGAGACGACCTCGTCGAGCACCTGGTCGAACGGCAGGTCGCGCGTGCGGATCTCGTCGCCGAGCGCGAGCCGCAGCACGCGGCTCGCCGTCGTCAGCGCGCCCGGGCGTGACGATCTCGACGCGCGCGCAGCTCGTCGCGAGTCAGCTGCTCGCGCGCGACGACGATCGGGCCGTAGCCCTCGCCGAACGACGCGCCGTGCGGCAGCAGCAGGTAGCGGTCGGCGACCGCCGGGTAGGCGCCGGCCGAGAGCGCCGTCACCTCGAGGCGGCCCTCGAGCGCCCATTCGTTCAGCGTCTGGATGTCGGACGACGACGGGCTCGAGCTCGAGGCCGCGCGTGTCGACCTTCCCCGCCTCGAGCGCCCAGACCATGAACGCGTCGTCGGGGTCGGCGCTGTGTCCCACCGGATCGGCACGCGCGCCACGTTACCCTCCGGCCATGAGCCGGGCCCGCTCTCCGAGTCGATCCAGGACTACCTGAAGAGCGTCTACAAGCTGCAGGTCGACCGACGGCCGCGTGACGATCGGCGCGCTCGCGCAAGGACCAGTCGGTCTCGCCCGCGTCGGCGTCGGCGATGGTGAAGAAGCTGGCGGCGCTCGACCTGCTCGAGCACGAGCAGTACCGGGGCGCGCGCCTGACCGCGTCGGGCGAGCGCGTCGCGCTCGAGGTGATCCGCCACCACCGCCTGCTCGAGCTGTACCTGGCCGAGACGCTCGGCCTGCACGTCGACGACGTCCACGACGAGGCCGACCGCCTCGAGCACGTCATCTCGGAGGAGCTCGAGGCGCGCATCGACCGGGCGCTCGGGTTCCCGACGCACGATCCGCACGGCGACCCGATCCCGGACGCGAACCTCGAGTGGCCCGAGCCGGACTCAGCGGCCGAAGAAGAAGCGCTCGAGCGGCGCGAGCAGCTCGTCGCGCTGGAACGGCTGCGACCTGCTCGGTCGCGCCGTCGTCCTCGGAGACGACGGCGTCGTCCTCGAGCGCCGCGTTCGCCGCCTCGAGGCAGTCGTCGAGCTCGTAGCCCTCCCACACGTAGTCGTCGGCGCGCGGCTCCTCCGTCTCGCCGGTGCTGCGGGTTCGACCTGCCGGCCGACGGCCCAGACCGCGCCCGCCCGGCGCTCGATCCAGATCAGCACCCGCTCGGGGCTGCCGCCGTCGTCGCGACCCTCCACGACCCGTTCGGCGAACCGCCCGGCGACCGCGGGGCTCTTCACCCGCCCGACTATACAATCGCCCGCGATGGGCCTCCGCGACGCAATCGACCGGCGCGTTCTCGTTTCTCAGCGGCGGCTCGCAGAACGAGGAGCGGATCGCGCAGTACGTGATCCGCGAGCACCATCGCGGCCGGCCGCTCGCCGAGATCCTCGAGGACCACTACGTCACGAACAGGCTCACGCCCGAGCAGATCCGGCGGCTGCTCGAGCGGCAGGACGTGATCCACGCGGTCGGCGAGGACACGATCGCCGCGACGGCGCGCTAGGCGCCTCGAGCTCGACCGAAACGGGCCTCGGCACGACTACAGCAGCGGCGAGAGTCGGCGAACGCCGCTGCCCGCGCAGCGCTCTTCACGCCCGACGGGGCGCAGGTCGGAGCTCACCTCCTCGGCGGGCGCGAGGAAGCGCTCGTCGAACTGGCCGGCGAGATCGTCGAGTGGAAGCCGATGTCGATCTCGAAGAACCGCTTCAGGCTCCAGGCCTCGAGGTTGCAGGTGCCGACGAGCACGTGCTCGCCGTCGGCGACGAACGCCTTCGCGTGCAGCATCTTCGGGTAGCCGAGGATCTGCACGCCGGCCTCGAGCAGCCGCCCGTGGTGGAACTGCTCGGCCGCGCCGCAGGCCCAGTTGTTCGGGCTCGCGGGCACGAACAGGCGCACGCGTGCGCCGCGACGCGCCGCCGCTGACGATCCGCCCGATCATGCCGCGGTCGGTGACGTACGGATTCACGACGTCGAGCGAGTCCTGCGCCCCGTCGATCAGCGCGGCGATCGCCGTCGTGATCGGCCTGTACCGGCCCGGCGCGTTGTGGAGCACGACCGCGGGCACGGGCTCGCGCCCTCGTCGAGCGGCGGGAACAGCTCCGGGACTCGGCCGCCGGGATCTGGCCGCCGAGCCAGCGCAGGCTGGCGACGAACACGAGCTGCAGCTGTGAGACGACCGGGCCTTCGACGCGGACGAACAGGTCGTGAAACTCGCCGTTCTCGAAGTGATCCTCGATCCCGGCGCCGCCGACCCAGCCGATGCGGCCGTCGACGACGACGACCTTCCGGTGGTCGATGTGCCGCCAGCCCGCTCAGGTTCCAGCTCGTCGCCCGCCGGCGCCGAGCGGCGCCTCTGCGGCGCGCGAGGCTGCGTGGCGCGCGTCACGCACACCTCGATCCCCGCCGCCGGTCAGCCGCTCGTAGAACTCGCGCGAGCCGCGCTCCGGGATCGGAGCCCTGCCGGTCGACGATCAGCCTGACCGGCACGCCCTCCGCGCCTTGGCGATCAGCGCCGCCGCGAACCGGTCGCCGACCTGGCCCGGACGGAAGCCGAACTGATTGATGTGGACGGACGAGGTCGCAGCGGCGATGTCGGCGAGCAGCGGCGGGTAGAAGTTGCGGCCCTCGACGTGGAGCTCCGCCGACGAGGCGCTGCGTCCGGTCGAACGCGAGCGCGAGCCGCCGGCCCGTCCCACGGCTGGCGCCGTCGACAGCCGGCTGCCGCGCAGTGAGCGGCGATCCCCTCGTTCGGAACGCCGACCGAGCTCACGAGCTCACGATACCTCCGATGCGCCAGTCAGCCGACTAGCGCCTCGAAGCCTCGTCCACCGCCGGCGCCGCCGCGACCTGCGAGCCGGGCGCGGCCCACAGCCGCGTCGGATCCGAGACGAGTCCGGTCCGAAGTCGTCATGGCCCACGCCGCAGCCGAAGCCGGACTTCGGACGGCGAATGCGCCCGGCAAGATTCGAACTTGCGACCTCTGCCTCCGCAGGGCAGCGCTCTATCCCCTGAGCTACGGGCGCGAGGGAGCGGTCAGTGTAGCCGGGCGGCCGCGGCGCCGACGCGCAGCTCGGCGTCGTCCGGCACCTCGACGCGCACGTAGGCGAGCGCGAGCCCGGGCACGCGCGCTCGTGACGCGGCCGACCTCCTTCTCGCCGTGCACGACCGGCGTCTCGGGCGCGGCGCGGCGCCGTCGACCTCGAGCACGCGCAGCCGCCGGTTCACCTTGCCGCGGTAGTGCTGGCGCGCGATCGGCTCCTGGCCCGGGTAGCAGCCCTTCGTGAACGAGATCGCCCGCTCCTCGAGGCCGGCCTCGGCCGGCAGGACGCGGTCGTCGATCTCGCGGCCGAAGCGCGGCGTCGCCGCCTCGATCCGGAGCCGCTCGAGCGTCTCCTCGCCGTCCGCGTCGACGCTCGGCGTCGAGCACCTCGACCGCGGGCACGCCGTAGTCGCGGTTCGGGATCCCGTCCGCCGCGCTCGAAGACGATCGTCGACGTGTGCTCCTCGGGCTCGATCTCGCACTTCGCCGCGAAGCGCATCCGCGTCAGCTGAGCGCGCAGCGACCTCGCCGAGCTCGGGCTCGGTCAGCAGCAGGAAATCGTCGTCGCCGCGCCGCCACACGAGGACCGGCGCGATCACGCGCGCCTTCGGCGTCAGGAGCAGCGCGTCGACCGAGCCCTCGTCCGGCACGTCGTTCGAGAGCATCCGCTGCAGGTAGTCGACCGCGTCCGGGCCCTTGACGCGCACGTAGGCGCGGGCGCGGCGAGCGGCACGCGGCGTAACGGAGGTCATCGCTCCCTAGACTAGACAGCGTGTTCAGGTCGAAGGCGGAGCAGAAGGTGGCGAGGCCGGGCTACGACCCGGCGCGGCTGCCGCCCGGGGCAGTACCTGACCGCGAAGTGGCCGGTGCTGCACGCGGGCTCGGTGGCGCGCTACGACGACCTCGCCGACCTGGACGTTCCGCGTCTTCGGCGAGGTCGAGAACGAGCTCGAGCTCACTGGGAGCAGCTGAACGAGCTGCCGCGCACGTCGAACGACGCAGGACATCCACTGCGTCACGCGCTGGTCGCGGTTCGACGCGCAGTTCGAGGGCGTCCACTGGCGCGAGCTCGCGAAGCTCGCGCGGCCGAAGCCGACGGCGCGCTTCGTGATCGCGCACGCCGAGGACGGGTTCACGTCGAACGTGCCGTCTCGTTCCTCGAGGACGACAACGCGCTGCTCGCCACGCACGCCGACGGCGAGCCGCTGACGCCCGACCACGGCTAGCCGCTGCGGCTCGTCGTCCCGGGCAAGTACTTCTGGAAGAGCGCCAAGTGGCTGCGCGGGATCGAGCTCTCGAGCGTCGACAAGCCCGGCTTCTGGGAGCGCTACGGCTACCACAACGACGCCGACCCGTGGAAGGAGGAGCGCTACGGCTTCTGAGCCGCGAGATCACTCGCTTGAGGGATCGCACGCGGGACGGACGGCGCCGATATCACAGCCGTACCACCCTCCCCCATCCCCATTAGAAGAGCCGCTCTCGGGCGGCTTTTCTAATGCGAAGGGCGGCCCTTGGGCCGCCCTTCGCCGTTCCTGGCCGAACCCCGAAGGGTCTGGCTACATCATCCCGCCCATGTCCGGCATGCCGCCGCCGACCCGGCGCCTGCCTTCTCGGGGGCCTCGGCGACGATCGCCTCGGTGGTGAGGATGTTCTTCGCGATCGACGCGGCGTTCTGCAGCGCCGAGCGGGTGACCATCGTCGGGTCGATGATGCCGGCCTTGACGAGGTCGGTGACCTCGCCGGTGTCGACGTTCAGGCCCTCGCCCGGCTTCGGCGATGCGGACCTGCTGGACGACGACCGAGCCCTCGAGGCCCGGCGTTCGTCGCGAGCTGGCGGAGCGGCTCCTCGAGCGACTTGATGATGATCTGCGCGCCCGTCCGCTCGTCGCCCTCGAGCGGTCGAAGCTGTCCTTGACCGCGTCGGCCGCGTTCAGCAGCGCGACGCCGCCGCCCGGGACGATGCCCTCCTCGAGGGCGGCGCGGGCGGCCTGCAGCGCGTCCTCGACGCGGTGCTTCGTCTCCTTCATCTCGGTCTCGGTGGCAGCGCCGACCTTGACGACCGCGACGCCGCCGGACAGCTTCGCGAGCCGCTCCTGGAGCTTCTCGCGGTCGAAGTCGGAGTCGGTGTTCTCGATCTCGGCCTTGATCTGCTTGATCCGGCCCTTGATCGCCTCGCCTCACCGGCACCGTCGATGATCGTGGTCGAGTCCTTGTCGACGACGACCTTGCGGGCGTGGCCGAGCTGCGAGAGCTTCGTGTTCTCGAGCTTGAGGCCCATCTCCTCGGTGATCACCTCGGCGCCCGTGAGGATCGCGATGTCCTCGAGCATGCGCTTGCGGCGGTCGCCGAAGCCCGGCGCCTTGACGGCGACGGCCTGGAACGTGCCGCGCAGCTTGTTGACGACGATCGTCGCGAGCGACTCGCCCTCGACGTCCTCGGCCACGATCAGCAGCGGGCGGCCGGCCTGGATGACCTGCTCGAGCACCGGCAGCAGGTCCTTGACGGCGCCGATCTTCTGGTTCGCGACCAGGATGTACGGGTCGTCGAGCACGGCCTCCATGCGCTCGGCGTCGGTGATCATGTACGGCGACAGGTAGCCCTTGTCGAACTGCATGCCCTCGGTGAACTCGAGCTCGAGGCCGAAGGTCTGGCCCTCCTCGACGTTCACGACGCCGTCCTTGCCGACCTTCTCGATCGCCTCGGAGAGCACGTCGCCGATCTCGGTCGAGCGCGACGAGACGGTCGCGACGCGCGCGATGTCCTCCTTGCCCGAGATCTCGGTCGACTGCGACTTCAGGTTCTCGACGACCTCCTCGACGGCCTGCTCGATGCCGCGCTTGAGCGCCATCGGGTTCGCGCCGGCGGAGACGTTCTTCAGGCCCTCGCGGACGATCGCCTGAGCGAGCACGGTCGCCGTCGTCGTGCCGTCGCCGGCGACGTCGTTGGTCGCCGTGGCGACCTCGCGCACGAGCTGCGCGCCCTGGTTCTCGAACACGTCCTCGACCTCGATCTCGCGGGCGATCGTGACGCCGTCGTTCGTGATCGTCGGCGCGCCGAACTTCTTGTCGAGCACGACGTAGCGGCCCTTCGGGCCGAGCGTCACCTTGACCGCGTCGGCCAGGATGTCGACGCCGCGCTGAAGCGCGCGGCGCGCATCCTCGTTGAACTTGAGCTCCTTGTGAGCCATGTGTCTCTCTTCTCCTCCTCTTTCCCTTAGACCGCTGCGCGGTCGCCGACGACCTTCGCCAGGACGTCCGACTCGCGCAGGATCAGGACTTCGTCGGCGCCGAGCTTGATCTCGGTGCCGCCGTACTTGCTGAAGATGATCTCGTCGCCCTCTTCGAGGTCGAGCGGGACGTGCTCGCCGTCCTCGTCGCGGGCGCCCGGGCCGACGGCCAGGACGCGGCCGCGCTGCGGCTTCTCCTTCGCCGTGTCCGGCAGGACGATGCCG
The DNA here is from genome assembly GCA_963708505.1 of uncultured Thermoleophilia bacterium. Lineage (GTDB taxonomy): Bacteria > Actinomycetota > Thermoleophilia > Gaiellales > Gaiellaceae > PALSA-600. The sequence continues at coordinate 888,942 of CAVPST010000007.1, forward strand.
CTGGCCGTCGTCTCCTCTTCCTCGAGGACCTCGACGATCAGGCGGTCGCCAAGCGGCTGTAGATTCATGCGTGAAACCTCCACCTTGTGACACGCTTGTGCGTACCTTCGGCACTCTAGCCATGAGAGTGCCAACGCACGCAACTCTAGCGCATGGGATCTAAGTCGCCGAGGCTAAGATCTTGCGGATGCGGCGTGAGTTCTCGGCCGGCGGCGTGCTCGTGCGGCGGCTCGGCGGGCGCTGGGTGGTCGCGGCGATCCGCCCGGCGGGCAAGCCGGCCGGGCGTCTGGGCGCTGCCGAAGGGCCGGATCGACGAGGGCGAGCGCGGCGAGGCGACCGCGCTCCGCGAGGTCGCCGAGGAGACGGGCGCCCACGGACGGCTCGCTCGGGAAGCTCGGCGACGTCCGCTACTGGTTCAACTGGGAGGGCGAGCGGGTCTTCAAGGTCGTCTCGTTCTTCCTCGTCCGCTACGAGGGCGGGCGGCTCGGCGACATGCCGCCGGCGTTCCGGCACGAGGTCGCCGAGGTGCGCTGGCTGCCGCTCGAGGAGGCGCCCGCGCTGCTCGCCTACCGGGCGAGCGGGAGATGGCCCGCAAGGCGGCGGCGAGGCTCGAGGAGAGGACGTATGATCGGCGCCCAGTGCCCGCGTTCGCGCTCAACTTCTACTCGCCGATCGTCGAGGCGCAGCTGCGGTCGAACCGCAAGACCGCGACGATCCGGCTCGGCGACAAGTCGCGCAAGTACCAGAAGGGGATGATCGTCTCGGTGCTCGTCGGCGCCCGCTTCGGCCCGCGCCAGCACGTCTTCGACGCGGTCATCGACAAGGTCGAGGTGAAGACGCTCGGCGAGCTCTCGCCGAACGAGATCGAGCACGACAACCCCGAGATCCGCCACGCCCGACGAGCTCTGCCGCTTCCTCGGCCAGCTCTACAACCGCGACGTCATCGAGCGACGACACGGTGACGGTGATCCGCTTCTCGGCGATCAAGCCGGCACGGTCGGCGAGCTTCTAGCGCGCTCTTGCGCCGGCCGGCGGATCCGCATGCCGAGCAGCTCGGGCTCGCGCAGCTTCGCGCCGCACTCCTCGCAGTCGACCGCGAAGGTCGACGAGAACGGCGCCTCGCAGGCCGGGCAGCGGCGGAGCATCTCGCCGCCGCACTGCGGCACGTCTCGGGCACCTCGGCCTCGCGAGTCCTCGAACCAGCGCCGGGCGGCGCCGCAGTCGAGGCAGAACGCGCTCCAGTGGCCGAGCACGTTGCGGCGCTCCTCGCGCAGCCAGTCGGCGGCCTTGCCCACCCGCGCCAGCCGTACGCTCGGCCGGTTACGCATTCACCAGCGCTTCCCATTCCCTTCGAACGAGGAGTGCAGTGGCGATCGCGCGCGTAGCCGAGCCGAGCGGCTCGCTTCAGGAGGTGAAGGAGCAGGGCCTCGACCGCGAGGACCTGCTCGGCATCTACCGCAACATGCTGATCACCCGCGGCGTCGAGGAGCGCGGCCACATCCTCTACCGGCAGGGCAAGATCCCGGGCTCGTTCTACACGGGCCGCGGCAACGAGGCGTCCGCGGTCGGCGTCGCGACCGCGATGGGCCCCGACGACGTCGGCACGCCGCTGCACCGCGACATGGGCGTGCACATCACCCGCGGCGTCGAGCCGTGGCGGATCTTCGCGCAGTACATGGGCCGCGCCGACGGGCCGACGCACGGCACGCGACGGCAACGTCCACATGGCCGACGCGCGCCTCGGCCTGATCGCGATGGTCAGCCACCTGCCGGCGATGCTGCCGGTCGCCGTCGGCTGCGCGCTCGCGTTCCGGATCCGCGAGGAGCGCCGCGTCGCCGTCGCCTGGTTCGGCGAGGGCGCGATGGCGCGCGGCGACGCGCACGAGGGCATGAACTTCGCCGGCGTGCGCAAGCTGCCGGTCGTCTTCATCTGCGACAACAACCAGTGGGCGTACTCGACGCCGACGCACCTCGAGTACGCGGTCGAGCACCTCGCCGACCGCGCGCAGGCGTACGGCTTCGACGGCGTCGTCGTCGACGGCACCGACGTGCTCGCCGTCTACCGCGAGGCGAAGCGCGCGATCGAGAAGGCCCGCGACGGCGGCGGCCCGACGCTGATCGAGTGCCAGACGCTGCGCATGGAAGGCCATGCCGTCCACGACGACGCGTTCTACGTGCCGAAGGAGCTCTTCGAGCAGCTGGGCCGAGCGCGACCCGATCGAGCGCTACCGCACCTGGCTGCATCGAGCAGGTCGACATGACGGAGGACGAGGAGGACGAGATCGGCGCGCTACGTGAAGAAGCTGCTGAACGACTCGCTCCAGCGCGCCGAGGAGTCGCCGCAGCCCGATCCGTCGACGCTGCTCGACGGCGTGTACGCGACGCCCGAGGACCTCGACACGCCCCACCACAAGTAATGGCCGAGAAGACCTATCTCCAGGCGATCAGCGACGGGCTCCGGCAGGAGATGCGCCGCGACAAGCGCGTGTTCGTGCTCGGCGAGGACGTCGGCGTCTACGGCGGCGCCTTCAAGGTCACGCTCGGGCTTCCAGGAGGAGTTCGGAGCGTGGCGCGTGATCGACACGCCGCTCTCCGAGACGGCGATCATGGGCGGCGCGACCGGCGCGGCGATCATGGGCCTGCGCCCGGTCGCCGAGATGCAGTTCGCGGACTTCGTCTCGTGCGCCTGGGATCACCTCGTCACGGTCGCGGCCAAGCAGCGCTGGCGCGCCGGCACACCGGTGCCGATCGTGCTGCGGCTGCCCTCCGGCGGCGGCTTCTCGGGCGGGCCGTTCCACTCGCAGAACCCCGAGTCGTCGTTCGCGCACATCCCGGGGCTCAAGTGCGTCTGCCCGGCGACGCCGGAGGACGCCAAGGGCCTGATCGTCGCGGCGATCGAGGATCCCAACCCGGTGCTCTTCTTCGAGCACAAGCACCTGTACCGCCGGATCAAGGGCGAGGTGCCGGACGAGCGCTACGTGACGCCGATCGGCAAGGCGCGCATCGCACCAGGAGGGCGAGGACGTGACGATCGTCACGTGGGGCGCGATGGTCTACACCGCGCAGGACGCGGCGAAGCAGCTGCCCGACATCTCGGTCGAGATCATCGACCTGCGCACGGTGATGCCGTGGGACAAGCAGGCGGTGCTCGAATCCGTGCGGAAGACCTCGAAGGTGCTCGTGCTGCACGAGGACACCCGCACCGGCGGCTTCGGCGGCGAGATCGCCGCGACGGTCGCCGAGGAGGCATTCGAAGATCTCGACGCGCCGGTGCGGCGCATCGCGGCGCCCGACACACCCGTGCCGTTCTCGCCGCCGCTCGAGAAGGCATTCATCCCCCAGGTCGACGACGTCGTCCGTGGAATCAAGGAGCTGGCGAGCTACTGATGGCTACCAACACCGCAGTCGAGGTCGTCATGCCGCAGATGGGCGTCTCGGTCTCGGAGGGCACGATCACGAAATGGTCGAAGCAGGTCGGCGACACCGTCGAGGCCGACGAGACGCTGCTCGAGATCTCGACCGACAAGGTCGACACCGAGGTGCCGTCGCCGGCCTCCGGCATCGTCAGCGAGATCCTCGTCCAGGAAGGCGAGACCGTCGAGGTCGGGACGGTGCTCGCGCGGATCGGCGGCGAGGCGGGCAGCGCCGCGCCGGCCGCTCCGCCGGCCGCGCCGCGCCCGAGCCCGCTCCCGCACCGGCTGCCGAGGCTGCCGCCCCGCCCGCAGCGCCCGCTCCCGCACCGGTCGCCGCTGCGCCGGCGGCGAGCCGTCGGGGAACGGCCGCTCGTTCGTCTCGCCGGTCGTCGCCCGGATCGCCGCCGAGCACGGCATCGACCCGACGCAGGTGCCCGGCACCGGCGGTGGCGGCCGCGTCACGAAGAAGGACATCCAGGCCTTCATCGAGTCGGGGCCGCCGGCAGCCGCCGCGCCGAGCCGGCTCCGGCTCCCGCGCCGCAGGCCGAGACACCCGCTCCGCCGGCTCCGCCGCCTGTCGCACCGCCGCGCCGCCGGCCCCTGTGGCAGCGCAGGCACCGCGCGCGCCCCGCCGCCGGCGCCGCGAGCCAGGAGCCGCAGGCTGCCGGCAGCGGCGAGAACTTCGAGCCGATGTCCGCGATGCGCCGCGGGATCGCCGAGCACATGCGCAAGTCGCTCGACACGTCGGCGCACGTCACGAGCGCGATCGAGGTCGACATGTCGAAGGTCGTCGCGATCCGCGAGAAGCTGAAGAAGGAGTACACGGCCGCGTACGGCGTCAACCCGACGTACCTCGCGTTCATCGCGCGGGCGACGACCGAGACGCTGCGCGACTACCCGTACGTGAACGGTGAGATCCGCGGCGACAAGATCGTCACGAAGAACTTCGTCAACCTCGGCTTCGCCGTCGAGCTCGCCGACGGCAAGGGCCTGATCGTCCCGGTCGTGAAGAACGCCGAGACGCTGAACCTGCTCGGGATGGCGAAGGGGATCGCCGACATCGCGAAGCGCGCACGCGACAAGAAGCTGACGCCCGACGACGTCGCAGGCGGGTCGTTCACGATCACGAACCCCGGCGGCTACGGCACGTTCCACGGCACGCCGGTGATCTAGCCAGCCGCAGGTCGGGCATCCTCGGCACCTACGCGATCGTCAAGCGGCCGTGGGTGGTCACCGACGAGAACGGCGCCGACGCGATCGCGATCCGCTCGATCATGAACCTGACGCTGACGTACGACCATCGCCTCGTCGACGGCGCGTACGCGGGCCGGTTCCTGCGCGACCTGCGCGAGCGCCTCCAGGGCTGGGGCGAGTCGGATTACTAGCAGCGCCGACCTCGTCAACCTGGGCGTCGTCGACTACCGCGAGGCCTGGGAGCTGCAGCGGGCGGTCGCGGCCGAGGTGGCGGAGGGCGCGCGCCCGGACACGGTGCTCCTGCTCGAGCATCCGCCGACGATCACGCTCGGCCGGCGGACCGAGGAGGGCGAGGTGCACGTCCCGGACGGGGCCGCGGTCGACGTCGTCGAGGTCGACCGCGGCGGCAAGTCGACGTATCACGCGCCGGGCCAGCTGGTCTGCTACCCGATCCTCGACCTGACCCGGCACGGCCAGGACGTCAAGAAGTACTGCCGCGACCTCGAAGAGGCGCTGATCCGCACGACGGCGCGCGTTCGGCATCGGCTCGACCCGCATCGAGGGGCTGACCGGCGTCTGGCTCGAGTCGCCGCCGCGCAAGATCGCGTCGATCGGCATCCACCTCTCGAAGTGGGTGTCGACGCACGGATACGCGCTGAACGTCGACCTCGACCCGGCGCCGTTCACCGACTGGATCACGGCGTGCGGCCTCGACGGCTACCAGTTCACGTCGATGGCACGCGAGCTCGGCCGGCCCGTGTCGGTCGACGACGTGCGCCCCGCCGCGGCGCAGGCGCTCGCCGACGTGTTCGGCTTCGCGTTCGAGGAGCTCGCCGGCCGACGCGCGGCGCTCCGGCCGCCGCCACGCGCACGCTGACGCGCTCGACACTCCCGAACGCGGCCTAGCCCGACGCACACGTCCGGTGTCGACACGGAACTCTCGTCCACAGCGTGGACACGGCTTCGGGCGGTTCGGACACCGTGCCGGCTTGGCTGCAGGCCGTGGAGCATCGGCCTGTGGCAGAGATGTGACGTCTACGGGCTCGGGGGCGTCGACCACTTGGGCCGCGGGCGCGGCTCGCGCGCGAGGCGCTCGAGGCGGTCCAGCAGGGCGTCCGGAGCCTCGGCGACGGCGATCGCGGCGAGATCGGCCTCCCGCACGAAGCCCTCGTCGGTCGCGTGCCGGGCGAGCGCGATCAACGGCCGCCAGAAGCCCTCCACGTCGAGCAGCCCGACCGGCTTCGCGTGCAGGCCGAGTTGCGACCACGTCAGCTGCTCGAGCAGCTCGTCGAGCGTCCCGAAGCCGCCTGGTAGCGCGGCGAACGCCGTCGGCCAGCTCCGCCATCAGCGCCTTCCGCTCGTGCAGCGACTCGACGACGTGCAGCTCGCTCAGCCCGCTGTGGGCCAGCTCCCGATCGACGAGCACCTGCGGGATGACGCCGATCACCTCGCCGCCCGCCGCGAGCGCGCCGTCGGCGACGCGCGCCCATCAGCCCGACGCGTCCGCCGCCGTAGACGACCCCGAGCCCGCGTGCGGCCGCGGCCGCCCCGAACGCGCGCGCCGCGTCCGCGTAGGCCGGCGACCGGCCGCTCGAGGCGCCGCAGAACACGCAAACCCGCCGCACGGCACGAGCGTACCGGCGTTCTCTACCGTGCCGGGATGCCGCGTCCGTTCTTCACGTCCGACGACCCGCCCGAGCGGCCCGGCGATCCCGCGGTCCGCCGCGCGAACCTGAGGCGCGTCGCCGGGCTCTTCCGCCCCTACCGGCGCGCGCTCTCGATCGTGCTCGGGCTGATCGTGATCTCGGCCGCCGTCGGCGTGCTGCCGGCGTTCCTGCTCCGCGAGCGTCCTGGAGGCGATCGAGCGGCACGACACGACGCGCCCTCTCGCTCTACGCCGCCGGGATGATCGCGATCGCCGATCTTCACCGGCGCGCTCGGCGTCTGGCAGACGCTGCTCTCGAACCAGGTCGGCCAGCGGGTGATGCACGACCTGCGCACCGCGGTCTTCCGGCATCTGCAGCGCCTGTCGCTCGCGTTCTTCACGCGTACGCGGACCGGCGAGGTGCAGTCGCGGATCTCCAACGACATCGGCGGCGTGCAGAGCGTCGTCACCAGCACGGCGACCTCGATCGTCTCGAACGTGACGACGGTGATCGCGACGATGATCGGCATGATCGCCCTGAGCTGGCAGCTGTCGGCCTTCGCGTTCGCGCTGATCCCGCTCTTCGTCCTGCTGACCCGCCGCGTCGGCGACGAACGCCGCAAGATCGCGAAGTCGACGCAGGAGACGCTCGCCGACATCTCGAGCCTCGTGCAGGAGTCGCTCTCCGTCTCGGGGATCCTGCTCGGCAAGACGATGGGGCGCTCGGAGGAGCTGGCCGACCGGTTCGAGGCCGAGTCCGAGCTGCTCGCGGATCTCGAGGTCCGCCAGCGGATGGCCGGCCGCTGGATGATGGCGACGATCCAGACGACGTTCGCGGTGCTGCCCGCCGCCGTCTACTGGTTCGGCGGGCTCGCGCTCGCGCACGGCTCGACGGCGATCACGGTGCCGACGCTCGTCGCCTTCACGACGCTGCAGACGCGGCTCTTCTTCCCGGTCGGCTCGCTGCTCGGCGTCGGCCTCGACGTGCAGACCTCGCTCGCGCTGTTCGACCGCATCTTCGACTACCTCGACCAGCCCGTCGACATCGACGAGCGCGCGAGCCGCGCGAGCTCGACACCGTCGGCGACGTCGCGTTCGACCACGTCTGGTTCCGCTACGGCGACGACGCCTGGACGCTGGAGGACGTCTCGTTCACGGTGCCGGCGGGGACGAAGACGGCGCTCGTCGGGGAGACGGGATCCGGCAAGACGACGCTCGGCTACCTCGCGGCGCGGCTCTACGACGTCGGCGAGGGCAGCGTCTCGATCGACGGCGTCGACGTGCGCGACCTCTCGTTCGCCTCGCTCGCCCGACTCGTCGGCGTCGTCTCGCAGGAGACCTACCTCTTCCACGCGAGCGTGCGGGAGAACCTGCGCTTCGCGAAGCCGGAGGCGACCGACGAGGAGATCGAGGCGGCGGTCGACGCCGCCCAGATCCACGACCTGATCGCGTCGCTGCCGGACGGCTACGACACCGTCGTCGGCGAACGCGGCTACCGCTTCTCGGGCGGCGAGAAGCAGCGGATCGCGATCGCGCGCACGGTCCTCCGCAACCCGCCGATCCTGATCCTCGACGAGGCGACGAGCTCGCTCGACACGGAGACCGAGCGGCAGGTGCAGGAGGCGCTCGACCGGCTCGCGGAGGGCCGGACGACGATCGCGATCGCCCACCGGCTCTCGACCGTGTACGACGCCGACCAGATCGTCGTGCTCGACCGCGGCCGGGTCGTCGAGATCGGCACCCACGACGAGCTGGTGGCGAACGGCGGCCGCTACGCCGCGCTCGTCGACCGTACCCCGGTGCTCCCTCTCTAGACTGGTGCGCGTGGAGACATCGCTGCCAGTCGCCGAGCGCCCGCGCCGCCCCGAGTGGATGAAGGTGCGCGCGCCGTCCAGCAACGGCAGCTACTACGACGTCAAGAAGCTGCTCCACGGCCAGCGCCTGAACACGATCTGCGAGGAGGCGCGGTGCCCGAACATCGCGGAGTGCTGGGGCCGCGGCACCGCGACGTTCCAGATCCTGGGCGAGACGTGCACGCGCGCCTGCCGCTACTGCTACGTCCACTCCGGGAAGCCGAACGAGCCCGTCGACCCGCTCGAGCCGCTGCGCCTGGCCCAGGCGGCAGCGCAGATGAACCTGAAGCACGTCGTCGTCACATCGGTCGACCGCGACGACGTCCCCGACAAGGGCGCCGGCCACTACGCAGCGACGATCCGCGCGGTCAAGGCGAAACTGCCGCAGGCCAAGATCGAGGTGCTGACGCCCGACTTCCTCGGCGTCGAGGAGGCGGCGCTGCAGACCGTGATCGGCGCCCGGCCGGACGTCTTCAACCACAACATCGAGACGGTGCGGCGCCTGCACCGGCGCATGCGCGGCGCGAAGGCGAGCTACGACGGTGCGCTGGCGCTGCTCAGCCGGGCGAAGGAGATCGCCGATTACCCGGTGCTGACGAAGAGCGGGATCATCGTCGGGCTCGGCGAGACGAACGACGAGGTCGTCGAGACGATGCGCGACCTGCGCGCCACACGGCGTCGACGTCGTCACGATCGGCCAGTACCTCCAGCCGAGCTCGAAGCACGCGACGATCGACCGCTGGGTGCACCCCGACGAGTTTCGCTGGTTCCGCGAGCAGGGCGAGGCGATCGGCTTCGGCTCGGTCTTCTCCGGCCCGCTCGTGCGCTCGAGCTACCGCGCCGACGAACAGCGCCACGCCGCGGAGACCGGCCGTGGCGCCGTCGCCTACTGAGCCTACCGAAGACTGATATCACGGGCTTGCGCTCCGCTGATATCGGTTTATACTCGCGGCGTTGCCCGGGGAGAGCATGTATCGCTTCTTGCTGCGCATGCCGGACGAGCTCAGAGAGCGTCTGGCCGAAGCGGCTCGGTCCTCGGAAAGAAGCCTCAACCGCGAAATCGTCGGCCGCCTCGAAGACAGTTTCGAGCTGACGGCCGCCAGCCAACCGGAGGGGGAGCAGAGGATGGCCTCAGCCAGACCCGCAAGGAGGTACCGGCTCGCAGCGGTCGCCGCGTTCGTCGTGGTGGCAGCCGTCGTCGCCGGGCTGGTGACGTCGTCCGGCGGACGCAACTCGTCCAAGCCGGTGTTCAAGAAGGGCGATCCGGATGCAGCGTCGATCAAGGCGCTCGCAGGAGTCGCCAACGAAGGTCCTGAGCGACGTACGAGGCTCAGCAGGAGGCCCTGCGCGCCTATCCGGCGAGCTCGGTTCCTCTGAGCGCGACCCTCGACTCGCAGGCGACGTTCGCCGCCGTCGAGAAGAAGGGTGACGGCCCGGGCGACTGGCGCCTCATCGGCCCCGACCAGGCCAAGTACCCCGCCGTCCTCGACCAGTTCCTGGCCGGTGGCAAGGAATACGTGGCCTCGGGCCGCGTGACCGCGCTCGCCATCGGCGGTTGCAAGAACAAGTGCTCCATCTACCTGGGCGCTGCCGGCGGCGGTGTCTGGACTGCGAAGAACGCCACGCTCCCGGCAGGAGCGGTGCACTGGCAGTTCGTGTCGGGCTCGTTCGCGACGAACGCGATCGGCGCGCTGCTCGTCGATCCGGCGACACGAGCGGCAACACCGTCTACGCAGGTACCGGCGAGCCGAACGCCTCGGGCGACTCCGAGGCCGGCATGGGCATCTACAAGTCGACCGACGGCGGCGACCACTGGGCGCTCGTTCCCGGTAGCGACGTCTTCCAGGGCCGGTCGATCTCGAGCCTGGCGTTCGACAGCTCGCACAACCTGCTCGTTGGCATCGCCCGCGGCGTCCGCGGCATCAGCTCGGTGACCGGCGGAGCGACGTCGAATCCGCCTGTGGCGGTTCCGCTCGGCCTCTACCGCCAGACCGGGTCGTCGTTCGCCCAGATCTGGAACTCGCCCGGTGTCGACTCGCGGCGTCAACGAGGTTGCCGTCGACACGAAGAACCCTCGACCGTCTATGCCGCCGCGTTCCAGTCGGCGTCTGGCGGTCGACCGACGGCGGCACGACCTGGGCTCAGATCAGGCCGGCCGACGAGCCCGCCACCTGAACACCGGACCGCTCGACGTTCGCGTTGAACACCCTTCCAACGGCAAGACGCGCATGTACGTCGGCGACGGGAACCAGGGCGTCACGCCGGCGCACTTCTACCGCACCGACGACGCGACGGCGGCCTGCCGACGTTCACCGACATGACGACCGCGCAGAACATCGACTACTGCACGGCAGTGCTGGTACGACAACGTCGTCTACTCGCCGGCGGACAACCCGGACGTCGTCTACCTCGGCGGTTCGTTCGCCTACGACACGTCAACGGCACGACGAACGGCCGCGCGGTGCTCATGTCGACCGACGGCGGAGCGACCTGGAGCGACGTGACGCGCGACATCGAGCGACGCCGGCTGGATCCATCCCGACCAGCACGCGATCGTGACGGTGCCGGGCAAGCCGCTGCAGTTCATCGAGGGCGACGACGGCGGCGTCGTCCGCTCGAGCGGCACGTTCGTCGACGTCTCGAGCGCCGTGCGACGCGCGCGGGCTCAGCGGACGCAGCGCTCGACGTACTGCAAGTCGCTGCTCAACCGGATCCCCGAGCGAACACCGACGTCTGAACAGCGGCCTGTCGACCCTGCAGTTCCAGAGCCTGTCGGTCAGCCCGCAGCAACCCCAGAACCTGCTGCAGGGCGGCACGCAGGACAACGGCACGTTCCAGTACACGGCTCGCCAACGTCTGGCCGCAGATCATCTACGGCGACGGCGGCCAGTCGGGCTTCAACGCGGCGAACGACGCACTCGCTTCAACACGTTCACCGGCCAGGCGAACGACGCGAACTTCCGTAACGGCGATCCGACAAGTGGGTGATCATCGCGGCGCCGATCCTCGTCGAGCCCGGAGAGCGCGTTCTTCTACCCGCCGATCATCGCCGACCCGAACCCGGCGACCGCGGGCTCGATCTTCCAGGGCTCGTTCAGCGCGTCTGGCGGACCCAGGACTGGGGCGGCAACCAGGCGTTCCTCGAGGCCAACTGCCCGGAGTTCACGACGTCGGCCGCCAAGCCCGGCTGCGGTGACTTCGTCCGATCGGCCCGGCGGGCGGCACAGACCTGACGGACGACGTCGCCGGCGACTACGTGCGGCACGACCGCGCCGGCGGCGCCGTCGCGTGGATCGCGCGGGCGCCGCAGAACACGGGCACGATGTGGGCGGCGACGAGCGCCGGCCGCGTGTTCATCACCGACAACGCCAACGCGCCGGCCGCGTCGCGTCGACTGGACGCGGCTCGATCCGGTCCTCGCGACGGACGATCCCAGCCGCGTTCGATCAGCGTCGATCTACGTCGATCCGGCGAACGCGCACCACGCGTGGATCTCGTACACCGGCTACAACGTCAACACGCCGACCACGCCGGGCCACGTGTTCGAGGTCACCTGGAGCGGCAGCACCGCGACGTGGACGGACATCACGTACAACCTGCCCGACTTCCGGTCACGGATCTCGTCCGCGACGACGTGACCGGCGATCTCTACGCGGCCACCGACTTCGGCGTCATGCGGCTCGCCCCGGCTCCACGACGTGGACCGTGGCGGCCGCGGCTGCCGAAGGTCGAGGTGCCGGGCCTGACGATCGTCCCGAGCGCGCGCATCCTCTACGCCGCGACGCACGGCCGCGGCGCCTGGAGCCTGCAGCTGCCAAAGGCCGAGTAGACCAGCAACAGAGCCATCGGAAGGCCTGGAGGGCCGCCGCAAGGCGGCCCTCCGTGTTCCGCGACGAGTTCGTCGCGCACATCGAGGAGGGTGGTGCCCGTTCGGCGGCAGCTCGTCCCTCGAGCACGTCCTGGCCCCGATCCAGATGCACGCCCACGCCCACGCACCGCTCGCCGAGGTGCCGGCTTGAACACGTCCGGTCTGGACGAACCCCGTGGTCAGACCAGCGCGTCGAGAGCGCGCGTTGTCCACAGGTCAAGTGGCGCGAACAGCCTGGACTGGGGCCTTTTCGCCGACGTAGGCCCTCCGGACACGGCCGCCGGCGCCATGGCACGTGGTCAGCCCAAGTGTTACGGATCAGGAACGAGCCAAGAGTGGATTCGCAACGTTCCGCCTATGGGCCCGGCAACACCCGGATGACCTTCCCGAAACGCACCTTCGAAGCCAATCCCCATCACACCCCTGATCGCCGACGAGCGCACGCGTTCTCTAGACCGCCGCGTCACAGGGCCGGCTAGACCAGCAACAGAGCCAAATCGAAGGCTTGGAGGGCCGCCTTAAGGCGGCCGTCCGTGTTACTCGAGCGGCGAGATCGGGCAAGATGAGGTCCATGCGACACCTCGTCGTGATCGGAATGGTGGCGCTGGTCATCCCGGCGGCGGCGATCGCCCGCGCACCTGCGAAGGTGTGGGATCGCCGACCAGAGCCCACTCGTGATCGCGGGTCGGGCTTCAAGACGCACGAGCGCGTGACCGTGACGTCCGGATGTCGACGGTTCACGTCTTCCACCGTGGGGCGACTCGCACGGGGACGTTCGTGGTCACGGTTCCAGCCGGCAACACCAAGCTCGGCTGCAACACGATGGCGATTCAGGCCGTCGGAGCCGCAGGCACCCGTGCAGCGTTGAAGGTGCCCGGCGTCGAGTGCCCTGCCGCCACCCGCTGACCCGGCAGCCTAGGCGGGCTTGCAGGCGGCGCCGAGAGCGTGACCTCGCCGCGAGCCGAGCGAGCCGCGAGCCGGTGAACGCTTCGGCGCCGCATCGCGCGGAGCGGCAGGCTGACGAGCCGTCCGACGACCAGGACCCGCTCATGCGGCAGGAACGCCAACCGGGAACCGCCCGCACGCGCGGGCGGTTCCCGATCGGGTCTCGACTAGGGCGGACGTCGCGACGAACGTGCCCCAGTTGTTCAGATAGGGCGGGAATCCGAACCCGCCCGGGATGAACTCAGTGGCGATCCAGATCGATCCGTCGTCTCCGGCGACCGCTGCGGAGTAGTCGCCCCACCGGGCGACGCCGTCGCCGCCGAACGCCTCGTACCCGGAGACGTCGTCCGTCGGCGCGACTCCGGCCGCTGCGATGTGGATCGGCCCCGCACCGTTGACGGCGTCGATGAGCGTGTAGGCGGCCGACGGGAAGTAGTGGCGCCCTGACAGCGAGAACGTCATCACGCCCTTGCCGGCGGCATTGACGCCGATCGACGGGTAGAAGACGTGATCGCCGTTCCCGAGGGCCACGTAGCCTTGCTTCACGATCGTCCCAGCGACCGAGGTTGTGGACGGCGTCGAGGGCGAGACCACGAAGTACGCGATGCCGCTCCGGTCGGTTCGCGAGCCCTCACCGTTCGACGTGCGGACGACGGTGTTGACCCCGCTCCACAGCTTGCCCGCAGCGTAGACGACCTGGTTCATGCGATCGTCGTTCGTCGCGACCAGCTCCTCGCGGTTGCCGACCTCGTCGCCGAGTGGGATCGGCCCCTTCTTCTGCTCTGCATTCGGTGGCTGTCCATAGGTCTCGCTCGCCAGGATCGTCGGACCGACCAGCCGCACCGCCGGCGTCGAGTCGAGGGACTTGGTGTTGGTCAACGCCCAGACAGCGATCCGGTTGTCCGTCGTCGCGTCGAAGTCGAGGGCCGACAACATGAACTCGGTCCCGTCGTTGGCGGTGTTCCAGCTCCCGACGGTCGGCGAGGTGGCCGGCTGCAGTGAGTAGGCCGGGCCTTCCTCGAGCTTGATCGGGGCGCCGTGGAACGCCTGGTACTTCAGCGTCCCGCTGACGAGCGCCTTCTTGTCGATCGCGTAGATCTGAGCGCCGTTGAATGCGTCTCCCAGCGTCGAGAACTCATTCGTCGTGATGAAGAGCCCGTACTTGTCCGCACCGAGCAGTGGCTGGTCCCCGAAGCACGGGCACCCCGGATTGTTCGGCATGGTCAGGCCTGACCCGTCGTCCGCGACCGAGCCGTCGTCGGTGACGTCGATCGAGACGAAGTTCCAGTCGGCCGGATTCGTGCTCGGCGTCGAGGTCTTCGAGATCGCGATGTGAACGTGCGACTTGCCGTTGAAGAAGTTGCCCGCGTCGCTGAACGGCAGCTCCAGGATGGTCATGAAGAACCGCTTGACGTCCGGGTCGTAGTAGCAGCGCGGATCCGTCAGGAACGGCCCGAAGAGGTTCGGCTCGACAGTGCGGTCGATCTCGTGCTTGCCCGTGAAGAACACGGTCAGCGACGTCGGCCCGCTCGTCCGCTGGCCCGAGGTCGAATACGTCGAAAAGGTCGTGTTCACCGGCTCGACGACGTCGCCGCTGCCGACGCAGAGCCCCTGGTCAGGCGGCGTGTCGCTCGTCTGGTTGCCGTTGTCGGCGTCTCGGTGGTCCTTGAAGGTGACGCCGGTGAAGCCGAAGGCGCCGGGGTTCGAGGCCGCGACCGCCGAGACCTGGCCGGGCACGATCCGCGGTGCGTGCGAGTCGTTCTGCGACCTCGGATGGTCGCGGTCGGCCTCCTGGCCCGGTTCAGGCCGGATCTCGTTCTGGCCGATCGTGGCGCTTGGCCCCTGGGCCGCGGCGGCTGCACCGACTAGGCCGAGGACGAGGACTGCGATCGAGATCGCGATCAGCGATCGTCTGGACGCGTCCATGCTCTCCCTCCCTCAATAGCGCGATATCTGACGCGCGAAAGCTTACGAAACTTCCGCGGCGGTCGTGATATCACCCGTGCGGGCGAGCCATCTTGCGGTAGTCGAGCGCCTCGTCGAGCACGTCCTCGGCCACCCCCTGCTCGCGGGCGACCTCGCGGAGCGAGCGGCCCGAGGCTGCCGCCTCCTTGACGATCTCCGTCGCCTTGTCGTAGCCGATGTACGGGTTGAGCGCGGTCGCGGCCGAGAGCGTCGACTCGGCATAGCGCTCCGTCTGCTCCCGGTTCGCCTCGATCCCGGCGACACACTTCTCGGCCAAGAGCCGGCTCGCCGCAGCGAGCAGGGAGATCGACTGCAGCAGGTTCCGTGCCATCAGCGGGACGAAGACGTTCAGCTCGAAGTGGCCCTGCATGCCGCCGATCGCGATCGCCGCGTCGTTCCCGATCACCTGGGCCGCGACCTGCGTCACGACCTCTGGGATGACGGGGTTGACCTTCCCAGGCATGATCGACGAGCCCTTCTGCAACTCGGGCAGGAAGATCTCCCCCAGGCCCGCGCGTGGGCCGGACCCCAGGAAGCGCAGGTCGTTGGCGATCTTCGTCAGGCTGACGGCGACGCTCCTGAGCGCACCCGACGCCTCGACGAGCCCGTCGCGCGCGGCCTGCGACTCGAACGGATCGGCCGGGGGCGAGACCGCGAGCCCGGTTGCTTGTGCCAACTTGGCACGAACTCGGGCGGCGAACTCGGGGTGGGTGTTCAGCCCGGTGCCGACAGCGGTGCCGCCGAGCGGGATCTTGCCGAGCCGCTCGAGCGTCGCCTCGACGCGCGCCTTGCCCTCGCCGACCTGCGCGGCGTACCCGCCGAACTCCTGGCCGAGCGTCACGGGCACCGCGTCCATCCAGTGCGTACGACCCGACTTGACGACGTCGGCGAACTCCTCGGACTTCTTCCCGAGCGCCTCCTCGAGCTGCGCGAGCGCGGGAAGAAGGTCGTTGACCATCTGCTCGAGGGCGGCGAGATGAACGGCCGACGGAAAAACGTCGTTCGAACTCTGGCCCATGTTCACGTCGTCGTTCACATGCACGTCGTCACCGGCGAGGGCTGCGATCACCTCGTTCGCGTTCATGTTCGACGAAGTGCCCGAACCCGTCTGGAAGACGTCGATCGGGAACTGATCGTCGAGCTCCCCTGCCGCAATGCGGTCGGCGGCGGCGGCGATCCGCTCGGCCTTGTCGGCATCGAGGAGCCCGAGCTCGCCGTTCACGCGGGCTGCGGCTGCCTTGATGCGCCCCAGCCAGCGCGCGACGTGCACGGGAATCGGTTCGCCCGAGACCGGGAAGTTCGCGATCGCCTTCGTGGTCTCACCTCCCCACAGCTCGCTGCGCTGCGCAGTATCCGTCACGAGTTGGACTGTACCCCGCCGACGTCGAGCAGCTCTTCCCACGTCCGCAGCTTGACCCGCGGCCGCCCGAGCGGTTCGCCGGCTGCCCGCTCCGCCGCGTCGATCGCGCGCCAGCCGGCGAGCTCGACGTGACGCACGCCTCGCTCGTCAAGCAGCTGCCCGAGGTCACCGGAGCCACCGCCGAGCTTCCCCGCCCGAGCATCGACGAGGAGCTGCTCGACGGTCTCGGTCGCGTCCTTCTTGTTCGTGCCGATGACGCCGCTCGGGCCGCGCTTGATCCAACCGGCGACGTATGTTCGGTCGGCGCCCAGGGCGCGGCCGCCGTCGTTCGGGATCACGCCTTTCTGCTCGTCGAACGGGACACCCGGCAGCGCGACGCCCTTGTAGCCGACGCTGCGCAGGACGAGGCCGGCCGGGATGACCTCGGTCGCCCCGGTCGGACGCGCGACCAGGCGGCCGTCTTCGAGCACGAGCTCGTTCCGGACGATCTCGACGCCTTCGACCCGCTCCTCGCCGAGAATCGCCACGGGCGAGACGAGAAACCGCAGGACGATCCGGCGCGCCCTGCCCGCGGCCGGCCGCGCCGCGTACTCGCGAAGCAGGTCGACGTTGCGGCGGACACGCTCGCGGTCGGCCTCGAGCTCGCGCTCGCTCTCCGGATCGAGCACGAGGTCGGCCGGGTCGACGACGACGTCCGCACCGTGGAGCTCGCCGAGCTCCTTCAGCTCGGGCGGAGTGAACGCCGCCTGCACCGGGCCGCGCCGGCCCAGCATCACGAGCTCCCTGATGCCCGCGGTCGCGATCGCCTCGCTGGCGTCGTCGATCGTGTCCGTCGGCGCAAGCTCCTCGGCCGTCAGTGCGAGCATGCGGACGCAGTCGATCGCGACGTTCCCGTTCCCGACCACGACCGCCGTCGGATGCGAGAGGTCGAAAGTGAGCTCCTGGAACTCGGGATGGCCGTTGTACCAGGCGACGAATGCCGTCGCGGGCCACGAGCCGGGCAGGTCTTCGCCCGGGATGCCCAGCCGGCGGTCGGTCTGCGCGCCGACCGAGTAGAGGACGGCGTCGTACAGGTTGACGAGCTCGTCGTGCGTGACATCCCGTCCGACGTCGACGTTGCCGAAGAAGCGGAACCCCGGCCGCGCCGCTGTCTTCTCGAACGCCCGCGAAACCGCCTTGATGTTCTCGTGGTCGGGCGCGACGCCCAGACGGACGAGGCCGTGCGGGGTCGGGAGGCGGTCGAGCAGGTCGACCTCGACGGGCGGGTCCTCGCTCTTCAGGAGCGCGTCGGCGGCGTAGAACCCGGCGGGCCCCGACCCGACGACCGCGACTCTGAGCGGCGCGCTCAGTGGGCGCAGGTGCCGCAGCCGGCTTCGGCGTCGGGCGCTTCGCCCTCGGCCACCTGGAAGCTCGAGCCGCAGCCGCACGCGGAGACGACGTTCGGGTTGTCGATCTTGAAGCCCGACTCCTGCAGGCCTTCGAGGAAGTCGATCGTCGAGCCCTGCAGGTAAGGCGCGCTGAACGGGTCGACGACGACCTTGACGCCGTGGAACTCGAGCTCGTGGTCGCCGGCCTGCGCGCCCCGGTCGAAGCCGAGCGCGTACTCGAAGCCGCTGCAGCCGCCGCCCTGGATGGCGATCCGAAGCACCTCGGCCTCGCCGGCCGGCTCCTGCGACATCAGGTTCGAGATCTTGACGGCCGCGCCCTCGGTGAGGGTGACCAGTGTCGTCTCGTCTTGTTCGATCGTCGCCATACGCTCTCAGTGTACCCGGCGGCCCTGCGGATGGGGACTTCGTGACACCTGTAACGCCGATTCCTTCACTGCTCGCGGTTCGGTTCGTGCTACCCCGAGCGATGGTGCTAGCGTCCGCGCGACGTCACAGGGAGGCAGGTTGTTCAACGACTGGCTGCCGTTTGCGATCTACGGGTTCTTCGCCCTGATGATTCCGGCAACGATGGTGATCGGGAGCTTCGTTTTCGCCCAGCGGCCGCACCGAAAAGTGCGCGCCCGGACGATCCCATTCGAGTCAGGCGTGTCGAAGGGCCCGCCCGCCCGCCAGCGGTTCACGGTCAGCTTCTACCTGACCGCGATGCTCTTCATCCTCTTCGACATCGAGATCGTCTTTCTCTATCCGCTCGCGGTGATCCTGCACCTGCTGAGCTGGTTCGGGTTCTTCGAGTTCCTCGTCTTCCTCCTGATCCTGCTCGTCGCCTACGTGTACATCTGGCGTAAGGGGGCGCTCGAATGGCGCTAGACGACAAGCGCCTCCGCGACTTCGGGCTGAAATCCGAGCGCCTGCTCTGGCCGACGAAGAGCTCGTCGAACTTCGAGGACGAGGTCAACGACCTCGAACGGAAGGTCGGGCTGACAACGCTCGCGAAGGCGGTCGCGTGGGCGCAGACGAACTCGATGTGGCCGGACACCTTCGGCCTCGCGTGCTGCGCGATCGAGATGATGTCGATCGTCACGAGCCGCTACGACATCGCGCGCTTCGGGATGGAGCCGTTCCGCGGCTCGCCGCGGCAGGCCGACCTCTTGATCGTCTCGGGGCGCGTCTCGCACAAGATGGCGGCGCCGCTGCGGCAGATCTACGACCAGATGCTCGAGCCCAAGTGGGTGATCGCGATGGGTGCCTGCGCATCGTCGGGCGGCATGTTCAACAACTACGCGATCGTCCAGTCCGTCGACAAGATCGTGCCGGTCGACATGTACGTGCCCGGCTGCCCCCCGCGACCCGAGCAGCTGATGGAGGGAATCGTCCGGCTGCACGAGGCGGTGCGCGCCGGCGTCCCACCCGCGTACGAGCTGCGGAGCGTCGCGTCGTGAACGTCCCCGGCCTGGTCGAGCAGATCGACAAGCACGGGGAGACGACCGTCGTCGTCGAGCCCGCCTCGCTGGTCGACGCGGCGACGTACCTGCGCGACGAGCTCGGGTTCAACTTCCTCTCGGACATCACCGCGGTCGACTACCTGGACTGGGGCGGCCTTCCGGTCTCCGGCTACATCGGCACACCTGCCGGGCGTGACCTCAACACGCCGATGACGCAGGGCTACCAGGTCGTCCCGCTGCCGAAGCCGAAGCGCTTCGCGATGAACTACCACCTGCTCTCGATCGGCCCGGAGTCCAGGCGGATCCGCCTGCAGACCTGGCTCGACGAGGGTGAGCCGGTGTCGACCGTTATCGGCGTCTGGCCGACGGCGGACTGGCACGAACGTGAGGCGTGGGATCTGATGGGCATCGCCATCGAGGGCCACCCGAACCTGAAGCGGATCCTGCTGGACGACGACTGGGAAGGCCACCCGCTGCGCAAGGACTATCCGCTCGGCGGCGAGCCCGTTCGGTTCTCGGGGGAGGAGTAATGGCAGTCGCACCCCCTCGGGCGCGGCCTCTCATCTACGAGGGCACGCGTATTCCGCAGCCGACGCCGACCGTTCTCACGACCTCGCCGGAGTTGGCTGCGACCGGCGATGTGATGACGGTCAACTTCGGCCCGAACCATCCGTCGACGCACGGCGTGCTCCGTTTGATCGTCGATCTGTACGGCGAGGACGTCACGGGCCTCGCGGCAGTCGTCGGCTACCTGCACACCGGCTTCGAGAAGAACATGGAGCACAAGACGTGGTGGAAGGGCATCACTTACCCGGAGCGCATCGACTACGTCTCGTTTCAGAACAACGAGTACGTCTTCGTCGGTGCCATCGAGAGGCTGCTCGCGCTCGAGGTCCCGCCGAAGGCGATCTGGATGCGCACGCTGCTCTGCGAGTTGAATCGCATCCACTCCCACCTCGTCTGGCTGGGCACGTCGGCGCTCGAGCTCGGAGCGATCTCGATGTTCTGGTACGCGTTTCGCGAACGCGAGCAGATTCTCGATCTCTCGGAGCTCGTCACGGGGTACCGCATGCACACGCGCTACTTCCAGGTCGGCGGTCTCGCCGAGGACATTCCGCGCGGCTTCTACCCCGAGGCACGCAAGTTCTGCGAGGCGATGCCGAAGGCGATCGACGACTACGAGACGTTGCTGACGCGCAACAAGATCTGGCTCGAGCGCACCGAGGGGATCGGCCTGCTCTCGGCGGCGGACGCGATCGCACTCGGGCAATCAGGCCCGGTACTGCGCGCCTCAGGCGTCGATTGGGACCTGCGCCGGGCCGAGCCGTACCTCGCATACCACCAGGTCGACTTCCGCGTCCCGGTGCACCCCGAGGGCGACGTATACGCGCGCTACCGCATTCACATGGAGGAGATGCGCGAGTCGGTGAAGATCGTCTCGCAGTGCCTCGACCGGCTCGAGAACATGGAGGGCGACCCATGGATCGCCGACGACCGCAAGGTCGTCCTGCCGCCCCGGCACGAGCTGCACACGTCGATGGAGTCGTTGATTCACCACTTCAAGATCGTCACCGAAGGGTTCCGCGTTCCGGAGGGCGAGGTCTACTTCGCGATCGAGTCGCCGCGCGGCGAGCTCGGCTGCTACGTCTGCTCCGACGGCGGCGCCAGGCCGTGGCGCGTCAAGTTCCGGGCGCCGTCGTTCGTCGCGCTGCAGGCGACGGCGACGTGCATGAGGGATGCGCTGATCGCCGACATGATCGCGATCGTCGGCTCGCTCGACACGGTGATGGGCGAGGTCGACCGGTGAAGACACTGCACGACGCGATCCAGACGGAGCGGTCGAAGTATCCGGCGGACTCGCGTTCCGCAGTCCTGCCGGCGCTGCGGCTCGCGCAGCAGGAGTACGGCTGGCTCTCGCCGGACGTGCTGCGCGAGGTTGCCGACGCGCTCGAGCTGACGCCCGCGTACTGCAAGGCGGTCGCGTCGTTCTACGACCAGTTCCAGCTGGCACCGGTCGGCGAGCACCTCGTCGAGGTGTGCACGAACGTCTCCTGCGCCGTTGTCGGAGCGCAGCAGGTCGTCGAGGCGTTCGAATCGGAGCTCGGCTGCCGCGCCGGCGAGACGAGCGAGGACGGGAAGGTGACGCTGCGGACCGTCGAGTGCCTGGGAGGATGCGGCTGGGCGACGATCGTGGCGGTCGACCACGAGTACCGCACACACATCGCCGCTGACGACGTGCCGGCGATCGTCGAGGAGCTCCGTGGCTAGCGTCGAGCCGATCGTCCTCGCCAACCCGACGACGAGCCTCGCCGAGTACGAGGCAACGGGCGGCTACCAGGCGCTCGTCAAGGCGCGCGCGATGACGCCTGCCGAGGTCACGGAGGATCTGCTCACGTCCGAGATCCGCGGACGAGGCGGTGCGTTCTTCGCCACCGGCCGCAAGTGGTCGTTCGTGCCGACGAAGGAGCAGATCCCGAAACCGCACTACCTCGTCGTCAACGCCGACGAGTCCGAGCCCGGCAGCTTCAAGGACAACGAGATTCTCGCGCGCGTCCCGCACCGGTTCATCGAAGGCTGCCTCATCACCGCGCACGCGATCGACTGCCAGAACGTCTTCGTCTACATCCGGGGCGAGTACTCCGGGCCGTATGCCGTGCTGGTCGAGGCGCTCGAGGAGCTCAAGGACCGGCCCGACATTCGCGGCGACGTGACGATCGTCGTCCACCGCGGTGCGGGCGCGTACATCTGCGGCGAGGAGACCGCGCTGCTCGAGTCGCTCGAAGGAAAACGCGGTCAGCCGCGGTCGAAGCCTCCTTTCCCAGCGATCGCAGGCCTCTACGGATCGCCGACGGTGGTCAACAACGTCGAGACGATCGCGACGGTCGCGCCGATCATCGCGATGGGCGCAGCGGAGTACGCAAAGCTCGGCGTCGAGAACTCCCGCGGCACGCGCGTCGTCTCGCTCTCCGGCAATGTCGTCAACGGCGGCAACTACGAGATCGAGTCGGGCATGTCGCTGCGCGAAATCATCTACGACCTCGGCGGCGGCATCCCCGACGGCCGCGCGCTGAAGGCTGTCGTTCCGGGCGGTTCGTCGACGGTCATCCTGCGGGCGGACGAGATCGACGTCGGCTACGACTTCGACTCGCTGCTCGCCGTCAAGACGGCGATGGGGTCGGCCGGGATCGTGGTGCTCGACGACCGCTGCTGCATCGTCCAGCTCGGCATTCGCTTCTCGGAGTTCTACGAGCACGAGTCGTGCGGGAAGTGCACGCCCTGTCGCGAGGGGACGCGCTGGCTGACGGCGATCCTGCGCAAGCTCGAGGACGGCCGCGCGACGCAGGTCGATCTCGACCTGCTGCTCGACGTCTGCGACCGGATCAACGGAAAGTGCCTCTGCCCGCTCGGCGACTCGGACGCGATCATCGTCTCGTCGTACGTGGCGAAGTTCCGGGACGAGTTCATCGCGCACATCGAGGAAGGCGGGTGCCCGTTCGGCGGCAGCTCGTCCCTCGACCACGTCCTGGCCCCGATCCAGATGCACGCGCATGCCCACGCACCACTCGCGGAGGTGCCGGTGTGAACACGGCTGCTCTGGACGAACCCCGTGGTCAGACCAACTCGCCGAGAGCGCGCGTTGTCCACAGGCCAAGCGGCGCAAATGGCCTGGACGGGGACCTTTTCGCAAGGCTAGGCCTTCTGGGCACGGCTGCCGGCGCCATGCCACGTGGTCAGACCAAGTGTTACGGATCACGTACGAGAACAGGGTGCTGCGGGTGAGCCAGCCGACGCCCGAGGTCGTGACCGTCACGATCGACGAGCGGCAGGTGCGGGTGCCGAAGGGCACCGGCATGGTCGAGACGGCTGCCGCGGCCGGGATCGAGATTCCCGTCTTCTGCTACGAGCCGCGGCTCGGGCCGCCCGTCGGTGCCTGCCGCATGTGCCTCGTCGAGGTGGAAGGGATGCCGAAGCTCCAGGCCGGCTGCACGCTCACCGCGCAAGACGGGATGGTCGTCAAGACAGCGCGCTCCTCGGCAGAGGCGGCCGAGGGCCAGAACTCGACGCTCGAGTTCATCCTCGTCAACCATCCGCTCGACTGCCCCGTGTGCGACAAGGGCGGCGAGTGCCCGCTGCAGGACCTGACGTTCCGCTACGGGCCTGGCAACACGCGCATGACGTTCCCGAAGCGCACTTTCGAGAAGCCGATTCCGATCTCGCCGCTGATCGCGCTCGACCGCGAGCGCTGCATCCTCTGTTACCGCTGCACACGCTTCAGCGAGGAGGTTGCGCAGGACGGCCAGCTCGTCGCAATCGATCGCGGCTCGCAGTCGGTGATCGCGACCTTCGAGGACGAGCCCTACAGAGGCGCCTTCTCCGGAAACGTGACCGAGCTCTGCCCGGTCGGCGCTTTGACGTCGACGCAGTACCGCTTCGAGGCCCGGCCGTGGGAGATCCAGAACGTCCCGACCGTCTGCGGCCTCTGCCCCGTCGGCTGCAACATCAGCGCGACGACGCGCGAGGGCAAGGTCAAGCGCATCCTCTCCCGCAACCACCCCGAGATCGACGAGGGCTGGCTCTGCGACAAAGGCCGCTTCGGTTTCGCCCATCTCAACGCCCCCGATCGCGTCACGGCTCCGCTCCGGAAAGCCGGGCCGCGCCGGTTCGAGCCGCTCAGCTGGGACGACGGGCTCGACGAGGTGGAGCGCCTGCTGCGCAGCGGGGGCGAGACGACCGTCACCGCGCTCTCGGGCGGCGAGTCGGTCGAGGAGGCCTACGCGCTCGCCAAGCTGATGCGCCAGGGATTGCACGCCCACAACGCAGTGCTCCCGGAACAGCCCGTCGACCCCGGAGGATCGCCGCTCAGCGAGCTCCGGCGGGCGAAGACGATCGCGGTGCTCTCGGACGTACCCGTGGTCGAGCGCGCGCCCATCGTCGACCTGTGGCTCAAGGCCGCGCGGCGCGCGGGAGCGACGATCGGCTACGAGCGTCCCAAAGCAACGGTCGACGCGCTCGTCACGGACGACGCGGGCAAGGCAGCCGGGATCACTGCGACCCACGTCTACGTGCTGCCGCTGACGCCGAACGGCCACGGCGTCGCCGACGCTTGGAGCGCAGCTGGCGACGAAGACCCTGTCGACGCAGAGCCGCGCGTCGTCATCATCTCCGGCGACGAGGCTGCGCTCAACGAAGACGTACGCGCACTCGCCGCCGAAGCCGCCGTCGTGATCGGAATCGGCATGTTCGAAGAAAGCTTCCGCGGCATCGCCGACTTCGTCCTGCCGGGGACGAGTTACCTCGAGCGCGACGGGACGACCATCAACCTCGAGGGCCGGCTGCAGCGGCAGCGCCGCGCAGTGCTCGCGCCGGTGCCGGACGTGCTCGCCTGGCTGGCGAAGCTCACCGAGCGCTTCGGCGTCGAGCTCTCGCCGCACGCCTCGATGGTCTTCGACGAGATCGCGGCGAAATGCTTCGGCGGCGTGACGTTCGGCTCGATCGGCGAGCAGACGACGCTGCCGGAGCGCGCGGCCGGGTCCGAGCCGCAGCCGCCAGCCGCCGCTAGTGCCAAGTTGGCACAAGCCAAGGGCACCCTGCGGCTCGTCGCCTACCGGCCGCTGTTCTCCGGTGCGGCCGTCGATCGCACGCCGGAACTGCAGTTCCAGCGCCCCGACGCAGAGGTGCAGATCTCGCCGTCCGACGCCAAGGCGCGGAAGATCAGGAACGGCGCGACGGTGACGGTCTCGTCGAACGGCACATCCGTCGAGTTGCGCGCGCGTATCGCCCGCGACCTCACGGCCGGTGCCGTGCGGATCGCACGCGACCACGCCGCCGACCTGCACCCGATCGTCGAGGTGACGCCGTCCTGATGCACGAGCCCTGGTGGATCACGATCCCGAAGGCGTTCCTCGTCATCAACGTGGTGATGGTCTTCTTCGCCTTCACGACCTGGCTCGAGCGGAAGCTGCTCGGTCGCATGCAGCTGCGCTTCGGCCCGAACCGGGCCGGCCCGAAGGGGCTGCTCGTGCCGATCGCCGACCTGCTGAAGCTGATCCGCAAGGAGGCGTTCGCGCCGTCGGCGGCCAAGGAGCCGCTCTACATCCTCGCCCCCGTCGTCTCGATGTTCACGGCGCTGCTCGCGTTCAGCGTGATGCCGTGGGGCCAGGGCTGGGTGGTCGACGGCTACTACATCAGTGGCAGCGTCGCCAGCCTGCCGATCTCCCTGATCCTGATCTTCGCGCTCGGGTCGATCGGCATCTACGGCTTCATCGTCGGCGGCTGGGCGTCCGAGTCGAAGTACTCGATCCTCGGCTCGATGCGCACGTGCGCGCAGCTCGTCTCGTACGAGGTGTCGCTGGCGCTGTCGGTGCTCGGCGTCGTCTTGATGGGCCAGTCGCTGAACCTGACGGAGATCGTCCACAAGCAGGCGGTGACCCTCTGGTTCTTCATCCCGCAGGCGGTCGGCCTCGCCGTGTTCCTGATCGGCGGGACCGCCGAGACGTCGCGCGCGCCGTTCGACCTGCCCGAGGCCGACACCGAGCTCGTCGCCGGCTACCACACCGAGTACTCCGGCATGCGCTGGGGGCTGTTCCAGGCGGCGGAGTACATCAACATGCTCGTGCTCTCGGGCCTCTGCGTGACGCTCTTCTTCGGCGGCTACCACTTCCCGTGGGTGCCCTCCCTCGACAAGTACGGCCCGATCTGGTTCGTCCTGAAGCTGTTCTTCTTCGTCTCCTTGTTCATCTGGCTGCGCGCGACGCAGCCGCGCCTTCGCTACGACCAGCTGATGCGGTTCGGCTGGAAGGTGCTGCTGCCGGTCGCGACGGTCAACGCGGTGGTGACCGCGTTCCTCGTGGTGCTGATCAAGTAATGGCTGTCGTCCCGAACACGTTGAAGGGCTTCGGCGTCACCCTGAAGCAGGTCTTCAAGAAGCCCATCACGCAGCAATACCCGGAGTACAAGCGCCCCGTGTACCCGCGCTATCGCGGACGCCACCGCCTGCACGTCCACGAGAACGGGCTCGAGAAGTGCGTCGGCTGCTCGCTCTGCGCCGCGGCTTGTCCCGCCGACTGCATCCGCGTGGTGCCCGCCGAGAACACCGCCGAGAACCGCGTCTCGGCCGGAGAGCGGTACGCGCGGATCTACGAGATCAACCTCTCGCGCTGCATCTTCTGCGGGTATTGCGAGCTCGCCTGCCCGTTCGACGCGATCACGCTCGGCAACGAGTTCGAGATCTCCGAGTACAACCGCGACGACCTCATCTACACGAAGGACATGCTGCTCGCACCGCCGATGAAGCGCGTGCCGGTCGCCGACCGCGACCTCTACGACACGCCGATCCCGTACTACAAGGACAATTCGTAGTGGCGAACTTCCTCGTCTGGTGCGTCTGGTTCGTCGCCGCCTTCGCCTGCCTCGCGAGCGCGCTGGCCGTCGTCAGCTTCCGCAACCCGTTCTACTCGGCGCTGTCGCTGATCGGGAACCTCGCGTCGCTGGCGATCCTCTACCTGCTGCTCTCCGGGGAGTTCGTCGCCGCCGGGCAACTGCTGGTCTACGGCGGCGCCGTGATGGTGATGTTCCTGTTCGTGATCGCATATCTGGGCGATCGCAGCGAGGAGTCGCCGTGGTCGGGCGGCCCGTCGTGGCAGATCCTCGGGGCCGTCGCGGCCGGCGGAGCCGTGCTCTGTGAGGTGATCGTGGTGGTCGGCCTGCAGGCGGGTGGCTTCCTCTCGACACCCGCACACATCGATCGCGGCTTCGGAACGCCGAAGGCGATCGGCATCCTCTTCCTCACCGACCATCTGATCGCGTTCGAGGTGACGTCGATCGTCCTGCTCGTCGCCGCCGTCGGCGGCGTGGTGCTCGGTTCGCATGCGCGCCGGCTGGAGAGCGATGCACGGTCCTGACATCCAGTGGTACGTCGTCCTGAGCGCGCTGCTGTTCGCGACCGGCGCGCTCGGCGTGATGCTGCGCCGCTCGCCGCTGATCATCCTGCTGTCCGTCGAGATCATGCTCAACGCCTCGAACCTCCTGCTGATCGCGTTCTCCCGGCTGCACGGCCGTGAGGACGGGCAGATCTTCGCCATCTCGGTGATGGCCGTCGCCGCCTCCGAGGTCGTCGTCGGCCTGGGACTGATCGTCGCGCTCGGCCGGCGCAACATCGATCTCGACGTCGACAAGCTGCGGACGCTGCGCGGATGAACACAGCCGCCTGGGTCTGCCTGCTTCTTCCGCTGGGATCGGCAGTCGCGATCACGCTCTGCGGCGCCCGAATCTCGCGCCGGGTCGCCGGCTACATCGCGACGGTCACGACCATTGGCTCGTTCGCTGCTGCTCTCTACGCGTTCTTCACGATGTGGAGCGAGGATCCGGAGTCGCGCGCACATGCGACGACGTCGTGGACGTGGCTCTCAGCCGGGCAATATCACTTCGGACTCACGCTGCTCGTCGACCAGTTGAGCATCATGATGATGCTGATCGTCGCCGGCGTCGGCAGCTTGATCGTCGCGTACTCGGTGGGCTACATGCACGGCGACGACGAAGAGCGGCGCTACTTCGCGTACATGTCGCTCTTCGTCTTCTCGATGCTCCTGCTCGTCGAGGGCGGCAACCTGTTGATCCTGCTCGCCGGCTGGGGGATGGTCGGGCTCTCGAGCTACCTGCTGATCGGCTACCACCACGACCGTCCCTCCGCGATCGCCGCCGCCAAGAAGGCGTTCATCATGAACGCGTTCGGCGATGCGACGATGGCGCTCGCACTCTTCCTGCTGATCCAGCAAACGGGCCAACTCGACTTCGGCGGCGTCTTCGCCGCATCGCCGCAGGGCGGCACGGTCGCCAACCTCGTCGCACTGGGGCTGCTCGGCGGCGCAGTTGCAAAATCGGCCCAGATCCCCCTGCACACGTGGCTCCCCGATGCCATGGAAGGCCCGACGCCGGTCAGCGCCCTGATCCACGCGGCGACGATGGTGACGGCCGGCGTCTATCTGATCGTGCGCTGCCATCCGCTGTTCGAGAAGGCATACGTGATCCAGGATCTCGCTGCGGGGCTCGGCGCAGCGACGCTCTTGATGGCCGGGCTGATCGCGCTCGTCCAGGTCGACATCAAGCGCGTCATCGCGTACTCGACGATGTCGCAGATCGGCTACATGTTCGTCGGCGCCGGGTTGGGGGCGTATCCGAGCGCGATGTTCCACCTGATGACGCACGCCTTCTTCAAGGCGCTGCTCTTCATGTCGGCCGGCCTGGCGATCCACGCAGTCGTCGGCGAGCAGGACATCCGAAAACTCGCCGGGGTCGGGAAGCTGATGCCGTTCACGAAAATCGTCTTCCTGATCGGCTCGCTCGCACTTGTCGGCATCCCGCCCTTCGCGGGCTTTTTCTCGAAGGACCCGATCATCGCGGCCGGGCTCGCCCGCGGCTGGTACGGGATCCTGATCTCGGTCGTCTGCCTGATCGGCGCGTTCCTGACCGGCCTCTACGCATTTCGTCTCTACTTCATCGTCTTCACGGGCGAGCCGTCGGCGTTCGCACGCGAGCACTTCCACGACCATCACGGGAAAGAAGGAGCGCTCTCGATGCGGTGGACGGTCGGGACGCTCGCCGTGTTGTCGACGATCGGCGGCTTTCTACAGTTCGTCCCACCCTGGGAGCCGGTGACGCACTGGCTCGATCCGGTCGCGGCGCCGATCGCGGTGCCGACGGACGCGCAGGAGTGGGCGATCATGGGCGCCTCGGTCACGATCGGCCTCGCGGGGATCGTCGCCGCCTGGTTGCTCTACTCGGCCAAGCGCGTGCCGGTGCCGAAGCCGGTGCGTCTCTTCGAGAAGAAGTTCTACTGGGACGAGATCTACAACCTGGTCTGGTACCAGTCGGCCGACCTGGTCGCGCGGGGCCTCTACGCGCTCGTCGAGAAGCCGCTCATCGGCGGCTCGATCGACGCAGTCGGCGAAAGCGCCTCGTTGGGCTCGCGTGAGCTCGGCCGCGCGCAGAACGGGCTCGTCCGTTCCTATGCGCTCGCGCTCGCCGGCGGGCTCGCCGTCCTCGCCGTCGTGTTCCTGGCGGCCCGCTGATGAACGACTGGCTGACGACGATCCTCATCGTGCTGCCGATGGCCGGAGCACTGCTCGTCGCCGTCGCCCCGCTCCCCGGCTACTGGCTCGGCTCGCTCGCGTCACTGATCTCGCTGACCGAGGTCGGATTCTGGATCACCGGCGCTGCGAAGTTCGACTTCGGCGACCCGTCGCTGCAGTTCGCCCAGCGTCATTCCTGGTTCGGCGAACTGGGAGTGAGCTACTACGTCGGTCAGTACGCGTTCTCGCTCTGGCTCGTCGGCGCAACGGTCGTCGTCATGGCCGCCTGCGTGATCTACGGCTGGTGGCTCGGGCGAAATCGCGCGCGCGCCTACTTCGCTCTGATGTTGTTCCTGACGGGCGCGATCGTCGGCGTCTTCACGGCGCAGGATCTGCTGCTCTTCTACGCCTTCTTCGAGGCCATGCTCATTCCGCTCTACGTGCTGATCGGCGTCTGGGGCGGCCCGGGCAGGCTCCGCGCCACCCTGACGTTCGTCATCTACACCGTTGTCGGGTCGCTGCTGATGCTTGCCGCGATCGTCGTCTTCGGGCTGCAGCAGGGGACGTTCGACCTGACGCGGATGGGGACGAGCTCGTCGACCTGGCTGTTTCTCGGCTTCGTCATCGCGTTCGCGATCAAGTCGCCGTTCTTCCCGCTGCACGGGTGGCTGCCGGAGACATACCGCGAGTCGCCGGCCGAGGTCTCGGCCGTACTGTCGGGGATCGTCTCGAAGGCGGGCCTGTACGGCCTGCTGCGCATCGTGATCCCGAAGTTCCCGGCGGTCGTGGACGACTGGCGGGTCGTGCTGCTCGTGCTCTCGTCGGTGACGCTCATCTACGGATCGCTGCTCGCGTTCCGCGCACCCGACTTCCGCGGCGTCATCCTGTACTCGTCGCTCGCCCAGGCGGGCCTGATCGGGCTGGGGCTGTTCGCGAACAACGACCTGGGCTACGACGGCGCCGTCCTGCAGATGGTCAACCACGCGCTCGTCTCGGCCTCGCTCTTCCTGCTCGCAGGCATGGTCGAACGGCGGACCTCGACCGGAGAGTTCCGCCTGCTCGGCGGGATGGCGCGCGGCCGCCCCGCGTTGGCGACCCTGGTGATGACCGCCGGGATCATCTCGCTCGCGGTGCCGCTGTCGACGATGTTCGCCGGCGAGTTTCTGATTCTCGCAGGCGTGTTCCAGCAAGGCTGGGCGTGGGCCGTCATCGGCGCCTTCGGGATCGTGCTGGCGGCGATGTACATGCTCCGCGCGATCTCCGGTGTGCTCCACCAGGAGGTGGGGTCCGCAGTGCCTGACGCTGCGCTCGACCTGCGCGTCGGCGAGCTTGCCGTCGTCGTGCCCCTCGTCGTCTGCCTGCTCGGCCTCTCGGCCTGGCCGAACCTGATCTCGGGCCACTCGTTCGGCGGCAACCACGCGAAGGCCACCCTCGGTGCGGGGCTCAACCGGTGATCGTCAAGCCGCACATCGACTGGTTCGCGCTCTCGCCGATCCTCTCGCTGCTCGCCGCGTCGGCAATCCTGCTGATGGTCGCCGTCTTCACGCGGCGGACGGTCCGGAAGATCGTCGCTGCGTTCGTCGGCTTCGCCGGCTTCGTCACCGCGTTCGTCTTCGCAGTCGTGCTCGACGTGAAGAGCCCGTTCCCGACGGTACTCGTGCACGATTCGATGTACCGCGACCGCTGGGGCGCACTCGCCCAGGTCCTGATCGCAGCCGCGGGAGCCATCACGGTCCTCATCTCGTACCGCGAGCGCTGGCGCGACGAGCACGTGGCCGAGTTCTACGCCCTGCTGACCGCCACCGCGGCCGGGATGTCGTTCTTCGTCGCCGCGGCCAACCTGCTGACTCTCTTCCTGGCGCTCGAGTGGTTCTCGATCGGCCTCTACGTGATGTGTGCGATCGACATCGACCTGATCGGCTCGCTCGAAGCGGGGCTCAAGTACCTGATCGTCGGCGCCGTCGGCTCGGCGACGCTCCTGTTCGGCTCGGCGCTCGTGTACGGCGAGACAGGAGAGCTGAGTTTCGACAAGATCGCCGCGTTCGGCCACGGCGGCGACGCGATGCTCGTCGTCGGCCTCGCGATGATCATCGTCGGCATCGCGTTCAAGGCCTCGGCGGCGCCGTTCCACCAGTGGACGCCGGACGTCTACCAGGGCGCCCCGACGCCGGTGACCTCGTTCATGGCGTCGGCGACGAAGATCGCCGCGTTCGTCGTCGCCTACCGGCTGTTCGTGACCGCCTTCCCGCACGAGGAGCGCCTGTGGACGTACGCGCTCGCGGTGATCGCGATCGTGTCGCTCGCCTGGGGGAACATCGCTGCGCTCGTCCAGCGAAACGTGAAGCGGATCCTCGCCTACTCGTCCATCTCACAGGCCGGCTTCATGCTGATCGGAGTCTCGGTCGCGAGCCCGCTGGGTGCCCGGGCGGTCATGTTCTACCTCATCCCGTACGCCGCGACGTCGCTCGGCGCATTCGCTGTCGTCGCTGCCCGCGAGCGCGAGCTGGGCGTGCCCGTGACGCTCGAGGCGCTGTCCGGCTTCGGCTGGGAGCGGCCGTTCCTCGGCGTCTCGATGTGGGTGTTCATGCTCGGCTTCCTCGGCTTTCCGCTGACCGGCGGCTTCGTCGCGAAGTTCTACGTCTTTGCGTCTGCGTGGGAGCGCGGATGGTGGTGGCTGATCGTCGCCGGAGTGATCGCGACGATGATCTCCGCCTACTACTACCTCGGGATCGTCCGCGCCATGTACTTCCGCGATCGGGCCGAGCTCCAGCTCGCGCCGGCCGGCGGCTCGCCGCCGCGCGAGCTCCTGCTGAGCGCAGGCGTTGCCTTCTGCGCGGTCGTCACGGTTGGCTCGTTCTTCTTCGTCCAGCCGCTGATCGATGTGGCGCGTTCCGCCGCCGACGCACTTCCTTTCTAGTTGGCCTCTCCGCGGATCGTGATTCTCGGGGCCGGGTTCGGCGGTCTCGAGCTGGCGACCGGGCTGTCGGAGGCACTCGGCGACCAGGCCGACGTGGTGCTCATCGACAAGAGCGACGCCTTCGTCTTCGGCTACTCGAAGCTCGACGTGATGTTCGGGCGCACGACCCTCGACGCCGTGCGACTGCCGTACCGCAACCTGGTCAAGCCCGGAGTGCGGCTCGTCCGGGAAGAGGTCACGGCGATCGACCCGGAGGCGCGGCATGTGACGACCGACAGCGGCTCGTACGAGGCCGACATCCTCGTGGTCGCGCTTGGCGCCGACTACGACTTCGCTGCCACACCCGGGCTGGTCGAGGCGGAGAACGAGTTCTACTCGACGGCGGGCGCAGCCCGGCTCGCGGACGTGCTGCCGACATTCACGCATGGACGGGCAATCGTCGGCGTTTGCGGGGCGCCGTTCAAGTGCCCGCCCGCGCCGAGCGAGTGTGCGCTGCTCCTGCACGACTACCTCTCCACGCGCCGTGTTCGAGACGCGTGCGAGATCACGCTCGTCATGCCGTTCTCGACACCCGTCCCACCGTCACCCGACACGTCCGCCGCGCTCCTGGCGGCATTCGCCGAACGGGACATGAGGTTCGTCCCGGGCCGGCGCGTCGCGGCGCTCGACCAGGCCCGCAACGTGGTGGTGCTCGACGACGGTGCCGAGTTGCCCTTCGACCTCTTCCTCGGCGTGCCCAAGCACCGAGCGCCCGAGGTCGTGCTCGCGAGCGGACTCGCGGAAGAGGGCTACATCCCGGTCAGCTCCGCCACGCTCGAGACGCGGTTCCCGGGCGTTTACGCGCTCGGAGACGTCGCGACGGTCGGCGTGCCGAAGGCGGGCGTCTTCGCCGAGGGCGCAGCACGCATCGTGGCCGCATCGCTGGTCGCGACGATCGCAGGCGGCGAGGCGCCGGGTGCCTACGGCGGCCGCGGCTCGTGTTACGTCGAGTTCGGCGGCGGCCGCGTCGGACGGGTCGACGTCGACTTCTTGACCGCCCCGAAACCCACCGGAGTCTTCAGCGAGCCTTCGGTGGCCCTCGTCAAGGAGAAGGAGCACTTCGGGTCGAGCCGCCGCGCGCGCTGGTTCGGCTGAGGCCTAGAGCGCCTTCCAGAAAACAGTCGTCGAGCAGGGACGCCCGTCGGGATACAGGGCGTAGCCGGGGATCACGCCGACCCTCGTCCACCCGATCCGCGTGTACAGGCGCTCGGCGGCGTCGCCGGTGACCGTATCCAGCACGAGGAGCGTCTTGCCCTCGGCGCGTGCCTCGTCCTCGGCGGCCTCCATCAGGAGCTGAGCGATACCGTGCTTCCGCGCTGAGCGGTGCACGAGGAGCTTCGCGATCTCGGCGCGGTGCGGCTGGTTGGGCGGCAGCGCGAGGATGACCTGCACCGTCCCGACCAGTTCCCCGTCGACGAAAGCCGCGAGCAGCAGCCGGCGGCGTTCCTCGACCTCCGCAGCGAAGCCCGCAAACGCGTCTCGGGCCTGCTCGTGCGAGAACGGCGCCATGTAGCTGACCGACGCGCCTCCCGTGACGCAGTCGTGGAGGACGCTCGCGAGCGCGTCGAGCTGCGCCGGCAGCTCGGCCGCGTCAAGCCGGCGAACCTCGACCGCGTCGGACATCCGCACGACATCTTCCATCAACGGTCGCGAACGTAGTTGTAGTGCGCGACCGCGGACGAGCTCTCCAGACCGGTGCACGTGTAGCCGGCCGGCCCGCCGTCCAGGTTCTCGAAGAGACGGGCGCCGCCCCCGAGCAGCAGTGGCACGACGTGGATCTCCATCTCGTCGACCAGGCCGGCCCGCAGGAACTGCTGCACCGTGGACGCTCCACCGCCGATCGCGACGTCCTGTCCACCGGCGGCCGCGAACGCCTGCTCGAGGATGGCTTCGACGTCGCCGCCGACGAAGTAGAAGGTCGTGCCCCCGCGCAGCTCGAGCGGTTCACGCGGGTGGTGGGTCAGGACGAACACAGGCGTGTGGAACGGAGGATCGTCGCCCCACCACCCGTCCCAGGCCTCCTCGCCCCACGGCCCGCGGATCGGCCCGAACATGTTGCGCCCCATGATCGTCGCGCCGATGTTCGTGTTCCACCTGGCCAGGTGATCGTCGTCGAGCCCGGTCTCCCCGCCGCCCTCGGTCCCATGGGCGTCGCGGAACGTCCGCGTGACGACGGCCCAGTCGTGGAGAGCGAGACCGCCTTCGCCGAGTGGGTTGTCGCGACTCTGACCGGGTCCCGCCACGTACCCGTCTACCGACATCGTGATGCTGAACCTGAGCTTCGCCATGCGTGCCTCCTGGAGGACGAGTTGTTGCCGAGCAGACCGCGATCTCCGCCGAATATCATCGCGGCTCGTGCTCGAGCTCCGCCCCAACTGCGAGCTGTGCGACAAGGACCTGCCGCCCGGGGCGGCTGACGCGCGGATCTGCACCTACGAGTGCACGTTTTGCGCCGGCTGCGTCGAGGTAGTGCTGCACGGCGTCTGCCCGAACTGCGGCGGCGACTTCCAGCCTCGGCCGATCCGGCCGGCCCGCGCGTGGCGCGAGGGCACTGGTCTCGTCAACGACCCGCCCGGCACACGGCGACGCCAGACGCCCTACTCGCGCGAGGAGCTCGAGACGTTCACCGAGCGCCTCGCCGGCACGCCGCCGGCTGAACGCTAGGGACGCGACCCGATCAGCGGGCGGGGACGACGAGCGAACGCGACGGCCAGCGCAGCGCCTGAACGAGCCAGCCGCCGAGTGCGAGCAGCAGGAGCCCCAGCGCGAGCAACGTGAGCAAGAGGCGCGTATTCATGCCTACAGGACGCGGGGGCGCGCCTGAATCTTCCAGGCCCTCAACCGGCCGGTGGCGGTGTTGGTGGCGGCGGCGGGTCGCTGTGCGGACCCCAGTCCTCGTCGCCGTCGCCGATCTGGTGGCCGAACGAGCCGCCGCCGACGGTTTCGTCGTCCTTCTTGAAACGCCAGATGAGCGCCGCGGCTGGAAGGAGGACGAGGAGGACGATGATGATGGCGACGAGGGCCACGAGAGGCAAGCATGGCCGTTCGCGAGCCGAACCGCAAGCTCAGCCTGCTTCGAGGAGCTCCTTCAGCCGCCGCAGGTCATTGCGGTTCGCGCGTCGCATGGCCCCCGCCATGAACGGCGTCGCGAGCTTCGAGAAGCCGCTCGGGACGCCCCGGTTCCGCAGCGTCATGCGCGTGGAGCCCTCGGGCGTGTCCTCCCAGGTGTATGTCGTCTCCATCGGGAACGCGCCGCTCGAGGTGCTCATCACGAGCCGCTCGCCAGAGATCAACTCGGTGACCCGGTAGGTGTAGGAGAGCCGGCGGCCGAGCAGCACCCCGACGAAGGCGATCTCGGCTCCAACCGCCAACCGCCTCTTCTTCGTCCTCCACTCGACGCTGCTGATGTTCTCGTACCAATCCGATGCGTTGTCGGGGTCTGCAGCGAAGGCTGCGACTTCGCCACGGGGCCGATCGATCTCGATCTCGGTCAGGACGTCGACCCGCATCTCGCCATTTGAGCACAGCACTCAAGACGGGCTTTGTACGATCACGCCCGTTGACGGACAGTTGGAGCATGCCCATCGGCAGCCTCGATCGGTGGCCCGAGGACTACGAGCGCGGCCGGCCCGGTTGGCCGGTTGAGGCAGTAGGCGTTGCGGCCTTGCCGCCGACGGCGACGGTGCTCGAGCTGGGCGCAGGAACCGGGAAGCTCACGCGGCTCCTCGTCGCCGCATTCGACCGGGTGGTCGCTCTCGAGCCCGCCGAGCCGATGCGCCGCCTGCTCGAGAGGCGTTGCCCGGAGGCGGAGACGGTCGCCGGAACGGCCGAGGACATCCCGCTCGCCGACGCCTCGGTCGATGCAGTCTTCGCGGCCGAGGCCTTCCACCGGTTCGACGAGGGTCGCGCACTCGCCGAGATCGTCCGCGTCCTCCGGCCGGGCGGGGCGCTCGTCCTGCTCTGGAACCTCCCGGCAGGACCGACCGAGCCGCCGATCGCGGCCCTCGAACGGTTCCTGGCCGAGCGCGCGCCGAAACCAGGTCAAGTCGACTACGACCCGCTCGACCTGAGGGGCGCCGGCTTCTCCTTCGGCGACGACCGCCTCGCGAGCGCCGGCTCGCGCTTCGAGCCGCTGCAGGTCGCACGGCTGGCGAATCCGCAGACAGTCGACCGCGACGGACTGCTTTCGTTCTTCGCGTCGATGGGCTGGCTCGCCGACCTGCCCGACGCGGACCGGCTGCCGCTGCTCGAGCGCGCCCGGTCGCTCCTCACCTCGGACGAGTACCAACGGCGTTGGGAGACCGAGGTCCACTGGACGCGACTCACCGACGGGCCGGCCGTCCGCGACCGGATTCTCGACGCGCAACGGCACGGCCAGGT
Source organism: uncultured Thermoleophilia bacterium (assembly GCA_963708505.1). Lineage (GTDB taxonomy): Bacteria > Actinomycetota > Thermoleophilia > Gaiellales > Gaiellaceae > PALSA-600. The sequence continues at coordinate 925,418 of CAVPST010000007.1, forward strand.
GTTCGACCGGATGGCGGAGGCATACGACGCGCAGCGCTCCGGCTACCCGAGCGCCCTCGTCGCCACCGCGGTCGAGCTCGCGAGCCTCGGCTCCGAGTCCCGGGTCGTCGAGGTTGGCTCCGGAACGGGAAAGCTGACCGAGGAGCTCGTCGTGCTCGGTCTGCACGTCGACGCGGTCGAGCCGGGACGGAACATGATCGAGGTCGCGCGACGGCGGCTGAACGACTCCGAGCTCGTCCGGTTCCACATTGGCCGGTTCGAGGACGTGCCGCTGCCCGAAGGATCGTTCGACGCGGTCCTGTCGGCGTCGGCGTTCCACTGGGTCGATCCGCAGGTCGGCTGGAGGAAGGCCGCGGCCGTGCTTCGCCCGGGCGGGACGATCGGCCTGTTCCAGCCCGTCAGCGTGCGTAACGAGTCGGCCGGGGATGCCGTCGCCGAGCTCGACGCAGCGTTCCGGCGGCTTGCTCCCGCACAGGCCTCCGAGCGCCCCGCACCGCGCGACGAGGCAACGATCGTCGCCGGTGCGGAGCAGCGGCACGACAACGTCTCGGAGGTCTGGGCCTGGCTGGCCCACCCAGGGTTCGAGGTCGCTGAGGCGGAGCGCCTCTTCGGGCCGGCGACGTTGACGACCGTTCCGCGGGTGACCGAGCAGACAGCCGACGAGCTCTGGGCCGTCTTCGAGACGACCGCGAGGCACGAACGCCTCTCCCCCGCTGTTCGGGCGGAGCTGCGATCCGAATCCGAGCGGATCATCGACCGCGCCGGCGGCACGCTGCGTTCGACGCGCATCGTTGCGCTCGTCACAGCCCAGCGTCGCTGAGGCCGCGGCAAGCGCCGCGTACGATCCGCCCGGTGCCCGCGGTCCCGTTCCTCACAATGCCCCAGACACGGTTGGTCTGCGCAGTCGCGACGAGCCTGCTTCTCACGCTGGTCGGAGTACCCGCGCTCGACGCGTCTTCCGCGACGGTCCCGCGACTCAGCGTCTGCGGCGGCGCGTCGCAGTTGCGACCGTCGTACATCTTGCTCGGATGCGGTGACGGCGGCCAGTTTCTGACCCGCGCGCGGTGGTCGTCATGGACGGAGAGCCGGGCCGTCGGCACCGCCGTCTGGTGGATGAACCTCTGCGAGCCCAACTGCGCTGCCGGGCACTTCAGGCACGAAGGCGTGACGGTCCGCTTGCTGCGGCCGCGGGTCTGTCGAACACCGCGCAGGATGCTCTTCACCCGGATGACGCTCGCCGAACCGCACGCCAAGGCCGTGACTGTGAAGGTGCCGTATTTCTCGCCGAGCCGCTGCCCGTAAGGGGCCGGAACGGGAAATGGATCTTCCAAAACTATACAAACCGAAGTAATACCCGGTCAAGCCCTCGGGGAAGCGCATCACTTGACTCGGGTGCTGGAACTGGAGGACGTTGACGGCAGCCATGAAAGCAGTCGTCTTCGACAGGTACGGCCCGCCCGAAGTCCTTCGGCTCGAAGAGGTCGAAACGCCGGCGCCGAAGAAGGACGAGGTCCTCGTACGGGTCTACGCGGCGACGGCCACCAGGAGCGACTGCGGCCTGCGCGGCGCCGAGTACTTCGCCGGCCGCCTGTTCACCGGCCTGATTCGCCCGAGGCGAAACGCTGTCGGCCTCGAGTTCGCAGGCGAGGTGGAGAACGCGGGCGAAGCCGTCACCGGGTTCGCCGTCGGCGAGCGCGTCTTTGGCATCTGCTCAGGCGGGAACGCCGAGTACGTGTGCGTCCGGGAATCCGACGCGATCGCGTGCATGCCGGCTGCGCTGACATTCGTCGAGGCGGCCGGGGTCGCCGACGGAGGACTCAGCGCGATCTCTCTTCTGAGGACAGCCGGTCTTCACCCCGGTCAGCGGATCGTCGTCTACGGCGCATCGGGCTCGATCGGAGTCGGCGCGGTGCAGGTGTCGAAGCATCTCGGTGCGCACGTCACCGCTGTCTGCAACACGAAGAACGTCGACCTCATGCGCTCACTCGGCGCCGACGAGGTCATCGACTACCTCGAGGACGACTTCACGAAGAACGGTGAGACATACGACATCGTCCTCGATGCGGCCGGCAAGCACTCGTTCTTCCGCTGCAGGCGGTCGCTGAGGCCGGACGGGCTCTACATCACGACCGATCCCGGATTCATGTGGCGCGACGCCGTGATCTCCCTGCTGACGAAGAGAGCGAAGCTCGGCATCGTGCGTTACACGAAGCCCGACATCCTGACCCTCGCAGGACTCGTCGAGACAGGTGAGTACCGCCCCGTGATCGATCGCACCTATCCGCTCGCGGACGTCGTAGCTGCGCACCGCTACGTGGAGACGCATCAGAAGACCGGCAACGTCGTCCTGACCGTCCGATGAGTTTCGGTCGTGCCGGTCGTCTATCGATCGACCACACCGCTGAGGAGGAACCAGATGTCAACGCAAGTAGCAGCCGGCTTGAACCTCACCCGCGTCGGACGGGTGTGCGTGACGGTTTCCGATACCGACCGGGCGCTCGACTTCTACGTCGGTACGCTCGGGTTCGAAAAGGTCGTCGACGTTCCGATGGGCCCGGGGATGCGCTGGGTCGAGGTCTCGTTGCCCGGCACTCCGACGACGATCGCGCTCGCGCCGCCGCCGCCGGGAAGCTCGGCAGGCGAGAGCCAGACGGGCATCTGTCTCGACACGACGGATGTCGACGCGGATCACGCCGCCCTGAAGGCAGCGGGAGTCGACGTCGACGCAGAGGTCTCCCGCATGGGCGGCCCCGTGCCGCCGATGTTCTGGCTGCGCGACCCCGACGGAAACTCCCTGCTCATCGTCGAGCCGAGCGAGTAGCCGGCCTACCCCGCGTCAGGCGAGTCGGCGCCGGATGACGGGGACGAGTTGCCAGGGGAGCTCGGGGCGTCGCGGACCGAGCTCCCGCTCGGCGACGGCGAGCAGCCCGAGCGCCGCGTCGACGGTCTCGCGCCGGCAGAGACCGGCGAGCTCGCGCGCAAGCGTCGGATAGACGAAGTCGAAGCGCCGGAGAGGGTCGAGATCGTCGAGTAGCGATGCGTCCTTCGCCGGGACCGTCCGCGTGATCAAGACCACGAGAAAGCGGAGCGCCAGATCCTTGACGAACATCGCTGCACTCAGCTCCTCGCCGCGGCGCGCGCGCCCCGCACCGACCTGGACGCACGCGAGGAACTTGCCGAACTGATGCGTGTCGTCGTGCCGCGGACGAGCATGCGTCTGCGTCCGTACCGCTGCCATCCGGACCTCGACGCCGCCGCGATCGAGCAGGACGCGGTAGCGGTTCACGCCGGCCAGTTCGAGCTCGTCCAGGTCGAAGACGGCGAATTCGAGTAGGTGTCCGTCGTCGTAGAAGACCTGAAGCCCGTGCTCCGTCTCGCGGTGCCAGAACACGATGCGATCGGCGTCTGGCAGCCACGACACATCGGCGCGCAGTTCCTCCTGGATCCCCGATGCCGTGACGATGAAGAAGTCGTGATCGGACCACTCATCGGGCTGGTAGTCGACCGCCGCCATCGACCCGACCGCGACGAGGCCGAGCGCACGTCCGTCCTCGGCCACGCGTGCGCGCAGGCGCTCGCTGAATCCGTTGTACTCATCGCGCAACAACGCTCGTAGGCTATGTGCACGTCATCCGGGTGCGATCCCGGCGCGAACTACGGAACGGAGACCGTCACCCTCAAGAACGTCGCAGGGATGGAGGTGGCATCGCTGCTCGAGCTCGTGTTCTTCTCGTCGAAGAGGGTCTCGAGCTCGTTCTGCAGCTCCGCCTCGCGGCCAGCGCCTTCCGCGGCTGCAAAGGCGTTCATCGTCGGCCCGTAATAGCTTCTGAACAGAGCGAGAAACGCTGTCGGCGTATCTGCGTAGTTGAACGTGTACGTGTCCTGCAGGAACGAGATGTTGTCGGCGGGCACTCCTGCGCTGCCGAACCGCTCGACCACGTTCTCCTCGACTCCCCAGGTCATGGGGCTGACGAACCCGTCCGGCGGGGGAGGCGAATAGGAGGCGCTGATCTTCAGGATCTGCGCCACGAGAGTCGGGTCGTTGGGGATCCAGTTGCCCATCACGATCCGCCCACCGGGCCGTGCTACGCGGACCATCTCCCGCGCGACGTCGAACGGCTTCGGCGCGAACATCGCTCCGAAGATGCTGACGACGAGATCGAAGCTGTCATCCGCGAGCTCATGCAGGTCCGACGCATCGCCTTCCTGGAATCGGCAATTGGCGAGGCCCTCGTGCTCCGCCCGCCTGTTGCCCGCTTCGACGAGGTTGCTCGCGATATCGACGCCGAGCACGTCGGCGCCCAAACGCGCCGCAGGCAGCGCAGTCGTTCCGTCGCCGCAGCCGAGGTCGAGCACCTCGAGCCCGCTTGTGACTCCGAGGCTCGCGACGAGCTCCTCGCCGCTCTCTCGCATGCTCTGCGCCACGCGCGTGAAATCGCCCTTTTCCCACAGTTCCTTGTTCGGATTCATCAACCTCGCCCTCTCGGTGGAATGCCAGAGTCTGCCTTCGAGCGCGCGTGCTCTTCAGCGTCGGCGGCCGCCGGACGCCCGAATGAGGAACCACGCTCCCAAGCCCACGAATCCCAGCAACAGAATCACCAAGATGGCGTTCACGACCACGCGCTGCTCCTCTGATCGAGTTCGTTTCGTCGAGCCGGCCAAGCCTACTGGGCCACAGATCAGGCCGACTGCGACACCGATAGGTTGACGTTCGTGGAGGTCCCGCAGGCTGTCCGTGAACTTGCTCTTCACCCGTTTCGGGAGCTTCCTCCCGCGCCGAGCTCGGAGCGGATCGAGCGAGATGGATATCTGCTGCTGCTCAACCCGTATCCATCTGCGCAGGTCGTAGAGCCGATCGGCGTCTCGGCCGACGATGTCGAGGGGGCTGTCGAGAGCGCGCGACGGGTTGCGCGAGAACGCGGGAAGTCAGTGCTTGCCTGGTGGCTCGCGCCCGAGCGGCAGCACCTCGAGGAGTTGTTCGAGACAGCAGGTCTCGTGCACGAGGACACGCCGGGCTTCGAAGCGGTGGAGAACGCAATGGTGCTCCTGGAAGCGCCGCGGGCGCGAGCCGGCTCAGGAGTGGACGTGAAGGAAACGGAGACGTATGAGGAGTTCGTCGCCGCTACGCAGGTCGCCATGGTGGCATTCGACTATCCCGAGGCGATGCGAGTCGACGCCATCGCCGAATTGCCGAAGCGGTGGGAGGAGTATGGGAACCCCTCGAACCCCGGGCGGCAGTTCATTGCGTCGATCGACGGGCGTGTCGTGGGTACGGCGTTCGCGGCCCTCGGGGCGGCGGGGGTGAACCTCTTCGGAGGCTCCGTGCTCGAAGAGGCGCGTGGGCGCGGTGTCTATCAGGCGTTGATCGCCGCTCGCTGGGAAGCGGCGGTGGCGCGTGGCACGCCGGCCCTCACGGTGCAGGCGGGTCGCATGTCGAAACCGATCGTCGAGAAGCTCGGTTTCGTGGCCGTGGGTGAAGCCCACCTCTACGTCGACACGATCTCCGACTAGCGCTCACCTCGTCGCTGCCCGGTAAAGATGTTCGCCGATGGGAGACAGCGCGACGACGGACGCACGGAAGACGCTCGAGCAACTGACGTCTGCGATCGAGCGTCATCTCGGCCCAGACCTGCTCGGGCTGTACGTGTTCGGTTCGCTTGCAGCGGGTGGTTTCTATCCCGGCAAGAGCGACCTCGACCTGATGGCGGTCGTCGCGGCCGAGATCGAGGAGGGGCAGCAGCTCGACGCGCTGAGAGGTCTCCACGACGCGTTCGTGTCCGAGCGGCCCGCATGGGTCGAGCGCGTCGAGGTCGCGTACGTTGCTCGCGAGGTGCTACGGACGTTCGGCGATCGCCCGAGCGGACGCATCGCCGTGATCAGCCCCGGCGAGCCGCTTCACGTCCGGGACGCCGGTTTCGACTCGACAGTCGACTGGCAGAGCGTCGTCACGGACGGCGAGACCATTCTCGGGCCGCCTCCGCTCGACCTCGGCCCGAAGATCAGCCCCGACGCCTACAGGCACGCCGTCGAGGTGCTGCTGAGAGACTGGCCGAGCAGAGTTCGTGCGCCGTGGGTCGCCTACGTTCCAGCGCACCAGGGGTACGTGGTGATCACGCTCTGCCGCGCCCTCTACGCGCTCGCAACGGGAGACCAGACGACGAAGGAGAGCGCAGCGGCCTGGGCCGCAGCCAGATACCCGCAATGGTCGAGCTTCATCGACGAGGCCCTGGCGACGTACCGTGCGGACGTCCATGACGCGCACGACGCACTGGTCGCATTCGCCGATCACGCGCTGGCAGAGGCAGACAACCTCGCCCGGTAGGCCGCCCTGCGGGAAGCGCCGAGCTTGGCCCCGCTAGGCGGGACCGGGCTGCCTTCCCGACTGGAGCTCCCAGGCGCCGATGACCGCGTCTTCGATGGCGTCGGCGTTGCCGTGCTCGAGATCGGCGACGATCATCATGTGATCGGTGAAACGTCTTGGCACAGAGAATGTCTCGGGGAACGAGTGGTGCAGGAAGTCACGAAAGTCGAAAGACGCACGGATGACGACGTGAGTGTCGTCGAGCTGTCGAGCCACTAGACGGCCGCGGTATCGCCAGTCGAGCAGGCCGCCTCGGGAACGCTCGGTGACTCCTTCGAGTTCGGCGGCGAGCCGGCTCAGGTCTGCCAGCCTCATCGATTCATGCTTGCACGGGCCAGGCAATGACGCGTGAGCAACGGCTACGGCTTGGCGGGCCGAAGCGCGAGTCGCGCGTACGGTGCCAGCGCAAGGAGCGCCTTCAGCACGTAGACAGCCAGGCAGGCCGTCAGTGCCGACGACGCCAGCGCGGGCAGTTCGTGCGTCTGCGCTGCCGGTGATCGTGCCGCGCACGAAAGGACGACGAGCGCCAGTCCGAGCCCCCAGAGCAGCGCTTGCGTCCCGGCGATCGCCCGGCCTCGGTGCTCGAGGTAGTCGCCGAACGAGAGCAGCGCCGCGACTGCCGTGCAGGGCACCGCTGCCAGGAGCAGGCTCGACGCCGGGCCGTACGCCCCGCGCGAGTCGGCGACTGCGGCGGCGGCCGCCAGTACGACCGGAAGAGCTCGACGAAGCACCGGCGACTAGCTTCTCTCCCGGACCGGACGGTCCTTCTATGCTCACGCCGTCCTCGGGAGAAAGGGTCTCATGGCATCTGTCACCTGGCTCGGTCACGGTTCCTTCCGGCTCGACACCGCGGAGGGCAAGCGCGTCTATGTCGACCCATGGTTGAGCGGTCCGACCACCCCTGACTCGGAGAAAGAGCCCGAACGCGCCGACGTGATCGCGGTCACGCACGGCCACGGCGATCACGTCTCCGACGTCGCGTCGGTTCAGCAGAAGACCGGAGCGACGGTGCTCGGCATGATCGAGCTGATGGGCTGGCTGACGAAGAACGGCGTTCCGGACGACAAGGTGATTTCGTTCAACAAGGGCGGCACGGTCGAGGTCGACGGGATTCGCTTCACGATGACGCACGCGTTGCACTCGAGCTCGGCGCCCGACGGGTCGTACGCCGGCGACCCATCCGGGTTCGTGATCGCGGCAGACGGCCAGCGCATCTACTTCGCGGGCGATACCAGCGTGTTCGGCGACATGGCGCTGATCGCGCGCCTCTACGAGCCGACCGTCGCCGTGCTGCCGATCGGCGACCACTTCACGATGGGCCCGGAGGAAGCCGCGGTCGCACTCGAGCTGCTCGGCAGCCCGCGCTGCCTGCCCGGCCACTGGGGCACGTTCCCGATCTTCACCGGCACACCCGACGCGCTGGCCGCACTGACGAGTGCGAGCGTCGAGCGATGGCAGCCGGGGGACACGGTGGAGCTGTGAGAGAGCGCTGGTTCGGCGCCACGGGCCGCCGGGTGCCGGAGATCTCGTTCGACGGAGAGCTGGAACTCGACGACGCCCTCGTCCTCGACCGCATCGACGACGAGGCGCTGAAGGAGGCGCACGCAGGGGGCCGCCCGGTCGTGGTGCGCGCGTCGAGCCCCGACGAGGTGAAGGCTGCCCTCTCGCGCCCGGAGGTGGCAACGGCGCTCGTGACCGACCGCGCGCTGCTCGAACTCGACCTGACCGAGCTCACCTATGGCTGAGCCGAGACGTCGTCGCGACGTACTCGATCGCCGCCTGCGACCTCGACGCAGGACAATGGGGTGTCGCGACCCAGTCGAAGTTCCTCGCCGTCGGCTCGATCGTCCCGTGGGCCGAGCCCGGAACCGGAGCGATCGCGACGCAGGCCTACGCGAACCCGCGCTACGGGCCCGACGGACTGGCGCTCCTGCGCGCAGGGGCTTCGGCCGACGAGGTCGTCAGGCAGCTGACCGACGCCGACGACGGACGCGACCAACGCCAGCTCGGCGTGGTCGACGGGCGCGGTGGCAGCGCCTCCTACACCGGGTGCGGCCTGCATGACCTGGGCCGGCGGCGTCACCGGCCCCGGGTTCGCCGCCCAGGGGAACATCCTCGTCGGCGAGGAGACGGTCGCCGCGCTTGCGTCGACCTTCACCGCCTCACAGGGCAAGCCGCTCGCCGAGCGCCTGCTCGACTGCCTCGCCGCCGCGCAGGCCGCGGGCGGGGACCGCCGCGGCCAGCAATCGGCGGCCATTCTGATCGTCGAGCGGAACGGTGGCTACGCGAGCCTCAGCGACGTGGTCGTCGACCTGAGGGTCGACGACCACAAACGTCCGGTCGAGGAGCTGACCCGGCTCTACGGGCTCCACGACCTGCTGTTCGGGAAGACGCAGCGTGAGAACTGGGTTCCAGTCGACGACGACCTGCGCTCCGAGCTGACCGAGCGCCTCACACGGCTCGGCTATCGCCGGCCCGATCGACAGAGTCGCTCCCGGCCTGGGCGGGGGTCGAGAACCTCGAGGAGCGAGTCGACGGCGCGGCGGCGATCGACCCCGTCGTGCTGCGGGAGCTGCGTGCGCAGTGAGCGACGCCGGCTACGAGATCCTCTCGATCGACGACCTCGAGCAGTACTCCGTCGACTGCCGGCACACACGTGCTGCTGCCGCTCCGGCGGCGCCTCGGCTTTCGACCCTTCGGAGCGAACGCCTGGCTCGGCCGTGAGGTGGGCGACCATGTGATCGAGCGCCACCGCGAGCCGAAAGGGCCCGAGGAGCTGTACGTCGTGCTGCGCGGCAGGGCGCAGTTCACGCTCGGCGAGGAGTCGTTCGAAGCACCCGTCGGGACCCTGGTGCACGCACCGCCCGACACGCTGCGTGAAGCAACCGCGCTCGAGCCGGAGCACGGTCGTCCTGGCGGTCGGCGCGAAAGCCGGCCAGGCGTTCACTCCTTCTCCCTGGGAGGGCTTTGCCGTCGCGTACGCGGAGCTCCGTGCAGGCAACGCCGAGGCCGGCCGCAAGGCGATGCAGGAGGCGCTCGCCTCCGATCCGGACGCCTGGGAGGGCGCGTACAACGCGGCGTGCTTCGAAGCGCTGGCCGGCGAGCGCGCCGCGGCCTTCGAGCACCTGCGCCGGGCGGTGAGCCGCCGGCGGCGACGAGGTGCGCACCTATGCAGAGACCGACACGGATCTCGATTCGCTGCGCGACGACCCGCGCTACAGCGAGGCGATGGCGTGAGCCTGGACCCACGTCGACGAGCTCGAGGCGATCGAGATGCCGGACGGCTTCGTCTGGCGGCCGATCCGGCGGCACTTCGGGATTCGCGCCTTCGGCGTCAACGCGTACACGGCCAAGGAGGCGGGCGGCCAGATCGTCGAAGAGCACTCCGAGAGCAGCCTCGGGCACGAGGAGATCTACCTCGTCCTGCGCGGTCGGGCCCGCTTCACGGTCGACGGCTCGGACCACGAGCTCGGCCCCGGCCAGCTCGTCTTCCTGCGCGAGCCGTCTCTCCGCCGAGGGGCGGTGGCGCTCGACGGCGACACCGTCGTGCTGGCACTGGGCGGCAAACCGGGCGAACCGCACGTGGTCTCGGCCTGGGAGGCGATGTTCGCCGCCGTCCCCGCCGTCGAACCGCGGCGACTGGGACGAGGCGATCGCCATTCACCAGGAGGCTCTCGCCGAGCGGCCGGAGCATCCGGCGCTGCTGTACAACCTCGCCTGCGTCGAGTCGCTCGCCGGCAGGCACCTCGACGCGCTCCTCCATCTGCGAGCGCGCGATCGAGCTCGAGCCCAAATGGGCCGAGAACGCACGCTCCGACCCCGATTTCGCAGCGATCCGCGCCGAGCCGGGCTTTCCGGCCTAGAGCTGGTAACCGTCGCCCGGCAACCGGGCGCCGGCGGCGAGCTCGCGCAGCGCAGGCACCGGATCGGCCTGCGGCTGCGCCACGACCAGCACCGCGCCGAAGCCGTCGTCGGGCGTGAGCGCATCGACGAGCAGATGCAGTCCGACGGCGAGCGCGAACGCCTTGTGCGATTGCGCGCCGCCGAACGGGACGAGCTCCTCCGGATCGGCGTGTCCGGCGAGGACTGCGCCGTACGTGACGGCGCCCATCGAGACGTCGGCGACGACGGGCCGCCCGTCGCTCGAAGGGATCGCGATCGCGAGCGGGTTCGTCCCGGCGAGCTCCGGCCCGCCGCCGGGCGGCGGCAGCCGCCGCGGCGAGGTCGCCGTCAGCACGGCGACCAACCCGCCGGCTGCGAGCTTGCGCACCCAGTAGCCGAGCGCCCCGGTCGGGAACGTGCGCGTGCAGACGACCACCCGCGCCCGCTCGGGCGGCGCGGCGAGCTGCGCTTCGACCGCCGCCGCGAGCGAGAGATAGCCGAGCGCGCCCTCGCCGTCCCAGAGCTCGTAACCCGGCTCCGAGACGAGGCGGCGGGCGCGGCCCGACGGGAGCGCATCCCACGTCTCGAGCCACTCGATCCGGGAGAGCCCGTGCCCCAGCTGCCCACGGCGCTCGCAGTCGAGGAAGTGCTCTGCCAGCGTCTCGACGTCCGCGTCGGCGAACCCGAGCGCCGCGAGCCGTGGACGGGCCTCGTCAGGCCGCACGGGCGGAGAAGGCGATCGTGGGCCAGCCGCGGAGGCGCGCGATCTTCCTCAGCCGCCGGTCGGGGTTGACAGCGACGGGGTGACCGACGGCTTCCAGGAACGGGACGTCGCTGTACGAGTCCGAGTACGCCGTCGATGCGGCGAGATCGAGTTGATCGGCCTGCGCGAGCTCGCGCACCGCCTGTGCCTTCCCTTCGCCGTGCGCAGCCCGGATCGTCCTGTCCCGTGTAGACACCGTCGACGATCTCGCACGTCGAGCCGATCGCGCCGTCGAAGCCGAGGTCGTCGGCGATGCGTTCGACGATCTCCTGCAGCGTTGCGGACACGACGTACACCTTCTCGCCACGGTCGCGGTGCTGCTGCACCAGTCGCAGCGGCTCGGCGTAGACGAGCGGCCGAAGCACCGGCTCCATCGCGTCACCGACGAGCTGCTGCATCTCCTCGACCGAGAACCCCTCGAGGATCGTCATCCCGTCCTCGGCAGCGGCCTTCACTCGCGCCGCGCTCGCGCCGCGCACGACGAAGAGCACCTGCCAGAACGCCGACTTGGCGAGATCGCCGCGCGAGATGAGCCCACGCTTCTGGAACGACGGGGCGAGCGCGAGGACCGAAGAGCGGCGGATCAGCGTTCGGTCGAGGTCGAAGAACGCAGCCGCGACCACGTCAGGAGACGAGCGGCAGCGTCTTGGTGAACCCGCCGACACGCTGCTCGTCGATCGTGCGGGCGATCTCGGAGATCGCCTGCGCGACGTCGCCGTCCGGATCGCGGACGACGAGCGGCACACCGAGGTCACCCGACTCGCGCAGCTCGGCAGCCAGCGGAACGCGGCCGAGGAGCGGCACGCCGAGCTCCGCAGCCAGACGGTCACCGCCACCCGAGCCGAAAACGTCGGAGCTCATGTTCTCGACGACGCCGGCGACACGCAGGCCGGTCTTCTGCGCCATCGTGGCCGCGCGCGAGGCCACCTCCTGCGCGAGCGGCTGGGGCGTCGTCACGACGACGGTCTCGGCGCGCGGCAGCAGCTGCCCGAGCGAGATGGAGACGTCGCCCGTTCCCGGCGGCATGTCGACGAGCAGCACGTCGAGGTCGCCCCAGTGGACGTCTTGCAAGAACTGCTCGAACGCACGATGAAGCATCGGGCCGCGCCACATCACAGGCTGGTTGTCGTCGAGGAAGAACCCGATCGACATCAGCTTCAGATCGTGCGCGACCGGCGGCACGATCATCTTGTCGACCATCACCGGCTTCTGGCGGATGCCGAGCATGTGAGGGATCGAATGGCCGTAGATGTCGGCGTCGAGGATCCCAACCTCGCGTCCGAGCGCGGCAAGAGCCGCGGCGACGTTCACCGTCAGCGTCGACTTGCCCACGCCGCCCTTGCCCGAGGCGACGGCAAGCACCCGGGTCGTCGCCGGAAGCTGAATGCCGCGTTCCTCGGCTCCGCCGCGAAGCTTCGTGGTGAGCGCCGCACGCTCGTCGGGCGTCATGACGCCGAACTCGAGCGCGACGGACGTGACACCGGGCAGCGTGCCGACGTGCTCGGCCACCTGCTGCTCGAACGAGGACCGCAGCGGGCAGCCGACGACCGTGAGCGCGATCGTCACCGTGACCGCACCGCCGTCGATCTCGACGCCGCGAACCATGTCGAGCTCGGTCACCGGGCGCCGCAGCTCGGGGTCGATCACGCGGCCGAGCGCCTCGATGATCTGCAGCTCGGTGAGGCATCAGCGCGAGGGTAGCGCCCGGCCCAGGCGGCGCGCAGAGCTCGGGGTTGCCCGCAGCCGCGACCCGGGACCGCGGGACGAGATCGAGCGGGGCCGAGCCGAAGGGCGGATCGTCGGGCAGGTCGATCGCCAGCCCGCGCTCGCGGACGAGCAGCTGGGCCGCAGCGATGTCGACCGAGCGCGCGTTCTTCAGCGAGACGACGCCGTCGACCCGCCCTGCGGCGAGATGGCAGAGCGTGATCGCCAGGGAGCCCATCACCCGCAGGCGATGGGCGAGTCCGTCGAAGCTCGCCGCATTCTCGGCGACGTACGACGTCGTGGTCGCCTCGAAGGAGAGGATCTCGAGCTCGTCCTTCGGCAGCTGCGTCAGCGCGCGGCCGTTCAGAAGGGCGCCGCCGCCTCGCGTCGCAGTCCATTCCTCGCGCGTCCCGAAGTCGAAGACGTAGCCGAAGACGACGTCGTCCATCGTGCCCCCATCGGCGACCGCGATCGAGATGGAGAAGAAGGGGATCCCGCGCTTCGCGTTCAGCGAGCCGTCGATCGGGTCGACGACCACCGTCCAGCGACCGTCGCCGAAGCTTCCGACCTCTTCGCTGACGATACGGACGTCTTCGTCCTTGAAGCGGTCGAGGATCACCCGCTCCGCCGCTGCGTCGATCGCGGTCGTCTCGTCGCCCCCTTCGCCGGCGCCGACGATCGGCTCGCGCTCGGCGCGGCCGGGCAGCTCTTCGAGCACGCGCGCGACGTCGTCGCGCGCCGCGCGGCACAGCTCGAGCCACGGGCTCATACCGGGTGGAACAGGAGCCCGGAGGTGAGCTTGGGATAGAAGAACGTCGACTTCTGCGGCATCGCCTCGCCGGCGTGGGCGAACCGCGCAACCTGTTCGACCGTGACCGGCTCGAGCAGGAACGCGGCCTTCGCCTCGCCGCGATCGACGGCAGCGACCGCCTGGTCCGCGTACGCCGTGTACGTCACGCCCGCGGGCGCGAGCGACTCGACGACTCGCGGGCCGAAGTCGTCGTCGGCCGCGACGCGGGTGTAGCGCCCGTCGCGATACAGCGTCACGCCGCCGTTCGGCCGATCGATCGCCTCGCCTGGGACGTCGCCCAGCTCCTGCACGAGGCGGTGGGTGGGGAAGATCTCGAGCCCGGGTGCGCGCGCCGAGACGAGGACGGCGAACGTGTGCGTCGCATCCGGATTCTCGGTGCGGTAGGCGACTGCGGTCTCGTAGCGGTGGTGTCCGTCGGCGATCAGCAGCGGCGTCGCCAGCCGAAGCTCGCCGCCTTCGACCTGCCAGGCGCGGGTGCGCACGCCGCCCTCATCGACATCCAGCAGCGGTTCGCCGTCCGGACGCGCAAGCAGCGGATCGGCGTCGTAGAGAAGGAAGATCGGCTCGAGCTGGGTCCGCGTCGCGCGCAGAAGGCGGAGTCGACCTTCCTTCGGGCCGGCGTGGGTTCGTTCGTGCGGGAGGACTTCGCCCTCCTCGTACGGCGTCACCGGGACGGACGCGGCGAAGCCTTCGCGCGTGCGGGCGACGCCGTCGGGGCCGACGTAGTCCTGCGCGATCCACCAGTAGCTCTCGGGCTCCTCGGCGAGGACTCCACTCGCGCGCCATGCCGCAACGTCGCGGCCCGCCTGGTCCTCGGAGTCGGGCAGCGTGAGATGGACGACGTTGTACGGGTTGCGCGCCAGATACTCGAGGCGTGCTTCGTCCGAGATGACGTCGTACGGGGGAGCGACGAGACTGGGGAGCGGGCCTGCGGCCGCAGTGTCGTAGCGCAGCGCTCGGAACGGCCTCACCGTCGGCATGCTTGGAGCCTAATGGTGCGCACGCTCGAGGCCGCGGCAGCCTGGATCGACGACGTGGGGCTGGCGCTCGTGTTCCCGAAGGCCGACGTGGTCCTGCCTTCGCTGTGGGAGCAGGTCAACGGCTCGACCGACCGGCAGTGGGCGGTGCGCGACCCGGACGGAGGGTTCGTGCGTTGGACCGAGGAGATGGGGTTTCTCTGGGGCGCGAAGGACGAGCTTCCAGCTGCAGGGTCTCGCGTGCGTCGGCAAGCATGTCGCGCGGGTCGCGACGTGCGTCGCACCCCGGCTGGTGCCGGTGCTCGTGGCCGCGGTCGAGCGAGTCGAGCCGTCGGCGGACGAGCAAACGGTCGTCGCCGCGATCACCGACGAGGGTCCGCTGACCGGCCCGCAGCTGCGCGATCTGACGGGTCTCCCGAAGCGGGAGCTCGACAAGCTCGTCGCCGCTCTGCACCGCCGGCTCGTCCTCACGAACGGGTATCTCGTCGAGCAGGACGGCCCGTGGGGCGCGATCGCGCACGACCTGGTCGCGCGCAAATGGGGGGTGCCTGCGTCGCTGCCCGAGCTGGAGGATGCGCGCCGCCTGCTGGCGCGACTCGTACTCGATCAGGCCGGAGAGCTCACCGCCGCAGATCTCGCGGGGCCGTTCGGTTGGCGCCGGCGCGCGGCGGCGGAACTGCTCGACAGCGTTGCCACGAGCCGCGAGGGCGACGGCTTCCGTATCTGGGCCCGGAACTAGACTGCCGCTGTGACGATCGCGGAGCTGGCCGAAGACCGGGTCGTCGAGGCCGTCTACGCCGTGCGCCTGAAGCGCAAGCTACGCACGAAGTCCGGCGCTCCCTACCTGGCTCTCGAGCTCGTCGATCCGACCGGTCGCATCGAGGCCCGGGTCTGGAACGACGTCGAGCTGCTCGACGGCCGTTTCGGCGAGGGCGACGCCGTGCGCGTGCTCGGCCGCGTCGAGAAGTTCCGTGACCGGCTGCAGCTGGACGTGCGCTCGCTCGAAGCCTCGGACGTCGATCCGGCGTCACTGACTCCGGCGATTCGGCGCGACGCGGACGAGTTGGCCGGGTTCCTCGACTTTCTCGTCGCCGAGCTGACGCACGCCGGCTTGGCCGCCACCGTTCGGAACGTCCTCGGCGCCTGCGAGCTCGCCGCGTATCCGGCGACGCCGGACGACCACCATTCCTACGCCGGCGGCCTGCTCGAGCACACCGTCGGTGTCGCCACGCTCTGCCGCGAGACGGCGCAGCTCCATCCGCGTCTCCGCTCCGACCTGCTCCTGGCGGCCGCACTCCTGCACGATGTGGGACGCACGGTCGAGCTGGGGCGCGGGCCGGCGTTCGCGGTCACGGACGAGGGCCGCCTGCTCGGTCACGTCCATCTGGGGACGCGGCTGATCGAGAGTCACTCGGAGGGGCTGACCGCGTCACAGCTCGCCGAGCTCGTGCATTGCGTCGCCGTGCACCACGACGCACGAGCCGCTCGCACGGCTGAGGCGTCGGTGCTGTACCACGCGAACCAGCTGGACGCCGTCGCCGCGACCCGCCGCGTCGATTGACGCCGCTCCTGCTCGCCCTCGGGGCGAGTCTCGCCTGGGGCGTCGCCGACTTCGCCGGCCCGCTCATCAGCCGGACGCTCGGCACCCTGCGCGTTCTGTTCTGGGCGCAGGTCGGTGGGCTGCTGGCGATTGCGATTGCCGTCGCAGCGCGACACGAGGGACCGCACGGAGCGGGCGCCCTCTTCGCCATCGCTGCCGGCGTATGCGGAACCGCCGGCCTCTACGCGTACTACCGCGGCATGCAGGTCGGGGCAATGAGCGTCGTCGCCCCGATCGCCGGCGTGTCGGCCGTGATCCCCGTCGCCTTCGGGATCGCAACCGGCGACAGCCCGTCTCCCTGGCAGATCGCCGGGATCGCGGCCGCGCTGGTCGGCGTCGTGCTCGCGTCGATCGAGCACCACGAAGGCTCGCGGCGCGTCGCGACCGGCGTGGGGCTGGCGCTCCTGGCGGCGCTCGGCTTCGGGCTCTACTTCCCATGGATGCACGCCGCGGGCAAGGTGGACTTCTGGTGGGCGTCGCTGATCTTCCGCTCGACCGCCCTCCTCCTCGTCGCCGCGGCGGTCGCCGCCCGCCCGACCGACCTGCGCCTGCGGCCGCGCGACCTCGCGTTCGTGGCGGCGGTCGGCGTCGGCGACACGCTCGGCAATCTCCTCTTCGCCGCCTCCTCGGCCCACGGCCTCATCAGCCTCACGTCCGTCCTGGCCTCGCTCTACCCGATCGTGACCGTCCTGCTGGCAGCGTCGATCCTCCACGAGCACGTAGCGGGCGCGCAGAAGACAGGGATCGTGCTGACCCTGGTCGGGGTGGTCTTGATCGGCGCGTGATCCCTACCGCCTGCGTCTGACGTGAGTCAGACTCACGTCTGACACACGGAAGTGCGACCAGATCGGAACGAAAGTGTGACCAGATGCTGCGATCCGAGGCGCAGAGCGGTTTTGCGGCGGCTTCGCGATCTGACTTGAAAGTGGGAAACCTCGTGCCGACCGCCCCCTCACACTGGCCGAGCGGCGAGGCGCCTTCGTCAGACGTGTGTCTGACTCGAGTCAGACGTTGAAGCGGATGTTGAGCACGTCGCCGTCGCGGACGAGGTAGGTCTTTCCCTCGAGGCGCTGCTTGCCCTGACGGGAGACCTCGGCGTGCGAGCCGAGGGCGACCAGGTCGCTCCAGTCGATCACCTCGCAACGGATGAAGCCGCGCGCGATGTCCGAGTGGATCGCGCCGGCCGCGTCGAGCGCCGACTCACCGTTCGTCAGCGTCCACGCCCGCGTCTCCTTCTCGCCGGCGGTGAAGAAGGTGATCAGATCGAGCGCGTCGCGCAGCTTCCCCGCGATCTCGTCGAGCGCCGACTCGCCGCCGTCTCGAAACGCCACCGCCTCTTCCTCCGGAAGCTCGGCCAGCTCGGCCTCGAGCTTCAGGTCGATCCCGCCCGGGCCGTTTTCGAGCGCGATCATCGGCTTCGTCGTCAGCGGCTCGAGCTCGCCGGGAAGGGCGCCCGGGTAATCCACCAGCGCTCCGCCCGCGTCGACATGAGCGAGGATCCTGGTCAGCTCTTCAACCTCGGCTCGAAGCTTTTCGTCGCCCGACTTCGCCTGTTTCGTGACGCGCTCGAGCCGGCGCTCGACGTGGTCGCGATCGGCGACGAGCAGCTCGAGCTTGAACGTCTCGAGATCGCCCGCGGGGTCCGCGTCGGCACCGAAGCCGCGGAGGACGACGAGCAAAGCGTCGACCTGCCGCAGGTTGCCGAGCTGCGCCTCGCCGGCTCCCGGCACATCCTGGACACGGATCGTCGCCGCCGTGATCTTGCGGGCGTGCACGACCTCGGCGAGTGCGCCGAGGCGCTCGTCGGCGATCGGCGCCATGCCGACGTTGGTCTTCCCGTACTCGCCGCCTCCCGTCTTCGTCAGCGCGGTGAAGAGCGCGGTCTTCCCGCCGCCTGACGGCCCGACGATCCCGACCTCGAGCGCCACTTCGCGCCGAAGCTACGCGACGGCGCCGAAGCCGACGCGGCTCTCGCGAGCGAAGCGCTTGACGTACACGACCCGCGCGAGCGACACCGTGTAGCGGCCGTCTTCGGCGTCGAAGGAGAACGATCCGTTGCCTCCACCGGCCAGCGCGCGGTCGAACTCGTCCGCCGACTCGACGGCGACGAGAACCGACAGCACCTGCTGCCCGTCGAAGGCGATCTCGATCCGAATGCGCTCAGCCGCGTCCATCGCTCACCAACTCTGCCAGAACGCCGCCTGTCGCCTGCGGGTGAATGAACGCGACCTGGAGCCCGAACAGCCCGAGCCGGGGCTCCTCGTCGATCAGCTCGACGTTGTCCGCCCGCAGCCGCGCCAGTTCCGAGTCGAAGGTCTGCCACCTCGAATGCGACGTGGTGCAGGCCCGGCCCGCGTCCCGCGACGAACCGCCCGACAGGCGTCTCGGAGCCCAAGGGGCGCAGCAGTTCGACCCGTGAGGGGCCGATGCGAACCGACGCTGCCTCGACGCCCTGGTCGGGGACCACGTCGCGATGCTCGACCGAGCCGCCGAAGAGGGACGCATAGGTGGCGATGGCGCTGTCGAGATCGTCGACGGCGATACCGATGTGATGGATCGCTATCCGGTCCACTCCCGGTCCAGGATCGCGTAGACGAGCTCGCTCTGCCATTCGCCCTTGACCCATTCGTTCTCGACGAGGTGCGCCTCGAGCCGCATGCCGAGCTTCTCGAGCACGCGCGCCGACCCGATGTTGCGCGCCTCGGTGCGCCCGATCACGCGGTGCAAGCCGAACGACCCGAATCCCCAGTCGACGAAGGCGCGCGCGGCCTCGGTCGCGTAGCCCCGCCCCTGGTGGGCCGGGTCGAACACGAAGCCGATCTCTCCGGTCCGGTGCTGGACGCTCTCCCAGTGCAGGGCGACGTCGCCGACGACTACGCCCGACTCGCGGAGCGTCGCCGCCGCAGACAGCCAGTCTCCGGCGGCCTCGAGCCCCCGTGCCGAGACTAGCCGGGCGAGCTTCTCCCGCGCCTCGTCGAGGCCGAGCGGCTCGTCGTAGAGGTAGCGCGCCACCTCGGGCTGCGACCTGATCGCGTGATACGCGTCGAGGTCGCGTTCCTCGTACGGGCGCAGCACGAGCCGCTCGGTCTCGAGCGGCCACTCGGGCGCGGCGACCGTCACTCGCCGAGGACCCGAACGACTCCGACCGCGTCCGAGGAGCGCGACGTCGACTCGACGCCCTTGAACAGCTCGAGCAGCTCGTCGCGCGAGAGCGTCTCGCGGTCGAGCAACGCGGCGGCAACGCGATCGAGCGCGGCTCGATGCAAGCCGAGCAGCCGCAGCGATTCGGCATAGGCCTGATCGGTGAGCCGGGCCTGCTCGGAATCGCGCAGCCGCTTGGTCTCCTCGGAGAGCCCGTAGTCGTCGGCGCGGACCGTCCGCGAGGTGACGGAGTCGCCCATCCCCCACTCGAACACCATCGCTCGAGCGATCTGCGTCGCCCGTTCCAGGTCGCTGGCGGCACCGTTCGTGACCCGCCCGAAGACGAGCTCCTCGGCCGCGCGTCCCGCGAGCGCCATCACCATCCAGTCACGCAGCTCGTCCTTCGTCTCGAGGTAGCGCTCCTCCTCCGGCAGGTGGAGGACGTAGCCGAGCGCCGTCCCACGCGCGACGATCGTGGCTTTCTGCGGCTCGTTGCCGACGAGATGCGAGACGAGCGCATGCCCACCTTCGTGGTAGGCGAGGATCCGCTTCTCCTTGTCCGTGACGACGCGGCGCTGCTGCAGCCCGGCGACCACGCGCTCGAGGGCGTTGTCGAAATCGATCATCGAGAGAGCCGTCCCACCTCTCCGGCCGGCATGGATCGCCGCCTCGTTGCAGATGCTCGCCAGGTCGGCGCCCGTCAACCCCGCCGTCTGACGCGCGATTGCCTCGAGGTCGACGGTCTCGTCGAGCGGCTTGCCGCGCGTGTGTACCGCGAGGATCGAGACGCGACCCCGCAGGTCCGGTGGCTGAACGAGAATCTGGCGGTCGAAGCGACCCGGGCGCAGCAGCGCGGGGTCGAGGTCCTGCAGCCGGTTCGACGCGCCCATCACGACCACCTGGTCGCGCGGTCCGAAGCCGTCGAGCTCGACGAGCAGCTGGTTCAGCGTCTGGTCCTGCTCGCGGTTGAACGAATGCGCGCTGCGGGTCGAACCGACCGCGTCGAGCTCGTCGATGAAGACGATCGCCGGAGCGTTGCGGCGAGCCTCGTCGAAGAGCGTGCGGATCCGCGCAGCGCCGAGCCCGGCGAACATCTCGACGAAGGCGGACGCGCTCTGGGCGTAGAAGCGCGCGCCCGACTCGTGCGCAACCGCCTTCGCCGCAAGCGTCTTGCCGGTCCCGGGCGGGCCGTGGAACAGGACGCCCTTCGGAACCCGCGCGCCGAGCGCCTCGAAGCGGCCGGGATCACGCAGGAAGTCGACGATCTCCTGGAGCTCCTCCTTCGCCTCCTCGAGCCCGGCGACGTCGTCCCAGGTGACCGAGGAGGCCGAGCCCGGCGTGATCTCGGTCGGCTTGACGCGCGGCATCAGCCGAACCGTCCGCCAGAGGAGGTAGACGATCGCGCACATGAGCAGGAAGAACAGGACCGGCAGCCACGTCAGCGCAAAATCGGACATGAAGCTGTGGAAGGCCGAGTCGGCGAGCATCGGTCAGTTGTCGGCAGTGACCGGAGCGGCCTGAAGCAAACCGACCGCGTCTTCGAGGGAAGCGAACTCGACCCCGGCCTCGCGCCACGCGCTCAGGCAGACAGCGGTGCGAGCCTCGTCGAGACCGCGCGAGGCTTCTTCGACGAACACGACGCGATGCCCACGCGCAACCAGTCCGCGCACGGCGGCGTCATCGCAGACGTCGGTCGCGACACCGAACAGGACGATCTCGTCCGGCTCGAGGAGCTCGAGCAGCTTGTCGGCGTTCGGGTTCGTGAACACGTCGAAGTGCTTCTTCAGCAGCAGGAACTCGCGACCGCGCAGCCACCGCTCCGGCACGTCGGTGAGCGCCAGCGGGACGGGATCGGCCTGCAGCGGTCGCGTGCACTTTCTCCGCCCCGCGCGTTCCCCGCAGGCAGTGCGGCGGATAGGTCTCCGAGTAGTTCGGGGTCTCGGAGATCTCGGCATCGGTGAGCTCGTGGTCGTCGGCGGAGGCAACGTGTGGAATGCCCGCCGTGCGGGCGGCACCCACGAGCCGCGCCATCGCGGGCAGCGCCGCCTCGGCACCCGGCACGGCGAGCTTGCCGTCCGGATGGACGAAGTCGACCTGCGTGTCGACGTCCCAGAGGATGCGCTTCACGTGACGGGCTCCAACCGCGAGTTCGGACGGAGACTGCGGCCGACCTTCGCCGACGGCCTGCCGTCGGTGACCACGATGTCGCCGGTGAAGTCGTTCGAGCCGCGGATCAGCGACGAGCCGACGCCGTAGGCGTCGACGGGAACCTCGTCGTGCTCGAACTCGCGGATCTTCTCGAGCGTGAATCCACCCGAGACGACGATCTTGACCTCGCTGAACCCTGCGGCGTCGAGAGCGTCGCGGACCTTGTGCACGAGGCGCGGGTTGACACCCGTCGGTTTGAAGTCGCCCATCTCCTCCCACAGCGAACGGTCGACCAGCGATTCCGACGTGTCGAGGCGTACCCCCCAAAGACGCGGCCCGAGCGCGTGCGCCACGTCGAGCGCGGTCCGGACCGAGTCGTTCTCGAAGTCGACGAGCACGGTGACGTTCATGTCGGGTGACGCCCAGTCGGCGAAATGCCGCGAGGCCGAGACGGTGTCGCCGCCGTACGCAGCGATCAACGCATGCGGGACGGTGCCGATGCCGGTGCCGCCCCACCACGACGCCTGCTCGTCGGTGGTGACGCCGATCGGTGCCCCGACGACCTGGCCGGCAACGTAGGCGGCGTAACCGTCGCCGGTCTGCACCCTGTGGTGGTCGTGGCGGGCCGGCATGAAGATGATGGGCTTCCCGTTCGCCGCCTCCAGCACGCGGACGACGTTCGTGGTGATCAGCGTCCGGCGTGCGAGCGTCCCGAGATAGAGGGTCTCGAGGTGCGCGAACGTCGTGTAGTCGCCTTCGATCGTCAGCACCGTCTCGTACGGGTTGAGCAGATCGCCGTCGAAGAGCGCGTGCACCGTCAGCGCATCCCAGTCGTCGGCGCAGAGCTTCAGGATCGCGATCGCCTCGTCCATGCCGCCGAGGTACGCGTGGTTCTTCTGGAACACCTGCAGAACGACGATCGGGCGGCGGCCGTCGCGCAGCAGCGTCGCACGGGTGTGGTTGAAGTACGCGTCGGTGTAATACCCGGCCCGCATCTTCTCGATCGGCAGGTCGAAGATCGACGGATCGAGCCGCTTACGCGTCGTGATCATGCTCGGCCTCTAACTCCAGGCAGGCGCGGAGCGCAGCCTCGGCGACCTCGAGCTGCTCGGCCGTCGGCTCGCGCGTTCCGAGGCGGTGCTGCAGCTCGTGGCCCGGCTTGGCGAGCGCACGCGAGACCGGGTGCGCCGGGTTGCCGCGTCATCCAGCCGAAGATCTCCATCGAGGCCGCGAGCGAGCCGAGCGTCGCCGTCGCGCGGGCGGCGGAGCGGTACGCCGGGGAGCCCGTTCGGCCGCCAGATTCCCGAGGGCTGTCGTCAGGAGCATCGGCCCGACCAGGTGCGACCCGCACCGCTCGTGCTCCTTCGGACGGTCGGTCCCGTGCTCGTAGCTGCCGATCGAGACGTGCTCCGCACCGTGGTATGACGCGAGGTCGCCGCCACGAAGCGCGAGTGCGGCCGGCGCGACCGAGAGCAGGCCGCGTCAGCAGCTCGCGCGCCAGCGGGCGCATCGGCGAGTTGCGCACCTGATGCAACACCGCAGCGGTGCCGAACATCGAGAACGAGCACGCGCGGACGCGCGAACGGGAGCTCCGCCTCGGGTAGGGCGTGCTTGACCTGAGGCAGCAGCGCGAACGCATCGGCCAGGCGCGCCGGCCCGCGGAGCACCGGGTTCTGTCACGCGCGCCGCCCGGATCCGCTTGCGCCGCGCGACCACCTTCAAGGTCCCGTCGTCCGTCCGCACGGCGCACGCCCAGGCGTGAGGCCCGTGGACGAGCACACCATTGCTCAGAGCCATCCCGCCGAGGCGAACTTTGTCGCTCATTGCAGGGAATGTAGCCGGATCTCGCCTTGCAGCCGCTCGGCAACGGGGCCGGGCCTGCCGTCGCCGACCGGGCGGCCATCGACCTCGACCACGGGCATCACCTCGCGAATCGACGAGGTGGTGAAAGCCTCGTCTGCGCGCTCGAGGTCGTCGAGCGGAAAGTCGCCCTCGCTCGCCGCCGTGAAGTCGAGGAGGAACGAGCGTGTGACTCCCGGCAGCACGCCCGGCCCCGCGGCCGGCGTGCAGAGCTGCTCACCGCTGCGCCACCAGATGTTCGCCGTTGCGCATTCGCGGACGATGCCGCCGTTCAGGAACAGCACGTCGTCGGCTCGAGCCGCGCGGCGGGCGGCGAACGCCTCGGCGTAACTCGTCGACTTGACGCCGGCCAGGAACTGCGTCGATCCGGCAGAGACGGTCGCGAGCGTCAGCCCGCGCGCGCGGAGCTCGTCCAGGTCGGCAGGCAGAGCCGCAGCGGTCGCCACGAGCGCTCGCTCGGTTCGGTAGACGCGCAGAACGTGGTTTGCGGGCGCCGCCTCGACGACGAGCTCGATCAGCTCCCGAGCGCCGTCGGGCGCCGGCAGCGCGAGCGCTGCGGCGGAGTACGCGAGGCGCTCGAGGTGGCGATCGAGCAGAAACGGGCGACCGTCGTAGACGCGCATCGTCTCGAACGCTGCGCCGCCACGCAGCAGCGCCTCGTCATCCGCCGGGAACACCGGCTCGTCCACGTCGACGAGGCCGCGACCTCCGACCGCGACGGCCAGGAGCGTCATGCGGGCACGAGGCCGCCGACCGCGGCCAGGAGCGGCCGGGCCTTGACCCACGACTCCTCGATCTCGGCCTCCGGGTCCGAGTCCCAGACGATCCCGCCCCCGACCCAGAGGTGAATGCGGTCCTCGGCGATCGCGAAGGTGCGGATCGTGAGCGCGAGATCGAAGTCACCGTTCGCCTGGATGACGCCGATCGCCCCCATCGAGGCGCCCCGGCCGACGGGCTCGAGGCGGGCGATGTGGTCGAGGGCCGAAACCTTCGGCGCACCGGTCACCGACCCGCCCGGGAACATCGCCGCCAGGATCTCGGCAAGCCGGACTCCGGCACGCAGCTGACCCTCGACCCTCGAGACGAGATGCGTCACGCCGGCCAGCTCGTGCTGCACCATCAACTCCGGCCAGCGAACGGTGCCCGGCTCGCAGACACGCGAGAGGTCGTTGCGCTCGAGATCGACGATCATCGTGTGCTCCGCCGCGTCCTTCTCGTCGTCGATGTCGACCCCAGCCGGCCGAGTGCCCTTGATCGGCATCGTCACGAGCCGGTCGCCGCGCCGCGCGAGGAAGACCTCGGGAGAGGCCGAGACGATCGCCCAGCCCGCTCCTGCGAGCGGCCGCGGATGCAGCGGGCGAAGCGGCTCGAGCGCCGAGGCGAGTGCTCCGGGCTCGCCGCTGAACGGGGCCGAGAGATGCTGGACGAGGTTCGCCTGGTAGACGTCGCCCCGCCCGATCGCAGCGCGCACGGCGTCGACCGCGGCCGCGTAGTCCTCCGTCGACCAGGTCGGCTCCCAGTCGCCGACCGCGAACCCACCTTGTGCCAAGTTGGCACAAGGCTCGGGTTTCCGCGGCCACGAGCAGCGGCAGCGGGCACGGCTCGGGTGGCGGCGGCGGCGATTCGCGCCGCAGCGGCTCGGAGAGCCCGTAGCCGAGGTAGACGTCGGCGCTCTCGCCGTCGCGTAGCTCCTCCGCGAGCCACGCCTCGAGGCGGCCGAAGGCGCCCTCGGGCTCGTGCAGCTCGAGCAAGGTCAGCCGCAGACGGATCGGGCCGCGTGCACGAGCCAGCGCACGCCGAGCTCGAGGTCGGCGACGGGCACGCGCTCGTCGGCGGAGTGGATCAGCCGCGCAGCCGTCTCCGGATCCATCGCCCTGGAGGGGAAGAAGCCGTAGGCGACGGTGCCGAACGCCTGGCGCAGCCAGTGCGAGTCGGTGAAGCCCGCGACGCAGAAGGGCACAGCCTGCGCGCCGGGCTCCTCCTCCTCGACGAACCCGCGCACGGCATCCCAGAGCGGCCCGCCGATCGGCGAGCGAGTACCGCCCTGGCTCTCGGTGTTCACGAGGTCGTAGTCGCCCTCGCCGAGCCAGGCGCGAATCGCGGCTGCTGCATCGGCGGGCGTCTGGCCCGGCAGCAGGCGCGTGTCGACGGTGATCTCGCAGAGCGCCGGGATGATGTTGCGCTTGTCGGACGCGTGCGCCCTCGTGGGGGCGACGGTCATCGCGAGCAGCGGCTCGATCAGCTCGCCGGCGAGCCGGCGATACGGCGCGGGCCGCCGCCAGCGCGTCGCCCGGAGCAGGGACCTCGCCGAGCAGCGCCTGCAGGAAGCCCTCGACCTCCGGGATCAACTGCGGCTCGACCTCGAACGCGCCCAGCCGCGCGATGAGCGGCGCGGCCTTGACGAGTGCGTTGTCGGCGATCGAGGGCATCGAGGCGTGCCCGCTGCGGCCGTGCACCTGCAGTAGGAACGGCGAGCTCATCTTCTCCGCGGTCGAGCAGAGGTAGAGCACCTTGCCTCCGAGCTCGACACGGTCGCCCGCGCCCTCGTTGACGGAGAAATCCGCACGCACGGCATCCGGGTGCGCTTCGATCAGCCACTGCAGCCCGAAGCCGGCGCCGACCTCTTCGTCGGCTGCGGCGACGAAGATGAGATCACCCGACCCGCGCCAGCCTTCGCGCGCGAGCGTCGCGACCGCGACGGCCGACGACGCAACCTCCCCCTTCATGTCGAGCGCACCGCGACCCCAGACCTCGTCGCCGACGAGCTCGCCGCCGAAGGGGTCGCGCGCCCATTCGGCCGGATCCGCCAGCACGACGTCGGTGTGCGAGAGGAGCGCGAGCGACGGCCCGTCACCGCGTCCCGGGATGCGCGCGACGAGATTCGCCCGGCCCGGCTCGCGGGCGTAGAGCGTGCACTCGACGCCTGCGGCCTCGAGGTAGTCGCGCAGCAGCTCGGCGGCGATCGACTCGTTCCCGGGCGGGTTCGTCGTATCGAGCCGGATCAGCCGCTGCAGGAGGTCTGTGACCTCCGTCCCGGCAGTCACTTGCGTCTGCCGAGCACGATCAGGTATCTCCGCGGGGCCCGGATCCCACCCTCCTCGACCCGGTAGCCCTCGTAGAGCTCGACGAAGGCTCCGTGGAACTCCTCGCGCCGCTCGTCGCTCAGCTTCGACGCGAGCGCGACGACCGGAGGCGCGGACTCGGAGAAGAGCTTCCACACCTCTTCGGCCGACTCGGCCTCGATCCAGAGCGTGCCGTCCTCGTACTCGAGCTCGAAGTCGTCGCCGAGCATGTCCTCGACGTGGTCCTCGCGCCCCCATTCGTAGGCCTCGCGGCCCTCGAGCGGCTCCTCGGTGAAGCGGTTGTAGAGCTCGCTCAGCTTCGGGTTGGGCTTCCAGGAGCTGAAGCCGAGCCGCCCGCCCGGCCGCGTGACGCGGGCGACCTCGGCGGCGACATTCGCGTGGTCGGTCGCAAACACGAGACCGAAGTTGGAGGCGACGACGTCGAAGCTCAAGTCGTCATACGGCAGATACTCGACGTCGCCGAGATCGAACTGCACGCTGACACCGAACTCGTCGGCGCGGCGGCGTGCCTTCGCGAGCATCGGCTCGGCGATGTCGATCGCCGTCACCGTCGCACCCAGCCGGGCGACCCGAATTGCCACGTCGCCCGTCCCTGTCCCGGCATCGAGAACGTCTTCTCCGGCCTGCGGCGCAAGGAGGGACGTCAACTGCTCCTGGACGGGTGCCAGACGCGCGGCAATGCGCTCGTAGCTGCCAACACTCCAAATCTCAGCCACCGCCGAGAGCATACTTCCGGGGTGAGCGACCTCTTCAGCGAGGCCGCGGGCAGGCGCCTGGCGGCGTCCGCGCCGCTCGCGCAGCGGCTTCGTCCGGTCACGCTCGACGACTTCGCCGGCCAGGAGCACGTCGTCGGCCAGGGGCGGGCGCTGCGGCTCGCGATCGAGCAGGACCGCGTGCCGTCGCTCATCCTCTACGGGCCTCCCGGATCCGGGAAGACGACGCTCGCCCGGATCGTCGCGCAGACGACCGGAGCCGAGTTCGAGGAGCTGTCGGCCGTCTCGGCGACGGTTGCGAACGTCCGCGAGGTGCTCGCGCGGGCACGGGAGCGGCTCGGCGGAAGCGGCCGGCGGACGATCCTCTTCCTCGACGAGATCCACCGCTTCAACAAGGCCCAGCAGGACGCGTTGCTCCCCGGAGTCGAGCAGGGCCTGCTGACACTGATCGGAGCGACGACCGAGAACCCGTACTTCGAGGTCAACTCGGCGCTGCTCTCCCGCACGCAGGTGTACGAGCTCGAGCCGCACTCGGTCGAGACGCTGCGCGGTGTCGTGCAGCGCGGAGCCGCCGAGCTCGGCGCGAACGTCGCGCCTGACGTCGAGGAGCTGATCGCGGTCCGTGCGGGCGGCGACGCCCGCAACGCACTCAACATCCTCGAGCTGACCGTCGACACGGCGCGCGCCGAGGGCGTCGAGGTCGAGGCGCGCCACGTCGACGACGCAGCGCGCAAGCGGCCGCTCGTCTACGACAAGGGAGGAGACCGCCACTACGACTTCATCTCCGCCTGGATCAAGTCGACGCGTGCAAGCGACGTCCAGGCATCGCTCTACTACCTCGCCGCGATGCTCGAGGGCGGCGAGGACGCACGGTTCATCGCGCGCCGGATGATCGTGTTCGCCTCGGAGGACATCTCGAACGCGGACCCGCAGGCTCTACTCGTCGCCGTCGCGGCGGCCCAGGCCGTCGAGCACGTCGGGTTGCCCGAGGCGCGGCACAACCTCGCCCAGGCCGCGGTATACCTGGCGCGAGCGCCGAAGTCGAACGCCTCGACCGTGGCGATCGGCCGTGCGACACAGGACGTACGGGAACGCGGCCATCTTTCGCCACCGGCAGCGCTGCGCTCGGCCGCCTACCCCGGGGCTCGCAAGCTCGGCCGCGGGGTCGGCTATGTGTACCCGCACGACGATCCCGCCGGCTTCGAGGTCGACTGCCTCCCCGACGAGCTGAAGGGCCGCGTCTACTACGAGGAGTAGCGCTACTAGGCGTCAAGCCGCGCCGCGTACCACCCAGGCCTTCGCCGAGACTACGAACGGTGGCTCCGGCAGCCTCGCTCTGCAGAGCTCGCGCAATGCCGTGCGCCGATCGGGCTCGAGGCCGGCGACGTGCGCACCCGACGGGGCGACGCCGAGCGTGAACGGCTCCCACCAGTCCTCGAACGTGGCGTGCTCGACGTCCACCGCGACCGCGCTGTCGACGATGTCGCCGATTCCAGCCGCGCGAAAGAGGTCGGCCAGGTGGCCGGCCCTGCTGCCGGGGCAGACAGACCCAGTCTCGACCTCAGGGTCGAGCGCTTGGGCGGCATCCCAGAACGGACCGATCGGGCCGCCGTCGGTGAAGTCCCACACGCATGCGGCGACGATGCCGCCGTCCCGCGTCACCCTCGCCATCTCGCGGAGGCCTGCGACCGGATCGTCCATGACGTTGACCACGAGCTGGGCGAGCGTCGCATCGAAGCAGTCTCCCTCGAACGGCAGATCCTCAGCCGGCGCGCGGATGACCTGGACTCCGGGATGGCGGCCGCTTAGGGCCGCGACGAATTCCTCGGACGGGTCGACCGCCGTGACCAGTCCCGGCCCGACCCTCCGGGCGAGCTCCGCGGTCAGCGCACCGGGGCCGCATCCGACGTCGAGGACCCGACCGTCGAGCGGGAGTCCGGCGAAATCGGCGAAGGGCACCGCCAGCGGCCTCGAGTAGCGGCCCATGAACCGGTCATAGGCATCGGCATCGCTCAAGCTCACTTCTTCTCCTAGAGGATCCGCGCGCCGAGCGCGCTCGCGACCAGTTCGACCGCCAGCTTCGCGGTCTCGTTCTCGCGGTCGAGGATCGGGTTCACCTCGACGACGTCGAGCGAGTCGAGCAGACCCGACTCGGCGACGAGCTCGAGCGCCAGGTGCGCCTCACGGTAGGAGAGCCCGCCGCGAACCGGTGTGCCGACGCCGGGCGCGAACATCGGATCGACCGCGTCGAGGTCGAGGCTGACGTGCAGGAACGGCGCACCGGCCAGATACGCGAGCGCCTCGCGGAGCACGCGTTCGAGGCCGAGCTTGTCGATCTCGCTCATCGTGAACGCCCGGACGTCGAGCTCGCGGATCAGATCGCGCTCACCCGGGTCGAGCGAGCGGATCCCGATCAGCGCGACGCGCGTCAAGGACGGCACGGGATAGAGGTCGGACTCGAACTCGGGGCCGGCTGCGCCGAGCGCGGCGGCCAGCGGCATGCCGTGGACGTTGCCGGTCGGCGACGTCGAAGGGCGGTTGAGGTCGCCGTGCGCGTCGATCCAGAGCGCCGCGCCGGGGCCACGGGCCTTCGCCATGCCGCCGAGCGTCCCCATCGCGATCGAGTGGTCACCGCCCAGCGTCAGCGGGATGTGGCCCTTCTCGACGGCGTCGCTGACGAGGCCGGCGATCTGCTCGCACACGGCCTTGATCGGGCCGAGGTAGCGCGCGTTCGGGCTGCCCTCCTCGGTCCGCTCGGGAACGGGCGAGCCGACGTCGCCCCAGTCGTCGACCTCGAGGCCCAGCTCGCGCAGCCGGCCGTTCAGCTCTGCATAGCGGATCGCCGACGGGCCCATGTCGACACCGCGGCGCCCCTGGCCGAGATCGAGCCCCGCGCCGATCACCGCCACCGCCCGCCTGGCGCTCATCCGCGGGATTAAACCGGCCAGCTGCGCTCGACGCGCCGTTGGTCGAGGTCAGCGGGGCGCGACACGGGGAATGGCGAGGGCCGGACTTGAACCGGCGACACCACGGTTTTCAGCCGTGTGCTCTACCAACTGAGCTACCTCGCCCCGCCGCTTCCCTGCTCGGGGTGGCGGCGCGGCAAGTGTAGCCGCACGAAAAGAGACGTCCGGACCGGTGCTACCGCGTCGCGAACGTCCCTGTGGCAGAAAGCTTACGACCGATCCCGCTTCCGGGCAAGGAGGCTGACGCCCTCGCCGACCGAGAAGGTCGCGAAGTGCGTGAATTCGCGCTGCCCGAGCTCGCGCTGGACGCGGTCGAGCGGCACCCAGATCGGCGTCTGCGGCCCACGGCTGTAGGCAACGGCGACGTGCCCGCCTTCGGCCGTGACACGCGCCAACTCGTCGAAGAACGGGATCATGTTGTTCAACGCCACGAGCTCGAACGCGCCGTCTGCGAACGGCAGCGACGACGCGTCGGCGGCGACGTAGCGCTCGCGGTCGGTGCGTTGCGGCGTTGCGCGCCGCGGCGATCATTCCCTCCGAGACGTCGGCGCCCGTTACCTGTGCGCCGGTCCACCGCGCGGCGAGATGCCGGGCAACCGCACCGCTCCCGGTTCCGAGGTCGAGGACGGCCGCGGGCGGCGACGGAACGGCATCGAGGGCCGCGCTGATCGCGTCGAGCCGCGTCGGCGACGCGCGCGTCGTGTCCCATTCGGGCGCGAGACGGTCGAAGCTCCGTGTCAGCCGGCTGCGGAAGAGCCCCCAGAGCCGCGGCCACCGGACGACCGTCACCGTCACGAGCCTCGCGAATTGCTGGCCGAACGTCATGCCCGGGCGATGCGTACTTCGTCGCCGGCGGCCACGCCCGTCAGGCGGGCCGCATCTCCACGGCTGATCGCGAGAGAGAGGTAGCCGTAGGAGTCCACGAAGAGAATCAGCTCGCCCGGCGGCGCATCGGCGAACGACTGCGCGACAACCGCAAAGTATCGGTCGAGCGTCAGCCTGATCTCGACGCGCTCACCGTCCTCGATCCCGAGCGACTCGAGATGCGCCTTGCGCGCGTTCGTGGCTACGTTGCCGAACCGGTCGACCACGAGCACCGTCGTCGAGACCTGGTTGCGCCCGACCGAGGGCTCGGGCACCTCGACCCGAACGAGCGTCTCCGGGTCGATCGCGTCGCCGAGCTCGCCGATCGCGACACCCGCCGCCAGATGCGCGGCGGCCGGGGCAAAGACGTCGCGCGCGTGAAAGGTCTTCGAGATGTTCGGCAGGACGTAGCGCTCGGAGGTGATCTCGTGCGCTGCGGCGAGGCCGAGATCGTCCACCGCGAGCATCAGCAGGCCGTTGTCCGGGCCGACGAACGTGCGACCGTCCGCGGTGGCGACCGCGACGGCGCGACGGTTGCCGCCGACGTCCGGATCGACGACGGCGAGATGAACGCCGACGGGCATGTACGGGATCGTCGAGCGCAGGACGAGCCCGCCTGTGAGCACCTCCTGCGCGCCGATGCCGTGCGTGATGTCGATCACGCGCGCCTCGGGCGCGATCCGCGCGATCACCCCGTGGCACGTGCCGACGAAATCGTCCTCGAGCCCGAAGTCCGTGAGGAAGGTGATGACTGTCATGGCCGACCGGAGTTCATCAGATCTGAAACCGCGCTGACCAGTCCGGCGAGGTCGTGCGAGCCCGCCTCGGCGACGACCGTGAGCCCGCAGGCGCGGGCAACTCTCGACGTCGCGGCTCCGATCGACACCGCCGGGGCCCGGCCGCCGATGCCCGCGTAGGCCCTCGCCGCCGACCCGGAGGCGAGCACGACGACGTCGCCGTCAGGAGGCTCCGGCTCGAGCAGCCGCGTCCTGTACAGGGATACGAGGTCGGCGCCCAGGCCGTCGATCGCGGTGCGCCGGGCTCCCTCGGCTGCCGCGAAGAGCACACGGCCCGGGGGTCTCGGGAACTCACGCAGGAGGCCCTCTTGCGACGACTCGGCCGGGACGAAGGATGGCTCGAGCCCATGCTCCCGCAGTGCCTCGGCGGTGCCCGGCCCGACCGCTGCGAGGCGGGGCAGGTTGCGGCCGCGCCGCGCAAGCTCGGCCGCGCCGTTCGGGCTCGTGACGACGACCCAGTCGTACCCGGCGGCATCGACGGGGTCGTCCGACGTCCGCTCGATCTCGATCAGCGGGCACTCGACCACTTCGGCGCCCAATGCCTCGAGCCGCTCGACGAGCGGCCCGGCCTGTGCCCGCGGCCGGGTGACGATGACCTTCACGCCGCCAGGCGTGCCGCGCGCGCCGCGAGGAGCTCCGCGGCGAGCTGCTCGGGATCGCCGCCCTCGGCCCATTCGATCCAGGCACCGTCCTCGTCCGCGACGAGCGCCCGCAGCCGTTCGCCATCGTGGTGGGCGGCAACCGGTGCGAGACAGCCGGCGCCGACAGCCGCGACACACCGGCGCTCGAGCTCGACGCGCCGGCGCGTCTCGGGATGGTCGACGTGCGCGACGAGCGCCTCGTCGGCCGCCCGGACCTGCAGCGCGAGCGCCCCCTGCGCCGCCTCGGGGAGCATCACGTCCGGCTCGAGCCGGAGGCCGATCTCGGCGGCCAGCCCGAGCCGGTCGAGGCCGCAGGCCGCGAGGACCACCGCGTCGAGCGCTCGCTCGCGCATCTTGCGAAGCCGTGTCTCGACGTTGCCGCGCAGCGGTTCGACCGAGATCGTCGGATCGAGCGCCATGAGCTGCGCGCGCCGCCGTGCCGAGGCGGTGCCGACGCGCATCCCCGAGCGAAGCTCTGCGGCGCCGACGAGCGCGTCGCGCGGATCGTCTCTCGGTAGGTAGGCGCCGACGGAGAGGCCGGCGGTGTCGGTCGACGTCAGGTCCTTCGCCGAGTGGACCGCGACGTCGATGCGGCCGCCGAGCAATGCCTCCTCGAGCTCCTTGACGAAGACGCCCCGTTCGCCGATCTGCCCGAACGGGCTCGAACGGTCGCGGTCGCCTGCGGTCGTGATCGGGATGAACGCGAGCTCGACGCCGTCCCTGCGGAGGGAGGCGGCCGCCAGCTCGGCCTGGGTCAGCGCGAGCCTAGAGCCGCGAGACCCGATGCGAACGAGCACAGAGCGCCCTCCCTCCACGCGAGCTCCGTCCGCAGGCGGTCGTGCCGCGGCGCACGCGCAGGAAGGCTGACGGCGCGACCACGGGCAACGGCCGCTCGATGCGGCGCCGGTCGTCCTCGCTCATGACCGCTCCTCCTCGAGCCCGAAGAGATGTCTGACGGCATCTGCGTACGCGGCACCGTCGGCGCTGACGGCCGCCTCCTTCATGCGAATCGTCGGCAGATGCAGGAGCTTGTTCAGGATCTGGGCGGTCACCGACTCGAGCGTCCTCCGCTCGTCGTCGGTCACCTTCACCTTGGCGAGCTCCGCGGTCCGGATCTCCTCGGCGCGGGCTCGCAGGGAGGCGATCGCGGGCACGACGTCGAGCGAGGCGCGCCAGGAGCGGAAGCTCGACGCTTCCTCGGCGACGAGCTGCTCGGCGCGATCGGCTTCTGCGCGCCGTCCCGCAAGCGTGTCGGCGACCACGGCTTCGAGATCGTCGATGTCGTAGAGAAAACAGCCGTCGAGCGTCGCAATCGCCGGGTCGAGATCGCGCGGCACGGCGATGTCGATGAAGAAGAGCGGACGACGACGACGCGCAGGAACGTCACCTGCGCGGAGCACGAGCTCTGACGAGCTCGTCGAGGACAGCGCGACGTCGACACCGGCAAGCCGTCCTGCGATGTGCTCGAGCCCGATTGCCTCCGCGCCGAACCTGCGCGCGAGCTCGGCCCCCCGATCGGGGCTCCGGTTGGCGACGTATGCGATCTGCGCACCGCGCGAGACGAGGTTCGACGCGGCGAGCTCACCGACTCGCCCTGCGCCGATCAAGAGGACTTTGCGGCCGGTGAGGTCGCCGAAGACCTGTGAGGCGAGCGCGGCCGCTGCGGAAGAGACCGACGCCGGGCTCTCGCCGATCGCCGTCTCGGTGCGGACGCGCTTGCCGACCGCAAGCGCCTGGCGGAAGACACGATCGAGCAGCGGGCCGGGCTCGACCGCCTCGAAGGCGTGCCGCACCTGGCCGAGAATCTCGCCCTCTCCCGGCACGAGCGAGTCGAGGCCGGCAGCGACGCGGAAGAGGTGCAGCGCGGCCGCCTCCTCGTGCAGCCGGTAGAGCACGCCGTCGAGAGGCGCACCGGCGAGCTGCTCGAGCGCCGCGACGGCGGCGGGCTCCGGGACGTCGGCCAGATACAGCTCGGTGCGATTGCAGGTCGAGAGGCAAACGGCGTCGCCGAGCGAGCGGGCGAGCGCCGCTGCGCCCGGTCCGTCGAGCGTGACCTTCTCGCGCAGCTCCACCGGAGCGACGTGGTGCGACAGACCGACGAGCGTGAGTGTCATCGCGAAGTGTCCTCCGGCCAACGCCAGCCGAGCGACGATCACGAGCGCGAACCCGCCGAGCAGGAGGTAGGCACCTCGCCTCCCGGCAGGGCGCAGCACGACCATCGCGCCGTATCCGAGCCAGGTCAGCAGCGTCACCGCCTCGAGTGCGTCGAGGTGGCCGCCGTCACGCCGCTGGCGGACCAGGCCGATCACGAGACCAATCGTCAGGACCGGCCAGGCGACGAGAATCGTCCGGCGCGCGAGCCCCTCGAGCGACTGCAGGGGCGGCAGGCGAAGGCGCAGGATGTCCGCCGCGCGATGCTTGAGCCGTCGCTCCTCCCACAGGTACAGGCCGGCGAGGGCGGCCGCGAGGGTGAAGCCGGCGAATGCCGCGAGCACGAGCCCGACGTGCAGCACGAGGAAGAGCGTTCCCGCGTCCGCGTGCGCGCCCGACTGGGTGCCGCCGCCGATCCGCGCGATGACGAAGAGCAGGGCCGCGAGCGGCATCACCGTGAGGCCGAGCAGGCGGTAGCGCGGTCGGCAGCCCCAGATCAGGTACGTGCCGACGACGAGCCAGACGAACAGATTGAGCGAGCCCGACCACGTCGACCACGGGAACGCGTCGGCATTGGCAGCCTGCGCCACGAGCAGCGCAGTCTGGGCGAGCCACCCGAGCCGGACGCCCCAGGTCGCCGCCCGCGACGTTCGAACAGAGGCGTACGCGAGCGCCGCCTCCCCGTATCCGAACAGCGCCGGCCAGAAAAGAGCCTCAACCATCGACGCTCCGATCGCGCGCGAGCCGGACCAGGTCGCCGACCTCCCGCTGCAACCGCTGCAGCTTCGCGCCGATGATCGCGACCCAGACGAGCACCGCGACGAACACGACGAGATACGCAGCGGCCACGTAGTGCCACTCGGAAGGAGGCTGCGCGCTCATCGTTCCCTCATGCGGAGAGCAACTCCCGCAGCTCCCGCACGTGCGCGTCGAGACGCTTGCCGGCCAGCTCGACCTGGTACAGCGTCGCGAAGAGCGTCAGCATTGCGGCGAGCGAGACGCAGAAGGTGAAGAACTGCGAGCCGGTCATCTGCGGCCCGTGGGTGTTGAACACGATCGGATGAATGAACTTCTGCGAGAGCCTGATCGCGAGGAACGAGACCGGAACCAGCACGATGCCGAACAGGGCGTAGACGGCGCACATGTTTGCGCGCGCCCGCCCCGGCTCGAGCGAGAAGCGCAGCATGAAGTACGCGCAGTAGAAGAGAAAGAGCACGAGGAAGAGGACGAGCTGGTTCTCGCTCCACGACCACCACACGCCCCACGAGGCACGCGCCCAGATCGATCCGGTCAGCAGCGTCAACGCGCCGAAGATCACGCCCTGGTGGATCGCGACGTAGCTCTCGAGATCTGCGCGCACGTCGCCCTTCCAGAGGACGCGCAGTGCCTTCCAGGCGCCCCACCCGAAGCAGGCGTAGGCGGTGAGGGCGATCGGAACGTGGAAGTAGAAGATCCGCTGCGAGAAGCCCTGGTCGGCGTCGGTCGGCGCGTAGAAGAACGCCAGTGCGATCGACGCTGCCAGCAGCACGACCGCCAGTCCCGCCACCGCAGCCACACGGTTCTCTGCGAGCGTCGTCCTCACGGCGCCATCGTAGTGCGGGGCGGTCACTGTTCAGCGACGACGTACTCGAACGTCGCCCACGCAAGCACCGTGAAGATCGCGTCATAGAGCACGAGGAACCACAGATAGCCGCCGACCCCGCCGACGACGATCGGGATCGCGGCAGGCAGGAAGAGCAAGGGCAAGAGCAGCTCGCGGGCCCGCCCGGCGACCGCCATCGCCCCGAAGAGCGTTCCGACCGCGGCGATCCCGACGTCGGCGAGCGCGACCGCCGCCACCGTCCGTCCGTCGATCCCGGAGAAGAACGCGGCGAAGGCGGGCAGCGCCACGAGTTCGGCCGCAACGAGAAAGGCGAGCACGGCCAGCGCCTTGCCGAGCCAGATCGCGCTCCGGTCGCACGGGGTGAGGATGAGCGCGTCGAAGAGACCCTGCTCGCGCTCGGCGACGAAGGCTCGGGTCAGACCGAGCAGCGCAGTGAAGATGAGCGCAGCCCAGAGCAGCCCGAGCGCCGCCTGGTGACTCGTGCCGTGAGGGAGCGCGAAGTGGAAGATCGTCAGCGCCGCGATGACGAAGAGGAGCATCGACGGCAGCGTCTCCTTCGCGCGCAGCTCGAGCAGCAGGTCCTTGCGCGCGAGCGCTCCGACATCCTTCGCGTAGTTCACGCCAGCGCCAGACGCTGCGTCGCCCGCGGCTCGACGCGCTCGGGCGCATGCGTGGCGACGACGAACGTTCGCGGCTCGGCGAGTGTCGCGTCGAGCAGCTCCGCACCCTCGGCGTCGAGCGCGTTGTACGGCTCGTCGAGCACGAGGAGCCTCGGGTCGTGCAGCAGCACGCGCGCGAGACCGAGTCGCTGCTGCATCCCGCGCGAGAACGTCGAGACCCGGTCGTGCCTGACGGCCCAGAGCCCGAACCGCTCGAGCAGCATCCCGACTCGCTCGCCCGGCTCGTCGACGCGATAGAGCCGCGCGAAGAGCGACAGATTCTCGAGCGGCGTCAGCTCGCGGTACACGAGCGGCTCGTGGCCGAGGTAGCCGACGGTGGCGCGGACCGGAAGCTCGATCGTTCCGGCGTCGCACGACGTCAGCCCGGCGAGAATGCGCAGCAGCGTCGTCTTGCCGGAGCCGTTTCTCCCGGTGACGAGCAAGAAGCCTTCGTCGGGCAGGTCGACGTCGACACCACGGAGCACGCGCCTGTCGCCGAAGCGCTTCTCGAGGCCGCGCGCGGCGATCACGAGCGGTAGTACTCCGCCGCCGCCTCGTGGAACCCCGACGGCGCACCGGCGGCGGCGAACGTCTTCGCGATCTCGTCCATCTCGCCGGCCCAGCGCCATCCCTTTGCCGCCGCCGAACGCTCCGCGGACGGAAGCCGCTCGAGCAGGTCCGGCTGCGACTCGGCCCACTCCATCGCGAGCTCGTCGTCGACGCCGTAGTGGCGCGCCACCTCGCGGATCGCGAGCAGCAGCGCCGTCGTGCCCTTCGACCAGGCGGCGTACACCATCTTCAGCGCCGAGGCATCCGGCACGACGCGCGCGTCGACGATGGTGCCGGCGAAGAGCGAGGCGACCTCGCCGGCCCGCGCACCCGAGAGGTACAGACGCGTGTCTCCGGCGGCAAGCGGCGGCGGCCCGATGATGCCGCCGTCGACGTATGCGGCGTGGAGCGCCGCCACCTCTGCCGCGAGCGCCGGCGAGATCGCGTTCGCGTCGACGTAGAGACCGTCGAAGCCGGCGACGGCGCGGGCGACCTCGAGCGCCGCATGCGGCGGGCAGATCGAGAGGATGAGCTCAGACTCGCCGGCGAGGTCGGCGACCGTGCGGACATCGCGCATCCGCTCCGCGCGTGCAGCCGTGGCGGCGCTCCGACCTTCCGAGGCCCAGACGACGTCGTGGCCCGCCGCTGCAAGCGCGTTGCCCATCGCCGAGCCCATCGCGCCCGGATGCAGCAGCCCGACGATCACAGGACGTCGGCCAGCACGAACACGAAGAACGCGACGGAGATGACGCCGTTCATCGTGAAGAACGCGGCGTCGAGCCGCCTGAGGTCTCCGGGCCTGACGAGGGAGTGCTCGTAGACGAGGAGCGCGGCCACGCAGGCGACGCCGAGCCAGTAGAGCGGGCCGACGCTGAGGCCGAGACCCGTCGCCACGAGCAGCACGATCGTGACCAGGTGCAGGATGCGGGCGCCGGTGAACGCTCCCCGCTCGCCGAACCGGGTCGTCCAGGAGTGCAGGCCCTGCTCGCGGTCGACGTCCGCATCGAAGAGCGAGTAGAAGAGGTCGAAGCCGGCGACCCACGCGCCGACGGCGCCTCCGAGCGTCCAGGCCTGCCACGGCAGCTTGCCCGTGACCGCGGCCCAGGCTCCGACCGGCGCGAGCCCGTCGACCGCGCCGAGCCAGAAATGGCAGAGCCACGTGAACCGCTTCAGGTACGGATAGATGACGAACGCCGCGACGGGGATCGGCGAGAGCCAGCGCACGAGGGGATCGAGCTGCCAGACGGCAAAGAGGTAGACGACGAGCGAGCCGAGACAGAACCCGACGACCCCGGCCCGACTCAGCAGTCCGGACGGCAGCTCACGACCGGACGTCCGCGGATTCGCGGCGTCGATGCCCGCATCGATCAGCCGGTTGAGCGCCATCGCCAGCGAACGCGCGC
Source organism: uncultured Thermoleophilia bacterium (assembly GCA_963708505.1). Classification (GTDB taxonomy): domain Bacteria; phylum Actinomycetota; class Thermoleophilia; order Gaiellales; family Gaiellaceae; genus PALSA-600. The sequence continues at coordinate 964,094 of CAVPST010000007.1, forward strand.
CGATCATCGCGATCGTGATCCAGAACAGGTCGTGGCCGGAGGGAACACCGTCCGCGGCGAGGAAAGCGCCGACGTACGCGAACGGCAGCGCGAAGATCGTGTGCTCGAACTTGATCAGCTTGTAGTAGAGGCGAGCGATGCGCATGGCAGCTCCTACGATTGCCGATGCGGCGTCGGCTCGCCGCCGAGCAGGGACAGTGCGTGCGCCAGCGCCGGCCGCAGCACGGCGTAGCCGTCGCGGCAGCCGCCGGGCGAACCTGGAAGGTTGACGACGAGCGCCCGCCCGACCACGCCGGCCGTCCCGCGTGACAAGAGGCCGTGCGGGGTCTTCGCGATCGAGTCCGCCCGCAGCGCCTCGGCGATACCCGGCGCCTCCCGTTGCAGGACGGTCCGCGTTGCCTCCGGCGTCACGTCGCGCGGCGCGAGGCCGGTTCCACCCGTCGTCAGGACGAGCGGCGCAGTGTGCGCCAGCTCTTCGATCGCAGCCGCGATGAGCCGGGCCTCGTCGGGCTCGACCCGCCTCGCCACGTCGTAGCCGTCGTCACGCAACAGGCCGTCGAGCAGATCGCCGCTCACATCCTCCGCCTCCCCGCGCGACACGCGGTCCGAGACGGTCAGAACTGCGGCCTTCATTCCTTGACCTTCTCGACGAGCTCGACGCTGAACGTCATGCTCCGGTCGATCGCCTTCGCCATGTCGTACACCGTGAGCGCGGCGACCGACGCGCCGGTGAGTGCCTCCATCTCGACGCCGGTCTGCGCGTTCGTCTCGGCTGTCGCGACGATCTCGACCTGCGCCTGCTCGACCTCGAGCGTCACGTCGACGTGAGTCAGCGGCAGGGGATGGCAGAGCGGGATCAGCTCGGCAGTTCGCTTGGCAGCCATGATCCCTGCCAGCTGCGCCGTGACGAGCGCATCGCCTTTCGGCAGCGTGCGGAGCCGCCCAGCCGTCTCCGGGCGCCATGCGGACGACCGCGCGCGCGACGGCTCGACGGCGCTGCGACGGCTTGTCGCCGACGTCGACCATGCGGACGGAGCCTGCCTCGTCGACGTGCGACAGGTCGCTCATGACAGCACGTTACGCGACGCCTGCTCGAAGTCGGCGAGAACCGCCGCAAGCCAGGCGGAGATGTCATTGGTCCGCACGTGGTCGCGGATCGCCGCTCGCGCGGACCGAGCGCTCGGTCTCGCCCATCGTCAACGCCTGTTGCAGGGCGTCGGCCTGTCCGGCGACGTCGAACGGGTTGATCGAGATCGCCCAGTCGCCGAGCTCCTCGTGCGCACCCGCGTTCTCGGACAGGACGAGCACGCCGTCCCGCGTGTTGACGAGCGGAGCCTCCTTCGCGACGAGGTTGAGCCCGTCGTAGACCGCGTTGACGAGCAGCACGTCGTATTGCTTGTAGGCGGCGACGGCGCGATGGAAGTCGTCCGCGACGCGCAGGTCGACGGGCAGCCAGCCGGCACCGCCGAAGCGCTCATTGATCTCGGCGGCCGTCTCCTCGATCGCGGCGAGATACTCGGCGTACTCGGGGATCGACTGTCTCGAGGGATCGAGCAGCGCGAGCATCGTCACGCGGCCGTGCCACTCCGGATGCTCCTCGAGCAGAAGCCTGAACGCGCGGAAGCCCCGGACGGCGTTCTTCGACGGGTCCGTCCGGTCGACGCGAAGGATGAGCTTCTCGGGCCTCGCCGCGACCAGCTCGGCCTCGCGCTCGAGCACCGGCGTGCTGCTCGCTCAGGCCCTCGAACTCGCCGACGTCGACCGAGATCGGGTGATGCGTGACGCGGGTCGAGCCGGTGTCGCCGCCCGCGAGGAAGTTGTCCGCCCAGCGCTGCGTGTGGAACGCGACCACGTCATTCGCCAGCAGGCCGTCGCGCACCGCCTGCCGCCAACTGCGCGGCAGAACACTCCAGTCGGCCGGCCAGGGGATGTGCACGAACTGGGCGAGCAGTGCGTCCGGGCGCGCCTGGCGCACGAAGCTCGGGGCGAGATACAGGTGGTAGTCGTGAAAGAAGACGGCGGCGCCGGGACTGTCGTCCAATTTGGCAACAACAGCGTCCGCGAACGCACGGTTGACAGCGGACGTAGCCGTTGTCCCAGGCCTCGTGCACCGACCGGTCGATGTCGGGGCGCGTCCCGAGACCCCACAGCGAATGCTGGGCGAACCAGAGCAGCGGGTTCGCGATCACGTTGTAGTACTGCTCGTACGCGTCGGGGTCGTGCGCCAGGAGAACGACGTTCGGGTCGCCGCCGCCGTCTCTCGCGACGATCGCGGTCCTCGTCCGTCGTCGCGCTCGCGATCCACGTCACATCGGCGCGGTCGGCGAGCCCGCGCAGCGCGGAGACCAGGCCGCCGCCGCCCCGCCGCTCGATGCGGGCGCCGGTCTCGTCACGGTCGTACGTCACCGGCCCGCGGTTCGAGACCACGATCATCGGCCGGTTCATAGGACCGTGACCGAGCTTCCTCCGGTGTCGTTGCCCGCGAGGAGGTTGAAGAGCACGAGCCAGTCGCGCAGCAGCCTCGGCGTGAGGAAGCGCCGGCGCACGTCCTCCTTGCCCTGGAGCGCGCGCGCGCGGGCAGCGGCGCCGTCGCCGAGAATCTCGAGGCAGGCCGGGCGCACTCGTCGGCCGAGCCGACGAGCCAGCCCGTCCGTCCGTCGTCTATTTGGGCAACAATCCCGCCGGCGCGGCCGCCGACCGTCGGCCGGCCCTTCCAGAGCGCCTCGGTGACCGTCAGGCCGAACCCTTCGCGAATCGATTTCTGGATCACCGCCCGTGCATGTACCTGGAACGCGTTCACCTCGACCGCTCCGACGTTGTTCATGTTGCTCAGGATGAAGATGTCCGGATCGCCGTCGGCATGCGCGACGGTGCGGTTGTAGTAATCCCACCCTTCGGGGTCGTCGTGCGCCATCGAGCCGACCAGCGCGAGCTGGACGTCGGGCACCTCCTGCTTCACCTCGCGGTAGGCGTCGATCACGCCGAGGGGGTCCTTCCACGGATCGAACCGCGAGATCTGCGCCAGCAGCGGCCGCTCGACGTCGACCCCGAACTGGTCGACGATGTACGCCGCGTCCTCGGCCGACAGCGCCATGTTCTTCGGTTGTCAGCGGGTCGATCGCCGGCGGCCAGATGACGACTGTGCGAAGACCGGCCGCCGGAGGCGCGTACTCGCGCAGATGGAAGATCGTCGCGTCGTACCGGCGGAGCGACGGCAGCAGGAGCGAGAACACCTCCTGGTTCGGCGTCGAGAAGTCGATGTGGCCGCGCCAGATCCACTTCGCCCGGCCGTTTCCGAACGAGTCGATCACAGCGGCCGGCTGCGGGTCGTGGACGATCACGTAGTCGTAGTCGTCTGCCGCGAGCTGCTCTGCGTTCTGCTCGTTGTACCGCCGGAAGATCTCGATCTCGTCCGGGTCGAGCGACCGCGGATCGCCCTGCAGCGCGTTGTGGATCGCCTTCGTGACGGCATAGAACTCGTCGGCGCCCTGCATGATCCGCCACTCGACCTCGAGGCCGACGTCCGCCATCAACGGCACGAGCGTGTAGTTGATCTCCGCCACGCCGCCGCCGAACGCCGTCGCGGAAAGATGCACGATCCGTTTCCCCTCGAGCGGCGCTGCCAGGCGCGCGATCTCGTCCGTCAGCCCGCGCGAAACCAGCGTGCCGTAGTCGGCCAGCGATTTGCGACCGACGTTGACGGCCTGCAGCACCCGCCTAGGGTAAGCGCTTGACGAAGCGAAGCGAAGCGCCACCGCCCGCCCGCTTGCGAATCTCGAGACCGTCCGAGACCGCGTCGATGATGTCGAGCCCGAGACCGCCCTCGCCGAGCCCCTCGTCGCCGTCTGCGATGAACGCCGCGCTCGAAGCCGTTGCCATCGTCGACAACCTCGACGATGAGCCGGTCGCCGTGCAGCTCGTACGTGATCCCGACCATTCCGCCCGGCTCGTCGTAGGCGTGCTTGACCGAATTCGTGCACGCCTCGGTGAGGGCCAGCTTGAGGTCTCCGAGCGCCTCTGCGGTGAGCGGCCGCAGCCGTGCGATCCCGGTCAGGGCGAGGCGGCCGAGGGTGATGTACTCGGCCTTCGCCGGGATCGTCAGCCGGATCGCGGTCACGCGATCGGGTTGCTCGTCGGCGGTGCGATTCATGATCGCTGGGACACTACCCGCGGAATCACAGAGATAAACCTCGAGGATTCTCCTAAAAGCTCGCTGAGTGGCGTTGCCGTAGGAGTGGATGCCCGCGAACGGGCTGTCCTAACCCAGCGGGCGCCGGTCGAGCGTCACCGTGACGGTGCGCCTCTGCGTCCCGCGGACGACCGTAAAGCGCGCCTGCTCGCCGGGCAGGAGGCGCGTGACGATCCGGACGACGTCCTCGGCCTGGGTCACGGGCACACCGTCGATCGCCACGATCGCGTCGCCGCCCGCCCGCACGTCGACCCCCTCGTAGATCACGTCGTGCGTTCCGGCCTTCAGCCCGGCCTTGTCACCCGCCGATCCCGGCGTCACGCGATCGATCAACGCGCCCTGATGGGCGGCGTAGCCGAGCCGGCGCGCGATCAACGGCGTCAAGTCCTCGGTCTGGATGCCGACGAACGCGTACTCGACCTTGCCGGTCTGCTCGAGCTGCTCGAGCGACCGCCGGGCCGAGTCGACCGGAACGGCGAATCCGACGCCTTCGAAGCCCGAGCTGGAGCCGCTCGACCGGATCTGCGGCGTTGATCCCGATCACCCGGCCATGCGCGTCGAAGAGGGGCCCGCCCGAGTTCCCGTGGTTGATCGGGGCGTCCGTCTGGATCGCGTCGAGGAGGTTGTACCGGGAGGTGAGCGACGGGATCGAACGCCGCACCGCCGAGATGACGCCGACCGAGAGCGAGTCGGCATTGCCGAACGGGCTGCCGATCGCCGCCACGGGCTGGCCGACGACGAGACGGTTCGAGTCGCCCAGCGGGACCGGCTGCAGCGCGTGCGCCTGCGGGTCGACGCGGAGCACGCCGACGTCGTCGTACAGGTCGTAGCCGACGATCTTCGCCGAGACGCGATCGCCGTTGCCGAAGACGACGTAGACCCGGCGGGCGGGCGTGACCGACGTCCCGGACTGGCCCTCGCCGGCGTTCGTGATCACATGGGCGCTCGTCAGGATCGTGCCGTCGGGCGACGACGACGAAGCCGGATCCCTGCCCGGCGCTTCCCTCGGGGCTCGTGAAGTACGAGATCACGGTGACGACGCCCTGCGAGCGCGTGCGGTAGATCTGCGCGGGCTGGAAGCCGTTGCCGAGCACGGGCCGTGCGACCACGACGGGCGCGGCGGCGCCTGCGCCCGGCGGCGCCTGGCGAACGACGACCGTCTCGGACGTCCCCGAATGCAGCCAACCGGCCGCCTGGGCCACGACGAGTACGGCTGCGCCGCCGATCACCGCGGCGATCAGGGCGAGGGCGGCAGCTGGCCCGGCGCGCACTGGACCACTGTAGTCACGCTGCCGCGGCTGCCGTTTTCACGTGGAATCGTCGCCCCGCTCGGCGGGAAGCACCAACGTGAAGAGCGTCCAGCCGTTCTGCGAATCGAGCTCGATCCGGCCGGCCATCAACCCGGCGAGCTCGCGGGCAATCGCAAGCCCGAGGCCGCTGCCAGAGGCTCGGCCGCCCTCGAGCCGGTAGAAGCGCTCGAAGACCTGCTCCCGCACGTCGGACGGGATCTCCGGCCCGTCGTTCGCCACGGTCAGCGTCGCCCGGCCGCCGTCGACGGCGGTGCTGAGCCGAACCGTCGTGCCTCCCGGCGTGTGCACGAGCGCGTTCTCGACGAGGATCCGTCCGATCTGGACGACGCGCCCGGCGTCCCCGAGCGCCCGCACGGGCGGCTCGGGGGCGACGTCGAGCTGGTGGTCGACCGTCGTCGCCCTGGCGCCGGAACTCGGCGCCGACCTGGTCGGCAAGCTCCGACAGGTCGATCGTCTCCGAGACGACCGCCAGCCGGCCCGCGTCGAGTCGCGAGAGATCGAGCAGGTCGGTCGCGAGCTTCGTCAGGCGATCGACCTGCTCGTGCATCTGGCCGCGGAACTCGCTCCGCGTCGCCTCGTCGAGGTCCGGGTCGTCGAGCAGCTCGAGGAAGCCGCCCAGCGAGAAGAGCGGCGTCCGGAGCTCGTGCGACGCGTTCGCGATGAACTCGCCCCGGGCGCGGTCGAGTTGCGCCAGGCGCAGGCGCATGCGCTCGAACGACCGCGCGAGCTGGCCGAGCTCGTCCGAGCCGTGGTCGACGACGGGCTCGCCGAAACTGCCCGCGGCGATGCGATTCGCGGCGTATTCGAGCCGGTTGATCCTCCGCACGAACAGGCTCGCCAGCGCGTATCCGAGCAGGACCGCGAAGACGGTCGCGAGCGCGCCGGCTTCGAAGACGCGGCGGCGGACGACCGAGACGACCTGCAGCTGGTCGTGCAGCGACGACTGGAGCATCACGACCGACGACCCGATCGGGTAGGCAACCTCGGCGTAGGTCTGGCCCGATCGCGTGACGAGACCCCGCGCCAGTGTCTGCTTCCGGATCGCGTCGAACGCCACCGAGTCGTTCTCGACGTCGGACGAATCGGTGTCGAGGTCGGAGTCCGCAACGGGCTCGAGCAGCGCGGGGGTCAGGTTCTGCAGGTCGAACACGACGACCCGCGCATTGACCTGTGGCCCGGTGGTCGACGCGAACTGCTGCTTGAGGTACGTCTCGGCGGGGAAGCTCGGAATGATCGAGCGCAGCGATGTCGACAGGCTGTCGAGCTCGTTGTTCGCGAGCGAAGCGCGGTACGAGGGGACGACGATCAGATAGACGATCCCGAGGACGCCCGCGACGACCCCGAGGAGCGCCAGCGCGAGCTTGCCGCCTACGCCCCGAAAGGGCGTCACCGGTCGCGGAACCGGTACCCGACGCCGCGCACCGTCAAGATGTACTCCGGCGTACGCGGCTCGGCTTCCAGCTTCTCGCGCAGATGGCGCACGTGCACGTCGATCGTCCGCGGATCCCGGTAGTCGGCGCTCTTCCAGAGCGCCTCGAGCAACATGCGCCTGCTGAACACCCGTCCCGGGTGCCCGGCCAGCGCACGGAGCAGCTCGAACTCGACGTAGGTCAGCTGGACCGGCTCGCCGCGCACTTCGACGACGCGGCGCGGAACGTCGATCCTCAGGCCCTCGTGCTCGATCACCTCGTCGTCCTCCTCGCCCGGCGCGTGCGGCGCCCGGGCGCGGCGCAGCAGAGCCCGCACGCGCGAGCGGAACTCACGGATCGAGAACGGCTTGGTGATGTAGTCGTCCGCACCGAGCTCGAGACCGATCACCTTGTCGAGCTCGTCGTCGCGCGCCGTCAGCATGATGATCGGCACGGTGCTCGTCGCCCGCAGGCGCTTGCAGACCTCGAGGCCGTCGAGGCGCGGCAGCATGATGTCGAGCACGACGAGGTCGATCGACTGCTCCGCGAACTGGCGCAGCGCCTCCTCGCCGTCGGCCGCCTGCACCACCGTGTAGCCGTCGCGCTCGAGCGGAAAGGCAAGGACCTTGCGGACCGAGTCCTCGTCGTCGACGAGCAGGATCGTGGAGGCGGGGTCGGCCATCGGGTGCTGCCCTCGGAGGGCCTGCCTTACTGTAGCCCTGCATGGCAGCCACTCCCGCCCGTGCCACCCGCCGGCGGCCGCGCCGCGGCTCACTCGAACGGCCGGTCGACGGACGCCTCTACCGCAGCGCGTTCCTCGTCGTCTCGCTGCCGCTCGTGATTCTCGCGTTCAGCAGCACGCGTCCGGCTGCCCTGCCCGCCCCGATTCTGCCCCCGAACTTCGACGGGCCGTCCACCCGGACGACGGCCGCCGACTTTGCCCGGACGTTTCCCGTCCGCCCGCCGGGCAGCGCCCGCGCACTCGCGGCGGCAGGCTGGGTCCGCGAGCAGCTGGCGTCGTACGGCCTGGAGATCGGCGGGGACAGGTGGACGCAACACGTGCCGGGTCTCGGCAAGGTGCGATCTGCAGAATGTCTGGGGCGTCGCGCCCGGGCAGTCGCCGGACGCCATCGTCGTCATGGCCCATCGCGACGACACGGGGATCGGGCCCGGGGCGAACGACAACGCGACGGGCACCGCCGCGCTGATCGAGCTTGCGCGGAGCTACGCGCAGACGAGCGCGGCCGAATCGCGCGGCGGGGCACGGATCCGTCCGGCGCACACGATCGTCTTCCTCTCGACCGACGGCGATGCGTTCGGAAACATCGGAGCGCAGCGATTCGCGAGCCGGCTGCCGTTCCACGTCGTCGCTGCGATCAATCTTGTTGCCATCGGTGGCAACGGCCCGCCGCGGCTCGTGATCAACGGCGACGTCCCGCGGTCACCGGCGGCTGCGCTCGTCGAGACGGCCGCCCACCGGGTGCTCGAGCAGTCCGGCTCCAGCCCGCGCCACGCGAGCCTCATCGGACAGCTCCTCGATCTGGCGTTCCCGCTGACCTTCTACGGCCAGGGCCCCTTCGTCGCGCGAGGCGTCCCTGCCCTCTCGCTGACGACTGCCGGCGAGCGGCCGCCCGCGGCGTTCACGGACCGCCCGGCTGCGCTCAACGGCACACGACTCGCAGCTCTCGGGCGGGCCTCGCAGCAGCTGCTCGGTTCGCTCGACCAGGGCGTCGAGCTCACGCAGGGGACGACGAGCTACATCTGGGGCGGCGGGCGAATCGTGCGCGGCTGGGCGATCGAGCTGCTCCTGGCATCGCTGCTGATTCCGTTCTTCGCCGGCGCCGTCGACCTGTTCGCACATTGCCGCCGGCGCCGCGTCCCGCTGGGGCCCGCGTTCCGCGTCCTCTGCAGCCGTCTCGGCATCTGGGCCTTCGCCGGGCTCGCTTTCTATGCGCTCGGTGCGATCGGCGCGTGGCCGAGCATCGCCGGACGACACCGTCGATCCCGCCTCGCAGGCGGCGGGGAACTGGCCCGCGCTCGCGCTGCTCCTGCTCGCCGCGCTCGCGCTGCTCGGATGGCTCGTCGGCCGGCAGCGGCTCGTGCCGAGAAGGCGAATCACCTCCGAGGAGATCCTGGCCGGCGAGACCGCCGCGCTGCTCGCCCTCGGGATCGTCTCGTTGCTCGTTCTGGCAACGAATCCGTTCACGCTCATCTTCCTCCTGCCCGCACTCCACGCGTGGCTGTGGCTTCCGAATCTCCGCAACGGGCGGCCGCCGGCGCGAGCGCTCGTGCTCGCGATCGGCCTCGCCGGCCCCGTGGTGCTCGTGCTCTCCTTCGCGGTTCGCTTCGGTCTCGGCTTCGACGCGCCGTGGTACCTGCTCGAGCTCGCGGCGACCCACATCGTCAGCGTTCCGCTCGTTGCCATGGTGCTCGCGACCGGAGCCTGCGGCGCCCAGCTCGCCGCTGCGTCGGCGGGCAGGTACGCGCCGTACCCCAGACCGGGCGAGCGGCCCGTGCGCGGGCCGCTGCGCGAGGCCGTCCGGACCGTGGTCCTCACGTGCCAGGGCGCGACGGCGGGGCGACATCGAGCAGCAGCCGCGGCGCCGAGCGCTATAGCCGGAGGTAGCGAACCGCCGAGCCTGCAACCGCCTCGCCGTCACCGCGCTCGATCAGGACGAGTGCATCGGCCTGGGCGGAACGCACGATCATGTGCGACTCCTGACCGCCGAGCGGGTCGAGCACGACCGACCCGTCGTCGATCCGGATCCGGGCCCGAGCCAGCTCGTCGCGCTCGGGTGTCCGTTTCCGGCTCGCCCCGAGACGCCCGCCAAGGAACACCGGGCCCGGCTCGCCCGCCTGTTGCAGCGCGAGGAGCGCCGGACGCACGAACAACTCGAACCCGACGAGGGTCGAGACGGGATTGCCGGGCAGTCCGAACACGAGCGCCTGATCGCGGACGCCGAACGAAATCGGCTTCCCCGGGCGCAGCGCGACCCGCCAGAAGACCTCCTCGACGCCAAGCGCGGCGAGCGCCGGCCGCACGAGGTCGTGCTCGCCCATCGAGACCCCACCCGAGGTGATCAGCACGTCGCCCTCGAGCCCGTCGGCGAGAGCGGACGCCGTCGTGGCCGGATCGTCTGCGACGGGTGGCAGAACCCTCACCTCGCCGCCGGCCGACTCGATCTGCGGGCGAAGCAGAGCCGTGTTCGCCTCGTAGATCTGGCCGGGGCCGAGCGCCTCGCCGGGCCGGCGCAGCTCGCTTCCCGTCGCGAGAACCGCAACCTGCGGGCGGCGCGCGCAGCGGACTCGCGTGATTCCGGCGGCCGCCAGCGCGGCGAGCTGCGCCGCGCCGAGGCGGGCGCCGGACGGGCAGGACGACCGAGCCCTGACGGGCGTCGCCTCCGGCCGGCCGGACATGTGCGCCTTCGCGCGACCTGCGGGACCTCGACCGAGTCACCGACGCGGCGAACATCCTCGACGGGCACGACCGACATGCCCGGGGGGACAACGGCGCCGGTCGAGATCGCGACAGCCTCGCCCGCGCCGGGCGTCCCGGGCCACGGCCGCCCGGCGACCGACTCTCCTGCGACACGCAAGCTGCCCGGCGTATCACCGGCGCGAACGGCGAACCCGTCCATCGCCGACGATGCGAACGGCGGCAGGTCGACGATCGCGGTCGCCGGATCGGCGAGCACCCGGCCCAGCGCCGATGCGGCGTCGACCTCCTCGGACGGCAGGGGCCGGACGCGCTCGAGCACGAGCCGCAGGGCCTCGGTGTACGGAATCGGGTCGGACACGGCGAGATCCACGATAATCCGCCGCGATGAAGGTTCTGTACTTCGGCACGTACGACCGCGACCACCCACGGAACGTCAATGCGATCGCGGCGATGCGCGACGCGGACGTCGAGGTGGTCGAGCGCAGCGCCGGCGTGCACGGAACCGGCGTTCGCGGAGCGGCGAGCGTATTCGCGGCGGAGACGCAGGCTGCTGCGTCCACGGCGCGCCGATTTCGACCTCGTGATCGTCGGCTATCCCGGGCACTTCGACGTGCCGCAGGCGCGGCGCCTGGCGCGGCGAAAGCCCCTCGTCTTCGATGCCGTCCTCTCGCTCGAGGACGAGCTCGTCGTCGTCAGGCGCAGGTTCAGGCCGCGCTCGACCGCGGCCACCGTGCTGCGCGCCGTCGACACTGCGCGCGCTCCGGCTTCCGGATCTCGTCGTCTGCGGGACCGACGCCGAGTCCCGCTACCTCCAGTCGCTCGGCGCGGCGAACGTCGCGTCGGTCTTCCTCGGCACGGACGAGGCGCTGTACCGCCACCAGTGGACGCCGACCTATCCGTTCACGGCACGTGCACTTCGCAACGGGGATCGCCGGCGACGAATCGGCCGACGTCGTGCGGGCGGCCGCAGAGTTCACCGACGTCCCGACGAGCGTCGTCGTCCGCGGCGAGGTTGCGCCCGACGACCTGGGAATCGCGGTCGCGCACGCCGGGATCGTGCTCGGGGGCTTTCGCGAGTCGAGGGCGATCCCGCCCGCCGTCTTCGACGGGCTCGCGACCGGAGCGCCGGTGATCACCGCCGACACGGAAGCTGCGCGCGAGCTGCTCGCACGACGGGGAGTCGGCTCTCCTCGTGCCGCCGAACGATCCGGCGGCGCTGGCCGCGGCGATCACGCGCCTGGCGGGCGACGACGACCTCCGGCGAGGGCTCGCAGACGCAGGCGCGGGCCGTCTTCGGGCGCTCGAGCCACCCGCACCGTGCTCGGCGCCCGCTGGCGCGAGCTGCTCGCCGCCCTAGTGTGAGCCGCCGCGGCGGCCGCGAGGCGGTTCGCCGGCACGTGCTTCGCCGGGGGCGTCACCGTCGTGGTCGTCGTCGTGGATCGGCCGCGGGCGGCGCGTAGTACTGGACGGGCCCGAAGTAGCCCTTGTGGAGGTAGTGCCAGGACGGGTAGCTGTTCGGCGTGGCGAAGTCGATCGCCGGCCGATTCCAGAGTGCGGCGGCCATGTACTCGTGCCAGATCGGGACCGGGAACGTCGCGCCCGCGACCGACTGCCCGTGCACGTTCGTCATCGGGATCTCGCCCTGCTGGTAGCCCATCCAGACGACCGTGCTGAGCTGTCGCGTGTAGCCGTCGAACCACGCGTCGGCATGGTTCTCGGTCGTGCCGGTCTTGCCGGCGTTCGGGTGGATGCCGTCTCCGGACCCGGCGCCCGTCCCGTACTGCGCGTTCTGACGGAGCACGTCGTTTACCTTCCAGGCAACGCCCTGCGACACCGCCCGCTTGGTCTGCGGCTTCCCCCAGCCGCTCGACGTGTCGACCTTGCCGCCCGGAAGGATCACCTTCGTGATCGCCCTCGGCTTCGCGTAGATGCCCATCGCCGGGAAGGTGGCGTAGGCGGCAGCCATGTCGAGCGGCGAAACGGCCAGCGACCCGAGCCCGATCGACGCCACCGGCTTGTTCGGCGACATGTGCACGCCGAGGCGCCGCGCGAAGTTCCAGACGTAGCTCGGGCCGACGTCGAGCGTGAGCTGCGCATAGATCGTGTTGTCCGACTGGAGCGTCCCGCTCGTCACGGACTCGGTGCCCCGGTAGCTCGAGTCGTACGTGTGAACGTCCCACGGCTTGGCCTCGTTGCACCAGGGCCTGACGACGCACGTGAACGGCGCCGACGTGTAGTAGGTGGAGTCGGGGTCGACGCCCTTCTCGATCGCCGAGGCGAGCACGAAGGTCTTGAAGGTCGACCCGGCCTGCCGCGCCGACTGCGCCGCGAGGTTGAACTGGTTCTTCGCCTTCCGCACGACCGCGGTCATCGCCCGGATCGCGCCGGTGCCGGGCACGACCGAGACGATCGCCGCTGCCGGATCGGTGCGGTACGGAAGGATGTCGTTGATCGCCTTGATCGCGTTCCGTTGCAGCCGCGGGTCGATCGTCGTGTAGACCTTGAGGCCGCCCTCGCGCACCGTGCTCGCTCCGTACTCGCGCTCGAGCTCGTCGATCACGTAGGAGAAGAAGTACGGCTGCTTGATCCTCGTGTAGATCCGGCCGGCCTTCAGGTGCAACGACCGTGTCTTGATCGCGTGGGCGTACTGCGTGGCGGTGATGTCGCCGTTCTGCAGCAGCGCCGCGAGCACTTCGTTGCGGCGGTCGACCGCCGCCTCGGGGTTGTGGAACGGGTCGTACACCGAAGGCGCCTGGGGCAGGCCGGCGAGCAGAGCCGACTGGGCCAGCGAGAGCTGGCTGGCGTGCTTCGAGAAGTAGGTCTGGGCAGCCGCCTCGACGCCGTACGCATGGTTGCCGTAGTAGACGGTGTTCAGGTACTCGGTCAGGATCTGCTGCTTCGACTGCTTGCGCGACAGCTTGATCGCAAGACACGCCTCTCGCAGCTTCCGGTTGAACGTCTTTTCCTGCCCGTGTAGAGGTTGCGCACGAGCTGCTGCGTGATCGTCGAGCCGCCCTCGACGACCTTGCCGGCAGTGACGTCCTTCCACGCGGCGCGGGCGATGCCCTCGTAGTCGACGCCGCCGTGCTGGTAGAAGCGGCGATCCTCGATCGCCACCGAGGCGAGCGGCAGCCACCTCGACATCTGCCGGAGCGTCACGGGCTCACGGTTCCGCTCCGCCGGGATCGAGCCGAGCAGCGAGCCGTCGCGCGCATAGACGAACGAGTTCTGCCCGATCTCGACCGGACGCAGCGAATTCAGGTCGCAGCCCTGCGACAGCGCCGCACCCGCGCCGATCCCTGCACCGGCGACGATCACCACGACGGCGATCACGAGGGTGCCTGCGATCAGCCCTGCCCTGCGGCGGCGGCGGATCCGCGCGGAGCGCTTCCGTTTCCGGCCGCGCTGGCCGAGGATGAACGAGAGGTCGTCGCTGCGCCGGCGCCGTGTCATGACGCGGCCTCGAGACGCTGTGCGAGCTCGACCCGCAGGGCGCTCGCCACCTGTTCCGTCGAGCCGTCCGCGACCCAGCGACGGACGACGAGCGTCGCGTTGCCGTCCTTCAGATCGTCGACGAGCACCTCGTCGCCGTCCGCCCGCAACGACTCGAGGAGCTTCTCTAGGTCGCGCCGCGCGGGCACCTGAACCGTCACCTCCACGAGCGTTTCGCGGCTGCGAATGGTCGCGTTCCGGATGGTATCCGAGGCGAGCTTCTCGTTCGGGACGACGAGACGGTCACCCGAGGGCGTGCGAATCCATGTGTACGAGAGGCCGATCTCCTCGACGATGCCCCTGACGCCCTGCACCTCGACGTCGTCGCCGAGCCGTAGCGGCTGTGAGATCGCGATCAGGACGCCGGCGACGAGATTGCCGATCGTGCGCTGGGCGGCGAACCCGATGACGAGGCCGATGACGGCCGACGAGGCCAGGACGCCCCCGGCAATTGCTCGCACTTGCGGGATCACGAGCAGCGCCGACATGACGCCGACGAAGACGATCACGACGACCGCGATGCGGCCCAGGACGCGGTAGCGCGTCTCGACGTCCGGAGCGAGGTCGCGCCGGGAGATGCGCCAGTCGACGAACTTCGCGAGCCCGATCGTCAGCACGATCACCGCCGCTGCAATCAGTGCGTGCTGCCAGAACTCGGTCATGGCGACCACGAGCTACTCACCCCAATCGATCGGTTTCCGCCCGGCGTACCCCTCGCCGATTCGGTGCCAGAACGCAACAGCCTCCTCGCCGAGGTGCCAGCAGAGCTCGATCTCCTCGTCGTCGTGCCACGCGGGAAAGTCGAGCAGGCCGATGTCCGGGTCCTTGACCCGAACACCGAGCTCGTCCAGCCGCTCGAGGCAGGCGTGGGCCGCACCCGCGAGCCCGGCCAGCTCGTCCTGGGCCGCGCGCAGGTCGCCGGCCGCGTAGCCCGCGCCGTTTCCGCCGATCGAGGTCACGAGCGAGCCCTGGGTCCGCTCGAGCTCGCGCATCCGCTCGCGCACGGCCACCAGCCGCTCGGCGGCAGGGCGCACCTGCTCGAGGGCACTGTTAGCCTCGGCAGGAGTGAAGAGACGATCGGGCACGGCGCCGGGACATCGTAGGGAGGGACCGGAGCGGCTCGCGGGATGGCTCGTGCTCGTCGGCGTGATGATCGCGCTGTCCTACATCGGGCGCGCAACGGCCGGGAAGCCCGATCCGCAGGTTCTCTACGAGTGGTCGTTCGCGGCCCTGGGGCTCATCCAGGACGGGATCATCCTCGCGATCGTCCTCGCGCTGGCGCGGGGCAACTTCGGATTGCTCGCGCTGCGACGCCCGAACTCGTGGCCCGCGCCCTGCGCCTGCTCGGGGTCGCGATCGTCGGGATCTACATCTTCGAGGTGGTCTACGGCGCCGTCCTTCACCCCGGGAACGAGCAGGGCCTGACGCCGTCCCACTGGGAGCCGCAGCACGCCGCGGCGTACATCGCGAACGCGATCGTCATCTGCACGTTCATTCCCTTCGTCGAGGAGCTGACGTTCCGCGGCCTCGGCTACTCCCTGCTCGAGCGCTTCGGCCGCTGGCCCGCGATCCTGGGCGTCGGCGTGATCTTCGGGCTCGCGCACGGGCTGATCCTCTCGCTGCCGGTGATCGCCGTCCTCGGAGCACTGCTCGCGTGGATCAGGTCGAGAACGGACAGCGTCTATCCCGGGATGCTGCTGCACTCGGCGTTCAACCTGGTCGCGTTGATCGCCGCGGTGACGGTTGTCAACTGACGCGTCGTCTACATTCAGCCGGTGCGTCGCCTCGGGTTTCTCGCCGGACTCGCGGCGCTGACGTTCGCACCCGGCGCGCACGCGGCCGGGCCGTGCGGTGTCACCGCAACCCCCGTTCGAGGCTCCGCGCCGCTCACCGTCACGTTCACGGCGACCTGCAACTCAGCGCGCTACACGTGGGACTTCGGCGACGGCGCAGCAGGGGCTCGGCCCGTCGGTGCAGCACGTCTACCGCGCCGGGCGCGTGGTACGCGAAGCTGACGACCGACCTCGGAGCCGAGCCTGCGGCGACGGTCACGGCGATCACGGTGTCCGCTCACGGGACCGCGCACTGCGCGCTACGCCGAGTGGGTGACCCTGCGCGCGACCGTCACGCCTCGTGTTCCGGTGACGCTGCACGGACGCCGCTTCGTGCACGGGAAGCTGCGGGTCAGGGTGCTCGGGCACGGCGCCGTGGATCGCCTCCGCTCTCGGGACGCGCTCCGCAGCCGTTGAAAATTCTCGTCACGCCGCGACTCGTCGTGCGCACGGCCGGCAACGCGATCGTCGGCGGGACACGTGCGCGTCGTCGCCTCACTGCACCCCGCGGCGCCGGCACGCATCGACGTCCCGAAGGTCGACACATCGGACCGCCCACGTCGCGCACCTCACCGTTCGGTCGCGGCCGGCGAAGGGGTGGGCGGCGTCAGCAAGACACTCTCGCTGGCGATCGTCCAGCCCGACCTGTCGCTCGGCGCGCGCGGGCCGAGCGTGCTCGTGCTCGAGCAGCGCCTGCGCGAGCTGCACTACGCGGTTCAGGTCGACGGGGTGTTCGGCGACGACGACGTCGAGGCGGTGTACGCCTTCCAGAAGGTCCTCGGCCTCGCGCGGACGGGACAGGTCGACGGCTCGCTCTGGAATCGTCTGGCGACAGCTCGCGTCCCGGCCGCACGCTACGGCGGCGACCACGTCGAGATCGACAAGACGCGGCAGGTGCTGTTCGTCGTTCGCAACGGCACGGTGGCGCTGGTCGTCGCCACGTCGACCGGCGCGACAGGGAATACGCCGCTCGGTGTCTGGCACGTCTACCGGAAGGTGACCGGCTTCGACTGGGTCCTCTACTACCCGAGCTACTTCCTGCGCGGCTTCGCGATTCACGGCTACCCCGACGTGCCGCCGTATCCAGCGTCCCACGGGTGCTCTCGCATCCCCATGTGGGTCGCGCAGACGGTGTATGCCGACATCGCCTACGGCTCGACTGTTTATGTATATGCGTGATGGATGACGTCGACCGCTTCCGCGACGAGATTCGGGAGGTCGATCGCGCGCTCACCGCCGGCCTCAACCGGCGGCTGCAACTCGTCGCCGAGCTGAAGCGCTACAAGGACGCGCATGGGATTCCGTTCGTCGATCCCGAGCGTGAAGCGCAGTTGCTCGACGGAGCGCGTGGGCGACAACGCCGGGCCGATCAGCGACGAGGGCCTGCGGGCGTTCTACGTCGAGTTGCTCGCGCTGATCAAGCGCGAGCTCGCGGCTGAAGCGTCTCAGTCCTCCTCGCGCTCGGCTTCCTCGCTGTCGCCGACCTCTTCGTCCGCCTCGACCTCGGCGAAGTCCTCCGCCGAGACCTTGTCGAGGAAGCGCCGGAACTCGTCGACGACCTCCTCTTCGTTCACTTCGTCGCCTTCCATCTCGATCGCCGACTCCTCGATCACGTCGTCGGCGGCGAAGATCGGCGCCGACGCTCGAACCGCGATCGCGATCGCGTCCGAGGAGCGCGAGTCGATCTCGAGCTCGGTCCCGTTCTGCACGATCGTGATCGACGCATGGAACGTGTTGTCGCGCAACTCGGTCACGGTGACTCGCGCGATCTCGACGTCGAGCTCACCGAGGATGTTGACGAGCAGATCGTGCGTCAGCGGGCGAGGCGCAGCGGCGCCCTGCAGCTTCATCAGGATCGCGGCAGCCTCGGGGTGCCCGATCCAGATCGGCAGGTAGCGGTTGCCGTCTGCCGTCTTGAGCAGCACGATCGGCTGCTTGCCGACGAGGTCGAACGAGACCCCGTAGATCGACATCTCGACCATCACTCCTAGAGTACCCCCGTGGTCCTGCGCCGAACGCGGTCGCTACAATCGCGCCGCCCGGGCGATTAGCTCAGCTGGTTAGAGCGCCGCTCTGATAAGGCGGAGGTCCCTGGTTCGAATCCAGGATCGCCCATCCCGAGCTGCTCGCTTTCTCAGCGCGTGGAGGTGGCCCGCTCGAGTGCCTCGGCGAGCTCCGCCAGTCCGACCTCGCCGTCGACAGGGATGTGCACACCGGCGGCGCCGACCTTGACCTCGAGCCCGGTCAGGGTGCGCAAGCCGTCCTTGATGCGCCGCGCCAGCTCGGGGTCGACCAGCGTCGAGCGGCGAATCTTCGTTCGGGCGCCTGCGGTTCGCGCCGCGCGTTCCGCTGCCCGCACCGACAGTCCGTCGCGCACGATGCGGCGGGCGAGCGAGCGGCGCTCGTCCTGGTCCGGAATCGCAAGCACCGCGCGTGCGTGGCCTTCGGTGAGCTCTCCCCGGTCGACCATCGCCAGCAGGTCGTCGGAAAGCTCGAGCAGCCGCAGGCGATTGGAGACGGTCGGCTTCGACTTGCCGACGCGATCGGCGATGTCGGGCAGGCCCAGGCCGAACTCGTCGAGCAGCAGCGCGTAGGCGCGGGCCTCTTCGACCGGTGACAGATCCTCGCGCGCGACGTTCTCGACCAGTCCGATGAGCAGCGTGTCGCGGTCATCCGCCTCGCGCACCACCGCGGGCACCGTCTCGAGGCCCGCCTCACGGGCGGCACGCCAGCGCCGCTCGCCTGCGATCAGTTCGTAACCGCCGCCGAGACGAGGCCGCACGATCACCGGCTGAATCAGGCCCTGCGACCGAATGGACTCGGCGAGGCCCGAGACGCCATCGCCGTCGAACTGCTGCCGGGGCTGCCGCGGGTTCGGGTGGATGTCGGTGACGTTGAGATTCGCAAGCGACGGCGTACCGCCGATCAGCACCTCGAATCCGCGGCCCAAGCCCTTTCTAGGAACGCTCGACAAGCTCCATCGCCACCTTCCAGTAGGCCTCGGCGCCGCGGGAGCGGCGGTCGTAGTGGGTCACCGGAAGACCGTGGCTCGGCGCTTCGGCCAAGCGCACCGAGCGCGGGATCACCGCGGAGAAGACGAGGTCGCCGAAGTGCCTGCGCACCTCGGCCTCGACGTCGGCGGAAAGCCGGGTTCGCGCATCGGCCATCGTCAACAAGACGCCGGCGATCGTGAGCCTCGGATTCAGCCGCGCCTTGATCAGGTTGATCGACTGGACGAGCTGCGCGAGGCCCTCGAGTGCGTAGTACTCGGTCTGGACCGGCACGATCACACGGTCGCACGCGCCGAGAGCGTTGACCGTCAGCGGCCCCAGCGAAGGTGGGCAGTCGAGCAGCACGAAGTCGAAGTCGTCGGTGCGGCGAAGCGCGTCGGCCAGGTACCTCTCGCCGTCCGGGCGCTGCGACAGCTCGACGGCGGCGCCGGCGAGCTCCGGCTTCGACGGGACGAGAAAGAGATTGGCGAAGCGCGTCGGCTTCGCGAGCTCTGAGAGCGGCGCGCCGTCGAGCAGGTCGTACGTCGAGGTCCCGTTCGCGCGCATGCCGAGCCCCGACGTGGCGTTCGCCTGCGGGTCGAGGTCGACGACGAGTGCGCGCTCCCCTGCTTCGGCGAGACATGCTGCGAGGTTGATCGCGGTCGTCGTCTTGCCGACCCCGCCCTTCTGGTTCGCAAACGCGTAGACCTTCCCGGGCACTTCGCCAATCTAGCCGCGGCGCCGGACACGGTTTTTATGCGAGCGGCCGCTTCTTCGCGACGCCCGGACGCCTGGGAAACCCGTCCGGCGTCGGGCCGGCCTTCGTGATGACGAGGAAGCCGTCCGGCGCGTCGCCGAGCTCACCGGCGAGCCTGTCCGCAACCCTGGCGACGCGGTCGCGGTCGGCGGACGGGCCGACCCAGAGGACGACGGCGCCGCCTTCGCGGACGAGCGGCAGGCACCACTCCGCGGCCGTCGGTGGGGCTGCGAGCGCCTTCGCGACGGCCACGCCCGCCCAATCGGTCGCCTGCCCTTCGGCGCGGCCCCAGACGACACGCACGTTCGGCGGCGCCCACTGTTCGAGAAACGAGCACTTGCGGCGCTCGGCCTCGAGCAGCACGACCTCTTCGCCTGGCAGGTGAGCCGCCAGCGGGATGCCGGGCGCGCCTCCGCCCGAGCCCACGTCGACGATCGGCCCGCCGAACTGCGAGACGATCTCGAGACCGCGAAGCGAATCGTCGAGCAGCACGCGGCGTGCCTCGTCGAGTTCGCGGAGCGAGGTCAACCCGGGCGTCGCCACGACCGCGGCGAGCCACGCCTCGAGCCGGCTACTCGGCGGCGGGAAAGACGACGACGAACCGATTGGGCTCGGTCCCCTCGCTCGCAGTCGCCACGCCGGGGACCTCCTTGAGGCGCTCGTGCACGACCTTGCGCTCCACCGGCGTCATCGGTTCCAGCGACACCCGTTCACCCTGCGCCGCCCGGTCGGCGCTGCGAACCGCGATCCCTTCGAGGACCTGACGCCGCCGCTCGCGGTAGCCCGAGGCGTCGACGATCACCGGCTTGTGCGCGGCGGATCGGTAGAGAGCGGCGTTCGCGATGTATTGCAGTGCATCGATCGTCTGGCCGTGCCGGCCGATCAGGACGCCGAGGTCGCCGCCGGTGCACGTCGCGACGATCTCTTCATCGTCCTCCCGTACGTCCACGCGCGTCGAGACGCCGATCGCGCCGGCGACCCGCTCGACCAGCTCGCGGACGAGGCGGGCGCCATCCGATTCGTCTCGCCCGGCAGCGTCGTGCCGGCCTGCGCCGGCGGCCGCAGAGGCCACGACCCGGGCGGGTGTGAAGCCGACCCCGAGCAGGCCGCGCTCTCCCTCCGAAACCACCTGAAAGCGAACGCCTGCTTTGTCGAGCCCGGGCGCCACCCGCTCCAGGTCGCGCAGCGCTTTCCACTTCGCCTCGCCGACGGTCTCGCCGGTCGCCTCGACCGAGAGCTCGGACGGGTCCGAGTCGGTCGCTCACCTACGTGAGCCGCCCCGGTTCCGCTTGACGCGCCGCGGCTTCTGTGGCGCCTTCGGCTTGTTCTGGACCGGCGCGGGTGCAGCACCGTTCCCGGACTCCTTTGGCTCGGTGCGCGACGTGCGTTTCGGCGTGGCCGGCGCGGGGGCGACGGCGCCCTTCGCGCCGCGGCTTCGGCACGAGCCGGCGCGTGATGAGCCCCTGGCCGACGGTCCACAGGTTGGTCGTCATCCAGTAGAGGATCAGGCCGACCGGGAACCGCGCGACGACCGTGATGAAGAGCAGCGGCAGGACCATCATGATGTTCCGCTGCGTCTTGTCCATCGTGGAGCCCATGAAGTACGTCGAGGCGATCTGCGAGCCCGCGTAGATCGCGAGGAGGAGATACCCCGACCAGTGGGCCGTCCCTTTCGCCGAGATGTCCGGCACGACGTACAGCCACGAGCCGTTGATGTGGTGCGAGAAGTGCTTGAGCGTCAGGTACAACGCGAAGAAGACCGGGATCTGCGCGAGCAGCGGAAGGCACGAGGCCGCCGGATTGATCTTGTTCTCGCGGTAGAACTTCATCAGCTCTTCGTTGAGGCGCGTCTTGTCGCCCTTGTACTTCTGCTGAATCGCCTTCATCTCCGGTGCGTGCGCCTGCAGCGCCTGCATGGAGTGGATCTGGCGGACGGTGAGCGGGACGAGAACGATCCGGACGAGCACCGTCAGAGCGATGATCGACCAGGCCCAGGGCAGCCCGATCGGGCCGTGGAAGAAGTCGAGAATCGACTTCATGAGATTCTCGAGCGGCGAGAGGATCGATGCGACCATCACGGGTAATCGACTCCTCCGTGCGACCACGGGTTGCAGCGGAGCACGCGCCAGATGGCCAGTGGCACGCCGCGCAGCACACCGTGCTTCTGGATCGCGAGCTTCGCGTACTCGGAACAGCTCGGGTGGTACTTGCACGTGTTCGCCGGCAGGAGCGGCGAGACCAGGAGCTGGTAGAGACGGATCGGGCAGAATTGCGACGGAGCGCATCACGCAGCGGCCTTTCCGAGCACCTCGTCGACGCGCTCCTCGAGCCAGACATGTCCGTTCGCCTCGGCAGCCTCGGGCAGGCCTCGGCGCACGACGAGCACGTAGTCGTTCGTCGCCGGCACGCGATCGAGGCGGCCACGGACGATCTCGCGCAGCTGGCGCTTGATGCGATTTCGGACGACTGCGTTCCCGACCGCCTTCGGGACGGCAAAGCCGAGCCGAGGGTCGCCCGGCGGTCTCCGGCGCGCTGGAACCAGTAGAGCGTCAGGAACCGGGTCGAGACCGACCGGCCTTGCCGGTAGACGGCATCGAAGTCGCGAGAGCGTGAGAGGCGGTTCCGGCGCTGCACCGGCTCACGCCGAAAGGCGCTTGCGGCCCCTCGCGCGGCGCCGTTTCAAGATCGCGCGGCCGGCACGAGTCGCCATGCGGTTACGGAAGCCGTGCTTCCGCTTGCGCTTGCGTACGTTCGGCTGATAGGTCCGTTTCATGGCTCGACAAAGATCGGGCCGGCGGATGGCCGGCCGAAGGGGCGAGTATAGCGGGACCGTTTGCGACCCCTGTTGTCCACATCCCGGCCGGAGCGGAAAGCCGTGGAAAGGGCCACTCTGTGAAGATTCTGCGAGAGACTTTCCACAGGTGTGGAGAGGATGTGGAGCGGTGCGGAAAGCCCTGCAAAACAGGCCTTTTATCACCTGTGGACAGGGCGAGAAATCCTCATTGAGAGGGCCGCTGGACGCTGCTATGCTCGCGCACCCGTAGCCCGACCAGAAGGAGCGTGCAGCAGGCGTGGAGCAGCAAATCGAGCTGACGACGGAAGGGGTCTGGCCGGACGTCGCGGCTCGGCTGCGTGAAGCGCTGAACGACACGACGTTCCAGACCTGGTTCGGCGAGGTGGGCGGTGCAACGGTCGACGGCGACGCCCTCGTGATCACCGTCCCGAACGACTTCACCCGCGAGTGGATCGAAGGGCACTTCCTCGACCTGATCCGAGCGGCCGCCCGCGACGCGGCCGGCGTCGAGCGGCGGGTTCAGCTGTCGGTCGAGCCGCAGGCTCCCCCGGCGGCGCAGCAAATTCCGGCGAGCGTGACGCCACTGCCGCTGGAGGTGGTCGCGTCAAGGCCGGACCTCGCCGGTCTGAACACGAAGTACACCTTCGACTCCTTCGTGATCGGCTCGTCGAATCGCTTTGCGCACGCAGCGGCGCTGGCGGTCGCGGAGGCGCCGGCCCAGGCCTACAACCCGCTCTTCATCTACGGCCACACCGGGCTCGGCAAGACGCACCTCTTGCACGCGGTCGCGAACTTCGTCACCGATCACGGCGGCGGGCTCTCGTGCCGCTACGTCACGTCGGAGACGTTCATGAACGACTTCATCAACAGCCTGCGCGACAAGCGCATCGAGGGTTTCAAGCAGCGGTACCGCACCTACGACGTCCTGCTGATCGACGACGTGCAGTTCTTCGAGCACAAGGAGCGGATCCAGGAGGAGTTCTTCCACACCTTCAACTCGCTCTACGAGGCCGGCCGGCAGATCATCATGTCGAGCGACCGCCCGCCGCGCGAGATCTCGACGCTGGAGGAGCGCCTGCGCTCGCGCTTCGAGTGGGGGCTGATCACCGATATCCAGCCTCCCGACCTCGAGACGCGGATCGCGATTCTCCGGAAGAAGGTAAAGAGCGACCAGATCGAGATTCGGGATCCGGAGCTGCTGACGTTCATCGCCTCTCGCGTCTCGACGAACATTCGCGAGCTCGAAGGTGCGCTCACGCGCGTCGTCGCCTTCTCCTCGCTGACGGGGCGGCCTCTGACGGCAGACCTCGCCCAGGACGTGCTCAAGGACGTCTTCCCGCAGGGCGAGGGCACGCAGATCACGATCGAGCGGATCCAGGAGCTCGTCTGCGACCGCTTCAGCGTCACGATCGACGAGCTGACCGGTGACCGCCGCTCACAGAACATCGTCTATCCCCGGCAGGTCGCGATGTACCTCTCGCGCGAACTGACCGATGCGTCACTACCGAAGATCGGTAAGGAATTCGGCGGCCGCGACCACACCACCGTCATCCACGCCACGTCGAAGATCGCCCGCCTCATCCGTGAGGACAGGTCTGTGTACAACCTCATCCAGGAACTCACTGCACGTGTGCGCCAAGCGCGCTAGGTCGTGTCACCTGTGCGAAACACCTACTTGTCCCCCGTCCGCCCCCACAAGGAGAATGGCTGTAGAAGAGGTCTCCGGGCGGTTTCCCCGGACCCACAGGGCTTATGACTACAACGAGGTTTTCATTAAATGATTGACTCAGAAATAGTGGTTGGCACCGGTCTGAGGATGACGGTCGCGAGAGACGAGCTCGCGAGCCGGCTGGCGATCGTCGCCAGAGGAGTCTCGACGCGTACGACCGTGCTCGTGCTCGGCGGTATTCAGCTGCGGGCCGAGGCGGGAAAGCTTCATCTGGCGGCGACCGACATGGAGGTGTCGCTGCGCGCATCGCTCGACGCGTCGGTCGACGGAGAGGGCACCGTCGTCGTTCCCGGCCGGCTGCTGCTCGACATCGCGCGGTCGCTGCCGGAGGGCGAGGTCACGCTCGAGCATCGCCCCGACGAGGCGGTTGTTGTCGTGACGTCCGGCACGGCGAACTACCGGCTCCACACGTACTCGTCGGAAGATTTCCCCCGGCTGCCAGACGTCGAGAACGTCGTGCTGCACACGGTCGATCGGGACGCTCTCGCAGAGACGATCGCTCGCGTCAGCCGGAGCGCATCGCGCGACGAGAGCCGCCCGGTGCTGACCGGGATCCTGGTTCGGTTCGAGCCGAACAAGCTCGTGATGGCAGCGACGGACTCGTACCGGCTCGCCGTCAAGGAGACCCCCGTCGAGGCGACGCTGCCGGAGCTCGAGGCGATCATTCCCGCCCGTGCGCTGCAGGAGCTGGCGCGCATCGCAGCCGGCGCCGACGACATCCAGCTCGGCATGCACGACAACCACGCCGTGTTCGGCGCCGAAGGCGTGTGGCTGACGACGCGCCGCATCGACGGGCAGTTCCCGAACTACCGCCAGCTGTTGCCCGAGCAATTCGAGCACGAGGTGCTGCTACCGCGGGACGAGGCGCTCGAGGTCGTCCGCCGCGTCTCGCTGATGGCGCAGCGCAACTCGCCGCTTCGGCTTCACTTCGCCGACGGCGAGCTGACGGTGTCTGCCATCACGCAGGACGTCGGCGAGGCTCGCGAGTCGCTGCCCGCTCCGTACACCGCGGATGCGCTCGAGATCGGCTTCAACGCAGAGTTTCTACGGGACGGCCTCGAGTCGGTCACGTCGGACACGGTCAAGTTCAAGCTGATCAGCCCGCTCAGGCCGGCAGTGCTCGAAGGCGAGTCGAACGACTACGTGTACCTGATCATGCCGATCCGTCTCGCCGGCTGATCACCCGCGAGCTAGCGCTTCGCAACTACCGCTCGTACGCGTCGCTCGAGCTCGCGCTCGAGCCCGGCATCGTGCTGGCGGTCGGCCCGAACGGCGTCGGCAAGACGAACCTGCTCGAGTCGCTGCACGTCGCGACGCAAGGGTTCTCGCCCCGCACCCGACACGACGCGCAGCTGATCAGGTTCGGCGAGAACGCCGGGCGTGTGGTCGTCACCGGCACGCGGGCAGCTGCGCCCGTCGAGGCGTCGGTGACGCTGCGCGCCGGCCAGGCGAAGGAGGCGCGCCTGAACGGCGCCCGCCTTCCGTCCGCAGAGTCGCTGCGGCGCGAGCTCTCGACACTCGTCTTCACGCCGGACCGCCTCGCGGTCGTCAAGGGCGGGCCGGCAGCGCGGCGGGCGTACTTCGACCGCGTGCTCGGGCGGCTGCTGCCGGCGCGAGCGGGACTGCCCCAGGAGTACCTCGCGGCGCTCGCCCAGCGCAATGCAGCTCTGCGCCGGGTCCAGCTCGGGCTTTCGGGCGCCGAGGTACTCGGTCCGTGGACTGAGCGCGTCGCCGAGTCCGGCGCCGCACTCGTCGCGAGCAGGCGATCGACGATCGAACAGCTGTCGCCGGCATTCGTCGAGACGGCCGCCGAGCTGGGGCTGCCGGAGGTCGAGCTGGGATACGACGCGGAGCCCCCGACGGCGGCCGCGCTCGAGGAGCGCCTGCGCCGCGACATCGATCGCGGCAGCACCGGGCTCGGGCCACACCTCGACGACGTCTTCGTCTCGAGCGCCGGCCGCGACCTACGCCAGTTCGGCTCGCAGGGCGAGCAGCGGCTCACGGTGCTCTCGTTGCTCCTGGCCGAGGCGGCTCTCCTGCCCGAACCGCCACTCCTGCTTCTCGACGACGTGTTGTCGGAGCTCGACCTCGGCCGCCGGCGCGTTCTGGCAGATCGCGTCTCGAGCATGGGGCAGACGCTCATCACCTCGACGCACGCCGGCGCGCTGCCGCTCGAGCCGTCGCAACTGATAGAGGTGGAACGTGGATCCGCTCGGTGACGCCGTCCGGAGTGCGCTCTCGCGCTTCGGTCCGCAGGCAGGGATGGCCGAGGTCGTCGAGCGCTGGCCCGAGGCTGTCGGCCCGGCGATCGCGCGCAACGCGTGGCCGGCCCGGATCGCGCGAGACGGAACGGTGCAGGTGAATACCGCCGACTCGATCTGGTCGTTCGAGCTCGGGCACCGGTCGGCGGAGATCGCGACTGCACTCGGAGTGGCCGCCGTCCGCTTCGCACCGGGCGCTCTCCCGGAGGCCGACCCGGAGCCTCGTGAGTGGATGCTCGAGGTCGCGCCGGAGGACGTCGAGCTGGCCCGGGCGATCGCCTCGTCGATCACGGACGAGGCCTTCCGTGAAAGTGTGCAAAAAGCGGTCAGTTCGGGCCTCGCCAGAGGGCGTTCCGACCCCCCGATCTGATACACTTTCAGTGCCTCGCAAAACCATGGTTTTGCAGGCATTTCTTGCGAATGGCGAAGACCCAGGCAAAGGCCGGCTACTCGGCCAAGGACATCACCGTGCTCGAAGGTCTCGAGCCGGTCCGTCTGCGCCCCGGCATGTACATCGGTTCGACCGGGCCGCGGGGCCTCCATCACCTGGTCACCGAGGTCGTGGACAACGCGGTCGACGAGGCCCTCGCGGGCTACAACGAGTCGGTCGAGGTGACGATCCACCCCGACAACTCGGTCACCGTCAGAGACCGCGGGCGCGGCATCCCGGTCGAGATCATCCCCGAGCAGGGGATGTCGGCGATGACTGTCGTGCTGACGAAGCTCCATGCCGGCGGGAAGTTCGGCGGCGACGGATACAAGGTGTCCGGCGGCCTGCACGGCGTCGGCGTCTCGGTCGTGAACGCGCTCTCGGAGTGGCTGATCGCCGAGGTGGCGCCGGGAGACGGGAAGCTCTATCGCCAGGAGTTCGCGCGCGGCGCGCCTCAGACCGACCTGCAGGAGATCGGTACTGCAGACAGCACCGGCACCACGATCGCGTTCCTGCCCGACGCCGAGATCTTCGACGAGACGGTGTTCGACTCGACGACGCTCCTCTCGCGGTTCCGCGAGATGGCGTTCCTGACGCGCGGCCTCCGGTTCACGTTCGTCGACGAGCGCGCCGACGGCGGCGCGCCGGTCGAGTTCCACTACGAGGGCGGCATCAAGGACTTCGTCCAGTACATCAACGAGTCGAAGGATGTCGTCCACCGGCACACCGTCTACTTCGAGACCGCGAACGACCAGGGCGAAGTCGAAGTCGCGATGCAGTGGAACGCGTCGTACCAGGAGTCGGTCTTCACGTTTGCCAACAACATCAACACCCACGAGGGCGGTTCGCATCTCTCCGGTTTTCGCTCGGCGCTCACCTCGACGCTGAACAAGTACGCGCGCGACAAGGGCCTCTTGAAGGAGAAGGAAGACAATCTCGAGGGCGAGGACGTGCGCGAGGGGCTCGCCGCCGTCATCTCGGTCAAGCTCCAGGACCCGCAGTTCGAAGGCCAGACGAAGACGAAACTCGGCAACCCGTGGGTCAGCGGGCTCGTTTCGACGGCCGTCAACCAGAAGCTCTCGGAGTTCTTCGAGGAGAACCCCTCCGATGCGCGCCAGATCATCACGAAGGCGATCGCGGCGCAGCGCGCGCGGCAGGCGGCGCGGAAGGCCCGCGAGCTCACCCGCCGCAAGTCGGCACTCGAATCGATGTCGCTTCCGGGGAAGCTCGCCGACTGCTCGATCAAGGATCCGGAGTCCGCCGAGCTCTTCATCGTCGAGGGCGACAGCGCCGGCGGCTCGGCGAAGATGGGCCGAGATCGCACCTACCAGGCGATCCTGCCGCTGCGCGGGAAGATCATCAACTCCGAGAAGAACCGCATCAACAAGGTGCTCTCGAACAACGAGATCCAGGCGATGATCACGGCGATCGGGACGGGAATCGGGGACGAGTTCGATCTCGAGAAGCTCCGGTACCACCGCGTGATCGTGATGACCGACGCCGACGTCGACGGCTCGCACATCCGGACGCTCATCCTCACGTTCCTCTACCGCCAGATGCCCGAGCTGATCGAGCAGGGGCACATCTACATCGCGGTGCCCCCGCTGTACAAGGTGAAGCTCGGCAACCAGGAGTTCTACTTCGAGAAGGACGCACAACTCGAGGAGCTCCTCGCGCGCGAGCGCGTCCCGGGTGTCGGAGTCACGTCCCGCGGCGGCGAGCCGGTGAAGTTGACCGAGGCGAAGTGGCATCGCTTTGCGAAGGACCTGCAGCAGTACGAGGGGTACTACGCCCGTCTGCGCTCCGACTTCGGCAGCCCGGCGACCGAGCTGATGATCCTGCACCGGCTGGTCGAGCACGAGATCGAAGGGCCGGCCGACCTGCCGCGCGCGATCTCCGCGATGTCGGAGAACGGCTATGCGCTGTCCGTCCTCGAGCACGCCGACGACGAGTTCCGCGTCCGGGTCGTCGAGACCGAGACGTCGGCCGGCCGCAACATCACCGTTCCGGTCGAGCTGCTCGCATCGCCGATGTACCGCGGGCTTCGCGCCGCGTACCAGAAGCTCGTCGACCAGCTCGGGCCGCCGCCCTTCGTGGTCACGATCGGGAAGGAAGCCGTCGTCGCCGAGACGTTCGACCTGCTGAGAGAGCGCGTCCTCGACTCCGCGAAGCAGGGCATCCAGGTCTCGCGCTTCAAGGGGCTCGGCGAGATGAACGCCGAGCAGCTGTGGGAGACGACGATGGATCCGGCCAAGCGGCTGCTCATGCGCGTGGACGTCGAGGATGCCTCTGCGGCCGACCGGGCTTTCTCGATGCTGATGGGCGATCAGGTCGAGCCGCGGCGCCTGTTCATCGAGCAGAACGCAAAAGACGTCAAGTTCTTGGACGTGTAGGCGCCCGTGAGCGAGCTAGAGACCGGAGCACTCGGACCGGGCCGGATCGAGTCGCGCGAGCTGGAGCAGGAGATGCGCTCGAGCTTCCTGGGCTACGCGATGCACGTCATCGTGTCGCGTGCGCTGCCCGACGTCCGCGACGGCCTGAAGCCGGTGCACCGCCGCGTGCTCTTCTCGATGTGGTCGAACGGAAACCGTCCGGGGCGGCCCTACGTGAAGAGCGCGAACATCGTCGGCTACGTGATGGGCAACCATCACCCGCACGGCGATGCGTCGATCTACGACACGCTGGTGCGGATGGCGCAGCCGTTCTCGCTGCGCTACCCGCTCGTCGACGGGCAGGGCAACTTCGGCTCGATCGACGACGATCCGCCGGCTGCGATGCGCTACACCGAGGCGAGGCTCGCGAAGCTCGCCGAGGAGATGCTGCGCGAGCTCGACTCCGACACGGTCGACTTCGGCCCGAACTACGACGAGTCGAAGCGCGAGCCGCTCGTCCTGCCGGCGCGCTTCCCGAACCTCCTCGTCAACGGCAGCGCCGGGATCGCCGTCGGGATGGCGACGAACATCCCGCCGCACAACCTCGGCGAGGTCGTCGACGCGATCGTGACGCTGATCGACAAGCCGGACGCGAACGTCGAGGACCTGATGAAGCACGTCAAGGGCCCGGACTTCCCGACCGGCGCGATCATCGTCGGCCGTTCGGGCATTCGCGACGCGTACCGCTCCGGCAGGGGCCGGGTCGTCATGCGCGCGCGCGCCCACATCGAGGAGCTGCGCGGTGGGAAGAGCGCGATCATCGTCACGGAGCTTCCGTACGGTGTGAAGAAGGGCGGGGACAGCGGCGTGATCGCAAAGATCGCGGAGCTCGTCAACGACAAGGTGCTCACCGAGATCTCCGATCTGCAGGATCACTCCGACCGCTCGGGCATGCGCATCCAGATCGAGCTCAAGCGCGAGGCGGTCCCGCAGGTCGCGCTGAACAAGCTCTTCAAGCACACGCCGCTCCAGTCGACCTTCGGCGTGAATACGGTCGCGCTCGTCAACGGCGTCCCGCGCACGCTGTCGCTGCTCGAGATCCTCACGCACTACCTCGACTTCCAGCGCGAGATCGTGTCGCGCCGCTCGAAGCACGAGCTGCGCCAGAAGGAGAAGCGCGCCCACATCCTGCAGGGCTATCTGATCGCGCTCGACAACCTCGATGCCGTGATCGCACTGATCCGCGGCGCCGCCGACACCGAGGCGGCGAAGGTCGGCCTGATGGAGAAGTTCGAGCTGTCCGAGGTTCAGGCGTTGGCGATCCTCGAGCTTCGGCTCCGTGCGCTCACCGCACTCGAGCGGCAGGGTGTCGAGAGCGAGTACAAGGACATTCAGGAGCGCATCGGCGAGCTGCGCGAGCTGCTCGGGTCGGAAGAGAAGATCGACGCGCTGATCAAGGACGAGCTGCTCGAGCTCCGCGCGATCTACGCCCGCCATGACGACCGGCGCACGGAGATCGTGGCGGCCGAGGAGGAGCTCGAGCTCGAAGATCTGATCGCGGAAGAGGACATGGTGATCGCGATCACCCGCTCCGGCTACATCAAGCGGCTACCTGTCACGGCCTACCGCGAGCAGCGCCGCGGCGGGATCGGCGTCATGGGCATGGACATGAAGGACGAGGACTACATCGAGCATCTGTTCGTCGCGTCGACCCACGACTACATCCTCTTCATCACGAGCGTCGGCAAGGTCTACCGCCTCAAGGTGCACGAGCTGCCGCTCGGATCGCGCCAGTCGAAGGGCCGCGCGATCGTGAACCTCCTGCCGTTCCGCCAGGGCGAGAACGTTCGCGCCGTGATCCAGACTCGGTCGTTCGAAGAGGCGAAGTACCTGCTCTTCGCGACGAAGAAGGGCGTCGTCAAGAAGACGGAGCTTGCGGCGTACAACACGTCGCTGAAGGCGGACGGGATCATCGCGATCAAGATGCGCGAGGGCGACGAGCTCATCGGCGCACGCCACAGCTCCGGCGAGGACGACGTGCTGATGGTCTCCCGCGGCGGCCAGGCGATCCGCTTCTCGGAGAGGGACGTGCGACCGATGGGGCGCGACGCCTCCGGCGTCCAGGGCATGCGGCTGCGCGGCGACGACGAAGTGATCTCGGTCGCGATCGCCGCCGACGACGCGGACCTGCTCGTCGTCACCGAGAACGGCTACGGCAAGCGGACGCGGCTCGCCGACTATCCGAAGAAGGGCCGCGGCGGCATGGGCGTCAAGACCGTCCAGCTGACCGAGGCTCGCGGTCATCTCGCAGGCGCTCGCGTCGTCAAGGACGGCTATCAGGTGATGCTGATCTCGACGGGTGGAACCGTCATCCGCATGCCGGTCGACGACCTTCGCCGCATGGGGCGGTCGACGCAAGGCGTGATCGTGATGCGGCTGCGTGAAGGAGAACTCGTCTCGTCGCTCGCCCCGGTGGTCGACTCGGGCGACGACGCAGACGTCCCTCCAGACACCGCCTGATCTCACGTCTGCCTCACCCGCGCACTTCCCTTCCGCAAATAGCGGTTGTATAAGTGGAAACGGGGCGAGGCTGGGCGGCGAGCAAAGGATTGCATTGATGATCTCTACGAAGCACGTCGAGTTGCTCGAACCGATCGACATGGTCGAGCATCTCGACAAGATGGAGCTGTATCTGGGGCAGGTCTGTGCGATCGCCGGCATCTCGAAGATGCAGCTCGACTACTGGACCAACAAGGCGCGGATCCCGACCAAGGGCAAGAAGCAGCGCATCTACGACATGGATGCGGTCGAGACCGTGATGCTGATCAAGCAGGCGAGGGACAAGGGCTTGAACCTCGGAGCCGCGATCGACGCCGCGCAGCGATTTCAGGCGCAGAAGGCGGTCTAGAGCGCCCTGCAGCGCGTCCGCGGCGTCCTCGGGCGCGAGCGTGGTCACGTAGACATTCGCGCCGAGCTCCAGCCCGGCGAACCGCGTCGACCGGGGAAGCAGCTCGATCCGCCAGTGCGCGCCGTCGAGCAGCCATGCGTTCAGCGGCAGGTCGGCGCCCGCCAGTTCGTGGAGGCGGCGGATCGCCGCAGCGAGGAGGACGAGCGCAGGCGCGAGCAACTCGCTCGCCAACCCGGAGCTCTCACGCTCCAGCGGGGCGATGAAGAGCTCGTACGGGGCGCGCCCGGCGGACGGGCAGGTGAGCAGGAGGCCGTCCCGCTCGAGTACCGGGACGCCTGGAGGCAGCTCTCCCGACCGACCGCGCTTCGGGGAGCCAGGCGAGCTGGGAGTGCGAGTGGTGCTGTGAGGCGCCGGCGGCATCGCCCTCGTTGACGAACGCGAAGCAGTTGCCGCCGACATCCCGCGCGCGGCGCTGCCAGGCCTCGGCGACGGCGGCAACGGTCGAGTCCGGGAGGTCGCCGAACGACTCGACGTGCGCGGGGCCGTGGATCACGACCTCCTGCCGCTCGAGCGCCGGGTAGAGATTCGGGACGACGCGCACGTCCCAGCCCGTCGGACCGGCGCCGAGACGAAGCGTCTCGGGAGGCGTCAGGTGCTCGTTGCCGGCGCAGAACGGGCACGCGCCGTCGCTCGGGCTGGCCGCCCCGGGCCGCGCACGCCGGCCGGGGGCGATCGCCGACCACCGGCCCGAGCGCGGATCGTGCCGCAGGTCAGGCGTCAACGTCTTGTCGATGAACGGCTCGAGCAGCTCGATCGGCATCGGGAACACGATCGTGGTCGCCGGCGACGAGCCCAGCTCGATCAGGGTCTGCAGATAGCGCAGCTGCAGCGCGACCGGGTGGCGCTCGATCACGAGCGCCGCGTCCTTCAGGCGCTCGGAGGCCTGGAACTCGCCTTCCGCGCTGATCACCTTCGCGCGCCGCTCGCGCTCGGCCTCGGCCTGCCGGGCCATCGCGCGCTGCATGCCCTGCGGGATCTCGACGTCCTTGACCTCGACGATCGAGACCTTGATGCCCCACGGCGCCGTCGCCTCGTCGATGATCCCCTGCAGGATCGCGTTGATCTTCTCGCGCTCCGACAGCAGCTCGTCGAGCGAGTGCTGGCCGAGGACGGAGCGCAGCGTCGTCTGGGCGATCTGCGACGTCGCGATCATGAAGTTCTCGACCTGCACGATCGCGTCCTCGGGCTTGACGATCCGGAAGTACGCCACCGCGTTCACGCGCACCGGGACGTTGTCCTTGGTGATCACTTCCTGCGGCGGGACGTTCAGCGTGATCGTCCGCAGGTCGACCTTGACCATCCGGTCGACGATCGGAATCGAGGATGAAGAGCCCCGGGCCCTTCGGGGCGGGCAGGAGCCTCCCGAGGCGGAAGACGATCCCGCGCTCGTACTCGCGCGCGACCTTGATCGCCGCGAACGCGAACAGCACGACGAGAAAGACGACGACGACGAGGGCGATGAGCTGCCGCAGTCACGCTTCGATCCTATGCACCTTGAGCGTCAGGCCGTCGAGGGCATCGACCTGCACGCGCTCGCCCGGGCGGGACCGAATCGGCGTCCTGCGCCCGCCACAGCTCGCCGCGCACGAAGACGAAGCCGCCCGACCGCACGACTCCCTCCATCCCGACGATCTCCTGCGGCCCGACGCGCACCGGGCTGCGCCGGACCGCGACCGCCTTCGTCATCGCGAACGCCCAGAGGCCGCCGATCAGCACCGTGAACAGGACGACGAACCAGACGGACGTGTGGTACGGCGCAGGGGCCTTGTGGAAGAGCGTCGCGAGCCCGATCGCCATCGCGACGAGCCCCGACGAGCGTCAGGGCGCCGTGGGAGGTGACGTACGCGTCGATGACGAGCAGCGCGACTCCGAGCAGGACGAGGGTCAAGCCGGCCCACGAGAGCGGCAGGACCGAGAAGCCGAAGAGCGCGCAGACCATGCAGATCGCGCCGAACGCCCCCGGGATCACGACGCCCGGGTGGAACAGCTCGAAGCCGAGCCCGGCGATCCCGGCGAGGAAGAGGAGCCCGACGATGTTCGGGTCGATCAGGGTCGAGAGGAACCGGGTCACGAAGCCCGGACTGACGTACGTCGATCGTCGCGTTCGCCGTGTGCATCGTGAAGTCGCGCGGGACGGTCTTCCGGCCGTCGATCGTCCGGAGCAGCGCCGGCAGCGACGGGGAGACCAGGTCGATGACGTTCATCCGCAGCGCCTCACCTGCGGTCAGGTTCGACGCCTTGCGAACGGCGGCGTCGGCCCACGCCGCGTTCCGGCCGTGCGACTTCGCGAGCGCGCGGAGTGACGCGGCCGCGTCGTTGACGACCTTCCGCCGCAGGTCGCTGCCGATGTTCGTGCCGTTGCCGTTGATCGGGGTCGACGAGCCGATGTTCGTCTCCGGCGCCATCGCGAGCACGTCGGCGGCCTGGGAGATCCAGACGCCCGCCGACGCGGCGCGCGCGCCGCCCGGCGCGACGTAGACGACGACCGGGATCGCGAGCGACAGCTCCTTGGCACGATCTTCCGCATCGACTCCTCGAGGCCGCCGGGCGTGTCGAGGATGATCACGGCCGCCGCGTAGCTGGCCCGACGCTGCCCGGTCGAGCTGGTGGTTGAGCCAGTCCTGCGTGACCGGATTCACGTCGGTGTCGAAGTGGATCGCGAGCACGCGCGGCGGAGTCGCCGCCCGCGGCGCGTCGGCAGACCCCTGCTGCGAGCAGCACGCCCAGCGCGACCGCGACGAGCAGACGTCTCATCGACTGTAAGAATTCTATTCGCGACAGGGGGTCCGGCCTTGAGCGCGAAGCCCGGCTCGGGCACGGTTGGCCGACGGCCGGGCCACGTCGATGAAGAAGCTCCTCCTCGCAGCGGTCCTCGCGACCCTCGCCGCACCGGCGGCGGCCCACGCGGGCGACGTCTCGATGCGGGTGCAGGAGGTCCCGCTCGGGCCGGTCGCTCGCTGCGGCGCCGAGGCCGGCGAACTTCAACATGCTCGGCCTTCACTGGATCGGTTCCGGCACGGTCAGCTACCGGACGCGGACGCTGCACGGCCGCTGGCGGCGACTGGCGCGTCGCGGACGCCGACAACACGCTACCGGGATCGTGGCACGACGGCAACCTCGACTGGACCGGCGCGTCGTCGGCGGTGCAGTTCCGCGTCGACGGGCGACGTCGGGCGCCTGCGCGTCGTACGAGCTGTGGTCGCGGGTGCTGTCGGCACCGACGCGTGCCGTCGCTTCGGCCGGCGAGCCGGCGATCGTCAGCCGCGCGCGGCGTGGGATGCGAACGAGGAGATCGTCCGCGCGGCGCCCGTGATCGCGCCGGTGCTGCGGCTCGCCGTCGTCCATCACACGGCCGGCTCGAACGCCTACACGCGCGCGCAGGCAGCGGCAATCGTGCGCGGCATCGAGGTCTACCACGTCCAGGGCAACGGCTGGAACGACATCGGCTACAACTTCCTCGTCGACCGCTTCGGCACGATCTACGAGGGCCGCGGCGGCGGGATCGACCGGAACGTGATCGGCGCCCACGCGCAGGGATTCAACGCCGGCACGGTCGGAGTCGCGCTCGATCGGCAACTTCTCCTCCGCCGACTCCGACGCAGGCGCAGCAGG
The DNA here is from genome assembly GCA_963708505.1 of uncultured Thermoleophilia bacterium. Classification (GTDB taxonomy): domain Bacteria; phylum Actinomycetota; class Thermoleophilia; order Gaiellales; family Gaiellaceae; genus PALSA-600. The sequence goes on from CAVPST010000007.1 coordinate 999,678, forward strand.
CCGCACTCGTGCGGCTGCTCGCGTGGCGTCTCGACGTCGCGCACATCGATCCGCTGTCGAAGGTCCTCTACACCTCGGGCGGGAACGCTCAAGTTCCAGTGCCGGCAAGCTCGTGACGCTGCGCGCTGTCTCGGGCCATCGCGACACGGGCCCGAGCGAATGTCCCGGCACGGTCGCGTATGCGCTCCTGCCTGCGCTTGACGAAGCGGATCGCGCGCAACCGGGCTGCCGAAGCTGTACGCGCCCGACGGTCGCCGGCTCGCGTCGGCGGTCCCGATCCGCTTCCAGGCGCGCCTCTCGTCGTCGCTCGCCTGGACGGTCGACCGTCGTCGACCGCGACCGGGAAGCCCGTCGCATCCGGGCACGGCACGGGGCTCGATCGTCGACTGGACGTGGCGGTCGGCGGCGGCTCCGACGCGGGACCTACACCTGGACGATCAGCGCGCCCGGGCATCCGCGTCGCGACGGGCACGCTCGGCGGAGGCTGCGCCGCCGCCGCCTCCGCCGAAGCTGTCGCCTGACGAACCTCGCAGCGCGCGCCGGCGCGTGATCGGCCCCGCGGCCGACGGCACCGGCGGGACGACGACGCTCAGCTTCACGCTCGGCTGCGCCGGCGCACTGTGACCGGCAGTCGTCGTCGGCTCGAGCGGCGCCGACCGTCGCATCGGTGCTCGACGAGGATGCGGCCGCCGGGCGACCAGCACGTTCCTGCTGGGACGCCGCGCGCGCTTCCGGACGGGCGCTACCGGATCGCGTTGACGGCGTCCGCCGGCGACGAAGCGCGGTCGACGAAGAGCGCCGATGTGATCGTCGACCGCACGCTGACCGGCCTCCAGGCTTCGGGCACGCGCGATCTCTCCGAACGGCGACGGGCTGTCCGACACGCCTGACCCTGTCCTACACCCTCACGCCAGGACGTCGCGGTGCGAGTCGACGTCGAACAGGGCGGAGCGGTGATCGCCACCCTCGTTCCAGGGGCAGCCCGGGCTCGGGCCGCACGTCGTCGAGCTGGGACGGGACGGCGAACGGCGCGCCGCTGCCCGACGGCCGCTATCGTCGTCGTGGTCACCGTGACCGATGCGCTCGGCGACGTGCAGATCCCGGTCCCGGTCGACGATCGACGTCGACGCCCCGACGCTCGACGCTGCTCGACGCGAAGACGCTCCGCTTCAGCCTCGACGAGCCGGCGACGGTGACCGTCCTGGTCAACCAGTCGACGCGCATCGTCAGGTCGAGCCGAAGGGCGCGTTCACGATCCCCTTCACGCGGCACGGTCACTCGCAGGTGCTCGGCACGAGGCGCGAAGACGCGGCCGGCAACGTCAGCACGCCCGTCAGCGGCTGAGCCAGGCGTCGTAGCCGCGCTCGAGCCGGTCGAGCACGTCGACGAGCAGGTCGAGCCGGTCGCGATCGACCCAGCCCGCGCCGGGCCAGGCGCGCCGCGCCGACGTTGATCCCGATCCCGAGCACGACCCGCTCGCCCGCCTCGGCAAGGATGCCGGCGGCCTTGCGCCCGTCGACCAGCACGTCGTTCGGGTGCTTGATCGTCGCGCCGCCGGCCCGATCGCCGTCGGCGACGGCCTGGGCCGCGACCAGCGTCAGCTCGGGCCAGCGCGCGACCGGCGGCGGCGGGATAGAGCGCGACCGAGAACATCAGCGCCGAGTCGACCCAGGTGCGGCCGAGCCGGCCGCGGCCCTCGGTCTGGTGCTCGGCCAGCGCGACCGCGCCGTGCGCCGGCGTCCGGCGGGAGCATCCGCTGCGTCGTCGTCGGTCTCGGCGGCCCAGTGGTACTCGCGCCCGTAACGAGCCGCGGAGCGCCGGCAGGACCACGCCGGCTCGAGTCCGGCAGGAGCCAGGCGGCATCGCCTCTAGAGTAGGCGCCGTGCAACCTCCGGCCCGCCGCTCCCGTCGAATCGTCCGTGACCTGCGGCCCGACGGGCCGCTCGTCTACGAGCGGCTGTCCGACCCCATCCTCGTGCGGCGCGCCAAAGACGGAGACAAGCACGCCCTCGAGGCGCTCTGCGAGCGGCATGCGCCGCGGGTCGAGCAAGATCGCGCTGCACGTGCTGCGCGACCCCGAGGATGCGCACGACGCGGCGCAGGAGTCGCTCGTGAAGCTCGTGCGGCGGATCGGCCAGTTCCGCGGCGAGTCGCAGTTCTCGACGTGGCTGCACCGGCTCGTCGTCAACACGTGCAAGGACGTCGCGCAGGCGCGGTGGGCGGCCGCGCGCCGCACGGAGCCGCTCGTCGAGGACCGCCGGGTCGCGCGCGACGGCGACCCGGTCGCGAGCTCGCCGCGTCGGAGACGCGGCGCGAGCTCGGCCGCTGCCTCGCCGAGCTGCCCAGCGGCGCAGGCGACGGTCGTCGCGCTGAAGGACGCGTTCGACGTGCCGTTCGACGAGATCTCGGCGGCGACCGGGCTGCCCGTCGGCACGGCGAAGTGCTACGCGCACCGCGGCCGGAACGGCCTGCGGGAGCGGCTGTCCGCATGACGGAGGTCCTGATGGACAAGGCCGCGATCGAGGCGGTGCTGCCGCACCGCGACCCGATGCTGCTGATCGACGAGGTGCTCGAGCTCGTGCCGGGCGAGCGCGTCGTCGCCCGCAAGACGGTGACCGAGGAGGACTGCGCCGGGCACTTTCCCGGCAACCCGATCATGCCCGGCGTGAAGATGGTCGAGGCGCTCGCCCAGTGCGGCGCCGTCGCGGTGCTCTCGCAGCCCGAGAACCGCGGCAAGCTCGCGCTCTTCGCCGGCATCGACGACGTGCGCTTCAAGCGCGTCGTCCGGCCCGGCGAGATGCTGATGCTCGAGTGCCACGTCGAGACGGTGCGCGGGCCGGTCGGCCGCGGCAAGGTGAAGGCGACCGTCGACGGCCAGCTCGCCGTGCGCGGGACGCTGACGTTCGCGGTCGGGCGGCGAGTGATCGGCGCGCACGAACGGCCGGCCGATCTCGATCACGGGCCTCGGCTGCCACGTGCCCGAGCGCGTCCTGACGAACGACGAGCTCGCGACGATCGTCGACACGAACGACGAGTGGATCGTCGAGCGCACCGGCATCCGCGAGCGCCGGATCGCGGCCGACGACGAGGCGATGACCGACATCGCGCTGCCGGCCTGCACGGCGGGCGCTCGAGATGGCCGGCGTCCGAGCCGGCGTCGATCGACCTGCTGATCGTCGCGACGGTCACGCCCGACATGGCGTTCCCGTCGTCGGCGGCGCTGCTCGCCGACACGCTCGGCATGCCGGACGCCGCGGCCTACGACCTGCTCGGCCGGCTGCACCGGGCTTCGTCTACGCGATCGCGCAGGCCCACGCGATGCTCGCGGCGGGCCTGGCCAAGCGCGCGCTCGTCGTCGGCGGCGACGTGCTCTCGAAGATCCTCGACTGGACCGACCGCTCGACGCTCGTGCTCTTCGGCGACGGCGCGGGCGCGGTCGTGATGGAGGCGGTCGACGCAGGGCGGGTTCCTCGGCTTCGAGCTCGGCGCCGACGGCGGCGGCGGCGCGAGCCTCTGGCTGCCCGGGAGCGGCTCGCGGACGTTCGACGAGCCCGAGCAAGTACGTGAAGATGAACGGCCGCGAGGTCTTCAAGTTCGCAACCCGCGTCATGGTCACGTCTGCGGAGGCGATTCTCGCCGAGTGCGGGCAAGACGATGGACGACATCGACGTCTACGTCCCGCACCAGGCGAACGTCCGGATCATCGATCACGCTGTGCAAGAAACTCGGCGTCCCGGAGGAGAAGACCGTGGTCAACGTCGACCGGTACGGCAACACCTCCTCGGGCTCGATCCCGCTCGCGCTCGCCGACGCGGCCGACGACGGGCGGCTCGAGCCTGGCAAGCTGGTGCTGATGACGGGAATGGGCGCAGGCCTCACGTGGGGCTCGGCGTTGATCGAGTGGACACACCGACGACTGGAGCAGCTGCATGACCAAGATCGCGTTCATGTTCCCCGGGCAGGGGTCGTTCGAGGCAGGGATGGGCCGCGACGTCGCCGAGGCCGTCCCGGAGGCGATGGCCGTCTACGACGAGGGCATCCGAGCGTCCGGGCATGGACCTGAAGGAGCTGTGCTTCGACCGCCCGGTCGAGGATCTCGTCGACACCGAGGTGCAGCAGCCGGCGCTCGTCGCGACCTCGCCTCGCGCTCGACGCCGCGCTGCGCGCGCGCGGCATCTCGCCCGACTTCGTCGTCGGCCACTCGGTCGGCGAGTTCGCCGCGCTCGGCGCGGCCGGCACGCTCGCGGTGCGCGACGCGATCGCGCTCGTGCGCGAGCGCGGGCTCGCGATGGCCGAGGCGGCCAAGCGAGCACCCCGGCTCGATGGCGGCGATCCTCGGGCTCGCCGACGAGGTGGTCGAGGCGCTCTGCCACAAGATCACAACGTGTGGCCGGCGAACTACAACTGCCCCGGCCAGCTCGTCATCTCGGGCGAGACGCCGTCGGTCGACGAGGCGCTGCGGCGAGGCCGAGCGCGAGGGCGCGCGCCGCGCGATCCGGCTGCGCGTCTCGGGCGCGTTCCACTCGCCGCTCGTCGCGCGCGCGGCGCGAGCGGCTGCGCCCGGCGATCGAGCAAGGCGCACTTCGCGAGGGCCGAGCGGCGTTCATGTCGACCGTGACGGCGAAGCTCGAGGACGCGCAGCGCTATCGCGAGCTGCTCGTCGAGCAGCTGACCGCGCCGGTCAGGTTCACGCAGGCGGCGCGCGAGCTGATCTCCCACGGCGTGACGACGTTCGTCGAGGTCGGGCCCGGGAACGTCCTCAGCGGTTTACTGAAGAGGATCGACAGAGTCGGTTCGCACGTTCTCGGTCAGCGACCTCAAGTCGCTCGACGAGGCCACCGAAGCGCTTGGCTAGCGATGCCGGTTCGCCTCGCTCGACGGCAAGCTCGCGCTCGTCACCGGCGCCTCGCGCGGCATCGGCCGCGCGATCGCCGAGGAGCTCGCGCGCGCCGGCGCCGACGTCGTCGTCGGCTACCGCTCCGGGCAGGACGAGGCCGAGGAGCTCGCCGCGCGGATCGGCGGCCGCGCCGTCCAGGCCGACGTCTCGTCGCCCGACGACGCGAAGCGGCTCGTCGAGGAGGCGGGCGACATCGACGTGCTCGTCAACAACGCCGGCCTGACGCGCGACGGCCTGCTCGCGCGGATGTCCGACGACGACTGGCGGACGGTGATCGAGACGAACCTGAGCTCGGTCTTCTACACCTGCCGCGCGGTGACGCGGCCGATGATGAAGAAGCGCGCCGGCTCGATCGTCAACATCAGCTCGATCGTCGGCGTGCACGGCAACTGGGGCCAGACGAACTACGCGGCGTCGAAGGCGGGGATCATCGGCTTCACGAAGTCGCTCGCGCGCGAGCTCGGCTCGCGGAACATCCGCGCGAACGTCGTCGCGCCCGGGTACGTCAAGACGCAGCTGACCGACGTGCTGCCCGAGGAGGCGACGAAGGCGATGGTCGACAGCGACGCCGCTCGGCCGCGTCGCGCGAGCCGGACGAGATCGCCGGCGCGGTACGCTTCCTCGCCTCCGACGACGCCTCGTTCATCACGGGCGAGGTGCTGCTCGTCGACGGCGGACTGGGGATGTAGATGAGTGAACGGCGACGGGCGAGACGCGTGGTCATCACCGGGCTGGGCATGGTCAGCCCGCTCGGCAACGACGTGCAGTCGTCGTGGTCGCGCCTGCTCGCCGGCGAGTCCGGCGCGGCGCAGATCACGGCGTTCGACCACACCGACTACAACGTCCATTTCGCGTGCGAGCTGAAGGAGTTCGACCCGACCGTCTGGATCGACCGCAAGGCGGCGCGCCGGATGGACCGCTTCGCCCAGATGATCCTCGCCGCGGCGCGCCAGGCCGAGGCCGACTCGGGCGTCGACGTCGCCGAGGAGCCCGAGCGCGTCGGCGCGTCGATCGCGACCGGCATCGGCGGCCTGCAGAGCTACCAGGAGTGCTACGACGTCCTGCTGACGCGCGGCCCCGACCGGGTCAGCCCGTTCTCGATCCCGTCGATCATCCCGAACATGGGCGCCGGCTGGGTCTCGATCGAGCTCGGCACGAAGGGCCCGCTGATGAGCGAGTGCACCGCGTGCGCCGCGTCGAACATGGCGATCGGCGACGCGATGGACGAGATCCGGCTCGGCCGCGCCGACGTGATGTTCGCCGGCGGCACCGAGGCGCCGATCACCGAGGTCGGCATCGCCGGCTTCGACGCGATGCGCGCGCTCTCGCGCCGCAACGACGATCCCGCAGCGGGCGTCGCGGCCGTTCGACAACGAACCGCGACGGGCTCGTGATGGGCGAGGCGGCGGCGGTGCTCGTGCTCGAGGAGCTCGAGCATGCGCAGGCGCGCGGCGCGAAGATCTACGCCGAGCTGGTCGGCTACGGCATCTCGTCCGACGCGTCGCACATGACCGAGCCCGACCCGACGGGCGAGAACCCGGCGCGCGCGATGACGATGGCGCTCGCCGACGCGGGCGTCGACCCGACCGAGATCGGCTACGTGAACGCGCACGCGACGTCGACGCCGCTCGGCGACTCGGCCGAGACGCGCGTGATCAAGCTCGCGTTCGGCGAGGAGCACGCGAAGACAGGCTCGCCGTCTCGTCGACGAAGGGCGCGACCGGCCACTGCTTCGGCGCCGCCGGCGCGGTCGAGGCGGTGTTCACGGTGCTCGCGGTCGTCGACCGGAAGGCGCCGCCGACGATCAACTACGAGGATCCGGATCCCGACTGCGACCTCGACTACGTCCCGAACGTCGCCCGCGACCTGCCGGAGCTCGACGTCGCCGTGTCGAACTCGTTCGGCTTCGGCGGCCACAACGCCACGATCGTCGTCCGCCGCTTCCGGACTAACCGACCGTGAGGGCGAATGACACGGTCCATGAGCGGCCGTGTCACGAACGTTGCCGTCCGCGGCGACGCCTACCGTCGCACCATGCGCCTCGTCGAGGTCGGCGGCGCGTGGTCGAGCTGCACATCCGGCGGTCGACGCGCGTGCGCGGGCACCGCATCGTCGTTCCGCCACGGCGCTGCCGCCCGAGCTCGTCGTGCGGCCGCGGGCGTCCGAGGCCGAGATCGACGCGGCGATCGACGAGCACCTCCGTGGCTCGAGCGCCAGCTCGCGAAGCCGCCCGAGCCGCGGCTCGGGCTCGACCGGCTGACGGCTGACCGAGGAGCAGGGCCGCCGCGAGGCGCGCGCCCGCATCTCGCTGATCGCCCAGTCGGAGGCGGCCGCGCTCGGCGTCGCGCTACGCGCGGCATCAGCGCTGCGCGACCAGCGCAGCCGCTGGGGCTCGTGCTCGAGCACGGGCACGCTCAGCTTCAACTGGCGGCTCGTGCTCGCGCCGCACGACGTCCTCGACTACGTCGTCGTCCACGAGGTCTGCCACCTCGTCGAGCACAACCACGGGCCGGCGTTCTGGAGGCTCGTCGCGAGCGCCGGCCCGGCTACCGCGAGCCGAAGCGCTGGCTGGACGAGCACGGCTGGGAGATCCTCGCCTACCGCCCGCCCGGACGCTCGCCGCGTAGCCGCCAGCTTCAAGCTCAGCGCGTGGAGCGCTGGGCGACGTTCGACTGCTACGGCACGCTGATCGACTGGGACGGCGGGGTCCGCGCCGAGCTCGCGCGCGTCTTCGGCGACGACCGCGCCGACGAGCTGCTCGCGCGCTACCACGAGGTCGAGCCCGAGCTGCAGCGCGACGGCGACGCTCACCTACCGCGAGGTGCTGACCGAGACGATGCGCCGGCTCGGCGCGCCCGCCGGCGAGGAGCACGGCCTCGCCGAGTCGCTGCCCGGCTGGCGGGCGTTCCCCGAGGTGCACGGCGCGCTCGAGGAGCTGCGCGCGCCGCGGCTGGCGGCTCGCGATCCTCTCGAACACCGACGACGACTTCATCGCCGCCTCGCAGGTGCAGATCGGCGTCCCGTTCGACGAGGTCGTCGTCGCGCAGGAGATCGGCTCGTACAAGCCGGCGCACCGCCACTGGGAGGAGTTCTTCGCGCGCACGCGCGCGCCGCGCGAGGGGCACGTGCACGTCGCCGCCAGGCTCTTCCACGACATCGCGCCGGCGAACGAGCTCGGCCTGCGCAGCGTCTGGATCAACCGGCTCGGCGAGACGGCGCCGCCGGTGCGCAGCCGACCGCGAGCTGCCGATCTCGTTCGCGCTGCCGGAGACGCTCGATGAGCTCGTCCCGGCTTAGAGCAGCTCCGCGCGGACGACGCCGAGCGGTCGCGGCGCTCTTCGTCGCGAGGCGTACGGCGACGCGCGGCAGCTCGACGCCGAGGAGGTCCGCTCGTGGCTACGCGAACGACGGAGCTCGAGCGAGAGATGCCTGGGTCGTGCTCGAGCGAGGACGGCGCGGTCGTCGGCTACGGCGACATCTGCGCCGCGCGGACGACGAGCTCGTCCCTCGACGTCGCCGGCCCCGGGTCGCTGGGCGCGAGCTGCTCGACTGGGCCGAAGGCGGAGGCGCGCGCGCCGCGGCGCTGCAAGGTGCGCGACGCCTCGTCGCCCGCTCGGGCACGAGCTCGCGCGCATCGCCGCAGCGCGCGGCTACCGCGAGCTGGCGCTCGTCGCTGCACGATGCAGATCGAGCTTCGACGAGCCGCCGCGCGGCGGCGACTGCCGGCGGCCTCGAGCTGCGCACGTACCTCGACGCCGACGCACGAGCACGTTGACGCGCGCGCTGAACGAGGCGTTCGCGCGACGACCCGTTCTGGACACGAGCGTGACGCCGTCGAGACTTCCGCGAGTTCGTATCCTCGGGCAGCGCGAGCTTCGACCCGGCGCTGTGGCTGCTCGCCTGGGACGGCGACGAGCTCGCGGGCTTCGCGCTCGCCTATCCGCAGCTCGGCGACCGAGTCGGCCTCGGCTGGGTCGGGACTGCTCGGCGTCCGCGAGCCGTGGCGCCGGCGCGGGCTCGGCGCGGCTCTGCTCCGCCGGCGTTCGGCGCGCTCTACGCACGCGGCGAGCGGCGCGTCGGGCTCGGCGTCGACGCGGAGAACGCCACCGGCGCGCTCGCGCCTGTACGAGCGAGGCGGGCATGCACGTCGTCGCGCCGCTCGACATCTGGCGAGCTGGAGCTCGTGAGCGCCCTCCGCGCGCGCTGCCCCGACTGCCGCACGTTGACCGCGGTCGCGATCGGCCCCGAGTACCAGTGCCATTCGTGCGGCCGCGAGTTCGCCGCCGGGCTCGTGCGCGTGCCGCGCGCGTGGGGCGACGGCGGCGAGGCGATGGCCGACGCGGCGCACATGGCGCTGCCGTGGCCCGAGGCGGCGGTCGATCGACGAGGAGACGCTCGACGCGCAGATCGCAGGCGCTCGGCGCGCGAGCTGCCGGCGCGGCCGCTCGTGCTCGGCGGCTGCTGCTGCTCGCACGTCGGCGCCGTGCGCGAGCTCGCCCGCCGCCACGGCCGCATCGGCGTCGTCTGGATCGACGCCCACGGCGATCTGAACACGCCCGAGACGTCGCCGTCCGGCAACGCGTGGGGCATGCCGCTGCGGATGCTGATCGACGCCGGCGACGTCGCGGCCGAGCGACGTGACCCTGCTCGGCGCCCGCAACCTCGACCCGCCCGAGGCCGCGTTCATCGCCGAGGCCGGGCATGCGGACCGGAGCTCGGCGACGCTGCCCGGAGCGACGTCTACGTCGCGCTCGACTGCGACGTCGTCGACCCGGCGAGCTCGACGTCTTCATGCCGGAGCCGGACGGCATGTCGCTCGACGAGCTCGAGGCGCTGCTCGCCGCGCTGCCGACGCCCGTCGGAGCCGGCTTCACGCGGTCTCCGCGCCCGGCGCGGAACGACAGCGCGCTCTGCCGCGGCTCGGCGCACGCGCTCGGCCTGTAACCGGCTGGCGCCGGGCGCGGTCTAAGCTCCGCCGATGGCCGAGGCCCGGATCGACGTCCAGGTCGAGCACAAGCACGCTCCGCCGCCCGCGGAGCAAGAAGCATCCGAACACCTGCCCCAGGTGCGGGTCGCACTACCGCGACGACGAGCTCGACGGCGACGCTCTGGGTCTGCGCGCAGTGCGGGCACCACTATCCGATGCGCGCGCGGGCGCGGATCGACGTGGTACGCCGACGAGGGCTCGTTCGTCGAGGAGGCGGCCGACGTCCGCTCCGACGATCCGCTCGAGTTCTTCGACCTGCGCCCGTACGCCGAGCGGCTGGCCGAGGCGGAGCTGAACACCGGCCTCGGCGAGGCGATGGTGATCGGCCAGGCGACGCTCGACGGGCATCCGGTCGAGCTCGCGGTGATGGACTTCGCGTTCATGGGCGGCTCGATGGGGAGCGCGGTCGGCGAGAAGTTCTCGCGCGCGTGCGACTCGGCCGCCGAGCGCGGCGTGCCGCTCGTCTCGGTCACGACCTCGGGCGGCGCGCGGATGCAGGAGGGGATCCTCTCGCTGATGCAGCTGCCGAAGACGGTCTGCGCCGTCGAGGATCTCCACGACGCGCGGCGTGCCGATGATCACCGTGATGGCGCATCCGACGACCGCGGGCGTGCTCGCGTCGTTCGCGTCGCTCGGCGACGTGACGATCGCCGAGCCCGGCGCGCTGATCGCGTTCACCGGGCCGCGCGTCGTGCAGCAGACGACGCGCGAGAAGCTGCCCGAGGACTTCGGGCTGGCCGAGCAGAACCTCCGCTTCGGCCACCTCGACGCGATCGTCCCGCGCGCCGACCAGCGCGAGTACCTCGCGCGCGTGCTGAGGCTCTTCTCGATGAGCCGAGCGAGCGACCAGGAGGTGAACCTGCGCCAGCGGCTGTCCGGGCTCTCGCGGCTGCCGCTGCTGCGCGGGCGCGCGGGTCGACGGCGAGGCCGAGCGGCTCCAGCGCCAGCTCGAGCGGCTGCCGCAGGACACGAGCGACGAGGCGATCTGGCGCTCGGTCGAGCTCGCGCGCCACCCCGACCGGCCGTACACGCTCGACTACGTCGAGCGGATCGCTCGACGACTGGGTCGAGCTGCACGGCGACCGCGGCCGCGCCGACGACGGCGCGCTCGTCACCGGCCTCGGCTCGCTCGACGGCCGGACGATCGCGCTCGTCGGCCACCAGAAGGGCCGCGACGTGAAGGAGCGGCTCGACCGCCAGTTCGGCATGGCGTACCCCGAGGGCTACCTGAAGGCGATGCGCGTGATGGAGATCGCCGAGCGGCTTCGGCTTCCCGTTCGTCGTCGCTCGTCGACACGCCGGGCGCGTATCCGGGCGTCGCCGCCGAGCAGCACGGACAGGGCGGCGCGATCGCCCGCTCGCAGGCCGAGATGGCGCGGCTGACCGTCCCGACCGTCGCCTGCATCATCGGCGAGGGCGGCTCGGGCGGCGCGGTCGCGATCGCCGTCGCCGACCGGGTCCTGATGCAGGAGAACGCGATCTACTCGGTGATCACGCCGGAGGGCTGCGCGGCGATCCTCTGGCGCGACGCGGGCGAGGCCAAGCAGGCGGCCGCGGCCTTCAAGCCCGACGCCGCCCACTGCCTCGAGCTCGGCGTGATCGACGGGATCGTCCCCGAGCCCGAGGGCGGCGCCCAGCTCGACCACGACGCGGCGGCCGAGCTGCTCAAGACCGCGCTGGGCGAGCGCTCTGGCCGAGCTCGACGACACTCCGGGCGAGGAGCTCGCGCCGCCGGCGCCGCGCGAAGTTCCGCGGCATGGGCGTCTTCGCCTAGATCTCCCGGCCTTTCCACACTCTCCACAGGGTTTTCAACCGGGGAAACACATCCCGGACACGCGCCGAGGCCCGCGCCAGAGCGGGCCCCGGATGCCTAACCCCCGTCAGGTGAAGAAGTGTTCGGTGGATATCTGTCCGCCTCCGGCTTATGGCCGACGCGCGCTAAACATCGGCTGTGGATCTGGAGCCACTGGGCGAGTACCGCCGCAAGCGCGACCCCGAGAAGACGCCGGAGCCGTTCTCCGGCGCGGAGCCGGCTCCGGGCGGCCGATCTTCGTCATTCAGCGCCACGACGCCCGCCGCCTGCACTACGACTTCCGGCTCGAGGAGGACGGGGCGCTCGCGTCGTGGGCGGTGCCGAAGGGCGTGCCGCTCGAGCCGGGCGACCGAGCGCTCGCCGTGCACGTCGAGGATCACCCGCTCGACTACGCGACGTTCGAGGGCGAGATCCCGGCAGGGCAGTACGGCGCCGGGACGGTCGAGGTGTGGGACACGGGGACGTACGAGCTCGTCGAGCGCGAAGCCGAACGGCCAGCGCACGTTCGTCCTGCACGGCAGCGGCTGCGGGGAAGCTGGTCGCTCGTCCCCGCGCATCTCGACGGCAAGGAGCAGAACTGGCTGCTGATCAGGCGAAGCGACGGAGCGGCCGCGGAGGAGGCTCGCGGAGTACAGCCCGATGCTCGCGACCGCGGTCGAGCAGCTCCCGCACGGCGGCGAGTGGCGCTACGAGGTGAAGTTCGACGGCTACCGCGCGCTCGCCTACATCCGGGGCGGCGATTGCCGGCTCGTCTCGCGCAACGGAAACGATCTGACAGAGCGTTTCGCGAAGGTGGCGCAGGAGGTCGTCAAGGCGACCGAAGCGCCGAACGCCGTCCTCGACGGTGAGGTCTGCCGCGATCGACGACGACGGCCGCGCGAGCTTCAGCGAGCTGCAGCAGAGCGGCGGCGCGCTCGTCTACTTCGTCTTCGACCTGCTCGAGCTGGACGGGGAGCCGCTCGTCGACGAGCCGTTCGTCGAGCGCAAGCGAAGGCTCGCGGACGCTGCTGGATTCGCGCAACCCGACCGTCAGCGTCTCCGCCGACTTCGACGACGGCGACGCGCTGCTCGAGGTCGTCAGGCAGCAGCGGTTCGAGGGAATCGTCGCCAAGCGTGCGTCGAGCGTCTATCGGCCGGGGAAGCGCACGCGTGACTGGCTCAAGCTGAAGATCGACTCGAACAGCGACGAGTTCGTGATCGCGGGCTACACGCGCGGCTCGGGCCGGCGGGCACAGACGTTCGGCTCGCTCGTCCTCGGCGGCGCAGGACGACGGTGAGCTGCGCGTACGTCGGCAACGTCGGCACCGGTTTCGACGACGCGGAGATCGAGCGGCTGCTCGGACTGCTGCGCGCCGCTGCAGCGCGACACGACGCCCGTTCCCGAGCGTCCCGGCGATGCCGCGCGTGCGCAAGGACGACGTGCAGTGGGTCGAGCCGCGGCTGCGTCGCGCAGGTCCGGTTCGGCGAGTGGACGCACGAAGGCCACCTCCGGCATCCCGCGTATCTCGGGCTTCGCGACGACAAGGCGCCGAGCCGCCGCCGGGCGAGCGTCCCGATGTGCTGCGCCGCGGCCGGCGCGAGCTGCGGCTGTCGAACCTCGACAAGGTCTTCTGGCCGGACGAGGGGATCACGAAGGGAGACCTGCTCGACTACTACCAGGCCGTCGCGCCGGTGCTCGTGCCGCACCTCGCGCACCGGCCGGTGACGATCCGCCGCTATCCCGACGGCGCCTTCGGGAAGGCGTTCTTCCAGAAGGACGCGCCGTCGCACATGCCGGAGTGGATCCCTCGCTTCCGCGCGCGCCGTCTCGGCGCGCGACGAGGCGCGGACGAGGAAGGAGATCGACTTCCCGGTCGTCGACGACGAGCTCTCGCTGCTCTGGATGGTGAACATGGGCTGCATCGACCTGAACACGTGGTACTCGCGGATCGACCGGCCCGACCGGCCGGACTACGTGCTGTTCGATCTCGACCCCACGCCGGAAGTGCCGTGGACGCAGACGGTCGAGGTCGCGTTGATCCTGAAGGAGCTGCTCGACCAGCTCGGCCTCGCCTCGTTCCCCAAGACGTCGGGCGGGAAGGGCTTCCACGTGCTCGTGCCTCTCGACCGCCGGTCGACCTACGACGACACCCGGTCGTTCGCCGAGATCGTCGCGGGCGCGGTCGCACGCGCACACCCGAAGCTCGCGACGACCGAGTGGTCGAAGGCGCGGCGCCGCGGTGTCCTGATCGACGCGAACCAGAACGGCCAGGGCAAGACGATCGCGTCGGTGTACTCCGTCCGGCCCCATCCGAAGCGCGCCGGTGTCGACGCCGCTTCGCTGGGACGAGGTGAACGAGCGCCTCGACCCCGCGCGGTTCACGATGGCCGCCGTGCTCGACCGCGTGCGCGCGCACGGCGACGTCTACGCCGGGTTGCTGACGACGCGCCAGTCGCTCTCGAAGGCGCTCAAGCTGTTGGCTTGACCGGGCGCGTGCGCGCAGCCTCCTTGGCGACCGCCAGCTCCCGGCCGTCGATCACGGCGTAGCGCAGCGCGATCGCACTCAACTCGTCCGACGCCTCCTTCGCCGCCTTGCCAAGCTCGGCGTTGAGCGTCTCGGGGTCGTCGAGATAGAGGAGCCGCGTCCAGAACGTCGTCAGCACGATCGAGACCCACGGCATGAAGATCGCGTTCCGTTCGAGCGCCGCCGAGGGCCGCTGGATGAAGAACGCGGCGAAGATCCCGACGGTCAGGCCGGCCAGCCCGATCGCGGCGACGGCCTGTCCGACCGACGTCGCCTGGAGCCCCTTGACGAACGCGGCGATCACCGCGCCGAGGCCGAAGACGAGCATCGCGAGATAGCCGACGAACACAGCGCGGTACGAGCGGCGGAGGTACGCCGTCGTTCGGGCGAGCGTCTGGACGTCGTCCTCGAGCACCGACAGCTGCGAGCTCGCGCAACTCGAGCGTCGTGCGAATGGGATCCCCGTGCCGCGGGCGGGGCAGCCGCATCACCATGGTCTGCCCTCCTGATCGCTTGGCTGGGCGAGCTTACGTCAGGGCGCGGGCGCCGTCCACCCGGATCACCGACTAGCGCTCACCAGTCGAGCCCGAAGTACGAATCGAGGCCGTCGAGCCCATCGATCGCGATCGTCGAACTCCGGTCGCCGGAACTCCTGTCGCTGCGAGGACGAGATCGTGATGGGCGACCGGCACGCCGCGCGGGCTCGACGGTCGACATCCCGGTCGCCGCGTACCCGAGCTTGCGGGAGACTCCGAGCGACGCGTCGTTCCCGACGATCGCGCCCGACGCCGCCTCGCAGCCCGCCGAGCCCGTCGAAGAGCAGCGTCAGGATCCCGGCGCGCATCTCGGTGCCGAGTCCGCGCCCCTGCCAGGCGGCGCCCAGCCACGATCCGGTCGACGCGCGCCGCACCGCTCCGAACTGCTTCGCCGTCAGGCCCTGGGAGCCGATCGGGCGGCCCTCGTGGAACGCGACGAGCTCGAGGCGCCAGTCGTACGGCCGCCAATCCCGAAGCGCACTGAGGTGCCAGTCGAGGAAGCTCTCGTCGGTGATCTCGTCGGTCCAGGCGATCTGGAAGGGCATGAAGCCGGGGTCGTGGATGCCCGTCGCGGGCGACCTGAGCGAGCAGTCGCGAGCTCCGCCATGGTGGCCAGCCGCAGCTCGAGCCGCGGGCGTCCGCACGCGGAGGCGGGTCAGCGGATGAGGTGTCCGCAGGAACAGCTGCCGCCGGTCGACGATCTCGAATCCGAGCTTTGCGTAGAGCTCCTTCGGCCAGTCGTCGGCGAGGGCCTCGAGGAAGACGAGGTCGCAGTCCAGCTTCGCCTCGTCGAGCGCACGCTGGACGACGGCTCGTCCAAGCCCGCGACCGCGATGCGCGGTGAGCGTGTTCACATCCTCGATCTGAGCGGTGCGCGCCGTCGTCGAAGAGCTGGCAATACGCGACGACGTCGCCCGCGTCGATCGCAGCGAAGTACCGGGTTCGAATCGCGGCGCCGGTCCGGCGCTTCGCCCAGAGGAGCTGCTCCGCCAGCTCGGTCGTCCCGTGCGACTCGCCGAGCGTCACCCGGTTGTGGGCGCCCTCGATCTCGTCCAGCGATACCTCGCGGATGTGACTCGTGTCGACGAACCGGTCGGGGTCGCGAACATGCGCCATCACGACGTGGCCGGTCTCGTGTCCAGCCGAGCGCCTCGAACCCGCCCGCGAGGTGGTCGGCCGGTCGCGTCGAGCGCGATCCGCCGGTGCCAGAACGGCTCCATCAGCGCGTCGGCTTCGCTCACGTGCACCTCCGCCGACACCGGGTCGTCGATGCGGAGGTAGTTCTCGTCGTACACGTTCGGAATCGAGTCGCAGAACAGCCCGACCCCGTGTGCGGAGGGCACGCAGCGTTCGGCGACGGCCTCCTCGACGACCGTCTGAATGCGCGGATCTGCTCGATCACGCGCCTATCTTGGCTGAGAGCGTCAGCTCCGCGAGCCGCCGCCTGAGGTGACGCAGCTCGGGACCCTCCGGCGTGAGCGCGATCGCCAGGTCGTACTCCGTCCGAGGCCTCGGCTTCGCGGCCGGCGCGACGCAGGAGCTCGGCGCGCGCAGCGTGGAAGTAGCGGTAGCCGGAGAGGTCGACCCCTGCCAGGACGTCCAGCCCGGCGTCCGCCCCGTGAGCCTCGGCGACGGCGACCGCGCGGTTGACCTCGACCACGGGTGAGCCGGTGAGCCGTGCGAGCTCGCCGTAGAGCGCTGCGATTTCGGCGTGGTCGGGCGGGTCGTAGGTGTGGAGCGCTGCGATCGCCGCCTGAAGGACATAGCTGCCACGTCCGTGCAGCGCGACGGCGCGGTCGAGGATCTGGCGCCCCTCGGCGATCTGGCGTTCGTTCCAGAGGCTGCGGTCCTGGTCGGCCAGCACGACGAGCTCGCCCTCCGCGAACCGCGCATCGCGTCGAGCATCGTGGAGCAGCATCAGCGACAGCAGCGCCGTGCGCCTCGGGCTCGTCGGGCATCAGCTCCGCGAGCGCGCGGCCGAGCCGGATCGCCTCGGCCGCGAGGTCGACGCGGCCGCCGTAACCCTCGTTGAAGATCAGGTACACGACGGCCAGCACTGCCTCGAGCCGATCGGTAAGCAGGTGGTCGGGCGGGACACGGAACGGGATTCCGGCGGTCTTGATCTTGCGCTTTGCGCGCACGAGCCGCTGGGCCATCGTCGGTTCCGGGGTCAGGAACGCGTCGGCGATCTCGTCGGTCGTCAGACCGCCGAGAGTGCGCAGCGTCAGGGCGACCTGCGCTTCGGGTGACAAGGCCGGGTGGCAGCAGGTGAAGATCAGCTCGAGCCGCTCGTCGGGGAAACGGCTGTCGTCGGGGTCGCCGTGGTCGGTCATCGCCTCGGGCACCTCCAGGAGCCTCGTCTTCGCCTGCAAGCGTCTGCTCGCGCCTGATGCGGTCGATCGCCTTGTTGCGCGCCGTCGTGACGAGCCAGGCTCCGGGATTGGTCGGCAGGCCCGTCCTTCGGCCAGCGTTCTGCTGCGATCGCGAACGCCTCCTGCGCGGCCTCCTCGGCACGGTCGAAGTCGCCGAGGAAGCCGATCAGGGTTGCGAGGACCCGCCCCCATTCGTCGCGGAAGACCGCGTCGAGGGTCAGCGCTCCACCACCGGGCGGACCTCGACCGCACCGCCTCGCCGAGCCGCAGGAATGCGCGCCGCGAGCTCGAGCGCAGCGTCGAGGTTGTCGGCCTCGAACAGGAAGAACCCGCCGAGCATCTCCTTCGTCTCCACGAACGGGCCGTCGGTCGTCATCGTCTGGCCGTCGCGCACGCGAACCGTCGTCGCCATCGTCGCCGGCTGCAGCTCCTGCGCCGCCGACGACGCCGGCGGTCTCGGAGACCGCTGCGTACTCGTCGTAGATCGCCGCCTTTTCCTCGTCGGACAGGCTGTCCCACTCGGGCTCGTTCGAATAGATGAGCAATGCGTACTTCACGCGTCGCCTCCCAGTGTGAGTGATGTCGTGGCTACGACGAACGTGGAGCGCCGAAATCGACAAGACGCGTGAGAAAGGTCAATGCGCCGGCCTTGTCGAGCATCTCGTTCAGATTGCCGCATTTCGGGCTCTGGACGCACGACGGGCAGCCGGAGGAACACGGGCAGCCGCGCAGCATCGCGGCGGTGTCGCGAACCCAGCCTTCGAACTGTTCGAACCCGCGCTCGGTGATGCCGACGCCCCCGGCATGGCCGTCGTAGATGAAGACCGTCGGCCGTCCCGTGTCGAGGTGGTGGTTCGTCGACAGGCCTCCGATGTCCCACCGGTCGCACATCGCCCAGAGCGGCAGCAGGGCGATCAGCGAGTGCTCTGCCGCATGGAGCGTGCCGAGGAGCGCCGGCATCTCCTCCAGGCCGCGGAGCTGGTGCGGCTCGGGCAGGAACCAGACTGCCTCCGTCGCGAACGTCGTCTGCGGCAGCTCGAGCGGGACCAGCTCGATGCGCTCCTGCGAGCTGACCGTCCGCCGCTCGTAGGCGACGACCTGCTCCGTCACCTCGACGACGCCGAATGTGAGCTCGAGGCCGAGCCGCGACTCCGTGCGCTTCGGCTCGACGATGTTGGTCGAGGTCTCCTTCTTGACCTGCGTGTACCAGTTGCCGTCGAACGGCTCGACGACCGCGACCAGCGCGGTCAGGTCGAGCTCGCGAACGAGAAACGATTCGCCCAGGTGGAGATAGACGGCGCCCTCGTGCACGGTCGAGTACGCCCGGCCGCGCTCGACGAGGCCGAGCACCGCCCCGGTGGACTCGTCGACGATGGAGACCGAGTCGGCGTCGGTCGATCTGAGCGGGACGCGGGCCGCCGGGTGGTCGCGGCCGCCCCACACATAGCCCGCCGGCGTCCGGCGTAGCTCGGGGTCACCCGCGGCAAGCTCGAGCGCCTCCGGCCCGAGCAGGTCCGAGTCGGACGGGCCGAGCGGGCGCCTCGTAGGCCGCGCTGCGCACGTGCCCCGCGAGAACCCGCGGGTTTGCGTGGTCGAGCAGTGCCGCCTCGACGCGGCGGCCGAGCAGCTTGTCGGGCTCGCGCATGAAGAACTGGTCGAGCCCGTCCTCGGAGGCGACCAGCACGGCGAGCCCGCTCGCCCTCCGCCCGGCGCGTCCCCACTGCTGGCGCAGAGAGGCGACCGTGCCGGGAAAGCCGACCGAGATCACGCAGTCGAGCAGGCCGATGTCGATCCCCAGCTCGAGTGCGTTCGTTGCGGAGACTCCGAGCAGGTCGCCCTGCTGCAGCCGTCGTTCGATCTCGCGTCGCTGCGCAGGCGTGTAGCCCGCGCGGTAGGGAGACAGCCGGCCGTCGTCGCCGAGGCGCTCGGCCGTGAAGCGGTGCACGAGCTCGGCTGCCTTTCGGCTCTTCGTGAACGTGAGCGTCCTGAGGCCGCGCTCGACGAACATCGCCTGCAGCCTCGCCGCTTCTGCGAGCGCGGAGCCGCGAAGGCCGAGCTCGGCGTCCTGGAGCGGCGGGTTCCAGAGCACGATCGTCCGCTCGGTCCGCGGAGCGGCGTCGTCGGCGACGACGGTCACGCGTTCGCCGAGCAGCAGGCTCCCGAGCTCGCCGGGGTTCGAGACCGTGGCCGACGCGAGCAGGAACTGCGGTTCCGAGCCGTAGATCCGCGCAAGCCGCCGTAGGCGCCGCAGGACGTTTCCGACGTGCGACCCGAAGACGCCGCGGTAGACATGCGCCTCGTCGACGACGACATAGCGGAGATTCGCGAGCACGTCGCCCCAGCGGTCGTGGTTCGGGAGCAGGCCGATGTGGACGAGGTCGGGATTCGTGAGGATCGCGTTCGCCGAGACGCGAATCCCCCGCCGGTGCTCGGCCGGCGTGTCGCCGTCGTAGAGCGCGGGCCGCAGCCCCGCAAGGCGGTAGCCGGCGAGCGTTCGAAACTGATCCTGCGCAAGCGCCTTCGTCGGATAGAGGTACAGGACGCGCGTTTTCCGGTCGCGCGCGATCGCGTCGAGAATCGGAAGGTTGAAGGCGAGCGTCTTGCCGGACGCCGTTCCGGTCGTGACGAGGACGTGCTCACCGCGCCGCGCGGCCGCCCACGCGTCCGCCTGATGTGCGTAGAGCGACGACACGCCGACGGCGTCACGCGCTCCGTCGGCCAACTCGTCCGGCAGCGGGACGTGCCGCCCTTCGCGTTCGGCCTCCGTCCCGAGGTAGGCGAGCTCCTCGCCCTGGAGCAGCCCCTCCCAGCGGAGGACGTCGACTGCCACGATCTAGAGCGTCTTGCGCGGGTAGCAGAAGTGGACGAGCCACTCGCCGTGCACGTCGTGCAACTCGCAGGAGTACACCTGCTGGCCGGCGAGCTTGCCGGCGGCGTTCTGCTTGGGCAGCACGAGCACGTCGTATCCGAGCACTCCGCGGTACTGGTATTTGAGCGTGGTACCGAACGTCCGGTAGGCGTCGGCCGGGATAGGGCACGACGGGAAGGTCGCCGGAGAGCCAGTCCGCGCGTGGAGTACCGCTCTTCATCCCGGCGGTCGCGAGCGGCCACGACTCGGCCAGGTGCGTACGCGTGACCGTGCTCGGGATGAAGACGGAGAGCGTCCGCTCGGCCGCCTCCTTCTCCGCGGCGGTCGCGATCACCGTCTTCGGGACGCGATACCGCTGCGCCGGCTTCGTCGCGTCGATCGGGGTCGCCGTCGTGTGCCCGGTATTCGGGACGAAGACGATGAGAGCCGCGACGGTGAGCACGACGGCCGCCCCTGCTGATCCCCAGGCCAGCCGGACGCGCGCCCGGTGAGACGAGGGCAGGCCGACCACTCGGCCAGGGTAGACGACCGGGTTACGCGGCCGGGACGGCTCGGGCGACGCGCCAGGTCCCGGTCGTCTGCCAGAACGGGCCGCAGCGAATCGACCAGTGGGCGGGGCCGAGAACCGCTCTCCGGGGAATCCGGATCGAGAACGACACCCGCCCGGCCGAGACCTGCTTGGTGCCGGTCTGCTGCAGTCGAATCGTCGAGGTACTGGACGGCGGCGACGCAGGCGACCGTCGTGGCGGGCGTGAACGTGTGCGAGAGGGTGACGAGCTGGCCGCGATGAACGACCCGTACGGTGCTCGGCGCGGCCGCTGACGTGCCGGCGAGCACGCACGCGGCGACGATCGCAAGCAAGGCAACCGCCACACGAGTATCCATGTCGGCTGGATCGGCTGTCGCGACCCACGTGTCGATCCCGCATGCGAGGGATCAGAGGAAGGCGGCGAACGCCTTGGCGAAGTGCTTCTTCCGCCTGGCGCCGTAGACCGTCTGCTGCGGCGCCCCGTTCGCGAACAACATCACCGTCGGCAGGGAAAGGACTCCGAACCGATCGGCGGTGCGCGGGTTCGCGTCGATGTCGAGCTTGACGAAGTCGACCGCTCCGCCGCTCTCTGCGTGCAGCTCGTCGAGCGCCGGTTCGATCGCCTTGCACGGCCCGCACCACGGAGCCCAGAAGTCGACGACCACCGGGCGGTCGGCGTCGAGCACCTCCGCATCGAACGTCTCGTCGGTGACGGCTCTCACCGGCCGCGAACCTGAGCAGCGGGACACGCCAGATCGCCTCGAGCACGATCCGGCGGCTCATCTTCGACGTCCCGGTCGTCCGGTCGTCGAACGTGATCGGCAGCTCGACCACCGAGAAGCCGGCCCGCTTGGCACGGTACGTCAGCTCGATCTGGAACGCATATCCCTTCGAGGTGATGCCGTCGAGGTCGATCGCCTCGAGCACCGACCGCCGCATGCACTTGAAACCCGCCGTCGGATCCTTGACGCCCATCTGCAGGAAGAGGGCCGCGTACAAGGATCCGCCCTTCGAGATGATCCGGCGCACGAGCCCCCAGTTGCCGACGCCGCCGCCGGCCACGTACCGGGAGCCGATCGCGATGTCGGCGCCGCCCTCGGCGGCCGCGATCAGGCGCGGCACGTCGGCCGGGTCGTGCGAGAAGTCGCAGTCCATCTCGACCACGAGCTCGGCGCCGTCGTCGAGCGCCTGCCGGAAGCCGGCGAGATAGGCAGGCCCGAGGCCTTCCTTGAGCGGCCGGTGCAGCACCGACGACGAACGGCAGCTCGGCCGCGAGGCTGTCGGCGATCGCGCCGGTGCCGTCGGGAGAGTTGTCGTCGATCACGAGCACGCGGTCGCCCTCGCGCAGCACAGCCTGCAAGCGCGCGGACCATGCGCTCGAGGTTGGCGCGCTCGTCGTAGGTCGGCAGGCAAACGGTCGCGCGCATCGGCGTGCCTATGATCGCTGACGTGGCAGCGCTCCCGCGAAACGACCAGCTCGCGGAGCAGTTCGAGCTTCTCGCCGACCTGCTCGAGCTCGATGCCGTCGATTCGTTCCGGGTCAACGCCTATCGCCGGGCGGCCGCGCGCATCCGGGAGACGCCTGCGTCGGTGGCGCAGCTGGCGCTCGACGGCAAGGCGAAGGCTCTGCAGGGGATCGGGAAGACGATCGAGGGCAAGATCGTCGAGGTCATCGACGACGGCGAGATCCACGCGCTGACCAAGCGCAAGGCCGAGGTGCCGCCCGAGGTCGCGACCTTCATGCGGCTTCCGGGGCTCGGGCCGAAGACGGCCCGCAGGATCTGGCAGGAGCTCGGGATCACGACGGTGGCGACGCTCAAGGCCGCGGCAGAGGCGGGCGAGCTGCGAGGCCACGCGGGCATCGGCGCGGGCACCGAGCAGAAGATCGCAGAGGCGCTCGCCAAGCCCCGGGCGGCCGAAGGCCCGCGCCGGGCGCTGCTCGGCACGACGCTCCCGAAGCTGCAGGCCGTGGTCGAGGAGCTCGACAGGCATCCGGCGTCGGTCAAGGTCTCCGCGGCCGGCTCGGCCCGGCGCATGCGCGAGACCGTGCGCGACCTCGACATCATCGCGACGGCGACCGATCCGCAGGAGCTCGTCGACCACTTCTGCTCCCTGGACTGGGTCGTCGACGTGGCAGCGAAGGGGACGACGAAGGCGACGGTCGTCTCTCACGACGGGCTGCGGTTCGACCTCCGCGTCGTCGAGCCGGCGAGCTACGGAAACCTGCTCCAGCATTTCACCGGCTCCAAGCACCACAACGTCGCGCTGCGCGAGGAGGCGGTTCGGCGCGGGCTCTCGATCTCCGAGTACTCCGTGACGGTCGTCGAGACCGGCGAGGAGCACAGCTTCGCGACCGAGGAGGAGGTCTACGAGTTCCTGGGGTACGCGTGGATCCCGCCCGAGCTGCGGGAGAACGGCGGCGAGCTTGCCGCCGCACGCGCCGGCGAGCTGCCCGACCTCGTCTCGCTCGGCGACCTGCGCGGCGACCTCCACACCCACACGACCTGGTCGGACGGCAAGGACCCGCTCGAGGCGATGGTCGCCCGGGCGCGGCAGCGCGGCTACGACTACTACGCGATCTGCGACCACTCCCATCGCCTGCGCGGCGATCTGCTGAAGCAGCAGTCGGAGCAGATCGACGAGCTCAACGACGTGGTCGCACCGTTCCGGATCCTCAAGGGGATCGAGGTCAACATCCGTCCTGACGGCGACACTCGACGTCTCCGACGAGGACCTCGCGACGCGCGACTGGGTCGTCGCGTCCGTCCACAGCCGCTTCGACCACAACCCGACCGAGCGGGTTCTGTCGGCGATGGAGAGCCCGTACGTCGACTGCATCGGGCACGTCACGAACCGCAAGATCGGCAAGCGCTCGCCGTCGGGCCTCGACCTCGACCGCGTGCTGGCCAAGGCGCTCGAGACGGGCACGTTCCTGGAGATCAACTCGCAGCCGGATCGTCTCGATCTCTCCGACGTGCACGCGCGCGCGGCGCGCGAGGCCGGCGTCAAGGTGGCGATCGACTCGGACGGGCACCAGCTGTCGGCGCTCGACTATGTCGAGCTGGGCGTCGGGCAGGCCCGTCGGGCGTGGCTGACGCGCGACGACGTGCTGAACACGCGAACGTGGAAGCAGATCGAGAAGCTCAGGAAGAAGAGGTGACCTTCCACGACGACCTCGCCCGCGCCGCCGCGTGGGCCGAGGGCTACCTCGCCGGGGTCGGCGACCGCCCCGTTGCGCCCGAGATCGAGCCCGGGGAGCTGACGCGATTGCTGCCGCCGGCGCCGCCCGAGCACGCAGAGCCGCTCGAGGCGATCCTGCGCGACCTCGACGAGCTCGTCGTGCCGCGGCTGGCGCACTGGAACCATCCCCGCTTCTTCGCCTGGTTCGCCAACACGGGCTCGGAGCCGGGCATCATCGCCGAGCTGCTGATCGCGACGCTGAACGTGAACGCGATGACGTGGCTCGCCTCGCCGGCCGCGACGGAGCTGGAGCTCGTCGTCGACGGACTGGCTTGCGCAGCTGCTCGGCCTGCCCGCCGGTCTGCACGGCCACATCGAGGACACGGCGTCGACGTCGACGATCGCTGCGCTGGCGGCAGCCCGCACCCTTCGTCCGGGCGGCGTCGTGTACGCCTCCGAGCAGGCGAACTTCGTCGTCGAGAAGTCGGCGCGGCTGGTCGGGCTCCCGTTTCGGACGGTCGAGGTCGACGACGAGTTTCGAATGCGGACGGACGTCTCGTTCGACGATGCGGCCGCGGTCGTCGCGACCGTCGGCACGACCGGTACGACCTCGGTCGACCCGGTGCCGGAGCTCGCGGCCCGGTGCGCCGAGGCCGGCGCGTGGCTGCACGTCGACGCGGCCTATGCCGGGGCCGCGGCCGTCTGTCCCGAGCTCCGCTGGTGCCTCGACGGCTGCGAGCTCGCCGACTCGATCGTCGTCAACCCGCACAAGTGGCTCTTCACGCCGCTCGACTGCTCGCGTTCTGTGGACGCGGCGGCCGGAGGTGCTGCACGCGACGTTCGCGGCGCGGCCCGAGTACCTCGCCTCGACGGAAGGCGCCGTCGACCTGAAGGACTTCGGGCCGGCGCTCGGGCGCCGCTTCCGCGCGCTCAAGCTCTGGTTCGTCCTCCGCATGTACGGCGCCGAAGGGCTGCGGGCGGCGATTCGCGAGCACGTGCGGCTCGCGCAGCTCTTCGCAGCCTGGGTCGCGGCCGAGCCCGGCTGGGAGGTGGTCGCTCCCCATCCCTTCTCGACCGTGTGCTTCCGTCACGCCGGCCGCGACAACTTCGAGCTGGCCCGCGCCGCGACCGCCACCGGCGAGGTGTTCGTCGCTGCGACGACGCTCCGCGGCGCGGATGCGATCCGGCTCGCGATCGGGAACGGCGCGACGACGGAGGCCGACGTGCGGCAGGGCGTGGGAGGTGCTGCTCGAATGCGCGCGGTGATCTTCGACCTCTGGGAGACGCTGATCGACTGGGACCAGGAGGCGGCGGCCCGCATGGTCGACCGCATCGACGCGCTGTCCGGGCCCGGGCTTTCGCGAGCGTTGGTACGCGGCGCCCAACCGCTACACTCGCGCCCGTGCGAACCGTGCTGGCCGAGGTCGGGCGTGCCGGCCGAGGTGATGGACGAGGTCTGCGAGGTCAGGCTCGACTTCGTGCGCCACTGCCTCGTGCCGCGCGCCGGCGCCGTCGAGACCCTGCGCGAGCTGCGTCGCCGCGGGCATCCCGTCGGGCTGATCACGGTCTGCAGCGCAGGACGTCGAGACGCTGTGGCCGGATTCGCTGTTCGCCGGGCTGTTCGACGCCGAGGTCTTCTCGTCGCGGATCGGGATCTCGAAGCCCGACCCGCGGATCTACCTCCACTGCTGCGAGCTGCTCGGCGTCGAGCCGTCGGCGGCGGTGTTCGTCGGCGACGGCGCGAACGACGAGCTCGGCGGCGCGCTGCGGGTCGGGATGGACGCGATCCTCATCCACAAGCCGGGCGAGGAGCCCCCGTGGCCGGAGGCCCGCGCTTGGCCGGGCCGCGCGTCACGTCGATCCCCGGCGTGCTCGATCTGGTCGTAGCTTCGCGCTCCACCCGATCCGACGAGGTCAGACGAGCATGCTGATCACGACGATGAACGACGTCCCCGGCCACACGATCACCGAACGTCTACGGCGAGGTGTTCGGGCTCACGGTGCGATCCCGGAACGCGTTCTCGCAGCTCGGCGCCGGGTTCAAGTCGATGCTCGGCGGCGAGTTGAAGGGCATGACGAAGGCGCTGGCCGACAGCCGCCAGGAGGTCCTGCAGCGGATGGTCGAGGAGGCGGAGTCGAAGGGCGCGAACGCGATCGTCGCGATGCGCTTCGACACGTCCGAGATGGGCGGCACCTGGACCGAGATCTGCGCCTACGGCACAGCCGTCACGATCAGCGCGGAGCTGAGCATCCTCGAGCGCCGCGTCGTGCAGGGCGACGCGGTAGCGCCAGAAGGCGTGGCCCGTCTCGAGCAGACGCTCGCGCAGCGGGCCGGCGAGCTCGGCGAGCGTGCCCCAGCGCGCTCCGGCGATCTCGTCGGCGTCCTGCGGTGCAAGGCTCGTGTCCGCCGTTCTGGCCGAGAAGACGTGCGTGCGCCATGCGACGTCTCCACCTGCGAAGAGGAACGTCGCGCTCGACGTCGACGAGATACCGGTCGAGCTCGACCCGCAGGCCCGTCTCCTCGAGCGCCTCGCGCACCGCGCCGGCCGAGAAGTCCTCGCCGGGCTTGATTCCACCGCCGGGCGGCCGCCAGATTCCGTCTGCGAACTGCGGCTTGCGAATCAGCGCGAGGCGCTCGCTCGGATCGAGGATGAACAGCGTCACGTCGTGCGTCCGCGCCGGGTTGTACGTCGCGATGCGATGCTCGCGCTCGGTGATCGCGCCCGTCCACTCGAGCTCGCTCGGGCTCGCCGTAGCGGAGGCGCAGCTCGCCCAGGATCTCCTCGGTGACGTGCACAATCCGATCATGCCCCGCGTGCGCAGGCCGAGGCGCCAGGCGCCGGTGCTCCAGCTCTTGCAGGCGACGCTGCCGGAGCTCCGGCGCGGCCTGACCGAGAGCGCGGCGCGCACGGTCGCCTACGAGCTCTTCGAGAAGCTCGGCTACGGCGCGGTCGCCGTGACCGACACACAGCACGTGCTCGCGTTCGTCGGCGCGGGCGCGGACCATCACGCGGCGGGCGATCAGCCGATCCGCCCCGTGTACGAGGCGCTGGCCGAGGACCGGCCGCTGCTCGCGCCGCTCGGACTGCGCAGCGACTGCCGTCATCCGGCCTGCCCGCTCGGCGCCGCCGCCGTCGTACCCTTGCGCATGAACGACGGTGCCGCCGGCGCGGTCGTCGCCTTCGCGACGGCCGGCTCACCGCTCGACGAGGCCGCCGTCGAGACGCTCGAGGCGCTCGGCGACCAGCTGTCGGCCCAGCTGCAGCTGTCGGAGCTGACGGAGGCGACCACGACCGCCCTGCAGGCGCAGATGGAGCCGCACTTCATCTTCAACGCGCTGAACACGATCGCGGCGTTCATCCGCACCGAGCCCGAGCGCGCACGCCGGCTCGTGCTCGCGTTCGCCGATCATCTGCGGAGCCGGCTCGTGCAACCGGGTGAGTTCGTCACGCTCGCCGACGAGCTGCGTCACGTCCAGAGCTATCTCGAGCTCGAGCAGGCGCGGTTCGGCTCGCAGCTCGAGGTGACGATCGTGGCGGACCGAGACGCGCTGGCCGTGAGGCTTCCCCCACTGCTCGTGCAGCCGCTCGTCGAAAACGCGATCAAGCACGGCAAGACGGACCGCCCCCTGCATCTGCTCGTGCGCGCACGCGTTCATCGCGGGCAGCTGCGGGTGACGGTGCGCGACGACGGCCGTGGGATCGCGCGCGACGTGATCGACCGGGTGCTCGAGCCCGGGCGTCGGCGACGGCACCGGTGTCGGTCTCGCCAACGTCAACCGCCGCCTGCAGGGCGCACTACGGCGCCGGAGTGCGTCTGCGCTCCTTCCCGTTCGGAACCGTCGTCCGTCTCGAGGTGCCGGCCGGATGATCCGCGCGCTGCTCGTCGACGACGAGGAGCCGGCTCGGTCCGAGCTCCGATTCCTGCTCGGCGCCTTCGACGACGTCGTCGTCGCCGGCGAAGCGCGACAGCGCCGCGGACGCGATCAGGCTGGTCGGCGCGACCGAGTGCGACGTCGTCTTTCTCGACGTCGAGATGCCGGGCCTGAGCGGCGTCGGCGCCGCGCCGCTCGTGCTCGACCGCACCGATCCGCCGGCGGTCGTCTTCGTCACCGCGCACGCCGAGTACGCGGTCGACGCGTTCGCGCTCGAGGCATTCGACTACCTGCTCAAGCCGGTCGACCCGGAGCGGCTCGCCCGGGTGATCGAGCGCCTGCGCGAGCGTACGCGCGAAGGGTCGGTTCCACTCGACGCGCATCCCGGTCGTCGCCGCGGCGGGCGGCACCGAGCTGCTCGACCTCGATCAGGTGTACTGCGTGCAGGCGGACGGCGACTACAGCCGCATTTCGCACCTACGACCGGTCGTATCTCAGCACGGCGTCCCTCGGTGAGCTGGAGGAGAAGCTCGGCCCGGGCTTCGCGCGCATTCATCGCTCGTACCTCGTCAACCTGGCGAAGGTCGCCGCGGTTCGCCGGCCGACGCCCGACCGGTTCCGGCTGCAGCTCTCCGACGCCGCGCGTACCGAGCTCGACGTCGCCCGCCGCCAGTCGCGTCAGCTGCGGGAGCGGCTCGGTCTATAGCTGCCGCAGGAGCTCGTAGAACTCGGCGGGCGAGGCGACGACGAGGTCCGCCCGGGCGGTCAGCTCCGGCGGTCCCTCCGCTGAGACGCGACGGCGACCCTGACTGCTGCGTCGAGCGCGTCCAGCGCGTCGAACCCGTTCAGGTCGGTCGTGTCGTCGCCGGCGTAGAGCGCACGGCGCAGCCCCGAGTCTCGGCCAGGAGCGCCGGACCGCGGTGCCCTTCGAAGCCTCGACCGGCGGCAGCACCTCGAGCACGAGGCGTCCCCAGCGGGTCTTCAGGCCCTGAGCCTCTGCGGCCGCGGCGACGGGCTCGAGCTGCGTGCGCGCGACGTCCGGGTCCGGAGCCGTTCGGTAGTGGATCGCAAGCGCTGAGCGGCTTCAGCTCCACGGTCGGCCAGGCCACGCCGGCCGGCGAACGCGTGGATCTGGTCGACCCACTCGTGCGCCGCTCGGATCGAGCTCGAGGCCGTGCTCGCCGGCGTAGCGAAGCTCGGGCACGCCGACGATCGTGCGTGCGACGTCGCTCGGCCTGCCCGTGACCGCGGCGACGAGCGCGTAACGGCCGGCGAGGCGCGTGAGCTCGAGACGGGTCTCGTCGGGGACGCGAGCCTCTTCGGGCCGGTCGACGATCGGCGCGAGCACGCCGTCGACGTCGAGGAACAGAGCCGCGGCCGCAGGGTCCGACACGATCGAGGAAAGGCCGGTCACGTTCGTAGAGTACGGCGGTGCGCCCAGGGCAGCTGATCGGCATCGGTCTCGTCTCAGGGTTCTTCTCGGCGCTCTTCGGTGTCGGCGGCGGGATCGTGATCGTGCCGCTGCTCGTGTTCTGGTCGGCTTCGGACAGCGGCGCGCGGCGGGCACGTCACTCGCTGCGATCCTCGTCTCCGCGCTCGCGGGCGCCTTCACCTATGGACTGCACGGCGAGGTCAGACCCGGCGCGGCCGCGCTCGTCGGCGTACCGGCGGTGATCGGCGTCGTCCTCGGCACGTCGCTGCAACAGCGAGTCCCCGTCGACAAGCTGGCGTACGGGTTCGCGCTCGTGCTCGCCACCGTCGGCGCAAGGTTGCTGCTCTGACGATCGCGCTCGTCGTCGCGATCGGCTTGCTCGGCGGCGTGCTGGCCGGGCTGTTCGGTGTCGGCGGTGGGATCATCTTCGTCCCGATGCTCGCGCTCGGGCTTGGTCTGACGCAGCTGCATGCGGAGGCCTCCTCGCTGCTCGCGATCCTCCCGACGGCGATCGTCGGTTCGTGGCGGCAGCACCGGTACGGAAACGTCGACGTGCGGGCCGCGGCGTTCATCGGCGTCGCTTCGATCGCCGGCGTCCAGGTCGGCGTCCAGGTCGCAGAGTCGCTGTCCGAGTCGATCCTGCGGCGGCTGTTCGGGTTGCTGCTG
Organism: uncultured Thermoleophilia bacterium; assembly: GCA_963708505.1. Lineage (GTDB taxonomy): Bacteria > Actinomycetota > Thermoleophilia > Gaiellales > Gaiellaceae > PALSA-600. The sequence goes on from CAVPST010000007.1 coordinate 1,029,337, forward strand.
CTGTTCACCGCCGCGCATCTCGTCTGGCGCACGCGGCCGCGGTCATGAACACTTCGACCGTGGATCCCGTCGACCCGCACTGGTACGAGACGTTCTTCGAAGGCGACGACTGGCTGCTGCTCGCGACGACGCGCGATCCAGAGCGCACCGAGCTCGAAGTCGAGTTCGTCGCGTCCAGGATCCCGGCGGGCGCGCGCGTGCTCGACGTGCCATGTGGAACGGGACGGATCGCGGTGCCGCTCGCCGAGCGCGGCTTTGTCGTCTCGGGTCTCGACATCTCCGAGACCGTGCTGGCGCATGCACGAGCGGCGGCGCCGGAGCTCGACTTCCGCCAGGGCGACATGCGCGAGCTGCCGTGGCCGGACGGCTCCTTCGACGCCGTGCTGAACCTGTGGACGGCGTTCGGGTACTTCGACTCGCAGGCAGAGGACGAGCGCGTGCTCGCGCGAGGTCGCGCGCGTCCTCGCTCCCGGAGGAGTGTTCGTCCTCGACACGGTGAACCAGACGGCGCTCCTCCGCGGCTTCAGGCCGCAGGCGTTCGAGGAGCTGAGACGGCACGGTGTCTGCTGCAGGAGCACGGCTACGACGCCATCACGGGTCGCATCCAGGCGCGCTGGACGTTCCTGCGCGACGGCCGCCGCAGCGAGCTGTCGTTCGATCACAGGGTCTACACGACGCCCGAATACGTCGCGATGCTGCGCCGCGCAGGCCTGCAGCCGAGCGGATTCTTCGGTGGTTTCGACGGCCAGGAGCTCGACCTGGGACACCTGGCGGCAGATCATCGTCTGCCGGAAACCGTAAGTAGGACGCCGCAGACGCTGGCAGAATCCAGGGTGGTGCGCCGTCTCGCCCTGCTCCTCGTGCTGCTTGCGCTGCTCACCCTCGGGTCGGCCGAAGCGCAGGGCCGGCCGCCAAGCCCGGCGCGTCCGCGACCGCGCTCGCGATCCGAGTGACGACGCCGGCCGGTGGGGCGACCACGGCTGCGGTCAGCTCGCCGCCCGAATGCGGCGCCTTCCGCCGGCGCTGCGTTCGCGTACCCGGCCGACGGCTCGATCGTCTCGGCGCAGTCCGCGACGGCCTCCGCGAACACCGCGGTGCCGAAGAACGCATCGGCCAAGGCCGAGAGCACCGTGACCGGCCTCTCGCTCTTCGGCGGCGAGATCACCGCCGACGCCGTCACCGCGAGCTGCTTCGGCGGGCACCGGCTATCTGGCCGCCGGCGGAAACGCGATCGGCAGCGCAGTCACGAACCTCCGCGTCGGCGGCCAGCCGATGACGGGCACGACGATGCCGCTCGGCGACTGGGGCACACTCACCGTCGGCGGCCAGACCGTCGACCGCACGTCGCCCGCCGGAACACGCGGCTACCACGGGACGGTCGTCGAGCTCGACATCCGGCTCACGTCCGATCACGGCGGGCCTGCCGGCGTCGAGCGAGATCCAGATCGCCACCGCCGACGTCGCGCGTTCAGACTGCGCCTCCCGCCTCGGCGACCGACGACGACGACCTCCACGACCGACACGACGTCGGCGTCCGACGGACCCAGCGTCGGCGATCTTCCGAGCGAGCGGCCTTCGCAGACCGGCAAGAACACGCCTTCGCCGCTCAAGATCCAGCCGAAGCTGACCGCAGGCCGCTACGTCTTCCCGGTCTACGGCCCGACCTCGTACATCGACACGTTCGGCGCGTCCCGTGCAGACGTGACCTACCACCACGGAGACGACATCTTCGGCCAGCTCGGCCAGCCGCTCGTCGCCTGCGCCGACGGAACCCTGTTCTCGGTCGGCTGGAACAAGATCGGCGGCAACCGCCTCTGGCTGCTCGACGAGCAGGGCAACCAGTTCTACTACGCCCATCTCTCCGCTTTCGCGGCCACCTCGACGAACGGTGCGCGCGTCAAGGCCGGACAGGTGATCGGCTTCATGGGCAAGACCGGCGACGCCGAGGGCACGCCCGTCCACCTCCACTTCGAGGTTCATCCCGGTCTCGCTGCTCTATCTCGGCTACGACGGTGCGGTCGACCCGACGCCGTACCTCGACGCCTGGAGCCACCAGCAGGATCTCGCGTTCCCGATCGGTGTCGGCTGGGCTCCGCTCGTCCCCGGAGGGCCGGGCACGCCCGAGCCCGGCGCGATCCTGCTCGGGATGCGCGACATCTCGACCGCGGACGGCCTCGATCCCGGCTCGCTCGAGCGCGCGCTTGCGCCGCTCAAGCGCTCCGAGCTGATGCAGACGCTCGTTCCGACTGCGGTCGCGCCGATCGGCCGACCTCGGCCGCGGTTAGAGACCGAGCGACTAGTCGGGCATCGTCGCGCCGCCGTTCGCGGCCGGCGGTGGGTAGTCGCCGCCGAACTCGTCGTCGCTGCCCGCGACGAGCTCCTTCAACCAGCGGCGCGTCTCCGGGCCGGTCCACGGGTTGAAGAGGATGCCGAGCGCGACGCCCGACCAGCAGCAGGCCGCGTATGCGCTGCTTCGTCTCGGCGCGACCTTGCAGCCGATCGGTAGCGCTGCGCAGGTCCTCGACCGCACTCTTCAGCTTCTCGCGGATCTCCTCGTCGTTCGCGACGCGCGACGCGATCGTCACGGCGTTCCGGCTGCCGACGACCTCGTCGTAGAGCTGTCTCGCGGTCGCGAACGCGCTCAGCACGTCTCTGCGTAGCTTCTCGTCCGTGATCGCGCGCTCCACGTACGGTTTGACGTTCTCCGCTGCGTCGTAGACCTTGTCCTTCGTTTTGGCCATGGTCACTCAAATCCTTTCGTCTTGGTCCCTTACGCTTGCTGGCTCTCTGTCTCGCAGCCACCATCTTTCGCAGGGTGCGGTGGGTCGAGCGCGTCCAAGGAGCCTCCCCAGTCCGTCAGAGGGCCTGGATTCACCTTCTCCGCGCCCGCCGGGTGGCGGGTCGAGCGTCGGCAGTCGCCGCGCCTCCGCGTCCCACGGCGCCGAGCTCGTGCAGGTGGCCACGTTCCCTCTCCTGAAGCCGTATTCCGACGCGCTCTTCGCGAAGGTCGAGCGTGAGCTCGACGCGCGGATGAAGGAGGTCGCAAAGCAGACGGGCGGCACGGTCTCCGGCAGCTCGACCGTGACCGCGGGCGGTGTCCGTTCGCACTCCTACGAGGTGACGGACGGCGATCGCGTCGACGAGTACACCTTCGTGCTGCGCAACATGCGGGAGTACCAGCTGCTGTGCCGGCGGCAGGCGTCCTCGGACAGCGAGACCTGCAAGCTGCTGATCACGAGCTTCCAGCCGGCTTAGCGTTCGTGCGCCTGCCGTCGAAGGCGGCCGTGAAGACGTCCTGGATCGTGTCGGCGGGCACGAACTGGAGTCGCGGCCCGCGTCTCGGGCGGCAGCTCGTCGAGGTCGGGCTCGTTCTCCCGCGGGAAGATGACGCGCTTCAGGCCGGCGCGCTGCGCGGCCAGCGACTTCTCGCGGAGCCCTCCGATCGGGAGCACCTGGCCCGTCAGCGTGATCTCGCCGGTCATGCCGACGTCGCTCGCAACCGGCTGTCCCCGGACGAGCGACGCCATCGCGGTCGCCATCGTCACCCCGGCCGAAGGGCCGTCCTTGGGGACGGCTCCTGCGGGGACGTGCACGTGCACGTCGTGCTCGGAGAACCATTCCGGCGTGAGGCCGAGCTCTTCGGTGTGCGAGCGCACCCACGAGAGCGCCGCCTGCGCCGATTCCTGCATCACCTCGCCGAGCTGGCCGGTGATCGTGAGGCGCCCTTTGCCCGGGTAGGCGGTCGCCTCGATGAAGAGCACGTCGCCGCCGACGGCCGTGTATGCGAGGCCGGTGGCAACGCCGGGCTCTGCGGTGCGCCGCCGCACCTCGCCGGAGAAGCGGCGGGGCCCGAGCCATTCGCGCAGCCGGTCCTCGTCGGCCCTCACCTTCTCGGCGCGCCCGGTCGCGATCATCGTCGCTGCCTTCCGGCAGACGTCGGCGATCCGGCGCTCCAGGTTGCGGACGCCTGCCTCGCGCGTGTACTCGCGGATGATCGTTCGCAGCACCTTGGCGGGCACCGAAAGCTGCGATCGCTTGAGGCCGTTCTGCTTCAGCTGCTTCGGCAGGAGGTAGCGCTGCGCAATGCCGAGCTTCTCGTCCTCGGTGTAGCCCGAGAGCTGGATCACGTCCATCCGGTCGAGCAGCGGGCCGGGGATCGTGTCGACGCGCGTTCGCCGTGCAGATGAAGAGGGTCTTCGAGAGGTCGAACGGCAGGTCGAGGTAGTGGTCGCGGAACGTCCTGTTCTGCTCCGGATCGAGTACCTCGAGCATCGCGCTCGCGGGATCGCCGCGCCAATCGGCGCCCATCTTGTCGATCTCGTCGATCAGCAGCAGCGGGTTCGCCGACTCCGCGTCGCGAAGCGACCGCAGGATCGTTCCGGGCATCGAGCCGATGTAGGTGCGGCGATGGCCGCGGATCTCGGACTCGTCGCGGACGCCGCCGACCGAGAGCCGGACGAACTTGCGGCCGAGCGCGTTCGCGATCGAATGGCCGAGCGAGGTCTTGCCGACGCCGGGAGGGCCGACGAAACACAGGATCTGGCCCGAGACCTCCTGCCGCAGCTTGGCGACGGCGAGGTACTCGACGATGCGGTCCTTCACCTTCTCGAGGTCGAAATGGTCGGCGTCGAGGACCTCGCGGGCGTGTGCGAGGTCGAGGTTGTCGTCGGTGAACGTTCCCCACGGGAGCGTCAGGATCCACTCGAGGTAGGTGCGGATCACGCCGTACTCCGCGGCCGCCGGAGGCAGCTGCTCGAGCCGGCCGAGCTCGCGCTCTGCCGCCTTGGCGACGTCCTCCGACAGCGTCAACTCGCCGAGACGCTCGCGCAGCTCGTTCACTTCCGCCTGCTCGGGGTCGGCCTCGCCGAGCTCCTGCTGGATCGCCTTGAGCTGCTGGCGGAGGAAGTACTCGCGCTGCCCCTTCTCCATCTCCGATTGCACCTGCGACTGGATCTTCGAGCCCAGCTCGAAGACCTCGAGCTCGCGACTCAGGATCGCCGAGACCTTCCGCAGGCGCTCCTCGACGTCGAGTGTCTCGAGCAGCTCCTGGCGCTCCTGGGTCCTGATCGTCCTCAGCGTCGAGGCGACGAGGTGCGCGAGCGCACTCGGATCGTCGACGTTCGCCGCGGCGAGCTGCAGCTCCTCCGGCAGATACGGAGCGAGCCCGATGATGCGCGAGAAGAGACCCTGGACGTTCCGGGTGAGCGCCTCGAGCTCCGGTGTCTCGACGACGATGTCCGGGAGCGCGCTGAACTCGCCGAGCAGGTACGGGTCGGTGTCGATGCGGTGGTCGAGGCTGACGCGCTCGAGCCCTTGCACGAGGATCCGGAGTGTCCCGTCGGGAACCTTGATCATCTTGTGGACGAGGGCGATCGTGCCGACGTCGTAGATGTCGTCCCAGCTCGGAGATTCGACGGATTCGTCGCGCGACGTGATCAACGTGAGCAGGCGGTCGCCTGCGACGACGTCGTCGATCAGCCTGACCGAGCGCTCCTGCCCGATCGCGAGAGGCGACATCGACTGCGGGAAGACGACCGTCTCCTTGAGCGGGAGCACGGGCAGTGCGGCCGGCAGCTCGGGTGTTTGATCCGCGGGCTCGGGTGCGTCGAACCCGAAGTCGCTCATGCCGCGCTCTTGGCCGCGCGGGCGCTCATGCCCGCCAGACTTCGATCGTGAAGCGCCCGGCTGGGGGAGCCTTGTCGGCGACTGGGAGCACGATCGTCAGTACGCCGTTCTCGAACGTCGCGGATGCCTCGGCGGGATCGACGTCCTCGGTCAGGCGCACCTGCCGCTGGAAGGCCCCGTATTCGATCTCCATCTGTTGATAGATCCGGCCCGGGACGCGGGGTCGTGTGCGCTCGCCCGCGATGTGCAGCGCGCGCTCCCCGGCTGCGATCTGCACGCTGCGCGGGTCGACCCCGGGCAGCTCGACGACGATGGTCAGCGTGTGCGGGTCGTCGGTGTGGAAGCAGTCCACATTTGGCCGAAACCCGTGCCGCAGGCCCGCAAATCGCGGCACCTGCCAGAGGTCGGCGAACAGTTCCTCGATCTCGCCCTGAAGCTTGTCGACATCGCGGCGCGCCATTCCGGAAAACGTACAGCCCCGCCGTCCGACGGGGGCCTGAAGATCCGCTCCGATGGGCGCGATCCACCCGCGGTGGTTCCCCTGGTCGTACCTGCTCTACGTGGGCGGCTTGACGCTTCTCGGTTCCGCGGCCGCGTTGCTCGGCTGGTTCTCCACGCACTACGGTGCTTTCAAGTACACCGTGCTCTCGTTCGTCGTCTTCTTCGGCTTCGCGTTCGTGGCTCGCGCGTTGAGGCGGGACGGGAAGCATCCGATCGCGGCGGGCCTGTTCGCGTTCGTCAGCGTCAACCTGTTCGGCGCGTTCCTCGTTGCGCTCTACTCGTGGTTCGGCTGGCTCGACCTCGGAGCGTCAGGGTTCGGTGGATTCAACGTCGCCCGGTTGTCGCTGGTGCTCCTCACGCTGATCGCAGCGCTCGTGGCGCGTCAGATGTTCGCGTTCCCGCTCCTCATGCTGATCGTCGTCACGCTGACCTGGTTCTTCATCACCGACCTCGTCTCCGGCGGGGGCGACTGGAGTGCGGTCGTCACGTTCGTGATCGGCCTCGTGTTCCTGGCCTGGGCGCGGGGCGTGGACGGCGGGCCGGACCGGCCGTACGGAATGTGGCTGCACATCGGTGCCGGGCTGACGGTCGGCGGCAGCCTGCTGTGGTTCCTCCACCACGGCCACTTCGAGTGGGCCCTCATCGCTGTTGCCGGCTTCCTGTACGTGAAGCTCGCTGACGCATTCGACCGGGCAAGCTGGGCGATCTTCGGGTCGATCGGGATCCTGGCGGCAGCGACGCACTTCGCGACCTCGTTCTCGCACGCCTCGGTCTCGCACGAGCGGCGTCTCGGACGGCGGGTCCCGCGGCTGGGTCCCGTCGGTCGTCTTCGGGGTTGCGGGAGCCGTCTTGATGCTGCTCGGTGGACTGCTCGCCAACCGGCGCCGCGCCGGTAGCGTCTAACCCAGCGGCGGCAGCCGCAAACGGCTGCGCCGCCGCTTTGCCATGGGGGTCTTCTCACGTGTATTCCGCCTGATCTGGGGCGACGACGTCGAACGCGCCCTGCGGCCTCTCCTGGCCGTGAGCCTGACGGGGTCGATCGCCGGCTCGACGATCTATCCCTTCCTCGGCATCTGGGCGATCAAGGAGCTGCACGCCTCCCAGCGAGCCCTCGGCCTCACCTACCTCGTGGCCGCCGTCGGGTCGGGGCTCGTCGGCTATCTCGGCGGCCACGCGTCCGACCGGATCGGCCGCCGCCCGATCATGCTGCTCGGCTGGGGGGCGACCACGCTCGTCCCGGTCGGCCTGCTCTTCGTCGGCGACAACGTCGTCGCAGGCCTCGCACTGCTCGGCCTGATGCCCGTCTTCGGCTCGCTCGGAGGCGCGGCGAATCAGGCGATGGTCGCCGATCTCGCATCGCCCGAGCGGCGCGAGGCTGGGTACGCCGCCGTTCGCGTCGCCAGCAATCTCGGAGTGACGATCGGGCCGGTGCTCGGCGGCCTGTTCCTCCTCGGAGAGAACTGGAACCACCTGTGGCTCGGCGTCCTGCCCCTTGCGGCCCTCTCGTTCGCGATCGCCTTCCGCTACATCCCGCGTACCGGCGCGTACGCGCCCTCCGGCCCGCCGACGCGGAGCTCCTTCCGCGTGATCGTCCGCGACCATCCGTTCCTGCTCTTCATGGTCTCGGCGGTCTTCGCGACGATGACGTACATCGCCACCGAGACACTGCTGCCGATCTCGCTCGCGACGACGCACAACCTCGCTCCCGCCGCCTGGGGCGTTCTGATGATCGTCAACCCGTTGCTCGTCACCCTCTTCCAGCTGCGGCTCACGCGGTGGACGGCCGACATCCCGGGGGCGGTGAAGCTGGGCGTGGCGATGCCGATGATGGGTCGTGCCGTTCCTGCTCCTGAACTGGAACGGCTCGGCGCCCGTGATCGTGCTCGTGATCCTGATCTTCGTGTTCGGCGAGATGCTGTGGGTGCCGACGTCCCAGGCGGTCGTCGCTGCTCTCGCTCCGGCCGACATCCGGGGCGCGTACATGGGCGTGTTCGGCAGCACCTGGTCGGTCGGGTGGGCTTTGACGCCGTTCCTCGGGCTCCAGGTGCGCAGCGCCTACGGGGACGCGACGATGTGGATGTGCGTCGCCGCCCTCGGCGTCACAGCGGGGATCACCGGCTTCCTCGCTGCGCGCGGTCACGACGGCCGCGCGGCTATAGCATCGCCCGCATGAAAGGGCTCATTGCCGCCGGCGGCACGGCGACGCGGCTTGAAGAACTGACGCGCGTCACGAACAAGCATCTACTGCCCGTCGGGCGGTGGCCGATGGTCTACTACCCGCTCCAGTTGCTGCAGCGGGCCGGCGTGCACGAGGTGCTGCTCGTCACCGGTCAGCAACACGCAGGCCAGTTCATCGACCTGCTCGGGAACGGCCACGTCCGCTCCCGCAACGGAGACGAGCCGCTCTTCGACGTCGACCTCTCCTACAAGGTCCAGGTCGAGGCCGGGGGCATCGCCCAGGTCGTGGGAATGGCGCGCGACTTCGCCGGCGACGACCAGCTCGTTGTCTGTCTGGGCGACAACATCTTCGAGCATGCTCAGGCCGACACGATCAAGGCCTGGACGAAGGGTGCGCTCGTGTTCGTCAAGGACGTCCCGGATCCCGAGAACTTCGGCGTCGTGGCCTACGGCGACGACGGCTCGGTCGCCGACATCGTCGAGAAGGCGGGCCGGGTCGACCTGCGCTTCGACGAGCCGCCGTCGACAGATGCAGTCGTCGGTCTCTACTGCTACCCGCCCGACGTCTTCGAGATCATCGACGGGCTGGCCCCGTCCAGTCGCGGCGAGCTGGAGATCACAGACGTCAACCGCGTCTATGCACAGCGGGGCGACCTGGAAGTCTGCCGCGTCGACGGCTGGTGGCACGACGGCGGAAAGCACTGGGCCGACCTGGCCGACGTCGGGCGGCTGATCGAGCAGACGGGCGCCAACAAGTGATCGTCACCCGCTATCCGCTGACCCGCCACGAGGACGAGCGCGGCTGGTTCGCCGAGCTGACCCGGGCGTCGAGCCTGCCGAAGCCGATCCGCCAGTTGAACCTCGCACGGTCGAAGCAGGGCGTGATCCGCGCGCTGCACTACCACGAGCGCGGGCAGGACGACCTCTTCGTCTGCCTGCAGGGAACCGTGCGCGTCGTCGTGCTCGACCGCGAGAGCGGCGAGACGTTCTCGGAGGACATCGGCGACGACAACCCGGTCGCGATCTACGTTCCCGGCTACCGCGCTCACGGGTACGAGGCGCTCACGGATTGCCTGTTCTGTTACGCCGTCACCGAGGAGTACGACGCCTCCGACCCGGACGAGCACGGCGTGCCGTGGGACGACCCGCGCGTCGTCGACCTGTGGAGCACACGATCGCCGGTCCTCTCGGCGCGGGATCGGGCCGCGGCGTCCTGATCACGGGCGCGGCCGGCCAGCTTGGCCGCGCGCTCGCCGATCGCTACCCGGAAGCGCGTGCGTTGACGCGGGCCGACTGGGACGTCACCCACCCTGCTCCGGCGGGCCTGTCGGCCGACCTCGTGCTGCACACGGCCGCGTGGACCGATGTCGACGGTGCGGAGGAAGATCCGCAGAGCGCCGCAGCGGTCAACGTCGGCGGCGTCCAGCATGCGGCGGAGCTCGGCGCACCGCTCGTGGTCTGGTCGACCGACTACGTCTTCGACGGGACGAAGGGCGAGCCGTACGTCGAGTCGGACGCGGCGTCGCCGCTCGGCGCGTACGGGCGCACGAAGCTGCACGGCGAGGCCGCAGCGGGCGAGCAGGCGTGGATCGTCCGAACGTCCTGGCTGTTCGGCGCCACGTCGAAGAACTTCGTGCGGACGATGCTTCGCGTCGGAGCGGAGCGGGACGAGGTCGCGGTGGTCGACGACCAGCGCGGCTCCCCCACCTACGTCGGCCATCTCGCCGCTGCGACCGAGCAGGTCGTTCGACTGCCGCACGGCCTGTATCACGTCGCCGCAGCCGGCGATTGCACGTGGGCCGACTTCGCGGAAGCGATCTTCGAGGAGGCGGGGCTCAGCGTTCGCGTTCGCAGGATCACGAGCGCGGAGTTCGGCGCTCGTGCGCCGCGGCCGTCGTACTCGGTGCTCCGGAGCGAGAGGGGCGCGCCCGAGTTGCCGCACTGGCGCGCCGGTCTTCGCGACTGCCTCGATGCACTACCCTGACGCGATGCGCGTGCTCGTCACCGGCGGCGCCGGGTTCATCGGCTCGCAGTTCGTTCGCCGGCTCGTCGCCGGCGGTGACCAGGTCGCCGTCCTCGACAAGCTGACGTACGCCGGGAACCGCGCCAACCTGGAGGGCGTCGAACACGATTTTCACGAGGGCGACGTCGACCGATCCGGATGCGGTGGCGCGCGCGGCCGAAGGTTGCGATGCGATCGTCAACTTCGCGGCCGAGACGCACGTCGACCGCTCGATCCTCGGCCCGGCCGAATTCATCCTCACCGACGTGCTCGGCACGCAGGTCCTGCTCGACTATGCGCGGCACCACGGGATTCGCCACCTGCAGGTCTCGACCGACGAGGTGTACGGCGACATTCCCCTCGACGCCGCGCCGTGCACCGAGGACGCGCCCGTCCGTGCCTCGAGCCCGTACTCGGCCTCGAAGGCAGGTGGCGACCTGCAGGTGCTCGCCTACGTCCGCACCTACGGGGTCGACGCGCTCATCACACGCGGGGCCAACACGTACGGCGCGCGCCAGTATCCGGAGAAGTTCCTGCCGCTCTTCATCACGAACGCCTTCGACGGCGAGCATCTGCCCGTCTACGGCGACGGCCGCCAGCGCCGCGAGTGGCTGCATGTCGCCGATCACTGCGCCGGCATCGAGACCGCGCTCAAGCGGGGCGAAGGCGGCCACGTCTACAACGTCGGCGGCCAGGAGCGCGAGAACATGGACGTCGTGCGCCGCATCCTCGACCTGACGGGCGCGTCGCCGGATCTCGTCCGGCATGTCGCCGACCGTCCTGGGCACGACCGCCGCTACTCGGTCGACTCGTCGAAGCTGCGCGGTCTCGGCTGGCAGCCGGAGCACTCGTTCGATGCGGGCGGGCTCGAGGAGACCGTCGACTGGTACCGCGAGAACCGCGAGTGGTGGGAGCCGATCAAGTCCGGCGACTACAAGCGGTACTACGAACAGCAGTACGCGACGCGCCTCGCGGGCTAGGAGATCCCAGTGGCAGAGACCGGGAATGCCGACCGCGCCGAGCGTCGCAGGGCGCAGAAGCGTCAGCTTCGGCGGGTGCGCCTCGCGGCCCTCGCGGCCGTGGCTGTCGCGGTCGCGGTTGCCGTCGCGGCGGGTGTGAAGCTGCATCGAGCGAAGGCGATGCCGCACGCCTCTGCACCGCCCGCCCGCCGGATCCCGGTCGTCGCGCGACGCGTCGCTGCGCCGCCGCGCGGCGCCGTCCAGTTCGCCGACGTCGGCGACATGACGTTCGGCTTGGCCGGAGTCGAGCCGCCGGGCGGAGCTCGGACGCTCATGACGGATGTGACGCGTGAGTTGCGGAGCGACCTGACCGTCGGCAATCTCGAGACCACCCTGGGCCATGGAGGCTCCTCGAAGTGCTCGGCGGGATCGACCGACTGCTTCAGCTTCCAGGCGCCGGCGTCGACGGCCGTCGTGCTGAAGCGCGCCGGCTTCGGCGCTGTCAACGTCGCCAACAACCACAGCAACGACTACGGCGCCTCGGGTCTGGCGCAGACGAACGCCGCGTTGCATGCGGCCCGGCTGCCGTACACGGGCCGCCCGGGCCAGACGACGTATGTCGCCCGGCACGGGATCCGGATCGCCCTGCTCGGATTCGCGCCCTACGACTACGACCAGAACCTCCTCGACATCCCGCAGGCGGTGGCGCTCGTGCGGCGAGCCTCAGCCCGCGCCGACCTCGTCGTCGTCTTCATCCATGCGGGCGCCGAGGGTTCGGATCATCAGCACGTGACCCCCGGCATGGAGACGTTCCTCGGCGAGCAGCGTGGCGACCCGATCCGCTTCTCGCGTGCCGTGGTTCGAGCCGGCGCCGACGTCGTGCTCGGTTCCGGCCCGCACGTCTTGCGCGCGATGGAGTGGTACCGCGGCCGGCTGATCGCCTACAGCCTCGGAAACTTCAGCGGCTACCACACCCTCGGGATCGGGAGCGTCACCGGGATCACCGGGATCCTGCGCCTGAAGCTGGGCGCCGACGGATCGTTCCGGGCGGGCACGCTCGTCCCGCTCCGGCTCGTCGGAAACGGGACGCCGACACTCGACCCGGGTGGCGCGGCGATTCGGGTCGTGAACGACCTGTCACGCGCCGACTTCCCGGCAACGGGAGCGCGATTGCGCGCGAACGGCGCGCTCGAGCCGCCAAAACGCTAGGCGAGCCGCCGGAGCCGGGCGTTTGCCCGGACGCTCGGCTACCGTGACCGGCGTGAGTCGGCCTGCCCTCCGGCTCGGCGCCCTGTGCCTGCTTCTGCTCGCCGGCGCCGCGTCTTCGTTGCTCGCCGCCCGGCCGAGCGGCGTCAGCATGACGACGTCGACCACGAGCGCCACGACGACGACCTCGCCGGCGAAGGTCGTTCTGGCGGTCAGCGGCCACGGCTGGGGACACGGTCTCGGGATGAGCCAGTGGGGTGCGTACGGCTATGCGAAGCACGGCTGGACGTATGACGCGATCCTGGCGCACTACTACAAGGGCACGACGATCGGGCCGGCGCCCGTCTCGACCGTTCGAGCGCTGCTCGCCCAGAAGGCGAAGACAGATGCTCGCGTCGACGGCACCGTGGAGCGTCACCGACGCGACCGGCACGAAGACCGTGCTCGACCCGGGAGCCGTGACGCTCAAGCCGAAGCTCGCGCTCAAGGGGAAGGCGCTGCTCCCGCCGCTCACGTTCGTCGGGAAGCAGCCGCTCGCGGTCGACGGCAAGCCGTATCGCGGCCGTCTCGTGGTCACCTCGGACGGCAAGCGCGTGCAGGTGGTCGACGTCGTCGCACTCGAGTCGTACCTGAAGGGTGTCGTCCCTTCCGAGATGCCCTTCGACTGGCCTGCCCAGGCGCTGCAGGCGCAAGCGGTAGCAGCACGCTCGTACGCGCTCGCCAACCTGACGAAGAACCGCGACTTCGACCTGTACAGCGACACTCGCGACCAGGTCTACGGCGGCGTCGGCGCCGAGTCGCCCGCAACCAGCGACGCGATCGTGGCGACGAAGGGCAAGGTCGTCCTCTACAAGGGCAAGGTCGCCGACACGTTGTTCTTCTCCACGTCGGGCGGCCGGACAGCCTCCTCGCTGGAGGCGACCGGGGACGCGGTCCCCTATCTCGTCTCGGTCGCCGATCCGTACGACAACATCTCGCCGGTGCACGACTGGGGCCCCGTCCTCTTCGACGGGACGAAGGTCGCGGCGCAGCTGAATCTTCCCGGCTCGCTCTCGGATCTGACGACCGTCGACGGCGCGTCCGGGCGCGCGACGCGCGTCACCGCGGTCGGTGCCGGGGGCGTCCAGACGACCGTCACCGGAGCGCAGTTCCGTGCGCTGCTCGAGCTTCGGTCGACCTGGTTCACCGGCGCCCTCTTCTCGCTCCTGCCGGCGGCCAGGACGGTGACGTACGGCGGCGCCCTGACGTTGAGCGGCTTTGCGAAGGGAGTCGACGCGGTCGCGCTCGAATCGAGAGCGCAGGGGAAGGACTGGGAGTCCGCCGGGGAACTGATCGTCGGCGCCGACGGCACGTTCTCGACGGTCGTGAAGCCGGTCGTCGCGACGCAATACCGTCTCTCGTCCGGCTCGATCCGGGCCGGCCTCGCGAAGATCGCGGTCGCGCCCCGGGTCGTCGCACAGGGGACCTCGGCGGGGATCGCCGGGTCGGAGCGTCCCGCCGTCGCCGGCGCCCCGGTTCAGCTGCAGAAGCAGGCCGGCACCCTCTGGACGACCATCTCGTCGACCGTGGCGGACGGCGGCGGCACGTTCGCGTTCAGCGGGACGATTCAGCCGGGCAGCTACCGGGTGCGCTGCGCACCGGCGGGACTCGCAGCCGGTTTGTCCGCAACGATCCAGGTCCCGTGAGACGGGTTGTCGCCGCCGTGCTCGCCGCGGTGGCGCTCGCCGTGCCCGCGGTGGCGTTCGGCTTCGACAACACCGAGCCGCTCGCGTCGAATCAGTGGTACCTCGAGCAGGACGAGGCGTGGTCGTTCTGGGCGAGCGTCCCCAAGCTCTCGCCGGTCAGGGTCGCCGTGATCGACTCCGGGATCGACGGCTCGCATCCCGATCTCCGGGGTCGGGTCGTCGCGGCCAAGTCGTTCGTCGGCGGCTCGCCCTTCCGCGACGACCAGGGGCACGGCACCTTCGTGGCGGGCGAGATCGCCGCCAATCCGTTCAACGGGATCGGGATGGCGGGGCTTGCGTTCAACGCGCGTCTGATGATCGCGAAGGTCGTCGGCCCGGACGGAACCGTCTCGCTCCCGGCGGAGGTAGCGGCGATTCACTGGGCCGTGGACGACGGAGCGCGCGTCATCAACCTCAGCCTCGGCGGCGTCCGTGACCCGCTCAGCCCGCAACTCGACACGTACTCGGCGCTCGAGGAGGCCGCCGTCGAGTACGCCTACGCACACGGGGTCGTCGTCGTCGCAGCCGTCGGGAACGGGCCGCAGTCCCCCGCGACACCGTGGGGCTTCGCCCACTATCCGGCGGCGCTGCCCCATGTGATCGGCGTCAGCGCGATGCGGCGCGACGGCTCGGTGCCCGACTACTCGAACCGGGACGCCGTCTACAACGACCTCTCGGCGCCGGGGGACGGGATCTTCTCGACGATTCCGGCGAATCTGATCGAACGCCGCGCCGGCTGTGCAGGGCACGCGTACTCCGACTGCGGGTCGTTCGAGTTCCGCGACGCGATCGGCACCTCGTTCGCCGCGCCGCAGGTGTCGGCTGCCGCGGCGCTGCTGCTCGGCCAGGATCCGGCGCTGACACCGGGCCAGGTCGCCTGGCTGCTCGAGCGGAGCGCCGACGACGCGAGCCCGGTCACCGGTTGCGGCGAGTGCCCAGTGGGCCGTGACAAGTACACCGGGTGGGGGCGCCTGGACGTGCTCGCGGCGCTGACGATGCTCGGCGACGGTTCCCAGCTACCCACCCCGGATCGGTACGAGCCGAACGACGAGGCGGGCCCTTCGGCGCATGGGCTTCCTCCGCTGCCACGCACGATCGATGCCACGCTCGACTTCTGGGACGACAACATCGACGTCTATCGCGTTCACCTGAACCGAGGCTCGCGGCTCTACGCCCGCGTCACGCCCGAGGCTGCCGCTCAGATCTCGCTGGCGCTGTGGGCGCCCGGCACGACGGCGGTCGACGGCATCTCGGTCGACACGGGCGAGCGGCTGCTCGAGGCCCGCCGGGTCGGCGACGCAGTCGCGCCTGGCGTTCCGTGCACCCGTCAGCGGCACGTACTACGTGGAGCTGAAGCTCGTGACGAAGTCGCGCGGCTCCGTCCCGTACCGGCTCGCGCTCGCTCGCTCGCGCAGCTAGCGCTAGCCGCCGTTCGAGCGAAGTTCGTCGGGCGTGACGTCCCGCAGCACGCGCGCCGGGTTGCCGACGACGAGCTTGCCCGGCGGCACATCCTTCGTCACGACCGCGCCCGCGCCGACGAACGCCTCGGCGCCGATCTCGACGCCGGGGCACAGGATCGCGCCGCCGCCGACGCGGGCGCTCCGCCGGATCGTCGGCCCGCGCAGCTCTGCCTTCCGGCGCTCGGTGCGCCCCATGTAGTTGTCGTTCGTCGTGACGACGCACGGGGCGATGAAGACGTCCTCCTCGAGGGTCGAGTACGCCGTGATGTACGCGCCCGCCTGGATTCTCGTACCGGCGCCGACCGTCGTGTCGTTCTCGATCAGCGAGCCGCGTCCGAGCACGCAGTCCTCGCCCAGGCGTACCCGTTCGCGGATACACGACTGGTCGCCGACGATGCTGCGCGCGCCGACGGTCGAGCCGGCGAACACGATCGCGCCGGTCGAGACGACGGCGCCGTCGCCGATCTCCGTGGGCGCCAGCGGCTCGCGCTTCGCCGTCGACGAAGCGCCCAGCGAGGGTTGCTTCCCGATCACGGCGTTCTCGAGCACACGGACGCCGTCGCCGAGCACCGTGCCCGGATACACGGTCGCGGTCGGGTGGATCTCAGCGGGCAAGAGAGTTGGTCAGCATCTCGAGCGCGCGCACGACGCGGGCGCCGTCGCGGGCAACCTTGTCGCGGTCGCCTTCGCCGGCGACCAGCTGCAGGAAGTGCGCGCACTCGAGCCGCAGCGGCTCGTCGGTCGCGATCTTCGGAATCGAGATGTCGCCGGAGTAGAGCTCGCCGGCTGGGCCGGCGCTCTTCTCGTAGACCGTCACCTTGCGCTCGGGCTCCATGTCGTCGAACACGACCATCTTCTCGCGGCCGACGACGGTCATCTTCCGCATCTTGTGCGGGTCGAGCCACGAGAGGTGCATGTGCGCGATCCGTCCGCTCGGAAAGCGGAGGAAGCAGAAGACGACGTCCTCGACACCCGGGTGAATCGACGCGCTGCCCTGAGCGGTCACGAGATCGGGATCCTCGTCGAGGAGGTAGAGGATCACCGACAGGTCGTGCACGCCGAGCGACCAGAGCGCGTTCTCGTTCGCTACGCACGATGCCGAGGTTGACGCGGTTCCCGTAGACGCAGAGCACATCGCCGAGCTCGCCCGTCGTCGATCAGCTCCTTCAGCTTCACGACGCCGGGGTGGTAGAGGAGCAGGTGCCCGGGCATCAGCACGCGGTCGCGCTCGGCGGCGAGCGTGACGAGCTCGTCCATCTCGGCGGCGCGCATCGCCGGCGGCTTCTCGACGAACACGTGCTTGCCGGCCTCGAGCGCCTGCTTCGCGAGCGCGTAGTGCGTCGGCACCGGCGTCGCGATCACGACGGCGTCGAGCGTGTCGTCCTGCAGGAGGTCGTCGTACTCGGCCGTCACCTTCGCATTCGGGTAGCGCGAGGCGAGGCGGGTGCGGAGGCCTTCGTCGAGGTCGCAGAGCCACGAGAGCTCGGCCAGCTCGTCGAAGTTGCGGACGAGGTTCGGCCCCCAGTAGTTGAGCCCGACGACACCGACGCTCGTCGGACGGCACTAGAGCTTCCAGACCTTGCCGTCGACCTCGTGGCCCTTGGTGGCGTTCCGGAAGTCGACGATCACATGGCCGCGGCGCACGAGGTCCGCGTAGTCGATCGTCGAGTGGTTGGTCACGATCGCGACGCAGTCGTACGCCTCCGGCTCGAGCGGCACGGAGGTCATGCCGTCGAACTCGGGCACGAACGGGTCGTGGTACGAGACATCTGCTCCGGCGGTGACGAGCAGCTGGATCAGCTTCTCGGCGGGCGTCTCGCGCATGTCGCCGATGTCGGGCTTGTAGGCGACGCCGACGATGAGGATCTTCGAGCCGCTCACCGACTTGTTGGCGCCGTGGTTGAGGGCCTGCGAGATGAGGGAGCGGCAGAAGTACGGCATGTTGTTGTTGACCTCGCCGGCCAGCTCGATGAAGCGGGTCGAGAAGTCGAACTCCCGCGCCTTCCACGTGAGGTAGAACGGGTCGATCGGGATGCAGTGGCCGCCGAGCCCCGGCCCGGGCTTGAACGACGCGAAGCCGAACGGCTTCGTCGCGGCTGCGTCGACGACCTCCCAGACGTCGATCCCCATCCGGTCGGTCAGCTGCGCGAGCTCGTTGACGAGCGCGATGTTGACGGCGCGGTAGATGTTCTCGAGCAGCTTGGTCAGCTCCGCTGCTTCGGGTGTCGAGACCTCGTGCACGGTGTCGACCGCGCCGCGATAGACCTCCGCGGCCGCAGAGGTCGAGGCCGCGTTGATCCCGCCGACGACCTTCGGCGTCGTCTTGGTCGTCCAGTCCTCGCGGCCCGGGTCGACGCGCTCCGGGGACATCGCGAGATGGAAGTCCTCGCCGGCCTTCAGGCCCGAGCCCTCCTCGAGCAGCGGCTGCAGGATCTCGCGCGTCGTCCCCGGCCAGGTCGTCGACTCGAGGATCACGACCTGGCCGCGCTGCAGCACCGGCGCGAGGCTCCTCGCGGCGCGCTCGATGTAGGAGAGGTCGGGCTCGCGTTGGCGCGAGAGCGGCGTCGGCAGCGCGATCAGGACCGCCTTCGCGTGCTTGAGCTGCTCGTAGTCCGTGGTCGCGACGACGAGGCCCGGCTCGGTCAGCGCAGCGAGGCGCTCGGAGGTGACGTCCTCGATGTGGCTCTCGCCCCGGTTCAGCGCCTCGACGACGTGGGCCTGCACGTCGACGAGCAGCACGCGGCGGCCTGCCTCGGCGAAGGTCGCGGCCAGCGGGACGCCGACGTAGCCGGCGCCGATGACGGCGACGTCGTAGTGCGGCGGCCTGGCACGGCGCTCAAGGGTACAGGGCGGCTGCGATGCGCTCTGCGGCGTGGCCGTCGCCGTACAGCGCGGGTGCGTCCGGCGGGGAACCGCGCGTCGGCGAGCGCGGCCGCGAGCTCCTCCGGCTCGGCGAGGCGGTTCGCGCCGGCCGCGACGGTGTCGACCCACTCCGTGTTCGGCCGCAGGGTCACGCAGGGCACGCCCAGCCAGTACGCCTCCTTCTGCAGGCCGCCCGAGTCGGTGACGACGGTCTCGGCGCCGGCGACCAGCGCGAGCATCTCGAGATAGCCGAGCGGCTCGACCAGCCGGACGTTCGCGGCCAGTGGAATGCCGTGCTCCTCGAGCACGTGGCGCGTGCGCGGGTGGGCGGGGAAGACGAACATGCCGCCGCGCCGTCGTTGACCGCGGCGGCGATCTGCCGCAGCCGCTCCGGCTGAACGTTCGCCTCGCGGTGAATGGTCAGCACCGAGTACGGCCGAGCGTGATCCGGCGGGGTCGAGGCGGCGCGCGATCGGCAGGAAGAGCCGGGTCGCATCGGCCATCACGTCGCCGACGACCTCGCGGCGGCCGCCGACGCCCTCGCTCTTCGAGCTGTCTGCGCCGAGCGCTCGTCCGGACAGAACAGGAGCGCCGACGAGGCGGTCGACCTCGATCCGGTTCCGCTCCTCGGGCATCGACAGGTCGAAGCTGCGGAGGCCGGCTTCGACATGCGCGACCGGGATCTCGCCGCCGGCCGCGCGCGCGCCGGCGACGGTCGAGTTCGTGTCGCCGAGCACGACGACCCAGTCGGGCCGCTCGTTCGCGATCGACCGCGCGGATCGGCTCGGTCATCGACTGCCGGGTCGGCCGTGCGCAGGTCGAGTCGGTAGCGCGGCTCGGGCAGGTCGAGCTCGTCGAAGAAGACCTGGGACAGCTCGGCGTCCCAGTGCTGGCCGGTGTGCACGACGATCTCCTCGATCCCGGCCTCGCGGAACGCGAGCGAGAGCGGCGCCGACTTGACGAACTGCGGGCGGTTTCCGACGACGGTGAGCGATTTTCATCGCCGCGCTACGATACGCGGCGCTTCCGGGCCGTTAGCTCAGCTGGTAGAGCAGGGGACTCTTAATCCCAAGGTCGAAGGTTCGATCCCTTCACGGCCCATCCCGGCCTTCGTGCGTCAAGCGCGGGCTCCGGACCGTTCCGCGCTGCGGTCGCGCGACGACGGCCTCAACGCCGCCCTGCTGCGACGTGCAGCAGCGACGCGAATGCCGTGGCGGTCGGGGGTCGCTGCGCCGGATCCTTCTCGAGCGCCTTCAACAGCGCCCACGAGAGCGACGGCGTCACCTCGGCTCGCGTCTCGCCAGGGTCGGGAGGCGAGACAGGTTCAAGTGCGCCGTTCCGATCTCGAACAGGCTCTTTCCGCCGAACGGCGGCGCTCCCGTGATGCACTCGTACACGACGCAGCCGAATGCGTAGATGTCGGTGGACGGCGTCGCGGCCTCGCCGCGGATCAGCTCCGGCGCGAGGTAGTCGAGCGTCCCCATAACCTGGCCGGGCTTCGTCAGGACGGTGTACGCCGGTCCCTTCGCGAGGCCGAAGTCGGTGATCGCCGCGCGGCCGTCCTCGTAGAGCATCAGATTCGATGGCTTGACGTCGCGGTGCACCAGCCCGCCGCGGTGGAGCGCGTCGAGCCCCGTCGCCACCTCCGCGCCGATTCGGAGCGCCTCGACGATCGGGAGCGCGCCCTCCTCGCGGAGTCGATCCTCGAGCGAGCCCCCTGCCACGTACTCCGCGACGAGGTAGCTCGTTCCGCCGGCTTCGCCCGCGTCGAGCACCGGCACCACGTGGTCGTGCTCCACGTGCCGCGCCGCCCTGGCTTCATGGACGAAGCGGGCACGGAACGTCTCGTCTTCGCCGAGGCGGTGTTTCAGCAGCTTCAGCGCGACCACCGCACCGTCCGACCCGCGCCGGGCGCGGTAGACGACCCCGACCGCCCCCTCGCCCAACCGAGCATCGAGCACGGTAGTGCCCGACCGTGTCGCCGACGCCGGGCTCGGAGCGAGCGACCATCGAGGCGAGCATACGACTAGCAATTCGCCAGGCGCAGTGCTTAGGTAGCTCGTGATGAGGAGGCCGTGAGCGTCGTCGATACCCGCGTCGGCTCCGTGCTCGCCGGCTACCGGATCGAGCGTCTGCTCGGCCGCGGCGGGATGTCGAGCGTGTACCTGGCGGAGCACCTGCGACTCCACCGCAAGGTGGCGCTGAAGCTGATGGCCCCCGAGCTCGCCGACGACGAACGCTTCCGCGAGCGGTTCCTACGGGAGTCGCAGCTGGCCGCCTCGCTCGATCACCCGAACGTCGTTCCGGTGTACGACGCCGATGAAAGCGGCGGCGTTCTCTACATCGCCATGCGCTACGTCGAAGGCAGCGACCTGCGCGAGCTGCTTCGCCGTCACAGCCCGCTCCCACCCGCTCGTGCGGTCGCGATCGTCGGGCATGCGGCGGCAGGTCTGGACGCGGCACATCGGCGCGGGCTCGTCCATCGTGATGTCAAGCCGGGCAACATCCTGATCGGCGAGGACGACCACGTCTATGTCTCGGACTTCGGGCTGACGAAGCAGGCGTCGTCGCAATCGGGCCTGACGGCGACCGGGCCAACTCGTCGGCACCGTCGACTACGTCGCGCCGGAGCAGATCCAGGGGCAGCCGGTCGACGGCCGCGCCGACCTCTACGCGCTGACCTGCGTGCTCTACGAGGCGCTCGTGGGCGCGAAGCCGTTCGAAAAGGACACCGAGGTGGCGACGATCTGGGCGCACATCCAGGATCCGCCGCCCGCCCCCTCGGCCGCGCGCTCGGAGCTGCCGAAGGGCCTCGACGACGTAGTCGCGCGAGGCATGGCGAAGCGGCCGGACGAGCGCTACGCGACCTGCCGGGAACTCGTCGACGCCGCCAGGCAGGAGCTCGGCGTCTCGAGCGGCGAGATCTCGTTGCCGCCAGGCGCAGCCGCGAGAAGGTTCGACTGGCGCCTGCCCGCCGGTGTCGCCGCCGTCCTCCTCTTGGCTGCCGCCGTCGTCGTGGTACTTGTGGTGCGCGGTGGTGGGAGCGGCATCTCGAGCCTGCCGCCCAACACCGTGGGCGCGATCGATCCGAAGACGAACAAGCTCGTCGCGGCTATCCCGGTCGGCCACAACCCCACCTCGATCGCCGCCGGCGCCGGCTCGATCTGGGTCGCAAACGGCGGCGACGGGACCGTCACGCGAATCGACGGGCGCTCGCGGAAGGTCGTCGAGACGCTCGGGGGGTTCAGCGGCACGCCGAGGTCGATCGCGTTCGGAAACGGTGCAGTTTGGGTGACAACGCGAGAAGACCGCCTGTTCCAGATCGCCCCGGCGGACAACCACATCACGCCGGTTCCGCTTCGCTGGCGCTCGGGCTACCACTCGACACTCCCAGAAGGGTTCGGCGTCGTTGCCGGCTACGGCGCGGTCTGGCTTTCGACGACCGATCTGGGCGAGGTGCTGCGCGTCGACCCGTCCTCGGGCCGGGTGGTCGTCATCGAGGATGACCACGGCATCGGCGAGCTGGCAGTCGGCGACGGAGCGGTCTGGGTGTCGGAGCAGAACGGTGTCTCCCGCATCGACGCGACCACGAACGTGCTGACCGGCACCGCTCAAATCGGGGCGCTGGCCTCCGCCGATCCGGTGTCGGTTGGGGTTGCCTACGGCGAGGGCAGCGTCTGGGCCGCGAAGTACACCTCCGGCGACGTCTGGCAGGTCTCGCCTGTGTCGACGACGGCGATCGGCAGAACGTTGGTTGGCAAGAACGTCCCGGATCTCACCGTCGGGGAGGGCGCCGTCTGGGTTGCGCGACGGAATGCGGGCACGGTCGTGAGGATCGACCCGCAGACCCGGGCCGTGACGAAGACGATCGCCGTCGGGCCCGGCACCTACGGCATCACGACCGGCTCGGGCCTGGTCTGGGTGACAACGGTCGGCTTGAACTCGCACTGCAGCTGTTAGGTCGCACGCTCACGCTCCCGCAGCCAAGCCGCTTGCTCCGATGCCCCGAGTGTCTCGTGGCGCGCGGCGGCCCGCTCAAGGTACTCGATCGTCTTGGGTCGGTCTTCGGCCTGTGCGTAGTAGTGCGCGAGCCGTTCGAGGTGATCGTCAAGGGAGGCGGCGTATAGCTCCTCGAAGGCCGCCGCCACTCGTCCGTACAGTTCGCGTCGCCGGCCCGCGGTGAGCGTCGACAGCGCGGCCTGCTGCAGCAGTTCGTGACGGAATGCGCACTCGAGCTCGGGATAGCGTCGCACCTCGCGCACCACCTCGGCACGGAGCAACATCGTCAGATCGCCGTCGAGATCGTCCGAGTCCCCGGCGCGCTCGAGCACCCGCACCGGGAAGGTCCGGCCGACGACGGCCGCTACCTGGACGAGTCGGCGCGCTCCTTCCGGCAGCCTGTCGATCCGCGCCAGAAGCAGGCTCTCGAGTGCCGGCGGCAGCAGCTCGGCCGACCCGACGGTCAGCGTCCACGTCCGGCGCCGATCGACGACGCCGCCCTCCACGACCGCGCGGAGGAGTTCCTCGAGGTAGAGCGGATTGCCGGCGGCGCGCGAGACGAGGGCCGCCGTGGTCGCTGCATCCAGCCCCGGCAGGAAGGTGCGGGCGAGCGCGTCTGCGTCCTCGTCCGCAAGCGGCCTGAGCGTCAGCTCGCTCGCCCGGTGGCCGTACTCGCTGAGCACCGCCAGCCGGAGGCGCGTCGCCTCGGACGGGGTCGCCGGCGCGAAGCTGAAGACGAGCATCAGCGCCTCGCGTTCCGTCAGCGCAAGGAGACGCTCCGCCAGCTCGCGTGTCGCTGCGTCGGCCCAGTGCACGTCTTCGACGACGAGGAGGACGGGACGACGCCGTGCGAGCGCGATGATCCATTCCCCGTACGCCGCGTCGACGTCGACGGGCACATCGCTCTCCGTCTTGATGCCGAGCAGTCGTGCGAACGCCGGCATGAGTTCATCGAGGCGCGCACCGAGCAGCGCCCCGAGGCGGGCGCGGGCTTTGGTCCGCACGGCGATCTCCGCATCACCTTCTGCGACCCCGAGCCACTCCCGGAGCATCTCGACGAACGGTCGATAGAGCGCGTCGCCGCCGTACGACGGGCAGTGTCCTTCGAGGCGCGTGACCTCGCCGGCCTCGCGGGTCAACTCGGCGACGAGCCGCGACTTTCCGAGCCCGTCCTCCCCGCTGATGAGGACGATCTGGCCGCGGCCGCGCCCAAGCTCCGCGAGCGCCTCACGTAGGCGCACGAGCTCGGCATCCCGCCCGACCGTCGGCGTCGTCGTGCCGGACTGGTCGGTCGGGCGAGCGTGCAGGAGCCGCCACGCCCGCACGGGGCGAGCGCGTCCCTTGACGGGGAGCAGACCGCGCTCCTCGAGCACGAACCTGCGCTCGAGCAGTCGGGCGGTGCCGTCGCCGACGAGCACCGTGCCAGGCTCGGCCGCGGACTCGAGGCGGGCTGCCACGTTGGTCATGTCGCCCAGCGCGACCGCCTGCGGCGCCGCCACACCCACAGTCCCGACTCCCGCCGAACCGGAGTTGATCCCAACGCGCACGTTGAAGCGGTCGATCCCCCAGGCCGCGCAGATGTCCTCGGAGTACGAGCCGACGATCTCGAGGATGCGCAACGCCGCGCGCGCCGCGCGCTCCGGGTCGTCGGCGTGCGCCGCCGGGACGCCGAACAACGCACAGATACCGTCGCCCTGGTACGCCTGAACGGTTCCACCGAACTCCTCGACGGCCCCGCTGACGCGGGTCACGCATTCGCCGACGAGCGCCTTCACCTCCTCTGGCAACAGCCGCTCGCCGAGCGCCGTCGACCCCACGATGTCGGCGAAGAGCGCCGTGACTGGTCTGACCTCGTCCTCCACGCCCTCATCCTCGCGCAGGCGGAGCCGTGCTTCTAGTCGACCCGCGCGCTGTACGTCGAGCACCTCGACGCGGACAAGCTCGCCGGACGCTGCGTCGGCGTCCGGCGAGCTCACGCAACGTGGAGACGCGTGCCGTCAGACCGCGATCACGGCGCTGGCGCCTGCGGACTCCGACTGTGCCGGCGACCGCCACCAGGATCACGCCCAAGGCCGCCCCTGCGAACGCGACAGCCAGCCACGGGAAGGAGCTTCCCGTCCCGCCGGCGTAGTTGCCGAGGTGGTAGGTGCTGGTTGAGCGCCTGGCCGCGGAGGGTGATCGCGCGGATCGCTTGCTTCGACGGGCCGGCGTACTGCGCCGAGGTGGTAGGTGCTGGTTGAGGGCCTGGCCGCGGAGGGTCATCGCGCGGATCGCTTGCTTCGACGGGCCGGCGTAGTTGCCGAGGTGGTAGATCTGGTTGAGCGCCTGGCCGCGGATCTCGAGTGCGCGGATCGCTTGCTTGGACGGGCCTGAGTCCGTCGGCGCGCCGGTCGCGGCACCGGCGAGCGGCGCCATGAGGAGCGCGGCTACGACGAGCACGAGCGAGGTTGAGCTGCGGGGCATTTCAGTCTCCTTCGTCCGACTCGGCCGCCCTGTGCGACCGGCTGACCCGAAGCTACGGCGTCGCTCGAGCACAGTCGTTACGCGTGCCGACGTAACAAGTGTCGTCGCGGGAACAGATCCGGAGCGACCTAACGGCGCTGAACGAGCTGCGACACGTCGAGGATGCCGATGCGGCCCCTGGTCAGCGCGATCGTTCCCCGCTTCTCTTCGTCACGCAGCACCTGGTTGACGGTCGGCCGCGTCGCACCGGCGAGCTCGGCGATGACCTCCTGTGTCAGCGGCACCGTGACCGGCCCGGCGCCTCCGTCTCCGTAGAGCTCGGCCAGTTCGACGAGTCGTCGACGCACACGCTGGTCGACCGGCAGATAGAGCGCCTCGAGCAGACGCTCGTTCAACCTTCGTATCTCGTTCACGAGAAATGCACAGAGGTACCGATCCATGTCGGGATGCCTTGCACGAATGTGATCGAAGTCGGCTCGATACACCGAGTACGTCTCGCCCGGCTCGAGCGCTGCGACGGTGGACATGCGTTTGGCATCGTCGACGAGCAGCGCCATCTCTCCGAACGTCGTGCCGGGCCCTTGGATTGCGACCGTGACGGTGTCTCCGAGCGAGGTCATGATCCGGGCCGCAAATCGACCCTTGGCGATGAGATGGCAGCAGTCGGCGGGATCATCGCGGTGGCAGACGATCTCGTTTCTCGCGAAGCTGCGGCGGCGTGCGATCTGCATGATCCCGCGCAATTCCTCCTCGGGCACGCCTGCCAGCAGTTCCCACTGCATGGCGTCAGCCTCTCACGGGATGGCGACGAACGCGAGTGCGTGCGAGCTCCAACCGACCCGAGCTAAAGGGGAGCGGTCCGGAGACCGCTCCCCTGAGGCGTTCGTCGAGAACCGTCTACTACTTCCCCGTGCAGGGGTTGGCGAAATCGCCGCTGTTGTAGTTCTCGAACCTCGTCACCGCCGTGAACCCCGTTGCCGGGAAGATCTGCGGCAGCAACGTGGTTCCGTACTCCCTCTCCGAGGTTCCACCGAAGTCCCTGATCGTGCCGGGGATGAAGCGACCGCCCTCCTGCCAGGCGCACGTTCCTTCGACCTTGCGGGTCGAGTAGAACGGGTAGAACTGCGATCCCGGCGGCGGGTTTATGCAGCCTGCTCCCGTCTCGGTGTTGCAGGAGCTCTCGATCGCAGGCAGGTCGGCCTCGAAGGCGGTCGTCGGGTAGGGGCTGGCCGCCGTTCGTCGTCGGGCTGGTGAAGATCACCGGTTCGGGGTGCAGCCGCTGGTCGGTCTTCACGTCGGGATTCGTCCCCGGCCAGTCCTTCTGGTACGAAGGCCCGTCGAAGTCGTCGTCAGCGGCGAAGCAGCCGTTGATGTGGACGAGCAGTGAATCCGAGCCTGGTACACAGAAGACGTCGTCGGCGTCGAGCGTCTCGTCGTCGGAGCCTGCGACCGCGCAGTTGAAGTTCGCGTCGAGCTCGTTGCAGTGCTCGAAGTGGCCGATCTCGTCGGAGAACGCGACGTTGTAGGTGTGCGCCGACCACGTGTTGCCCCGCGGGTTGGCGGTGCTGTACTCGGGATGGAACGCGTACGGCGCGGATGTGCAGTTCCTGCGCATCCGGCTTGAACAGGACGTGCGCGAAGCCGTTGTCGATCGATGCGGTCATCGATCCCGACTCGTGGGTCGTCTCGTCGGTCAGGTCGATCCGGAATCCGGCCGGCGTGTCGTGCATGTGGATCGTGACCCAGTCACCCGGGCTCATCAGCAGGTCCTTGGTCAGATCCGGGTTGACCGCGGCTGAAGTTCGGATTCGAGAACGTTCCGGTGAACAGCGGATCGGCGGGAGCCTGCGACTGACCGCTCTTCGTGATGTACGCCCAGTTGATCGGCTCGATCCCGCCGAGGATGTAGTCGTTGCAGTCCGGTGCTGTGACGGCCCCGGTGTTCTGGTTCAGGTTGAGGCTGTCGATGGTCATGGCAGCGCAGTACTGCGTCGCCGTGCAGCCGAAGCCCTCGAACTGGGGCACGTAGCCCGGGCCGTAGAACTGCAGCTCCATGAACGCGTTACCCGGATGCTTCCCGATGTAGTTCGCCTCGTTCGGGTTTGTGCCCACCAGGTTGTTCGCGTCGGAGTTCGGCGTACACGTCTTCGTGTACTCGGGTGCCGACTCCGTGTCGCAGAGCGTGAGGCCGAACCAGAACGTCGGGCGGAGCTCGAAGTTCCAGGTCGGGCCGGAGCCGTCCGCCCGCGGCTGATCCTTCGGGTCCTTGGGCAGCCGGAGGCGGTAGGTGATGTCGTTGCCGGACCCCGGCTCGCCGGACTTGAATTCGATCGAAGGCTCGTCGTGGCCGACGTACTCACTGCTCAGCTTGTCGTAGACGTCCGTGCACAGAGAAGCGTGACTCGAGCACAGCGGCTCGTTGTTGGTCGCGCGGACGACCTTCGTCAAAGCGGTCGTCCGCGGATTGGCGGACGCCGATTGCAACGCCACGAGCAAGCCCCCCGTCACCGCCAGCAAGGCGACCGCAAACGAAAGCCTCCGCCGCCTCGCGGCGCGTTTCACGCTATGCATGCTCTCCTCCATTCCCCATGGATTCGGGCGCGTGCCGAACTAGACCAGGCGTTCCGTGCACGCTGCGTTCTCACCGTCGGTGAGTGGGGGACCAGTGCGTCGTGAACGCGAGTCTGCTTGGCCGCTCCCCTTCTGCTCTCCCCTCGGTCGGCGCGAGTCTCCTGCGGAGCCGGGGCGTTGTCAAGCGCCTTCAGGGGACGACGACGCGGCGCGCGCTCGACCAGCGCGTCAGGCAGTCGGCCCGCCGGGGAACGCAGTCGGTGATGCCGACGGCCTCGACCGCCGACACCTCGACGTAGTACGTCCCGGCCGGCAGCGACTTGCGGGTTCGCCAGCGCTCGACGCCTGCCGCCCCAGCCGGCGACGGGTGCATCGCCTCGCGGAGCTTGACATCGAATTCGGGAGCGGCGCGGACAGGGCCGCGCGGCTCGTCGCGACGAGAACGCTGCCCGGGACCGTGTCCCGTGCGAGCGTGAACAGCACGATCAGGTGACCCTTGTCGTCGCCGACCGATCGAAGCGTCGGCGCTCCGGTCAGGGCCGCTCCGGTCGTCGCGAGAGCGGCAGCGAGAGTCAGCGCAAGTCCCATGAGAACGACCAAACGTCTCATTGCACCCGCCGGGACCCTAGCACCGCCCATTCGGCTGCCGGGCGCTACAACTTCGGAGGTGGCGAGGCGCGTGCGGCAGGTGTACTGGAAGCCCAAGTACGGGACGCGGGTGACGCGCGAGCGGGCGTGGGCGAGGCGGTCTGCGGCACGCGAAGAGGCGCTGCAGCGGAGGTCGTCGCACCGCTCCGTAGGGGCGTGGCTACGCGCACTCTTCGTCCGGCGCACTTCGTAGAACGACGAGAGGGCCCAGGAGGGCCCTCTCTCTGCACCGGCTTCGAGCCCCCTCGCTCAGAACGGTGCGATGCGGTGCGGCTTGTCCCACGCGACGCGGATCAGCTCGGCCTCGGCCTCGACGAGATCCTCGGGACGCGGGTTCGGCGAGAGCCGCTTGCCGGTCGGGCGACGCGGCGCCGTTGAGTCCCACGAGAGACGGTTCATGCGTGCACCTCCTGCCTGTCGGCGGGCGCGGGCGCCCGGGTGATGGTGATGTCGCCGCTCACGGTCTTCACGCGCAGCTCGACGAGCGGACCGTCGCCCGAGGGCGCGTCCGGCAGCATGTCGAGCTCCGAGCTCGTATCGCCGCTCACGGTGTTGCAGTCGAGAAAGACTTTCGAGCCGCGGCGGACGCCGACGGAGACGTCGCCGGAGACGGCGTGAGCCGAGACGTTGCCCTGGTAGACCGCGCCGTGCTCCTGGTCGCCGCTGACGGTGTTGACGCTGACGTTGTCCCACGCCTCGGCGATCGTCACGTCGCCCGACGCGCTCGCCACGTTGATCGCGCCGCGAACGACGTCGAGCTCGACGTCACCCGAGGCGGTCTGGACGTTGACGCCGCCGGCGATCTCGCGTGCGCGGGTGTCCCCGCTCGCCGTCTTCACGTTCAGGCCGCCGGTCAGGCTCTCGAGCAGCACGTCGCCCGAGGCGCTCGAGACGTTCGCCCCGCCGAGCGTCCCGCGGACGGAGACGTCGGCCGACTTCGTGCGGGCGGTGAGCAGCGAGGCGTGCGGTACACGAACACGACAGACGATCCCGTGGCGTCCGAAGAGGAAGCCGAAGTTGAACCCACCGCGCTTCTGCGGCACGTCGACGACGACATGGGGACGGCCGTGGTGCTCGCGCAGCTCGACCCGCGCTTCGTCGACGAGCTGCTGCGACTCCTCGTCGTACGCGATGAGCTCGACGTCGACCGCAGTCGAGCCCTCGACCGCCTCGATCTCGATTTCGCCGGAGGCGAGGCGCACCTCGAGCTCCGCGGGGCCGGTCACTTCGAAGGTCTTCTGCATCTGGATCGTTCTCCTCTCAGCTCTGGGCGTAGCCCGACAGGCGCTTGCCGCTCGAATGGGTGGGGCGCGACTCGGTCGCGCGGGCGATCGCCCGGACGAGCCAGGCATTCGTGGACACGCCCTCACGGGCGGCGGAAGTCTCGACGGCCGTCTTGAGCGATTCCGGGAGCCGGAGGCTGATCCGCGCCGACAGATCTTCGCCGACCGTCCCCGACGCCTCGCCGGGGGACTCGACGAAGACGAACTCCGGCTCCTGCCCCGCCAGGCGCACTTCGATGTGCCCGGACGGCAGCTTCGAGCTGAGCTCGACGGCCGCCTGCGAGAGCAGATCGAACAGCTTCAGGCGGAGGCTGGAGCTGAGCGCCTCGCCGATCCGGCGGGCGACCTGCGCCGACCGCTCGTCGCCGAGCTCCGACAGCCCGCGGAGATCCTCCTGCAGCCCTTCCAAGACAATGGTCAAATTCATCGTGACATCACTATGACATCAGACTCGACGCCTGTCAAACATCACGAAGACATCCGAGCACAGTCAAGGTGCTGAGGCCGCTTGCAGACAGGCAAAACCGCGCGTCGGCTTAACACGAAGACAAGAGCATTCGAGCGAAATACAGGTCTAACCTCACGAAGTGGCGACAGCCGAGATAACCACGCCCGGGCCGGCCCCTGCGCTCGGGGAGCAGTGGCGTTCGCTGACGCGGACGGCGACGATGGTCGCGCTCCTGACCGCGCCGGCGGTGTTCGTGTGGCTGCATGCCCACAACGGCCTGGCGCTCCGCTACGCGCTCGTGCTGACGCTGATCGAGGTGGCGGCGTTCCGCGGCCTCATCGACGTGCTGTTCCGGCGCTTCATCGCCTCGCCGAGCCTGTTCGGCGAGGAGCGCGAGGAGCTTCGCGCAGAGGACGTCGTCATGCGGCGGCGGCTCTCGTTCTGGCGACTCATCTGGCGGTGGACGTGGCGCCTGATCGTCCTGATCACGGTGTCCTGGATCGTGCTCGACTTCTTCGGCCACGGGCTGAGCTGGGGCGAGACGGCACACGGATTCGCAAATGCGTTCTCCAAGCTCGGCAGTGGCGGGCTGCTCAGCCAGCTCCTGATCCTGCCGATCTTCTTCCTCGTCAACTTCGGGATCATCTTCGGCCCCATGCTCGCCATGGGCGTCTCGCAGATCCGAGGCTTTCAGCCGGGCGACGCGGAATGGGGCGTGAAGCTCGAGCACGTTCGAGGCCAGGCCGAGGCGAAGGAGGAGATCCGGCGCATCGTCTCCCTCTGGCAGTCGGGTGAGCGCTTCGAGAAGGCCGGGGGCAAGCGCGAGCGTGGCCTGCTGTTCCTGGGAGCGCCGGGAACGGGCAAGACGATGCTCGCGAAGGCGATCGCCACCGGCTTCAACTGCCCCTTCGTGACGATCCCCGGCTCGGGTTTCGCGCAGACGTTCGTCGGAATGGACTCGATCATCGTCCGCTATCTCGCCCGCAAGGCGAAGCGGCTCGCGCGCAAGTGGGGCGGACAGTGCATTGTCTTCATCGACGAGATCGATGCCGTCGGGATGCGGCGAAACGCGCTCCAGGGCTCGTTCGAGCTCGCCGAGCCGACGTTCGAGCAGTCGGGCGACCTCATCCTCGAGACACGCGCGTGGCGGGAGAGCGAGTTCGCGCGCCGCGCCCCCGAGCGGCCGAGGCCGCGATTCCCCGCGCTCGTCAACCAGGCGATCCCGGGAGGAGGCCTCTTCGGAGGAGGCGGCGGCGGCGGGATGGCGTTGAACCAGCTGCTCGTCGTCATGGACGGCCTCGACGCCCCGCCACTCGGCCGGCGGGTCGTCGTCAATACCGTCAACACGCTGCTGGACGCGCTCTACCTCATCCCGTCGTCCTGGCGCGGCCACCGTCTACGGCTGCCCGCCCCGAAGCCCCGCGACGAGCAGATCTACTTCATCGGCGCGACGAACGTGCCGATCGAACAGCTCGATCCCGCCCTCACGAGGCCGGGCCGCATGGGCCGCCATGTGTGGTTCCGGACGCCGACGAGGCACGACCGCAAGGACATCTTCGACCTCTACCTCGGCCGGGTGAACCACGTGGCCGAGCTCGACAGCGAGAGCCGGCGGGACGAGCTCGCGCGCATGACGATGGGCTACTCGCCCGCGATGATCGAGCAGGTCTGCTCGATGGCACTCACGGTCGCCCACCACTCGGGCCGGGATGCGTTCGGCTGGGAGGACCTCGTCGAGGCGATGACGACGGTCGAGTCCGGAACGGCGGTCAACATCGACTACGTGCCGGAGGAGACCCGCGCCGTTGCGATTCACGAGGCCGGGCACGCCGTCGCGGCGCATGCGTACCTGAAGGGCGCGGAGTCGACGCGGCTCTCGATCCGCCGCCGCGGGGGGTCGCTCGGCCATCACATGGCGCTGCAGAAAGAGGAGCGGTTCTCGTCGTGGCGGAGCGAGGAGATCTCGAACTTGATCTGGGCGCTTGGAGCCATGGCTGCCGAGCGCGTCTTCTACGGCGAGAACTCGACCGGCGTCGGTGGTGACGTCCGCGCAGCGACCGACCGTGCGGCCTGGATGGTCGGCGCCTGCGGGATGGGCCCTGAGTACGTGGAGCTTCGCTGCGACGACGAGTCCGAGGACGAGGCCCGGGAGCGCGTCATGAAGCGGTTCCAGAAGATCGGGTCGCAGATCGTCAACCGCTCGAGCAGCGGACAGCTGGAAGCCGGCGTCCTCCGCGACCCGACGCAGCGCGGCATGGTCGAGCAGCTGCTCGGCCAGGCCTACCTCGCCGCCCACCATCTGGTGGCGGCGAACAAGGATGCGGTCGACCGGGTCGCCGACGCGCTCGTCCAGCGACGCGAGCTGTACGGCGACGAGGTGGTCAGGCTGCTCGACGCGCAGGCGCTGCAGGTGCCCGAGGTGGATCTGACGACCGACGAGGCTTGGCCGCACCTCTGATGACCTCGAAGCACCATTTCCGGCTCGCGTACGGGGTACTCGCTCTTGCCTTCTGGGTCTCCGTCGCCGGCTTCATCGTTCTCCTGACCAACCAGCACAACGCCGCGAGCGTCCGCTGGTCGTCCTGGAAGCCGACGTCGCAGGGCCTGCTCGGCGCCCATCAGATCGCGCTGCGCGTCGGGTCGACGTACCGCTCGCCGCAGGGGACGCAGCTTGTCGCGGTGCAGGAGCACGCCCCATACGTCCAGGGGCTGCACCTCGAGGCGGTCGGCGTGCGAAGACTCGGACAGAACGGCCAGATCGACCCGTACATCGGCCTGTTCGGCACGGACCGCACCCTGATCTACGCGTTCTGCGGCCTGGAGTCGGCCTGCTCGCTCCCAGGCCCGACCACGTCGGTCGAGCAGCGGGTCCTGCGGCGCGAAGCGCTCGAGCTCTCGCTCTACGCCTTCAAGTATCTGAAGAACGTCGACCAGGTCGTGTCGCTCGTTCAGACCGTCAAGGACGGCGGCACGAGCGCCATCTTCCTGCGCAAACACGACCTGAAGCCCGAGCTCGACCATCCGTTGCGGAACACGCTTCCCCTGCGCACGCCGCCCGTCGGGGGCGACAAGCGCGAGGCCGCGGTGATCGATGCGCTGACCCTGCAGAACACGTTCCCGGCGCACTACGAGTCGCTGCCTGACGGCGACGCCATCCTCGTGCTCGACGTCGCCGCCCAGGGCGGCGCTTAGCCGCCGGATCCGACGCGCGATTCCTTTAGTCTTGGCGCGGGTGCGCCGCGGATCGCTCATTCAGCTCGCCGTGATTGCCGTGATCGCGGCCGCGGTCGCCACAGCCGTGGCGCTGTTCATCCCGTGGCTGCCGCCTGCGGCCGGCAAGGAGGCGGAGCGGATTCACTTCGTCTTCTGGTTCACGACGGCGATCTGCATCGGCGTCTTCGCGGTCGTCGCAGCGGTTCTCACGTATTCGGTCTGGAAGTTCCGGGTCAAGCCCGACGACGACTCCGACGGCCCGCCCACGCACGGGCACACGAAGCTCGAGATCGTATGGACCGCGGTGCCGGCGATTCTCGTCACCGCCATCTCGATCGTCAGCGCGATCGTCCTGGCACAGAACGGCAACGCAGGGTCGAATCCGCTGGTCGTCAAGGTGACGGCTGAGCAGTTCGAGTGGAACTTCACGTACCCGAACGGCAAGACGTTCGGCCATCTGACCCTGCCGGAGGGTCGTCACACGAAGCTGAGCATCACGTCGAAGGACGTCATCCATTCGTTCTGGGTGCCCGAGCTCTCGCAGAAGCAGGATGCGGTC
Organism: uncultured Thermoleophilia bacterium; assembly: GCA_963708505.1. Taxonomy (GTDB): domain Bacteria; phylum Actinomycetota; class Thermoleophilia; order Gaiellales; family Gaiellaceae; genus PALSA-600. The sequence continues at coordinate 1,063,038 of CAVPST010000007.1, forward strand.
CCGGGGGAATACAACACGCTCGTCGTCACACCGACGCGAACCGGAACGTTCCCGGTCATCTGCACGGAGCTTTGCGGTCTGGGGCACGCAATCATGCGCAGCCACGTCGACATCCTCACGGCCGCGAACTACGACGCCTGGGCCAAGGCAGGCGGGAAGCCACCGGCAGGACCGCCCGGGCTCGCCGTCTTCCAGCAGAACGGCTGCGGCAGCTGTCACACGTTCGCGCCGGCGGGCGCGACCGGCAAGGTCGGCCCGGATCTCGACAACCTGAAGAAGGCGGCCCAGCAGGCGAATCGCGGCCTACTCGCAGACTTCATCCGCGAGTCGATCGTGAAGCCGGGCGCGTACGTCGCGCCGGGTTATCCGAACGTGATGCCGCCGAACTTCGGCACGCAGATCCCGCCCGCTCAGCTCCAGCAGCTCGTCAAGTACCTTGCCACGGGGGCCAAGTAACGTGACCGCCGTGGCCCAGGCTCACGACCCGCATGCACACGGCTCCCCGCCGGTGACGGGCTTCCGCCGCCTGATGCAGCCGGGCTGGTTGCGCGTCCTGTGGGTGACGCCGATCTTCATGGGTATCGGCTTCGGGCTGGTCGTGGGGATTCGCTGGCTCGCCGGCTGGCAGCCGTACTGGTTGGGGACGGTGATCGTGACCGTCCAGCTCGTGACCGCTCCGCTCGGATTCCTCGTCGGCCTCGGCGGGTTCGACTACTGGATCCGCTACGCGAGCGGCCGTCCGACGCTGCCCGAGGATCACTCGGGTCACGGTGCGAAGTCCTGGCGCGACTACTTCCGCGTCAACACCGACCACAAGGTGATCGGCGTCCAGTACGTCGTCACGACGATCATCTTCTTCTGCATCGGCGGGCTGTTCGCGATGCTCTTCCGAGCCGAGCTCGCGCAGCCGGGCGACCAGTTCTTCAGCCCGCAGACGTTCAACGTCCTGATCTCCAACCACGCGGCGTTGATGATCTTCCTGTTCGTGATCCCGGCTTTCGCCGGCCTCGGGAACTACGTCATCCCGCTGATGCTCGGCGCAGCCGACATGGCGTTCCCGCGGCTGAACGCGCTCTCGTTCTGGCTGCTGCCGATCGCGGGGACGATGCTGCTCGTCGGGATGACCGTTCCGGGCGGAGGGCCGTCGGCCGGATGGACGTGCTACGCCCCGCTCTGCTCCCACCAGCCCTTCGGGCAGGTGTTCTTCAACATGGGCGTGCAGTGGGCGGGCGCGAGCTCGATCATGACCGCGCTCAACTTCCTGGTCACCATCATCACGATGCGTGCGCCGGGCATGACCTTCTGGCGCATGCCGTTGCTCGTGTGGGCGAACTTCACGACCTCGCTGCTCGTCGTGATCGCGACGCCGTTCATCGCGGGCTCGCAGTTCTTCGTCATGTTCGACCGCGTCATGCACATGAACTTCTTCGAGCCCGCCGGCGGCGGCTACGTGCTCGGCTACCAGCACATCTTCTGGTTCTACTCGCACCCCGCGGTGTACATCATGATCCTGCCCGGGTTCGGGATCATCAGCGAGATCATCTCCGTGATGAGCCGCAAGCCGATCTTCGGCTACCGGCTGATGGCTCTGTCGCTGATGGCGATCCTCGTCCTCGGCTTCTCGGTCTGGGCGCACCACATGTTCGTCGCCGGGATGGCGTCGTGGCTGCGCGTCCCGATGATGGTGACGTCGATGGTGATCGCGGTGCCAACGGGGGTGAAGGTGTTCTCCTGGCTCGCCACCATGTGGAACGGGCGGCTGCATTTCAACACGCCGATGTTGTTCGCGACCGGTTTCATCTCGATGTTCGTGCTCGGCGGCCTCTCGGGGATCTACCTCGCCTCGGTGCCGATCGACATCCACGCGAGCGACACGTATTTCATCGTCGCGCACATCCACTACGTGCTCTTCGGCGGCTCGGTCTTCACGATCTTCGCGGGTATCTACTTCTGGTTCCCGAAGATGACCGGCCGGATGTACGACGAGCGGCTCGGCAAGCTGCATTTCTGGCTGACGTTCATCGGCTTCAACCTGACGTTCTTCCCGATGCACTACATCGGCCTGCAGGGGATGCCTCGCCGCGTTGCCGACTATGCGCATCGCTTCGCCGACATCAACCTCTTCATCTCGATCGCGTCGTTCGGGCTCGGGGCCTCGACGCTCGTGTTCCTCTACAACATGGCGCGTTCGTGGGCTCACGGTCCGGCCGCACCGGCCAACCCGTGGCGCTCGTTGACGCTGGAGTGGCAGGTCTCGTCGCCGCCGCCCACCTTCAACTTCGACGAGATCCCCCAGGTCGTCGGCAATCCGTACGAGTACGGCGTTCCCGGCGCGAAGCACGCGATCTTCGCGTCGCGCGAGCAGGAACCGGCGGCCGTCGATTGAGCCACATCCTCGTGATCGCGAACGAGACCGCGGCGTCGCAGACGCTTCGTGACGCGGTGCGGGGCGACGCCGCCGGGCCGGACGACCTGGTGACGGTGATCGCGCCGGTCAACGAGCCGAGCCAGGGCTACGTCGTCTACGAGGACACGCGGCGCGCATCGGCGGGGCGGCGCCTCGACAAGACACTGCGGGGGCTCCGTGAACAGGGAGTCACCGCACAGGGCTTCGTCGTCGAGACCGGCCCGGTCCAGGCGGCAAAGGACGCGCTCGCGCAACTCGAGCCGAAGGTCGACGCCATCGTCGTCTCGACTCACGGCGAAGAGCGCTCCGGCTGGATGCGCCGGAACGTCGTCGAGGAGATCGAGCGCGCCGCGTCAGGCCTGCCGGTGCGGCACGTCGTCGTCGCGGGCGAGCGTGAGGAGGGCGAGGCGAACGTCCTCGTGATCGCGAATCAGACCGTCGTCTCGGACGAGTTGCTCGACCGCATCCGGAAGCGGGCCGCGCAGGGTCCTGCGAGCTTCCTGATCGTCTCTCCGCAGAGCGACGACGAGGAGCACGCGGAAGCCGACCGTCGCCTCCGCGGCGTCCTGAGCGTGCTCCGGGGCGAGGGGATCGACGCGCACGGACAGGTCGTCCATCCGGATCCACGCACGGCAGCCCTCCAGGTCGTCAACGACGAGCGCGTCGACGAGATCATCGTCTCGACGTTTCCGGGCGAGCGGAGCGGCTGGCTGCGCCGCGATCTCGTCGAGCGCCTCCGCAGCGATACGAAGTTGCCGGTCGAACATGTCATCTCGCCGGTGCCGCAGACCCCGCAGGTGGTGAGCAGATGAGCGCAGCCGCCGAAGCGCACGACCACCACGGCCCGCCGCCGATCCACTACAGCTCGCGCGTCACTCCCGCGGTGCTCGGCATGTACCTGTTCATCGCGTCGGAGATCATGCTCTTCGGGTCGTTCTTCACCGTCTACTTCTTCGACCGGGTCGTCAACAACGGCGTCGACGGTGTGTGGCCGCCGGCCCCGTACGTGCGGCCGGTGTATGTGGCGGGGATCAACACGCTCATCCTCGTCACGTCGAGCTTCACGATGCACTGGGCGGATACGTCGATCAAGAAGGGCAATCGCGCAGGTCTGAAGGCAGGCCTCTTCCTGACGTTCTGCCTCGGGCTGACCTTCTTGCTGACGCAGTTCATCGAGTACTCACGGCTCGGCTTCAACACGAGCGACACGTCGTTTGCCTCGACGTTCTACGGCCTCACAGGCCTGCACGGCGCCCACGTGTTCGTCGGACTGACGATTCTCGCGGTGATGACCATTCGCGCCTTCCGCGGCCACTTCTCGCCGGAACATCACCACGGCGTCGAGCTCGGCGGCATCTACTGGCACTTCGTCGACGTCATGTGGATCGTCGTCTACGTCACGGTCTACCTGCTCTGACGCATGCCGAACCCCTTCCGGAGCGAAGAGTCAGCGTTCCGGTTCGTCTGGCTGACGATCGGGTACTTCGCGCCGATCGTCGTCGCCGCTTGGATCAACAAGTGGCTGGGTTTTGCGGTCTTCGCGGTGCTCACCACGGGCGTCGCCGTCTGGCTGTTCCGCCGCAGCGAGCAGGAGCGGCCGCCGAAGCAGGCGTCTGCGGCACACGTTCCGGACGAGCACCGGATCCTCGTGGTCGCGAACGAGACGGTCGGAGGGCCCGAGCTGCTCGCCGAGGTGCGGGGGCGCGCTGTCGGCTCCGCGCGCGTCCTCGTCGTGTGTCCGGCGCTCAACACGCCCATCCGGCACTGGGTCTCGGACGAGGACGACGCGCGCGCCGCGGCGCAGGAGCGGCTCGACGCCAGCCTCGCCTCGATGCGCGCTGCGGGGCTCGAGGCCGACGGCGAGATCGGCGACGGCGATCCGATCCAGGCGATCGCCGACGCGATTCGCACGTTCCGGCCCGATGAGCTGATCCTCTCGACGCATCCCGAAGGCCGGTCGCACTGGCTCGAGCGAGATGTCGTCGAGAAGGCGCGCGAGCGCTTCGACATCCGGCTCACACACGTTGTCGTCGATCTCGAATCGCCGCCGCACTGACGATCGAGACGGTTGATCCGCTGCCGCTCGCAGACGCGCTGCGGGACGTGCACCGCGCGGCCCTCGGAGCGGGCGCCCTCTCCGACGAGTGGGCGCGCAACAGGCTGCCCGCACACATGGGCCGTGACGACTTCGTCTTCCTGATCGCGCGAGAGGCCGGAGAGACGCTGGGCTTCGCCTACGGATTCACGGGTGCGTACGGACAGTGGTGGACCGAGCACGTCGCCGCGGCGCTCACAGCCGCGCAGCGCGAGCTGTGGCTCGATCCGCCGCACTTCGAGATCGTCGAGCTGCACGTCCTCCCATCCGTCCAGCGGCAGGGCATCGGCAGCGCGCTGCTCGCGCAGCTCCTGAGCCGCCAGCCGCACGACCGCGCGATCCTCTCGACGCAGCTCGGCTCGCGAAAGGCTCGCGGCTTCTACGCGAAGAACGGCTGGCAGGAGCTGGCCGAGATCGACTTCGGGCCGGGCTACCCGCCCTACGTCGCCATCGGCAAGCGGCTCTAGGCCGACTACTTCCCTGCGACGGAGCTGACGTACTTCGCCACGGCCTTGATCTCGGCGTCCGTGAGCGTGCCCTTGAAGGCGGGCATCGGCCCACCGCCGACCTCGACCTGATGTTCCACGACCGCCTCGGAGGGCTTCAACTGGTCGAGGTCGGGGCCGACGTTCCCGGTCGAGCCTGCGTCCTTGAGCGTGTGACAGCCGCCGCAGCCGGCCTTGGCGAACACGGCCTTGCCGGCCGGCGCCGCGCCACCACCGCCGGCCGATGGCGCCGTCGTGGTCGGCGGGCCCGGCGTCACCGTGTGTGCTGCCGTGACACCACACGTGGGATTGGCGGAGCACTTCGCGACGTAGACCGAGATGTCGTCGGCATCCTGCCCCTCGTAGAGGTTGGCCGGCATCGGCGCCTCCGGGTAGGCGATCTGCCCCCGCACGACGTCCGTGATCGTCTGCTCCGAGAAGCCCTGCTCCTTGTCCGACGCGAACGCGTCGTCGAGATTCGGGCCCACCGTGCCCGTCGACCGCGCGTTGGCCAGCGTGTGGCACGAGGCGCACGACGGCTCCGACGGCTTGGCGGCCTGCAGGAAGAGCTGCTTGCCGCGGCTCGGATCTCCGTGAGTGACGCGCCCGACGGCGCCACAGCCGGTCGCCGCGAGCGCGAGCAGGACAACGACGAGTGCGAGGAGCGGCTTCAGGGCGCGGAAGGTTGGGAGACGTCGTCGAGGCTCGAGACAGCGCTCTGGCGGTCGCCGTAGATGTCGAACACCCGGTCGAGCCCGGTGATCTCGAAGATCTTCGTGATGTTCCGGTCGGTGCAGACGAGCGACAGGCGGCCGTCGTTCGGCCGCAGGCGCTTGACGCCTCCGACGAGGACGCCGAGCGTCGTCGAGTCGATGAAGGTCGTCGACGACAGGTCGACGATCACCTCGGTCGCGCCCTGGCCGATCACCTCGAGCAGCTGCTGCTTGAACTCGGGCGCGGTGTACAGGTCGACCTCGCCGGCGAGCGAGATGATGTACGCGCTGTCGGAGAGCTGTTCAGTCTTGAGGTCGAAGTTCATGGGGGCTCTGACCGGTTCCCGCCCGGCCGCGACTGAGTCTAACGACCGGCGGATTGAGAGGCGGTGGCAGCCGCCTGCGCGCGAACCGCCTTGAGCAGCTTCTTCACCTGCGGCGCGTCGACGTCGTTCGGCGAAAGCTTCAGGAAGGTGACGTAGGCCCTCGCCGCACCCTTGTAGTCGCCGGCCGCGGTCGCCGCCTGCCCGAGCTGGTACTGGACGGTGACGTCCTTCGGGGTCAGGTTCGCGAGCCTCTTGAACGTCGCCTCGGCGCTCGACATCGAGCTCTGGTAGCCGGCGTAGGCGGTTTGCGCCTTGCTCGATGCCGCCGCGTAGCCGACGCTGCCGATCGGGTCCAGGAGGCCCTTCGGGATCGTTGAAGATCTTGCCGAAGACGGTGTTGGCCGCCGGAGCGGTGGCCGAGCTGGGCGATGCGGCCGCAGCCTCGGCCTGGGCAGTCTGGTAGTCGGTCGCGTACGTCTGCGAGAGCGTCGTGTACTGCGAGGCGAGCTCGGCGAGTGCGTTCGAGTCCTTCGGGCGGAGCGCCGTGTAGCGCTCGAGCGCGTTGACCGCATCCTGCGGCCGCTGCTTCGCCTCGTAGGCCGTGGCGAGGTCGCGCCAGGCGGTGGCGTTCTGCGGCTGCTTGTCGACCTTGTGCTGGAGGCCGGAGATCGACGTGCTGCTGCTGCTCGAGCCGAAGTTGAAGGCGTTCTGGAACATGTCCGAGAGGCCCGTCGACCCTGAGCCGACGCCGAGCAGGACGAAGCCGAGCACGAAGGCGACCGCGAGTGTGACGTAGGCCCACTTGGCGTGGTTGCGGAGCCGCGCGAAGAACAGCTCCTCCTGCCACTGCGGCGGCTTGTGCTTGCGCGGCGCGGCTACCGCGGCTGCGGATTGAGCATTCTGCGCCGGGCGGCGCTTGCGGTGTTGCGTACCTCTCGCCACTGGTCCTCTCCGTCCGTCCTTCGGTAGCGGGTCTCGCCGTCGACGATCGTCTCCAGCACTCGGTCGGGCGACCCTCCGTAGACGACGGCTGCCGCCGGATCCTCCACCGGGTGGTAGGGGCTTCCGGCGAGCGAGACGACCGTCACGTCGGCGCGCTTCCCGGGTGTCAGGGTACCCACCTGATCGTCGATTCGCAGTGCGCGCGCCGCCTCGATCGTCGCCAGGGCGAGAACATCCGGGGCGAGCAGGGCGTCGGGGCGGCGTTCTCGGGCGCGAGCGGCATAGATCGCCGTCCGCATCTCCTCGAAGACGTCGAACGAGGGAGTCGACGCAGGCGAGTCGGTGCCGAGCCCGATTTCGACTCCTGCGGCCCGCAGGTCCGCGAGCGGCGCGATGCCGCAGCCGAGCAGGGCATTCGACCGTGGGCAGTGCGCGACCGGCACGCGGTGGTCTGCGAGCAGAGCGATCTCGCCCGCGTCGACCTCGACGCAATGTGCGCAGAGCAGGTCCGGGCCGAGCACCGGCTCGAGTGTGGCGACGGCGCGCCGTCCTGTCGGGGCGACCAGGGCCGCACCGCTCGTGCCGAGAGGGCCGGCGCCGTGCTCGAGCCAGGCGTTCTCGTCTGCCGACTCGGCGAGGTGGGTGCCGACCGGGATCCCGAGGCCGAGGCACCACCGGTAGACGTCGAGCGAGCACGAGTAGGGCGCATGCGGCGAGACTCCGATCCGGACGAGCTCTGTCTCGTCGACGACCGCTCGCTTTCGCGTGTACTGCTCCTCCGCCACGGCCGGGTCGACGGCGAAGACCTCGAGGTAGACGATCGCCCGCAGGCCGAGCTCGGTCGCGGCCTGCGCCGCGGCGCCGGAGAAGCTGTAGTCGGCCGTCGTCGTCACGCCGGAGGAGAGGGAGTCGGCGACACCCTGCCGGGCGAGGGCGAGCATCCCGTCGCCGTCGAGCGTGCGCTTCCGCGCCATGTGCGTCGCAATCCAGGGCCCGAAGGGCTGCCCGTCGCCGAAGCCCGCATAGCGCGAGTACTCCAGGTGCGAGTGTGCGTTGACGAAGCCCGGGATGATCGCCGACTCGTCGTAGTGGCGGTCTCCGCGGCCGGGACCGACATCGACCAGCCGGCCGTCTTCGAACCGGACGCAGCCGTTCTCGATCGGCGGCCCGTCGAGGGGCAGCACCCAGTCGGCCGACACGGCCGTCATTCGGAGGCAGTAGCGGTGTTGCGGTGCGGGTGCCAGCGACGCTCGAAGAACCCGGAGAGCGCCAGCGAGACGAGGTAGAGCGCGAGCAGCGGGATCATCTCGAGCAGCGTCGTCACCGGGTCGATGCCGGGCAGCGCGACGGCCAGCGCCGTCATCGCGACGATCCCGATGCGCCAGTTCTTGCGCAATTGGCGCGACGTGAGCACACCGATGCGCACGAGGCCGAGCAGGAACAGCGGCACCTGGAAGACGATGCCGACCGCCAGCATCACGAGCGCGACGAACGAGTAGTAGTCCTTCGCGCGGATCTGGATGTTGTAGAGGGTGCTGTCGTAGCTCGTCAGGAACTTCAGCGCCGCGGGCAGCACGATGTAGTAGCCGAACATGATTCCGGCGACGGTCAAGATCGTCGCGAGCGCCACGAGCCAGCGAACGCCGCGCTGCGTGCGCTCGTCGAATGCGGGCGCGAGGAACGACCAGATCTGCCACAGGATCACCGGCAAGGCGATCAGCAAGGCCGCATAGAACGAGACCATGAGCGACGTGAGGAACGGCTCGGCGACGCCGAACGTGATCGGGTGCCGCTTGGCCGCGGGGAGCGGCTGGTTGAGCCAGATGATCAGGCGGTGATGGAACGCGTAGGTCACCGCCAGCGCGACCGCGACGGCGCCGATCATCACGAACAGGCGGCTCCGAAGCTCGTCGAGATGCTCGACGAGCGTTGCCTCCTCGCCATGCTGCAGGCGGCGCGGCAGGCGCTTCACAGCGGCGCTAGACGGTCGTCTCGTTCTCGCGCGACGGCGCCGGAACGGCTGTGGTCTCGCTCGCGGTCGGAAGCGCCGCGGGCGCCTGAGCCTCGTCGCGGTCGTTGCCGGTGACGGAGTCCTTGAACTCGCGCATCCCCTTGCCGAGCGACCGTCCCATCTCCGGCAGCCGCTTCGGGCCGAAGACGACGAGGACGACGAGGAGCAGGATGAGGAGCTCGGGAAGTCCGATCCAACCTGGCATCGACCGAATCGTACCCGTTGGCCAGGCGCTCGCCCGGAAAAGCACCCTGGGCTACCATGAGGCGTAACGAACTCCCGCGAGAAATCGCTTCAATGCTCGACGTCAGGAGTCACAAGCTTTGGCAACGCTGGAACTGAAGGATCTCCATGTTGCGCTCGAAGACGGCACCGAGATCGTCAAGGGCGTCTCGCTCCGCGTCTCGTCCGGCGAGGTGCACGCGATCATGGGCCCGAACGGGTCGGGCAAGTCGACGCTCGCGTATGCGATCGCCGGACACCCGGCGTACGAGATCACGAGCGGGCAGATCTTCCTCGACGGCCGCGACATCACGGAGGCCGAGGCCGACGAGCGGGCGCAGGCCGGGCTCTTCCTCGCGTTCCAGTATCCGCACGCGATCCCGGGTGTCACCGTCACGAACTTCATGCGCCAGGCGATCAACGCCGTTCGCAAGGCGCGCAACGGCGGCGTTGACGACCCGATGCCCGTCCCGGCTTTCCGCAAGGCGTTCCTCGCGAAGATGGACGACCTGAAGGTCAGCCGTGAGCTCGCCTCGCGCTATCTCAACGACGGGTTCTCCGGCGGCGAGAAGAAGCGCGTCGAGATCCTGCAGATGGCGATGCTCGAGCCGAAGATCGCGGTGCTCGACGAGACGGACTCCGGGCTCGACATCGACGCCCTGAAGGTCGTCGCGGAAGGCGTGCAGCAGCTCGTCGGCCCGGAGATGGGCGCGCTCGTGATCACGCACTACCAGCGGATCCTGAACTACATCAAGCCCGATTTCGTCCACGTCTTCGTCGGTGGCAGGATCGTCGAGGAGGGCGGCCCCGAGCTCGCCGAGAAGCTCGAGGTGTCCGGGTACGAAGAGTGGGAGACCGAGGGGGTGCTGGCCTGATGGCTCAGACCGAATCGGAGATCGTCCAGGGGATCGGCTCGGACTACGAGGTCAAGTACGGGTTCAACGTTCCCGAGGACTACTTCTTCAAGTCCGGCCGCGGCCTCTCGCACGAGCTCGTCGACGCGATCTCATCGCACAAGAACGAGCCGGACTGGATGCGGAAGTTCCGGCACCGCTCGCTCGACTACTTCCTGGCGCGCCCGATGCCCACGTGGGGCGGACAGCCGTCGCTCGGTGAGATCGACTTCGAGAACATCTACTACTACATCAAGCCGACCGAGAACCAGGCCGACTCCTGGGAGGACCTGCCGGCCGACATCAAGGACACCTGGGACAAGCTCGGCATTCCCGAGGCGGAGAAGAAGTACCTCGCGGGCGTCGGCGCGCAGTACGAGAGCGAGGTCGTCTACCACAAGCTGCAGGAGAGCCTCACCGCGCAGGGCGTGATCTTCCTCGACACCGACACGGCTCTCCGCGAGCACGAGGATCTCTTCAAGCAGTACTTCGGGACGATCATCCCGCAGAACGACAACAAGTTCGCGGCGCTCAACAGCGCCGTCTGGTCCGGCGGGTCGTTCATCTACGTGCCGCCGGGCGTTCGGATCGAGTTGCCGCTCCAGGCCTACTTCCGGATCAACGCGGAGAACATGGGCCAGTTCGAGCGCACGCTGATCCTGGTCGACGAGGACGCGTACGTCCACTACGTCGAGGGCTGCACCGCGCCCATCTACTCGACCGACTCGCTGCACTCGGCCGTGGTCGAGATCGTCGTCAAGAAGGGCGGCCGCTGCCGGTACACGACGATCCAGAACTGGTCGACCAACGTCTACAACCTCGTCACGAAGCGTGCGGTCGCCGAGGCCAACGCGACGATGGAGTGGGTCGACGGGAACCTCGGCTCGAAGCTGACGATGAAGTACCCGGCGATCTGGCTGCTGGGCGACGGTGCGCACGGCGAGGTGCTGTCGATCGCATTCGCCGGCAAGGGCCAGCACCAGGATGCGGGCGGGAAGTGCGTCCACGTCGCACCGAACACCTCCAGCGTGATCACGTCCAAGTCGATCTCGAAGAACGGCGGGCGCGCCGGCTATCGCGGCCTGCTCGAGGTGGCCAAGGGCGCGCGCGGATCGAAGTCGAAGGTGGTGTGCGACGCGCTGATCCTCGACGAGGAGTCGCGCTCGGACACGTATCCGTACATCCGCATCGACGAGAACGAGGTCGACATCGGCCATGAGGCGACCGTGTCGAAGATCGGCGAAGAGCAGCTTTTCTACCTCCGGTCGCGCGGCCTGAACGAGGCAGAGGCGTCGGCGATGATCGTCAGCGGCTTCGTCGAGCCCATCACGAAGGAGCTTCCGCTCGAGTACGCCGTCGAGATGAACCGCCTGATCCAGCTGCAGATGGAAGGCAGCGTTGGCTAGCCCGAGATCCGCACGCGGATTTCGGGGTGTCGGTTGATCGTCGAGCGGACCGACTTCATCTCGGTCCCCGTCACCGACATGGAGCGGTCGAAGCAGTTCTACCGGGACACGCTCGGCCTCGACCTGATCGACGAGCGCGGGTTCCCCGAGTTCCAGCTCGGCGAGAACGTCAGCCTCTATCTGATCGACCTGACGAGCGTCGGCAGCGAGTTCACCGAGCCGCACACGTCGTACATCGCGCTCCGAGTGCCGGATGTGCACGAGACGCGCGCGGAGCTCGAGGCGAAGGGTGTCGCGTTCGACGGCGAGACCCGCAGGACTCCGGTGTGCCACATGGCGTTCTTCCGGGATCCGGACGGGAACTCGCTCATGCTCCATCGCCGGCACGACGCGTGACGACGCTGACCCGCACCGAGGCCGCGAAGCGCTTCGCGGAGCTGCCGCTGCCGTCGACCAGCGACGAGCACTGGCGCTTCACCGACCTGCGCGGGTTCGCCCCTGCGGAGGTGCCTGGCACCTCCGCGGTTTCGGCCAAGCAGCCGATGCTCGATCTCGACGTTGCCGGTCGTGCCGTCGTGACCGAGTCGGGGATCGAGATCGTCTCGGCGCCGGACGGGATCACATTCGAGCCGCTCCCGGCCGACTATCCCTCGCAATCTGATCCCGGACGACGACAAGTTCGCGATGGAGAACCTGGCGCAGTGGCAGCACGGGCTGCTCGTCCGGGTCCCCAAGGGCGTCGAGCTGGACCGCCCTCTCTACGTGCAGGTCACGTCGAACGGCGGATCGCTCTACTGGCGCATGGTCGTCGAGGCCGAGGAGGGCGCTCGCTTCACGCTCATCGAGGACCTCTCCTCGGCTGGGGAGGACACGCTTGCCTACACGAACGCGGTCGTCGAGCTGTTCATTCATCCGCGGGCCAAGCTCGAGTACGTGTCGCTGCAGAACCTCTCGCGCGAGACGTGGCACTTCGGCCGGCACAAGGCGTGGCTCGAGCGCGACTCCGAGCTCGACTGGGTGATCGGCGGCTTCGGCTCGAAGCGCGGGAAGGTCTGGATCGAGAACGATCTCGCGGGCCCCGGCGCGACGTCCCGCGTGACCGGTGCGTACTTCGCCGACGGCGACCAGCATCTCGACTACGACACGTTTCAGGAGCACATCGCTCCGAACACCGAGAGCGACTTTGCCTTCAAGGGCGCTCTGCGCGAGAACGCGAGTGCGGTGTGGCGCGGAATGATCCGCGTCGAGCCGGACGCGCAGAAGACGAACGCCTACCAGGAGAATCGCAACCTCCTGCTCTCGGACCAGGCCCATGCCGACTCGATCCCGGGGCTCGAGATCATGGCGAACGACGTGCGCTGCACACACGGCGCCACGCTCGGGAGAGTCAACCGCGAAGAGCTCTTCTACCTGATGGCGCGTGGCCTTTCGCGGGCCGAGGCGGAGCGCCTGATCGTCCGCGGGTTCTTCCAGGACGTGCTCGACCGGATCGAACTGGTGCCGGTGCGCGAAGCCCTAGGCGCTGCGCTCGAAGCGCGCATCCCCCAATAGGGCGATTCACTCGTTTCAGGGATTGCACAAGGCGCCCTCGCGAGGCGACGATGTGAGGGCAAAGCAACGACGCGGAGGCTTGAAATGGCGCTTCTCAACCCCGCTGCGGCACTGATGTTGGGCTTCTTTGGCCTCGTGATCATCGGCGCGGTCAGAGCAATGTTCCGCCGCTAAACGGTCTGGGGGGAGACCGCCCGGTCTTCCCCCAACTCATCCATGCTTCTCGGATCGCGCCGCGCGGCGCCGCTCGTC
>CAVPST010000008.1:0-26690 GCA_963708505.1 uncultured Thermoleophilia bacterium
CGGCCGCGTCGTCGCTCCTGCGGTCGGGGACCCAACGGCGCCGCGGCCGAGATGCTGCGCGTCACTCACCGCGCGCGAGTAGTCCCAACCGCTCGTGGTCGATGGCATGCACCAGCGCGTCAGCATGACGATGCACGAGCTCCCAGTCCGATTCCGCCGTACGCCGGAAGACCCACGTCACGCGCAGCGACCAGTCCTGCTCCGGAAGATGCCCGATCGTCCCGTGCTGTCGTTCGACGACGACGAGCACCGCCAAGTCGCCGGACGTGTAGGTCTCGACGAGCTCGACCTTCGCCTCGCCGCCGCGAAAGAACTGCGCTAGACCGGCCAACGCTCCGTCCGAGTCGTCGAATCCCCGCACCGCGTCGCCGCCGTACGGCGACATGAGCGTGTAGTCGTGCGCGTGCTTGATCCGGGCGGTATAGCCCTCGATGTCGCCCGAAATCAGCGCTTGCGCCGCCTCGGTCGTCCGTTGGACGAGCGCGGCTAGCTCTTCGTCGCTCACTGTGCGAGACAAGGCCCACACCTCCCTGCCGTCGGATGTTGCGCATGCTACGGACCCGCGGCATCGAGCAAACCGCTCCTGGCGAACCGTGCGTAGACGGGGCGGAGGCATGGCCAATGTCGAACCTCGACCCGCGGTCCGCTCGACCGACCGTCGACGTTCGAGGGCCGGCGCCAACCGGACCGAGCTCGAGCGGCTCTTCGTCAACATGGCGGACGGGTCGACACGATCTGCGGCTCCATTCTGGGGAATCGACAGGAGGCCGAGGACGCGGCGCAGCAGGTTTTCGTCTCAGCGCTGCGCGCGTTGCAAACCGGAACGGTGCCGCGCGACGCCGGCGCGTGGCTGGCCACGATCGCACGCCACGAGAGCTGGGCGAGGTCCCGCCACCAGCCGCCCGTGCCACTCCACGTCGAACTGCCGGACCTGGCGCAAGAAGATCCCGCAGCAATAGTTGTGCGGCGCGCCGAGCTGACCGAGGCCTGGCGCACGATTGCCGAGCTTCCGCGCGCCCAGCGGGAGGCACTGCTGCTTCGCGAAGTGCGCGGGCTCGGCTACGACGAGGTGGCCGCTGACCTGCGGCTGAGCCACGCATCTGTCCGTTCGCTGCTCAGCCGAGCGCGACGCACGCTGCGCATGCAGCTGGAAAAGGACGCTGGCGCGCTCACCGGCGCACAGTGGCTGAACCTGCTCACGCGCCTGTTCGGCGACACGTCAAACCCTGCCCTCTCGTCGGCGACTCGAACAGCAGCGATCGGGCTCGGCACACTGGCGATCACCGGAGGGGCCATCGTCGCGCCACCGCTGGCGCGCCACCCGCACCAACCCGCCGTGACACGGGTCACCCGTCCGGCCGCCAACGTGCAGACGGCAGCGCGGCGGTCCGTCGTGATCGCCGCCATCGCAGTTCGACCGTCCGCCGTCACGGGCGAGCACTCGGATCTCGGGCGTGGGGGCCGCAACGGCGACACGACTCGGCGGTCGCAGCCGGACTCGAGGATCGCCGCGAGCGGGGAGGGAGGTCGAGCGGCCGCAGTTCGCGCGACTTGCCGAACGGAGTCTCCGGCTCGACCGGCTCGCACTCGGACGGCGATCGTGCGGGAGTCACGTCCAATTCGGGCGGCGAGACGAGCGGTGGATCGAGCGGCGATAGCTCGGGTTCGTCGGGTAGTTCAGGCCCCGGAGGCTCCGCGGGCGGACCGACGACGGTCACGACGTCCGCGGCGAGCGGCGGCGGCGGCACGTCCTCGGGAAGCTCGTCCGGATCGCCCAGCTTCGAAGGGTCGGCGGAGTCTGATGGCTCCGGAAGGTTCGGCTCGGACGGTTCGGGTGGCTCCGACGGCGGGGGCTCTTGAGCCACGGTCCGCGACTTTTTCGGTCATGCGCACTCCTTGTCTTTGAACGCGCGAACTGCGCGGTCGAGCAAACGCCCAGGCAAAGGAGAACGCGTGATGAGATTGTGGATGTTGGTCGTGCCGGCGGTTCTGCTGGCGATTGCGCTGCCCGCGCAGGCACGCACTGGCGGGTTCTCGGGGATCGTCGTCTCGAAGCAGCCGCAACGCGGCACGTTCTTGCTCGCGGGGGAGCAGGGTCGCGGCTTGACGATTCGTGGCGGCCTCGCGCGTACGAGTGTCGGTGAACGCGTCAGCGTTCAAGGTGCTCGGTTGCACGACGGCACGATCCGCACGGCGCACGTTCAGGTTCTTGAGCACGTGCGAATGGCGACGCTACGCGGCACCGTGCTCCGCATGCTCGACCGCGGCACGCTGCTGGCGAGCGGCAGCAGCGTGGTGATGATCCATCAGCCGGTACGGCGGTTCGGGTCTGCCTCCGACCGCGACGGCCTGCGGCCGGGTGATGTCGCTCGGTTCCGCGTCCGCTTCGACGATGACGACCTCGTCGAGGCGGCGCCGCCTGCACCTCGGTCAGGCGGCAACCGTGCGGATCGAGGGGACGATCGTTTCGCGCTCACCGTTCGTCGTCTCGCTCCAAGGGTTGCCGTTGACGATCGTGGTGCCGGCAGGGATGACGCTGCCGGCGACGATCACGCCGGGACAGCGCATCGAGCTGAACGTGCAGGTCGGCGGTGGGAACACATTCACACTCGTCTCGATCGATGAGGTCGAGAACGCGGCAGCGCAAGAGGTCGAAGCGAAGGGCGTCGTCACGAGCTCGACGGCGACGCAGATCGTCATCAACGCCAACGGAACGATGCTGACCTTCGTCGCACCGATCGGCACGACGCTACCCGTGTTCGCGACCGGCACCTTCGTCGAGGTTCGCGGCCTGCGCCAGAACGGCACGACCACACTGACCCGGCTGCGCGTAGAGGACAACCGCGATGGGGGCGGGGGCTCAGGCGATGACGACGGCGGCCACAGCGGCTCCGGCGGGGGCGACCACGGCGGCGGCCACCACTAGACAAAGCGCGGGGCTCCGGACCAGCAAGCGAAGAGAGTGGGGCGGCAGAGATGCCGCCCCCGCCCCGCTGGGAGGATCACTCGCCCAAACTCGCCGTTGCAGTTCCTCCTCCGGCGAGGGCCGCGCGTGTGCCAATCTCAAGTGGTCGGCTGTCTCGTCGACGAATGGGAGGGTTGAAGGGGATAGCGGCTGTCCCCTTGCGCCGTGTTCGTTCGTCGTAGGACGAGAACACGCTCCGAAGGAGGACAACATGAAGTACCTGCTCCAGATCTATCCAGGCCCCGCGACGGAGGAGCTCGAGCGTCTGACTGCTGACGAGCGGCAGGCGATCGTGGACGAGTACCTCGCGATCGGAAGGTCGCCGGGCGTCGTGGGCGGCGACCAGTTGCAACCGCTCGAGACCGCGACGACCGTCGAGTTCAGGACGGCGAGACGCTTCTCACCGACGGTCCTTTCGTGGAGGCGAAGGAGCATCTGGGCGGCTACCTCCTGGTCGAGGCGGACGATCTCGATGCGACGCTCGAGCTCGCGGCGCGGATCCCGGCCGCGCGGATGGGCGGCGCGATCGAGGTGCGGCCGTTGGTGCCGAGGTAGGCGCTGCTCGACCAGGTCTTTCGCGACGAATGGGGCCGCGTGCTCGCGAGCCTGGTCGGCTACCTCGGCGACTTCGACCTTGCCGAGGAGGCCGTTCAGGAGGCTTTCGCGGTCGCCGCCCAGCGCTGGCCTCGCGACGGCACGCCGCCCAATCCGGGCGCGTGGCTGACGATCACCGCGCGCAACCGCGCGATCGATCGCCTGCGCCGCGAGCGCACGCTCGCCGAGAAGACGCGACTGCTCGAGGTGCCCGAGGCCGTGGAGGACGTGATGGACGAGACGCCGTTCCCCGACGAGCGGTTGGAGCTGATCTTCACCTGCTGCCATCCGGCCCTCGGGCTCGAGGCGCAGGTCGCGCTGACCTTGCGCGCGCTGGGCGGCCTGCGCACCGAGGAGATGGCCCGCGCGTTCCTCGTACCCGAGGAAACAATGAAGCGACAGCTATCGCGAGCGAAGGGGAAGATCACGGATGCAGGCATCCCCTTCCGCGTCCCGGACGACGATGTGCTTCCGGAGCAGCTGGGAGCGGTGCTGGCCGTCGTCTGCCTGATATACAACGAGGGCTCGGCGGCCGTGGCGATCTGGCAGCCGAGGCGCTGCGGCTCGGCGCGGCGCTCGCCGTGCTGATGCCGGACGAGCCCGAGGTGCGCGGCCTGCAGGCGCTGATGCTGCTCGACGATGCGCGCCGCGAAGCCCGGTTCGAGGGCGGCGGACTGGTGCTGCTCCGCAACCAGGACCGGTCGCTCTGGGACGCTACCCAGATCGCCCGCGGGCGCGAGGCGCTGGATCGGGCCTTCGCACTGCGGGGCCGCGGGGCGTCGTCATCCAGGCGGCGATCGCGTCGCTCGATCTGGAGGAGCCGGCGACTCGCCCCAATCGCCGCGCTCTACGGGGAACTCGCCGCGCTGACCGGCTCAGCGGTCGTGGAATTGAATCGCGCGATCGCCGTGGCCGAAGCTCAGGGGCCGCAAGCGGGGCTTCGCCTGGTCGACCGGACCGACCTTGACGGCTAGCAGTACTCCACTCGACACGCGCCGACCTGCTGCGCCGGCTCGGTCGAACGGACGCGGCCCGGAACGAGTACGAACGCGCCCTCGAGCTCGCGCGCCCGACCCGAGCGCCGGTTTCTGCGGCGGCGCGTCGCCGAAGCGGGCGCGTAGCTGTCCCTTCCGCTCCCACTCGTTCGTCGTCAGGAAGAAAAGCACTCGAATTGGGAGCGTCGTCGTGCGTTGCCGACTCCTTGTCTGCACCCAGAGACGCGCACCAGAACGGAAGGAGAACGACCCGATGAGCGCAGAGCCTTACGCAAACGTTGTCTCTCTGAATCAGACGCAGGACGCGTCGTCGCTCCAGTCACGGCGCGGCGTTGCGATCCTGCTCTTGCTCAGCCTCGTCCAGTTCATGGACGTGCTTGACGCGTCGATCCTCAACATCGCCCTCCCGTCGATCAAACGCGACCTGGGCTTCAGTCAACAGAGCCTGCAGTGGGTGATCGACGGCTACATCCTCACCTACGGCGGGTTCCTGCTCCTGGGAGGCCGCGCGGCCGACCTGCTCGGCCGGCGCCGCATGCTCGTGATCGGCCTTGTCGTGCTCGCGGGCTCGTCGTTGGCCGGTGGCCTCGCCCACAGCGACTCGCTGCTCATCGCCGCCCGCTCGCCCAGGGCGTGGGTGCCGCGATGCTGTCACCCGCCGCACTCTCGAGCTTGACCAGCACGTTTCGCACCACTCGCGACCGCAACACCGCCCTCGGCGTTTGGGCGGCCGTCTCCGGACTCGGTGGCGCCGCGGGCGTCCTCTTCGGCGGCCTGCTCACGGAAGGACCCGGGTGGCGCTGGGTGCTGTTCATCAACGTCCCGTTCAGCGTCCTCGCATTCGTCGGTGCGTTCGCCCTCCTCAAGCCTGAGGCGACCGAGCGCGGCGCGCGAACATCGACGCGCTCGGGGCCGTGCTGGTCACCGGCGGGATGCTGCTGCTGGTCTATTCGCTCGTGAAGGCTCCTGACGTCGGCTGGGGCGCTGGGCGCACGATCGCCGGGCTCGCCGGCGCCGCGGTGATCCTGGCGGCGTTCGTCGTCAACGAACTGCGCGTGCCCAACCCGATCGTTCCGCTCTCGATCCTGCGCGTCAAGGGGATTGCTGCGGCGGACGCCACACAGATGGTGGCTCTGGCCGGCTTCCTCCCGATGTTCTTCTTCCTGACCCTCTATATGCAGACCGTGCTCGGCTACTCGCCGATCCAGACAGGTGTGGCGTACCTGCCGCTCACCGGGGGATTCATCATCGCGGCCGGCATCTCGTCTCAGCTGTTCGCACGTATCGGCACCAAGCCGGTCGTCGTCGTCGGCACGGTGGTCGCTGCCGGCGGCCTGTACTGGCTCTCGCGGATCCCGGTCGACGGCTCGTACGTCCCGGACATCCTGCCCGGCCTCCTGATCGTCTCGATCGGACTCGGCGGCGTCTTCACCGGGCTCACGACCGCGGCGAACGCAGGCGTCGACGAGGACAAGGCTGGTCTTGCTGCCGGGCTCCTCAACACCGGCCAGCAACTCGGCAGTGCGCTCGGCCTCGCGATCCTCTCGGCACTCGCCACCGCCGAGACGAGGTCGATCTTGCACGGCGGACGCGACAGCGTTGCGACGGCGGCGACACCGGCTACCAGCGCGCACTCCTGGCCGGGGCGTGCATCGCCCTCGCTGCGACCGTCATCGCGCTCCTGACACCCAACAGCCGCCAGACAACCCCCGTCGTCCAGGAAGAGCCCGCCCTCGACCTCGCGGCCTAGAGAGCCGGCGGGGGAGCCGCGATGCGGCTCCCCCGCCGCTGCGGAACGCTCGGCGAGCGCGCGCACGAGGGCTTCCCGGTCGAAAGGCCCTCCATGGGTCTCGAGGAGGTGCTCAACCGGCAGCGCGAGCAGCGGGCGCAGGCCTTCGGCGACCTGCTCGCGCGTCACGCCCGCGCGCAGCCAGCGGGGATTGATCTGGGGGCCTTCGCCGAAGTCGGCGAGCGTGTCACCGGCGATGACTGCGCGGTGGCTCTCGACCCAGAGCACCGTGTCGTTCGGCTTCTGTCCGGGGAATGCCTCGATTCCGACGGGAAGCCGGTCGCCGGCCGAGTACGGTCGTGCCTCGCCCTTGTTCTCGCGGAGCAACCAGACGAGATCGGGGCTCCCATCTCCAGCCTGCTCGGCGGTGATGCCGTATGTCTCCATGAGGTATTCCGCCGTATCGGGCAGCGGCGTGTAGACCGGCACGCCGAGCCGCTCGACCAGGCTCTGCGAGTCGCGTTCATGCCACGGCGCGGTGAGCACGATCGACGTTTCGCGGCCGGTTGCGCGCTCTTCGATCTCGCCGGGAACCGCCAGCGGGTCAAAGAGCAGCAGCCGCTCCCCGTCGTCGACCGCGTACGACGAGACGTGCTCGCCCCACGGCGCGCCCGGCTGCCACTCGGGGTGCGGCGCCTCCCAGTGCCACAGGCCAGGTCGTAGTTCGCGCACGGCCCGATCTTACGACGATCGGCAACTCTGCAGCCTCCGAGCCGGCGGCGGCCCTTTCCGCCGTCAGTGTGTCCTGAGGAACTCCTGGATGAGGCGGCGAGCGGTCGCGCTGCCCTCGACGAGCGCGGTGCCGTGCCTGAAGTCGTCGAGCACGTGGATCGTCTTCTGCCGTTCGCGCGTCGCGTTGTAGAGCCGGTGCGCATCGTGGGCGAAATCGACGTCTCCGGATCCCGCGAGGTAGAGCACCGGAACCCGTAAGCCGGGGACGCTCGCGATCGCGTTCGAGAGGTCGGCGGCGCCCGAGACGCTGACCACGCCGTTGACCGCCGGCCGAACGTTGGCCGCTGCCTGAAGAACGGCCGAGCCGCCGAGCGACGCCCCGATCAGGAAGACCTTCTTCACGCCGAGTCGCCGCAGTTCGGCGGCGGCACCTGCGACATCGCCTCCGTACCGGATGTTCGCGGGATAGTCGCGCGCCTGCGAGTCACCCACGTTCCGGAAGTCGAAGACGAGCGCGCGGTAGCCGAGCTTGGCGAGGTGCTGCGCGTACGGCACCCACGCGCACAGGTTGCCGTCGCTCTGGTGGGCGAGCACGACGCCGGTCGAGCCGCTCCGAAGACATGACCGGCGAGCCGAGTACCGTCCGGAGCCCGGAAGGTGACATCACCCCGCTTCGGAGTGCAGTTGTCCCACGCGGTGCTCGCGCGCGCTCGGACGTCGGCGCCCAGGGACGCGAGCAGTGCGAGAGCGATGACGAAGACGACCCGGCCCGACCGCACGGCGAGGAACCTAGACGTCGTCCGGACAGGCGGGCGTGCTCTGATCGAGAATCGAGATCGAACCGAGCCGAGGAGGAGAGCTGTGATCGCGAGGATCTGGCGTGGGACGGTACGAACGGACGACGCCGCCGAATATGTGGCGTACGTTCGCGAGACGGGGATCGACCACTATCGATCGACGCCGGGCAACCTCGGAGCGTGGATCCTCCACCGGGTGGCCGGCGACGAGACGGAGATCCTCACGTTTTCGCTCTGGCAGGACCTGCCGGCCGTCAAGGCGTTCGCCGGCGACGATCCGTCGGTCGCCGTGTACTACCCCGAGGACGATCGCTTCCTGATCGAACGCGGCCCGACGGTCGAGCACTACGACGTCGACTGAGTCTCGGTTGCGCTCGCTCGAGGCCCCAACAGAAACTGAACTGGGGCCAGGCCGTTCGGCGAGAATGTGCGCTTGCCCTCTTACACGCTGAACCACGACGCGGTAACGAACGCGAAGCGGTTGATCGACGCACGCCGCTACGTGGTTCGCTCGCGCTGGCAGAGTGTGCAGCCGCGCGCACGTGACCAGAACGCGTTCCTCAAGGCGCACTCTTGGGAGGAGTACGCGGCCTGGCATCTCGGACTAACCGAGGGCGCCACCGAGGAGACGAAGGCGCGTTATGCGTTCGTCTTCGGCAACTTCCGCCGCGTGCATCGAATGGGGCTGATCGCCTGCCACTACCGTGCGGCGGAGTGGCGGCACAAGGAGATCGAACTTGCGGCACACGAGCTCCTGCAGTACCTCGATCGAAAGCTCGCCTGACAAGCTTCGTCTGGAACGTGACGTTCGTCACGCCCGATCAGTGACAGCGGCGTCTACCGGTCACGCGGTTTCGGCCGCACCATTGCGACATGCATGCACCCGTCGGATACCTCGTCACGGTGATCCTCCTCACGTGGTGCACGCTGTTCGCGGTCGCGCCGCCGCTGCCGCGACGCTCGAGTCCGTCCAATCGAAGCTACTGGTTCGGGTACCTGCTCAACGAGCTGCCCTTCCTTGCGTTCTACTGGCTGGCAGCCTCGACAGGACTCGCGCTCAGTGAGGGTGCGGCAGGCTCTTGGGTCGGCAGGGGCACGTTCGCTCTCGCCGTTTGCACGTCGGTCGCTCTTGCGGTCATAGCGTGGCGTGGGTTTCGGGCCCGACGGACAGTGGAGGCGGCTCTCGACGCCGCGCTCGGGCAGGGCTGGCGCGGCAGCATCGATCCGGATCTGGCGGGGCGGCTGCGTCGGCGTTTCCCGCTCGCGCGCATCTTGCTCTTGCCGTTCTCCGTCAGGCGCCGGAACGTGGAGCGGGTCGCGAACATCAGCTACGGCGAGACGGGCCGGTGGAACATGCTCGACCTGTACCGGCACCGCTCCCGCCCCTCCGGCTGCCCGACACTCGTCCATCTGCACGGCGGTATGTTCCGCGGCGGACGCAAGAACAAGGAGGCGCGCGCGCTGCTCTACCGACTCGCGAGCCAGGGCTGGCTCTGCGTCAGCGCGAACTACCGGCTCAGCCCGACCGCGCAGTTCCCGGACCACCTGATCGACGTGAAGAAGGTGATCGCGTGGGTGCGCGCGAGCGGCCCCGAATACGGAGCCGATCCGACCGTGTTGTTCGTGGCAGGCAGCTCAGCCGGCGGAAACCTGGCTGCGGCGGCAGCGCTGACGCCGAACGAGACGCGCTTCCAGCCGGGCTTCGAGCACGTCGACACTTCCGTCACCGCAGCCATCTCGCTCTACGGCTACTACGGCCAGTACAACGGTTCATCGATGTCGTCGCCGGCCTCGCACCTGCGCGCGAATGCGCCGCCGTTCTTCATCGCGCATGGCGACCGCGACACGATCGTGCTCGCGAAGGACGCACGAGCCTTCGTCCAGAGGCTGGGCTCGACCTCGTCGAATCCGGTCGTGTACGCGGAGCTACCCGGCGGGCAGCACACCTTCGATCTCTTCGAGTCGCTCCGCTTTGCGAGCGTCATCGACGGAATCGAGGCGTTCGCCGCCACATCCGATCGCAACGGCACGGCTCATCAAGCGAAGCTGCGCGGGACTCCCCTCTCTCCCCTCAAGGAGGGGAGTCCCTCAGGTAGTTGTGTCCGCCCCTCAGACCAACACAACCGCAGCTAGCGCGAAACTAGTTCGATCGCCCGACCGGCGCCAGCGCTCCTTCCGAAATCCTTAAGCCCGTTAACGTGTTCGCAACTTCCGGGTTGGGGCAATCGTCAGCGAGATCAGTCGTTGTCCGATTAGGCGACGCCGGTCGAAGATGCCTGATCCTAGATCCAGGAGCTGCTCGCGGTCTCCGCCTCGAGGTCGGTACGCTCACTCGGCCGCGAACGACCCTCACCCGACTCGCAGAGGTGGACAACTTGGCTGGGCCTACAGCTGGGTGGCCCGCGTGCCGCGGTAGCTCACCGGTAAGAGATCCACTGCCAGCCCTCTGAGACCGTGACCGCCGAGATGGCGGGGGCCGTAATCTCCGCGCGCGACGTTTGCGACGAGACACGCCGCGGCGGCTCTAGAAAGTGGACGCTGACGGCGGAGCTCGAGGCGTCGCAATGACAGCTCTGCGCGCCGACGGTACCTCTCCCCCCTCCGTGCCGCGTTGCGCGCCGCCTCGCCCTCGCGGTTGTCTCCCGCTTCCACTTGGGCTGCGAGCGAGGCGCGGAACTCGGCCGGGCCGCGGTCGAAGCCGGCCGCCTCGTCGAGTTGCGCGGCCAGCTGCGTGAGGATGCTGGCCCGAAAGTACCCGAAGGTGGCGCCCGCGTTCGCGTAGCGCTCGATGCTCTCCCCCAACTTGTTTGTGGTTGCCTTCGCGCTATCCGCCGCTCCTTTCGGCGGTTCGGCGCGTCCGGTGACCTGTGCGTCGTGCAGGCGGTATTGCACAAGGGCGTCGGGCAGGATCACGACCTTGCCGATTGCTGCGGCCACGAAGCCGATCCAAAGGTCGTGGTGGCTCTCGAACTCGTCGATGATGATTCCCGGAAGCCTCGTCTCCAACGCGTCGGCAACGTTGAGAACTCGCCGCGACACCAGCGACGAGCGGCCCGGAAATCTCGTCCTCAGCGGCAGGGACGTCGGCGTGTAGACGGTCCGGCGCCTTACACGCCGCGGCGTGAAGCGACCGAACCAGTCTCCGGTCGCACCCCGGACGACGGGACGGCCGTGTCGCATCCATTCCCCGAACTGGCTGGCATGCACGACGAGCAACACCTCGTCGTCCATCTCGAGCTCGCGTGCGCAGACGGCGAGCTTCTCGGGCATCCAGATGTCGTCTTGGTCGCTCCACGCGATCACATCCCCTCGCGACAGGCGAGCGGCGTGCAGGAAATTCCCCGCGAAGCCGAGTCGGTCAGGATTGCGCACGACCCGCACCTCGAAGGGTGCGCGCGACGCAAATCGCTCGACTATCTCCACCGTCTCGTCTGAAGACTGGTCGTCGCAAACGACCAGCTCGTCAGGGAGCCGAGTCTGGGCGGCGATGCTCGCCAGCTGAGGCTCCAGGAACCGGGCTCCGTTGTAGGTTGCCATCACTACGGAGACTGATGCTGTTGCCATTACTGGCATTCCTTCGACGGTGTCATGACGCGACTATAGGACTGTCGGCAGAAGACGGACAGGCGTCCTGCAGCTAGGCGCGCTGCTGCCTGCCTCGAGCCCGCCGTCGGGCTCGGCCTCGCATCGAGTCGATCGCGGTCAACGCGTCCCAGGTCAGCACGAGCGGCAGCGCGCTGCGGCGAGGTCGGTTCGCGGTGGCCCAGATCCGATACGACCGATCGCCGGTCGCGCGCTCGAGCGCGGGGTGTCTCAGGATTCCCTTCTCACCGAGTTCGAGCGCGAACACCCCGTACCCCGCCCCGGGGTTACCCGGCCGGTTGATGGCCAGCGCAAACGAGATGTCCCTTCGGCGCTCGCGGACAAAGGCCTTGATCGCCGACCGGACGATCCCCCAGTCGTGAAATGCGATCACCCCCGCTCCTGCCATTGCCTCGGCACAGAACCGAGCGTCGTTCAGCACCGCGTCGTTCGTATGCTCGCCGTCTATGAAGCAGCAGTCCGGACGCTGGGGTAGCGCAGCGGGATCCATTGCTTCGGTCGTGGTCTCGAACGCCGTGAGCTTCCCGAGGTCCGCTCCCGGAACCTGCGACAGGGACTCCAACATCAGTGCGGTCGTGTTCTCCTGATACGTGTACGCACCGCGTGTCTCGTCCGGCGTCTCTGCGGTTCGCGGATCGATCGACATCAGGCACGAGCACCGCGGGTCGGCGATGAGCGCCTGGAGCGAGCCGCCGCGGAATGAGCCGATCTCGAGGTACGCGAACGGGGTCTTGGTTGCGGCCACCGCGGTATGCAGCGCCAGTAACGCGCGCTTGTCGCGACCGATCGCCTGCATCGGAACGAACGAGAACAGGTCGACGTCGAGCGTTTCGACCCTGTCTGTCATCGCGGCCATGACTCAAAATATGATTTGTCCACCGGGAGTTGGCAAGCCGGCCGGACGCCTGGAGCGTGACCGTAGGTGGCCGCGCGAGGTCAGGTCTCCGTCATTTTTGACGTCTTAGAGTCGTGCGAGGGCTGGCGAAAAGCCCGCCATCTTACTCCGGGGTTACAGCTGGCCCTCGTGGGTGTCGCTGGCCCTTAGGAATGGAGGACGCGATGAGGAAGACGTTGCGACAGCGGCTCGGGTATGCCTTGGCGCTGTGTCTGATTGCCAGTGGATTCTCGGCGCTCGGGGCTGCTCCGGCCGGCGCCCGCGATACAGACATCTGCACCGGCAGCTTGAACGACTTTCCGGCACACGTCGGCGTGTTGTCCGGGATCCATGCCGGGAACGTGCAGATCAATGGGGCGTGCGTCGTCAATGCGGGACCGACGGAAGTGAAGGGAAACCTGACGGTGCTGCCGGGTTCGGCGTTGCTGGCGACGTTCGGCGAGACGAACTTCGAGCCTGGTTCACCTGCGTCGACGCTGACGGTTGACGGCAGCGTCAGCGTGCAGAGCGGCGGAACGCTGCTGCTCGGCTGCTTCGCGACCAGCTTCCCGTGCTTCGACGATCCGATGGCCGGTCCGGATCACAGCCCGACCCTGAACAGCGCGGCGAGGGTTGGCGGGAACCTCACGAGTACCGAGCCCCTCGGTGTGATCGTTCACGACGGGACGGTACGCGGCAACGTGAGCGAGAACGGCGGGGGTGGCGGTGTGACGTGCGATCCGTCAGGCGCGTTCGCGGCGTTCGGCTCACCGGTGTACAGCGACTACGAGGACTCCTCGGTCGGCGGGTGGATGAGCATCAGCGGGCTGAGCTCGTGCTGGCTCGGCGTCGCGCGAGTCCACATCGGGCTGAGCCTGACGGTGACCAACGACCAGCTCCTCGACCCCGACGCCATCGAGCTCCTTTCGAACACGATCGGCGGGAACCTGTCGTGTTCCGGCAACAGGATGGTCTGGGACAGCGCCGACCTCACCAACGACCTCTACCCGCGCGTCTGGCTACCGAACTCCGTCGGCGGCAAGCGGATGGGTCAGTGCGAGAAGGCGCCCTCGATCGAGAAGCCGGGTGGCGTCAGCCCCGGCTTGTTCTAGAGAGGCCAGCCGATTCCCCGCCCAGCGCCAGTCTGCGCTGGGCGGGGAATCTCAATCGCTGAGGATTGCCCCTGCCCGCGATTCAGCCAGGGCGACCTATGCGGGAGCGCGCTCGTAGCTGACCCGGCGGCGCAACCTGCCCGCGTCGGCGGGGTCGAACCAGATCGAGATCAGCACCGCACCACGTGTCGCCGGGGACTCCACCAGCTCCGCGTACTCGCGCGCAGCGGTGCTGCCCCGGTCCGCAATCGCGGCGAGAGCGTCCGCGTTCGCTGCCTTTTCCGCAGCGGCGTGTGCCTTTCGCCAACAGCGAACCTCGGCGTGGAGTTCCTCGCCGTCTTCGCGGCGGATTCGGTAGTCCAGTGTCCAACCGTCCTGAGAAGGCGTCGTGAGGTCGTGTACCTCGACCACTTCGGCCATGGCGCCACCGTACCCAAACGCGACGACCCCGATCGCACCTCGAACATGTCGGGAGACGGTTACGTGAACACGTTCACGGCCCGCGCGATGACGAGCCCGAGGATGCCGAGCGAGACAAGCGACTGAATCGCCATTGCGATCTTCGCCCACGGCGCGAGTGGCATGACGTCGGTCGGGCTGAAAGCCGTCGCGTTGGTGAAGCCCAGGTACAGGTAGTCGATGAACCGTGGCCGCCAATCGGGCCGCCCGATACTCGGGTTCAGTTGCTGGGGAAACGCGAAGCCGTGGTGGCTTGGAAGGTGGTGGGCGCGCGCCGCCGCGCCGCCGCCGTCGAGCTCCCAGTAAAGAAGAGCGAACGCGATGTTGTTCGACACCCAGACAGTCGTTCCGGCCTCGAGCAGCTCGCTCGCCGAGTTCGTCACCGCGCCGCCATGGATGAGGTCGTCGATCAGCTGCACCGTCGCCCAGAGCGCGCTGAGCACGAGCACGGACACGAGCACGATCGAGAGCGCGCGCAGCCAGCGCGAGCGGTGGTTGATCTTGCCGGGGTCGCCCGCGACCACGGCGACGAGCAACACGCCTTCGACGAGCGGGAGCAGCCACTGCGGCCCGAACCGCATGTCGGCAGGCAGCAGAATCGTGAGGACCATCGCCGCGAGCACGGCGCCGGCCATGGGCCAACGCGCCTCGCCGACGACGTCGTCTTCAGTGTCAGAGCGGACGGCCGTCGACGTTCCCTTCCCCCGATCAAGCCCGGGCGTCACCGCGGGACGCATCCTACGAACTCCCCAGAGGGTCGTCGGCGGCGTTGCAAGCCCCGCCAGGCGAGGAAGCAGGCGAGTGCGACAGACGCCATAACCGTTTCAGCCGCGCTGTAACCCCGCCCGCGGGCGTTTATTCGGTGGACCGGAGCGCAAAGAGTTACGTGGCCGGGCGCGCGTAGCTCTCGCCCGCGTGGCTCTCAGGGGGTGAGAGCGGGATCTGACAGCGCGCCGCGTCCGGCCACAGAACGATCTCACCGACTGAGAGGAGATCAGCATGAGCACCGACGAAGCCAAGGGCCGCATCAAGGAAGCGGTAGGCGATCTGACCGACGACGACGACCTGAAGCGCGAAGGCAAGGTCGACAAGGGTGTCGGCCGCGCAAAAGAAACGGCCGACGAGGTCGGCGACAAGATCAAGGACGCTCTGAAGAACGACGACTAGCTGCAAGGAACCCCGACCGCGGACGCGGCGAGGGCGGCTTGTGCCGCCCTCGCCTCCCCAGACCCGCGAACGAGCCTCGAGTGTCACGGGAGTCCTCCTGCGTCGCGGCTGCCCGATGCAGCCGGGCGCTCGCGTACAGCTAAGGCGCCGCGTGAGACCGTCGGAGGGTAGCTTCCTCCCGTGCTGCGCGAGGTTGCCGAATATCCGAATTCGTTCGGGCCGCTCGGACCCGGCGACGAGCGGATCGACAGCGGGCGGTACACGCTTTGCATGGGCGCCGGGGCGTCGTGGAACACCGTGCAACGGCAGCGCTTCCCCGTCGCCGACGTCGACGACGTGCTCGGGGAGGTGCGCGCTGTGCTGCGTGAGCGTGGACGCACGAAGACGCAGTGGGAGGTCGGCAGCTGCGCGCCGGC
The DNA here is from genome assembly GCA_963708505.1 of uncultured Thermoleophilia bacterium. Taxonomy (GTDB): domain Bacteria; phylum Actinomycetota; class Thermoleophilia; order Gaiellales; family Gaiellaceae; genus PALSA-600. The sequence continues at coordinate 15,444 of CAVPST010000008.1, forward strand.
GGGACTCGTCGACGCGCTGCTCGAGCGCGGCCTCATGTACGACAGGGACCCGTACGCCGTCGCGCTCATCCTCACCGACGAGCCCCCGCTGGGTCCTCCGAACGCCGTTGCCCGTCGAGTCGAGACGTTCGAAGACTTCGTCGCCGCGTGTGAGGTGCAATGGGAGGCGTTCGAGTCATCGCCGGAGGAGATCGAGGAGGCGCGCGCGCTGCTCGAAAGCCGGTGGCGCGAATCGCCGATCGTTCGGCACGCCGTGTGGCTCGACGGCGAGCTCGTCTGTACGGGGACGGCCGCGCCGACCCCGCACGGCCTTCTCCTGTACGGCGGCGCGACGCTGGGCCGCGCCCGCGGTCGCGGCGCCTACCGCGCGCTCGTCCGTGCTCGCTGGGACGACGCGGTTTCGCGCGGCAGCCCCGCGCTGATCACTCAGGGCGGCTCGATGTCCCGCCCGATCCTCGAGCGGCTGGGATTCGAGCCTGTTGGCCACGTGCACATGCTCGTGGACGACTTCGGTCGAACGGCGGCGTAAGGTCGGCGACTGCAGCGGTCGCACCCGCGAGCAGACGCCGCTCGCTTACGCGCACCATTCGGCGGCGACGCGCCGGACGACCTCGCGGACGCGGTCGAGTGAGTTGAGGCTGACCCATTCGACAGTCGCGTGCGCTCCCTCGCCGGCGGGCCCGAAGAGGACGGTCGGGATGCCGGCGCCGGCGAGCAGCGCGGCGTCGGTCCAGAACGGCGCGCCTGTGTAATCGCCTGCGTGAGCGACGCTACCAACGAGTTCGGCGAACGGGTGGTTCGGGTCGGCGGTGAACGGGTCCCTGCTCGCGATGATCCGCAAGGAGGCCTCTCCGGCGATGGCGCGCAGCTCCGTTTCGACCTGCTCGACGGTCTCGCCGGGGATCGTGCGGCGTTCGCCCGTTAGCACGCAGTTGGCCGGGAAGCTCGAGAGCTCTTGGCCTCCCTCGATCAGCGACGCGTGTGACGACGCAGGCCCGACAAGCGGGTGACGTGATCCTGTTTGGAGCCGCTCATCGAGTTCTGCAAGCGCGACCAGGATCGGCCCCATCTTTGCGATTGCATCAACGCCGAGATCCGGCCGCGAGCCGTGCGCGGCGACGCCTTCGGTCTCGAGTTCAAAGCCGACGAAGCCTCGATGCGCGATTGCCACCCGAAGCTCGGTAGGCTCGACGACGATCGCTGCGTCGGCGCGCAGGGACTCGACTACGGTCTCGGTACCGATCGATGCGAGCTCCTCGTCGGCGACCAGGGTTACGATCAGGTCACCGCGCAGCCCTGTTACATCGGTCGCGGCGAGCAGGATCGCGGCGAGAGCACCTTTCATGTCATACGCCCCACGTCCGTAGAGCCGGTCGTCCTCGATGCGTGGCTCGAACGGCGCCTCCATCCCCGCCACGCCGACGGTGTCAAGGTGCCCGTTAAGGAGGAGCGAGCGACCGCCGCCCAGGCCGCGCTTCGTGGCAACGACGCTCGGGCGCTCGTCCCCGAGAATCTCAATCTCGAACCCTTTGTTGACGCACCAGTCAGCGACGAAGGACGCGATCTCGCGCTCGCCGGCGCCACCCGGCACGAGCGCCGGATTGACGGAATCGATCGCGACGAGCGCGGCCGTGAGCTCACCCAAAGCGGACGGCACGGCTGGATTCTCCCTTCTAGCGTGTTCAGATTGCAGTCGGGCTAGGCTCGGGGCGTGGGAACCGCCCTCGCCGTGCACGGGCTCCGCAAGCGCTACGGGCCTGTCGAAGCGCTTCGCGGGGTCGACCTCGAGGTGGGAGAGGGCGAGCTTGTAGGGCTGCTGGGACCGAACGGGGCCGGGAAGTCGACGCTCGTCAAGATCCTCGTCGGGCTTGTCCGCGCCAGTGACGGCTCGGCCGAGGTGGGTGGGGCCCGAGCCGGAAGCAGCGCCGCGCGGGCGGCGCTCGGGTATCTCGCTGAGCTCTTCCGCTTCCCCGGCTGGTACACGGCCGAAGAGGTGCTTGAGCTGCACCAGCGGCTGGCCGGATCGGTCGGTGGCGCAGCCGAGCGGAAGCGGCTGCTCGAGCTCGTAGTGCTCGCCGACGCCGCCGACCGGCGTGTGGAGGGGATGTCTAAGGGGATGCAGCAGCGGCTCGGGATTGCGCAGGCGCTTGTCGGTGAGCCGCGCGTGTTGCTGCTTGACGAGCCAACCTCGGCGCTCGATCCGGTCGGGCGCCGGATCGTCCGCGAGCTGCTGGAGAGGCTTCGCGACCGTGGGACGTCGGTGCTGCTCAACTCGCACTTGCTCTCCGAGGTCGAGCTCGTGTGTGACCGGGTTGCGATTCTGCGGGGCGGGGAGGTGGTCGCCGCCGGCGCGCCGCATGAGCTCGGAAGGCCGCGCGGGCTCGAGCTCGAGACCGACGAGGGGACACGGCTGATCGAGGGTGCGACCCGTGAGGATGCGCCGCGGCTCGTCGCCGAGGCAGTAGCGGCCGGGCGCCGGGTCTATGGCGTCCGCGTCGTCGCGTCGACCCTGGAGGAGGTCTATCTCGAGGTGGTCGGGGGCGAGACGACGTGAGCAACGTCCTGGTTGTTGCCGGGTACGGGTTCCGCGAGGCGGTGCGGCGGCGGGTGTTCGCGGTCGTGCTTGTGCTCACGGTCGCGTTCCTCGTTCTCTTCTGGCTCGCGAACCACTACGTCTTCGTCGACCTCACGAACATTCAGCCGCCGCAGGACGTCCAGGTCGACACCCGCACGTTCGCGGGGTCGTTTCTGGTCGGGCTCGCGATGTTCGCGACGCTGTTCCTCGGCGTCGTCCTCGCCGTGTTCCTGACCCTCGGCGTCGTCACCGGGGATGCGGAGCGGGGGCTGCTCCAGCCGCTCGTCGTCAGGCCGGTCGGACGCTCGACGTTGCTCGTCTCGCGCTTCGCCGGCGCGTCGCTCGTCTGCGTCGGATACGTGCTCGCGGTCTATTTCCTCGCTGTCTGCATCGTCGGGTTGACCGGGCACTTCTGGCCTGACGTACTCGTCTGGCCCGGGGTCGAGCTGGCAGGCGGCGTCGTGATCGTGACCGCCGTCTCGTGTTTGGGCTCGGTCCTGCTTTCGTCGACGGCGAATGGGATCATGGTCTTCATGCTGTTCGGCGGCGGCCTCGTCGCCGGCCTGCTGGGCTCGATCGGCCACGCGCTCAACTCGCACGCGATCAAGCACGCCTCGACGATCGCCTCGTGGGCGCTCCCGTTCGAAGCGCTCTACCAGGACAGTCTTCGCATGATCACGGCGGACCAGCGCGGCCTGACCGGGTTCCTGCTCCAGCTCGGACCGTTCGGCGGCGCCTATGTTCACGGCTGGCCGATACGGGTCTGGGCCGTGGTGTATCTCCTCGCGGTGGGGGCAGCTGCCCTCGCGCTGTTTGCGCGGAAAGACCTCTAACGCGCGCCGGTCCGGCACAGCTCTACCGTAGGAGACGGCGTGGATGCGGTCGCGTAAGGCGACCTTCGCGCGCTCGGGCGCTGAATTCTAGGTTGAGCGGAGGATGCGGCGGAGCATCTTCGAGTATCCGTCGAGACCATCGCGATACAGCCGTGCCTCTGGGCCGGCAGCGATGCCGACCCGCTCCGGCACGACAGCCCAAATCGGGACGCCCTCGCCCTTCCACCAGTCGATCGTCTCCTGGAGGTCATTCGTCCCGAGGCGCGCGGCAGTGATCACGATTCCACGAGGCGTCTTCGACGGAATCATTGCGAGCGTGTACGTGACGCGCGCGAACTCGACACCGCCGGCGCGTGTCGGGATCACGACCGCGTCGGCGGCGGCGATCGCCGATTGCACGAGCCGCTCGTCTCCGGGCGGCAAATCGACAACCACCGTCCCTTGATCCCCATTCATTGCCCGGGCGAGCGTTCGCTCCGACGGGGCCTCTATCACCTCGACTCCGTCGATCGGGCGCTCCTCGAGCCACTCGGCAGCCGAAGCCTGCCGATCGGCATCGACGACCACCACAGGGAGGTGGCCGCGTGACGCCGCGACGGCGGCCAGGTAGACGGTGGTCGTGGTCTTCCCGACCCCGCCCTTGAGATTCGCGACCACGATCTTCACGCCGCGACCGAGTCTAGTGAGCCTTGCCTTCCGCCCGATCAGACACCGTTGTCCCGTTTCGGACGCGGGAAGGGTTCCGAGGCCGCGCCACGAGGCGGATCGTGACGCGGCCGTCCGCACCTAGGCGAGCGTTAGCCGGAGAAATCGACCCCGACGAGCCGCCGTGTCGAGACGCCAGCGAGGGGGTCCTCACCCGGCTTTGTCGCGCGAATGAAAAGCGTCAGCTGCTGCTGCTGGCTGCTTGCGGGGAAGTTCGCGTCGCGGTGAAAGACAAGAATTGCGGTGCCGTCGTCCCCGGTGAGCTCTTCTGCCGGGATGCTGAACTGGTTATACGGCACCGCGGTCACGTAGACGCTCGCGCCCTTGATGTTGACGCTGCAGGTGCTGCCCACGCGTACCTTCAGCGTGAAGCTGTTGGTCTGCTCATTGACGGATCCGGACAGCACGTCGAACGCCGCGATCTGGAGCCGAGCCGGCGGTGCGATGTCGGCGATCGGAGCGGTCTTCGCACTCTTGTTGGTCGGACAGCCGTTAGGCCCGGGGGCACTGCTGCCCCGTGGGCCGTTCGTAGCGGCCATGCCCGCCGCGACCAGGACCGCCAGCGCAAGCGCGGTGACGCCGGCAATCACCAGAGGTTTCGAGCCCACGCCGTGTCGCGACGTCGGATGCCAGGGAAACCGTTCCATGGTGTTCTCCTCGGTTGTCGGGGTACTGACTCTTCCCCGCTGGGCGAAGGGAATCCCTCAACAAGACCGTGAGGGTCGGCCCGCAGCCCCGACCCTACCAACCTGTCGGCCGAGAACGCCGGCGGCGCGAAGGGGTGCCAAGTGCCGACGTCATTCCGTCGTTCGGCGACAGCCGACGTCAGTGCGCGCGAGAGTCGAGTCACCACAGGTTGACCACGCTGTCGTCCAGCTTGGCGACAGCCCGCGGTGTTCGGGCGACACGGACGTTCGCGCAGCCGACCTAGCTAGGCGCGAGATCTCTGTACAGCGGCATCAGTTCGGTCCAGCGTGCATGCCAGGCTCCTGGATCGCCCCCGGACAAGTAGGTCGCGAGATCCTCGAGGTGAGCCTGCCACCCGGCTCCGTGCCCCGGTAGATCCTCTGTCGGGAGGCCGCGTTCCTCGATCACGAGCCGCGTTCCGCCGACGTCTGCGCTCAGCATCACCTCGATCACGGTGTCGTCCTCAAGGACGGCGCTCATCGTCAACAAAAGCCGGTACGGGGCATCGCAGACCTCGACGCGCCCTGATCCCTCCCAGCCACTCGTGAAACGAGCGTCAAACGTGCCCCCGAGATGCAAATCGCCCTCCACCTCGACGAGCCAGCGAGCTAGACGTTTCGGATCGGTTACCGCCGACCAGAGATCATCGATCTCGGTCGCATAGACGTCCTCGACGTGAACAACTCCCTTGCCGTCAACGCTACGAAGCGTGCCGACGATCCGCTCTTCCGTCGTCTGCTCTTGATCTGTTCTCGCCTCGCTCATGTGCTCCCCCTCCGTTTTCGTTTACCCCGTTCGACCTCCGTGCGTAGTGCATCCAGACGGTGCTGCCACAGCGCCCGATAGTGACTCAGCCACGCGTCGACCTCGGCCATCGGTTCGGGCCGAAGGGCGTAGACGCGGAACTGAGCCCGCTGCTCAACGTCTACCAGGCCGGCGTCGCGAAGAACTCGGAGGTGGCGCGAGACACCCGGCCGCGCGATCGGCAACAAAGCCGCCAGCTCGTTAACGGTTGCGGGCTTGCCTCTCAGCGCCTCGAGCATCGTCCGGCGACTGCCGTCCGACAACGCATGCAGCACCATGTCCACGCAACCAATGTACCCAAGCAGTTACGTACCCGTCAAGGTACTCAGTGAGATCTTCGCCGGCCGAGGTCCGGCGTTCTTGACGTCAACCATTTTCGAGCAGCTTGGTGTGGCGCACCGTGGAAACGCGGCGGGCATGGCCGGAATGGTCGCGGGAACTCCGAGCAGCCCACCCGGCGCTGAGCTATGGCACGTCGACGTAGACGATCTCGACGGCGTTGTTCCCGTAGCCGAGCCGGTTCCACGGCGGGGTTTCCGGCTGGACGTTCCCGGACGCATCTGTCGCGCGGGCGCGTAGCGTCTTGCGCCCGGTTCCCTCTGCCGTCCACTCGAACGACCAGTCCTGCCACTGGTACGGGCCCTTGGGCGGTTCCACCTCGGCGGGATACCACTCGCTCGCGCCCGTCAGGCTCACGTCGACAGCGGTGACCGGGCCGGTGCCCGACCACGCCTTTCCGCGCACTGTGTAGATGCCCGCCGGAATGACCGCGCCCGGGACCGGGTCGGTGATGCGCGCGCGCACGCGCATGAGGTCGACGCGCTCGTGGGGCTTGTCCGGCCACTCGTAGATGTAGTGGCCGGTCTGGAACTCCCCGGCGTACGGGTCGGTCAGCACGTCGATCCGCTTCAGCCACTTCACGGATGCGACGGCGTACCAGTGGGGCACGATCAGGCGAAACGGCGCTCCGTGATCAGAACCGAGGGGCTCGCCGTTCATCTCGTAGGCGACCAGGATCTCGGCCGCGGGATCGGTCACGAGGCCGAGGGGGAGTGCGCGCTCGAACGTCAGCTCCTGCTGGTCGGTGTTGGCCAGTATCGCGCTGAGGTGGTACGGCCCGTGATCGGCGCCCCGGAAGAGAACCTCGACGCCATCTGCAGCGGGTTGCGCCAAGTCGAGTAGATGCTTGACAGGCACGCCGGTCCAGCGCGCCGTGGAGACGGCGTAGTCGCCCCACGGCTCGCCCGTCGGCAGCGGCCTCATCGCCAGCCGTCCGTTTCCCGCGCATTCAAGCGTGACCGCACGCTCCACTGCCGGCATCGCGCGCAGATCGTCGAGCGTGACGGTCGTGGGATTCGCAATGGCACCGCCGATCTCCAGCGTGCCGTCGTGCGCAGGCACCGCGAAGTTGCTGCGAACGTAGTGCAGCTCGGTCGGTGTGATGTCGCCGACGAGCGCCTCGCGCGGCGCCTCGGCGTTGAACGGCATTCCGTGGATCATCGTCAGCGCAGCGCGCGACTGCTCGAGGTTGTCCGCTACGGCCATGCCTCAGCCTCCTGCTCGGTGGGTGGTCTCCATCAGTAGTCGGTGTCCTGGAAGGCGGGATCACGGCCGTCGTTGAACGCGCCGATCCCCTCGACGCGGTCCGGGTGCACGGCCGAGCGCCAGTGGGCCTCCATCATGATCGCGATCGCCTGTTCGATCGGCTGCCCTTCACCCATGCGGACTGCGCGCTTCACGGCCTGAACCGCGGTCGGCGAGTTGCTCGCGATCTTCCGCGCGATGCGGCGCGCGGCGTCCATCAGCTCGGACTGGGGATATATCTCGTTGACCATGCCGAGCCGGTACGCCTCCTCCGCGGTGATGGGGTCGCCCGTCATCAGCATCTGCAGCGCCTTGCCCGGCGGCAGAACGCGTGGGAGGAAGACCGGAGAGCCTCCTCCGGCTGCGAGGCCGATCATCGATTCGGGCTGTCCGAACGTGGCGTTGTCGGACGCGATGATGAAGTCGGTGCTCTGCGCGACCTCGGATCCACCGCCGTAGGCGACGCCGTTCACAGCGGCGAAGATCGGCTTGCGCAACTGTCGCAACGTGTAGAGCGTGCGATCGAAATCCTGCCGCTGGCGTAGCCATTGCTCCTTGGTCATGTTCTTGCGCTGCCGCAGGTCGCTTCCGACGGAGAACGCGTGCTCACCAGCACCGGTGATCACCGCGACTCGAACTGCGGTGCGAACGGCGATCGACTCGAGCACCTCCGTCAGGCGCGCTCCCATCTCCGTGGTGATCGCGTTGTCCGGCGGACTGTTCAGCGTGATCACCGCGATGCGCTCGTCGTCCTCGTAGTCGAGCACTACGGGATCGGCCGGCTCGCCGGAATTCGTCGGCGGGCTGAAGTCGAGTGCCTTCCAGCGGTCTGTGCGTTGCGGCGTCGCAGCCACGTCTTCTCCCCTCGTCAGGTTTTCAGTGCGGCGAGCCACTGCAGCGCGCGCAAGCCGGGTGCGAAGCAGTACTCGCCGCCTCTCGTGACGACGAACGGCGGTAGGTCCTGGAGACGCCGGCGGATGGGGCGCTGCGGGATCGTGAACGTGCCGCCGTCGTTCGCGCCGACGAGCGGATCTTTCTCTGTCGGCGCGCCGATGAAGATCCCGTCGTTTAGCCACTGCGTCTTGACGAACTCGAACTGGCGCTTGAGGTGGGAGCCGGCAAAGACGAAGACGATGCCGCGGTCGGCTCCGTCGTCCTCGAGCTCGCCGTCGGGAAGCATCGGCCCGTAGCTCGTCCCACGTCGGATCATGTGGTGCAGCCGGACGTTCACGCTTGCGTCATCGTCGAACGCGTCACGCGGATTGGCGCGTCGTGCATGGGCGCCGAGTGGGCACTTCAGGCCCTTGGGATCGTCGCCGTAGGAGAAGGCGTTGTTGCGAAGCCGGTCGCCGCCGAGCGCGCCATCGTCCACGTCGGGGGAGAGCGACAGCGGCGCTCCGCTCGGCCAGCGACCAACCATCTTCGCACCGAGCAGCAGCTCGTCATCCCGACCGGCTGCCTTCTCCCGGAGGTACCGGCGGTACGCGGCAACGCGCGTGTGCAGCTTTCGGAAGACGATGTAGGTGCCGTTCCGGCCGAGCACCTCGGGTGTGGGCATCGGCGGCACCTCGCCGGTCTCGTCCGGATAGCCGAGCAGGAACTCGCCGGCCTTGATCGGTGCCTGCTGCGGGTTCGTGCCGTCAATCCCGCTGCCTTCGATAGAAGGCTGGCCGATGCCATCCTTGAACCCGAATGACGTCCGACCCGTCGCCAGCTGGTAGCAGTCCTGCCGCCAGATCACCTCGACGCCGGACAGATCCTCGTGCGCACGGCGCGCCCGCGCCGCGACCTCTTCGAGCCGGTCGCTGTCCGGCGCAAGCACGCTGATCGCCACGTGCACGTCTGTCGTCCCGAGCGGCCGTTCCCAATTTTCCGGCGCGCTCTCGCCGACGTCGCCGAGGTCCGCGGCGCGCTCCGCCATGCCCTGCCGAAACTCGGGCGCAAAGCTGTCCAGCGACTCCTGCGGAACGCCGAGTTGCTTCAGCCCGTGATAGGTGAAGGCGACGGTCGCGCGCGCGCCTCGAACGGGGTCCGCCGACCGGCTCGCGTCGACGACGGCGTGGAGCCGGCGCACGAGCTCACGCCCCGCAGCACGGTCGTCGATCCGGAGCAGCAGGTAGCGGCCGGCGTACGGAGATGGGCGTTCCTGCAGCGCACCGCTCTGGATGTCGTCGAGCTCGAGTGCGACCGCCGATGTCGCAACCGGAGTGGCGGCCATTAGTGGTGCTCCGGTGGTTCTGGCGGATCCGGGTTGGGAGTCGCCAGGTAGGGAAAGGTCTGCGCGGATGGCCTGCTCGACTGGTCAACGCCGTCCCGCACGGGCGCGCCGTTCCCTCCCGTGATGATGAACGTGAAGAACGTGTCCATCACGTCGTCGTTCAAGGTTCGGCCGCCGCACGTCTCGTGCGGACGCTTTTCGCGCGTTGCGCGCTCGATCTCGAGGAACGACCCCTGCTCCACGTACGGCCGAGCCGTGTCGACGACGAGGTAGTCGGCAAGCCACAGTTCCGTCAGCGGGTGGCCGTTGCCGTTGACCGGCCAGTCCGTCTTGCCGTCGAGGCCGTCCCAGAACGCGAGGTTGGCGTTCAGCCGCGCACGGTACGCGCCTTTGTACGCCTCGGCGAGATGGAAGCCGTCCTCCATGTTGTAGAGGTCGCGAATCTCGAGGTCCTGGTTGACGGGGTCGAACTGCTTCGGCGCGAGGAGCATGTTCTTCACTTCCGGCCGGCCGACGCGCTCGATGCGGACGTTGAACTTCCCGCGCGTCAACGTCTCGGCCACGACACCGACGAGCGGCTTGCCGCCGAGGAAGCGCGCACAGTCGATCTCGACGACGAGACTCAGGACGTTCTTCCCGTCCATGAAGATCGCGCCGTGTTCGGTGAATGCGAGCTGCTCTGTCGCAATCGTCTTCAACGCCGCCGGCGCGTCGAGGATGAAGGGATCCCAGCGAGGTCCCGCGAACGCGCGGATCCCCTCGCGCTCGCCGCCCGCTTCGTCATTGACGGCGAACGACACCTGCTCCCCGCCCGGACCGCTGCAGACACCCTCCTGAACGCCGTTGCCGTCGGGCTCCGAGAAGACACAGTCGAACCGAAGCTCGTCTTCGTGCACGGCGAACGGAGAGCGCGCCTCGTCTTCGCGAGGAGCCAAGGGACGAAGGCGGAAGCGATAGATGAGACCCTCCGAGAACGGTTGCTCAGGCTGCGCGAACGGCAGCGTGTTCATGACGAGCACGAGACGCCCTTCGCGTTCGGGACTCGGGAACGCATAGACGTCGGTGATGTCCGCGATCGGGTCGGCCAGTGCGCGCGGGCCGGAGATGTGATCAGACAAGAAGACCCCCAGTTCCGGCCGGCTAGTCGGCGGCCTCGTCAAGCAGCGGCTTCAGCGCCGGATGCTGAAGCGCTTCAGCGGCGGCTGGATCGTCAAGCACGCGCTGGAAGGCTTCGTTGACGCGCTGCGCCTTCCGAATCTCCTTGACCGTTCCGCCGTAGTTCCGGGCATACGCCACCGCGGTCTGCTCGGCGCCCAGGATGAATGCGTGCAACGCCGCCATATCCGGGAGTCCCTCGTAGCCCTCGGTATGCCGGAACGTGGCGTCGAACAGCGACAGGGTTGCCCCGGTGTTGAAGAAATCGTCCATGTAGGCGTCCCACGAGCCGTCGAAGCTCGTGAAGAACGCGAGGCGCGTGTCGTCGTCGAAGAGCACGAACCTCGCCTCGTGAATCGACACGATCGGAATGTCGTAGTCGCCCGGCCGGTACCCCGGGTGGTTCTGGAGAGCCTCGAGCGCCTCGCGTAAAGCCTCGGCATGGCCCGGCTTGACGCGGAACAGCAAGCTGAACTCGGTCGTCGGCCCAACCGTCCGCCCCGGACGCGCAGTACTGGTCTTGGATGCGGCCACTCAGTCCCCCTTTGGGTCAGTTCGTCGAGCCCCAGCAGTGCCGCCATTAAACCCGTGTCTCGGTACGCCCTGCGTCACCCGGCGCGGATGAACTGCAGCAACCGCTGATAGGGCAGTTTTAGTTGGCGCAGTTTGCGATGGTCGTCGGGCGT